>NZ_CANLDB010000004.1 GCF_947489365.1 uncultured Nocardioides sp.
GCCACCCACCCGCCACGAGACCCACCACGAACCCCCAGTCATGGGGAACGGTGGAGCAACTGACGGTCACTGAGCAAGGCCCGACAACGCACGTAACGAACAAGATCTTGACTCCCCTGACAGGGGGTCGCGCGTCCACTCTGCGGTATCTGAACCACCAGACGGTTCACAGATGTCACGGCGGCCATGGCGGAGCGGGAAACACCCGGATCCATACCGAACCCGGAAGTTAAGCCCTCCAGCGCCGAAGGTACTGCAGTCGAGAGGCTGTGGGAGACTAGGACGCCGCCGGACTACTACGTTGAAGAAAGCGAAAGGCCCCTCCTCACGGAGGGGCCTTTCGTCGTTCCCGGACCGGGTCGGCTGCTATCAGCCGTCGACCACGGAGCGCATCAGGACGCCCGTCGTCGGCTTCGGCTGGAACGACGTGGCCTTCTCCGGAAGCAGCCCCTGCTCGGAGACGATGCGGTGCACGACGTCGAAGCCGGGAGCCGGCAGCAGCACGGCCGTCGTCCGACCGGGCTCGGTGCGGTGCAGGGCCGCGTCCACCCGGTGCACGTACTCCGTCGCGACGGGCGACGGCTCGAGGTGGGGCAGCACGTCGTGGTGGAGGACCTCCACGGCGGCGCGACACCGGACGGCGTCCGCGGTCGCGCCCGCGAAGGTGGTGACGGCCCAGCGCTCGCCGTCCGTGAGGACCAGGGAGCCCGGGCCCAGAGCCGCCACGGCGTCGCTCTCGCCCACCTCGGCCCACTCCAGACCGGGGGCCTGCCGTACCGCCGCCCGCAGGGAGTCGAGCCCGACCCCGCGGAGCACGCGGTGGATGGCCCCGAGGAACAGGGGCGTGTCGTCCTGGTCGACGAGCATCACGAGCCCGCGGTCCCAGGCCGTGCCCGGCTGCTCCTGCGACAGGCGCAGGTAGGCGGCGTACCGGTGGTGCCCGTCGGCGATCACCGCCTGGGTCTGCTGCAGGGAGTCCTGCAGCGCGCGGACGGCGGCCGGCTCCCGCACCGCCCAGATCCGGTGCCGCTGCCCCTCGGCGTCCTCGAAGGACTGCCAGGGCTCGGCGGCCATCGCGCGGTACACCGCGGCGCGGGTGACGGGCCGTGCCCGGTGGACGAGCAGGATCGGAGCCGGGTTGACGCCCATGTCGCGCATGCGGTCGGTGAGCTCGGCGGCCTGGTCGAGGTGCACGCCCTCGTGGGGCAGCACCGCCGGCTCGACCGAGCCCTCGGTGAGGTGGGTGAGGTCCAGCGACCCCACGAGGCCCCGCACCGTGATGCCGGACGTCGTGTACTCGTGCACGTACACCGCGGCCTGCGGGTCGCGGACCAGCCGTCCACCGGCCTCCCACTCGTCCAGACGCTCCGTCACGGCTCGGTAGGGTCGCGCCAGGACGCGCGCCACACCACGATGACCGGTGCGGCGGGGGTCCAGGCTGATCGCCCGGAACGGCAGCAGCCGGAACGGCGCGGCCACCACGGGTGGCGTCGTCACCGTCACCTCGTCCACCCCACGATCGTAGGGCGGACCCTCGCGGAGCGAAGGAGACCCTCGTGCTGCCGGACTCACCGCCGCTGGTGGAGACCCACGACCTGGTGATGCTCGACCTCGACGGGGTCGTCTACGTCGGCCCCGATCCCGTGCCCGGCGCGGCGGACCACCTGGCGGCGGCACGCGACGCCGGTGCCCGGCTGGCCTTCGTGACGAACAACGCCTCGCGCCCCGCCGCGGTGGTCGCCGAGCGCCTCACCGGGTTCGGTGTGCCCGCCGAGGTCGACGACGTCGTCACCTCCGCGCAGGCCTCCGCCCGGCTCGTCGTCGACGAGCACGGCGAGGGCGCCCGGGTGCTGCTGCTGGGCGGGGAGGGCCTGGACGCCGCCGTTCGCGAGGTCGGCCTCGAGCCCGTCGGGCTGGACGGCGACCCCGTCGTCCTCCTGACCGGCTACGGGCCCGACGTCCTGTGGAGCGACATCATGAGCGCCGCGGTCGCCGTCGAGGGTGGCCTGGCCTGGGTGGCGTCCAACACCGACCACACCATCCCCACCGCCCGCGGACGGGCCCCCGGCCACGGGGTCCTGGTCGACATGCTCCGCCGCTACACCGGCGTCGAGCCCACGGTGGCGGGCAAGCCGCAGCCCCCGCTGCTGCACGAGACCATCCGCCGGGTCGGCGGCGAGCGTCCCCTCATGGTCGGCGACCGTGTCGACACCGACATCGAGGGCGCGCACGCCGTCGGGGTCGACTCGCTGCTGGTCCTCACCGGCGTCACGGGTCTGCCCGAGCTGGCGGGGATCGCCGCCGAGCACCGCCCCACCCACCTCGCCCCCGACCTCGGTGGGCTGCACGAGCCGCACCGGGCGCCGCGTCGGGGTGACGACGGCTGGGAGGCCGACGGGTGGACGGCCACCGTCACCGACGGCTCGCTCGCCGTGTCCGGCGACGGGGGAGATGCGGACTGGTGGCGCACCGCGGCCTGCGCGCTGTGGGAGCACCTCGACGAGCACGGCTCGCCCGCGGACGTCGACGGCGTCACCCCGCCCGGCCGGTAGCGTGCGGGACGTGGACGACGAGGACCAGACCGAAGCCGACCTCGCGGAGGCAGGGGTCGTCGAGGCCGCGGTGGCGGCGCTCGACGGGCTCGAGGACCGCCCGGTCGGCGAGCACCTCGCGGCGTACGAGCAGGCCCACCGCGAGCTGCGGGCGGCTCTCGAGGTCTGATGGCCCGCTCCGGCAGCCCGCGTCGACAGCGCCTCGACGCCGAGCTCGTACGTCGGGGGCTCGCGCGGTCCCGTGGTGACGCCGCCGCGCTGGTCGACGCCGGCCGCGTCACCGTCGCCGGCGTGGTCGCGACCAAGCCCGCCACCGCCGTCTCGCTCGACGTCGCCGTCGTCGTGCGCGAGGACCCCGACGACCCCGGCTACGTCTCCCGCGGGGGGCACAAGCTGGCCGGGGCCCTGGACGCCTTCGTGCCCCAGGGGCTGCGGGTGGAAGGCCGACGCTGCCTCGACGCAGGCGCCTCCACGGGCGGCTTCACCGACGTCCTGCTGCGCGCGGGGGTCTCCCGGGTCGCGGCGGTCGACGTGGGCTACGGCCAGCTCGCCTGGAGCATCCGGACCGACGAGCGGGTCGACGTCCACGACCGCACCCACATCAGGGACGTCACGACGGAGCTCCTGGGCGGAGCGGTCGACGTCGTGGTCGGCGACCTCTCGTTCATCTCGCTGCGCCTGCTCCTGGCGCCCCTGGTCGCCGTGACCGACCCCGACGGCGACCTGGTGCTGATGGTCAAGCCGCAGTTCGAGGTGGGCAAGGACCGGGTCGGCAAGGGCGGGGTCGTCCGCGACCCCGCCCTCCACCTGGAGAGCGTGCAGGGGGTCCTGGCCGAGGCCGACCGCCTCGGGTGGGGCGTGGTCGGCGTGGTCCGCAGCCCGCTGCCGGGCCCGTCGGGCAACGTCGAGTTCTTCACGTGGCTGCGCCGAGGTCCCGCGCAGCTGGACGCGGAGGCCGTGGCCGCGGCGGTGTCGGAGCGGGGTGAGAGGCTGGCGCCGTGACCGACCACCTCGCCGCGGAGCCCACCGCGGGACGCCGCGTGCTGCTCCTCGCGCACACCGGACGGGCCGAGTCGTGCGCGGTCGCCAAGGCCTGTGCCGAGGCCCTCGCCGGGCGTGGCGTCGCCGTCCGGCTGCTGCCGGGCGAGGCCGCCGACCTGATCGGCGACGGTCCCGTGCCGGCCGGTCACGAGGTCTGGTCCCCCGAGGACGCCGGCCCCGGCGGGCCGGGTGCCGGCTGCGAGCTGGCCGTCGTCATCGGCGGTGACGGCACGATCCTGCGGGCGGCCGAGGTCACCCGCGACTCGGGCATCCCGCTGCTCGGGGTCAACCTGGGCCACGTCGGCTTCCTGGCCGAGGCCGAGCAGGACGACCTCGCCGTGACCATCGACGCCGTCGTGGACCGCAGCTACGACATCGAGGACCGCCTCACCCTCGAGGTCCTGGTGCTGCTCGACGGCGAGGTCCTGACGCGGACCTTCGCGGTCAACGAGGCCAGCGTGGAGAAGGCGGAGCGGCAGCGGATGGTCGAGGTGCTCGTCGAGGTCGACGGCCGGCCCCTGTCCCGCTGGGGCTGCGACGGCGTCGTGCTCGCCACCCCGACCGGCTCCACGGCGTACAACTTCAGCGCCGGCGGCCCGGTCGTGTGGCCGCAGGTCGAGGCCATGCTCATGGTGCCGATCAGCGCCCACGCCCTGTTCGCGCGACCGCTGGTCGTGGACCCCCGGTCGGTGATGTCGGTCGAGGTCCAGGACCGCCCCGACGGCGCCGGGGTGCTCTGGTGCGACGGCCGCCGGACCGTCGACCTGGTGCCGGGGGCCCGGGTCGAGGTGCGCCGCGGTGAGCGTCCGCTGCGGCTCGTCCGGCTGCACCAGGCGCCGTTCTCGGACCGGCTCGTCGCCAAGTTCCGCCTGCCGGTCGCCGGCTGGCGCGGCGCGCCCGGCCCCGGGGAGGGCTGAGCCGGTGTTCGAGGAGATCCGCATCACCGGGCTGGGCGTCATCGACTCCTCGACCCTCGAGCTCGGCACCGGACCCGGGCTCACCGTCATCACCGGCGAGACCGGTGCGGGCAAGACCATGGTCGTCACCGCCCTGGGGCTGCTGCTCGGCGGGCGGGCCGACTCCGGCGCCGTCCGCGCGGGCCGCTCCAGCGCCCGCGTCGAGGGCCTCGTGCGGGCCGGCGCGTCACCGGGTCTCGCCGACGAGGTCGAGGAGGCCGGGGGCGAGGTCGAGGACGACACCGTCCTGCTCGCCCGCACCATCTCGGCGGAGGGCCGCAGTCGGGCCTTCGTCGGCGGCGCCTCCGTCCCCGCCTCCGTCCTGGCCCGCCTCGCCGAGCCGCTCGTCGCCGTCCACGGCCAGTCCGACCAGCACCGCCTGCTCCGGGCCTCCGCCCAGCGGGAGGCCCTGGACCGGTTCGGCGCCGCTGCGCTCGCCGAGCCCCTCGGCGCCTGGCGGGTCGCCCACGCCGACCTCGTCGCCACCGAGCGCCGCCTCGCCGAGGTCCTCGGCGCCACCCGGGAGCGCGCCCGCGAGGCGGAGACCCTCCGGGAGGCGCTGGCGCGGATCGAGGAGGTCGACCCGGTCCCCGGGGAGGACGCAGCCCTCGCCGCCGAGGAGTCCCGCCTCGGGCACTCCGAGGAGCTGCGCACCGCCGCCGAGCAGGCCCGCGAGGCCCTGTCCAGCGAGTCCGGCGGGGCCGACGCCGTCGCCACCGTCGGTGCCGCGCGCTCGCTGCTCGAGTCCGTCCGCGACCACGACCCCGCGGCCGCCGAGCTGGCCGACCGCGCCACCGAGGTCAGCTACCTGCTCTCCGACCTCGCCTCCGACGTGGCGTCGTACGCGACCGGGCTCGACGTCGACCCCGCCCGCCTGGCTGCCGTCTCCGAGCGCCGCGCCGCCCTCACGGCGCTGACACGGACGTACGCCGACACCCTCGACGAGGTGCTCGCGTGGGCCGAGCGCGGCTCGGCCCGCCTGCTCGAGCTCGACGGCACCGACGACGAGATCGAGGCCCTGCGCACGCGCCGCGACGCGCTGCGCGCGGAGCTCGCCACCACGGGCGCCCGCCTCTCCGCCCTGCGCGAGGAGGCCGCGGTCCGGCTGTCCACCGAGGTGGGGGAGGAGCTCACGCGGCTCGCGATGCCCCACGCCGTCGTCGAGGTCCGGGTCACCCAGGCCGAGTCCACCGCCCCCGCGACGCCCAACGACCCCGCGCCGGGGGACCCGCTGCGCGTGGGGAAGCGGTGGCTCGCGCACACCGCCTCCGGGCTCGACGAGGTCGAGCTCCTGCTCGCCGCCAACGCCGGCGCCCAGGCCCGTCCGCTGCACAAGGGCGCCTCGGGCGGTGAGCTGTCACGGGTGATGCTCGCCCTCGAGGTCACCCTGGCCGGGACCAGCCCCGTGCCCACGTTCGTCTTCGACGAGGTCGACGCCGGTGTCGGCGGGCGTGCCGCCGTCGAGGTCGGACGGCGCCTCGCGCGGCTCGCCCGGACCGCCCAGGTCCTGGTCGTCACCCACCTGCCCCAGGTCGCCGCCTTCGCCGACCGCCACGTCGTGGTCGAGAAGGCCAGCGACGGCTCCGTGACCACGTCGGGGCTCACCGTGCTCGACGAGGCCGACCGCGAGCGGGAGCTGTCGCGGATGCTCGCCGGTGTCGACGACTCCGACTCCGCGATGGCGCACGCCCGCGAGCTCCTCGAGTCCGCCCGCAGCACCACCTGAGCCCCGACGCGCCGTCCGACCTGCCGGGAGGCGGGGTCCGCCGGTGCCAGCATGGTCGTCCGATGAGGCTCTCCGTGCGCACCCGCCGTCCCGACACCCAGCCCGGCCTGACGGGCCGCGCCCGCGTCGTGGGTCGTGCCGTCGGTCGCCGCGACACCACGCTGCGCGGGATGCGACGCGGTGACGTGCTTGTCCTCGACCGCACCGACCTCGACCGGGCCACCGCCCAGGCCGCGATCGACGCCGGCGTGGCCGCCGTGGTCAACGCCTCGTCGTCGATCTCCGGCCGGTTCCCCACCCTCGGCGCGGGCCTGCTGGCCGACGCGGGCGTCGTCCACCTCGACCGGGTCGGGGTGAGGGTCCTGGACGCCGTCCGGGACGGCGCCGAGGTGCGGATCCACGAGGGCCGCCTGCACGCGGAGGGGTCCGACCCGCTCGAGGGGCGCGTCCTCGACGCCGCGAGCGTGGTGGAGCTGCAGGGCGAGGCGCGGACCTCCATGAGCGCCCACCTCGAGTCCCTGACCCTGCACACCGGCGAGTTCCTGCGTCGCGAGCACCGGCTGCTGCTGCACGGCGCCGGCCTGCCGGACCCCTCGACCACCATGGCCGGCCGTCCCGTCGTGGTCGTGGGCGCCGGCCACGAGCACCGCGCCGAGCTGCGCGCGGTCCGGGCCTTCGTCCGCGAGCAGCGCCCCGTGGTGATCGGCGTGGACACCGGCGCCGTGGTCGCCTCCGACGTGGGCATGCCGCCCGACGTCGTCGTGGTCTCCGCGCCCGACGACGACCGCGGTCTGCCGCCGGCCGCCGTCCTGCGCCGGGCCTCCGACGTCGTCCTGGTCGAGCCCCGGGGCGGGACCGCCGGCGACACCGACGCCCGCCTCGCCCGGCTCGGCCTGACGCCGCTCACCCTGCGCACCGCCGCCACCCCGGAGGACGCGGCGCTCCTGCTGGCCCACCACCGCGGCGCCTCGGCCGTCGTCGGGGTCGGCATGCGCGCCACCCTCGAGGAGCTCCTCGACGGTGACCGTCCCGGGCTCGGCAGCAGCCACCTCACCCGCCTCGAGATCGGCCCGAAGCTCGTCGACGCCGCCGCCCTGCCCGGGGTGTACGCCGGCCGCGTCGGCCTGCGCCACGTCGTCGGCGTGCTGCTGGTCGGGCTGCTGGCCCTGCTCGCCGCCGTCCTCGTCACGCCGGTCGGCCAGGAGTGGGCCGCCGCCGGCGTCGACGTCGTCGCCGACCTGGTCCGCACCGTGAGGGAGTCGATCCGCTGATGCCCGCTCCCACCAGCCTGCGACGCCGCCTGGCCCCGGCCGCGGCGACCGTGCTGGCCCTCGCCGTCGGGATCGCCGTCGGCGCAGGGCCGCTCTCGGACGTCGGGACCGGCACCGACCAGCTCGCCGCCCGCACCGGCGCGGCGCCCGCGCTCACCGACGCGTCCGCCGTCCGCGCCCTCGAGGCCTCGGGCGCCCTCGCCCTCACCACCGCCCCCCGCGTGTACGACGACCGGCTCGCCGGCCGCGACGTCGCGATCCTCACGATGCCCGGCGCCGACGACGACGTCGTGGACGGGCTCCGCGAGCAGGTCGCCGCTGCCGGTGCCCGGGTGTCCGGCACCTTCGGCGCCACCACCGAGCTGGCCGGTCCGTCCGGCACCGCGCTCGTCGACAGCCTGGGCCGCCGCCTGCTCGCGCAGAACCCGGACCTGCCCGTCGACGCCGACGCGCCGACGTACGAGCGCATGGGGGGCCTGCTCGGCATGGTGCTGGCCAGCCGCGAGCCCGCCGGACAGCCGCCGGTGCGGGCCACCGACGCGGTCGCCGAGAGCCTGCGACGCTCCGGTCTGCTCACCGGCCCCGACGCCGTCCGCACCCGCGCGCCGCTGGTGCTGGTCGTCCTCGGCAGCGACGACTCCGCCGGCGACGCCGGCGCCACACGCTCCGTCGACGCCGTGACCACGGGCCTGCTGACGGGTCTCGCGCAGCGCGCGGTCGGCACGGTCGTGGTCGACGACGTCGCCTCCGGGGCAGGCGGTGCCATGCGTCGCCTGCGGGACGCCGGCGCGCTCGCCGGGGTCGGCACCGTCGACGGGGTCGACCTCGAGGCGGGCCGTGTCCTGGCCGTCCTGGCGCTCATCCGCGCCGACGACGGCGTCCGCGGGGCGTGGGGCGTGCACGGCGCCGACGGTCCCGTGCCCACGCCTGCGGGCTGAGGTGCCGCGCGGAGTGTAGGTTGGAGTTCCGTGAAGGACCTGCATCACGCCCCGGCCCAGACCAAGCACGTCTTCGTGACCGGGGGTGTCGCCTCCTCGCTCGGGAAGGGCCTCACGGCCTCGAGCCTCGGCAACCTCCTCAAGGCCCGCGGGCTGCGGGTGACGATGCAGAAGCTCGACCCCTACCTGAACGTCGATCCCGGGACGATGAACCCGTTCCAGCACGGCGAGGTCTTCGTCACCGACGACGGCGCCGAGACCGACCTCGACATCGGCCACTACGAGCGGTTCCTCGACACCGACCTCAACCAGATCGCCAACGTCACGACCGGGCAGGTGTACTCGACGGTCATCGCCCGCGAGCGCCGCGGTGACTACCTCGGCGACACGGTGCAGGTCATCCCGCACATCACGGACGAGATCCGCGACCGGATGCTGGCGATGGGCGAGCACGGCGGCGGTGGGGGCGGTCGGGTCGACGTCGTCCTGCACGAGATCGGCGGCACCGTCGGCGACATCGAGTCGCAGCCGTTCCTCGAGTCGGCCCGTCAGGTGCGCCAGGCCGTCGGCCGCCAGAACTGCTTCTTCATCCACGTCTCGCTCGTGCCCTACATCGGCCCGTCCGGTGAGCTGAAGACGAAGCCGACGCAGCACTCGGTCGCTGCCCTCCGCTCCATCGGCATCCAGCCCGACGCCATCGTCTGCCGCGCCGACCGCGAGCTGCCGCAGAGCATCAAGCGCAAGATCGCGCTCATGTGCGACGTCGACGAGGAGGCCGTCGTCACCGCGGCCGACGCCCCGTCGATCTACGACATCCCGAAGGTGCTGCACCGCGAGGGCCTCGACGCGTACGTGGTCCGCCGCCTCGACCTGCCGTTCCGCGACGTCGACTGGACCGACTGGGACGACCTCCTGCGCCGCGTCCACCACCCCCGCGAGGAGGTGACGATCGGCCTCGTCGGCAAGTACGTCGACCTGCCCGACGCCTACCTCTCCGTGGTCGAGGCCCTGCGGGCCGGCGGCCTCGCGCACGAGGCGCGGGTGCAGCTGCGGTGGATCCCCTCGGACTCCTGCGAGGACCCCGCCGGCGCCGCGAAGCAGCTGTCCGAGGTCGACGCGATCTGCGTGCCCGGCGGGTTCGGGATCCGCGGGATCGAGGGCAAGCTCGGCGCCCTCACCTACGCCCGCACCCACGGCATCCCCACCCTCGGGCTGTGCCTCGGCCTGCAGTGCATGGTCATCGAGTACGCCCGCACCGTCGCCGGCCTCGAGCGGGCCGGCTCCACCGAGTTCGACCCCGGCACCCCGGAGCCGGTCATCGCGACGATGGCCGAGCAGGAGGCGTACGTCGAGGGCGCCGGCGACCTGGGCGGGACCATGCGGCTCGGGCTCTACCCGGCGGAGCTGGCGGAGGGCTCCGTCGTCGCCGCGACGTACGGCGCCACCACCGTCGAGGAGCGTCACCGCCACCGCTACGAGGTCAACAACGCCTACCGCGAGCAGCTCACCGAAGCCGGCCTGGTCTTCTCCGGGCTGAGCCCCGACGGCGGGCTCGTCGAGTTCGCGGAGCTGCCGCGCGACGTCCACCCCTACTACGTCGCCACCCAGGCGCACCCCGAGCTCCGGTCGCGACCCACCCGCCCGCACCCCCTGTTCGCGGGGCTGGTGGACGCGGCCATCACCCGGCAGCGCGAGCTGCGGATCCCGATCGACGAGTCCACGCTCGAGCGCCGCTGGGTCGAGGTCGACGCGTGAGCGACGCCGGCGCCGACCCGCAGGACCTCGCCGACCGCGAGGGCTCCTGGGAGGTCGTGAGCTCCCGCCCGCTCTACGAGGGCGAGTGGGTGGTCAACCTGCGCGAGGACGTCGTCCGGCGGCCCGGTCACACCGAGACGCACTCCCGCACCGTGATGGAGCACCCCGGTGCCGTCGTCGTCCTCGCGGTCGACGACGCGACCCCGGGGGAGGAGCGGGTCTGCTGCCTGCGGCAGTACCGCCACGCCGGGCCCGGATGGTTCGTCGAGCTGCCGGCCGGCCTGCGTGACGCCGCGGGGGAGGACCCGGTGGACGTCGCCGTCCGCGAGCTGCGCGAGGAGGTCGAGCTCGAGGCCACCGACTGGCGGCCGCTGCTCACGCTGCGGCCCAGCGTGGGGATCAGCGACGAGGTGCAGGAGGTCTTCCTGGCCCGCGGTCTCTCGCACGTCTCCCGCGGCGACTTCGAGCTGCACGCCGAGGAGGCCGAGATGGAGGTCTTCTGGGCCCCCGTCGAGGACCTCCTCGAGGCCGCGCTGGACGGGAGGCTCGGCACGAGCCCCGTCGTCGCGGCGCTGCTGGCGTACGACGCGCTGCGCCGTCGCGGCCGTCTGTGACGCCATCGATGACCGGGGACACCGGCATGGCTAGGGTGCGGACGTGAAGGTCGGCGTACCCAAGGAAGTCAAGAACCACGAGTACCGGGTGGCGATCACGCCCGTCGGTGTCCACGAGCTGGTCGCGCACGGCCACGAGGTGCTCGTGCAGACCGGCGCCGGTGCCGGCTCGCAGATCCCCGACGAGGAGTACGCCGCCGCGGGCGCGCGGCTCATGCCGGACGCCGACGCGACCTGGGGCGAGGCCGACATGGTCCTCAAGGTCAAGGAGCCCGTCGCCGAGGAGTACCACCGGATGCGGGAGGGCCTGACCCTCTTCACCTACCTCCACCTCGCCGCCGACCGGCCGCTGACCGTCGAGCTCATGGAGCGCGGCGTCACCTCCCTGGCCTACGAGACGGTGCAGCTGCCGTCGGGCGGCCTGCCGCTGCTCTACCCGATGTCGGAAGTCGCGGGCTGCCTCGCGCCGCAGGTCGGGGCGCACTCGCTGCTCAAGGCCCAGGGCGGCCGCGGCGTGCTCATGGGCGGCGTCGGCGGCGTGGCGAACGCCAAGGTCGTCATCCTCGGCGCCGGCGTGTCCGGGCAGAACGCCGCGAACATCGCCCTCGGCATGGGGGCAGACGTCACGCTCCTCGACACCGACCTCGACAAGCTGCGGATGTCCTTCTGGCGCTACGACAACCGCGTCCGCGGCCTGGCGTCGTCCAAGCTGGCGATCGAGCAGCAGGTGACCGAGGCCGACATGGTCATCGGTGCGGTCCTGATCCCCGGTGCCGCGGCGCCGAAGCTGGTCAGCAACGAGCTGGTGTCGCGGATGAAGCCCGGCTCGGTGCTCGTCGACATCGCCGTCGACCAGGGCGGCTGCTTCGAGGACACCCGTCCGACCACGCACGCGGACCCGACGTACCCGGTGCACGACTCGACGTTCTACTGCGTGGCGAACATGCCGGGCGCGGTGCCGAACACGTCGACGTACGCGCTGACGAACGCGACGCTCCCGTACGTCGTCGCGGTCGCCGACCGCGGCTGGCGCGACGCCTGCCGCCTCGACGCGACGCTCGCCGGGGGGCTCTCGACCCACGAGGGTCGCCTGTACTCCTCGCCCGTGGGCGAGGCCCACGGCATCGACGCGGCGTCGCCGGGCGACCTCTGGTGACGCGTGGCTGAAGCCCGGGCCGAGCCCCTGGGCGCGGCGGTCCGGGGCTACCTGGACCACCTGGCCGTGGAGCGGGGCCTGGCGGCGAACACGCTGAGCTCCTACCGCCGTGACCTGCGCCGCTACCTGGGCTTCCTCGACGCCGCCGGGGTGACCGACCTCGACAGCGTCACCGAGGCGACCGTCACCGACTTCCTCGCCGCGCTGCGCACCGGGGACGCCGACCACCCTCCGCTGGGCGCGGCCTCGGCCGCCCGGACCGTGGTCGCCGTCCGCGGCTTCCACCGGTTCGCCGTGGGCGACGGGCTCACCGAGGTCGACCCGGCCGGCGCTGTGAAGCCGCCCGCCCCCGCCAAGCGGCTCCCCAAGGCCCTCGGCGTCGGGGACGTCGAGGCGCTGCTGGAGGCCGCCGGCGGACCGGAGGGTCCCGACGGCGCCGTGGCGGGCCCGCTCGCGCTGCGCGACCGGGCGCTGCTGGAGCTGCTCTACGGCACCGGCGCCCGGATCTCCGAGGCCGTCGGCCTCGACGTCGACGACGTCACCACCGGCGACCGCGACCCCGAGGACGCCACCGTCCTGCTGCGCGGCAAGGGCGGCAAGGAGCGGCTCGTGCCCGTCGGGCGCTACGCCCGCGACGCCGTCGATGCCTACCTCGTGCGCGGACGTGCCGAGCTCGTCGGCTCCGGCCGCGGCGGCGCCGCGCTGTTCCTCAACTCCCGCGGCGGCCGGCTGTCGCGCCAGAGCGCGTGGGCCGTCCTGTCGCGCGCCGCGGAGCGGGCCGGGCTCGCCCAGGGCGTCTCCCCGCACACGCTGCGGCACTCCTTCGCCACCCACCTGCTCGACGGCGGCGCCGACGTCCGCGTCGTCCAGGAGCTGCTCGGCCACGCCTCGGTGACGACCACCCAGGTCTACACGCTCGTCACCGTCGACAACCTGCGCGAGGTCTTCGCCACCGCGCACCCCCGGGCCCGCGCGTGACCGACACCGCCGTCGCGTCCCTGGGCGACCTCGCCGACGACCTACGCGAACGCGGGCTCGGTCGCGACCCCGACGCGCTGTACGACGCCTTCTCCTCCTGGGTCGAGGGCCGCGGCCTGGCGCCGTACCCGCACCAGGACGAGGCGGTCATCGAGCTGTTCAGCGGCTCCCACGTCGTCCTCGCCACCCCCACCGGGTCGGGGAAGTCGCTGGTCGCCACGGCGGCGCTGTTCGCGGCGCTGGCGGCGGGGGAGCGGGGCTGGCTGACTGCGCCGGTGAAGGCGCTCGTCAGCGAGAAGTTCTTCGACGCCGTGGCCACCTTCGGCGCCGAGCGGGTCGGGATGCTCACCGGCGACGCCGCCGTCAACGCCGACGCGCCACTGGTCTGCGCGACCGCGGAGATCCTCGCGAACGTCGCGCTGCGGGAGGGCGCGGACGCCCCGGCCGGGCGGGTCGTGATGGACGAGTTCCACTACTACGCCGAGCCGGACCGCGGCTGGGCGTGGCAGTTGCCGCTGCTCGAGCTCACCGACGCGCGGTTCCTGCTGATGTCGGCGACCCTCGGCGACATGAGCACGATCGCGGCGGACCTCACCCGTCGTACCGGTCTCGAGGTGGCTGTCGTCGCCGACGCGGAGCGGCCCGTGCCGCTGGCGTTCACGTGGGCCATGACGCCGCTCGCCGAGACGTTGTCGGAGCTGATCGAGGACGATGACGCCCCCGTCTACGTCGTCCACTTCACCCAGGCGAACGCCGTCGCCCACGCCACGACGCTGCTGCGCTCGGCCGTCGCGTCCCGCGAGGCCCGAGACCGGATCCTCGAGCGGCTCGAGGGCTTCCGCTTCGCGGCCGGGTTCGGGCGGACGCTGGGCAAGCTGCTGCGGCACGGCGTGGGCGTGCACCACGCGGGGATGCTGCCGCGCTACCGCCGGCTCGTCGAGCAGCTCGCGCAGGCGGGGCTGCTCGTCGTGGTGTGCGGCACCGACACCCTCGGGGTCGGCATCAACGTGCCGATCCGCACCGTGCTGTTCACCGGCCTCGCGAAGTACGACGGCCGCCGCCAGCGGGTGCTGAAGGTGCGTGAGTTCCAGCAGATCGCGGGCCGCGCCGGGCGGGCCGGGTACGACGTCCGTGGCCGGGTCGTCGTCCAGGCGCCCGAGCACGTCATCGAGAACGCCCGCAACCTCGCCAAGGCCGGCGACGACCCGAAGAAGCGGCGCAAGGTCCAGCGCCGCAAGCCCGCCGACGGCGAGGTCGTGTGGACCGAGGACACGTTCACCAAGCTGGTCGAGGGCACCCCCGAGGCGCTCGTGCCGCGGATGAAGGTCGACAACGCGATGCTCGTCAACGTCGCGGCACGTGACGAGGACACGACCGCCGTCGTCCGCCGGCTCGTCTACGAGAACCACGACCAGCGGCCCCGCGAGCGGGCGCGGATGGCGCGGCGCGCCGTCCGGCTGGTGCGGTCGCTGGCCGACAGCGGCGTGCTGACCCGACTCGACGAGCCGGACGGCTACGGGCGGCGCTTCGTGCTGACCGTCGACCTGCCGACCGGGTTCGGGCTCGACTCGCCGCTCGCCCACTTCGCGCTGCGGGCCCTCGAGGTGCTGCCGGTGCCGGAGGCCGCGGCGGACGACGTCGCGGCGCGGACGCACGCCCTCGACGTGCTCAGCGTCGTCGAGGCGGTCGTGGAGACCCCGCGGGCGATCCTCATGGCGCAGCAGCACGCCGCCCGCGGCGAGGCCGTGGCGGCGATGAAGGCGGACGGCATCGAGTACGAGGAGCGGATGGTCCTCCTCGAGGACGTCACCTGGCCGCAGCCGCTGCGGGAGCTGCTGGAGACCGTCTGGGAGGACTACCTGCTCGGCCACCCGTGGCTGCCGGCGGACGCGATGACGCCGGCCTCCGTCGTCCGGGACATGGTGGAGCAGGGGATGGGCTTCACCGAGCTGGTGTCGCGCTACCAGCTCGCCCGGTCCGAGGGCCTGGTGCTGCGCTGCCTGTCGGACACGTACCGCTCGCTGCGTCAGGTCGTGCCGGACGCGCACCGCACCGCGGCCCTCGAGGAGATCGAGGAGTGGCTGGGCGAGACTATCCGCCAGACCGACTCCTCCCTCCTGGACGAGTGGGAGGCGCTGACCGGCGCCGGGCCCGTGGCGCTCGAGGGACGGGACCCCGGCGCGCCCCCGCCGCCGCCACGGCCGCTGTCGGAGCGCGTGCGCCCGTTCACGGTCATGGTCCGCAACACGGTCTTCCGCCGGGTGCAGCTCGCCGCGCGGGACGACGTCGACGGTCTGGCCGCGCTCGAGGCGACGTCCGCGGACCTCGGCGGCCCCTCGTCCGCGATGGACGCCGCCGCCTGGGACGCCGCCCTCGAGGCGTACTACGGCGAGCACGACGAGATCCGCACCGACGGCGACGCCCGCGGCCCGGAGCTCTTCACCGTCGAGCCCGACAGCGACGAGGGACGGCGGATCTGGCGGGTGCGCCAGACCGTCCTCGACCCGGAGGGCCACCGCGACTGGGTCCTCGACGCCGAGGTCGACCTCGACGCGTCCGACGAGGTCGGCGAGGCCGTCGTACGCACGTTGGCGATGCGGCGGCTCTAGCCGATCGCGCCCCGTCTCTCCAGCTCGGCCCGCAACGCTGCGGCGTCGGTGTGGAGGTGGCCGTGGAGCCCGGCGGCGACGGCGCCCTCGACGTTGGCCCGCGAGTCGTCCACCAGCAGCATCGCCGCGTGGTCTGCGCCGAGCGCGGCGGCGACGTGGTCGAAGAGGGCGCGGTCGGGCTTGGCCTCGCCGATCTCGGCCGAGACGAGCAGCCCGTCGACGGAGTCGAGGAGACCCAGGGCCCCGACCTCGGCCCGGGACTCGTCGGTGCCGTTGGTGAGCAGGACGACGCGGCGCCCGGTGGCACGGACCTCCTGGGCCAGCGCGACCACGTCGGCGTCGACCGTCACGGGCTGCGCGGCCCACTCCTCGACGGCCGCGGGCGCGCCCGTGCGCGCGGCGATGCCGTCGAGCCAGGCGCGCTTCGTCGTCCGGCCGCGCACCAGGGCGTGCAGGGCCTCCTCGTCGAAGGCGGCCGCGATCAGCGTCATCGGCGTCAGACCGTGGCGGGTCTCGACCGCGGTGGTCTGCTCGAGGTCGAAGAGACGCACGACCCCGTCCAGGTCGAGGAGGACGACGTCGATGCTGCCCTGGGTCATCGCGTCATCATGGCCCGGCGGTGGGACCTCGGGGTGAGCCGCGGGGCTCGACCACCGTGGTGCGGGTGGTCGTACGGCTGGCTGGGTCCCGTGGCTCGCTTCGCTCGCACCTCGACCGGCGGCGACGGGTCAGCGCCGCAGATCGCACGCACCAGGTGAGTGCGATCTGCGGCACTGGGCTCGATCGAGCCGTCAGTGCACAGCCGTGACGGCTGAGGTTTCTGAGGCGGATGCGACACGCCGGGCGTGGGAGCGCACAAGTCGTCGAGTCGACAATTAGCGTCGACGACGTGAACATGCACGCAGGTCCCGCGCCCGCCATGCCACCCCGTCCGCCGATGCCTCAGCCCCGGCCGGACGCCGAGAGGGGTCCGCAGAGGTCCACCTCCCCTGAGCCGCTGCCGTTCGAGCGGCCCGTCCCCAAGCCCGACCCCGCGACGACCCGGGAGGAGCTGCGCGCGGCCGACCCGCTGCCGCAGCCGGACGCCGTCGACGTCGCTCCCGTGGAGATCGGTCCGACGGGTCGGCCCATGCCGACCTTCCCGGACCCGCCGGCCATCGAGACGCACGGTCCCGCCCGTGTCATCTCCATGTGCAACCAGAAGGGTGGCGTCGGCAAGACCACGACGACCATCAACCTGGGTGCCGCGATGGCCGAGATGGGCCGCAAGGTCCTGCTCGTCGACTTCGACCCGCAGGGCTCCCTGTCGGTCGGCCTCGGTCTGAACCCGCACGAGATGGACTTCACCATCTACAACCTGCTGATGGAGCGCGACGTCACGGTCCACGACGTCATCGTCCCCTCCGGCGTGCCCGGGATGGACCTGCTGCCCTCCAACATCGACCTGTCGGCCGCCGAGGTGCAGCTCGTGCACGAGGTGGCCCGCGAGCAGACGCTGCAGCGGATGCTGCGTCCCGCCCTCGCCGAGTACGACGTCATCCTCATCGACTGCCAGCCGAGCCTCGGCCTGCTGACCGTCAACGCCCTGACAGCCTCGGACGGCGTCATCGTGCCGCTCGAGTGCGAGTACTTCGCGCTGCGCGGCGTCGCCCTGCTCAAGACCACGCTCGACAAGGTCTCGGAGCGGCTCAACCCCGACCTCGTCGTCGACGGCGTCCTCGGCACCATGTACGACGGCCGCACGCTGCACAGCCGCGAGGTCATGGAGCGCCTGGTGCAGGCCTGGGGGGACAAGGTGTTCCACACCGTGATCCGCCGGACCGTGAAGTTCTCCGACGCGACCGTCGCGGGGGAGCCGATCACCAACTACGCCTCCAGCTCCGCCGGCGCGGGGTCGTACCGCCAGCTCGCCAAGGAGGTGCTGGACCGGTGCCACGGCGGGTGAGCCTCCCGGCCGCGGACGACCTGTTCCGGCCCACCGACGAGAAGCCCCACCTGACCGCGGCGCCCGAGCCCGCAGCCCCGGCCGCCGAGCCCGGCGCCCGGACCGCGAGCGGTCGGGTCAAGCACGACGAGAAGATGACGGTCTACGTCACCTCCTCCGAGCTGCTCGACCTCGAGGAGGCCCGGCTGTCCCTGCGACGTCAGGGTCTGTCGGTCGACCGTGGACGCCTCGTCCGCGCGGCCATCGCGATGGCGCTCGCCGAGCTGGACGAGCAGGGCAGCGAGTCGGAGCTGGTACGCCGGCTCTCGTCCTGAGTGTGAGCGCATGAGCCGGTGAGCGAGCAGGTTCCGGAGTTCACGCTCCGGCTCGACAACTTCGAGGGTCCCTTCGACCTGCTGCTCTCCCTCATCGCGAAGCACGAGCTCGACATCACCGAGGTCGCGCTCTCGCGGGTGACCGACGAGTTCATCGCCCACGTCAGGGCCGGGGGGCCGACGTGGGACCTCGACCGGACGTCGTCGTTCCTCGTCGTCGCCGCGACGCTGCTCGACCTCAAGGCGGCGAGGCTGCTGCCCGCCGGCGACGTCGAGGACGACGAGGACCTCGCGCTCCTCGAGGCCCGCGACCTGCTCTTCGCGCGCCTGTTGCAGTACCGCGCCTACAAGCAGGTCGCCGGCGTCCTCGAGCGGCGCCTGGCCGCCGAGGCCCGCCGCCACCCGCGGGCGGTCGGGCTCGAGGATCGGTTCGCCAGCCTGCTCCCCGAGGTGCTGATCGGGATCGGTCTCGCCGAGTTCGCCCGCCTCGCCGCCCTGGCCATGGCGCCGAAGCCGGAGCCCGAGGTCGGCCTCGCCCACATCCACGTCAGCCGCGTCAGCGTCCGCGAGCAGGCGGTGCTCATCGCCGAGCGGTTGCGCCGGTCGGGGACGACGACGTTCCGCGCGCTGTGCGCCGACTCCCCGGACACCCAGACCACCGTCGCCCGCTTCCTCAGCCTCCTCGAGCTGTTCCGCGAGGGGGTCGTCGCGTTCGAGCAGGCCCAGTCGTTCGCCGAGCTCGGCGTGCGGTGGACCGGCGACGACGACACCGAGGACATCTCCGCCACCCTCGAGGTCGACGAGTTCGAAGGAGCCCCCGATGACCCAGCCCCGTGACACCAGGCCCGACGCGGCGCCCGACGAGGCGCTCGACGTCCCGCTGTCGGAGCTGCGGCCCGCGCTCGAGGCACTGCTGATGGTCGCCGACCAGCCGCTCGACACCACGAGCCTCGCCGCGGCCGTCGGCTACCCCACCACCGAGGTCGCCGAGGCGCTCGGCGGCCTCGCCGACGAGTACGACGAGCAGCGGCGCGGCTTCGAGCTCCGCTCGGTCGCCGGCGGCTGGCGCTTCTACACCCGCGAGGCCCACGCGCACGTCGTCGAGCGGTTCCTGATCGACGGCCAGCAGGCCCGCCTGACCCAGGCCGCGCTGGAGACGCTCGCGGTCGTCGCCTACAGCCAGCCGGTCTCCCGCGCCCGGGTCTCGGCCGTCCGCGGCGTCAACGTCGACGGGGTGATGCGGACCCTGCTGGCCCGCGGGCTGGTCGAGGAGGCCGGCCAGGACCCCACGAGCGGCGCCCACCTGTACCGGACGTCGACGTACTTCCTCGAGCGCATCGGCATCGAGTCCCTCGACGAGCTGCCCGAGCTCGCGCCGTACCTGCCGGAGATGGCCGACCTCGACGACGACGTGCTCGGCGGCGCACCGCCCCCGCCCTCGACCGGCCCGACGCCGGACGAGACACTGCCGGAGCAATGAGCGACCACGAGGCGACCTCCAACATCGACATCGAGCCGGACGACGAGGGCCTCGTCCGGCTCCAGAAGCTGCTCGCCCGCCACGGCGTCGCTTCGCGTCGCCGCTGCGAGGAGCTGATGCTCGCCGGCGAGGTCACCGTCGACGGCGAGGTCGTCACCCGCCTCGGCACGAAGGTCGACCCCCGCACCGCCGTCGTGCACGTCTCGGGCAAGCGGCTGCCGCCGCTGTCGGAGCACGTCTACCTGGTGCTCCACAAGCCGGTCGGGGTCGTCTCCACGATGTCGGACCCCCAGGGCCGGCGCAGCCTCGGCGACCTCGTCGCCGACCGTCCCGAGCGCCTCTTCCACGTCGGCCGGCTCGACACCGACACCTCCGGGCTGATCCTGCTCACCAACGACGGGGACTTCGCCCAGCGCATGGCGCACCCGTCGTACGAGGTGGAGAAGACCTACGTCGCCGAGGTCGAGGGGCAGGTCTACCCGAACGTCAAGAAGCGCCTGCTCGCCGGCGTCGAGCTCGAGGACGGCCCCGTCGAGGTCCGCCGCGCGAAGATCCGCGAGGGCGCCCCGGGCCGCTCCATCGTCGAGCTCGTCATCCACGAGGGCCGCAACCGGATCGTGCGGCGCCTCCTCGAGGAGGTCGGCCACCCGGTCACGCAGCTGTCCCGCACCGTCTTCGGCCCCCTCCACCTCGGCGGGCTGAAGCCCGGCCAGCTGCGCGACCTCACGCCCGACGAGCTCGGGCTGCTCCTCGACGCCGCGGGCTGAGCCTCCGTGACCCCCTGATGGCGCTGTGCCGATGATCGGGACCACCGACGGCGAGGGCTGGCAGACCACGCCGGCGCCCCGACCGCGACGCGTGGTGGCGGCCTCCGACGGCCGCCGGCACGGGGTGCGCGTCGAGATGCCCGTCATGTCGCAGGCAGCGGCGTCCTGGCTCTACCTGGTGCTCGCGGTCTGGCTGCTCGCCGGGGCGGTCGGCTTCACCGTGGTGGGCGTGCTCGTCCAGCCGCTGCTCCTCGTCATGGCCGCCGTGGTGGGTGTCCTCGGCCTGGCCGCGGCGGTCGGGTTCGTCCGGATCCGCGCGAGCGACCCGCAGCTGCGCTTCGGGCTCTGGTTGTGGCCCGAGGGCCTGACCGCCGTCCTGCCCGGCGGTGCGGTGGAGCTGGCCTGGGACGACGTCACGGCCGTCCACCAGCGCTGGAGCCGTCGCAGCGCTCCCGGCGCGCTCGGGGCGTCGGTGATCGACTGGATCGTCCTCGAGACCCCCCGGTGGCCGGGCGCGCAGCGGGCCGGCGTCCGCGGGGTGCCGCTGGCGACCTCGCAGCTGGAGGCCGACCCCGAGCTCGTGCTGGCGATGCTGCGGCACTACCTCGCCCACCCCGCCGACCGCGGCGAGCTCGCGGACGGCCGCGCCGCCGACCGGTTCGGCCTACCCTGGCCGGGTGGCTGACCCGGCGCCCCTCGTCGCGTCGCTGACGGCGTACGACGTCGTCGGCGAGCCCGGGGTGCACGTCGGGATGCCCTCCACCAGGCTCACGCTCGTCCTGCCGTACGACGACCCGCTCGACGTCGGCTGGGCCGGGGGCCCGCGGGCGCGGCTGACCTCGTCGCTGGCCGGGCTCCACACCGCGTCGGCCCTGATCCACCACGGCGTGCGGCAGGCCGGCGTCCAGCTCGCCCTGTCGCCGCTCGGCACGCGACTGCTGCTCGGCGTGCCCGCCGCGGCGCTCCGGGGCCAGATCCTCACCCTCGGCGACGTCGACCCGTCGCTCGCCGACCTGCCGGAGCGGCTGTCCGGGGTCCCGGCCGGCGCCCGGCCGCCCCTCGTGGAGGCAGCGCTGCGCCGCGCCGCGGGGCGCCGCGAGGACGGGGTGCGCGCCCGGTCCGAGGTCGGCCGGTCCCTGGCGCTGCTGACCCGCGGGGTGCCGGTGGCGTCGGTCGCCGACGACGTCGGCCTCAGCCGCCGCCGGCTGCAGGACGTGGTCCGCGCCGAGGTCGGCGTGACGCCGAAGGAGTTCGCCCGGCTGGCCCGCTTCGAGCGCAGCCACCGCCTCGTCGCCGGCGGCGCACCGCTCGCCGCCGTCGCCGCACGCTGCGGGTACGCCGACCAGGCCCACCTGGCCCGGGAGTGGCGGGCGCTGGCCGGCCTGCCGCCGACGCGGTGGCGGGCCCAGGAGTTCCCGAACGTCCAAGCCGCCGGGGGCGACGGGGCGGCAGGGTGAGGCCATGAGCGCATCGACCGTGACCCTGTGGCACTCCTTCTCCGTCCGCGACGCAGCCGTGATGACCGACTGGCTGCGCGCGGTCGGCTTCGTCGAGCACGCGACGTACCGCGACGAGGCCGACCCGACGGTCGTCGTCCACGCTGAGTGGCTGTGGGAGGGGCCGACCGGCACCGCGGGCGTCATGTTCGGCACCGAGCGCTCCACCGGGGCGGTGCACAACACCGGCGCCGCGTCGGCGTACCTGGTCTGCGCGGACGCCGACGCGGTCCGCGCGGTCGCCGAGGCGGCCGTCGCCGCGGGCGGCACGCTGGAGCAGCCGGTGGTCGACCAGGACTACGGCGGCGCCGGCGGGACCGTCCGCGACCCGGAGGGCAACCAGTGGTCCGTGGGGAGCTACCAGCCGTCCTGAGCCGCAGCCGGCGGTGCCGCCGGGGTGCCCTAGCCTTGCCGCCATGGCAGTGCGTGCGATCCGGGGGGCGACCCAGCTCGACGCCGACGAGCGGGACCACCTGCTCGAGCGCGTCGCGGAGATGGTCACCGGGGTGATGGAGGCGAACGCGCTCGAGATCGACGACGTGATCTCGGTGATCTTCACCTCCACCTCCGACCTGACCTCGGAGTTCCCGGCGTACGCCGCCCGCCAGCTGGGCTTCGGCGACGTCCCGCTGATCTGCGCGCGCGAGCTCGAGATCGAGCGGTCGATGCCGCGCGTGGTCCGGATGCTCGCGCACGTCGAGACCGACCTGCCGCGCGCCGACGTCACCCACGTCTACCTCCACGGCGCCGCGGCCCTGCGGCGCGACCTCACCCGGGTGCAGGCCGTCCCCGACGCCGATGCCTGACGCGCCGGGAGCCCCGGTCGGGCCCGGCCCGGTCCTCGTCGTCGGCACCGGACTGCTCGGCACGTCCGTCGGCCTCGCCCTGACCCGGGCCGGCCGGGAGGTCCGGCTCTCGGACCCGCAGCCGGAGCACGTCCGCACCGCCTCCGGGCTCGGCGCCGGCCGCGCCGCCCGCCCCGACGACCCCGAGCCGGCGCTGGTCGTCGTCGCCTGCCCGCCCGACGCCCTCGGCGCGGTCATCGCCGAGCAGCTGCTCGCCCACCCCACCGCCGTCGTCACCGACGTCGGCAGCGTGAAGACCGCCCCGCTGACCGCGCTCGCGTCGCGGGTGGGCCGCGACGACGGTGCCCGGTACGTCGGTTCGCACCCCATGGCGGGCAGCGAGCGGTCCGGACCGCTCGCCGCCACGGCCACTCTCTTCGAGGGCCGCCCCTGGGCGGTGACGCCCCACGCGGGCAGCGCCCCCGACGCCGTGGCCGCCGTCACCGAGGTCGCCGAGACCTGCGGGGCCGTGACCGTGACGATGAGCCCTGCCGAGCACGACCTCGCCGTCGCCCGCACCTCCCACCTGCCCCACCTGATGGCCGTGCTCGTCGCCGGCCGGCTCGCCGACGCCCCGACCGAGCAGCTGGCCCTGTCGGGGCAGGGGGTCCGCGACGTCACCCGCGTCGCCGGCGGCGACCCTGCGCTGTGGCAGCAGATCGTCGGCGCCAACGCCCCGGCCGTGGCCGACCTGCTCCGCCAGGTCCGCACCGACCTCGACGGCCTGATCGGGGTCGTCGAGACCGGGGGCGAGCTGGCGCCCGTCCTCGACCGCGGGGTCGCCGGAGTCCGCGCCATCCCCGGCAAGCACGGCGGCCCGCCCACCGCCACCTCCGCGGTGTACGTCGCCGTCCCCGACCACCCCGGCGAGCTCGCCCGGCTGTTCGCCGACGCGGGCGAGATCGGCGTCAACATCGAGGACGTGCGCATCGACCACGACCCCGGCCGTCCGGTCGGTCTCGTGGAGCTCACCGTCACCGCCGCCCACGCCGTGGTGCTGCGCCACGCACTGGGGGAGAGGGGCTGGGAGACCCAGCGATAGGGTGCTCTCCCGTGGACAGCAGCCTTGACAACGCGCGGACGACCGGCGCCGGACTGGTGGTGGCGATCGACGGCACGTCCGGGTCCGGCAAGTCCTCCACCTCCCGCGGGGTGGCCACCCGCCTGGGCCTGCGCTACCTCGACACCGGCGCCATGTTCCGGGCCATGACGTGGTGGCTGCTGCAGGCCGGGGTCGACGTCCAGGACCCGGCCGCCGTGGCCGCCCGCTGCCACGAGCCCGACCTGGTGTCCGGCACCGACCCCGCCGCGCCCAGCATCACCGTCGACGGCCGCGACGTGGGCGTGGAGATCCGCTCCGCAGAGGTCAACGCCGCCGTCAGCCCGGTCAGCGCGGTCCCCGAGGTGCGCGCCCGGCTGCTGGCGATGCAGCGGGAGGCCATCGCCGGGGCCACCTCCGGACCGGCGGGCGCGGGCATCGTCGTCGAGGGTCGCGACATCGGCTCCGTCGTCGCGCCCGACGCGCAGGTGAAGGTGTACCTGACCGCCGACCCCGCCGCCCGCGCCGACCGGCGTGCCGCCGAGGAGGGCGGCCCCGGGACCAGCGAGGCGCTCGAGGCGGTCCGCAGCTCGCTGCTGGCCCGCGACGCCATCGACAGCACCCGCGCCACCGCGCCGCTCACCATGGCCGAGGGCGCCGTCCACGTCGACACGACGTCGTCCACGCTCGAGGAGGTCGTGGACCGGATCGCGGCCCTCGCGGGGACCCCGTGACAGCCCTCCGTCGTGCCGGCCTGCCCGCCAGCGACCACGTCCGCCACCCCCCGCGCTGGCTGCTGCGCGGCGCCCGTCCCCTGACCCGGGGCCTGGTCCGTCGTCGCTTCGCCGTCCGCACCCACTCCACCGACCGCGTGCCTGCGCGCGGCGGCGTCCTGCTCGCCGCCAACCACCTCGGCTGGTCCGACGGTCCGCTGCTGGCGGCGTTCAGCCCGCGGCCCGCGCACGTGCTGACGAAGGCGGAGATGTTCACCGGCGGCATGGGCGTCTTCCTCGCCACCGCCGGTCAGGTCCCGCTGCACCGGTTCGAGTACGACCCTCGCGCGGTCCGCACCTGCCTGCGGATCCTCCGCGACGGCGGTGTCGTCGGCGTCTTCCCGGAAGGCCGTCGCGGGGGAGGGGACCTCGAGCGGTTCCACCGCGGTGTCGCCTACCTGGCGATGGTGACCGGAGCGCCGATCGTGCCCGTCGCGATCCTCGGCACCCGCGAGCCCGGTGGCCGCGCCTCCGACGTCCCGGGCCGCGGGGCCGTCGTCGACCTCGTGTACGGCGAGCCCGTGCGCCTCGCGCAGCAGGACTGGCCGCGCACCCGGGAACAGGTGGCACGTGCCTCGTTGTTGGTCCGGGAGCGCATGCTGGCCCTCCTCGACGAGGCGCGGCAGCGGACCGGCCGGGAGCTGCCCGGCCCCCTTGCGCCCGGTGAGCTGGAGGACGACCCCTACACCGGGCTCATCCTGGATGGAGAAGAGATATGAGCACGCCTGCGGTCCTGGCCGTGGTCGGACGCCCGAACGTGGGCAAGTCCACCCTGGTCAACCGGATCATCGGCCGCCGCGAGGCGGTGGTCGAGGACGTCCCGGGCGTCACCCGCGACCGCATCTCGTACGACGCGAACTGGGCCGGCAAGGCCTTCACCGTCGTCGACACCGGCGGCTGGGACCCCGACGCGCAGGGCCTCGCGGAGGCCATCCGCGCCCAGGCCGAGGTGGCCGTGACCCTCGCCGACGCCGTCCTGTTCGTCGTGGACGCGACGGTGGGCATCACCGACGCCGACGAGGCCGTCGTCCGGGTGCTGCGGAAGGCCGGCAAGCCCGTCGTGCTGGCCGCCAACAAGGTCGACGACCAGCGCCAGGAGGTCGAGACCTACGGGCTCTGGAACCTCGGGCTCGGGGAGCCGCACCCGGTCAGCGCCGTCCACGGCCGCGGCTCCGGCGACCTGCTGGACGCCGTCATCGCCGCCCTCCCCGACGCACAGGACGAGACGTTCGAGGTCGAGCGTGGCCCGCGGCGCGTCGCGATCGTCGGCAAGCCCAACGTCGGCAAGTCCTCCCTGCTGAACCGTCTCGCCGGCTCCGAGCGCGCCGTCGTCGACGACGCGTCGGGCACCACCGTCGACCCCGTCGACGAGCTCGTCGAGCTCGACGGACGGACCTGGCGCTTCATCGACACCGCCGGCATCCGCAAGCGGGTCAACCAGGCGTCGGGCCACGAGTGGTACGCCTCGCTGCGCACCACCACCGCCATCGACCGCGCCGAGGTCGCCGTCCTCGTGCTCGACGCGGAGCTGTCGATCTCCGAGCAGGACCTGCGCATCGTCCAGACCGTCCGCGAGGCCGGCCGCGCGCTGGTCATCGCGTTCAACAAGTGGGACCTGGTCGACGAGGAGCGCCGTCACTTCCTCGAGCGGGAGGTCGAGCGGGAGTTCGTGCAGGTCGCCTGGGCGCCGCGGATCAACATCACGGCCCGCACCGGCTGGCACGTCGACCGCGTCGTCCGCGCCATCGACGCCGCGCTCGAGGGCTGGGAGACCCGTGTCTCGACGGGCGCCCTCAACACGTTCCTCGGCCGTCTCGTCGCGGAGCACCCGCACCCGGTGCGCTCCGGCAAGCAGCCGAAGATCATGTTCGGCACCCAGGCGCAGACTGCGCCGCCGACCTTCATCCTCTTCACGTCGGGCCGCCTCGACGCCGGCTACGAGCGCTACATCGAGCGTCGCCTGCGCGAGAACTTCGGCTTCGTCGGCACGCCGATCGTGCTGGAGCAGCGGGTGCGGGAGAAGCGCAAGCGCTGAGGCGCGCCGGGGCCCGCCGGACTGCTCAGCCGGCCAGGGCTCGTGGCCCGCGTAGGGCACCGGGCGTCGCGGCGGCCGGTCGCAGGGAGCGGGCGACGCCGACGGTCAGGTCGAGCAGGGTCATGTCCAGCGCGCCGGAGACCGCCGCGAGGATCTCCGAGCTGGGCTCCTTGAGACCCCGCTCGACCTCGGAGAGGTACTGCACCGACACCCCGGAGCGATCGGCGACGTCACGCAGCCGGTCGCCCCGTGCCTGCCGGGACCGGCGCAGCACGTCGCCCACCGCCTCCCGCCACAGCGGGTCGAGGTCGGGAGTGGGAAGCCGCAGCACGTCGCCCATGAGGCGAACCTAACCCTGCGCGACGACAACGCGGAGCGTCGTACGCCGAGGGCAGAACGGCGTCTGCAGGAGGGCGCGGGCCGGGTCGGGTCCTCCGAGCGGGCTGCGATAGTGTTCCGGTGCGCTCGCGAGCCGGGCGCCTCGGGCTGTGGCGCAGCTTGGTAGCGCACCTGACTGGGGGTCAGGGGGTCGCAGGTTCAAATCCTGTCAGCCCGACAGTGGGCCTCTCACCTGTCACCGCAGGTGAGAGGCCCTTGTGCTTCTCTCCCGGGGGATCACCGACGCCGTGTCTCGCGTCGTCCCGGTCGCGGTGACCTCGGAGCCGGCCCCGCGTCAGGGAGAACGGGACAACCGGTCGATCTCGGGCCCGGATCGGGGCGTTTCCGGGCCGTTCTCCCGTTCTTCCCCACATCGCGAGCGTGGTCAGACCGCCTGGCGGCCTCAGCGGGTCCCGGAGCCGACCCTCAGCAGGTTGCCGCTACGGTCGACGACGGCGAACTCGGTCATCCCGTAGTCGGTCACCACGGGCGGCACAATCCGGGACCCCGTCGGCGCGTCGGGGACGACCACCGACGCCCAGCGCTCGTGCAGCGCCGTGCTGTCGTCGACGTACAGGTAGCAGCTGGCCGCGGTGGAGAGGGGGTCCACCTCGGGGTCCGCGGCGAAGTGGAGCCAGATGTCGCCACGCCCCAGGATGAGATAGCCCCACTCGGACGGTGGGGCTCCGCGGTTCTCGAAGCCCAGGGCCTCGTAGAAGGCCAGGGTCTCGTCGAGGTCCCGACTCGGCAGGATCGGCACGCTGGTCTCCATCGCGGCACCGTAGGCGGCGGTGCGAGCCGGGGCAACGGCCGCGGTCCCGGCTCGGGGCTCGCGATGCGCGACGTGGCCAGAGTGTGCGTACGGTGGGGCGATCGCGTCGGGCTCCACCAACGGGTCCGCGGGCGCGACCCAGGTGAGGACCACCTCATGTCCCCAGGGACGACAACCGACGTCGACGTCGACGTCCACCTCGACGCCGGAGCCGACCGGCCAGCCACGTTGCGGCGCGCGGTCGCGTTCATCGAGGCTCACGCCCACGAACCGGTGACCCTCGCCGACATCTCCGACGCGGCCCGGACCTCGCCGCGCGCCGTGCAGTACGCCTTCCGGCGGGGACTCGCCACCACCCCGACGGGCTACCTGCGCGGGGTCCGGCTCGAGAGGGCCCACCACGACCTGCAGGTCGGCGACCCCACCCGCGGCGACACGGTCGCGGCGATCGCCGCCCGCTGGGGCTTCGCCAAGCCCGGACGCTTCTCCGCGACGTACGCCCGCGCCTACGGCCGACCGCCCCGCCAGACCCTTCGCCAGTGAGGACCACCCATGTCTGAGTCCCTTCCCCTCGAGACGGAGCCGGTGCCCGGCGACGAGAACGCGGGCCGGCTGTCGGAACGGATGGCCGGCGCCGCCCGCGACCTCCAGATGCAGCTGGACCCCGACGCCACCTACACGATGGCCACCGGGCTCGCACACGAGAACATCGAGGGATGCCACGCGGCGAGCCTGTCGATGGTGCGCCGCGCGAGCAGCAGCCAGGTCAAGAACTTCGCGGCCACCGACCCGGCGGCGATGCGGGCCGACGCGCTGCAGGTGCGGTACGACCAGGGACCCTGCCTGGACTCCATCACCGAGGCGTCGATCACCTACAGCCCCAACCTGGACCGTGACCGTCGCTGGCCCCTGTGGGGACCCCAGGTCGTCGAGGAGACCGGGTTGCGCAGCGTGCTGTCGTTCCAGCTCTTCACGCACCAGGACACCCTCGGCGCGCTCAACCTCTACTCCCGGGACCGGGACGGCTTCACCCTCGACGACCACCGTGAGGGGCAGGTCCTGGCCGCGCACATCGCGATCGCGTTCGCCGCGGCGCAGCGCATCGACGCCCTCGACCAGGCGCTCATCACGCGGACCGTCATCGGGCAGGCCACCGGGATCGTCATGGAGCGCTTCCAGGTGTCCGGGGACGTCGCCTTCCGGATCCTGGGCCGCATCTCGTCGGAGTCCGAGGTGAAGATCAGGGAGCTGGCGCTGCAGATCGTGAGCACCGGTGACGTGCCCGGCCTGCGCCGCCACGGGTGACGCCGGTCCGTCGGACCGGCGTCCACCGCGCGGCCGCTGCATCGGCGGACCGTCGCATCGGATCCGACTCACGCGACGACGGCCCGCCTGTCCACCACTCCGCTCGGTGTGCAGAGCACTGGCGTGCGGTCCCGTGCCCCGGTCGCCCGGGTTGATGCGGGGCGGGCGCCCGGACACGCTGGGGCCATGAGCCTCGAGCCCCGACCCTTCCGCGTCGATGTTCCCGACGCCGACCTCGACGACCTGCGCGATCGGCTGCGCCGTACCCGCTGGCCGGAGCAGATCCCGGGGGTCGGCTGGGAGTACGGCGCCGACCTCGCGGTCGTCCGGGAGGTCTGCGAGCACTGGGCGACGGCGTACGACTGGCGCGCCGCGGAGGCCCGGCTCAACGCCCACCCGCAGTTCCTCGCCGAGGTCGACGGCGTCGACGTCCACTTCCTGCACGTCCGCGGCACCGGACCGGCGCCGGTGCCCCTGCTCATGGTCCACGGCTGGCCCGGATCGGTGTGGGAGTTCATGGACGTCATCGGGCCGCTGACCGACCCGGGGGCGTACGGCGGGGACCCGGCCGACGCGGTCGACCTCGTCGTCCCCTCCCTGCCCGGTTTCGGCTTCTCCTCGGCGCCCCGGGAGCGCGGCTGGGGTCCGTCGCGGATCGCCGGGGCGCTGGACACGCTGATGCGCGGTCTCGGGTACGCCGGGTACGCGGCGCAGGGTGGCGACTGGGGCGCAGCCGTCGGCTCCCAGCTCGGCGCGCTCCACCCGGGCTCGTGCCGGGCGCTGCACGTGACGATGCCGTCCGCCCGACCCCCGGAGGACCCCTCGCCGGCCACGCGGGGGTGGCTGGAGCACATGGAGGACTTCGGTCGTCGCGAGCGGGCGTACTCCCAGGTGCAGGGCACCAAGCCGGACTCGCTGACGCTGGCCCAGAACGACTCGCCGGCCGGGCTCGCGGCGTGGGTGCTGGAGAAGTTCCACGGCTGGTCCGACCTCGGGGACGGCGGCCTGCTGGACGCCTACGACGTCGACGACCTGGTCACGAACCTGATGCTCTACTGGGTCACCGGCAGGGCTCCGAGTGCGGCGCGGATCTACCTGGAGCGCAACCAGGACCCCCGCGACCGCGCCCTGTCCGAGGTCACCGTGCCCACCAGCGTCGCCCACTTCCCGGCCGAGCCGTTCGCCGCGCCGCGGGAGGTCAGCGAGGGGCGCTACGCCATCGACGCCTGGACCGAGATGGACGCCGGCGGCCACTTCGCCGCGATGGAGCAGCCGGAGGCCCTCGTCGCCGACGTCCGCGCCTTCGTACGGCGTCACGGGGACCGGGTGCTGGGCGCCGACCAGCCGCGCTCGGCAGGGTAGGGCCGGGGCGCAGCCGGGCGACGGGTCTCGGGATGGGTCAGCCCGACCGCGGTGTTGTGGGGTGCGCAGCCACCTCGTCGAGGACGCGGTCGCGGGCCGGTGGGGCGGTCACGGCTGGAGTCGACAGGACCGGGTACCCCGCTTCGCGGAGGCCCGTCGGGAGGAGAAGCAGTCGATGCCCTGGTGGGTGCGCAACGTCCCGGGCTTCCTCGTCGTCGGAGCCTGCTGCACCGCCGCCTACTTCACCCTGTACCTGCTGCTGCGGGCACCGCTGGACGCGCAGTGGGCGAACGCCGTCGCCCTCGTGGTCTCGACGCTCGCCGACACGTGGGGCAACCGCCGGTGGACCTTCGGGGTCCGCGACCCGCGCAGCGCGCTGCCCCACCAGCTGCTGGGCCTCGCGGTGCTCGCCCTGGGCGTGCTGCTGACCTCGGTCTCGCTGTGGTGGCTCGGCCGCGTCGCCCCCGGCGCGAGCACCCTCGACGAGGTGCTCGTGCTCGCCGCGGCCAACGGGCTCTCCGGCACGATCCGCTTCGCGGCGTACGCCCGGGTGATGCGCACCGACCGCCCGGCCCGGGTGGTCTGAGGGCGGGCTCGCACCTCGATCGCCCGGGGGCGTCATCGCCGTCGGATGACGGGCGGGGGAGCGGGTACCTGACGCGGCCCGCAGGCCGCGGGCGCCCGACGGCGAGGGGAGCAGCCCGTGGTGAGGACCCTGGAGGTGACCGCGGACGTGGCGGTGCCGCTGCGCACCGCCTACGACCAGTGGACCCGGTTCGAGAGCTTCCCCCGGTTCATGACGGTGGTGAGGGAGGTCGAGCAGGTCCGTCCCGCCGTCACCCGCTGGCTGGTCGGCATCGGCCCGTTCACCCGCGAGTTCCACGCCGAGATCCTCGAGCAGGAGCCGGACTCCCACCTCAGCTGGCGCAGCTGGGACCGCGACCTCCGCCACGCGGGGACGGTCTCGTTCACCCCCCGGGGGCCCGCGGTCACCACCGTCACGGTGGCCGTCCGGTGCGCCGCCTGGGAGGGGCCCGGCGTCGTCACGCTCCCCGTCGTACGACGGGTCGTCGCCGCCGAGCTCGGACACTTCGCGGCGTTCATCGAGGGCCTCGGCGACGCGGGGGACACCTGGCGCGGCACCATCCGCGGCGGCCGGTTGCAGCGCCTCGAGAACGAGCCCCCGTCGGTCCCCGGCTGGCGGCACGGCTGACCGCAGCCCCTCACCCGGCACGGCCCGAACCCCCACGAGAGGCAGCACCATGCGCACACCGGACGACGACGAGACCCCGGGCGAGCTGACGCAGACCCCGCCGAAGGAGTACGCCGCCGGGGTGCCCGCGGTGCGCCACGCGCTCGAGTACTCGCTGGGGGAGACGTCGCCCCAGCGCACGGCGCTGACCCTGCTGACGATGAACCAGGTCGGCGGCATCGACTGCCCCGGCTGCGCCTGGCCCGACCCGGCGCCCGGTCACCGGCACACCAACGAGTACTGCGAGAACGGCGCCAAGCACATCAACGACGAGGCGACGACCAAGCGGGTGACCCGTGAGTTCTTCGCCCGTCACCCCGTCTCCGACCTCGCCCGACGCTCCGACCAGTGGCTGAACGACCAGGGCCGGCTGACCGAGCCGATGCTCAAGCGCCCCGGCTCCGACCACTACGAGCCCGTCGGCTGGCGGGAGGCGCTCGACCTGCTCGCCGGCGAGCTGCGGACGCTCGACTCCCCGGACGAGGCGGCGTTCTACACCTCGGGGCGGGTCAGCAACGAGGCGGCGTTCCTGCTGCAGCTGTTCGCCCGGGCGTACGGCACCAACAACCTGCCGGACTGCAGCAACATGTGCCACGAGTCCAGCGGCGCCGCGCTCCACGAGACCCTCGGCACCGGCAAGGGCACGGTCACCCTGCTCGACCTCCAGCACGCCGACCTCGTGCTGCTGGTGGGGCAGAACCCGGGCAGCAACCACCCCCGTCAGCTCTCCGCCCTGGAGGAGACGAAGCTCAACGGCGGCCGGATCGTCGCGATCAACCCGCTGCCCGAGGCGGGGCTGAAGCGGTTCAAGAACCCCCAGAAGCCGCGCGGCGTCCTCGGCCGCGGGGTCGACATCGCCGACCGCTTCCTGCAGGTCCGGATCGGCGGCGACCTCGCGCTCTTCCGCGCGCTCAACCGGCTGCTCCTCGAGGCCGAGGACGCCGCCCCGGGCACCGTCCTCGACCGCGACTTCGTCGACAGCAGCACCGACGGCTTCGCGGCGTTCTCCACCCACGCCCGCGCCACCGACTGGGACCAGGTCCTCCTCGACACCGGGCTGACCCGGGCCGAGATCGAGGGCCTGCGCGACGAGGTGCTCGCCAGCGACCGGGTGGTCGTCTGCTGGGCCATGGGCCTGACCCAGCACCGGCATGCCGTGCCGACCATCCGCGAGATCGTGAACTTCCTGCTGCTGCGCGGCAACGTCGGCAAGCCCGGCTCGGGCGCCTGCCCGGTGCGCGGCCACAGCAACGTGCAGGGCGACCGCACCATGGGCATCTGGGAGAAGATGCCCGACGCCTTCCTCGACGCCGTGCAGCGCGAGTTCGGCTTCGACCCGCCCCGCCACCACGGGGTGGACGCCGTCAAGGCGATCCACGCCATGCACGACGGCGACGTGAAGGTCTTCGTGGGCGTCGCCGGCAACTTCGTCAGCGCCGCGCCGGACACGGCGTACACGGAGGAGGCGCTGCGGCGCTGCCGCCTCACCGCCCAGGTGTCGACCAAGCTCAACCGGTCGCACGTCGTCGTGGGCGACGCCGCGCTCATCCTGCCCACGCTGGGCCGCACCGAGCGTGACGTCCAGGACGGCGGGGCGCAGTCCGTCACGGTCGAGAACTCCATGAGCGAGGTCCACACCTCGACGGGCCGGCTCGAGCCGGCGTCGGCGCACCTGCTGAGTGAGGTCGCGATTCTGTGCCGGCTGGCCCGGGCCACCCTGGGCGAGGACAGCACGGTCCCGTGGGACACCTTCGAGACCGACTACGGCGCGATCCGCGACCGGATCTCCCGGGTCGTGCCCGGCTTCGGCGACTTCAACGCCCGGGTGGCCGAGCCGGGCGGCTTCAGCCTCCCGAACCCGGTGAACGAGGGCTTCTTCCTCACGGAGACGGGCACCGCCCGGTTCACCGTCAACGCCGCCGAGGCGCCGCGCGCGCCCGCCGGGCACGTGGTGCTGCAGACGCTGCGCTCCCACGACCAGTGGAACACCATCCCGTACACCGACAACGACCGCTACCGGGGCATCCACGGCTCGCGGCGCATCGTCATGGTCAACGCCGACGACCTCGTGGAGCTCGGCCTGGCCCCGAACGACCGGGTCGACGTCGTCAGCGTCTGGGAGGACGGCGTGGAGCGCCGCGCGCCCGGGTTCCAGGTCGTGGCGTACCCGACGCCGCGGGGCTGCGCCGCGGGGTACTACCCCGAGACCAACGTCCTGGTCCCCCTCGACCACGTGGACCAGACGAGCGGGCAACCGGCGTCGAAGAGCATCGTGGTGCGCTTCGAGCCCGTGCGCGCCGAGGTGCCGGAGCCCGTCACGGTCGCCTGACGCGCCCGCCCGGGTACCGGGGGGCCATGACGCACGAGGCACTCCTGTCGCGGCTGCTGGAGCGGCACGGCCGCACGTACGCCGACGAGGCCGGCATCACGCCGGCCGACAAGCCCGCCCCGCTGTTCCAGCTGCTCGTGCTGTCCCACCTGTTGTCCGCGAACCTGTCCGCCGACCTCGGGGTGCGGGCCGCGCGCGCGATGCGGCAGGAGTACCGGACGGCGGACGCGATGGCCGAGGCGGACGACGACGCCCGCCACGCGGTGCTGTCCGAGGCCCGGTTCCTGCGCAAGCGGAAGACGGCCGAGCTGCTCGGTCGCACCGCGCGGCTGGTCGTCGAGGTGTACGACGGCGACCTGCGCCGCCTGCGCGACCGCGCGTACGGCGACCGCGACGGGGTCGCCGCCCTGGTCCGGGAGATGCCGGGGATCGGCGAGGTCGGCGCCGACATCTTCTGCCGCGAGGTCCAGGCGGTGTGGCCGTCGCTGCGACCGTGCAGCGACTCGCGCATGGCGGACGCCGCCCGCGCGCTCGGCCTGCCCCACACCGCGCGGGGCCTGGCGGACGCCACCGGCTCCGACGACCTCTCGGTGGTCGGGGCCGCGCTGATCCGCTGCTCGCTCGCCGACGACGCGGAGGAGCTGCGGGCGGGCTGAGCGGTAGCGTCGCCGCATGCTGAGCCCCGCGGACCTCGACGCCCTCGACGTCCTGCTGGCACCCACGGACCGGCTGCTCGCCGAGCGCTACCCGGGCGACGACGGGCGGCGCCAGCCGGTGCACACCGTCTACGTGCCGGCCGACCGCTTCCACGCCGGCACGGCACGCGCGTGGGGTGACGAGGCGGCGCGGCTCGTCACCGAGCACGACGGCTGGGCCCGGCTCGCCGGGGACCTGGTGCGGCCCGACCTCGCCGACGACCTCGCCCGACGGGCCGCCGCGAAGCTGGCGACCGACCCCGTCGAGGACCTCCGCATCGACCTCGAGGACGGGTACGGCCTCCGCGACGACGACACCGAGGACGCCGACGTCGTCGCCGCGGCCCACGAGGTCGCCCGCGCCGCCGCGGACGGCCTCCTGCCCCGCAGCGTCGGGCTCCGCGTCAAGTGCCTCGAGGCACCGCTGCGCCGTCGCAGCGTCCGCACCCTCGGCCTGTTCCTCACCACCCTGCTCGAGCACGGGCCGTTGCCGACCGGCCTGGTGACGACGCTGCCGAAGGTCTCCACGGCGGCGCAGGTCGAGGCCATGCGCCAGGTGTGCGAGCGGCTCGAGACGGCCCTCGGGCTCGCCGCCGGCGTGCTGCGCTTCGAGGTCCAGGTCGAGACCCCGCCGGTCGTGCTCGGCGCCGACGGCCGCGTGCCGCTGACCGACTGCCTGACGGCGGGCCAGGGGCGGGTCACGTCGCTGCACTACGGCACCTACGACTACTCGGCCTCGATCGGCGTCGCGGCCGGCGACCAGTCGCTGGAGCACCCGGCGGCCGACCTCGCCAAGGGCCTCATGCAGCTCGCCGTGGCCGGCACCGGGGTGCACCTGTCCGACGGGTCGACGAACGTCGTCCCCACCGGCGACGCCGACCAGGCGCGCGCGGCGTGGGCGCTGCACCACCGCCTCGTCCGCCGGTCGCTGTCGCGGGGGATCTACCAGGGCTGGGACCTGCACCCCGGGCACCTGCCGACCCGCTACCTGGCCACCTTCGGCTACTACCGCGAGGGGCTCGACGCCGCCGCGACCCGGCTGTCGGCGTACCTGCAGAAGGTGGAGGGCGACGTGATGGACGAGCCCGCCACCGCCAAGGCGCTGAGCGGGTTCGTCGTCCGCGCCCTGCGGTGCGGCGCCGTCGACCCCGACGAGGTCGACGCCCGCACCGGCCTCGGCCCCGACCAGCTGGACACCCTCGCCCGGACAGGAGCCCTCCGATGACCTACCACTCCCCGCGCGGTGGCCTGCCGCCCCAGACCGACCTGCTCACCGACCGCGCCGTCTTCACCGAGGCGTACGCCGTCGTCCCCCGCGGCACGCTGCGCGACATCGTCACCTCGGCCCTGCCGGGCTGGGACGGCATGCGGATGTGGGTGATCGCGCGGCCGCTGACCGGCTTCGCCGAGACCTTCTCCCAGTACGTCGTCGAGCTCGCCCCCGGCGGCGGCAGCGACACCCCGGAGAACGACCCCGGGGCCGAGGCCGTCCTGTTCGTCACCGAGGGCACGGTCGAGGTGACGATCGAGGGGGACCGCCACCCGCTGGGCGAGGGCGGCTACGCCTTCCTGCCGCCCGGGTGCGACTGGACGATCCGCAACGCCGGCGACGTCCGCGCGGTGCTCCACTGGATCCGCAAGGCCTACGAGCACGCGGACGGGGTCGAGGTGCCGCCCGCGTTCGTGACCAACGAGCGGGACGTGCCCCCGACGCCGATGCCCGACACCGACGGCGTCTGGGCCACCACGCGCTTCGTCGACCCGACCGACGTGCGCCACGACATGCACGTCAACATCGTCACCTTCGAGCCCGGCGGGGTGATCCCGTTCCCGGAGACGCACGTGATGGAGCACGGGCTCTACGTGCTGGAGGGCAAGGCGGTCTACCGGCTCAACCAGGACTGGGTCGAGGTCGAGGCCGGCGACTTCATGTGGCTGCGGGCCTTCTGCCCCCAGGCCTGCTACGCCGGGGGGCCAGGGCGGTTCCGCTACCTGCTCTACAAGGACGTCAACCGCCACGCACGGCTGTGGCACCGGCGGTGAGCAGCGGGTCGGGCCCGCTCGACCTCCTCGACCTCGTCGTGCGTGGCCGCCGGGTGCTGCTGCCGGACGGCGAGGGCGCGGCGGAGGTCGGGGTGCGCGACGGCCGGGTCGTCGCCGTCGAGCCGCCCGGGACGGGCCTGACCGGCGCCCAGGTGGTCGACCTCGCCGACGACGAGGTGCTCCTGCCGGGCCTCGTCGACGCCCACGTGCACGTCAACGAGCCCGGCCGAACCCACTGGGAGGGCTTCGCCACCGCCACGCGCGCGGCCGCCGCGGGCGGGGTCACCACGATCGTCGACATGCCCCTGAACGCCGTGCCCCCGACCGTCGACGTGACGGCGCTGGCGCTGAAGCGGGACGCCGCGGCCCCGCAGGTCCACGTCGACGTCGCCTTCTGGGGCGGCGCGGTGCCCGGCAACGCCGGCGACCTGGCGGGTCTGCACGAGGAGGGCGTCGTCGGCGTCAAGTGCTTCCTGCTGGACTCCGGCGTGGAGGAGTTCCCGCCCCTGTCCGTCGGCGAGCTCGACGCGCACCTCGCCGAGGTCGCCCGCCTGGACTCGCTGCTGATCGCCCACGCGGAGGACGCCGACGAGATCGCCCACGCCCCGCAGCGGCCCGGCCCGGACTACAGGGACTTCCTCGCCTCGCGGCCGGCCCGCGCGGAGGACGTCGCGATCTCCCACCTCCTCGACGCCACCCGTCGTACCGGCGCGCGGACGCACGTGGTGCACCTGTCGTCGTCCGACGCCCTGCCACAGCTCAGGCGGGCCCGGGCCGAGGGGCTCGACGTCACCGCCGAGACCTGCCCGCACTACCTGACGCTCGCGGCCGAGGACGTCCCGGACGGCGCCACGGCGTACAAGTGCTGCCCGCCGATCCGGGACGCCGCGAACGCCGACCGGCTCTGGGAGGCGCTGCTCGACGGGACGCTCGCCTACGTCGCCTCCGACCACTCGCCGGCCACGCCCGAGCTCAAGCAGCCCGAGGACGGCGACTTCGCCGCCGCCTGGGGTGGGATCTCGTCGGTGCAGCTCATGCTGCCGGTGGTGTGGACCGAGGCCCGGCGCCGCGGGATCGACCTCGCGCGGGTGGTGGGCTGGATGAGCGCCGCCCCGGCCGACCGTGTCGGGCTGCCCGGCAAGGGCCGGATCGCCGTCGACGCGGACGCCGACCTCGTCGTCCTCGCCCCCGACGAGGCGTTCACCGTCGACGCGACGAGGCTGCGGCACCGCCACGCGGTCACGCCGTACGACGGCGCCACGCTGCACGGCGTGGTCCGGCGCACGTGGGTGCGGGGGACCGAGGTGGACGACGAGCCCCGCGGCCGGCTGCTGCGTCGGGGCGAGCGGGTGCGCTGAGCGGGAAGGACCGGGCCGCCTCCCGGCGTTGGGACCACAGACATCCGATCGCAGAGGAGTGGTCCGCATGAGCAAGGTCTGGTTCGTCACCGGTGCGTCCAAAGGCTTCGGCCGCGAGTGGACGGAGGCCGCGCTCGAGCGCGGCGACCGCGTCGCGGCGACCGCCCGGAAGCCGGAGACGCTGGACGCCCTGGTCGAGACGTACGGCGACGCCGTCCTCCCGCTCCAGCTGGACGTCACCGACCGCGCCGCCGACCACGCCGCGGTGCAGCGGGCCGCCGAGCACTTCGGCCGCCTCGACGTCGTGGTGAACAACGCGGGCTACGGCCACTTCGGCATGGTCGAGGAGGTCACCGAGGACGAGCTCCGCGCCCAGCTGGAGACCAACCTGTTCGGCGCGACCTGGGTGACCCAGGCGGCGCTGCCGATCCTGCGCGCGCAGGGGTCCGGCCACATCATCCAGGTCTCGAGCATCGGCGGGATCAGCGCGTTCCCCACCGTCGGCGCCTACCACGCCTCGAAGTGGGCCCTCGAGGGTCTGTCGCAGTCGCTGGCCCAGGAGGTCGCCGGCTTCGGCATCCACGTGACGCTCATCGAGCCCGGCGGCTTCTCCACCGACTGGTCGGGGCCGTCCGCGACGCGCAGCGAGGAGATCGCGGCGTACGCCGACGTGCGCGAGGCCGCCTCGAAGCGCCCGACCGCCAACGACCCGGGCGACCCGACGGCCACCCGCGCCGCGATCCTCAAGGTCGTCGACGCCGAGGAGCCGCCGCTGCGCGTGTTCTTCGGGAAGGTGCCGCTCGACATCGCCACGAAGGACTACGAGTCCCGCCTGGCGACCTGGAACGCCTGGCAGCCCGTCGCCGTCGAGGCGCACGGCTGATGGGGACCGCCTCGCTCGTCACCCCCGACCTGGGCCACGCCTACGCCGACGCCCTGCCGGAGCTGGTGAAGCCCTGGCAGGCCGCGGCGGCCCCGGACCCCTCGCTGGTGCTGCTCAACGAGCCCCTCGCCGCCGAGCTGGGGCTCGACGGCGACTGGCTGCGCAGCCCCGACGGGGTCGCGTTCCTCGTCGGCGCGCAGGTGCCCGAGGGCGCCACCCCGGTGGCCATGGCGTACGCCGGCCACCAGTTCGGCGGGTACTCCCCGCTGCTGGGTGACGGCCGCGCGCTGCTGCTGGGCGAGCTCCGCGACCCTGCCGGCGGCCTGCACGACCTGCACCTCAAGGGTTCCGGCCGGACGCCGTTCGCCCGCGGCGGCGACGGCCTGGCGGTCCTGGCGCCGATGCTGCGCGAGTACGTCGTCAGCGAGGCCATGCACGCGCTGGGGATCCCGACGACCCGTGCGCTGGCAGTCGTGACCACCGGCCGGGACGTCGCCCGCGACGGCGGGTGGTTCCCCGGGGCGGTGCTCGCCCGGGTGGCGAGCAGCCACCTGCGGGTCGGCACCTTCCAGCTCACGCGGGCCATGGACGACGTCGGGCTGCTGACGCGGCTCGCGGACCTCGCGATCGCGCGGCACCACCCGGACGCCGCCGACGCCGCGTCGCCGTACCTCGCGCTGTTCGAGGCCGTCCGCGACGCCCAGGCACGGCTCGTCGCGCAGTGGATGGGCGTCGGGTTCGTCCACGGCGTGCTGAACACCGACAACGTGACGATCTCGGGCGAGACGATCGACTACGGCCCCTGCGCGTTCGTGGACGCCGCGGACCCGGCGACGGTCTTCAGCTCGATCGACTCCGGCGGCCGCTACGCCTGGGGAAACCAGCCCGGCGTCACCGCCTGGAACCTGGCGCGGTTCGCGGAGGCCCTGCTGCCGCTGGTCGCCGACGACCAGCAGGAGGCGGTCGAGATCGCCACCGCGTCGCTCGAGGGCTATGCAACGACGTACGCCGCCGCGTGGACCGAGCAGGTCCGGCGCAAGCTGGGCCTCGGCGCGGACGCCTCCGACGAGGTCGTCGGCCCGCTGGCCGAGCAGCTCGCGGAGCTCATGCGCGGCACGCCGGTCGACCACACCGGCTTCTGGCGCGACCTGTCCGCCGCCGCCCGCGGCGACGCGGCCCCCGCCCGCGACCGGCTGCTGGACCTCGAAGGGTTCGACGCGTGGCTGGAGCGCTGGCGCGCCCTCGGCCCCGACGCCGACGCGATGGACCGCGTCAACCCGGTCCACGTGCCCCGCAACCACCTCGTCGAGTCGGCGCTGGAGTCGGCGACCGCCGGCGACCTGGCCCCGGTGCACGCGCTGCTCGCGGCCATCACGCAGCCGTACGACCCCGCGGGGGTCGACGAGGTCTACCGACAGCCCGCCCCCGACGGGTTCGGGGCGTACACGACGTACTGCGGGACCTGAGGTGACCGATCGGTGTCGCTGAGCGACACCGATCGGTCATCGGGACGCGGGGAGCTACTCCGCGGCCGAGCGGTGGTCGAGATGTGAGGCGCGCCGGCGCCGAGCCTCGAGACCCGGTGAGGGTCGTGGCGACTGCCGGAGGTCGAGGTGCGAGGAGCCCTGGCGACGAGCCACGAGACCCGCCCGGAGCCGGGGCGACCGCTGCCGGGATCTCGTGGCTCGGCCGTGGCCGGCCTCGCACCTCGATCTCCGGGGTCGACCGGTGATCGAGGTGCGGGCCGAACGGTGGTCGAGGTGTGAGGCGCGCCGGCGCCGAGCCTCGGGACGCGGGGAGCTACTCCGCGGCGGGAACGATGCGCATGTCGCGGACGGCGCCGCCGTCCAGGGCGTCCAGGGCGGCGGCGTACTCGGGGGAGTCGTGGGCGGCGACGGCGGCCTCCACGGAGTCGAACTCGATGACGACGGTGCGGAGCTCCTGGCCGGCCTCGTAGACTTGCTCGGGGGTGCCGCGGACGACGAACCGGCCGCCGGCGGCCTTGAGGGCGGGCCCGGCGAGCTCGGCGTACGCCGCGACCTTGTCGGGGTCGGTCACGTCGCGGTACATGGCGATCCAGTAGGCGGTCATGGGCTCATCCTGCCGTCCGCGCTCCACCGATGCCGAGGAGCGTCCGCGCCTCGGTGAGCGAGGCGGGGTGGTCGCCGACCGACTCCACCAGCGCGACCGCCTCCGCGAGCAGCTCGGCGTTCGACGGGGTGCGGTCGCCGGCGTGGTCCTCCAGCCCGACCCGCAGGTGGCCGCCCCGCTCCAGCGCGTACGCCGCGAGGCCGGAGGCCACGACGTCGCCGCCGAGCACGGCCACCGACCACGGGAGCCCGGAGGGCTCCAGCAGCTCCAGGTAGGCGTCGAGGCCCGTGCGGGTGGGAGGCAGGCCGAACGCGAGGTCGCCGCCGAAGTACAGCTTCACGATCGCGCCGGGCGCGACCCGTCCCGCGCGGTGCCAGGCCAGCGTCGTGCGCAGGAAGCCCGGCTCGAAGATCGAGATGCTCGGGGACGCCCCGAGCGCGGCGGTCCGGGCGAACATGTGGGCGAGGTCGGCGTACGAGTTCTGGTAGGGACCCGGCGCCGCCGCGTCCGGCACCTCGCCGTCCTCGGTGAGGCCGACGTTGACCGACCCCGGGTCGACCAGGGTCAGCCCGCCGAGGCCCCGGCGAGCGAGCTCCTCGACGTGCGCCCACCGGTCCTCGACGGCGATGCCCCGCGCGCCGGCGGCCATCGTCGGGTAGAGCAGCGCGTCGGGATGGCGCTCGACGACCGGCGTCCACGCCTCGACGTACGGCGCCACGTCGTGGACGCCGGTCTCGGTGAACATCGTGTCGTCGGTGTGGTGGTGCACGATCGCGGCGCCGCCGTCGATCGCCTCCAGCGTGGCCGCGGTGACCTCGGCCGGCGTCCGCGGGACGTGGGGGTTCACCGAGCGGGGCGTCGCGCCGTTGAGGGCGACCTCGAGGATGACGGGGCGGCTCACCCGCGTCACCGTAGTGCCGCGGTGGCGACGGCGGCAGCAGGCGGGACAATGGCCGCATGCGGTTCACGGAGAGGGAGATGACCGTCGGGGTCAAGGCGGTCGCCCAGCAGCTGATGGTCGCGACCAAGCCCTTCGGGCGCGGCTCCGTCGAGGAGCGGTGGGAGCGACTCACCCCGATGGGGCGCTACGAGAAGCTCGCCGCCGCCGGCGAGCTCGTGCTGCCGCTGCTGGTGGGCCTGCCCGACCGCCCCACCGTCGGGGCGACCCCGGAGTTCACCACCGAGGAGTGGGAGGACGCTGCCGCCGAGGCGCAGCGCTCCGCCGCCGACGCCAGGTCCCCCGGCTCCTGGGACGCGCTCAGCGAGCGCAAGAGGCGCGGGGCGGTCGCGGTCGTCGTACGCCTGGGACGGACCGCGGTCGCGGCCATGCCCGTCCGCCAGGACCCCGACGCGATCGTGGTGCCCGACCACCTCTGAGCCTCCGAGCCCGCCCAGGGGCCCGATGCGCGATGCTGGACCCGAGCAGCCGAGGAGAGGACGAGATGCGACGCACCACCCACCCGGCCACACCGATCGCCCGGTCGGTCGCCCCCTCGATCGTGGGGGTCCTGCTGGCCTGCACCCTCCTGTCGGGCTGCGGCGCGATCGGCGGCAACGACACCGAGAGCTACTGCGAGGACCTCCAGTCCGCGCAGGAGCAGGGCAACGAGCTCGCCGGCGACGGTGAGACCACCCCGGACCCGGAGGCGCTCGAGGAGTCGGTCGAGGCGACCCGGGGGCTCGCGGACTCCGCGCCCGACGACGTCGCCGACGACTGGGCGGTGGTCGACGAGAACTTCGACGAGCGCGAGGCCGTGCTCGACGAGGCGGGCCTGACGTACGCCGACCTCGCCCGGCTGGGCCCGGAGGGGCAGCTGCCCGAGGGGGTCAGCGAGGAGGACGTGCAGGAGGTCGGCCGGGAGCTCCAGGCGCTCAACACGGCCGAGTTCCAGGAGGCCAACGAGAACATTTCCGCCCACGCCCGCGAGGAGTGCGACCTGGAGCTGCCCGAGCTGCCGTCCTGAGCCCGGTTCAGGCCAGCGCGCGGGCCGCGTCCGCCACGACGGCCCGCACCGCGGCGCGGGCGTCCCGGGCGAGGCCGGGGAAGCCGAGGAACCCGTGGGGCATCCCCGGGTGGTCGACGACCAGCACCCGGGTGCCCGCGGCGGCCAGCGCGTCGGCGTACGACGCCGCGGCGTCGCGCAGCGGGTCGTGCCCGGCCAGGAGCACCAGGGTCGGCGGCAGCCCGGCCACGTCGGCGAGCGCGGGGGAGCAGCGGGGGTCGGCGGGGTCGCCGTCCGGCCCGAGGTAGGCGTCCCGGAACCACCGCAGCGCCGCGGCCGAGCCGATCGCGGCGTCGCCGTGCTCGGCGTACGAACGCGTCGCGGCCGGGCCCTCCGTGAGGTCGACCGGCGGGTAGAGCAACGCCTGGTGCGCCACCGGCACCCCCTCGTCGACGGCGCGGCGGCAGGTGACCGCCGCCAGGTTGGCCCCGGCGCTCTCGCCGACCAGGCACAACCGCGAGGCGTCAGCGCCCAGGTCGTGGGCGTTGTCGACGGCCCACCGCAGCGCCGTCCAGCAGTCGTCGACGGCCGCGGGGAACGGGTGCTCCGGGGCGAGGCGGTAGTCCGGGGCGACGACGACGGCGTCCAGGTCCTGCGCGAGACGCCCGTGCAGCCAGTCCTGCTGGCGGGCGCTGCCGAGGACGAACCCGCCGCCGTGCAGCGCCAGCACGAGCGCCCGGCGCTTCGAGGAGCCGGCGGGGTCGTAGACGCGCAGCGGGACCGGGCCGTGCCGGTGCCGCGTGACGGAGACACCGGGAGGCACCCTGCCGACGACCAGGCCCGCCAGGACGGCCACGGGACCTCGCTCGGGGAGCGGTCGCGTCCTCAGCCGCGCGATGCGGTGCTCGTCGAGCCGTGCCGCCTGCAGCGCCGGGACGACGCGGAACGCGGCCGCGACTCCCCGCGCGCCCGCGGGCATCGGCTCGGCCACGGCCCGACCGTACGCGCTCAGCGCATGAAGCCGACCGTCTCCGGCTGGAACCCCGGGAACACCGCGCTGCTGGTCGTGTCGAACCGTCGCCGCAGCACCTCGGACAGCACGCTGCGGTAGTCGGTGGTGACGACGAGGTCGGCGTCGTCGGCGTTCTGCAGCCCGGGCCAGCGGCCGTAGTACTGCCCGCCCTTGACCCCGGCACCGGCGACGAACATGACGTTGCCGTAGCCGTGGTCGGTGCCCCAGGAGGAGTTCTCCTTCACGCGCCGCCCGAACTCGCTGAGGGTCACCAGCGTGACGTCCTCGGCCAGCGGGCCGAGGTCGGTGAAGAAGGCGGCGATGGCGTCACCGAGCTCGGTGACGTTGGCCTTCATGCGGCCCCACTGCATGTTGCCCATGTCGGTGTGCATGTCCCAGTCGCCCTGGTCGACGGTGACGGCCTCGACGCCGACGTTGCCGCGCAGGATCCGGGCGACCTCGCCGAGGGCGGTGCCGAGGTCGCTGCGGGGGTACGCCGCGCCGTTGCGCGGGCCCTCGGCCACCTCGAGGACGGGGGAGAAGGCGTCGATGGCGGCGAAGCTGGAACGGACGTTGCGGCCCAGCAGCGACATGTCCCGTCCCCACAGCTTCTGCAGGGAGCGGCGGCGACCGTCGTTGACGGCGTACTCGTCGTCCCCGGCGAGCTTGACGGCGCTCGCCCCGCGGGTCGACATCACCTGGTGGGGCCCGTAGAGGGAGGTCGGGGGCACCCCGCCGCCGACGTGCATGCCCTGGAGGGACGAGGTGTTGGAGTCGAGGCCGAGGAACCGGTTCAGCCAGCCGGTGCGGGCCGACGACCCGGGGTCCGCGTCCTCGATCTCCTCCATCGCGAAGAAGTGGGAGCGGTTCGGCGCGGGCATGCCGGTGGCGTGGATCGCGGCGAGCTTGCCCGCCCTCCACAGCGGCTGCAGCGCCTTGAGGCCGGGGTGGAGCCCGAAGGTGTCGTCGCGCTCGAGCAGGGTGTCCTTGGGCACGGCGATCCGGGGGCGGGCCTTGTAGTAGTTCTCGTCGCCGTGGGGGACCACGATGTTCAGGCCGTCGGCGGCACCCCGCAGCGACAGCAGGACGAGCGTGCCGCGCGCCGGGGCGCCGTACGCGGAGGCGGGGCTCGCGCTGGTGGTGACCACGGCCGAGCCGAAGGTGGCGGTGGCCCCGAGCAGGGCGGCGCCGCGGAACAGGCCGCGCCGCGACAGGCCGGCGTACTCCTCGCAGCAGGAGGACGTGGTGGGGGAGGCGGTGACGGTCATGGTCGATCCGTTCGGCACGGCCGGCGGGGGCCGGCGGGTGGGGCTCAGCGGGTGAGGTGGGCGGGGGAGTCGAGGACGGTGCACAGCACGCGGTGCATGTTCCACTTCACGAGCCCGTGATCGCGGTGGATCCGCTCGCCGGGCGTCAGGCCGACCGAGAGGCAGCAGGCCTCGAGCAGGGCGGCGTCCGAGGGGCGGTGCAGCAGCTGGCGCGACAGGTAGTCGACGAGGAGGTCGAAGCGGATGGGGAACTTCGGGACCCACTTCTCCTTGGGCCGGTAGGTGACGTCCTTCTTGGGCCACCAGCCGCCGGACAGGGCGTAGTGGTTGTCGAACGAGGCGAGGATCCGGGACGGCGAGCTCCAGGCCTCGCCGGTCAGGGGCGGGCCGTCGGGCTGGGGCCACGAGACGGGGGTCTGACCGAGGTTGGCGACCTGCCAGAGCATCGCGTTGACCGCCGAGTCGCTGGCGGTGGGACGGCCGACCTTCATCTGCAGCACCCGGTAGGTGGCGACGAGGTCCTCGCCGGGGTCGCGGACCTTCTTGCCGGCGGAGCGCTTGAACTCGCTGGTGGCGACGAGCGCCCGCAGCACGGGGGCGATGGCGGTGTCGTTGCGGCGGTAGACCTCGGCGAGGTGGGCGACCAGCGCCTCGGACGGGGAGTCGGAGACGAACTTCACCGCGAGCTTCCGCGCGATGCGGGTCGCGGTCGCGGGGTGGTTCGCGAGGTAGCTCAGGTAGCGCCGCACGACGCCGCGGCCGTCGGGGTCGCGGTTGTCGTCGCCGAACTCCATGACGTCGACGCGGCCCGTCCAGTGCTCCTCGGGGCGGTAGGAGGCGTTCCAGGTGCGCCACATGTCGACCCAGTAGCCGGTGAGGATGCGGGCCGAGCTCTTGACGTCGTCCTCGTCGTAGGTGCCGCGACCCACGGTGTGCAGCTCGAGGAGCTCACGGCCGAGGTTCTCGTTGGGCGCCGACTTCGAGGAGCGGGCGTTGTCGAGGAACATCCCCATGGCGGGGTGGACGATCACGGACTGGAGCAGGTCCTCGAAGCTGCCGAGGGCCTTGCTGCGGATGACGTCGCCGTAGCTCTTGCGGAAGGTGAAGACGCCGTCGCCGAAGACGGGGACGTTGAAGTGGTTCTCCCAGAACTCCGTCATCACCTCGGAGAGCTGGCGCTGGGAGTAGGTGCGGCGCATGAGGAGCCAGCGCTGGTAGGACTGCATGACCTCCCAGCCGCCCTCCAGCGTGCCCTGGCTGCGCTCCCAGAGCTTCGCGGCGTCGTACGACAGCGAGGGCCACCAGCTGTCGAACCCGGCGGCCGTGCCGTCGCCGACCGCGGACGGGGTCAGCTGCCGCTCGAACCACGCCTGGGCGCCGCCGGCCTTGCGGACCTGGTTCGCGAGGGCGGGCGTGACGCCGTACGAGAAGCGGGAGACGAGGTGGCGCTCGGCCTCGGGCAGCAGCTTCACGCCGGTGTACGACGCTGGGGTGTAGCGGGCCTTCGCGGCCTGGGCCGGGGCGGCGACGGCGGTCGCGGCGACGACCGCCGTCCCGGCACCGACACCCGCCATGACGCTGCGTCGGCTGGGGGCCACGGTCGCGGTGCTCATATCCGAAAAGGTAGAGCGCAGCAAGGTCGGGTGTAGTTGTTTTCCCTCAAGAAGTGCTCAAGGGGCAGCGTCCGGGTCCCGTGTCCCCTCCTGGCCGAGTCGGCAGATCTGCGCACGCGGACGAGGTCGAGTCGGCAGATCTGCGCAGGTGGCTGGCGTCGAGTCGGCAGATCCGCGCACGCGGACGGCGTCGAGTCCGCCGTGGGTGCCGCCTCGAGGGCCCTGCGCTGCGCAGACGTGCCGACTCGAGGGTGCTGGGGTGCGCAGACGTGCCGACTCGAGGGTGCTGGGGTGCGCAGACGTGCCGACGCGGCGGCGGCGTGTCGCACGTCGCGGACGGTGGCGCCGGGGTGCGCCGTAGGGTGCTGCCGTGCCAGGTCAGCGTCGGGAGGAGGCGATCCGCACGCGACGCGTGTGGACCGTGCCGAACGCGCTCAGCATGCTGCGCCTGGCCGCGCTGCCGCTGTTCCTGTGGCTGGTGCTCGGCCCGGAGGCCGACGGCTGGGCGCTCGTGGTGCTCATGGCGTCGGGCGTCACCGACTGGCTCGACGGCTACCTCGCCCGCCGGCTCGGGCAGTACTCGACGGTGGGGGAGATCCTCGACCCGGTCGCCGACCGGCTCTACATCCTCGCGGTCATCATCGGCCTCGCGCTGCGCGACGTGATCCCGTGGTGGGTGGCGATCGCGCTGCCGCTCCGGGACCTGCTGCTGTGGGGCCTGGTGCCGCTGCTGCGCACCCGCGGCTACTCCTCGCTGCCCGTGCACTTCCTCGGCAAGGCGGCCACCTTCAACCTGCTCTACGCCTTCCCGCTGCTGCTGCTCGGGGAGAACGAGGGCGTCATCGGCACGATGGCCCTGGTCTTCGGCTGGGCCTTCGCGGTCTGGGGCATCGGGCTCTACTGGTGGGCCGGGGTCCTCTACGCCTGGCAGGTCCGCAAGCTGCTCGCGACGACGGAGCGACGGGTGGTGCACCGTGGCTGAGCCGACCCCGCACAAGGCCCCGCACAAGCCCCCGCACAAGGCCCCGCACAGGACCCCGGCATCGCCGACGCGACAGCCCGCGCCGCTGCCCGCCCACGTCACCACCCCGCTGCTGGCGCTGATCACCGCGCAGGCCCTCGACGAGGACTACGCCGTCGCCGCACGCCGCCGCGCCGACGCCCGGCACTCAGAGCCCACCCAGCCCGACCAGCCCACCCAGCCTGGCCACGCCACGCCGAGCACCCCGCCCGGACGTCGGCGTGCGGGGCTCCCGGCGCTGGCCGCCGTCGCCGTGCTTGGCCTGCTCATCACCGTCACCGCGGTCGAGACCGACAGGGACCGCGGTGCGCAGGAGTCCGACCGCGCCTCGCTGGTCGCCGAGGCGGAGCAGCGACGCGACGGCCTGGGCGACGCCCAGGCCCGGCTCGCCGAGCTGCGCGACGCCAACGTCGCGGAGAGCGCCACGCTGGCCGACCTGACCGACCGGCAGGAGTCCTCCGACGCCCGCCTGGCGCGGCTGCGGGCCGTCACCGGCTACGGCGCCGTCACGGGGCCCGGCGTGCGCCTCACCTTCGACGACCCGCCGGACGGCGACCCGGCCGACGACATGACCCAGGTGCTCGACGGGCTCTGGAACGCCGGCGCCGAGGCGATCGCCATCAACGGCCGCCGGGTGGCCACGCTGACCCGGGTGGCCAGCACCGGGCCCGCCGTCAGCCTCGACGGCCGCAGCCTCGACCCGCCGTACGTCGTGGAGGCGGTCGGCGACCCCCAGACCATGCCCGCCCGCTTCGCGGAGTCGTCGTCCGGCTCGGAGTTCAACCTCCTCGCCGAGGCGCTGGTCTTCGACGTCGAGCTCGTCACCGTCGACGACCTCGAGCTCCCCGCGGCGACGCTGCCGCCGGGGCTCGACCTCGGCGTCGACGAGCCGGAGCTGCCCGAGAGGAGCACCTCGTGATCGCCGTCCTCGGCCTGCTGGTCGGCGTGGTCCTCGGGCTGGTCCTGCAGCCCGACGTCCCGCTGGGCCTCGAGCCCTACCTGCCCATCGCCGTCGTCGCCGCGCTGGACGCCGCGTTCGGCGGCCTGCGCGCGTTCCTCGACGGCATCTTCGACGACAAGGTGTTCGTCATCTCGTTCGTCTCGAACGTCGTCATCGCGGCCGCGATCGTGTACGTCGGGGACCGGCTCGGGGTCGGCGGCCAGCTCTCGACGGGTGTGATCGTCGTGCTCGGGATCCGGATCTTCTCCAACGTCGCGGCCATCCGCCGCCACCTGTTCCATGCCTGATCCCATGCCTGACTCCGTGCCCGACGAGCAGCCACGGGACGGCCGGGAACGCCTCAAGGAGGCGTTCCGGCGACCGGGACGCGGCCAGGTCGTGGTGGCCGTGCTGCTCGCCGCCGTCGGCTTCGGCGCGGTGACCCAGGTCAACGCCAACGAGAACAACGACACCTACGCGGGCTACCGCCAGCAGGACCTCATCGACGCGCTGTCCGGCCTGGCCGGCGCCTCCGAGCGGGCACGCTCCGAGATCGAGCGGCTCGAGCAGTCCCGCGCCGACCTGCTCGACCGCACCGAGCGCCGCCGGGCGGCCCTCGAGCAGGCCCAGCAGGAGGCGGACGACCTCACGGTGCTGGCCGGGCTCGTGCCCGTCTCGGGGCCGGGCCTGACGATCCGGCTCGCCGACGAGGGCACGGTCAGCATCAACTCGATGCTCGACCTCGTCCAGGAGCTCCGCAGCGCCGGCGCGGAGGCGATCGAGATCGACGGACAGGTGCGCCTCGTCGTCAGCTCGGCCTTCGAGGCGACCGAGGAGGGCCTGGTCGTCGACGGGGTGCTGCTGGAGGCGCCGTACGTCGTGGACGTCATCGGGGAGCCCTCGGCGCTGCGCGGCGCCATCAGCTTCCCCGGCGGGCCCGAGGACTCCGTCGAGGACGACGGCGCGACCATCGCGGTGGAGCAGCCCGAGACCGTCGAGGTCGAGACCGTGGTCACCGAATCCGACGCCGCCCCGGACCTCGCCGAACCGGTGGAGTAGGTCCCCGGCGGGAGTGGGTACGCTCCTCGCCCATGAGCCAGACCCCACCGGACCTGCACTACACGGCGGAGCACGAGTGGGTCGCCGACCCGGACGGCGACGGCGCGGTCCGCGTCGGGATCACCGACTTCGCGCAGGGCGAGCTCGGCGACATCGTGTACGTCGACCTCCCCGAGGCCGGCACCACGGTGCAGGCCGGCACCACCTGCGGCGAGCTCGAGTCGACGAAGTCGGTCAGCGACGTCTACGCGCCGGTCTCCGGCACCGTGACGGCGACGAACCCGGCGCTGGGCGACACCCCCGAGCTGGTCAACTCCGACCCCTACGGCCAGGGCTGGCTGTTCGAGGTCCGGCCCGACGACGCGGAAGAGCTGACCTCGCTGATGGACGCCACGGCGTACTCGGCGAGCCTCGAGTCCTGACTGATAGGTTCGGCAACCACCGCGGTCGGAGATCGTGGTGAGGGCGCACGAGCACACGCCATCGGCCGAGGCCGGCGAGACGCAGCACCGGAGGGATGCACCAATGCCGTTCTGCACAGCCTGCGGAAGGCAGAACCCGGACGACGCCCGGTTCTGCGCCCAGTGCGGCACCAGGCTGGCGACCGACGTCACCTCGACGGGCAGCTCGCCTGCCGCCGAGCCCACGGACGCCACCGCGACCATCACGTTCGGAGCCCCCGAGAAGGAGAGCTCCGACCGTCAGCTGAGCCCGGTGGACGCCGCGGCCGTCGACGCGCTGCCGCCGGGCCACGCCCTGCTCGTGGTGCAGCGCGGCCCCGGCGCCGGCAGCCGGTTCCTGCTCGACCAGGACCTGGTCGCGGCCGGCCGCCACCCCGAGAGCGAGATCTTCCTGGACGACGTGACGGTGTCGCGCCGCCACGCGGAGTTCCGGCGCGGCGCGGGGACCTACACCGTCAGCGACGTCGGCAGCCTCAACGGCACCTACGTCAACCGCGACCGCATCGACGAGCTGGCGCTCACCGACGGCGACGAGGTGCAGATCGGCAAGTACCGCCTCGTGTTCTTCGCCGGCCACCAGCAGGGCTGACCCGCACGATGCCGGCTCACTCGGCCACGCCCTCACCGGCGGCGTCACCGGCTGCCCGGATGACGATCGGGCAGGTCCTCGACCTGCTGCGTCCCGATTTCCCGGGCGTCACCATCCCGAAGATCCGGTTCCTCGAGGACAAGGGCCTGATCAAGCCGGAGCGCACCGCCGCCGGCTACCGGAAGTTCTCCGACGTCGACGTCGAGCGCCTGCGCTACGTCCTGCGGATGCAGCGCGACCACTACCTGCCGCTCCGGGTCATCGGCGACCAGCTCGACGCGATCGACCGCGGCCTCGAGCCGCCCGAGCCCGAGGCCGTCACCCCCACCGTCCCGGTCGTCGCGCTCGGCGACGACGGACTCCCGTCGCCGGACGCCTTCGTCCGCAACGACGGGCTGCGCCTGTCGCGCCGCGAGCTGCTGAAGGTCGCCGAGGTGGACGACGACCTGCTCACCGCGCTCGAGCAGTACGGCCTTATCGCCCCGCTGACCGGCACCGCCCACTACGACACCGACGCCCTGCTGGTGGCGCGCACCGCGCGCGACCTGGCGGCGTACGGCGTCGAGCCGCGTCACCTGCGGGCGTTCCGGACCGCCGCGGACCGCGAGATCGGGCTCGTCGAGCAGGTCATCGCACCGGTCCGCGCCGGCCGCGACGCCGGCGCCCGGCAGCGCGCCGAGGAGCTCCAGGGCCAGGTGGCGGCCCTCTCGGTGCGGCTGCACGCCACCCTGGTGCGCGCCGGCCTGCGCCGCTCCTGACACTCGTGCCCACGCCCGCCCGCCGCTCGCGGACCGGGAGTAGGGTGACGGAGTGCGCGAGGTCGATGTCATCGGAGTCCGGGTCGAGATGCCCTCGAACCAGCCGATCGTGCTGCTTCGCGAGGTCAGCGGCGAGCGGTACCTGCCCATCTGGATCGGAGCGGTCGAGGCCACGGCCATCGCCTTCGCCCAGCAGGGCGTCGTCCCACCGCGCCCCCTGACCCACGACCTCCTCAAGGACGTCCTCGAGGCCACCGGCAGCCCGCTGACCGAGGTCCGGATCGACGACATGCGCGACGGCGTCTTCTACGCCACGCTCGTGCTCGACGGCGGCACCGAGGTCTCCGCCCGCCCCTCCGACTCGATCGCCCTCGCGCTGCGCACCGGCACCAAGATCGTCTGCGCCGACTCCGTGCTCGAGGAGGCCGGCCTGGCCGTCCCCGCCGAGCAGGAGGACGAGGTCGAGAAGTTCCGCGAGTTCCTCGACCAGGTCACCCCCGAGGACTTCGAGTCCTGAGCGGGCCGGTCGCTCCGGGGGCTGGGGTGTGTGCCGGGTTCCCAGGTTGCCCTGGGATGTCGGCACCTCCCGTGCGAAATTCGGCACGGTGAGTGCCGAGGTCACTGCCTACCCTGGGAAACCGGCCCGCACCCAGCGACCAGCCCTCACCCTCACCATGAAGGTGAGACTCGTGACCGACACGCCGGGGTGCCGCGTTGACCGCCCGGTGAGCCCGGCCTACCGTGAACTGTCTCCGTTGAAACTCCACCGTTGTGGTCAGCCCCCTCGCTGATCCCTCACGCGGTCCTCGGGAGTGACATCGAGCGGAGCGGACGATGGAGGACCCCCGTGGGCACCAAGGACCAGCCGGCCGACCGGCAGCACGACCAGGCCGGGCTCGAGAAGGCTGCCCAGGCCGCCGACGAGCAGGGGTTGCTCTTCACCGACGACGTCTCGCCGCTGCCCAGCGACACCGGCTACCGCGGCCCGACGGCGTGCAACGCCGCCGGCATCACCTACCGCCAGCTCGACTACTGGGCCCGCACCGGCCTCGTCGAGCCCACGGTCCGTGGGGCCAAGGGCTCCGGGTCGCAGCGGCTCTACTCCTTCCGCGACATCCTGCTGCTCAAGGTCATCAAGCGCCTCCTGGACGCCGGGATCTCGCTGCAGCAGATCCGCTCCGCCGTCCAGCACCTGCGTGAGCGCGGCACCGACGACCTGACGCAGGTCACCCTCATGAGCGACGGAGCCTCGGTCTACGAGTGCACCTCCGACCACGAGGTCATCGACCTGCTCCAGGGCGGCCAGGGCGTGTTCGGCATCGCGATCGGCGGCGTCTGGCGCGAGATCGAGGGCACCCTCGCGGACCTGCCGAGCGAGCGCACTGCCGCGGACGACGAGCCCGCCGAGGTGGCCGAGCCGGTCGCCGGCGACGAGCTCGCCCGCCGTCGCGCGGCCCGCGCCACCGGCTGACCGACCCGCTCCGCCCGACCCGCGCCCACGCGCGGAACCCCGTCCTCGCGCCGCCCCGGTGTAACCTGGGCGGCGCTGGCGATCCCGCACGGGAGAGTCGTCGTACGCCGCGAGGCGTGCGGTGCGCCGAAGGGGCAATTCCTCCCCGGAACCTCTCAGGCACCCGGACCGTGCGGACCAGGCAACTCTGGAGCAGCCCCGCGCAGGTCGCGGGGCGGTGACAGAGGGGGAGGTGACCTGGTCGCCACCCCGAGGAGCCCTGCCGCATGACCGTCCCGTCTGCAGCACCGTCGTCCGCACCCTTCGTCTCCCGCCACGTCGGCCTCGCCGACGAGGCCGTCGCCACGATGCTCGAGCGCGTGGGCCACGCCGACCTCGACGCGCTGATGGACGCCGCCGTCCCCGCCTCCATCCGCACCACGCGGCCGCCGTCGCTTCCCGAGGCGGTCGACGAGGCGACGTGCGCCGCCGAGCTGCGGGAGATCGCCGGCGCCAACGCGCCCGCCGAGTCGATGATCGGGCTCGGCTACCACGCGACCATCACCCCGCCGGTGATCCGCCGCAACGTGCTCGAGGACCCGTCCTGGTACACCGCGTACACGCCGTACCAGCCCGAGATCAGCCAGGGCCGGCTCGAGGCGCTCATCAACTTCCAGACCATGGTCGGCGACCTCACCGGGCTGCCGACCGCGAACGCGTCGCTGCTCGACGAGGCCACCGCGGCCGCCGAGGCGATGACGCTGGTACGCCGGGCGGACCGCAAGGCGACCGGCCCCTTCGTCGTCGACGCGGACGCCCTGCCGCAGACCATCGAGGTCGTCCGCACCCGCGCCGAGGCCATGGGCCTCGAGGTGCTCGTCGCCGACCTGTCGCCCGAGGGGCTGACCGAGCAGGGCGCGCTCCCGGAGCGGGTCTCCGGCGTCCTGGTGCAGTACCCCGGCGCGTCCGGCGCCGTGGTGGACCCGCGCCCCGCGATCGAGGCCGCCCACGAGCGCGGCGGCCTCGCCGTCGTGGCCTGTGACCTGCTGGCCTCCACGCTGCTGACGCCGCCCGGCGAGCTCGGCGCCGACGTCGCCGTCGGCTCCTCGCAGCGCTTCGGTGTCCCGCTGTTCGGCGGGGGTCCGCACGCCGCGTTCATGGCCGTCCGCACCGGCCTCGAGCGTCACCTGCCCGGCCGCCTCGTCGGCGTGTCCAAGGACGCCGAGGGCCGCCCGGCGTACCGCCTCGCCCTGCAGACCCGCGAGCAGCACATCCGCCGCGACAAGGCGACGTCCAACATCTGCACCGCCCAGGTGCTGCTGGCCGTCGTCGCCTCGATGTACGCCGTCCACCACGGCCCCGACGGCCTGCGCGCCATCGCGACCCGGGTCCACGGCCACGCCGCCCGCCTGGCCGCCTCCCTGCGGGCCGGCGAGGTCGAGGTCGTGCACGACGCGTTCTTCGACACCGTCCTGGCCCGCGTCCCGGGCCGCGCCGCCGAGGTCGTCGGCGTCGCCCGCGACCTGGGCCTCCACCTGCGCCACGTCGACGACGACCACGTCGGGCTGAGCGTGGGGGAGACCTTCACCGACGCCACCGCCGAGGGCGTCGTCAAGGCGTTCGGGGTGGACCTGCTGCCGACCGGTGCCGATTCGGCGGAAACGGCAGCCGCGCTGCCCGCCGACCTCGCCCGCACCACGCCGTACCTGACGCACGAGGTGTTCTCGACGCACCGCAGCGAGACGCAGATGCTGCGTTACCTCGCGAGGCTGTCCAACCGCGACTTCGCGCTCGACCGCGGCATGATCCCGCTCGGCTCGTGCACGATGAAGCTCAACGCCACCACCGAGATGGAGGCCATCGGGCTGCCCGGGTTCACCGACCTCCACCCGTTCGCGCCCGCCGAGGACGCCGAGGGCTACCGCCGCCTCGTCGCCGACCTCGAGGGCTGGCTGGCCGCGGTCACCGGCTACGACCGCGTGTCGATCCAGCCGAACGCCGGCTCGCAGGGCGAGCTGGCCGGGCTGCTGGCGATCCGCGGCTGGCAGCGCGCCCGCGGCGAGGAGCGCCGCGACGTCTGCCTGATCCCGTCGTCCGCGCACGGCACCAACGCCGCCTCCGCGGTGATGGCCGGGATGCGCGTCGTCGTCGTGGCGTCCGGCGACGACGGCGGCGTCGACCTCGACGACCTGCGCGCGAAGTGCACCGAGCACGCCGACGACCTCGCCGCGATCATGATCACCTACCCGTCCACGCACGGCGTGTTCGAGGCCGGGGTGGTCGAGCTGTGCGAGATCGTCCACGACCACGGCGGCCAGGTGTACGTCGACGGCGCGAACCTCAACGCGCTGCTCGGGTACGCCGAGCCCGGGTCGTTCGGCGGCGACGTCTCGCACCTCAACCTGCACAAGACGTTCTGCATCCCCCACGGCGGCGGGGGCCCCGGCGTCGGCCCCGTGGCGGTCCGCGAGCACCTCGCGCCGTACCTGCCCTCCCACCCGGACCACCCCGACACCGAGCGTCGCACCGGCGTCGGCCCGATCAGCGCGGCGCCGTACGGCTCGGCGGGCATCCTGCCCATCTCGTGGGCCTACGTGCGGATGATGGGCGCCGAGGGCTTGACCCGGGCGACCGCGGCGGCCGTGCTCAGCGCCAACTACGTCGCCGCCCGCCTGGCCGAGCACTACCCGGTGCTGTACGCCGGGGAGAACGGGCTGGTCGCCCACGAGGCGATCCTCGACCTCCGCGGGCTCACCAAGGAGACGGGCGTCAGCGTCGAGGACGTCGCCAAGCGGCTCGTCGACTACGGCTTCCACGCCCCGACCATGTCGTTCCCGGTCGCGGGCACGCTGATGGTCGAGCCGACCGAGTCCGAGGACCTCGCCGAGATCGACCGGTTCTGCGACGCGATGATCGCGATCCGCGGCGAGATCGACAAGGTCGGCGACGGCGACTGGGCCGTCGAGGAGTCCCCGCTGCGCCACGCCCCCCACACGGCGCGGGCGCTGGTGGGGGAGTGGGACCGCCCCTACTCCCGGGAGAAGGGCGTGTTCCCCGCCGGGATCGACGCCGACAAGTACTGGCCCCCCGTGGCCCGCGTCGACCAGGCGTACGGCGACCGCAACCTCCAGTGCGCCTGCCCGCCGCTGGAGGCGTTCGCCGAGTAGCGTCCCGCGGGTGAGCGTCACCGAGTCCACCGCCCGGCGGCTGCAGGCCGACCTCGCGCGCGTCCAGGTCGCCGGCCGGCTGCCGTCGGTCGTGGCGTGCGTGGTCCGCGACGGCTTCCCCGTGTGGTCGGACGGGTACGGCGACGTCCCCGGCCCGGTCCGGCACACGCAGTACCGGATTGGGTCGATCACCAAGACGATGACCGCGGTCGCCGTGCTCGCCCTCGCGGAGGCCGGGGACGTCGACCTCGACGCGCCGGCGTCGACGTACTGGCCCGAGGCGCCGTACGGCGGGGCGACGCTGCGCCAGCTGCTCGGCCACGGCGGCGGGCTGCCCGCCGAGCCCGCCGGGGCCTGGTGGGAGCGGGCCGGACGGCCCGACAACGCCGCGGCGCTCGCGGTCGCGGAGAACGGCCGCCGCGGGCCGCACCCACCCGGGCACACGTTCCACTACTCCAACCTCGGGTACGCCGTCCTCGGCGAGGTCCACGCCCGGGTGCGGGGCACCACCTGGGCCGAGGCGGTCCGCACCGACGTCCTCGACCCCCTCGGGATGCGGCGGACGACGCTCGAGCCCGCCGGCGCACGAGCCCACGGGTTCAGCGTGCACCCGTGGACCTCGGCGCTGCTCCCGGAGCCGGACTCCGCGACCGGGTCGATGGCGCCCGCGGGGCAGCTCTGGAGCACCCTCGACGACCTCGCCCGGTGGGTGGGGTTCCTCCTGCACGGCCAGGCCGACGTCCTCGGGGCCGACGCGCTCACCCGGGCCCGCGCCGGACAGGTCGGCGACGGCGCCGCGGGCCCCGGCTCGCGGCACGGGCTCGGCCTCCAGCTCGCGCCCGGCGGCGCCGACGGCCTCGTCGGCCACAGCGGCTCCATGCCGGGCTTCGTCGCGTCCCTGTTCGTCGACCCCGTCCGCCGCACCGGCGCCGTCCTGCTCGCCAACGGCACGACCGGCCTCAGCCCCGTCGCGGACGCCGAGCGGCTGCTCGCCACCCTCGAGGCGTGCGAGCCGTCGCTGCCGCCGCCGTGGACGCCGACGAGCGAGGTCCCGACCCAGCTCGCGCCGCTGCTGGGGGTCTGGCACTGGGGTGCCCGCACCCAGGTCTGGTCGATGGCGGGCGACGAGATGGTGGCCCACGAGGCGGGCCGCCTGCTGCACCGCTTCGCCGTCGTGCAGGGCCGGGTCACGGCCGTCGCCGGCTACTTCACCGGCGAGGAGGTCGTCCTGCGGCACGGGGTCGGCGGCGCGGAGTACCTCGACCTCGGGACCTTCGTGCTCACCCGGGCCCCCTACGCACCGGGCGATGTCGTGCCCGGTGGTACACCTACGGTGTGACCGACCTTCCCCCGAGTCGCCCCCGCCGTCGATCAGGCAGCCACCACGAGGTCGAGCGGACCTACACCGCCGGCCCCGACGCCGGGCCTACCGAGGAGCTGACGCTCCCCGACCTGGTCGGCACCGGCCCGGTCACCGCGCTCGGGGCGGCCGTTACGGCCGAGCTGGACGCGACGTACCTCGACACCGTCGACCTCCGCCTGACCCGCGCGGGCATCACCCTGCGTCGCCGCGAGGGGGGCGCCGACGAGGGCTGGCACCTGAAGCTCCCCGTCGGCCGCGGACGGGACGAGGTGCAGCGCCCGCTGGGCCGGGCCACGACCCCGCCGAAGCCGCTGCGCGACCTGGTCACCGCCTGGACCGCGGGCGCCGAGCTCGCCCCCGTGGCCCGCATCCGCACCGAGCGCACCACCCACGACCTGGTGGCCGCCGACGGCTCCGTGCTCGCGGAGGTCGCCGACGACCGGACCACCGCGATGCGGGAGGACACCACCTACCTGGCCTGGCGCGAGGTCGAGGTCGAGCTGGTCGACGGTGACGAGGACGTCCTCGACGCCTTGGAGGAGCGGCTGCTCGCCGCGGGTTTCGTCCCCGCCTCGGTGGGCCGCAAGATCGAGCGCGCCCTGGCCGACGTCCTGCCACCCGCCGAGGACGCTCCGAGGATCAGCACGAAGCGACCGGTCCACCGCCTCGTCCACGCCCGCCTCGTCCAGCAGCTCGACGAGCTGCGCCGCTACGAGGTCGAGGTACGCCGACGCCGCCCCGACGCCGTCCACCAAGTGCGGGTCGCGGCCCGCCGGCTCCGGGCGGCCCTCCGCACGTTCGCGCCGCTCTTCGAGGGCGAGGCCGCCGACGAGCTGCAGCGTGGCCTGCAGCAGCTCACCCGCGCCCTCGGGGGCGAGCGGGACCTCGAGGTCGCCGCCGAGCGCGTCGAGGCCCTGCTGGCCGAGACCCCCGACGAGCTGCTCCGCGGCCCCGTCCGGACCCGGCTGCGTACCGTCGTCCGCGACCGGATGCGCGAGCACCGCGCGGCCACCGCCACCGAGCTCGCCGCCCCGCACCACCTGGCCCTGCTCGCCGACCTCGACCGGTTCGTCGCCGACCCGCCGTGGGCGCCCGAGGCGAAGCGCCGCACCCGCGACGTCGCCCCCCGTCTGCTCGCCAAGGACGGCAAGCGCGTCGCGAAGCGGTTCGCCGCCGCCTCCGACGACGACGGCCTGCACCGGGCGCGGTCCGCCGCGAAGCGCCTGAGGTACGCCGGGGAGGCCCTCGTGCCGGCGTACGGCAAGGACGCGGAGCGGGTCGCCGCGACCGCCAAGCACCTCCAGCAGCCCCTCGGCACCCTGCAGGACACGCGGCTCAGCCGCGCCCTGCTCCTCGAGGCCGCCGCGGCCGCCGACGCCGCGGGGGAGAGCTCCTTCACCTACGGCGTCTGGCACGAGTGGGAGGCCCTCGCCGCCGACGAGGCCCGCGACCTCGCCCGCGCCCGGTGGAAGCGCGCGTCCAAGCGCCGGAAGGGCAAGGGCCTCCGCCTGTCCTGAGGCAGGCCAGGCGGTCACCGCGCTTGCGACACGCTCGACATCATGAAGTCGGGCACCCGCAGGGCCGGGGTGGCGGTGCGGGAGAAGTAGTCGTCGCCCCACTCGCGCCCGAAGCTGGGGACGGTCGCCGAGGCGTGGGTGAACCGTCCGAGGAGCTCGACGGGGCTCTCGTTCCACCGGAAGTTGTTGACCGCGCCGGTGATCTCGCCGTCCTCGACGAGGTAGACACCGTCGCGGGTCAGGCCGGTCAGCAGCATCCGCTGCGGGTCGACCTCGCGGATGTACCACAGGCAGGTCAGCAGCAGGCCGCGCTCGACGCCGGCGACGAGGTCCGCGGTGTCACCGGTGCCGCCGTCGACCTCGAGCACGAGGTTGTCGACGTACGGCGTCGTCGCGAGGCCCGTGAGCGCGGACGAGTGGCGGGTGCCGAGCAGCGAGGTCAGGACGCCGTCGCGGATCCAGTCGGTGCGGCCGAGCGGCATGCCGTTGTCGAAGACCGAGCTGAGGTTGCTCGACGCGGCGGCGGTGACGAACGGCGCCGAGCCCAGGCCCGGGGCGGCCGGGTCGGACCACAGCGAGACGCGGGGGTCGACGACCTGCTCGCCGACGCGGGTGCCGCCACCGCGGCGGCTGTAGACGCTGCCGCCCTCGTGCGCGTCGCGGGCCCCGGCGCCCCAGTAGACGTCGACCATGAGGTCGGCGACCGCGGACGGCGGGAGGACGACGTCGTACCGGCCGGCGGGGAGGTCGACACTGCGCTCCGCCCACGCCAGGCGCTGCGCGAGCTCCGCCTCGATCGCCTCGGGGTCGACGTCGGTCAGGTCGCGGCTCGACACGCCCACCCACGCGCTGCGGCCGAGGTCGGCGGACTTGCCGGTGCAGCCGAGGTGACCGGTGGGTTGGGAGTGGCGCATCCGGAGCCCGCTGCTGCTGGCCAGGTAGGTGGTCTCGACCTCGTGGTTCACGAACCCGTACAGCACCCGCTCGCCCGCGGAGGCCGCGGAGAAGGCGCGGCCCAGCGCCGGGGCGAGGTCGGCGTACACCTCGGGACCGGTGGTGGCGGGCGGCGCGTCCCAGTCGCCGGCGGGACCGGCCTCGGACGGCTCGAGCAGCGGGTTCGCGTCCTCGGACGGGGCGGCCTGGGCAGCGGCGGCCTCGGCGGCGCGGAGCACGTCCTCGGCCTGCTCGGCCGTCGTCGCGCTGCCCGTCACGGACCCCACGCTCGTCCCGGCGTCGGACGCCACGAGCGCGACGACGGTGACGGTGAGGCGGTGCGAGGCGCCGTTCGTGGTCAGGGTGGTGTTGGCCCAGCGCAGGTGGGCGCCGCGCGCGTCGCTCACGACGACGACGCACCCGGTGGTCGCGGACGCGGCGAGGACGTGCTCGGCGAGGTCCTGCGGCCTGGTGGCCGACGTCATGGTCGGCGTCGTGGAGCTCATCAGCCCTCCTCGGTGGTGTCGAGGATGCGGACGCCGCGGAACAGCGCCGTCGGGCACCCGTGGCTGACCGCGGCGACCTGGCCCGGCTGGGCCTTGCCGCAGTTGAAGGCGCCGCCCAGCTCCCAGGTCTGCGGACCGCCGACCGCCTCCATCGAGCCCCAGAAGTCGGTGGTCGTGGCCTGGTAGGCGACGTCGCGCACCTGGCCGGCGAGCTGGCCGTCCTCGATGCGGAAGAAGCGCTGCCCGGTGAACTGGAAGTTGAAGCGCTGCATGTCGATGGACCAGGACCGGTCACCGACGACGTACAGGCCGCGGTCGACGCGGGAGATCAGCTCCTCGGTCGAGGGGCCGTCCGGGGCGGGCTGCAGGGAGACGTTGGCCATCCGCTGGAGGGGGACGTGGCCGGGGGAGTCGGCGTAGGCGCAGCCGTTGGAGCGGCCGTGCTCCGGCTCGCTCGTCAGGTGTGGCATCGCGGCGGCCATGGGACGGTCGAGCTGGTAGCCGACGAGGACCCCGTCGCGGACGATGTCCCACCGCGTCGTCTCGACGCCCTCGTCGTCCCACCCGGTGCTGGCGAGGCCGTGGGGCTCGGTGCGGTCGCCGGTGACGTGCATGACGTCGGAGCCGTACTGCAGGGTGCCGACGAGGTCGGGGGTCGCGAACGACGTGCCGGCGTAGTTGGCCTCGTAGCCCAGCGCCCGGTCCAGCTCGGTGGCGTGGCCGATCGACTCGTGGATGGTCAGCCACAGGTTGGAGGGGTGGACGACGAGGTCGTAGGTGCCTGCCTCGACCGTGGGTGCCCTCAGCTTCTCGGCGAGCAGCACGGGCACCTCGGTCAGCTCCCGCTCCCAGTCGTGGGTGGCGCCGGTGAGGTGCTCCCACCCGCGTCCGGCCGGCGGAGCGATCGAGCGCATGGAGTCGAAGGTGCCGGTGGCCTCGTCGGTGCCCATCGCGGTCAGCTCGGGGTCGACGCGGATCCGCTGCTGGGTGGTGCGGGTGCCGGCGAGGTCGGCGTAGTACTTGACCTCCTTCACCAGCTGCACCGCGGCGGTCGCGTGGTCGACCGCCTCGTGCTCCCGCAGGCGACGGGTCCAGCCGACCAGCAGGTCGGCCTTCTCGGCGTCGGGCAGCTCGAACGGGTCGACGTCGTACGGCGAGACCCACTCGACGTCGGCGTGCACCGGCTCGGGCGCCAGCTCGACGGGGGAGCGGGTCATGGTCGCCGCGACCTGCGCCAGGGCGACCGCCTGCTCGGCGAGACGACGTGCCTCGTCCTCGGTGAGGGCCACACCGGCGGCGAAGCCCCACGCACCGCCGTGGACGACCCGGACGCTGAAGCCGAGGTCCTCGGTGAGGCTCGCGGTCTGCAGGACGCCGTCGCGGGCGGCGAGGTACTGGTGGCGCAGGCGCTCGAACCGGAAGTCGGCGTGGGTGGCCCCGAGGTCGGCGGCCCGGCCCAGGGCGACCTCGCCGAGCGTGCGGTGCGGCAGCGCGGCGAACGTCGGGTCGAGGGTGCCGGTCATGGGGCGAACCTATGCCCCGACGTCCACGAGCCGCACGCGACTTCCGTGAGGCCCGCCCTGGGGGCCGGGTGTCACCTCGAGCCGGCGGCCGATGCGCTCCTTCATGCTCGCCACGTGGCTGACCACGCCCACGATGCGCCCGCCGGTGCGCAGGCCGTCGAGCACCCCCATCACGTCGTCGAGCGTGTCGGCGTCGAGGGACCCGAAGCCCTCGTCGACGAAGAGGGTGTCGATGTCGACGCCCACGGCGTCGGCGGACGCCTCCTGGCTGACGACGTCCGCCAGCCCGAGCGCGAGGGCGAGGGAGACCACGAACGTCTCGCCGCCGGACAGCGTCGTCGGGGGCCGGGACGTCCCGGACCACTCGTCGCGGACCATGAGGTCGAGCCCGCCCCGGCGCCCACCCCGGGTGGGCAGGGCGGCGTCGTGCTCGAGGACGAACCGGCCGTCGGTCATCGGGGCGAGCCGCACGTTGGCGGCGTCCACGACCTGGCCGAGGCGCCACGACAGCACGTACGCCGCGAGCGAGAGCCGCAGGCGGTTGTCGGCGGACCGTCCGGTGACGAGGTCGGCCATCGCGTCGGCGCGGGTCGCGTCCTCGGCGGCGGGCGTCCAGCGCCCCCAGGCCTTCTCGAGCGCACCGGCGAGCTCGGTGACCCGTTCCTGGCGCCGCCGGGCGACGACCGCCCGTCCGGCCGCGTCGGCCGCGGCGGACTCCGCCTCGTCGAGGGCGACGCGGGCCCGGGGGAGGTCCGGTGGGTCGAGCCGGGCGGCCGACCGCGTCGCCGGGTCGGCGAGGACCGCCGCCAGCGCACGCTGCTCCTCGCGGTGGGCCTGCGCCAGAGCCTCCAGCCGGACCCGCTCCGTCTCGTCGAGGACGGCGGCCCGGGCCGCGGCGAGGTCGTCGAAGTGGTGGGCGACGGCGGAGGCCTCCGCTGCGGCGCGGCTCTCGCGGGCGCGGGTGCGGGCGGCGTCGAGGTCGCGGGCCGCGCTGGATGCGCGCTCGAGGGCGGCCTCCTCGGCGCGGGTCGCCGCCAGGGCGTCGTCGAGGGAGGTGACGGCCCCGCCGGCGTCGTCGAGCAGGGCCTCGAGGCGCCGGGCGGTCGCGTCGACCCTCGTGCGGGCGGAGCCCTCGTCGGAGTCGGCGGCGGCCACCCGGGCCGCCAGTGCGGAGCGGTGGTCACGCGCGGTGGCGAGGCCGTCCTCGGCGTCGGCGAGCAGGGAGGCGGTCTCGCGAGCGGCGACGTCCGCGGTGCTCGCGAGGGCCACGGCGCCCCGGAGGCGGTCGAGCTCCGTGCGCCACCAGGGCTCGTCGTGGTCGGCGGCCGCCGTCCGGGAGGTCGCCAGGCGCACCTGCAGCCCGTGGACCTGGTCGGTGTGCACCGCGAGGGCGCCCTCGGCGTCGTCCAGCGCCACCCGGGCCCGCTTCTCCGCCGCCTGGTCGACCGCGCCGGCGCTGCGGGCGGCCGGCGCCGGGTGCTCGCACGACCCGCAGACGGGGCAGTGGCCGCCGACGGCGAGCCCGCCCGCGAGCTCGGCCGCGATCCCCTCCAGCCGGGCCTCGCGGACGGCCAGCCAGGTCTCGTGGCGCGCCTGCTTCTCCTCGCGGGCGTCGACCTCCCGCACGCGCGCCTCGGCGACCTGCTGCTCCAGCTCCGCCGCGGCCAGCGCCGCACGCCGACCCGTGACGGCCCGGCCCTCGGCCTCGCGCAGGCCGGACAGCCCGGCGGCCTGCGCCGTCAGCCGGGCGTGCTCCGCGCCCAGCGTCGCGACGCGACCGGGCAGGGCGGTCAGTGCCTCGTCGGCGCGCGCCAGCGCGGTCCGGGCGGTCACCAGCTCACGACCCAGGCGCGTCGCCGCCTCCCGGGCATCCTGGAGCTCCGCCTCGACGGGGCGGGCGTCCTGCAGCCGCCCGAGGCGTCGCCGGACGTGCTGCAGCGCCGGCTCCACGTCGTCGGGACCACCGACCCCGGCGGAGGCGGCAGCGGCGTCCCAGCGGTGCTCCGCGGCGGAGACTGCGGCCTCGGCCGCCGCGACCTGCTGGTCGAGCAGGGCGATCGGGGCGGCCCGTCGTGCCGCGTCGAGCCGGTCGGCGTCACGGGCGAGGGCGGGCTCGGCGTCGGCCAGCGCCGCCCGGCGCCGCTCGGCCGACGCCCACGCCTCCTGGGCGCGGGCGGTGGCCCGGTCACGCTCGAGGGCGTCACGGGCGGACGCCGCCGCGGCCCGGGCGGTCGTGCCGTCGGCCTCCGCGGCGGTGGCGGCGTCGGTCACCTCGCGGCGCAGGCCGCCGAGCCACGTGGTGTCCGGGGTCGCCCGCCCGCCGTCCGGGACGGAGGTGCCGGTGGCCTCACAGAGCCGGCTGAGGACGTCGGCGGTCTCGCGACGCGCCGCCTCCTCGAGCCGGCGGGTGGCGCGGCGGTGCTCGACCAGCCAGGTGGCGACGCGGTCGTAGCGGTCGGTGCGGAAGAGCTGGGCCAGGACCTGCTGCCGCTCGTCGGAGCGGGCCTGCAGGAACGTCGAGAACTCGCCCTGGGGCAGCATCGCGACCTGGCAGAACTGGCTGCAGGTCATCCCCAGGAGCCGCCCGACGAGGTCACCCGCCTCGTCGAGACGGTTGGTCTCGTGGCGCCAGGCGCCGTCGACGAGCTGCTGGACCGAGACGGTCGCCTGCTGGGTGGTGGTGCCGTCACCCCGCTTCTTCGGCCGCTCCCACGCGGGCGACCGGGTGAAGCGGTAGCGGCGCTCGCCCAGGCTCACCTCGAGGACGACCTCGGTGGCGACGTCGGCGGCGGCCCGGTCAGACCGGGGCGCCTTCGCCTCGTTGCGGCGGCCGGGCACGGCGCCGTACAGGGCGAAGCAGATCGCGTCGAGGACGCTGCTCTTGCCCGCGCCGGTGGGGCCGCTCAGCAGGAACAGGCCGTCGGCGGCGAGGGCGTCGCCGTCGACGCGGACGGTGTCCGTGAAGGGGCCGAAGGCGGTGATCCGCAGGTCGTGGACCCTCATGCGGTGCGCTCCGCGACGGGGCCCCGGGTCGGGTCCTGGGTCGGGTCCTCGGCGCAGGCGTCGCAGGCCGAGGCCAGCAGCGACGCCTCGGCCTCGTCGGCGGCCAGGCCGCGGACGTCGGCGACGAAGTCGAGGGCCACGTCGTGCGCCGAGCGGCCGGGCAGCGGCGCACGGGGGCGGAGCCCGGCGGCCGCGGGGGCGTCGAAGGTGAGGACGAGAGCGTGCGGGAAGCGTCGGCGCAGGCGCTCCATGGCCTGCGGGGGCCGGCGTCCGGCGTCCGTGAGCGTCGCCTCGACCCAGGACCCCTCGTGGACCGCGAGGTCGGGGTCGTCCAGCAGGTCGTCGAGGTCGCCGCGCAGCCGGGCGAGCGGCCTCGGCACGGGCGCGGGCACGAACGTCGACGACGTGGCGCCGTCGGCGGCGAGGTCGACCAGCCAGGAGCCCTTGGTCTGGGTGGCCTCCGAGAAGGAGTAGGCCAGCGGCGACCCGGAGTAGCGGACGTTCTCGGCCAGGGTGTGCGGCCCGTGGAGGTGGCCCAGGGCGACGTAGTCGACGCCGTCGAACACCGACGTCGGCACGATGGAGATGCCGCCGACCGCGATGTCGCGCTCGGACTCCGAGGCCCGGCCCCCGGCGACGAAGGCGTGGGCGAGGACGACGGACCGGGCCCCCGGGCGCGCGTCGAGGTCGGTGCGGACGCGGGTCATGGCGGCGGTGAGCGCGGCCTCGTGGGAGCGGGTGGTCAGCCCCCACGGCTCGCGGACCGCGTCGGGGTCGAGGTACGGCAGGGCGTGGACGACCACCGGGCCGTGGACGTCGTCGAGCACGACGGGCCGGCCGACGTCCTCCGGACGGGTCCGCAGGTGGAGCCCGGCCGCGTCCATCACCCGCGAGCCGAACCCGAGCCGGCGCGCGGAGTCGTGGTTGCCCGAGCTGATGACCACCGCAGCCCTCGACGCGGCCAGCCGCGCGAACGTGTCGTCGGCCAGCGCGACGGCGTCCACGGGCGGCAGCGCGCGGTCGTAGACGTCGCCCGCCACGACGACCAGGTCGACGCCCTCGGTCTCGACCACCTCGAGCAGGTGGTCGACGTACGCCGCCTGGTGGCCCAGCAGGTCCTCGCGGTGCAGCGAGCGGCCCAGGTGCCAGTCGGAGGTGTGGAGGATGCGCACACCAGCAACCTAGGAGGGCCCACCGACAGTGCCGGGAGGCCACGCCGCCGTGCCCGATCTCACGGCTCGTGTCCGGGGAGGTCGAGACCGCCGACCGGCGCGGGCCGGCAGGGTCTCGACGACGCGCGCTCGCTGCGCTCGCGTGCTGCTCGACCACCTGTGGTTCAGGTGGTCGAGCAGTGGGGAGCGCCAGCGACGAGCGCGTCGGGACCAGCGGTGGGGACGGCCGCTCAGGTGTAGCGGACGACGCGCTTCGGGGACGTGAAGCCCCAGAGCACCAGGCCGGACTCGGTCGCCAGGCGGACCGACAGGCTGGTGGGTGCGCCGACCGAGACCAGGGAGCCGATGCCCGCGGCGACGGCCTTCTGGACGAGCTCGAACCCGGCCCGGCCCGACACGACCAGGCAGGCCTCGGCGACGTCCTCGCCGGCCAGCATCCGCGCGCCGGTGACCTTGTCGACGGCGTTGTGGCGGCCGACGTCCTCCCGGACGACGAGCAGGTCGCCGGCGGCGGTGAACAGCCCGGCGGCGTGGACCCCGCCGGTGCGGCTGAAGACGGGCTGGTGCTCGCGGAGCACGTCCGGCAGCCGGCGGACGACGTCCGGCGTGGGCAGCTCCCCGCCCCAGCGCCGGCCGTGGACGGCGGACAGCACCTCGCCGACGCTGTCCTTACCGCAGACCCCGCATGCCGACGACCCGGACGACGAGCCGCCGTGCCGGTGGCCGGGGTCGCGGCGCGGGGGAGCGTCGAGGGTGACGGTGACGACGTTGAACTCCTCCTCGGCGGAGAGGTCCTCGTCGGTGCAGTAGGCGACCCGGGACAGGTCGCCGGGGGCGATGACCTGCTCGTGGCGCAGGTAGCCGGCGGAGAGCTCGAAGTCGTGGCCCGGGGTCCGCATCGTCACCCAGACCCGGCGGGCGGGCTCGCCCGGCCACGTCAACCGGATCTCGAGGGGCTCCTCGGTGGCGACCCGGTCCTCGCGTCGGCGCTCGGCGTCGGGGGTCACCTCGGTGACCTTCACCCGGACGGTCGGCCCGGGACGACGGCTGCGGCGGTCCTCGGTCACGTCAGGCCCCCGGTCCGAAGGTGCGCTGCACCGCGATGCGGCGGGCGAGGTCGTCGGAGCAGTCCAGCAGCGCGCGCCGCAGCCCCGAGGCCAGGTCGTCGCGCGCGGCGAGCGTCCTGGCGCCCTCGAGGGTGACCTCCGAGAGCCACGTGCGGGGGAAGAACGCGCGGGCCGCGTCGGCCAGGGTCCAGCCGGTACGACGCTCGGCCGTCGCGGGCAGGTCGGCGAGGTAGCGGTCGGCGTACGGGGCCAGCAGCTCGCCCTGGTCGGAGTGCCAGAAGGCGTTGCCGGCGGCCTCGACCTCGTAGTTCGTGGCCTCCAGCTCGCCGGTAAAGACCTGCCAGGCCCACGCCTTGGCCTCCGCGGTCGGCATCGACGCCCGCGCCGCCGTGCGCGAGGTGACGGCGTGGGAGTTGCGCTCGCGCTCCACCTCCGCGTCGAGCTCGGCGAGGTCCGTGGCCCCGAGCATGGCGAGGCGGCGCAGGACGCGCCACCGCAGGTCGAGGTCGAGACCGCACCCGGGGGCGGGCTCGGCGCCGGCCAGCCAGGAGCGGAGGAGGTCGACGTCGCCGGCCGCGGCCACCGCGGCCTGCACGGCCGAGAGCTGAAGGGTCGAGCCGGCCTCGGCGGACGTCGCCCGGGCCAGGGCCGCCTCGTGGACCCGCTGCGCGGCGGCCTCCGGGTCCGCGGTGTGGGCGACGACGCCGGACAGCACCCAAGGCAGCACCCGGGCGACGGCGTCCTCGTCGGTCTCGGTGGGGGTGGTGGCGTCGACCAGGTCGAGGACGAGCGCCGGGTCGACCGCCGCCTCGCCGAAGCCGTTGCGGACCTGGCCCCACACCGCGGCGCGCAGGGTGCGGTCGGCGGAGCCCAGCAGTGGCGGCAGGGCGGCCAGGGTCACCGGGTCGGGGACGACGAGCGCCCACGTGTCCTCCGCGGCGTCCAGGACGACGGGGGCCTCGTCGGGCACCTCGAGAGGAGCCTCGTCGCCCGTGACGACGAGGGGGACCCGGCGCCAGTCCGGGCCGAGGGCCACCTCGACGGCGTGCTCGCGCCGGGCGCCACCCGGGGCGTACGGAGTGCAGCGGACGACGCCCGCCGCGCGGTCGAGGGTGAGCGTGTCCGGCCCGGCCGTGCGCAGCCAGCCCGCGACGAAGTCGGACAGGTCGCCGGCCCCGGCCCGCTCCCAGGAGCCGACGAGGTCGGCCAGGGTCGCGTTGCCGAACGCGTGCGCGCGCATGTGGTCGGAGACGCCCCGCCAAAACACCTCGTCGTCGCGGCGCGCGAGCTGGCGCAGGACGGCGGCGCCCTTGGCGTAGGAGATCCCGTCGAAGTCGCCCAGCGCCGTCGCGGCGTCGGGCGCGGCGGTGCCGGGCTCCCCGGCGACCGGGTGCGTGGTCGGACGGCGGTCGGCCCCCAGGCCCCAGGGGCGGCGGACGTAGGACTCGTTGGTCCAGGCGTCGTCGTACACCGTCGCGTCGGCGGTCACCCGGGTGCCGGCGTACTCCGCGAACGACTCGTTGAGCCACAGGTCGTCCCACCACACCGGGGTGACGAGGTTCCCGAACCACTGGTGGGCCATCTCGTGGGCGATGGTCGAGGCGCGGCCGATGCGCTGGTCGCGGTTGACCTTGGAGCTGAAGACCATCGGGTCGCGGAACAGCACGCACCCGGCGTTCTCCATGGCCCCGGCGTTGAACTCGGGCACGAACGCCTGGTGGTACTGCCCGAACGGGTAACGGATGCCGAACAGCCGGTGGAGCTCGTCGAAGCTCTGCCGGGTCAGCGTGAGCAGCTCGTCGGCCTCGCGGTCGAGGTCGACGGCGAGGCTGCGGCGGGCGGACAGGCCGAGGGCGATCCCGTCGTGGGAGTCCTCGACGACGTGCCAGCCGCCGGCGACCAGGGTCACGAGGTACGTCGGCAGCGGCTGGGTCCCCTCGAGGCGCCAGCGGTCGGCGTCGCCCTCGGTGCCCTCGCGGACGGCGACGCCGTTGCCCCGGACCGTCCAGGCGGCGGGAGCGGTGACGGTGACGTCCCAGGTCGCCTTGAGGTCGGGCTGGTCGAAGCAGGCGAACGCCGACGGCGCGGCGTCCATGAAGCACATCAGGTAGAGGTACGGCGCCCCGTCGGCCGGGTCGACCGCCCGGTGCATCCCCTCGCCGTCGGTGCGGTAGGCCATCGTCGCCTCGACGACCAGCTCGTGCTCCCCGGCGTCGAGCCGCAGGGGCAGGCGCCCGTCGCGCACGGAGGCGGGGTCGAGGGCCGCGCCGTCCAGCCGCACCGCCGTCACGGCGCGCGCGTGGACGTCGAGGAAGGTCTCGCCGGCCCCCGACGAGAACCGGACGGTCGAGGTCGAGCCGAATGTCTCGTCGCCCCGGGTCAGGTCCAGGTCGACGACGTAGGCGTGGGTGCGCAGCAGGGCGGCACGCTGCTCGGCCTCGTCACGGCGCAGGCTGCGCGACGGGGCGGGGGTGGGGCTGGTCACCCGGCCAGCGTAGGACGGGGTTCCGACAGCGACCCCGTGCGGTTCAGCGCGGCTCGTGGGTGCCGGTCTCGTCCGGGGTCCGCGGCCGGGTGAGCCGGAAGACCTCGGGCGGGTGGCCCCACTCGTCACGCCCGAGACGCGACAGCGGCTTCAGCGCCGCCATCGTCGGGTGGTCCCCGTCGAGCGCCGAGGTGTGCACCGAGACCAGCCGGACGTCGCCCAGCACCAGCACGGAGTTCCCCAGCTCGTGGGTGGAGTGCAGCGTGCACTCCAACGCCGCCGGGGAGTGCGCGAGGCGCGGCGGCGCGACCGTGGTGCTCGGCGCGAGCTCCAGACCGAGGTCGCCGGCCTCGTCGACGTCCGGGTCGTACGGCGCCGAGGTGTCGTTGACCGCCCCGAGCAGGTCGGCGGAGGCCACGTTGACGACGAACTCGCCGGTGGCGCGGACGTTGCGGAGCGTGTCCTTGGTACCCACCGAGGTGAAGCAGACGATCGGCGGGTCGGCGCACGCGACGCTGTAGAAGGAGTGCGGCGCGAGGTTGCCGACGCCGTCCGGGCCGATCGTCGAGACCCACGCGATGGGGCGCGGGACGACGATCGCGGTGAGCAGCTTGTAGGGGTTGACGCCCTCGTCGCCGACGCGGAACTCGCGCCGCGCCGGCTCGGTCCCGTGGTCAGTCAACGGTGACCGACTCGATCGTGGCGTCCTCGGCGGCGGCCGGCGGGCCGTCGGGGGCGCCGCCCTGGGCGCCCTCCTCGGCGATCGCGTCGAGCACGGCGAGGCCGTCCTCGCTGATGGAGCCGAACACGGTGTAGTCCGGGGGCAGCGGGGACTCGTCGTAGACCATGAAGAACTGCGAGCCGTTGGTGTCGGGGCCGGCGTTGGCCATGGCGAGCGTCCCGCGCTCGTAGGTGTCGGACGGGTCCGTCTCGTCGGCGAAGCTGTAGCCTGGGCCGCCGGTCCCGCGCAGGGCCTCGTCCTCGGTCGGGTCGCCGCACTGCAGGACGAAGATGCCCTGCGTGGTGAGGCGGTGGCAGGCGGAGTCGTCGAAGTAGCCCTGCTCGGCGAGCGAGGTGAACGAGTTGACGGTGCAGGGCGCACCCTCGGCGTCGAGGGTGATCGGCACCTCGCCGCCGGCGAGGGTGATCGTCGCGGGGATCTCGCCGGACGCGTCGGCCTCCGTCGGGGGCGCGTCGACCTCCCGCGCGGCCTGGCCGGCGGCGGGGTAGTCGCACTCGACGGTCTCGCCGCCGCCGGCAGCGGGCTCCTCGTCGTCGCCGCAGGAGGAGAGGCCGAGGGACAGCAGGACCAGGCACGAGGCCACCGAGAGCGAACGCATGACCGCGAGCCTAGGAGGCGTCCCCCAGCCCCGATCGGGGGCCTACATCTCCTCGTGGGTCTCCGGGTCGCCGCCGAAGAGACGGCCGTCCGGCTTCGCCAGGCCCGAGATGGCCGCGACCTCGTCGTCGGTGAGCTCGAAGCCGAAGAGGTCGAGGTTCTGGGCCTGGCGCGACGGCGTGGCGGACTTCGGGATCGGGACGGCGCCGAGCTGCAGCTGCCAGCGCAGGATGACCTGGCCGGGCTCGACGCCGTGGGCCTCGGCGGCCGCCGCGACCGGCGCCTCGCCGTACGGCGCCTGGCGCTTGCCGAGCGGGCTCCAGGACTCGGTGACGATGCCGCGGCGCTCGTGCTCGGCGCGCATGTCGGCCTGCGGGAAGTACGGGTGGAGCTCGACCTGGTTGACGGCCGGGGTCACTCCGGTCTCCTCGACGATCGCCTCGAGGTGGGCGGGGGTGAAGTTGGAGACGCCGACGGAGCGGACCAGGCCCTCGCGCTGCAGGTCGACCAGCGCCCGCCAGGCCTCGGTGAACCGCCCGACGCTCGGGTTGGGCCAGTGGATGAGCTGGAGGTCGAGGTAGTCGGTGCGGAGGGTCTCCAGCGAGGTGCGGACCGAGGCGATCGCGTCGTCGTACCCGTGGTGGCGTCCGGGGATCTTGCTGGTGAGGAAGACCTCCTCGCGCGGCAGCCCGCTGCGGCGCACGGCCTCCCCGACGTCGCCCTCGTTGCCGTAGTTGGTGGCGGTGTCGAGCAGCCGGTAGCCGAGCTCGAGGGCGCTCACCATCGCGGTGACGCCTTCCTCGCCGTCGAGCTGGTAGCAGCCGAGGCCGACCACGGGGATCTCGTGGCCGTCGTTGAGGGTGCGGGTCGGAACGGCCTGGGAGGAGGCGGCAGACGTCATGCGGACAAACTAGAGGGATGGAGGTCGTGACCGAGGTGTGGGACGCCGTCGTCTCGCGGCAGCCGCGCCTGGACTCCACGCTCGCCCTGGCCTCGGCCGCGGTGGCGCTCGCGCTGGTCGCCGTGCCCGGCCTGTGGCGCCGCGCCCGCCACCTGGTCACGATCGCCCACGAGGGTGGCCACGGGGTCGCCGCGCTGCTCACCGGACGCCGGCTCGCCGGGATCCGGCTGCACTCCGACACCTCCGGGCTGACCGTCTCGAAGGGACGCCCGACCGGACCCGGGATGGTGGCCACGGCGCTCGCGGGCTACACCGCGCCCGCGCTGCTCGGTCTCGCGGCGGCGTACGGCGTCGCGGCGCGGCACCCCGTGGCCGTGCTGTGGGTCGCGCTGCTGCTGCTGGCGCTGCTGCTCCTGCAGATCCGCAACTTCTTCGGCCTGTACGCCGTCGGGCTGGCCGCGGCGGGCGTGTTCGCCGTGTCCTGGTGGGGGAGCGGACAGGTGCAGTCGCTCGTCGCGCACGCCGGGGCGTGGTTCCTGCTGCTGGCTGCCCCGCGCACCGTGCTCGAGCTGGCCCGGACCCGCCGTGCCGGCGCGGGACGGAGCTCCGACGCCGACGTGCTCGCGCGGCTCACCCGCGTGCCGGGCGCCGCGTGGGTGGGCGTGTTCGGACTCGTGGCGCTCGGGGCGCTGCTGCTGGGCGGCTCGGCGCTGCTCGGCGGTTCCCGCTGACGGTGGCCTGTGCCAAGGTCGAGGGGTGGCGCAAGTCACGCCGCGTGACTCCGGTGGTCCGAGACCGGCGCGGCAGCACCGACCGAGGGAGCACGTATGTCAGGGAACCGCGTCGTCGTCTACAAGGGGCCCGGTGAGGTCGCCGTCGAGACCATGGACTACCCCAAGCTCGAGCTCCCGAAGGAGGTCGCGCAGGGCATGGGCATCAAGCAGGCCGCCCCGCACGCCGTCATCCTCAAGCTCGTCACCACCAACATCTGCGGCTCCGACCAGCACATGGTCCGCGGCCGCACCACCGCTCCCGTCGGCCAGACGCTGGGCCACGAGATCACCGGCGAGGTCGTCGAGGTCGGCGACGACGTCCTCTTCGTCAAGCCGGGCGACATCTGCTCGGTGCCGTTCAACATCGCCTGCGGCCGCTGCCGCATGTGCAACGAGGGCAAGACCGGCATCTGCCTGCACGTGAACCCGGCCCGCGCGGGCGCGGCGTACGGCTACGTCGACATGGGTGGCTGGATCGGCGGCCAGGCGGAGTACGTGATGATCCCGTTCGCCGACTTCAACCTGCTGAAGTTCCCCGACCGGGACCAGGCGCTGGAGAAGATCCTCGACCTGACGATGCTCTCCGACATCTTCCCGACCGGCTACCACGGCGCCTACACGGCGGGCGTGACCACGGGCTCGACCGTGTACGTCGCGGGCGCCGGACCCGTCGGCCTCGCCGCGGCCCACGCCGCGCAGCTGCTGGGCGCCTCGGTGGTCATCGTCGGCGACATGCAGGCCGACCGCCTCGAGCAGGCGCGCAGCTTCGGCTGCGAGACCGTCGACCTGTCCAGCGGGAACTCACTGGTGGACATGGTGGACCAGATCCTCGGCGAGCCCGAGGTCGACGCCGCCGTCGACGCGGTCGGCTTCGAGGCCCGCGGCCACGGCGAGGGTGCCGCGGAGGCCCCCGCCACGGTGCTGAACGACATCATGACGCTGGCCCGCGCCGGCGCCTCGCTGGGCATCCCGGGGCTGTACGTCACGGGCGACCCGGGGGCGGTGGACGACGCCGCCAAGGAGGGCCAGATCGGCGTCAAGCTCGGCCTGGGCTGGGCGAAGTCGCACGCCTTCGTCACCGGCCAGTGCCCGGTCAAGCAGTACAACCGGCAGCTGATGAACATGATCCTGGCCGACAAGGCGCACGTGGCGAAGGCCGTGAACGCCAAGACGATCACCCTGGACGACGCCCCCCGCGGCTACCAGGAGTTCGACGCCGGCGCGGCCACGAAGTACGTCATCGACCCGCACGGCATGGTCGCCTGACCGACGACGGGGCCGGGTGCCGGGACACGTCCTCGCACCCGGCCCCGTCGTGGGCCGCTCCGTCGGCGACAGGCACGAAACCGGTCGATCCGTCGTGGCGCGCGGGGCAGGATGTCGGCGTGGACGACATGGGGGACGACGACCTGGACGACGACCTGGCGCGTGAGCTGGTGCGGCTGCTGCGCCACGTGGCGGAGCGGAAGCAGGAGTCCGGCGGGGAGCTCGTGGCCCTCCTGGACGAGCACCTCGGACGCACCGCAGCCGACTGCACGATCGTCACCGACCGCATCCAGCCGTGGCGCCTGGTCGACGCCGACGTCGCCCTCGGCGCGCTGGACGAGGAGGCCGGGCTCGTCGGCGTCACCGTCCCCCGTGGGTACGACGGTGACCTGCGAGGCCTGCTCCGCGGCCGGGGGTCGGGCGTCGGGCTGGGACCGGTCGACTACTCCAGCGTGCCCGTCGGACCCGGTCGGGAGCGGCGGGTGATGAGCAGCGGCGTCCGTCTGATGACCTACGACCGGAGCCCGGTGGTGGTCCTGCAGCGCGCCGCCGACCCCGACTGGGGTCGTCGGACGGCGACGATGGAGATCATCGGCGCCGACGCCGCGGTCGTGGACGCCTTCCGCGCCGACGTCCGACGGTTGATGGTCGAGCGCAGCGTGCTGCGGGGCCAGGTGATCAGCTTCAGTGGCGGCGGGTTCGACGAGGAGCTCGGGGGGATCGTCTTCGCCGAGCGCCCGGCGGTCCACGCCGACGAGGTGATCCTCCCCGACGGCGTGCTCGCCCGCCTGCGCCGGCACGTCAGCGGGGTGGCGGAGCACCGCGAGCGGCTCCTGGCCGCGGGCCAGCACCTCAAGCGGGGCATCCTGCTGCACGGCCCGCCCGGCACGGGGAAGACGCACACGGTGCGTCACCTCGTCGGCCGCGCCGACGGAGTCACCGTGCTCCTGCTGTCGGGGTCCTCGATGCGTTCGGTCCGCGAGGCCTCCCGCCTGGCCCGTGCGCTGGAGCCCTCGATGATCGTGCTGGAGGACTGCGACCTCATCGCCGAGGACCGCGGGATGGGTGGCGGGGGCGAGCTCCTCTTCGAGCTGCTGGAGGCGCTCGACGGGATGGACGGCGACGCCGACGTCGCGTTCGTGCTCACCACCAACCGCCCCGACCTGCTCGAGCGTGCCCTGACCCGCCGACCCGGCCGCATCGACCTCGCGATCGAGGTCCCGCTGCCGGACGAGGCGGCCCGCGCGCGGCTCTTCGGGCTGTACGCCGCGGGCCTGGGGCTGTCCGACGGCGTGCTCGCCGAGGCCGCCGCCCGCGCGGAGGGCGTCACGGCGTCGTTCGCGAAGGAGCTGGTGCGGCGCGCCGTGCTCCTCGCCGCCGTCGCCGGCGAGGACCTCGCCGACGCCCACCTCACCGCCGCGCTCGACGAGCTGCTCGACGACCGCGAGGCGCTCACCCGCAGCCTGCTCGGCTCCGGAGCGAGGGCGACCGTCGACCAGGGGCCGGGAGCCGGCTCGGACGGGGGCTGGCTGGCCTACGCCGATGATCACGCCGACGATCTCGACGATGACGAGGGGGAGTCGGGCTCGAGCTGGACCATGCGCTGGGACTGAGTCGGCCCGAACGCACGCCTCAGCAGGGCCGAGTCGGCCCGAACGTACGCCTCAGCGGGGCCGAGTCGGCCCGAACGCACGCCTCAGCGGGGCCGAGTCGGCCCGAACAGACGCCTCAGCGGGGCCGAGTCGGCCCGAACGCCTATGCCCGGGTCACCGGTAGCGGTCCCGGAACTCGCCGCGGAGGCCGTCGTCCGCCATGGCACAACGCGGTGGCGTCATGCAGCAGGTGTGTGAGGCGTGCGCTGGGGCCGACTCGGCGGGTGTGGGACGTGTGTTGGGGCCGACTCGGCGGGTGTGGGGTGTGCGTTGGGGCCGACTCGGCGGGTGTGGGGCGTGTGTTGGGGCCGACTCGGCTAGGTGTTCTCCGCGAGCGCCTGGCGGACGACGGGCTCGAAGGCCTCGGCGATGGCGGCGTACCCGGCGTCGTTGGGGTGGAAGAAGTCCGGGGCGAGCCTCCCGGACCACGACTGCGGGCCGGCGGTCCGCATGTCGACCATCCACAGCCGGCCCCGTCGTACGCCGGCCTCGACGTGGCGGTTCGCGCCCTCGGCCGCGGCCGCCGGCTGCGGCAGCGTCGTGACGACCGCACCGTCGGGCAGGGCGTCGAGGAGGCGGCGGAAGGAGGCGGGCAGCGCGTCGCGCAGGGCGCGGCCGCCGAAGAGGTCGTTCGAGCCGATCATCACGGTCACGAGGTCGGGCCCGGCGTCCGGGCCGGGCGCCGGAGGCAGCGCCGCCAGGACCGGCAGCTGCTGGTCGAGCACGTCGAGCGCCCGGGCGCCGGTCGCGGAGAGGTTGACGACGTTCGGCGGCGCCTCGTCACCGAGCAGGTCGGCGAGGTGACCCACCCAGCCGCCGTCCACGGAGGAGGCGCCCACGCCCTGCGCCATGGAGTCGCCCAGGACGATCCACCGCCGTCCGGGACGCCGCACCGCCTCGGCGTTGCGGGCCCGCCAGGTGTCGGCGTACGGGTCGACCTGCGCGCGCACCCGCGCCACCCCGGGCAGGACGCGCCCGAGCACCCGCAGGACGCGTCCCGACGGCCGCCCCGTCCGGTTGTCGTAGTCGAGCAGCCCCTCCGGGGAGGTCACCGGTCGAGGACCTCGCGCAGCAGGTGGAGGACCGAGACGACCGTGCGGCGGCGCACGTGGTCGCGGTCCCCGCCGAGCATCAGGCGACGCGGCTCGACGCCATCCGGTCCGGCGACCGCGACGTGGACCAGCCCGACGGGCTTCTCGGCGGTCCCGCCGCCCGGTCCGGCGACGCCGGTCACGCCGATGCCGTACGTCGCGTCGTACCGGCTGCGGACGCCGAGGGCGAGCGCGACGGCGACCTCCTCGCTGACGGCGCCGACGCTCTCGATCAGCTCGGCCGGGACGCCGACGTGGTCGGTCTTCACGTCGTTGGCGTAGGCGACGACCCCGCCGCGCAGGTACGCCGAGGAGCCGGGCCGGTCCGCCAGGCGGCCGGCCACGAGCCCGGCGGTGCAGGACTCGGCGGTCGCGACCGTGGCGTCCGCGGCGAGCAGGGCCTCGGCGACGAGGTCGTCGACGCGCTCGCCGGTCGGCGCGAACACCGCCTCGCCGAACCGCTCCTGCAGCGCGGCCAGCAGGGCGTCGGTGTGCGGCTGGGCGTGGGGGACGTGGCGGACGACGACCTCCAGCTCGCCGTCGCGCAGGCAGGTGGTGACCTCGAGGTCGTCGAGCGCGCCGGGGTGCGTGGTCTCGTGGTCGCGCAGCAGCTCCGCGAGCTCGGCCTCCGGCGGCCCCCACAGGCGCACCGTGGTCTGCCGCAGCTCCTCGGCGCCCGCGAGCGCCTCGCGCACGAGCGGGTGGTCGACCGCGTCGGTCCACATCGGCTGCAGCTCGCGCGGAGGACCGGGCAGGACCACCACGACCGGGCCGTCCTCGCTCGCGGGCACCACGAGCCCGGGGGCCGTGCCGACCGGCTCGAGGACGCCGGCGCCCTCCGGGACCATCGCCTGCTTGCGGATGCCCGCGGTGAAGGCCGGGCTGTCGCCGTCCCAGCCGCGCTGCCGGGCGATGCCGGTGGCGATCGCGCTGATCCGCTCCTCCAGGTCGGGGTCGAGACACATCGTGCGGCCGCGCAGGTCGGCGACGACCTGGGTGGTGAGGTCGTCGGCGGTCGGGCCCAACCCGCCGGAGGTCAGGACCAGGTCGTGGTCGGCCAGCGAGGAGATCGCGGCGACGAGGTCGTCGGGACGGTCGCCGACGACGACGATCCGCCCGACGTCCACGCCCCGGGAGCGCAGGTCCTCGGCCAGCCAGGGGCCGTTGGCGTCCGCCACCCGCCCGGTGAGCACCTCGGTGCCGGTGACGACGATCCCCGCGCGTGCAGTCATGACCCCGAGTCTAGGAAGCCGTCCACGTCCGCTCGTGGGCGTCGATCTCCGCGAGGAGTGCCGCGGCGTCGGCCTCGGGCAGGAACGAGGTGCGGACGGAGGCGCGCGCCAGGTCGGTCACGCCCGCGGTGTCGAGACCGAGCAGGTCGGCGGCGACGACGTACTCGTCGTTGAGGGTGGTGGCGAACATGGGCGGGTCGTCGGAGCCGATGCTCAGCTCGACGCCCGCGGCGACGAGCGTGGGCAGGGGGTGCTCGGCGAGCGAGGCGACGGCCCCGGTGCAGACGTTGGAGGTGGGGCAGACCTCGAGGGCGACGCCGTGCTCGACCAGGTGGGCCATCAGCGCGGGGTCCTGGGCGGCGGCGATGCCGTGCCCGATGCGCTCGGCGCCGAGGTGGGTCAGCGCGTCCCAGATCGTCTGCGGTCCGGTGGTCTCGCCGGCGTGGGGGACCGAGCGGAGGCCCTCGGCGCGGGCGGCGTCGAAGTACGGCGCGAACTGCGGCCGCGGCACCCCGATCTCCGGCCCGCCGAGGCCGAAGGCGACCAGCCCGTCCGGACGCTGCTCCAGCGCGACGGCCAGAGTGCCCGCGGCGGCCGGCAACCCGGCCTCGCCGGGGATGTCGAAGCACCAGCGCAGCTGGGTGCCGACGTCGCGGGCGACGCGGTGGCGGGCGTCCTCGATGGCCTCGCAGAAGGCGGCGGCGTCCATGCCCCGCGACGTGTGGTTGTACGGCGTGACCGTGAGCTCGGCGTACCGGACGCCCTGCGCGGCCATGTCGACGCCGATGTCGTAGGTGAGGTCCGCGACGTCCTGCGGGTCGCGGACCAGGTCGACCACGGACAGGTAGACCTCGACGAAGTGGGCGAAGTCGGTGAACGTGAAGTAGTCGCGCAGCAGCGCCGGGTCGGCGGGCACGGTGGTCGACCCCTCGTGGCGGGCGGCGAGGCGCGCCACCGTCTCGGGGCTGGCGGAGCCCACCTGGTGGACGTGCAGCTCGGCCTTCGGGAGGGTGGCGACGTAGTCGGTCAGCGCGTGGGGCACCCGGGCAGGGTAGGCCGCCCGCGACGTCGGGACCCCACGGGTGGTCTAGTCCGGCCCTGCTGTCGCGGTGCAAAAGTTGTTAGCGTCCCGCCATGTCAGCGATCACCGTGCGGCGCCTTCCCGAGGGCGTCAAGCAGCGCCTGCGGCTCCGCGCCGCGGCGAACGGTCGCTCGATGGAGGCGGAGGCCCGCTGCATCCTCGTGGACGCGCTGCACGCCGACCGACGCGTCGACCTCGACTGGGTGGACGGGCTCATGGCGGTCGGCGCGGAGCTCGGCGGCGTCGAGCTCCCCGAGGTGCCGGACGACCCGGCGGACGCGGCGCGCTTCGACGGGCCGTGATCGTCCTCGACACCGGCGTCCTCGCCGAGCTGGTCCGCGGCCCGCGCGCCGACCCCGGCGTGATCGGCTGGGTGCGGCAGGTGGTCGAGCAGCCCGTGACGACGGTGGTCAACCGTGCCGAGCTCCTCGCGGGCATCGCCTTGCTCCCGGCGACCAACCGTCGTACGGCGCTCGCGACCGCGGTCGAGGACGCGCTCGCCGACCTGCCCCACTGCCTGCCCTTCAGCGACGACTGCGCGGCCGTCTACGCCCACGTCGTCGCCACCCGCGTCGCCTCGGGATCACCCCTCACCACCCGGACGGCGATGGTCGCCGCCATCGCGTCGGCCCACGGGGCGGCCGTCGCCACCACCGACCCCGCGGCGTACGCCGGGCTCGACCTGCGCATCGAGGCGGCCCGCATGTGAGCCGGTCGAGCGCGTCGAGACCACCGGGCCACCGCGATCACCGGGACGCGGCGGGCGCCACCTCGAGCCGCATGACGCAGTTGAACTGCCCCTTCGACCGGTCGTAGGTGAACCCCACGCGCTCGTACATCCGCCGGGTGCCGTTGTAGAGGAACGACGACGAGGTCTTCTTGCCCTCCTTGAGGGCCATGTCGTGCGGGTAGCCCTCGACGAGGCCGCCGCCCGCCGCGGCGATCAGGTCGAGCGCGCCGCGCAGCGCCACCTCGGCGAGGCCCTGGCGGCGGTGGTGCTTGAGCACCTGGATGCACGTGACCCGCCAGTCGGGGTCGGCGGCCTTGGTGGCGTCGTACTCCTTGCGGTGGTGCAGGTTGGTGAGCTCGGCGGGCGCGCCGTACTGGGCGTACGCGACCGCGTGGCCGTCCCGGACGACGAGGGCGGCGTGGGCCACGCCCTCCTCGACGAACCGCCGCTTCATGGCCCGGTTGTCACCGGTGGTCTCGTGGGCCCACGGGGGGTCGGGGTGGAAGTGCACGCACCAGCAGCCGCCGAACAGCCCGCCCTGACGGTCGAAGAACTCCTCGAACAGCGGCCAGGTGGCCGGGGTCAGCGCCTCGATCGCCTGTCCGTCCATCTCGGCAACCTAGGCCGCCCGGCAGACTTGTGCCATGCCTCGTCGGAGCCGTCTCGTCCTGCTCGCCCTCGCCGGCGTGGGTGCGGGCGGTGTCCTGGCGGTCGTCCTCGCCAACGTCGTGGTCGTGCAGCGCGCCGACCAGCACGTCACCGGGGACCTCGAGGCTCTCGCGCCGGCGCAGGTCGCGATCGTGCCCGGTTCCCTGGTGCGCGGCGACGGGACGCTGGGGGACGTGGTCGCGGAGCGCGTCGACGCCGCGGTGGGGTTGTACGACGCCGGCGTCGTCGACGCCCTCCTGGTCTCCGGCGACAACGGCACGCCCGACTACAACGAGCCCGACGCGATGCGGGACGCCGCCCTCGCGGCCGGCGTGCCGGGAGAGGACGTCTTCACCGACTACGCCGGGTTCAGCACCTGGGCGACGATGCGCCGGGCCACGGAGATCTTCGGCGTCGACAGCGCCGTCGTCGTCACCCAGGACGCGTACGCCGCCCGCTCGGTCGACCTCGCCCGCGCGGCGGGGATCGAGGCGCAGGCGCTCGAGGCGGGCACGGCCGCGGGCGGGCCGCGGGAGGTGCTCGCCCGGGTACGCGGGCTCGGCCAGGCGACGTGGCGGCCCGAGGTGACTGGCGGCGAGACCATCCCGATCACCGGCGACGGCCGCCGGTCCTGGGCGGACGAGCCCGCGTGAGCCTGCTCGACCCGAGCGACCTCCACTGGGCGCGTCCCTCCGCCGGGGCGGGCACCGGCGTCCTCGTGGTCGCCGGCTCCAGCGGGCGCGTGGACACCGCCCGGGCGGATCTCCTGGCCGCCGCGGGCGCGACCGCGCTCGCGATCCGGTGGTTCGGCGGGGTCGGCCAACCCACGCTGCCGCGCGAGGTCCCGCTCGAGACGTTCACCGGCGCGCTCGACCTGCTGGCCGCGGAGTGCGACCGGCTCGCCGTCGTCGGGCTCTCGTACGGCGCCGAGGCCGCGCTGCTGACCGCCGTCCGCGACCCGCGGCTCGACGCCGTCGTGGCCATCGCCCCCACCGACGTCGCCTGGGAGGGCCAGGCGGAGGCGGACGACGACCCGCGACGCCCGAAGTGGACCTGGCGGGGCCAGCCGGTGCCGTTCGTCCCGCTGAGGCGGACCTGGACGCCCAGGACGGACCCGCCGTCCTACCGCCCGCTCTACGACGCGAGCCGTGAGTCGGCCGGCCCGGCGACGGTGGAGGCCGCGCGCATCCCGGTGGAGCGGTTCACGGGCGAGCTCGTCCTGGTGGCGGGCGGGGACGACCGGGTGTGGGGGAGCGCGCCCGCGGCCCGCACGATCGCCGCCCGGCGGTCGGCGGCCGGGCTCCCGACCACCGTCGTCGAGGACGCTGCCGCCGGGCACCCCGTCGTCCTCCCCGGCGAGGACGCCCCCGACCCCCGGCGGCCGTACCGCGTCGGGGGCGACGACGGCGCCGCGGAGCGCCTCGGCGCCGCGGCCTGGCCGGCCATCGTCCGGGCGCTCAGGCTCCCCACCCGATGAGGGCGATCCCGGCGGTGACGACCGCAGCGGCCGCCAGCCGTCGCGCCGGCGAGCCCTCGTGCATCAGCACCGCCGCCCCGAGGGCACCCATGACGACGCTCGAGGCGCGCAGCGGGGCGATCACGGCGAGCGGAGCCAGCGTCATGGCGAACAGCATCAGCAGGTAGGACAGCGGCACGAGCACGCCGACGCCCAGGACGGTGAGGGGCGCGGTCCGTGCGGCGTCGCGGGCCCGGGACACCCGGCCCCGCCCCGCGACGGCCAGGACGACCAGCAGCTGCACGAGCCCCGTCACCGCGTAGTAGGCGAGGGGGTCGGCCCCGCGCGCGTCGACGGCGTGGTCGTCCCAGACGGTGTAGGCGCCGATCGTCAGACCCACGACCAGACCGCCCACGACGCCGGCGCGCACGCCTCGGCGGCGGCTGCCGGCGTCGCCCGGCTGGTCGGAGGCGGCCAGCAGGACGCCGGCCAGCACGCAGGCGATGCCGGCCCACCCGAGCGGGCTCGGCGCCTCCGACGCGACCCAGGCGCCGGCGAGGACCGCGAGGAGGGGCCCGGTCCCGCGGGAGACCGGGTAGACGATCCCGACGTCCCCGTGCCGGTAGGACACCTGCAGCGAGACGGCGTACGCCGTGTGCAGCAGCCCCGAGACCACGCCGAGGACGAGCGCCTGCCGCAGCACCGCCCCCGGGTCCGACGCCGAGGCGAGGCTGACGCCCGCGACGGGGAGGACGGCGACCGCCCCGACGAGCGAGTAGGCCAGCAGGAACGCCCGGCTGTCGCCCGGTCCCCGCGCGGCGAGGAGGTTCCACGTCGCGTGGGCGAGCGCGCTGAGCAGGACCAGCGCGATCGCGAGCGACACCCGCGGACCCTAGGCGTAGTCGGCGTACACGCGCTGCGCCTCGCCGTCGACGGTCACCGTCCCGCCGTACGGGAGGATCCACTGCGGCCGCGTGTGCCCGAACGGCGGGCCGACGACCACGACGGCGTCGGGGTTGTACGCCGCGACCGTCGCGATCGCGACGTCGCGCTGCTCGTCCCGCTTCGCGCGGCGGACGTCGGCGCTCGGGCGGGTCTCGAAGTCCGAGGTCGGCGGACGGGCGACGACGACGGCGTCCACGGCGGCGAGGAGCCCGCGCTCACCGAGGGAGCGGAGGATGTGGCCGAAGTCCCGGGCCCCGATCAGCTCCTCGGAGGACTCGAGCAGCAGCACGCCGCCCTCCACGACCGCGGGGTCGGCCGGGAAGCGGCCGGCGGTGAGGATCCACTGGACGACCTCGATGCACCCGCCCCAGGTGCGACCGGTGACGGAACGGGCGGGTCCGGCCCAGGTCCAGGGCTCGGTGGGCTCGCGGTCGCCGTACTCGGTCAGGGCGCGCGGGTCCTGCCAGTCGTGGCCGATGTCCTCGGACTCGCCCGGCTCGGTGACCTCCAGGCGGTCCCCGGTGAGCAGGGCGGCCCGCAGCGAGGCCTCGTGGACCGCGTCGAGGCCCGGGCCGGGGCCGAGCTGCACCTGCGTCGAGCCGCCGTAGAAGCCGGGCACGCCGTGGGTCCACAGCCAGCTCAGGATGTTGGTGTTGTCGCTGTAGCCCAGGAACGGCTTGGGGTCGCGCCGCACGACCTCGGGGTCGAGGTGTGGGACGACGGTGATCTGGTCCTCGCCGCCGATCACCGCGAGCACGGCCCGGATCCCGGGGTCGCCGAAGGCGGCGTTCAGGTCCGCGGCGCGGTCGACCGCGGACGCGCCCAGGCGGCGGGTGGTCGGGTACTCGACGGGCACCAGACCGGTGACCGCAGCCAGCCGCTCCATGGCCTGCTCGTGGACGGCCGGCGCCACCGCGGGCGCGGCGAAGGAGGGCGAGAGGACGGCGACCTGGTCGCCGGGGCTCGCCTTGGGCACTCCGAGGAACTCCATGGGTCGACCGTAGGCGGCGCGTCACCCGGTTTTCCTCGTCCCTCGTCCGGCGATGAGGACGACGCCCGACACCGGTCCACCCGTCATGGGCTCCCTCCTCTACTCGATGATCACCTCCCTCGACGGCTACGCGGAGGCCGCGGACGGCGACCTGGGCGGGGGTGCCGACGACGAGGAGCTCCACCGCTTCGTGGACGAGACCTTCCGCTCGGTCGGCACCTACCTCTACGGCCGGCGGATGTACGAGACGATGGTGTTCTGGGAGACGGCGGCCGACGACCCGTCGCACCCGGCGTACGTCCGGGAGTACGCCCGGGCCTGGCAGGCCGCTGAGAAGGTCGTCTACTCCACGACGTTGCCGGACGTCTCGAGCGCCAACACGCGGATCGAGCGGCGCTTCGACGCCGACGAGGTCCGTCGGCTCAAGGACCGGACGGCGCACGACCTCACCGTCGACGGCCCGACCCTGGCGGCGCAGGCGATCCGCGCGGGCCTGGTCGACGAGTACCACCTCTTCACGACGACGACCGTCGTCGGCGGCGGGACGCGCTTCTTCCCCGACGGGGTGCGGCTGGACCTCGAGCGGGTGGGGCAGCACCTGTTCGACGGCGGGATGACGTACACGAGATATCGGGCGCGCGCGGGGCGGTCGGAGGACTAGCGTCGACGGGTGGGCGCCCGCAACTACCTCGTCGAGGGCGTGTCCGGCACCGGGAAGACGGCGGTGTGCCACGCCCTGCGCGAGCGGGGCTTCGAGGCCGTGAACGGCGACCGCGAGCTGGCCTACCAGGGCGACCCGGTCACCGGGGAGCCGACCGACACCGCCTCGCACTGGCACCACGTGTGGTCGGTGCCGCGCCTCACCGCCCTCCTCGAGGACCGCCGCCACCCGGTGACGTTCTTCTGCGGGGGCTCCCGCAACACCGCGTCGTTCCTGCATCTGTTCGACGGGGTCGTCGTGCTCGAGGTGGACGTCGACACCCTCACCGGGCGCCTCGCCGGCCGCGGACCGGACGAGTTCGGTGGAGCCGCCGACGAGCGGGACCTCGTCCTGCGGCTGCACGCGACCGGCGAGGACACCCCGACGGCGGACCTCCGCGTCGACGCGACCGCACCGCTCGACGAGGTCGTCGACGCGATCCTGGCCGGACTCGGCCTCACGGGCCCGTGACGTCGCTCGACGCGGCGGCGACGCGCGCCCTCCTCGACGCCGGGTACGTGCCGGGGGCGGTGCTCGGCTCCGGCATGGAGGGCACCGTCGTGGACCTCGGGAGGGACCGGGTCGCGAAGGCGTGGCACGGGCGCGCAGTCGCGGGGCTCCGTCGGTTGCAGACGTTCCACCGCGCGCTGCGCGCCGGCGGGATGGCGCTCGCGACGCCGCTCGTCGAGGACGTCCTGCCCGTCGGCGACGGCAGCGAGCGCGGCGTGACCGTCGAGGCCCGCCTCGGAGGCAGACCGCTCCGTGCCGACACGGGGGAGGGGGAGCACCACGTCGGCGACCCCGAGATCGCCGCCGTCCTCGACGTCCTGCGCGCCCTGGCGGCGGTGACGCCGCACCCCGACCTCGGCGTGCTCCCCGTGCTCGACGGCGAGCCGCCCTTCGACGCACGGGACCCGTTCGCGGCGAGCCTCGCGGGCCTGGTCGAGCGGCGCCTGCGGGCCTCGGGTCACGTGCTGCGCCGCCGCGTCCCGGACGTGGACCGGGTGGCACGCGCCGTCGTCGACCGGCTCCACGCGATGGGGCCGGGCACGACGACCGTCGTCCACGGTGACCTGGTCCCCGGCAACATCCTCGTCACCGGTGACGTGGCCTCCGGGGTGCTGGACTTCGGCTTCCTCACCACGCTCGGCGACCCGCGCTTCGACGCGGCCGTCGCCGCCTCCGTCCACGACATGTACGGCGTCCGGGCCCGCCACACCGAGGCCGCGATCGACGCGGCGCTGGTCTCCGAGCTCGGCCACGACCCGGAGGTGCTGCACCTGTACCGGGCGGCGTACGCGCTGGTCACGTGCACCAGCTACAGCGCCTCGGGCAGCGACGGGCACTTCGCCTGGTGTGCGCGGATGCTCGACCGGGACGACGTCCGGCAGGCCGTCGGGCTCTGAGGCGTCAGTCCGCGGGCGGGAGCCGCGGGTGGTCGGTCGGGTAGACGCCGATCGCGAAGCCGTAGACGGTCTCCCCGGAGCGAGGCAGCCGGTCGAACTCCTCGACGACCGCGGCCATGCGGTCCCAGAAGGCCGAGACCTGGTCCTCGGACAGCCGGGCGTGGCGGATGAACCCCCACAGCCTCCCCTCGTCGTACGCCGGCGCCGACTCCCGGGCGGCGACCTCGAGGTCGTTGAAGTCCCGCTCACCCCCGGCCTCCGAGGGCTCGGCGGAGACGAAGAAGAGCCGCGCGGTGCGTCCCCAGAAGCGCTCCTCGATCGCCCGCACCCGGCGGGTGCGGACGACCCGGACCAGGCCGTTGCGCGCCAGGACGCCGACGTGGTGCGCGACGGTGCTCTTCGGTCGGCCGAGCGCCGACGCCAGCTCCGTGACCGTCGCGGCACGCTCGTGGAGGAGCTGCAGGATCGTCGTTCGCAGGGGGTCGCCGATGGCCCTGACCTGGGCGGCCGTCGTGAGCGCCATCCGGTCGGCGAGCTCGTGGTCCGGGGGGTTGTCGCCCATGGCGGATCAGACTAGCCTCATCGAACGTTCCATTTGTACGGATCATTGACGCGGATTATCGCAACCAGGGGAGTCGACGTGGCCGAGGTGCTGCTGTTCCACCACATCCAGGGACTGACGGACGGGGTCCGGGCCTTCGCGGACGACCTGCGCGCGGCCGGCCACACCGTGCACGCGCCGGACCTCTTCGACGGCCGGGTGTTCGGCTCGATCGAGGAGGGGTTCGGCCACGCCCGCGACACCGGCTTCGACGTGCTGCGGGAGCGGGGCGCCGCCGTGGCGGAGGGCCTCGGGGAGGACCTGGTGTACGTCGGCCACTCGTTCGGCGTCACGATCGCCCAGCGGCTCGCCCAGACGAGGCCCGGCGCCCGCGGGGCGCTGCTCCTGTACTCGTGCCTGCCCGTCGCCGAGCTCGGCGCCTGGCCGGACGGCGTCCCGGTGCAGGTCCACGGCAAGGAGGGCGACGAGTTCTTCGACGAGGACCTCCCCGCGGCGCGCGAGCTGGCCGCGACGGTGCCGGGCGCCGAGCTGTTCGTCTACCCGGGCGACGAGCACCTGTTCGCGGACCCCTCCCTCCCGGCGTACGACGCCGAGGCGGCCTCGCTGCTGGGCGAGCGGGTCCGGTCGTTCCTGGCGCGGGTCTCGTAGGTCACGTGCAGGGCGGCCCCGCCGACGACGACCTCGACCTGCCGCAGTGACCGCGGCGCGGCGGCGGCGAACAGCGGGGTGCCGCCACCGAGCACGACCGGCGCCACGTGCAGACGCAGGAGATCGAGAAGACCGACGTCGAGGCAGCCTCGCACCGTCGCGGCACCGCCCATGACGTAGACGTCGCGCACCCCGGCGAGCCGCCGCGCCTGCTCGACCGCCGGCCTCAACCCGTCGGTGACGAAGGTCAGGTCGTGCGTCGCCGCCAGCCGCGGCCGTCCTGGCGGCAGGGCGGTCACGACGACCAGCGGCGGACGGGCGTCGCGGTCGGCGCCGTACCCCGTGCCGTCGGTCCAGCCGTGCGGTCCGTCGACGACGTCGAACAGCCGGCGGCCCATCACGACCGCCCCGGCCTCCGCGGCGCGGTCCAGGGTCTCCCGGTCCGACGCCGCCCCGGAGCCGACCCACCGGTGCAGCTCCTCACCACCGCGGCCCAGGCCCGCGTCGGGGCCCGGGTCGGGTCCCGTGACGAAGCCGTCGACGCTGACGCTGATGTCGCCGATCACGAGGGTCATGCGGGGATGGACCATCACCGGGCGTGAGGCTCATCGCGGTGCGCGCTGCGTAGCCTGCCTTGCGCTCCGCTGCCCGGCGCTGCAGCCGGTCAGGAGGCGGGCGGGTCGTCGTCCAGGCGGGCCCAGAGGTCCAGGTCGGCCCGGGTGCCGTCGGCGCACAGCCGGGACCGCAGGGTGCCCTCGCGGCGCAGGCCGGCCCCGGCGTACGCCGAGGCCCGCAGGTCGTCCCCGGGTGCCGCCACGGCGGTCACCCGGTGCAGTCCGAGGGTCCTGGTCGCGTGGTCGACCGCGTGCTGCACCGCGGCCGCCGCGCCGGCCGGGGTCCGTGGGTCCAGCACGAACACCTCGGCCGCCGAGTGCCCGGGGTCGACGTCGCGGACGCCGCAGGTCACGGCGTCGCCGTCCACCGTCACGGTGAAGGTCGGGTCGGACTCCTGCGCCTGCTCGCCCCGGTGGAGGCGGGCCTTGATCCGGCTGGCGGTGTAGCGCGCGAGCGCGACGCGGCAGGCGGGCGAGGAGGGGAGGTGGTCGGCGCGGCGGGCGCGCCGGACGGTGGCGGGTCGGGCCTCGAGCTGTCGCGACGCGAGGCGGTCGGCGAGGAGCCCGCCCGCCGGGCGCTCGGAGGCGAGCACGGAGAGCAGGTCGTGGTCGCCCCAGGTGCCGCTGATGTGGGAGTAGCCGCGCATCGTGGCCTCGGCGGTGAACCCGATGTGCCCCGCGGTCACCACGGCGGGCACGTTGGACGTGCTCACCGGTGCCGTGACGAGCTCCAGGCCGAGGTGGTCGAAGGCGAGGTCGATGACCGCGCAAGCGGCCGTCGTCGCGACGTCGCGATGGGCGACGGCCCGGTCGCACCAGACCCCCAGCTCGGCGGTGCGCGTCTCGGTGTCGATGCCGCTGAGCGTCACCTGCCCGACGAACGACCCGTCGAGCTCGAGCACGAACGACAGGCCCCTGCCCACCGCGGCCTCGTGGCGGTGGTCGTTGACCTCCCGTGCCCAGCGCCACTCCGTGTGCTGCTCGGCCCAGCTGAGGTCGGAGGTCGGCCAGAACCGGGTGATGGCCCGTTCGTTGCGCAGCCGGACCTCCCGCCACCGGGCGTGGTCGTCGTAGCGCGGGGGTCGCAGGACCAGCTCACCGTCGACGACGGGGACCGGACCCAGCTCGATGGGGGCGTGGGAGGCCACGAGGGCTGCCGGGGTCCCACGACCGGACCGCGCGCTACGGGGCAGTGTGCCGTGGATGATGGTCACCCTCCGAACGTAGAGCGACCACCTGGCCCGAACCTGTCAACCGCCTGGGTCTTCCCGCAGAGGCGCGCCTGCCTCGCTCATCCGTGGTGGTGCGGGTCGTCTTGCGATGCCGGGGGCCAGTGTCCGGCCCACGGCCGCGGCGGCCTCACCAGTCGATGACGCGCTGGGCCGCCGCCAGTGTGCAAGCGCAGCGCGGGCATGGGCAGACCCGTCGCATACACGCGTAGGCGTCGTGGCGGTGCACGACCGAGACTCACCGGGGCGACCATCCGGTGTCACGTGATGAGGTCGTGACGGAGCCACCGAGCGGCCCCTCTCCGTCGTCACCCGTCTCTAGGCTTGAGTCATGGGAGGGCAGACCGCGGGTCGGGACGCGGCCGAGGTCTCGAGACCCGACCGGGCGTGGATCGGCTGGGTCACCTTCGTCCTCGTGATGCTCTACCTGACCTGGTACCTGCTCTACGCCGCATATCTCGCGGTCTTCAGCGGTGAGGGAGCCCTTCCGCCGACGTGGCGTGATCCGGATGTTCCCGTGGGCGCCGAGGTGGTCTCGGTCGGCGAGGACCTGTGCGGGTCCGGCGGGTGCGCGCGCCGCATCAGCATCATCCCGGCGGAGGGAGAGAGCGCCGGGGAACTGGCCCGCGAGATGGGGCTCCGCGCTGGTGTGGAGGAGACGTACGGCTGGCGTCCGACGAACCCCGCGAGCGTCGTGGTCTACCTGCCCAACGGGTACGGCGACGGCGACGTGCTGACGGTGGCGGTGAGGTACAAGAGCCCGTTCGGCTACTGAGCGTCGACCGCGACCACGCCTACGCTGGAATCGTGGGGGAGAGCAGGCAGGCCCCCGACCGGGACGGGTCGGGCTCCGCAGCACGCAGCCGCTCGTGGATGGGCTGGATCGCCCTCTACCTCGTCACCCTCTACCTGATCTGGTACCTCTCGTACGCCGCCATCCTCTTCGTTAGCGAGGGGGCCCTTCCGCCGACGTGGCGTGACCCCGCCATCCCCGCAGGCGCCGAGGTCGCCTCGGTGACCGAGCGCTGCGACAACGGCGGATGTCGGCGCGAGATCCGGGTCGTGCCCGCCGACGGCGAGGACGCCGAGGACCCCGCCGTCGAGATGGGCCTCGATGGTGACGGGTCCCGGTCCTACGGTTGGCGGCCCACGAACCCCGCGAGCGTCGAGGTGTTCCTCCCGTACGGGTACCGCGGCAAGACCTCACTGAGGGTCGTGGTGCAGTACGACAGCCCGTTCCCGTACTGAGGGCGGTCCGGCAGACAAGACGGACGCGTCGGACTAGCCTGCTCCAGGTGGACCAGTGGATGCAGATGACGGCTCTCGTCGTCGCCGCGACGGCGCCGTACCTGGCCCTGGGTCTGCTGTCCGCGATCGGCCAACGCCGGCGTGGCGGACGCTGGTGGCACCTGCTGCTAGCGCTCGTCCTCTGGCCGGGTGCCTGGACAGTCTGGTACCTCGTCGACGGGCGCGGCGTGGCCGAGACAAGGTCGGCGTCCACGGTCTGAGGAACCGGCGCTCGACCGGCGCGGAACCCCACCATCGTCACCGTCGGGGAGACGGCGGTCGACGAGACGACCCGGGTGGACGACAACTCCCGAGGCACGGATGACCGCAGCGGTCACGTCACTGCGTCGTGATCCCCGCGCGGTGGAGGGCGAGGACCTGGGCGTCGCGGAACCGGCGACTGACCGGCGCCTTCGCGAACAGGACGTCGAACCCGTGGAACGCCCCCGGGACCTCGGTCACCTCGCAGTCCACGCCCGCGGCGCGCAGTCGCCGCGCGTGGGCGAGGTCCTCGGCGTGGAAGAGGTCGAGGTCGCCGACGCCGATCCACGCGGGCGGCAGACCGGACAGGTCCTTCCGCCGGGCCGGGGCGGCGTACGGCGACACGTCGGGGGAGCCCGGCGCGGTCCCCAGGTACGTCGACCAGCCCAGCCGGTTGCTGCCTGCGCTCCAGACGCGGGTACGACGGTCGTCGACGGGGCGGGCCGCCGTCCGGTCGTCGAGCATCGGGTAGGTCAGCAGCTGGAAGGCGACGTCGACCTCGCCGCGGTCGTGGGCGAGGAGGACCAGCGCGGCCGCGAGCCCACCTCCGGCGCTGCTGCCGCCGACCGCGAGCCGGGTGGTGTCGACCCCGAGCTCCTCGGCGCGCTCGACGAGGGCGCGCAGGCCTGCGTACGCGTCGTCCGTGGACGCCGGGTACGGCGCGGCGGAGCCCAGCCGGTAGCGCAGGGCGGCGACGCCGATGCCGAGCCGTTCGACGAAGGCGATGTTCTGGGCGTCGTCCTGCTCGGGCGAGCCCGCGAGGTGACCGCCGCCGTGGAGCCACAGCAGGCAGGGGAGGGGACCCTCGACGCCGGCCGGGCGGAGCAGCCGGAAGGACGCGGTGTCCGACACCCGCACCTCGGTCGCGACGACCGACGGCGGCGTCCTCGCTGCGGGCCGGGTGGGGAGGCGGTCGAGCAGGCGCACCAGCCTCGGGGTGACGGAGAAGCGGGGGATGAAGCGGGCCCGGGCGAGGTCCGGGTGGAACGGGGCGGTCACGGCTGCTCCAGGTGGTCGAGGTCGCGGACGGCGTACCGGTGGTGCTCCCACTCCTCGTCGAGGATCGTGTGCAGGCAGGACAGGACGGTCTCCGCGTGGTCCGGCGCGTGCGGGTTGCGACGGGTTTCCTCGAGCACCTCCGGCGTCACGGACGCCAGGAACCCGCGCACCTGTGACTGTCGGTCGGCCCGCACCGCGAGGACCTCGTCGAATGCGGGCGCGACGTCCGAGAAGGTGCCCGGACCGTAGGCCTCCGTGTCGCCGTCGTCGTTCGGCAGACCGAGCGGGTGGTACGGCTGCGCGCGCTCCAGGACCGCCCTGCCCAGCCAGGTGTCGGTCGCCATCACGAGGTGGCGCAGCGTCTGGGTGAGGGACCACTCGCCGTCGACGGACGCCTCGACGGTCCCCGCCGGCATCGCGACGGCGCGCTCCAGCGTGGCCGACCAGGTGCGCTCCAGAGCTGTCCACGCCGTCCGGAGTCCCTCCGGATCGGTCGCGGTGCGCAGGCCCCGGCCGGGGAAGCGGCGGTCGAGCTCGGCGTCCACGAGGGGCACGACGTCCACCCCGTTCACGACCAGCCGGTTGTCGTTCTCCACCAGCCAGGGGGAGTCGATCTCCATCCCGGCGACGTCGCTGCCGCGGACGACGACCCTCGACAGGTCGCAGTCGTGGAAGCGGGTGCCCCGCAGGCTCCGGTTGCGGAAGGTCCGGTCCGTCAGCACGGGCTCGTCGGTGCTCATGGCTCCACCCTGCCCCCGGCCACCGACATCGCGCGACGGTGACGCTCGAGGGTCCGCTCGCGCACGAGCAGGAACAGCGGGATGGCGAACGCGGCCGCGACGACCCCGCACAGCACGAGGTAGACCACCGGCCACCGGATGCCGAGCCGCCGGGACTCGACGAGGACGAGCACCACGCAGGCGGCGGCGAGGACGGCCAGGTCGATCGTCACCGAGCGGCCGGCCGGGGTGCTGACGGCGTCGGTGACGAACCCGACGGCGCTGCCGTCGTGCATGACGTTGTTGGCCACCGTGCCGACCGCGCCGACGACCGCCAGGACGCCGTACGTGACCTGACGGAGGATCGACCAGCGGGCGGGGCTCACGCCAGCACCCTGGCACGGGGAGCCGGGTCCCGTAGCGTCGTGCCGTGGACGAGAGCCAGCACCCACCCGCGCGCCGACGCGCCGACGTCACCGACGTCGAGCTCGTCGGCGGGGTCGAGAAGCGGGACCTCTACCTCGTGGCGTACGACCCGTCGTGGCCCGCGCAGTACGCCGCCCACGAGGCCCGGATCACCGCAGCGGTGGGGAGCGCCGCGGTCGACGTCCAGCACATCGGGTCGACGTCCGTCCCCGGGCTGGCGGCCAAGCCGATCGTCGACGTCCTGGTGACGGTCGTCGACATCACGGCGGAGGAGGACCACCTCGACCCGCTCCTCGGGGCCGGGTACGTCCTGCGGGTCCGCGAGCCCGGTCACCGGCTGGTCCGCACCCCCGAGCTCGACGTCCACGTGCACGTCCGGGAGCACGGCGGGCCCGGGGTCGCCGACTACGTGCTGCTCCGCGACCACCTCCGGGCCGACCCTGCGGACCGTGCCCTGTACGAGGCGACCAAGCGGGAGCTGCTGGCGGGCGACTGGCCGGACATGAACGCCTACGCCGACGCGAAGACGGCGGTGATCGAGGAGATCACGGCGCGGGCGCGGCAGCGGGGGTAGCCCCGGTCAGCACCCGTGGTTGGCCTGGAGACAGGTGTCTCGCACCGACCACGTCAGCTCGTACGTCTCCGCGGTGTCGCCGTACGCCACGTCGACCTCGATCGGGTCCAGGTCGAAGACGCTGCCTCCGCCGTTCAGGACCCCGCCGGTCACGGTGTACTCCATCTCCCACCAGGTGCGGCCCGCGTCGTCCGTGACGGTCGCGGCCGGCTCCCGGTGGCCGTCGGGGAAGCCGTAGAGGATCTCGGCGTCGGTGACGCCGTCCGGCAGCAGGCCGCCCGCCACGTACGTCGAGGTCCGTGCCCTCGGGAAGAGCGAGCTGACGCCGTACGCGGCCTGGTCGTCGGGCGTGTCCAGGGCGCGCGGCCGGTGGACCGTGGGTCGGCCGCCATGGGTGCTGCACAGCGTCCACCGGTCGTCGGTGACGTAGAAGGTGGTCGCGCCGGTCTCGGACAGCGTGGTGACGACCGGCTCGGCGCCGCGGAGGACGCCCTCGACCTCCCGCTCGCAGGCCGGGTCGGGTGGGCCCGTCGGGTCCGCCGAGCGGGGGCTCGGCTCCTGCGAGGGTGGGGAGGACGACTCCTGCGCCGCCGGCCCGACCGGCGTGGCCGGGTCGTCGGGGAGGGCGACGGCGGCCCCGACCCCGACCACGGCGAGGACGGCCGCCGCCGCGGCGGCGGGGACGACCCAGCGGCGCGGCGGGCGGTCGGGGGCCTCGTCGAGGCCGGCGACGACGCGTGCCCGGAGCCGGGCGCGGGTGGCGTCGTCCAGCGGCGCGACAGCGGGCGGGGCAGGGAGGTCGTGGCGGTCGGTCATGCGGAGGGTCCTTCCGGGGCGAGGGTGGAGAGACGGCGCCGGGCGCGTGAGAGGCGCGACCTGACGGTGCCGACGGGGACGTCGAGGGCCGTGGCGGCCTGCTCGTAGGTCAGGCCGGTCCAGGCGACGAGCGCGACGACGTCCCACTCCCGCTGCGGTAGCCGGGCCAGGGCGTCGAGGACCTCGCGCACCCGTTGCTCGGTCCCCACGCGATCGGTCACGGCGTCGGCGTGGTCCGGGTGCGCGAGGTCGGGGGAGAGACGTCCCACCGCGCGCAGGTGGCGACGGCGTCCGCGGGCGAGGTTGCGGCACACGTTGGTGGCGACGCCGTACAGCCACGGCAGCGCCGAGCCGTCGTGCTCGCGCACCCGGTGCCGGTGTCGCCAGACCTCGAGGAACGTCTGCGCGGTCGCGTCCTCGGCGTCCGAGCGGTCGCCCAGCAGGCGGTGGCAGTGCACGTGGATGCGGTCGGCGTACCGGTCGAAGAGCGCGGCCACGGCGTCCGGGTCGCCGGCGCGCAGTCGCGTGACGAGCGCGGACTCCGATGCGATCGCCATGGTCTCCTCCGCGGGGCTCATACCCTGACATGTCCGCTCGGGCGACGAGGTTCCCGCAGCGCCCGAGGTCGGGTGGTGCCATCGTGGGGGCATGTCCGGCCCTCGCGAGCGTCCGCTGCGGCTGGCGAGGCTCGAGGACGCCACGCAGCTCGTCCGTCTCTGGTCGACGTTGTTCGACCCCGACGAGGACGCCGGGGGAGCGGCCTGGGTGGCTCACGCCCACGCCTGGTTCGCCGGGGTCGTCGACGACCCCACCGCACGCTTCCCGGTCGTGGAGGACGGAGGTGAGGTCGTCGCGACGGCGATCGGGACCCTCGAGGTGGGTGTGCCCAACCCGATGTGCCCCCGAGGGCGCACCGTGCAGCTCAAGAACGTCGTCACCCGCCCTGAGCTGCGCGGTCACGGCCACGGCACGGCCCTGGTGCGCGACGTCGTGGACTGGGCACGGTCCGTCGACGCCGACCGGGTGGACCTGAGCGCCACCCCGGAGGGACGCGGGATCTACGAGAAGGCGGGCTTCGTCCTGACCTCCGCGCCGCGGATGAAGCTCGTCCTGTGAGGGAGGACGAGGGCCGGGTCCCGGACATCGAGGTGGTGGCCCAGCTGCTCCGCGAGCAGGCCCCGCACCTGGCCGACCTGCCGCTCCGCGAGACCGAGGCGTCCGGGAGCAGCAACTGGGTGTTCCGCCTCGGTGAGCACCTCGCCGTCCGCCTGCCCCGGTCGGACGACTACGTCACCGACCTGGAGAACGAGGTCCGCTGGCTGCCCGAGCTCGCGCCCCACCTGAGCGTCGCCGTCCCGGAGGTCGTCGCCGACGGTGCGCCGAGCGCGGTGTTCCCGCGGCCCTGGGCGGTCGTCTCCTGGGTGCCCGGCGACCTCCCGCTGACCCTGGCCGGGGCGCAGCAGGAGCGCCTCGCCGAGTCCCTGGGTGGGTTCGTCCGGAGCCTCCACGCCGTCGGCACGGCCGACGTACCGGCGGGGCCCGACCGGTGGGGCTACCGCTGCGGCGAGCCGGTCACCGACACCATCGACCAGTGGGCCGAGCACGCCGCGACCGAGCTGTCGGACGTCCTCGACGCTGCCGCCGTCCGCGAGGCGTGGCGGCGCCTGCGCGAGGTCCCACCGGCGACCGCACCGGCGTGCTGGGTGCACACGGACCTGTCCGAGGAGAACCTCCTCGTCGGGCCCGACGGGGGACTGGCCGGAGTGATCGACTTCGGCGGCGTCGGGGTGGGGGACCGGTCGGTGGACCTGCTCTACGCGTGGAGCCTGTTCGACGCCACCGCCCGCGAGACGTTCCGGGGCGCGTCCGGGGTCGACGCCGCCACGTGGGCCCGCGCGCGGGCCTGGTCCTTCGTCGGCCCGGGTCTCCTCACGATCGTGGGCTACCGGCACACGATGCCCGCCCGGACGGCGCGCCTCACGACGATGGTCGAGACCGTCGCGGCAGAGGTGGGCGTCGCCCTGCGGCGGTGAGCGCGGCCGGGCCGCCGCCGGCGTGCTGGCGCGAGACTCCGACACCGCCGAGGTCCTCCTGCAGCTCTGCGAGGCGACGATGCAATCTGGAGTCTCCTGGGCGGTCCTGGGCGTGTGACCGTGCCAGCACGCACTCGGCACCCGGGTGAGACGTCGGGGGTCGCTCTCGGCGTCCTCGCGAACACGTCAACAGGGAGTGATCGGTGCGCCCAGGTTCAGGGCCGGAGACGCTCGAGGTCCATGCAGGCTGGGTAGCCAGGGCACGCCGCGACTCGTCATCTCGAGGGAGCTGTTCGACCAGCACGACGTCCGGCCCCACCGTCGGCCAGGTGGGTGACGGCGCGGGGTGTGAGCGCGGAGGATCGCAGCGCGTGACGCGCTGAGATCCGTCCTGTCGGTTTAGGGCCTGAGGTGGAAGGTGGCTTCGCCGTCGGCCCAGCGTGTCTCGTAACGGGGGTCGTGGACGCGGCGGTGGTGGTGGGGACAGAGCAGGGCGACGTCGTCGAGGCGGGTGGTCCCGCCTTTGGCCCACGCCTTGAGGTGGTGGCCGTCGCACCAGGCCGCGGGCACGGTGCAGCCTCGGGCTTGGCAGTGGTGGTGGGCGATCTCGGCGGCGCGGCGCAGGGCGCCCTCGATGAGGCGTCGGGTGCGGCCGGCGTCGAGGATGACGGACTTCCCGGACAGCACGTAGGGGTAGACGCGGGCGTTGCACAGCAGGCGGCGGGCTTGTTCGTAGGTGATGTCGACGCCGGTGGTGGTGCTGACGGGCGCCGCGAACCCGGCGTCGACGAGGTCTCGACGCAGTGCTTCTTCGTCGATGAGGACGGCGACGGACACGGCGGTGCCGTGACGGTGGGGGAGGTCGGTGGTGTCGAGGTTCTCCAGCAGGGTGCAGAACGCTTGGCCGCGTCGTTCGGGGCCGGTGAGGTGCTGGCCGTCGTCCGCCGTCTGGTTGTCCCCGTGGTTGGTGGGGCGTGACGGGTTGCCGATCGCGTCGAGGAGCATGTCGAGGATCGAGGCGTGCAGCGCGGGGATGTCCGCGGTCACCCGGACCAGGCCCTCGCCGATGGGCTTCGCACTCAGCTTGGTGCGGCGCCAGGCCTCGCGTTCGGCGCGGGCGAGGCGTTCGGCCTCGATGCGGTCGGCGACGTCGGGGGCGACGGTCTCGAGGATGCGGCGGCCGAGGTGGGTGACCTCGGTGGGGGTGAACGCGGTGCAGTAGCCGACCAGCATCTCCTCCGCGGCGGCCATGGTGGTCTCGTCGACCAGGTCCGGGGGTAGCGCGTCGAGGCAGTCGACGACCGCGCGGGCGTGGTCGAGCGAGGCGTGGCCGTCGAGCATCGCCGCGGCCAGGACCCGGCGACGTTCGACGCGGGCGGCGAGGCGGGCCTCCCCACCCACGCGACGGCTGTTGAGGTGGAGGCGGTGGGCGAGCCAGTCCGCGGGGGTCCGGGCGCCGGTGATCGAGGCGACCCCGTCGGGTCGGTCGACCGCGGTCAGGGTCGAGAGCTTGAGCGCGGCGAGGCGGGACTCGCACTGCGCCAGCCCGACCAGCAACAGGCCCTGGTCGGTGGCGTCCAACCAGCCCGGGTCGGTGCCCGCCGCCAGGGCGGCGGACGCCGTGTCGAGGGCGGCCTCGATGGTCGCGACCGCGGACAGCAGCGGGTGGGAGCCCTGTTCCCACCCCGCCTCACGCGTCGTCTCGCTGACCATGCGTCGAACATACGTGCGACCACCGACATCGACGGGCGTTGTCGGGCGTCATCCACAGGCCCCGAAGATCACGAATCGGTTACGGTCCCCGACCGGCCGGTCAGGCCGCGCACGGCGCGTCGTCCACGGACTCGGTGTCCTCCGGGTCCTCCGGGTCCTCCGCGCCGTCGCGCAGCGGATGCGCGAGCTCGTCGGCGGGCAGCCTCGCCCAGACGACGGCCACGACCGCGGCGAGGACCGGGACGGTGCCCGCAGCGACGAAGGTGGCGCGCAGCCCGACGAGCTCCGAGATCGGGCCGGCCAGCGCCATCGAGACGGGCATCAGGCTGAGGCTGACGAAGAAGTCGAGCGAGGCCACGCGTCCGAGCAGGTGGGACGGGACGCGACGTTGGAGCAGCGTGCCCCAGATGACCGTCGGGGCCGAGAAGAGCGCACCGAGCAGGAACCCGGCGACGACGACCTGCCACACCGCGGTCGCGAACACCATGGCGCCGAGGGGGAGGGCAGCCAGGCCCCACGTCACGTTCATCACGGTGAGGTAGCGCCGCGGCATGGGCAGCGACCCCATGACGAGCGAGCCGACGGCACCGCCGATGCCGAACGAGCCGAGCACCATGGCGTGGGCGCCCGGTCCGCCGCCGAGACCATCCTTGAGCAGGAACGGCACGAGCACCTCGAGCGGGCCCATCATCATCAGCACCATCACCGACGCGAGGAGCAACGTGGCCAGGAGCCACGGCGTACGCCGCATGTAGGCGAAGCCCTCACGAACGTCGGCGACGGCCGTCGCGAGCGGTCCGCGACCGTCGCCGGACGAGGACGACGCCTGGCGACGCACGGGCGTGCGGGGGACCAGGGTCAGGGCCAGCAGTCCTCCGAGCGCGGCGAGTGCGGCCACGCCGATCGCAGCGGCCGGAGCGGCGGCCGCAACCACCGCGCCGGCGACCGCCGGGCCCAGCGCCTGGCCGATGGTCGGCCGGACCATCCCCTCGAAGCCGTTCACGGCCATCAGGTCCTCGGCGGGCACCAGCGCGGGCAGCCAGGCTGAGTAGGCCGGGTAGTAGAAGGCCATGCCCATGCCCGTGACGAAGGAGACTCCCATGAGCGCCACCACGCTCCCGACGTCCAGCGCGGACAGGCTCGCGACCGTGACCATCCCCGCCAGCTCCACCGAGGCGACGGCGAGGAGGATCGTCTTCTGCGGCACCCGGTCCGCGACGACGCCGCCGACAAGCGCCGGCAGCAGCACGCCGACCGCGCTGGCCGTGGTCACGAGCGACAGCTGGGCGGGCCCGCCGCCGAGTCGGATGACCTCCCAGACGAGCCCGACGATCCACACACCGGACGCGAAGCTGCTCAGCACGAGCGCCACGGCCAGTCGTCGGTAGCCGGCATGGCGGAACGGCGTGAGCGCGCGGGGGAGCCGGCGCTGCGTCGTACTGGGGGTGTCGACGGTCATGACGCCTTCCTTCCGGGTGGGGTCGATGGACGGGCCGACCGACGGCCGGGCTCGAACTCATCGGACGGACCCCATCCGACGACCTCAGGTGCACTCGAGGTCAAGGACGACGACGAGGACATCCGGCGAGCTCCCGTGGCAGCCTGGACCAGTGACATCGACCCGGCGTGGGGGAGCGGCCCAACGGGGACGACGGCACGAGGACGGGTCACCCGCCTCCTGGGCTCGATGGCGGCCCACGACGACACCGAGGACGCACACCTGGGGGGGCGCGCCGGTGGGTGCAGTCCGGTGCCGACCTGTACCGAGTGGTCTCGTCACCGGTCGAGCCCCGACAGCACCTCGTGTCCTCCTTCCTGGTGGTCGACACCGCACACCGGCTGGTGCTGCTGGGGGACCATGTCACGTCCGGTCTCTGGCTGCCGTCCGGCGGCCACGTCGACGGCACCGTTCTTCCTCACGGTCACCGAGACGGTGGGCGACGATCCCCATCGCGACGTGAGCCTCTGGTACGTCCACGAGAGCAGCCACCTCGACGGGCTCACGCTCGACCCGCGCGAGTACGCCGAGATCCGGTGGTGGGCGCTCGACGAGCTCCGTCGAGCCGACCCGATCGCCCTCGACCCTCATCTGGGCCGGATGCTCGACAAGCTCGACGCCGGCCCATGGTCCTGACCCAACTCCCGGCTGAGCTCCCGACGACCGACCCGATGGCATTCGCCCTCTGAGGTCGTGCCCACGCGAGCGGGCGACCTGTCGTGGAAGGATGCTCGTTATGTCAGGTGGCGGACAGGTCGCCCTCGAGACGAAGCGCCTGCTGCTGAGGCCGTGGCGGGTGGACGAGGCCTCCGTCCAGCGGGAGATGTGGATCGAACGCGATCCCCGCGTACCGCCTCACCGCCGCATCGACGCGGACGGACACCCCACGATCGACGAGCTCGAGCAGGCGATCCGCGCGGAGGAGCCGTCGTCGGTCGGCCTGCTGGCCATGGAACGGAAGGGTGTCGGCGACACGATCGGTTACTGCGGCCTGGTCGCCGCTGGTCAGGGTGCGCAGGGTGTGGGCGGACCGGAGCTGGCCTTCGAGCTCCTGCGTCGGTCCTGGGGACAGGGCTACGCCACCGAGGCGTCGTGGGCGGTGCTGGACTGGGCGAGGTCATCCGGGCACGAGCAGCTGTGGGCCTCCGTCTGGGAGTGGAACACCGCATCTCGCCGCGTGCTGACGAAGGTGGGATTCACCGAGACGGCCCGCGAGGAAGCGATGTACGGGACCAACCTGGTCATGACGAGACAGCTCTGATCCGTCTGGTTCACCAATCACGCGCCACGACACCTGGGGCAGAGATTCGTCCATACGCTGTCACCGTGGGGGAGACACAGCCGACTGTGAGCCGGAGCCGGTCGTGGGTGGGTCTCGTCACCCTCTACCTGGTCTGGTACGTCCTGTGCGCCGCCCTCTTGGCCACGATCGGCAGGGAGTCCTCCGTGCCACCCACCTGGCGTGACCCCGACATCCCGGCGGGCGCCGAAGTCGTCTCGGTCGGTGAGGAATGCGGCAACGGCGGGTGCTGGGGAGCGATCAAGATCCGACCGGCGGACGGTCAGAGCGTTCGAGACCTTGCTGGTGAGATGGGTCTCGGCCCCGACAGCTCGCTGTCGTACGGATGGCGGCCAACGAACCCGGCGAGCGTGTCAGTCTTCCTGCCCTACGGACACCGAGGCGAACGCGGGCTCCTCACGGTAGGGGTGTCGTACTAGCCGGTGGCCTGGTTGTCAGCCGTTCAAGGCGGGCCGCGAGAGAAATCGTAGTGACATAATGTCACTTATCGGCGATAAGGTATCAGACCGCGATGATGGTCAGGACACCCTCGAGGCCGACGAAGTCGTCGGCGTTCCTCGTGACCAGCGGCAAGCCGTTTGCCAGGGCGATCGCGGCGATCTGCAGGTCCGCGAGTCGGCGCCGCGGCGTACGGCCCGCAGCCACGACGGCGGCGTAGACCAGTCCGTAGGCACGGGCGGCCTCGGCGTCGAACGGCATCGGGTCGAAGGTGGCCTCGACGCGTTGCAGACGGTCCTGACGGCGAGCACGCTCGAGCGGGTCGGTCGTCGCGGCCGGACCGGCGACGAGCTCGGCCAGGGTCACGACGCAGATGCCCACGGACGCCGGCAGGAGCTCGGGATCGACGTCGGGCAGATCGATGACGACCGACGTGTCGAGCAGGCCCGCCGACACGCGTTCAGGCACGAGGCTCATGCCCCTGGTCGAGGAAGGCGTCGACGTCCTCCCGCAGCCGACCGGCGTCGAGCCGCGGCGCCCGTTCGAAGACTGCGGTGACCAGGCCGGCATCCACCAGTCGGTCGCGACGCAGCGGTCGCAGCTCGCCGATCGGTTGACCGTTGCGGCTGATCACGAAGCTCCGTCCTTCGTCCAGCGCACGCATGATGCGGCCGTTGTCGTTGCGCAGCTCGCGCTGGCTGATCGACTCGGTCACGACGACAGTGTAGCACTTGGTGCTACACGTGGGTCCTGACGTGTCTCCTCCCGCCCGGACCGCCGACGTACAGACAGCACGCTCGGGAGTGGCTAGCGTCGCCGGGCATGGACATGCTGAGTCGTGAACAGATCGCCAAGGCCGGGCTCACGCACTGGGTCAAGCTCGCGCAGGGCCTGCACGCGCGATTCCTCACCGACGACTTCGCCGCGGGCGCCCGCTTCGTGGCGGCGGTCGGTGAGGCCGGTGACGTCCTGGGCCGCTACCCCCAGGTGACGATGGGCGTCGCCCACGTCGACCTCAAGCTGGTGACCGACGACGCGATCTACCGCGACGACGACGGCACCGAGCACATCGTCCAATGGGTGACGCAGCTCGACGTCGACACAGCCCGCCGGATCAGCGACATCGCGGCCGACCACCACCTCGCGGCGGACACCGAGTCCGTCGCCGTGGTCGAGCTCGGCCTGGACACGGCACGACCCTCCACGGTCGCGCCGGTCTGGGCGATGCTCCTCGCCGGGGAGCCCGAGGCCCAGGGCCGAGGGACGCCGGGCGACGAGGTCCGCGACGCCACCGGTCGTACGCCGAACCTGTGGTTCGACGAGGCCGACGACACCAGTGGCTCGCGCCAGCGGATCCACGTCGAGGTCTACGTGAGCGCCCGGGAGGCCGAGCGGCGCCTCGCCGCGGCGGTCGCCGCCGGCGCGGTGGTCGTCGACGACAGCCAGGCGCCCGGCCTCACCGTCGTCGCCGACCAGGACGGCAACCGCGGCGTCGTCTGCGTGGCGGCGGCGCCGGGCTGAGCAGCCCGACTCCCCTGGCCCCTCAGCGGCGCCGGACCAGCCGGCGTACCTCTCCCCTGGCCCTCGACGCCACCGCGCGGGCCCGTCGTACGACGGCGCTCCGCGGCGACCGTCCCGCGGACGTCGCCGCGGACGTCGACGCGGACGGCGATGCGGACGTCGATGCGGACGGCGACGGCTTCGGACGCTGCGGCGGGCGGGCGTACAGCGCGCGGGACTTGTCGAACGCCTCGACCACCCGCGGGCTGTAGTGCTCGCTCAGCAGGCCACGCAGCAGGTCGTGCTGCTCGTCGCCCATGCGGCGCAGCGTCGTCCACGGCATCCAGAACGCCTCGACGGCCGCGTCCTCCAGTCGGTCCGTCCCGAGCGTCAGGTCCAGCGAAAAGAGGTTGCCGCGACGCGCCTGGTAGCGGGTGCGGTGGCTCTCGGGGAACTGGTCGAAGAGGTACTTCGGGCCGACGCCGGGTGCGGTCGGCTGGGTCTTGTAGAGGATCAGGTCGTGGTGGAACAGGAACATCGGTCCGGACATCCGGGTCCGCAGGAACAGCGTGTCGAGCAACGGCCACGGGTGCTGGTGGCTCCCGTCGACGAACCCCATCTCGAACGTCTCGTCCCACGACGGCACCTGCTCGCTCGTCGCGGGTGACCGCAGGTCGATCCGCACCCGGTCGCCCGTGTAGATCTGCTCGGCCAGGAAGCCGGTCGCCTTCGAGTCGTCGCGGTAGTAGCGGTCGTTGAGGTCGACGCTGACCAGGTGCTCTCCCCCGTTGTCGTGCAGCATGTGGGCGATCAGCCCGGTCGAGAGCCCCGACGACGTGCCGACCTCGATGAACGACCGGGGCCGGTGTCGCTCGATCTCCCGCAGCATCACCTTGCCCTCGGACTTCGCGATGGGGCCCGCGGTCCTGATGACGTACTGGTCGTGGAGACGGGCGACGTCGTCGGGATTCATGGGCGGAGACGCTAGCGCAGGACGACGGTCCGACGAGGGACCTCGATCAGCGGCCCTCGGGCTGCACCCGGGGGTGCCGGCGGAGGACGTCGGCGCTCCTCCACGTGCCCCGAGCAGGCCCGAAGCGGGCCTCAGGACGGCGCGTGACGCAGCAGGTAGCCGTCGAGCGAGGCCTGCACGTGCTCGCCCATCAGGCGGGCGGCGAGGTCCGGGTCGCCGGCCGCGACGGCGTCCGCGATGGCGGCGTGCTCGGACCACGAGTGCGGTCCGCGCACGCCGACGTCCATCGCGTAGAGCCACTCGATCTTCGCCGCGACCTGGCGGAACAGCGAGACCAGCACGGTGCTGCCGCTGAGGTCCGCGACCGTGGCGTGGAAGGAGGTGTTGAGCGCGGCCACCTCGTCCGGGCTGTCGCGCAGGGCAGCGCTGCCCATGGCGACGAGGTCGCGCAGGTGCTCCGTCCTGCCCGGCAGGTCGCCGTCCCGCACCCGGGTCGCCGCACGCCGGGCCGTGGTCTCCTCCAGCGTCGTCCGGACGGCGAACAGGTCGGCGGCCTCGTCCGGCCCGAAGCGGACGACGCGCACCCCGGCGTACGGGCGGGACACCACGAAGCCTTCGGCCTCGAGGTGGCGCAGCGCCTCCCGCACCGGGACGCGCGAGACCCCGAAGTCCCGGCACAGCCCCGCCTCGGTGAGGCGGGTGTCCGGCGGGTAGGAGCCGTCCACGATCCCGGCGCGCAGCCGCGCGACGACCGTGTCGGCGAGCTTGCTCACCTCTCCCCCGGCCCGCTCAGCCGACTCGGTGGCGTCGGCTCACGAGAAGAACCCGGCGCCGGGGATCGCGTCCAGCAGGTCGCGGGTGTAGTCCTCGGCGGGCGAGGCGAACACGGCGTCCACGGTGCCGTGCTCCACGACGCGGCCGTTCCGCATCACCACCACGTCCCGGGCGAGCTGGCGCACCACCGCGAGGTCGTGGGTGATGAAGAGGAACGAGATCCCCAGGTCGCGCTGCAGGTCCTCGAGCAGCGTCATGACCTGGTCCTGGACGAGGACGTCGAGCGCCGAGACTGCCTCGTCGCAGACCATCAGCCGGGGGTCCAGCGCGAGGGCGCGGGCGATCGCGACCCGCTGCCGCTGACCGCCGGACAGCTCACCGGGGAACCGCTGGCCCACCGACGCCGGCAGCGCCACCTGCTCCAGCAGGTCGGTGACCCGCGCGCGCCGCGACCTCTTGTCGCCCACCCCGAACACGCGGAGCGGCTCGTCGACGATGCGCTCGACGGTGAAGGTCGGGTCGAGCGAGGCGTACGGGTCCTGGAAGACCGGCTGCATCGCCCGGCGTACGGCGCGCCGTGCGGCCCCGCGGGCCGTCCGGACGACCTCGCCGTCCAGGCGGACCTCCCCCGAGGTGGGTTCCTCGAGCCCCAGCACCATCCGCGCGACGGTCGTCTTGCCGGACCCCGACTCCCCCACCACCGCCGTCGTCGTGCCGGCCTGCAGGGAGAAGGAGACGTGGTCGACGGCCACCAGCGGCTCGCGGCGGCCGCGCACCCGGTAGGTCCGCACGAGGTCGTCCACCTCGAGCAACGGCCGGGCCGACGCGTCCGGGCCGGCGGACCGCTCCGTCACCGACACCCCGCCGGCCGCGACGACCTTCGAGGCGTTGACGGACGGCGCGGCGGCGACGAGCCGGCGGGTGTACTCGTGCTGCGGGTCGCGGAGGATCGCCTCCGCGGGGCCCGTCTCGACGACGTGACCCTTCGACATGACGACGATCCGGTCCGCGCGGTCGGCCGCCAGCCCGAGGTCGTGGGTGACCATGAGCAGCGACGCCCCGCGGGAGGCGCGCAGCGTCTCGAGGTGGTCGAGGATCCGGCGCTGGACGGTGACGTCGAGCGCCGAGGTCGGCTCGTCGGCGATCAGCAGCGCGGGCTCGCAGGCCAGCGCCATCGCGATCAGCACCCGCTGGCGCATGCCGCCGGAGAACTCGTGCGGGAACTGCCGGTAGCGGCGCTCGGGCTGCTCGATGCCCGCCTCCACCAGCAGCTCGATCGCCCGATCCCTCGCGGCGCGGCCCTTCGCCAGCCCGTGCGCGACCAGCGTCTCCGCGACCTGGGCGCCCACCCGGGTGGCGGGGTTGAGGTTCGACATCGGGTCCTGCGGCACCAGGCCGACCTCGCGGCCGCGCAGTCGTCGCAGGCGGGACTCGGGGGCGTGGGTGACGTCCTCGCCCGCGAACCGGATGCTGCCGGCGGTGACGCGTCCGCGGCCGGGAAGCAGCGCCAGGACGGCGGCCGCGGTCGTCGACTTGCCCGAGCCGGACTCCCCCACCACCGCGACGCGCTCGCCGGTGCCGACGGTGAGGTCGACGCCGTGCAGCACCGGCACGTCGCCGTACGAGACCTCGAGGCCGGTGACCTCGAGCAGGGGCCCTGCCCCCGTCGTCCCCACCTCAGCGTCCGACGGCATAGCCCTGCGCTCCCCTCGGGTTGGCGGCGGCCCCGAGCAGCCCCGTGCCGGGGTCGCGGGTGACGGCGGAGAGCCGGCCGAGGGCCCAGTCGCCGGCGCGGGTCACGACGTGGCCGCGGGCCTCGAGCCCGGCGATGACCTCGTCGCCGAGCCGGTCCTCGACGACCGCGCCACCGGGGGTCCACTCCCGCGGCCAGAACGACCCGGCCATGGACGTGGTGTGCAGCGTGGGGGCGTCGATCGCCTGCTGCGGGGTCCACCCGCCGACGATCGTGCGCAGCAGGTACGACAGCTGCCACTGGTCCTGCTGGTCGCCGCCGGGGGTGCCCAGCGCGGAGACACCGACGCCGTCGCGCAGCAGCAGGGTCGGGGTCAGCGTCGTCCGCGGGCGGCGCCCGGGCCGCAGCGCGGACGGCGACGCAGGGTCGAGCCAGGTCATCTGGAGCCGTGTGCCGAGGCAGAACCCCAGCTCGGGGATGGTCGGCGAGGACTGCAGCCACCCGCCCGAGGGCGTGGCGGACACGAGGTTGCCCCAGCGGTCGACGACGTCGAGGTGGCAGGTGTCGCCGCGGGTCGAGCCAGCGACGGTGACCGTCGGCTCCCCCGCCCCGGCGGCCGCACCGGCCGCACCGGGACCACCGGTGGCCACCAGCGCCGGGAGGTAGGGCTCGCGGCCCTCGACCGTGCCCGGTCGGATCTCGTGCGAGGCCCGCTCGCCGATCAGCGCGCGGCGCTCCTCGGCGTACGCCGACGACAGCAGCACCTCGAGCGGCACCGGCGGCTCGTCGCCGGCGGGGTCCGGGTCGCCGTACCAGGCGTCGCGGTCGGCGAGCGCGAGCTTGAGGGCCTCCAGCACCCGGTGGGCACCGGCCTCGGTCGACGGGTCGACCTCCTCGGGCGCGAAGCCCTCGAGGATCGCCAGGGTCTGCAGCAGCACCGGGCCCTGGCCCCACGGACCGGTCTTGGCCACGGTGACGCCGTGGAAGTCCAGCGTCGTCGCCGGCTCGTACGTCGCCTGCCACGACGCCATGTCCGCGGCGGTGAGGACGCCGGCGTGGTCGGTGCCCGAGGAGTGGCGGTGCTCCGTGCGCAGGAACCCCTCGACCTCCTGGGCGACGAAGCCGGAGCGCCACTCCCCCAGGACGGCGTCGATCCGCGCCTCGCGGGTCTCCCCCGCGCCCGCGTCGAGCAGCCGGCGCAGGGTGCGCGCCCACACGGGCATCGGCAGGACGGCGCCGACGGCCGGGCTCTCCCCGCCGGGCAGCCACAGCTCCGCCGAGGTGGGCCAGTGGTCGGTGAAGAGGTCGAGGACCCCGGCGATGGTCGAGGCCACGCGGGGGCCGATCGGGACGCCGGCCTCGGCGTAGCCGATGGCGGGCTCGAGGACGTCGGCGAGCTCCCAGGTTCCGTGGTCGCGCAGCAGGGTGAGCCAGGCGTCGACCGCGCCGGGGACGGCGGCCGCGAGCGCCCCGGCGCCGGGGACGAGGTCGAGGCCCTCGCCGCGGTAGTGCTCGATCGTGGCGGCCGCGGGCGCGGGTCCCTGGCCGACCAGGACCTGCGGCGCCGGGTCGTCGGCCCGGGCGAACAGCGCCGTCACGTCGCCGCCGGGACCGTTGAGGTGCGGCTCGGCGACGTGCAGCACGAACGCCCCGGCGACCGCCGCGTCGAAGGCGTTGCCGCCGCGCTCGAGCACGGACTGCGCGGTGGTGCTGGCCAGCCAGTGCGTCGAGGCGCACATGCCGAACCGGCCGACGAGGTCGGGCCGGGTCAGCTCGGTGGGCGGGTCGGGGAAGGTGGTCACGGTGGCCTTTCCGGTCACGGGCGGGGTCGTCGGCGGGTCAGCGGCGGGACGTCGGGTCCAGCGCGTCGCGCAGGGCGTCGCCGAAGAGGTTGAACCCCAGGCAGATCACCGCGATGGCGACGCCCGGGAAGATCGCGGCGGACGGCGCCCGGAAGATGTACTGCTGGGCGTCGGACAGCATGATCCCGAGGCTCGGCGTGGGCGGCTGGATGCCCAGTCCGAGGAACGACAGGATCGCCTCCCCGATGACGGCCACGGGCATGATCACGGTCGCCTGCACGATGATCGTCGACGCCGTGTTGGGCAGCACGTGCTGCACCAGGATCCGCGGTGCCGACGCGTCGAGGCTCCTCGCGGCGGTGACGAACTCCAGCTCCTTGACGCGGATCGTCTCCGCGCGCACGACCCGCACCATCGTCGGGACCTGCGAGATGCCGAGCGCCACCGCGGCCCCGGTGAGGCTCGCGCCGTTGATGGCCGCCAGGCCGACGGCGAGCACGAGGAACGGGAAGGCCAGCATCAGGTCGGTCAGCCGCGAGACCAGGGCGTCCAGCCAGCCCCACCACCCGGCCGCGAGGCCCAGCGGGGTGCCGACCGCGACGGCGAGCCCGACGGCGATGAGCCCGACGACGAGCGACGCGCGGGCGCCGTACGCGATGCGGCTCCACACGTCGCGCCCGAGGTCGTCGGTGCCGAGCGGGTAGCCGACGGTCAGGGGCTTCTGGAAGGGCAGGTCGAAGTCGACCTGCGTCGGGGAGTAGCCCGTGATGAGCGGCGCGAGCAGCGCCACCAGCACGACGAGCAGCAGCAGCCCGCCGCCGACGAGGCCGAGCGGGTTGCGCACCAGCTCGCGCACGACGCGTCCGCGGCGCGAGCCGAGGCCGGACGCGCCGTCCTTCGGCGTCTCCGGGGGCGGGGGCGGTCCGCCGACGGGCGGGTCGACCGGGGTGGACGTCATGCCTGGCTCCCTCCGACGCGGATCCGTGGGTTGATGACCGAGTAGAGGACGTCGACGGCGAGGTTGATCACGACGTACGCCGCGGTCACGACGACGACGACGGCCTGGATGACCGGGTAGTCGCGGGTGAAGACGGAGTCGAGGGTCAGCTTCCCGAAGCCGGGCAGGCCGAAGATCCGTTCGGTGACCACGGCGCCCGAGATGAGCCCTCCGAGCTGGAGGCCCACGATCGTGACGACGACGATCAGCGAGTTGCGCAGCGCGAACCGGGTGAGGACCTTGCCGCGCGGCATGCCCTTCGCGCGGGCGGTGCGGACGTAGTCGGTCGACAGCGCCGTGATCATCGAGGCGCGCGTCTGGCGCATCACGACCGCGGCCAGCGCCGTGCCGAGGACGACGGACGGCAGGACGAGGTGGTAGGCCCAGCGCAGCGGGTCCTCGCGCAGTGGCACGAACCCCGAGGCGGGGAACCAGCCGAGGCCGACCGCCAGGTAGAGGATCGCGAGGATGCCGAGCCAGAAGCTCGGGACCGACAGGGCGACGAGGGTGAAGCCGTTGGCCAGCCACTCCGGCCAGCGTCCGCGGTACACGGCCGCCGCCACCCCGGCGCCGATGCCGACGACGATCGCGACGAGCAGCGCACCCAGCGACAGCCACAGCGTGACGGGCAGGGTCGCGGCCAGCAGCTCGGTCACCGGCTGTCCGGTCCGCACCGACGTCCCCAGGTCACCGCGTACCAGCTGGCCGAGGAACGCGAGGTACTGCTGGGGCAGCGGGTCGTCGAGCCCGAGGTCGGCGCGGATCGCCGCGAGCGTCTCGGGCGTCGCCTCCTCGCCGGCGAGCGCGCGGGCCGGGTCGCCGGGCAGCGCTCGCACGCCGAGGAAGACCACGATCGACGACAGCACCAGGGTGACGACGGACTGCAGGGCCCGGATCCCGAGGTAGCGACCCATCATTCCCCCTCGCCCGCGGCGTCGGCCACGTCGTCGGGGTCGGCGAGGTACGCCGCCCGGCCGAGCCGCACCACGCCGTCGGCGTACGTCGAGATGTTGGTGACCTCCCGCGAGTACGCCGTGAGGCTGGTGACCCGGTAGAGGTAGACGATCGGCAGGTCCTCGCGGAGCACGTCGATCGCCTCGCCGTACGTGCGGGCCCGACGGGCGGTGCCCTCCTCCTGCGCGGCGCGGGTCATCAGCTCGTCGACCTGCGGGTCGGAGTAGCCGGCGACGTTGTCGGGCTGCTCGGAGACGACGAAGCCGAACAGGTTGCCGTGGGGGTCGATGCGCCCCGACCAGCCGAGCTGGAGGGCCTCGAAGTCGCCGCGGTCCTGCTGGTCGAGCAGCGTGGAGTACTCGACGGGCGCGATCTCGATGTCGAAGCCGCCCTCGCGGACCATCGCCTGCAGCGCCTGCGCCAGCCGCAGCGTGTCGGGGGTGTTGCTCACCGTCATCTCGATCTCGACGGGGGTCTCGACGCCGGCCTCCTCCAGCAGCCGCAGCGACTCCTCGGGGTCGTGCTCGGGACAGGCGTTGCTGGCGTCGGTCGCGTACGGCGTGTCCGGCGAGATCGCCGAGCAGGCCGGGGTCGCCTCGTTGTTGAACACCGAGTTCACCAGCGCCTCGCGGTCGATGCTGAGCTCGAACGCCTGCCGCAGCCGGGGGTCCTGCGCGAGCGGCGTGTCGATCTCCCCCGGCGGCTGGCCGACCCCGTCGGTGTTGCCGAGGTTGAAGGTGACGCCCTGGTAGCCGAGCGAGCCGACCTGCAGCGTGCCAAGGCTGTCGTCGCGGCGCAGGTAGGAGATGTCCTGCGGCGAGACGGTGTCGATGACCTGGACCTCGCCGGCGCGGAGGTTGGCCGCGCGGATATTGGCGTCGGTGATGATCCGGTAGGTGATCTCGTCGAGCATCACCTCGTCCGCGTCGTAGTAGAGCGGGTCCTTCTCGACCGTGATGGACGTCTGCGGCACCCGTTCGACGAACGTGAAGGGCCCGACGCACACCGGGGACTGGCCGAAGTCGTCGCCGAGCTCGTCGAGCGCGGCGGGCGACATGATCATCCCGGCGCGGTCGGCCAGCGAGGCGGTGATGGGCGCGAACGGCTCGTCGTACGACAGGACGACCGTGCGGTCGTCGGGGGTGCTGATGTCCGTGACCGGGCCCATCTCGCCGCTGCGGGCGGAGTCGTCCTTGGTCAGGTGCCGCTCGAGGGTCTGCTGGACGGCGGCGGCGTCGAAGTCCTCGCCGTCGGCGAACCGGATGCCGTCACGCAACGGGATCTCGACCTCCCTGCCACCACGACGCACGGTGGGCAGGTCGGCGGCCAGCTGCGGGACGATCTCGTTGTCCGCGTCGATGTCGTAGAGCTTCTCGCAGATCGTGTTCATGACGTAGCGGGTGTAGAGCGAGCTGGACGTCGTCGGGTCGAGGACGTCGGGCTCGGCGGACAGGCCCATCGCCAGCTCGCCGCCCTGCTGGAGCTCCGCGCCGTCGGCGAGCACGTCGGTAACGTCGGGACGGTCCTCCACGGCCTGGCGGGGCTGCACCGGGGAGCACCCGGCGACGAGCAGCGTCGCGGCGAGGGCGGCGGCCAGGAGGCTCGGGGCCGGTCCTCGCGCGCGCCGGTTCCGCAGGTCCATCTGGTCACCTCGTCCGAGTCAGGGGTGCCGGCTGGCGGTTGTATACATTCCGACCCTGCCCCAGGACGCCCTCCAGGTCAACAGGTGACCCGCCCCGCCCGCTCCCGCGCGACCCGCACGACGCTGGTCTGACGTGCGGTTGCTCGCACGGGGAGGCCGGCGGAGAGCCGACGGACCTCAGCGCACGAACGGCACGACGGACTTGACCAGGCTCGACCGGGCGACGACCTCCGTGCCCGCGTGGGCGGTGACCGCGACGAAGGCGAGGCGCGCCGTACGGCGGTCGAGCACGCCGGAGGCTCGCACCTGCTGGCCCTCGCGAGCGACGCCCACGAACGTGGTCGCGGCGGCGTGGGTGACCGCGTGCTCGGCGGTCGTCAGCGCCGGGGCGAGCGCGAGGTACCCGGCGACCTCGAGGAGGACCGAGAGTGCGGCCGCGTGCGTGCCCCCGGCCCCGTTGCCGGCGAGGTCCCCGGGCTCCATGACGACCCCGCGCGACGGGTCCGCGTCGTCCAGCAGGCGGATGCCGAGCGCCGCCGGCAGCGGGAGACCGAGGGCGAGCGCGGCGCGGTCGCGCAGGGACCGGCCGGCGAGGAGGGGTGCCGTCGTCACGACGCCCGGTCTAGTCCTCCGAGGTGAACAGCGGGTGCGGCCCGAGACCGGTGCGACGCCGGAGCAGCGCGACCACCTGCTCGGCGACCTCCCGGGCCTGAGCCGTCGCGTCCCCGCGTCGGATCGAAGAGGGCGGCTGGTCGACGTGGAGACGCAGCGCCCCGGCCGAGAGACGGCCCCGGACCGCCGGCGTGGAGCCGCCGTAGGTGATCTGGACGGAACAGGTACGGATGTCGGCCCGCGACCACCACTCCTGGCCCTGGGGCGAGTCGAGCCGGCGCATCGGCGCACGCCGCCCGGCTGAGCCTCCTGAACCTCCGCTGCCCAGTGCGCCAGACTGGCGCGGGTGCTGCACCGCCACCCCTTCCTCGCACTGGTGATCGGCGCCTACCTGCTGTTCGTGGCGTGGTTGACGCTGACGCCCCAGCCGATCAGCCCCGACCAGGTCGAGCTGGTCGAGCGGGTGCTCGCGGCGATCCAGCGTCGCGGGTACGTCGAGTCGTTGACGTTGCCCGACGTGGAGTTCCTCGCGAACATCGGGCTCTTCGTGCCGATCGGGGTCTTCCTGCTGGTGCTCTTCGGCGCCAGCGGCTGGTGGGTCGCGCTGCTGGCGTGCGTGGCGCTGACCGTGGGCATCGAGTCGGCCCAGTTCGGCATCCCGGGTCGGTTCCCCGACGACCGCGACCTCGTCGCCAACAGCCTCGGGGGCGCGATCGGTGTGGGCGTCGCCCTGGTCCTGACGCTGCCGGCCACCCGCCGCCGGCGGCGGGTCAGGGAACGGTCCCGACGCGCCGCCGCGACGTGACCGCAGTCACAGGTTCCCGTGCGACGGTCGAGGACCACCGACTCGGGAGCACGCCATGCCGATCCGCCGCCACACCCTCGTCCCCACCCTCCTCGCCACGGCCGCGCTCGCCCTGGGCGCCCTCGCGCCGGCAGCGGCGTCCGCTCCCCCGGTCGCGTCCTCGGCCGGGACCTCCACCGCGGCGGCCCCCGACCCCGACTGTCCGCAGCTGCAGCTGAAGGACCGCTGGTACGGCGACAACGCCGAGCGGATCCAGCGGGTCATCGACCGCCGCGGCCGCTGCGGCTGGGCGGACGGCGAGGCCCCGGAGGCGACGCCGTACGCGGTGTTCGACTGGGACAACACGATGATCAAGAACGACATCTCTGACCAGACCCTGTTCTGGATGCTGCGCCACGACAAGCTCCTGCAGCCGCGGGGCGGGAACTGGCGCACCACCAGCCAGTACATGACCGACGACGGCGCCCGCGCCCTCCGCTGGGCGTGCGGCGACCTCGCCGCACCCGGTGAGCCGCTCCCGACGCGGTCGTCGGCGCCCCGCTCGGTGCGCTGCGCCGACGAGATCGTGTCGGTCCGCAAGGAGGAGACGACCACCGACGGCGAGAAGGTCTTCGCGGGCTACCACCACCGCCGGATGCAGGCGATGTACGCCTGGGTCGGGCAGGTGCTGCAGGGCTACACGCCCGAGCAGGTCCGCCGGATCGCGGCCAAGGCCCGCACCGCGGCGCTGGAGGCCCCGAAGGGCGCCACCCAGCGCGTCGGGTCGTCCCGCCAGACCGCGTGGATCCGCTACTACCCCACGATGCGCGACCTGGTCCGCACCCTGCACCGCGCCGGCATCGAGCCCTGGATCGTCTCGGCGTCCCCGAAGGAGTTCGCCGACGTGTGGGGCCCCGCCGTCGGCATCGACCCCGACCACACCATCGGCGTCTCCCAGCTCACGACCGACGGCCGGCTGAACGGCCACCTCGAGGGGTGCGGCGGCGTCCCCGACGGCGCCGACTCGGTCATGACGTACGTCGACGGCAAGCGGTGCTTCATCAACAAGCGGATCGCCGGCATCGACGGCCCCCGCGGTCTGCGCCCTGCGCCGTACCGGCTGCGCCCGGTGATCACCGGCGGCGACGCCACCACCGACGTCTCGATGCTCTCCGACGCCACCGGCGTCCGGATCACGCTGAACCGCAACGACGACGAGGTCATGTGCCGCGCCTACGACGACCCGGACGGCCGCTGGCTCGTGCAGCCGATGTTCATCGACCCGCTGCCCCGCAAGGAGGGCCGCTACCCCTGCTCGACGACGGGCGCCCTCGACGGCGACGGCGACGAGGTGCCCGTACGCCGCCCCGACGGCACCGTCGTGCCGGACCAGCGGGACACCGTCTTCGGCCGCGGCTGAGCACGCGACTGCAGGCCTCGGCTCAGGATCGTGACCGCGACCGGGCCGGGTGGGTAGTCCGTGACGGATCGCACCCGCCCGGCACCCCCGAGGGGTGCAGAACGTCACGGACTACCGGGGTGGGCGCGCGGCGCGGCGTGAGTTCCGCGCCGTGACGTAGACCGGGAGCCGCTCAGACCCGGCGGGGGTCCCCGTCGACGACGTCGACGACGGTCACGTCGACCGCCACCTGCTGGCCGGACGCCTTGCTCAGCGGCACGAGCTCGTCGAGCTCGCGCAGGACCCGGGCCCGGACCTCGTCGGCCGTCCGGACCAGGTCCACGCCGAAGGCCGCCACGAGGGACACACCGACCGAGACCAGGCGCTCCCCCTCCACCACGAAGGTCAGGTCGTCCGGGGTGTACGACGCCTCTTCGGTGAGCCCGACCCGCAGCAGGTCCGTCAGCACCCGCGTGGACACCACGGTCCGGGAGCCGTCCGGTCGCAGGTCGGCCAGCACCGGCTGCTCGTGGCGCCGCAGTGCCCGGGCACGTCGCATCACGTCGTCGGCGAGCACCGACCAGCCCGCGGGCTCGGTCTGCTGCGCCGCGGCCACGGCGCGTTCCAAGGGATCCACGACCGGCTCGGTTCCCTGTCCAGTCACCGCCATCGGGCCATCCTCTCCGCCAGTACTCGTCGTCCCCGATGCAGGTGTCCGCGCACGCTGCCCACGGGGATGGCCAGCGCCTCTCCGATCTCGGCGTACGACAGCCCCTCGACCTCCTTGAGGAGCCAGCAGGACCGCTGCAGCCACGGTAGTTCGTCCAGCGCCGCCTGCAACGCCTCGAGCAGCTCGCCGTCGAGCACGTCCTGCAGCGGGTTGTCGTTCGCGGGCCGGACGACGCGGGACAGCAGCTGGTCGTCGATGGGCACCGGACGCCGGTGTCGCTGCAGGTCGGCGGCCCGGCGGTGCACCATCCGGAACAGCCAGGTCCGCAGGCTCGAGCGGCCCTCGAAGGTCGGCAGGCTCTTCCACGCCGAGATCAGCGCCTCCTGGGTGACCTCGGCGCCGTCGTGGGTGCTGCCCCGCATCAGCCGCACCGCGTAGCGGTACATGCCGGGGCCGTGCCGGTCCACGATGACCCGGAACGCGGCCTCGTCCCGGAGCTTGGCCCGTCGTACCAGTGCGTCGTCCGTCGCGTCCTGCAACCCCCACGAGTCGTCGTCGGGAGTCTCAGAGCCAACCGCCATGGCCACGCAACAACGAGCGTCAATATTTTGTGCCCGCTGTCACAGACGGACCGCTGTGCCCGCGATCACACGAGAAAGTCCGTGACGTTTCACCGACTCGGTGCGACCAACTGTTGTCCGACCGAACGCCGGTCGTCATCACAGTGAAGGAGATCATCGTGAGCCAGAGCAGCACCGAGAAGACCACCACGCCGGCCACCACCGCCAAGGAGGGCCCGCTGGTCACCGAGCACGGCCGCACCACCATCGCGGACACCGTGGTCTCCAAGATCGCCGGCATCGCGACCCGCGAGGTCGCTGGTGTCTACAACCTCGGTGGCGGCACGGCCCGCGCGGTCGGCGCCCTCCGTGAGCGCATCCCCGGCTCCAGCACCAACCACTCGCAGGGCATCTCCGTCGAGGTCGGCGAGCGCGAGGCCGCCGTCGACGTGCAGCTGGTCGCCGAGTACGGCGTCTCCATCGCGGACCTGTCCGCGGGCGTGCGCCGCAACGTGATCAACGCCGTGGAGCGCATGACCGGGCTCGACGTGGTCGAGGTCAACATCACCGTCAACGACGTCCACCTGGACGACGGCTCCGACGACGACGACGTCAAGGACGAGGCTCCCGCCCGTGTCCAGTGACACCTCGCCCGCGACCGCGGGCGAGCCCACCCCCTCCGACCCGGCCGAGAGCCTGGCGGAGGAGGTGTTGGCCCTCCCCGGTGTGGCGGGCCTGCACGGCGGCCTCTTCGGTGAGGTCGCGACCTACCTGCCGGGACGACGCGTCACCGGCGTCCGCCTCGACGACGAGCGCACCGACGTCCACGTGAGCGTGGAGTGGGGCGCGAACGTCCACGAGGTCGTCGATGCCGTACGACGCACCGCCGAGGCCCGCTTCGGCGGACGTGTCGACGTGCACGTCGAGGACGTCGTCGGCCCGGCGTCGGCCTGAGCCCTGCCGGTGGCGGCGTTTCCCCTCGTCGCCACCGGCACCGGCCCGGGTCCGTCCCGGGCCCCCAGCCTCCGCGGCCCATCCGCCGCGACGAACCACTGATCAGCCACCACCCACCTTCTGCGACACCCACCCTGAGACCTGTCTGGAGACACACCTCATGACCACCTCGACCCTCGGCCTCATCGCCGGCCTCCTGCTCGCCATCGCCGTCACCATCGGCGGCTTCGGAGGCTTCCTGCTCGCGCTCGTCCTCGGCGCCGTCGGCTACGTCATCGGTGGCCAGCTGGACGGCGAGATCGACGTGACCGCGATGGTCCGTGGTCGCCGTGGCTGAGGTCTCCACCCAGGAGCCGACGCTCGAGAAGGCCCCCGCACCCGCTGCCGGCCACGCCGCACAGGGCAAGGACCGGGCCCCCGAGGAACGAGGCTCGCTGGAGCTCAAGACGAAGGCGCTGTCCCACCTGGCGCAACACGCCGCCACCGAGGTGTCCGGCACGGTGCGCTCCGGGAACGCCGTGCGCCGCACCCTCGGCCGCGATTACCCGCGCGCCTCGGCCCGCATGGACGGCGCCCAGGCCTCGATCGACCTCGACGTCGCGGTCCGCTGGCCCGCGCCGGTCGCCCGGATCGCCCAGCAGACGCGCGACCTGGTCCTGCGGCGCACCCAGGACCTGTCCGGCATCGACATCCGACGCGTGGACGTCACCGTCCACGTCGTCTCCGACGACGACGCCACCACCACCGAGACGAGGAGGGTCCAGTGAGCAGCCCGAAGGCTCCGTCCACTCCCCCCACCCGTACCCCGGCGGCCGGTCTGGTCGCCTCCCTGTTCGCGATCGCGCTGATCGCGCTGGCCGTCGTGGCCGTGCGCGACCTCGCCGTCGACCAGGGGTGGACGTCCGGCTCGCCCTGGACCCCGCCGCTGGTCTCCGGACTCGACGGGCTCACGGCCACCACGACCGTCCTGGTCGTCGGCGCCGTCGCCGGCGTCCTCGCCCTTCTGCTGCTGTACGTCGTGCTGAAGCCGGCTCGTCGTACCCACGGCAAGGGCGGCGACGACGCCACCGACCTCTGGGTCACCCCCGCGGCCGTGGCCACCCTGGCCCGTGAGGCCGCGGACCGCACCGCCGGTGTCCGGTCCGCCGAGGCCCGCGCCACCCGTCGCTCGGTGTCGGTGACCGTGGCCGCGGAGCCCAACGCCGGCGACGTCGAGAGCGCCGTGCGCGCCGCCGTCGACAGCCAGCTCGCCGGCCTGGCCTCGCCCACCGTCAAGATCCGCACCCGCCGTGCAGAGGAGCAGACCGCATGAGCCGCAAGCTGAACGCCCTGGACCGGGTGGTGACGCTGCTCGTCGCCCTCGCGCTCGGAGCCCTCGCCTTCTTCGCCTTCGACTGGCGCTACGGGTGGGTGTTCTCCTACCCCGAGCAGCTGTCGACCGGGCCGGTCACCACCGCCGTCGAGGCGACCTGGTTCCCCTGGGTCTTCGCCGTCGTCGCCGTCGTGCTGGGTCTGCTGGCCCTGTGGTGGCTCGCCTCCCACGCCCGGCGTCCCCACGAGTCGACCGTCCGCCTGACCGGCTCGGACAACACGGGCCGTCTCGACCTGGACCTGTCGTCGCTGGCCTCGGCCACGGCGGACCGCTTCGGCCAGCTGGCCGGTGCGGACTCGGTCCGGGGCCGTACCCGCAGTCTCGGGTCGCACCAGGTCGTCGAGATCACGGCACGCCTCGACCCCCGCGCGGACGGTCCCAGCGTCGCTGCCGCGGCGCGCACCTGCGCCGCCGACGTGGCCGCCGCCCTGCCCGACGGGGACGCGACCTGCCGGGTGCTCATCGATGGTCCCCGGGGTCGCGGCCGACGCGGCTCGACCACCACCGTCGGGGTCCAGTAGGCCCCGCCACCGACGTCCGTCGGGCCTCCTGGCCCGTCGGCGCCGACCTTCCCGTTCCGGCCTCCCGTGAGGTCTTCCCGGGTACCGTCGGTATGCATCGCACCACCACACCGCGTCGGACGGACGCACCGTCCGGCACACCAGAGAGGGAGTTGATCCACATGGGCATCGGCGACAAGATCCAGAACGCTGCTGAGGACCTCAAGGGCAAGGCCAAGGAGGCCGTCGGCGACGCCAAGGGCGACGACAAGCTCAAGGCGGAGGGCAAGTCCGACCAGACGAAGGCCGACGCCAAGAAGGCCGGCGAGAACGTCAAGGACGCCTTCAAGAACTGACCTCTCCCGAGGCACCCAGCTCGAGCACGACGGGCCGACCGCTCCTGCGGTCGGCCCGTCGTCGCGTCCGGACCCCGATGGACCTCCGGTGAGGCCTCCGGGGACCCGCCCGCAGCGACTGCCTTACGCCGTAAGTGCCCCCTGCCTTACGCTGTAGCCACGTCGCCCCGGCACCGGGTCGGCGTCCCGACCCCGGAGGTGGCCAGGCAGTGGCGGCACAGGCGCGCGGAGCAGGCTCCGCCACCGGCGACGACGTCGTCCCCTCACCCGGCGACAGCGTCCTGACCGTGCGGGCCGTCGTCGCGATGTGTGCCCTGGCCGCTCGGTCGCACGCGCAGGTCGCCGAGGTCCTCGGCGCCCCGGAGGTCCTGACGGAGGACACCACCTCCTCGGGCCCGCCGCGTCTGCGGGTCCGCCTGGACGTCGCGGGCACCTACGGCGCCGACCTGCTCGCGCTCGCCGCCGGTGTCCGCAGCGCCGTCGCCGCGACGGTGACGGGGATGACCGGCCTCGAGGTCGCCGCCGTCGACGTCGCCGTCACCGACGTGAGGGCCCCCACCGCCGGGCCGACAGCCGGGCGGAGGGTCGTCGGCGGCCGCTGATCAGCCTGCCCGGAGCCTGCGGCGCAGCTCGACCACGCCCGGCCCCGACAGCTCGCCGAGCGCCGCAGGGCGTCCGGCGACGACCATCAGCAGGGCCTCCCCCGGCCCGCTTACCTCCGGGCCACGACCGACCGAGAAGTCGACGTCGTCGGCGACGAGCCGCAGCCCCCGGGTCAGGGACCGACCGGGCAGGGTCGGCGCACGGCGGGCGAAGTCGAGGGCGGGGACGAGACGCTCGGCGGGCACCACCCGCGGCAGGCCGAGCCCCCGCCGGACGTCCTGGTGGTGGATGGTCCCGTCGGTCAGCGCGATGCCGCCGCCGAGCCCGGCCGTCAGCCCACGCGGGCGCAGGTGCCGGCGCACCAGGTCGAGGACCGCGGCGGGCGACAGGGCGTCGTACGCGCGGAGGACGAGGTCGTTGACGCTCTCGACCCGGAACCCGCCCCGCACGAAGGCGCCGCCCAGCTTTCGTGTCGTCAGCGGGTCGTAGGAGACGACGTGGACCGCGACGTCGCGGACGCTCCACCCGGCGCACAGCGACGGCGCTGCCCACTGCTCCTCGGTGAGGCCCTCCAGGAGGGCCAGGAGGTCGGCCCGCTCCTGCTCGGCCAGCGGCAGGAGCGCCGGTGCCGCCATCAGTCCCGTCCCCCGACCGCCGACGCCAGGCGCCGCAGCCAGAGCGGCCACCCGCCGTCGGCGTCCAGACCCTGGCGCAGCCCGGGCCAGTCCGTGCCGTGGCGCTCGAGGTGGCGGTGCACCAGCGTCACCCGGGTCCCGGCGCCCTCCGGCGTGAAGGTGACCTCCACCTCGCTGGCCGCGGCGGGGTCGTCGACGACCCGCCAGTCGGTCCCGATGAGCCAGGCGAGGACCAGTCGCCGTGGCGGGTCGTGGACGAGCACCCGCGCCCAGCGGCAGGTGCTGCCGTCGACGCCGCGGTCGTAGACGTCGCCGCCGGCGTACGGCTCGAGGACCGTCTCGGCGATCGGCACGTCCAGCAGGTTGTGCTCCCGGGGCTTGACCGCGTCGAGGCGGGAGAAGACCGCGAAGGCCCGGTCGACCCCGACCTCCACCACGACCTCGTGCCGCACGGCGCCGTCCTGCTCGATGCTCATCCGTCCTCCTCGTCGGTCCTCATGCTGTCCAGGGCGTTCGCCCAGAACGCGTCGAGCTGCCGCCGGTACGACGCGAGCCGCTGCACGTCCAGGCTGTACACGTTGGTGCGGCCCACCGGCCGGTCGCGCACGATCCCCGCGTCCTTCAGCACGCGGAGGTGCTGGCTGACCGCGGGTCGCGTGATCGGCATCGCGGCGGCCAGGTCGCCGACGGTCCGCTCCCCTGCGGCGAGACGCTCGACGATGTCCCGCCGGCTCGCGTCGCCGAGGAGGTCCCAGGCGCTGGATCCGTCAGTGGTCACGAACGCGTAAGTTACCACTGACCGGTCTGACGTGCCACCGAGCGCCGGGCCCGGGTCTGCCAGGGTTGGCCCCGGACCCCCGGGGAGGAGCAGACGTTGGACGCACGCCGCATCGCGATGTGGTCGGGCCCGCGCAACCTGTCGACGGCGATGATGCGGAGCTTCGAGAACCGCGCCGACTGCTCGGTCGTCGACGAGCCCCTCTACGCGGCGTACCTCGCGGCCACCGGCCTCGACCACCCTGGGCGCGAGGACGTCCTGGCCGCCCAGCCGACCGACGCCGCCACCGTCCTGGCCGAGCTCGTCCACGGCACGGTGACGACCCCGCTGCAGTACCAGAAGCACATGACCCACCACCTGCTGCCGGACGTCGACCGCACCCCTCTCGCCGGTCTCGTCCACGCCTTCCTCGTCCGGGACCCCGAGCGCGTGCTCGTCTCCTACGCGAAGGTCCGGGAGACCCCCACCCTCGAGGACCTCGGCCTGCCGCAGCAGGTCGAGCTCTTCGAGACGTACGGCGGCCCGGTGGTCGACGCCGCCGACGTGCTCGCCGACCCGGCCGGGACCCTGCGCGCGCTGTGCGACGCGCTCGGCATCGGGTTCGACCCCGCCATGCTGCGGTGGCCCGCGGGCCCGCGCGACACCGACGGGGTGTGGGCGCCGCACTGGTACGCCGGCGTGGAGGCCTCCACCGGGTTCGGCTCGTCCTCCCCCGGCGCCGGCGACCCCCTGCCCGATCATCTCGCCCCGCTCCTCGAGCGGTGCCGCCCCTCCTACGACGCCCTCGCGCCGTACCGCCTGCGACCCACCCGCGACCCGTCCGACCAGGAGACCCGCTGATGCTGCAGACCTACGACCCCCGCAACGACGACCTGCTGGTCGGGATCGACGACGAGGTCGTGCACCGCGACGCGGCCGGGATCAGCCCGTTCGACTCCGTCGTCCAGGGCGGCGACGCCGTCTGGGAGGGCCTGCGGCTCCACCGCGGCCGCATCTTCAAGCTGGACGCCCACCTCGACCGGCTGAAGCGCTCGGCCCAGGCGCTGGCCTTCAGCGAGATCCCCTCGGCCGAGCACGTGACGGAGCGGATCCGCGCCGTCCTCGCCGCCAACGCCATGACCGACGGCGTCCACGTCCGCCTCACGCTGACCCGCGGGGTCAAGATCACCTCCGGGATGGACCCGCGGCTCAACCAGCGCGGACCGACCCTGATCGTGCTCGCCGAGCACAAGGCGCCGGTGTACGACGACTCCGGGATCAGCCTGGTCACGTCCTCGGTGCGCCGGCACCGGCCGGACTCGCTGGACCCGAAGATCCACCACAACAACCTGCTGACCTCGATCCTGGCGAAGGTCGAGGCCAACGTGGCGGGTGCCGACGACGCGCTCATGCTGGACGACGCCGGGTTCGTCGCCGAGACCAACGCGACCCACGTGTTCCACGTCCGCGACGGCGTCGTGCGGACCTCGACGACGCGGGCCTGCCCCGAGGGCATCACGCGCGAGACGGTCCTGGAGATCTGCGCGGCCCAGGGCGTGCCCGTCGAGGTCGGCGACTTCTCGCTGACCCAGGTGTACGCCGCCGACGAGGTCCTCGTCACCGGCACCATGGGTGGCCTGACGCCGGTCACCACCGTCGACGGCCGCACCATCGGCGACGGCCGGCCCGGGCCGATGACGACCCGGCTCGACGCGGCGTACGCCGAGCGGACGGCGGTCGAGGGCACGCTCGTCGTCTGAGTGCTCCCCGCCCGGCCTCAGGCGCCGACGTACTCCGCGAGGTGCTGGCCGGTCAGCGTGCTGCGGTCGGCCACGAGGTCGGACGGAGTGCCCTCGAACACGACCCTGCCGCCGTCGGAGCCGGCGCCCGGGCCGAGGTCGATGATCCAGTCGGCGTGGGCCATGACCGCCTGGTGGTGCTCGATGACGACCACCGAGGTACCGCCGTCGACGAGACGGTCGAGGAGGCCGAGCAGCTGCTCGACGTCCGCGAGGTGCAGGCCGGTGGTCGGCTCGTCGAGGACGTAGACCCCGCCCTGCGTCGCCATGTGGGTCGCCAGCTTCAGGCGTTGCCGCTCCCCGCCCGACAGCGTGGTGAGCGGCTGGCCGATCGTCAGGTAGCCGAGCCCGACGTCCGCGAGGCGCACCAGGATCTTGTGCGCCGCGGGCAGTCGCGCCGCCCCCTCGGCGAAGTGGGCCGCCGCCCGGTCGACCGACATCGCGAGCACGTCCGAGATGGTCGCGCCACCGACGGTGTACTCCAGGACCTCGGCGGTGAACCGACGCCCCTCGCACTCCTCGCAGGGCGTCGCGGAGCCCGCCATGACGCCCAGGTCCGTGTAGATCACGCCCGCGCCGTTGCAGGCCGGGCAGGCGCCGTCCGAGTTCGCGCTGAACAGGCTGGGCTTCACCCCGTTGGCCTTCGCGAAGGCCTTGCGGATCGGCTCGAGCAGGCCCGTGTACGTCGCGGGGTTGCTGCGGCGGGAGCCCCGGATGGCGCCCTGGTCGACGATCACCACGCCGTCCCGCTTCGCCAGCGACCCGTGCACCAGGGAGCTCTTGCCGGAGCCGGCGACGCCGGTGACGACGGCCAGCACCCCCAGCGGGACGTCGACGTCGACGCCCACCAGGTTGTGGGTGTCGGCACCGCGGATCTCCAGCGCGCCCGTCCGGTCGCGGACCGACGCCTTGAGCGACGCCCGGTCGTCGAGGTGGCGGCCGGTGAGGGTGCCGGCCCGGCGCAGCCCGGCGACGTCACCGGTGTAGACGATCTCGCCGCCCTCGGTCCCGGCGCGCGGGCCGAGGTCGACGACGTGGTCGGCGATCAGGATGGCCTCCGGCTTGTGCTCGACGACGAGCACGGTGTTGCCCTTGTCCCGCAGCTCGAGCAGCAGGGTGTTCATCCGGGCGATGTCGTGGGGGTGCAGCCCGATCGTCGGCTCGTCGAAGACGTAGGTGACGTCGGTGAGCGAGGAGCCGAGGTGCCGGATCATCTTCGTGCGCTGCGCCTCTCCCCCCGACAGGGAGCCGGAGGAGCGGTCCAGGCTGAGGTAGCCGAGCCCGATCGCGACGAAGGAGTCGAGGGTGTGCTGCAGGCCGGCGACGAGCGGACCCACCCCCGGGGCGTCGACGGTCCGCAGCCACTCGGCCAGGTCGGAGATCTGCAGCGCCGACACCTCGGCGATGCTGCGCCCGTCGACCAGCGAGCTGCGCGCGCCCTCCGAGAGTCGCGTGCCGTCGCACTCCGGGCAGGTCTGGAAGGTGATGGCGGAGTCGACGAAGGCGCGGATGTGCGGCTGCATCGCCTCGCGGTCCTTCGAGAGGAACGACTTCTGGATCTGCGGCACCAGACCGGAGTAGGTGAGGTTGATGCCCTCGACCTTGATCTTGGTGGGCTCGCGGTAGAGCAGGTCGTGGCGCTCCTTCTTCGTGAACCTCCCCGTCGGCTTGTCGGGGTCGAAGTAGCCGCAGCCGCGGAAGATCCGGCCGTACCAGCCCTCCATCGAGTAGCCGGGCACGCGAATGGCGCCCTCGTTGAGGGACTTCGACGCGTCGTACAGGGCGGTGAGGTCGAAGTCCGTGACCGCGCCGCGTCCCTCGCAGCGCGGGCACATCCCGCCGGTGCGGGTGTAGCTGACCTTCTCGGTGCGCGACCTCTCACCGCGGTCGACGGTCAGGCCACCCTGCGCGGAGACGGACGCGACGTTGAAGGAGAAGGCGCTGGGGGGTCCGAGGTGGGGCTCGCCCAGCCGGCTGAAGAGGATCCGGAGCATGGCGTTGGCGTCGGTGACCGTGCCGACGGTCGAGCGCGGGTTGGCGCCGAGCCGCTCCTGGTCGACGATGATCGCGGTCGTCAGCCCGTCCAGCAGGTCCACGTCGGGCCGGGCCAGGGTGGGCATGAGCCCCTGGAGGAACGCGCTGTAGGTCTCGTTGATCAGCCGCTGGGACTCCGCGGCGATGGTGCCGAAGACCAGGGAGCTCTTGCCGGAGCCCGAGACGCCGGTGAAGACGGTGAGGCGCCGTTTCGGCAGCTCGACGCTGACGTCCTTGAGGTTGTTCTCCCGGGCGCCGTGGACCCGGATCCGGTCGTGCGTGTCGGCCGCGTGACCCGTGCTCATGGGGTCAACCTAGTGCGGCACCGCTGCCGTGCGTCCCGTCCCTGCCCGGTCGCTCAGGCCCGGCCGGCGGTCCGTGAGGAGGAGAGCACCGTCAGGGGCAGGTCGCGGCAGGCCCGGCTGCGGTCGTAGGCGCGCCGGTCGACCCGGTCCCCCGCGAACCGGCGCCCGCCGCCGGCGACCACGACCTGGTCATGGCGGTTGACCAGGACGGCGCCCGGGGCGAGGGCGGGGCCGAGGACCTGCTCGAGCGTCTCGGCGAGGACGTCGGCGCCCGCCAGGCCGAGGACGACGCCCCGGCGGTCCTCGAGCGGGAGGGTGAGGGTGAGCACGAACTCGTCGCTGCAGACGTAGTCCAGGTAGGGGCCGGTGACGTGCAGGCCGCCGGCCCGCAGCGGCGTGCGGAACCACTCCTTGCTCCGGTAGTCGGCGTCCCGGCCCAGGCTGACGGGCTGCGCGACGCGCGCCCGCCTCTCCCCCTGCCACCAGGCGAGCAGCGAGGTGCCCGAGAACGCGTCGGGGTCGGCCACGAACCCGGCCCCCAGCACCCGGTCGTCGCCCAGCACGTCCGCCGCCGACGGCTGGACGGCGGCGACGAGGTCGGCGGGGACGGGGTCGCGGGTCGGGTCCAGCCGGGCGGCCGTGTCGCCGGCCATCCGCGCGATCGCGTCCCGCAGGCCGAGCAGGAAGTCCTCGACGGCGGCCGCGCTCCGGGCCAGCCGCTCGTCCGCGCTGTCGTCGGAGCGGTCGTCCCCCGGTGCGGCGGGGGTCACCGAGGGCACGGCGGCCACCTCACCGGACCCCGGTCCGCAGCTCGGCGAGGTCCTCGAGCGCCCGTCGTACCCGCAGGCGCATGGCGTCCCGCGCCGCGTCGGGGTCGCGCTGCTCGACCGCCTCGACGAGGGTGGTGGTCTCCCGCAGGAGCGACGACCGGTGGTGCGCCTCGAACAGGGGCAGCCTGAGCAGCGCCCCGACCTCGGACTCCAGACGGATGACCTCGCGCGAGAGCCGGGCCGACCGGGTCAGGGCGGCCAGCGCCAGGTGCAGCTCGGTGTCGGCCTGCTGCATCGAGGCGGCGTCGTCACCGGCCATGGAGCCCAGCAGCCCGCGCAGGTCGGCGACGTCGTCGGAGGTGGCCCGCTCCGCGGCCAGCTCCGCGCACCCCGTCATCACCACCGAGTAGTGCACCCCGCGGTCGGCGAGGTCGACCCGGCTCATCGTCGTCAGCCGGCTCCGGAGCTCGGCCTCCCCGGGAGGGACGGGTCCGAGGACGAAGGAGCCCCCACCCCGTCCGCGGACGGTGGTGATGAGGCCGTGGGACCGCAGCCCGACCAGCGCCTCCCGGGCCGTGACGACGGCGACGCCGAACATCGACGCCAGCTCGGACTCGCTCGGCAGTCGCTCACCGTCGGCCAGGACGCCCGAGCGGATGGCCTCGTCGAGCCGGCGCTCGACCCCCGCCGCGCGCCCGATGTCCCCGATCGGGGCGAAGACGGCGGAACGCGCCCGACTCCCCAGCCACCGGTGCATCGGCGGCCCCCTCTCCTCGATGGCTGACACTGTAAGCCCGGACGCGGGCCGTGCGCACCAGGGACGACTCCTGTTAACCTCTGGATCCAGAGGTCCGAGACCTCTCAGCTCGGCGTCCGGCCGGTTCTCCCCCCTCCGGCCGGGCGTCGTCCCCCGCGTCCCGGGGACGTCTCATGACTGCCCGGCGAGGATGTCCGTGAGTGACGGCACGAGGGTCGCGGCGAGACGCCCGCCCTTCTCCAGGTAGGCGTGGGCACCCGCCTCCAGCGCGCCGGCCTCCGCGGTGCGGGCCGGGAAGCCGGACAGCATGACGACCGTCGAGTCCGGCGACACCCTCCGCACGAGCGGGACCGCCTCCAGGCCGTCCATGACCGGCATCGCGATGTCCATGAGGACGAGGTCGGGCTGCGTCTGCTCCACGACCTGGACGGCCTCACGGCCGTCCCCGGCCTCACCGACCACCTCGAAGTCGCCGCCGCCGCGCAGGTCGAGCACCATCGTCAGCATCTCGCGCAGGTCGGCGGCGTCGTCCACGACGACCACTCGGCAGCTCACCAGGGGTCCTCCTCGATCTGCGCCGGCGCCACGCGCCGCAACGTCCCGGCCCGGACGTCCCCGGTGAGCTCGCCGATCAGCTCGCGGGCACGGACGGAGGTGGCGGCCAGGATCTGCCGGGCCCTCGCCTGCTGACCCAGGTCGAGGGTCATCTCCGCCGTCACCAGGCCCTGCACGATGGTGTCGTTGACCTCCAGCGCGGTCCGCATGCGGTCGTCGCGCTGCTGGGCGCGCGCCCGCTCCTGCTCCAGCTGGGCGACCAGGCGGCGGTGCTCGGTGACGTCCGCGACCGCGCAGCACACGATCGTCTCCTGGGCGAGCCGGACGGCCGTCGTCGACAGCAGCACCTGGTTCGTGTGCTGGCCGATCCGCAGGGTGACCTCGGTACGGCGGGTGTCGCCCACCTCGACGGCCAGCAGGTCGAGGACGGCCTGCAGGTGGTCCGCGACGACGAACGCCGTCAGCGGCCAGCCGCGCAGGGACGTCGCGTCGACGCCGAGCAGCTTCGCGAAGGGCTGGTTCGCGACGAGGACCGTCCCGTCGCGGGACACGGTCGCGGCGCCGTCGCCGAGGCGCTCCACCATGACGCGGTAGGGCAGGTCGGTGCCGGAGACGGACACCACCCGCTCCGAGCCGGGCGCCCCGACGACCAGGCTGTCGGCCTCGCCGTCGGCGAGGGCGGTCAGGGCGTCCTCGAGCTCCGCGAGGCGGCGACGCAGCTCGACGACCTCCGCGTCGTCCCCGGGGCTCACGCAGGACCCGTCTGCGCGGCCGGGAGCTCCAGCCCTGCGAGCAGGCGGGCCGTGTCGGACAGGTCCCCGACGATCTTGCGGGTCGGCTCGGGGCTGACCCGCACCAGCGTGGGGACGGCGATGACGCCGTCGGTCCGTGCGCGGGAGGGCTCGTCCATGAGGTCGACGACCTCGATGCTGTGCCGCCCCGCGAGCCGGGCCTCGCAGAGCGCGTAGAGGTTCGCCTGCGCCAGCGCGGACCGGGGCGTCTGCCCGGCGACGTACAGGCGCAGGTGGAAGGACGCGGCGTCGAGGTCCTCCAGCGGGGTGGTCGGGCTCATGGGCTGCCGCCCGTGAGTCTCCGCGCGGCGGAGTCGTGTCGCTCGGCGTCTCGGTCGGCGGCCTCGTCGGCCACCGAGTCCGCCATGTCGGTGGCCTGAGCCAGCTCGTCGTCGAGCTGGCGGCGGAGGGAGGCGATCTGTCTCTCCACCTCCTCGCGTCGGCGGTCGAGCGACTGGCGGCGCCGCTCGTCCTCCCGACGGCGACTGAGTCGCGTCCGCTCGTCCCGCTCCTCCTGCTGTCGGCGCGCGGACCCGGTGAGGACGCCGTCGGGGCCGACGAACACGTCGACCAGCTGCGGCCCGTCGTCGGTGAGCAGGAACTCGCGCACCTGGTTGGAGTGGGCGGAACCACGGTTCTTGATCGCCATCAGCAGGCGGTTGCGCTCGCCGTCGTTCTCGACGTTGCGGACCAGCAGCCAGGCGTCGACGAGGGAGGAGGCGGACACGTCGGTGTGGGGGTCGTCGTCCGCGCCGACGAGCGCGGTCATGATCGTCGTGGCGCCCCGCACCCGGAGCATCGCGATGTCCCGGGCCACGGCCGAGGCGCTGGAGTACGACGCCACGCCCCGCGTGAGGCTGGCGACGGCGTCCACGACGACGACCTCGGCGGGGTGCTCGTCGAGCAGCAGGTGCAGGGAGGCCAGGTGGGCCTCCAGCCCGGTGATGCTCGGGCGCATGTGGCGGACGAGGAGCAGGCCCTCGTCGATCCAGCGCTGCAGGTCGAGGCCGATCGAGCGCATGTTGCGGACGATCTGGCCGGCCGGCTCCTCGAGGGAGAGGAAGAGCGCCTTCTCCCCCCGCTCGCAGGCGGCGGTGGCTGCGGCCGCGGCGATGCTCGTCTTGCCGGTCCCGGCCGATCCGCTGATCATCGTCGTCGAGCCGCGGAAGACGCCGCCGCCGAGCATGCTGTCGAGGTCCGGGATGCCGAGGCTGATGCGCTCGTCGCTGACCTCGTCCTGCTCCTCGTGGTGCAGCGGCATCACCACCAGGCCGCGCCCGGTGATGAGGAAGGGGAACTCGTTGGTGCCGTGCGGGGACCCGCGGTACTTCGCGACGCGCATCCGCCGGGTGGCGACCTCGTCGTCGACGCGGTGGTCGAGGATCACCACGCAGTCGGAGACGTACTCCTCGATGCCGTGGCGGGTCAGGCGGCCCTCGCCGCGCTCGGCCGTCACCACGACGGTGACGTCGCGGTCCTTCAGCCAGCGCAGCAGCCGACCGAACTCCCGGCGCACGGTGACCTCGTCGGGCAGGGTGGCGAACAGGGTCTCGACCGTGTCCAGCACGACCCGGCGTGCGCCGACCGCCTCGATCGCCGCGGCCAGGCGCAGCATCAGCCCGTCGAGGTCGAACTCGCCGCTCTGGACGAGGTCGTCGGTGTCACCGGCGGCGGAGTCGACGGTGACGATGCCCTCGCGTGACATGCCCTCCAGGTCGACCCCGATCGAGGCCGCGTTGGCGAGCAGCTCGGCCGTCGTCTCCTCGAAGCTGAGCAGCACGCCGGGCTCGTCGTACTCGCGGGCGCCCTGGGCCAGGAACTCCACGCCGAACATGGACTTGCCGGACCCGGCGGCGCCGGTGACGATCGTGGCCCGCCCCCGGGGAAGGCCCCCGTAGGTGATGTCGTCGAAGCCCTCGATACCGGTCGCCGCCTTGTCCAGCACACCGGTACCGCTCTCCGACAACGGCCAGGGCCCCACGGTCACTCCCGTCCTCCGAGCAGCTCTCCGTCGGTCCGGGGCCGGACGGTCCGGGCCGAGGAGGAGAGGCGTGGCGAGTGTAGTGGCAATCGCCCGATCTGACCCGATCAATCGCCGAGCACTCCGTGGGCACCCTCAGCAGTCGCGTCGCACCACGACCCGGGGGCGGCCGCTGCCGGTCGCGTCGGTGGTGCCGACGACCCGGAACCCCGCCCGGGCGAACATCCGGACCGTGCCGACGAAGGCCATGGTCAGGTCGATCCGGTCGTCGCCCGCGTCGACCGGGTAGGCCTCGACGGCCGGGGCGCCCCGCGACGCCGCCCAGGCGACCGCGCCCTCGATCAACCCGGTGGTGACGCCGCGGCGCCGGTGCCCGGCGCGCACGACCACGCAGACGATGCTCCACACCGCGACGTCGTCGACGGGGAGGATCACGCGCGACGAGACGAGGCGGGGGTTGTCCGCCCGCGGCCCGAGGCTGCACCACCCGACGGGGACCCCGTCGGCGTAGGCCACGACCCCGGGCGGGTTCTCGCGCCGGCCCAGCGCCCGCGCCGCGCGCTCCCGGCTGACCCCCTCGTCCGTCCGGCCGAGCTCCTCGATCTGGGGGGCCCTCAGGCGGTGCGAGAGGCACCAGCAGTGGGTCGCCCGCCGGTTGGGGTTGACCACGTCGGCGAAGTCCTCGAACCGGTCGGGGGTGACCGGGTGGGTCTCGAGGTGCACCGGGGGCGTGCTCGTCATCGTCCGATCCGACCACGACCCCTCAGCGCGGCGGAAGCCCCTAGGTGGGGCCGGACCGGGGCCCCGACTCGGCGAGGCGGGCCAGGGTGAGCAGCTGCTTGCGGGCCATGACGAGGTCGCCGACCGACACGAGGGGCGCCAGGAGGCGGCCGCGGTCCATGACGATCTTCAGCAGCAGCCGCGACCGGCCCGGCCCGGCGGGCACCACGACGTACGACATCAGCGCACCGAGGATGCGGCCGGTGAACGAGGTGCCCTCCTCGACCGCCAGCACCTCGCCCTGGCCGCGGCCGAAGGCGGAGGTGAACGGCTCCCCGGGCACGGGCTCCGGCAGGTCGAGCAGCCGGCGCGGGGACCGGCGGCCGAGGTTGTCGACGAGGTCGTAGGAGTACGGCGCCGCCCGGACCTGGGTCAGCCACGGCCAGACCCGCTCCGGCGGGGCCGCGACGTCCACGCCGCGCCAGACCTGGAGGGCGGGTCGCCCGTCGGCGGCGCGCAGGTCGTCGCAGGGGTAACGGCGGGCGACCTCGGCGTCGGTAACGCCCCAGCGGTCCCCGATCACGCCCGGTCCCCCGCGGCGCCCCGGCCCGCCGGACGGGCGCCGGGGCCGGGCGCGGGCGTCACGTCGCGCGGGTCGTCCACGCGGTGGCCGTGCGCGCACTCCATGACCGGGTGCACCGTCGCCCCGCACCCGCGGTGCTCCATCCGCGTGGCGGGGCCGTCGGGGTCGGCGTACCACCGGGCGCCGAAGGCGGCGAGCGCCACCAGCGTCGGGTAGAGCTCGAAGCCCTTGTCGGTGAGCCGGTACTCCTGCCGCTCCCGGCTGCCCTCGTCGCGGTACGGCGCCCGGCGGAGCACACCGTGGTCGACCAGGAGCGTCAGCCGGTCGGTGAGCACCTGCCGCGACAGGCCCGCGTGGCGCCGCATGTCCTCGAAGCGGCGGACGCCGTTCACCACCTCGCGCAGCACGACGACGACCGAGGGACGGCCCAGCAGGTCCATCACCCGGCCGACCTGGCAGTTCTCCGTCGACCAGTCCAGCGCCGTGGGTGCCTCCATGTCCCGAGGCTACCTGAGTCCATTTGACAGACCCAGGAGGCGGGCCGGAGGCTGCCCCCATGAGCGCACCCGACCGCGACCTGCCCGACCTGTCCGCCCTGTCCGGGATGGAGCAGCTCCGGGCCGTCGTCGACGGCCACGTCCCCCCGCCCGGCATCTCGACCCTCATGGGCATGGTCGACATGGAGATTCTCGGCGAGGGCTCGGTGGCCGTCTCGCTCGTGCCCGGGCTGCAGCACTACAACCCGATCGGCAGCGTCCACGGTGGCGTGCACGCGACCCTGCTCGACACCGCCTGCGGCTGCTCGGTCCACACCACCCTCGCCCCCGGCGAGCGCTACACCTCGCTCGACCTCACCCTGAAGTTCCTGCGCGGGATCACCGTCGACACGGGCCCGGTGCGCGCGGTCGGCACCCTGCTGCAGCGCGGACGACGGACGGCGCTGGCGCAGGCGCGCCTGGAGGACGCCTCCGGGCGCCTGCTCGCCCACGCGACCTCGAGCTGCTTGATCGTGCCTCCTCCGGGCTGAGTCCTGGCCCCCGCCGCCTGCCAGACTCCGGCCATGAGCGAGCACGCGTCCGTCGTCGTCCTCGGCGGCGGCGTGGTCGGCCTGAGCACCGCCTACCACCTGGCCCGCGCCGGGGTGGAGGACGTCGTCCTGCTGGAGCGCGGCAGCCTCGGCGAGGGGTCGTCGTGCCGGGCCGCCGGCGGGGTGCGGGCGATGTTCACCGACGCGCTGAACGTCGAGCTCGGCCTGCGGAGCCTGGAGGCCTACGAGCGGTTCGCGACCGACCTGGGCGTCGACGTCGACCTGCACCGGGTCGGCTACCTGTTCCTGGTCGACTCCGACGAGGCGATGGCCGCCTTCGCCGCCGCCGCCCCGGTCCAGCGGTCGCTGGGCCTCGAGGTGCGGGAGCTGTCCGTGGCCGAGACGGTCGCCGCCTCCCCGCTCGTCTCGCCCGACGGCCTGGTCGGCGGCGTGCTGTCCCCGCGGGCCGGGCACTGCACCCCCGAGTCGGTCGTCGCCGGGTACGCCGCCGGGGCACGACGCCACGGCGCCCGGCTCCACACCGGCCGGGCGGTGACCGGCGTCGACGTCGTCGACGGCGTCGTCACCGCGGTCCGCACCGACGCCGGGCCGATCGCCACGGACACCGTGGTCTGCGCGACCGGGGCCTGGTCGGCGCGGGTCGCCGCCTGGGCGGGCGTCGACCTGCCGGTGGCGGCACTGCGCCGCCACGTGGCGATCACCGACGAGGTCCCCGGGCTCGACCCGGCGACGCCCTTCACCATCGAGCACTCCTCCTCCTACTACTTCCACCGGGAGGGCGCGGGCCTGCTGATGGGCCTGCCGGACCGCGCCGACGTCTGGACCGAGGACCCGCGCCGTGACGAGTCCTGGCTCGAGGACCTCGGTGAGGCCGTCGAGCGTCGTACGCCGTCGCTGGCGGAGACGGGGATCGGCATCGGCTGGGCGGGCCTGTACGAGATGAGCCCCGACCACAACGCCCTCATCGGCGAGGCCACGGGCCCGGGTGCGCCGTCCCGCTTCCTCTACGCCACCGGGTTCTCGGGCCACGGCTTCCTCATGGCGCCCGCGGTCGGGGAGGTCGTCGCGGCCCTCGTGATGCGCCGGACACCGCCCATCGACGTGGCCGCGCTGTCCGTCGACCGGTTCACCACCGCCGGGGCCCGCCCCGAGCTGCACGTGGTGTGACCGTCGTCCTCGGGCCGCTCCTGGCCCTCGTCTCGAGCGTCGGCTGGGGCACCAGCGACTACCTGGGCGGGCGCCTCTCGGCCCGCCTCGGCGCGCTGCGCGTGCTGCTGGTCTCCCAGGCCGCGGCCACCACCGTCCTGGTCGTCCTCGCCGTCACCGTGGGCGGGCCGCTGCCCGCGGGCATCGTCGCCACCGGACTGCTGGCGGGCGTCGCGGAGGCCGTCGCGATCGCTTCCCTCTACCGGGGCCTCGCGGTCGGACGGGCGGGCCTGGTCGCCCCGGCGTCCGCCGTCTCCCCCGTCGTGCCCCTGGCCGTCGGGCTCCTCGCGGGCCAGGTCCCCGGGCCGCTGCGCACGGTGGGGCTGCTGCTGGTCGTCGCCGGGCTCGTCCTGGCCTCGCGCGAGCCTGCGTCGTCCGACGGCGCCCGGTCCGGTCCCGACGTCCGCAGCCTCGGCTTCGGGCTCGTGGCCGGGGTCGGCTTCGGGGCCTACTTCGTGCTGATGGCGGAGGCCAGCGCGACGAGCGTGCCGTGGGCGCTGGCGCTCGCCCGGCTCGCCGCGATCTCCCTGATCGGGCTCGGCGTCGTCGTGGCGTCGCGGCTGGCCACCGTCCCGGCCGTCGCGCTGCGGCGGGTCGACGTGGTGCGGCTGCTCGCGCTGGGGCTCGTGGTGGTCGTCGGTGACGGCGCCTACGCCCTGTCCTCGACGTACGGCGCCCTGGTGCTCGTCGCCGTCCTGGCCGCGACGCACCCGGTCGTCACCGTGCTCTGGGCGCGCTTCGCGGGCGGCGAGCGCATCGACGGCCTACGGTGGGCGGGCATCGCGGTGACCGTCCTCGGTGTCTGCGCCGTCACGGCCTGAGTCTCGACCCGCGAAGGTGGGGTACCGCGCAGCCGATGAGTCCCCCGCCACCCCAGCTGAGCCGTCGTGCCGCCCTCCGCGGCGCCGCACTGGCCGGTCTCCTGCCGCTGGGCGGCTGTGCCGGCCTCACCCGGCGGGTCTCCAGCACCGCGCCGGGCGGCCGCGACCGGCTGACGGTGCAGGTCTACGGCACCGACGTCGAGGCCGACCTGTACGTCGAGCTGGCACGTCGCTTCTCCGAGGCGCGCGGGGTGACGGTCGACGTCACCTACGTCCCGTTCGCCGAGGCGTTGACCGCGGTCGACTCCGGCCTGCTGGCCGGCACCGCCCCCGACGTCTTCCGCGTCGACTACCCGACGATGGGCCTCTACTCCGGCACCGGCCAGCTGCTCGACCTCACCGACGCGACCGCGGAGCTGGCGCGCGACGTGTCGCCGGCGTACATGGGCGCGGTCAGCAGCGGCGACCGGGTGTACGGCGTGCCCCAGCACGTCGACACCTCGGCCCTGCTCTACCGCCGCGACGCCTTCGAGGCCGCCGGCATCACGGTGCCGGACCGGGGCGAGGACGCGTGGTCGTGGGAGGAGTTCGGCGAGGTCGCCGACCGGCTCCGCGACAGCGCGGAGGCCGACGGCACCGGACGGGCGCCGTTCGCGGTGAACTGGCAGGAGTTCGGTGCCTTCCGCTGGCTCACCTGGCTCTTCGAGGCGGGCGGCCAGCTCTACACCGAGGACCTCGGGTCCGCCGCGCTCACCGAGGGCGGGGCCGACGGGCCGGGGGCACGGGCGCTCGAGTTCACCCGCTCGTTCTTCGAGCGCGGCTGGGTGCCGCGGGCGACCTCGACGAAGGCCACCACGCTGCCCGACGCGCTCTTCACCTCCGGCCGGCTCGGGATGGTCTTCGCGGGCAACTTCCTGCTCCCCGCGTTCGCCGAGACCATCGGCGACCGCTTCGGCTACGGCGCGACCTTCCAGCCGCAGGACGCCCGCCGCTCCTCCGAGCTGGGGGGCAACGCCCTGGTCGCCAACGCGGACGCCGCCAACCCCGAGCTGGCCGCGGAGTTCCTCACCTACATGGTCGAGCCCGACCAGATGGCCACCTTCTGCGCCGAGGGCGTGCTCCTGCCGACCCGGACCTCGCTGCTCGAGCAGGGCCTCGACTTCGCGATCGGGGCCGACCTGATGGGGGTGTACGCCGACCAGATCCGGACCATCACGGACCGCGACGTCGCCGACGTCACCACCCCCACCTTCGCGGAGGTCAACACGGTGCTGGCCAACGAGCTCGAGCAGTGCTTCCTGGGCGACGCGTCGGTGTCCGACACCCTCGACGCCATCGCCGAGCGGGTCGACCAGACCGCCACGCTCAACGAGGCCGCCCCGTGAGCGGTCCCGTGAGCGGTCCCACGGGCCGCCGGCACCCGGACACCCGGGCGGCCTGGGCGTTCCTGGCGCCGAACGCCGTCCTCATCGTGCTGTTCCTGCTCGTCCCGCTCGGCTGGGCGTTCGTGCTGAGCTTCCAGGCCAAGCGCCCCTTCGGCCCGGGCACCTGGACCGGGTTCGACAACCTCACCCGGCTGCTGGCCGACGACGTGTTCTGGCGTGCCGCCCTCAACACGGCGGTCTTCACCGCCGTCACGGTGCCCCTCATGGTCGTGCTGGGCCTGGCCGTCGCGCTGCTGCTCGACAAGGCGATGCCGGGCCGCACGATCGCCCGCACCATCGTCTACCTGCCCGTGGTGGTCAGCACCGTCGTCGTCGCGCTCATCGGGCTGCTGCTGTTCGACGAGTCGATCGGGATCGTCAACGGCGTGCTGGCCGACCTCGGCGTCGGCCCCGTGTCGTGGCAGAGCGACGGCACGCTGGCGATGATCTCGGTGATGCTCATCGTCCTGTGGACGCGGGTCGGCTTCGCACTGCTGATCTACCTCGCCGCACTGCAGGACGTCGACCCGGAGATGCTCGAGGCCGCGCGGGTGGACGGCGCCGGGCCCTGGGTCCTGGTGCGCCGCATGATCGTCCCGACGCTGCGCCCCACGACGTTCTTCCTCGTCGTGGTCAACATCATCTGGTCCTTCCAGATCTTCGACATCGTCTACGTGATGACCAACGGCGGCCCGGGCTACTCGACGACGATGCTGGTGACCTACGCCTACGACCAGGGCTTCGGCCCGGCGCGCAACTTCGGGTACGGCGCCGCCGTCGGCGTCGTCCTGTTCCTGCTGACGCTGCTGGTGACCCTGCTGCAGCTGCGCGGCTCGCGCCGCCACGACCCCTCGGAGCAGAGCTGATGCCGACCTGGGCCCGGGTGCTGGTCGCGACGGTGGTGACCGTCGTGTTCGCCCTCCCGCTCTACGCGATGGTGGTCGTGGCCTTCACGCCCCGCGACCTGCTCCTCGACGACGGCGCCGGTCTGTGGTCGTCGCAGTGGACCACCGCGAACTTCACCGGGCTGTTCGAGGCCTACCCGATCTGGCGCTGGTTCGGCAACGCCCTGCTCGTCGCCGGCCTGACCACGGTGCTGTCGGTGGTGGTGAACCTGCTCGCCGGCTACGCGCTGGCCAAGCTGCGCTTCGCGGGCCGCACGGCCGCGTTCCTCGTCGTCCTGGCGACGCTGATGATCCCGACGCAGGCGGTGATGATCCCCCAGTTCCAGGTGGTCTCGGCGCTGGGGCTGGTGGGCTTCTTCTGGGCCGTGATCCTGCCGTCGGCGTCCACCGCGCTGGGCATCTTCCTCGCCCGCCAGTTCTTCCTCGCGATCCCCGACGAGCTCGTCGACGCCGCGAAGGTCGACGGGTGCACCACGTTCGGCGCCTTCCGCCGCATCGTGCTCCCGCTGTCGCGACCGCTGCTGGCGGTGATGACGCTGCTGGCGTTCATGCAGCAGTGGAACGACTTCCTGTGGCCCCTCATCGCGCTGCGCGACCCCGACCTCTACACGCTGCCCGTCGCCCTCCGGTTCCTTCAGGGCGCCTACGACGCCGACTACGGCGGGATCATGGCGATGGCGCTGCTGTCGAGCATCCCGCTGCTCGTGATGTTCGTGCTGCTGCAGCGCTGGTTCGTCGCCGGGCTGTCGCGCTCGGGGTTGAAGTAGCCCCCGTCGTCCGGGCCGTCGCCGATGAGTCCGGACGCCCGACCCGGTCGGTCCGGTCGTGATCCTCGTGACCGGCCACCTGCGCGTCGACCCTGCCAGCCGTGACGCCTTCCTCGCCTCCTGCCTCGACGACGTCCGCGCGGCACGCTCCGCCGACGGCTGCCTCGACTTCGTCCTCGCCCCCGACCCCCTCGAGCCGGACCGCGTCCACGTGACCGAGCGCTGGCGGGACGAGGCCGCCCTGGAGGCCTTCCGGGGGTCCGGGCCGAGCGACGAGGCGCAGCAGACGATCCTCGGCGGCGACGTCACGCAGTACGCCGTGACCGACCCGGGGCACGCCCTGATGCGACCTGGTGGCTGACGATCGGCTAGTGTGCGAGGCCGAGAGGGAGTAGTCCCCAACGGCCGCGTCGACATACTGGCCCCCGCCCCGCGAGATCGGGTGGGTTCCCGGCGTGGCAGGCCACCGTGAGGTGGCGGACGAGACTTTCGACCAGTGCACCGTCCCACCAGACGCGCCTGGTCGAGAGCGCGTCCCCTGCGGCCGGTTCTCGTCCCGGTGCGGGAAACGAGTCCCGATGTCCGAGTTCCTCTCCGCCCTGCTGCTCAGCACGGGCGTCATCTTCGTCGCCGAGCTCGGCGACAAGAGCCAGCTGATGGCGATGACCTTCGCCACCCGCTACCGCGCCCGCGACGTGCTGATCGGCATCACCGTCGCCACGGCGTTCGTCCACCTCGCCTCGGTGGGGATCGGCTACGCCATGGGGACGGCGTTCGCCGACTACCAGGGCCCGATCGCGATCGTCGCGGGCGTGTCGTTCCTGGGCTTCGCGGCGTGGACCCTGCGCGGCGACGAGCTGACCGAGGAGGAGCGCAGCAAGGCCGCCACCGCCACCCGGACCGCGATCCTCGCGGTCGGCACTGCGTTCTTCCTCGCCGAGCTCGGTGACAAGACCATGCTCGCCACGATCGTGCTCGCCGTGCGCGAGGACTGGGTCGGCGTCTGGATCGGCTCGACGATCGGCATGGTCGCCGCCGACGCCCTCGCGATCGTCGTCGGCGCCGTGCTCGGCAAGCACCTGCCCGAGAAGGTCATCACGTACGGCGCCGCCGCGCTGTTCGCGATCTTCGGCGTCGTGCTGATCCTCGAGGGTGCGGGCGTCCTGGGCTGAGGCGCCGCTACTCGGCGGCGAGCACCAGGCCCGGCAGCGCGGCCAGGGTCGGGATGCGCAGTGCTCCCACGACCTCGGCTCCCGGTCCGGCCCCGGACCGGTCGAGGTGCACCGCTGCCGCGCCGGCACCGAGCGCTCCCGCGACGTCGTTCTCGACCGAGTCGCCGACCATCACGGTGCGCGCCACGGCGACGCCCAGCAGGTCCGCGGTCGCGGTGAAGGCGCGCGGGTCGGGCTTCGCCGCAGGTAGGTGGGACGACGCCGCGACGACGTCCACGAGCTCGAGCAGCCCCGTCGCCCGCAGCTTCGCGGTCTGGATGTCGCGCTCCCCGTTGGTGAGCACGGCCAGCGGTACGCCGGCCTCCCGCAGCGCCCGCAGGGCGGGGGCGGCGTCGGCGTGGGCGCGCCACCGGTCGCGGTAGGCACACTGGTAGACGCCGAACCGTGCGTCCGCGTCGGCGTCCCTCAGGTCGGGCTGGCCGAGGAAAGCGCGGATGCGCTCGCGGCGGTGCTCGTCGAGCGTGAGCTCACGACGCTGGTAGCGCGGGTAGTACCGGTCCGTGAGCGCCTGCCACCGCCGCACCAGCTCGTCGGGCTCCCCCGCCGGCCCGTGCGTGGCCGCGAACGCGAGCACGGCACCGCGGGCGGCCCCCTCGTGGTCGACGAGCGTGTCGTCGAGGTCGAGGAGCACCGCCCCCGGGCGTGCGGTCACGGGCCTCAGGCGTCGGTGCCGCGACCCGAGGCGGCCTGCAAGCGCTCGATCTGCTCGGAGGCCTCCGCCTTCGTCAGGTCGGCCGACAGCGTCTCCCCCGCCTCGCGGGCCAGGGTGTCGAGGTAGCTCTTCTGCGCGCCGGTCGCCGGCTCGTCGCCGGTGACCCACTCGGAGGGGTCCTTCTCCGTCGTGTTCGCGGCGTCGGTGCCGGTGGCCCCGAGCATCCCGCCGCTCTCGCCGATGGCGGTGTCGGTGCCGGCGTCGTCGCCGGCGTCGGGCGTCGAATCTGTGTTCGAATCGGTCATGTCACGACCGTAGCACCCACCCCCGACAGCGCCCTCCGCACACCTCCACCCCCCGCTCCCATCCGTCGTCCCTGTCGTCCCAGGGGTCTCACTGGCCTCAGGTTTCACGGGTTGGCTGGTGAAACTCCCTCTGGGCTGACGAAACTTCGTGCGCCAGGACGGGGTTTCGTCCGCCCGACGACCCGACGACCCGACGACCCGACGACCCGCCGTGCGCCGGGCCGCTCGGTGGCAGGCTCAGCTCGCGCGCAGCGCCTGGCGGGCGAACGCGTCGCGCACGCGCTGGGCGACGACGTGCGGCCGGTCGAGGTCCGCCCACACCACGCGGACGACGATGAAACCGGTGAGCTCGCGGATGAGGTCCTCGCGCTGCTGCTCGGCGAAGACCGCGTCCCCGGGCGTCGCGCCCGCGGCGAGGAAGCGCTGGTACTTGTACCGGCCGTCGAACTCCAGGACCACACCCAGCTCCGGCCACGCCATGTCGCAGGTCGCCACGAGCGCGTCACCGCGACGGACCTCGTACTGGAGGACCGGCGCCGGCAGCCCGGCGCACCGGAGCAGCCACCGGGTGCGCGACTCCCCGACGGACGCGGCACCGGGGTCGGCCATCCGCACCAGCAGCTGCAGGGGCAGCGTGCCGGGCCAGTGGCGCTTCGCGGCGAACTCCGCCCGCAGCTCGTCGGGCGAGCACTGACCGCTGCGCAGCAGCGAGTCCAGAACCACCAGACCCGCCTCGCCGTCGCCGAGCGTCGCAGTCTCCAGCGCGCAGCGGACCGCCGGCAGGACCCGCCGACCGCCCACCGTCCCGACCTCGTGCCCGGCCACGGAGCCGTGGTGGTGGACCAGTCCGTTGTTGCGCCGGCCGGTGGCGCCGTCCAGGCGGGTGACATGGGCGTTCGTCAGGTCGGTCCCCCAGACGTCGAGCCCGTGGGCGAGCGACCCCGTCACGTGGCTGAGGGCCACAGCCTCCCCCAGCTGGTGCAGCGCGGCGTCCCCACGCAGCATGTGGCGACCGACCTGGTCGAGTCCGCGCCGGCGCGCCGCGTCGGTGTAGTAGCCGTGGCAGAACCGGACCCAGACCCCCGCCCGCCGCCCGGCGGTGAGCAGGTCGTCCGTCGTCCCGGCGGCCACGGCCTCGGCCCGGGAGAAGAACCCGCGCTCGGCCAGCAGGTGTTCGAGGATGCCCATGGCGAGCACCCTGCGACGACCAGCGCGTACGCAGCCCGCCCCCGCGCGAGGCCTGTGGAGCACCCGTCCCGCCCGGCGTCTGTGGACGAGTTCTGGCGTGCTCCTGGCGCCCGGGGGTTTCACCAGCCGGCTGGTGAAACCCCGACTGGGCTGACGGAACTTCGTGGGCCAGGACGGGGTTTCACGGGTCGACTGGTGAAACCAGGGACCAGTGAAACTCCTGTGAACACAGCGACCCCCGTGACGCCCGTGACCCACGCGACCACAGTGACTTGTGGGACCGGCCGCCTGGCGAGCCTACGACCGCAGGCGGGCGAGGCGGGTGCGGAAGCGGGGGGCGATGTGGCGGCGGGTGCGGGTGGTGGGGACGGCGTCGCCGTCGAGGTCGACCTCGGCGACGGTCTCGAGCACGGGCGCTTCGTGGTCGCCGGCGACGACGGTGCCGCGGGCCCACCACAGGGCCAGGCCGTCGTCGGTGACCTCGAGGCTGGCGAGGTTGTTGTCGAACCACGGCCCGCGCAGCAGGGACCACTGCAGCGGCGCGTCGGGGACCTTCGCCGAGCGGGCGACGAGGTGGCCGATGGGGCCGGCGACGCCGTACGACAGCACCGCGGTCGCGAAGCGCATCCGCCGGGCCAGCGGGTTGCGGATCGGGGAGCACACCGCCTGGATGATGCGGCTCTGGAGCGGTGGGGCGTCCGGGTCCCTCAGACGTGCCTCGGAGACGAAGCTGTGGTGGACGTCGCCCGACAGGAAGGTCACGGTGCGTGGCGCGTCGCCGCGGCGGCCGGTGGCGACCTCGATCACCATGTCGACGACCGCCCGGAACGAGGACTGGAACGCCGCCCAGTGCTCGAGGTCCACGCCCTGGCGGACCGTCTCGCCGAAGCGGGCCGGCCGCTCGCCCCACGCCCCGCCGGCCAGCGCCTCGCCGAAGGCCTCGACGTAGTGCAGCCCGGGGGCCAGCAGGAACGGCAGCGAGCTGCCGATGAGGAGGTGCTGCACGTCCCCCCGGAGCTGGCCGGACAGCCAGTCGAGCTCGTCGGGGTCCAGCATCGCCCGGTGCTCGGGCTCCAGCACCCGCCCGGCGCGGGTGTCGACCACGACGAGACGGGCCTGGTCCCCGAAGTCGCGCACGTAGCTCCAGCGGTACGACGTCGGCACCTGGTTGGCGCGGTCCGCGAACGTGTCGAGCTCGGCCGACAGGTCGAGCTCCTCCCCCGCCGCCGCGTACGCCTCGTGCGCGGCGACCCGGCGCCACAGCGGGTCCGCGGCCCGCTCGGCCGCCGACATGTTGCCGAGGTGCTGGTAGACCCAGTACGACGCCAGCCCGCCGACGATCCGTCCCTGCCACCAGGACGTCGCCTCCATCTTCTGGCGCCAGTCCCAGGAGGTGTTCCAGTCGTCGCGGATGTCGTGGTCGTCGAAGATCATCGCGCTGGGCAGGGTCGAGAGCAGCCAGCGGTTGGCCGGGTCGCTCCAGGCCAGGTAGTACAGGTGGGCGTACTCCTCGTAGTCGGCGAGCTCCTTCCACGGCGCCTCGTCGATGTCGCGCCGCGAGGAGATGAACTCGTGCATCGCCTCCGTGGTCTCGTCGGCGTAGACCTGGTCGCCCAGGAAGACCACGAGGTCCGGCCAGCGCATGTCGCCGCCGGTCAGGCCCGCCATCCGCAGCGCGTAGCTGCGCAGCGCGTCCACCCCGTGCAGGTCGTTGCCCGCCTTGTCGTGGCCCACGCTGGTGCGGCACGAGCCGTACGCCAGGCGCAGGGGCTTGTCGGCCTCCAGCGTGGCGATCACCGGCGGCGGGTACGGCGAGGCCGCCTCGGGCCACACCGTCACGCCGTCGACCTCGACCTCGTAGGCCACCCGGCTGCCCCGCTCGAGGCCCGTGACCTCCACGAGCGCGTAGTGGTGGCCGTGCACGCCGAAGGTCCGCGCCCGGGCGGTGACGTCACCGGCGCGGACGACGACGTCGCCGGCGGCGGCCGTCTCCACCCAGATGGTCGCGGAGTCCTCGTCGACGTACCGCATGAGCGGTCCGAGGACGAGTCCCGTAGCGTCGGATGCTGGCTGTGCGGGGTCCCCCGGGGCACCCGGGCCGCCGCCGTCTCCGGCCCTGTGGTCCATGCCACCGATCCTGTCACGGGGGCCCGCAGCGCAGCCGCACCCGTCTTATCTCATATCTGATATATGGTGGTGACCATGACGCAGAGCGAGGACTACAAGTCCCGGATCGGCTACCTGATCCGTGACGCACGGAAGCACCGCGGCCTGACCCAGCACCAGCTCGCCGAGCTGCTCTCGACCAGCCAGCCGGCGATCAACCGCATCGAGCGCGGCCACCAGAACCTCTCGCTGGAGATGCTGGCGCGCATCGGCGAGGCGCTCGACTCCGAGATCGTCGCCCTGGGCGCCGGGCCGACGCACCTGCGCGTCACCGGCCCGACGACGCTCTCGGGCAGCATCACCGTCAAGACCTCGAAGAACGCCGGTGTCGCGCTGCTCTGCGCGAGCCTGCTGAACCGCAACCGCACGGTGCTGCGCAAGGTCGCGCGCATCGAGGAGGTCAACCGGCTCCTCGAGGTGCTGCAGAGCCTGGGCGTGAGGACCCGCTGGCTCAACGACGACAACGACCTCGAGATCGTGCCGCCCACCGAGCTGGACCTCGACCACATCGACGAGGCCGCGGCCCGTCGTACGCGCTCGGTGATCATGTTCCTCGGCCCGCTGCTGCACCGCTCCGAGTCGTTCGCCCTGCCGTACGCCGGGGGCTGCAACCTCGGCGAGCGGACCGTCGAGCCGCACATGTCGGCGCTGCGTCCCTTCGGCCTCGAGGTCAAGGCCACCGAGGGCAGCTACCACGCCACCGTGTCCGAGGCCGTCGAGCCGGTCCGCCCGATCGTGCTCACCGAGCGGGGCGACACCGTCACCGAGAACGCCCTGATGGCCGCCGCGCTCAACCCCGGCACCACGGTGATCCGCAACGCCTCGTCCAACTACATGGTCCAGGACCTCTGCTTCTTCCTGCAGAAGCTCGGGGTCGACGTGGAGGGCGTGGGCAGCACGACGCTGCGCGTGACCGGTCGCGAGCGGATCGACGTCGACGTCGACTACGCCCCGAGCGAGGACCCGATCGAGGCGATGTCGCTGCTGGCCGCGTCGATCGTCACGAAGTCGGCCATCACCATCAAGCGCGTCCCGATCGAGTTCCTCGAGATCGAGCTCGCCACCCTGGAGGGGATGGGGTTCGCCTACACCCGCTCCCCCGAGTACGTCGCGCTCAACGGCCGCACCCGCCTCGTCGACCTCACCACCGAGGCATCCGAGCTGCGCGCGCCGCTGGACAAGATCCACCCGATGCCGTTCCCGGGCCTGAACATCGACAACCTGCCGTTCTTCGCGGTCATCGCCGCTGTCGCCCAGGGCCAGACGCTGCTGCACGACTGGGTCTACGAGAACCGGGCGATCTACCTCACGGAGCTGACCAAGCTCGGCGCCCAGGTCAAGCTCCTCGACCCGCACCGCGTCCTCGTCGAGGGGCCGACCCACTGGTCGGGCACCGAGATCGTCTGCCCGCCCGCGCTGCGCCCGGCGGTCGTGATCCTGCTCGCGATGCTGGCCTCCAAGGGCACCTCGGTCCTGCGGTCGACGTACGTCATCCACCGCGGCTACGAGGACCTCGCCGCCCGGCTGAACGAGCTCGGCGCCAACATCGAGCCCTTCCGCGACATCTAGGCCGCGGTGGGGCAGGTGACCGGCCGGGTGCGCGCCTTCGCCCACCGGGGAGGGGCGCTGCACCCCGACCTGGTGGGGCTGGAGAACACGCTCCGCGCGTTCCGCCACGCCCACGCGCTCGGCTTCCGCCACCTGGAGACCGACGTCCACCTCACGGCGGACGGGGTGCTGGTCGCCTTCCACGACACCGTCCTGGACCGGGTCACCGACGGCACCGGTCGGGTGTCCGCGGTGACCCTGGCGGGGCTCCGCACAGCGCGGGTGGGCGGTCGTGAGCCGGTGCCGACCCTCGTGGAGCTGCTCGACGCCCTCCCGGACACGGTGGTGAACGTCGACCTCAAGGACGACCGCGCCGTCGCCCCGCTGGCGCGGCTGCTCGCCGTCCGCGGCGACGAGGACCGGGTCGTCGTCGGCTCCTTCTCAGCCCGTCGCCTGCGCCGGTTCCGCCGGCTGACCCGCGGCCGCGTCGCCACCAGCGCCCACGCCGTCGAGGTGGCGGCGTACCGCCTCCTGCCGAGCGCCGGGCTGCTGCGCCTGCTGGTGCGCGGTCGCCCCACGGCGCTGCAGGTGCCGGAACGTGCCGGGCCGCTGCGGGTCGTCACCCCGGGGCTCGTACGGCGGGCGCACGCGGCCGGCGTCGAGGTGCACGTGTGGGTGGTCGACGCCGAGGACCGGATGCGGGCGCTGCTCGAGGCCGGCGTCGACGGGCTCATGACGGACCGGACCGACATACTCGCCCGTGTGATGCGCGACGTCGGACCCTGGCCGACCCCGTGACCGCGCCGACGGCGACCGGGGTGAGGGCCTACGGCTGGCCCGTGTGGGCCTGGGGGCTGTGGGACTGGGCCGGGGCGGCGTTCAACGCCGTCATCACCACCTTCGTCTTCAGCGTCTACCTCACCTCCGACGCCTTCGGGCCCCAGGCCGACAGCCGCCTGGGCTGGACCCTGGCCGCCGCGGGCGTGGTCGTGGCGCTCACCGCCCCCGTCAGCGGCCAGCGCTCGGACGGGCGGGGGCACCGCACCCGCTGGCTCGGGATCCACACCGGGCTGGTCGTCATCTGCTCCGCCGCGCTGTTCTGGGTGCGCCCGGACGAGTCGTACCTGTGGTTCGGCCTGCTGGCCCTCGCCGCGGGCAACGTCTTCTTCGAGCTCGCGCAGGTCAACTACAACGCGATGCTGCCGCGGGTCTCGACCCCCGCCACCATCGGGCGCATCTCCGGCCTCGGCTGGGGACTCGGCTACCTGGGCGGCATCGTGCTGCTCCTGGCGGTCTACCTCGGCCTGATCTCGCCGGAGGTCGGCTGGTTCGGCGTCACCGACGCCGACGGGCTCGACGTGCGGGTGACCATGCTCGTCTGCGCGGCGTGGACGCTGGTGTTCGCCGTGCCGGTCCTCCTCACCCTGCGCGACGAGAAGGTCCCGGCGACGAGGGGCGGCCCCGAGGCCGGCGCCCGCGCCGGGGTCGTGGAGTCCTACCGCCGGCTGCTGCGCTCCGTCGCCGACCTGTGGCGCACCGACCGCAACCTGGTGTTCTTCCTGGGGGCGTCGGCGGTCTTCCGCGACGGCCTCGCCGGCGTCTTCGCCTTCGCCGGGGTGCTCGCCGCCGGCTCGTTCGGCTTCTCCCCCGGCGACGTCATCCTGCTCGGCATCGCGGCCAACGTCGTGGCCGGGATCGCCACGATCGGGTTCGGCTTCCTGGACGACCGCCTCGGACCGAAGCGCGTCATCGTGCTCGCCCTGGTCGCCATGGTGCTGGCGGGCCTCGGCATCTTCGCGTTCCACGACGCCGGGGCCGCCGTCTTCTGGACCCTCGGGCTGACCCTCAGCGTCTTCGTCGGGCCGGCCCAGTCCGCCTCGCGGACCTTCCTGGCCCGGATGGTGCCCCCCGGGCGGGAGGGCCAGGTGTTCGGCCTCTACGCCACGACCGGGCGTGCCGTCAGCTTCCTCGCGCCGGCCGCCTTCGCGACCGCGATCACCGTCGGTGCCGCGGTCACCGGCGAGGGCCAGGACGCCGCGCAGCACTGGGGCGTCCTGGGCATCGTCGCCGTCCTCGCGGCGGGCCTGGCGCTCCTGTCCGGCGTCCGCGAGGTCGTCCGCCTCGACCCGCCGACGGACACCCCGCGCCCGGCCTGACACCCGGCCTGACGTCGGGCCTGACATCGGGCCGGGAATGTTCAGGGCCACCCGGTCGTTCTGACGGGGTACAGGAGAGCGTGTCGTGACCGCCGGACTGGACCAATCCGCCTGCGGCCGCGGCGTCGAACCACGTTCTACCGTCGCACGACAACCACATGGGGACATGAAGGGAAGGTGGCACCGTGGCCGAGAGGACGCTACGCGGAGCCCGACTGGGTGGCCAGAGCTTCGAGGACGAGCGCGGCATCGAGTTCGCCGCTCGCCAGCAGATCGGGTACGCCTGCACGCAGGGGCACGAGTTCGAGATCACCATGTCGGTCGAGGCCGACGTCCCGGGGATCTGGGAGTGCCCGCGCTGCGGCGCCGAGGCCCGCAGCACCGCCGGGATCGAGCACGTCGCCAAGGCCGAGAAGCCGGCTCGTACGCACTGGGACATGCTCCTGGAGCGACGCTCGGAGAAGGAGCTCGAGGACATCCTCAAGGAGCGCCTCGAGCTGCTGCGCGGCGGCGAGATCGGTCCCGCGCACCTGCACCGTGGCAAGAAGCGCAAGACGCCGGCCTGATCCTCAGGCCTGACGGTCGTCGGGCGGGTCCACGACCTCGCCCGGCACGACGTCACCAGCGGGCCGCGCCCCTCTCGGGGGGTGCGGCCCGTTCGTCGTCCCGGGCCCGGTCGGCGGGGAGTACGCCGCCGCGCCCGCGGCGAGCAGCCGGCGGGTCACCATCCCGGTCAGGGCCACCCGGGCGAGCGGACGTGTCAGGGGCAGGATCAGCAGGATGCCGACCACGTCGGTGACGAAGCCCGGCGCGACCATCAGCACGCCGCCGACCAGCACCAGCCCGGCGTCGGCGAGCTCGCGGGCCGGCATCCGTCCCGACTGCAGCGCTGTGCTGAGCGCCTGCCAGGCCCGGCGGCCCTCGCGGCGCACCAGCCAGCCCCCCACCACGGCGGAGAGCAGCAGCAGGCCCACCGTGGGCCAGGCCCCGATGACCTCGCCGACCTGGATCAGGACGTACAGCTCGAGGAGCGGGACGACGAGGAACACCAGCGCCAGGAGGGCCAGCACGGGCGGTCGGCGCCGACGGGGCCCGGTGCCGTGGGCGGTGCTCACCGGGACCCCCTGCTGCCGGCGAGCACCCGTCGTACGCGCGGACCGGCGAGACGTCGGCGCTCCCGCAGGCCCCACCCGGTGATGCGGACCAGCGACTCCAGGGCGACCCGACCGCTCATCTTCGACTCCCCGCGCACCCGCTCGACGAAGTCGATGGGGACCTCGCGCACCACGAGGCCGGCCGAGACGACCCGCCACGCGAGGTCGGTCTGGAAGACGTAGCCGGTGGAGCGCACCGTCTCCAGGCCGAGGGCCTCGAGGGCCTCGCGGCGGTACAGCCGGAAGCCGGCGGTGGCGTCGCGGATGCCGACGCCGAGGAGCAGGCGCACGTAACGGTTGCCGGCCCGCGAGAGCAGCTCGCGGCGACGCGGCCAGTTCTGGACGCTCCCGCCGGGCACCCAGCGCGAGCCGATGACGAGGTCGGCGGGCGGGCCGCCGTCCGCGCCGTGGAGGGCGTCGAGGAGGCGGTGCAGCTGCTCGGGCTGGTGCGAGCCGTCGGCGTCCATCTCGCCGACCACGTCGTAGCCGGCGGCGAGGGCGCGGTCGAACCCGGCGAGGTAGGCGGCGCCGAGCCCGCCCTTGCCGGTGCGGTGCAGCACCTGCACGCCCGGGTCGGCGGCGGCCAGCGCGTCGGCCACGTCACCGGTGCCGTCCGGGGAGTCGTCGTCGACGACGAGGACGTCGACGTCGGGCCTGCTGCGGCGCAGCCGGCCCACGATCCACGCGAGGTTCTCGACCTCGTCGTAGGTGGGGACCACCATGACGACCCGGCCCGTCGGCCCGGGTCGGATCGGGTCGCTCACGCCCACCGGCCCTCCTCCCGCACGTCGCCGCGCCCGTCCGCGTCCTCCTCGCGGCGGCGCCGGTCGCGTCCTCGACGATACGGGAGCAGGGCGAGCAGCAGCCCGATCGGGACCGACAGCAGCGCCAGCCGGCCGAGCCACGGCGCGACCGTCATGGACGGCGGGGCGCCGGAGGCGAGGGCGACGTCCGCCTCGAGGACCTCCTGGGTGCGCGGGGCGGCAGCGTCACGGACCTCGCCGTCGGGGCCGATGACGCCGGAGACGCCGTTGATGGCCGCGACGACCGTGGTGCGGCCCGTCTCCTGGGCCCGCATCCGGGTGATCTCGAACTGCTGGTCGATCTGCGCGGTGTCGATGAACATCGCGTTGCTGGTCTGGACCACGAGCACCTGGGCCCCGTTGCGCACCTGGGCGGTGATGCCGTCGTCGTACGCGACGTCGAAGCAGATGGCGTCGGCGAGCGCCACCTCGCCGCCACCGGCCAGGGGCACGCGCAGCGGCTCGCTGCGGTCGCCGGCGAGCATGTCGCGCGGGATCAGGTCCAGGCGGCTGACCTGGTCGGTGACCCAGCCGAGCAGCGGGCTGTCCCGGAAGGGGATGAACTCGCCGAAGGGGACCGGGTGCCACTTCGTGTAGCGCTGTCCGGCGCCCACCCCGGGCGTGAAGACGATCCCCTGGTTGAGCACCTGGCCCTCCGCGGGGGCGTCGACGATCGCGCCGACGAGGAGGGGGGCGCCGACGGCGTCGACGGCGGTGTCCACGCCGTGGCGCACCGCGCCGGTGAACGGGTCGCTGGTCGTCGAGTTCTCGGGCCAGACCACCACGTCCGGTCGGGGGGTCGAGCCGTCACGGACGGCGTCGCCGAGCTCCTCGGTGGCCTCGACGTGGTTGGCCAGCAGCTGGTCGGTGTCGTACAGCACGTCGTCCCCCGGGCCCGGGACGTTCCCCTGGACGGCGGCGAGCCGGGCCGTGCCCGAGGTGTCCTGCCGGTGCTGGACGACGTGGGGGGCGGCCACCAGGACCAGGCCGACGGCGGCGGCGGCCGCCACGGTCCCGGGCCGGCGGCGGACCTCGAGGACGGCCCACACGAGCGTCACCCCGGTCGCGGCCATGAGCAGCGAGACCCCGACCGAGCCCCACCACGGCAGGCCGGCGGCGTACGGCGAGTCGGGCGAGGCGAAGGCGAGGCGGCCCCAGGGGAACCCGCCGAAGGGCCAGGACCCGCGGGCGGTCTCGGTCGCCACCCAGGCCAGGCTCACCCAGACGGGCCAGGCGGGAAGACGCATGAGCAGGACGGTGGCCAGGGCCCAGGCGGCGTAGAACGCCGCCTCGAGCAGGCCGACCCCGATCCAGGCGTCGACGCCGATCACCCGCATCCAGACGAGCAGGGTGACCTGGAACGCGGCACCGAACACGATCGCCGGGAGCAGGACGACCCGCAGCCGCCGCTCCCTCAGCCGGTGGACCGACCAGGTCGCCCCGGCGACGGCCAGGGGACCCAGCACCCAGAGGCCGACTGGCTCGAAGGCCCCGACGAGGAGGAGCCCGCTGACCAGCGCGAGGAGCGTGGAGACGAGCACGACCGGAACGCTACCGGGGCCTTCCGCGCCCGGGACCTGCAGCACAGCGGAAGGGGCCGTGACCCTTCGGACCGACCCAGGACCGACCGGCTGCCGGCACCAGGAAGTTGTCTACGGAGTCCCGACCCCTTCCGCTTTCGCTCCCCACGAGCGGCACCGACCTCCGTGAACGGTCTTGGCGGGGTTCGTGGTACTCGACCCTCCATGACCGCCACTCGGACGCCGGTCCGCTACCGCGGACTGCACGAGCGAACACCCAGGACTCTGGTCCAGCCGACCGGGGGTGTCAAACGCGCGCTGACCTGCGCGGACGCGCATCGTCGCAGGTCAGCGCGATACGGCTCGGCCAGAACTACTCCGTTGTAACTCCCGGGGTCCCGGCGTGTCGGGACCTGACACGCCGGGGTGCTGGCGCTGGTCTAACCGGTCGTCCCCAGGGGTCGGCCCGCGCCCCAGGAGCGGCGCGGACGGGGCAGCGCGGCGGGCTCCGCCAACACCGGCAGCCCGTCGGCGTCCAAGCCGTCCGGGCAGTCCCACAGCGTCAGGTCCGCCCGGGCGCCCACCTCGAGCCGACCGCCGTCGTCGTCGCGCCCGGCCCGCGCCGCACCGGCGGTGTGGGCCCGGTAGGCGACGGCAGGTGTGAGGCGGTGCCGAGGGTCGTGGTGGTGGACCGCCGCCCGGACCGCCGCCCACGGCCCGACGGGGGTGACCGGGGAGTCGGACCCGAGCGCGAGGCCGCCGCGGGTGGCGGCGAGGGCGGCGAACGGGTTGGTGTCGGCCCAGCGCTCCCCCAGCCGGGCGGCGTACATGCCGTCGGGTCCGCCCCACAGGGCGTCGAAGAGCGGCTGGACGCTGGAGGTGACGCCGAGCTCGTCGAGGACCGCCACGACGGCGGGTGACGGGAGCTCGACGTGCTCGACGCGGTGACGGGCCGCCCGCAGCCGGGCGGCGCCGTCGGGCCCGAGCCGGACGGCGGCGGACGCGAGGCCCTCCCCCACGGCGTCCAGCGCGGCGTCGCCGATGGCGTGGAAGCCGGCCTGCAGCCCCGCCTCGGTGCACGCCACGACGTGGTCGGCGACCTGGCCGGCGTCGAGGTAGGCGTGGCCGCAGCCCCCGGCGTCGGCGTACGACCGCCCCAGCGCGGCCGTGCGCGAGCCCAGGGCGCCGTCGGCGACGAGGTCGCCGGCGAGGCCCTCGACACCGAGCCGGCGCGCGGTGCCCAGGGCCAGGAGCTCGCCCCAGTAGACGGTCGCCCGGAGGCCGGTCTCGGCCGCGGCCTGCCGGACGAGGGGGATCTCGGCCTCCGGCCCGATGTGCGGGGCGGCGTTCTCGTGGAACCCGACGAGGCCCACGGCGAGCATCGCCGCGCAGGCGGCGCGCGCGGCGTCGAGGCGGTCGGTGTCGGGCACCAGCTGCTCCAGGGCCGCCCGGGCCGCGTGGTGGGCGTCCCGCTCGACCCGGCCGTCCTCGCTCCACCCGTCGAGGTCGGCCAGGCCGGGGACCAGCGCGGCGAGGGCGGGCGAGAGGACGGCGGAGTGGCCGTCGACGCGGGTGAGCTGGACCCGGCGGCCGGGGGCCGCGCGCTCGAGCTCGTCGGCGGTCGGGGGCCGGGGCGTCGCCCACCCCGTCTCGTCCCAGCCCTGGCCGAGCAGGACGCCGGCGGTCGGCGAGGCCGACGCGTGGGCCGACAACCGGTCCAGGACCGCGGTCAGGCTCCGCTCGCCGGTGAGGTCGAGGCCCAGCAGGGCGAACCCGGTGCGGACCGTGTGGACGTGGCTGTCGGTGAAGCCGGCCGTGAGCAGCGCCCCGCCCGCGTCGACGACCTCCGTCCCCGCGTCCCCCGCCGCGCCCGGGCCGTCGTACGCCGACGCGCCGTCCGCGTCGGTCAGGCCCACCACGACGCCGTCCGCCACGGCGACGACGGTCTCGGGCCGACCGGGGAGCCGGGCGTCGCGGACGAGGAGGCGGCCGGCCGGGGTGCGGGTCGTGGAGGTCATGGCCCCACCCCACCATCCGCGGAGCCCGGGATGCGGGACGACCCGTGAGAGGATGTGCCGTCTCCTGGACGATCCCGCGACGGGCACACGAGAGGTCCCCCCGCCATGACCGCAGTCACCGCCGCCGAGGCGTCCTCGGGGGCTCCGGCGTCTCGGCAGCTCCGCGCGGCCGGCTGGCTCCTCCACACCTACACCGCGAGCGGGACGGCCATCGCCTTCGGCGCCCTGGTGGCGACCGTGGCGGGCAACGAGGTCGTCGCCCTGTGGCTGCTGTTCGCTGCCCTGGTCGTCGACGGGACCGACGGGCTGCTGGCACGTCGGCTCCGCGTCTCGCAGACCATCCCGGGCTTCGACGGCGCCCGGCTGGACGACATCGTCGACTACATCACGTACTGCTTCGTGCCGGTCTTCATGCTCTGGAACGGCGGCTACCTCCCCGAGGGCCCCGTGGGAGCGGTGCTGGCCGTCGTCCCGCTGCTGGCCTCGAGCTACCAGTTCTGCCGCGTCGACGCGAAGACCGACGACAACTGCTTCCTGGGCTTCCCGAGCTACTGGAACGTCGTCGCGCTCTACGTCATCGTGCTCGGGCTGTCCGACGCCGTGGTGGCCACGATCCTGCTGGTCTGCGCCGTGCTCGTCTTCGTGCCCGTGAAGTACCTCTACCCCTCGAAGACCCGGGTGCACCGCGTGCTGAACCTGGTGCTCGCCGGTGCGTGGCTCGTCACCTACGCCCTGATGCTGGTGCAGTACCCCGAGGCCCACCCGCTCGTGGTCGCGGTCTCGCTCGCCTACGTCGTCTACTACGTCGGCGCCAGCGTGTGGATGACGGTGCGCAACCCGCACCGCGCCGCGGCCTGAGCGGTCCCGCTCAGCCCACGGGGCGACGTTCGTACGGCGTCGACAGCACGATGGTGGTCCGGGTCGACACGCCCGCCGCGGCCCGGATCCGCGCCAGCAGGTCCTCGAGGGCGACCGGCGACGCGACCCGCACCTGCAGGATGTACGACTCCTCGCCGGCCACCGACCAGCAGGACTCGATCTCGGTCAGGTGCGCCAGCCGGTCGGGCGCGTCGTCGGGGGCCGCGGGGTCCGTGGGCCGGATCGACACGAAGGCCGACAGCGGCAGCCCGGCGGCGGCGTGGTCGACGCGGGCGCCGTACCCGGTGATCAGGCCACGCTGCTCGAGACGCTTGACCCGCTGGTGGACCGCCGAGGTGGACAGGCCGGTCGCCCGGCCCAGGTCGGTGAACGACATGCGCCCGTCGTCGACCAGCAGCCGCAGGATGGTGCGGTCGATGTCCTCCACGCCCTCACCCTAGGTGGGCGCCGAGCGGCGGTGGGAGACTGCGCGCATGACGGGACCGAGCGGCGGCGACAGCACGGGGCGGCTGATGCTGCTGGACACGGCGAGCCTCTACTTCCGGGCGTTCTTCGGGGTCCCCGACTCCGTCACCGCCCCCGACGGCACCCCCGTGAACGCCGTGCGGGGCCTCATGGACTTCATCACCCGCCTGGTGGGGGACTACTCCCCCACCCACCTGGCCTGCTGCTGGGACGACGACTGGCGCCCGCAGTGGCGCGTCGACCTGCTGCCGTCGTACAAGGCGCACCGGGTGGTCGAGGAGGTCGCCTCCGACCCCGACGTGGAGGAGGTCCCCGACCCGCTCTCCGTGCAGGTCCCGGTGATCCGCGAGGTGCTGGAGGCGCTCGGGATCGCCGTCGTGGGGCACGCCGAGATGGAGGCCGACGACGTGATCGGCACGCTCGCCACCGAGGCCGGGATGCCGGTCGACGTGGTCACCGGAGACCGGGACCTGTTCCAGCTGGTGGACGACGACGCCGAGGTCCGGATCCTCTACACCGCCCGCGGCGTCGGACGCCACGAGCGGGTGGACGACGCCTGGGTCGTGGCGAGGTACGGCGTCCACGCGGCGCAGTACGCCGACTTCGCGACCCTGCGCGGGGACTCCTCCGACGGCCTGCCGGGCGTCGCGGGGGTCGGCGACAAGACCGCGGCGACCCTGCTGGGCCGGTTCGGTGACCTCCCCGCGATCCGCGCCGCGGCCGCCGATCCCGCGGCGGACCTGGGTCCCGGCCCGCGCGGCAAGGTCAAGGCCGCCGCCGACTACCTCGACGTGGCCCCGCAGGTCGTCGCCGTCCGTCGCGACCTCGACCTCGCCGGGCACGACCTGCGGCTCCCGTCGTCGCCGGCCGACCCCGACGCGTTCGCCGCCCTGACGGAGCGCTGGGGCCTCGGCAGCTCGGCCGAGCGGCTGCTGGAGACACTGGCGCGCTGAGTCGCCCTGCGTCGCACTGCGTCGCACGGGCCGCGCACCGCCGCCTCCCGCGTGCCGGGCCCGACCTGGCTACGGTGGGGACCATGTCGAACATCGCCGTCGTCGGAGGCCACGGGCAGATCGCCCGCCACCTGCACCCCTTCCTGGTCGAGGCCGGGCACACCCCGGTCGCGCTGGTGCGCAACGAGGACTACCGCGCCGACCTCGAGGCCGCCGGGGCGGAGGTCCGGCTGCTCGACATCGAGTCGGACGACGCCGCGGCCTTCGCCGCCGCGTTCGAGGGCTGCTCCGCGGTCGTCTTCGCCGCCGGCGGCGGGCCGGACGGCAACGTCGAGCGCAAGCGGACCGTCGACCTCGAGGGCTCGCTGAAGTCCATCGAGGGCGCGCGGCAGGCCGGCATCTCCCGGTTCGTGCAGATCTCCGCGATCAGCGTCGACGAGCCCGTCGCGGACGACGCCGGCGAGGTCTGGAAGGTGTACGTCGCCGCCAAGCGCGACGCCGACGCCGCCCTGCGCGACAGCGGGCTGGACTGGACGATCATCCGTCCCGGCGGTCTCGTCGACGAGCCGGGCACCGGCATGGTGGCCCTGGCCCCGTCCCTCGACCGTGGCTCGGTCCCGCGCGCGGACGTCGCCGCCGTCGTCGCCGCGTGCCTCGACGAGGACGCGACGATCGGCAAGCAGTGGGAGCTCGTCGCCGGGCAGACGCCGGTGCTGGCAGCGATCCGCAGCTCCTGAGCCTGGGAAGGAGCGTCGCGGATCGGGCTACTCCTTGGGTCTCGAGGCCGCGCGGGTGTGCATCCGCTCGCCCTCACGGCTGAAGATCGAGAGCATCTCGACGCGGTGCGCGTCGGCAACGCCGAACCAGTGCGGGAGCCGGGTGTCGAACTCGGCGACCTCGCCGGGCTCGAGCACGATGTCGTGGTCGCCGAGCACCATCCGGAGCCGGCCGTCGAGCACGTAGAGCCACTCGTACCCCTCGTGGCTCTGCGGGTCCGGCTTCCGGCGCTGGGAGCCCGGGGCGAGGATCATCTTGTACGCCTGCAGCCCGCCCGCCCGCCGTGACAGCGGGATCATCGTCAGCGGACCGTTCGTCACCGCGCGCTGCGGCACGCGGGGGTCCGCGGCGGTCGTGGTCTCCAGCAGCTCGTCCAGCGCCATCCCGTAGGCCCGCGCGATCGGCAGCAGCAGCTCCAGCGTCGGCTTGCGGCCCCCGGACTCCAGCCGTGACAACGTGCTCACCGAGATGCCCGTCTGCTCGGCGAGCCCGGCCAGCGTCACCTCCTGCTCGCCCCGCAGGGCCCGCAACCGGGGGCCGACCGCCTCGAGCACCGTCTCCACGTCCACGCCGACAGTTTGCCGTATCGGCAATGGAGTTTGTCAATGCGCCGCCGTCCCGGCAGTCTCGTGGTGTCGAGACAACCGAGTGAGGGGACAGCGTGATGGAGACGTACGACGTGGTGGTCGTCGGAGGCGGACCGGCGGGGCTGAGCGGGGCGATCGCCCTGGCGCGGTCGCGACGCAGCGTGCTGGTCGTGGACGCCGGGAACCCCCGCAACGCGCCCGCGGAGGGTGCCCACAACCTGCTGGGCCGCGAGGGGGTCCCGCCCCGGGAGCTGCTGGCCACCGGGCGCGACGAGCTCGCGTCGTACGGCGGGCACGTGCGGCACACCGAGGCCATCGGCGCGCGGCGCACCGACGACGGGTTCGTCGTGACCCTGGCCGACGGTCCGGGGTCGTCCCGGGAGGTCGCGAGCAGGGGACTGTTGGTCACCAGCGGGCTGGTCGACGAGCTGCCGGACGTGCCGGGCCTGGCGGAGCGGTGGGGGCACGAGGTGCTGCACTGCCCCTTCTGCCACGGCTGGGAGGTGCGCGACCAGCGGATCGGCGTGCTGTCCACCGGACCGATGACCACCCACCAGGCGCTGCTCTTCGGGCAGCTGTCGGACCGGGTGGTCGTGCTGGCGCACACCGCGCCGCCCTCCGCCGAGGACCGGGCGAGCCTGGACGCCATGGGCGTCGAGGTCGTCGACGGCCGGGTGACCGAGGTCGTCGGCGAGGACGGCGGCCCGCTGGGCGGTGTCCGGCTGGCCGACGGGACCGTGGTCGGGCTGGACGCCGTCGTGGTCGCCTCGCGGCTGGTGGCGGCGTCCCCGGTCCTGGCGGACCTGGGGCTGGAGGCGGTGGACCACCCGTCGGGGGCAGGCGTGCACTACCCGTCGGAGATGGCGGGGAGCACGTCGGTGCCCCTCCTGCGGCTGGCCGGCAACGTCACCGACCTCATGGCCCAGGTGGGCGCCTCGGCCGCGGCCGGGATGATGGCGGGCGCCGCCCTCCACGGCGAGCTGATCCAGGCCGACCTCGCCGCGCGTCTCGCGGCGCGGGCGGAGGCCGTCGCTACTCGGTGAGGCTGGAGTAGGCGACGACCCCGCGGCGCAGCCGGCTGCCGGCCTCGCGGGCGACCTTCCGGAGCTCGCCGCCGCCGGCGGCCACGGCCACCTGGTCGACGAGGTCGAGCAGCTGGCGGACCCAGCGCACGAAGTCGCCGGCCGCGAGGTCGGTGCCGGCGAGGACGTCGTCCAGCTCGCCGCCCTCGGCCCAGCGCCACGCCGCCCAGGCGAAGCCCGGGTCCGGGGGTCGGAGGTAGTCGAGCCGGTGGTCCTTCTCCAGGGTGTCCAGGTCGCGCCACAGGCGGACGGTCCGCTGGATCGCCCCGGCCACCGGCCCCCGCGGCAGGCGCGGCTCGGCGGCGTCCTCGGGGCGACGCGCCTCGTAGACGAGGACGGACACGGCGGCGGCGAGCTCCGAGGGGTCGAGGCCGTCCCAGAGCCCGAGGCGCAGCGCCTCGGCGGCCACGAGGTCCATCTCCCCGTGCAGGCGCCGCAGCCGGCGACCGCGGTCGGTGACGGCGTCGCCGTCGAGGTAGCCCAGCTCGTCGAGGACCTGGCAGACCCGGTCGAAGGCCCGGGCCACGGTGTGGGTACGACGCTCCACCCGCGCCCGGAGCGTCTCGGCGTCGGTGTGCAGGCGGTGCCAGCGGTCGGCCCAGCGGGCGTGGTCCTCGCGGTCGGGACAGTGGTGGCAGGGGTGGGCGGCGAGCTGCTCGCGCAGGGCCGCGATCTCCGTCTCGACCGCCGACGGCAGCCCCACCGCGCCCCGGGAGCCGCGGGAGGGTCGGTCGAGGTCGCGGGTGCGCAGGTGCAGGGCGGAGGCGAGGTCGCGGCGCTGCTGGGGGTTGCGGCCGTCGAAGGTCTTCGGCACCTTCAGCGTCGCCACCGGGGCGACGGGGGTCGGGAAGTCCAGCAGGCTGAGGCGGCGCGCCTGCCGCCCCTCGGTGACGACCAGGGGCCGGGGCTCGCGGCCGTCGGTGCCGGGGTCGACGACGACCACCCAGCCCGCGAACTTGCCGGCGGGCACCGCGACGACGTCCCCGCGGCGCAGCCGGGCCAGGGCGTCCCCGGCCTCGTCGCGCAGGTCCATCCGCCGGGCACGGGCCGCGTTCTTCTCGACGTGGGAGATCTGGCGGCGCAGGGCGGCGTACGCCATGAAGTCGCCGCGGTCGCAGACCGCGGCGTCGGCGTACCCCGCCAGCGCGTCCTCGGCCTTCGCCAGCTGCGACGCCAGGCCCACCACGGAGGCGTCGGCCTGGAACTGGGCGAAGGACTGCTCCAGCAGGTCGCGGGACCGGGCCCGCCCGACCTGGGCGACGAGGTTGACCGCCATGTTGTACGACGGCCGGAAGCTGGACTTGAGCGGGTAGGTGCGGGTCGAGGCCAGGCCGGCGACCGCGGCGGGGTCGATGCCCGGCTGCCACAGCACCACGGCGTGGCCCTCGACGTCGAGGCCGCGGCGTCCGGCGCGGCCGGTGAGCTGGGTGTACTCCCCCGGCGTGATGTCGGCGTGGGTCTCGCCGTTCCACTTCGACAGCTTCTCGATGACCACGGTGCGGGCGGGCATGTTGATGCCCAGCGCCAGGGTCTCGGTGGCGAAGACGGCCTTGACGAGGCCCTGGACGAACAGCTCCTCCACGCACTCCTTGAAGGTCGGCAGCATGCCGGCGTGGTGGGAGGCGATGCCGCGGGACAGCCCCTCGGCGAAGCGGGCGTAACCGAGGACGCGGCGGTCCTCGTCGGGCAGGTGGCGGCAGCGGTCCTCGACGAACGCGAGGATCGAGTCCCGCTCCGCGGGCGAGGTCAGGCGCAGGTCGGCGTCGAGGCACTGCTCGACCGCCGCGGCGCAGCCGGCGCGGCTGAAGACGAACACGATGGCGGGCAGCAGGCCGTCGCGGTCCAGGCGGGAGAGGACCTCCGGGCGGCTCGGGATCCACACCCGGCGGCCGTTGCCGACCTGCCGCGGTCCGGAGCCCCGGCCCGCGGGGCCCGGCCGGCCGCGACCGCTGCGGGCGCCCTTGGGCGAACGTCGGTCCTTGACCCGGCTGGAGACCATGTCGTCGCGGGCCACGCGCAGCAGCTCGGAGTTCACCTTCGCGCCCTCGCGGACGAACCCCGCGCGGGCGTCGACGTCGGAGTCGGCGAACAGGTCGTGCAGGCGGCGTCCGACCATGACGTGCTGGAACAGCGGGACGGGGCGCTTCTCCTCGACGATCGTGGAGGTGTCACCGCGGACGGTGGCCAGCCACTCGCCCAGCTCCTCGGCGTTCGACACCGTCGCCGACAGCGAGACCAGGGACACCGAGTCGGGCAGGTGGATGATGACCTCCTCCCACACCGCCCCCCGCATGCGGTCGGCGAGGTAGTGGACCTCGTCCATGACGACGTAGCCGAGGTCCGTGAGCGTGCCGGACCCGGCGTACAGCATGTTGCGGAGCACCTCGGTCGTCATCACGACGATGGGAGCGTCGCCGTTGACGGCGTGGTCGCCGGTCAGCAGGCCCACCTGGTCGGCGCCGTACCGGCGGACGAGGTCGGCGTGCTTCTGGTTGCTCAGCGCCTTGATCGGGGTGGTGTAGAAGCACTTGCGCCCGCCGGCGAGCGCCAGGTGGCAGGCGAACTCCCCCACGACGGTCTTCCCGGACCCGGTGGGCGCGGCGACGAGGACGCCGCGACCGTCCTCGAGGTCGCGGCAGGCCTCGAGCTGGAACTCGTCGAGACCGAACGGGTAGTGGGCCTCGAAGTCCACGAGGACCGGGTGCTTCGAGCGGCGGCGGCTGGCGGCGTACCGCTCCGCCGGGCTCAGCGACCCCTCGTCCCGCGCGTCGACCCCACCCGCTTCGCGCGTGTCCCCGCTCCTCATGCCAGCACCTCCAGCGCCCCGGGGGCGCACTCGACCGTCAACGGCAGCGGTCCGAACCGTTCACCGTCCGCATAGGCCACGATGCCCGGTGCCGCCAAGGTCACACGTCGCACCCGGTGCCGCTCGTACGCCGGGTGCCCGGTGTGGGTGCCCCGGTAGAGCGTCGGGTAGGTCCGCACGAGCCCCGCGCGGCTCATCGGGCGGATCACGACCACGTCGAGCAGGCCGTCGTCGAGGACGGCGCCCTCGGTGATCCGCAGGCCCCCGCCGAACGACGGCCCGTTGCCCACCGCGACGAGCATCGCGGGGGTGCGCCGGGCGACGCCGTCGAGGTCGAGGACGTAGTCTCGGGGCGTGAACGTCCGCAGCTCGGCGAGGGTCGCGAGCGTGTAGCGGGAGCGGCCGCGCGGCCGCCGCATGCCGTTGGCCCGCTCGTTGACGAGCGCGTCAAAACCGGCGGCCAGGACGGTGACGAAGTACGTCGCCCCGCTCCGCGCGAGGTCGATGCGTCGGGTGCGGGCGGCGACGACGCGGTCGGCGGCCGCCACCGGGTCGTCCCGCGGGATCCCCAGGTAGCGCGCGACGTCGTTGCCGGTGCCGCACGGGACGGTGCCGAGCGCGACGCCCGTGCCGGCGAGGGCCTGGACCGCGGCGTGCACCGTGCCGTCACCCCCGACGGCGACCACGGCGTCGACGCCGTCCGCGACGGCCTGCCGGGCGAGGTGGGTGGTCCCGGCGGCGTCGGCCCCGGTGAGCAGGACGCAGTCCAGGCCGGCGTCGCGCAGTCGGCCCGCGGCGGCCTCCCGGGCCGCGAGGGCGCGTCCACCCCCGGCCGACGGGTTCGCCAGCAGGGCGATCGCGCGTGACACCCTCCGACCCTAGTGGCCGCGGCGTCCCCCGGTCCCCGCACCGGGCCGCGCGCCGGGCGGGAGGGGGCCTAGTGCGGGAGGGGGCCTAGTGGCGGCCGCCGAGGAGGAGGCGGACCTCCCAGCGCTCCGGGTCCGCTCCCACCGACCGCGCCATCCGCTCCACCGCGTCGAGGACCCGGTCCGCGGTGAACGCCGACCCCGGGCACGCCAGCGCCGCCCGGTCCCCCCGCTGCACCACGTGCACCTGCCCGTGTCGCCACGCCCGGTGCGCGGCCCGTCGCGTCTCGTCGTCCGCCACGATCACCGGGTGCGCCTCGTCGACGGCGAGCAGGTCGAGCGCCAGCTGGGGCTCGTCGTCGGGGGCGGCGTCCGGGGCATCCGGAGCGCCGTTTCTGCCGAATCGGTGGTCCGGGACGGGGTTCGCGGCACCGTTTCCGCCGAAACGGGGGCCCGGAGCGCCGTTCCCGGCACCGTTCCTGCCGAGTCGGCCCCGCACCAGGTGCCCGTCCCGCACCGACTGCTCGGCGCGCCAGGTCACCGACTCGGTCCCCAACCACTCGGGCAGGTCGAACGGATCGAGCGGCAGGAAGGCACCGGGCTCGGTCACAGGGGCGACAGCTCGTCGTCGGCCCACTGCTCGGTGCCCTTGGCCTTCCGGGCCCGCAGACGGTCGACGAAGCGAGCGACGATCTCGGCGATGATGAACAGCACCAGCATCGGCAGGGCCAGCATCAGCATGGAGAACGGGTCCGTCGACGGCGTCGCGACCGCGGCGAAGACGAAGGTGCCGATGACGATCCAGGGACGGTACTTCCCGATCTGCTTACCGCTGACCACCCCGGCGAGGTTCAGCATGATCACGAACAGCGGGATCTCGAACGCGACCCCGAACACGAGCAGCATCCGGGTGAAGAAGCTGAAGTACTCGCCGAAGTCGACGAGGCTGACCAGCTCGCCGGGCGTGAACCCGATCAGGACCTCGATGCCGACCGGCAGCACGTAGTACGCCGTGGCGACGCCCGCGATGAACAGCGGGCCCGCGACGGCCGCGAACACCCGGGTCCACAGCTTCTCGCGGGAGTGCAGGCCGGGGACGATGAACGCCCACAGCTGGTAGAGCCAGTACGGCGAGGTGACCACCACGGCGGCGACCCCGGCCATCTTGAGCTGGAGGAGCAGCGGTCCCGTGACGCGTCCGATGGTCGGCGTGGTGCTGACTCCCTCGGCGCTCAGCGCGCGCTGGGCCTGCTCGTACGGGCCGAGGACGAGCGTCAGCAGCTGTTCGTAGAGGAACAGCGCGACGACGAAGACGACGATCAGCGCGACGGTCGCCTTGAGGATGCGCGCGCGGAGCTCACGGAGGTGGTCCGACAGCGCCATCTGGCCGTCGGGGCCGACCGGGTGGTGCGGGCGACCACGGAACAGGTTCGCGACGCCGCCCAGGGGGACGGAGAATGCCATCGAGTGGGGGCTCGGCTCAGCTGGTGGTGTCGCGGTGCTCGCGCGTCGCCTGGATGTCCGCCTCGGTCGCGGCCGCGTTGCGGGCCTCGATCTCCTTCTCGGCGGGGTGCTTGTCGCTGTCCTTGACCCCGTCGTCGTCCCCGTCGATCAGACCCTTGGTCTCGGTCTTGAAGATACGCAGGGCGCGACCGGTGCCGCGGGCGAGGTCCGGCAGCTTGGCCGCCCCGAACAGCAGGATGATCACGCCGAAGATGAGCACCAGCTCCATGGTGCCGAGTCCGAACATGATGAGCTCCTCGAGATCGCGGGGTGAGGGGACTTCCTCACTGTACGTGGTGTTCGGAGTAGAGACCCGCCACGGATGCCAGGTCGGCGGTGAACATCTCGGTGAACTCTGCGGGGGCCACGACTGTCGCCGCCGGGGCCAGCCTGAGGAGGGTACGGCGCAACCACCGCTCGTCCGCGACGGCGAGGTCGACCTCGAGCCCCCCGTCGGGCAGGGCCCGTACGTCGTCGACCTGGTAGTACTCGGGCACCCACCGGGCCTCCGGGGCGAGCCGCAGCGTCACGCGCAGCGCGTCCGCCGGCGGCTCGAAGAGACCACCGCCGGGGGCGGTGGGCGGCGTGGGCCCCTGCTCGGGCCGCTCCACCGGGGTGGTGAGGACCTCGACCTCGGTGATGCGGTCGAGCCGGAACCAGCGGGGCGCCTCGGCCCGGTGGCACCAGGCCCCGAGGTAGTCGTGGCCCTGCTCCGTCACCAGGGTGTCCGGGTCGACGACCCGGACGGACTCCTCGTCGCGGGCGGGGACGAGGTAGGTCAGCCGCAGCTGGCGGCCATCGTCGATGGCCCGCCGTACGGTCGTGCGGGTCTCGCCGAGCCCTGCCGTCCGGTCGTCGCCGGCGTCGACGAGCTGCGCCACACCCCCGGCGGCCACCTCGAGCTTGGCCAGCACCCGGTCCAGCACCTCGCGGGTCTCCACGTCCGCGTCGGTGCGCAGCGACCGCAGCGCCACCACCAGCGCCGCCGCCTCGGTGGCCTGCAGGCGCAGGGGGCGGGACAGGTAGTCGGCGTTCGAGACCCGGACGACGCCCTCGTCCTCGAGCGCGTCGAGGTCGACGTCGATGAGGTCGTCGGGGTAGCCGCCGGGCAGGCCGCACATGAACAGCACCCGCAGGTCCTTGTCCAGCTGCTGACGGCTGACCCCGAGGTCGGCCGCCGCGCGGTCCAGCGGCACCGAGCCTCGGTTGTTCAGGTACGGCACCAGCCGCAGCAGCCGTCCCACCTGGTCGAGCGCCGGCTGCGCCGGCTGCCTCGCGGTCGTCATCGGCCCCGCCCGTCCCCGGCGGCGACGAGGGCGTCGAGGGCCTCGGTGACGCGGCGGAGCACCGTTTCGCGCAAATCGGGGGGTCCCTCCACGTAGGCGTCCGCACCGTGCGCCAGGACCTCGTCGGCGACCTCCGAGCCGGAGTCGGGGAGCTCGAGGCGGTCCCAGGACGTCGTCCCGTCTGGCCCGGCGACGCCGGTCGAGACCGTCCGCGCGGCGCGGCGCAGGCCGTGGCCGCTGCCGGTGCGCACCAGCACCGTCGCCGGGACGCCGGGAGTGGGCTGCACCAGGTTGCGGGTGAGCTGGCCGACCTCGGTGCCGTCGGGGACGACGACCTCGCCGGGGTGGCCCTCGACGGCCACCTCGCCGACGACGCGGCTGAGCCGGAACACGCGCGGCTCGTCGCGGTCACGGTCGTGCCCGGCGACGTACCAGCGTCCCGAGGACCGGACGACGCCCCACGGCTCGAGCCGGCGCGGCCGGGGCGCGTCGCCGGGGCTGCGCCGGTAGTCGAAGCGGACCGGCGTGCCGTCGGTGACCGCGGTCCAGAACGCCTCGAACGACGGCTCCTCCGCCCGCAAACGGGGCTCCACCAGGTCGAGGGCCGAGCGGTCCAGCTCGACCCCCGCCGCGGTGAGGGTCGCCAGGGCGCGGGTGGTGTGGTCGGCCAGGCGCGCGTTGTCCCACGCCCGGCCGGCGAGGGCGACCACCGAGGCCTCCTCCGCCGTGAGCGTCACCTCGGGCAGCGCGAACCGCTCGGGCCGCACCCGGTAGCCCACCTCGTCGTCGAAGTAGTTGTCGAGCGCGCCGACCTCGACGGGGACGCCGATACTGCGAAGCTCCTCCTTGTCGCGCTCGAACATCTTCTCGAACGCCGCCTCGGTGGAGCCGGGGTAGAGGACCTCACGGATCCGCCCCTTGGGGATCCAGTGCCGGGTGACGAGCAGCATGATGAGCAGGTTGAGCAGTCGTTCGCTCTTGTCGGACGCCATGCTGCTCCCGGGGTCGGTGGGGTCAGGCCGTGCTGGTGCCGAGCACGTCGATCACGAAGTACAGCGTGTCGCCGCCCTGGATGTCCGGCGGCTGGCCCTCCTCGCCGTACCCGAGGGCCGGCGGGATCTCGAGCAGCACGCGGCTGCGGGTCGGGATGCCGGTCAGTCCCTGCTTCCACCCCTTCACGACGCCGTCGAGCGAGAACACGCTCGGTCCGGCCTCGGCGGGAGCCGCCGTGGGGTTGTTCGGGTCGGGCTCCGGTGCGGTGAAGTTCTGGTCGAAGGGCTTGTCGCCGTCGAAGGTCTGGCCCAGGTAGGTCACGGCCACGAAGTCGTCGGCCTGCACCCGCGGGCCGTTGCCCTCGGCCAGCACGGTCACCTTCAGCTCGCCGGACGGCTGCGCGGCGTCGGCGAAGTCCAGCTTGGTGACGGCCCCGTCGCCGTTCTCGACCACGCGGGGGGTTCCGGCAGGCGGGTCCTGGCGCTCGTCGGTGATGGACGGCTGGACGACGCCGACGCTGTCCATGACGAACAGGACGCTGTCGGCGTTGCCGATCCCCAGCTGCGGGTTCCCCAGCTCGCCGAAGGCGTCCTCGGGCGGGGCGACGACGGCCGTACGGCTCCCGACGGTCGTCCCCTCGAAGGCGGCGACGATGCCTGCGGGGAGCTCGTCGGCGGGGTCGAAGATCTGGGGGGTCGCAGGCTGCTGGTCCCAGGTGCTGAGCACGGTGCTCTCGGAGTAGCCGTTGCCGATGAGGATCTGGCCCATCACGGCGGCACCGTCGGTCAGCTCGGGGCCGTCGCCCTCGACAATGGTCTCGGACTCGACCTCGTCGACCGACACGCGACCGTCCCACTCCACCTCGGGCGGCTCGCCGACGTTGTCGGAGATGCTGATCGAGTCCAGGCCGGCGCCGGTCGGCTGCCCGGCCTCCGGCTCGTCGTCCTCGCCGCAGGCGGCCAGGCTCAGCACGAGCGCGGTCACCGCGGGGACGGCCAGGGCGCGGCGGGTGGTGGCACGAGAAGGTCGAGGCACGCCGGTCACCCTAACCGGGGCACCCAGCGTCTCCCCCACCTGCCGTCCCGTGCCGTCCGACGGCGTCACATGCCGTCGATCAGCCGCTGCACGCGTTCGTCGGAGGACCGGAACGGGTCCTTGCACAGCACCGTGCGCTGCGCCTGGTCGTTGAGCTTGAGGTGGACCCAGTCGACGGTGAAGTCGCGTCGTCGCTCCTGCGCGCGGCGGATGAACTCCCCGCGCAGCTTCGCCCGGGTGGTCTGCGGGGGCAGGGACTTGGCCTCGAAGATCCGCAGGTCGTTGGTGACCCGCTCGACCTTGCCGCGCTTCTCGAGCAGGTAGTACAGGCCGCGGTTGCGGTGGATGTCGTGGTAGGCGAGGTCCAGCTGTGCGACGCGCGGGTGGCTCAGCGGCAGCCCGTGCTTGGCGCGGTAGGCCTCGATCAGCTTCCACTTGATGACCCAGTCGAGCTCCCGGTCGACGAGGCCCAGGTCGTCGGACTCGACCGCCTTGAGACCGCGCTCCCACAGGTCGAGGCTGCGGTCGATCACGGGGGTCCGCAGGCCGCGGCGGTCCACGAACTCCTGCGCCTTCGCCAGGTACTCGCCCTGGATCTCCAGCGCGCTCGCCTCGCGGCCGTTCGCCAGCGGGACCTTCCGCCGGCCGGTCATGTCGTGCGAGATCTCCCGAATTGCGCGAATCGGGTTCTCGAGGGTGAGGTCCCGCATGACCACGCCCTCCTCGATCATGCGCAGCACGAGGTCGCAGCTCGCGACCTTGAGCATCGTGGTGGTCTCGCTCATGTTGGAGTCGCCGACGATGACGTGCAGGCGGCGGTAGCGCTCGGCGTCCGCGTGCGGCTCGTCTCGGGTGTTGATGATGGGCCGGCTGCGGGTGGTGGCGCTCGAGACGCCCTCCCAGATGTGCTCGGCGCGCTGGCTCACGCTGAAGCTCGCGCCGCGCGGCGTCTGGGTGACCTTGCCCGCCCCCACCACGATCTGGCGGGTGACCAGGAACGGGATCAGCACGTCGGCGAGGCGCCCGAACTCCCCGGAGCGGGTGACCAGGTAGTTCTCGTGGCAGCCGTAGGAGTTGCCCGCGGAATCGGTGTTGTTCTTGAACAGGTAGATGTCGCCGGCGATGCCCTCGTCGTGCAGCCGCTGCTCGGCGTCGAGGAGGAGCCCCTCCAGCACCCGCTCCCCCGCCTTGTCGTGGGTCACCAGGTCGATCACGTCGTCGCACTCGGGCGTCGCGTACTCGGGGTGGGAGCCCACGTCGAGGTACAGCCGGGCGCCGTTGCGCAGGAACACGTTGCTGCTGCGCCCCCAGCTGACGACCTTGCGGAACAGGTAGCGCGCCACCTCGTCCGGGCTCAACCTGCGCTGCCCCCGGAACGTGCACGTCACGCCGTACTCGTTCTCGATCCCGAAGATCCGCCGGTCCACTCGTTCACCCTAGTCGGCCGAACGGCACGACCGGGCTCACCACCGCGCGATCGCGCCCATGGCGACCGCCCATCGGGAGCGCAACCGGGCGCGCCCCGCCGGGGTGTACGCCGAGTGGGCGACGAGGCTGCGCCACAGCTGCAGGCGTCGGAGGTGGGTGGTGCGCCCCAGGAGGCGGTCGAGCTCGGCCATCACCACCACGGGACGATCGAGCAGCTCCGGCAGGGTGTACGCCCGTCGCGGCAGGGCCAGGTCGGCGAGGAGACGCTCGCGCCGCAGGTCGGCGGCCTGCTGCGCGGGCTCGCGGTGCACCCCGCCGTCGTACTCGAGGATCAGGTCGGTGCCACGCACCCGGAGGTCAGCCCGACCCACCTCGCGCCCGTCGGTGTTGAGGATCGGGGACTGCACGAGGACCGGGACGTCCGCACACCACAGGAACAGCCGCAGCAGCGTCTCCATCGGGGACTCGCTGGCCGGCTCGGCCAGGGCGACGGCCTGGCGCAGCAGCCGGACGCCCGGCCGGCGGGTCGCGGTGATCGCGTCGAGGGCCTGGCGGGTCACGTGACGCTTGCGCAACGCGGACTCCACCAGGACGACGAGGTCGAGCAGGTCCAAGTCCCGTGCGCAGCGGAGGAGCACCTCGGCGGGGTGGTCGACCGGCAACCCCTCGAGCATCCACGGCTGGTCGTCCTTGGCGCGGCGGTGCTGGCTCGTCACCAGGCCGACGCGTCGCACGGTCGGGTCCGGTGCGGCCACGGCCGCGAAGACCGGCACCCAGTCCCGGGACACCGGGGGCAGCTGCCACCCCGCCAGCCGGGCACCCGTCAGACCGGTGAACCTCCCGCTGCCGGGCAGCACCAGCAGCCACGCACCGAGGTCGCGCAGCCACTCGCGCCGCTCGTCGGGTGCCTCGAGGACGGGCACGAACAGGCCGTGGCTGACACGGCGGAAGCGAGGGCTCCGGATGTTGCCCCGCACCGGGGCCGGATCAGTGCTCATGCAGCGAGCCTGACCCCGATCGAGCTCGGTCGCACACGGCCGGGCCCGGCCTGTGGGCAACTCGCCCCGCCGGTGGCCTGTGGACGGAACCCGACCGCGTCGGCGCGCTCGGTCGGCGCTCCGGGCCCGCGGTGGGTGGCGGGGCGGGAGTCGCGCCGTTTCGTCGGAAACGGCGGTCGAACGGCGCTTCCGGGTGCCGATTCGTGCGAAACGGGGGCGCTCGCGCCCGACACAGCAGCCGAGTTCGGCCCGCCGGCGCACGCGCCGACGAGCCGGACCGGCCTCAGGACGGCGGGGCGACCGGCGGCTCGTCGTCCGAGACGGGGAACGGCGCGGGCTCGGGTGACGTCGACGCGGCGCCGGTGGACGGTGCGGCAGCAGCGTCGTCCGCAGCGCCGGCCGGGGCTGCGGCGGAGTGCGCGCCGCCGTCCACGCCGGAGACCGCCGTGTCGGCGTCCCGCTCCCCCAGCAGCTCGGTGAGGCGGGCGGGGCGCAGGCGCGAGAACTTGCGGGCCCGCGACCGGGTGCGGTCGAGCACGGCGACCTCGAGGTCCTCGATCGGGATGACCCGGTCGGCGGTCTCGGAGTGGCCGAGCGCGGTGACCGCGATCTGCAGGGCGGTCGCGAGGTCCGAGCCGGCCCGGTACGACGCGGCGAGGGAGGAGGCCACCACGTCGGCGGCGCCGCCCATGACGGCGTACCCGTGCTCGTCGGCGACCTGGCCGTCGTAGGTGAGGCGGTAGATCTGGTCGTCCTCGGCGGACGCGCCCACCTCGGCGACGAACAGCTCGACCTCGTACGGCTTCTCCCCGCCCGAGGAGAAGATCGTGCCGAGGGTCTGGGCGTAGGCGTTGGCCAGGCCGCGACCGGTCACGTCGCGGCGGTCGTAGGAGAAGCCCCGCATGTCCGCGAGCCGGACGCCGGCGATCCGCAGGTTCTCGAACTCGTTGTAGCGGCCCACCGCCGCGAACGCGATGCGGTCGTAGATCTCGGAGACCTTGTGCAGCGCCTGCGACGGGTTCTCGGACACGAACAGGACGCCGTCGGCGTACTGCACCACCACGACGGACCGGCCGCGGGCGATGCCCTTGCGGGCGAAGTCCGCCCGGTCCTTCATCAGCTGCTCGGGCGAGACGTAGAACGGGGTGCTCATCTGGGGGTCCTCAGCTCAGGGCGGCGGCCGGGCCGTCGGGGCGCTGCATGCGGGCGGCGATCACGACGTCGGCCACGGCGGCGACGTCCGCGTCGGGCAGGCGGCGCCCGCCGTCGGCGGTGATGACGTGGACGACCGGGAAGATCCGTCGCGCGATGTCGGGCCCGCCGGTGGCGGAGTCGTCGTCGGCGGCGTCGTACAGCGCCTGCACGGTCGCGAGCACGCACTCGTCCTGGGTCAGGTCGTCGCGGTACAGCTTCTTCAGCGACCCGCGGGCGAACACCGACCCGGACCCGGTGGAGTGGAAGGCGGTCTCCTCGTACCGGCCGCCCGTGGCGTCGTAGGAGAAGATCCGGCCGATGCCCGCGTCGACGTCGTACCCGGCGAACAGCGGGACGACCGCGAGGCCCTGCATGGCGAGGCCGAGGTTGCCGCGGATCAGGGCGGCGAGGCGGTTGGCCTTGCCGTCCATCGACAGCGTGACGCCCTCGATCTTCTCGTAGTGCTCGAGCTCGGTCTGGAACAGCCGCGTCATCTCGACCGCGATGCCCGCGGCGCCGGCGATGCCGACCGCTGAGTGCTCGTCGGCGGGGAAGACCTTCTCGATGTCGCGCTGGGCGATGACGTTGCCCATCGTGGCGCGGCGGTCACCGGCGACGACCACGCCGCCGGGGAACGTCGCGGCGACGATCGTGGTCGCGTGGGGCGTCAGCCCCTCCCCCGCCGTCCCGGCCGGGAGCGCCCGGGTGGTGGGCAGCAGGTCGGGCGCCTGGGAGGCGAGGAAGTCGGTGAACGACGACCCGCCGGGGGCCAGGTACGCCGCGGGCAGACGGGGGCCGTCGGCGGTCATTCGCCGCCCTTCTGGATGAACGACTTCACGAAGTCCTCGGCGTTGGACTCCAGCACCTCGTCGATCTCGTCGAGGATGCTGTCGACGTCGTCGTCGAGGGCGTCCTTGCGCTCGGTCGCCTCGGTCGAGACCTCGGCGGTCTCCTCGGTCGACTCCTCGGTCTGCGAGGTCCTGCGGGGCTGCTTGTGCTCCTGGGCCACGGCACACCTCCTTCACCCGTCGGGCGGTCCCTGCGGTCCGGGCGGCGTGCCCGCGACCTCGTCGCCAACCTAGCGCGCGGGACCGACAGCGGGGGCGTTACCTCAGCCCGCGAGCGCGTCGACCAGCTGCTGGGCGTCGTCGCAGCGGTCGAGCAGGTCGCCGACGTGCGCCTTGCTGCCGCGCAGCGGGTCGGTGGTCGGCACCCGCTGCAGCGAGTCGCGCCCCGGCAGGTCGAAGATGACGGAGTCCCAGGACGCGGCGGCGACCTGGTCGGCGTACTTCTCCAGGCACCGGCCGCGGAAGTAGGCCCGGGTGTCGGTCGGCGGCTCGTGCATCGCGGCCTCGACCTCCTCGTCGCCCAGCAGACGGCGCATCCGGCCGCCGGCCACGAGCCGGTGGTACAGGCCCTTCTCGGGACGGGTGTCGGAGTACTGCAGGTCCACCAGGGCGAGCTTGGCGTCGTCCCAGCCGAGGCCGTCGCGGGAGCGGTACTGCTCCAGCAGCCGCAGCTTGGCGACCCAATCGAGCTCGCCGGCGAGCTGCATCGGGTCCTGCTCCAGCCGGGTGAGCACCGACTCCCACGTGGCGAGCACGTCGAGGGTCTGGCTGTCCGCGTCGGAGCCGAGCCGGTCCTCGACGTACTTGCGGGCGAGGTCGAGGTACTCCATCTGCATCTGCAGGCCGGTCAGACGGCGACCGTCGGTCAGGCGAAGCAGGTGCTTCAGCGACGGGTCGTGGGAGACCTCGCGGAGCGCGGCGACCGGCGTGGCCACGGTCAGGTCGCCGGCGAGCCAGCGGTCCTCGATCATGGCGAGCACGAGGGCCGTGGTGCCGACCTTGAGGTACGTCGAGGTCTCGGCGAGGTTCGCGTCGCCCAGGATGACGTGCAGGCGCCGGTACTTGTCCGGGTCGGCGTGGGGCTCGTCGCGGGTGTTGATGATGGGGCGCTTCAGCGTGGTCTCGAGGCCCACCTCGACCTCGAAGAAGTCGGCGCGTTGGCTGATCTGGAAGCCGTGGTCCCGACCGTCCTGGCCGATCCCGACCCGGCCGGCGCCGCACACCACCTGCCGGGACACGAAGAATGGCGTCAGGTGCCGCACGATGTCGGCGAACGGGGTGGAGCGGCGCATCAGGTAGTTCTCGTGGGCGCCGTACGACGCGCCCTTGTTGTCGGTGTTGTTCTTGTACAGCACGATCGGCGCCCCACCCGGCAGCTGCGCGGCCCGGCGCGCGGCGTCCAGCATCACCAGCTCGCCGGCCTTGTCCCAGCGCACGATGTCAAGCGGCCCGGTGACCTCCGGGGTGGAGAACTCGGGGTGGGCGTGGTCGACGTACAGCCGGGCGCCGTTGGTGAGGATGATGTTGGCGAGGCCCAGGTCCTCGTCGGTGAGCTGGGAGGCGTCCGCGACCTGCCGGCTCATGTCGAAGCCGCGGGCGTCCCGCAGCGGCGACTCCTCCTCGAAGTCCCACCGTGCCCGCCGGGCCCTCGCAGACGCTGAGGCGTAGGCGTTCACGACCTGCGACGACGCGAGCATCGGGTTGGCGTGCGGCTGGCCCGAGACGGTGATCCCGTACTCGACCTCGGTCCCCATCACCCGGCGCACGCTCATGCGGCGAGCCTACGCGGCAGCGGGGTGGCCGCTCGGGGCGCCAAGGTGCCGATTCGTGCGAAACGGCACGTGGGAGACTCGCCGCCGTGGAGCGAGGAGACCTGCCGCGACGCGTCGCGCGCCGTACCCGCAACCGGCTGAGGACCGTGGTCCCGGCCCGCCGCAGCGAGGTGGAGACCCTGCGCGCCGAGCTCGGAGCGGCGCGCGAGCGCGCCGAGGTCGCCGAGCGGCAGCGCGACCGGGCACGGACCCGGGTGGGTCGCCTCGAGGAGCGGACCCGGCAGATGCGCGCCCGCATCAAGCGGCTCGAGGGCTCCGACGACCTCGGCTACGTCTTCATCGTCACCTACGGACGCTCCGGCTCGACGTTGCTGCAGGGGATCCTGAACAGCACCCCCGGCGTCCTGATCCGCGGCGAGAACCGGCAGTCGCTGCGCCATGTCTGGCAGTACGACGCCGCCGTCCACAAGATCCGCCGCAACCAGCGACGCGAGCGCCGCCGCAAGGGCATCGAGGACGGCAACGACACCACCCACCCGTTCTTCGGGATGGACCAGCTGCCGAGCCGCCGCACCCGCCTCGCGGAGCGCAAGCTCGCCCTCGACTCCCTGCTGCGTCCCGAGCAGGACACACGGGTCACCGGGTTCAAGGAGATCCGCTGGGACGAGCCCGACACGCCGGGGTACGTCGCCTGGCTGCAGGAGGTGTTCCCGGGCGCCCGGTTCGTCGTGAACACCCGCGACCTCGACGCCGTCTCGGTCAGCAAGTGGTGGGGCAAGGACCCCGAGTCGCGGGCCCTGCTCGAGCAGACCGAGGCCGACCTGCTCGCCCTGGCCGCCGACCTGGGCGACGCGGCGTACCGGGTCCACTACGACGACTGGGTGGCCGACCCCGGCGTGCTCGAGGGCCTGTTCGCCTGGCTGGGCGAGGAGTGGGACCCCGAGCGGGTCCGCGCCACGATGGAACGGCCACACTCCTACTGAGGACGCGGCCGACCGCCCGGGCTGCGGCGCTCAGCGACGCCTGTCGTCCCGGTAGGCGTCCCGGTACTCGTCACGGCGACGCCGCGGACCGTTGATCGACGCCGCGTGGGCGACGTTCACGCCGACGATGCCGAGCCAGGCGATCACGACTGCGGGCAGGCCGCCGTCGGTCGCCACCATCGGCACGATCGTGAGGGGGATGCCCGCGACGAGGGAGACGACCCCGAGTGCGAACTGCCGACCCCTGTCACCGCCTGAGGGTGCCCCGGCGTACGGCGTGGGCTCGTCGGGCCGGCCGCGACGCCGCAAGCGCTCGTCGACCCGGTCCTCGACGGCCTTCTCGATCCGGTCGGCGAACGACTCCACCAGCTCCCGGTCGGACGCCGGCCCCAGCTCGCGTCTCGTCTCGAGCAGGGCCTCCGCCTCTGTCCGCTCGATGTCTTCAGCCATCGGTGCGTCCCCGGGTCGGAGCCGGCGCTGGGACCGCAGACCGGCCCCGTTTCGGCAGAAACGGCGGCGCCGGGCGTCCGGGAGCCACCGTTTCGGCAGAAACGGCAGCGCCGGGGTCGCCCGACGCCGGCCCGGTCACAGGTACTGACCGGTGTTCGAGACCGTGTCGATGGAGCGGCCGGGCTCGGTGCCCTGCTTGCCCGTGATGAGGGTGCGGATGAAGACGATCCGCTCGCCCTTCTTGCCGGAGATACGTGCCCAGTCGTCGGGGTTGGTGGTGTTGGGGAGGTCCTCGTTCTCCTTGAACTCGTCGACGCAGGCCTGCAGCAGGTGCTGGACCCGCAGACCCTTCTGGTCGTGGTCGAGGAGGTCCTTGATGGCCATCTTCTTCGCCCGGTCGACGATGTTCTGGATCATGGCGCCGGAGTTGAAGTCCTTGAAGTACAGGATCTCCTTGTCCCCGTTGGCGTAGGTGACCTCGAGGAACCGGTTCTCGTCGGTCTCGGTGTACATCCGCTCGACGGTGGCGCGGATCATGCCCTCGACGCAGGCCTGGCGGTCGCCCCCGAACTCGCCGAGGTCGTCGGCGTGCAGCGGCAGGCGCGCGGTCAGGTACTTCGAGAAGATGTCGCGCGCCGACTCGGCGTCCGGACGTTCGATCTTGATCTTCACGTCCAGCCGGCCGGGGCGCAGGATCGCGGGGTCGATCATGTCCTCACGGTTCGAGGCGCCGATGACCAGCACGTTCTCGAGCGTCTCGACGCCGTCGATCTCGCTGAGCAGCTGCGGGACGATGGTGTTCTCCACGTCGGAGGACACCCCGGAGCCACGGGTGCGGAACAGCGAGTCCATCTCGTCGAAGAACACGATGACCGGCGTCCCCATCGACGCCTTCTCCCGGGCCCGCTGGAACACCAGCCGGATGTGCCGCTCGGTCTCCCCGACGTACTTGTTGAGCAGCTCGGGGCCCTTGATGTTCAGGAAGTACGACTTCCCCTCCTGGCCGGTCTTGGCCGCGACCTTCTTCGCCAGGCTGTTCGCGACCGCCTTGGCGATCAGGGTCTTGCCGCAGCCGGGTGGGCCGTACAGCAGCACGCCCTTCGGCGGCTTCAGCTCGTGCTCGACGAACATCTCGGGGTGCAGGTACGGCAGCTCCACCGCGTCCCGGATCTGCTCGATCTGGCCGACGAGCCCACCGATGGACTCGTACGCGATGTCGGGCACCTCCTCGAGGACGAGCTCCTCGACCTCCGACTTGGGCACGACCTCGTAGACGTAGCCGGACCGGGTGTCGAGCAGGAGCGAGTCCCCGGCGCGCAGCGTCACGTCGGGGCGCCGCAGGGGCTCGGCCAGGCGGACGACGCGCTCCTCGTCGGCGTTCGCGATGACCAGGACGCGCTCGGCGTCGGCCAACACCTCCTTGAGCATGACGACCTCGCCGACCTGCTCGTAGTCGAAGGCGGCGACGACGTTCAGGGCCTCGTTGAGGAGCACCTCCTGGCCGCGGCTCAGGTCGTCGAGCCCGACGTTCGGGCTGACGTTGACCCGCAGCTTGCGTCCCCCGGTGAACACGTCGACGGTGTCGTCGTCGTTGCGGGTCAGGAAGGTGCCGAAGCCCGCCGGCGGCTGGGCGAGCCGGTCGACCTCCTCCTTCAGCTTCGTGATCTGGTCGCGGGCCTCGCGCAGCGTCGAGGCGAGCCGCTCGTTCTGCGAGGTCACCGACGCCAGCGACCGCTCGGTGTCGTTCAACCGCGCCTCGAGGCCGGACGTCGACCCCGACATCCGGCTCGGCGCGAGCCGGCGGCGCAGGTCCCCCACCTCGGCCTCGAGGTGCGCGACCTGGCGGCGCAGCTCCGCCGCGGTCTGGGCTTCAGGCTGTTCGGGCACGACGACCACCTCCGGTAGGTCCGCTCACTGTGGACATTACTGCCCCGTCCCCCGTCGCCACGAGGTTGGACGTCTCACACGCCGGGACGTCATCAACTCGTCACACCGCGGCACGCGGGCAGGTGGTTCCGGTGCCCGGACGAGGGCTCTGGTGCACGCCGTCCGGGCCCGCAGGACCGCCGTTTTGTCACAAACGGCAGCCGTTCGGCGCCGTGACTCGCCGTTTGTGACGAAACGGCGCGCGACCGGGGCCGGACCACGCCCACCGACCCAGAGCTCAGCGCGCGTCGTAGGCCTCGGAGATCACCTGGGGCGGCAGGTCGGGCGGGCGGGGGCCGGAGTAGTCGACGCCGTAGGCGCCGGGGGCCGGGCGGCGCTTCTTGGCGGGTGCCTGCTCGCCGGGTGCCATGCGGCGGGCGGTGACGAGGAAGGCGGTGTGGCCGGTCATCGAGTGGCCGGGGCGTACGGCGAGGCCCTCGACGTGCCAGTCGCGGACCAGCGACTCCCACGCCCGCGGCTCGGTGAACCCGCCGTGGGCGCGGAGCGTCTCGGTGACGCGGGAGAGCTGGGTGGTGGTGGCGACGTACGCGCAGACGATCCCGCCGGGCAGCAGGGCGTCGGCGACGTCGTCGACACACTCCCAGGGCGCGAGCATGTCGAGCACCACGCGGTCGGCCCGCTCGCCGGTCTCCTGCAGGCCCTCGACCAGGTCGCCGACCCGGAGGTCCCAGGCCGGGTGGTCGCCGCCGAAGAACTGGGTGACGTTTCGGTGCGCGACGTCGGCGAACTCTTCGCGTCGCTCGTAGGAGATCACCCGGCCGGTCGGTCCGACGGCGCGCAGCAGCGAGCAGGTCAGGGCGCCGGAGCCGACTCCCGCCTCGATGACGTGGGCGCCGGGGAAGACGTCGACCATCGCGACGATCTGGGCGGAGTCCTTCGGGTAGACCACGGCCGCACCACGCGGCATCGAGACGACGAACTCGCTGAGCAGCGGGCGGAACACGACGTACTCCCCACCCACCGACGAGGTGACCGCGAAGCCCTCCTCGCGACCGATCAGGTCGTCGTGCTCGATGTGGCCCCGGTTCGAGAAGAACCGCTTGCCCGGCGTGAGCTCGAAGTTGTGGCGCCGGCCCTTGGTGTCGACCAGTCGGATCCACTCCCCCTCGGCCAGCGGGCCACGGCGTACGCCGGCCCACGCGGGCGCGGCCTCGAGAGGGGGGTGACCGGCGTCGCCGGACGGGTCGGGATGCGGCTCGGACATGGCCAGCAGGCTAGTGGCCGGTCGTCGTCGCCCTCGCCGGGGAGGTGGCGTCGGTCGTACGCCCGGGGTCGCGGCCGGAGCGGCGGTCCAGGCGCCGGAACGCCCGCTCGACGTCGGCGGTGACCAGGACGCCGTGGAGGTGGCCGTCGGGCTCGACGACGAGGTACTCCGGCGCCGGCGACCGGCCGAGGGCCGCGACGAGGTCCTCGCCGGTCAGGTCGGCGGCCAGCGCGATCCGGTCGGACAGGGTCCGGGTCACGCTCGAGACCGGGAGCCAGGGCCGCCGGTCCTCGGGGACGGCCGCCAGGGCGGCCTCGTTCACCAGTCCGGTGGGCACGCCGTGGGCGTCGAGGGTGACGATCCCGCCGGCCTCGGCGGCGTGGGCGCGGCGGACGGCCTCGGCGACCGGCGTGTTCGCCGGGACGGTGAGGGACCGGCGCGCCAGCGAGCGGGCGGCCAGCCCGGGCAGGCGGCTGCGGACACGTGCCGACGTGATCGAGGCACCGGCCCCGGTCCACAGGAAGACCGCGACGATGAACGCGATGGCGTAGTCGATGAGCTGCGGCGTACGCCGGAACCCGAGCTCGAGCGCGACCGGCCACAGCAGCACGAGCAGCGCGACGACGCGTCCGCCCCACCCGGCGACGAGGGTGGCGCGGTGCTGGTCGCCGCTGACGGTCCAGACCGCGGACTTCAGCACCCGTCCGCCGTCCAGGGGCAGGCCCGGCACGAGGTTGAGGACGCCGACCAGCAGGTTCGCGCCCGCGAGCGCCTCGACCGCGAGGCGCGGGATGCCGTCGGGGGTGACGGGCAGGGCGGCGAGCGCCACCAGGCCCACCCCCAGGGAGGTCAGAGGGCCGACGACGGCGATCCAGAACTCCTGGCGGGGACGGCGTGCCTCGCCCTCGATCGCGGTCATGCCGCCCAGGAAGTGCAGCGTGATGGCGCTGACGCGGAAGCCGAAGAGCCGGGCGACGACCGCGTGGGAGGCCTCGTGGAGCAGCACCGAGCCGTACAGCAGCACGGCGAAGCCGAACCCCACGACGTACGCCCACGGCCCGAGGCCCGGGGCGACCAGCTCCGCGCGGGGGGCGACGAGGACGGCGATCAAGGCAGCGACGAGGAACCAGGAGCCGGACACCAGCACGTCGCTGCCGGCGACCCGGCCGAGCCGGATCGTCCCGCGGGGGTGGGCACGGTTCTCCGGCACTCCCCGAGCCTAGCCGGGTGGTGTCGGAGGGCTGGCCTACTGTCGAGCCATGGGTCCCGCGGAGCTGCTCTCGACGCCGGTGGACGGCGTCGAGGTGATCGGCTCGCTGTCGCCGAGCCGGGCCGGGGACTTCACGACCTGCCCGCTGCTGTACCGCTTCCGCACCATCGACAGGCTCCCCGAGCCGTCCTCCCCGGAGGCGGTGCGCGGGACGGTGGTGCACCGCGTCCTGGAGGACCTGTTCGACCTGCCGGCCGCCGAGCGCGTCCCCGAGCGCGCGCGGGCCCTGCTGCGGCCGGCCTGGGAGGCGGTGTGCGAGGCCGACCCGGAGGCGGCGACGGCGGTCGTGCAACCCCTGGACCTGTGGCTCGCGACGTGCGAGCGGGCGCTGGACACCTACTTCACCCTCGAGGACCCGACCCGGCTGGAGCCGGCGGAGCGTGAGCTGTACGTCGAGACGGTGCTGGAGTCGCGGCTGCTGCTGCGGGGCTTCGTGGACCGCGTCGACGTCTCCCCCGACGGTCTCGTGCGGATCGTCGACTACAAGACCGGACGGGCGCCCAGCGAGCTCTTCGAGGCGAGGGCGCTGTTCCAGCTGAAGTTCTACGCGCTCGTGCTGTGGCGCACGCGCGGCCAGGTGCCGGCGATGCTGCAGCTGATCTACCTCGGCAACGGCGAGGTCCTGCGCTACGCCCCCGACGAGCAGGACCTCCTCGCCACCGAGCGGAAGATCGAAGCCATCTGGGCCGCCATCCGCGATGCCGAGAGCACCGGCGACTGGCAGCCCAGCCCGGGTCGCCTGTGCGACTGGTGCGCCCACCAGGCGCTCTGCCCGGCGTACGGCGGCACGCCTCCGCCGTTGCCGACGCCCGCCGCGGACACCGACGCCGGCGGCGACGCGGGCAGCGACGCCGACGAGTCGGTCGTCACCGACGCCTGAGGGCGTCGCGGCCGGCGGTCCGGCGGGTCCTGTTGCGCCGCCGTTTTGCACGAATCGGCGCCGTGACCGGCGCGACCGCTGCCGTTTGCGCAGAAACGGCACACCGGCGGCGGGCCCGCGTGACTGGCCGCGCGCGTGGACGCCGCCGAGAGTCAGACCTCGGCGGCCTCCTCCGGCGTCACCTCGTGCGGGGTGACGGTGCCGGCGAGGATCTCCTCTGCGTAGTGGCAGGCCACGGCGTGGCCGGGGCGCAGCTCACGGAGCTGGGGGCGCTCGGTGTCGCAGCGCTCCGCCTGCCGGAAGGGGCAGCGGGTGTGGAAGCGGCAGCCGGTCGGCGGGTCGGCCGGTGAGGGCAGGTCGCCGGTGAGCAGGATCCGCTCCCGGGTCGCCTCGATGACTGGGTCCGGCACGGGGACCGACGACATGAGCGCCTTCGTGTACGGGTGCAACGGCTCGGCGTACAGGTCGTCGGAGGGTGCGCGCTCGACGATGCCGCCGAGGTACATCACGGCCACGACGTCGGAGACGTGGCGCACCACCGCCAGGTCGTGGGCGATGACCAGATAGGTCAGGCCGAGGGACTGCTGGAGGTCCTCGAGCAGGTTCAGCACCTGCGCCTGGATCGACACGTCCAGCGCCGAGACCGGCTCGTCGGCGATGATGAACGACGGCTCCAGGGCGAGGGCGCGCGCGATGCCGATGCGCTGGCGCTGTCCGCCGGAGAACTCGTGGGGGTACTTCGCCGACGCGGACGCCGGCAGTCCCACCTGGTCCAGCAGCTCCCGGACACGGGTGTCGGACACCGGACGCCGGTGGGCCCGCAACGGCTCGGTCAGGAGGGTCTCGACGCTCTGGCGGGGGTTCAGGCTGGCCAGCGGGTCCTGGAAGACCATCTGCATGTCCTGGCGCTTGGCGCGCAGGGCCTCCCCCTTCAGGGAGGCCACGTCGACGCCGTCGAACTCGACCCGACCACCGGTGGGCTCCACGAGCCGGAGGACGGCCCGACCCAGCGTCGACTTGCCGCAGCCCGACTCGCCCACCAGCCCGACGGTGCCGCCACGGGGGACGTCGAGGTCGACGCCGTCGACGGCCCGGACCGCTCCGACCGTGCGGTTCAGGATCAGCCCGTCACGGATCGGGAAGTGCACCTCGAGGTCCCGAATCCTGAGCAGGACGTCGGGGGCCGGAGGTGCCGTTTCTGACGAAACGGCGTCCCCGGAGGACGCCGCCGGCTTGCTGAGGTCGCTCATGTGCCGCTCCCGGGGGTGGCGGGTCGGTCGGCGTCCAGGGGGTGGAAGCAGCGCAGCTCCCCGTGGTCGTCGGCCTGGAGGGCGGGGGCCGTGGTGCGGCAGTCGTCCGCAGCGTTGGCGCACCGGGGTGCGAATGCGCAGCCGGTGGTCCACGGCAGGGTCTGGGTCGGTGAGCCGGGGATCGGCGTCAGCGGGCGGCCCCGGGGGGTGTCGAGCCGCGGGATGCTCGCCAGCAGTCCGCCGGTGTAGGGGTGGCGGGGCCGGGCGAACAGCTTCTCGCGGGTCGCTGACTCGACGATCCGCCCGGAGTACATGACGTTCACCTCGTCGCACAGGCCGGCGACGACGCCGAGGTCGTGGGTGATCATCAGCAGCGCGGCGTCGGTGTCGGCGACGAGGTCCTTGAGCACCTCGAGCACCTGGGCCTGGATGGTGACGTCCAGCGCCGTGGTCGGCTCGTCGGCGATCAGGAGCCGCGGCCGGCACGCCAGCGCGATCGCGATCAGCACGCGCTGGCGCATGCCCCCGGACAGCTGGTGGGGGTACTCCCGCAGCCGTCGGCCGGGGTCGGGGATGCCGACCTGGGCCAGGAGCTCGCGGGCGCGGTCCTGCGCTGCCGATTTGTTCGAATCGGTGTGCCGGGTGATCACCTCCGTCAGCTGCACGCCGATCCGGACGACCGGGTTGAGCGAGGTCATGGGGTCCTGGAAGACCATGGCGATCTCGCGGCCCCGCAGGCCGGCCATGGCCTTGCGGTCCTTGGTCAGCAGGTCCTCGCCGCGGTAGAGCGCCTGGCCGCCGACCTTGACGCCGCGCTTGGGCAGCAGGCCCATCAGGGCCAGCGAGGTGACGGACTTGCCGCTGCCGGACTCCCCCACCAGGCCGACGTGCTGGCCGGGGCGGATGTCGAACGACACCTCGTCCACGGCGCGGACGGCGCGCTGGCCGCGCAGACCGAAGGTCACCGACAGGTCGCGCACCGACAGCAGCGGCTCGCCGTGGTCGCTCACGGTGGGCTCCTTCTCCAGCGCGGGCCCGGTCATCGCCGCGTCCTCGGGTCGAGGGCCTCGCGCAGCGCCTCACCGAACAGCGTGAACCCGAGGGCGGTGATGGCGATCGCGACACCGGGGTAGATCGCGAGCTGCGGGGACTCGTCGAAGCGGTCCTGCGCCGCGACCAGCATGCGACCCCACTCGGCGACGGCGGGGTCGGCGGTGCCGAGCCCGAGGTAGGACAGGGCGGCGACCTCGATGATGGCGGTCGCCAGGTTCAGCGTGGCCTGGACGATCGTGGGTCCGACCGAGTTCGGCAGGACGTGGCTCATCACGATCCGCCGCTTCCGCAGTCCGAGTGCGCTCGCGGCGAGGACGTAGTCGGAGCGTCCCTGCGCCAGCATCGAGCCACGCAGCAGCCGCGCGAAGATTGGGACCTGCGCGGCGCCGATCGCGATCATCACCGCGTACGCCGACTGCGTGAGGATCGCGGCGATGCTGACGGCGAGCAGCAGGCTGGGGATGGAGAGCCAGATGTCCACGACCCGCATGACCGCGGTGTCGACCCACTGGCCGACCCGGCCGCCGACGGCGCCGAACCCGCCCGCCAGGGCGCCCATCGCCGTCCCGACGGCCAGGCCGATCGCGGTGGACACCACGCCGTAGATCAGCGACTGGCGGGCGCCGTACACGAGCTGGGTCCACAGGTCGGAGCCGAAGCTGTCGAGGCCGAGCCAGTGGTCCTCGGACGGGCCGGGGACGCTGCTGGGCGTGATCTCGCCGGCGTCCTGGGCCGCGCCGGGCTCGTAGCCGGTCAGCAGCGGCGCGAGCAGCGCGACCAGGATGAACGCCAGGACGATCACCGCGCCGACGATGGCGGTCGGGTTGCGGCGCAGGCGCCGGAACGCGCCGCGCCACAGGCTGACGCCGCGGTCCTCGTCGGAGGTGCCGGGGCCGGCGGCGCCGGGCGTGCCGGGTGCCGTTTCGGCAGAAACGGCACCTCCACCGGACGGCGGCAACGGGATGGTCACGAGACCCTCACCCTCGGGTCGATGACGCCGTAGGCGAGGTCGACCAACAGGTTGATCAGCGAGTAGATGATCGCGATGAACAGGATGTAGCCCTGCAGCACCGGGTAGTCGCGGCGTCCGATGGACTCGAACAGGTACTGCCCGATCCCCTGCAGGCCGAAGACCGTCTCGGTCAGCACGGCCCCGGAGAACAGCAGGCCCGCCTGGAGACCGATGGTGGTGACCACCGGCAGCAGCGCGTTGCGGAGCACGTGGCGGCGGGAGACGACGCCGGCGGAGAGCCCCTTGGACTCGGCGGTGCGGACGAAGTCCTCGTTCATCACCTCGGCCACCGACGCGCGGGTGATGCGGACGATGATCGCCAGCGGGATGGTCGCCAGGGCGATGCTGGGCAGCACGAGGTGGGCCACGGCGTTGATGGCGGCGTCCCACTCCCGGGTCAGGATCCCGTCGAGGACGTAGAAGTTCGTGATGTGCGTGGCGTCGATCGTCACGTCCTGCCGCAGCGACGACGGCAGCCAGCCCAGCCAGGTCGAGAAGACCAGCTTGAGCAGGATCGCGAGGAAGAACACCGGGGTGGCGACGCCGAGCAGCGAGCCCGAGACGACGAAGGTGTCGAGCGCGCGGCCCTGGTTGCGGGCGGCGAGGTAGCCCAGCGGCACGCCCACGATCACGGCGATCAGCAGGGCCGCGATGCCGAGCTCGGCGGTGGCGGGGAACTTCTCGAGGAACGTGTCGACCACGGGCCGGCCGTCGCGGACCGAGGCGCCGAAGTCGCCGCGCAGCAGCGACCCGACGTAGCGGAAGTACTGCTGCCACAGGGGGTCGTCGAAGCCGTACGCCGCCCGGACCCGCTCGACCGCCTCGGGCGTGGCGCGCTCGCCGAGCAGGGCGCGGGCGGGGTCGCCGGGCAGGGCACGGACCCACGCGAACAGCAGCACCGACAGGCCGATCAGCACCGGGACCAGGAGTCCGAGGCGTCGCAGCACGAAGCGGAGCATGCGTCAGGAGCCTTTCCGGCAGGGGGAGGGAGGTGGGGAGCGGACGTGACCGCGCCCGTCCCCGGGCGGACCGGGGACGGGCGCGGACGGTGCTCAGTCGAGGGTGACGGTGTTCCAGACCTCGTCCTGGACGGGGCTGGCCTCGTAGCCACTGACCCCGGGGCCGAAGGCGAGGGACGGCACCGGGTGCGCCAGCGGGACGCCGGGCAGCAGCTCCATGACCTCGCGGTTCAGGTCCTCGTACAGCGGGGCGGCGTCGTCGACGCTGGGCTCCTGACGAGCCTCGCTGAGACCCTGGAACAGCTGCGGGTCGTTGAAGCCCCACTCGGGCTTCTCCGAGCCGAAGAACTGCCCGATGAAGTTGTCGGTGTCGTTGTAGTCACCGGTCCACCCGAGCAGGTGGATGCCGTGGTTCTCCGAGCCCTGGATCTTGTTCAGGTAGTCCGGGTCCCAACGGTCGGCGACGGGCTCGATGTCGAGGCCCACCTCCTCGAGCTGGGTGCGGATCACGTTGAAGGTGTCCTCCGGCGAGGGCATGTACGGTCGGCTCACGTCGGTCGGGTAGTTGAACTGGATCGTGTCGCCCGCGACGCCCGCCTCCTCGAGCAGCTGGCGCGCCCGGTCGGGGTCGTAGTCGTAGGTCTCGACGTCGTCGGCCCAGCCGCTCACCGACGGCGGCATGAACTCGATGGCGACCTCGCTGCCCTCGGGCAGGGAGGCGCTGACGACCTCCTCCTTGTCGATCGCGTAGGCGATCGCCTGGCGGACCTTGATGTCGTCGAACGGGGCCTTGGCCTGGTTGAAGCCGAGGTAGAGCACGTTGAACGGGTCGCGGTTGACGACCTGGTAGCCCTCGTCCTCGAGCCCGCCGATGTCGGCGGGGCCCACGAGGTCGTAGCCGTCGATCTCGTCGGCGCGCAGGGCGTCGGCGCGACCGCGCGGCTCGGCGATCGGGACGACGACGGCCTCGTCGATGGTGGACGGCTCGCCCCAGTAGTCGTCGTACGCGGTGAGGCGGACGTCGGTGCCCTGGTTCCACTCCTCGAGCTGGAACGGGCCGGTGCCGCTGGGCTCGGCGGTCGCGTACTCGGTGGTCGTCGGGTTCTCCGCGCCGTCGTCCTGGAACTCCTGCAGCGCCGTCGGGCTCTGCATGGCGAACGCCGGCAGGGACAGCGCGGCGATGAAGCCCGAGAACGGCTGGGTGAGGGTGATCGTGGCCTCGGTGTCGCCGTTGGTCTCGCACGAGTCGTAGATCGCCTTGTCGGCGTTGTCGCCCGTGGCGAAGCCGCCGAACAGGGCGCCGTAGTAGTAGGCCAGCGACTCGACCTGGGAGGACTCCGGCATGTTGTACCAGCGGTCGAAGTTGAAGCAGACCGCGTCGGCGTTGAACTCGGAGCCGTCGTGGAAGGTGACGCCCTCGCGGAGGGTGAAGGTGTGGGTCAGGCCGTCCTCGGAGGACTCCCACTCGGTCGCGAGGCCGGTCGGGGCCGGGTCGGCGGTGCCGGGCTCGACACCGACGAGGCCCTCGAAGATCTGCCGCGAGACGCGAAAGCTCTCGCCGTCGGAGGCGAAGAACGGGTCCAGCGAGACGGGCTCGGCCGAGGCCGCGAAGCGGAAGGTGCCCCCGCCGTCGCCCTCGCCACCGCCGCCGGAGGACGAGTCGCGCTCGCTCTCCGCGCACCCCGTGAGGATCACCGCGCCGGCCGCGAGGCCGACCGTTGCCAGACGTACTTTCCTGCTGAGACCCACGAGCCACCTCTTGACCTGGCGCCCAGACACCGAATCGCCCGAGCAGACTGCCGCGGAATCTAGTCCGCGGGCGTGTCCCGGGTCACCCCGGAACCGCCCGACCGAGGTCACGATCGGCTAACAGACTCCTGGGCGCCGGGTGCGAGGCCGAGAAGGGCGTCCAGGGACACCGTTTCGAGCGAATCGGCGTGCACCAGCCCCGGCGCGGACGCCACCGGCACGTGGTGGGGGACGACGAGGGTCCGACACCCGGCGGCGACGGCGCTGGCCGCGCCGGTCGGGGAGTCCTCGACGGCGACGCAGTCCGCCGCGTCGAGACCGAGCAGCTCGGCGCCGCGCAGGTACGGGTCGGGGTGCGGCTTGCCCCGGCGTACGGCGTCGCCGGTGACGACCGCGTCGAAGGTCCCGGGCGGCAGCGCCGCGACGACCGGGGCGGCGAACCGCTCCCACGACATCGTCACGAGCGCGCAGGGGACGCCGGCCGCGCGGACCGCGCCCAGCAGCTCGCGTGCGCCCGGGCGCCAGGGGATGTCGGCGGTGACCACGCCGACGACACGGTCGAGGAGCTCCTCGACGATCTGGTGCGGGGTGAGATCCACTCCCCCGTGCTCGCGCAGGTAGGCGCCGGCGTCCAGCAGGTCCGCGCCCACGAGCGCCATCGCGTGCTCGTGGGTCCAGGTCCCGCCGTGCTCCGTGACGAGCGCGTGCTCCGCGGCGATCCAGGCTGGCTCGGTGTCGACGAGCGTGCCGTCCATGTCCCACAGGACGGCGCGGGCCCGCGGCCCGGCCGGCCCGGCTGGCTCGGCTGGCTCGGCTGGCCGCTCACTCATCGGGGTCGTAGCCCAGGCTCGGCGAGAGCCACTTCTCGGCCTCGGCCAGCGTCCAGCCCTTGCGCTCGGCGTACTCGGAGACCTGGTCGCGTCCCAGCCGGCCCACGACGAAGTACTGCGAGGCGGGGTGGGAGAAGTACCAGCCGGACACCGCCGCGCCGGGCCACATCGCCATCGACTCGGTCAGCGTGATGCCGGCCTTCTTCTCGACGTCGAGCAGGTCCCACAGGGTGAGCTTCTCGGTGTGCTCCGGGCAGGCCGGGTAGCCGGGCGCGGGGCGGATGCCGGTGTACCGCTCGGCGATCAGGTCCTCGGCCGACAGGCTCTCGGACGGCTCGTGGGCCCACGCCGTGGTGCGGACGTGCTCGTGCAGCCACTCCGCGAACGCCTCGGCGAGCCGGTCGGCGAGCGACTCGATGAGGATCGCCGAGTAGTCGTCGTGCTCGGCCCGGTAGGCCTTCACCCGCTCCTCCAGCCCGATGCCGGCGGTGACGGCGAACGCCCCGACGTGGTCGGGAAGGCCGGTCTCCTTCGGGGCGACGTAGTCGGCCAGGGAGCGGTTCGGCACGCCCTGGCGGTGCTCGCCCTGCTGGCGCAGGTGGTGCAGCACGGCGAGGACCTCGGTGCGGTCGTCGTCCGCGTACAGCTCGGTGTCGTCGCCGACGCCCGCGGCGGGGAAGAAGCCGTAGACGGCGCGCGCCGTCACCCACTTCTCCGCGATCATCGCGTCCAGCATCTGCTGGGCGTCCTCGTACAGCCGCGTCGCGGTCTCGCCGGTGGTCGGGTTGTGCAGGATGTCGGGGAAGCGGCCCTTCATCTCCCAGGCGTTGAAGAACGGCTGCCAGTCGATGTAGTCCCGCAGCACCGCGAGGTCCTGGTCCTCGATGACGTGGACGCCGGGCTGCGCCGGCGCGGGGGGCTCGTAGCCCTCCCAGTCGATGGGGGTGGCGCGCTCACGGGCCTGCTCCAGGGTGACCAGCGGACGGGTCTGCTTGCCGGCGTGACGCTGCCGCAGGCCGTCGTAGTCCGCCTTGACGCTGTCGAGCAGGGTGGCGCGGCGCTCGTCGTGCAGCAGCGCCGAGGCGGTGGGCACCGACCGGGAGGCGTCCTTGACCCACACCACGGGCCCGTCGTACGCCGGGTCGACCTTCACCGCGGTGTGCGCCCGGGAGGTGGTCGCGCCGCCGAGCAGCAGCGGGATGTCCATCCCGCGGCGCTGCATCTCGGTGGCGAAGCCGACCATCTCGTCCAGGGACGGGGTGATGAGGCCGGACAGTCCGATGATGTCGGCGTCGTGCTCGGCGGCGGCGTCGAGGATCTTCGCGGCGGGCACCATGACGCCGAGGTCGATGACCTCGTAGTTGTTGCACTGCAGGACGACGCCGACGATGTTCTTGCCGATGTCGTGGACGTCGCCCTTCACGGTCGCCAGGACGATCGTGCCGTTGGTCTCCTTCGCGGTGGCCAGCGAGGGGTCCCGGAGCTTCTCCTCCTCGATGAACGGGATGAGGTAGGCGACGGCCTTCTTCATCACGCGCGCGGACTTCACCACCTGCGGCAGGAACATGCGCCCGGCGCCGAAGAGGTCGCCGACGACGTTCATGCCGTCCATCAGGGGTCCCTCGATGACCTCGATCGGACGGCCGCCGCGGGCCGCGATGTCGCCGCGGAGCTCCTCGGTGTCGGCCTCGACGTGGGCGTCGATGCCCTGCACCAGGGCGTGGGTGATGCGCTCCCCCACCGGCAGCGAGCGCCACTCGAGGACCTTCTCCTCGACCTCGCCGGCCTCCTGGTTGTAGGTCTCGGCGACCTCGAGGAGCCGCTCGGCGGCGTCGGGGCGTCGGTTGAGGATGACGTCCTCGATGCGGTCGCGCAGCTCGACGTCGACGTCGTCGTACACGGCGAGGGCGCCGGCGTTGACGATGCCCATGTCCAGGCCCGCCTCGATGGCGTGCAGCAGGAAGACGGCGTGGATGGCCTCGCGGACCGGGTTGTTGCCCCGGAAGGAGAACGAGACGTTCGAGATGCCGCCCGAGACGCGGGCGCCCGGGAGGTTCTGCTTGATCCAGCGGGTGCCCTCGATGAAGTCCAAGCCGTAGGTGGCGTGCTCCTGGATGCCCGTGGCGACGGCGAAGACGTTGGGGTCGAAGATGATGTCCTCCGGGTCGAAGCCGACCTCGTCGACCAGGATCCGGTAGGCGCGACCGCAGATCTCCTGGCGGCGCTCGAGGTTGTCGGCCTGGCCGTCCTCGTCGAAGGCCATGACGACCGCGGCGGCGCCGTACTTGCGGCACAGGTGGGCGTGGGCGCGGAACGCCTCCTCGCCCTCCTTCAGGGAGATCGAGTTCACGATCGGCTTGCCCTGGACGCACTTGAGCCCGGCCTCGATGACCTCCCACTTCGAGGAGTCGACCATGACCGGGACGCGGCTGATGTCCGGCTCGGAGGCGATGAGCTTGAGGAAGCGGTCCATGGCCGCGACCCCGTCGATCATGCCCTCGTCCATGTTGACGTCGATGACCTGCGCGCCGTTCTCGACCTGCTGCAGGGCCACCGCGAGCGCGGCGTCGTAGTCGTTGTCGCGGATCAGCCGCCGGAACCGGGCGGAGCCGGTGATGTTGGTGCGCTCGCCGATGTTGAGGAAGAGGGAGTCCGCGTCGACGGTCAGCGGCTCCAGGCCGGACAGCCGCAGCGCCGGGGCGGGCGTCGCGGGCTCGCGCGGGGTCATGCCGCGGGCCGCGCGGGCGAGCGCGGCGACGTGCTCGGGGGTGGTGCCGCAGCAGCCGCCGAGGATGTTGACCAGGCCCGACGAGGCGAACTCGCCGACGATGCCGGCCATCTCGTCGGCGTCCTGGTCGTACTCACCGAACGCGTTCGGCAGGCCCGCGTTGGGGTAGCAGGACACGAACGTGTCCGCGACCCGGCCGAGCTCGACGACGTACTGACGCATCTCCTCGGCGCCCAGGGCGCAGTTGAGGCCGACCGCGAGGGGCTTCACGTGGCGCACCGAGTACCAGAACGCCTCGGTGGTCTGGCCCGACAGGGTGCGGCCGGACGCGTCGGTGATCGTGCCGGAGATGACGACCGGCCAGCGGCGGCCGCGCTCCTCGAACAGGGTCTCCAGCGCGAAGATCGCCGCCCGGGCGTTGAGGGTGTCGAAGATGGTCTCGATGAGCAGCAGGTCGGCGCCGCCGTCGACCAGGCCCGAGGCGGCCTCGTGGTAGGCCGTGACCAGCTCGTCGTACGTCACGTTGCGGGCGCCGGGGTCGTTGACGTCGGGCGAGATGGACCCGGTGCGGTTGGTGGGGCCGATGGCGCCGGCGACCCAGCGGGGCCGGTCCTCGGTCTCGACGGCGTCGCAGGCCTCGCGGGCCAGCCGCGCGGAGGCGTGGTTGAGCTCGTAGGCGACGTCCTCGAGGCCGTAGTCGGCCTGGGCGATGGACGTGGCGGAGAAGGTGTTGGTCTCGACGATGTCGGCGCCGGCGTCGAGGTACTCGGTGTGCAGCGATCGGATCAGGTCGGGCTGCGTGAGGCTCAGCAGGTCGTTGTCGCCCTGCAGGTCGCGGTGCCAGTCGGCGAAGCGCTCGCCCCGGTAGTCGGCCTCGCCGAGGGTCTGGCGCTGGATGAGGGTGCCCATGGCGCCGTCCAGCACGAGCAGACGCTGGCGCAGGGCAGTCGTCAGGGCCTCGGTGGCGTCGGGGCGGACGAGCTCGTCCGTGCCCGGATCTACAGCGGTGGACACGCGTTCCATGATCCCACCGGGCCGCGAGGTGACGTAATCGTGAACGCGCGTCGGACGGCGCCCCCGCCCGCGCCGGCCCGGCACCTAGGCTGGAGGGGTGATCGAGATCGAGGACGTCGGCGAGCTGGTCGACCCCGTCGTCATCGCCGCCTTCGAGGGCTGGAACGACGCCGCGGACGCCGCGTCGGGGGTGGTGGACCACCTCATCCGGGCCTGGGACGCGCGGGTCGTGGGGGCGATCGACCCCGAGGACTTCTACGACTTCCAGATGCACCGGCCCCTGGTCGGCACCGACCCCGCCGGGCACCGCCAGATCACCTGGCCGAGCACCCAGATCGCGATCGCCTCGCCGCCCGACCTGCACCGCGACGTCATCTTGCTGCGCGGGATCGAGCCGAACATGCGGTGGCGTCAGTTCTGCGCCGAGCTGCTCGCCGCCTGCGACGAGCTCGGCAGCTCGCTCGTCGTCACCCTCGGCGCCCTGCTCGCCGACACCCCGCACACCCGGCCGGTGCCGGTGACCGGGACGGCGACCGAGCCGGAGCTGCTCGACCAGCTGAAGGTCGAGGCGTCGACGTACGAGGGGCCCACCGGGATCGTCGGGGTCTTCTCCGACGCCTGCGGACGCCTCGACATCCCCAACGTCTCCTACTGGGCGGCGGTGCCGCACTACGTGGCGCAGCCGCCGTGCCCCAAGGCGACGCTGGCGCTGCTGGGCCACGTCGAGGACCTCCTCGGCGTCTCTGTCCCGCTCGGTGACCTGCCCGAGGAGTCCCGCGCCTGGGAGCGCGGCGTCGACGAGCTCGCCGAGGAGGACGAGGACGTCGCCGAGTACGTCAAGGCCCTCGAGGAGGCCCGCGACACCACCGAGCTCCCCGAGGCGTCCGGCGAGGCCATCGCCCGCGAGTTCGAGCGCTACCTCAAGCGGCGCGACACGGACTGAGCGCGGCGCGGTTCGGCTCGGCGGGTCTGGTTCGGCGGGTCTGGTTCGGCGGGCCGCGGGCCCGATTTGCGAGAAACGGTGGCCTGCAGGCCCGGTTCACCACCGTTTGTGACGAAACGGGGTGCCAGCAGCCACCCCGGTTCGGTGCGATCGGGCCGGTGCGCCGCTCGGCGGTCTGTGCCGTCGCGCAGGCTCGCGGCGCGCCCCGGGCGGCCGGCCGCGGGCCCGATTTGCGAGAAACGGTGGCCTGGAGGCCCGGTGGACCACCGTTTGTGACGAAACGGCACGCCGGGGGCCACGACAACCCTCTCAACCAGACCGACGAGCGCGGCCGGCGGGACGATGGGTCAGAGGCGGACGCCGAGGGCGGCGTCGACGACGGCGGAGACGGCGGCGCCGGCGTGGCGGTCGGTGGTGTCGGCGAGGCCGTCGACACCGAGGGTGTCGGCGGCCCAGCGGTCGACGACCGCAAGGGCGGTGGGGGCGTCGAGGTCGTCGGCGAGGGCCGCGAGGACCCCGCGGACGACGGGCTCGGACGGGGCGCCGGAGCCGACGGCGACGGCGCGGCGCCAGGTGTCGAGCTGGTCGAGGGCGCTGAAGAGGTCGGGGTCGGTCCACTCCCAGTCGGTGCGGTAGTGCTCGCGCAGCAGCCGCAGGCGGACGGCCATCGGGTCGACCTCGGCGTGGCGCAGCGCGGAGACGAAGACCAGGTTGCCCTTCGACTTCGACATCTTCTCGCCGTCGAAGGCGACCATGCCGGCGTGGGCGTACAGCTGCGCGAACGCCGTCCCGGGCGTCGCCGCGTGGGCCTCGGCGGCGCACATCTCGTGGTGGGGGAAGACGAGGTCCGAGCCGCCGCCCTGGACGTCGAACGCCCCGCCGAGGTGCTCGCGGGCGATGGCGGTGCACTCGATGTGCCAGCCGGGGCGGCCGCGGCCGTGGCGGGAGTCCCAGGCGGGCTCGCCCGGGCGCTCGGCGCGCCACACGACGCAGTCCAGGGGGTCCTTCTTGCCGGGACGCTCGGGGTCGCCGCCACGCTCGGGGTAGACCCGCAGCATCTCGTCGCGGCTCCAGCCGGAGACCTGTCCGAAGTCGGGGTCGGCGGTGACGGAGAAGTAGAGGTCGTCGTCGACGCGGTAGACCGACCCGCCGGTCTCGAGCTCGGCGATGAGGTCGGTGACCAGCGGGATCGACTCGACGGCGCCGACGAAGTGGTCGGGCGCGACGACGCGCAGGGCGGTCATGTCCTCGCGGAACAGCTCGGTCTCCCGCTCGGCCAGCGCCCGCCAGTCGGTGCCGACGGCCTCAGCGCGCTCCAGCAGGGGGTCGTCGACGTCGGTGACGTTCTGCACGTAGACGACGTCGTGCCCGGCGTGGCGCCAGGCACGGACGAGCAGGTCGAACGCGACGTACGTCGCGGCGTGGCCGATGTGGGTGGCGTCGTACGGCGTGATCCCGCAGACGTAGAGCCGCGCCGGGCCGTCGGGCCGCGTCTCACGCCGCTCCCCCGACGCCACGTCGTGCAGCACCACCGGCGGACCCGCCACGTCGAGGGTGGGCACCGACGGGGAGGTCCACGAACGCATGGGACCGAGCCTAGTGGGACCGGCTCAGAACGGCGGCCACGGGATCGCGGGGCTCATCCCCCGCGGCGCCGGCATCTCCGCGGTGCGCAGCAGTCGCAGGCAGCGTCGCAGCAGCACCGTGATCTCGGGCTCGCTGACGTGCTCGACGAGCTCGAGCGCCAGCGGACCGTCCAGGGTCTCGCTCAGGTCGGTCACGACCCGGCGCACCCCGTCGAGCTCCTCCTCGCCCAGCCGCTCGCCGACCCACCCCCACAGGACCGTGCGGAGCTTGGTCTCGACGTGGAAGGTCAGGCCGTGGTCGACGCCGTACCGGTGGCCGTCGGCCATCGCCAGCACGTGCCCGCCCTTGCGGTCGGCGTTGTTGGCGAGGACGTCGAAGACCGCCATCCGGCGCAGCGGGTCGGAGTCCTCGTGGACCAGGGAGACGTCGCGGTCGTCGGAGTCGAGACCGTCGAAGACGTGCAGCCACCCCTCGGGCACGTCGCCGGCCTCCACGATGTCGACGGCGTCCTGGGCCTCGTCGACGTCCTGCCAGAGCTGGACCATCCCCGGACCGTGGGGGCCGTCGCGCAGGACGGTCGGCGGGACGACGTCCCAGCCCAGCGCCTCGGACAGCAGGTACGCCGCGACCTCGCGGCCTGCGAGCGTGCCGTCGGGGAAGTCCCACAGGGGCCGCTCCCCCGCGACGGGCTTGTAGACCACCCGCACGCCCTCGATCTCGCCGAGGAAGGTGGCGTTCGACGCGGGCATAATGCGTCCGCGCAGCTCCAGCGGCGCGGTCAGCAGGGCCTCGTCGAGCAGGCCGGCGGGGTCGGTCACCTGCTCGCTGTACCCCGGAGGCGGCTCAGGGGTCACGCCGACGGAACCCGTTGGCCCGGACGCACAGGTGGCCGGCGGGGTCCATGGGGTGCCCGCAGAACGGGCACGCCGGGCGCCCGGCCTCCAGCACCTGCTCGGCGCGCTTCACGAACGCCCGCGCGTGGCCGGGGGCGAGGCGCACCAGCAGCAGCTCCTCGGGCTCCGGCTCGTCCACCTCCTCCTCGGGCTGCTCGGGGCGGACGACGGCGGCCTCGGAGTAGGGGAAGACCTCGATGACGACCCGCTTGTCCTCGGGGTCCCACGACAGCGTCATGGTCCCGGCGCGGAACTCCTCCTCGATCGGCTGCTCCAGCGGAGCGGTGTCCTCGAGGTCGAGAGGCGCCACGGCGGGGACGACGGCGTCGGCGCCGGCGGCGTCCATGACCTCGTCGAGGAGCTCGTCGACACGCTCGGCGAGCGCTTGGACCTGCTGCTTCTCCAGCGACACCGAGACCAGCTGCACGCCGGCCCGGGCCTGGAGGAAGAAGGTCCGCTGGCCGGGCTCACCGACCGTTCCCGCCACGAACCTCTCGGGCGGGTCGAAGGAGTGCACCACGGGCGGCATGGGTCCCAGCCTAGGACCGCGACCCACCCGGGCTACGCGGTGCCCGGGCCCGCGCCGCCGCCGACGACCGCGTCGGCGGGTCCGGCAGCGCCGCGACGGCGTCGTCCGGGCTTCTTCGGCGGCACGAGCCAGCCGAGGTCGCCGGCGTGGGTGTTGGTGCACAGCACGGACGGCGACCCGCCCGAGATGCGGACCACCGACACCGACGCCGGGTCGACGTGGAGCCGCTGGAACAGGTCGAGGTGGGTGCCGAGCGCCTCGGCGAGGATCGACTTGATGACGTCACCGTGGCTGACCGCGACCCACACCGCCTCGGGGCCGTGGGCGGCCTCGATCGCCGCGTCGTGGCGTCGTACCGCGTCGACCCCGCGCATCTGCATCGCGCGCATCGACTCCCCGCCGGGGAAGGTCACCGAGGACGGCGTGCGCTGCACGCTCGCCCAGAGCTTCTCCTTGGCGAGCTCCTTGAGCGGCCGGCCCTGCCACTCGCCGTAGTCGCACTCGGTGATCGCCTTGTCGAGCTCGGCCTCGACCGTGCCCGCCTGGGCGCCCGTGATGGCGGCGGCGGTCTGGCGGCAGCGCACCAGTGGGCTGGAGACGACGGCCGCGAGCGGCACCACGGCGAGGCGCTCCGCGGTGCGCGCGGCCTGGCCCTGGCCGACCTCGTCGAGCTTGACGCCCGGGGAGCGTCCCGCGAGGACGCCGGAGGCGTTGGCCGTCGTACGGCCGTGACGGACGAGGACGACGGTGGCCATGGCGCCCGAGCCTACGGGGCGGCGACGAGCCGGCGTCCGTCGCGCGGCCTAGCCTGAGGTCGTGATCGTCGACGCCGCCCGCTACCGCGACGGGCATCGCCTCTCCGACGCGCCCGGCCACGACCTGGACCACCTGCGCGACCTGCGCGCCGGCTGCTCCGACGGGGACGTCGCCTGGGTCGGCCTGCACGACCCGGAGGACGACGAGCTGGCCGAGGTCGCCGCCGTCTTCGACCTGCACCCCCTCGCGGTCGAGGACGCCCGCGACGCCCACCAGCGGCCCAAGCTCGAGCGGTACGGCCAGACGCTGTTCCTGGTCCTCAAGACGCTCTGGTACGTCGACGCCGACGACGCCGTGGAGACCGGTGAGATCGACGTCTTCGTCGGCCCCGACTTCGTCGTGACGGTCCGTCACGGCGTCGGCGCACCCCTCGACGGCGCCCGCAGCAGCCTGGAGTCCCACGAGGAGCTGCTGCGCCACGGCACCGCCGCCGTGCTCCACGCGGTGTGCGACCGGGTGGTCGACGAGTACGAGAAGGTCGTCGCCGAGCTCATGGTCGACGTCGACGAGGTCGAGGCCTCGGTGTTCTCCGACGAGAGGACCCAGGACGCCGACCGGATCTACGTCCTCAAGCGCGAGCTCGCCGAGATGCGTCGGGCGGTGATGCCGCTGCGCGAGCCGCTCCGGCGCCTGTCCGGCGGCGAGGTCGACGGCGTCGCCGTCAAGGCGGCGCCGTACTTCCGGGACATCGCCGACCACCTCGACCTGGTCGCCGAGGACGTCGAGTCGCTGGACGGGCTGCTCTCGACCGCCTTCGACGCCCACGCGACCCGGATCTCGATGCAGCAGAACGACGACATGCGCAAGATCTCCGCCGGCGCCGCGCTCGTCGTCGTCCCCACCCTCATCGCCGGCGTCTACGGCATGAACTTCGAGCACATGCCCGAGCTCGCGTGGCGCTTCGGCTACGCCTACGCCCTGCTGCTGATGGGCGGCACCGTCGCCGGCCTCTGGTGGCTGTTCAAGCGCTCCGGCTGGCTGTAGCGCGGGCGGCGGGGGCCCGTCGGAGCGCCGTTTCTGCACAAACGGCGGTCTCCCGGGCCCGGTCGGTGCCGATTCGGCAGAAACGGAGGGCCTGGAGCCCCGGGACCCGCCGGGACCGTGGCGGCGCGGCGGGACCCGTCAGGCGCCGGCGAGCGGCGTGAGGACGCCGAGGCCGAGCAGGGCCAGGACGGCGGCGCCGAGGAGGACCCGGTAGACGACGAACGGCGTGTAGGAGCGGGTGGAGACGTAGCGCAGGAGCCAGGCGATGGCGGCGTACCCGACGACGAACGAGACGAGGGTGGCGACGGCGGTCTCGCCCCAGCCGTAGGCGTTGGCCTCCTCGCCGATGTCCTTCAGCTTGTAGACCCCGGCGCCGACGACGGCGGGGATCGCGAGCAGGAAGGCGTAGCGGGTCGCGGCGGCCCGCTCGTAACCCAGCGCGCGGCCCATCGAGATGGTCGCGCCGCTGCGCGAGACCCCCGGGACGAGGGCAGCGGCCTGCGCGAGACCCATGAGGACGGCGTGGCGCAGGGTCAGCTTCTCGATCGGCTTGTCGTTGCGGCCGTACCGGTCGGCCACCCCGAGCACGACGCCGAAGACGATCAGCGTGGTGCCGACCACCCACAGGCTGCGCAGGGCGGAGTCGATGGCGTCCTCGAACAGCAGGCCGAGCACCACGATGGGCAGGGAGCCCAGGATGATGAACCAGCCCATCCGGGCGTCGCGGTGGCCCCTGTACTCCGGCTTCACCAGCGACCGCAGCCACGTCACGGCGATCCGCCAGATGTCCTTGCGGAAGTAGATGAGGACGGCGAGCTCGGTGCCGATCTGGACCACGGCCGTGAACGCCGCGCCCGGGTCGCCCCACCCGAACAGCTGCGGGTAGATCCGCAGGTGCGCGCTGGAGGAGATCGGCAGGAACTCCGTCAGGCCCTGGATCAGCCCGAGAACGACGGCCTGGAGGTAGTCCCACACGGGGAGCCAGGCTACGGACCCCGACCGACCGCCCGCGCGGGACCCGCGGGCGGCGTGCCGTGCGGATCGACGGGCGGGGCGGCCGGATAGGTTGACCCGCATGCAGCAGCGCTCCGTGGGTGCCACCGGCCTGCGGGTCTCCCGCCTCGGTCTGGGGACCATGACCTGGGGCTCGGACGTCGACGAGCACGAGGCCCGCGGCCAGCTCGTCGGCTTCGTGGACGCCGGCGGCACGCTCGTCGACACCGCGGCCTCGTACGGCGAGGGCGCCTCGGAGGAGCTGCTCGGCTCGATGCTCGGCACCGTCGTGTCGCGCGAGGACGTCGTCCTGGCGACGAAGGCGGGCCTCTCGCGCCGCGACGGCGTCCGCCACCTCGAGGCGTCGCGCCGGGCGCTGCTCGCCACCCTCGACGCGTCGCTGGACCGGCTCGGCACCGACCACGTCGACCTGTGGCAGGTCCACGCCTGGGACCCCGCGACCCCGGTCGCGGAGGTGATGGCGGCCCTCGAGACCGCCGTGACGTCCGGGCGGGCGGCGTACGTCGGGATCTCGAACTACGCCGGCTGGCAGACCGCGCAGGCCGCGACCTGGCAGGCCGCCGTGCCCGGCCGGGTGCCGCTGGCCTCGACGCAGGTCGAGTACTCGCTGCTCAACCGCGACGTGGAGGACGAGGTCCTGCCCGCGGCGCGGGCGCTCGGGCTCGGCGTGCTGCCGTGGTCCCCGCTGGGCCGCGGCGTGCTGACCGGGAAGTACCGCACCGGCACCCCCACCGCCTCGCGGGCCGCGTCACCGCGCTTCTCCGGCTTCGTCGACCCCTACCTCGACCCCGTCTCGGCGCGGGTGGTCGAGGCGGTGGCCAAAGCCGCCGACGGGCTGGAGTGGACGCCGCTGGAGGTGGCGCTGACCTGGGTGCGCGACCGGCCGGGCGTCACCGCCCCCATCGTGGGCGCACGGACGGCCGCCCAGCTGCGTGCCACCCTGGCGACCGAGGAGCTGGTCCTGCCCGCCGAGATCAGCGACGCCCTCGACGACGTCTCCGGCGCCTGAGCCCGCACCAGGAGGAGGACTGATGGCCCGCGACCCCTCGCAGCACCCCGCCCTCGCCGCCCGGCACGCCCAGCGCTCCGGCGTCGAGTGGGAGTTCGACCGCATCACCTACCACCGGGACTTCCCCCGCGGCGTGGTCACCCGGATGCTCGTCGACCGCGCCGAGCACGGCGGGTGGGAGCTCGACCGCGTCCGCATCACGCCCGACGGCACCCGCCGGGTCGTGCTGCGGCGGAGGATCATCCGGCAGGTGCGGACGGCCTGACGGGAGCGGTGCCGGCCGACTTCCGTCTCACCGGGTCTCGACACGCTCGGTCGTGACCTCGCGAGCTCGGTCACGCTCGCTGCTCGACCACCAGTGGTGAAGCCTTCGCAAGCTCAGGCTTCACCGAGGAACCGGTCCAGCACCCGCGCACCGAACTGCAGCGCGTCGACGGGCACGCGCTCGTCGACGCCGTGGAACAGGCTCATGAAGTCGAGGTCCTCGGGAAGCCGCAGCGGCGCGAAGCCGTAGCTGCGCATGCCGAGCTTGCGGAAGTGCTTGGCGTCGGTCCCGCCGCTCATCAGGTACGGCGCGACCATCGCGCCCGGGTCCTCGGCGAGGAGCGAGCGGGTCATGGTGTCCACGAGCGCGCCGTCGTACGGCGTCTCCCAGGGCTGCTGGTGGGAGACGAAGTCGATCTCGATCCCGGGGCCGCAGAGCTCGCGGAGGGTCTCGAAGAACTCCTCCTCGTGGCCGGGCAGGAAGCGCCCGTCGACGTGGGCGGTGGCCTCGGTGGGGATGACGTTCACCTTGTAGCCCGCGCCGAGCATCGTGGGGTTCGTGGTGTTGCGGATGACCGCCGACAGCATCCGGGCGGTGCCCCCGAGCTCCTCGACGAGGGCGTCGGCGTTCTCCGGGGTGGGGTCGACCCCGGCGAGCTGCCCGATGCTCGCGAGCAGGACCTCCATGGTCGGGGTCAGGCGGACGGGCCACTGGTGGGCGCCGATCCGCCCGACGGCGGCGGCGAGCTCGGTGACGGCGTTCTCGCGGTTGATCATCGAGCCGTGCCCGGCGCGGCCGCGGGCGGTGAGCCTCATCCAGGCCATGCCCTTCTCGGCGGCCTCGATGAGGTAGATCCGCTGGCCCTTGACGGTGGCGCTGAAGCCGCCGACCTCGCCGACGGCCTCGGTGCAGTCGGCCAGCAGGTCCGGGTGCTCCTCGACGAGCACCTGGGCGCCGTGGTGGCCGCCGGCCTCCTCGTCGGCGGTGAAGCACAGCACCATCGGGCGCTCCGGAACGGCGCCGGCCCGGGCCCGGGCACGGACGGCGGAGAGCAGCATCGCGTCGAAGTCCTTCATGTCGACCGCCCCGCGGCCCCACAGGTAGCCGTCGTCGGTGATCTCGCCGGAGAACGGGTCGACCTGCCAGTCGGACGCCTCCGCCGGGACCACGTCGAGGTGCCCGTGCAGCAGCAGCGGGTCGCCCTCCGAGCCGCCCCAGCGGGCGACCAGCGACGTCCGGCCGGGGGTGCCCTCGACCAGGGTGGACTCGATCCCCACCTCGTCGAGCAGCGTCGCGACGTGCTCGGCCGCCTTGCGCTCCCCCGGCCCGGAGTGGTCCCCGTAGTTGGAGGTGTCCATCCGGATCAGGTCGCGGCACAGGTCGACGACCTCCGCCGCGGGGTCGTACGCCGGCTGCTCGCTGCTGCGCTCTTCACCCATCGGTCCATCCTGACAGGCCCAACCTCCCTCGCGACGGACTCGTCGGCGATAACCTTCGGTTTGTGACTGACACAGCGGCGCCCGGGGCTGAGGTCGGACTGGATGCAGCGGTGCGGGCCGCGGCCATCGCACGGTACGGCGTCCTCGCCGACCCGCACCGCGACGACCTCCAGGCGCTGGTCGAGGTCGCGGCGATGGTGGCCGACGTCCCGATGGCGACGATCAACCTCATCACCGAGCACGAGCAGCACCAGGTCGCGGTCGTGGGCTTCGACGCGGCCGTCTGCTCCCGCGAGGACTCGATGTGCGCGACCGTGCTCCACGAGCCCGAGCCGGTGGTGCTGTCCGACGCCAGCGAGGACCCCCGTTTCGCCGCCAACCCGTTCGTCACCGGCGAGCTCGGATCGGTGCGCTTCTACGCGACCCACCAGCTCGTGACCCCCTCGGGGGAGACGATCGGCACGCTCTGCGTGTTCGACACCCGGGCCCGGACCATCACCACGGAACGGCGCGCGGCGCTGCAGGCGCTGGCCGACCGCGTCGTCGACCTGCTCGAGCTGCACCTGCGCTCGGAGGAGCTGGCCCTGGCGGTGGCGGACCTCGAGAGCGCCCGCAAGGAGCTGCAGCGCTCCAACGACCACCTCACCGCGTTCGCGGGCCAGGTCAGCCACGACCTGCGGGGACCGCTGACCGCCGTGTCGACGTCGCTCATGATGCTCGCCGACGACATCGGGACCCAGAGCAGCAGCGACTCGGACTTCCTCGTCACCCGTGCGCTGAGCGGCGCGACCCGGATGCAGTCCTTGATCGACGGGCTGCTCTCCTTCGCCCGCGTCGGGGGCGAGCTGCGTCGCGAGCCCGTCGACCTCGTGACGGCCGTGCGGACGATCCAGCAGGATCTCGCCGTCGACCTCGTCGGGGCCACCGTGGAGGTCGAGGAGCTGCCGATCGTGACCGGCGACCCCGTCCAGCTGCGGGCGGTGCTGCAGAACCTCGTCGCCAACGCCGCGAAGTACACGATGCCCGGCGAGCCCGCGCACCTCACCGTCCGCGGCGAGCGCCGCCCGGGCTGGTCGCGCATCGAGGTGCACGACCGCGGTCCCGGGGTGCCCCCGGAGCAGCGGGAGGCGGTGTTCCGGCCGCTCGTGCAGCTCGACAGCGGCGCCCAGGGCTCGGGGATCGGTCTGGCGACCTGCCGGCGGGTCGTGGAGTCGCACGGCGGCCGGATCGGCCTCGACGCCTCGCCGTACGGCGGCACGCTCGCCTGGTTCGAGCTGCCTGACTGACCCCTCAGCCCACCAGGCGCGCCGTCAGCGAGACCGCGCAGGCGACGAGCCCGACGCTCAGGGCCGTGAACGACGCCAGTGAGACCGCGACGTACGGACGGCTCGTGTACCAGCCCGACGAGAACGCCAGCGGCGCGAACAGCAGCGGGTTCACGATCGCGCCCGCGGTCACCAGCAGGTGCGCCCACGCCGGCGCGGTCGGGACGGCGAGGCCGACCGCCACCATCACGCAGCCCATGATGATCCAGTCGAGGTGCAGCTGCAGCACCCGTCGCGGGTGCCTCACCCCGACCCGGGCGAGCATCTGCGAGGGGTGGAACGCTGCCGCGACGGCCCACCCGGAGACCCCGCCGAGGGCCAGCGACCACACCCCCGCGGCGACCAGCAGGCTTGCCGTCGGGCCGGTCTCCAGGAGCGTCTCGGGGAGGGTCACGGGGTGCACGGTACGGCGATGTCAGGTCCGCCCGAGGCCTTTGCTAGTGTCGCCGTCGCACTCGTCCGGGTGGCGGAATTGGCAGACGCGCTAGCTTGAGGTGCTAGTGCCCGTATTAGGGCGTGGGGGTTCAAGTCCCCCCTCGGACACCCAGGTCAGAGGCCATATGGCCTAGGCCACGTACCCACAAGTACCCACCCCGGCTCCGGCCGGGGTGGGACTGTCGGTCGTCAGCCCTACTGTCCGGCTACATGGACCCACGGCCGAGCACACCGCGCCCCACAGGCTCGGGCCCGCGCGTTCTCACCGAACACCGCGAGGTGCACCCGTGAGGACCCCCAGCAAGCACGAAGGCCGCGACGGCGCCGTGACGTACAAGGTCCGGTTCCGCCACGGCCGCCGCCAGACCAGCGAGTCGTTCACCACGCTGAAGCAGGCGAAAAAGTTCGCCGCGTGGCTCGACGTCCTCGGACCCCAGGGCGCCTTGGACCAGCTGTACGCCGGCGAGCAGGTCGACTACGTGCCCACTCTCGACGAGCTCGCCGCCGACCACATCCGGCACCTGACCGGCATCGAACCCGGCACCCGGGTCACCTACACCCGGCTGTGGGAGCGCACGTGGGCGCCGCTCATCGGGCACCTCCCCGCGAACCTCGCGACCCGCGACGCGATCGCCGAGGCCGTGAACGAACTCGGCAACCGCTACTCGGCGAAGTCGCTGAAGAACCAGCGTGGCCTCCTCGCCGCTGTGCTCGGCCGCGCCGTCGATCAGGGCGTGCTCACGAAGAACCCGGTGGCCCGAATGCGACTCCCCCGCGGCCAGGAAGGCGACGCCGTCGAGATGCGGATCCTCGACCAACTGGAGTTCAGCACCGTCGCGCTGCGGATGCACCCCCACCACCAGCCGCTGCTCCGGTTCCTCTACGGCACGGGGTGCCGGTGGGGCGAGGCGGTCGCGCTCGAGGTCCGCGACGTGCAGCTCCCGAACGTGCGGATCCGCCGCGCGGTGAAGTGGTCACCGGAGGGTGGGCGGACCGTCGGCGCGACGAAGACCCGGAAGTCGAACCGCACGGTCCTGATCCCGCCGGCGCTGCACGGCGAGCTCGACATGCTCTGCGCCGGTCGCGCCTCGACCGACCTCGTCTTCACCGCCCCGCGCGGCGGCCCCGTGCTGCACCGGACGTTCTGGTCCGACATCTGGCTGCCCGCCGTGAAGCACCTCGACCCGCGGCCACGGATCCACGACCTGCGGCACAGCCACGCCTCGCTCCTGCTGGCCAACGGAACACCGATCCACGTCGTGCAGGCCCGCCTGGGGCACGAGTCGATTCAGACGACCGTCGACACCTACAGCCACCTCCTGCCCGACGCCCAGCTCGCAGCAGCGGCCGCCGCCGACCAGGCCTTCGGCGTCCTGCCCTCGGGCGCCTGAGTCGCGGCTCAGGCGACCGAGGGCCCGTCCTCGAGCCTGCGCTTCAGGTACGCCCGCTCTGCAGGGTGGAGGTGGGCCAGGCGCACGTCGAGTAGGTCGCGGTCCACCCAGAGCTCGTCGGCGGCCTCATCAAGCGTGTGAGACCACGCGATCGCCTCACCGAGCGGGCGAATGGCGATCAGCCGGCGGGCCGCCGCCTGGTCGCAGGCGAGCTCCTCACGCTGCGGGTGTCCCCCAGGGCCGCGCGCCCCGTGCTCAAGCTCGTGCGCCAGTGTCGAGCGCCGCTGAGCCTGGTCGAGCCCGGTCGTGATGGTGAGCGTCCGCGCGCTGAAGTCAGTCAGCCCGAATGTCCCGGCCGGCAGCGGAGCCAGATGGAACGTCCACTGGCCGAGCCGACGAAGGATCCCCCATGGGTTGTGCATGCCGGCGACCGTAGGTTGACGCGCCGACAGTCGGCTCAGGAGTCGCCGCGAGGGTCCTCCTGAGACCCGGTCTCGGCGGCATCCTGGGCATCGGTCTTCTTCTGCACGCGGCGAGGCCTGCTCGACTTCCGCGCAACCTTGGCGCTGTCGTCGCTGGTGGTGCGGTGCTGGTAGCCGTAGTCGTTGGTCACGACGTCCTACCGTGCGCTTTGTCCCACGCGCGCTCGAGGCTGTGGGTCTCGGCGAGGAACACGGCGAGGTGGTCGACCATCAGCTCGAACTCACGGCGCACCCGGCGGGTCCAGTCGCGGTGGTCGCCGTTGCGCATCAGGGGCTTGGAGTCCTCGATGACCGTGTCGGCCAAGCGCATGTGGATGAGGTGGCAGACCTCGTGGGTGATGGTCTCGCGGCGGGTGTCGTATGGCTGGGTCATCCAGTCCTCGCACAGCCAGATCCGGGCGGTCCACTTCCCGTCGACGGTGTCGACGGTGGCCATAGCGTCATCGCCGCACGGGTCGGTCATCACGAGGATCCGCCAGCGGGGGAGAGACAGGGCGTAGGCCACGTCGGTCGCGTAGTCCGCGACGGCTTGGGCTTCCTTCTTGTTGACGTGGCTCTTCGCCTTGCCCACCGTGTGACCTTCGACCGGGCATGCCGAGGGCCACGTCGCATGGGGTCGACGTGGCTCTCAGGATTGTGGGGCTGGTCCGACGCTGCGGAGCTAGAGCTCGACGTGGTCAGACCGTGCTGTGGATATACCTCTTCCGCTGGCGCAAAGATTACGCCTGCTTGGGCCAGCTCGCAAGAGTGGATGGCCGCGGCATACGGCGATGAGGGTGTTCAGTCAAGGATTTCTAGAGCGTGTGGGAAGCCTGTGACCGTCTGCCTGTAGTCGTCTTCGGTCTGATTCTGAAGTTCTTCGGGCGCGATGATCCAGCGATCAATCTGGTCTACCGCTAGCTCGATCGCGATCCACGTCCGCTCACGGTCCGTCACGTCGTCCTCCCAAGCAGACACTTTGGTGCACGCCTCTCTGCCAAATTCAGCCTGCAGCCATAGCCCATTGAGAGTTCGCGCAAGTTCGCTGTGGTGGGTTTGGGCCCACTTAGTTACCGCTAGGACATCGACCTCTGCGTCGTCGAACATTGGTCCGAACTCCGGTCTCGGATCGTGGGGGTAACCCTGGAGGACTTTCATCTTGCGACGCAGTGTGAGTAGCCGATCGAGTAGCCGTTCTTCATCCCGGCGGCGCTGTTCCATGTCCCATGCGGCCTGTCGAATGGCGTCCTCTTGCTTGCGTGCTTCGAGCCTGAGTTCGTCTTCGTATGAGCGGTCGGCAGCCCGACGGTTCTCGTCGTTCTGCATGTCCTTTCGGTGGCGGTCCTCCTGGAGACGCCAAGACCAGCGAAGCACCAAGATGGCGATTACTGCTGACAGAGCCGCGCCCACGAAACCAGCCATCGCCGTGTCTAGCCACCAGTCGGCGGTTGCCAATCGCTCCAAGTCGAGGCCCCCGCCAAAATTAGGATCGGCATCGCTCGAGCCAGTCAGCCGCGAGGGCCTCAAGCTCGGCGAGAGTGTATAGCGGGACAGGCCGGCCTGGCTGGTGCAGTTTTGCCAGGCCGATAGGGACGACACGCCCACGATGCTTCCACACCCGGATGGTGGACACCGGGATCCCGAGGACTGCAGATGCTTCTTCCGCAGTGACCTGCCGGGGGTCACTCATTGGTGGCACTCCTGCCAAATATGCCGCGCCGCGACCTCTCCCTTCGTCTTGCTTCAGTTTCCTCAATCTGCGCCCGAATGATGGCTAATTGGACATCAGAGCGAAACTGGCGACGACGCGCTTTGACGTAAGCCTCCATCCGGTATCTCTGGCGAACCAGCATGTAAATCACGGCGATAGCCGCCATCACGTACAAGCTTCCCAGGCCGACACTGGTGACCTGAATATCTAGGTATTCGAGAGGATTCGTGTCAATCGAGACCATGGTGCTAAAACCTCGCGGTTCCATGCCTTCAGCGGATCTTCCTTGGACTGTTTCTGATGGATCGATTATTTGCTCCGCAGCCAACTGCAGGTTGAAGGCCGTCGCTCCCGAGGCGATGGCAATGCCAGTGAATCCTAGAAGCAGAGACAAGAGACTCAAGGGCAGCGAGCTGCGGAGCTGCGCAACGTCCGTCTCCGTCTCTCGATAGAGAGTCAGGCATTCTGCTTTAAGGAGGTCTCGTCTGGCCCCGGTGACGTCGGCTTTGGCGGTGAGTCGTGATAGTTGGCGTCTCCGTTGGAACGGCGTTTCGCCCTGACTCTTTTTCCTAAGTGACTTCATGGTCTGAACTCCTCCCTTTCGCCACGAGGGTAAGGCGAGATCATGTCGCTGGGGCAGACCGAAGCAAGCCCTCAGGTGTTGGTGCCGTCGGCGACCGTGATGACGCCGTCGTCTTTGAGCCAGGTGCGATGGGCCGGCGGGGTGACCGCGAGCTCGACGGGCTCGAGGGTCGGGTTCTGCTCGGCGTGGAGGAGCCAGCCATTGCCGAGCGCCAGCGCCCGCTGGGACTCGACCAGCAGGTGGCAGCCCGCGGGACTGGTTGCGGAGCCGCAGATGAGCAGCAGGTTCGACGGCCGGTTCGTGGCCGGGTCGCTCGAGCCGCCCATCCGGCGGGGCCGGCGGTGGTGGAACGAGTGCTCGCCCACCCAGCCGTCGCCGTCGTGGATCAGGACCCCGCAGATCTCGCAGCATCCGTCAGCCCGGTCCAGCACTAGGCGTCGGGTCGCAGCGTCCGGCCCGGTGGCTTTCACCCGCTTCGCCGGCCGCGGCGCTGGACCATCCGTCCCCGTCCCACCCTCCCGGCCGCGGGACAACGGCTTCCCCCGCTGCAGCGGCGACACCACACGCAGCTCGGTGCGGCGGTTCAGCGGCGTGCGCTTCACGGGTGGTCCTTTCGGCAGCGGGGGCAGATCAGGCGTAGGTGGCGGCGGGCCGAGCGATGTCGATGTGCGCGCCGACACGGCGGGGCGAGGCGTTGAGGCAGCACGGACACGTCGGCGCGTTCGTGCGTGTCGAGACCCTGTGCAGGAACCTGCAGTGGAGCGCCGCTGCTGAGGTGGTTCGCGCATAGTTCACGCATGGCGATCATTGGTTTCTTGAGGCCGGCGGCGGTCGTGGCAGCCGCTCTGGTGATGTCGATGTCTCTTCTGGTGCAGCCCGCAAGCGCTGCAGACCGCTACGCGCCCACCTCCACGGACAGCGACAGCGCTCGCGTCGTCGAGGGGAGGGCGACCGGGAGGCAGCTTGCGAACACCAACGTGACTCGAGCCCAGTACCTCGTCCGAACCACTCGCGGCGGCAAGAAGCGGATGTTCATCGCTAAGTTGAAGATCGCGAACCTGCGTCCCTACCAGAGCGGACAGGCGACTCGAACAGGCGTTTACATCTACAACTTCAAGGGCTTCAATCAGAACTTCCAGTTCTCCAATTCGCAGAACCAGAGCAGCTGCCCAAGCGCGCGGCTCGCGAACTATCAGCGGCTGAATCTGGTCGTCATCAAGATGCGCGTGAACTGCATCTTCAGCGGCCCGACCCTCATTCAGGTGTCTCGCGAGATTTTCGCTCCGCGAGGTTCGACGGTGGACAGCACCAGGCAGGTGCGCTGGACCATCCGGCGCAACTGATCCGTCGATGCCGCGCTCATTCCTGTTGACGAGGGCGTAGGGCTCGGTTTCGGTACGGCCGCTCACGGGTGAGGCTCCAGACAGTCCCGCTCCCCGCACTTCCCCGGGACGTCCCGGGGCTCCACGGTGAGGATCGACCCGAGGTGCGCGGACAGCCACGACTCGACCAGACGGTCACGCTCCTCGTCGGTCAGCGACTGGTCATCGGTCCCAGGCACCCGCACCCGGGTGAACAGGCCACGGCGGCTGCGGAGCACCACGTCGCTCGCGTACCGCGGGGTATCGGCCAGCCGGCGTGGCCGCGCCGAGGCGACCTGCGAGCTGATCACTTCGACCTGGTCGACCTCGTCCAGACGGATCCAGGTCCACGGTGCCTGCGCGCCGACGGTGTCGAAGACGCTGACCTTCCACTGGCTGGTGAACCCGGTCAGCTGGGACAGCACGTAGATCCGCTGCCCGATCACCGTGAGACCCGCGACCGCGGTCGCCTGGGTCGTGGCGCCGGTGTGGAACGTGGCCTGCGCACCGGTGGTCTTCATCACCGACCGCAGGCCGACCCGCTGCGGGGTCTGCGAGGTGAACGGGACGACGTAGGCGGTGACCCAGCGGGCCGCGTTGCTGGGGTCCAGCGCCAGACCCGCCGTGCCGGCGGTGGTGGCCACCGCAGGCCAGTGCGGTGCGACGGTGGGCGCGAGGCTCGGGGCGGACACGCCGTCGGCGGCCATCGCGCGACGGCGGAACGTGACCCGGTCGAGGAACTCAGCGACACCCTGCACCGACAGGCGGGTCGCGATCAGGTCGATCAGCATCACCATCGGCGAGACCCCGTCGAACGGGATCCGCGACCACGTCCGGTCCCCGCCGTTGGGCGGCGGCGGGTTGGGGATCATGAACCCCTCGTCGGCGTCGATGTACGCCTGGCCGATGTCGAGCCGGTCGAGGATCGCACGGAGCGACTTGAGGGTGTCGGTGATGAGCGACCGGGGTCGGGACCGGTCCGGGCTGCCCGAGGCCGCCGGTCCCGCGGGAGCGTCACCCACGGCGTTGGAGGCGACGGCCCGGGCCCAGTACGTCGTGCCCTCGGTCAGCGGTGTGCCGTCGGGCAGCGTGGTCGGGGACGCGATCGACGACGCCGTCGCGGGGCCGACCGAGGTCGCGGCCGAGGGAACGAAGCTGCCGGCAGCGGTCTGGTCGCCGGAGAGGTGGAACGTCACGACGGCCCCGGCCTCGAGCTGGTCGACCAGCGCCAGGATCAGCCCGTCGGTCACCCCGCTCACCTCGACCGCGGGCGACGACGCCGGCGGGACGGTCGGCTCGAACACCACCCCGTCCGGCGGGGGCAGCGGCGGGAGGGTGTCGACGTCGACGCCGGTGCCGTCGATCCAGGGTTCGCGGCTCGACCGGCCTGGACTTCGACGCTCTCGCCCCGACATGCGCCCTGTGCGGCCAGCGGTCACCTCTGGTGGACTGCGAGACCGGCGCCTGCCCGGCCTGCGCGCCGGGTGTGCCGGCCAAGCCGAAGCAGGCCCCGCCGCCGGAGAAGAAGCCCGACGGGCGCAGGGGCCGCCGAGCGACATTCGACGTCGACCATGCCGCTCGCCTGTACCGCAGCGGGATGAACCTCCGCGACGTCGCGGAGAAGGTCGGCAGCAGCGCCCCGACGGTCCGGCGGGCCATCGTGGAGGCCGGTGTCGCGCTCCGCCCGAAGGGCCGCCAGGCGGCACCCTCCTCAGAGCCCTGGCCTGAGGACGACGAGTTCCAGGGGGCGACCCCCGACCGATGACGACGAGCTCGACGGCGGCTACTGGGTCACCCGCGGTGGTGTCGCCCACTGGGTCCAGGACGGCGAAGATCCGCAAGCTCCCCACCAAGGAGCAGGCCGCCGCGATCGCCCGCGAGCTCGAGCGGCTCGCCGAGGCCGTCGCCGGCGTCGTCGCCGACCTCGACGAGATCACCGACCAGGACGCGGTGGCCACCCCGTGAGCGCCGTGGTGTCGCGGGCCGTCCTGCTCGCGTTCGTGCTCGCCATGCTCGAGCGCGCGATCAAGACCGCCGCCCAGGTCTTCTTGGCGGTCGCGGTCTCTGGCGCGACCGGGGTCACCGACCTCGACTGGGCTCAGGTCGCCTCGGTCATCTGCCTGGCCGTCCTCGCGTCCGTCGCGACGTCGCTGCTGTCCATCAGCCTCGCCCCCGGCAGCGGCCCCGCCGCGTTCGGACCCGAGAAGGTCGAGCCGTGAGCGACAGCAACGGCCGCCTTGAGGTCGCGTTCGAGCCGCTGACCGTCCTCGCGGTCGGCGGGCTAATTGTCGGCCTCAGCATCGCTGCGGGGATCCTCGCCGGCGTCACCGCCTGGGAGCGCGCCCAACGCCGCTGACGACGTGCAGAGCAGCCCCGACGTACCGTCAGCCCGGCCGCCCCACCTTGACCCCATGCGAGGTTGGGGCGGCCTTCTGTCTAGTCGGCGCCCCGACGGCCGGGCAGCAGCGCGCGAACCTTGCGCAACTGCATGACGCGCCGGTTCTTCCATGCCTGCAGCCGCGGGTGTCGCGGCGGCTGGCGCGGGGGGTGGTGTTGAGGCGCCAACACCCCAGTCCTGCTCCACCGCAACCCCGCGGAGTCGGTGAAGTAGACGGTCACCTTCGTCCGGCCCGGCTCGAGCTCCGTGTTCGATCCGCGCAGCTTGAGGACGGCGTAGCGCTCGGAGTTCGGGCCTAGCCGCTTCAAGTCGTCCGGTCGCGTGCGCCCTTCAAGCCATCGAGGCCCCTCGCGCCGGACGCCAGACCGATCCCACATGCGACGAGGAATCTCGACCTTGACGCTGAGCCTGCCGATCGGGGCGTCGCTCGCGTTGTGCAGCTTGACGCCGACGTAGGTCGTCGCGGCGCTGTGGATCGAGCCCACCACGCCGTCCTGATCGACGCCGCGGGTGTAGTCGTCTGGCCGGTCGCCGAAGACGAAGGTGCCGTAGGGGACACCAAGGAGGTCATGGCGGTCGTGCGCAGCAGTCGCTGATCCGCCGGCCTTCACACCAAAGCGGCCCGTCGGGTTTGCCCAAACCTGGCGCGCCTGCGCAACACGTCCCTGATCAAGGCTCTGCTGGTAGCTCCGCTGACTGATCCTGAGATTGCGGTAGGTGTTCAACGCCGCAGCGACGGCAGCCAGAGCGGTGATCCACGCCAGCACGCCGTCGAACCCGCCCAGGTCGACGGCGGTCTCTGCCGTTCCTTGCCCCATGCTCACGACGGCTCAGGCTAGACGTTCTCGCTACGCGGGCGGTGGAGGCAGCGGGACCGACCGCAGCTCCGCCTTGTGTATCCGATCCCGCCGCCGGAAGGCGCCCCGGACACCGCCCCGCAGGTGACCGCGGGGGCCGCTGGGCCGAGGTAGTCAGTTCCTAAGCGCCAGATGTAGGACACGCCCCCGCTTGGCTACTGCCGCGCGGGGGCCTTTACTGTTCGGCAGCCCTAGTCACCTCCCGGCTGATGCGAGAATCCCCCGGGTGGACTGGCCGCAGTTTGAGCAGCAGGTCATTGCGAGTTCACACCTGCCTCCCGACACCCGGCTCGAACTCGTGTGGGCGGCCTTCGAGCGTGACTACGACACCACGCTCAGCAGGCCGCCTACCGCTCATGAACGCGCGGCCGTCTCCATCTGGTTCCACGACCACCAGGCCCGTAACGACGCACTCTCCGTCGTCATGGCCGACCGGACTCTGCGCCATCTACTTCATCGCACGCCGAGCGAGAAGTCACTGACGCTGACACCCTTCACGTGCAGGTGTTGCGAGGAAGTGGAGACCAGCCCGGGCGTCCCGCTGTTGTCGATGCAGGCTTCGATCAACGTCGAACCATGGACTGCCCAGTCGACCCGGGATCGGCAGACCAACAAGAGCGCGGTGGCGCAAGGCCTGGCCGAACGGAACTGGCACCGCCCAGTCGCAGACCAGCAGCTCTGTCTGACCATCCTCTCCATCGTCCCCCGGTCCCGGGGGCATATGGACGTCGACAACCTCGTCAAGGGATTGCTCGACAGCCTCGTCGGGATGCTCTATGCGGACGACTACCAGGTGCAGTGCCTGACCACACGTCGCTTGCTGACCGCCGGACCGAGCGGGAGCTACCGCCTCTCCGCCCGCGTCGTCCACCCCTACGACGCAGATGTCATTCACGAAGACGGCGAGTCAATCCGGAACCTCTTTCCACGTATCGACCGCGGCCCGCACCCGAGCTAACTGTTCGGCGTGGTCACGACGGACCCACCACCTGCCGCCGTGCTTCGTCGCAGGGATCCGCCCCTCCCACGCGCGCAGCTTCACCCAGGAGCGGGACACGCGGAGGACGGCCGCGGCCGCGTGGTCGTTGAGCCACACGTGCTCATCGTCGGGTGGGGTGCCGCGGATGGCTGCGCGCTCGGCGGCCGCGGCCCGCTCGGCGCGTCGCTGCTCCCGAGTCGCGCGGAGCCTCTCTACGGACGCTGCATTGACGGCGGGGTCCCGCCGGCGCCTGTCCTGGTCCCGCGCACCCGGCCGACGGACGAGGTCGCCGCGGTTGAGCATCTCTCGTACCGTGCCCGGCGTCACGCCCAGGCGGCGGGTGGCCTCGAGGTAGGTGAGCCACTCGGTCATCGCTTGCCAGCAGAACCAGGATCGCCATCTCGCCTGTCGCCCCGGCGGGGTTCCTGGCTGCCGGGTGACCTGTCGTCGGGCTCGTTCTCGAGCTGCTCGATGATGCGCTCGATCTGGTCGTAGGTGGGTGGCTCGGGCGAATCCGCCGTCACGTGGAGGTAACTCAGGAGGGCGATGGCCAAGCCTGCGAGCGCGATGCCGCGGTCGACGAGCTTGCCGCGGTTGGCGATGAGGTATTCGCGGACGAATGCGGCGCGAGGTTCTCGCCCCAGGACAGACAGGACCTCATCGAAGGTGGCACCTTCCTGCAGGGATCGGAGTTCGTGCAGAACAGAGTCGATCCATGCCTGGCCGTCGGGCCCGTCGATCGCGAAGCCCGCGATTGCGTGCTCGTTGTCCGAGGCCTCGTAGACGTTGATGCCCATGCCCATGCCGCCGCATCGGGGGCACATCGAAGAGAAGATGCGCTCGGTGTGGATCTCGACTCCCGCGGTCGACACGGCGCTGTTACCCACGACGACGTCTTCGTTCTCGGTCCACTCGTGCCCGCAGCTCTTGCAGCGGTACTCCGCGACGGTGCGGGCCCCCTTGCTGCGACCGACAAACAGGTCGATCTCTCCCCCGCCGTCGGCGAGCGTCAACTTGACGGAGTGTCCGGGATGGTCGTCATCGATCGGTCTGTACGAGTCGTCGCGCCGTCGTCGGGCGCGGTCCAAGGCGCGACGACCCTTTCGCGTGCGGGGTTGGCCCAGCTCGTCCATCCCCATCCGCCGGAGCCTACGGGCTCAGACCGGCGTCGCCCAGGCATCCAGAGGGGACAGCACCTCAGCTCGCTCCCACCACACCCTCATCGCTCCGCCCTGGTAGGCGACCGCGACGAGGCCCCGCCAGTGGGGTTCGGCGGCTCGAGAGTGCGCGGGCCCGTCGTGCTCGACGCGACGCCACTCGAGGAGCAGCGCGATCATCGGCGGCTTCCGGCTGTTCGTGGAGTGGTCGACCAGCCAGACGTGCGCGGGGAGGGTGACGGTCACGACCTCCAGCGTAGAAACCCGAGCGAGGTCAGCGGTTCCCGTGCCGCACAGCGGTGCGGATGATCAGGTACAGGCCTCCACCGACGACGGCGAGCAAGACGAAGAGGATCAGCAGCACCCAGAGCATGGGGCGGACGGTACTCGGGCCGGGAGCTGAGCGCGACGGGCTCAGACCGGCCGGCGGCCCAGGGTCCGCTGCCGGCAGGCGCCGCGGATCCACTGGAGTCGGTGGATCAGGTGCGGGTCGTAGGCCTCGGCGGCGGGGTTCGACAGGAGCGCGTTGAGGATCATCGCGTACCGGGTCTCGGAGATCCCGAGGGAGTCGAAGATGACGCCCCGCTTGTGCGGGCTGATCATCGGGCCCTGAGCGGTGGCCTGGGTGGCGGGCCACTGGATGCGCTCGATCTCAAGGACGGCGCGCTGCTGGTCGGTCAACGGCTCGACTGCCGGCTGGGTGGCTGAGGGGGCGCTCATGGCCAGGACGCTACGACCGGGCGCCGACAGCAGACGCTAGGCGGGCGGGTCGATGCCGATCGTGATCGACTTGTCCATGCCGTTGAATGTCAACGTCGCGGGCTCTCGAGGAACGTCGACCATGCTGCACCCGATGGTCCGCTGACCCGGCTGAAGGTCGTACTCGAGCTCGGGCTCACAGAACACGCCGACATCTGTGTCGACCAGCTGCTCGTCGTTCGCCCAGTCGAACCCAAACGACCGCAGGTCCGCTGCCTCCTCACCGATGTTCTCGGCCTCGAAATCGAGGATGGCGTACACGTTGCCGCGGGTGTTGGTGCTGTCTTCATAGCGGATGCCGGTCAAGGTCATCTCGACGTAGGAGGGCGGCTGGGAGTCGTCGCTGAAGGTGTTGGGCGGGATGACCGTCTCGAAGGTGTCACCCACCACGATCTCGTCACTGAAGTCGAAGTCGTCGCCGTAGGTCTCGAGGTCCTTGGGGTCGCCCTCGATCAGGGTGTCGCCGTCTGGCGCTTCGATGACCGTCACAGTCTCCGAAGGTTGCTCGGCCGCGGTGTTGCTGCCGCCGCCACAGCCCGTCAGTCCGGTCAGCAGCAGCGCGCCTGCGATGGCTCGTCTCATCGGTCTCCCATGTCGGTAGAGCGGCATCATAGGTGACATCCGCAGTCCTTTCGCCCCGGTGAACTGCGCCCTCACACGTCTTCCGAGGGAGCGGAGAATCGGCCGCCGACGTCGGCTAGGTCAAACTCGTTGGGCGTGTCTACTATTCGGCGTCTGCCACGACGCATCGCCCACTCGGGGCCTGTCGTTACGCGGCGACGTGGGGGTTTCAAATGAACAAGATCTTCGCCGCGCTCCTCGGAGCCCTGCTGTCCACCGCTCTGCTGCTTGGTGTATCGCCGGCCATGGCTAGCGCCGCACCCGCGGCAGCTTCTTCTGCCGGAGCTGAGACTCAGGCGAAGCGCGGCATCGCCACCCGCAAGGAGTTCCGACGAGTCAAGAAGAACATGCCTATGCAGCGCGTTCACCGTATCTTCGGAATTGGCGGCAAGCAGACCTACTTCTCCTCCGGATGCTGTGGCGGAGAGGTCCCGGCCTATCAGAGCCGCGAGTACAACGCCGGCCGGTTCAGCTATGTCAACGTCAACTACGAGCGCCGCAACGGGACCTGGCGGGTGGAGTCGAAGTACGGCTACTGGTACTGAGTCCTGACCACACCCGAAGGCCTCGGTCGACAGCTAACGCCGCCGGCCGGGGCCTTTTGTCGGCCTCGTCATGCGCTGGGAATGCAGCCACCACCGGCGGTAGCGACAAGCCGAGGGTCCCGGCCGCCGGTTCGTCTCAAGGCTGCCGCGCGGTGGGTACGGTGTACCCACTTGTAGCGTCAGCAAGGGGCTACTACCGACTACAACCGCAGAGAACGTGCAGGTCAGAGCCACAACAGGCGACTGGGCCGCGACGGCGAATGGGGTTCAGGTCCCCCCTCGGACACCCAGCATCACCAGCATCACGGGACGCAGGGCCCCGTCCACGGGGCCGCCGGCACCACGCCGCGTCGGAGGTCCTCGAGGGCCTGGGCCGCGCGGGCGTCGTGCTCGGCGTGCGTGATCACCTCGAAGCCGAGCGCCCGGCGGCCGAACGCGGCCTCGACGGCGTCCACCCCCGTGGTGGCCGCCCCGTGCGCCGTCGGGGCGGGGACGTCGACCGTGACCTGCCAGGGCCGCCGCCGTCCGGTGAGCGGGTCGGCGGTGCCCCCGTCGAGCATGGGCGTCAGGTCGGCGAGCTCGTCCAGCACCTCGGTGACGTCGTAGACGTCGAAGACGGTCGACGGGACGGTGGCCAGGACGATCCAGGTGCTCATCGGCACTTCCCTTCCGAGATGCCCAGTAGACGCCCTCGGCCCCCCTCACACATCGGCTCGGGGGTACAAGGTTCTCGCAAGACGGGTGCCGCCGCGGGCCCGACCGCCCGCGACCTACCCTGACCCGGTGACGAACGGACCCGGAGGCGACCTCGACGTCCTGGCGGACCGCCGGGCCGTGCTGGGGACGGTCGCCGCCGTCGTCGCCCTGCTGCTGGTCGCCGGTCTCGTGTGGACGGTGACGCGCGCGAGCGGTGAGGACTCCCCCGTCGCGGCGACCGAGGCGACCACGGCCGCCACCCCGCAGGCCACCCCGGAGGCCACCCCGGAGGCCACCCCGGCTCCCCGGGCCACGGAGCGCCCGCAACGCCGCCCGCGCGAGCCGGAGCTGACGGTGCCGCCCGGCCTGCAGACCCCCGAGGCCCGGACGTCGGCGCGCAAGGCCGCCCGCGCGGCCCGGGCGATGTCGGAGAACCCGTTCGAGGCCCACCCCTGGGGCAGCTACACCGGTCCGGGCGACCACGCGCACCCGCCGTACACGCAGGCGACCGGCGCCACCCGCGACATGCTCGGACGCATCGCCCTGACCCCCAAGGCCATGTGGTTCGGGGCGTGGATGCCGAACGACCAGATCGCCGGACGGATCGCCGAGTACATCGAGAACTCGCAGGACGGCGACCCCGACGCCCTGGTCCAGATGACGCTGTTCCGGCTCGACCCCTGGTACACCGACTCCTGCAAGCGGGCGCCGACGGCGGAGCAGGCGGCGTCGTACCGCGACTGGTTCGACCGGGTCGCCGCCACGATCGGCGACACCCCGACCGCGATCGTCCTCCAGCCCGACCTGACCTTCGCCCTGTGCGCACCCGACGGTCCCGAGGGCGTGGCGACCAGCCTCGTCGACTACTCCGCCGAGGTGCTCTCGGAGCTGCCGAACACGACCGTCTACCTCGAGGCCGGCGCCTCCGACTGGCCGCACCCCGGCCAGGGCGGCGTGGACAGCGTCCTGCGCTACCTGATCCCGGCCGGCATCGAGCACGCCGACGGGGTGGCGCTGAACTCGACCCACTTCGCGGCGACCGAGGACGAGGTACGCCGGGTGGCCGACCTGTCGCAGGCGCTCGCCGCCCGCGGCATGCCGGGCAAGACCGGGGTCATCAACACCTCGTCGAACGGCAACCCGTTCGAGTTCGGCACCTACCGCGGCAGCGGCGAGAACACCATCGCCGACAACGCGCGGGTGTGCACGACCCCCACGCCGGCGCCGGGCGACACCTGCGTGCAGCTCGGCATCCCCCCGACCGCGGACGTGGACGCCGCGACGTGGGGCCTCGACGCCGAGACCCGCCGCCTCGCCCGCCAGTACGTCGACGCCTACCTGTGGTTCGGGCGGCCGTGGCTGTTCTGGCAGAACTCGCCGTACCAGGTGGAGCGCGCCCTTCCCCTGGCCCAGAACTGGCCGTACGCCGACGAGGCGGGCTTCTGACGCTCCTCCGGGAGACCGCCGGCCCGCTTCAGGGCGGCGCGACCTCGCCCGAGGCCGCGACCGCCGCCGGCAGCAGCAGGACGACGGCTCGGAGGCTCCGAACCGGCGGACGGACGACGGGCACGGAGGGGCCTGCCCACCGGCGCGACGGCCCGTGCCCCCCGCCCGGTGAAACCTGTGACGGACAGATCTGGAATCGTTCCAGAAAGTGAGGCAGAGTGGGGACCAGCCCCGCACCCGACGTACGCAGGAGGATCGCCCGTGTCGCAGCAGGACCACGAGACCGTCGAGGCCGACATGAACACCGAGGAGGCCGGGGGCTGCCCCGTCCACTCCGGTGCCATGGGTCACCCGACCGAGAGCGCCGACAACACCGACTGGTGGCCCAACCAGCTGAACCTGCGGATCCTGCGCAAGCACCAGCAGGTCGCGGACCCGATGGACGCCGATTTCGACTACGCGAAGGAGTTCCAGCGCGTCGACCTCGACGAGCTGGCCCGCGACGTCGACGCCGTGCTGACCACCTCGCAGGACTGGTGGCCCGCCGACTTCGGCCACTACGGCGGCTTCATGATCCGGATGGCCTGGCACTCCGCCGGCACCTACCGCGTCGGGGACGGCCGCGGTGGCGCGGGCGCCGGCATGCAGCGCTTCGCGCCCCTGAACAGCTGGCCCGACAACGGCAACCTGGACAAGGCCCGCCGTCTGCTGTGGCCGGTCAAGCAGAAGTGGGGCCGCCAGGTCTCCTGGGCCGACCTCATCATCTTCACCGGCAACCGCGCGCTGGAGACCATGGGCTTCTCGACCTTCGGCTTCGCCGGCGGCCGCGCCGACGTGTGGGAGCCCGACGAGGACGTCTACTGGGGTCCCGAGCGCACCTGGCTCGGCGACGAGCGCTACACCGGCGACCGTGAGCTCGAGAAGCCGCTCGGCGCCGTCCAGATGGGCCTCATCTACGTGAACCCCGAGGGCCCGAACGCCAACCCCGACCCGCTGGCCTCCGCGCGCGACATCCGCGAGACCTTCGGCCGGATGGCGATGAACGACGAGGAGACCGTCGCGCTGATCGCCGGCGGTCACACCTTCGGCAAGACCCACGGTGCCGCCGACCCCGACGAGTACGTCGGCGCGGAGCCCGAGGGTGCGTCCATCACCGAGCAGGGCCTGGGCTGGAAGCAGAAGTTCAACTCCGGCAAGGGTCGCGACACCATCACCAGCGGCCTCGAGGTCACCTGGACCTCCACCCCCGTTCGGTGGTCGATGGGCTACTTCGACAACCTGTTCAAGCACGAGTGGGAGCTCACCAAGTCCCCCGCCGGCGCGTGGCAGTTCGAGGCCAAGGGCGACGAGGCGGCAAACACCATCCCCGACCCCGAGACGGGCGAGATGAACCGGCGTCCCACGATGCTGGTCTCCGACATCGCGCTGATCGCCGACCCGGTCTACAAGGAGATCTCGCAGCGCTTCCACGAGAACGAGGCCGAGTTCGCGGACGCCTTCGCGCGCGCCTGGTTCAAGCTGACGCACCGCGACATGGGCCCGATCCAGCGCTACCTCGGCCCCCAGGTGCCGTCGGAGGAGCTGCTGTGGCAGGACCCGGTCCCGGCCGTCGACCACCCGCTCGTGACCGACGCCGACGTGGCTGCGCTGAAGCAGCAGGTCCTGGACTCCGGGCTCACCGTGTCCCAGCTGGTGAAGGCGGCGTGGGCCGCGGCGTCCTCGCACCGCGTCAGCGACAAGCGCGGTGGCGCCAACGGCGGTCGCATCCGCCTCGAGCCGCAGCGCGGCTGGGCCGCGAACGACCCCGACGAGCTCGACCGCGTCATCCGGGTGCTGGAGGGCGTCAAGGCCGACTTCGACGCCCAGGGCGAGACGAAGGTCTCCTTCGCCGACCTGGTCGTCCTCGGCGGCGTCGCCGCCGTGGAGAAGGCCGCCAAGGACGGCGGCGTCGACGTCACCGTGCCGTTCACCCCGGGCCGCACCGACGCCACGCAGGAGCAGACCGACGTGGACTCCTTCGCGTGGCTCGAGCCCGACTCGGACGGCTTCCGCAACGTGCTCGGCAAGGGGGGCCGCCTGCCCGGCGAGTACCGCCTGGTCGACCGGGCCAACCTGCTCGGTCTCTCCGCCCCGGAGATGAGCGTGCTCGTCGGCGGTCTGCGGGTCCTCGGTGCGAACACCGGCGACAACCCGAAGGGCGTGCTCACCGACCGCGTCGGCGTGCTGTCGAACGACTTCTTCACCCAGCTCCTCGCCCCCGGCCTGGAGTGGCACGAGGTCGAGGGTGACGAGGACGGCTTCGTGGCCACCGACGCCGCCACCGGCGAGCAGCGGTGGACCGGTAGCCGGGTGGACCTGGTCTTCGGCTCGAACTCCGAGCTCCGCGCCGTCGCCGAGGTCTACGCCAGCGCGGACGCCGGGGAGAAGTTCGTCCGGGACTTCGTCGCCGCGTGGGACAAGGTGATGATGCTCGACCGGTACGACATCCAGGGCTGATCACGTCCGAGCCTGAGACCGCTCGAGGAACGAGAGCGGAATCAACGCGAGGAGGTCGAGCGAGCCCGCGACCGAAGGATGAGGTCGCGAGGGCGGGTCGAGACCCGGTGAGCTGACTGACCACCTCGGCGACGGAACAAGCACAGGGCGGTGCGCCTTGTCGGAGGCATGACTTCCGACAAGGCCACCGCCCTGCTGCGTCTCCACACCGACCCCGAGCTGCTCACCGTCGTCAACGTCTGGGACGCGATCACCGCCCAGGTCGTCACCGACCTCGACGGCACCCGGGCGCTCGCGACCGCGAGCCACTCGATCGCCGCCTCGCGCGGCTACGAGGACGGCGAGAACATCCCCGTGGACGAGATGATCGCCGAGGTCGGCCTCATCGCCCGGTCCACGCACCTGCCGGTCAGCGCCGACCTCGAGGGCGGGTACGGCGACGCCGCCGCCACGGTGCGGAAGGCCATCGGCGTCGGCATCGTCGGCGCGAACCTCGAGGACCAGCTGAAGCCGGTCGCCGAGGCCGCCGCGCAGGTCGAGGCCGTCATGGCCGCCGCGGCTGCCGAGGGTGTGGGCGACTTCGTGCTGAACGCCCGCACCGACGCGTTCGTCCGGGGCGCCGAGGACCCGCTGGCCGAGGCCGTCACCCGCGGGAAGGCCTACCTGGACGCCGGCGCGCCGGTCGTCTTCGTGCCCGGCAAGCTGGACGAGGAGCAGATCCGGACCCTGGTCGACGCCTTCGGCCCCCAGCGGCTGACGACCATCGCCGTGCCCGGCTCCGTGGCCCTGTCGCGCCAGGCCGAGCTGGGCGTCGCGCGGGTCTCGTACGGCCCGTGGTCGCAGCGCGTCGCCCTGACGGCGCTCGCCGAGCTGGTGGAGTCGGTGCACGCGGACGGCGGCCTTCCGGACGGCACCCGCCCCCTGAACTGAGCGTGGGCCGCCGTCGCTCGCCGGGTGACGGCGGTCTCGTCGTGGTCGTCCCGTGACTGTGCGGGTCGAGCTATCCGGGCGACAGGCGTACCGTTGCACCTCGCTGCACAACTTTGCTGAGGCAACAATTGGACAGCGTGGACCGCTTCGCTGCCGACTCGGGCCGCACTCGGGGCACGCCGTCCTCGCCCCCGCCGGAGAGGACTGCATGACGACTTACCAGACGCCCCGCACGGGCAACGAGGGCCCCGAGAGCTCTCAGGAGAAGCCGCACTCGAGCCGCACGGAGCGGGCCAAGGGCGCGCTGAGCCGGGCCATGCACCAGCCGTCCGTCCGGACGCACCCGGCCCTCGACGTGGACCACCCGGTCGACGAGGCCCGGCACCCGATGGACAAGGTCGTGTTCGGCGTCACCGCCGTCCTGGCGATCGCCTTCTGCGTCTGGGGGGTCGTCGACACGAGCAGCCTGTCCGGCAGCGCCCAGACCGCGCTGAACGGCACCATGGGCGGCGCCGGGTGGCTGTTCGTGCTGGCCGCCACCGGCTTCGTGATCTTCGTGCTGTGGCTCGCGGCCAGCCGCTTCGGCAACATCACGCTCGGTCGCGACGGCGAGAAGCCCGAGTTCCGGACCGTGTCCTGGATCGCGATGATGTTCAGCGCCGGCATGGGCATCGGCCTGATGTTCTACGGCGTCAGCGAGCCGATCTCGCACTTCACCGCTCCCCCGCCCGGCACGGGCGCGGCGGGCAACCCCGAGGCCGCGCAGACCGCGATGGCGACGACGCTGTTCCACTGGACGCTGCACCCCTGGGCGATCTACGCGGTGGTCGGTCTCGCGATCGCCTACGGCACGTTCCGCAAGGGCCGCAAGCAGCTCATCAGCGCGGCCTTCGAGCCGCTCCTCGGCAAGCGGGTCCACGGCCCGGGCGGCAAGGTCATCGACATGCTGGCGATCTTCGCCACGCTGTTCGGCTCCGCCGCCTCGCTCGGCCTCGGTGCCCTGCAGATCACCTCGGGCCTCGAGATCGTCGCCGGGATCGGTGAGGTCGGCAACGGCGTCCTCGTCGGCATCATCGCCGTGCTGACCGCCGCGTTCGTGGTCTCGGCCGTGTCCGGCGTCGCCCGCGGCATCCAGTGGCTCTCGAACATCAACATGGTGCTGGCGCTGCTGCTGGCGGCGTTCCTGTTCATCGTCGGACCGACCATCTTCATCCTGAACCTGCTCCCGACCTCGCTCGGGACCTACGCCGCCGACCTGCCGATGATGTCGGCCCGCTCCGGCGCGGAGGGCGCGGCGGTCGACGAGTGGCTGGCCAGCTGGACGATCTTCTACTGGGCCTGGTGGATGTCTTGGACGCCGTTCGTCGGCATGTTCATCGCCCGCATCTCGCGGGGTCGGACCATCCGCCAGTTCGTGACCGGCGTCCTGCTCGTCCCGAGCGTCGTGAGCCTCGTCTGGTTCGCGATCTTCGGTGGCACGGCCATCGACCTGCAGGAGAGCGGCGTCGACATCGCCGGGGCCGGGGGCCAGGAGTCGCAGCTGTTCAACACCCTCGCCGAGCTGCCGTGGGCGACGCTCACCAGCGTCGTGGTGATGCTGCTCGTCGCGATCTTCTTCGTGTCCGGCGCGGACGCCGCGTCGATCGTCATGGGCACGCTGTCCGAGCGCGGCACCATCGAGCCCAGCAAGCCGACCGTGATCTTCTGGGGCATCGCGACGGGGGCCGTCGCGGCCGTGATGCTCATCTCCGGTGGCGCCGACGCGCTGACCGGGTTGCAGAACATCACGATCGTCGTGGCACTGCCGTTCGTGTTCGTGATGACCGCGCTGTGCGTCTCGCTGGTGAAGGACCTCCGCAACGACCCGATGGTGGTGCGCAAGGAGTTCGCCGGTGTCGCCATCGAGCACGCGGTCGTGACCGGGGTGACCCAGCACGGCGACGACTTCGCGATCCACGTCGAGCGCGACGAGTCCGGCGCGGTCAGCAAGGCCTGGCAACGGACCCACCCGGGCCCCTGCCCCACCGGGGAGAACCCCGAGCCCGGCCCCGCCGACGACCCGGAGCGCTCCGACGTCGTGGTCGAGGACCAGAGCAGGGCGTAGCCGGACCCGGCGCCCGACCCGGACGCCCTCTCCTCACCAGCTGGTGGGGAGGGGGCGTCCTTCTGCGTAGCCGGCGGCCGACTGGACCCCGACCACCGCGCGCTCGCGGAACTCCGCCAGCGACGACGCGCCGGCGTACGTGCAGGCGGAGCGGACGCCGGAGCAGATCTCGTCGATCAGGTCCTCCACCCCGGGGCGGGCCGGGTCGAGGTACATCCGTGCGGAGGAGATGCCCTCCTCGTAGAGGCCCTTGCGGGCGCGGTCGAACGCCGACTCGCCCCCGGTGCGGTTCGCCACCGCGCGGGCCGACGCCATCCCGAAGGAGGTCTTGTACGCGCGGCCGTCGGCGTCCGTGACGAGGTCGCCCGGCGACTCGTGGGACCCCGCGAACCACGACCCGACCATCACCGACGACGCCCCGGCGGCGAGGGCGAGGGCCACGTCGCGCGGGTGTCGTACTCCCCCATCGGCCCAGACCCGGGCGCCGAGGGCGCGGGCCGCCTCGGAGCACTCCAGGACGGCGGAGAACTGCGGGCGGCCGACGCCGGTCATCATCCGGGTGGTGCACATGGCGCCCGGGCCGACGCCGACCTTCAGCACGTCGGCGCCCGCGGAGACGAGGTCGCGGACGCCGTCGACGGTGACGACGTTGCCCGCCACGACGGGCACCGACGGGTCCTGGGCGCGGATCGCCTCCAGCGCCTCGAGCATGCGCGCCTGGTGGCCGTGCGCGGTGTCGACCACGAGGGCGTCGACGCCCGCGTCGAGGAGCGCGCGGGCCTTGCCGGCGACGTCGCCGTTCACGCCGATGGCGGCGGCGACCGCGAGGCGGCCCTGGGCGTCGGTGGCGGGGCGGTAGACGGTGGCGCGCAGCGCGGCGGCCCGGGTCAGCACGCCCAGCAGGTGGCCGTCGGCGTCGACGGCCGGGGCGACGCGGACGCGACCCCGGTCGAGCGTCTCGAAGGCGGTGCGGGGGTCGGCGTCCGCGGCCAGGGTGACCATCTCGGTCGTCATCACCTGGCCGACCTGGGCGAAGCGGTCGACGTCGGTGCAGTCCTCCTCGGTGAGGATCCCGACGGGCCGGACCTGCCCGTCGACCTCCTGCACCACGACGGCCGCGCGGTGGGCCCGCTTGGGCAGCAGCGACAGCGCCTCGGCGACGGTCTGGGTGGCCTCGAGCGTCACCGGGGTGTCGAACACGAGGTGGCGGCCCTTGACCCAGGAGACCACCTCGGTGACCACCGGCAGCGGGATGTCCTGCGGCAGCACCGTCAGGCCGCCCCGCCGGGCGGTGGTCTCGGCCATCCGGCGACCCGCGACGGCGGTCATGTTGGCCACCACGAGCGGGATCGTCGCCCCGGTCCCGTCGTCGGTGGACAGGTCGACGTCGTACCGGCTGGCGACCGCGGAGCGGGCCGGGGCCATGAAGACGTCGCCGTAGGTGAGGTCGTACGGCGGGGTGATGTCGTTCAGGAAGCGCACGGGTCGCGAACCTACAGGTCCGTGCCGAACATCTCCGCCGTCGCGCGTGCGGTGGGGTGACCGGCGTCGAGGTCGGCGCCGTGGTCGCGGAGGACCGCGACGACGTCGGTCTCCCCCTTGAACACCGCGCCCGCGAGCGGCGACTGGCCGCGGTCGTTGAGGCGGTCGACGTCCGCGCCGCGCTGCGCCAGCCCCCGGACGACCTCCGGGTGGCCGTGGTAGGCGCCGAGCATCAGCAGGGTGTTGCCCTGCGCGTCGGTGAGGTCGACGGGCACACCGGCGTCGACGTAGGCGAGCAGCTCGTCCGCCGCGCCCTCGCGGGCCAGGTCGAGGAGTCGCTGCGCGAGCGCGACCGCCTCCTCGGACGGTCCGTCCGCCTCCGTCCCGGGAACGACCATGGCCCCAGTCTCACACCCGCGTGCGGAGCGGGGGTGGGACCGGGGCCGATGGTCACCGAGACACCGTGCCGTCGGGGTCCGAGATCCCCGACGGTCCGGACGTGTGGGTCAGCTCAGCGCGTTCGCGGCGGCGACGACGTCGACGAGGCCCGCGCCCTTGTCGAACGACGTGGTGCCGCCCGTGCCGCCGGCCTCGTACGGCGCGCCGAACTCGTACTGGTGGGCGGTCGAGGTGATCGCCTGCTCGATCTGCGCGGGTGTCGCGTCAGGGCTGTCCTGGAACAGCTGGGCGACGATGCCCGCGACGTGCGGGGCCGCCATCGACGTGCCGCTGATGGTGTTGAAGGTGCCGATGTCGAGGGCACCCGGGCCGTTGCGGGGGTCCATCCCGGTGCTGCAGATCACCAGGTACGGGCGGCAGGAGGACGTGATGGTGTCGCCGGGGGCGGACACGTCCGGGTAGGTGCCCTGCGCGCCGGCGCGACCGCGGGAGGAGAACTCGCTGAGCTCGCCGTCGCGGGTGCCGGTCCCGAGGTCGTTGTACGACGCGACCGAGAGGATGCCGCCGGTCGGGTCCTGGCCGGGCGGGTTCGTCAGCGACTGCGAGCCGTCACCGCCGTCGTTGCCGGCGGCCCACACGGTCACGACGCCCTCGGCGGCCAGCGCGCGCTGGAGCTTGACGGTCGCGGACTGCGGGTCGAACTCGCCGCCGCCGGTGGGGCCGTAGGAGTTGTTCGTGACCTTGATCGGCGGGCACTGCGCCGCGCTGACGTCGGGGCCGCAGGGGGCCTCGTGGTTCTCCAGCACCCAGTTCAGGGCGGCGTCGGCGCCGACGATGACCAGCGCCGCGCCGGTCGACAGAGAGACCACCTTGGCGCCCGGGGCGGCGCCCTGCAGCCTCCCGCCGTCGGTCAGCTCGGTCGGGCGGCCGGCGGCGATGCCGGTGACGTGCGTGCCGTGACCGCCGACGGACAGGGTGTCGGTGTCGACGGAGGTGCCGACGTCGATCACCTGGCAGGCCGCCTCGAACGGGTCGCAGAGCACCTTCTGGTTCGAGACGACGGCCTTGGTGCCGTCCGCGTCGCGGAGGTACGGGTGGTTCGGGTCGACGCCGGAGTCGATGACGCCCACGCTGACGCCGCGGCCGGTGAGGGCGGTGCCGTCGGCGCCGGTGAGCGTCTCGGCCGCCTCCTTGCCGCGCGTGGCGATGTTCGAGGTCTCCTGCGTGAACGCGATCGGCTGGTTGCCCTCGAGGTAGGTCACGCCGGGCTCGGTGCGGGCCTGCTCGACCTGCTCCGCGGTGCCGCGGGCGACGACGACGCCGATGGCGTCGAACGTGGTCGCGGTCCGCATGCCGGTGGCCTCGACCGCGGCCTCGGCGGCCGCGAGGTCGGTGCCGTGGACCAGGACCGTGGTGCGGTCGCCGGCGGCGAGGTCACCCAGCTCGCCGGCGAGGAAGTCCTGCACCTCGGCGAGCGGCTGACCCGCGGCGGCGGGCGCCGGGGCGGCCTGGGCGGTGAGCTGGGCGGTGAAGATGGACGCGAGCGCGGCCCCCGAGGCCACTGCCAGCGTCGCGGTGCGCGCGGTTCGGCGCATCGGAGCACTCCTGTCGTCGACGACTCTCCCACCACGACAACGGCGCGGTCCCCGGAAGGTCACGGCGGGACCGGGCCGGGACTGGGCCGGCACTAGGTTGGGGTCCCGTGGAGATCCTCGACCCCGGTTCACCGATGGCCCTGGCGCAGCGCGTGGGCGAGGTGTTCACCGCCTGGACCGGGCAGGGCCCGGAGGCCGTGGTCCGCGCCCCCGGCCGGGTGAACCTCATCGGCGAGCACGTCGACTACAACGGCGGGCCCGTGCTGCCCTTGGCGCTCCCCCACGCCACGTACGCCGCCGCCCGGCGCCGCGAGGACGGCGTCCTGCGGCTGCGCAGCGACGACCCGGCCGCCGAGGACTGGACCGGGGCCGTCGCCGACCTGGCCCCCGGCGCCGTGCCCGGCTGGGCGTCGTACGCCGCAGGGATGGTGTGGGCGATGGGCGCGGACGGGATGGCGGACGGGCTGGCCGGCGGGCTCGACCTCTGCGTCACGAGCACGGTGCCGACCGGCGCCGGGCTGTCGAGCTCGGCGGCGCTGCTGTGCGCGGTCGGGGTGGCCGTCACCGAGTGCCTCGGGCTGCCGTTGGACGACCCGCTGCGCGACCGGCTCGTCGCGGCCGGCGTCCGCGCCGAGTCGGAGATGGCGGGCGCGCCCACCGGCGGCATGGACCAGACCGTCGCCATGCACGCCCGGCGCGGCGAGCTGCTGCTCGTCGACTTCGCCGACGGTCACCGGCGGCGTGTGCCGTCGTCCTTCGGGGCCGCAGGGCTGTCGCTGCTGGTCGTCGACACCCGCGTCTCGCACACCCACACCGACGGCGGGTTCGCCGAGCGGCGGGCCTCGACCGCTGAGGCGGCGCGGGTCCTCGGCGTCGAGCACCTGGCCCGGGCCACCCCCGAGCAGGTCGCGACGCTCGAGGACGCCCGGCTGCGGCGTCTCGCCGGCCACGTCGTGACGGAGACCGGGCGGGTCCACGACGCCGTGGCCGCACTCGAGGGCGAGGACTGGGTCGGGCTCGGTCGCCTGCTGGACGCCTCGCACGCCTCCCTGCGCGACGACTACGAGGTCTCGTGCGCCGAGCTGGACCTCACCTGCGAGGTCGCCCTCGCCCACGGCGCGTTGGGGGCGCGGATGACCGGCGGGGGGTTCGGCGGCTCGGCCGTGGTCCTCCTCGGCCGCGAGCACCTGCCCGGGGTCGCCGCCGCGCTGGAGGCGGCGTACGCCGACCGCGGCTGGCGCCCGCCCCACCTGCTGCTGGGCGAGCCCGCAGCGGGCGCCGGTCACTGCTGAGGCGCCCCCCGGCCGCTGCGCAGCAGCGCGGTGGAGCGCGCGACGTGCCGGCGTACGGCGTCCGTGTCCCCGCGGCGCACCTCCTCGACGTAGGCGCGGTGCTCGGCAGCGAGGGCGCCGGGCGGGTAGTGCGGCCGCACGCCGCGGAGCAGCAGGAGCAGCTCGGCGTCGAGGCCAGCGCAGACCTCGCTGATGCGGGGGCTGCCCGCCGCGTCGACCAGCGAGCGGTGGACGGCGGCGTGCGCACGGGCCGTCGCGGCCGGGTCGCCCGCCTGCTCGGCGGCCTCCAGGGCGGCGAGCGCGGCCTCGACGGGGGCGCGGACGGCGGTGGGCCAGGCGTCGCCGTGGGCGTCGTGCAGCAGCCGGACCGCCTCGGTCTCCAGGGCGCAGCGCAGCTGCTGGAGCGCGACGAGGGCGTCGTCGTCGAGGTCGGCCACGCGCGCGCCGCGGTAGGGCTCGGCGACCACGAGTCGCTCGGCGACCAGGGTCGCCAACGCGCTCCGCAGCGTGTGGCGGGACACGGCGTGGCGCTCCGACAGCTCCTCCTGCCGCAGCGGCTGTCCGGCCGCGAGGCGTCCGTCGAGGATCTGCTCGCGCAGCGCGCCCGCCAGGACCGCCGCGGAGGTGGGCCCCGGGTCAGGCCGGCGCGACGGCACGCGCCTGCTCCCGGTCGCGGACGGGGGCGGTGAGCACGAGGATGCCGACCGCGATCAACGCGAGACCCCCGGTGGCGGCGGGGGTGAGCCGCTCCCCCAGCACCACGAGGCCGAGCAGCGTGGCCGTCAGCGGCTCCGCGAGGGTGAGCGTGGCCGCGGTCGTCGCGCGGAGCCGGGCGAGCCCCCAGCCGAACAGCAGGTAGGCCACCGCGGTGGTGACCAGGCCGAGCCAGAGCCCGAGGGCGACCCCGCGGGCCCCGAGCAGGGACGGCGTCGCGGTGAGGGCGAGCAGCGGCACGCTGCCGAGGGCCGCGAGGCCGAAGACGGAGCCCATCGTCTCCGTCGGGCCCCACCCCGAGTCCATCAGCACCTTCCCGACCACCGCGTAGACCGCGTACGACGCCCCCGCCCCGACCGAGGCCAGGACACCGAGCGGGTCGACCGACCCGGGGTCGACCCCGACGGCGCCGCTGACCAGGACGACGCCCGCGAGCGCCACGGCGGTCGCGACCGCCCAGCGGGCGCCGGGCGCCCGACGACGGACCACGCCCTCGAGGACGCCGGTCGCGATCGGGGCGGTGCCGAGGGCCACGACGGTGCCGACCGCGACGCCGTTCGCCGCCGTCCCCGCGAAGAAGGTGGGCTGGTAGGCGAGCACCCCGAGGGCGCCCACCGCGGCCAGCCCGAGACCGGGCCCCGCCCGCCGGGGCGCCGCCGGGTCCGCACGGCGACGTCCTCGGGCCGCGAGCAGCGCCACCACCCCGAGGACGCCGCCGCCGACGAGCACCCTCAGCGCGCCGACCGCCATCGACGACGCGTCCACGTCCGCGAGGGCCACGGCACTGCCGGTGGTCGCGAAGCAGACGGCGGCCGCGAGCACGGCGAGGTGGGGCGTCGATCGCACGGACGATTGTTACACAATCAGCCCGGCCGCGGAGTGGCCGAGTGGCCTCAGGTGGCGCTGACGCCCACCCGTCCCTCGCGGAAGGCCTCGACGAACAGCGCGTGGTCGGCGCGCACCTGGCCGGCGTAGGAGATCCCGAAGTCCACGACCCACTCGGTGAACTCCCGGCGACGCGACCGCAGGCTCTTCTCGACGGCGTCCTCGACCTGGAAGTCGACGAGCGTCTGGTCGGAGTCGGAGTCGGAGGCGCAGTGGATCTTCGCGGTCGCGCGACCGAGGTCCTCGACGACGGCCTTGATCTCGTCGGGCTCGACGAGGTCGTCCCAGTCGAGGTCGATCTCGTACGGCGACACCTCGGAGACGACGTACCCGACACCGTCGATCTCCGTGTAGCCCAGCAACGGGTCGGTGTGGACCTGGAGCGCCCGCTGCGACACGACGGTCCGGTGTCCCTCGTGGTCGAAGTAACGCTCGACGTCCCCCATCTCGACGAAGCGGCCCATGGCGGGGGTGTTGGCCTGCTTCATCGACAGGAGGACGTCGTTCTCGAGGGCCTCGCTGTGTCCCTCGACCAGGACGCTGTACGCCGGGAGGCCCGCGCTGCCGATGCCGAAGCCGGACTTCCCCACGATGTCGTGGACCCGGTAGAAGAGGTCGCGGTCGAAGCGCTTGTCCGCCGGGATGGTGTCGAGGTAGGCGTCGAAGGCCTTCTCGACGGTGCGGCGCTCCTTCGCGGGCAGCCGGCGGGTGGTCGCGTCCTCACGGAAGACCCGTGAGCCGCCGGTCACCGTCGACGACTTGGCCAGCAGCGCTGACCGGCTCTGCTCCCGCGCCTCCTGCAGCGCGTCGTGGATCGGCCCCTCGGTGTTGTCGAGGCGCAGCGCGAAGTCCTGGTCGTCGGCGACCTCGCGGTAGTGGTCGACCTGGCTGAGGTAGCCGCGCAGGTAGGTCCGGATCATCTTCCGCACCTCCTCGGTCGGCAGCGCCTTCTGCCAGCCCACGAGCGCCAGGGAGGCGGCGAAGCGACGCAGGTCCCAGGTGAAGCTGCCGAGGTAGGCCTCGTCGAAGTCGTTGACGTCGAAGACCAGACGGCCGTCGGAGTCGAGGTAGGTGCCGAAGTTCTCGACGTGGAGGTCGCCGTGGACCCAGATCCGGCCGCTGCGCTCGTCGACGTACGGGTCCTCGGCCGCGGTCACGTCGGCGTAGTACAGGCACGCGGTGCCGCGGTAGAACGCGTGCGGGTCGGCGGCCATCTTGCGGTACTTCACGCGGAACGCGGCCGGGTCGGCCTTCATCAGCGGCGCGAAGGCGTCGTTGAGGGTCGAGATGATGGTGTCGGTGCGGGCGTCGTCGGTGTCCTGGGTGGTCACGGGCGGTCCTCTCGTGGTGCCGGTCGTCGGATGGCGGTGGTGGAACCACCTGGCGGACCAGGGGGCGGAACGGGACGTCCGGAGGCGGGCCCGGACGGCGGGGACGCGGGGGCGCGGACACCGCAGGCTCGCAGCTCCAGCGCCGCGAGGTCACGGACGACGGCGGGGTCGCCCTCCCGCCAGCGGGCCGCGACGTCGTCGCCGAGCCCACGCAGGACGGCGAGCGGCTCGCGGGTGAGGGCACGCAGGGCCAGCAGGTCGAGCTCGGCCGGCCCGAGGCCGCGACCGCCGAGGCGGCGCAGGGCGAGGGCCTCGCGGACGAAGCCGATGCGGCCGGGCAGGTACTGCACGCTCACCGCGAGAATCGGGATGGCCGCCACGACCACGGCGAGCCAGAACGCCAGCCGCTCGATGGCCGCGGACGCGTCGTCCCCGGCCGAGGCCATGGAGTCGGCGCCGGCCGCGGCCCGGTCGAACGGCACCGCGACCTCGTCGGCGATCTGGTCGCCGATCAGCGGGATGCCGCCCAGGAAGTCGCCCGCGTCCTGCAGGCCGCCGCCGAGGTCGCGCCCGGCGTCCCCGACGTCGCTGGTGGGTCCGGTCAGCCCGAGCACCGCGTCGTTGACCCGCAGCGCCAGCCACACGGCCGCGGCGAGCACGAGGACGTAGAGCACGTCGGAGACGATCTGCCGCGTACGACGGGCCGGCTGGACGGCGTACAGGCTCATGAGGGTCATCCTTGAGTACGCGGGCTCAGGGAGTCGAGTAGGCCGACGGCTCCGCGCGTCCCTCCCGAGCAGGATCCTCGTCGGCATGAGCAAGGACACCTCCACCCCGCCCAGCAGCACCACCACCGCCTTCTACGCCCAGGCCGCGCTCTCGTTCGCCCTGGCGCTGCTCACGATGGTCGGCTCGGTCTTCTACCTCCCGGTCGACCCGTGGGTCCGCGCCTTCATCGGTCTCGGCCTCCTCTACCTCACGACCTCGACCTTCACCCTGGCCAAGTGCGTCCGGGACCACCAGGAGTCCCAGCAGGTCGTCACACGTCTCGACCAGGCCCGCGTCGAGGCGATCCTCAGCCAGCACGACCCGTTCAAACCCCTGTCCTGAGGCGGCATCCTGGGCCCCGTGTCGTACGACAGGCCCGCCCGGCGGGCATGCTTGACTCCGGGAGGGATCCCCCTCGGCCCGACAGACAGGAGCGTCACGTGGCGCGAAAGAACCCGCTGAACAAGATCAAGGACGCGGCGAAGGACACCCTGAGCACGGCCACCGACGTCGGCATCGGCGTGGGCCGCACGGCCGTCGGTCTCGCCGGCGAGGCCGTCGAGGCCGTCCGCTCGCGCGTGGTCCCGGACTCCGGGTCCGGCGACTCGGCCTCGTCGTCCGCTCCGACGCGTACCCCCGAGCCCGCCTCCGCCCGCGGTGACTCCGCGTCCGCCGCGGCCGCGACGCCGCCGGCGAAGAAGGTCGCCCAGCCCACCAAGAAGACCGCCGCCAAGAAGACCGCCGCCAAGAAGGCCGCGAAGACGACGGCCAAGAAGACCGCCGCCACGACGACCGCCGCGGCCCGGACCGTCGAGGAGACCACCGCGGCCCCGGCGACGACGACGGCCACCCCCGCGAAGAAGGCGACCGCCAAGAAGGCGCCGGCGACGAAGACTGCGTCTGCGGCGAAGAAGGCCCCGGCGACGAAGACTGCGCCTGCGGCGAAGAAGGCGCCCGCCGCGAAGAAGGCGACCACGGCCACCACCGCGGAGGCCCCGGCCGCGACCACGTCTGGGTCTGCTGCGACGAAGAAGGCACCCGCGGCCACGAAGAAGGCGACCGCGAAGAAGGCCACTCCCGCCACGAAGGCTCCGGCGGCCAAGAAGGCCCCGGCCAAGAAGGCCCCGGCCACGACGGCGCCGGCGTCGGAGAAGCCCGCGGAGAAGCCCGCGGAGAAGAAGCCGGCGGAGAAGCCCGCGGAGCCGAACAGCCCCGCGGCGGACACGGCTCCCGAGCCGACGCCGACCACGCCGCCGCCCCCGGCGACGCCCGCGGACATCGCGGAGAACGTCGGCACCGACGGCCCCACCCCGGACGAGACGCCGGGCGCGCAGCTGCCGCCGAGCAGCACCGACCTGTCGTAGTCCGGGGCGGACACGACACCGTCGTCCGCCGGCCTCCCCCCCGGACGGCCGGCGGACGAGGGTGGTTCAGGGAGCCGGGCGCTACTTGAGCTCGGCGCTGGAGAGGCCGAGCACGCGACGGGCGATGATCAGCTGCTGGATCTGCTGGGTGCCCTCGAAGATGTCGAGGATCTTGGAGTCGCGGGCCCACTTCTCGAGGAGCTCGCCCTCGCCGTACCCCACGGCACCGCACAGCTCGACGCACCCGAGGGTGACGGCCGAGCCGACCCGGCCGGCCTTGGCCTTCGCCATGGAGGCCTCGAGCGAGTTCGGCTTGCGGTTGTCCGCCATCCACGCCGCCTGCATCGTGAGCAGCTGGGCGCCCTCCCACTCGGACTCGAGCTCGAGGAACCGTGCCGCGGCCGCGGACTGCAGCTGACCGGGACGGTCGTAGTCGACCTCGACGCCGGCGTCGGCCAGCAGCTCGCGGGTCAGGTCGAGCGCGGCGCGCGCGCAGCCGACGGCCATCGCGGCGACGAGCGGACGGGTGTTGTCGAAGGTCGCCATGGCGCCGCCGAAACCGGCCTTGACGTCGACCTCGGGCGAGCCCAGGAGGTCCTCGGCCGGCACCCGGCAGTCGGAGAAGATGATGGTCGCGGTGTCGGAGGACTTGATGCCCAGCTTGTGCTCGAGCCGCTCCACCCGCATCCCGGGGTTGTCCTTCTGCACGACGAACGACTTGATGGCCGCGCGGCCGAGCGACTTGTCGAGGGTCGCCCAGACCACGACGGCGTCGCAGCGCCCGCCGGCGGTGACGTAGATCTTCTCCCCGTTGATGACGTAGGAGTCACCGTCCTTGACGGCGGTGGTGGAGATGTTCGCCGAGTCCGACCCCACTCCGGGCTCGGTGATGGCCATCCCCGCCCACACGCCGGCGAAGCGCTCACGCTGCTCGGGGCTCGCCACCGCGGCGATCGCCGAGTTCCCGAGCCCCTGACGGGGCATCGACAGCAGCAGGCCCACGTCGCCCCAGCACATCTCCGCGATGGACAGCACGGAGGCGAGGTTCGAGCCGTTCTTGGTGCGGCCGTCGTCGTCGGGCCGCTCCTTCTTCTTCTCACCGCCCCCGACACCGGAGGCGCCCGCACCGTTCGCCGCGCCGGACTCGGAGAGCCCGTCGATCATCGCGGCGAGCATGTCGAGCTCCTTGGGGTACTCGTGCTCGGCCTTGTCGTACTTGCGCGAGATGGGTCGCAGCATGTTCATCGCGACCTGGTGGGCCTGGTCGACGAGCGCGCGGTGCTTCTTCGGGGCGTCGAGGTTGATCACGGTGTCTCCTGGCTGTGCGGCGGGACGACTGGTCGGGCGGGGCGGACGGGGTGGAGGCGGTCCTCAGACGAGGACGGCGCCCTCCATCACCCCGATGGCGCGGAGGTCGCGGTACCACCGCTCGACCGGGTGCTCCTTGACGAAGCCGTGGCCGCCGAGCAGCTGGACGCCGTCCAGGCCGATGCGCATGCCGTGCTCGGCGCAGGCGCGGCGGGCCAGGGCGACCTCGCGGGAGAAGTCGCGGCCCTGCGCGGCGCGGGAGGCCGCCTTGTACGTGAGCAGCCGCATGGCCTGCAGCTCGGTGGCGATGGTCGCGACCATGAAGGCCACCGACTGGCGGTGGGCGACGGGCTCGCCGAACGCCTTGCGCTCCTTCACGTACGGCGTCACGTAGTCGAGGACCGCCTGGCCCACGCCCAGCGACAGGGCGCACCAGGCGAGGCGGGAGAGCCGCACGCACTCGGTGTACGTCGACCCGTCGGCGGCACCGAGGAGGTTCTCGGCGGGGATGCGGACCCCGTCGAGGTGCAGGCGGCCGAGACCCGCGGCACGGACGCCCATGCCGGGGTCGGCCTCGATCCCGACGCCGTCGGTGCCGGACTCGACGAGGAACAGCGCGGGGCTGCCGTCGAGGTCCGCCCCGACGACGAACAGCTCGGCGGTCGAGGCGAGCGGGACCAGGGCCTTGGTGCCGTCGAGCACGTACTCGGCGCCCTCGGCGCGGGCAGTGGTCGCGGGGCTCAGCACGTCGAAGAGCACGGTGGGCTCGGTGAGCGCCAGGGCCGCGGCGGGCACGTCGTTTCCGGTGAACGCGGGGAGGTAGGTCTGCTGCTGGGCGTCGGTGCCCCACAGCGAGATCGTGGTGGCCACGGCGCCGGGGGCCAGGCTGGCCACGGCCAGGCCGAGGTCGCCCTTCGCCAGCGCCTCGGCGACGAGGGTCCCCGCCATCGCCGAGCGCTCCTCGGAGATACCCCCGAGGGCCTCGGGGACCCCGAGGGTGGGCAGCCCGAGCTCGTGGCCGGCGGCGAGGACCTCCGCGGGGGCCTCGCAGGCCTCGTCGGCGTCGTGCGCGGCCGGGCGGACGACGTCCGTGGCGAGCTCGGTGACGACGTCGACGAGCATCTGCTCGTCCTCGGTCGGGGTGAGGTCGAAGACACCGGGCCGGCTCGCCGCGGGGACGCGGGCCCCGGCGCTGCCGCGCTTGCCGGCGCGCTGGAAGGTGCGTCCGGCGGCGCCCACCGTGGTGAACCCGCCGCGGGTCAGCGTGAAGACCGCCTGCTCGGTCTGCTTGCGCAGCCCGAGCCGGTCGATCAGGTCGCTGCGCGCGACGGCGCCGAGCGCGGCGACGGCGTACCCGATGGGGTCGCGCCGCTCGCTCGAGGCGAGTCCGTGACGGCTGGAGCGAGGTGACTTCGTCGTGGACATGTGTTCACTGTAACTCGGAGTTACACCTCGCACCACACCGGCGCGGCGTGGCCCCACCCACACGGTCGGCCGCCCCGGCGGGCCCACGCAGGGCTCGTTACGATGACGCGCCATGAGCAGGAGCGCCACCGACGACCCGCCGCCGCTGGCACCCCACGGGCCGCTGCCCACCGGCGGGACGGTCCGACCGATCACCCGCTGGGGCACCCCGGTGATGCACCGCGTCAACACCGCCGTGACGTCGTACGACGACGAGCTGCGCGGCCTGGTCGCCGACATGGTCGCCACGATGTACGCCGCCGACGGCGTCGGCCTCGCGGCCTGCCAGATCGGCGTCGACGCCGCGGTCTTCTGCTTCGACTGCCCCGACGACGAGGGCCAGCGCGTCGTCGGCGTCGTCTGCAACCCCGAGCTGACGCTGCCGGAGGGCGGCGAGCGCCACCTGGACGACGGCGACGAGGGCTGCCTGTCCTACCCCGGCGCGTTCGTGGAGCTCGCGCGCCCCGACTTCGCCACGGTGACCGGCACCGGCGTCGACGGCGAGCCGGTCACCTTCTCCGGCGACGGCCTCCTCGCCCGCTGCCTCCAGCACGAGACCGACCACACCCGCGGCACCGTCTTCGGCGACCGCCTGCCCACCAAGCAGCGCAAGCGCCTCGCCAAGGACCACGACCGCTCGGCCGAGGACTACCCGGTGGACTGGCCGGCGGTCGACGGCGGCGCCGTTTCTGCAGAAACGGTGGTCTAGGGGGTCCGGAAGGTGCCGTTTCTGCAGAAACGGCGGTCCTCCGGACCCCTACGAGCAGACGCCGCCGAGACGCCCGAGCCCGGTGAGCAGGTGGTAGACGCCGAGGCCGCCGAGGAACACGACGAGGCCCATCAGCAGCTGCGGCTGGCAGCGGCGCTCGCGGGGGCGGCGCACCTGGACGACGATCCCGGCGAGCACGAGCAGGACCGCGAGCGAGCCCGAGACCAGGTCCGCCCAGTCCAGCAGCGCGCAGCCGGCCAGGTCCGCCGGCCATCCCTGGACGACGTCGCGCCAGCTGACGACGAAGCCGGCGAGGACGGGCAGCACGGCCCACCACATCGGCTCGGGGACCCGTCGCCACCAGGGCGCGGTCGGGCCGGCGGGCTCGCTCACCGCCGTGCCGCCACGTAGCAGGCCACGGCGCTGGCCGCGGCGACGTTGAGGGAGTCGATGCCCGCCGCCATGGGGATGACGGCCCGGCGGTCGGCCGAGGCCTGCCAGCGCTCGGAGAGTCCGTGGCCCTCCCCGCCGAGCACCAGCGCGAGCCGGTCGACCCCGGCGACGGCCTCGGTCACGTCGACGGCGTCGTCGGCGAGGGTGAGCGCCACAGTCGTGAAGCCGCGCGCCGACAGCGAGGGCAGGGCGTCGTGCCAGTCGGGGAGGCGGGTCCAGGGCAGCGCGAACACCGCACCCATCGCGACCTTCACCGCGCGGCGGTAGAGCGGGTCGGCGCAGCGCGGCGAGAGCAGCACCGCCTCGAACCCGAGCGCTGCGCCGCTGCGGAAGATCGCGCCCACGTTCGTGTGGTCGACGACGTCCTCGAGCACCAGCACGGAGCGGGCGCCCGCGAGGACGTCGTCCACCGTCGGCAGCGGCTGCCGCTCCAGCGACGCGAGGGCGCCGCGGTGGACGTGGAAGCCGGTGACCTCCTCGGCCAGCCGCTCGTCGAGGACGAAGCACGGCGCGTCGCTGCGGTCGAGGACGTCGGCGAGCCCGTCCAGCCACCGCGGCGCCATGAGGAACGACCGCGGCGTGTGACCACCCTCCACCGCCCGCCGGACGACCTTCTCCCCCTCCGCCAGGAACAGTCCGTGCTCGGCCTCGAGGTGCCGGCGCAGCTGGACGTCGCGCAGGTCGCGGTAGTCCGCGAGCCTCGGGTCGGCCGGGTCGGTGACGTGCTGGATCGTCGCCACGCCGTCACTCGCCGGTCCGGGACACCCGAGGGTGCGCGACGCCCACGACGTCGCCGACGACGAGGATCGCGGGCGGACGGACCTGCTCGGCCTCGAGGTCGTCGGCCAGCGTCGCGAGGGTGCTGAGCACCAGCCGTTCGGTCGGCATCGTGCCCTCGACGACGACGGCGACCGGGAGGTCGGCGGGCCGGCCGTGCTCGACCAGGACCGAGGCGATCGCGGGGGCGTTCTCGACCGCCATCATCAGGACCAGGGTGCCGCGCAGACGGCCCAGGGACGGCCAGTCGACGAGCGAGTCGGGGTGGTCCGGCGGCAGGTGGCCGGACACGATCGTGACCTCGTGCGCGACCCCCCGGTGGGTGACGGGGAGCCCCAGCTGGGCGGGTACGGCCAGCGACGAGCTGAGGCCGGGCACGACGGAGACCGGGACGCCGGCCTCGCGGCAGGCGAGGACCTCCTCGAACCCCCGGCCGAAGACGAACGGGTCGCCGCCCTTGAACCGCACCACCCGACGTCCCGCGCGGGCGTGCTCGACGAGCGTGTCGTTGATCTGCTCCTGCTTCACGTGCCGCCCGCGCGGCAGCTTCGCCACATCGATCACCTCGACGTCGGACGGCAGCTCGTCCAGGACCTCGCGGGGGGCGAGCCGGTCGGCGACGACGACGTCGGCGCTCGCCAGCGCCCGGCGGGCGGCCGCACTGACGAGGCCCGGGTCCCCCGGTCCCCCGCCGACGAGCACGACCTCGCCCGGGCGGACGGCGTCCTTCCGCGAGGCCTCGAGCGTGCCCGACCGCAGCCCGTCGAGGACGGCGTCGCGCAGCGCCGCCGAGCGGCGCGGCTCCCGGTTCGCGAGGACGCCGACCCCGACGTCGCCGTACCGCCCCTGCGCGGGCGTCCAGGCGGTGGCCCGGGTGGCGTCGTCGGCGCGGACGCAGAAGACGCGCCGCTCCTCGGCGGCCGCGGAGACGGCCTCGTTGACGGCCGTGTCGTCGGTGGCGGCCACGACGTACCAGGCCTCGTCGAGGTCGCTCGCGGTGAAGCCGCGGGCGTGCCAGGTGATCTCGTGGGCCAGGCCCTCGAGCGCCGGGGTGACCTCCGGCGCCACGAGGACGACGTCCGCGCCCGCTGCGATCAGCGTCGGCACCCGCCGCTGCGCGACCGCTCCCCCGCCCACCACGACCACGCGGCGGCCGGCGAGGCGCAGGCCGGCGAGGTACGGCGGGGCGTCGGTCACGCCCCCATCCTCCCGGATCGCGTCCGAGGACGGGGATCCGGTGGTCCGGCTTCGTGCCGGGGGTTAGCGTCTGCCCCATGAGCCTCGACCGCCCCGTGCACCCCGATCCCTACGAGCTCCTCCCGACGGTCCCGTCCTTCGACGTGACCAGCACCGACGTCAGCGACGGCCAGCCGCTCGCCCCCGCGCAGGTCGCCGGCGACGACGGCAACGTCTCCCCGCAGCTGAGCTGGTCGGGCGCGCCGGAGGGCACCAAGTCGTTCGTCGTCACCTGCTTCGACCCCGACGCCCCCACCCCGTCCGGCTTCTGGCACTGGGGCGTCGTCGACCTCCCGGCCGACGTGACCTCGCTCGACACCGGCGCCGCCTCGGGGAGCCTGCCCGGTGGCGCGTTCCAGCTCCGCAACGACGGCGGCGAGCACGGCTTCATGGGCGCCGCCCCGCCGGAGGGCGACCAGGTCCACCGCTACTACTTCGTCGTCCACGCGGTCGGCGAGGAGAAGCTGGGCGTCGACGAGAACGCGTCGTTCGCGGTGACCTCGTTCAACCTCGCGTTCAAGACCCTGGGCCGCGCGATCCTGACCGGTACCTACCAGCACTGAGACCCGGCCCGCACCAGCGTCAGCGCGGGTGCAGCAGCTGCTCGAACGGCACGGGCTCGGGGAGGTCGTCGACCTCCTCGGGCCCGTTCCGCGTCCCGGCCCCGTCGTCGTCGGGCACCGCGTGCAGCGGCGCACGGCGGGTGGGCAGACCGGCGACCAGGGCGGCGAGCTCACGGGCGGCGCGGGTGACCCGCGACCCGAGCGCGTCGACGCCGTCGGTCGCGCCGGCGCCGAAGTCCTCGCTGGCCGCGAAGACGCCGGTGGGGACAACGACCGCCCGCAGGTAGGCGAACAGCGGCCGCAACGCGTGGTCGAGCACGAGCGAGTGGCGCGCGCTGCCGGCCGTGGCCGCCACGAGCACCGGCGTCCCGACCAGCGCGTCGGGGTCGAGGGCGTCGACGAACGTCTTGAACAGCCCCGAGTACGACGCGGTGAACACCGGCGTGGCCACCACGAGGGCGTCGGCCCGGGACACCGCCCGCAGGGCGTCGGCCAGGTCCCCGGTCGCGAAGCCGGTGAGCATCCGGTCGGCCAGCGCGTGCGCCAGCGGCCGGAGCTCCACGTGGGTGACCTCGACCTGATCCCCCGCCCCGCGCAGCGCCTCCGCGGCGGCGACGCCCAGGCGCTCGGCCAGCGCCGTGGTGGACGACGGGACGCCCAGGCCGGCGGACACCAGGACCAGCGATCGGGTCACGCGGCGACCTCGTCGCGGGCCGACAGCCGGCCGGCGTGGGTCGGCGCGTCGGGCACGTGGGCCGGACGGCCCTCGGCGAAGCCCGCCCGCAGGTCCGGGAGGATCTCGCCGAGCAGGTCGAGCTGCTCGAGCACCGTCGACAGCGGCAGACCCGCGTGGTCGATGAGGAACAGCTGGCGCTGGTAGTCGCCGACGTAGTCGCGGAAGCCGAGCGTGCGCTCCAGCACCTGCTGGGGCGAGCCGACCGTCAGCGGGGTCTGCGCGGAAAAGTCCTCGAGCGACGGGCCGTGGCCGTAGACGGGCGCGTTGTCGAAGTACGGACGGAACTCCCGCACGGCGTCCTGGCTGGTGCGACGCATGAAGAACTGACCGCCGAGGCCGACGACGGCCTGGTCGGCCGCGCCGTGGCCGTAGTGCTCGAAGCGCCGGCGGTAGAGCGCGACCATCTGCCGGGTGTGCGAGGCGGGCCAGAAGATGTGGTTCGAGAAGAACCCGTCGCCGTAGTAGGCGGCCTGCTCGGCGATCTCGGGGGTGCGGATCGAGCCGTGCCACACGAACGGGGGCAGGCCGTCCAGCGGGCGCGGGGTGGCGGTGAAGCCCTGGAGCGGCGTCCGGAACTGCCCCTGCCAGTCCACGACGTCCTCACGCCACAGCCGGTGCAGCAGCGCGTAGTTCTCGACGGCGAGCTCGAGGCCGCGACGGATGTCCTTGCCGAACCAGGGGTACACCGGCCCGGTGTTGCCGCGGCCGAGCATGAGGTCCATGCGGCCGTCGGTGAGGTGCTGCAGCGTGCCGTAGTCCTCGGCGATCCGGACCGGGTCGGTCGTGGTGATCAGCGTGGTGGACGTCGACAGCAGGATCCGCTCGGTGCGCGCCGCGATCCAGGCCATCGTGGTCGTCGGGGACGACGCCACGAACGGCGGGTTGTGGTGCTGGCCGAGCGCCACGACGTCGAGGCCCACCTCCTCGGCCTTCTCCGCGATGCGGACCTGGGCCTTGATCCGCTCGTGCTCGGTGGGCGTGCGACCGGTGGTCGGGTCGGTGGTGACGTCCCCGACGCTGAAGATCCCGATCTGCATGACTGCCTCCCGCCTGCGCGACGACCGCTGCCGCCCTGGTTCGTGGAACCCTGGTTGTTGAAGATCGAACAATAACGGAACCGGGTTTGGGGAGTCCCTATTCCGAGGAGGATGGGGGACGTGACCGACCTCATCGCCAGCCTCACCCGCGCCGTCGAGGCGGCCCCCGACGACCTCCCGCTGCGGCTGCACCTCGCCCGCCAGCTGGTGGACGCCGGCCGCGGCGCCGAGGCCGTCGAGCACGCCGCCGCCGTCCTCGCCCGCGACCCCGGCTCGACCGAGGCCCGCACGCTGATGCAGGACGCGCTCACCCCGCCCGGCCAGGCGCCCGCCCCGCTGGAGACCGGGGCGCCCCGGACGGGCTTCGACTGGACGCGGGCCGAGCAGGACCTCGGCTCGCCGGTCGAGCCCATGTTCGCGGAGGCCGCCCCGCACGACTCCCAGGTACCGGCGTACGACGTCGAGGGCGCACGGATCACGCTCGCCGACGTCGGCGGCATGACGGACGTCAAGAAGCGCCTGCACGCCGCGTTCCTCGCGCCGCTGCGCAACGAGAGGCTGCGCACGATGTACCGCAAGAGCCTGCGGGGCGGCCTGCTGATGTACGGCCCGCCCGGGGTCGGCAAGACCTTCATCGCCCGCGCCCTGGCCGGCGAGCTCGACGCGCAGTTCCTCGCGGTCGGCATCGCCGACATCTTCGAGATGTACATCGGCAGCTCCGAGCGCAACGTCCAGGAGCTGTTCGCGACCGCGCGGGCCAGCGCGCCCTGCGTGCTGTTCCTCGACGAGGTCGACGCCCTGGGCCGCAAGCGGTCGCAGTCGACCTCGGACGCCTACCGGTCGGTCGTCAACCAGCTGCTCTACGAGCTCGACAGCGTCGGCAACGAGAACGAGGGCGTCTTCGTGCTGGCCGCCACGAACGCGCCCTGGGACGTCGACCCGGCCCTGCGGCGTCCCGGGCGGCTGGACCGGACGCTGCTTGTCCTGCCGCCCGACCGCGACGCCCGGGAGGCGATCTGGCAGACCCACCTCCGCGAGCGTCCCATCGCCGGGGTCGACGTACGGCGGCTCGCGAAGCTCACCGACGGCTACACCGGCGCCGACATCGCCCACCTCTGCGAGAGCGCCGCCGAGATCGCCCTGATGGACTCCGTCGAGACCGGCGAGCCCCGCATGATCGGCCAGGCCGACCTCGAGGCCGCGCTGCGCGACCTGCGGCCCTCCGTGGGTCCCTGGTTCGAGTCGGCCCGCAACGTGGCGATGTTCGCCAACGACGACGGGTCGTACGACGAGCTGCTGGCCTACCTGCGCAAGCACAAGCGGCTGTGAGCGACGGGCACCGGCCGGGCGCGGAGGAGCGCGCCGGGCTGCTCCTCGACCTCGGACGCCACGCGGAGGCCCGACGGGAGGTCGAGGCGGCGCTGGCCGCGGAGCCGGACTCGGCCTCACTGCACGGGCTGCGGTCCCGGGCCCTCGACGGCCTCGGCGAGCACGGGGAGGCGCTGGCGTCCGCGGAGAGGGTCACGGCGCTCCTCCCCGGGTCGGCCGCCGGCCACCGGCAGCGGGCGGTGGCCCTGCTGCGCCTCGGGCGGACGCCGGAGGCGCTGGCGGCCGCGCAGGAGACGGTCCGTCTGGAGCCGCAGCACTGGCCGCACCACGCCCTGCTCGCCCAGGTCGCGGCCGACGACCCCCGCTCCCTGCGGCTGGCGTGGGGCGCCGCCCTGCACGCCGTCTCGCTGGCCCCCGAGCAGGCGGACACCCACTTCAGCGTCGGGTTCGTCGCCAGCCGCCGCCGTGACCACCGCACCGCCGTGACCGCCTACGAGCGCGCCCTCGCGATCCACCCGGGCCACGCCACGGCCCTCCACAACCTCGCGCTCGAACGGGGAGGCGACCTGTCGCAGCAGGCACGCGGCGTCGGCGCCGCCCTGCGCCTCGACCCGCAGCGCGCCGACTTCCGCGCCTCCCTCGACCGCGTCGTGCGGCGGACCCTCGTCGCCGCGTGGCTCGCGGCCCTGGTGGCGCTGCTGCTCGGCGTCGGGGCGTCCGCGGACTCCCCCGCCGACCAGGTCGTCGTCCTCCCGGCGGCGCTCGGACTCGTCGGGGTGGTCGCGTGGCTGGCGATCACCCTGCACCGGCTGCCCGTCGGCGTCCGCCGCCACGCGGTGGCCTACGTCCGCGGCCGGGCCGGCACCGTCCTCCTGCTCCTCGCGACGACGGTCGGGCTGACGGCGCTGGCCGCGACGGCGGCCCTGCCGGGACGCCTCGCCCCCGGGCTCGTCGGCGCGCCGCTGTCCCTGCTCGTCGGGCTCGTCGGCGTCGGGGTGACGCACCAACGACGGGACCGATGAGCCCCGGGCACCCCGGGCACCCCGAGCACCCCGACCAGGTGGGGCGCGTCGAGCTCCTCCTCGACCTCGGCCGGGCCCAGGAGGCGCTCGGGCTCGCCGGGCGCCTGCTGGCCTCGAGCCCCGACGACCCGGACCTGCACGTGCTCCTCGGCCGGGCCCTCGACGGTCTCGGGCGGCACGACGAGGCGCTGGCCGCCGCGGGCCGCGCCCTCGCGCTGCGCCCCGACGACGCCGACGGGCTGCTGCTGCGCGCCGAGCTGCTCGTCGGGCTCGACCGGGGCGTCGAGGCGGAGGAGGCGGCGCGGGCGCTGCTCCGCCTCGACCCCGAGCACCCGGGCGCCCACGTGGTCCTGGTCGGGAGCCTGCTGCTCCAGCAGCGCACCGACGAGGCCTGGGAGGCGGCGAGACGCCTGCGGACCCTGGTCCCGCACGACGCGGACGCGCACCACGTGGCCGGCCTCGTCGCGGCGTTCGTCCCTGGCGAGGACGCGGCGGAGTGCCACCGGCGGGCCCTGGCCCTCGACCCCCAGCACGCCGAGGCCCGCCACGAGCTCGTGCGCGCCGAGCCGGGGTCGCTGCGGGAGCACGCGCGGACGCTGGCCGGGGTGGTGGGGGCGCACCCCCAGGACACCGAGTACCGCCGCAGCATCCAGGACTGGGCCGACCGGACGGCGCGGCGCGCCCTGCTGGGAGCGGTGCTCGCCTGGTGCGTGGCCGGGCTCGGCGGCGTCGGCGGTCTCGCCGCCACGGTCCTGCTCCTCTGGTGGTGGCGCCGCCTGCTGCGCGACGTGCCCGACCCGATCCGGGGCGAGGCACGCCGCCGGCTGGTCCGGACGCCCTACCTCCTCCTCACCTGGACGGTCACCGTCGTGACGGCCGTGGCCGCCGTCGTCCTGACGTTCGCCCCCGAGCCCCGGACCCTGGCGTGGTCGCTGCTGGGGTGGCTGGTCGTGCCCTGGCTGCTGGTGCCCCTCTGGGGCGCGACCCGCTGGCTGCGGGTCCCGCTGTGGTTCACCCCACGGCTCGTCCGGGCGCTCTTTTCTTGACTCGTTCCAGAAAGGCTGGAACTCTCGAGGAGTGAGCACCCACCCGTCGAGCGCCCCCGAGACCGTCCTGCGGTCCGCGGGTCTCCGGGTGACGCGTCCGCGTCTCGCGGTGCTGCGCGCCCTGGCCTCGGCGCCGCACTCCGCCGCCGACGCCGTCCTCACCGCCGTGCGCACCGAGGCCGAGGTCTCCACGCAGGCGGTGTACGACGTCCTCAACACGCTGACCTCGCACGGAGTGGTCCGCCGCTTCCAGCCCGCGGGCTCGGTCGCGCGCTACGAGCTGCGGGCCGGCGACGACCACCACCACCTCGTGTGCCGCGGATGCGGCGCCGTCACCGACGTGGACTGCTCCGTCGGCGCGGCTCCGTGCCTCGACCCGGTCGCGGCGGGGACCCCTGTGCCGGGCTTCGTCGTCGACGAGGCCGAGGTCACCTTCTGGGGCCTGTGCCAGGACTGCGGCGCCCGCACGAGCGAGGCCTAGTCCCCGGTCGCGGCCGACCCCCGGGGGGGCCGACCGCGACGGGGCCGTTGGGTCAGCCCGGCTTGACGTCGTACCGGTCGCTCATCATGACCTTGTCCCACACGGCGACGAAGTCGGCCACGAAGCGCTCGTGGGCGTCGCTGCCGGCATACACCTCGGCCACGGCACGCAGCTGCGCGTTGGAGCCGAAGACGAGGTCGTTGCGGGTGGCGCGGTACGTCGTGCCGCTCCCGTCGCGGGGCTCCAGGGTGAACGCCGTCCCCGCCTCGTCGGTCTTCCGCCACTCGTGGTCGGTGCTCGTGAGCACGTCGAGGAAGTCGGTGGTCAGGGACCCCACCCGGTCGGTGAAGACGCCGGCGTCGGAGCCGTCGTGGTTGCAGCCCAGCACCCGCAGGCCCGCGGTGAGCACCACCCACTCGGGGGCGCTCAGGTCGAGCAGCGCCGCCCGGTCGAGGAACATCTCCTCGGGGGCCAGGGTGGAGACCGTCGAGAACTCCGGCAGCACGTAGTTGCGGAAGCCGTCGACCACGGGGGCCAGCCACGCGAACTGCGTCACGTCGGTCTGGTCCTGGCGCGCGTCCACCCGTCCCGGCGTGAACGGCACCGTGACCTTGACACCGCCGGCCGCGGCGGCGTCCTCCACGGCCACGCAGCCGGCGAGCACGATGACGTCGGCCAGGCTGACCTTCGCCTCGCCCTCGGCGTTGAACGCCTCGGTCAGCTCCTTCAGCCGCGCCACCACCGGCACGGTGCGGGCGTTGACGGCCCAGTCCTTCTGGGGCTCCAGCGCGATGCGGGCCCCGTTGGCGCCGCCCCGCTTGTCGGAGTGGCGGTAGGTGGCCGCGGACGAGAAGGCGGTGAAGGCGAGGTCGGACGTCGACAGGCCGGCGTCCCGCACGGCCTGCTTGAGGCGGGCGATCTCGGCCTCCCCGACCACGGCGTGCTCCCAGGCCGGCAGCGGGTCCTGCCAGATGAAGTCCTCGGCGGCGACCTCGGGGCCGAGGTAGCGAGACTTCGGGCCCATGTCGCGGTGGGTGAGCTTGTACCAGGCCTTCGAGAACTCCTGCGTGAAGTAGTCGAAGTCGGCGAGGAACCGCTCGCAGATCTCCCGGTAGACCGGGTCGACCTTCAGCGCGATGTCGCTGGTCATCATCATCAGCGGGTGCTCGACGCCCTCGAGGTGGGCGTCGGGGGTGGTGGGCGCGTCGTCGTCCACCGGCATCCACTGCAGGGCGCCGGCGGGGCTCTGCGTCTGCTTCCACTCGTGGCCGAACAGGTTCTCGAGGTAGGTGTTGTCCCACTGGGTGGGGTTCTGGGTCCACGAGCCCTCGATGCCGTTGGTCATCGTGTGCTCGGCGTTCCCGGACCCCTCCGGGTTGTGCCAGCCGAGGCCCATGGCCTCCATCGGCGCGATCTCCGGCGGCGGACCGATGCGGTCGGTGCTCACCTGGCCGTGGCTCTTGCCGAACGCGTGGCCGCCCGCGATGAGGGCCACGGTCTCCTCGTCGTTCATGGCCATCCGGCCGAACGTGATGCGGATGTCGACGGCGGACGCCGCGGCGTCGCCGTCCCCGAGCGGGCCCTCGGGGTTCACGTAGATGAGGGACTGGTGGGAGGCGGCCAGCGGCTGCTGCAGCTCGTAGTCGCTGCTGCCGGGCTCACCGGTCCAGCGCTCGTCCCGCGTGACCATGTCGTCCTGGGCGTCGGGGTGCATGTTGTTGATCCACTCGGGACCCCAGTACGTGCGGTCGTCGGCCTCGTAGGAGTCGCGCCGCCCGCCCGCGAAGCCGGTCGTCGGGAAGCCCATGACCTCCAGCGCGCAGTTGCCGGTGAGGATCATCAGGTCGGCCCACGACAGCGCGTTGCCGTACTTCTTCTTGATCGGCCACAGCAGGCGGCGGGACTTGTCGGTGTTGCCGTTGTCCCACCAGCTGCTGATCGGGGCGAAGCGCTGCAGGGCCTGCCCGGCGCCGCCGCGGCCGTCGGCGATGCGGTAGGTGCCGGCCGAGTGCCAGGCCATGCGGATCATCTGCGGCGCGTAGTTGCCGTAGTCGGACGGCCACCACGACACCGAGGTGGTGAGGAAGGTCTTGATGTCGTTCTTGAGCTCCTCGAGGTCGATGGCCTCGAAGGCGGCCTCGTAGTCGAAGTCGCGCAGCGGGTCGGCCTGCGGGCCGTCGGTGTGCAGCTGCTCCACCCGCAGGCGGTCGGGGTACCAGTCCTGCAGCGTGGGGCGCGAGGTGTACGCACCGCCGATGGTGTTGCCGCCGAAGGGGCACTTGCCCTCCAGCACGTCGTCGTACTCGGCGTAGTCCGTCATGGTGGATCTCCTCAGAGGTGGGGGCTTGCGCGGAGGTGCCCCCCGGCCCCCCACCCCAAGCCGGTCGGCGCTGCATCGTAGGCATCGTGCCGGGTACGGGGGCGCATGACCGACACCTACGTGAACGGCGGGTCGACGCTCGGCAACGGCTCCCCCGCCGCCAGCGACCGGAACAGCCTGACGATGGGCCACACCGGCCCGATCCTGCTGCACGACCACCACCTCATCGAGCAGATGGCGCACTTCAACCGCGAGCGTGTGCCCGAGCGCAACGTGCACGCGAAGGGCAGCGGCGCCTTCGGCACCTTCACCACCACCGAGGACGTCAGCCGCTGGACGAAGGCCGCCCTCTTCCAGCCCGGCGTCGAGACCGACATGCTCGCGCGCTTCTCGACCGTCGCCGGCGAGCAGGGCTCCCCCGACACGTGGCGCGACCCCCGCGGGTTCGCGCTGAAGTTCTACACGACCGAGGGCAACTACGACCTCGTCGGCAACAACACCCCGGTCTTCTTCGTCCGCGACACGATGAAGTTTCAGCACTTCATCCGCAGCCAGAAGCGCCGCGGCGCCAACGGCCTGCGCGACAACGACATGCAGTGGGACTTCTGGACGCTCAACCCCGAGTCGGCCCACCAGGTCACCTACCTCATGGGCGACCGCGGCGTGCCCGCCTCGTGGCGCGAGATGAACGGCTACGGCTCCCACACGTTCATGTGGATCAACGCCGCGGGCGAGAGGTCGTGGGTGAAGTACCACTTCCTCTCCGACCAGGGAGTCAGGAACCTCACCCAGGAGGCCGCCAACCAGATCGCCGGTGAGGACACCGACTTCCACCGTCGCGACCTGTTCGACACGATCGCCGCCGGCGACTTCCCGTCCTGGACCCTGCACGTGCAGGTGATGCCGTACGAGGACGCGAAGACCTACCGCATCAACCCGTTCGACCTGACCAAGGTGTGGCCGCGCGGCGACTACCCGCTGATCAAGGTCGGGACGATGCAGCTGAACCGGAACCCGGAGAACCACTTCGCGCAGATCGAGCAGGCCGCCTTCGAGCCGAGCAACGTCGTGCCGGGCATCGGGTTCAGCCCCGACAAGATGCTGCTCGGCCGGGTGTTCTCGTACGCCGACACGCACCGCTACCGGATCGGCCCGAACTACCAGCAGCTCCCGGTCAACCGCCACCGCGTCGAGGGTGCGTACTCCTACCAGTTCGACGGCCCGATGGCCTACGACCACGCGGGTGACCGCTCGAAGTACGCCCCGAACTCCTACGGCGACCCGTACTCCGACGTCACCGGCACCCCGGAGGACTCCTGGGAGACCGACGGCGAGATGGTCCGGACGGCGTACGAGCTGCGGGCGGACGACGACGACTTCTCGCAGGCCGGCGCCCTGGTCCGCGAGGTCTGGGACGACGCGCAGCGCGACCGCTTCGTCGGCAACGTCGCCGGCCACGTGCTCGGCGGCGTGACCGACGAGCTCCTGCCGAAGGTGTTCGAGTACTGGAAGTCCGTGGACCCCGACACCGGCAAGCGCATCGAGGAGGCGGTGATGGCGGGCAAGGACGAGAAGGCCCCCGCCCCCGGCCCCACCGAGCGCGTCGGCGTCATCTGAGTCCGAGCCCGGCCCGTCACGACGGCCCCGTCACCGCGAGGTGGCGGGGCCGTCGTGCGTGCGGCGCCTACCGCGCTGGTCGAGCAGCGCAGTAGGTCTCCGTCATCTCGGTGGTCGAGCAGCACGCGAGCGCAGCGAGCGCGCGTCGTCGAGACCATGCCGACCTGGAGCCGACCGGCGGTCTCGACGCGGTCGCTCGCCAGGGCTCGCTCCCTGCTCGACACCTCAGAGGTCAGCTGACGACCTTCAGCCCCACGACGCAGCCGATGAGGCCCAGGACGAGCAGGACCTTCGCGACGCTGGCCGCCTCCTCGCCGGTGGCGATCGCGTAGACGACGGTGAGCGTGGCGCCGATGCCCACCCAGACGGCGTACGCCGTGCCGGTCGGCAGGGTGCGCATCGCGTAGGCCAGCCCGGCCATGCTGGCGGCGAGCGCGACGCCGAAGACGACCGACGGCGTCAGCCGCGTGAAGCCCTCCGTCCGACCCAGGGCGGTGGCCCAGACGGCCTCCAGCACACCGGACACGACGAGAACGATCCATGCCATGACGACTCCTCGAGCAGTCGTCTTGTCGGGCCGGGTACGTCTGCGCTCGTCCGGGTCGCCGCGACGGCGGCGCCCCGCCATCCTCCCACGACACCCCGATCCGTAGCCGAGGACGACGCGGGTGCGCTATGCAAGGGTCGCCGGCTGACCGCCGGCCGACCCCTCGGGGTCGCGCCCCCACCGGAAGGCTCGTGCATGCCCAGGTACAACTCGCCCCGCGACCTGCAGGAGGGCCTGGACGTCAGGCCCCAGTTCAGCCGCGACGGCGCCGTCGTCGAGATCCCCCGGCGCCGGATGTCGGAGCACTCGGTGGACCCGCAGACGGCGTACCACGTCATCGCGGACGAGCTGATGCTCGACGGCCACGCCCGGCTCAACGTCGCGACCTTCGGGACGACGTGGATGGAGCCGGAGGCCGAGCGGCTGATGGCGGAGTCGGCCGACAAGAACCTCGTGGACCGCGACGAGTACCCGCAGACGGCCCAGCTCGAGGACCGCTGCCTCGACATCATCGCCGACTTCTGGAACGCCCCCGAGCCCGACGACCCCATCGGCTGCTCGACGATCGGCTCCTCGGAGGCGTGCATGCTCGCCGGGATGGCGCTCAAGTGGCGCTGGCGCGACCGGCAGCGCGAGGCCGGTCGGTCCACCGAGCGGCCGAAGCTCATCGTCGGCGCCAACGTGCAGGTCTGCTGGCACAAGTTCTGCCGCTACTGGGACGTCGAGGCCGTGGAGGTCCCGATCCGCAAGGGCGAGACGACCCTGCACCCCGACGACGTGGCCGCGGCGTGCGACGACGACACGATCGGCGTGGTCGCCATCCTGGGCTCGACCTTCGACGGCGCCTACGAGGACGTCGCCGGCATCTCCAAGGCCCTCGACGCCCTCGAGGCCCGGACCGGTCTGTCCGTCCCGATCCACGTCGACGCGGCGTCCGGCGGGCTGTTCGCGCCGTTCGTCGACCCCGAGCTGGTCTGGGACTTCCGGCTGGAGCGGGTGAAGTCGATCAACGCCTCGGGGCACAAGTACGGCCTGGTCTACCCCGGCGTCGGGTGGGTGCTGTGGCGCGAGGCGGCCGACCGCCCCGAGGACCTCGTCTTCCGCGTCGACTACCTCGGCGGGGACCACCCGACCATGTCGCTGAACTTCACCAAGCCCGGGTCGGGGGTGGTCGCGCAGTACTACCAGTTCGTGCGGCTCGGCTACGAGGGGTTCCGGCGGGTCCACCAGCACAGCCGCGACATCGCGCAGTCGATGGCGCTCGCGATCGACTCGATGGAGGAGTTCGAGGTCATCGCCGACGGCAGCGACCTGCCGGTGGTGGCGTTCTGCTTCAAGGGCGCCAACACCAAGACCGGCCGGCCGCGGAAGGGCAGCTACGCCGAGAAGGTGGGGTTCACCCTGGACGACGTCGCGAGCTCGATGAAGCAGGGCGGCTGGTCGGTCCCGGCGTACCCCTTCTGCGCGGACCGCGAGGACATGGAGATCATCCGGGTGGTCGTGCGCAACGCCTTCAGCCGCGACCTCGCCGAGATGTTCCTGCTCGAGCTCGGACGGGCCGTCGGGCGGTGCGACGGCACGGGTGAGGACCCGGGCCGCCCCTTCCGGCACTGAGCCGCTGAGCCGCTGAGCCGCTGAGCCGCTGAGCCGCTGAGCCGCTGCGGGCCCCCGAGCGGGGGCCCGCAGCGGGCTCACGGGGCCGCGGGGACCATCCAGTCGAGCACCGGGGTGGCCTGCAGGCCGACGAGGATGCACATGAGGACGAGCAGCCCGAGGCTCCACCCGATGACCTTGCGGAAGATGTCGCCCTCCCTGCCCGCGAGGCCGACGGCGGCGGCGGCGATGGCGAGGTTCTGGGGGCTGACCATCTTCCCGAGCACGCCGCCGGAGGTGTTCGCCGACGCCATCAGGACGGGGTCGAGGCCGGCCTGGGCGGCGGTCTGCACCTGCAGGGCGCCGAAGAGCGCGTTGGCGGAGGTGTCCGAGCCGGTCACCGCGACGCCGATCCAGCCGAGGATCGGGGAGATGATCGCGAAGGCCGCACCGGTCTGGGCCAGCCAGGCGCCGAGCGACACGGTCATGCCCGACAGGTTCAGCACGTAGGCGAGCGCCAGCACCGCCATCACGGTGAGGATCGCCCACTTGAGCTCGGCGTACGTCTTGCCGTACGTCGCCAGGCCACGGGCGGGCGAGACCTTCAGCACGATCATCGTCAGCAGGCCGGCGAGGATCATCAGGGTGCCCGCGGCGGGCAGCCAGTTGAAGGTGTACATGGTGGTGGAGACCGGCTCGCCGGACGGGTTGAGCACCTCGAGGCCGGGCCAGCTGAACACGATCGTCCACGGCTCGGCGGCGAAGAACTCCTTGACCGCGGGGATGTTCACGATCGAGAAGATCGCGATGATGATCAGGTACGGCGCGTAGGCCTTCGCGACCTCGCCGCCCGAGTCCTTGACCGGACCGCCCTGGTCGACGGCGACGCCCCCGGTGCTCGCGGAGGCCGACGTGTCGCCCCCGGTGCGCTTCGCGTTCTCGCGGATGGCCTCCGCGTCGGCGGTGATGGTCTCGGCGGGCTGCCAGACACGGCTCAGCGCGACGACGGCGAGCGCGCCGCCGAGCGCGGCGATGATGTCGGCGAGCGGGACGGAGATGAAGTTCGCGGCGACGTACTGCGAGACCGCGAAGGCGAACCCGCACACGAGGGCGGGCAGCCAGGTCTGCCTCACGCCACGCTTGCCGTCGACGACGAGCACCAGGATGAGGGGCACGAAGATCGCCAGGATCGGCGTCTGGCGCCCGACCATCGCGCCGAGGGTCTCGACGGTGAGGCGGGAGTCGTCGTTCACGCCCGACGTCACGGCGGCCAGGGTGACGATCGGGGTCGCGAGGGCGCCGAAGGCGACGGGCGCGGTGTTGGCGATCAGGGCCACCACGGCGGCCTTGATCGGCTCGAAGCCGAGCGCCATCAGCATGACCACGGTGATCGCGACCGGCGTGCCGAAGCCGGCGAGCGCCTCGAGCAGCGCGCCGAAGCAGAAGGCGATGATGATGGCCTGGACCCGCTGGTCGGGGCTGACCTTCTCGAACGAGCGACGCAGCACGTCGAAGTGGCCCGACGCGACCGTGAGGTTGTAGACCCAGATCGCGTTGATGACGATCCACAGGATCGGGAAGAACCCGAACACCGCTCCCTGGGTGGTCGCGAGGAGCGCCTGGCCGACCGGCATGGAGAACGCCAGCACGGCCAGCACGATGGTGACGGCCAGCGAGATGAGTCCCGCCTGCCAGGCCTTCATCCGCAGCGCGCCGAGCAGGACGAACAGGGTGAGGAGCGGGACGGCGGCGACGAGCGCCGACAACGTCAGCGAGCCTCCGACGGCTTCGAGGTCCTGCTGGAACATGGGGTCTCCCGAGATCGTGGGGTGGTCAGTGGTCCATGAGCGCCGAGAGCGGCGCTCCGTGGATCGAGGCGTCGAGCACCTCGATGGTGTGGGCCATCCCCATCGGCGGGGTGCCGTTCTGCTCGGCGTGGCGGTCGAGCGCGGAGGTCACCTGCATCAGGCAGCCGGGGTTGGCCGTCACGAGGAGCTCCGCGCCCGTCCTGACGATGTTCGCGGCCTTGCGGTCCCCCAGCTCCTGGGCGGGCCCGGGGTTGAGGATGTTGTAGATCCCGGCGGAGCCGCAGCAGATCTCGCCCTCGGGGATCTCCTTGAGCGTCAGGCCGGGGATGTCGGCCAGCAGGTCGCGGGGCTGCTTGCGCACGCCCTGGGCGTGGGCGAGGTGGCACGCGTCGTGGTAGGCGATCGTCACCTCGAGGGGGTGCCGGACGGCCCGGGGTCCGAGCTCGAGCAGGACCTCGGAGATGTCGCGGGTCTTCTCCGCGAACGCCTTCGCGCGGTCCGCGTACGCCGGGTCGTCGGCGAGCAGCGCCGCGTACTCCTTCATCGTGGAGCCGCAGCCGGCGGAGTTGACGACGATGCGCTCGACCCCGGCGTCGTCGAAGGCGTCCACGAGCGCCCGGGCGAACGACGCGCCCTCGTCCTCGCGGCCGGCGTGCACCGACAGGGCGCCGCAGCAACCCTGCTCCTTCGGGACGACGACGTCGCAGCCCTCGGCCTGCAGGACCCGCGCCGTGGCGGCGTTGACACCGGGGAAGAACGCCCCCTGCACGCACCCGACGAGCATCCCGACCGTCATCCGGCGCTCGCCGGTGGCGGTGATGTGCTCCGGCAGCGGCATGGCCTTGCCCAGCCTGGGCGCCAGCTTCTCCATCGCGGCGAGCTGGGGCGCCGTCCTCTCCAGCAGCCCGGTGCGCCGCATGGCCCGGTCGAGGCCGGTGGCCTGCAGCACCTTCAACGGCCCCCGCATCAGCTTGAGCCGCTTGGGGTGCGGGAAGAGCGAGAAGATCAGGCCGCGCAGCGCCTTGTCGGCGGCGGGACGCTCGTAGTTGCGCTCCACCTGGGCGCGGGTCTGCTCGATGAGCGTGTCGTACTGCACGCCCGACGGGCACGCCGTCACACAGGCCATGCAGCCGAGGCAGGCGTCGAAGTGGCCGACCATCTCGTCGGTCATCGGCTCGCCCTCGAGGCCCTCCTTCATGAGGTAGATCCGCCCGCGCGGGGTGTCCATCTCCTCGCCCCACAGCACGTACGTCGGGCAGGTCGGCAGGCAGAAGCCGCAGTGGACGCAGTCGCCGATCAGCGCGGCGTCCGGCGGGTGGTGCTCGTCGAACGCGCCCGCCCTCATGCCGCCCAGCACGTCGGCGGGGTCGGCGGCCAGCGGGTTCGCCCCCTGGGTGCCCGCCATCCCGTCGATCTTGTCGACCTCCTGCTCCTGCGTCATCAGATGCCTCCCACGTAGCGGCCCGGCGCGAGCCGGTGGTCGGGGTCGAACTGGTCCTTCACGCGGCGCATGAGCGCGAGCGCGGGCACGGGGCCCCACACGTCGACGGCGTCCTTGACGGCGGCCGGGGCGTCGACGACGGTCGTGGCGCCGCCGTGGCGGGTGGTCGTCGCGCGCAGCCGGTCGAGCAGTCCGGAGACCTCGCCGACCGGCGTGGTCGACGGCAGCGCGGCGTACGCGACGCCGGAGCCCGCGGACCCGCGCAGCACCGCCGGGGTGCCGTCGAGGGCGGCGAGCACGTCGGCGAGACCGGAGAGGGCGAAGGTGACCTTGAGCGCGGTGCTGCGGTCGTCGCCGCGTGCGGCGGTGTCCCAGGGGTACGTCGCTCCCCCGCCCGGCGCGTCCTCGCCGACCTCGACGTCGCCGCCGAGCAGCGGGGCGAGCTCGTCGACCCGGCCCTGGACGCCGGACTCGCGGCCCTCGAGGAGCACGCTCACCGTGCCGGCGCCGGCCTCCCAGCCGACCTCGACGGCGGCGGGCACGACCTGGCTGTGGACGGCGGCCTGCGCGAGCTCGAGGGCCGCCGCGGCGCTGCCGGCCCTGGCGGTGACCCAGCGCGACGCGGCGGGCAGCGGGTGGAGGCGGAAGGTCGCGTCGACGACCACGCCGAGCGTGCCCATCGAGCCGATGAGCAGCTTGCCGAGGTCGTAGCCCGCGACGTTCTTGACGACCCGCCCGCCGGCCTTGGCGACGACCCCGTCGTGGCGGACCATCGTCACGCCGATGAGCAGGTCGCGGACGGTGCCGACCGCCGTACGACGGGCGCCGGAGGCGTTGGTCGCCAGGACGCCGCCGATCGTCGAGCCGGCGACGGTCTCGTCGACCGTGAGGCGCTGGCCCTCCGTCGCCACCGTCTCCTGCAGCCGAGCCAGCGGCGTGCCGGCCCGGGCGGCGACGATGAGGTCGCCGGCGGCGTGGTCGGTCACCTCGTCGAGCGCGGACAGGTCGAGGAGGACCTCCACCCCGGAGGGCGGGAGGCCCCAGGACAGCTTGGTCGCGCCGCCCCGCGGCACGACCCGCAGGCCGTGGGCGGCGCAGGCGCGCATCACCTCGGACACCTGGCCGACGTCGCCGGGGCGCGCCACCAGGGCCGGGGCGACGCCGTCGACGGCGTCCCGTTCGCCGGCGTCGCGGACGTCGCCGCACGCGGAGCCGAGCGCCTCACGGGCCGCGGTGTCGAGGCCCCCGAGACCGGTCGTCATCAGAACACCTCCGCGAGGCCGGCGGCCTGCAGCGGGTGGGCGCCCTTGTGCCGGCCGGGGACCTCGCCGCACAGCCGCGGCGTCGGGAAGAGCTTGCCGGGGTTCGAGATCCCGGCGGGGTCGAAGGCGCACCGGACCAGCTGCATCGTGTCCAGGTCCTCGTCGGAGTACATCCGCGGCATGTACTTCGCCTTGTCGACGCCCACCCCGTGCTCGCCGGTGATGGAGCCCCCGTGCTCGATGCAGAGGTCGAGGATCGCGCCGCTCACCTTCTCGGCCGCCTCCCCCGCGCCCTCGACGGCGTCGTCGAACAGCACGAGCGGGTGCAGGTTGCCGTCGCCGGCGTGGAAGACGTTGGCCACGCGGACCCCCGACGACCGCGACAGCTCGTCGATGGCGGTGAGGACCTCGGGCAGCGCGGTGCGCGGGATGACGCCGTCCTGGACGATGTAGTCCGGGCTGATGCGGCCGACCGCGGCGAACGCCGACTTGCGGCCCTTCCAGATCAGCGCCCGCTCGGTGGGGTCGGTGGCGACCCGGATCTCGAAGGCGCCGTTGTCGCGGCACATCCGCTCGACGTCCTCGAACTCCGCCCCGACGTCCGCGGTCGAGCCGTCGAGCTCGATGACCAGCACCGCGCCGGCGCCGTCGGGGTAGCCGCAGGAGACGGCGGCCTCGGCGGCCTCGATCGCCAGCGCGTCCATCATCTCGATCGCGGCGGGGACGATGCCCGCGGAGATGATGGCCGACGTCGCCGCGCCGGCCTGGTCGGTCGAGGCGAACCCGACCAGCAGGGTGCGGACGTCCTGCGGCAGCCGGGTCAGCTTCACCTCGACGGTGGTGACGATCCCCAACGTCCCCTCGGAGCCGATGACGGCGCCGAGCAGGTCGTAGCCGGGCGCGTCCGGGGCCGTCGTCCCGAGCCGCACCGTCTCCCCGTCCGGGGCGACGAAGTCGGCGGCGGCGACGTGGTTGGCGGTGAACCCGTACTTCAGGCAGTGGGCGCCGCCGGAGTTCTCGGCGACGTTGCCGCCGATGGAGCAGATCTGCTGGCTGGAGGGGTCCGGGGCGTAGTAGTACCCGTCGCCGCTCGCCGCCTTGGTGACGTCGAGGTTGATGACGCCGGGCTCGACGACGGCGCGCTGGTCCGCGCGCCGTACCTCGAGGATCTCCCGCATCCGGGAGGTCACCACGAGCACGCCCTCGGCGTGCGGCAGCGCCCCGCCGGACAGGCCCGTGCCGGACCCGCGGGCGACGTACGGCACCCGGTGCTCGGCGCACGCGGCGACGACGGCGGCGAGCTGGGCGGCGTCCTCGGGGATCACCACGAGCGCGGGCGTCACCCGGTAGTGGGCCAGCCCGTCGCACTCGTAGGTCCGCAGCCGGGTGCGGTCGTCGATGACGCCCACGGCCGGGACCACCCGTCGCGCGACCGCCGCGACGGCCTCGATCTGCTCTGCACCCATGCGTTCTCCCCGGGTTCTCAGTCGACCTGGGCGACCAGGCCGGCCGCCTCGATGCCCGCCACGGCTGCGGCCTCGTCGTTGTCGGAGGTGTCACCCGTGATCCCGACCGCGCCCACGAGCTCGCCGCCGGAGTCCTTCACGAGCACCCCGCCCGGCACGGGCACCAACGACCCGCCGACGGCGCTCGTCACGGACGCGATGAAGTAGGCCTGCTGCTCGGCGCGACCCATGATCGAGCGCGAGCCCATGCCGAGGGCCAGCGCGCCGTGGGCCTTGCCGAAGCCGATGTCGAACCGTCCGATGGAGGCGCCGTCCTCCCGCTCCACGGCCACGACGTGCCCGCCGGGGTCGAGGACGACGACGGTCAGCGGCTTGAGGCCCTGCTCGCGGCCGTGGGCCCGGGCGGCGGCGACGATCGTGCGGGCGGTCTCGAGGTCGAGGTGGACGTGGGTCATGCGGACTGCTCCTTCTTGACGGCGCGCTGGCGGTGCAGGATCGGCTCGGTGTAGCCGCTGGGCTGGGCGAGGCCGTCGAGGACGAGGCCCTTCGCGGCGACGTACGCCGGGCCGTCGAAGGACGGCGCCATCGGCGTGTAGCCGGCGTCGCCGCTGTTCTGCTCGTCGACCACGGCGGCCATCTTCTGCAGGGTCTGCTCGACCTGCTCGCGGGTGACGACGCCGTGGTGGAGCCAGTTGGCGACGTGCTGCGCCGAGATGCGGCAGGTCGCGCGGTCCTCCATGAGCGCCTCGCCGGACAGGTCGGGCACCTTCGAGCAGCCGACGCCGGCGTCGACCCAGCGGACGACGTACCCGAGCAGGCTCTGCAGGTTGTTCTCGATCTCGGCGGTGCGGTCGGCGTCCGACCAGTCGGCGGCGTCGCCGAGCGGGAGGACGAGCAGCTGCTCGCGGTCCTTGCGGCGTCCGCCGGCGGCGAGCTCCTCCTGACGGGCCTTCACGTCGACCTGGTGGTAGTGCAGCGCGTGGATGGTCGCGGCCGTCGGCGAGGGCACCCAGGCGCAGGTCGCGCCGGCCCTCGGGTGGCCGATCTTGGCCTCGTACATCGCGGCGAGGCTGTCGGGCGCCGCCCACATGCCCTTGCCGATCTGGGCGCGACCGAGCAGACCGCACTCGAGGCCGATGTCGACGTTGAGGTCCTCGTACGCCTCGATCCACTGCGTCTGCTTCATGTCGGCCTTGCGGACCACCGGCCCGGCCTGCATCGAGGTGTGGATGTCGTCGCCGGTGCGGTCGAGGAAGCCGGTGTTGATGAAGACGACCCGCTCGCGGGCGCGCTCGATGCAGGCCTTGAGGTTCAGCGAGGTGCGCCGCTCCTCGTCCATGATCCCCATCTTGATCGTCAGCGGCTCCATGCCGAGGAGCCGCTCGACGCCCGCGAAGAGGTCGACGGCGAGCTGGACCTCGTCCGGCCCGTGCATCTTCGGCTTGACGACGTACGCCGAGCCGGTGCGGGAGTTGGGGCGCTCGGTGCGGCCCTGGACGTCCTTGAGGCTGCCGAGGCCGGTCATGACGGCGTCGAGCAGGCCCTCGGGCACCGGGTCGCCCTGGGCGTCGCGGACCGCGTCGGTCGTCATCAGGTGGCCCACCTGGCGGATGAAGAGCAGCGACCGGCCGTGGAGGGTGACCTCGCCGTGCCCGTCGGGCGCGGTGTACACGCGGTCGTCGTTCATCGCGCGGGTGAACGTCTTCCCGCCCTTGGTCACCTCCTCCGCCAGGGTGCCGTCCATCAGGCGCATCCAGTTGCGGTAGCCGAGCACCTTGTCCTCGGCGTCGACGGCGGCGACGGAGTCCTCGAGGTCCATGATCGTGGAGACCGCGGACTCCAGCAGGAGGTCCTTGACCCCCGCCTTGTCGGTGCTGCCGATCTGGTCGTCGGCGTCCACCTGGATCTCGACGTGCAGGCCGTGGTGGACGAGCACGACGGCCTCGGGGGCAGCGGCGTCGCCGCGGAAGCCGACGAGCTGCTGCGGCTCCGCGAGGCGCTTCACCTCGCCGTCCACGGTGGCGGCCAGGCCGTCGTCGTCCACGGCGTACGCCGTCACGTCGGCGTGGGACGCCCCGGCCAGCGGCCAGTGCGCGTCGAGGTGCTCGCGGCCGCGACGGATGACCTCGTCGCCGCGGGCCCTCGTGTAGCCGTCGCCGGGGGCGAACTCGCCGTCGGTGGGGACGACGTCGGAGCCGTAGAGCGCGTCGTACAGCGAGCCCCAGCGGGCGTTCACCGCGTTGGTGGCGAACCGCGCGTTGAGCAGCGGGACGACGAGCTGCGGGCCGGGGATGCCGGCGACCTCCGGGTCGGCGCCGTCGGTCGTGACGGCGACCTCGGCGGGCTCGTCGAGCAGGTAGCCGAGCTCGCGCAGGAACGCGGTGTACGCCTCGGTGTCGGGGGTCCCCGGGTGCTCGCGGTGCCAGTCGTCGAGCGCGGCCTGGATCCGGTCGCGCTCGGCGAGGAGCTCGCGGTGGCGCGGCGAGAGGTCGGCGACCAGCGCCGCCAGGCCCTCCCAGAAGGCGTCGGACTCCAGCCCGGAACCGGGCAGGCCCTCCTCCTCGACGAAGCGGTGCAGCTCGGCGGCGACGTCGAGCCCTCCTGCTTGGACACGCTGAGAAGTCATCCGGCTCCCTACCGTCGGCGGCGAAGACCCGGGTCCGCATGCTTGCCCGAGTTTCCGCATTGTGGAAGTGTGTTTCCTGTCCACGGAAAACTACGGAGGGCGCGGAGACCATGTCAACCGCAGGTGACCGACAGCCGGACCGCGCCACCGACCGTCCCGGCGACCGCGGCGGCGTCCAGTCGCTCCACCGGTCCCTGGACCTCGTCGAGATGCTGGCCTCCCGGGGCGGCGCCATGACCATCGCCGACCTCGCGTCGGCCACCGGCACGGCCCTGCCGACTGCGCACCGCCTGCTCGGGACGCTGCGCTCGCGCGGGTACGTCCGCCAGCTCCCGGACCGCCGCTACGCGCTCGGGTTCCGCCTGGTCCCGCTCGGCGCGACGGCCGGCTCGAGCGTCGGGGTCGGGGCGGAGCGGGCCCTCGCCGGGCTGGTCGACGTCCTCGGGGAGACCGCGAACCTGGCCGTCCTGGACGGCGACCGGATCGCCTACGTCGCCCAGGTGCCGGGGAAGCACTCGATGCGGATGTTCACCGAGGTCGGCCGCCGCGTCGACCCGCACTGCACCGCCGTCGGCAAGGCGATCATGGCCCGGATGCCGCGGGAACGGGCCCGCGCGCTGCTGACCCGCACCGGGATGGCGCCCCGGACCCCGCACACCCTCACCGACATCGAGGAGCTGTGCGCGGGCCTCGACGAGATCGACCGCCTCGGCTACGCCCTCGACGAGGAGGAGCAGGAGGTCGGCGTCCGCTGCGTGGCGGTCGTCGTCCCGACCGAGGACCCCCGGGTCGCGATCTCCGTGTCCGGCCCCGCGCCCCGCATGACCGACACGCTCGTGGCCGACGCGGTGCCGCGGCTGCGGCGTACGGCCCAGGAGCTGGCGGCGGCGCTGGTCTGAGTCGCACCGGTGGGGTGCGAGGATCCCGCCATGCAGGACGTCCTGGGCCCGCCGTGGACCGCGGAGACCATCCCCCTCGCGGACGATGCCGAGGGCCGGGTGGTGGCGACCCTCGTGCACGCCCCCGCCGACGCGGGAACGGCGCCGCGGGGCGCGGTGCTGCACGTCCACGGCTTCGCCGACTACTTCTTCCAGACCGACTACGCGGCCTGGTGGACCGCTCGCGGCTGGGACTTCTACGCCCTCGACCTGCGCAAGTACGGCCGCTCCCTGCTGCCGCACCAGACACCGACCGACGTCCACGACGTGCGTGCGTACGCCGAGGAGCTCGACGCGGCGTACGAGCGGATCACCGGGCGTGACGGCCACGACCGGCTCGTGGTCTCGGCGCACAGCACGGGTGCGCTGGTCGCGGCGCTGTGGTGCGAGGACCGCCGGGCGGAGCAGGCCGGCACGCTGGTCGGCGTCGTCCTGAACGCCCCCTGGCTGGACCTGCAGGGCTCGGAGCTGATGCGGACCGTCGGCACCCGCGTCATCGACGTGGTCGGCGCCGTCCTGCCCGACGTCGTGGTGCCGCGGCAGGTCGACGGCGGGTACGGCCGCAGCCTCCACCGCGACCACGGCGGCCGGCAGGTCTACGACCTGACGTGGAAGCCCGTGGAGTCCTTCCCCGTCAGGCTGGGCTGGCTGCGGGCCATCCGGCGCGCCCACGCCGAGCTGCACCGGGGCCTGCACGTCGACGTCCCGGTGCTCGTGCTGACCTCCGACCGCAGCGCGGAGCCGCCGTACACCGCCGAGGACCTGCGCTCCGCCGACGTCGTCCTCGACGTCGAGCACATGTGGCGCTGGGCCCCCCGCATCGGCCCCCGCGTCGAGGTCGTGGCCGTCGAGGGTGCCCGCCACGACGTCGTCCTGTCGGAGGAGCCGGCCCTCGGGCGGGTGTACGAGGTCCTGGCGGGCTGGGCCGACCGCTTCCTCCCCTGACCGCCGAGTCGGCACGTCTGCGCAGGCGCACGGCGTCCAGTCGGCACATCTGCGCAGCTGTACGAGGTCGAGTCGGCAGATCTGCGCAGCCTTAGAACGCCGAGCCGGCACGACTGGGCAGCCCGAGTCCGCGCCGTGGCTGCGCGAGCCCCGGACTGACCCCTCACGCCTGTTCAGACACCCGCCGCTGGGTGCGACTCGAACCCCCTTGGCTGCGCAGACGTGCCGACTCGAGCCCCCTTGGCTGCGCAGACGTGCCGACTCGAGCCCTCTCAGCTGCGCAGACGTGCCGACTCGAGCCCTCTCAGCTGTGCACGAGTGCCGACTCGGCCAGGTGGCGCTGCCGGACGACGACGGGGACGAGGAGGAGCGCCAGCGCTCCCCCGCCCAGCGACAGGACGGCGAAGCTGGTGGCGTCGACGACGAGGCCCGACAGGACGCCGCCCGAGGCGCCCGCCAGGGCGATGAGGACGTCGACCGTGCCCTGGGTGCGGGCGCGCTGCTCGGGGAGGGTCCCGTCGACGAGGAGCGCGGTGCCGCTGATGAGGCCGAGGTTCCACCCGAGCCCGAGCAGCACCAGCGCGAGCGACAGGGCCACCATCGAGTCGACCGGGGCCGCCGCGGCCACCACGCCCGCGAGGAGCAGGGTGACGGCCGCCGCGACCGCCATGGGCAGCCGGCCCACGCGGTCGACCAGGCGGCCGGTCACGAGCGACGGCAGGAACATGGCCGCGACGTGCAGCCCGATCACGAGGCCGACGTCGCCGAGGTCGTGGCCGTGGGCGCGCATGTGGACCGGCGTCATGGTCATGATCGCGACCATCGCGACCTGGGTCAGCACCATGACGGTGGCGCCCACGGCGACCCCGCCGGGCAGCACGACGGTCGGCACCGCCGCGGGGTCCGTCGCCGCGGGCACCGCCTCGTCGGCGAGCCGGCGGGCGAGGAGCAGCGGGTCCGGTCGCAGGAACGCGAGGAGCACCAGCCCGGCGGCGCCGTACGCGACGCCACCGAGGAGGAAGGGGCCGGTGAGGGGCGGCAGCCCGAGGGACGTCGCGAGCCCGCCCAGCAGGTCCACGGACGCGGGGCCCGCGACGGCGCCGAAGGTCGTGGAGACCAGGGCCACCGAGATGGCCCGGCCGCGCTCCTCGGGGGTGGCCAGGTCGGTGCCGGCGTAGCGGGCCTGCAGGTTGGTCGCCGTGCCGGCGCCGTACACGAGCAGGGAGACGAGGAGCAGGGGCACGGCGTCCAGGACGGCGGACACGACGATGCCGCCGGCGCCGAGCGAGCCGGCGAGGAAGCCCGCGGCGAGGCCGGTACGTCGGCCGGCACGCTGGGAGACGCGGCCGACCAGGTACGCCGCCAGCGCGGAGCCCAGCGTGAACAGCGCGACGGGCAGGCCGGCCGCGCCGGTGCCGCCCAGCATGTCCTGGGCGAGCAGGGCGCCGACCGTGATGCCCGCGGCCAGGCCCGCCCCGCCGAGGACCTGGGAGGCGACGACGACCCGCAGGGTGCGGCGCTGGACCGTGGCGCGGTCCGCGGTCGTCGTGCTCACGGGAGCCTCAGCTGCCGACGAGGAACGACACGACGGCGGCCACGCCGACGACCACGATCACGAGCCGCAGCCCGAACGGCGGGAGCCTGCGACCGACCTTCGCGCCGATCTGGGCGCCGATCACGGCCCCGATCCCGATGTACAGCACGATCCACCAGTCGACGTACGGCTCGACGAGGAAGTGGACGGCGACGAACACGACGCCGGAGACGCCGTTGACGATCGCGGCGAGCACGTTCTTGACGCCGTTGAGGCGCTGGAGGTCCTCGTCGATGCCGATGCCCATGACGGCCATCAGCAGGACGCCCTGCGCGGCGCCGAAGTACCCGCCGTACACGCCGGTGCCGAGGATCGACGGCCACACCCACCAGCCGCCGTGCTCGGGCCGCTCGCCGGCCGTGCCCTTCGCCTCGTGGCGGCGGGCGACCCACCGCGAGATCCGCGGCTGGGCCAGGACGAGCAGGACGCCGAGGATGATCAGCACCGGCACGATCGCCGCGAAGGCCGACGGGGGGAGGAAGATCAGCAGTGCCGCGCCGGCCACGCCGCCGAGGAACGAGGCGACGCCGAGCCGGACCACCCGGCCCCGCTGCCCGGCGAGCTCGCGGCGGTAGCCGATGGCACCGGAGATCGAGCCGGGCACCAGCCCGATCGAGTTCGAGACGTTCGCGGTGACCGGCGGGACGCCGAAGGCGATCAGGGTGGGGAAGGTGATCAGGGTCCCCGACCCCACGACCGTGTTGATGAGGCCGGCGCCCATCCCGGCCAGGACGATCGCCGCGATCTCGGCCGGGCTCACTCCTCGGTCGGGGCGCCCGGGTTCGCGGCCCGCTGCGCCTCGGCGATGGCGGCGCGGACGTCGGCCTGGGCCTCCGACAGCGACTCGTCGGTCTCGGCGTCGGTCTCCTTCGCGAGCGAGGGCGTGGCCGCGGTGTCGACCCGCACGCGGGGTCCGTCGACCTGGTCGGGGATGCCGCGCACGCTGCTCATGGTCGAGCCCAGCCCCTCGAGGGCCTTGGTGATCTCGCTGGGGACGATCCAGACCTTGTTCGCGTCGCCCTCGGCGATCTTCGGCATCATCTGCAGGTACTGGTAGGCCAGCAGCGACTGGTCCGGGTTGCCGTCGTGGATGGCCTGGAAGACGGTCTGGATGGCCTGGCCCTCACCCTGCGCCCGCAGGATGGACGACTCCCGCTCGGCCTGCGCCCGCAGGATGGCGGACTCGCGCTCGCCCTCCGCGGTCAGGATCGCGGACTGCTTGCTGCCCTCGGCGGTGAGGATCGCGGACTGCCGCTGGCCCTCGGCGGTGAGGATGAGCGCGCGCTTGTCGCGGTCGGCGCGCATCTGCTTCTCCATCGAGTCCTTGATGGACGGCGGCGGGTCGATGCCCTTGATCTCGACGCGGCCGACGCGGATGCCCCACTTACCGGTCACCTCGTCGAGCACGCCGCGCAGCCCGCCGTTGATCGAGTCGCGGCTGGTGAGGGTGTCCTCCAGCGTCATGCCGCCGACGATGTTGCGCAGCGTGGTCATGGTGAGCTGCTCGACGGCCTGGATGTAGTCACCGATCTCGTACGTCGCCGCCACCGGGTCGGTGACGCGGAAGTAGATGACGGTGTCGATCGAGACGGTCAGGTTGTCCTCGGTGATCACCGGCTGCGGCGGGAACGAGACCACCCGCTCGCGCAGGTCGATGAGGTACCGGACCCGGTCCATGAACGGGACGATCAGCTTCAGCCCGGGGTCCAGGGTGCCCTGGTACTTCCCGAAGCGCTCCACGATCCCGGCCCGGGCCTGCGGCACGATCTTGACGGTCTTGGCCAGCACGGCGACCGCGAGGAGCGCGATCAGGACCAGCAGGACGAGCACGGTGATGCTCATGGTTCCCCCTCGGACTCGAGTGTCCCCAGGCTACTGGGGGCCCGGGGCACGCAGGTTCAGGGCTCGAGGCGCGCCACCGGGTGCACGTACGCCGTCGCGCCCCGGATCTCGAAGACCTCGACCGTCTCGCCGGGGGCGATGACCAGGTGCTCGTCGTACGGCGCCGCGGACCAGATCTCGCCGTCCAGCTTGATCCGGCCGGTGCTCGTGGCCGTGATCTCCTCGGTGACCAGCGCCTGGCTGCCGACCAGCGCGGTGTGGCCGTGGCGCAGCTCGGGGCCCTGGTGGAGTCGCTTCAGGACCGAGGGCCGCACCAGCGCGAGCATCGCCACGGACACCAGCGAGGCGACGACCACCTGGGCGATCACCGGCAGGCCGACCAGGGCGACGACCATGCCCCCGACCGCGCCGACCGCGAGCATCAGCAGGATGAAGTCCGTGCCGGTGACCTCGGCGATGGCGAGCACGACGCCCAGGCCGAGCCAGGCCTGCCACGGGTCGACGTCCATGGGCCGAGCCTATCGACGGACCCGTGAGGGCTTCGTCACCCCGGTGGGCTGCAGGGCGACGCCCCACCGCCCGCCCACCCCGGTCAACGTCAGGTGCAGGTCGTCGAGCAGGCGCGCGGGATCGGCGATCACGTCCTCCGCCCTCCGACCACCGATGTGACGGCGCACGGTGGCGGTCGCGAGCTGCTCAAGCCCGGCGCCGACGTCGGCGACCTCGGACGTCGCGGCGGCCGGGTCCTTCACGGTCCAGCGGAGCACCAGGCCCAGGCGGAGCACCTCGCCGTCGCGGTCGACGGCCTCGATGGAGGCGGCCGCGCGATGCTGCGGGCGGAGGTCGACCCGGGTCAGGCTCTCGAGCCCAGGCACGAACATGCGCACGCCGGGGTCGAGGACACGGTGGTGGCGACCGCGACGCCGGACGACCGCGACATGCTCGCGGGGGACGACGGTGAACACGCCCGTCCTCAGCGCTGCCGGGTGCGCCGACGGGCGGCCCAGCGGCCGTCGACGTGGTCGAGCGCGAGCGGCATCCCGAACGTCGCGGACAGCGACTCGGGCGTCAGGACGTCGGTGATCGGCCCCGCCTCGACGACCTTCCCCTGGCGCAGCAGCAGGGCGTGGGTGAAGCCGGGCGGGATCTCCTCGACGTGGTGGGAGACCAGCACGGTGGCGGGCGACTCGGGGTCGTAGGCCAGCGTCGACAGCGTGGACACCAGGTCCTCGCGGCCGCCGAGGTCGAGGCCGGCGGCGGGCTCGTCGAGCAGGAGGAGCTCAGGGTCGGTCATCAGCGCCCGGGCGACCATGACCCGCTTCCGCTCACCCTCCGACAACGTGCCGAACGTGCGGTCGGCGAGGTGGACGACGCCCACCTCGCGCAGCAGGTCGTCGGCGCGGCCGTGGTCGAGGTCGTCGTACGACTCGCGCCAGCGGCCCACCACGCCGTACGACGCGGACAGGACGAGGTCGCGGACCGTCTCGCCGCGCGGCACGCGCTCGGCGAGGGCCGCGCTGGTCAGACCGATGCGGGGCCGGAGCTCGAACACGTCGACGCGCCCGATCAGCTCGCCGAGGACCCCGACGTATCCCGACGTGGGGTGCATCTGGGCGGCCGCGACCTGCATCAGCGTCGTCTTGCCGGCGCCGTTGGGCCCGAGGATCACCCACCGCTCACCGTCCTTGACGACCCAGGTCACGCCGTCGAGCAGCGTGGCGCTCCCCCGGCGCACGACCACGTCGGCGAGCTCGAGGACGGCGGGCATGGCCCGACCCTATCCAGACCGCGGGCCGGGCCGCTGGCCGGACTCCGTAGCCTGGCCGACCGTGGACGCAGGACTCCCGGACGCCGGACGGCTGGCGTGGTGGCTCACCGCCTGGCTCCGGTCCGACGCCTCCCCCGACGACGCCCTCGCGGCGATCACCGCCGACGACGCGGCCCACCGGGTGGTCGGCCTGCCCGGCCACCCGGAGCCGGTGGGCTGGGCGCTCGCCGTCGGGGCGCTGCGCTCGGCGGGGGCCCAGGAGGCCGGCCTCGCGCTCCCGGTGGACGGCGACCCGGTCGGTCTCGGCGGGCCCCGCGCCTTCAACGACGCCGCGCTGGAGGCCGGGGAGGCCGTCGTCCTCGGCCCCCTCCTGCCCGGTCAGGACGGGTGGGGCCTCGTGCCCGAGCGGGTGGGCCGCGGCGTGCTGTGGACGGCCCACGTCGCCCGGCGCCGGCAGGTCCCCGACGTCGGCGAGGCCGACCGGGCGCTGCGGCAGGCGCTCACCCTGGGCGCGACCGCGCTCGCGGACCTCGACGTCGCCCGGTGGCGCCCCGACGTCGCCGACGACCTCATGGACCTGCGCCGCACGGCCGCCGCCGAGCCCGTGCCGGGCGTCCCGCCGCGGTGCGTGGAGCTCGCCGGGCGTGCGCTGCGGGTGCTCGGGATCGTCGACCTGGCCCTCGCGGACGACGGCGGCGCGCGGACGGCGTACGACGTGGCGGCGCGACGCGCGGTGCTCGACCCCCTGGCCCGGGCGGGCCGCCGCGGCCTGGTCGCGGCCTGCTCGCCCGAGGGCTGGCCCCAGGAGCCGCCCCGCTAGCCTCCGAGGGATGTCCACCCCGCACCCCGCGACCCTGCTGGTCACGCTCACCGGCCGTGACCGCCCCGGGGTGACGGCGACCCTGCTGGCCACGCTCGCGCAGGGCGGGGTCCAGGTGCTCGACGTCGAGCAGGTGATCCTCCGTCGCCGCCTGATCCTGGGCGTCCTGGTCACCGTGCCCGACGAGGGCGGCGGCGCGCTGCAGGACCGCATCGAGCAGGCCGCCGCCGAGCTCGGGATGCAGGTCGAGCTGGAGCGCGGCACCGGCGACAACTCCTCGCGGCCCTCCGGCCGGTCGCACGTCACGCTGATCGGGGCGCCGCTGCTGGCCACCGCGATGGCCGACATCACGGCCCGCATCGCGGAGTCCGGCGCCAACATCGACCGCATCGAGCGGATGGCGCGCTACCCCGTCACCGCGATCGACCTGCACGTGTCGGGCGCGGACCCGGAGGTGCTGCGCACCACGCTCGCCGAGGAGTCGGCCCGGCTCGGGGTCGACCTCGCCGTCCAGCCGGCCGGCCTGCAGCGCCGCGGCATGCGCCTGATCGTCATGGACGTCGACTCCACGCTCGTGCAGGGCGAGGTCATCGAGATGCTCGCCGCGCACGCCGGCTGCGCCGAGGAGGTCGCCGAGGTCACCGAGCGCGCGATGCGCGGCGAGATCGACTTCGCGACCTCCCTGCACGAGCGGGTGGCGCGCCTGGAGGGGGTCCCGGAGACCGCCCTCGACGAGGTGTACGCCGACCTGCGCCTCGCCCGGGGAGCCCGCACCATGGTCCGGACCCTCAAGCGGCTCGGCTACCGCTTCGCGATCGTGTCGGGCGGGTTCAGCCAGGTCACCGACCGCCTCGCCGCCGACCTGGGCATCGACTTCGCCCGCGCCAACGAGCTCGAGATCGTCGACGGTCGGCTCACCGGGCGCATCCTCGGCGACGTCGTCGACCGCCCGGCCAAGGCCCGCGCGCTGCGGGAGTTCGCCGCCGCCGCCGGGGTCGCCGAGGGCGCCACCATCGCGATCGGCGACGGTGCCAACGACCTCGACATGCTCGCCGCGGCCGGGCTGGGGATCGCCTACAACGCCAAGCCCGCGGTCCGCGAGGCCGCGGAGGTCAGCGTCAACGTGCCCTACCTCGACACGATCGTCTACCTCCTCGGGGTCACCCGCGAGGAGGTCGAGGCCGCGGACGCCGCCGACGGCACGGACAGCACGGACGGCACGGCCCCGACGGCCGGCTAGCCGCGACCCACGTGGACGGCGCGCACCGTCGCCGCGCCGGGCGCCAGGTCCGCCCACGCGACGTTGACGTCCAGCACGGTGGCGGCGCTGGTGGGGTAGCTCGACGCGATGGCCGCGCGGGCCTCCGCGTCACCGTCGCCGTCGTCCAGCCACACCGCGAGGGCGTGCATGGTCGGGTTGTGGCCGACGACCACGACGGTGCGGGCGTCCTCGTCGACCTCGCGCAGCTGCGTGAGGACGCCGTCCTCGTCGGCGAGGTAGAGCGTGCGGGACAGCCGGGGCCGGCAGGTCCAGCCCGCGGCGGCGGAGACGACGTCCCAGGTCTCGTCGGTGCGCTGGGCCGCCGAGACCAGTGCGGCGTCGGCGTGCACGCCCTGCTCGGCCAGCCACGACCCCAGCGCGGTGCCGTCGGCGCGGCCCCGGTCGGACAGCCGCCGCTCGAAGTCCGTCGGCGCCTGTCGTTCCGCCTTGCAGTGCCGCACGACGACCAGGGTCCGGGGGGCCATGGCCACACCCTAGGGTGAGCGCCATGTCCCGCGGACCCCTGATGATCATCGGCGGTGCCGAGGACAAGCTGCGCGGTCGCGCCATCCTCAAGGCGTTCGTCGCCGCCGCCGGTGGTGCCGACGCCCGGATCGCCGTGATCCCGACCGCCTCGTCGCTCGGCCCCGAGATCGTCGAGGTGTACGACGCGCTCTTCCGGCGCGAGGGCGCGGGGGACGTGGTCGCGGTGCGGCCGGAGTCCCGCGAGGAGGCCGGTGACCCGGAGCTCGTGCGGCGCCTCGACGAGGCCACGGGCGTCTTCATGACCGGCGGCAACCAGCTGAAGCTGTCCGCGACCGTCTGCGGCACGCCGGTCGGCGACGCGATCGTCGCCGCGCACCACCGCGGCGCCGTGGTGGCGGGGACGTCCGCGGGCGCCAGCATCCAGTCGAGCCACATGGTGGCGTTCGGCGGGCCGGGCTCGACCCCGAAGCAGCGGATGACCCAGGTGGCCGCCGGTCTGGGACTGCTGGACGCCTCGGTGATCGACCAGCACTTCGACCAGCGCAACCGCTACGGCCGGCTGCTGATGATCACCGCCCAGTCGCCGCAGCTCCTCGGCATCGGCGTCGACGAGGACACGGCGGCGATCGTCGAGACCCTGCCGACCGAGGGGGGCGAGGACCAGGTGCTCCGCGTGCTCGGCAAGGGCGCGGTGACGATCTTCGACCCCTCCCGCATCGTGACCAACGCCTACGAGGCCAAGCGCAGCGCCACGATCCTGGCCAGCGGCGTCGTCCTGCACGTCCTGCCGCAGGGGTCGGCGTTCGACCTGACCACCCGGACGCTGGTGCCGCGGGAGACCCGCGTCAGCGCCGAGGATGCCGCCGAGCTCGCCGAGGCCGGGAACGACCTGCGGAGGATGGCCCGCGACATCGCCGCGGACGACGTCTCCCCCACCACGCTGCGCCGGCGCAAGGCCCGCGCCGCCCGCCGTACCGAGACCAGGCCAGCCGGACCAGACGCCGAGCAGAGGAGCGAGCAGGCATGACGGAGCGCCCCACCCCCGACCTGACGATCGTCGAGACGCGGGTCTACCGCGGCCCGAACGTGTGGTCGTACGACCGCGCGATCCACCTGGTCGTCGACCTCGGGGTGCTCGAGGAGTACCCGACGAACACGCTGCCCGGCTTCACCGACAACATCGTCGAGATGCTGCCGGGCCTCCGCGAGCACACCTGCTCGCGCCGCAAGCGCGGCGGCTTCGTCGAGCGCCTGCACGAGGGCACGTGGCTGGGTCACGTCGCCGAGCACGCCGCGCTGGCGCTGCAGCAGGTCGTCGGCCACGACATCCGCCGCGGCAAGACCCGCATGGTCAAGGGCCACCCGGGTCGCTACAACGTGATCTTCGGGTACGCCGACGAGCAGGTCGGGCTCGCCGCCGGCAGGCTCGCCGTCCGCCTGGTCAACCACCTCGTCGAGGCCGACCCGGAGTTCGACTGGGAGGTCGAGCTCGACGACTTCATCCGCCGGGCCCAGCGCACGGCGTTCGGTCCCTCGACCCAGGCGATCATCGACGAGGCCGTCTCCCGCGACATCCCGTGGATCCGGCTCAACCAGCACTCGCTGGTCCAGCTCGGGCAGGGCGTCCACGCCAAGCGCATCCGCGCCACGATGACCTCGGAGACCTCCGCGATCGCCGTCGACGTGGCCTCGGACAAGGACCTCACGACCAAGCTCCTCGGCGCCGCCGGCCTCCCGGTCCCCAAGCAGGACTCGGTCCGCACCGCCGACCAGGCCGTCCGGGTCGCCGAGCGGATCGGCTACCCGGTCGTCGTGAAGCCGCTGGACGGCAACCACGGGCGCGGCGTGTGCCTCGACCTGACGGACGCCGACGCGGTCCGCGAGGCCTTCGAGATCGCCAAGGGCGAGTCGCGCCGCGGGTGGATCGTGGTGGAGTCGTTCATCACCGGCAAGGACTACCGCTGCCTCATCATCGACGGCCGCATGGCCGCGGTGGCCGAGCGCGTTCCCGCGTCGGTGACCGGCGACGGGGTCAGCACCGTCGAGCAGCTCGTCGACACCGCGAACGCCGACCCCCGCCGCGGCGTGGGCCACGAGAAGGTCCTGACCCGCATCAAGGTCGACGCGGCCGCCACGGAGCTGGTCCGCGACCAGGGCTTCGAGATGTCCGACGTCCCCGACGAGGGCGTCACGGTCAAGCTGGCCCTGACCGGCAACATGTCGACGGGCGGCATCTCCATCGACCGGACCTTCGAGGCCCACCCGGAGAACGTCGAGATCGCCGAGGAGGCGGCCCGGATGATCGGGCTCGACATCGCCGGCATCGACTTCATCTGCCCCGACATCACCGAGCCCGTCCGCGAGGCCGGCGGCGCGATCTGCGAGGTCAACGCCGCGCCCGGCTTCCGGATGCACACCCACCCGACCATCGGCGAGCCGCAGTTCATCTCGAAGCCGGTCGTCGACATGCTCTTCCCGCCCGGCGCCCCCTCGCGCATCCCGATCGTCGCCGTGACCGGCACGAACGGGAAGACGACGACGTCGCGGATGATCTCCCACATCTTCAAGGGGATGGGCCGCAAGGTCGGCATGACCTCCACCGACGGTGTCGTGATCGACGAGCGGCTGCTGATCCGCGCCGACGCCTCCGGCCCCCGGTCCGCCCGGATGGTGCTGCAGAACCCGCGCGTCGACATGGCCGTCTTCGAGGTCGCCCGCGGCGGCATCCTGCGTGAGGGCCTCGGCTACGAGCGCAACGACGTCGCGGTCGTCATCAACGTGCAGCCCGACCACCTCGGCCTGCGCGGCGTCGACACCGTCGAGCAGCTCGCCGACGTCAAGGCCGTCCTCGTCGAGGCGGTGCCGCGCAACGGCGCCGCCGTGCTCAACGCCGACGACCCGCTGGTGCGCGAGATGCGCCGCAAGTGCTCCGGCGAGGTCGTCTGGTTCTCCATGGCGGAGCCGGGCAGCGAGACCCGCGACATGATCGACGCCCACTGCCGCCGGGGCGGCAAGGCGCTCGTCCTGGAGCCGTCCGAGCGCGGCGAGCGGATCGTCGTCCGCCACGGCCGTCGCGAGATGCAGCTCGCCTGGACCCACCTGCTGCCCGCCACCTTCGGCGGCCGGGCCCGGATGAACGTCCAGAACACCCTCGCGGCCGCCGCGGCGGCCTTCGCGCAGGGCGCGCCCCTGCACGACATCCGTCAGGGGCTGCGGACCTTCTCCACGAGCTACTACCTCTCCCCCGGCCGCCTCAACGAGGTCGAGGTCTCGGGCGTCAGCGTCATCGTCGACTACTGCCACAACGCCCCGGGCATGGCGATGCTGGGCGACTTCGTCGACCGCGTCGGCGACTCGATGGCCGCCAACGCCGCGGACCGGCCGTCCCGGATCGGCATCATCGCCACCGCCGGCGACCGCCGCGACGACGACATGCGCGAGCTGGGACGGATCGCGGCGCGCCACTTCGACGTCGTGATCGTCCGCGAGGACGAGGGTCTGCGCGGACGCGAGCGCGGCGAGGTGGCCGGCTTCGTCGTCGAGGGGGTCCGCGAGGCCATGGCGGACGGCGCCCGCTGCCGCCAGGTCGAGGAGGTCCTCGACGAGATCGAGGCCGTCCGCCACGCCATGGGCCGCGCCAACCGGGGCGACCTCGTCGTGGTCTGCGTCGACAAGCACGCCGCGGTGATGTCGGAGCTGGAGAACTGGTCGAACCAGGCTTACGCCGGCTCCGGCGCGTCCGAGGACGCGCCGGGGGCCGACCCGGACTACTACGCGGGCAACGAGTAGGTCGGCAGGCGGGTCACCGCTCCTCGAGCGCCGCGCGCACGAGCCGGGTGGTCTGGCGGACCATGGCGGCCCGCCGGCCCTCGTAGGCCGCGTCGGTGAGCTTCTCCTCGCCCGGCACGCCGAGCACGGGCGTGTGGACGTGCCCGCCGACGTTCCAGCTGCGGACGCCGTCGCGCAGCAGCGTCGCGCGGTAGGCGATCTCGTTGGAGAGGTAGTCGCCGGGTCCGCCGGCGACGGCGAGGAAGCCCGGGGTGGGCCCGTCGGTCGTCGTCCGCTCCTCGCCGGTGGCGGGGTCCTTCTCGGTGATCTCGTGGTTGACGACGACCTCGTAGCGCCCGGTGTCGCGGGCCGCCATGGCCTCCATCGGCAGGTCGCTCAGGGTGAACTGCGGCTGCGGACGCACCGTCGGGTAGCCGTCGGGGATGGGCACCAGCCCGGTGCGCTCGACGTTCTCGTTGTCGGCGAAGCCGCCGCGGTTGGCGCCGTTCCACACCTCGAGGTCGAACTGGTCGGGCCGCCCCTGGCTGACCGTCACGAGCGCGTCGAGGCCCTGCGGCCCGCGCTGCACGTACGGCGCGAGGGTGCGCTCGACCTCGCCGGCGGCGAAGTCGTCCCACCGCACGGGGAACATGGCGGTCTCGATCCGGACGGGGCCGTCGGCGGTGCGGAGCGTCCGGCCGTCGAGGGCCAGCGCGACGGCGCCGGACGGGTTGCCGATGCGGGCGTCGACGTCGAGGGTGAACGGGTCGAAGCCGGTGACGACGACCTTGGTCGCCCGCCGCTCGGTGGGCACGTCGACCGTGTCCTGGCCGCGGCTGGTGGTCTCGAGCCGGTCGGTCAGCCCCGTGACGGGCTCGTCCTGCGCGGCGCCCCACTGGGCCAGCACGCGGGTCATCGAGACCCGGGCCCAGTACAGCGGGCGGTCGTCGCCGCCGGGCAGCGAGCCGCGGACGCGCTCACGGCCCTGGGCGCGGTCGGTGGCCCACGTCCACAGGTCGCGCCCCTCGTCCACGACCACCCGGCGCGCAGCGGCGCGGTCGTCGGCGGCGCACAGCGCCTCGGTGAAGGCCTCGACGCGCTCGTCGGCGCGGCTGCGCCGCAGGATCGCCTGGGGCGCGGCCCGGTCGACGCGCGCCTGCTCGACGGTCGGCTCGACCGAGGTGTCGAGGCAGTCGGCGGGAGCCGCCGTGGCGGAGGACGTCGTGGCGACGCCGAGGCCGGCGGTGCCGGCGAGGAGTCCGGAGAGCAGGAGCAGGGTCGGCCGCAGAGGGCCCCGAGAGTTGGCCATGCCCCTTCCTACCCCGTCGGCTGCTCCTGGGCCGCGGCGGCCCGCACCTTCGCGGCGAGCTCGGCCGGGCCGTCGGAGGTCGCGCCCGCGGAGGCGAGCCAGTCGTAGACCTCCTGCCGCTCGGCGTGGCACATCAGCCCGACGACGTCCCCGGGGGCGGCCACCCCGACCAGCGCCTGCAGCGACGCGAGCTCCGTGGGGTACGACGTCACGTCCTCGACGCCGACGCGGGCGGCGCCCGCCCGCAGCAGCGCGTCGAGGTCGTCGACGTCGCGACCGCGCAGGTACTTCTCCTTGTGGCCGATCGCCAGGACGTCGGAGTCCCGCGCGCCGATCTCGGCGAGGGTGCCGATGAGCTCGTCGGTCCGGTCGCCGACGACGCCGAGCCCGAGCAGCAGCCGCCCACCGGGTCGCCGTACGCCGGCCATGATCTCGAGCAGCGCCTCGAGCCCGGCCTCGTTGTGGGCCAGGTCGACGACGACCGTCGGCCCGTCGCCGCCGTCCGGCCCGGGGACGGAGAAGGTGTTCATGCGGCCCGGGTTGTGCTCGGCGTCCGGCAGGAACGAGCGCAGCCCCTCGACGACGGAGGCGCGGTCGAGGCCGATCGCGAGGCCGGCGGAGGCGGCGGCCAGCGCGTTCTCGACGTTGAACCGCGACAGCCCGGCGAGCGTCATCGGCACGTCGACGAGCTCGACGAGCGGGTCCGCGTCGGCGTCGGGCAGCAGGACGCTGATCCAGCCGTCGATGACGGACGTCGCCCGCCCGCCCTCGGCGAGCACCTCGCGGACGCCGGGCGAGTCCGGGTCGCGCGAGAACACCCAGGGCCGGGCCCGGGCGACCTGGCGCATCGCGAGGACCCGCGGGTCGTCGCCGTTGAGGACGGCCCAGCCGTCCGCCCGCGTGATCCGGGGGACGACGGACTTGACCTCGGCGAGCTGGTCGACGGTGTCGATGCCCTGCAGGCCGAGGTGGTCGGCGGTGACGTTGGTGACGACCGAGACGTCGTTGCGGGTCAGGCCGATGCCCTTGAGGAGAATGCCGCCGCGGGCGGTCTCGGTGACGGCCAGCTGCACCTCGGGGTGCGCGAGCACGCGCCCGGCGCCGCTGGGACCGGAGTAGTCGCCCGCCTCGACCATGACGCCGTCGACGTAGATGCCGTCGGTGTTCGACCAGCCGACGAGGCGTCCGTCGACGCGGCCCATGTGCGCGATCCACCGCGACGTCGTCGTCTTGCCGTTCGTGCCGGTGACGGCGACGACCGGGACCCGCGGCACGAGGGTCCGCGGCCGCTCGCCGGCCTCGCTGGCCGCGACGGCCGCAGCCGCGCGCTCGACCACGCCCTCGGGGTCCGCCTGCGCCTCGGGGGTCCGGAGCATGTCGAGGACCTCGGCGACCGCGCGGCCCATGGTCTGGGCGCGCTCGCGGTGCCGCCAGGGGTAGGCGACGACGAGCTGGTGGGGCTCGTTGGTCCCGCGGACGCGGACGGCCAGCCGGTTGGTGCCGGACTCCGCCGCGAGCGCGCGCACGAGGCGCGCGAGCGCCCGGGCGACGAAGCGCTGCCGGAAGCCGGAGTCGGGCTCCCCCGGCCTGCTGCTCGGCATGCCGATGCGCGCGGCGAACCGACGCGCGACGTCCACGGGCAGGCCGCTGAGGCTCTCCACGTCGAGCGTCAGCTTCACGGCCGCACGGGGGAAGTAGAGGTTCGGCCCCTCCAGGACCCGGAGCTCGACGAGTGAGGTCACGGCGTGACGCTACAAGTCACGCACCGATCGCGTGGAAGCCCCCGTCGACGTGGACGATCTCGCCGGTGGTGGCCGGGAACAGGTCGGACAGCAGCGCGCAGACCGCGCGGGCCGTGGGGCCCTGGTCGCCGTTGTCCCAGCCCAGCGGGGCGCGCTCGTCCCAGGTCTCCTCGAGCTTCTCGAACCCCGGGATCGCCTTCGCGGCCAGCGTCTTCAGCGGGCCCGCCGAGACCAGGTTGACCCGGACGCCCTCGGGACCGAGCGTGCGGGCGAGGTAGCGCGAGGTGGACTCCAGCGCAGCCTTGGCCACGCCCATCCAGTCGTACGCCGGCCACGCGGTGGTGGCGTCGAAGGTGAGCCCGACGACGGACGACCCCGCGCCGAGCAGCGGACGGGCGGCCTCGGTCAGCGACTTCAGCGAGTACGCCGAGACCTGCACGGCCTGGGCGACGTCCTCCCAGGGCCCGGTCATGAAGTCGCCGCCGAGCAGCGTCTCCGGGTTGCCGTACGCGATGGAGTGGACGACGCCGTCCAGGTGCTCCACGCCGTGGCCGCGCAGCGTCTCGGCGAGCCCGTCGAGGTGGGACTGGTCGGTGACGTCGAGCTCGAGCACGACCGGCTCGACCGGGAGGCGCTTCGCGATGCGGCGGGTGATGCCGAGCGCGCGCCCGAAGTTGGAGATGAGCACGGTCGCGCCCTGCTCCTGGGCGAAGCGCGCGGTCGCGAAGCCGATGGACGAGTCCATCGTGACCCCCGCGACGAGGATGGTCTTGCCGTCCAGGATGCCCATGGCGTGGCCTTTCGTCGTCTCTGTCGTGGGTCTCGTCGGGGTGGGGCTCAGTGGCCCATGCCGAGGCCGCCGTCGACGGGGATGACGGCCCCCGACACGTACGCCGCGGCGTCCGAGGCCAGCCAGGTCACGGTGCCGGCCACCTCCTCGGGGCTGGCGAACCGGCCGAGCGGGATCTGCTGCTTGTACGCCGCCTGCTGCTCCTCGGGGAGCCCCGCGGTCATGTCGGTCTCGACGTACCCGGGTGCGACGACGTTCGTGGTGATGGAGCGGCTGCCCAGCTCGCGGGTCAGCGAGCGGGCGATGCCGATCAGGCCGGCCTTCGACGCCGCGTAGTTCACCTGTCCGGGCGAGCCGAGCAGCGCGACGACCGACGACATCAGCACGATGCGGCCGCGGCGCAGCCGGAGCATGCCCTTGGAGGTGCGCTTCACGAGCCGGAAGGTGGCGGTGAGGTTGGTCTCGATGACGCGGGACCACTGGTCCTCGCTCATGCGCAGCAGCAGCGTGTCGTCGGTGATGCCGGCGTTGGCGACCAGCACCTCGACGGGGCCGTGCTTCTCCTCGATCTCCGCGAACGCCGCCTCGACGGCGGCCGGGTCGGTGAGGTCGCAGACGAGGTCGAGCGCCCCCTCGGGGCCGCCTCCGCCACGCGAGGTCACCGCGACCTGGTCGCCCTGGGCGAGGAACGCCTCCGCCACGGCGCGACCGATGCCGCGGCTGCCTCCGGTCACCAGCACTGATCTGCTCACGCCTGGTGACGCTAGCGACTACCGGCGGGTAAGGGAGAACCCGCCGGGCGCCCGCTCAGTCGTCCTCGAGCCTGAACCCGAGCTTGAGCCCGACCTGGAAGTGGTCGACCTGGCCGTCGATGACGTGGCCGCGGACCTGCGTCACCTCGAACCAGTCGACGTGCCGCAGGGTCTGGCTGGCGCGCTCGACGGCGTTGCGGATCGCCTGGTCGATGCCGTCCGGGGAGGTGCCGACGACCTCGGAGATGCGGTAGGTGCGGTTGGTCATCTCTGACCTCTCTGCTGGGTACCGGGAGTGACGGGTGCGGCGACGATACCCATCGACCGAGACGTAAGGTGGAGCAGTGGCCGACCAGGGTGGAAAGCAGCGCGACAGGCAGGGCGGTCAGCCGCAGGCGGTCCGCATCACCACCGCGGCGGACGACCCCCGAGAGGACCAGAAGCGACGACAGAAGCGCTACCTCTGGTCCATGAGCCTCCGCACGATCTGCTTCATCGGGGCCCTCGTGGTGGGCGACAACATCTTCCGCTGGATCCTCGTGGCCGGGGCGGTCTTCCTGCCCTACATCGCCGTCGTCCTGGCGAACGCCGCGTTCCAGCGCGACGACGACTTCACGATGGCGCCCGTCGACCCGCAGGTGCGCCAGCTCGGCCCCGGCGAGTCCGCGCCGCGCGCCTCCTGAGCCCTCGGCCGGTGGACGACGTGAGCGAGCGCCCCGGACCGCCGGCGCCCCGGTGCTCGGCCCGGGGTTGCACCGCGGACGCCCGGTGGGCGCTGCGGTGGAACAACCCCAAGATCCACACCCCGGAACGGCGCAAGGTGTGGCTCGCGTGCGACGAGCACCGCTCGACGCTGGGCGACTTCCTGGGGGCGCGGGGCTTCCTCAAGGAGACGCGCCCGCACTCCGCGGACGACGCCGACGAGGTCTGAGCCCCGCCGGCGCCCGCCGTCCGCCGGGTCTCAGCCGCCGATGGCGGACATCGGCCGGTCGGGCTGCAGGAACGACGGGTCGTCGATGCCGTGCCCGGCGGCCTTCCCGAACATCGCCGTGCGCCAGCGCTCGGCGATCTCCTCGTCGGACGCCCCGCCGCGCAGGGACGCCCGCAGGTCGGACTCCTCGCGGGCGAACAGGCAGGTGCGGACCTGGCCGTCGGCGGTGAGCCGGACCCGGTCGCAGGCGCCGCAGAACGGACGCGTCACCGACGCGATGATCCCGACGGTGCCGGGCCCGCCGTCCACGGTGAACAGCTCCGCAGGCGCACTGCCGCGGGGCTCCTCCGCGGGGGTGAGGGTGAAGGACTTCTCGAGCAGCGCCAGGGTCTCCTCGGCGGTGACCATCTTCTCGCGGCTCCAGCCGTGCTGGGCGTCGAGCGGCATCTGCTCGATGAAGCGCAGCTCGTAGCCCTCACCCAGCGCCCAGGCCAGCAGCTCGTCGGCCTGGTCCTCGTTGTGGCCGCGCAGCAGCACGGCGTTCACCTTGACGGGGCCGAGACCGGCGTCACGGGCGGCGGCGAGGCCGTTGATGACGTCGTCCAGCCGGTCACGCAGGGTGATCTGGGCGAAGGTGTCGCGCCGGATGGTGTCGAGGCTGGCGTTGACGCGGGTCAGGCCGGCCTCCTTCAGCGCGTGCGCCGTCCGGGCCAGGCCCAGCGCGTTCGTGGTGATGGACTGCTCGAGGTCCGGGTGCGCCTCGTGGACGCGACGGACGATGTCCATGAGCCCACGACGCACCAGTGGCTCCCCGCCGGTGAAGCGGACCTCCTCGACCCCCAGCCGCGTCACACCGATGTCGACGAGTCGTACGACCTCGTCGTCGGTGAGCACCTGGTCGGTGGGCATCCAGTCGAGACCCTCGGGCGGCATGCAGTAGGAGCAACGCAGGTTGCACCGGTCCGTCAGAGAGACCCGGAGGTCGGTCGCGACACGGCCGTACCGGTCGGCGAGCGGCAGGGGGATCATTTCCCCACCCTACGTGGCGGGGGGCACATCGGGGGCCTCCGGATAGCCTCGTGGACGTGGGATCCTTCCGCTTCCTCCTGTCCCGGCGGTGGGTGCTGTTCCTCGTCGTGGTGGTGCTCCTGTCGTGGCTCGCCTACGCCCTCGGCGAGTGGCAGTTCCACCGGCTCGACGAGCGCCGCGAGCGCAACGCCGTCATCGAGCGCAACGAGGTCGCCCCACCGGCGGCACCGGGCGAGGTCATGCCCGTGGGCGGCGACGTGGCCGCCGCCGACCAGTGGCGTCGCGTCGAGGCCACGGGCACCTACGTGCCCGAGGACACCGTGATCGTCCGCTACCGCACCCGCGAGGGACAGGCGGGCGCCGACGTCGTCGTCCCCCTGGAGACCGCGGACGGACCGTCCCTGCTGGTGGACCGCGGCTGGGTGCCCACCGCCAACAGCGGCGCGACCCCGACGGAGGTGCCCGACCCCCCGACCGGCGAGGTCACCGTCGTCGGGTGGGCGCGCACGGACGCGACCGACTCCACCACGGTCACCGACCAGTCGACGCGGGCCATCGCCAGCTCCGAGATCGGCCCGGCGCTCGACCGCGAGGTGTACGGCGGCTTCGTCGACCTCGAGTCCGAGGACCCGGCCCCCGAGGTGGCGCCCAGCCAGAACGGCCTGCCCGAGCTCGACGAGGGCCCCCACTTCTTCTACGGGCTGCAGTGGTGGTTCTTCGGGCTGCTGGCCATCGTCGGCCTCGTCTACCTCGCGTACGACGAGTGGCGCGGCCCGCGGCCGGGGCGTCGTGGCACGAAGGGGTCGCGGCCCGCTGCTGCCCGCAGGACGGACGACGACAGGGAACCGGTCACCACCCGCCCCTCGTCGTGAGCGGTCGGGTCCTGGCCGAGCTGCGACGCAGCTGCTAGAGCGACCGCAGCATCCCGCCGTCCACGGGCAGGGCGACGCCGGTGACGAACGAGGCGGCCGGCGAGAGCAGGAAGGCGGCGACGCGGCCGAACTCCTCGGGCTCGCCGTACCGGCCGAGCGGGATGGTCGCCAGCGCCCGCTCGCGGGCGGCCTCCGGGTCACCGGTGGCGTCGTCCAGCTCGGCGACGCGCTCGGTGCCGACACGACCGGGCAGCAGGCTGTTGACGCGGACGCCACGTGGCGCCACCTCGTCCGCCAGGGTCTTGGCGACCATCGCCAGTCCGGGACGCAGGCCGTTGCTGATCGCCATGTTGGCGAGCGGTGCGCGGACGCTCGACGACAGGACCATCGCGATCGAGCCGCCCTCCCCCAGCTCCGAGGCGATCCCGCGCGCGACGCGGACACCGCCCAGGAAGACGGACTCGAAGGCGCGGGACCAGTCGTCGTCCGAGGTCTCGATGACCGAGCCCGGCGGTGGGCCGCCGACGCTGACCAGGGCGCCGTCCAGTCGTCCCCACCGCTCGTGGGCCGCGGCGACGAGGCGCTCGGGCGTGTCCGGGTCGGCGTTGTCGGCCACGACGGTGGCACAGCCGTCGCCCAGCGCGTCCGACGCCGCTCGCAGCGTAGTCTCGCTCCGGCCGGAGAGCACGACGCGCGCGCCCTCCGCCACGAGCACGTCGGCGGTGGCACGGCCGAGGCCACGAGCACCGCCGGTCACCGCGAACACCCTGTCGTGCAGTCCCAGGTCCATGGCCCCAGGCTAGGACTCGCGGCTCGACTCCTCGACGAGCCGTCGCAGGACGGCGTCGATGGCGTGGTCGGAGTCGGTCTGGCCCTGGGTGAGCAGGGTGGCCTCGTCGCCGGTGAGGTGGTGCGTGCGGCCGCGGGTGTCGAGGAGTCGGGTCAGGCCGTGGGGGCTGGTCCAGACGGTGCCGGCGGGGGTGGGCGCGATGGTCCAGCCGAGGTGGGTGCGTGCGCGGTGGGTTGTCCTCGACAGGGGTTGGGAGTCGGTGGTGGTCTGCCCTGGTGGCCCGCCGTGGGCAGGGTCGACCCAGGGGATCGGGTGGTCGAGGTCCATGGTGCGGCCGCGGCGGGTGGCGTGGGGGAAGGCTTCGGCGGGTGATCGGAGGAAGATCCGTTCTCGCATCCAGGTGGGGTGTTCGTAGGCGTCGACGGCGTGGGTCTCGCGGTTGTCGATGACGGGCTGGACGGTGAGGTCGTGGCGCCGCAGCAGGGCGGCGAGGTGGGTGATGTCCAGGGGGCCGTGGCCCTCGATGCGGGCGACGCCGGCGCGGCCGGTGGTGCCGTCCAGGGCGGACTCGTGGAGGTGGACGTACAGCGTGGCCTTGGGCCGTAGACGGGTGAGGGCCTTCGCGTCGAGCTTCGCGAGGACGTCGTCGGTCAGCGCGAGGGGTGAAGCGGGGACCGCGGACTCGGGCTCGGGTTCGACGTGGTCGCTGGGCTCGTTCGGCATCTCGTCGCCGGGCTCGGGGTCCGGGACGTCGGCGGGGACGACGGTGTCATGCTCGGGCCCTTGGTCGGGCTCGGTCTCCGGTGCGGGTCCGCCGCGGCGGGTGGCTTCGGCCCGTCGTTCCTGGGTGATCCAGTCCTCGTCGACCGGGTGAGGGTTGTCCTCCTCGCCGACGGTGGCGGGGTCGGCGGGGTCGGCGCCATGCGCGACCAAGAGCGCCATGAGCTCGGCGGGGCGGGCGAGCCAGCCCATGGCCTCGGCGCGCAGCCAGTCGCGGGTCTGCTCGGGCAGCCCGGCCGCGGCACGCTGCACAGTCAGGATGTCGGCGACGCGGTCGACCATCGCGGCGACGTAGACCGCATCACCGGTCGCGAGACGGGCGATCAACGTGCGCATGCCGGTGGCGTCGGCGCGGCCCAGGCCGACGTACCGCTTCGCCCGCGACGCCGCGGCGCGGGCGCGGTGGCCGTCGGGGTCGGCGAGGATGACCGAGGCTTCGGCGATCTCAAGGACCCGGGAGGGGGAGACGCCAATGATGGCCTCGGCGACGGCGGCGTCCACGACCGGCATCCCCGCCTCAGGCACGGCACGGGAGATCGAGGCGACCTTGCGGGCCACCCAGGCTTCGGCCTGGCCGTCCATGACGTGGCGCCAGGTCCGGGGCAGACGGTGACGCAGGTCCAGGGCGTCCGCAGCCATCGCCCGCACCCCGACGGGGTGGCGCGACAGGGCGACGCCGAGCTCGAGCAGTGACAGGTCGCGCACCAGCGGCGCACCGTCGCCGGCGATCGCGACCAGCTTCTCCCCACCCAGGACCTCACCGGGGGTGGCGACGTAGCCGGGTTCGTCGCGGGGGTCAGAGGCGAACCGGTCACACCACGTCAGGCACGCCAGGAGCTCGTCGAGCTCGGCCTCACGACGACGGCGGACGGCCTCCTCGGCGCGGAACAGCACCTCGTCGGTCGGTGACAACTCCCACTCGCGCACCACCGGCTCGCCGGGCAGGTGCCCCGGAGCATCAGTGGTGGTGGGGGTGGTCATGGTCCGATTGTAATCGAACACATGTTCGACAGCAATGGTTCGTCCACACCCGGATCGGCCCGGCTGGCGGGCGGGAGGGGTCTCGACAAGCTCCCCCACCGGGGGTGCGGGCCGTCGTACGTCTCACCGGGTCTCGTGGCTCGCACCTCGACCTCCGGACCGGCGCCGGGCCCGTCCGGTGGTTGAGGTGTGAAGAGCCCTGGCGAGGAACCTCGAAACCCGATGAGAGTCCCGACGTGCTTGACCACCGGGGGTGCCGACGGCCGGCCCGTCTCAGGCGCGGGCGGGCTCGGTGTCGTCGACGAACTGGGTGGCGTGGAGCTGGGAGTAGAGGCCGCCCTCCTCCAGGAGCTCGGCGTGGGTGCCGGACTGCACGACGCGTCCCTTCTCCAGCACGACGATGAGGTCGGCGTGGCGGACGGTGGAGAGGCGGTGCGCGATCACCAGCGACGTCCGGCCCTCGAGGGCGGCGTCGAGGGCGTGCTGCACCGCCCGCTCCGACTCCCCGTCGAGGTGGGCGGTCGCCTCGTCGAGGACGACGATGGGCGGGGCCTTGAGCAGCAGCCGCGCGATGGCGAGCCGCTGGCGCTCCCCGCCCGACAGGCGGTAGCCGCGGTCGCCGACGACGGTGTCGAGGCCCTCCGGCAGCGACCCGACGAGCTCGGCCACCTGGGCGGCCTCGAGGGCGTGCCAGATGTCCTCCTCGCTGGCACCCGGGCGGGCGTAGCGCATGTTCGTGAGGATCGTCTCGTGGAACATGTGGGCGTCCTGGGTGACGTACCCGACGGTGTCCTCCAGGGACTGCAGCGTCACGTCCCGGACGTCCTGGCCGCCGACCCGGACGGTGCCGGAGCCCACGTCGTACAGGCGCGCGAGGAGGTGGGTGATCGTCGACTTGCCGGCGCCGGACGGGCCGACGAGGGCGACCATCTGGCCGGGCTCGACACGCAGGGAGACGTCGTGCAGGACGGGGCCGTGCTCGGCCTCCTCCTTGCGCTCCACGCCCTCCAGCGAGGCCAGCGAGACGTCCGAGGCGCGGGGGTAGGTGAAGGCCACGTGGTCGAGCTCGACGCCGGAGGCACCGCGCGGGAGGGCGACGGCGTCCTTGCTCTCGGTGACCATCGAGGGCAGGTCGAGCACCTCGAAGACGCGCTCGAAGCTGACCAGCGCGGTCATGATGTCGATGCGGACGTTGGCGAGGCCCTGCAGCGGTCCGAGCAGTCGCAGCAGCAGGGTGGCCAGGGCGCCCAGGGTGCCGATGGTGACGGCCTCGTTGAGCGCGAGGTGCCCGCCGACGCCGTACACGAGCGCGGTCGCGAGCGCCGGGACGGTCATCATCGCCGCTCCGAAGACCCGGGTCAGCAGGGTGATGCGGACGCCGAGGTCGCGGACCTGCGCCGCCTTGCCGGCGAAGGACTCGTCCTCCTCCTCGCGGCGGCCGAACAGCTTGAGCAGCATCGCGCCGCCGACGTTGAAGCGCTCGGTCATCACGTTGCCCAGCTCCGCGTTCGCCTCCATCTGCTGCCGCGTCAGGCCCGCGAGCCGTACGCCGACCCAGCGGGAAACCCCGAACAGCAGCGGGAAGGTCGCCAGGCAGAGCAGGGTGACCTGCCAGCTCAGCGCGAGCATCGTGATGCCGACGACGACCACGGCGATGACGTTGGAGACGGTGCCGGACAACGTCGAGGTGAAGGCCCGCTGGGCGCCGATGACGTCGTTGTTGAGCCTCGAGACCAGCGCCCCGGTCTGCGTGCGGGTGAAGAAGGCCAGCGACTGGCGCTGCACGTGGGCGAAGACCCGGGTGCGGAGGTCGAAGATCAGCCCCTCACCGATCCGGGACGACAACCAGCCCATGCCGACGCTCAGCAGCGCGCTCAGCAGGGCGGTGCCCACCATCGCGAGCGCGAGCAGGGTCACCAGCGTGCCGTTCCCGCCGAGGATCCCGTCGTCGATGATGTACTTCACGAGCAGCGGCGTCACGACCAGCAGCCCGGCGTCCACGACGGTCAGCGCCAGGAAGATCGTGATCAGCCGCTTGTGCGGCCCGGCGAACGTCAGCACCCGGCGCAGGGTGTCCCGCTTCAGGCCCTGGTTCACCGCCGAGCGGTCCGTGCGGAGGTGGCGCCAGGCCATACCGGCTCCGGTCATCCCCGACATCGCCCACCTCCTCCTCGTCGCGGGCCGCTGGCCCGTCCTCAACTCTGTCCGAACAGCCCTGACACCCACCCTGTTCCCCTCAGGCTGCACCTTCGAGCGCGGTCGAGGTCAAGACCGCCACGGGAGCATCGGGGACCGGCGTCGAGTGAACACCTGTACTGCGTAGGATCAGCGCGTGTGAGGGGTGCGGTACGACAGCGCGGCCGGAGCAACGCCTTCGGCTCCCTGCTGCTCGGCTCGCCCGACCAGGGTCGTCGGGTGCTGCGCCTGCGCGTCCAGGTGATGCTCACGGTCCTGCTGGTCTCCACGAACGTCATCGGTGCCGTCGTGGTGGTCGGGCTGTCGGTGCTGGTGGTGCCGGGCCCTCCCCCGAACGGCTCGCTGCTGCTGGCCGCCGCCATCGCCATCCCGGTGTACGTCGGCGTCGCCGTCCTCGTGGGTGCCGTGTGGGGCACCGCGTGGGCGCTGAAGGCGCTGCGCTGGGCCAGCGAGGGGCGGGAGCCCGACGAGCGTGACCGTCGACGGGCGCTCAGGGTGCCCCTGCGCCTGACCGCGATCCAGGGCGCGCTGTGGGCGACGGCCGCCGTCCTGTTCACCACGCTGACGGTGATCCTCCAGCCCGACCTCTGGATCGCCGTCGCCCTCACCAACGGCATCTCGGGCGTCGTGGTCTGCTCGATCGCCTACCTGTTCAGCGAGTTCGCGCTGCGCCCGATCGCCGCCCGCGCCCTGTCGGGCCACGGACCGCCGCTCGACCGCGGGTCCGGCGTGCGCCGGCGGATGATGCTGTTCTGGGCGCTCGGGACCGGCGTGCCCACGGCCGGGCTGGTCACCGTGGCCCTGCTGTCCTTCACGCGCGACGACATCAGCCTGGAGCGGCTGCGCGTGATCATCCTGGTGATCGCGGGCGTCGTGCTCGTGTTCGGTGCGCTCATCACGCTGCTCAACGCCCGCGCCGTCGTCTCCCCCATCCTCGCCGTGCGCGACGCCCTCGCCCTGGTCGAGCGGGGGGACCTCGACGTCGAGGTCGTCGTGTACGACGGCACCGAGCTCGGCCGTCTCCAGGCCGGGTTCAACGAGATGGTCACCGGCATGAAGGAGCGCGAGCGCATCCGCGACCTCTTCGGCCGCCACGTCGGTCAGGACGTCGCCGAGGCCGCCGTACGGCGGGAGGTCGAGCTCGGGGGTGAGGTCCGGACCGTCTCGGTGCTGTTCATCGACATCGTCGGCTCGACGGGCTTCGCGGTCGAGAACGAGCCGACCGCGGTCGTCGACGTGCTGAACCGCTTCTTCCAGGTCGTGGTCGAGGAGATCGACCGCGGCCACGGACTCGTCAACAAGTTCATGGGCGACGCCGTGCTGGCCGTCTTCGGCGCCCCCGTCGACCACGAGGACCACGCGGGCGCCGCCCTCGCGGCGGCCCGGCGCATGGCCTCACGGCTGCTCGACGACGTGCCCGAGATCCGCGCCGGGGTCGGCGTCGCCACGGGCGAGGCCGTCGCGGGCAACGTGGGCGGGGCGAAGCGCTTCGAGTACACGGTCATCGGCGACGCCGTGAACACGGCGGCCCGGCTCACCGAGCTGGCGAAGGAGGTGCCGGGCTGCATCCTGACGACCAGGACCACGGTCGCTGCGGCCGACGGCGACGAGGCCCGCCACTGGCAGGACCACGAGGAGCTCACGCTGCGCGGGCGTGACACGGCGACCGCGACCTGCGTGCTGGCACCTCAGGCCAGGGACACCAGGTCCGCGTAGTCGGCGTTCCAGTGGTCCTCGACGCCGTCAGGGAGCAGCAGCACCCGGTCGGGCTCGAGGGCCTGCACGGCGCCCTCGTCGTGGCTGACCAGGATGATCGCGCCCTCGTAGGAGCGGATCGCCGACAGCACCTCCTCGCGGGAGGCCGGGTCGAGGTTGTTGGTGGGCTCGTCGAGCAGCAGCACGTTGGCCGACGACACCACCAGGATCGCCAGCGCGAGTCGCGTCTTCTCGCCGCCGGAGAGCACGCCGGCGGGCTTGGTGGCGTCGTCGCCGGAGAACAGGAACGAGCCGAGGACGGTGCGTGACTCGGTGTCGGTGAGCTGCGGCGCCGCGTGGCGCATGTTCTCCAGCACCGTCAGCGAGGTGTCGAGGGTCTCGTGCTCCTGGGCGTAGTAGCCGAGCTTGAGCCCGTGGCCGGGCTCGACCTTGCCGGTGTGCTCGTCGTCGACGCCGGCCAGGATGCGGAGCATCGTGGTCTTGCCGGCGCCGTTGAGCCCGAGGATGACGACGCGGCTGCCGCGGTCGATGGCGAGGTCGACGTCGGTGAAGACCTCGAGGGAGCCGTACGACTTGGACAGCTCGGCCGCGGTGAGCGGCGTACGACCGCAGGCGGCGGGCTTCGGGAAGGCGATCTTGGCGACCTTGTCGGCGCGCCGCTCCCCCTCGATGCCGGACATCATCTTCTCGGCGCGCTTGAGCATCGACTGGGCGGCCTGCGCCTTGGTCGCCTTGGCGCGCATCTTGTTGGCCTGGTCGGTCAGCGTCTTGGCCTTCGACTCGGCGTTCGCCCGCTCGCGCTTGCGCCGCTTCTCGTCGGTCTCCCGCTGCGTCTGGTAGCGCCGCCACCCCATGTTGTAGACGTCCATCCGCTCGCGGTTGGCGTCGAGGTGCAGCACCCGGTTGACCGTGTCCTCGAGCAGGGCGTTGTCGTGGCTGATCACGATGAAGCCGCCCGAGTAGGACTTGAGGAACTCGCGCAGCCAGACGATCGAGTCGGCGTCGAGGTGGTTCGTCGGCTCGTCGAGGATGAGCACCTCGGCGGCGCTGAAGAGGATGCGCGCGAGCTCGACACGACGGCGCTGGCCACCGGACAGGGTCCGCAGCGGCTGGCCCAGGATGCGATCCTCGAGACCGAGGCTGGCCGCGATGGTCGCGGCCTCGGACTCCGCGGCGTACCCGCCGCCAGCCTGCAGCTCGTCCTCCGCCCGGGAGTAGCGGCGCATGGCCTTCTCCCGCGTGGCGGGGTCGTCGCTGGTCATGTCCTGCTCGGCGCGACGCATCTTCGCCACCGCGGCGTCGAGGCCGCGGGCGGACAGGATCCTGTCGCGGGCGAGGGTGTCGAGGTCGCCGGTGCGGGGGTCCTGGGGCAGGTGACCGATCTCGCCGGTGACCGACACGGAGCCGCTCGCCGGGAGCGCGTCGCCGGCCAGCACCTTCGTGAGCGTCGTCTTACCGGCGCCGTTGCGGCCGACCAGGCCGACCTTGTCACCGGCACCGACGCGGAAGCTGACGTCCTCCATCAGGAGCCTGGCACCGACCCGGATCTCGAGCTTCTGGGCGGTGATCATGGCGTGCCTCATCGTACGGCGCGCGAGGCGCCCGCCCCGCATCGCCGGGCGCGCGTGAGGCACGTCTCAGAGCAGCGCCTCCACGTGCGGGGCCTGCCGTGCCAGCGCCCGCAGGTGGGGTGCGACGGCGGGGTGGCGCAGCTTGCCCGCGAGCGCGCCCTCGCCGCGGGCGGCCCGCGACAGGGCCCACTCGGCGCGGTTGAGCACGGTGAGGACGGCGGTCGTCCTGGCCCCCAGCAGCACCTGCTCGCGGGTGGCGAGGCCGTCGGGGAGGCCGAGCAAGTAGGCGTCGACGAGCGGCTCGAGCTCCTCGCGGGCCGAGAGCGACCAGTAGCCGAGGTCGGCACCCACCGGGCCCCGTCCGAGGGTGGACCAGTCGACGGCGAGGGCGTCGTCACCGTCGCGCCCCGGGAGGTTGGCCGGGACGGCGTCCCCGTGCTGGGGCACCTGCGGCAGGGCGGCGACCCGCTCCAGCAGCAGGCGTCGGCGGCGCCACAGGTGGTCGGCGACGTCGGCGGCGGTGGTGCGGCCCAGCGTCGGCCAGCCGCCGTTCCGCTCGACACGCCGTACCCGGTCGGGCAGCGGGTCCCGCGCCAGCCAGGACCGCTCCCCCAGGTCGGCCGCGGCGAACCGTCCCGTCGCCCGGGCCACGAACAGGCCCGTCGTGGGCTCGACGGCGACCCGGTGGTGGCGCAGGGTGATGCCCTCGTCGTCCTCGTCGACGGCCAGCGCCTCCGGGCCACGCAGGCCCGGCGTCGCCGCCACCAGCCCGGTGCGCGCGACCTCCGCGGCGCGACGCCAGTACGCCGGGTGGCCGGGGTCGCCGTACTCCGGCGGGTCGTCGGGTCCCGGCGCCAGCAGGCGCGTCACCACGACCGCGCCCTCCTCGTGCGCCAGCCAGGCCCCGAGGCAGGACGGCGAGGAGCCCTGACCCAGCGGCTCCCACCGCGGGTCCGGCTGCCACACCCGAGACCCCTAGGCCGCCGGGACCGGGAGCCGGTCCGCGAGGAACGCGGTGGTGCGGGCCCAGGCCTTCACCGACGCGTCGGCGTCGTGGAAGGGCAGGTCGGGGTTGTCGAAGGCGTGGTCGGCGCCGGCGTACGTGACGAGCTCGGCGCCGTCGCGAACCACCGCCGCCTCGATCTGCGCGACCTGCTCCAGGGGGATGAAGGAGTCGGCGGTGCCGAAGTGGTGCAGCGACGGCGCACTCACCCGGGGTGCGAGGTCGAGCAGCCCGGGCAGGGCCGAGCCGTAGTAGGCGACCAGCGCGTCGACGTCGGCGTGCGCGGCGACGGAGAAGCCGAGGCCGCCGCCGAAGCAGAACCCCACGACCCCCGTCCGGCCGACCGTATCCGGCCGGGACCGCAGCACCCCCAGCGCCGCGACCGCGTCGGCCACGGCGGCGTCCCAGTCGCAGCGGCCGGCGATCGCCATGGCGTCGTCCAGCGCCGTGGGGCCCTCCGGGACGCTGCGGACCCCGAGGCGCCAGAAGATCTCCGGGGCGAGGACGACGTAGCCCAGGTCGGCGAGGTCACGGGCCCGCTGCTCGACGTAGCGGCTGATGCCGAAGATCTCCTGCAGCAGCAGGACGCCCGGGCCGGTGCCGGCGGGCGGGAGCCAGAGGTGGGCCGGCATGTCGCCGGCGTCGGTGGCCACGGACACCGACGGGGTGCTGGTCATGGGCCGAACCTAGGGCATCGGCGGCGCCGGGCGGCTCAGGACCGCGCGGGCAGCACGAACGGCATCTCCTCGCCGGGCCGGACGACCAGCCGCTCGGGGCGCCGGTGGGTCGTGACCTCGCCGTCGGCGTACGTCCGGCCCCGCACGGTGAACCGGACCGGTCCGCGCCCTTCCCGGACGGTCGCGAGCGGCGCCCGGGTCTCCTCGAGCCACCCCAGCATCGTGGCCGCCATCGCGGCGGTCCGCCCCGGCCGGCGCCCCGCGAGGTCACGGCGCTCGGCCGGGTCCCGCACGAGGTCGTGGAGCCGGTAGCGCCGGGTCTCGTAGGAGTAGGTGAGCTTCCAGCGGCCGTCGCGCAGGACCGTCTGCGGCCGCTGGTCGCGGGTCGTGCCCAGCAGGTAGCCCGGGAAGTGGGCGACGAAGGTGCGGTCGAACCGCTCGTCGGCGGTGAGCGCCCCGCGCAGGCTCCTGCCGTCGAGCGGCGCCCGCGGTCGCGGCTCGGCCCCCGCGTAGTCGGCGAGGGTGGCGTACAGGTCGGTCGCGTCGACCACCGACGGGTTGACCACGCCGCCGTCGACGAGGTCCGGGTTGTCGCTCCAGGCGACCCACGGCACCCGGATGCCGCCCTCGAGCAGCAACCCCTTCTGGCCCCGCAGCGGCCCGTTCGAGGCCCCCAGGTCGGTGCGGCCGCCGTTGTCGGAGGTGACGACGACGATCGTGTTCTCGGCCAGCGTCCGACCCGGGTCGCGGGGGTCCTCGGTGCGCCGCAGGTGATCCACCGTGCGGGCGACGGACTGGTCGAGGCCCTCGACGAGGCCGGCGTACGCCGCGTCCCGGCCGCTCGCGGCCCCGTCCGCCAGGCCGCGGTACTTCCGGCGCAGGTCGGGTCGCGGCTGCTTGCCGTCGATCGGGTCGTGGACCGCGACGTGCGACATCCAGAACAGGAACGGCTCGTCGGCGTGACGGTCGATGAAGTCGAGGCCGGCGTCGGTGATGGCGTCGGTGATGTGCTTGTCGGTGCCGACCAGCGCGTCGAGGTCCTCGCGGGGCACCCCGGTCGAGTACGGCGCGACCTGGGTCTCGACGTAGTCCTCGGTGTAGTCGCCCGCGAACTCGTCGAGCGTCGGCCACACCTTCCGGTCGAACTCGCCGTCCTCGGCGAGGTAGGAGTCGGCCGCGCCGGTGTTGCCGCCGCCGAAGTTCTCGTCGAAGCCGTGGTCGTCGACGATGTTGCTCGCGCCGCGGGTGATCTGGAACTTGCCCGCGAAGCCGGTGCCGTAGCCGACGTCCTGCAGCGCCTCGGCCACCGTCGTCGCCCGCCGCGGGATGATCGCCGAGCCGTCAGGACGGCCCTGGGGCGCGCCCTCGAGGAGGGGCCTGTTCCTCCCGACGCGGTCGAGGCTGGTGACCGAGAAGATCCGGTTGTCGGGCCGCGGGGCCGACATGCCGGTCAGGAGCGCCGCCCGGCTGGGCGCGCAGGTCAGGGCGGCGTAGGCGTTGTCGAAGACGACGCCGTCCTGCGCCAGGGCGTCGATGGCGGGGGTCTGGTTCAGCGCGTCCGGGTGGCCGCCGTTGGTCCGTCCGGTCGACAGGTCGCCCCACCCGAGGTCGTCGGCGAGGATCACCACGACGTTGGGCTGCGACCCCGTTGGCGGCGCGGGGTCGGGCCCCCTCCCCAGGCCGCACGCGGCCGTGGCGGTGGCGCACACGAGGGCGAGGGCGGCGGTCCCGGCGACGCGTCCGACCGGGTGTCGTGCGGGGCGAGTGCGGATGGGACCTCCCGGATGGCGGTCCGACGACCCTACTGGGCGTTGACGACGACCACCGACAGCCCGAGGGCGTCGGCGACGGCTCCGTCGAGCACGGCGCGCCGAGGCTCGCCGACCTCGAGGAACGTCCCCACCGGCCGCACCCGCGCGAGACGGGGGTCGGCCAGGACGGCGTCGAGGGCGCCGCGGTCGCCGCCGCGGACCACCGGTCCGAGACCCCCGAGCAGGCGGACGGCGTGGTCGGCGGCCGCCTCGAAGGCCACCCGCGCCTGGCCCGCGCGGCGGCGGGCGAAGCGCTGCTGCGACTGCCCGCCGGCCGCGGTACGGCCCTGCACGTGACGCTTGCCCACCTTGGTGGCCCCCACCTCGGTGCCCGCCAGCCGCGCGACCGCGAACCCGCCGCGACGCACGAGGAGCACGCCCCAGTCGTCGGGGACGGCGGCTCGTGCGGCCGCGGCCAGGCGGTCGGGCGCCGGGTCGCCGTCGTACGTCGCGTCGAAGGGCAGGTGCGCCGTCACCGTCGAGCCGTCCTCCGCCTCCCCGAGCAGCGCGCCGTCCGCCACCGTCCACCCGGCCGGACCGTGCGAGCCGGTGAAGTTCTCGACCCAGCGGGCCCACCGCTCCGGCGGGACGACGACCGTCCGCGGCGCGGGCGCGCTCACCCGGGCTCCACCAACGGGTAGACGGTGGCGTCGAGGTCGCGGTCCGACCAGGCGAGCCGCGGCCGGTCCGACGGGTTGCGCCGCAGCCCGAGGTCCCGCAGGCCGCCGCGCCTCGCGACCGCGATCGAGGCCGGGTTGTGGGCGTCGATCCAGGCGACGCACGGGCGGTCCGGGGCGACGGCGTGCGCGGCGTCGAGGGAGGACGCCAGGAGCAGGCCCGCGTACCCGTGGCCCTGGTGGGCGGGGGCGATCCGGTAGTTCAGGTTCCAGTGGTCGGCGCCCCCACGGGTGTGGTGCTGGGCGCCGCCGGTCCCGACGACCTCCCCGGTGTCGGCGAGCCGGACGGTCCAGTAGCTCAGGCCCGACGCCCAGCGCTCCGCAGCCAGGGTGAGGTAGCGGCGGGTCGCCGCAGGATCGGCGTGGACGGAACCGGGCTCGTGCGCCCACAGCCGGGGGTCGCCCAGCAGGGGCCAGAGCTCGTCGACGGCGTCGACGGACATCGGCGTCAGCTCGAGGGGACCGGCGCGCACGGCGTGACCTACCCGCCTGCGGGCGGCAGGACGAACGGCATCTCCTCGCCGCCCCGCACGCGCAGCGTCGTGGCGCGGTCGTGACGGGTGACGGTGCCGTCGGCGTACGTGACGGTGCCCGGCTCGACGCGGACCCGCTGGGCCCCCTGGCCCCGGCGCACCGTCGCGAGGGGGGTCCTCAGACGGCGGAGCTCGTCGACCATGCTCCGACCGAGACGGCGTGCCAGGGCGGGCCGGCCCGGCGCGAGGTCGCGGCGCTCGGAGAGGTCGGCGGCGAGGTCGTAGACCTGGAGGCGCCGCGACTCGTAGCTGTAGCGGACCTTGTAGCGGCCCGTGCGCATCACGCTGACCGGGCGCTGGTCGCGACCCTTGCCGAGCGAGTAGCCGGGGAAGTGGAACAGCAGCGGGTGCCCCTCGCCCTCGCCCCGGGCGAGCAGGGAGCGCAGGGAGCGGCCGTCGATCGGCTTGCGGTCGGCACCGGGGACGCGGGCGTAGTCGACGAAGGTCGCCGAGACGTCGGTGACGTGGCTGATCGAGCGGTCCACCCTGCCGCGGCGCACCAGGGCCTCGGAGCCGCTCCACGCCACCATCGGCACCCGGACGCCGCCGTCCCACAGCTGGAACTTCTCGCCGCGCAGAGGCCCGTTCGAGGCGCCGACGGGCTGGCTCTTGTTCGCGTTGTAGGTCTCGCGGCCGCCGTTGTCGGACATGACCACGACGACGGTGTTCTCGGCGAGGCTGGTGCCGTCCGCGCGGGGGTCCGGCGTCTCGCGGAGGTGGTCGACGATGCGGCCGATCGTCTGGTCCATGCCCTCGGTCAGGGCGGCGTACGGCGGCACGGCGGGCTCGTCGCCGGTGTAGGAGCGCTTCGCGTCGCGGTACTTGGCGAGCAGGTCGCTGCGCGCCTCCTCCGGGCCGACCGGGGTGTGCACGGCGTAGTGGTTCACCGAGGCGAAGAACGGCCCGCCGGTCGCCGCACCCTCGTCGATGGAGGCGAGCGCGGCGTCGCCGACCGCGTCGGTGGCGTGCTTGGGGGTGCCGACGAGCGCCTCGAGGTCGCTGCGCGGGACGCCGGTCGAGTACGGCGCGACGTTGTCCGCGACGTACTCGGCGGTGTAGTCGCCGGCGAACCGGTCGAGCTCGGGCCCGACGTTCCTGTCGAACTCCGGGCCGTCGTCGCCGGGGGCGGCGAAGTACTGCTTGAGGCCGCCGGAGGGCCGCCCGCCGTAGTTCACGTCGTACCCGTGGTGCTCGGTGATGTCGCCGGCGGACCGGGTGACGTGGAACTTGCCGACGTGGGCGGTGAAGTACCCGGCCGCCGACAGCATCTCCGGCATCGTGATGGTCTCGGGGCGCAGCTCGGTGCGCCCCTCCTCGTCGCCGTGCGGGATGCCGCGCAGCGCCGGGGGCCGCTGGTTCTTCGCCTCGCCGGAGACGTTGTCGAGGTCCACCCCGCCGTACACGTTGTTGTCGACCCGCTGGTTGTAGTCGCCGGTCAGCAGGCTCATCCGGCTCGGCGCGCACGCGGGCTCGCCGTACGCGTTGACGAGGCTGGTGCCTCGCTGGGCGAGCCGGTCGAACTGGGGCGTCTGGATGAAGTCGTTGCCGTGGCCGAGGTTGGTGCGGCCGGTGGAGACGTCGCCCCACCCGAGGTCGTCGACCATCACCAGCACGATGTTGGGGCGCGCGTCGTCGGTCTGCGCCGGTTGCTGGGTGAACGCCGTCGAGCCGGCGCCGGGGGCCCCGCCGTCCGCAGCGTCCTCCGCCGTCGCGGACCCGCCCGTCGAGCAGGCGGCCAGCGGTACGGCGGCACAGGCCAGCGCGAGGGCGGAGGCCAGCGTGCGGCGGGGAGGAGTCGGCATCACCTCGACGGTAACGGGCGAGAGGTCACTGTCCTGCAGGGTCGGGCGTCGGGTCGGGCGTCGGGTCGGGCGTCGGGTCGGGCGTCGGGTCGGGCGTCGGGTCGGGCGTCGGGGACCAGACGAGGGGCATCTCCTGCCCCTCGCCCACCAGCAGCGTCCCGGGGGCGTCGTGCTGGAGGACCGCGCCGTCGGCGTAGGTGAGTCCACCGGCCGCCGTCGGCACCGTCAGGGGTCCCTGGCCCGCCCGGACGACCGCGAGGTCCGAGTCCAGACGGGCGAGCTCCGAGACCAGGCTCCGCACCATGATCGCCGTCCGCTCCTCGTGCCGACGGGCGAGGTCGCGGGTCTCCCCGGGATCCTCACGGAGGTCGTAGAGCCGGGCGCGCATGGTCTCGTACTCGTAGAGCACCTTCCAGCGCCCGAGCCTGAGCGTGGAGGCCGGCCGCTGGGAGCGGGCACCGTCGAGGAAGTACCCCGGGTGGTGGTGCAGGACCGGCCCGACCCGGCGTCCCCCGGAAGCCAGGAGACCACTCAGGTCGCGTCCGTCGACCGGGCTCGCGTCGTCGGGCAGGACCTCCGCGAGCGCCAGGACGGTGGCGGACAGGTCGGTGAGCTGGACGGCCGAGTCGTTGCTCGCCCCGGGCGCGACCAGCGCCGCGTCGCCGCTCCAGGCGACCAGGGGCACCCGGACGCCGCCCTCCCAGAGCTGGAACTTCTGCCCGCGCAGGGGGCCGTTCGACCCCGTCCACGCCTCGGGCGGCCGCGCCGCGCGTCCCCCGTTGTCGGAGGTCACGAGCACGACGGTGCTCTCGGCGAGGGAGCGGTCCGGCTCCCGGGGGTCCGGGGTGGTCCGGAGCCTGTCCACGATCCTCGCCACCGTCTGGTCGACGCCCTGGAGCATCGCCGCGTACGCCGGGACGGCCGGTGCGCGGTCCGGCAGGAGCGCGGCCCAGGTCGACCGGAGGTCCGCGCGGGCCGAGTCCGGTCCCACGGGTGCGTGGACCGCGTAGTGGTTCACGGAGGTGAAGAAGGGCCGGGGGTCCTCGGCGGCGCGGTCCAGGGAGGCCAGGGCCGCGTCGCCGACGGCGTCCGTGAGGTGCTTCGGGGTCCCGACCAGCGCCGCGAGTGCTGCGGGGTCCACGCCGTCGGAGTACGGCGCGACATGCTGCGCCACGTACTCGGCGGTGTAGTCCTCCGCGTAGGCGTCGAGACCCGGACCGACCGCGGCGTCGAACTCCGGCCCGTCCGGGCCCGGCGAGGCGTGGTAGGACCGCCCCCCGCCGGCCGGGCCCCCGCCGACGTTGACGTCGTACCCGTGGTCCGCCGTGATCGCGTCGACGGTGCGCGTCACGTCGAACTTGCCGACGTGGGTGGTGCGGTAGCCGGCGTCCGCGAGACGCTCCGGGACCGTGACGGTGGCCGCGCGGAGCGCACTGCCGCCTACGTCGTCGCCCTGGCGGACGCCGCGCAGCAGCGTCGACCGACGCGCGGAGTCCCCGCTGAACCGTCGGCCGCCGTAGACCCGGTTGTCGTCGCGCTGGGGTGCACGTCCCGTCAGCAGCGCCATCCGGCTCGGCGCGCAGGAGGTCTCGGCGTACGCCTGGGTGAGGACCGTCCCCTCCCGGGCCAGCCGGTCCAGGGCCGGGGTGCGGTGCCACGGGTGGGGGTGGCCACCGGTCAGGACCGCGCTGCCCGCGTCGCCGGCGCCCATGTCGTCGACGACGACGAGGACCACGTTGGGTCGCAGGTCGGGCGTGCCGGGCGACTCGGCCGCCGACCCGGTGGAGGCCGTCGCAAGGGTCCCGACCCCGAGCGCGGCCACGATCGACAGGGTCCTCAACGGCGTCACGTCAGGACTGAACCAGTCGGGTCCCGCGCTCCGCAGGCGAACGAGGGAACCGGTCGCGCCGGACCCGGTCAGCCCCGGGGAGGCTTCGGGTACAGCAGCCGGAACCGCTCGAGCACGACGGGCATGTCGTGACGGAAGCCACGTCCGAGCGGGTCGTTGTCGGTGAAGAACCGCTCGTGCTCGGCGCGCCACTGGGCGAGGGAGCCGTCCCCCTCCCCCTCGGCGGCGGCGTGGTCGGCGTCGACCTCGTCGAAGGCGACGACCCGCACCGCGGTGGTGCCGATCAGCGCCCGGGGCCGTCCGGACCCGTCGAGCACGATATCGAGCGCCCCGGCCTCCGGGAGCGGGCTCTCGTCACCGACGTAGTCCTCGGCGGCGCTGGCCGTCGCGGTCTTCTCGCCGTCGAGGACCAGGCCGACCAGCTCGTCGGCGGTGACCCGGTCCGCGCCGAACGCCCAGGCGGGCGGACGAAGGGAGGCGATCACGGACGGGCCGAAGTACCCCGGCAGGGACTCCAGCTTCGCGCGCCGCCTGGCCTCCACCCAGAAGGCCTCGACGGCCTCGTCGGACCCGTCGGACGGCCCGGACGGCTCCGACGGCTCAGACGTTGAAGCCGAGGGCTCGGAGCTGCTCACGACCGTCCTCGGTGATCTTGTCGGGGCCCCACGGCGGCATCCACACCCAGTTGATCGCGGCCTCGGCCACGAGCCCCTCGAGTGCTGCCGCGGTCTGGTCCTGGATGACGTCGGTCAGCGGGCAGGCCGCCGAGGTCAGGGTCATGTCGATGACCGCGTTGGAGTGCTCGTCGACGTGCACGCCGTACACGAGGCCGAGGTCGACGACGTTGATCCCGAGCTCGGGGTCCACGACGTCCTTCATCGCCTCGGTGACGTCCTCGGGGGTGACGCTCGACGTGGCCGCCGCTCCCCCGTCGACGTGCACCTCGGGGAGGTCGTCCCCGTGGTCGACCTGGGACTGGATCTGCTCGGTCATGCGTCTCCTCCGTTGCTCTGGGTGGTGCTTGCGCTGCTCACGGCGTCCTTCCAGGCCATCCACGACAGCAGCGCGCACTTGATCCGTGCGGGGAACTTCGCGACGCCGGCGAAGGCGACGCCGTCCTCGAGGACGTCCTCGTCGGGCTCGACGGTGCCCTTGCCCTGCATCAGGGCGAGGAACTCCTCGTGCACCGTCAGCGCCTCGGCGACCGGCTTGCCGATGAGCAGGTCGCTCATCACCGACGTCGAGGCCTGCGAGATCGAGCAGCCGACGGCGTCGTACGACACGTCGGCGACGACGTCGCCGTCCTCGCCGGGGCTGACGTGCACCCGCAGCGTGACCTCGTCCCCGCAGGTCGGGTTCACGTGGTGGACCTCGGCCTCGTAGGGCTCGCGCAGCCCCGCGTGGAGCGGGTTCTTGTAGTGGTCGAGGATGATCTCCTGGTACAGCGCGTCCAGGTCCTGACCGGTGCCGCCGGCGGTCATGACGCCACCCCGAAGTAGGTCCGGGCGGCCTCGAGGGCCTCGACGAACGCGTCGACCTCGGCCGGCGTCGTGTACAGGTACGACGACATGCGCGTCGTGGACTGCACGCCGAAGCGGGCGTGGGCAGGGCGGGCGCAGTGGTGACCCGCCCGGACGGCGACGCCCCGGCTGTCCAGCACCTGCGCGACGTCGTGCGGGTGCACGCCGGCGAGCTCGAAGGCGATCGCTCCGCCGCGGTCGGCGGCGTCCTGCGGCCCGAGGACCGTCACGCCGGGCACGCCGGCGAGACCCTCGAGCGCGTACGCCGTGATGGCGTGCTCGTGGGCGGCGACGGCGTCCATGCCGAGGTCGGTGAGGTAGCGCAGCGCGGCCCCGAGGCCGACGGCCTCGACGATCGGCGGCGTGCCGGCCTCGAACTTGTGCGGGATGCCGGCGTACGTCGAGCCCTCCATGCGGACGGTCTCGATCATCTCGCCGCCGCCGAGGAACGGCGGGAGCGCGTCGAGCAGCGCCCGGCTCCCCCACAGCACCCCGATGCCCGTGGGCCCGACGGTCTTGTGGCCGGTGAAGACCAGCGCGTCGGGACGCTCCTCGACCGGCATCGACGCCAGGTCGATCGGCATCTGCGGCGCCGCCTGGGCGGCGTCCACGACCACGACCGCGCCGACCTCGTGGGCGCGCCGCGCGATCGCGGCGACGTCGTTGACGGTGCCGAGCATGTTGGAGACCCAGGTCAGCGAGACGACCTTGGTCCGTTCGGTGATGAGCGAGTCCACGTCGGACAGGTCGAGCCGGCCGTCGTCGGTCAGGCCGAACCAGCGCAGCGTCGCGCCCGTGCGCTGCGTCAGCAGCTGCCACGGCACGATGTTGGAGTGGTGCTCCATCTCGGTGACGAGCACCTCGTCGCCCTCGCCGACCTGGCGGTCGCCGGCCCACGCCATGGTGTTGGCGAGCAGGTTGAGCGCCTCGGAGGCGTTCTTCGTGAAGATGACCTCGTCGCGCGAGGGGGCGCCGAGGAACTCGGCGACCGTGTCGCGGGCGGCCTCGAACGCCTCGGAGGACTCCGCGCCGAGCTGGTGCATGGCGCGCGCCACGTTGGCGTTGTGGTGCTCGAGGTGGTCGACCATCGCGTCGATCACGCACTGCGGCTTCTGCGAGGTGTTGGCGCTGTCGAGGTAGACCAGCGGCCGGTTCCCCGCGAGCGTGCGCTCCAGGATGGGGAAGTCCTTGCGGACGACGTCCAGCTGGGGAAGCAGACCGTCCATCGTCACACCGCCGCGGCCTTCGTGTACTTGTCGTAGCCCTCGGCCTCGAGCTGGTCGGCCAGCTCGGGGCCACCCTGCTCGGCGATGCGGCCGTTGACGAAGACGTGCACGACGTCGGGGGTGATGTAGCGCAGGATCCGCGTGTAGTGGGTGATCAGCAGGACGCCGCGGTCACCCTTGTCGGAGAACCGGTTCACGCCCTCGGAGACGATGCGCAGGGCGTCGATGTCGAGGCCCGAGTCGGTCTCGTCGAGGATCGCGACCTTCGGGTCGAGCAGCTCGAGCTGGGCGATCTCGTGGCGCTTCTTCTCGCCGCCGGAGAACCCCTCGTTGACCGAGCGCTGCGAGAAGGTCGGGTCGAGGTCGACGCGCTCGAGGGTCGCGTTGACGTCCTTGACCCACGTGCGCAGCTTCGGGGCCTCGCCGTCGATGGCGGTCTTGGCGGTCCGCAGGAAGTTCGCGACGGAGACGCCGGGGACCTCGACGGGGTACTGCATCGCCAGGAACAGCCCGGCGCGGGCGCGCTCGTCGACCGACATCGCGAGGACGTCGTCACCGTCGAGGGTCACGGACCCGCCGGTGACCTCGTACTTCGGGTGCCCGGCGATGGAGTAGGCCAGCGTCGACTTGCCCGAGCCGTTCGGGCCCATGATCGCGTGGACCTGGCCCGAGTCGATCGTCAGGGTGACGCCCTTCAGGATCTCCTTCGGGCCGTCCTCGGTGGCGACCGAGACGTGCAGGTCGGTGATCTCCAGCGTGCTCAATGCAATCTCCTCAGTTGTCCGGGCTCAGCCCGGGGTGACGCCGTTGAGCGTCCGGGTGGGGTCGACGTACACGCCGTCGGCGCGCACCTCGACGGGGAACAGGGCGACCGGCTCGGTCGCGGGGAGGCCGGTGGGCCGGCCGGTGCGGAGGTCGAACATCGACCCGTGCAGCCAGCACTCGATCTGGCAGCTGCCGCCGACGACGGCGACCTCGCCCTCCGAGAGGGCGACCTCCGCGTGGGAGCAGAGGTCCTGGATCGCGAACACCTCGTCGCCGTCGCGGCCCAGGGCGATCTCGAGGTCGCCGGCCTTGACGCCGAGCGCCTCGTCGGTCGGGACGTCGTCCAGGCTGCAGACGCGCTCGAAGGCGCCGTCGGTCCCGCTCATGCCACCGGACCGGTGCTGACGGGCTCGTAGCCCTTCAGCACGTTGCGCTCGAGCTCGGACTCGACGGTGCTCAGCAGCTGCTCCTCGAGCTCGGGCACGCCGACCTTGCGGATCAGGTCGTTGAAGAACCCGAAGATCACCAGTCGACGGGCCTCGGACTCCGAGATGCCGCGCGAGCGGAGGTAGAACAGCTGCAGGTCGTCGAACCGGCCGATGGTCGAGGCGTGGCCGGCACCCTCGATCTCGCCGGTCTCGATCTCGAGGTTCGGCACCGAGTCGGCCTGGCAGCCGTCGGTCAGCACGAGGTTGCGGTTCTCCTCGTAGGTCTCGATGCCCTCGGCCTCCTTGCGGATCAGCACGTTGCCGACCCACACGGTGCGGGCCTTCTCGCCCTGCAGCGCGCCCTTGTAGCTGACGTTGCTCTTGGTGCGCGGGGCGTTGTGGTCCGCGAACAGGCGGTGCTCGAGGTGCTGGCCCTCGTCGGCGAAGTACAGGCCGAGCAGCTCGGCCTCGCCACCCGGGCCGGCGTAGGTGACGTTGGCGTCCATCCGGACCACGTCGCCGCCGAACGTCACGGCCACGTGCTTGTACGACGCGTCCCGCCCGACGCTGGCCTGCTGGTGCGAGAGGTGCACCGTGTCGTCGGCCCAGTCCTGCAGCGACACGACGGACACCTTCGCGCCGTCGCCCACGACGACCTCCACGACCTCGGCCAGCGAGGCGGACCCGGTGTGGTTCAGGACCACCACGGCGCTGCTGTGGTGGCCGAAGCGCAGCACGACGTGGGTGCCGCCGGTCGAGTCCGCACCCTCACCGGTGACCTCGACGAAGACGGGCTCGGTGAGCTCCGCCTCCGCCGGGACGTCGACGAGCAGGGACTCCTCGGTCTCGGCGAGGATCCGCGCCGAGACCAGCGTGTTCGGGACCAGCCCGCTCACGCCGCGGAGCTCCCGGGCGGCCTCGCCGGCCACGGTCTCGACCCGCACCCCGTCGGGGGCGGTCCAGGACGTCCGCACGGCGTCGGCGGCCAGGGCCGCGTCGGCGTGCAGGCCCCGGAGGCGCTTGAGCGGGGTGAACCGCCAGATCTCCTCGCGGCCGGTCGGGACCGGGTGGGCGTCGACGTCGAACGAGCCCTCGGGGTGCAGGTGGCTGTCCACCCGCGCCATCTCGAGCGCGCCCTCCGCCGACTCGAGGGCGGTACTCGCCGCCCCGGCGGTCTGGTCGGTCACAGTCACGTGCGGTGTACCTCTTCGTAGGTCGTGGAACGGGTGGGAGCGGGGCCGGTCAGCCGACCGCGCCCTCCATCTGCAGCTCGATCAGGCGGTTGAGCTCGAGGGCGTACTCCATCGGGAGCTCCTTGGCGATCGGCTCGACGAAGCCGCGGACGATCATCGCCATCGCCTCGTCCTCCTCCATGCCGCGCGACATGAGGTAGAAGAGCTGGTCGTCGGAGACCTTGGAGACGCTCGCCTCGTGGCCCATCGACACGTCGTCCTCGCGGACGTCGACGTACGGGTAGGTGTCGGAGCGGCTGATCTGGTCGACCAGGAGCGCGTCGCACAGCACGTTGGACTTGGAGCCGTGCGCACCCTCGTTGACCTGCACCAGGCCGCGGTACGACGTCCGCCCGCCACCGCGCGCCACCGACTTGCTCAGGATCGAGCTCGAGGTGTGCGGGGCCGCGTGGACCATCTTGGCGCCGGCGTCCTGGTGCTGGCCCTCGCCGGCGAAGGCGATGGACAGCGTCTCGCCCTTGGCGTGCTCGCCCATGAGGTAGACCGCCGGGTACTTCATCGTCACCTTGGAGCCGATGTTGCCGTCGACCCACTCCATCGTCGCGCCGGCGTCGCAGGTCGCGCGCTTGGTGACGAGGTTGTAGACGTTGTTCGACCAGTTCTGGATGGTCGTGTAGCGGCAGCGGCCGCCCTTCTTCACGATGATCTCGACGACCGCGGAGTGCAGCGAGTCCGAGGAGTAGATCGGCGCGGTGCAGCCCTCGACGTAGTGCACGTAGGCGTCCTCGTCGACGATGATCAGCGTCCGCTCGAACTGGCCCATGTTCTCGGTGTTGATCCGGAAGTAGGCCTGCAGCGGGATGTCGACGTGCACGCCCGGCGGCACGTAGATGAAGGAGCCGCCCGACCACACCGAGGTGTTGAGCGCGGCGAACTTGTTGTCGCCGACGGGGATCACGGTGCCGAAGTACTCGCGGAACAGGTCCTCGTGCTCACGCAGGGCGGTGTCGGTGTCGACGAAGATGACGCCCTTCTCCTCGAGGTCCTCGCGGATCGAGTGGTAGACGACCTCCGACTCGTACTGCGCGGCGACGCCGGAGACGAGGCGCTGCTTCTCCGCCTCGGGGATGCCGAGCTTGTCGTAGGTGTTCTTGATGTCCTCGGGGAGGTCGTCCCACGTGGCGGCCTGCTTCTCGGAGGACCGCACGAAGTACTTGATGTTGTCGAAGTCGATGCCGTCGAGGTCGGAGCCCCAGGTCGGCATGGGCTTGCGGTGGAAGAGCTTGAGGCCCTTCATCCGGAGGTCGAGCATCCACTGCGGCTCGCTCTTGAGCGAGGAGATGTTCGCGACGACCTCCTCGGACAGGCCGCGCTTGGCGACGGAGCCGGCGGCGTCGGAGTCGCTCCAGCCGAACTCGTAGCGTCCGATGCCCTCCAGGCCGGGGTTGAGCTGCTCGATCGTGGGCTGGGTCTCGGTCGTCATGAGGATGCTCCATCCTTCGCGGGGTTGCTCGAGCTGGTGGTGGAACCGGTGTGGTCATGCGGCACGTCGGGGACGTGGGTGGTGCAGACGCCGTCGCCGTGGGCGATGGTGGCGAGACGCTGGACGTGGCGGCCGAGGACGGCGCTGATGGCGTCCGTCTCGGCCTCGCACAGCTGGGGGAACTCGTGGGCGACGTGGGCGACGGGGCAGTGCTGCTGGCACAGCTGCTGCCCGATCGGGCTCTCGCGCACGCCAGCGGCGTACCCGCCGCGGGTCAGGACCTCCGCCAGCGCCTCGGCGGGGTCGCGGTCGGGGGTCTGGGCCATGAGCCGGGAGTGGTCACTCTCGATGAACGCCACCCGGCGCCGGGCGAATTCCACGACGGCCTCGTCACCGGCGGTCTCCGACAGGAACCGCAGCGCGTCGGCCGCCAGGTCGTCGTACTGCTGGTCGAAGTGGTCGCGGCCGGTCTCGGTGAGCGCGAAGACGCGCGCCGGTCGGCCCCGCCCCCGCGCACCGCGGGGCCGCTGCTCGCGACTCGCGACGCTGCTCTCGGACACGAGCTGGTCGAGGTGGCGGCGGACGGCCGCGGGCGTGAGCCCGAGCCGCTCGGCGAGCTGCGCCGCGGTCGAGGGACCGTTCTCCAGGATCGACCGGGCGACGCGGGCCCGGGTGGGCGCATCGGTGCTCTCGGTCAATTCCACAACATGAGTGTGACCTTATTGCGGAGCGCCTTTCAAGTGAGGTTCACCTAAGTCGGCCGCCTCGCCGCTGGTCGAGCAGCACGCGAGCGCAGCGAGCGCGCGTCGTCGAGACCACACCCGACCGGAGGTCGAGGTGCCCCGAGCCCTGGCGAGGGGCCACGAGACCCCACAACGGACGCGCGCGACCCTCCCACCGGATCTCGTGGCTCGGTCGCTGCGCGACGCTCGCACCTCGATCTCCGCCGGACCCGCGACGGGCTGAGTACCGGGGCCCAGGAGGTCGGGTACGGCGGCGCAGGTGCACGGCGCCCGGCGCGGACAGGCTCGGGGACATGAGCAGCCTGTACGCCCTGAAGCCCTGGTACACGCGCCGGCTGGGCCGGTTCGTGGACGCCGCCGTGCGTCGTGACCTCTCCCCCGACCTCTTCACCGGGGCCGGGGTGGCGGGGGCCGTCGGCGCCGCGGCGTTCGTCGCCGCCGGCTGGTGGCTGCCCGCCCTCGCCGCCCTGGCGGTCCGGCTGGGCGGCGCGAACCTCGACGGCGCGGTCGCGCGCGCCCGGGGGGTGTCCCGCCCGTGGGGCTTCGTCCTCAACGAGGTCGGCGACCGGGTCTCCGACCTCGTCGTGCTCGGTGGGCTCGCCGTGCTCGCCGCCCGCACCGGGGACGCCGGCACGGTGACGGCCGTCGCGGTCGCCGCGCTCGCCGCCACCCTGCCGACGTTCGCCTCCCTTGCCGCGGCCGGCGCCGGCGCGACCCGTCGCAACGACGGTCCGGTCGGCAAGACCGAGCGCTGCGCTCTCGTCGTCGTCGCCACCGCCGTCCCCGCGTGGATCGTGGGTGTCTGCGCCGTCGTGGTCGTCGGCTCGGTCGTCACCGCCGTCGTCCGCCTGGCGGGCGCCCACCGCGAGCTGACCGGAGCGGGCCGATGAGCGCCGGCTGGCTGGGCACGAGCTGGTCCCCCTGGAGCTTCGACACCGCCTCCCTGAGCCTCGACGTCGACCTCGGCCCGCTGTCGTTCGACGTGACCGGCCGCGCGGTGTTCCTGTGCTGGGTCACCCTCGGCGTCCTGGCCCTGGCCGGCGCGGCCGTCGCCGTCTCCCGCCGCCCGGAGCTGACGCAGCGCTGGACGACCTGGGCGCTGATCGTCCCCGTCGTCGGCCTGCCGATCTGGGCCGGTCGCGGCACGACCGCCGTCCTGGCCGCGGTCCTCGCCGTCGTGGCCGTCGGCGAGTACGCCCGCCTGGCCCGCCTGCGGTCGGTCGACCGGATGGTGCTCACCGGGCTCGCCGTCGGCTACCCGCTGGCCGCCTGGCTCGCGCCCGGCCTGCTCGCCCTCGCCCCGCTCGTGGTCCTGCTGTCCGCGCTGCCGTCCGTGCTCGGCGGCGACCTGGCCGACGGCGTACGACGGTCCGCGATGACCGCCTTCGGCTCGGTGTGGATCTGCTGGGCGCTGGCCCACCTCGTCGTGCTCTGGGAGGACGCCTACCTGGTGGCGTTCGCCGCCGCGGCGGCCGACGTCGCCGCCTGGTGCGGCGGCAAGGGCCTGCGCCGGTTCGGCTGGGCGCGCCGCCCGCTGTCGCCGCTGTCGCCGAACAAGACCGTCGGCGGGCTCGTCGGCGCCGTCGTCGGCACCACCCTGGTCCTCCTCCTGCTGGGTGAGCTCTCCGCCGGCCTGGTCCTCGCGGTCGCCCTGGGCGGCGTGCTCGGCGACCTCGTCGAGTCGATGGTGAAGCGCCAGGCCGGGGTCAAGGACGCGGGCGGCTGGCTGCCCGGTTTCGGCGGCCTGCTCGACCGCGTCGACTCGCTGCTGCTCGTGCTGCCCCTCGCCGCCGTCCTGACGGGGGGTCTCGCGTGAGCCGCCTCGCCTCGCACCTGCGCCGCGGCCTGTGGCGCGCCGTCACGGCCCTCACCGGTGGTCTGCGGACCGCCGGTCGGCTCGAGGGCACCGGCGGCCGGATCGTGGTCGCCAACCACTCCTCGCACGGCGACACCGCCGCGCTGCTCGCCGCGCTGCCGGCCGACGCCCGCCCGGTCTTCGCCGCCGCGGCCGACTACTGGTTCGACGTGGGCTGGCGGCGGGTTGTCGCGACCCGGCTGGCGGGGATCCTGCCCGTCCGCCGCGGCTGCGAGGGCGCCTACGAGGCCATGCTGGACGCCGTCCGGCCGGCGCTCGAGCGCGGTCACACGGTGATCGTCTACCCCGAGGGCACCCGCACCGAGGACGGCAGTGTCGGCCGCTTCCGCTCCGGAGCGCTGCGCCTGGCGCGCGACTGCGGCGTGCCCGTCGTGCCGGTCGCCGTCCTCGGCACCCGTGCGCTGCTCCCGAAGAACGGGCGCCTGACGCCGGGCCCTCTGGAGGTCCGTGTCGGCGAGCCGCGCGACCCGGCCGCGACCACCGCCGCGGACCTGCGCGACGACGTCCTCGGCCTGCTCGAGGAGGGCCCCGCGCGGCCGCGGACGTCGGCGCTGTGGCGCGCCACCGCGCTACTGGTCACCTCCCGCGCAGGACTGGCCGTGGCGTTCGCCTGGGGGCTGGCGGAGGCGTGGAGCTGGCCGGTCATGGCCGAGATGGCGCTCGTGCTGCTGGCCGCGGCCGTCCCCGCGCAGGTGCCGCGGTGGGCCGTCGGCGTCGTCGCCGGGTCGGTGACCGGCGTCGTCACCCACGCGTGGGCCGCCGCGCACGGCGTCCGCCCGCCGCTGCCGTGGACGACGGACCGGATGGCCGACGCGGTCGCCACCGACCTCGCCGGCGGTCCCGCCGGGGTCGTGGCGCAGGCGCTGTCCGGCATCCCGGTCAAGCTCTACGCCCAGGTCGCGGGGACGACGGGCCTCGACCTGGGAGCCCTGGCGGCCTGGACCGTGGTCGGCCGTGGCCTGCGCATGGCGGCCGTCGCCCTCGTCGTCTGGTGGCTGGCGCGGCTGCTGCACCCGTGGCTGCGGCGTCTGTGGGGGCCGTACCTCGCCCTCGTCGTCACCGGGTTCGCGGTGGCACTGGGCGCGATCGTGCGCGGCTGGTCCTGAGCGGCCCGGGGGCGCTCCCTAGACTCGAGCGGTGCCCCCGACCCCGTCCGACGCCGCCTCGGCCCCCGCCGTCCGGGTCCAGGACCTGGTGATGCGGTACGGCGACACCGTGGCGGCCGACGGCCTGTCGCTCGAGGTCGCGCGGGGCTCGATCACCGCGGTCCTCGGACCGAACGGCGCCGGGAAGACCACCACGCTCGAGACCTGCGAGGGCTACCGGCGCCCGCAGGGCGGGTCGGTCCGCGTCCTGGGCCTCGACCCGGTCCGCCAGCGGCGCGAGCTGCTCCCCCGCATCGGCGTGATGCTGCAGGGCGGCGGGGCCTGGTCCGGCGTGCGTGCCGTCGAGATGCTGCGTCACGTCGCCAGCCTGCACGCCCACCCCCTCCCCGTGGGGCTCCTCGTCGAGCGTCTCGGTCTCGACGAGTGCGGCCGGACGCCGTACCGGCGGCTCTCGGGTGGGCAGCAGCAGCGCCTCGGGCTCGCCATGGCCGTCGTGGGGCGGCCCGAGCTGCTGTTCGTCGACGAGCCGACCGCCGGGATGGACCCCGCCGTCCGGCGCACCACCTGGGACCTGCTGCGCGAGCTCCAGCACGACGGGGTGACCACCGTCCTCACCACCCACTACATGGAGGAGGCCGAGCGGCTCGCCGACCTCGTCCACCTCGTCGACCACGGCCGGGTCGTCGCCTCCGGCTCGCCGCTGGCCCTGACCCGCGGTCGCGGCGACGCGACGATCCGCCTCGTCGTCACCGAGCCCTTCCCCCTCGGCGCGCCGCAGTCGCTGGCCACCGCGCTCGGCCACGGGACCGAGGTCACCCCGGTCGACGAGCGCAGCCTGGTGGTCACCGGGCCCGCCGACGCGAGCACGCTCGCGGTGGTCTCCGCCTGGTGCGAGGACTTCGGCGTCGTCCCCGAGTCGCTCACCATGGGCCGCATGACCCTGGAGGACGTCTTCCTCGCCGAGACCGGACGACCGCTGGCCCCCACCGACGGCACGATCGACGGGGGCCGGGCGGCGTGACGCAGCAGGAGACCGCCCGCGGGACCTTCACCCCGCGCCCCGGCGCCGCGCCGTACACCGCGATGGTGCGCGCCCAGGCCTCGATGGAGACCCGGCTGCTGCTCCGCCACGGCGAGCAGCTCCTCATCGCCGTCGTCATCCCCGTCATCGCCCTCGTCGGCGGCGTCGTCGCGGCCGGCCGGCTCGGGATCGACCTCGACGGCCACGCGCCCGTCGACGCGCTCACCCCCGGCGTGCTCGCGCTCGCCGTGATGTCCACCGCCTTCACCTCGCTGGCGATCGCGACCGGGTTCGAGCGCCGCTACGGCCTGCTCAAGCGCCTGGGCGCCTCGCCGCTCCCCCGGTCGGGCCTGCTGCTCGGCAAGGTCGGCGGCCTCCTCGTGGTGCAGGCGGTGCAGGTCGTCGTGATCGGCGCCGTCGCCCTGCTCATGGGCTGGTCGCCGGACCCCCTGGGCCTGCTCCTGGCGCTGCCGTGCGCGCTGCTGGGCACGGCGGCCTTCGCGGGGCTCGGGCTCGCGCTCGCCGGGACGCTGCGCGCCGAGGCCACCCTCGCCGTCGCCAACCTCGTCTACCTCCTCCTGCTCGCCGGGGGCGCCGTGGTGCTCCCGCGGTCGTCGTACGGCGGCGCGTCGGAGGTCCTCGCCGTGCTGCCGTCGGCGGCGCTCGGGGACGCGCTGCGCGCCGCCCTGCTCGACGGCACCCTCGCCGTGCTGCCGCTCGTCGTGCTCGCGGTCTGGGCTGCCCTCGGCGCCGGCCTGGCCTCCCGGTTCTTCCGCTGGGAGTGACCCGCAGAATGGGGTGGTGAGCACCCTGCTGCGCCCCCTCGACCGCCTCGTGCCCTGGCTGTGGCCGGTGGCCGTCGCCAACCTCGTGGCGAACGTGCTGATCGTCGTGACCGGCGGCGCGGTGCGTCTCACCGCGTCGGGGCTCGGCTGCCCCACGTGGCCGCGGTGCAGCGAGGAGTCCTACGTCAGCCACGGGGAGCTCGGCCTGCACGGGGCGATCGAGTTCGGCAACCGGCTGCTCACCTTCGCCGTCGCCATCGTGGCCCTGCTCGCCCTCGTCGCCGCCTGGCGCAGCGGCCGGCGGCGCGCGACCCGGCTCGCGCTGGTCGTGTTCCTCGGCATCCCGGCGCAGGCCCTGCTCGGCGGCGTCACGGTGCTCACGCAGCTGAACCCGTGGGTCGTCGCCCTGCACTTCCTGGTCTCGATGGCGATCATCGGGGTCTGCGTCCTGCTCCTCGACGAGCTGCGCGGCCCCGAGCGCGACGCCGCGCCCCTCGCCGTACGACGGGCCTCACTCGTCGTCTTCGCGCTGGGGTGGCTCTCGCTCTACCTCGGCACCGTCGTCACCGGCAGCGGCCCCCACGCCGGCGACCTCGACGCCCGCCGTACGGGCCTCGACCCGCAGTGGATGTCGCACGTCCACGCCTGGTCCGTCTACGCGCTCGTCGGCGCCACCCTGGTCCTGCTCGTGCTCGCCCGCCGCTCCGGCGCCGCGCGGGTGGCGTCGGTGACCGCCCTGCTGCTCGGCGTCGAGCTCGCGCAGGGCGTCGTCGGCTTCGTGCAGTACTTCACCGACCTGCCGATCGTGCTCGTCGCGCTGCACATGCTGGGCGCGGCGCTCATCTCCGCCGCGATCACGGCGACGGTGCTGTCCGCCCGTCCGCTGGTGCGGCGGCGGGCCCGCACCCCCGTGGCCGGGCCCACCGCCGTCACCACCTGAGACGCACAGGCGGCCCGATCGGTTGCGTGGTCGGGCGAGAAAGTCCGGATCAGCCGAACGAGCCCGCGACCAGCGGGTCGATGGCGACGGCGACGAACAGCAGCGACAGGTACAGGTTCGAGCTGTGGAACAACCGCATCGGACGGATCTCGGAGAGGTCCTCCGTGCCGCGGGAGCGGCGCCACAGGGCGACGGACTCGACGAGGAACACGGCGCCGAGCACGACAGCGGCGAGCGGGTAGAACCAGCCCGTCCCGGCCACCGGCCACAGCAGGAGCGAGGTCGCGACCATGACGACGGCGTAGGCGATGATCTGCACGGCGACCTTCGAGGCCGGCAGCAGCACCGGCAGCATCGGCACGTCGACCTGGCGGTAGTCCTCGCGGTAGCGCAGGGCCAGCGCCCAGGTGTGCGGCGGCGTCCAGAAGAAGACGACGAGGAACAGGATCACGGGCGCCCAGGCGAGCTCGTTCGTGACCGCCGTCCAGCCGATCAGCGCGGGGAAGCAGCCGGCCAGGCCGCCCCACACGATGTTCTGGGCGGTGCGGCGCTTCAGCACCATCGTGTAGACGAGCACGTAGAACGCGTTGGCCGCGAGGGCCAGGCCCGCCGAGAGCAGGTTGACCCAGATCGCGAGCACCACGGTGGACACCACGCCGAGCGCGAGCCCGAAGACCAGGGCGGAGCGGGGCGACACGATGTGGCGCGGCAGCGCCCGGCGGCGGGTGCGCCGCATCTGCTCGTCGATGTCCCGGTCGTAGACGCAGTTGAGCGCCGAGGCCGACCCGGCCGACAGGGTGCCGCCGACGACGGTGGCGACGACCAGCCCCAGAGGAGGGACGCCGCGGGCGGCGAAGAACATGACCGGGACCGTGGTCAGCAGCAGCAGCTCGATGACGCGGGGCTTGGTGAGCCCGACGTACGCCGCGAGGACGTCACGCACCGAGGTGCGGTCCTCCGGGCCCGGGGTCGCGTCCTGACGCGGCGGGACGCCGGGGGCACGACCGTGCGCGGCCGGCGGGCCGGATCGGGTCACGAAGGTCCTCGCAGGGCTGGACGACGGGGATGGGCTGCATGGGGCCGAGGCTTCCGGACACCGGGACGTGGTCGTGGAGACCACCTGTCCACCGCACGCACTCCCGGTCGAGTCTAGCCCGGTGACGACAGTAGGCTCGACACGACCCGAGCCGACGCCCGACCGGCCGTCGCGCTCCCATCGGACCGGGTCCACCGACACCGGCACGGACCGTAGAGGAACCACGTGAGCACCCTCCCCACCCTGGACTGGACCGAGACCGACGACCGGGCGGTCGACACCGTCCGCGTGCTGGCCATGGATGCCGTGCAGAAGGTCGGCAACGGCCACCCCGGCACCGCGATGAGCCTGGCGCCCGTCGCCTACCTGCTGTTCCAGAAGGTGATGCGCCACAACCCGGCCGACCCCCACTGGCCCGGCCGTGACCGCTTCGTCCTCTCGTGCGGCCACTCCTCCCTGTCGCTCTACCTGCAGCTCTACCTGGGCGGCTGGGGCCTCGAGATCGAGGACATCGAGGCGCTGCGCACCTGGGACAGCAAGACCCCGGGCCACCCCGAGTACAGCCACACCGCCGGCGTCGAGACCACCACCGGCCCGCTGGGCCAGGGCGTCGCCAACGCCGTCGGCTTCGCGATGGCCGGGCGCCGCGAGCGCGGGCTGCTCGACCCCGACGCCTCGCCCGAGGACAGCCCCTTCGACCACCAGATCTACGCCCTGTGCTCGGACGGCGACATGCAGGAGGGCGTCAGCGCCGAGGCCTCCTCCATCGCCGGCCACCAGGGCCTGGGCAACCTGACGGTCATCTACGACGCCAACAAGATCTCCATCGAGGACGACACCGACGTCGCGTTCACCGAGGACGTCGCCGCCCGCTACGAGGCGTACGGCTGGCACGTGCAGGTCGTCGACTGGACCGCCGGCACGGAGTACTCCGAGGACGTCCCGGCCCTGTACGAGGCCATCTCCGCCGCCCGTGCGGTGCAGGACAAGCCCAGCTTCATCCTGCTGCGCACGATCATCGCCTGGCCCGCCCCGAACGCCCAGAACACCGGTGCCTCCCACGGCTCCGCCCTGGGCGAGGACGAGGTCGCCGCCACCAAGGAGGTCCTCGGCTTCGACCCGCAGCGCACCTTCGAGGTGCCGGCCGACGTGATCGAGCACACCCGCGCCGCCGTCGCGCGCGGCAAGGAGGCGCAGGCCGCCTGGGACGCGTCGTTCGAGGCCTGGACGAAGCAGCCGAACGCCGACGTCGCGCTCTACGAGCGCATGCAGACCCGCACCCTGCCCGACGGCTGGACCGACGCCCTCCCGACCTTCGAGGCCGACCCGAAGGGCGTCGCCACCCGCAAGGCGTCCGGTGAGGTCATCAACGCCATCGCCCCGGTCCTGCCGGAGCTGTGGGGCGGCTCGGCCGACCTCGCCGGCTCCAACAACACGACGATCGAGGGTGCTCCCTCGTTCAACCTGGCGGACAACTCGACCGGCAAGTTCACCGCCGACCCGTACGGCCGGGTGCTCCACTTCGGCATCCGCGAGCACGCCATGGGCGCGATCATGAACGGCATCGCCAGCCACGGCGGCACCCGCGTCTTCGGCGGGACGTTCCTCACGTTCTCCGACTACATGCGGCCCTCGGTCCGCCTGGCGGCGCTGATGAAGCTGCCGGTCACCTACGTGTGGACCCACGACTCCATCGGCCTCGGCGAGGACGGCCCGACCCACCAGCCGATCGAGCACCTCGCCGCCCTCCGGGCGATCCCCGGCCTCGCCGTCGTCCGCCCGGCCGACGCCAACGAGACCGTCGCCGCCTGGCAGCACGTGCTGGAGAACCCCGGCCGGCCGGCCGGGCTGTGCCTGAGCCGGCAGAACGTGCCGACCTTCCCGCGCGACACCGACGGCTACTCCGACACCTCGAACGTCAGCAAGGGCGCCTACGTGCTCCTCGACGTCGAGGGCGGCCAGCCCGACGTCGTGCTCATCGGCACCGGCTCCGAGGTCCAGCTCGCCGTCGAGGCGCGCGAGATCCTCGCCGCCGAGGGCGTCCGCGCCCGCGTCGTGTCGATGCCGTGCCACGAGTGGTTCGACGCCCAGGAGCTCTCCTACCGCGAGACCGTGATCCCGCCCGGCGTCCGCGCCCGCGTCTCGGTCGAGGCCGGCATCGCGCAGGGCTGGCGCGAGATCGTCGGGGACCACGGCCGGATCATCTCGATCGAGGGCTACGGCGCCAGCGCCGACTACGAGCGCATCTACCGCGAGTACGGCGTGACGGCCGAGGCCGTCGCCGCCGCGGCCCGCGACAGCATCGCCGCGGCGACCAGCTGACCCCGCGGCCCCACCCGGACCACCACTCCCCAAGGAGGAACCACATGTCCGACCGTCTCAAGGCCCTGGCTGACGCCGGTGTCTCCATCTGGCTCGACGACCTCTCCCGCGAGCGCCTGCGCAGCGGCAACCTCGAGCAGCTCGTCGCCGAGAAGTCCGTCGTCGGCGTCACCACCAACCCGTCGATCTTCTCCGCCGCGCTCGGCGAGGGCGACGCCTACGACGAGCAGCTGCGCGAGCTCGCCGGCAAGGGCGTCGGCGTCGACGACGCGATCTTCACCATCACCACCGACGACGTCCGCGACGCCTGCGACGTCCTGCGCCCGGCGTACGACACCAACCCGGCCGACGGCCGCGTGTCCATCGAGGTCGACCCGGGCCTCGCCCGCGACACCGAGGCCACCATCGCCCAGGCGAAGGCGCTGTGGGCGTCGGTGGACCGCACCAACGCGCTGATCAAGATCCCGGCGACCGAGGAGGGCCTGCCGGCCATCACCGCGGTCATCGCGGAGGGCATCAACGTCAACGTCACGCTGATCTTCAGCATCGACCGCTACCGCGCCGTCATGGACGCCTACATGGCCGGGCTCGAGAAGGCGCGCGACGCCGGCCTCGACCTGTCGACCATCCACTCCGTCGGCTCGTTCTTCGTCTCCCGCGTGGACTCCGAGATCGACGACCGGCTCGACAAGGTCGGCACCGACGAGGCCAGGGCCCTGAAGGGCAAGGCCGCCGTCGCGAACGCGCGACTGGCCTACGCTGCCTTCACCGACGCGTTCTCGGGTGAGCGCTGGGAGTCGCTGGCCGCCGACGGCGCCCAGGCGCAGCGCCCGCTGTGGGCCTCCACCGGGGTCAAGAACCCCGACTACCCCGACACCCTCTACGTGACCGACCTCGTCGTCGCCGACACCGTGAACACGATGCCGGAGAAGACCCTCGAGGCGTTCGCCGACCACGGCGAGGTCGAGGGCGACAAGGTCACCGGCCGCGGCGAGGAGTCCGAGAAGGTCTTCCAGCAGATCAGCGCCGTCGGGGTCGACCTCGACGACGTGTACGTCGTGCTCGAGGACGAGGGTGTCGCGAAGTTCGACGACGCCTGGGCCGAGCTCACGAAGACGGTGAAGGACCAGCTGGAGAAGTCGGCATGAGCGAGGGGGAGGCGCCCGTCGACGCCACCACGACGGAGGCCTGGACCAGGCTGCGGACGCTGGCCGACGGGTTCTCCCCCGACCTGCGTGCCTGGTTCGCCGAGGACTCCGGCCGCGTCGAGCGGCTCTCGTTCGCGGCGGCCGACCTGCACGTCGACCTGTCCAAGGCCCTCCTGGACGACGACGTCCTCGCCGCCCTCCTCGCCCTGGGCGAGGAGGTCGGCGTCGAGGCCCGGCGCGACGCGATGCTCGCCGGTGAGCGGATCAACGTCACCGAGGACCGCGCGGTGCTCCACACGGCACTGCGCCTGCCGCGGGACGCGTCCCTGGTCCTGGGTGACACCGACGTGGTCGCCGACGTCCACGAGGTGCTCGACCGCGTCTACGCCTTCGCCACGTCGGTCCGGGACGGCTCGTGGACCGGGGTCACCGGCGAGCGGATCCGCACGGTCGTCAACATCGGCATCGGCGGGTCCGACCTCGGCCCGGTGATGGCGTACGAGGCGCTGGCGCCGTACCACCAGGAGGGGCTCGAGTGCCGCTTCCTGTCGAACATCGACCCCACCGACGTCGCGCTGACGCTGCAGGGCCTCGACCCGGCGACGACGCTGTTCATCGTCTCGAGCAAGACGTTCGGGACGCTCGAGACGCTCACGAACGCCCGGATGTGCCGCGCGTGGCTGCTCGACGGCCTCGGCGCGGTGGACGGCGAGATCGACCGGGACGACGCCGTCGCGAAGCACTTCGTCGCGGTCTCCACGGCGCTCGACAAGGTCGCCGACTTCGGCATCGACCCCGCCAACGCCTTCGGGTTCTGGGACTGGGTCGGCGGCCGCTACTCCCTCGACTCCGCGATCGGCACCTCGCTGGTCGTCGCGATCGGCCCGGAGCGGTTCGCCGAGCTGCTGGCCGGCTTCCACGCGATGGACGAGCACTTCCGCACGGCCCCGGCGGGCGAGAACGTGCCGATGCTGCTGGGCCTGCTGAACGTCTGGTACTCCGACTTCCTCGGCGCGCAGACCCACGCCGTGCTCCCCTACTCGCAGCTGCTGCACCGCTTCCCGGCGTACCTGCAGCAGCTGACGATGGAGTCCAACGGCAAGGGTGTCCGCTGGGACGGCTCACCGGTCACCACGGACACCGGCGAGGTGTTCTGGGGCGAGCCCGGCACCAACGGGCAGCACGCCTTCTACCAGCTGATCCACCAGGGCACCCGGCTGGTCCCGGCCGACTTCCTCGCCTTCGCCGAGCCGTCGTACCCGCGCACGGACGGGGCCACCGACGTCCACGAGCTGTTCCTCGCGAACTTCTTCGCCCAGACCCGGGCGCTGGCGTTCGGCAAGACCGCCGACGAGGTCCGGGCGGAGGGCACGGACGAGTCCGTCGTCCCGGCGCGCGTCTTCACGGGCAACCGGCCGACCACGTCGATCATGGCGCCGGCCCTCACGCCGTCCGTCCTGGGCCAGCTGGTGGCGCTCTACGAGCACGTCACCTTCACCCAGGGCGTCGTGTGGGGCATCGACAGCTTCGACCAGTGGGGCGTCGAGCTCGGCAAGAAGCTCGCGCTGGAGGTCGGTCCCGCGATCGCGGGCGACGCCGACGCGCTCGCCGCGCAGGACGCGTCCACGCAGGCGCTGATCGCCTACTACCGCGAGCACCGCACCCGATGAGCGCGCCGACCGTCCGCACCCACCCCGACGCCGACGCGCTGGCCCACAGCGTGGCGGTGTCGCTCGTCCACCGCCTCGCCACCTGGCAGGCGGAGGGCCGCGAGCCCGCCGTGGCGCTCACCGGCGGCACGATCGCCGAGCGGATCCACGCCCTCGTGCCCACCCTCGACACCTCGTCGGTCGACTGGACCCGGGTGAGCTTCTGGTGGGGCGACGAGCGCTACGTGGCGGCGGACTCCGACGACCGCAACGACCTGCCCGCGGTGCGCGACCTGCTGGAGCCGCTCGGCGTCCCCGCCGACCGGATCCACCGCATGCCCGCCACCGACGCCGGCCACGCCGACGTCGACGCGGCAGCGGCGGCGTACGCCGACGCGGTCCGCGGCCAGGGCGGCGGCGGGTTCGACCTGGTGATGCTCGGCCTCGGGCCGGACGGGCACGTCGCGTCGCTGTTCCCGGGCTTCGCCCAGCTGGAGGCGGACGGGATCGCCGTCGGCGTCACCGGGTCGCCGAAGCCGCCGCCCGAGCGCGTCAGCCTGACCTTCGCCGCCCTCGACCGGACCGACGAGGTCTGGTTCCTCGTGAGCGGCGAGGCCAAGGCGGACGCCGTCCGCCGAGGCCTGGCCGAGGACGGCAGCGTCACCGAGACCCCCGCGCGCGGGGTCACCGGAGGGGACCGCACGTGGTGGCTGGACTCCGACGCCGCATCGGCGCTGTAGCCGTCGCGGGCACGGCCCTCGCCGCCCTCGGCGCGTGCTCCGGGACGCCGGACGGCGCCGAGGAGGTCACGATCGGCAGCGACGGGGCCCTGTCTGGGGTGACGGCGACCGCGCCGTCGTGCTGGCCCACGGGGCGTCGTACGACGCGGCGAGCTGGGAGGCGCAGGCCGAGGTCCTCGCCGCCGACGGCGCCACCGTCGTGGCCACCGACGAGATCACCCCGGCCGCCCTCGCCGACGCCGTGACCTGGGCACGCGAGCAGGGTGCCGACGAGGTCGCCCTCGTTGGAGCGAGCGCCGGGGCGGACGCCGTCCTGGACCTCTGTGCGGAGGACGCCGGCTGCGCGGACCGACTGGTCCTGCTGTCGCCCAACGCCGTCGTGCCGGATCCCGTCGAGCCGCCGACGCTCTTTGTCGCGAGCGAGGACGAGGCCGTCGCGGACGTCGCGCCCGCGCTCGCGGGGACCGCGGCGGACGGGGACCTGCTGGTCGTGCCGGGGGACGCGCACGCCCAGGGGCTGTTCGACACCCCGGACGGCGCGCAGGTCCTGGAGGCGGTCCGCGACCACCTCCAGGACCCGCAGGACTAGCGCGTCAGAAGACGATCTCGCCGGCCTTGCGCCGCGAGCGCAGGGTGGCGATGGCCTCGTCGAGGATGCTCGCCGCCTCCGCGTCGCTGCGACGCTCCTTCACGTAGGCGAGGTGCGTCTTGTACGGCGCGATGCGGGGAGCGTCGGGCGGGTTCTCGGTGTCCAGGCCCGCGGGCAGACCACACTTGGGGCAGTCCCAGGTGGCCGGCACCTCGGCCTCGACCGAGAACGCCACCACCGAGCGGTGGTCCTGCGAGCAGTAGTACGTCACGGACTGACGCGGGGCGGCCTCGCCGCGCTCCGCCTCGCCCATGGGGCCCGACCCGACCCGGCTCCCCCGGATCGCGCTGGCGCCGTTACCTCCGGCCATCTGTCCCTCCCTGTTGTCGTCCGGTGCGGTCGGTCGGCTCGACGCGACCGCGATGAGCGGTGTCGTCCCCTCCCCGGACCGACCCCGCGTGGTGCGGCGTGTCAGGCGACCCCGTAGGCGTACAGCAGGCCCAGGGCGATCACGCAGGCGAACCAGATCACGCCGATGCCGACGGTGAACCGGTCGAGGTTCCGCTCCGCGACCGACGAGCCGCCCAGCGAGCTCGACACGCCTCCGCCGAACATGTCGGACAGGCCGCCGCCACGCCCCTTGTGCAGGAGCACCATCACGATCAGCATCAGGCTGGTCAGCATGAGCAGAACCGTCAACACCACAGTCACGAGCAGGACCCTACGTCACTGGTGGAGGCTCAGAGCACCGGCATGTCGTAGAACCTGCAGATACCACCGAACTCGTCGGCCTGCAGGCTGGCGCCCCCGACGAGGCAGCCGTCGACGTCGTCCTTCGCCATGATCCCCGCGACGTTGGACGCCTTCACCGATCCGCCGTACAGGACCCGGACGCCGTCCGCGGCGGCGTCGCCCCAGACCTCCCGGACGCGGGCCCGGACGGCCCCGCACACCTCCTGGGCGTCCTCGGGGGTCGCGACCTCGCCGGTGCCGATGGCCCAGACGGGCTCGTAGGCGACCACGAGACCGGCGACCTGCTCGGCGGTCAGGCCGGCTAGCGAGCCGTCCACCTGGGCCAGCGTGTGGGCGACCTGGTCACCGGCCTGGCGCACCTCGAGACCCTCACCGACGCAGACGATCGGCGTCATCGACTCCCCCAGCGCGGCCTTCGCCTTGGCGTTGACCAGGGCGTCGTCCTCGTGGTGGTGCTCGCGGCGCTCGGAGTGTCCGACCACGACGTAGGTGCAGCCCAGCCGGGCCAGCATGTGCGCCGAGATCTCCCCGGTGCGGGCTCCGGACGCCTCGGTGGAGACGTCCTGCGCGCCGTACGCGACCTTGAGCCGGTCGCCGTCCACGAGCGTCTGCACCGAGCGCAGGTCCGTGAACGGGGGGACCACGACGACCTCCGCCTTCGCGGGGTCGTGCCGCTTGTCCTGCAGGGTCCACGCGAGCTTCTGCACCAGGTGGACGGCCTCGGCGTGGTCGAGGTTCATCTTCCAGTTGCCCGCCATCAGGGGGGTCCTGCTCACGAGACGCTCCTCTCCAGCACGGCGACGCCGGGCAGCTCCTTGCCCTCCAGGTACTCCAGGCTCGCTCCGCCACCGGTCGAGATGTGGCTGAAGTCGGTCTCGGCGAAGCCGAGCGTGCGCACCGCCGCGGCGGAGTCACCGCCGCCGACCACGGTCAGCCCGTTGTTCTGCGTGCACTCGACGAGCGCCTGGGCGACCGCCCGGGTGCCGTCGGCGAACGCGTCGGTCTCGAACACGCCCATCGGGCCGTTCCAGAAGACCGTCCGCGCGTCCGTCAACGCCTCCGCGAACGCTGCCGCGGACTCCGGGCCGATGTCGAGGCCCATCGAGTCGTCGTCGATCTCGTCGACGGACACGACCTTGGGCAGCGGGTCACGGTCGCCGGAGGGGAACGAGGTGTCGGTGACGACGTCTGTCGGCAGCAGCAGCTGGACGCCGAGCTCGTCGGCGCGGCGCAGGTACTCGGCGCACCGCTCGACCTGGTCGGACTCCAGCAGCGAGGAGCCCACGGCCTTGCCCTGGGCCGCGAGGAAGGTGAAGACCATCCCGCCGCCGATGAGCAGGCGGTCGGCCTTGCCGAGCAGGTTGTCGATCACCCCGAGCTTGTCGGAGACCTTCGAGCCGCCGAGGACGACGGCGTACGGCCGCTCGGGGTCCTCGGTGAGGCGCCGCAGCACCTCGATCTCGGAGGCCACCAGCGCGCCCGTCGCGCTCGGCAGGTGCAGGGCGACGTCGTACGTGCTGGCCTGCTTGCGGTGCACCACCCCGAAGCCGTCGGAGACGAACGCGTCGGCCAGCTTGGCCAGCTCGCTGGCGAACGCCGAGCGGACCTCGTCCTGCTTCGAGGTCTCGCCCGCGTTGAAGCGGACGTTCTCGAGGACGGCGACCTCGCCGTCGGCCAGCGCGGCGACCGTCTCGGTCGCCGACTCCCCCACGGTGTCGGTCGCGAAGGCCACCCGCCGGCCGAGCAGCTCACCGAGCCGGTCGGCGACCGGGCGCAGCGAGTACGCCGGGTCCGGCTCGCCCTTCGGGCGCCCGAGGTGGGCGACCACGACGACCCGCGCGCCGGCGTCCGCCAGGGCGGAGATCGTCGGGACGGACGCGCGGACGCGGCCGTCGTCGGTGATCCGGGTGCCGTCGAGCGGGACGTTCAGGTCGGAGCGGACCAGGACCCGCTTGCCGGCGACGTCGCCGAGGCCCTCGAGCGGGCCGTCGATGACCGCCACGTCAGAGGGTGGCGCCGACGTGGACGATCAGGTCGGCGAGGCGGTTGGAGTAGCCCCACTCGTTGTCGTACCAGCCGACGACCTTGACCTGGTTGCCGATGACCTTGGTCAGCGGCGCGTCGAAGATGCAGGACGCCGGGTCGGTGACGATGTCGGAGGACACGATCGGGTCGGTCGAGTAGCGCAGGATCTTGCCGTCGGCGGCGGCCTTGACGATCTCGTTGACCTCATCGACGGACGTCTCGCGCCCGGCCTCGAAGGTGAGGTCGGTGGCGGAGCCGGTCGGGACCGGGACGCGCAGGGCGTAGCCGTCGAGCTTGCCCTTCATCTCCGGCAGCACCAGCCCGATCGCCTTGGCGGCACCGGTGGAGGTGGGGACGACGTTCAGGGCGGCGGCGCGGGCGCGGCGCAGGTCCTTGTGGATGTTGTCCTGCAGGTTCTGGTCGGCGGTGTAGGCGTGGATCGTCGTCATCAGGCCCTTGGTGATGCCGAGGCCGTCGTTGAGGGCCTTCGCCATCGGCGCCAGGCAGTTCGTGGTGCAGGAGGCGTTGGAGATGACGGTGTGGTTCGCCGGGTCGTAGTCGCCCTCGTTGACGCCCATGACGATCGTGACGTCCTCGTTCGACGCCGGCGCGGAGATGATGACCTTCTTGGCCCCGCCCTCGACGTGCGCCTTCGCCTTGGTCGCGTCGGTGAAGAACCCGGTGGACTCCACGACGACGTCGACGCCGACCTCGCCCCACGCCAGGGCGGCGGGGTCGCGCTCGGCGAACGCCCGGATCTCACGGCCGCCCACCGTGATCGCGGTGTCGGAGCTGGTGACGTCCTGGCCGAGGCGGCCGAGGATGGAGTCGTACTTGAGCAGGTGGGCGAGCGAGGCGTTGTCCGTCAGGTCGTTGACGGCCACGATCTCGATGTCGGCGCCCGACGCCTGGACGGCCCGGAAGAAGTTGCGGCCGATCCGGCCGAATCCGTTGATGCCTACGCGAACGGTCACTGCAGGTGCTCCTGACAACGCTGGGTGTGGCGGACGCTCTCGACACTATCGGCCACCACCGACCGCGGGAACCGCTGTCCGCCGTACCGTCGGGTAACCGGGCGGGCCTGGCTGAGGCCCGCTCCGGCGTGGTCCCGGGCGTCACAGGGGTCCCGGCTGTCACAGGTTTCGCCACCTGACCCGTGAAGCCCCGTCCGGGCTGACGAAACTTCGTCAGCCCAGACGGGGTTTCGCCAGCCGGCTGGTGAAACCCCGAAACGGGTGGGGCTGGTGGGACCAGAGGTACGACGAGCCCGACGGCTCAGGCGTCCTCGGCGAGCATCTCGTCGGTCAGGGAGGCCTCGGTGCCGGGGACGCCGAGCTCCTCGGCGCGCTTGTCGGCCATCGCGAGGAGGCGACGGATGCGACCCGCGATGGCGTCCTTGGTCAGCACCGGCTCGTGCAGCTGGCCGAGCTCCTCGAGCGAGGCCTGCTTGTGCTCGAGGCGGAGCGTCCCGGCCATGCGGAGGTGGTCGGGGACCTCGTCGCCGAGGATCTCCATCGCGCGGTCGACGCGTGCGCCGGCAGCGACGGCGGCGCGGGCGGAGCGGCGGAGGTTGGCGTCGTCGAAGTTGGCGAGGCGGTTGGCGGTCGCGCGGACCTCGCGACGCATCCGGCGCTCCTCCCAGGCCATGAGGGACTCGTGGGCCCCGAGGCGGGTGAGCAGCGCGCCGATGGCGTCGCCGTCACGGATGACGACCCGGTCGACGCCGCGCACCTCGCGGGCCTTGGCGGGGATGCCGAGGCGGCGGGCGACCCCGACCAGGGCGAGCGCGGCCTCGGGGCCGGGGCAGGTGAGCTCCAGGGCCGCCGAGCGGCCGGGCTCGGTGAGCGAGCCGTGGGCGAGGAACGCGCCGCGCCACGCGGCGACGGAGTCGCAGCCGCCGCCGGAGACGACGTGCGGCGGCAGGCCGCGGACGGGGCGGCCGCGCTGGTCGAGGAGACCGGTCTGGCGCGCCAGGGCCTCGCCGTCCTTGGTGACGCGGACGACGTACCGGCTGCCGCGGCGCAGGCCGTTGCCCTGCACCATCGCGACCTCGGACGCGTGGCCGAAGACCTCGGCGACGTCGGTGCGGAGGCGGCGGGCCGCGGCACCGGTGTCGAGCTCGGCCTCGATGACGATCTTGCCCGCCACGATGTGCAGTCCCCCGGCGAACCGGAGCAGCGACGCGACCTCCGCCTTGCGGCAGCAGGTCTTCGTGATCCGGGTGCTCGACAGCTCCGCCTTGACCTGTGCCGTCATCGCCATGTCGCTGATCCTGCCACGGTGGTCAACGACCCTCGGGGGATGCCTGGCCGGGCAACGTGTGGGGCGTGTCGGGTATCACGAGAGGTCGGCCGCGGACCCGGATCCGACGTCCGGGAGCCGTCTACCGCGGTCCCTTGGCACTACCGCGGTCCCGTGGTCCGAGACGGGCCGCCAGCGCCCACTGCAGTGGCAGTAACACCGCGTTACATGTCGCAGCGGCGGGGACGGCGGGGACAGCGGGGACGGCGGGAGCGGGCGGCGGCCCGACCTCAGGCGCCGAAGACCTCGCCCAGCACCGCCGCGAGGCGGGTGGGGTCGTGGCGGGCCTCGCCGTCGTCGGTGGCCACGTCGGCGAGGACGAGGCGGCCGCCGGCGGCGGTCACGGCCTTCTCGAGCGCGGCGACGTCGTCGGGTCCGCCCACGCCGGCGCCGTGGGCGACGACGGCGTCGACGGCGAGGCCGGGGGCGTGCTCGAGCAGCGCGGCGAGGTGGTCCTCGGCGGCGAAGCCGCCGGTCTCGCCGGCCTGTGGCTCGAGGTTGAGGACGACGACCAGGCGGGCCGTCGTCCGCTCCAGCGCCTCGCGCAGGCCGGGGACCATGAGGTGGGTGATGACCGAGGTGAACCACGAGCCGGGCCCGAGCACGACCCAGTCGGCCGCCAGGATCGCCTCGACCGCCTCGGGGCAGGCCTCGGGCTCTGGCGGGTCGAGCGCGACCGAGACGATCTCGCCGTCGACGGTGGCGACCTCGACCTGGCCACGGACGGTGCGGACCGGGCCGTCGGGGCCGGCACCGACGTCGCGGACCCGGGCGGTGATGTCCATCGGGGTGGTCGCCATCGGCAGGACCCGCCCGCGCGCCCCCAGGAGCCGACCGACCCAGTCGAGCGCCTCCACGTGGTCGCCGAGGCGCTCCCACAATGACACGATGAGCAGGTTGCCGACCACGTGGCCGTTCATCTCCCCCGCCCCGGCGAACCGGTGCTGCAGGACGTCTGCCCAGGTGCGGCCCCACTCGTCGTCGCCGCACAGCGCCGCGAGGGCCATGCGCAGGTCGCCGGGCGGCAGGACGCCGAACTCCCCGCGCAACCGCCCCGAGGAGCCCCCGTTGTCGGCGACGGTGACCACCGCGGTGATCTCGTCGAGGGTGAGGTCGTCCACCAGCCGGCTGAGCGCGCTGAGGGTGGCGTACAGGCCGTGGCCGCCACCGAGGGCGACGACCGACTGCGCGTACTGGCTCGCGCCGTGGCCCGCCGGGGACGCGGTCACTCGCGCCCCAGGTCCCGGTGGGTGGCGCGGGCGTCGTACCCGCGGTCGCGCAGGCGCTGGGCCATCTCCTCGGACATGGCGACGCTGCGGTGCTTGCCGCCCGTGCAGCCGATCGCGATGGTGGCGAACCGCTTGCCCTCCCGCAGGTAGCCGGCGGCGACCGTCTCGACCAGGGGGACGTACTGGTCCAGGAAGCCCTGCGCGCCCTCGCGGCTCATCACGTACTCCGCGACCTCGGTGTCGCGGCCGTTCATCGACCGCAGCTCCGGCACCCAGAACGGGTTGGGCAGGAAGCGCATGTCGGCGACGAGGTCGGCGTCGACGGGGATGCCGTACTTGAACCCGAAGCTGACCACCGAGATCTTCAGCCGCGTGGCGTCGGGGGTGCCGAACGCCTCGGCGACGCGGTCGGTCAGCTGGTGGACGTTGAGGGTGGTGGTGTCGATGACGAGGTCCGCGTTGCTCCGCAGGTCGGCCAGGACGACCCGCTCGCGCTGCAGCCCGTCGAGCAGCCGGCCGCCCGCCTGGAGCGGGTGGGGGCGCCGGGCGGCCTCCTGCCGCCGGACCAGGACGTCGTCGGAGGCGTCGAGGAACAGCAGCGTCGTACGGCGGCCCGTGGCGCCCTGGGCGACGTTGGCCTGGAGGCTGTCGAAGAACGACCCGGACCGGACGTCGACCACGACGGCGACCGGCTGGCTCGGCCCCGCGCTCTCGTCGACGAGGCGGACGACGTCGCGCAGCAGGCTGGGCGGCATGTTGTCGACCACGTAGAAGCCGAGGTCCTCCAGCTCCTTGGCGGCCGTGCTGCGACCGGCGCCGGTCATGCCGGTGACGACGACGAGCTCGCCGGCCGGAGGGGCTGCGCTCACGGGGTGTCCTCGATGATCTCGCCGGTCGCGGTGTTGACGCTCACGGGAGCATCCTGGCCGACCGCGGGCGCGACCGCCTCCTTGATGGCCGCGGCCGTGCGCGGACCGATGCCGGGGACCTGGGCGATCTCGTCGACCTCGGCCTGCCGCAGCTTGCGCAGCGAGCCGAAGTGCTTCAGCAGGGTCTTTCGGCGGACCTCCCCCAGGCCCGGCACGTCGTCGAGGGCGCTCTCGACCATCGACTTGCTGCGGCGGCTGCGGTGGTGGTTGATCGCGAACCGGTGGGCCTCGTCCCGCACGCGCTGCAGCAGGTACAGGCCCTCGGAGGACCGGGGCAGGATCACCGGGTCCTCCTCGGTCGGCAGCCACACCTCCTCCAGGCGCTTGGCCAGCCCGCACACCGGGACGTCGTCGATGCCGAGCTCCGTCAGCGCGCGCTGCGCCGCGGCGACCTGCGGCGGGCCGCCGTCCACGACGACGAGGCCGGGGGCGTAGGCGAACTTGCGGGGCCGCCCGGTCTCCGGGTCGACCAGCATCGGCCCGGAGTCGGTCTGCTGCTCCAGGCTGTTGGACTGCTCGTCGAGGAGCCGCTTGAAGCGCCGCGTGATGACCTCGTGCATCGACGCGACGTCGTTCTGCCCGTCGACGGCCTTGATCACGAAGCGGCGGTACTCGCTCTTGCGGGACAGGCCGTCCTCGAAGACGACCATGGAGGCGACGACCTCGGTGCCCTGCAGGTTCGAGACGTCGTAGCACTCGATCCGCAGCGGCGCCTCCTCCAGGTCGAGGGCGTCCGCGATCTCCTCCAGCGCGCGGTTGCGGGTCGTGAGGTCGCTGGCGCGCTTCGTCTTGTGCAGGGCCAGGGCCTGCAACGCGTTGCGGCCGACGGTCTCCTGCAGGGACTTCTTGTCACCCCGTTGCGGCACCCGGATCTCGACCCTCGACCCCTTGAGCTCGCCCAGCAGCTGCTCGAGGGTCGCGGTGTCGGGAGGCAGGGCCGGGACGAGGACCTCCCGCGGGATCGTGTCCGCCTCGCCGGCGTACGCCTGGAGCAGGAAGTTCTCCACGAGCTCGGGGGTGCCGCCCTCCTCGACGCGGTCGGCGACCCAGCCCCGCTGGCCGCGGATCCGGCCGCCGCGGACGTAGAAGATCTGGACGGCGACCTCGAGGGGGTCCTCCGCGAAGGCGATGACGTCGGCGTCCGCGCCGTCGGACAGCACGACGGTCTGCTTCTCGAGCGCCCGCTCCATCGCGCCGAGGTCGTCGCGGAGCCGGGCGGCGCGCTCGTACTCCTGCGCCTCCGACGCCGCCATCATCTCCTTGCGGATGCGGGTCATGAACGGCTTGCTGCGCCCGCCGACGAAGTCGCAGAAGTCGTCGACGATCGCGCGGTGCTCCTCGGCGGTGACCTTGCCGACGCAGGGGGCGGCGCACTTGTCGATGTAGCCGAGCAGGCAGGGTCGGCCGATCTGCTGGCTGCGCTTGAACACCCCGGCGCTGCAGGAGCGCATCGGGAAGACGCGCAGCAGCACGTCGACGGTCTCGCGGATCGCCCAGGCGTGGCTGTACGGGCCGAAGTAGCGGGTGCCCTTGCGCTTCGCGCCCCGCCCGACCATGACCCGCGGGAACTCCTCGCCGGTCGTCACCGCCAGCCACGGGTACGACTTGTCGTCGCGGTACTTGACGTTGAAGCGGGGGTCGAACTCCTTGATCCAGGAGTACTCCAGCTGCAGCGCCTCGACCTCGGTCGCCACGACCGTCCACTCGACGCTCGCCGCGGTCGTGACCATCGTCGCGGTGCGGGGGTGGAGGTTCCCGATGTCCTGGAAGTACGACGACAGCCGGGCCCGGAGGCTCTTCGCCTTGCCGACGTAGACGACCCGCCCCTTGGGGTCACGGAAGCGGTAGACACCCGGCTGGGTGGGGATCGAGCCGGGCTCCGGGCGGTACGACAGCGGCCCCCGCGAGGTCCTCCTGGTGCGTCCCGATGCCACCCGCCAAGCCTACGGACCCCCGCCGACGGCGGGTGCCCCGGAGGGCCGGTGGAGCTCCGTCAGGCGACGGTGATCTCGTCGTTCTCGACGGTGATCTCGACCGTGGGCAGCGGGTCGGTCGCGGGGCCGGCGGTCGGGGCGCCGTCCTCGAGGGAGAACTTGCTGCCGTGGCAGGCGCAGTCGATGGTCTCGGTGACCTCGGTGACGGTGCATCCCTGGTGGGTGCACTCGGCGCCGAAGGCCTTGAAGTCCCCCTCGGTGGGCTGGGTGACCACGACGCCCTGGTCGGCGTAGATCACGCCGCCGCCGACGGGGATGTCGCTGGTCGGCGCCAGCGCGGTCCCGGTGGCGGCGGTCTCGCCGGAACCGGAGTCCGCGCCCGTGTCGGACCCGGAGTCGGAGGAGCAGGCCGCGAGGAACGGGACGCCGAGGCCCACGCAGGCCACGCCCCCGATCGCCGTACGGCGGGACAGGCAGCGGTGGACGGGCTGGGCGTCGGGGGAAGCGCTCATGGCCGTGAGCGTAGCCAGGAGGACCTTGCGAAGACCCTCAGCGGCGCGTCACTTCACGGCCGCCTTCTTGCGTGCCGCCCGCTTGCGGGCCGCGGTCGCGGTGCGGCTGCGGACCGGGAGCTCGTCCTTGGGCGGACGCTTCGCGCGGCTGCGCGTCGCCTCCTTGCCCTCCAGGATCGGCGCGAGGAACCGGCCGGTGTGGCTCGCCTCGACGGCGATGACCTCCTCCGGCGTGCCCTCGGCGACGATCATGCCGCCGCGGGTGCCGCCCTCGGGGCCCATGTCGACCAGCCAGTCGGCGGTCTTGATGACGTCGAGGTTGTGCTCGATGACCAGCACCGTGTTGCCGTTGTCGACGAGGCGGCCGAGGACGCCGAGCAGCTTGCGGATGTCCTCGAAGTGCAGGCCCGTCGTGGGCTCGTCGAGCACGTAGACCGTGCGGCCGGTCGAGCGCTTCTGCAGCTCCGACGACAGCTTCACCCGCTGGGCCTCGCCACCGGACAGGGTGGTGGCCGGCTGACCGAGGCGGACGTAGCCGAGGCCGACCTCGACCAGGGTCTTCATGTGCCGGCTGATCGCGGGCACGGCCTCGAAGAAGTCGACGGCCTCCTCGATCGGCATCTGCAGGACGTCGGCGATGGTCTTGCCCTTGTAGTGGACCTCGAGCGTCTCGCGGTTGTAGCGGGCGCCGTGGCAGACCTCGCACGGGACGTAGACGTCCGGGAGGAAGTTCATCTCGATCTTGATCGTGCCGTCGCCGGCGCACGCCTCGCAGCGCCCGCCCTTGACGTTGAACGAGAAGCGGCCCTGCTGGTAGCCGCGGACCTTCGCCTCCTGGGTGGCGGCGAACAGCTTGCGGACGTGGTCGAAGACCCCGGTGTACGTCGCCGGGTTCGACCGCGGCGTCCGGCCGATGGGCGACTGGTCGACGTGGACGACCTTGTCGACGTGCTCGACGCCGGTGATCTTGCGGTGGCGGCCCGGCACGGTGCGGGCGCCGTACAGCTGCTTGGCGAGCGAGGTGTAGAGGATGTCGTTGACCAGCGTCGACTTGCCGGACCCGGAGACGCCGGTGACGGCGACGAACAGCCCGAGGGGGAAGGTCGCGGTGACCTCGTCGAGGTTGTTCTGCCGGGCGCCGTGGACCGTGAGCTCGCGGCCCACCGTGCGCGGCCGGCGTACGGCGGGGACGGGGATCTCCTCGCGGCCCGACAGGTAGCGGCCGGTGAGGGAGTCCGGGTGCTCGAGCAGGCCCTGGACGGTGCCGGAGTGCACCACCTGGCCGCCGTGCTCGCCGGCGCCGGGACCGACGTCGACGACGTGGTCGGCGACCTTGATGGTGTCCTCGTCGTGCTCGACGACGATGAGGGTGTTGCCGAGGTCCCGCAGCCGGATCAGGGTCTCGATCAGGCGGTGGTTGTCGCGCTGGTGCAGCCCGATGGAGGGCTCGTCGAGCACGTAGAGGACGCCGACGAGGCCGGCGCCGATCTGCGTGGCGAGGCGGATGCGCTGGGCCTCGCCGCCCGACAGCGACCCCGAGGGCCGGTCGAGGGTGAGGTAGTCGAGGCCGACGTCCAGCAGGAACCGGAGCCGCTCGTTGATCTCCTTGAGCACCTGCTCGGCGATCTGGCGCTCGCGGCCGCTGAGCTCGAGGCCGGCCAGGAAGTCGGCGGCCTCGTTGATGGGAAGCGCACAGACCGAGGCGATGTCCCGGCCGCCGACGGTGACGGCCAGCGACACCGGCTTGAGGCGGCTCCCCCGGCAGGTCGGGCAGGGGACCTCGCGCATGAAGCCCTCGAAGCGCTCCCGGCTGGTGTCCGACTCGGCCTCCCGGTGGCGCCGCTCGACGTACTTCGCGACGCCCTCGAACTCCGAGTAGTAGGAGCGCTCGCGGCCGTAGCGGTTGCGGTGGCGCACGTGGACCTTGGTGGGGTGCCCGCCGAGGATCGCCGCGTGGGCGCTGCGGGGCATGTCCTCCCACGGGGTGTCGAGGTCGAAGCCGAGCTCGTCGCCGAGCGCGCCGAGCAGCCGGATGAAGTAGTCGGCGACGTGCGCGCCGCTCCAGGGCTGGATGGCGCCGTCCGCGAGGGTGGCACCGGGGTCGGGGACCACCAGCTCGGGGTCGATCTCCAGGCGGGTGCCGAGGCCGGAGCAGGCCGGGCAGGCGCCGAAGGGCGAGTTGAACGAGAACGAGCGCGGCTCGAGCTCGTCGGTGTCGATCGCGTGGTCGTTCGGGCACGACATCTTCTCGGAGAACCGCAGCTCGCGGCCCGGGTCCTTCGCGGGCAGGTCGACGAACTCGAGCAGCACCAGGCCGCCCGCCAGGCGCAGCGCGGTCTCGACCGAGTCGGTGAGGCGGCGCTTGGCGGTGTCCTTGACCGCCAGGCGGTCGACGACGACCTCGATCGTGTGCTTCTTCTGCTTGTCGAGCTTGGGCGGGTCGTCCATCGGGTGGGTCTCGCCGTCGACCCGGGCCCGGCTGAACCCCTGGGTCTGCAGCTCGCGGAACAGGTCGACGTACTCGCCCTTGCGGCCGCGGACGACGGGGGCGAGGACCTGGAAGCGGCGGCCCTCCTCGAGCGCCAGCACGCGGTCCACGATCTGCTGCGGCGTCTGCCGCTCGATGGGCGCGCCGCAGGTCGGGCAGTGCGGACGGCCCGCGCGGGCGTAGAGCAGGCGGAGGTAGTCGTAGACCTCGGTGATCGTGCCGACCGTCGACCGCGGGTTGCGGGAGGTCGACTTCTGGTCGATCGACACCGCGGGCGAGAGGCCCTCGATGAAGTCGACGTCGGGCTTGTCCATCTGGCCGAGGAACTGGCGGGCGTACGCCGACAGCGACTCGACGTACCGGCGCTGGCCCTCGGCGAAGATCGTGTCGAACGCGAGGCTGGACTTCCCGGAGCCGGACAGCCCGGTGAAGACGATGAGCGCGTCGCGCGGGAGGTCGACGGAGACGTCCTTGAGGTTGTGCTCGCGGGCGCCGCGGATGATGAGCTGGTCGGCCATGGGGCGGGCGGTCCTTCGGGTCCCTCGTCGTGGACAGGTCGTCGTGGTCGAACAAGTGTTCGTCAGCGCGGCGTGCGGCGCAAGGCGCCGCGCCGTCCGGTGGGGAGGCCCGGGCCGCGGGTGATACCACCTTGCCACGCCGGTGAGGCAGGTACCCAACGCTGTGGGAAGGATCTCCGACCCGCCGCGCGGCGTCCGTCACGCCGTCGTCGCGGGCACGGGCTCGGGGCTCGGGCGGCCCGGGGGCGACTTCCCAGGGTAGGCAGTGACCTTGGCACGTACCGTGCCGAATTCAGCACGGTAGGTGCCGACTTCCCAGGGGACCCTGGGAAGTCGGCCCTGGGCCCCGCCCCGACCATCCCGGCCCGCGCACCGGGGCGGACCCGCGAGGGGCGGGTGCATCATGACCACCATGCCGAGCGTGGACCTGCAGCCCCTGACCGACTCCACGCGGCGGCTGGTGCGGACCGTCGACGCCCTGGACGAGCCGCTGCTGGCGGCTCCGTCGCTGCTGCCGGGCTGGAGCCGCTCGCACGTCGTGGCGCACCTCACGCTCAACGCCGAGGCCATGGCGGGGGCGGCCGACGGCGTGCGGGGCAGCACGCCCCGGCCGCTGTACGCCTCGCGGGAGTCGCGCGACGCCGACATCGAGGAGCTGGCCCACGTCACCTGCACGGAGCTGCGGCAGCGGTTCCTCGCCAGCACCTCGCGCCTGGCCGACGCGCTCGCCGGCCTGCCCGACGAGACCCTGGTCGCCGAGGTCGAGTGGTACCCGGGCGGCCCCCTCCGCGCCGTCGCCCAGTTCCCCGAGATCCGCCGCGCCGAGGTCGAGGTGCACCACGCCGACCTGGCCACCGGCGAGTACGACGCGACGTCCTGGCCGGGCGACTTCCGGGCCTGGCTGATCGACAGCCGCGCCCGCACGCTGAGCCCGGAGACGGGCGCCGAGCCCTTCACCGTGTACGCCGGCGACCTCGACCGCACCTGGTCGGTCGCGGGCGGCGGCGAGTCCGACCCCGTCGTCACCGGGTCGTCCGCGGACCTGGCCTGGTGGCTGTCCGGCCGGGGCGACGCCTCGGGTCTCGCCTCGGACGACCCGCTCCCTAGGATCGCGGGATGGTGACCTCCTCCCCCGAGCCGGCGTCGACGTCCGGCCCCTACACGGGCTCCGTCTCCCCCGGCGGTGACGCCGACGTGCGGGAGCTCGACGCCCTCGTCATCACGAAGGTCGCGGTCGACGGGCAGATGTCGAACAACTGCTACCTGCTGCGCTGCACCGCCACCGGCGACCAGCTGCTGGTCGACGCCGCGGACGAGGCGCCCCGCCTGCTCGAGCTCGTCGGCTCCGCCGGTCTGACGCGTGTCGTCACCACCCACCAGCACTGGGACCACCACCGCGCCCTGGCCGAGGTCGTGGAGGCCACCGGCGCCGAGGTGCTGGTCGGGGCCCCGGACGCCGAGGAGACCGCGAAGCAGACCGGCGTCACCGTCGACCGCCGGTTGGTCGACGGCGACGAGGTCACCGTGGGCGACGTCAGCCTGCGCGTCATCCACCTGGTCGGCCACACCCCCGGCTCCGTCGCGCTCGTGTACGACGACCCGAGCGGGCACCCCCACCTCTTCACCGGCGACAGCCTCTTCCCGGGCGGCCCGGGCAAGACCTGGTCGGCGGAGGACAACGCGTCGCTGCTCGACGACCTCGAGGCCAAGGTCTTCGGGACGCTGCCGGACAGCACCTGGTTCTACCCCGGCCACGGCGACGACTCGACGCTCGGCGCCGAACGGCCCCAGCTGGCGGAGTGGCGCGAGCGGGGTTGGTGACGCAGGAGCCCCGCACCGGACGGCGTACCGCCCCGACCGGGCTCCTGCTGGTCTGCGGGGCCGGGGTCGTCTGGGGCACGATCGGCCCCGCGGTCGCGGTGGTCGGCGACCGCACCTCCCTGTCGGTGCTGATGATGGGCGCCTACCGGTCGGTCGCCGCCGTCCTGGTGATGGTCGCCGTGGTGGCCCTCGGCCGGCACTGGGGCACCTGCCGCCGCCTGCTGCGGGAGGCCGGCGCCCGGGCCGTGACGGTCGGGCTGCTCACGGCGGCCTTCCAGATGCTGTTCTTCGTCGCCGTGCTGGCGACCGGGGTGAGCGTCGCGACCGTGGTCGCGATGGGCATCCCTCCCGTCCTGCTGCTGGTCCTGCACACCGTCCGCGACCGGCGCGCACCCTCGCTCGGGCAGCTCGCGACGGTGGCGACCGCGCTGGCCGGTCTGCTGCTGGTCAGCCTGCTCGGGGGCGGCCACGCACCCGGCGGGGAGACGACGGTGTCCGGGGTGCTGATCGCGCTGGCCTCCGGCGCGGCGTACGCGCTGTCGGCCGAGTTCGGTGGCCCCCTGACCAAGACGTACGGCGCCGTCCCGACCGCTACCGCCACCCTGTCGGTGGTCTGCCTGACCCTGGTGCCCCTCGGCGTCGTGACCGCCCTGGTCCTCGACCAGCCGATGACCACGTCGGACCCGGTGGCCTGGTCGCTCCTGGTCTACCTGGGCGTGGTGACGATGGCGCTCGCCTACGTGCTGCTCTTCGCGGGCCTGCGGACGACGTCCAGCGGCAACGCCGTCCTCGCCACCCTGCTGGAGCCGGTGACCGCCGTCCTGATCGCCGTGGCGTTCCTCGGCGAGGCGCTCACGGCCGCGGGTGTCGTCGGGTCGGCGCTGGTGCTCGTGGCCATCGCCAGCCTCGGCCGGCAGCTGGAGGAGCCGGAGCCGAAGTGAGGCGGGCCCGGCCGTAGGCTCGGGGGCATGATCGAGCTCCGTACCCCCGCCCAGATCGAGGAGATGCGACCCGCCGGCCGCTTCGTGGCCGAGGTCCTCGACGCGTTGCGGGACGCCGCCGACGTCGGTGTGAACCTCCTGGAGCTCGACGCCCTCGCGCACCGGATGATCACCGAGCGTGGCGCGGAGTCCTGCTACATCGACTACCACCCGTCGTTCGGGGCCTCGCCGTTCGGCAAGGTGCTGTGCACCTCGGTGAACGACGCGGTGCTGCACGGCCTCCCCCACGACTACGCGCTGAAGGACGGCGACCTGCTCAGCGTCGACTTCGCCGTCGCGGTCGACGGGTGGGTCGCCGACTCCGCCACCAGCGTGGTCGTCGGCACGCCCCGCGACGAGGACCTCCGCCTCATCGACACCTCCGAGCGGGCGCTCGAGGCCGGCATCGCCGCCGCCCGCGCCGGCAACCGCATCGGCGACATCTCGGCCGCCATCGCGCAGGTGGCCCGCGCCGAGGGTCTCGCGATCAACACGCAGTTCGGCGGCCACGGCGTCGGGCGGACGATGCACGGCGACCCGCACGTCCCGAACGACGGCAAGGCCGGGCGCGGCTTCCCGCTGAAGCCGGGCCTGGTCATCGCCATCGAGCCGTGGTTCCTGCACACCACCGACGAGATCTACACCGACGACGACGGCTGGACGCTGCGCAGCGGCGACGGCTCCCGCGGCGCCCACAGCGAGCACACCATCGCCGTCACCGACGGCGACCCGATCATCCTCACGGACCGGTCGTTCCTGGCGGCGTGAGCGCCTCGCCGGAGGAGCTGCTCGCCGCGGCCCGTCGGACGACGGGGTTCATGCCCGACGACGAGGGCCTCTTCCTCCACTCGTGGGCGAAGCGGGCGCTGGAGCACGGTCCGGTCCTGGAGATCGGGTCGTGGTGCGGCAAGTCCGCGGTCTACCTCGGCGCCGCCGCCCGCGAGGTCGGCGGCCCGCAGGCCGTCGTCCTCACCCTCGACCACCACCACGGGTCGGAGGAGAACCAGCCCGGCTGGGAGCACCACGACCCCAGGCTCGTCGACGCCCGCACCGGCCGCATCGACACGCTGCCGTTCCTGCGCCGCACCCTGGTCGACACCGGCCTCGAGGACGTCGTCGTCCCCCTCGTGGGCCACTCCGCCACCGTGGCGGCGGTCTGGCGCACCCCCCTGGCCCTGGTCTTCGTCGACGGCGGCCACGGCGAGGACCCCGCCCACGACGACTACACCGGTTGGGCACCCTGGGTGACGGCCGGCGGGCTGCTGGTGATCCACGACGTGTTCCCCGACCCCGCCGACGGCGGCCGCCCGCCGTACGACGTGTGGCGCCGCGCGCTGGCGTCCGGCGACTTCGCGGAGGAGGACGCCCTCGGGTCCATGCGGGTGCTGCGGCGCGTGCGCGGGGACGCGGGCGACCCGGTCAGCTGACCGCGTCCCGTCGCACCTCAGCCAGCGGTGGTGGCGCAGCAGTGCGGGCTGAGCTCGGGGAAGGGCGGGGCGAGGGAGTCGCCGCGCATGATGCCCGAGCCGGGGGTGGCGCGGCCGTGGCGGGCGCCGAGGGCGTCCGCGGCGAGGACGACGGCGCCGGCGGTGAAGGTGGTGTGCTCCGGCGGCCAGCGGACGCCGTCGTCGTACACGTAACCGGTCGCGTAGCGGCCGTCGTCGTCGCGCAGGTGCTGCAGGTCGCCGAGAAGGCGCAGGGCGCGGTCGTGCTCCCCCACCGCGTCGAGGGCCATGACGAGCTCGGCGGACTCCGCGCCGGTCACCCAGGGGTTGGTGTGGACGCAGCGCACCCCGAGGCCGGGCACGACGAAGTCGTCCCACCGCGACTCCAGGAGCGCGCGCCCCTCGGCGCCGCGGACGGCGCCGCCGAGGACCGGGTAGTACCAGTCCATGGCGAACGTCGACTTGTCCGCGAACTCGCCCGGGTGGCGGCGGATCGCGTGGCCGAGCCGACCACCTGCGAGCTCCCAGCCCGGCTGGGGCCGTCCGAGCAGCTCGGCGATCGCGACCCCGGCGCGGAGCGCCTGGTAGATCGACGACGACCCGGCGAGCAGCGCGCCGTCCTCGTGGACGTGGGAGGGAGCCCCGTCCACCCAGCACTCCTGCCACGGCATCCCGCCGAACGGCAGCTGCAGGGCGGTGACCCAGTCGAGGCCGGCCCGGACGGCGGGCCAGCAGCGGCGGACGAAGGCCTCGTCGCGCTCGACCAGCCAGTGGTGCCACACGCCGACGGCGAGGTACGCCGAGAAGTTCGCGTCGCCGGCGTCGTCCGTGACCACGCCCTCGACGACCGCGGTCGGCCACGAGCCGTCGAACCGCTGGAGGCCGAGGACCCAGTCGTAGGCGCGCCGGGCGGCGTCGAGGCGGCCGCCGACCACGAGGGCCATGGCGGCCTCGACGTGGTTCCAGACGTCGACGTGGCGGGCCGGCTCCCAGGGGATGGCCCCGTCGCGCTCCTGGACCCGGGCGATCGAGTCGACCGTCGCGGCCACCCGCTCGGCGTCGAGGACGCCGTCGACGGAGGGCAGGGAGGCGCTCGTCATCCGGCCGGCTTGCGGAGGTAGAGGACGAGGCTCTTGCCGACCAGCGGGTCGAGCACCCGCTCCGCCAGGCGGGTGGCCAGGGGCCGCTTCATGATGTCCCACACCAGGACCTGGTGGTAGGCGCGCACCAGCGGGTGCTTCTCCTTGCGGACACCGACGGCGCACTTGATCCACCAGTACGGCGTGTGGAGGCCGTGCACGTGGTCCGTGCCGACGACCTCGAGGCCGGCGCCACGGAGCTTCGTCGTCAGCTCCGCGTCGGTGTAGATGCGGATGTGCCCGCCGGGGTTGGAGTGGTACTCCGTCGACAGCGCCCAGCAGACCGCCTCGGGGAGCCACCGCGGCACGGTGACCGCCATGGTGCCGCCCGGCCTCAGCACGCGGGCGAGTTCGCCGATGGCGCGTAGATCGTCGGGGATGTGCTCGAGCACCTCGGCGGCGACGACCCGGTCGAACTCGCCGTCGCCGAACGGCAGCGCGAGGGCGTCGCCCTCCTTCACGTCGGCGGAGGCGGCGGCGGGCACCTGCCCCTCGTCCGCCATCGCACCGAACAGCTCGCGGACGGACTCGAGCTCGTCGACGTCCTGGTCGAACGCGATGACGTCGCCGCCGCGCCGGTAGGCCTCGAAGGCGTGGCGCCCGGCGCCGCAGCCCATGTCGAGGATGCGCTCGCCCGGCCGCAGGCCGAGCCGGTCGAAGTCCACGGTCAGCACGGCGGTGCCCCCTGTCCCTGACGCTCACGGCGGTGTCGCTCGACCGCCTCGGTGTACGACGCCGCGGTGGCCTCGGCCACCGCGCGCCAGCTGAACCGCTCGGTGGCCCGCGCCCGGCCGGCGGCGCCCATGGCAGCGCGGCGGTCCGGGTCGTCGAGCAGCGCGCCCAACGCCTGCTCCAGCTCACCGACGTCGCCGGGGCTGACGAGGTCGGCGCAGACCCCGTCGTCCCCGACCACCTCCGGGATCGCGCCGGCGCGGGAGACCACGAGCGGGGTCCCGCACGCCATGAGCTCGGCGGTGGGCAGCGAGAACCCCTCGTGCAGCGACGGCACGCAGGCGACCTCGGCGGACCCCATGACCGCGACCAGCTCGGCGTCGCTCAGTCCGTGGGTGAACGTGACGTGCTCGCCGATGCCGAGGCTCTCGACGAGGCGTTCGGTGACACCGCCCCGGGCGGGCTTCGCGACGAGCACCAGCGAGACGTCCCGCTCGGTGCGCAGCTTGGCGAACGCCTCGAGCAGCGTCGGGATGCCCTTGAGCGGCGCGTCCGCGCTGGCCATCGCCAGGATGCGGCCCGGCACCCGGGGCGTCGTGGGCGGCGTGAAGCCGTCGGGCACGCCGAGCGGGATCACGCGCAGCCGGTCCGGGCGGACACCGAACTCACGGACGATGTCGTCGGCCGAGGTCTCCGAGACCGTGACCACGGACGGCGACGCGGCGGCGACGCGGCGCTGCATGGCCAGGAAGCCGTACCAGCGGCGCAGCGTGACCTTCCGCCTCCAGGAGGTGGCCGCGGCCAGGTCGATGCGTCGGTCGAGGGTGATCGGGTGGTGGATCGTCGTGACCACCGGCAGCCCGTCGCCCTCCAGCGCCAGGACGCCGTCGGCCAGCGTCTGGTTGTCGTGGACGACGTCGAAGTCGGCGAGCCGCTCGGCCAGGAGCCGCCGTACGCGGAGGCCGAAGGTGCGGGGCTCGCCGAAGCCCGCGGTGCACATCGTGAGGTACTCGAGCACGTCGACGCGGTCGCGGAACTCACGCAGCGCGGGCCGTCGGAACGGGTCGGGCTCGCGGTACAGGTCGAGGCTCGGCACGCGGGTCAGGCCGACGCCGGGGTCGAGCACGGGGTACGGCGGGCCGGAGAACACCTCGACGGTGTGCCCCAGCGCGACGAGCTCGCGCGAGAGGTGGCGGACGTAGACGCCCTGGCCGCCCACGTGCTGCTTGCTGCGGTAGGACAGCAGCGCGACCCGCATCGACCCTCCCGCCTGAGGACGTAACTCCCGTTTACACCGACCCGGCCAGCCTAGGGGTGCGGCTCAGGCGTTCGACGAGTGCCCCGGGAAGACGTGGGCGGAGGGGTCGATGTCGACCGCGGCGTTGTTGACCGCGGTGGCGGCCTCCCCGAACCCGACCGAGATCAGCCTCACCTTGCCGGGGTACTCCGTGATGTCCCCGGCGGCGTAGACGCGCGGCAGGTTCGTCCGCATGTGGGTGTCGACGACGACGTGGCGCTTGTCGGTCTCGAGGCCCCACTGCTGCAGGGCGCCGAGGTCGGCGACGAAGCCGAGTGCCGCGACGACCGCCTGGGCGGGCAGCACCCGCGTCCCGCCGTCCACGTCGAGCTCGACCTCCTCCAGCGTGGTGGCGCCGCGCAGGGCGGTGACCTGGGCCTTCGTGACGATCTCGACGCTGCTCTCGCGGACCTCCCGGATGGTCCGCTCGTGGGCGCGGAACGCGTCGCGGCGGTGCACCAGGGTGACCGACCTCGCGATCGGCTCGAGGTGCTGCGCCCAGTCGAAGGCCGAGTCACCGCCGCCGACGACGACGACGTCCTTGCCGCCGTACGGCGCGAAGCTGGGGACGAAGAACTCCAGCCCACGGCCCAGCCACCCGTCGGCCGCCGGGAGCGGCCGGGGGCTGAACTTGCCGATCCCGGCCGTGACGAGGACGGCCCCGCAGACGATCTCGGTGCCGTCGTCGAGGCCGACGCGGACGCGCGCGCCGTCGTCCACGTGGTCCATCGAGGTGGCCGTGCGGTCCAGGAAGTACGCCGGGTGCGCGGTCGCCGCCTGCTCGACCAGGCCGGCCACCAGGTCGCGGCCCTTGACGCGGGGGAAGCCCGCGACGTCGAGGATCTGCTTCTCCGGGTACATCGCGGTGACCTGGCCGCCGAGCTCGGGCAGCGAGTCGACCACCGCCACCCGGAGCTCGCGGAAGCCCGCGTAGTAGGCGGCGTACAGGCCGGTCGGGCCGGCGCCGATCACGAGCAGGTCGACCTCGGTGGGCTCCGTCACGCTCATGGAGGCGATCCTGCCCCGGCGAGGGGCCTCTGGGACAGTGGCACCGATGTCGTCCGCCCGCCGCACCGCCGCCGGCTGGCTCGCCGTCCTGACCGGATCGGCGCTGGCCACGGCCCTCCTGTGGGCCGTCGGCGCCCCCACCCCGGCGCTGTTCGGACCACTGCTCGCCGGCTTGGTGTGGGCCCTCACCTCCCCGGTGACGCTGGTCCTGCCGTCGCTGGCCGCCCGCTCGGGGCAGGCCGTGCTGGGCGCCACCATCGGCGCTGTCGTCACCGCCGAGACCCTGCGCAGCCTCGGCGCGGACGTCGTGCCGATCGTGCTCGTCGTCGTCGCCTCCCTGGGGCTCAGCCTCGCCGCCGGCTGGGCGCTGGCGCTGCGGCGCGACGTCGACCTGCCGACCGGGGTGTTCGCGATGATCGCCGGCGGCGCCTCCGGCGTGGTCGCCGTCTCCCGCGAGCTCGGCGCCGACGAGCGGGTGGTCGCGGTGGTCCAGTACCTCCGCGTGCTGCTGATCCTGATGGTGATGCCGCTCGTCGCCGTGGCGCTGTACGGCGGGTCCGCCGGCGGCGGCGCGGCCGTCACGGCCGGCACCGACCTGCCCGGGGACCTGCTCTTCGTCGTCCTCGCGGTCGGTGGCGGGCTCGCGCTGACCCGCTGGGTGAGGGTGCCGGCCGCCGGTCTGCTGCTGCCGCTGACGGTGGCGGTCGTGATCGCGGCCACCGGCGTCCTCGGCACCGTGTCGGTGCCCGCCTGGCTGCAGTGGCCGGCGTACGCCGTCATCGGGGTGCAGGTGGGGCTGCGGTTCACCCGCGCGTCGCTGCGGTCCATCGCGGCGATGCTGCCCGCCGTCGTCGGGCTGATCGTGGCGCTCGTGCTGGCCTGCGCGGGGCTGGGCGGTCTGCTGGTGCTGACCACCGACGTCGACCCGCTGACGGCCTACCTGGCCACGACGCCGGGCGGGCTGTTCGCCGTCCTCGCGACCGCGCTGGACAGCGACGCGGACGCCGCCTACGTGCTGGCGCTGCAGGTGGTCCGGCTGCTGGTGATCCTGCTGCTCATGCCGTTCCTGGGACGTTTCCTGGCCCGCCGCCGAGCGCCCTGATCTGGCTGCGGGTCCTCCGCCGCCACCGCCAGAGCTGCAGGAGGCCGAGGCCCCACAGCACGTACTGGCTGCTCATCGCCCACCGGAACGCCTCGGGGGTGTAGGCCGTGCTGGCGCCGGGGGTGAACGCGTCGAGCACCACCCCGATGACCACGACGAGGACGAGGCTGGCCACGAACCCGCCCTGGTTGATCAGGCCGGTGGCGCTGGCCAGCCGCTCGGAGGGGTTCGAGGTGCGCCCGAGGTCGAAGCCGATCATGGACGCCGGACCGCCGACGCCGACCACGACCATCAGCAGCAGGAGCAGCGCCAACGGGGCGTTCCCGGGCCAGAGCAGCACGACCGCCCAGGTCGCCGCCAGCGCCCAGACCACGCTGATCGCCAGCGTCGAGCGGTGCCACGGGTGGATGCCGATGAACCAGCCCATCAGCGGGCCACTGGCCATGACCGCGACGATGATCAGGCTCAGCAGGAGGCCGGCCTCCGCCGGGGAGCGGCCCTCGCCGCGCACCAGGAACGGGTAGCCCCACAGCAGGCTCATCGTGGTGGAGCTGAACTGGGTCGTGAAGTGGATCCAGAAGCCCAGGCGGGTGCCGGGCTGGGCCCAGGAGGCGGCCAGGCTGATGCGCACGGCGGTGAGCGAGATCGGGGCGCCGCGCAGCCGTCGTACCTCGGGGGTGTCGGCGAGGACGACGAACGCGACCACGCCCGCCACCAGGCTGGCGCCCGCGGCGACCAGGTAGGCGCCGGTCCAGCCGAGCGTCCCGAGCGCCCACGTCATCGGCACCGCCGCGACGATGGCCCCGGACTGCCCGAGCGTGCCGGTGAGCTGCGTCATCAGCGGGATGCGCCGCGGCGCGAACCAGCTGCTCAGCATGCGGAGCACGCACACGAACGTCATGGCGTCGCCGATGCCGACCCCGACCCGCGCGAGCACCGCGAGGGCGTAGGTGTCGGCCAGCGCGAACCCCGCCTGCGCGACGACGATGAGGGCGGTGCCGGTCAGCAGCACCGACCGCGACCCCCAGCGGTCGACCATGAGGCCGACCGGGACCTGCATGGCGGCGTACACGAGCAGCTGCAGCATGACGAACGTCGACAGCTGCGCCGCCGAGATGCCGAACCGGTCGGAGGCCTCGAGGCCCGCGACGGCGAGCGAGGAGCGGTGGAAGACGGCCAGCAGGTAGATCGCCAGCCCCACCGCCCAGACCGTCAGCTGGGTCCGACGGGAACGCATGGGCACTCGCGTCAGGGTACGGCGTCCTCGCGGCCGGGCTGGATTCGGCGGGGGTGGGGCGGGGGCTGGGCACGCACCGTGCGGCGCGCGGCTCACCACGCTAGGTGGGCGAGCACACGGTGAGCGAGGCGAGCTCACCGCGCTGACCTCGGGCTGACCTACCTACCCTGGTGAGCGACGGGCTGGAGTGTCGACCAGTCCAGGAGAGGAAAGCCATGGGACCCGCCGACGCCCTGCTCAGGGCGGCCACCGCCGATGGCACGGACGTCCCGGGGACGCCGTACAGCCTGCGTCTCGAGGGGCTCCGGGTGCCTCAGGACGGCGGACCGGCCCACGTCAGCTGGACCTACCGCGACCCGACGGGCGAGACCGACCGGGTCCCCGGCACCACGGAGGTGCGGCTCACGGACGACCCGCGCACCCAGTGGCGGGCGGCGCAGCTCGACGCAGCCCACGCCTACCAACGACACCTCGACCTCGACACCCGCCCCGGCGAGCCGTACGTCCCGGTCCGATTCGAGATCGACGAAGCGTGGCACCTGCTGCTGGAGCACCTGGGGCGGAGGCACCGGGTGGTGGAGTCCGACGGCGTCCTGCGGGTCGGTGAGCACGGGCGGCTCCGTGTCGACCGCGAGGCGTGGGCGGCCTACCTCAACCAGTTCGCCGACGACACCGGCACGGGCCCCGAGGAAAATCCCGACGGCTGGGTCCCGTGCGCTGTGCCCCTCGTGGACGGACTCCCGCTGTGGGCCGACGACGAGCTGACCGAGTCACTCGGCGCCTGGGGCAACGGCCGCGTCGTCGGTCGCGAGATCGTGACGGACTCCTAGCGGCACCAGCAGTGTCGCCGGAGTCCGCGACCTCACGACCTCCTCCGGTCCGTGCCCACGACCGAAAGCCGTCCCGCGGCCGGCCCGCCACACCGACTCCTACTGGTGCTTCACTCCTGCCGGCGCCGTGGGGCCGGGCCCCGGCAGGACGTCCGACACGATGTCCTCCAGCTGCTCGACCGACTCGATGACGACGAACCGGCGGTCGACCACCCTCCCCGACGCGTCGATCACCATCAGCAGAGGGAGCTTGTTGAGGAACGGGATCGGGTCGAGCGCGTTGATGTCCCCCGCAGGGTCGGACAGCTGTGGGTACGTGGCACCGGCCGCTGCGAGGAAGTCCATCGCACGGTCTGCCTGGGGGTCCTGGTAATCGATCCCCAGTACGGGGACACGCTCCCCGTGCTCGTCGTGGAAGTCCTGGAGAACGGGCACCTCGGTAGCGCACGCTTCACACCACTGAGCCCACACGCTGATGACCCGCGGCCCCCTCAGGGTGGATAGGTCCACGGCTCGGCCTCCGCCGAAACACTCGGGGACGACCTCGGGGAGTCGGTCTCCACCCGGAGTCCTACCGCCATCAGGCTCGGGCGCTGGACACGGTTCGATCCCCGCTCGTTCCTTGGCTTCGCGCAGTTCAGGCGTGTCGACCTGCACCTCCGGGGGCCCGGTGAACGGCAGGGTCCAGTCTCGGTCGCCGCCCGACGAACAGGCCGAGACAGACATCGCTGCCACGACCGACGCGACCACCCACCGGACCACGGACGGGACGCCGGACCTGCGAGTCACGTCTTGACCCCGCCCCGACCCGACGTCCGTGACGCCGGCTCACTCATGACGGTCAGTCGTCGTCCTCGTCGAGAAGGCCCTCGCGCTCGGCCTCGGCGACGATCTCCCGCAGCTTCGTGAGGCTGCCGCAGTCGTCGTCGATCAGCGCGTTGCGGGCCTCGGCGAACGTCCGGCCCAGCTCGGCGCGCTCACGGTCGGAGACCCCGTCGCGGGCGGGGTTGAGGATGGTGAGCTCCTCCTCGGTGAGGTGGTGGTTCACCGCGGTGGCGAGCGCCTCGACGGCGTCGTCGAAGGCCTGGGTGTCGGTGCCCTTGAGCTCGAGGACGGCGAGCAGCGCCTCGTGGCCCTCGGCGTGCTCCTCCTCGCCGTGCTCCGCCTCGTGCTCGCTGACCGCCTCGCGCTTCTTGAGGCGGGGGTAGACGTGCTCCTCCTCGGCCCGGGCGTGGGCGACGTGGAGGGTCGAGAAGGCACGGCGGACGGCGTCACGGTCGGAGGTGGCGTCCCGGAGGTCGCGCAGGAGGGTCTCGAAGCGGCGGTGGTCGTCGAGGATCAGGTCGACGACGTCGCCCTCGATCGGGCGGCCCAGGTCGATGGAGGTGCTCATGTGACGGAGCGTACGGGTCAGCCCGCGCGCGTCAGTCGAGGCAGAACTCGTTGCCCTCGGGGTCGGTCATCACGAGGAAGCCCGCCTCCATGCGTCCGTCCGGGTCCGTGCGGCTCACTCGGGTCGCCCCCAGGCTCCTCACCCGCTCCGCCTCGACCTCCAGCGCCTCCATCCGCTCCTCGCCGGTGAGCCCCGGGGCGGCGCGGACGTCCAGGTGCAGGCGGTTCTTGACCGACTTGGACTCCGGGACGCGTTGGAAGAACAGACGGGGCCCCACGCCGTCGGGGTCACTGCACGCCGATCGGGAGTTCCACTCCGACTGCGGCACGCCCCACGCCTCGAGCGCGGCGGGCCAGGAGTCGAACCCGGGCGGCGGCGGGTCGACGACGTAGCCGAGCGCCTCGGCCCAGAACGCCGACAGCGCCGCCGGGTCGGCGCAGTCGACGGTCACCTGCACCGCCCGGACGGTCACTTCATCGCCTCCATCATCTGACGCAGCTCCTTCTTCAGGTCGCCGATCTCGTCGCGCAGGCGGGCGGCGACCTCGAACTGCAGCTCCGCCGCGGCGGCGTGCATCTGGGTGGTGAGGTCCTGCACGAGGTTCGCCAGGTCCGCGGTCGGCATGTCGCTGGGCGGCGGGGCCTCGCCGTTGGCGCGGCTGAGGGCCGGGACCGGCTGCCGGGCCTTCGCCTTCACGCCGCCGGCGCGGGAGTTGGCCTCCGTGCCGGCCCAGGTCTCCAGCAGGGCCTGGGTGTTCTCGTCCTCGCGGGCGAGCATGTCGGTGATGTCCGCGATCTTCTTGCGCAGCGGCTGCGGGTCGACGCCGTGCGCCGTGTTGTAGGCGACCTGCTTCTCGCGGCGGCGGTTGGTCTCGTCGATCGCCGAGGCCATGGACGGCGTGACCGTGTCGGCGTACATCAGCACCTGGCCCGACACGTTGCGGGCGGCGCGGCCGATGGTCTGGATCAGCGACTTGTCGGAGCGGAGGAAGCCCTCCTTGTCGGCGTCCAGGATCGCGACCAGGGACACCTCCGGCAGGTCGAGGCCCTCGCGCAGCAGGTTGATCCCGACCAGGACGTCGTAGCTGCCGAGGCGCAGGTCCCTCAGCAGCTCGATCCGCTTCAGGGTGTCGACCTCGGAGTGCAGGTAGCGGCAGCGGACGTCGTGGTCGAGCAGGTAGTCGGTGAGGTCCTCCGACATCTTCTTGGTCAGGGTCGTCACCAGGACGCGCTCGTTCTTGTCGGTGCGGTCCCGGATCTCGGCCATCAGGTCGTCGATCTGCCCCTTGGTGGGCTTGACGATGACCTCGGGGTCGATCAGGCCGGTGGGGCGGATGATCTGCTCGACGACGTCGCCGCCCACCTTGTCGAGCTCGTAGTCGCCCGGCGTCGCCGAGAGGTAGATCGTCTGGCCGATCCGCTCGAGGAACTCCTCCCAGCGCAGCGGCCGGTTGTCCATCGCGCTCGGGAGCCGGAACCCGTGCTCCACCAGGTTCCGCTTGCGGGACATGTCGCCCTCGTACATGCCGCCGATCTGCGGCACCGCCACGTGGGACTCGTCGACGACGAGCAGGAAGTCCTCGGGGAAGTAGTCGAGCAGCGTGTTCGGCGCGGAGCCGCGAGAGCGCCCGTCCATGTGCATCGAGTAGTTCTCGATGCCGGCGCAGGAGCCGACCTGGCGCATCATCTCGATGTCGTACGTCGTCCGCATCCGCAGGCGCTGGGCCTCCAGGAGCTTGCCCTGGGCCTCGAAGACCGCGAGCTGCTCGGCGAGCTCGGCCTCGATGCCGCGGACGGCGCGCTCCATCCGCTCCGGGCCGGCCACGTAGTGGCTGGCCGGGAAGACGTAGAGCTCCTGGTCCTCGGTGATGACCTCCCCCGTGACGGCGTGCAGGGTCATCAGCCGCTCGACCTCGTCACCGAAGAACTCGACCCGGACCGCGTGCTCCTCGTACATCGGGAAGATCTCGAGGGTGTCGCCGCGGACGCGGAAGGTGCCGCGGGTGAACGACATGTCGTTGCGGGTGTACTGGATCTCGACGAGCCGTCGCAGCAGGGTGTCGCGGTCGCGCTCCTCCCCCACCTTGAGCCGCACCATGCGGTCGACGTACTCCTGCGGCGTGCCGAGGCCGTAGATGCAGGACACCGTCGAGACGACGATGACGTCGCGGCGCGTGAGCAGCGAGTTGGTCGCCGAGTGCCGCAGGCGCTCGACCTCCTCGTTGATGGAGGAGTCCTTCTCGATGTAGGTGTCGGTCTGCGGGACGTACGCCTCGGGCTGGTAGTAGTCGTAGTAGGAGACGAAGTACTCCACCGCGTTGTCCGGGAAGAGCTGCCGCAGCTCGTTCGCGAACTGCGCCGCGAGGGTCTTGTTCGGCTGCATCACCAGCAGCGGTCGCTGGACCTGCTCCGCGACCCAGGCTACCGTCGCGGTCTTGCCGGTGCCGGTCGCGCCCAGCAGGACGACGTCGTGGGTGCCGCCGTCGATGCGCTTGCTGATCTCGGTGATGGCGGCGGGTTGGTCGCCGGCCGGCTGGTAGTCGGAGACCACGTGGAACGGCGCCACACGGCGCTCGAGGTCGGTGACGGGTCGCATGCGACTCAATCTACGACCGACCGCCGACAGCGGCTCCCGGCCCGGTCCTAGGCTCACGGCCGTGCCGGACCCGTCAGGACCCCTCGTGCCCGACCACGTGCTCGATCTCTTCGTCGCCCCGGCCGTCGACCGCCCGCTGGCGGGCAGCCGCAGCGTCGTCGCCGGGGACCTAGTGCTCTCCCCCGGCCACGACCCGCGGGTCGACGACCTGCTGTCGCCGATGCTGGCCCGGTTGGCGGTCACGCTCGACGAGCGGCCCGGTCGCGTGCCGGGCGCGCTGCGGCTCGCGGTGCCCGTGCCCGCCCGGGACGGTTCGTGGGTCGTCGACGGGTGGGCGGCGACGCGGTGGGAGCCCGGGACCCGGGAGTGCGAGGACCCGGGCGTCACCCTGGCGGCGGGTCGGCTGCTCCACGCGGAGCTGGCGGTCGCGGTGCCGCGACCCCCCGAGGCCCTGGCCCGGCGGACCGACGCGTGGGCGCGGGCCGAGCGGCTGGCGTTCGGCCCGGTCGCCGACCTCGTGGCCGCGGCGGAGGGGCGGGGCCCCGCGGTCGCCGGGCTCGTCGGTCGGCTGGGCCCCTGGCTCCCGGAGCCGACCGGTCTCGGCCCGAGCCAGCTCGTGCACGCCGCCCTGGCGGGCAACGTCCTCCTGGACCCCGGCGGGTCGCCGGTCGTCGTCGACGTCACGCCCGCCTGGCGACCCGTGCGGTGGGCCGAGGCGGTCTGCGCGCTCGGGGCGCCGACGCGGCTCGTGGAGGGGCCGACGCGTGTCGAACGGGAGGCGCTGGCCCGCGCCGCGGCGTACCGGCTGCTCGGTGAGGAGCGGCCGGACGCCGCGGCGTACGCCTCAGCGCTCGAGGCGCTCGGCCTCCCGTAGCACCTGGGCGTCCTCGTCCTCGCCGGACCCGATGTTGGGGCCGCGCGGCGGGATGGCGTCGTAGTCCGCCGGGTCGAGGCGGTTCACCTGGCCCGAGGCGATCGACGACAGCATGCCGTCGAGGCCGATGTAGACCGAGCGCGTCAGCACGGCGCGGTAGCGCTGGCCCAGCGTCTGGGTCTGCCCGCGGACCTCGAACAGGACGGCGCCGCTGCCGTTGAGGGCGAAGGAGCCGAGCGCCGTCCCGGGCAGGTCGATGCCCTGCGGGTAGAGCGTGACGTTCCCGAACAGCGGGCGGTCGGCCGCGGCGGCCTGCAGCGAGCGGTTGACCGCGACGTTCAGCTTCTTGGAGTAGTCGAGGTCGTAGTCCTCGGCGTACTCGGCGTACTCCGGCTTGGTGGCCGGGTCGGCGACGAACTGGCCGGAGATGGAGAGCGTCACGTACTCGTCGGGGTCGTCCGGCATCACGTAGCAGGCGCCCTGGTGGTGCAGGTCGACGTACGTGTCGACCTCACCGAACTCGTCGGTCAGGCCGCGGTAGACGTCGCGCACCGTGCGGGCCTCGGGCGTGATGTACCAGCCGGTCTGGGACGAGTCGCCCGGGAAGTCCTCGGCGCGGGGGCGGTAGTCGAGGTCGGGGTTGAAGTCGCGGTTGGTGTCGAAGCCCGGCCGCTGGCTGTAGTCGTCGCCCTGGATGTCGGGGTCGTCGTAGTAGTTCCACGCCGGGTCGGCGCCGCGCAGCTGCGGGAAGCGGGCCCGGACCTCGCGCCAGCTCTGGTCGTTGCCGCGACGGTCGAGCTCCGCGCCGTCCGGGTTCATCTTGGGGATGGCGACGATCGTCAGCTCGTCGCGCCAGCGCTCGGCCTTGCGGGACTCACTCGTGCCGACCCAGTCCAACAGGTCGAGGATCGCGTCGGTGCCGGTCTTCTCGTTGCCGTGGATCTCGCTGACGAGCATCACGACCTCGTCCCCGGTGCCGACGCGGGCGGACCAGATCTCGCGCCCGCGGTTGCTGCGGCCGATCTCGTCGACCTCGACACGGCCGTCGCTGACCCGGGCGATGCGGGCCAGCTCGACGCCGAGCTCGCGGTGGTCGGTGAACTGGTTGACCGGCAGGTCGCGGGGTTCCTCGCTGCACGACGCCCGCGCGCGGACGAACGCACGGTCGCCCGGCTGCGCCTCGTCGTACGCGCGGGAGGAGGACGGGGGCTCCGCGCCGCCGGAGCCGGGGGCGCCGACGGCGGAGGTCCCGCCGGCGAGGAGGGCGAGGGACGCGAGCCCGAGGACGGGCGCGAGGGCGCGTGAGCGCAGGACAGCAGACACAGGTTCTCCCGAGAGTTGTGAGGTTGCTGGGCTGTTGCTATCAGGAGTCGGCCCCGCGCGCCAGGGTCCTGCTTATAGGTTGACGCCGTGCCCCGCCGACGTCCGACCGCCGCCGAGACGTGGCTGGTGGTGCTGCGACGGGTGCTGATGGGGCTTGTCGGCGTCCAGCTCCTGACGGCCCTGGGCCTCACCCTCACCGACTCGTACCGTCGCCGCGGCCGCAAGCCGAAGCCGTTCCCGGTCACGCCGCCGCGGTCCGTCCCCGTCGGCGGAGGCGAGGTGACGACGTACACGTACGGGCGCGACCTGTACGCCGACATGCTGGCCGCGATCGAGGGCGCGCAACGACAGGTGCTGCTCGAGACCTACATCTGGAAGGGCGACGAGGTCGGCGAGCGGTTCAAGACCGCCGTGATCGACGCCGCCCGGCGGGGCGTCGAGGTGCACTGCATCTACGACGGGTTCGCCAACCTGGTCGTCTCGCCTCGCTTCAAGCGGTTCCCGGAGCCGGTGAAGGTGCTGCGCTACCCGGTGTGGACCGCCGGCATCCGGATCTTCGACATGCGCCGCTACGGCCGGGACCACCGCAAGATCCTCGTCGTCGACGACGAGGTCGGCTTCGTCGGCGGTTACAACATCGGCTCGGCGTACGAGACGGAGTGGCGCGACACCCACGTCCGCATCACGGGGCCCGGGGTCTGGGACCTCAAGCGCGCCTTCGCCGACTTCTGGAACCTGAACCGTCGGCGGCTGATCCTCACCTCCGAGCGGCCGCTCCTGCTCGAGACGCCGTCGCGGTGGGAGCCGGCGATCCGGTTCCAGCGCAACGTGCCGCGCCAGCTCGTCTTCCCGATCCGGGCGATGTACCTGGAGGCCATCGCGAAGGCCTCCACCAACATCTGGATGACCCACGCCTACTTCATCCCCGACCAGGACTTCGTGGACGCGCTGCGCGTCGCCGCCATGCGGGGCGTCGACGTCCGGCTGCTGCTGCCCATGACGTCGAACCACGTGGTGGCGGACTGGATCAGCCGCGGGTACTTCGAGCAGCTGCTCGTCGCCGGGGTGCGGATCTTCCGCTTCGCCGGCGCGATGGTCCACGCCAAGACGTCCACGATCGACGGCAGCTGGTCCACCGTCGGGACGGCGAACGTCGACCGGCTCAGCCTGCAGGGCAACTACGAGATCAACGTCGAGATCATCGACCCCGCGATGGCCACGAAGCTCGAGGAGATCTTCACGACCGACCTCACCAACGCCGTCGAGCTGTCGCTCGAGGACTGGGAGGCCCGGTCGTTCCAGCGCCGGTTCGCCGAGGGGATCCTGGCGCCGCTGCGCCCGCTGCTCTAGTCGTTCCCGCCTCTCAGGGCACGGGCGGCGCCGGGTGGATCTCCAGCTCGCGGCCGTCCGGGTCGGTGACCCGGAGGACCTCGCCCACGCCCTCGGCGTGACCGACCTCGGCCGGGTGGCCCGCGGCCACCAGCCGCGCCGCCACGTCGGCGAGGGGCTCGGACGTCTCCAGGCCGAGCTCGCACACCGGGGAGTCGTCGGTCGGCCGGTGCAGCCCGACGGCCCCGCCGGGGCCCTCGCAGGCGGCCCACCACTCGTCCTCGCCGGGCCGCGGCGCGAGGCCGAAGGCGCCGAGCAGGGTGCGGGCGTCGTCCCGGAGCTCGAGGGGCAGGTACCAGACCGGCCGGACGGTCGTGCGGTCGTCGGGCGACCCGGCGCGCTGGTGGTAGCCGTAGCTCTCGCCGGAGTCGGTGTCGACCTGGATCTCGTGGCCGTCGGGGGCGGGGACGACGAGCGCCCGGCCCCACGCCTCGTCGTACGGCGTGACGTCGAGGCCGGTCCCGCGCAGGTCGGCGACCAGGGCGTCGAGGCCGGCGGAGACGAAGGACAGGTGGGTTTCCCCCGCTGCCGCGCCGAGATCGCTGGAGGAGGCGCTGTGCACGGCGACGGCGCCGCGTCCGGCGCTCAGGACGACCCAGCCGCCCCCGTCGGCCTCGCTCTCGCGGCCGAGGCCGACGACCTCGAGGAAGCGGGCCACCGCCTCCACGTCGTCGGTGAACCGGACGGGCCGGACGAGGTCCCGCACGCGGGTGTCGCTGCCGCTGGTGACGGTGATCATCGGTTCTCCTCCAGGTAGGCGGTGAGGGCTCGTTCGACGAGCGCGGACAGGCTGGCGCCCTCGTCCACGGCGCGGTGCTTCACACGACGGACGAGCTCGGGCGGCAGGTAGACGTTGAACTGGGTCTTGTCCGCGCGACTGGGTGACGGCACGCGAGGATGCTAGCAACCTAGACTACTGAGGGGAACCCCTCCGAGTCGGCACGTCTGCGCACCTCAGGAGGCTCGAGTCGGCACGTCTGCGCATCCCGCGGAGGCTCCGTCTTCGGCTGAATGAGTGGTTGGCGACCGGTCGGGGTGGGATTGTCGACGCTCGGGACGTGTCGCACCCGGCCGGACCCTCGGGCCGCGCCGATCGCCACCGAGCACGACGGGCGCGGGTCCGGTCCCACGGCGTCCGGGTCACCGACTCGACCCCGCACAGCTGTACAGACGTGCCGACTCGACCCCGCACAGCTGCGCAGACGTGCCGACTCGACCCCGCACAGCTGCGCAGACGTGCCGACTCGACGCGTGGGCCTAGCCGGGCAGGTGTGTCGGCAGGGTGATGCGCGGGCCGCGGCGCGGCCGGGCGAGGTGTGCGAGCTCGACCAGGCGCTGCACGCGGTGCCGGTGCGGCCGGAAGGGCTCGAGCAGGGACGCCATGTCGGCGTCGTCCCCGACCGTGCCGGTCAGGGCCCAGGTGACGTTCTTCGCGATGTGGTAGTCGCCGAAGCTGACGGCGTCGGCGTCGCCGAGGGCCCGGAAGCGCACCTCGGCCGACGTCCAGACCCCGACCCCGGGCACGGTCCGCAACCGCCGGTCGGCCTCGTCGTGGTCGAGGCCGACGATCCGCTCCAGGCTGTCGGCCACGCGCGCAGCGCGGACGGCCGCCTTCGACCGCGCCGGGTCGACCCCCATGCGCAGCCACTCCCACGAGGGGATCGCGGCGACCACCGCCGGGGTGGGCGGCACCCAGAGACCGTGCTCCGCACCCGGCCCGGGGGCACGCTCGCCGAAGCGGCGGGCCAGCATGCGCTGCGCGGCGAAGGCCTGCTTGCCGGTGACCTTCTGCTCCAGGATCGCGGGCAGCAGCGCCTCGAAGACCAGACCGGTGCGGGTCAGCCGCCAGTGCTCGTGGCGCCGCCACGCCTCGGCCACGACCGGGTGCTCGGGGGCGAAGCCCGACGGGTCGTCCTCGGCGCCGCACATGGCGGGCAGCTGCCCCAGCGCCCAGTCGGCACCGTCGCCCCAGGCCGCGGCGTGCACCTCACCGAGGGCGTCGCGCGCGCGGACGACGAGCGTCGCCGGACCCTCCGGCGTGCGGATGCCGCGCCACACGGTGCCGTCGGGGTCGAGGCGGAAGGCCGCGTCGCTCCCCCGCTTGAGGATCCGCAGGTTCTGCGCCACGGGGCAGGGCCAGTCGGGCCGCCAGACCCGCCGCAGCCCCCGGTCCGCTCCGCTCACCCCGCCACGGTAGTCAGCGGTACGACGAGCGGCGGGCCTTGCCCGCGTCGTCCCGCAGCGGGTGCGGCACGGCCTCCCACCCTGTGGGCAGGTGCGGTGGGTCGAGACGCGTCGCCGCCCAGGCCCGGACGGCGTCGAGATCGGGGCACTGCACCACGGCGTGGAGGCCGCCGCCGCGGCCGACCACGACGGCCGATCCGACGTCGGGGTGCTCCAGCAGGGCGGCCTCGACGTCCGCCGGGGCGACCCGGTGCCCGTCGACGTCCACGAGGTCGTCCAGCCGGTCGAGCACCCACAGCCAGCCGTCGGCGTCCGTGCGGCCCGCGTCGCCCAGGCTGTGCCAGCCGTGCCGGTCCTGGGCCGCCGCCCCGACGTAGGTGTAGGTGGGCGCGTCCCGGCGCATCAGGATCTCGCCGACCTCGCCGGGTGCGCAGTCCCCGCCGTCGGGGCGCACCACCCGGAAGCGCGTGCCGCCGACGCCCCGGCCGACCGAGCCGGGGTGGAGCAGCCAGTCCTCCCCGCCGATCATCGCGACACCGGCCGACTCGGTCCCGGCGTACACCTCGACGACGCGGGACGGCCCGAGCCAGGCGAGCCAGTCCCGCTTGAGCGGCTCCGGGCACCGCGCGCCCACGTGGAGCACGGACTCCAGGGACGACACGTCGGCGGTCGCCCGATCGGGGTGCCGGGCGATCGCCCGCATCGTCGTCGGCGACAGCACCGACCACGTGACGCGGTGCCCGGCGACCAGCCGGAGCCACTCCCCGGCGTCGAAGGACGGCATGAGGACGAGCTCGTGCCCGCTGGTGAGGCCGCGCGTGGCGTAGACGAACCCGGCGCCGGCGTGCGGGGGCGAGGCGACGAGCTGGACGGCGTCGCGGGGGACGAACGCCGCCACCGGACGGTCGGGATCCACCCGGGCGGGCGCCGCCGCCCGGACGAGCTTGGGCCGACCGGTGCTGCCCGACGAGGCCGCGACCTTCCAGGACGACGCGGCGCGGTCCGGCAGCGGCGCGCCCGCCCGACCGGGCGTGAGGTCGAGCGGCCCGTCCTCGACCCGGGCCGGACGGGCGAGGTCCAGCAGCGCCGCCCGCTCGCCGGGCGCGAGCCCGGGCGCCAGCGGGAGCGGCGTGGCACCCGCCCGCCAGGTCGCCACGGCGGCCAGCACCAGGTCGACCGGGTCCCCGCAGCCCAGCACGACGACGTCGTCGACCCCGAGGCCCTCCGCCACCCAGCGACGGGCGACGCCGTCCGCGAGGTCCACCAGGGCGCGCCGGGTCACCACCCGGCGCCCGCTGCGCAGCGCCACCCCGTCGGGGTCGCGCTCCGCCAGGAGCGCCGGCGCCCGCGAGATCGTCACCTCGGCCACGCCCCGAGCCAAGCAGGCCCGCGGTGTCCAGGTCCGTCTCCGGGAGCCTGTTACACCGATCTCACCCAGTGGTTCGACGAACGAGTTCCGGACGAAACCACCCCGAAACAGCCCGAGCCTTGACTGGTCGGCATGACCACACCGGCGCGACGGGCCCTCGCCGCGCCGTACGACGCGCACCGGCACATCGGCCACCTGCCGGCGTACCCCTTCTACGGCGGACCGCCGATCCGGCCGGACACCACGGCCGTGGCCACCGTCGCCGACTTCCGGCGCAGCCTCGACGACCAGGGCGTGGAGCGGGCGCTCGTGCTCCCCAACTACGGCGTCCCGGACCCGGACGTCGCGTTCGACCTCAACTCCCTCGCGCTCGACGCCGCGGCCGCCGACGAGCGGATCTCCTGCGGGCTGTGGGTCTCACCCAAGGCCTCCGACGCCGCCCGCAACGAGAAGGCCCTGGGCCTGGTCACCGAGACCGGCGTACGGGCGCTGAAGACCAGCTTCCTGCTCGGTGGTGGCGTCGACGACCCGGACTGCGCCGAGCAGCTCGACGCGATCTTCACCACGGCGGCTGCCCACGACCTCGTCGTCCACGTGCACACCTCCCCCGGCGCCGCCTCCGACGTCGACCGGATCGGCGAGCTCGTCGAGGCGTACGGCGACGCCACCCGCATCCACCTCGTCCACCTCGGTGGTGGCATGAGCGGCCACCTGAAGCTGATCGGCGGGCGGTTCTTCGACTGGGTCGAGGCCGGCAAGCAGGTCTGGACCGACACCAGCTGGGCCGTCGGCTTCGCCCCCGCCTGGCTGGTCGCCGAGATCGAGCGCCGCGGCGTCGGGCACGACCGCGTGCTGTTCGCCACCGACGTCCCCTGGGGCGACTTCGCCGGCGAGCACGCCCGCCTCGCCGCCGCGACCGGCGACGGCGAGCTGGCCCGCGCCTTCTTCCACGACAACTTCGCGGCCCTCTACGGCACCACCTGACCCACCCGCTCCAGCCCGCACGACCCCCCGCCACCCGCACCACCCACCTGAGGAGAGCAGATGTCCGTGTTCGACGACGAGATCCTGGCCAACATCGAGAAGTCGGTGGCCGAGGTCCCCCACCCCTCGCAGGCGAAGGGCACCAACCTCTACGGCTCGACGAAGATCTTCCCCGACTACCAGGCCAGCGAGGGCCAGAGCTACCTCACCCTGGTCCACGGCATCCCGCACGAGTCGTCGGTCAGCTTCGTCGCGATCCTCCAGGCCACCCGGGCGCTGCGGAAGGGCTTCGACTCCGTCATCTACTTCTACGGTCCCGGCGCCCTGGCCTGCATGGACACCCGCGGGTTCCCTACCACCGGCGACGTCGCGTTCCCCGGCAACCAGAACATGAACGACTCGCTGAAGACCTTCATCGGCGAGGGCGGCACCGTCTTCTGCTGCCGCTTCGGCATGGCGCTGCACGGCTGCCGCGAGGAGGACCTCATCGAGGGTGTCGTGCCCTGCCACCCGCTCGACGTGCAGGACTGCGTCATCCACTTCGCCAACAAGGGCGCCATCATCAACTCCGTCTACAACCTCTGAGGTCGTGACCATGGCCTCCCGCCCCGACACCCGGGTCGACCTCGCCATCCAGGGCATCCGGCTGCTCGACCCGCCGGTCGCCCGCCGTGGTGGTGCCGGTCCGTCCGACGACGGCCACGTGCTGATCGACGGGGTGGGGGCCGCGGTCCCGCTCAACCCCCGCAGCCCGTACGCCGTGCGCGGCGGCCGGCTCCTCCTCGACGGGGCCGACACCGGCCTCGGGGTCGAGACGGTCGCCCGCCCGGCGTTCTACGACCTCGTCACCGCCGACGGGGTCCCGTACGAGCAGGTCGCCCGCCTCCACTCCGGGCACGTCCTCGCCACCACCGTCGTCCAGACCTGCGTGCGGTACGACGAGTCGCAGCGCTGCCGGTTCTGCGCGATCGAGGACTCGCTGCGCTCCGGCTCCACCGTCGCGGTGAAGACACCGGCGCAGCTCGCCGAGGTCGCGGAGGCCGCCGTCCGGCTCGACGGGGTGACGCAGATGGTCATGACCACCGGGACCTCCAACGGCCGCGACCGCGGCGCGACGCACCTCGCCCGCTGCGTGCGGGCCGTGCGCGCCGCCGTGCCCGACCTGCCGATCCAGGTGCAGTGCGAGCCGCCCGGCGACCTCGCGACCATCACCGAGCTCAAGGAGGCCGGCGCCGCCTCGATCGGGATCCACGTCGAGTCGCTGGACGACGACGTCCGGCGGCGCTGGATGCCCGGCAAGGGCAGCGTCCCGATGGCCGAGTACGACGCCGCCTGGCGCGAGGCCGTCCGGGTCTTCGGCCACAACCAGGTCTCCACCTACCTCCTGGTGGGGCTCGGCGAGGACCCCGACGAGCTCGTCGCCGGGGCCGAGCGGCTCATCGAGATGGGCGTCTACCCGTTCGTCGTGCCGTTCCGGCCGCTGGCCGGCACGCTCGCCACGGACGTCGACGGCGTCGGGGCGCCGGCGCGGGACGTCACCTACGACGTCACCTCCCGCGTCGCGAAGGCGCTCCGGTCCGCCGGCATGGTCGGCACCGACCAGGCAGCCGGCTGCGCGGCCTGCGGAGCCTGCTCCGGGCTGTCCCGCGAGGGGGCGTGATGCTCGACCACGGCATCCTCACCGGGTTGCTGCCCGCCGCAGGGCCCCGTCCGCTCCTGCGGGTCGAGCGGGCCGAGACCACGGCGCGGGCGGCGCACGACGCCCTGCGGCGCGCGGAGTTCGTGGACGCGCAGGGACTGTTCGGGGGCCACGACCGCGACGACGTCGACGACGACCCCCGCACCGTCGTGCTCCTCGCCCGCTCGATCGACGGTGACGTGCTGGGCGGCGTCCGGGTCCACCCCGCCGCGCACCCCGCCACCGCCTCCCGGGACCTCGGGTGGTGGCGCGGCAGCCGCCTCGTCGTCGCCCCCACCGCCCGCGGCTCGCGCGCCGGGGTCGCCGCCGCGCTGGTCCGCGCGGCCTGTGCGACGGCCGAGGACGCCGGCGCCCTGCGGTTCGACGCCGCCGTCCAGGCCCGGCACGCCGGGCTGTTCACCCGGCTCGGCTGGCGACGACGCAGCGGCCCGACGACGCGTCACGGCGTCCCCCACGTCGAGATGGAGTGGCCCGTCGGGCGCGTCCAGCGGCTGGTGGACGCCACCAAGGCCCCGCTGGCCGGGCTGCTCGGCCGCGTCACCGACCACCCGCTCGGCGGGGGCGGACCCGGGTGGGTCGGCGACGACGCCGCCCCGGTCCCCGGCGTCCCGCTCGTGGCCGCCTGCGACGCGATCCTGCCCTCCATGGTGGAGCGCGACCCCGAGTGGGCCGGCTGGTGCTCGGTCCTGGTCAACCTCAACGACCTCGCCGCGATGGGCGCTAGCCCGGTCGGCCTCCTCGACGCGGTCGGCGCCCGCGACGCCTCGTTCGCCCGGCGGGTCCTGCGGGGACTGCTGGACGCCGCCGAGGCCTGGGGCGTGCCCGTGCTCGGCGGCCACACCCAGCTCGGGGTCCCGGCGGCCCTGTCGGTCACCGCGCTGGGCGCCACGCCCCACCCGGTCCCCGGCGGCGGCGGCCGCCCCGGTCACGCCCTGCGGGTGTCCGCGGACCTCGGCGGTGGCTGGCGTCCCGGCTACTCCGGCAGCCAGTGGGACTCCACGACCAGCCGGACCCCTGCCGAGCTGCGCGCCACGGGCGGCGTCGTCCGCACGCTGGACCCCGCCGCCGCGAAGGACGTCTCCATGGCGGGCACCGTCGGCACCGTCGGCATGCTGGCCGAGGCCAGCGGGTGCCGCGCGGTCGTCGACGTGGCGGACGTGCCGACCCCCGACGTCGCCACCACCGGGGACTGGCTGACCTGCTTCCCGGGCTTCGCCGTCGTCACCACCGATCGCCCCGGGAGACCCGCCGACGGGCTCCCGGCCACCGTCACCAGCCGCGTCTGCGGCGACCTCGTCGAGGGCGCGGGCGTCGGCCTGCGCTGGCCCGACGGCGTCGTGACCGAGGCCGTCACCACCACCGTCACCGGACTGGGAGCAGCATGACCACCACCCACCTCGCCGCCGTCGCGGACAGCTTCGGCCGCGACGTCGAGCAGAACCTCGCCCAGATCGAGACGTACGTCCAGGCCGCCCGCGGCCAGGGCGTCTCGCTGCTCGCGTTCCCCGAGGCATGCCTCGGCGGCTACCTGTCCGTGCTCGGGTCGGGGCGTGACGGCACCCACGCCGAGGCCCCGGACGACCTGCCCCCGGCGATGGACCTCGACGGTCCGGAGCTGCGGCGCGTCGGGGAGCTCGCCGGCGACATGACCGTCGTCGTCGGCCTCTGCGAGGCCGACGGCACCGAGCGCTACAACAGCGCCGCGGCCGTGACCGGCGACGGCGTCCTCGGGGTCTACCGCAAGGTCCACCAGCCGCTCGGGGAGAGCCTCTACTACGGCGCCGGGGAGCAGATCCTCGCCTTCGAGTCGCCGGTGGGGCGGATGGGCCTGCTGGTCTGCTACGACAAGGCGTTCCCCGAGGCCGCCCGCGCGCTGGCGCTGGACGACGCCCGGGTGGTCGCCTGCATCTCGGCCTGGCCGGCGTCGCGCACCGCCGGGGCGGGGGACGTCGCGCAGGACCGTTGGACCCACCGCTTCAACATCTTCGACCAGGCCCGCGCGCTGGAGAACCAGGTCGTCTGGCTCGCCGCCAACCAGACCGGCACCTTCGGCTCGCTGCGCTTCGTGGGCAACGCCAAGGTCGTCGGCCCGGGCGGCGACGTCCTCGACACCACGGGCACGGCCCCGGGGATGGCGTTGGCGTCCCTCGACCTCGACGACGTCCTCGGCACCGCGCGCCGCTCGATGTTCCACCTCGGGGACCGGCGCCCCGAGCTGTACCGCGCGACCGAGCTGGTCGGGGCCCGTCGTGCCTGAGGCCGGAGTCACCGTGCGCTGGCCCGACGGCCGGGTCGAGGAGTGCTGGTCGCCCTCGCTCGTCGTCCACGACCACCTCGAGGCGGGCCGCCGCTACACCGTCGCCGACTTCGTCGACCGGTGCACCGCGGCGATGGCCGAGGCCGACCGGCGGGTCCGCGCCCGCTACGGCTTCGCCTGCACCGGCGCCGCCGCCACCGTCGAGGCCGTCGGGGCCTCCGCGTCCCGGCACGCCGCGGACGCCGAGGTCGAGGTCCTCCGTGTCCACCCGCCCCTGCCCGGGGAGCCGGCATGAGCGGCGCAGGCGCCAGCCCCGCGGCGCGTCGTACGTCGGTCGTCGTGGTGGGCGGCGGCCAGGCCGGGCTGTCGGTGAGCTGGCACCTCGTGCGCGACGGTGTGGACCACGTCGTGCTGGAGGCCGAGACCGTCGGGCACGAGTGGGCCGACCGGCGCTGGGACTCCTTCACCCTCGTGACGCCGAACTGGCACTGCCGCCTGCCCGGGTACGCCTACGACGGGCCCGACCCGGACGGCTTCATGACCCGCGACGAGGTCGTCGCCTGGCTGGGCGCCTACCCGGCCACGTTCGGTCCCCCGGTCCTGGAGCACACCCGGGTGACCGGCCTCGTGCCGTCCGGTGACGGGGGCTTCGTCGTCACCGCCGGCGGCCCCGACGGCCCCGCGACCTGGGAGGCGGACCACGTCGTCGTCGCCACCGGGGGCTACCACCTCCCGATCGTCCCGCCCTGGGCGGCGGCGCTCGACCCCGCGGTCACCCAGGTGCTGTCCGGGGACTACCGCCATCCCGGACAGCTGCCGGACGGCGACGTCCTCGTGGTGGGCAGCGGCCAGTCGGGCACGCAGATCGCCGAGGACCTCCACCTCGCCGGCCGCGGCGTGCACCTCGCCCTGGGCGACGCCCCACGCGTCGCCCGGACCTACCGGGGTCGCGACACCATGACCTGGCTCGCCGACATGGGGCTGTACGACACCCCCGTCGCGCGCTACCCCGGCGGTCTCGCCGCGCGGGAGAAGACCAACCACTACGTCACCGGCCGCGACGGCGGGCGCGACATCGACCTGCGGCGGTTCGCCGCCGAGGGCATGCACCTGACGGGGAGGGTCGACGGACTGCTGGACGGGCCCGGTGGTCACAGGCTGGGTCTCTCCCCCACCGTGCGCACCGCACTGGACGCCGCGGACGCCGTCTACAACTCGATCTGCGCGGACATCGACGCCTACGTCGAGCGCGCCGGCGTCGACGCGCCGCCCGGGTCGCCGTACACGCCGGTGTGGGAGCCGGACGACGAGACGACCGAGCTCGACCTGGCGGCCGCCGGCGTCACGAGTGTCGTCTGGGCGATCGGCTACCGGCCCGACTACCGCTGGGTCGGGGCGCCCGTGTTCGACGGCGGGGGCCGGCCCGCCCACGACCGCGGTGTCACGGCACTGCCCGGACTCTCGTTCCTCGGCCTGCCGTGGCTGCACACGTGGGGCTCGGGGCGCTTCCTCGGCATCGCCGCCGACGCCGCGCACGTCGCGGAGCACGTCCGGGCCGACCTGGCCGTCGCGGCCGACCGGCTGGCGGGCTGAGCGTGGTCCGGGTCCGGATCGGCGCGGCGGCGGCCCACTTCGGTCGTGACCTCGCCCGGGCCGTCGCGAAGGTGGAGCGCGTCGTGGCCGACGCCCGCAGCCGCGGGATCGAGCTGCTCGTCCTCCCCCAGGCCACCCTCGGCGGCTACCTCGGCGACCTGCGCCACCCCGACGCCGCCGACCCCCCGGCCGCGATCACCCTCGACGGCCCGGAGCTGACCCGGCTGCGGGGGGCCACCGGCCCGATGGTGCTGTGCCTCGGGCTCACCGAGGCGGCCGTGTCGTCCGCCGGGACCGTGGTGCACAACACCGCCGTCTGCCTCACCGGGGACGGCGTGCTGGGCCGGCACCGGAAGGTCCACCGGGCCGTGCGCGAGTCGGTCGTGTACGCCGCCGGGGACCGCTTCGACGCCTTCGACACCCCCGTCGGGCGGCTCGGGATGCTGGTCGACTACGACAAGACCTTCCCCGAGTCCGCGCGCTCGCTCGCGCTGGACGGCGCGCAGGTGCTGGTGTGCCCGTCGGCCTGGCCCGCGTCGGTCACCGACCGCGCGGCCCGCCTGCCCGCCGACCGCCAGTCCCGGCTCTTCGACCTGTACGACGGCGCCCGGGCCGCCGAGAACCAGGTGGTCTGGGTCTCCGCCAACCAGACCGGCGTCACCGGGGGCCTGCGCTTCCTCGGCCAGGCGAAGGTCGTCGGCCCCGGTGGCGACGTGCTCGCCCGGACCGGCAGCAAGGGCGGCCTGGCCGTGGCGGACCTGGACGTCGCCGCCGAGGTCGCCCGGGCCCGACGCACGCTGCACCACCTCGCCGAGCTGGCCCCGGCGGCGTACCGGGGTCCGGGGCAGGTGGCGGTCCGGTGAGGGTGGCCCTCCTGACCTACTCCACCCGCCCCCGCGGCGGCGTGGTCCACACCCTGGCCCTGGCGGAGGCGCTGGTCCGCGCCAACGCGGAGGTCGACGTGTGGACGCTGGGCCGCGGTGGTGACACCACGTTCTTCCGCCCGGTCGCACCCGGGGTCGGCGTCCGCGCCGTGCCGTTCCCCGAGGTCGCCGACGAGCCGGTCGGGGCGAGGATCGTGCGCTCGATCGAGGTCCTGCGCCGCGCCTTCGCGGCGGACCGTGGCGCCTACGACGTCGTCCACGCCCAGGACTGCATCTCCGCGAACGCCGCGCTGCCGTGCGTGCGGACGATCCACCACCTCGACACCTTCACCACCCCCGAGCTGGCGGCGTGCCACGAGCGCGCCGTCGTCGCCCCCACCGCGCGCCTCTGCGTCTCCGAGGCCGTCGCCGACGAGGTCCGGGCGGGCTGGGGGCTGGACCCGACCGTCATCCCGAACGGCGTCGACGCCGCCCGGTTCGCCGCGGGCGCTCGCGACCTCGCGGGCCGGCGCCGCTGGGCCGACGCGCACGGGCCGTACGTGCTCGCCCTGGGCGGCATCGAGCCCCGCAAGGCGAGCCTCGACCTGCTGGAGGCCTTCGCCCTCGTACGACGCGACCGGCCCGGGCTGCGCCTCGTGCTCGGGGGCGGCGAGACGCTCTTCGACTACCGCGACTACCGCGCCGCCTTCGACGCCCGCGCCGACGAGCTCGACGTGAGCCCGGTCGTCCTCGGCACCCTGAGCGAGGACGAGCTCCCCTCGCTCGTCGCCGAGGCCTCGGCCCTCGCCATGGTCTCGACCAAGGAGGGCTTCGGGCTCGCCGCGATGGAGGCCCTGGCCGCCGGCGTCCCCGTGGTGGCGCGCGACCTACCCGTGCTGCGCGAGGTCCTCGCCGGCACCGTCGCGTACGGCGCCGACGTGCCCGCGATCGCCACCGCCCTCGCGGGTGTGCTCGACGACCCTCCGGACCCGGGGGCCGGCCGTCGTCTCGCGGCGTCGTACACGTGGGACGCGGCGGCCTCGGCCCACCTGGACTTCTACGACCACCTGCTCACGCGATGACCGTCCGCCGTTGTCGGTGGTCGCGTCTAGCGTCAGCGACATGGGGAACGAGTCGGCTGCCAGCGACCTGCAGCAGCGTGCGAGCGCGCTGCTGAGCCGCTTCGCGTACGCCGCCCTCGACGAGCACAGCGACCGCGACCTCGTCGACCTGCTGCGCGCGACCGAGGAGCTCAAGTCCGCGGCCGCAGCCCTCCAGGCCCGCGCCGCCGCGACGATGGCCGCTCGGGACGACTGCCCAGCCGGGCGACGCAGCGCCGGGTCGCAGGTCGGGCTCGCACGCCGCGAGTCGCCGTACCGGGGTCGCGAGCTGACCTCGTTCGCCACCCGGCTGACCGAGGACCTCCCCCGCGTCCTGGACGCCCTGACCTTCGGGCGCCTCAACGAGCGGCGCGCGATGGTCCTGGCCGCCGAGCTGGCCGACCTCTCCCCGGAGCACCGGGCGGAGGCCGACGAGAGGCTCGCGGGCAACCCGTCGACCCTCGACGGTCTCGGCGACCTCGCGCTGCGACGGGCGGCGCGGCGGGTGGCCTACGAGCTCGACCCGGAGGCCCCGGTCCGACGGCGGCAGAAGGCACGCACCACCCGACGCGTCTCGAGCCGTCTCTCCTTCGGCGACGGGATGTCCACGATCTCGGGCTGGGTCGAGGACCTCGCAGCCGCGGCGATCATGACGTCGCTGCGCGACGGTGCCGACCGCATCCTCGCCCAGGACGACCCGGACGACGACCGGACGCACGCTCAGATCGTGGCCGACCTGTTCGTCTCGCGACTCACCAACCAGAAGCACGCCCAGGCGACCCCCGTCGCGGTGAAGCTGCTCGTCTCGGCCGAGACGCTGCTCGGTGACGAGGACACCCCGGCCGACGTGGAGCACATCGGGCCGGTCCCGGCCTCGGTCGCGCGGCAGCTCGTCGGGCTGTCCCCCGACCTCCGCTCGACGATCCAGCGCTTCTTCGTCGCCGCGGGCAGCGGCACCCTCGTCGCGATGGAGTCCGGGGCCCGTGGTTTCACCGGACAGCTCCGCGACTTCGTGCTGACGCGGGACCGGTGGACCTGCCGGACGCCGTACTGCGACGCACCGGCCCGCCACGTCGACCACCCCGTCCCGGTGGCGGAGGGCGGGGAGACGAGCGCGCCCAACTCCGGCGGAGCCTGCGCGGGCTGCAACTACACGAAGGAGCATCCGGGGTGGACCTACACACCGGTGCCCCGCTGGCCGGCCGACCCGCGGCCCCACGAGCTCGAGATCGTCACCCCCACCGGACACGTCTACCGTGCGCTGGCCCCGCCGGGGCCGAGGCCGCCCCCGACGCCCGAGCCACGCCGCATCAGGTGGGACGGGCCGGCGAAGTACGCCGCCTGACGCCGCGGACCGGGGTGCTTCGATGGACCCGTGCTGCTCGCCGACCTCGTCGCCACCTCCACCGCGGTCGCCGCGACCCGCTCCCGCAAGGAGAAGGTCGCCGCCCTCGCCGAGCTGTTCGCGCGCGCCGACCCCGACGCGCCCCTCGAGGTCGAGGTCGTGACGTCCTACCTCGGCGGAGCGCTGCGGCAACGTCGTACCGGGCTGGGCTGGCGCTCGCTGACCTCGCTCCCCGACCCGGCCGACGAGCCGAGCCTGACGGTGCTCGCGGTGCACGAGGCGTTCGAGCACGTCGCCGGGCTGTCGGGGCCGGGGTCGCAGACCGCCCGGGCGGCGGCCACCGCCGAGCTCTTCGGCGCCGCCACCGCCGAGGAACAGCAGTGGCTGCGCGGGCTGGTGACCGGCGAGGTGCGGCAGGGCGCGCTCGACTCGCTGGTGCAGGAGGCCGTCGCCCGGGCGACGGAGACCCCTCTGCCCGCCGTACGCCGGGCCGCGATGCTCGCGGGCTCCACCGTCGTCGCGGCCCGGGCCGCCGGCACCGGCGGCGAGGAGGCGCTCGCCGCGATCGGCCTCGAGGTGATGCGACCCGTCACGCCCATGCTCGCCTCGACCGCCCCGACCGTCGCCGAAGCGCTGGAGAAGGTGGGCGGGGAGGTCGCCGTCGACACCAAGCTCGACGGGATCCGGATCCAGGTCCACCGCGACGGCGATGACGTCCGGATCGCGACCCGCTCCCTCGACGACATCACCACCCGCCTGCCCGAGGTGGTCGAGGTGGTCCGGGCCCTGCCGGCGCGCACGGTCGTCCTCGACGGCGAGGCGCTCTCGCTCGGAGGTGACGGCCGACCCCGCCCGTTCCAGGAGACCGTCTCCCGCACGGCCAGCGCGCACGAGGAGGGGGCGGCCGCCGTGACGCCGTACTTCTTCGACCTGCTGCACCTCGACGGCGCCGACTACCTCGACCGCCCCGGTCGCGAGCGACTCGCCGCCCTCGACGCGCTCGTGCCGGAGGCCCACCGGGTCCGACGCCTCGAGACGGGCGACCCCGAGGCGGCCGAGGCCTTCGCCCGCGCCGCCGTCGCGGACGGGCACGAGGGCGTCGTCGTGAAGTCGCTCGACGCCCCCTGGGAGGCAGGACGTCGCGGCGCGGCCTGGGTGAAGGTCAAGCCCCGCCTGACCCTCGACCTCGTCGTCCTGGCCGTCGAGTGGGGTTCCGGACGTCGCCGCGGCTGGCTGTCCAACATCCACCTCGGCGCCCGCGCCGACGACGGCGACGGGTTCGTCATGCTCGGCAAGACCTTCAAGGGCATGACGGACGAGGTCCTCGCCTGGCAGACCGAGCGCTTCCTCGGCCTCGAGACCCACCGCGAGGGGCACGTCGTCCACGTGCGACCGGAGCAGGTCGTCGAGATCGCCCTCGACGGCGTCCAGCGCTCGCCGCGCTACCCGGGTGGGATCGCGCTGAGGTTCGCCCGGGTGCTGCGCTACCGCGACGACAAGACGCCGGGCGAGGCGGACGTGCTGTCCACGGTCACGGGCTTCCTGCTGCCAGGCTGACCCGATGGACGACGACCTCCCGCGCATCCCCCGCGTCGCCGGCGAGCGGGAGGCGCTCGCGGCGTACCTCGAGCACTTCCGGGCGACGATCGAGCTGGCGTGCCGCGACCTCACGACCGCCCAGGCGGGCGCCCGGTCGATGCCACCGTCGACGATGTCGCTGCACGGCCTCGTGCGGCACCTCGCCAGCGTCGAGCGGTGGTGGTTCCAGCAGAGCTTCGAGCACCGCGACGTCCCGACGCTGCACGCCGGGAACGACGACTTCGAGCCGCCGCCGGACGCGGACCTGCAGGCCGACCTCGCGACCTGGCAGGCCGAGTGCCGGGTGTCCCGCGAGATCGTCGCCGCCCACGACCTCGACGACGTGGTCCGCCCGCTCGACTGGTACGAGGACGTCGACCTGCGCTGGCTGGTGCTCCGGATGATCACGGAGTACGCCCAGCACTGCGGGCACGCCGACCTGCTCCGCGAGGGCGTCGACGGCAGGACCAGCTCGTGACCGCGCTCGTCACCCCGGACCTGGAGACGGCACGTCTGCGGCTGCGCTCCTTCCGTGACTCCGACGCCGACGACCTCTTCGCGCTGCAGAGCGACGCGCACGTGCTGCGGTACTGGGACGCGCCGCCGTGGACCGACCCCCTGCGGGCCGTGTCGTTCATCGAGAGGTGCTCGCGGATCGCGGCCGAGAGCGACGGCGTACGGCCCGCAGTCGTCGATGGAACCGACGGGTCGTTCCTCGGCTGGATCACGCTGAACAGCTACGACCTCACCTTCCGCAGCGCGTCGCTCGGCTTCTGTTTCGCCGAGCGCACCTGGGGCCGGGGGTACGCCACCGAGGCAGCGGGAGCGCTCCTGGCGTGGGCGTTCGCGGCGCTCGACCTCAACCGGGTCCAGGCCGAGGCGGACACCCGCAACACCGCCTGTCGGCGGGTGCTGGAGAAGCTCGGCTTCGTCCTCGAGGGAACACTGCGCGAGGACTGTGTGGTCGACGGCGTCGTCTCCGACTCCTGGGTGTTCGGCCTCCTGCGCCGCGAGTGGGTCGCGTCACGGTCGTGACACTCCCGGTTACACGTCCCGTACCCTCGGTCCCGTGACCACCACGCCGGCCCCCCGCGGCGACGGCCGTCGCTCGGCCGCCGCCCAGCGCCGCCGCGAGCGCAAGCGCGAGATCATCGCGGCGACCCGCGCCCTGTTCGACGAGCGCGGCGTCCGCGACGCCCAGATCGAGGACGTCGCCCGCGCCGTGGGCATCAACCGGGCGATCATCTACCGGCACTTCACCGGCAAGGAGGAGCTGTTCGCGCTCGCCCTCGTCGGTTACCTCGACGAGCTGCGCGAGGAGCTGGTGGCGGCCGCCGACTCCGCCGGGCCCGACGACCACCGGGCCCGTCTGACGGCCCTGACACGGGCCTTCGTCGACTACGGACTGGGCCACCCCGCGTTCGTGGACTGCGCCCAGACCCTGATGCGGCGCACCGGTCCGGAGCTGTGGGACGAGATCGCCGAGTCCGCGATCTACCGCCTCGGCCGCTCCATCTCGGGGTGCCTGGCCGTGCTCGCCTCGACCTTCGAGGCCGGGACGGAGAGCGGCGACTTCCACGTCGAGGACCCCCACCTGCTCGCCAACACCCTGTACGCCAGCGGGCTCGGTGCCCTGCAGCTCGCGAGGGTCGGGATCCTCGTCAAGGAGGCCGCCCCGGGCGTGCCCACGGTCGGCAGCATCACGGCCGACCAGGTCAAGGAGCACATGGTCACCAGTGCGCTCGCGATGGCCTCGGCGGGGACCCCGCAGCAGGCCTGACCCGCGCTCCCTACGCGGCCTGGAGCTCGACGACGAAGGTCGTGCCGCCCTGCGGTCGGGCCTCGCAGCGGATCGATCCCCCGTGGCGCTCGACGACGTCACGGCAGATCGACAGGCCCAACCCGGTCCCGGCGTACGAGCCGGCGGACGTCGGTGCCCGGTACAGGCGGTCGAAGATCTGCTCCCGCTGGTCGTCGGGGACGCCGATCCCGTTGTCGCCGACGCGGATCACGGCACGGCCGCCGTGCACCTCGCCGGTCACCTCGACCCGGGGCTCGACCCCGGGGGCGACGTACTTGACCGCGTTGCTGACGAGGTTGGTGAAGAGCTGGTGGCACAGGTCCCGGTCGGCGTGCAGCGCCGGGAGCGACGCGTCGACCACGAGGTAGGGCTCGCACCGCTGCTCGCGGGCGATCCCGGGCAGCAGACCACCGGGGCCGGCCAGCGACACCGTCTCGGGCTCCAGCGTCGACTTCCCGGCGCTGGCCAACAGGTCGCGGATCAGCTCGGCCATGCGGTCGGCGGTGCGCTCGGCGCGGGAGAGTGCGTGGGCGAGCCCGTCCCGCGCCGGCCCGGGCGGCAGGTCCTCGACGAGGTCCGCCGCCTGCTCGACCCACCCGCGCGTCGCGGTCAGCGGCGTCCGCAGGTCGTGGGCCGCGACCTCGGCGAACTCGTGGAGGCGGTCCTGCGCGACCCGCTCGTCCGTCACGTCGCGCGAGACCACCAGCGCGGCGGCGGGCTCCCCGTCGACGACCCCCTGGGACAGCGGCACCGCGCGCAGGGCGATGATCCGGCGGCTGCCGCCGGGACCGGCGATCGCGACGTCCTCGAGGATCGTCCGACCCTCCCGCCGGGCCCGGTACGACGGGCGGTCGTCCTCCGCGATCCGTGACCCGTCGAGCCGGTAGATCTCCGCGGTGACCACCGACGAGGCCGCCCTGTTGCTGCGGACGACCGTGCCCTCCGCGTCGACGACGGCGATGCCCTCGTCCATCGCCTCGGTGACCGCGTCCAGCAGCTCGATCCGGGCGCCGGCGTGACGGTTGGCCTCTGCCAGCTCGGCGAGCAGCGCGAGCCGCTCGTCCCGCCCGACGGCGACGGCGAGGGTGGTCAGCGCGACGGTGAGGACGAAGGCCTGCGTCACGAGCGCGTTGAGCTGGGGCGTCTCGAGGCTGGCGAAGGGTCCGATCCCCGCCAGGGTGAGCCCGCAGGCGGCGGTCCCGCAGCAGGCGGACAGCAGCCCTGCCCAGAGGGTGGGCAGCCGGGCACCGGCCCAGACGGCCACGCTCACGAGGGCGAACGCCAGCTGGGCCCGGCCGTAGGTGAACACGAAGCCGTACGTCGTCACGGCGACCAGGACCAGGGCCAGCACCTCCGGCCACCCCGCGTACGGCGTCCGGGGATGGGGTGCGGACACCGCGCGGACGGGGGCGATCCCGCGCCGCGCGCGCCACCACTCCCAGACCAGGTGGCCGACGGCGCCGACGATCACGACGCCGGCGAAGTGGCGTCCCCACCAGTCGGCGACCCCCGAGCCGCGCGGCTGCTCGGGGACGACGAGGTCGATGAGCCCGCTCGCCAGCAGGGCGCCGACCAGGGTGCCCAGGAGCAGCGCACCGAGGAACCCGACGAGGGACCGCAGGTCGTGCAGGCTGGCACCACCGCGCACCCCGAGCAGGGAGGGTGCCCACTGTCGGAGCAGGAGCGCGCAGCACACCGTCTGCACGCTCGCCGCCACCGCCACGATCCAGGCGAGGCTCCAGCCCGAGCCGGTGACGACCATGACCAGCGCGACCGCGACGGTCATGGCGGCGAGACTCAGGGACCGCCCGAGCCGTCCACGACTGGCCAGGTACCAGAGCAGCGCCGCGCCGGACGCAGGCCACACGAGCGCGAGGGACTGAGCGCCGATCGCCGTGGCGACCCGGGCGCCGAGCCCGAGTCCGACGACGGCGAGAAGTCCGACCACGAAGACCGCGGCCCCGCCCCCACGAACGGACACCCCCACCCCTGTCGTCCGGTGCGCAGCCGGGCGAGCGCCGACCGCGGCCGACACTCTACCGCCACCCTCAGGGACGCTCCAGGATCGCGGTCACTCCCTGCCCGCCGGCCGCGCACACCGAGATGACGCCGGAGCCGGAACCCTTCTCCGCGAGCAGGGAGGCGAGGGTCGCGACGATCCGCCCACCGGTGGCCGCGAACGGGTGGCCCGCCGCGAGCGAGGAGCCCACCACGTTCAGCCGCTCCCGGTCGACCGCGCCCAGCACGTCGTCGAGGCCGAGGCGCTCCTTGCAGAACACCGGGTCCTCCCACGCCTTCAGGGTCGCGAGCACCTGGGAGGCGAAGGCCTCGTGGATCTCGTAGAAGTCGAACGAGCCGAAGTCCTTGCCCTCCCGGGCGAGCATCCGCGGCATCGCGTACGCCGGCGCCATCAGCAGCCCCTCGCCGCCGTGGACGTAGTCGACCGCCGCCGTCTCGTACGCCGTCAGGTAGGCGAGCACGGGCAGGCCGCGCTCGGCCGCCCACTCCTCGGAGGCCAGCAGCACCGCGGAGGCGCCGTCGGTCAGCGGCGTCGAGTTGCCGGCCGTCATCGTGGCGGCCGCACCCTTGCCGAAGACCGGCTTGAGCTTCGCGAGCTTCTCCACCGAGCTGTCGGGGCGCAGGTTGTCGTCGAGCTCGAGACCACGGAACGGCGTCACGAGGTCGTCGAGGAAACCCCGCTCGTACGCCGCCGCGAGGTGGGCGTGCGACGCGGCGGCGAGCTCGTCCTGCTCCTCACGGCCGACCTGCCACTCGACGGCGGTCAGGGCGGCGTGCTCGCCCATCGACATCCGGGTGCGCGGCTCGGAGTTCTGCGGGATGGCGGGCACGAGGTCGGCCGGCCGGATGCGCGACAGGGCAGCGAGCTTGCCCTGGGTGGTCTTCGCGCGGTTGGCGGCGAGCAGCTTCTTGCGGAGCCCCTCGCCCACGGCGATCGGGGCGTCGGAGGCGGTGTCGGAGCCGCCGGCGATCCCGGACTCGATCTGTCCGAGGGCGATCTTGTTGGCCACCTGGATGACGGCCTGCAGACCTGTCCCGCAGGCCTGCTGGATGTCGGTGGCCGGGGTCTCGGGCGCGAGCCGGGAGCCCAGCACCGCCTCGCGGGTGAGGTTGAAGTCGCGGGAGTGCTTCAGCACCGCCCCGGCGACGACCTCACCCAGCCGCTCGCCGGCCAGGTCGTACCGGTCGGCCAGCCCGTCGAGGGCCGCGGTGAGCATGTCCTGGTTGGAGGCGGTCGAGTACGCGCCGTTCGATCGCGCGAAGGGCGTGCGGTTGCCGCCGACGATCGCGACGCGACGGGTCTTCTCCTGCATGGGAGCTCCTGGTGCTCGGGGTCTGGCCGCGTCCAGACTACTGATGAGTAACCTGGATCCGCAGCCCGGTGAGTCCCATCTCACCAACAATGGACACCGAGTTACACATCGCGTTACACAAGTGTCCCGGCCCGGTGCCCGAGCCGATGACCGACCCCGATGTCGACAGTGAGGACCCGCAGGACCATGAGCGACCGCTACCAAGGCTTCGTCAGCACCCCGATCGGCAAGCTGCTGGTCAAGAACCTCGGCCTCCCCTCGCCCGTCCGGCTCGACCGCTGGACCGAGGGCGCCCCCCTGGTCGACGGCACCGTCCTGGTCGGCGGCGACGGGCGGCTGGCGGGTCTGCTCCCGACCCTGCTGAAGGACCTCGGTGTCGAGGTCCGCACCGAGGCGGAGGGCGACGGGCGGTTCAAGGGCCTCGTCCTGGACGCCACGGGCATCACCGACTCCGCCGGGCTCGTCGCGCTCACCGAGTTCTTCACGCCCGTGATGCGCCGGCTGGAGTCCTGCCCGCGCCTCGTCGTCCTCGGCACCGACCCCGCCCACACGCAGTCCGCCTCCGAGCGGGTCGCGCAGCGGGCGCTGGAGGGCTTCACCCGCTCGCTCGGCAAGGAGGTCGGCCGCGGCGGCACCAGCCAGCTCGTGTACGTCGCCCCCGGCGCCGAGGAGGCGACCGCCTCGACGCTGGCGTTCCTGCTGTCGCCGAAGTCGGCGTACGTGTCCGGTCAGGTGGTCCGCATCGGCGTCCACGGCACGACCACCGTCGCGGAGGAGCCCGCCGTCGCCGAGAAGCCGCTGGCGGGCAAGGTCGCGCTGGTGACCGGCGCCAGCCGCGGCATCGGCGAGCAGATCGCCCGCGTCCTGCACCGCGACGGCGCCACCGTCGTCGGCGTCGACGTCCCGCAGGCCGCCAGCGACCTGGTGTCGCTGGTCCAGGAGCTCGGCGGCGACCACCTCGCCCTCGACATCACCGCGAAGGACGCCCCGCAGCGCATCGCGCAGCACCTCAAGGACAAGCACGGCGGCGTCGACATCGTCGTCCACAACGCCGGCATCACCCGCGACAAGAAGCTCGCCAACATGAAGGCCGACCGCTGGGAGTCCGTCATCGCGGTGAACCTGACCGCCCCCGAGCGCATCTCCCGCGAGCTGCTGGAGCAGGGCGTGGTCAACGCCAACGGCCGCATCATCGGCGTCGCCTCCATCGCCGGCATCGCCGGCAACGTCGGTCAGACCAACTACGCCGCCTCGAAGGCGGGCGTCATCGGCCTCGTCGACTCCCTCGCGCCCGAGGTCGGCGACGGCATCACCGTCAACGCGGTCGCCCCCGGGTTCATCATCACGAAGATGACCGCGGCGGTCCCGTTCGCCACCCGCGAGGTCGGCCAGCGCCTCAACGCGATGGCGCAGGGCGGCCTGCCGGTGGACGTCGCCGAGACCATCGCCTGGTACGCCCACCCGGGCTCCACCGCGGTCAACGGCAACGTGGTCCGCGTGTGCGGCCAGATGATGCTGGGGGCCTGAGGTGGCGTCGCAGGACGGCGTGGTCGACAAGGAGCTGACGGGCGAGCCCGGCGGGCTGGCCACGATCGCCCGCGCCGCGCTCCCGCTGCTGCCCGTGGTCAACCGGCTGCCTGGCGTCCGCAAGGCCCCGCGCTCGTCGTACGACGGCCTGGCCTACCACCGCGCGCCGGTGACGGTCGAGCGCGACCACGTCGAGGCGTACGCCGCGGTGTGCGGCTTCCCGGTGAAGGACACCGTCCCGCTGCCCTACCCCCACGTGCTCGCCTTCGGGCTGCACACGGCGATCATGACCGACCCGGCGTTCCCGTTCCCCGCGGTCGGGACCGTGCACATGGAGAACGACATCACCTCCCACCGCCCGGTCCGGGTCGGCGAGGCCCTCGGTCTGCGCGTCGAGGCCTCGGAGGCCCGTCCGCACGCCAAGGGCACCGCGCTGGTCTTCTCCGCGACGGCCACCGTCGGTGACGAGACCGTCTGGGAGAGCACGTCGACGTACCTGCGCCGCGGGAAGGGCGACGAGGCAGCCCCCGCCGGGCTGCGGATCGAGACGACCCCCGGCACCGGGGTGCGCTGGCCGCTGCCCGCCGACCTGGGCCGGCGCTACGCCGCCGTGTCGGGCGACCACAACCCGATCCACCTCCACCCGCTGACGGCGAAGCCGCTGGGGTTCCCGCGCCACATCGCGCACGGGATGTGGAGCCTGGCCCGCTGCGTCGCCGCCCTCGAGAACCGTCTCGACGGGGACGGCGGCGCCCGGGTGCAGGTGGCCTTCAAGAAGCCGATCCTGCTCCCGGGCAGCGTCGCCTTCGGCTCCCGGCCCGTCGCGGACGACGGGCCCGGCGGCTACCTGTTCTCCCTGACCTCGCCGAAGGACGGCTCGCCGCACCTGGTGGGGCGCACGAGCCGTCCCTGACGGGTCCCGTCAGCGGGTTGCTCCGCCAGGCCTCAGCGGTGGCTCAGCGGAAGTCCGCCTGCTTGGCGAAGCTGCCGGTGGCGGGGTCCCAGGCGCCGACCTCGCTGTAGCCGTCGCCGTCCCAGTCGCCGGCGACCGGGAGGGCGCCGCGCGCCCCGAGCACGAACGTCTTGGTCGTGCCCACGGGGTAGCGGAGGGTGAAGGTGCGGGTCTCGCGGTCGTACAGACCGACGTCCGTCCGGCCGTCGCCGTTCCAGTCACCGACGAACGGCAGCTGACCGGCCTTGCCGAAGGTGATCTTGCGGTAGATGCCGCCGTCGTGGCCGCGCAGGTCGAAGCGGGTCACGTTGGCTCGCCAGACGCCGACCTCGTCGCGACCGTCGCCGTCCCAGTCGCCGGCGAGGGGCACGTTGCCCTTGTAGCCGAAGCGGAACTCCTGCGGGCCCTGCGGGGTCTTGAGGCGGAAGGTGCGGTCGTTGCCGTTCCAGACGCCGGGCAGGGCCTTGCCCGTGCCGCCCCAGTCGCCCATCACGGGGCGGTCGGTGCCGCCGCCCATCTGGCGTCGGAACATCCCGCCGTCGGGGCGTCGCGTCTCGAAGCGACCGGTGGCGCGGCGCCACACGGTGGCGTCGTCGGCACGCCCGCCCAGCACGTTCGCCGCGAGCGGCACGTCGCCGGCGTACGGCGCGGTGGGCAGCTCGGCCTGGGCGCAGTTCTTCGACACGAGGGTCGTGCCGAACGCGAACTCCTTGCCGTCGAACCAGGGGTGGATCACGCTGCCGTTGCGGCGCTGTTCGTAGTGCAGGTGGGGGCCGGTGCTGTTGCCCGTGGTGCCGAGCCGGCCGACCATGTCGCCGGAGTCGACCTCCGCGCCGACGCCCACGGCGATCGAGTTGAGGTGGGCGTACAGGGTCGACTCGCCGTTGCCGTGGTCGACGACGACCCAGTTGCCGTAGCCGCTCGAGGACCGGGTGGCGGTGGTGACCTTCCCGTCCGCGGACGAGACGACCGGCATGTCGAAGTCGTCGGTGCGGTTCCAGTCGACCGACAGGACGCTGGGACTGTGCGAGGAGCGCGTGGAGCCGTACCAGTCCTCGCCGCAGCGGAACGGCATCTGGAACGCGGTCTGCGGCCGGGTGCTGGCCTGGACCTCGATCCGGTCGCGGTCCTTGCGCTTCGCGCCCTTCTCCTTCGAGCCGTCGATGCGCACGCCGTCGACGACGCTGCCGACGGGGTCGTTCGGGATCGTCAGGGTGCCGCGGTCCTGGCCCCGGTCCTTCTTCCGGTCCTTGTCGGCGGCGGACGCCGAGGCGCTCGCCAGTCCGAGGGTCGTCACGGCGAGAGCCGCGGTGGTCAGCAGAGCGACGGAACGGCGCAGGGAGCGACGTGGCGGGAAGGGCATTCGACGTCCTCGAGATCGGGGGAGACGGCGAGTCACATCCTTCTCAGGAGTGCTCATTCGTCACAGCAGTCACAACCGTGACATGCGTCGGCGTGTCTGTCACCCAGATCCCGTGAATTACAACGGTGTAGTGCTATGCGGGCTTGTTCGCCGTCAGGCGGATGAGCCCCTCCTGCGCGACCGAGGCGACCAGACGGCCGTCCTCGGTGAAGACGCGGGCGGTCGCGAAACCGCGACCGCCGCTGGCCGAGGGCGACGCCTGGTCGTAGAGCCACCACCGGTCCGGACGGAACTGACGGTGGAACCAGACGGCGTGGTCGAGGGACGCCGGCTGGATCCGCGGGTCCCCGATCAGCAGGTCGTGCGGCACCAGCGAGGCCCCGAGCAGGGTCAGGTCGCTGGCGTAGGTGAACGCGGCGAGGTGGGTCAGCCGGTCGTCGGGGAGGTCGCCGTCCACGCGGATCCACAACCGCGCCCCGTGCTGCCGCTCACCCTTCGGGGGGACGACGTACCGCACGTCGAGCGCCGCCCACTCCTGCTCCCAGCGCTCCCGGGCCTCCTCGCCGGCCGAGCCGACGATGTCGACGAGCCGCATCGCCTCGTCCGGGCCGGGGACCTCGGGCATGGCGTCGGCGTGCTCGAGGCCCTCCTCGACGCGCTGGAAGTTGGCGGTGAGGAAGAAGATCGACCGGCCGTGCTGACGGGCGACGACGCGCCGGGTCATGAACGACCGGCCGTCGCGGAGCGCCTCGACGTCGTACAGGATCGGGATCTCGCTGTCGCCCGGGCGCAGGAAGTAGCAGTGCATCGAGTGCGCCTCGAACGCCGGGTCCACCGTGTGGGTGCCCGCGACGAGGGCCTGCGCCGCCACCTGCCCGCCGAAGACGCGCTGGCGCGTCTTCACCGTCGGCTGGCGGCCGCGGAACAGGTTGTCGTCGAGGGTCTCGAGGTCGAGGAGCTCGACGAGCTCGTCGGCTGACCGGGGCACGGTGCCTCCTGGGGCGCTGGGTGGGTCTCAGGGGGTGGGTCTCAGGCGGTGGGTCTCAGGTGCGGGGCGGCTCGTCGCCGCGGTCGAGGCGGGCGAGGAACTCCTCGAACTCGTCGCCGAGCTCCTCGGCGGTGGGGAGCGGCCGGTCGGGGGCCAGCAGACCCTCGCCGGACTCCTCGGCCCGGCGGAACGCGTCGTACTGCCGCTCGAGGCCGACGACGACCTCCGCGACCTCGGGGTGCTCGGCGAGGTACTCGGCGACCTCGTCGGCGCGCGTGGCCGCGGCCTCGCGCAGGGCCGTCAGGTCGACGGCGATGGCGGCGGCCCGCTCGACGTGCTCCAGCAGCACGACCGAGGCGGCCGGGTACTCCAGCTGCGCCAGGTAGTGCGGCACGTGGGCGACGTAGCCCAGCGCCGGCTGGCCCCACTCCCCCAGCCGGACCTCCAGCAGCGCCTGGGCGCTGGAGGGCACCCGCATCTCGCCGTCCCACGGGCTCGTGGTGGTGAGCAGGTCGGCGCGGCGGGCCGGGGCGTTGGCGTGCTCGGTGAACGTGATGGGTCGCGTGTGCGGCACCGCCATCGGCACCGCCCCCATGCCGACGACGCGGGAGACGGAGAACCGCTCGACGACCTCGCGCACGGCGCGGCAGAACGCCTCCCAGCGGTTGTCCGGCTCCGGCCCGGTGAGCAGCAGGTACGGCGTCCCCGCGGCGTCTCGCTGCAGGCGCACGACCAGCCGGGGCGCCTCGTAGTCGGTGTAGTGGTCGCGGGCGAAGGTGACGGGCGGGCGACGGGCCCGGTAGTCGTAGAACGCGTCGACGTCGAACGTCGCCACCACGGGTCCCTCCACGAGGCCGGCCAGGTGGCGGGCGGCGAGGCCGGCGGCGCTGCCGGCGTCGAGGAACCCGTCCAACGACAGGACCAGGGCGGGACCCTCGCCCTCCCGGGCGTCCGCTGCGAGACCCTCGACGTCGTCGACGATGTGGACCAGACGACCCGACGTACTCATGGGGTCAAACCTAGCCGTCAGCCGTACTGGCGCAGGATCCGGTCGGTCGCCGCGGCGGCGAGCTCGGGGCCGGTGGTGCCCAGCACCTGCCGCAGCACCCGGTCCGGGTCACCGCCACCGGCGTCGCCCCGCACGTCCATCGCCTCGAGGAGCGTCCACAGCGCGTCCGGGCCGAACACGGCCGCGATCTCCTCGCACACCTGCCAGGCCACGTCGTAGTTGGCGCTCGAGCGCGGACCCTCGTTGAACCCGCCGTCGTCGGGCAGGTCGGTGAGCCCCCGCCGTGCCTCGGTGAGGGCGGCCGACGACAGCAGCCGGTCCCCCAGTTCCAGCGGCTGCACCGAGACCCACTCGGCGATGCCCTCGGCGAGCCAACGGGGCACCAGCTCGTCGCGGGCGCCGAGCGCGACGTGGGTGAGCTCGTGGCGCAGCAGGCGGCCGCGCTCGGTCTCGTCGGCCGTGAGCATCCGGGGGTTGAGCACCACCCGCTCGGAGATCACGGGGCCGTCCGGGTCCGACCGGATCGGGATCGCGACGCCGTCGAGCCGCTCCGGGTCCCCTCCGGGCAGTCCGGCGACGGAGTCGAGCAGGAGCAGGTCGGAGGGCGCGTAGACGACCACCGGTCGGGTCCAGCGGTAGGGCACGACCTCGCGGACCTCGCGGACGGCGGCCGCCGTCGCGTCGACGACCTCCTCGCCGCTGTCGATGCTGCCGACGTCGAAGACGCCGAGCACGCCGCCGTCGCGGACCGTCCCGATCGGTCGTACGTCCCACGGCTGGGCGCCGCCCGCGGACGCGTCGGGCGAGACGGGCAGCTCGGAGACGAGCCGCAGCTCCTCCCCGCGGACCGGCTGCCAGACGAGCTCGTGCTCGGAGCGGACGGGCGCGGCGTCGAACCGGGACAGCTGGAGCACCTGGCGGACGCGCACCCGCACCAGGTCGTCGTCGACCGTGACCTCGGGCGGCCGCTCGTAGCGCAACACGCCCACGGGCAGCCGGGACAGGTTGACGGTGTAGCGCCGCTGCGCCCGGCGTGCCTCCTCCTCGGCGACGGTCTGGGCGACCACGGCGTCGGCGTCACCCCGTCGCAGGGCCCGGGCGCGGCGGTCGAGGGCGTCGTCGACCGCCCCGGCGAGCGCGTCGGCGTCCTCGAGCAGGGTCGGCGGAGCGGGCTCGCGGGCCGGCGGGGCCGCGACCGGGCCGTCCTCGAGCCAGGAGCAGCCCGCCGTGGTCGTCAGGGCGGCCAGGACCACGAGCCCGACCAGGCCGGTCCGTGCCGAGCCGACCGGGGCCGGGGGGCGGTTCACCGGGGGACGTCGCCCCGGAGGTGGCCGGGCGCGGGAGCGTCGGCGCCCCCGAGGGCGGTGACGTCCTCGACGATGCCGCGCGCCAGCGTCTGGGCGTCGAGGCCCACCCGCTCGAGGATCGTCGCCCGCTTGGCGTGGTCCATGAACTCCTGCGGGATGCCGTGCAGGCGGAACGGGACGTCCACGCCGGCGTCGACGAGGGCCTGGAGCAGCACGGAGCCGCATCCGCCGACGCGGCCGTTGTCCTCGACGCTGACCACGAGCCGGTGCGTCCGGGCGAGGTCGACGAGCGCGGGGTCGACGGGCTTGACCCAGCGCGGGTCGACGACGGTGACACCGATGCCCTGGTCGACCAGGCGGCGTCCGACGTCGACCGCGGTGGTGGCCATGGAACCCACGCCCACGACGAGGACGTCGCGGGTGCCCTCCGCACCGGTCGAGCGCAGCAGGACGTCGCAGCCGCCGGCGCGGTCGACCGCCTCCAGGTCGGCGGGCGGCGGGCCCTTGGGGAACCGCACGACGGTCGGGGCGTCGTCAACCTCGACGGCCTCGTTCAGCAGCTCGCGCAGCCGGGTGCCGTCACGGGGAGCGGCGATGCGGAGACCGGGCACGACCTGGAGGACCGACATGTCCCACATGCCGTTGTGGCTGGCGCCGTCGTCGCCGGTGACGCCGGCCCGGTCGAGCACGAAGGTGACGCCGCAGCGGTGCAGCGCGCAGTCCATGAGGACCTGGTCGAAGGCGCGGTTGAGGAAGGTGGCGTAGACCGCGACGACCGGGTGCAGGCCGCCCATCGCCATGCCGGCCGCCGAGGTCGCGGCGTGCTGCTCGGCGATCCCGACGTCCCAGGTGCGGTCGGGGAAGTGGGCCTGGAAGTGGTGCAGGCCGACCGGGTGCATCATCGCGGCGGTGATCGCGACGACGTCGGGCCGGCGGTGTCCGACCTTGACGATCTCGTCACCGAAGACGTCGGTCCAGCTGGAGGCCTTGGCGTTCTCGATGCCGGTGTCGACGTCGAACGGGCCCAGCGAGTGGAACTGGTCCTCCACGTGCTGCTCCGCGGCGTCGTACCCGAAGCCCTTGCGGGTGAGCGCGTGCACGATGACGGGCCCGTCGAAGCGCTTCGCCCGAGCGAGGGCGGCCTCCAGGGCGGAGCGGTCGTGGCCGTCGACGGGGCCGACGTACTTGAGGCCGAGGTCCTCGAAGAGGCCCTGCGGGGCGAGGGCGTCCTTCATGCCCTTCTTCACCGCGTGCAGCGCGTCGTAGGCCATCGGGCCGATGCCGGGGACGGCGTTGAGGCGCTTCTTCACCAGGTCGAGGACCTGCTCGTAGCGCGGGTCGGTGCGCAGGCTGGTCAGCGCGGTCGCGAGGCCGCCGATGGTGGGCGTGTACGAGCGGCCGTTGTCGTTGACGACGATCACCAGGCGCGAGTCCTCGGCGATCGCGATGTTGTTGAGCGCCTCCCAGGCCATGCCGCCGGTCAGCGCGCCGTCGCCGATGACCGCGACGACGTGGCGGTCCTCGCCGCGGACGGCGTACGCCTTGGCCAGCCCGTCGGCGTACGACAGGGCGGTGGAGGCGTGGGAGTTCTCGACGATGTCGTGGGGCGACTCGGCCTGGCTGGGGTAGCCGCTGAGGCCACCCTCCTGGCGCAGGGTGTCGAAGCCGGGGCGGCGGCCCGTCAGCAGCTTGTGGACGTAGGCCTGGTGGCCGGTGTCGAAGACGACGCGGTCACGCGGGGAGTCGAAGACCCGGTGGATCGCCATGGTCAGCTCGACGACGCCCAGGTTCGGGCCGAGGTGTCCCCCGGTGCGCGCGCAGGTGGCGACCAGGACGTCGCGGATCTCGACCGCGAGGCTGTCCAGCTGGTCGTCGTCCAGCGCACGCAGGTCGCGTGGTCCGGTGACTCCGTCGAGCAGGCCCATGACTCCCAGCCTAGAGGCCGGGTCCCCACACGGCTCAGTCCGCGTCGAGGACGGCGAGGGCGGGCGCCTCGAGGCTGCCCAGCCACACCCGGCCCTCGTGCTCGCGGACCCCGGTGACGAAGTGGAACGCCGCGTCGCCGGTCGCGAGACGGGTCGCGTCGAGGTCGTGGACCAGCGCGCCGGTGGCGCCGTCGTACGCCTGGACGTGGACGGTGCGGCCCGGGGAGGGCTTCAGCGGCCCGGGGGCGCGGGTCGCCAGGCGGCGCATCGCCAGCGGGGCCCGCTGGACCAGGCCGAGGAGGCCGACGACCGGACTCGCCAGGGCCACCCAGACGAGGCCGTCGGAGCCGACGGAGGCGTTGTCGGGGTAACCCGGCAGGCCGTCGACGAGGACCTCGGTGCTCCCGGCGCGCGGTCCGGCGAGGTGGTGGCGACGGATCCGGGCCGCGGACGTCTCGTTGACGGTCAGCCAGGCACCGGCGGGGTCGAGGGCGACGCCGTTGGCGAACCCGAGGTCGTCCAGCACGACGGCGAGGGTCCCGTCGGGGTCGCGGCGCAGGAGGCGACCGGTGCGGGTGTCCTGCGCCATCTCCTCCTCCCACTGCTCGCGGCCGTGGTGCAGGGAGGAGTCGGTGAACCAGATCGTGCCGTCGGCGGCGACGGCGGCGTTGTTGCAGAACCGCATCGCCCGCCCGTCGACGGTGCTCACCAGCGGCTCGACCGCCCCGGAGGCCGCGTCCACGGCCAGCAGGCCGCGGGTGCTGTCGCACACCAGCACCCGGCCGTCGGGCAGCCACTCGAGGCCCAGCGGGCGGCCCCCGGTGTCGGCGACCCGGGTGATCCGGGACCCGTCGGAGGAGACGCGCAGCAGGGACCCGTCGTCCACGCCGACCAGGACCGAGCCCTCGTGCGGGCCCGCCGTGGTGACGAGGACGTCCTCGGGCCCGACTCCGGGGACGGGGTGGACGGTCAGCCTCATCGCCCCGCCCCGAGCTGCGGGGAGGCGAGCAGGCTCGGCCAGACGGTCCGGGCGGCCAGCGTCAGCGGCAGGGACGGGGCCGTCGCGGGGTCCACGAAGACCATCCGCCTGCCCTCCCCGCAGACGACGTCGGCGTCCGTGACGTCCAGCCGGGTGACGAAGAGGTGGCAGTCATGCGGGCCGACGACCGGGTGGTCGACGCGGAAGGCGCCCAGCGGCGTCAGGGACGGCGCGGCGAGGCCGGTCTCCTCGTCGAGCTCACGGTGCGCGGCCCGCTCCGGGGTCTCCCCCGCCTCGATCGCACCCCCCGGCAGGCCCCAGCACTCGGGGTCGATCACGGGGTGCTCGTCGCGCTCCTGCATGAGCACCAGGCCGCGGCCGTCGACCACGGCGACGCTGGCGAAGTCTGGGACTCTCCTGCTGTCCGTCACGGTCGCCACGGTAGGCCCCTGGCAGGGTGGGCGGCATGAGCACGCCCTCTCCCCGCATCGGCCTGGCCACCTGCTCCGAGGTCCCCGACCTCGACGACGAGGGCCGCCTGCTGGCCGAGGCGCTGCGGGCCGCCGGCGCCACCGCGACCCCGCTGGTCTGGGACGACGCCGCCCTCGACGACGCCGCCTGGGCGTCGTACGACCTCGTGGTGGTGCGCTCGACGTGGGACTACGCCGAGCGGCTCGACGAGTTCCTCGCCTGGGTCGACCGCGTCGCCGCCCTGACCCGCCTGGAGAACCCGCCCGCGCTGCTGCGGTGGAGCACCGACAAGCGCTACCTCGCCGACCTGGCGGCCGCCGGCGTGCCGACCGTGCCGTCGGCGTTCGTCGCACCGGACGAGGCGCACGCGTCGGTCGAGCACCCCTACCTCGACGTCGAGCACGTCGTGAAGCCCAGCGTCGGCGCCGGCTCCCGGGGCGCGCTGCGGTTCGGTGCCGACGAGGCGGACCGCTCGCGGGCCCACGTCGCCGCGCTGACCGCCGACGGCTTCACCGCGCTCGTCCAGCCCTACCTGAGCGAGGTCGACGAGGCCGGGGAGACCGGGGTCGTGGCGATCGACGGCGAGATCTCGCACGCCTTCCGCAAGGGGGCGCTGCTCACCGTCGGCGACGAGCTCGTGGAGGGACTCTTCAAGCAGGAGGAGATCACCGCCCGCGAGCCCACCCCGCTGGAGGTCGAGGTCGCCCGGCGCGCGCTGGCCGCCGTTCCCGGGGGCAGCGCCGCGCCGCTCTACGCCCGGGTCGACCTGCTGCCCACCCCGGACGGCCCGCTCCTGCTCGAGCTGGAGCTGTGCGAGCCCTCGTTCTTCCTCGACACCGCGCCCGACCGTGCCGCGGCGATCGCGGCGGCGTTCCTGCGGCGGGTCTGAGCGCGCGCCCGCGGGAGAAGCCTCGGTCACGCCCGCCGCTCGGACGGCGGACCGCCGTACAGGTCGGCCCAGACCTCGACGCTCTCGACGATCAGCCCGTCGCGCAACGTCAGGAAGCTGGCGACCGCGAAGTGCTGTGGCTCCCCGGAGCCGTCGCGGCCGACCACGTGGGCGCGGCCGACCGCCCGGTCGCCGCTGACGACCGAGTCGTCGAGGTGCAGCCGCTCGAAACCGGGGTACTCGGCGTTGAAGTCGACCCACGCGTCGCGCGCGAACTCCTCGCCGGTGTGGACCAGACGGCAGACGAAGTCCGGGTGCAGCAGCGCGCGCAGGCCCTCCCAGTCGTGGGCGTCGATGGTCGCGGCGAAGCGGGCGAGGGCGGTCTCGGCGTCCATGCGAGGCGATGGTCGCAGGAAACTCAGTCCTCCGGGAGGGCCGCGAAGTCCTGCTTCATCTGCCGGTACCAGTCGAGCGAGCGCTTCGGGTGCCGCCAACGACCCTTCATCGCGTCCCGGGCCTCCTGGTGGGTAGCGTCGCCCTCCTTCTCGGCGGCCTTGAGGTGCTGGTCCTGGGCGTTGATGACATCGTCGGCGCTCTCGCCGCGGTGGGCGAGGTCGCAGGGGCCACCGAGCTGGCGGCAGGTCATGGTCTTCACGGTCGTTCCTCCTGGGTGTCGTCGTGCCTGGTGTCTCGTCGGGTCACCCGCGCGAGCACGTCCGGTGCGGCGCGGAAGTCGAGGCGTCGTACGACGCCGTCGGCCACGGTGAAGTCGAAGAGGACCTTCGCCTCCCCGCGGTGGAACCAGGCGTAGCCGGGCCGGTCCCCCAGCTGCACCGGCAGGGCGGCGTGGGCGCTGCCGTCGAAGAACGCGGCCACCTCCGCCGCGCCGCTCAGCCGCTCCGGGGTGCCCACGCCGACGGCGGCAGCGTCCGCGCGGACCTCGACGTCCGGGGCCAGCAGCCGCAGCAGGCCGTCGAGGTCGCCGCCGCGGGCGGCGGCCATGAAGGCGTCCACGACCACGTGGTCGGCGAGCGCGTCCTCGCGGGCCGGCTGGGCGACCTTGGCCCGGGCCCGCGAGGCGAGCTTCCGCGCCGCCGCGGGCGTGGTGTCCAGGACGGCGGCGATCGTCGCGTGCTCGAACCCGAAGCTGTCGTGCAGCACGAAGGCCACCCGCTCGGAGGGGGTCAGCCGGTCGAGGACCACCTGCAGCGCCACGGCCACCGTGTCAGCGAGGACCGCCTCGTCGGCGGGGTCGGGCACCGTGCCCTCGGGCTCGACCTCGCCGAGCAGGAGCGGGGTCCTGGCCCTCAGCCGGTCCAGGCAGAGCCGGGTGGTCACCGTGGTCAGCCAGGCCGGGAGGCTGTCGATGGACTCCCGGTCCACGCGGTCGAACCGCAGCCAGGCCTGCTGGACGACGTCCTCCGCCTCGCTCGCGTCGCCGAGCACGCGGCTCGCGACCCGCACCAGCCGAGGCCGCTCGGCCTCGAAGGCCCGGCCCCGCTCCGCCTCGTCCATCGGGTCTCCGCTCGTCACACCCCTCTGACGGGTGGACCCTCACAGGTGTGACCGCTACCCCGCCAGGAAGCTGAACCGGACCTCGCGCTCGTGGTTGTCGACGTTCAGGTCGACCAGGCACACGCTCTGCCACGTGCCGAGGGTGAGGTGCCCGCCGAGCACCGGCACCGTGGCGTACGGCGGCACGAGAGCCGGCATCACGTGCGAGCGACCGTGCCCGCGGGTGCCGTGGGCGTGACGCCAGCGGTCGTCGCCGGGCAGGAGGTCCTCGAGGGCGGCGAGCAGGTCGTCGTCGCTGCCGGCGCCGGTCTCCAGGATCGCGAGGCCGGCGGTGGCGTGCGGGACGAAGACGTGCAGCAGCCCGTCGCCGCGACCCCGGACCCACTCGCGGACGTCGCCGGTGAGGTCGAGGACGGTGTCACGCCCGCCGGTGCGGTAGGTGCGGGTCTCGGAGTCCATGCGGGCGATCCTGCCAGCCGGCCGTAGGCTCCGCCGGTGCCCCGGACCCTCGTGCGCGGAGAGGCCGCCGCCCGTGTCGGCGACCGTCTCGCCACCCGCCGACCCGTCGGCGTGCCGGCCGCGGTGGCGGTGCACCTGGTGGTGGGGCTCCTCCTCGCCAGCCCACTGCTGCTCACGCGTCCCGACGGGTGGCCGCCGTACGCCGCGGGCGCGTTCGTGCTGGGTGTCCTGCTGGTCCTCCTCGTGCTCGGGGAGGTGCTGACCTTCCGCCACCACCTCCACGAGCACGCGCTGGTCACGACGGCGACGTGGCCGTACCGGACCCGGGTCGTGCCCTGGTACAGCGTGGACGCCGGGAGCGTGCACGGCGGCGGGTACGTGCGCGCCGACGGCACGATGAGGGACGCGCGGAACCCGCGCTACCGCCAGGTCCCGGGCCGCCCGACCCTGCGGCTCGACGGCCTGCGGCCCGACCGGGCCACCCTGCTGGCGCGCGGGAGGGTGGGGTGGGACGAGGCGTTCACGGCACCGCAGGTGCTCGGCTCGGTCGACGTCGGGCTCCAGCCGGTCCGCCCGGTGACCTGGGTGCTCGGCTGGCCGGTCGCCGACCTGGAGGCCGACCTGGACACGATCCGCGGCCTCGCCGCGGCGCACGACTGACGGGTCGGCTCAGCCCTCGCCCGCGGCGCGCAGCGCCTGTTCGAGACGGTCGACCTTGCCGGTCAGCTCACCGGTCCGGCCCGAGCGGATGTCGGCCTTGAGCACGAGCGAGACCCGCGGCGACACGGCGGCGACGACGTCGACGCACTGCTTCACCACGGCCATCACCTCGTCCCACTCCCCCTCGACGTTGGTGAACATCGCGTTGGTCTCGTGGGGCAGGCCGGACTCCCGGACGACGCGCACGGCGGCCGCCACGGCCTCCGTGACGCCGCCGGTCTCGTCGGCGGTGGCGGGCGCGATGCTGAAGGCGACGATCATGCGACCACCGTACGGGGGCTCGTCGACGGACCGGCGCGGCTAGCTGATCAGCTCGTCCAGCCGCGAGTACGCCGACGCGTCACCCCGGAGCACCCGGCTGGGTCGCCCGTCGACCGAGACCGGGACGTCGCCGGAGACGGTGACCCGGCGCACCTCGCGGCGCTGGGTGTCGAAGTCGGCGACGGCGTAGTGCTGGGTGGCGCGGTTGTCCCAGATCGCCACGTCGCCGTCGGCCCAGCTCCAGCGGACGGTGTTCTCCAGCTTCGTCACCCGGTTCTGCAGCAGGGTGAACAGCGCGACCGACTCGGCGGAGTTGAGCCCGGAGAACCGCTTCACGAAGTGGCCCAGCACCAGCGACCGCTCACCGGTCTCGGGGTGGACCCGGACGACGGGGTGCTCGGTCTCGAAGACGGTGGCGGCGAACTGGTCCCTCGGCAGGGCCGCGGTGTCGACCGCGTCGGGGTCCTCGGCCTCGCGGACGTAGTCGTACTCGTTGGTGTGCACCGCCCACAGCTCGTCGGCGAGCGCGCGCAGCGGCGCCGGGAGGGCGTCGTACGCGGTGACGGTGTTGGCCCACACCGTGGTGCCGCCGTACGCCGGCATGGTGACGCCGCGCAGCACGCTGAAGGCGGGCACGCGGTCGACGAAGGTCACGTCGGTGTGCCAGGAGTTCGCCGCCATGCCCTTGGTGGCCTCGAACCGCAGCACGCGGGAGTCGCCGGTGCTGACGGTGGGGTGGGCGGTGGTCAGCGGGCCGAGCAGCGAGGCGAACGCCGCCTGCCCGGCGTCGTCCAGGTGGTCCTGGCCGCGGAAGAACACCACCTTGTGCGCCAGCAGGGCCCGCCGCACCTCGGCCACGGTCGCGGGGTCCAGGTCACCGCCCAGGTGCACGCCGTCGATCCGCGCGCCGATCCGGCCGCCGATCTTCGTCACCGTGAGGGTCCGGTCCTCGAGGCTCGTCGTCATCGTCCACACCTTTCTCAACAATCTGTGTAGAGATTGGTGAGATTAGCAGGACGTCGGCCGTCTCAGGTCAGCGACACGACCAGCACGGTGGTCGCGGACGCGGCACAGGCGAGCAGCACGAGGGGCCGGACGCGCTCCGCGGAGAGCCGCTCGCGCAGCACCCGGCCCAGCACGGTCCCGAGGGCGAGCGCGGGGAGCATGGTGGCCGCGACCAACGCCGAGGCCGCGCTCAGCTGCCCGCCGAGACCCAGGCCGGCCAGACTCAGCACGCCGCCCAGGACGAAGTAGACCGCCAGGGTGCTGCGGATCTGGGTGGGCGGGCGGTGCTGGTAGAGCAGCGCGACCGGAGGACCGCCCACCGAGGTGGTCGTCCCGGTGAACCCCGACACGAGACCGGCGCCGAGGAGCGTCGGACGGATGACCGGGATGTCGACCGCGCGCCAGGTCAGCAGGGTCGCGAGCAGCACCATCAGACCGACCGCGACGCCGAGCGCGTCGTCGGAGAAGGCCGCGACCGCCGCGACACCCAGGGCGATGCCCGGCAGCCGGCCGGGGACGACCCAGCCGAGGCCGCGCCAGTCGACGCCCTCGTGGTCACGGACGAGCGTGAGCAGCGGGAGCGACAGCACCAGCCACAGGAGCATGTCGGGCATGAGCTGGGGCGCCACCAGCACCGTCACCGGTGCGGCGAGCAGCCCCAGCCCCAACCCGACGAGGCCCTGGACGAGGGTCCCCGCCGTGACGGCGAGGAAGATCGTCGTCCAGACCCAGGGGCCCAGCCCGACGAGCCCGTCCAGGACCTCGGTCAGCGCTCAGCCCCGCAGGCTGCGGAGCACGAACTGCATGATGCCGCCGTTGCGGTAGTACGACGCCTCGCCCGGGGTGTCGATCCGGACCGTGGCCTCGAACTCGACGTCGCCGGCCTTCACGGTCACCGTGCGGGGGATGTCGCCGTCGTTCAGCGCGGTGACGCCGGTGACGGAGAACTCCTCCTCGCCCGTGAGGCCCAGGCTCTCGGCGGACTCGCCCTGGGGGTACTGCAGCGGCAGCACACCCATGCCGATCAGGTTCGAGCGGTGGATCCGCTCGTACGACTCGGCGACGACGGCCTTGACGCCCAGCAGAGCGGTGCCCTTGGCGGCCCAGTCGCGCGAGGACCCGGAGCCGTACTCCTTGCCCGCGAGGACCACCAGCGGCGTCCCGGCCTCGGCGTAGTGCTGCGCGGCGTCGTACACGGTGGTGACGTCGCCGTCGGCCGTGAAGTCACGGGTGACGCCGCCCTCGGTGCCCGGCGCGAGCTGGTTGCGCAGACGGATGTTGGCGAACGTGCCGCGGATCATGACCTCGTGGTTGCCACGGCGCGAGCCGTAGGAGTTGAAGTCGCGCTGCTCGACGCCGTGCTCGGCGAGGTAGGTGCCGGCCGGGCTGTCCTTCTTGATCGCGCCGGCGGGGCTGATGTGGTCGGTGGTCACCGAGTCACCCAGCTTCAGCAGGACGCGGGCGCCCGAGATGTCGGAGACGGGCTCCGGCTCGGCCGGCATGCCGTCGAAGTACGGCGGGCGACGGACGTAGGTCGACTCGGGGTCCCACTCGAAGGTGTCGCCCTCCGGGGTCGACAGGGAGCGCCAGCGCTCGTCGCCCGCGAAGACGTCGGCGTAGTCCTCGGTGAACATCTCGGCCGTGATGGCCTGACCGACGACCTCCTCGACCTCGGCCGGGGAGGGCCAGATGTCGCGGAGGAAGACGTCGTTGCCGTCCTCGTCGGTGCCCAGCGGGTCGTTGAACAGGTCGACGTCCATCGACCCGGCCAGCGCGTAGGCCACGACCAGCGGCGGGCTCGCGAGGTAGTTCATCTTCACGTCGGGGTTGATGCGGCCCTCGAAGTTGCGGTTGCCCGACAGCACCGAGGTGACGGCCAGGTCGTTCGCGTTGACCGCCTCGGAGACCTCCGTGATGAGCGGCCCGGAGTTGCCGATGCAGGTCGTGCAGCCGTAGCCGACGAGGTTGAATCCGAGCTTGTCGAGGTACGGCGTGAGGTCGGCGCGCTCGAGGTAGTTCGAGACGACCTGGGAGCCGGGCGCGAGGGTCGTCTTGACCCACGGCTTGCGCTGCAGGCCCTTCTCGACGGCCTTCTTGGCGAGCAGGCCCGCCCCGACCATGACGGACGGGTTGGAGGTGTTGGTGCAGGAGGTGATCGCCGCGATCGCCACGGCACCGTGGTCGATCGTCATCTCCTGGCCGTCGATGGTGATGACGGCCGGGTTGCTCGGGCGTCCGCCGTCCGCGGGGGCGCAGGACAGGTACTCGACCGGGCGGCCGTTGTCCTGCTCGGTGCCGCTGGGGGCGTCGGAGGCGGGGAAGCTCTCGTCGAGGGCCTCGTCCTGCGCGCCGTCCATGCCGTCGGAGTCGGTCTCGACGTAGTTGGCCAGGGCGCCGCGGAACGACTCCTTGGCCTCCGTGACGGCGACGCGGTCCTGGGGACGCTTCGGGCCGGCCAGCGAGGGGACGACCGTCGAGAGGTCCAGCTCGAGCTTCTCGCTGAAGCGGGGCTCGGCGGCCGGGTCGTGCCAGAGGCCCTGCTCCTTGGCGTACGCCTCGACCAGCGCGAGCTGGTCGTCGGAGCGGCCCGTCAGGCGCAGGTAGTCGATGGTCTGCTCGTCGATCGGGAAGACCGCGATGGTCGAGCCGAACTCGGGGCTCATGTTGCCGATCGTGGCCCGGTTCGCCAGCGGCAGCACCGACACGCCGTCGCCGTAGAACTCCACGAACTTGCCGACCACGCCGTGCTCGCGGAGCATCTCGGTGATCGTCAGCACGAGGTCCGTGGCCGTGGTGGCCTCCGGGAGCTCGCCGGACAGCTTGAAGCCCACCACGCGCGGGATGAGCATCGAGACCGGCTGGCCGAGCATCGCGGCCTCGGCCTCGATGCCGCCGACGCCCCAGCCGACCACGCCGATCCCGTTGACCATCGTGGTGTGGGAGTCGGTGCCGACGCAGGTGTCGGGGTAGGCCAGCGTCTCGCCGTCTACCTCGCGGGTGAACACGGTGCGGGCCAGGTGCTCGATGTTGACCTGGTGGACGATGCCGGTGCCGGGCGGGACGACCTTGAAGTCGTCGAACGCGCCCTGGCCCCAGCGCAGGAACTGGTAGCGCTCCTTGTTGCGGTCGTACTCGATCTCGACGTTGCGGCCGAAGGCCTCGGGCGAACCGAAGACGTCGGCGATCACGGAGTGGTCGATGACCAGCTCGGCCGGGGCGAGCGGGTTGATCTTGGAGGCGTCGCCGCCGAGCTCGGCCATCGCCTCGCGCATGGTGGCGAGGTCGACGATGCAGGGCACGCCGGTGAAGTCCTGCATGATCACGCGCGCCGGCGTGAACTGGATCTCGTCGCTGGGGTCCGCGTCGGCGTCCCAGCCCGCGAGCGTGCGGATGTGGTCGGCGGTGATGTTGGCGCCGTCCTCGGTGCGCAGGAGGTTCTCCAGCAGCACCTTGAGGGAGAAGGGCAGGGTGCGGACGTCGTCCTCACCCACGCCCTCGCCGGCGACCTTGTCCAGCCGGTAGATCGTGTACGACGTCCCGTCGACGTCCAGGGTGTCCTTCGCGCCGAAGCTGTCCTTGCTGGCCATCCGCGGTGTCTCCTCGCTGTTGCTGGGCATCGTCGTGACGTGCATTACCGCTCAGGTCATCCTGCCGCCGTGACGGTGGTCCGACCTAGCAAGGTCTGCCTTACCGGAGTACCCGAGCGAAGTATCTTGACGTCAAGATATCACGTCCTCCCCGTCGTCGGGGAGACTGCTGCGGTGCCGCTCGCCGACCTGTCCTGGCCCCGCCGTACGGAGCGGTGCGTCGTCCGGCCCGTCACGCTCACGGACGCCGACGCGCTGTGGTCCTACTGGCGGCTGCCCGAGGTCGTGCGGTGGACCGGCGGCGGTGACGCGACCACGGCCGCCCTCCACGAGCGGCTCTCCGATTCCGAGCGGCGCGGCCGCCGCCTGGTGGTCGAGCACGACGGTGCGGTAATCGGCGACCTCGTGCTGTTCCCCCGCGACGGCTGGGCCCAGCACCCCGTCAAGGAGCAGGCCGTCGGCGTCGAGGCGGAGATCGGCTGGGCGTTCGACCCGGCGTACGGCGGGCGGGGGCTGGCCACGGAGGCCGTCGGCGTGATGCTCGACGCCTGCCTCTCCCCCGCCCCGGACGGCCTCGGCCTGCGCCGGGTGGTCGCCAACTGCTTCGCGGCCAACGTGCCGTCGTACCGGCTGATGGAGCGGCTCGGCATGCGCCGCGAGGCCCTGAACCGCCGCGACTCCCTCCACGCCGAGCTCGGCTGGCTCGACGGCCTCTCCTACGCCCTCCTCGCCGACGAGTGGCGCCCGTCGCGCTGACCGCCGCGAGCCCCGGTGGTCGAGCCTGTCGAGACCGAGAACCCGCGAGCCTGTGGACAACGGCACGCAGGGAAACGTCCGACCGTGCAGCCTCGACCCCATGCCCTTCACCTACATGCTCGAGTGCGCGGACGGCAGCCTCTACGTCGGCAGCACGTTCGACCTCGAGCGCCGACTGATGCAGCACTCGTGCGGCGAAGGAGCCGCCTACACGCGAAACCGCCTGCCCGTTCGCCTCGTGTGGAGCCACGAGCAGGCCAGCATCCGTGAGGCGTTCTTTCTCGAGAAGCAGATCCAGGACTGGAGCCGCGCGAAGCGGCTGGCACTGATCGAGGGCCGGTACGACGACCTGCCGGCCCTGGCGCGCAGCAGGACGCCGCGGCGCACCTGAAACCACAGCGGGTCGACCCCTCCGCCCGACGAACAAACCGCGACCACCGGAGGTCGAGCAGCGACCGAGCCCCGGCGAGGAAGCGCCCGTCGAGACCACGCCGGCCCGCACCCGCAAGTCTCGGTCTCGGTCTCGGTCTCGGTCTCGGTCCCGGTCTCGGTCTCGGTCTCGACAAGCTCGACCACCGACGGGCGACGCCGGCCCTCATCGAACGGCCGACTCGGTCTCGACAAGCTCGACCACCGGTGGTCACCGCAGGCGCTGACCCCCTCGACCCGGGGCGGGATGTCGGGTAAGTTTTCGCGCTTGTGCGCCCAGGCGCGGAGGACCTCGTCACCGAGGCCCCCCGGGGTATCTCTCGGAGGGTCCGCCCTGCCCTGCGCACGTACGCCCGCCTGCTGCTCGCGGGGTTCCGGCGCGGGTCGCGCTACCGCCTCGCGGCGTTCGGCGGACTGGTCGCCAACGCGACGTTCGGCCTGCTCAAGGTGGCGGTGCTCTTCGCCGTCGTCGAGGCCGCGGGTGGTGAGGTCTCCGGCTACGACCTCGGCGCGATGAGCGCCTACATCTGGATCTCCCAGGGGCTGCTCGGGTCGGTGAACCTCATGGGACGCAGCGACATCGCCGAGCGGATCCGCACCGGCGACGTCACCACCGACTTCCTGCGGCCGCTCGACGTCCAGGCCGCCGCGGTCGTCGAGGACGTCGGCAAGTCCCTGTTCGCCCTCATCCCCCGGGGCATCCCGACCGTAACCATCGGGCTGCTGCTGGTGGGCATGGACGGACCCGACGGGCCGTTCGGCCTGCTGCTGGGCGCGGTCAGCCTGCTGCTGGGGATCAGCGTGTCCTGCTGCACCGTCTACCTGGTCGCCGTGGCCGGCTTCTGGATGGTCGAGACCCGCGGGCTCCAGATCCTCTACATGGTCGTCTCGGGGTTCCTCGCCGGGTTGTTCGTGCCGATCTCGCTCTTCCCCGGCTGGCTGTACGGCGTCGCGGTGGCCACGCCGTTCCCGTCGATGCTGCAGTTCCCTGTCGACGTGCTCTCCGGCCGGGCCGACCACGGCACGTCGGTCCTGCTGATCGGTGTCCAGGCCGCCTGGCTGGCGGCGGTCGCCGCCCTCGGCCAGGGACTCACGCGCGCCGGTCGCCGGAAGCTGGAGGTGCAGGGTGGTTGACCTCGCCCCGTACCGGGCCGTGCTCGCCTCCCGGATCCGCGCCCAGCGCTCGCACCGCGCCAGCTTTCGCCTCGACCTGGGCAGCTCGGTGCTGGTCGGCTTCGTCGAGCTCGCGGAGATCGCCGTCCTGTTCCTCACCGTCGACCGCCTCGGCGGGCTCGACCTCGCCGCGATCGTGCTCGTGTTCGGCATCGCCGACATGTCTTTCTCGCTGGCCGACATGGTGTTCGGGCACTGCGACAACCTCCCGACGTACCTCAAGGCCGGCACGCTCGACGTGTTCTACCTCCGCCCCCAGCCACTCCTGGCGCAGCTGGTCACCAGCGACATCTCGCTGCGGCGGCTGGCGCGCGCCGCGGTCGGGCTGGCCGCGCTCGTGGCCGGCCTCGTCGTCAACGACGTCGCCTGGAGCCTCGCGAACGCCGTCCTGCTGGTGCTCGCGGTGGTGTCCGGGGTCGTCACGTTCTCCGCGATGTTCGTGTGGGCGGGCGGGATGCAGTTCTTCCTCGTCGACGGCTACGAGGCCACCAACGCGTTCGTGTACGGCGGCCGGTACGCCGCCACGCAGCCCGCGTCCGTCTGGGGCCGCCCACTGGTGGTCGTCTTCGGCTTCTTCTTCCCCATGGCCTTCACCGCGTACCTCCCGACGCTGACCCTGCTGGGCCTGCCGGGCAGCGACTGGCTGCCCGGCTGGCTGGGCTGGTTCGCGCCGGTCGCCGCGGTGTGGGCGTGGGTGCTGGCGCTGGCCAGCTGGCGCACCGGGGTCCGGCACTACCAGGGAGGCGGCGGATGAGCACGGCGACGCAGACGGTCATCGAGACGCGCGGGCTGGGCCGCGACTTCCGCGTGCGGGAGGGCATGAGGCGCCGCACCGTGGTCGCGCTCGACGCCCTCGACATGCGCGTCGAGGCCGGCGAGGCGGTCGGCTACATCGGCGCGAACGGCGCCGGGAAGTCGACCACCATCAAGATGCTCTGCGGGATCCTCGTCCCGACCCGCGGGGAGGTCCTGACCTGCGGCCACCGCCCCGTCCCCGACCGACGCCGCCTGGCCCGGGAGATCGGCGTGGTGTTCGGGCAGCGCAGCCAGCTCTGGTGGGACCTGCCGACCGCGGAGTCCTTCCGCATCCTCGCCGCCGTCCACGGCCTCGACGCCGCGCGCGAGAAGCACCGCACCGGCGAGCTGGTCGAGCGCCTCGAGCTGGACGAGTTCCTCACCGTCCCGGTCCGCCAGCTCTCGCTGGGCCAGCGGATGCGGGCCGAGGTCGCCGCCGCACTGCTGCACTCCCCCCGGCTGCTCATCCTCGACGAGCCGACGATCGGGCTCGACGTGCTGAGCAAGCAGCGGCTGCGCGAGTTCCTCGTCGCGGAGCGCCGCGAGCACGGGACGACGCTGCTGCTCACCACCCACGACATGGGCGACGTCGAGCGGCTCTGCGACCGGGTCCTGCTGGTGGACCGCGGCGCCCTGGTCTACTCCGGCACGCTCGCCGGCCTCTCGCGCACCGTCGGCGCCGAGCGGGTGATGGTGCTCGACCTGGCGGAGCCACTGCCTCCGCTCCAGGTCGCGGGCACCACGCACCGCGGCTCCGAGGGCGGGACGGGTGGGCTCGGGCTGCGCCAGCGACTGGCCTTCGACCCCGCCGCCACCACCGCCGCGAAGGTGCTCGCCGCGGTCACCGAGCAGCTCGGCGCCGGCAACGAGGTGCTCGACCTCGCCATCGAGGAGCCGGACGTCGAGGACGTCGTCCGCCGGGTCTACGCGGCGCGTCGCTGAGTGGCCGAGGTCCCGAGGTCCACAGGTCCCGGCGATTGAGGTCCTTCGACCCGTGAACCTCGCCCGTGCCCGGGGTTCAGTGGGGCCCGGGCGCGACGTGAGGAGGCGGCATGTCCGGAAAGGTCGTCCACTTCGAGATCCCCTTCGACGACGGTGACCGTGCTCGGGCCTTCTACGGCAGGACCTTCGGGTGGCAGACCGTCCCCGTCCCCGGGATGGGCTACGCGATGGCGATCACCGGCCCGAGCGATCCGGCGGAGGGTCCGAGCGAGCCGAAGTTCATCAACGGGGGCATGTTCCAGCGCAACGAGCAGTTCCCGGTGAAGGCCCCGAACGTGGTCATCGACGTCCCCGACGTGGACGAGGCGTTGCGCCGGGTCGAGGCCGCCGGAGGATCGACCGTCGTCGGTCGGACGCCCGTCGGTGACATGGGCTTCACCGGTTACTTCACCGACACCGAGGGCAACCTGCTGGGACTGTGGGAGTCCACCTGACCCGACGGGTGGAAGGGCCTCAGGCCTCGGCCGCCAGGAGGTCCAGGGAGTGCCGGACCAGGTCCGCGCGCAGCCCGCACACCGCCGCCAGCTGCTCCGACGGCGCACCGAGCTGCTCGAACGGCACCGCCGAGACCCCCGCGAACAGCCACAGGAGGACCGCGTGGTGACGCCGCACCGTCGCCTCCAGGCCCGGGTGACCCTCGGCGGCCAGCCCGTCGGCGTACGCGGCGACGCACGCCCGCGAGAGCGTCGGCAGGTCCACCGGCGGCGGCGTCCCGAGCTGCAGCGCACCGGCGACGAGCTGGGTGAGGTCGAAGCCGAGGGCCTGCGGCTGCCAGAACCCGAGGTCGATCATCGTGAAGGAGTCGGGACCGTCGCCCGGCAGGAGGTTCGCGGGGCAGGCGTCGCCGTGGCTGGGGAACGTCGCCGCGGCGTCGACCTCGGCCGTGAGGGCGTCCAGGTCGGCGGTGGCGGCGAGCATCTCGCCGCGGACGTCGGCGAAGGCCGGGCCCACGACGGGGTGCTCCCACAGCGACGGGTCCGCCAGGGCGGGGAGGACCTGGAACCGGAGCCGGCCCGTCACGTACCGGGCCACCGACCAGTCGAAGCCGCCCACGCCGGCCAGCGGTCGGACGTCGCGGCTCCCGGCGAGCCGCCCGAGCAGGTGGGCGGCCCGCTCGTAGCGGGCGAGGTCCCAGGCGACCTCGGGCCGGGTGACGTCCTCGAGCCAGGCCACCCACGAGTCGGGGCAGAGGGCCGGGTCCAGGTCGACGACGGCCAGCGCCCGCGGCATCGACAGGCCGTCGGGGAGCCGGTCGGCGAGGCCGGAGCGGTACGCCGCGGCCTCGTTGTGCCACGGGAGGCCCGCCGCGGCCATCTCCCGCGCCGGCTCGGGGACGTGGACGAAGAACGCCGAGTGCCGCCACGCCTGCACGTGCTTCACGAACACCCGCCACGGCTCCTCCCCCGCCGGCGTCCGGGCGGTCCCGGAGACCCACCAGCGGCCGACGGTGGTCAGGGCGGGGACGTCGTACGCGACCCGCTCCACCGCGGTCGGACCGAGGGTCACCGCGTCGGCCGGGTGACCGAGGAGGTCGGCGACCAGCCCGGTGAGCGCGGTGTCGTCGAGGTCGGCGGGACCCAGCAGCGTGCGGTCGGTCATCGAACTAGTAAAGTGACTTTCATGTCTCGGGTCAACGGAGATCCCCACGTCGCCGCCCTCCTCGCGGCCCTGCTGGACGACGTCCGCGCCGCCCACGGCAGGCGGCTCGACCTGCGGGTCTCCCACCTCCGTGTGCTCGGCGCCTGCCCGGTCGAGGGGGCCGGGGTCGGCGACCTGGCCGCGAGGCTCGGCATGACGGCCCAGGGCTGCGGGCAGCTGGTCGGACGACTCGTGGACTCCGGGCACGTCGAGGTCCGCCGTGACCCCGACGACGGCCGCGCCCGCCGGGTGGTGCGGACACCGGCCGGCGACGACGCCCTGACCCGCTTCGGGGAGGCGCTCGTCGAGGTCGAGGCGGCCTGGGCGGCCCGGGTGGGCGAGGACCGCTACCGGGCGTTCCGGGCGGTGCTGGGCGAGCTCGGCGGCAGCTGAGCCACGTCAGAAGCCCAGCACCTTGCTGAGGGCCGAGAACAGGGTGTTGAAGGTCCGCGTCACGGGGTTGGTCGGGGCCTCCGTGCTCGACTTCTGCCAGAAGAGCGGATGGGACCCGGTGAGCTCGTCGTCCACGAGCGGCTCCGTGCCCCGCAGGTAGGGCCAGAACACCTCGGTCCGGTTGACACCCTTGGACAGCCGGGAGTCGAACCCCATCAGCAGGTTCTGCTCGATCCTCGTCGACCCGCCCCGGGGGTTCGTGCCCACGACGTCGCCGACGCCCTGGACGATCAGGCTGCCGGCACCGGCGAACATGATGTAGCGCACCTGCCAGGTGGCGAAGGACTGGACGCCCCACCGCCAGCTGGTCCGCAGCTCGGGCTCCCCGACCACACCGACGACGTGCTTCGGGTGGATGACCACGCCGGGATGGTCCGAGAAGTCGATCCGCATCAGGTACGCGTCCGGGTCGGGGGACGCGATCGTCGCCGACGTGACACCCCCGTCGCCGGTGACGCGGCTGAGAAAGGCGAGCCCCGCCGCGTAGCTGATGAACGGCGACGACCAGTCGTAGAGGAGTCGACTGCGGGCCCTGCCCTGCACCGGGCGGACGAACTCGGACCGCGCCGAGAGCACCTGGTCGGCGTCGAGGTCCACGGTCAGGGTGCGCTCGGCGCTCGACGTGTGCAGGGCCGCGTCCGCGTGGTCGTGGCCGTCGGCGAGGCGGATGGGGCGGTGGGCGCGGTGGACCACCGGCATCAGCACGAAGTAGCTGACCGCTCGGAGGGCGGGCGGGAGGACGAGCAGGAGCACCGCGGCGGCGACCAGCCACCGCCAGGACCGGGCCCACTGGTCGACGACCCACCCGGCCGGAGATCGCTGGGCCTCCTCCAGGCTCGCCTCCTCCGCCTCCGTCACGGCCAGGTTCGACTCGGTCGTCTCCCTCTCGCGCTCGAGGAAGGACTGGCCGCCTCCCTCGCCGATCAGGTCGAGCTTCTCCGCGGTGCTCAGGTCCGGGTCGGCCAGGACGGCGGCGTCGTCCCGCGCGTCGTCCAACCTCCCCTGGACGTCGTCCACGGCCTCACCGGCATCCGCGGCGAGCCGCTCCGCGGCCTCGCACGCCGCACCGGGGGTCAGCAGGTCCCCGAGCCTCTGCCACAGGCCGCACTCGACGCCGGCCTCGTCACGCAGGTCCGCCGCCCTGCTCTGCGCTGCCGCGAGGTCGTCGTCGAGCGCCTCCACCTGCTCCGTGATCTCGGACTCGAAGAACTCGACGGAGGCGCCCTGCTCCGCCGCGGCGGAGTCCTCCAGCCGCGCCAGCTCCGCCTCCAGGCCTGCGCGCTCCTCCCTCACCTGCTCGAGGCGCTCGCGGTCCGCCGCCGCGTCCCGCAGGGTCGGGACGACGACCTGGACGAGGAGGTAGCCGGCGAACAGCACGACGAGGAGCCCGAGGAACAGTCCGGCCTTCCTCAGCAGGAAGCCGAGGACGGCGGTGACCAGACGCACCCCCGGAGCCTAGTTCGGCGCCGCAGGCTCCAGCAGCGCCACGCACTCCACGTGGTGCGTCATCGGGAAGAGGTCGAAGGCCCGCAACGACGTGAGCGTGTAGCCGAGCCCGGCGAAGGTCGCGACGTCGCGGGCCAGGGCGGCGGGGTCGCAGGCGACGTACGCGACGGCGCGGGGGCTGCGGGCGGCGATCGCCTCGCAGACCTCCCGCTTCGCGCCGGTCCGCGGCGGGTCGAGCACGACCAGGTCGACGCGGGACGGCGCGTCCGGCCCGGCGAGGACGGCGGCGACGTCACCGGTCAGCACGCCGACCCCGGGCAGGTTCTCGGCGGCGAGCGCCGCGGCGGTGGCGTCGCCCTCGACGGCGGTCACCCAGCCCACCGGGCCGACCGCCTCGGCGAGGAAGGCGGCGAACAGCCCCACCCCGGCGTACAGGTCGAGCACGGTGTCGCCCTGCTGCGGGCGGAGCACGTCGAGCACCGTCGCCAGCAGCGCCTCGGGGGCGCCGGGGTGGACCTGCCAGAAGCCGTCGGCGGCGACCCCCAGCTCCCGGCCGCGGACCGTCTCGAGGACGGCGGACCCGTCCCCCCCGGTCCCCGGCTCCCGGGCGTCGGGGCGGGCGATCAGGCAGTCGTCGACCTCGACGACCTCGTGGGAGCGGTGCACGCGCAGGCCCCGGCGGCCGTCGGGGAGCGGGACGTAGCGCTGGCGGGTCCGCCACCGCAGCCCGGGCGGGGCGTCGGGCTCGCCCGGCACCTCCTCGACCACGACGTCGACGTCGAGACCCGCGAGACGACGCAGCTGCTCGGCCACCACGGCGGCCTTCAGCCGCCGCTGGGCGCCCAGGTCGACGTGCTGCAGGTCGCAGCCGCCGCAGAGCCCGGGGCCGGCGTACTCGCAGGGCGGGGTGACCCGGTCGGGCGAGGCCACGAGGACCTCCACGGCGTCACCGCGCCAGAACCTGTCCCCCTCGGTGCCCTCGGTCAGCTCGACGACGACCCGCTCGCCGGGCAGGGCGTGACGGACGAACACGACGCGTCCGCGGCCGTCGGTCCCGTCGTCGACGGGCACGCGGGCCACGCAGTGCCCGCCGTGGGCGATCGGGCCGACCTCGACCTCGTGGCGACGGCCGACGACGGAGGGGCCGCGACTCGCGCGGCGGCGGGTGCGCTGACCCCGCCCACCGGACGGCGTACGACGGGGGCCGCTCACCGCTTCGACGACGGGTTCGGTCCGCGGTGCTCGGGGTCCACGATGCGGCCGCGGCGCACGTCGCCGGCCTGGATGCGGCCCTGGTCGCGCTTCACCCGCTCGAGCGCGATGCGCGACGAGCGCAGCTGGTAGGGCACCGAGATGACCATGACGCCGGGCGCGAACAGCAGGCGGCCCTTGAGCCGCAGCGCGGTCTGGTTGTGCAGCAGCTGCTCCCACCAGCGGCCGACGACGTACTCGGGGATGTAGACCGCGACGACGCCGCGGGGGTTGCCCTTGCGGATCTCGACGGCGTACTCGACGACCGGCCGGACGAGCTCCCGGTACGGCGAGAACAGGACCTTGAGGGGGACGTCGAAGCCCCGCTCCTCCCACTCGGCGAGCAGTGTGTTCGTGGCGGCCTGGTCCGTGCCGACGTACACCGCCTCGAGGACGTTGGGGCGGCTAGCCTTCGCGAACGCCAGCGCCCTCAGCGTCGGCTTGTGCAGCTTGGAGACCAGCACGATGGCGTGGACCCGCGTGGGCAGGACCTTGTCGGACTCGTCGGCGGCGAGCTCGAGGGCGACGTCGTCGTAGTGGCCACGGATGCGTCGCATCAGCCAGTAGAAGAAGCCCATCGCCAGGATGGTGATCCAGGCGCCCTCGGTGAACTTGGTGATCACGACGATCACGAGCACGACGGCGGTGAACGACAGGCCGATGGTGTTGATGGTGCGCGAGCGCATCATCTTCCGGCGTACGGCCGGGTCGCGCTCGGTCGCCAGGTGGCGGGTCCAGTGCTTGATCATCCCGAGCTGGGAGAGGTTGAACGAGACGAAGACGCCGACGATGTAGAGCTGGATCAGCCGGGTGACCTCGGCGTCGAAGGCGACGATCAGGACGATCGACATCACGCCGAGGAAGAGGATGCCGTTGGAGTAGGCCAGCCGGTCGCCGCGGGAGGCCAGCGCGCGGGGCGCGAAGCCGTCCTGGGCGAGGATCGAGCCGAGCACCGGGAAGCCGTTGAACGCCGTGTTGGCGGCCAGCAGCAGGATCAGGCCGGTCACCGAGACGACGACGTAGAAGCCCGGCGGGAAGCCGTCGAAGATGCCCCGGGCGATCTGGGCGATCAGGGTGCTCTGGTCGTAGCCCTCCGGCAGCATCTCGCCGGTGGCGGTCCGGAGGCGGTCCAGCTCGTGCGGCTCGACGTACTTCACGCCCATCTCGCGGGCCAGCACGATGACCGAGATCATCATCGTCACCGCGATGGCACCCAGCAACAGCAGGGTCGTGGCGGCGTTGGCGCTCTTGGGACGACGGAAGGCCGGGACCCCGTTGCTGATGGCCTCGACCCCGGTCAGGGCGGCGCAGCCCGACGAGAATGCCCGCGCCAGGAGGAAGACCAGCGCGAAGGCGGTCAGGGGCTCCTCGAAGCCCGGCTGCGGGATGATCTGCAGGTCGGCGGACTCGGCCTGCGGCAGGGTGCCGGTCAGCAGCCGGAACACGCCGAGGGCGCACATGCCGAGGATCGCGATCATGAACGCATACGTCGGGACCGCGAACACGGAGCCCGACTCGCGCACGCCGCGCAGGTTGATCGCGGCCAGGACCACCACCATCACCACGGCGAACGTCGCCTCGTGCCCGACGAGGAACGGCAGCGCGGACGCGGCGTACTGGGCCCCGGAGCTGATCGAGACGGCGACGGTGAGGACGTAGTCGACCAGCAGGGCGCTCGCGACCGTCGTCCCCGCCTTCGGGCCGAGGTTGACGGTGGCGACCTCGTAGTCGCCGCCGCCGGAGGGGTAGGCGTGCACGGTCTGGCGGTACGACGCGATCACGGCCGTCATCACCACGGCGACGGCGATCGCGATCTGCCAGGACCACACGTACGCCGACGCGCCGGCGATCGCGAGCATCAGGAAGATCTCGTCGGGCGCGTAGGCGACGGACGACAGTGCGTCGCTGGCGAAGACGGGCAGCGCGATGCGCTTCGGCAGCAGGGTCTCCCCCAGCTGGGAGCTCCTCAGCTTGCGGCCGAGGAGGATCCGCTTCGAGGCATCGGTGAGACCCACGATCGGCAACGGTAAGCCATGCGGCGGCCCGCGGTGCGCAGGACCGCGGCTGGGATAGCGTGCGGACCGTGCACGTGGTGATCATGGGTTGTGGCCGGGTCGGCTCGACCCTCGCGCGCAGCCTCGAGGACCGGGACCACACCGTGGCCGTCATCGACACCGACCCCGACGCCTTCCGTCGGCTCGGTCCCTGGTTCAACGGGGACAAGGTGACGGGCGTCGGCTTCGACCAGCAGGTCCTCGCGAAGGCCGGCATCACCCGCGCCGACGCGTTCGCCGCGGTCTCCAGCGGCGACAACTCCAACATCATCGCCGCGCGGGTGGCCCGCGAGACGTTCGGGCTGGAGCAGGTCGTCGCCCGCATCTACGACCCGGGCCGCGCCGAGGTCTACCAGCGTCTCGGCATCACGACGGTCGCCACCGTCAAGTGGACCGCCGACCAGGTGCTGCGCCGGCTGCTGCCGGCGGGCACCGAGCCCGACTTCCGCGACCCCTCCGGCACGATCCGCGTCGACCACCTGGTCGCGCCGATCGGGTGGGTGGGCAGCCGTGCCGGGCAGCTGCAGGAGCAGTCCGGCGCGCGCATCGCGTGGATCGACCGCCTCGGCGAGGGCGTCCTGCCCACCCGCGAGTCGGTCATCCAGGAGGGCGACAGGCTCCACGTGGTGATCCGCGAGGAGCACGCCGGCCACGCCCACCGCGTCTTCGAGCGCGGACCCGAGAAGGACTGAGGACGCCGATGCGAGTCGCCATCGCCGGAGCGGGCGCCGTGGGGCGCTCGGTCGCCGCCGAGCTGATCGAGAACGGCCACCAGGTCCTGCTCATCGACAAGGCCCCCGTCTCCATCAAGCCCGAGCGCGTGCCGGACGCCGAGTGGCTGCTGGCCGACTGCTGCGAGCTGTCGTCGCTGGAGGAGGCCCGCCTCGACGCCTGCGACGTCGTCATCGCCGCCACCGGCGACGACAAGGCCAACCTCGTGGTCTCCCTGCTGGCGAAGACCGAGTTCGGCGTGCCGCGCACCGTGGGCCGGGTCAACCACCCCGACAACGAGTGGCTCTTCACCGAGGCCTGGGGCGTCGACGTCAACGTCTCCACCCCGCGCATCATGTCGGCGCTGGTGGAGGAGGCGGTCGCGATCGGCGACATCGTCCGGCTCTTCACCTTCCGCCAGGGCAACGCCAACCTCGTCGAGCTCACCCTGCCCGACGACTCGCCGTACCTGGGGACGCCGACGGGGCTCATCCCCTTCCCCGAGAACTGCGCCCTGGTGACGATCCTGCGCGACGGGCAGGTCTACACCCCCGACGGCGAGCAGCCCATCGAGGGCGGCGACGAGCTGCTGTTCGTGGCCTCCGCCGACGTCGAGGCCGACCTCGAGCGCCTGCTCGCCCCCTCCCGCCACCCCCGGTAGCCCGAGTCGGCCCGGACGCACGCCCTGCAGGCGCCGAGTCGGCCCGGACGCACGCCCTGCAGGCGCCGAGTCGGCCCGAACGCACGTCGAGTTCCGCTCGGTACGCTCGCGACGTGGGATCCGGCGACGTCGAGCGCGGGGCGATCGTGACGGCGATCCGAGCGCGTGCCGCCGCACGAGTGCGTGAAGCGGCGGCGGGCCGCCGGGTGTTCCTGGACCGGGTCCGGCTCGACCCCGACACGCTCCGAATGGTCGACTCGCCGTCGGACCTGCTCGTCCTGGAGTACGCCGTCGTGTTCACCCACCAGGCCCTCCCCGGCAGACGCGCGGTCTTTCGCGGTCGTACGGCGCTCGAGCACTGGTGGCCCGGCGCGACGGAGACCCTCGACGAGGCCGCCCACGACGGCCTCAACCGCGTCCTCGTGGAGGCGGACGAGGAGGGGAACGACCGGGTGTTCGCCGTGCTCGACGAGCCGAGCCGTGAGCTTCGGGCCGACTCGGCGTCCCTGAGGCGTGCCTCCGGGCCGACTCGGCGTCCCTGAGGCGTGCGTCCGGGCCGACTCGGCGTCCCTGAGGCGTGCGTCCGGGCCGACTCGGCACTCCTCAGTCGTGCGTTCGGGCCGACTCGGCGGCGACGGGGGTGGCGTTGCGGCCGAGGACCCACGCCATGGCGGCGAGGGCGCCGACCTGGAGAGGCCAGCCCAGGACGACCTTCATCACGCCGAGGGCGGCGATGACGGGCTCGACGGGGAGGACGTCGCCGTTCGCGCCGAGCCACAGCGGTCCCTGCAGCACGACGCGCACGACGCAGGGCAGCACGAGCAGCCAGGTCAGGCGGGTGCACAGCTTGACCACCTGGGGGTCGGAGCGCCACGCGGTCGGGTCGCCGGTGACGCTGCCGACCATGAAGCCGACCACCGGCCACCGCGTCAGGCACGACAGGGCCATGAGGGCGGCGTACCCGGCGTTGTAGATCAGCCCGGGCAGGAAGTAGGCGAGCGCCTGCTCGTCCTCGGTCCCGCCGGAGCGGGCGGAGAGCGTCACGAACAGCGCGCCGATGCCGATGCCGAACAGCGCGTTGAGCACGAACTGCACCGACGAGCGCTGCACGAGGCGGACGACGAGCAGGACCAGGGCGGCCCCCACGCTGCAGATCAGTGCCAGGCGTAGGTCCCGCGAGGTCAGCCACAGCGCGGTGAACACCAGCGTCGGGACGGCGGCCTCCACCATGCCGCGCACGCCGCCGAGCGCGGTGGAGAGCTGGCCGCGGACGACCTGCTCGACGGTCTGCGTCGAGGCCGGCGCCGCCTTGTCGGACGGTTCCGTCACGACAGCAGCTCGTAGCGCGGGTTGTAGAGGACGCGCGCCTTCTCGTTGCGGCCGATGCGGCCCTCGACGGCCATGTGGCGCCCGGCGGTGATCCCGGCGATCTGCCGACGGCCCAGCCAGACGACCGACACCGAACCGGTGCCGTCGTTCAGCTCCGCCTCCAGGGCCGGTACGCCGCCGCGCGGGCGCAGCGTGACGGTGCGCAGGTGTCCCTCGAGACGGACACGGGTGCGGTCCGGGGCGCTGCCGATGGGGCAGGCCTTCACCGTCCCCGGGGTGGGGTCGACGACGGCGCCCTCGTCGGGCTCCACCGCACCCTTGCCGCGACGCAGGCCGGACAGTCCTCGCCCCACGACGTCCCCTAGCCCAGCTTGCGCGCGGAGTCGGGCAGCACGATCGGGAGCGGGTCCCCGACCGGCATCGCGTGGTCGCCGCGACGGACGACAACCGTGGCGAAGGCGTCCTCCCAGTCCTTCGCCTCCTCCTCGTCGACCGCGGGCCTGCCGAGGAGGGTGGCGCGCAGCAGCCAGCGGGTGCCGTTGAAGCCGATCACCCGGGACGGCTGCTCCGCGGCGGTCCCGTCCGAGCGCTTGACCGGCATCCGGCAGACCAGCTCGGCGCCGAACCGCCCCTCTCGCTCGGTCGCGGTCCCCCCGCGGCGGGTGAGGTCCTCGGCGATCTGGGGCCGCACCTCCGACCAGAGGTCACCGTGGCGGGGAGCGGCGAACGCGCGGAGCTCCATCGCACCGTCGGGCGCGGCGACCAGCACGGAGCGCACCGCCTGGGTCTTCTCGTCGACCTGGACGCGCACCTCGCGGCCGTGCCACGGGGCGATCAGCAGCGAGCCGAGGTCGACCCGCTCGGTGCCCTTGAGGTCGACGTCGCTGACGTCGAACGGGCCCGAGGCCTCGGTCGCGCCCTCGGCGTCGGCCGCGGCGGACTTCTCGTCCGTGCCCACGCTGCTGTCCTTGCGGCGGAACCTCACCGTGCGCTGCTCCTCGAGTCGGTCTGGTCGGTATCGGCTGGGGGGCCGAAGCCACCGGTAGAACCGTAACCCCCGGACCCGCGGGGCGAGTCGGGAAGGACGTCGGTCTCCACGAACCTCGCCCGCTCGACCCGCTGGACGACGAGCTGCGCGATCCGGTCACCGCGACGCAGGACGACGGTGTCGGCGGCGTCGGTGTTGACCAGCAGGACCTTGACCTCCCCGCGGTAGCCGGCGTCGACGGTGCCGGGGGTGTTGACGATCGACAGCCCGTGGCGCACCGCGAGGCCCGAGCGGGGGTGGACGAGCGCGACGTACCCCTCGGGCAGCGCGATCGCGATGCCGGTCGACACGAGACGACGCTCGCCGGGCGCGAGCTCGACGTCCTCCGTGGTGTGCAGGTCGGCGCCCGCGTCGCCGGGGTGGGCGTACGACGGGGGCGGCAGGCCGGGGTCGAGGCGTCGTAGGAGGATCTCGGGTCCGGGCGCGGGCACGGGGCGAACCTACGCCCCGCTCGCCGGGACGCCCCGGACTCCCCCGCCCACCGCGGCAGTGGGAGGCTGGGGTCGTGCAGGACGCCCCGCCCACCCACCACGAGCGGCTCGCCGTCCCGCTTCGCTGGTGGGTGCAAGCGACGATGATGGTGGCCTCCTTCTGGCTCGCCCTCGTCGTGGCGCTGCCGGGTCTGGCCGCGTGGGCGATCACCGCCCTCGTGATGGGACTCGTCGCCGCGGCCTTCCTCACCTACGGCTCGGCCACGATCGTGGTCGCCGACGGTGAGCTGCACGCCGGGCGCGCGCGCATCGGGCTCGAGCACGTCGGCGAGGCCCGCGCCCTCGACCGGGAGGGCACGCGCCGGGCCGCCGGGGTCGACGCGGACGCCCGCGCGCACCTGCTGCTGCGCCCCTACCTGCACCGCGCGGTCCGGGTGGAGATCACCGACCCCGCGGACCCCACGCCGTACTGGCTGCTGAGCTCGCGGCACCCCGACCACCTGGCCGCGGCCCTCACCGCCGACCGGCGCGAGCCCGCCTGACGCATCGCTAGGGTGATCCGGGACACCGGGAGCTCATCCACCACACCCGGTCAGCAGGAGGAGACGCATGGCGAAGGACGAGAAGTCCTCGAAGATCTACTCGGCGTTCGCGCTGGTCTCGGCCCTCTCCGCGGCCATGGTCGCGAAGAAGACGCTCGAGACGGCGTGGCGCACCGCCACGGGCAAGAACCCGCCGGCCAACCCGGCCGACCCCGACGTCCAGCTGTGGGAGGCCGTCATGTGGGCCGCCGCCAGCGGCACCGTCGTGCAGATCTCGCGCATGCTCGCGGCCCGCAAGGCCGCCGGCTACTACGTGAAGAGCACCGGCAAGCTTCCGCCGGAGCTGCAGGGCGACTCCCAGGACGCCAGCAAGGCCTCCCCCGCCACCACCTGACGGGACCCGGGGACCGTGCACGGTCCGGACGTGACGAAGCCGCCCACGGAGGATCTCCGGGGCGGCTTCCGAACGTGCGTGGTGCGGGGTGCGCTCAGGCGCAGTCGCGGCAGATGAGCTTCTTCTCGTCGAACAGCTGGCTGCGGTGGTGGACCAGGAAGCAGCTCATGCAGGTGAACTCGTCGTCCTGGCGGGGCTTGACCTCGACGGCCAGCTCCTCGTGGGAGAGGTCGGCGCCGGGCAGCTCGAACGACTCGGCGGCCTCGGTCTCGTCCTCGTCGACCTTGCCCGAGTTCTTGTCGTGGCGGCGAGCCTTGAGCTCCTCGATGCTCTCCTCGCTCTGGTCTTCCTCTGTCTTGCGTGGTGCGTCGTAATCGGTGGCCATCGTCGGTGTGCAACTCCCGTGTGCAGGGTGGATCGTGGGGTGAGCCGAGGCCTGGGTGCGGACCTGGTTCATGGTGGTTCCGGCCCGTCATGGTGCACCATCCCGGTCGGGGGCGGTACATCGGTGTCCGGCGAGTCGGGGCAACCCCGAGCGGGCCCCTCCTATTCCGCAGCAGTACCCGCGGAGAAGCCCGCCCACTCGACGATCGCGACGAGCTCGTCGAAGCCGTGGGACGGGCCGCACACGAGCAGGTCGAGGCCCCCGACACCGGGCAGCACCCGGGTCCGCGCACCGGCCTCGCGGGCGACGAGCCCGGCGGCCGCGTGGTCCCAGAGGTGCACGCCCTCCTCGACGTACCCGTCGACCCGTCCCTCGGCCACCAGGCACAGGTCGAGGGCCGCCGACCCGCGGCGACGCAGGTCGCGCACGTGCGGCAGCAACCGCACCCACGCCTCGGCCTGCAGCACCCGGATCCGACGGTCGTAGCTGAAGCCGGTGCACAGCAACCGCTCGGCCATCGGCGCCGGACCGCGCACCGCGAGCGGGACGCCGTCCCGACGGGCACCGCCGCCGAGCACGGCCTCGTACTCGATGCCGGTGGGGACGTCGACGACGACGCCGGCGACGACCTCGCTGACCCCGCCGGTGGTGACCTCGGCGGCGACGCAGACGGAGTACTGGCCGAGGTCGTAGAGGAAGTTCACGGTCCCGTCGATGGGGTCGACGATCCAGCGGACGCCGTCCGCGGGGACGGCGTGCTCGTCGTCGGCGCTCTCCTCGCCCAGGAACGCGTCGTGGGGTCTGGCGGCCGCGATCCGCTCGCGGAGCAGGGCCTCGCACGCCCGGTCGGCCTCGGTGACGACGTCGATGTCGCTGGTCTTGGTGGCCGCGACCTCCACGACCCCGGCGCGGCGCTCGCGCACCAGGGCCGCCCCCTCGCGGGCGACGGCGAGCGCGAGGTCGCGCAGCGCGGCGGCGTCGACCGGCTCCGGGGCGCTGGGTGCGTCGGGGGCGCTCACGCCTCCTCGATGCCGCCCGCGACGGGCAGCGCCTGCCGGGCGTTCGCGCAGCAGTCGACGGCGCAGCGGTCCCAGGCCGGGCCCAGGCCTCCCGTGCTGGCGCGGGCCACGTCGTCACCGCGCTCGACCGCGGCCCGCTCGAGCAGCAGGTCGCGCACCGTGGCCACGAACCGGGCGTCCGTGCCGGCGGTCCCGGCGCGGACGGCGGGCAGGCCCAGCCCACGCGCCGTCTCGAGCGCCTCGGTGTCGAGGTCGTAGACGACCTCCATGTGGTCGGAGACGAAGCCGATGGGGGCGATCACCACCGCCGAGGCGCCGGCCTCCTTCAGCGCGGCGAGGTGGTCGTTCACGTCGGGCTCGAGCCAGGGCACCTGCGGCGGGCCGGAGCGCGAGCAGTAGACGAGGTCGGCGCCGTGGGTACGGCCGGTCTGCTGCGCGACCTCGGCGACGATCGCGTGCATCACGCTGGTGTGCTGCGCGACGTACGCGCCCCCGCCCAGCGCCGGCGGGCCGGAGGCGTCGTTCATCGACGTGGGGATCGAGTGCGTGACGAACACGAGGCGGGCGTCGTCGCGGACGTCCTCGGGCAGCTGGGCCAGCGCCGCCAGGACCGCGTCGACGTTGGGCTCGAGGAAGCCGGGGTGGTCGAAGTACACCCGGAAGCGGTCCAGCTTCGGGGCTGTGCCGACCTCGGCGGGGACGGCGTCGCGGGCCGCGGCGAGGTTCTCGCGGTACTGCCGGCACCCCGAGTAGGACGAGTACGCCGACGTCACGAAGCAGGCGGCGCGGGTCACCCCGTCGGCCGTCATCTGCCGCAGCGTGTCGGTGAGGTACGGGTCCCAGTTGCGGTTGCCCCAGTAGACGGGCAGGTCGACGCCCGCTCCCGCGAGGTCGGCGCGCAGCAGGTCGAGGAACGCGCGGTTCTGGTCGTTGATCGGCGAGCGGCCCCCGAACTGGAAGTAGTGCTCCCCCACCTCCTCCAGCCGCTCGCGGGGGATGTTGCGCCCGCGGGTGACGTTCTCGAGGAACGGCACGACGTCCTCGGGCGCCTCAGGCCCCCCGAAGGAGACGAGCAGCACCGCGTCGTACGGCGAGGGGTCGGGGGTGGGCGCGGCTTCGTCCGGCAGGGTGGTCATCACCGTCAATCGTAGGCAGGCTGGGTGCCGTGTGGTCCCGCGCGTGCTCGGGTGAGGACGGCGACGACCTCGTCGTCACCACCGTGGACCACGCGGAGATCGGGGACGACGCGTGGCCGGACCGGCACGGCCGGGCCGACGGAGCCCCGTCGCCGACGTCCTGAGGGGCGTCTTGGCAGGATCGGGCCCGTGCCGATGACCGACGCCCCGCGCGGCGGGCTCGCCGAGCAGGTGGCCCGCGACCTGACCGAGCGCATCCTCACCGGCGAGCTCGGCAGCGGCCAGCCGCTGCGGGAGGCCGCGCTGGCGACGGCCCTCGGGGCGTCGCGCAACACGGTCCGGGAGGCGTTCCGGCTGCTCGCCCGCGACCGGCTCGTCGTCCACGAGGCCAACAAGGGCGTGACGGTCCGGACGCTCACCGTGGACGACGTCCGCGACATCTACCGGGTCCGCCTCGCCCTCGAGCCGGGCGGGCTGCCGCTGGTCGGCGTCGACGAGCTGGACGCCGTCGTCGGCGCCGCGGAGGCCGACGCCGCGGCGGGTGACTGGGCGGCGGTCTCGACCGCCGACCTGCGCTTCCACCAGCTGCTGGTCACGGCCCTGGGCAGCCCGCGGTTCGACGAGATGTTCCTCTCCGTGCTGGCCGAGCAGCGTCTGGCGTTCGCCCAGGTGGCCTCCGGCCGCGACCTCCACGCGCCGTACCTCACCCGCAACCGGGGCATGGTCGACATGCTGCGGCGGGGTGAGGTGGCGGCGGCGGAGAGCGAGCTGCGGGACTACCTGGCCACCGCCCGGGAGGAGCTGTGCCGGGCCGTCGGCGGCTGAGCAGGCCCTTCATTGTTCAACAATCCTTGACGAGTTGTTGAACAATCTCTACGTTCGTGACCCATGACACATCACGAGCCCACCGCCGCGCCGGAGGCGTCCCCGGAGTCGAAGGCCCTCAAGGTCGCCGGCCGGAAGGGGTTCGTCGGGGCCATGTTCCTCATGGCCACCTCGGCCATCGGCCCCGGCTTCCTGACCCAGACGACGACCTTCACCATCCAGCTGGGCGCCGCCTTCGCGTTCGCGATCCTCGCCTCGGTGCTGGTCGACATCGCGATCCAGCTGAACATCTGGCGCATCATCGGCGTCTCGGGACGGCGCGCCCAGGACCTCGCCAACACCGCCGTGCCCGGCTCCGGCTACGTCCTGTCCGGCCTCGACGTGTTCGGCGGCCTGATCTTCAACATCGGCAACATCGCCGGCTGCACCCTCGGCCTCGCCGCCCTGTTCGGGCTCGACGTGCGCATCGGGGCCGTGGTCTCCGCGGCGTTCGCGATCGTGGTGTTCCTGGTGAAGCGGGCCGGCGTCGCGATGGACCGGATCGTCGTCGTCCTCGGCGTGGTCATGCTCGCGCTCACCTCGTACGTCGCGCTCACGACCTCGCCGCCCGTCGGTGACGCGCTGCTGCAGACGGTCGCGCCGGAGACGATCAGCTGGCTCGCCGTCGCCACCCTGATCGGCGGCACCGTCGGCGGCTACATCGTGTACGCCGGCGCGCACCGCATGGTCGACAACGGCGTCCGGGGCGTCGAGCAGGTCGGCGAGATCACCCGCGCCTCGGTCCTCGGCATCGCCATCACGGCGCTGATGCGGATCGTGCTGTTCCTCGCGGTGCTCGGCGTCGTGTCCACCGGCGCGCAGCTCGACGAGGCCAACCCCGTCGCCTCGGCCTTCACCGCCGCGCTCGGCGACGTCGGCCGGATCTTCTTCGGCGCCGTCATCTGGATCGCGGCCATCACCTCGGTGATCGGGGCGTCGTACACCTCGACGTCGTTCCTCAAGGTCATGGGCCAGTGGGTGACCGACTACGAGCGCTGGGTCGTGGTCGGCTTCATCGTCGCCTCGACCGCCATCTTCGTCGCGCTGGGCACGCAGCCCGTGACCCTGCTGGTCTTCGCCGGCGCGTTCAACGCCTTCATCCTCCCCGTCGGCCTCGGCCTCCTGCTGTGGGTCGCCTGGCGGCGCAGCGAGGTGATGCACGGCTACGTCTACCCCCGCTGGCTCCTGGTGATCGGCGCGCTGGCGTGGCTCGCGACCTTCGGCGTCGGCGTCCCGGCCGTGATGGCGCTGCTCGAGGGCATCTGATGGCGGCTCCCTCGACCCGCGTCGTCGACCTCAACAGCGACCTCGGCGAGAGCTTCGGCACCTGGCGGCTCGGCGACGACGAGACCATGCTCGGGATCGTCACCAGCGCCAACGTCGCCTGCGGCTTCCACGCCGGCGACCCCACGACGATCCGGCGCTCCTGTGCCACGTCGGTCGCGAACGGCGTCGTCATCGGCGCCCAGGTCGGCTACCGCGACCTGCCGGGCTTCGGCCGCCGGTTCATCGACGTCGCCCACGAGGACCTCGTCGCCGACGTCCTCTACCAGCTCGGCGCCCTCGACGGCCTGGCCCGCGCGGCCGGCGACCGGGTCCGCTACGTCAAGCCGCACGGCGCCCTCTACAACGCGATCGTCACCCACACCGCCCAGGCGGCGGCGGTCGTCGAGGCGGTCACGGTGTACGCCGGCGCGACGGGCGAGGCCCTGCCCGTGCTGGGGCTGCCCGGCTCGGAGTGGCTGCGGCTGGCTGGCGAGAGCGGGCTCGTCACCCACCGCGAGGCGTTCGCCGACCGGGCGTACACCGCCGAGGGGACGCTGGTGTCCCGCCGCGAGCCCGGCGCCGTGCTGTCCGACGCCGACGAGGTCGCCGACCGCGTGCTGCGGCTGGTCACCGAGGGCGTCGTGACCGCCGTCGACGGCAGCGACGTCGCCGTCGAGGCCGACTCGGTCTGCGTCCACGGGGACTCCCCCGGCGCCGTCCGCATGGCCCGCGCCGTGCGGGAGCGACTGACCGGCGCGGGCGTCGGGCTCCGGGCCCTCGCGTGAGGTGGCGTCCCTGCGGCGACGCCGCCGCGCTGGCCGAGGTCGACGACCTCGACACCGTCCTGCGGCTGCACGCGGCCGTGGCCGCCGCCCGGGAGGCCGGCGCCCTGCCGGGCGTCGTCGACGTCGTCCCCGCCGCCCGGACGCTGCTGGTGCGCTGCGCCTCCTCCTCCTCGCTCGAGCAGACGGTCGAGTCGGTCGCGCGCCTGTCGCTGCCCGACGCCGTGCCCACCGCGAGCGAGGAGGTGACGATCGAGGTCGCCTACGACGGGGAGGACCTCACCGACGTCGCCGGGCACCTCGACTGCGACGTGACCGAGGTCGTCCGCCGCCACACGGCGACCACCTGGCGGGTGGCGTTCACCGGGTTCGCGCCCGGCTTCGGCTACCTCGTGCCGGTGCTGGTCGACGGCGACGCGCACCCGCTCGAGGTGCCGCGACGGCCCGAGTCGCGCACGCGGGTGCCGGTCGGCGCCGTCGGCCTCGCCGGGGAGTTCTCCGGGGTCTATCCGCGGGTCTCCCCCGGCGGCTGGCAGCTCATCGGATCGACCACCACCCCGACCTGGGACGTCGACCGCGACCCCCCGGCCCTGCTCACGCCGGGCGCCCGTGTCCGGTTCCGCGAGGTCGGGCGGTGAGCGCGCTGGAGGTGGTGGCCACCGGCGCCCTGACGACCCCGCAGGACCTCGGCCGCCCCGGCCTGGCCGGTCTCGGGGTCGCCGAGTCCGGCGCCCTCGACCCCGGCGCCCTGCGGCTGGCGAACCGGCTGGTCGGCAACGCGGAGGACGTCACCGGGCTGGAGGTCACCCTCGGCGGCCTCGCCCTGCGGGCCCGCGGGGAGGTGCTGCTCGCCGTCACCGGCGCGCCCGTGGACGTCACCGTGGCCACGTCGGCGGGCCGTCGTACGCACGGGGTCGGGGCCGCTGTCTCCGTCCCCGACGGCGCGGAGGTGAGGCTCGGCTCCCCCGGGGCGGGCCTGCGCAGCTGGGTCGCCGTCCGCGGTGGGGTGGACGTCGACCGGCCGCTCGGCTCGGCGAGCACCGACGTGCTGGCCGGGCTCGGCGCCCCGCTGGCGCCCGGGGACGTGCTCGAGGTCGGGCCGCCGCCCGACGACGCCCCACCCGCGCTCGACCAGGCCCCGCTGGCCACGCCCACCGACGGGACCGTCGTGCTGCGGGTCGTCCTCGGCCCCCGGGACGACTGGTTCACCGACGACGCCCTGGCGGCGCTGCGCCGGCCGTGGACCGTCGACGCCCGCAGCAACCGTGTCGGGCTGCGGCTCGACGGGCCGGCGCTCGAGCGGTCCCCGGCGTACGCCGACGCGGAGCTGCCGAGCGAGGGCACCGTCGCCGGCGCGGTGCAGGTCGCCGCGAACGGACTCCCCGTGCTCTTCCTCGCCGACCACCCGGTCACCGGCGGCTACCCCGTCGTCGCCTGCGTGGTGACCGAGGACCTGCCGCTGGCCGCCCAGGCCGTCCCGGGCCAGGAGGTCCGGTTCCGCACCGTGAAGGGACCCCGCCTGCCATGAGTACCGCCATGACCGCCCTGCCTCCGACCGACCCCCGCGCGCTCACTCCGGCCCAGGGACGTGCCCTGTTCCGCGACGGCCTGCGGACGCCCACGTCGGGGTGGTGCGACGGGTGGACGCAGGCGAACCTCGTCGCAGTGCCGGCCGCGTGGGCCTACGACCTGCTGCTCTACGCCCAGCGCAACCCCAAGCCGTGCCCGGTGCTGGACGTCAGCGACGAGGGGGCGACGTCGCTGTCGATCCTCACCGGCGACGTCCGCACCGACCTGCCCGCCTACCGCGTGCACGTCGACGGCGAGCTCGTCGCGGAGGTGGACGACGCGACGCCGTACTGGCGCGACGACCTGGTCACCTTCCTGATCGGCTGCTCCTTCACGTTCGAGGACGCCCTGGCCCGCGCCGGGGTGCCCGTCCGGCACGTCGAGCTGGGCCGCAACGTGCCGATGTACCGCACGAACGTCGAGACCCGTCCCGCCGGGACGCTCCACGGCCCGCTCGTGGTGTCGATGCGGCCGGTGCCCGCCTCGCAGGTGGCGGACGCGGTACGGGTGACGTCGCGCTACCCCGCCGTCCACGGCGCCCCCGTGCACGTCGGCGACCCCGCGGCGATCGGCATCGCCGACCTCGACGCCCCCGACTACGGCGAGGCCGTCGACGTCCGCCCCGGCGAGGTCCCGGTGTTCTGGGCCTGCGGCGTCACCCCGCAGGCCGCCATCACCGCCTCGCGCCCGGCGTACGCCATCACCCACGCACCGGGCCACATGGCGATCACCGACGCGCGCGACTCGGACTACCTGGTGCCCTGAGCGCCCGGTTTGGCCCCGGACGCCGCGGGGCAGCCTCGGGCCGTGACCACCCCGACCCGTCCCCTCCTCGGCGCGCTGCTCGCCTCCTGCCTGCTCGTCGGCTGCGGGAGCGACCCCGGCCCAGGCTCCGGCTCTGGCTCGGGCTCCGGCTCGGGCTCCGGCTCCGGGGACGACGGGGTGGGGACGTCCGAGCTGACGGAACCCACGACGCCGGAGGCGCTGGCCGCGGCGGTGCTGACCCACGTCGACGTCGACCCGCTCTCGATCGAGGCCGGCGAGCTGGACGACAGGGCCCCGGACGACGCCGTGTCCATCACCCTGCGGCTCCCCGTGGACCCCGACGACGACCAGGGGACCCTGCTGCAGGTGGCCACGACCTCGGCCGACACCGGCGACGTCGCGTGCGGGCACGACGAGAACGAGGACGGGTGCACCGACGACGACCTCGGTGACGGTGGCCGTCAGCTCGTGAGCTGGCAGGCCGAGGAGCCGGAGGAGGACCCCGGCATCGTCCAGGTCCTCACCGAGCGGGCCGACCCGGAGTCCGACGTCCTCCTCTACCTCGCCGGGCCGACGATCCCCGAGGACCTCGACGACGACACCGACCTCGCGCTGTTCACCCTGGCCGGGCTGAAGGACATCGGTGTCGACCCCGCCGTCGGGCCGATGACCACGCCCGAGCTCCTCGCCGCGGGCGAGGAGCTCCCCGAGGAGTGGTGGGTCGAGCCGGGGTCCTGAGCCGACCGCGGTCCGGGCGGAACCACCTCCTAGGCTCGGTTCGTGCTGGAGACGTACCGCCGGGTGCTCGTGGTGCCCGGGGCGGCGGCGTTCAGCGCCACCGGGCTGGTGGCGCGCCTGCCGATCTCGATGGTCAGCCTGGGGCTGGTGCTGCTGGTGTCCGCCCGCACCGGCTCGTACGGCGCCGCGGGGTCGGTCGCCGCGGCGTACGTGCTGGCCCAGGCCGTCGCGACGATCGTCCACGGGCGGCTCTCCGACACCTACGGGCAGGCGCGCGCTCTGCCGCCCGCGATCCTGCTCTTCGGCGTCGGCCTGACCGCGACGGTGTGGTCCGTCGAGGCAGGCCTCCCCCTGTGGACGACGACCCTGCTGGCCGTCGTCGCCGGCTGCGGGCTGCCGCAGGTCGGGGCGTGCGTGCGGGCCCGCTGGTCGCACGTCCTGGACGACGGCGCCCGGGTGCAGACGGCGTTCGCGCTGGAGGCCGTGGCCGACGAGGTGGTGTTCATCCTCGGCCCCGTGATCGTCACCCTCCTCGCCACCACCCTCGACCCCGCCGCGGGCCTGGCGGTCGCGGTGGCCAGCGGCGTCCTCGGCACCCTCGGGCTCGCCGCCCAGCGCGGCACCCAGCCGCCACCCACCCCACGGGGTCGCCGCGCGCCGGTGGGCACCGTGGCCGCCGCCATGCCGTGGGGTGCCGTGGTGCCGCTGACCGTGGTCTGCCTCAGCCTGGGCGGGCTGTTCGGGTCGGTCGAGGTCATCACCGTCGCGTACGCCGAGGAGGCCGGCGTCCCCGCCGCCGCCGGCCCGCTGCTGGCCGCGTTCGCCGCCGGGAGCCTGCTCGCCGGGGTCGTCGTCGGCGCGGTGACGTGGCGCCGCGGGCCCGAGCACCGGCTCCGCTGGGGCATGGGCGTGCTGACCGCCGCGATGGTCCCCCTGGCCTTCGTGGGACCGGTGTGGCTGATGGCGGTCGTCCTGCTCGCCGGGGGCTTCGCCATCTCCCCCACCCTGATCTCCGCGATGTCGCTCGCCGAGGCGGTCGTCCCCTCGTCCCGGCTCACCGAGGGCATCGCGATCCTCTCGACCGGCATCTCCGCCGGGCTCGCCCCCGGCGCGGCGCTGGGCGGCCTGGCCATCGACGCGTACGGCGCCTCCGCCGCCTTCGGCGTCTGCGCGGCGTCCGGTGTGATCGGGATCGTCGCCGCCGCCGTCGTGCGGGCGCCCGCGAAGGCCTCTACGGTGACCGCGTGAACCGCTGGCAGAACTGGTCGCGGCTCGAGACCGCCGTCCCGCGCGTCGTCGAGCACCCCCGCACCCCCGCCGCGGTCGTGGCCCTCGTGGAGCGCGCCCGCGACGAGCACCGGGCGGTGAAGATGGTCGGCAGCGGTCACAGCTTCACCGCGGTCGCCGCGCCCGAGCACACCCTGGTGCGCCCCGACCGGCTCACCGGGATCCTCGACGTCGACCGCGACGCCGGGACGGTCGAGGTCCTCGCCGGCACGACCCTGCACCACCTGAACGGCGAGCTCGCCCGCCTCGGCCTGGCGCTGTCCAACGTGGGCGACATCGACGTCCAGACCGTCGCGGGCGCCGTCTCCACCGGCACCCACGGCGCCGCCGGGCGCGTCGCCGGGCTCGCCGCCCAGCTGGTCGGGCTGCGGATGGTCACCGGCACCGGGAAGCACCTCACCCTGTCGACGGAGCTGGACCCGCAGGCGTTCTCCCACGCCCGCCTCGGTCTCGGGGCGCTCGGGATCCTCACGTCAGTCACGTTCGCGGTGGAGCCGGCGTACCGGCTCGCGGCGACCGAGCGCGTCGTCGGCTGGGACGAGCTGGTCGGAGGCCTGGACGACCGCATCGGCGCCCACGACCACGTCGACGCCTACTGGTTCCCGGGCACCGACCGCTGCCTGCTGCGGGTCAACGACCGCGTGGCCGCCGGAGCGCCCGCGCCCAGCCGTTCCCGCGGCCGCGTCGCCCGCTGGGTGGACGACGAGCTGGTCGCGAACGGCGCCCTCGGGGTGGCGACCGCCCTCACCGCGCGGGTCCCCGCGCTCACCGGCCGCGTCAACCGCCTCGTCGGCGCCCTCGCGGGCGGCACGACATACACCGAGCCGTCGCACGAGGTCTTCTCCGGCACGCGCCGGGTCCGCTTCCGCGAGATGGAGTACGCCGTCCCGCTGGCCGCCGCCCCCGACGCGCTGGCGGCCGTGCGCCGGATCGCCGACGCCCACCGCATCGGCTTCCCGGTCGAGGTCCGCACCGCGGTGGCCGAGGACGTGCCGCTGTCGCCAGCGTACGGCCGCGACACCTGCTACGTCGCGGTCCACGTGCACCACAGCGCCGTGCACGAGCCCTACTTCGCGGAGGTCGAGGCCGCCCTGATGGCGCTCGACGGCCGCCCCCACTGGGGCAAGGTCCACCGCCGCCAGGCCGCCGACCTCGCGCCGGCGTACCCGCTGTTCGACGAGTTCCTCGCCCTGCGGGACCGCCTCGACCCCGACCGGCTGTTCACCAACGCCTACCTGCGGCGCGTGCTGGGGCCCTGAGACCTCAGACGCTCGCCGGGCCCCGCGGGCGCGGGGCCTGCCACTGCCGCCAGATCGCGAGCAGCCGCCAGGTGAGGCAGACCAGCGCGCCGACCGGTGCGACCACGATCGCCGCCGCCCCCAGCTCGAGACCGACGACCGCGACGGCGGCACCGCCGAGGGCGGGCGTGGCGTAGAGGGTCGCGTCGGCGAACACCTGGGGCGTCTGGCCGACCAGCACGTCGCGGACCATCCCGCCGCCCACGGCGGTGACCATCCCCATCAGCGCCGCGGGCACCGGGCCGAGGCCGTACTCGGCGGCCTTGAGCGCCCCGGCGACGCAGAACAAGGAGAGCCCGAAGGCGTCGAGGACGCCGATGGGCCGCTCGAACCGCCCCACCGCGGGGTGCGCGACGAAGGTCAGCAGACCCGCGAAGACGGGCACGAGCAGGTAGCGCCAGTCCGTCAGCGCGGCGGGTGGCGTGGCGTCGATGAGGACGTCGCGGACGAAGCCTCCGCCGAGGCCCGTCGTCCCCGCCAGGACGAGGACCCCGAAGACGTCGAGGTCGCGGCGCACGCCGACCAGCGCGCCGGCGAGCGCGAAGACGAAGATCCCCAGCAGGTCGAGCACGACCAGCACCACGGGGTAGTCGGTCCACGACACCCCCGAGACATTAGGGGTCCGGCGTCCCACTCCGGCGCCCCGGGCTGTCGTAGGCTCGGTCGGACGGAGCAACGGGGCGCCGTGCCCACCCGGGTCGGCGCCGGGGAGCAGGGACGAGCGGACCATGACGGGCGACGGTGAGCGGTTGACGCTCGACGGCACCGACGACGGCCTCCTCGTGCTCCTCGACGACGAGGGTCGCCGGTTCCTCCTGCCCGTCGACGACGGGCTCCGCGCTGCCGTGGGCCACCAGTGTCAACGGGACCACGACGATCGCTCGGCCGGAGCCACACCGGCGAGACCCCCTGCAGGGAAGGCCACCATGGACGCGCCCGTACCGCTCCGCCCCCGCGACATCCAGGCCCGCATCCGTGCGGGCGCGACCGCCGAGGAGGTCGCGGAGGCCGCCGGGTCCACCGTCGACAAGGTGCTGGTCTACGCCCGCCCCGTCCTCGCGGAGCGCGCCCACATGGCGCAGCGCGCCCAGCGCTCCTCGGTGCGCCGCTCCGGCGGCGACGCCGGGCACCGCATCCTGGGCGACGCCGTCGCCGCCCGCCTGCGCGGCCTGGACGAGGACCCCACCGCCGTCGAGTGGGACTCCCGCAAGCGCGAGGACGGCCGCTGGGTCCTCACCGCGTCGTACACGACCGCCGACCGCGGCGGCCTCGCGCGCTTCACCTTCGACCCGCCCGGCAACTTCGTCCTGCTGGACGACGACGACGCCCGCTGGCTCGTCGGCGACGACCCCGAGCCGGTCGTCGGACCCGAGTCGGACACCCCGACCGCCCTCACGGACGGCTGGGACGACGACGCCGTGACGAGCGCCCCGCGCCTGGTCGCGGTGGCCGACGACGAGCTGCCCCTGGGCGGGGACGCGCTGCGCCTGGTGGCCGAGCCGACTGGCGAGACGGACGAGTCCTCGCCCGGCGCCGGCGCCCCGGCGGCTGCGGCGTCCGCCACCGAGGAGGCGCTCGAGCAGGTGCGCGCCTCGGAGTCCAGCGACCCCGTGAGCGAGGACGGCGCCGGCACGGCTGCCACGCCGCCCGCCGAGGACGACGGGGACGACCCCCGTCGCAAGCGCGGCCGCAAGCGGGGCCGCGCCTCGGTGCCGAGCTGGGACGAGATCATGTTCGGCGGGCGCAAGGAGTAGTCCTACCCACGGGTAGCCACCACGACTAGCCTCCCGTCATGACGTATCTGGTCACGGGCGCGACGGGCTTCATCGGGCGTCATCTCGTCGAGACGCTGCTGTCCGGACGGACCGGGGACGTGCACGTCCTGACGCGAGCGGCCTCGGTCGAGCGCATGGAGCGGCGGATCGCCCGCTGGGAGTCCTCGCGGGTCAAGATCGTCGTCGGTGACCTCACCCGGCCGGGCCTCGGGGTCGACGAGGCCTGGGTCGCGGAGCACCGCGGCACGATCGACCACCTGGTCCACGTCGCCGCGGTCTACGACATGGCCGCCGACGACGCGGCCAACGACGCGGCCAACGTGGGCGGCACCGCGAACGCCCTCGAGCTCGCCGCCGCCCTCGACGTCGGGTGCTTCCACCACGTCAGCTCCGTCGCGGTCGCCGGCGACCACCGTGGCCGCTTCGACGAGACGATGTTCGACGAGGGGCAGACGCTGACCTCGCCGTACCACCGCACCAAGTTCGAGGCCGAGAAGCTCGTCCGCACCCAGGACGACGTCCCGTGGCGGGTCTACCGTCCCGCGATCGTCCTCGGCCACTCCGAGACCGGCGCGATCGACAAGGTCGACGGTCCGTACTACTTCTTCGGGCTGCTGAAGCGGCTGCGCGACAGCCTGCCGGGCTGGGTGCCGCTCGTCGGGGTGGACCTCGGCGACACGAACGTCGTCCCCGTCGACTACGTCGCCGCCGCGATGGACCACCTCATGCACACGCCCGACCGCGACGGCGAGGCGTTCCACCTCGTCGACCCCGAGCCCGTGCCCGTCGTCGACCTGGTCAACGCGTTCTGCGCGGCGGCCGGGGCGCCGCAGTTCGCCACGCCGGTCGACCGGGGGCTGCTGCGGGCGCTGTCGGTGCCACGGGCGCTGCGGCCCGGCTCGTGGCTGCCGTCGTTCGTGGGATCGCGTCCGGTCCAGGCGGTGCTCGAGCAGACCGTTGGGCGCACCGGCATCCCGGCCGACGTCCTCGCCCACTCGACCTTCCCGTCGGTGTTCGACTCGACCCGTACCCGGGCGGCCCTCGCCGGCTCCGGGATCGAGGTGCCGCCCGTGTCGTCGTACGCCGCCGAGCTGTGGTCCTTCTGGGAGGAGCAGCTCGACCCGGCCGTGCCGCGCGACCGGGCGGCGCGGGCCGAGCTGGACGGGAAGTACGTCGTCATCACCGGCGCCTCCTCGGGCATCGGCAAGGCCACGGCCTGGCGGGTCGCCCGCCTCGGCGGCGTCCCCGTGCTGGTGGCCCGCAGCAAGGACAAGCTCGACGACCTGCGCGCCGACATCATCGAGCGCGGCGGCGACGCGGTGGTCGCGCCCTGCGACCTGTCCGACCTCGAGGCCATCGACCGGCTCTGCGAGCAGCTCGTCGCCGAGCTGCCGTCGGTGGACGTCGTGGTCAACAACGCCGGCCGCTCCATCCGGCGGTCGCTGAAGCTGTCCGAGGACCGCTTCCACGACTTCGAGCGGACGATGCAGCTCAACTACTTCGGCGCGATCCGCCTCGTCATGGGCCTGCTGCCCGCGATGCGACCGCAGCGCTCCGGACACGTCGTCAACATCTCCTCGATCGGCGTGCAGACCCACCCGCCGCGCTTCTCGGCGTACGTCGCCTCCAAGGCCGCGCTCGACGCGTGGAGCACCGTGGTCGCCTCCGAGCTGTTCGGCAACGGGATCACCTTCACCTCCATCCACATGCCGCTGGTGAAGACGCCGATGATCGCGCCGACGAAGCTGTACGACCGCTTCCCCGCCATCTCGCCCGCCCAGGCCGCGGACCTGGTGGTCACCGCGATCGTCCGCAAGCCGCACGAGATCAACACCGCGCTCGGCAACCTCGGCGCGGTCGCGCACACGCTGACGCCGAAGACGGCGTTCCGCGTGCTCTACCAGGCCTACAAGGTCTTCCCCGACTCCGCCGCCGCCAAGGGCGACGTCGAGTCGGGCGACCGCCGTACGGACTCCGAGCGGGCGCTGCTCTCCCAGGTCTTCCGCGGCGTGCACTGGTAGGCCGCCGCGTCCGGGGCCCGGGTTCGGGCTCGGCGACCCGCCGGGACATGTCACGCGGTGTCATGGCCGCTGGACACGGCCCTGGCGGGGCTTCTCGCGCCAGGACACCGCGGTAGATCCACCTGACCGCGGTAGTCGTCGTCGGACCTGTCGGACATCCGGCGCGACGCCTAGGGTCACCAGCATGAAGAAGTTGTTGAACGACGTCGCGGACGTCGTGCCGGAGATGCTCGAGGGTCTCGTCGCCGGTGCGCCCGGCCTGGTCCTGCTCCAGGGCGAGACGGTCGTGCTCCGGCGCGACCACGCCGACCTGGACGGCACGGTCGCGCTGCTGTCCGGCGGCGGGGCGGGCCACGAGCCCGCGCACGGCGGGTACGTCGGCCCCGGCATGCTCACCGGAGCGGTCGTCGGTGACATGTTCACCTCGCCGTCCACCGACGCGGTGCTGGCCGCCGTCCGGGCGATCGCGGCGGGCGAGCAGGCCCGGTCCGCGGGCGTCCTGCTGATCGTGAAGAACTACACCGGCGACCGCCTCAACTTCGGTCTCGCCGCCGAGCTGGCCCGCGCCGAGGGCACCGACGTCGAGATGGTCGTGGTCGGCGACGACGTGTCGCTCTCCGTCGAGGGCGACCACGCGGGCCGCCGCGGCATCGCCGGGACCGTCCTGGTCCACAAGGCCGCCGGTGCCGCCGCCGCGCGCGGGGACGACCTGGCCGCCGTCCGCGCCGTCGCCCAGCGCGTCGCGGACGACGTCCGGTCGATGGGCGTCTCCCTCGGCGCGTGCACGGTGCCCGCCGTCGGGCGGCCCGGCTTCACGCTGGCCGACGACGAGGTCGAGTGGGGCCTCGGCATCCACGGGGAGGCCGGCGTCGAGCGGGGTCCGCTCGTCAGCGCCGACGACACCACCGCCCGCCTCGTCGACGCCGTCGCCGACGACGCCCGGCTCGCCGACGGCCAGCGCGTCGTCCTGCTGGTCAACGACCTCGGCACCACGCCGCCCAGCGAGCTGGACGTCGTCGCCCGTGGCGCGCTGGCCCGCCTGCGCTCGCGGGGCCTGGTCGTCGAGCGGATGTGGGTCGGTCGCTTCCTGACCGCCCTCGACATGCCCGGCGTCTCCGTCTCCGTGCTCGCGGTGGACGACGAGCTGCTCGGGCTCCTGGACGCCCCCACCGAGACCGCCGCCTGGCCCGCGCCGCACCAGGGGCTCGTCGCCGAGCCCGAGGCCGTCGCTCCCCCGGCGCCCGCCAAGGAGCCCACCGGCGAGCGACTCGCGGCCGACAGCGTCGTCCGCCGCGGGCTCGTCGCCGCCTGCGAGTCGCTCAAGGCTGCCGAGCCCGAGCTCACCCGCCTCGACAGCGAGGTCGGGGACGGCGACCTCGGCACCGGCCTCGAGCGCGGGGCGGACGCCGTCCTCGCCGAGATCGACCGGTACGCCGCCGACACCGTCGGCGCGCTCCGCGACACCTCCGCGACCCTGCGGCGGGCGATCGGCGGCACCTCCGGCCCGCTCTACTCGATCCTGCTCATGCGTGCCGCGGCGTCGCTGGAGGAGTCGGGCTCGACCGACCCTGCCGCCTGGGCCGCCGCGCTGGAGGCCGGCGCGGACGGCATCGCCGAGGTCGGCGGCGCGTCCGTCGGCGACCGCACGATGCTCGACGCGCTCGTCCCGCTCGCGACGTCCTTCGCCCAGCACCTCGAGGCCGGCGACGACCCCGCGACCGCCTGGCGCGACGCCGTCGCCGCGGCCGAGCAGGGCACCGCGTCCACCGCGGAGACGGCGGCGAAGGTCGGCCGGTCGTCGTACCTCGGTGACCGGGTGAAGGGCACCCCCGACCCCGGCGCCCGGGCCGTCGTCATCTGGGCGGGCGCGGTGGGCGACGAGTTGGGCTGAGCGCACCGTGGCCGACCGAGTGCCGATCGCCGTCGCCGTCCTCATCCGTGACGGTCAGGTGCTGCTGGCGCACCGCCACCAGCGTCGGCGGTGGTACCCCGACTGCTGGGACCTCGTCGGGGGCCACGTCGAGGCGGGCGAGACACCGGAGGAGGCGGTACGGCGGGAGTGCGGCGAGGAGCTCGGCGTCGAGATCCATGACCCGGCACCCGTCCCGCTCCTGGTCGACGACCCCACGCTCCGGATGCACGCGTTCCTCGTCACCCGGTGGGACGGAGAGGTCGTCAACGCGGCCCCCGCGGAGCACGACGACCTCCGCTGGGTCTCCCCCGATGAGCTGCCTGGGCTGACCCTCGTGCACCCCGGCGTCGCGACCCTCGTGCGCTCCGTGGCTGGACCTCCGGAGTGACGACCACAGCCACCGGTGGTCGAGGTGTGGGGGCCGCTGGGCCCGAGCCTCGGGACCCGGTGAGTCGACCGTCGCTGGGCGATCTGGACCGTTGCCGATCCGTGATCTTCAGGGCTGTGGATGACGCCCGATAGCGCCCGTCGATGTCGGTGGTCGCACGTATGTTCGATCCATGGTCACCGAGGCGGTACGGGAGGCGGGCTGGGAGCAGGGCTCCCACCCGCTGCTCGATGCTGTCGCGACCATGGAGGCCGCCCTGGACGCCGCGTCCGCGGCCCTCGCGTCGGGGACCGATCCGGGCTGGTTGGACGCCACCGACCAGGGGTTGTTGCTGGTCGGTCTGGCGCAGTGCGAGTCCCGCCTCGCCGCGCTCAAGCTCACCACCCTCACCTCGACCGCCGGCGCTGACGGGGTCGCCTCGACCACCGGCGCACGGACCCCGGCGGACTGGCTCGCCCACCGGCTCCACCTGAACGGCCGTCGGGTGGGTAGTGAGGCGCGCCTCGGGGTCCGGGTCGCGCAGCGGCGGGTGCTGGCGACGGCGATGCTCGACGGGCGGGCGTCGCTGGACCACGCCCGCGCGGTCGTCGACTGCCTCGACGCCCTCCCACCGGACCTGGTCGACGAGACCACCATGGCCGCGGCGGAGGAGATGCTGGTCGGCTACTGCACCGAGTTCACCCCCGCCGAGGTCACCCACCTCGGCCGACGCATCCTCGAGACCGTCGCCCCCGAGGTCGCCGACCGCATCGAGGCCGAACGCCTCGCCCGCGCCGAACGCGAGGCCTGGCGCCGCACCAAGCTGTCCGCGAAGCCCATCGGCGAGGGCCTGATCCGGTTCACCGCCGACATCTCCGCGCTGCACGCCTCGATCCTCGACATGCTCCTCGACGCGATCGGCAACCCCGCCCACCCTGACAACCGCGAAGGCTCTGAGCAGCGCAAGGCTGATGACGGGCAGCACCTCACCGGCCCCGAACGCCGCGGGCAGGCGTTCTGCACCCTGCTGGAGACCCTCGACACCACCGACCTGCCCCACCGCCACGGCACCGCCGTGTCGGTCGCCGTCCTCATCGACGAAGAAGCCCTCCGCCAGGACCTCGTCGAGGCGGGGTTCGCGACCACCACCACTGGTGTCGAGATCACCTACGAACAAGCCCGACGCCTGCTCTGCAACGCCCGCGTCTACCCCTACGTGCTGTCCGGGAAGTCGGTCATCCTCGACGCCGGCCGCACCCGACGCCTCATCGAAGGCGCCCTCCGCAGAGCCGCCGAGATCGCCCACCACCACTGCCAAGCCCGAGGCTGCACCGTCCCCGCCGCCTGGTGCGACGGCCACCACCTCGAACAATGGGCGAAAGGCGGCAAGACCCGCCTCGCAGACGTCGCCCTGCTGTGTCCCCACCACCACCGCCGCGTCCACGACCCCCGCTACGAGACACGCTGGGCCGACGGCGAAGCCACCTTCCACCTGCGCACGTAGACCGATCGGCCTCGGTCGGTCGTCAGTCGCGGTCCAGCCAGCGGACGTCGTGGACGTTCGCGACGAGGCCCTCCGCGCGCTGGGCATCGAAGGTCCCCGGCCCGTTCGGCTCGTCGATCTCGCCGACCCAGATGTCGTCGGCGACCTGCTCCATGGTCTCGCCGGAGAAGGCGCGGTCCAGGTACGCCATGTCCCACGACTTCCCGAACGTGTACCTGCCCTTCCCGACCGACCAGACGAGGGTGAAGGACGTGCCGGTGTCCCTGGCGCTGGCGAGAAGCGCGTCGACGAAGGACGACTCCTGCGTCGCGAACAGCCGCTGCAGCTCCGCGAGCAGCCGGTCGCACCTCTCCTCGGGTGTCGTCACGGCGTACCTCAGGCCCAGGCCAGCGACTTCCGCGTGGCCCAGTAGTCCTCGGGCGACTCCGGCGGGAGGTCGAACGCCTCCCCCTCGTACGACGTCGCCGCGACGTTGGCGTGGAGCTGCTCGACGCTGCTCGCGCCGGAGAGGACGACGTCGACGTACGGCAGCGCCATGGCCGCGGCCAGCGCCTGGGCGGCCTGGTCGTCGGACTCCGCGAGGCGCCCGTTGGCCAGGGCCTCCTTCACGACGACGAGGTAGCCGGCGTCGTGGGCGCGGGCGAGGGCGGGCTCGACGGAACGCTCGAGCACGTTCCAGGTCGACTGCACCGTGGTGAACGGGCAGTCCGGCAGCGACAGCGCCCGCATCAGGACGTCGCCCTGGTCGGGGCCACTGGTCGACATGCCGACGCGCACCCCCGACTCCTTCAGCTGCAGGAGCCGTGCGAGCAGGTCGCGGTCGTCCAGCGCGGGTGAGTCCGAGGTCAGGCTGTGCACCAGGTACAGGTCCGGCGGACCGCCCAGCGCCTCCTGCGTCTCTGCCCACTGCCGCTCGAACGTCTCGAGGGAGTGGTCCTTGGTCTCGTGGACGTCGGCGCCGGGGCGGAAGTCCGCGACGTAGGTGTAGCCCCACTTCGAGCCGAGGCGGACCTCCTCGCGGCGGCCGGGATGGGCGGCGAGCCAGGAGCCGACGAAGGCCTCGCCGGCGCCGTAGGACCGCGCCGTGTCGTAGTGGCGGATCCCCGCGTCCCACGCCGCGTCGAGAACCCCGTGGGCGTGCCGCTCCAGGGTGTCCCGGTCGTAGCGGGAGTCCCCCAGGTCATCGGCGGTGCGGGTGTGGAGGTTGATGTACTCCGGACGGCCGAGGGCGGCCGTGCCGAGGCCGAGCTTGCGCAGGCTCGGGTCGTCGGTGTGGTCGCTCACGGGCCCACCTCGACGGGGCGGTCCGGGTCGGTGACCCAGTGGCTCCACGAGCCGGGGTAGAGCGCCGCGGTCCGGCCGAGTGCCTCCAGCACCAGGACGTCGTGCGCCGCGGTGATGCCGGAGCCGCAGTAGACGGCGACCTCGTCGTCCCCCAGCGCCCCGAGGGCGGCGTACGTCTCGCGCAGCTCCTCCAGCGGCCGCAGCCGCTTCTCGCCGTCGAGGTTCTCGACCGCCGGGGCGCTGCGCGCGCCCGGCACGTGGCCCGCCACGGGGTCGACGGGCTCGACCTCGCCGCGGAACCGCTCACCCGGGCGGGCGTCGAGGACGACGCGGCCGTCGAGAAGGTCGTCCGGCTCCACCACGGGCATGGCGCCGGGTACGGGCTCGAAGTCCCCCGGCTCGATCTCGGGCGCCGGGCCGGTCTCGACGGGCTGGCCCGCCGCGACCCACGCCGAGAAGCCGCCGTCCAGGACGGCGACGGACTCGTGCCCGTGGTGCCGGAGCAGCCACCAGGCCCGCGCCGCGGAGGTCCCGCCGACGTCGTCGTAGCAGACCACCGGCACGTCCGCGCGGACGCCGAGCGCCCGCATGAACGCCCCGAACAGGTCACGGTCGGGCAGCGGGTGCCGCCCGCCCTCGAGGGCGGTGTGGTCGGCGAGCACCTCGTCCATGTCGACGTACGACGCCCCGGGCAGGTGGCCGGCCTCGTGCTGCTGGCGCCCGTCGGTCGCCCCGAGCGCCCAGCGGACGTCGAGCAGCGTCACCGGCCCCGCCGCCACCAGGGCGGCGAGGTCGGCGACGGAGACGACCGGACCGGGCAGGGAGGATGCGGCGCTCAGCAGAACCGCTCCTTCGGGGTCTGCTCGGCGGTCTTGGAGGCGTCGCGCTCGACGACGTCGCCCAGCGCCTCGTCGATCCGGCTCATCAGCTCGTCGGGGATCGTCACGCCGGCGGCGGCGACGTTCTCGTGGACCTGCTCGGGCCGCGAGGCGCCGATCAGCGCGGCGGCGACGTTGTCGTTCTGCAGGACCCAGGCGACGGCGAGCTGCGCCATCGTCAGGTCCAGCTCCTGCGCGATCGGGGCGAGCTGCTGGACGCGCTCGAGCACGTCGTCGCGCATGTAGCGCTTGATCATGTCGGCACCGCCCTTCTCGTCCGTGGCGCGGGAGCCCTCGGGGAGGTCCTGGCCGGGCTTGTACTTGCCCGACAGCACACCCTGGGCGATCGGCGACCAGACGATCTGGGAGACGCCGAGCTCGCGGCTCGTGGGGACGACCTCGTCCTCGATGACGCGCCACAGCATCGAGTACTGCGGCTGGCTCGACACGAGCTGGAACCCGAGCTCGCGGGCCAGCTCGACGCCGGCACGGAGCTGGTCGGCGGTCCACTCCGAGACGCCGATGTAGTGCGCCTTGCCCGCGCGGACGACGTCCGCGAACGCCTGCATCGTCTCCTCGAGCGGGGTGAAGGAGTCGTAGCGGTGGGCCTGGTAGAGGTCGACGTGGTCGGTCCGGAGCCGCTGCAGGGAGCCGTCGATGGACTCGAGGATGTGCTTGCGCGACAGACCGGTGTCGTTGGGGCCCTTGGGGCCCGTCGGGAAGTAGACCTTCGTGAAGATCTCCAGCGACTCGCGTCGCTCGCCCTTCAGTGCGTCGCCGAGGACGGTCTCGGCCTGGGTGTTCGCGTAGACGTCGGCGGTGTCGAACGTCGTGATGCCCGCGTCGAGGGCGGCGCGCACGCACTGCGTGGCGACGTCGTTCTCGACCTGCGAGCCGTGGGTGAGCCAGTTGCCGTACGTGATCTCGGAGATCTTGAGACCCGAGTTGCCGAGGTGCCTGTAGTCCATGGTCCGACAGTAACCAGATCGGCCGCCTCTCACCCCGCCCGGTGACTCGCCTCGACGGCCAACCGGTCCACGAGGTCGTTCATCCGGTCGCCCGAGTGGCCCTTGACCCACCGGAAGGCGATGGGCTCGCCGCCGTCCAGCCGCTCGGCGACGAGGTCGACGAAGGGCTCCCACAGGTCCCGGTTGGCGACCGGCTTCTTCGCGGCGTTGACCCAGCCGCGCCGACGCCAGCCCTTCCACCACTCGTCGCGGAAGCAGTTCACGACGTACGTCGAGTCGCTGACGACGACGAGCGGGCCCGGGTGCGCCTTCACGGCCTCGTACGCCGCCCGGATCTCCATGCGCTGGTTGGTGCTGGGCGACTCGTGGCCGGAGTCCCAGGTCTTCTCGTCGGCCGCCCAGGCCCAGCCGCCGGGGCCCGGGTTGCCCTTGCAGGCGCCGTCGGTGAACACCTCGATCGCCCCGGTCGGCTCGCTCATCGCGTCACGCTGGGGGCGCGAGCGGCCGGCCTTCGCGGTCTTGCTCGGTGCCGCGGCGGCGGCCGTCGTCCGGCACCCCTCGTGGACCCAGGGATCCTTCGCGCTCGCTCGGACGATGGTGTCGCCGGGGAAGACCGCGCCGCCGCAGGCGGGGCAGGTGCCCGGATACTTCGCTTCCACGCGGCCAGTATCGGACCCGGGCCGTGTGGAAGGATCGCCGCCCGTGGCCGACCTGCTCTTCTTCACCGGGACGATGGACTCCGGCAAGTCGACCCTGGCCCTGCAGACGAACCACAACCACAGCACGCGCGGCCGGGTGGGACGGATCTTCACCGCCCACGACCGCGCCGGGGCGGCCACGCTGTCGAGCCGCCTGGGGCTGACCCACGACGCCGCCGAGGTCACCGGGGACCTCAACTTCTGGAACCACGTCGTCGGCCTGCTCACCCAAGGGGGCCGGGTGGACTACATGATCTGCGACGAGGCCCAGTTCTACGCCCCCGAGCAGATCGACCAGCTCGCGAAGGTCGTCGACGAGCTGTCGATCGACGTCTTCGCGTTCGGCATCCTCACCGACTTCCGCGGCCGCCTGTTCCCGGCGACCGCACGGCTCGTCGAGCTCGCCGACCGGATGCTGACGCTGCAGGTCGAGGCGCTGTGCTGGTGCGGCGAGCGCGCCACCCACAACGCCCGCACCGAGGACGGCGTGATGGTCACCGACGGCGAGGTCATCGTGGTCGGCGACGTCGAGTCCGGGCCCCTCACCGCGGGTGAGGAGCCGGACGTCGCCTACGAGGTGCTGTGCCGTCGCCACCACCGCCGCCGCCTCACCGCCGCCCGCGCCCGGGCCACGTCGCTCGCGGCCGACCCCCTGCCGTTCGGATAAGATCGCCCTCCGGGGGCGCCTCGCGGACGCCCCTCGACGTACGGGGGCAGCATGTTCACCTGGATCTGCATCGCGGCCGTCGCGGTCGTCGCGGCCTATTTCGCCTACGACTGGCGCCGCACCTCCCGTCTCAAGCGTGACCTCGCCGGCGGCGTCGGGCACGCACCGGACGCCGGCGGCACTCCCAGCCCGGACGCGCGTCACGGCCTCGACGCCCACCAGCACCACGCCCGGGGCGTCGGCGACCAGGGACATGGCACCGGCTACGTGTGAGTCTTCAGCCGACGTTCAGCCGACGTCGGGGACGATAGGACCTCCCGACCCAGGAGGTGCGTCGTGCGCGTGCTCGTCGTCGACGACGAGGTGCGGCTCGCCCGCGCCCTGAAGGTCGGGCTCGAGGCCGAGGGCATGGCCGTCGACGTCGCCCACGACGGGACGGACGGGCTCTGGTACGCCCGGGAGAACGACTACGACGCGATCGTGCTGGACCTGATGCTGCCCGGGATCAACGGCTACAAGGTCTGCGAGACCCTGCGCGCCGAGGAGAACTGGACCCCCGTCCTCATGCTCACCGCCAAGGACGGCGAGTGGGACCAGGTCGAGGGCCTCGACACCGGCGCCGACGACTACCTCACCAAGCCGTTCTCCTTCCCGGTGCTCGTCGCGAGGCTGCGGGCCGTCGCCCGCCGCGGTGCCCGCGCCCGACCCACCGTGCTCCGCGCCGGCGACCTCTCGCTGGACCCGGCCGCCCGCCGGGCGTGGCGGGCCGAGACGCCGCTGGACCTGACCGCCCGCGAGCTGTCCCTGCTCGAGCACCTGATGCGCCACGTCGACGACGTCGTGTCGAAGAGACAGGTCCTCGACTCGGTCTGGGACGACGACTTCATGGGCGACCCCAACATCGTCGAGGTCTACGTCCGGCACCTCCGCAACAAGATCGACCGCCCGTTCGGGCGCGAGGCGATCCAGACGGTCCGCGGCGCGGGCTACCGCTTGGCGGGGAACGGTGGCTAAGCGGGCGGGCTCCCGGCTCTCCCGCGCCTCCGTCCGCACCCGGACGACCGCCGCGGCGGTGCTCGTCGTCGCCCTCGCCCTGGTGGTGGGCGCGGTCGCGCTCGTGCTCCTGCTGCGCGCCTCGCTGACCGAGGGCCTCGAGACCAGCGCCGAGCAGCGGGCCGACGCGCTCGCCGCGCAGGTCGAGGCGTCCGGGCCCCCCGACTCCCTCGGCGAGGCGCCCGACCCCGACGAGGACGGGGAGACCGACGACCCCCGGGAGCAGGCCGAGGACCTGTCGGAGGACGTCCTCGAGCAGGTCGCGACCGACGACGGCAGGCTCGTCGTCGCCACCACCGGGCTGCCCGCCGGGCTCCCCCTGGACGACGGCGGCAGCCGCGTGAGCGGTGTGCCCGGCCAGTGGGTGGTCGCGACCGCCGACGCGGAGGGGGACGCCGAGGGCCAGGGTTCCGACTACGTCGTCACGGTCGCCGTCCCCGCCGAGGAGGTCGCCGACTCGGTCGCCGCCCTCGTGCCGCTGCTGGCGCTGGGCCTGCCCGCCGTCCTCCTGGTCGTCGGCGCCACCACCTGGGTCGTCACCGGCCGCGCGCTCGCGCCGGTCGAGCGGATCCGCACCGAGACGGACGCCATCGGCGGCGACGACCTGCACCGACGGGTCCCGGTCCCGGGGTCCCGCGACGAGGTGCACCGGCTGGCCGAGACGATGAACCGGATGCTCGACCGCCTCGAGGACTCCGCCGAGAAGCAGCGACGCTTCGTCTCCGACGCCTCCCACGAGCTCCGCTCCCCCCTCGCCAGCCTCCGGCAGACCGCCGAGGTCGCCTCGACGCACCCCGGCGCCATGGACGACGGCGAGCTCGCCGAGGCGACCCTCGAGGAGACGCTGCGCATGCAGCGACTCGTCGAGTCGCTGCTGCTGCTGACCCGCACCGACGAGGGACGTCGCACGCCGGCCGTCGAGGTCGACCTCGACGACCTCGCCCTCGCGGAGGCGACCCGGCTGCGACGGCTCGGCGCCGTCACGGTCGACACCTCCGGCGTCGGCCCGGTGAGGGTCCTCGGTGACCCCGTCGCGCTCGGCCAGGTGATCCGCAACCTCGTCGACAACGCGGCACGCCATGCGGGCTCGACCGTGTCGATCGGCACCGCCGGGGAACCCCGGGGCGCAGTGCTCCGGGTGGACGACGACGGCGCGGGCGTCGCCGAGGCCGACCGCGAGCGGGTCTTCGAGCGCTTCGTGCGGCTCGACGAGGCCAGGAGCCGCGACGCCGGTGGGAGCGGCCTCGGTCTCGCGATCGTCCGTGACGTCGTCCGCCGCCACGGGGGGGACGCCCGGGTCGAGACGTCTCCGCTGGGCGGTGCGCGGTTCGTCGTCCGGCTGCCGTCCACCGCTCCCGACGCGGCTTCCTGAACGCCCTTTCAGGCGGCTTCAGGTCCAGTTCAGCGAGGTCACGGGAACGTGGGTCCATCAGCACGAACCCCCACCCGAGAGGACCCCACCATGAACGACACCACCCCCACCACGACCACCTCCCGCACGAGCACCCTCACCCGGAAGCGCGTCTGGATCCCCGCGGTCGCGACCGTCGCCGTCCTCGGCCTCGGCGGCGCCGGCGTGGCGTACGCCGCCACCGGCGACTCCGGCCCGCTGACCGGCAGCGACCGTGACCGCGTCGGTGCCGCCGCGATCGACGCCGTCGGCGGCGGCGAGGTGCTGGAGGCCGAGACCAGCGACGACCGCGGCGAGGCCTACGAGGTCGACGTCCTCGACGCCACCGGCGTGACCTGGAGCATCAGCCTCGACGAGGACCTCGCCGTCGTGCAGCGCGAGCGCGAGGACGACGGCTGGGACGACGGGGAGCAGGACACCGACGTCACCGGTCGCGAGGCCGACGACGTGCCCGTCACCGGAGCGGAGCGCGAGCGCGTGGCGGCCGCCGCTGTCGAGGAGGTCGGCGACGGCGAGGCCACCGCGGTCGAGCGCAGCGACGACCCGGACGAGGCCTACGAGGTCGAGGTCGTCAAGACCGACGGCACCCAGTGGGACGTCACCCTCGACGACCAGCTCGCCGTCCTCGACAGCCGCCAGGACCGCTGAGGCCCCGGGACCCGGACGCTCAGTCCACCCGCACCGGGATCAGCATCTCGGCCGCGGTGAGCGAGCCGTGGAGCCCGACGAGCCGCGTCTCGTAGGCGAAGCGGTCGGAGTCGAACACGGCCACGTCCCCCCGGCAGGCGACCACCACGTCGCCCACCCGGGGGGACACGTCCGTGTCCAGGGGGGTGCCGGGCGGGCCGAACCACCCGCGGGCCACCGCCTCCTCCTGGGGGAGGACGAGCGCCCCGCCTCCGAGGCGGGCCGACCAGGCGGCGACGACGTCGTCGAGCGCGCCGTGGCGGACGTACAGGTGCCGGAAGCGGGCCTCCCCGGCGAGCAGGTCCACGCCCTCGCGCAGGGCGGGCTCCGCGGCGACGTCCACCCGGGACGCCTGCGGGGCGTCGAGCATCCCGTGGTCGGCCACCACCACCAGCGTCGCGCGGGGCGGCAGGGCGGCGCGGAGGCGCTGGGCGTCGGCGTCGCAGGCGGCGAGCTGGGCGCGCCAGGCGTCGGAGTCGACGCCGTGGCGGTGGCCGACCCAGTCGAGGTCGCCGTCGTAGCAGTAGGTCACCGACGGCGTACGACGGGCGGCCTCGGACACGGCGGCGATCCGCTCCCCCGACTTGTCGGCGCCGACCCACGCGGCGCCCCGGTGCCCGGCGACGGTGAGTCCGGAGCGACGGAACGCGCGCTGGTTGACCGTCGTGGTCGCCACTCCCGCCTCGGCGAGCCGCTCGAAGGCCGTCGGGTGCGGCTGCCACTCCCGCGGGTCGATCGCGTCGTCCCAGCGCAGCGCCTCGAGCAGGCGCCTGGTGTGCGGGATGCGGGAGGTGAACCCCACCACGCCGTGGGTGCCCGGGACCAGCGCTGTGCCCAGCGAGGTCAGGCTCGTCGCCGTCGTCGACGGCACCCCGGCGGTGGCCCCGGGCCCGGTGCCGGTCGCGTCGGGCAGCGAGGAGAGGTACGGCGCCAGGTGTGCGTGCTGCTGGAGCAGCTGCGCCCCCAGGCCGTCGACCAGCAGCACGACGTACGCCGTCGAGGGCGGCAGCGCCAGCCCGGCGGGCGGCTCGCCCAGCACGTCGGGCTCGAGACCCAGCCCCGCGGCGACGGCGGGGAGGACGTCGCCGAGGGTGCGGTCGCCGTACCGGGGCTCGACGAAGTCGGTGGCGCCGTCGCTCACTGCTGGTGCGTGGCGGCGGACAGCGACTCGGCGAAGGCGAGCAGCCGCGGGACGGCGTCCCCGCCGTCGGCGGCCGCGGAGACCCGCAGCGAGAAGTCGTCGGGGGCGATCACGCCGGTGTAGCCGTGGTCGGCGTCGCAGTCGGGGTCGTCGCAGCCGGCGGGCTCGAGGTCGACCCGGCCGCCGCCGCCCCAGCCGACGGTCACGACCGCCTCAGCGGGCGGGGTCGGTCCGGCGGTGGGGTTCGCGATCATCCGGGTCACCACGACCGAGCGGACCGACGACAGCCGGATGGCCTCGGTGGAGGTCGACGTGTACGGCTCGGGCAGCAGGTCGTCGCCGGCGTGCTCGTCGGTGTGGCAGAGGATCATCCGCGTCGGCGTCAGCGCGACGACGGTGATGTGGCGCCGGACCTCGTCGCGGTCGAACGTCGGCTCGTGGTGGACGTAGAAGGCGGTGACCTCCTCGCCCGCCACGGCAGCGCGGACGCCGTCACCGACGACGTCGGGGTAGTACCCCGTCTGGTCGATGGCCGCCCGGAGCTCGGCGGCGCGGTCCCCCGCGGTGCGGCTGCGCATGCTCGGGAGTCTGCCACGTCGCCCCGGGCCGCCCCGGTGGCCACCCGTGGCCCGCCCGCTCATCCCCGGCCGAGGCGGATCTCGGCGACCGGCGTCCGCGCCCAGCCGACGCGGGCCAGCTCGCGGTGCAGCATCGGCGTGAGCGAGCGGACGTAGGTGCCGGTGAGGTGGCTGCCCTGGCGGTAGACGAGCGTCCCGGCCACCACGGCGGGGCAGCGCGCTCCCCCCGGCGGGCAGATCCACTCGTCGACGTCGAGGACCGTCAGGTCGAGCGCGTCCGCGAGCGCGGCGAGCCGGGGCGTCCCGCTCCGCGCCACCGCGTCGCCGCGGTCGAACGCGCACTCCTGGTACTCCCCGGGGTGCCGCTCGACGCACTCGTACGTCGCGTCCGTCGGCGGCGCCGGGTTGTCGGCCAGGACGGCGACCTCCACGCCGGCGTCGACGATCTCGCCGACGGCGGCCTCGAGGCCGTCGTCGGAGTGGTCGTACTGGCCCTTGCCGAGGAACTGCGACAGCAGCACCCGGTCCGGCGGGTCGTCGGCGATGGCGTCCAGGACCGCGTCGGTGTGGTCGGTGCACCTCTGCTCGACGCCCGTGCGGGAGACGGGGCACGAGGACTTCAGGTGCACGTCGAGCCGCCAGCCCTCCCGCTCGGCGATGCGCTCCACCGCGGGGAACCACTGGCCCATCTTCGAGTCGCCGAGCAGCATCACGCGCTCGTCGGAGTCGACGTCGCCGAACACGCAGTCGCCGCCGAGCCGGGGCTCGGTGACGTCGCGGCTGACCTGGCACCGGCGCAGCAGGCCGTCCTTCTTCGCCACCGAGGGGTCCGGCAGCACGGGGCCGCGGGAGGTGTAGAAGCGCTCCGGGTCGCGGTTCACCCGCCAGGTCCGGGCGGCGGGGTCGTCGACGAGCGCGCGCGCACCGGGCGCGTCGGCGTCGGCCGGGACGACGAACGCCGGCACGGTCCGCTCGAGGGCCACCCCGGTGCCCGCGGTGACCGCCGTGACGAGGCCGGCGGCCAGCAGCGTCGTCCCCGCGCGGCGGACCAGGCGCGGGTGGAAGCGGAGCGGGTCCTCGACGAGCCGGCCGGTGAACCAGGCCAACGACACCGCGGCGAGGGCCAGGGCGACCGAGTCCAGCCACCCGAGGGGCCCGTGCCAGGCGCGGGCCAGCACGATCAGGGGCCAGTGCCACAGGTAGAGGACGTACGAGATCCCGCCCAGCGCCACGAGGGGCCGCCAGGTGAGCAGCCGCGCGGCGCCCGCCGTTCCGGCGCCGGTGCCGGCGGCCAGGAGCGCCGCGGCGCCCACCGTCGGCAGCAGCGCGGCCGCGCCGGGCCAGCCGGTCGCCGGGCTCAGCACGAGACCGCTGACGAGCACCAGCGCGGCGCCCGCCGTGCCGAGGACCGCGCGCGCCCGGCCGGTCAGGGAGCCCAGGCGCGGAGCAGCGAAGGCCAGCACGGCACCGAGGGCGAGCTCCCAGACCCGGGTCGTCGTCACGAAGTACGCCGCCGCGGGGTCGACCGCGGTCAGGTGCACCGACCAGGCGAAGGAGGCCAGCCCCACCCCGCCGACGGCGCCGAGCAGCAGCGGCCGCGCCCGCAGGCCCCGGCGTCGCGCGACGACCAGCACGAGCAGCACCAGCAGCGGCCAGACGACGTAGAACTGCTCCTCGACCGCCAGCGACCAGTAGTGCTGCAGCACGGACGGGGACTCACCCTCGGCCAGGTAGTCGACCGATCGTCCGGCGAGCTCCCAGTTGACGACGTACAGCGCCGAGGAGGCGACGTCGCGGCCGAGGTTCTCCTGGGCGGAGCCCGGCAGGACCCACCAGCCCGCGAGAGCGGTCACCACCAGCACCAGGCTCGCGGCGGGCAGCAGCCGCCGGGCGCGGCGGGCGTAGAAGGACCGCAGCGACACCGTGCCGGTGCGGTCGACCTCCCGCAGCAGCAGCCCGGTGATGAGGAAGCCGGAGATGACGAAGAAGACGTCGACGCCGACGAAGCCGCCCCCGAGACCGGGCACGCCGAGGTGGTAAAGCAGCACCATCCCCACGGCCACGCCGCGCAGTCCCTCGACGTCCGCGCGCAGGCCGCCGTGCGGCGGTCGGTCGGCCCGGCGCGGGGCGTCCCGCTTCTCGATCGTCGGCACCCGCCGCCCTCCCGACGCGGGCGCGGGGACACCTCCCCCGGCTCGCTCCGCCTCGCCGACGACCCTGTCAACCGGGCTCCGCGGGACGCAACTCGGCGGCTCCTCGGCGGCGCGGCGCGGCAGGATGGCCCGGGTGGACGCCCGCAGCGTGACCGGCAAGGTCCTGGCCCTGCTCGACGCCTTCGACCGCGAGCACCCCGCGCTGAGCCTGTCCGACCTGGCCCGCCGCTCGGGGGTCAGCGTCCCCACCGCGCACCGCCGGCTGGCCGAGCTCGTCGCCTGGGGCGCCCTGGAGCGGCTGCCCGACGGCCGCTACCGGGTGGGTCTGCGGCTGTGGGAGCTCGCGTCGCTGGCCCCGCGGGGCCAGCGGCTCCGGGAGGCCGCGCTGCCCTTCCTGGAGGACCTGTACGTCGTCACCCGGGAGAACGTCCAGCTCGCCGTGCGGGAGGGCACCGAGCTCGTCTTCGTCGAACGCATCGCCGGCCGCTTCGCGGTGCCGGTCATGACCCGGGTCGGCTCCCGCTTCCCGCTGCACGCGCCGGGCGTGGGGCTCGTGCTGCTGGCGCACGCGCCGGACGACGTCCGCGAGACCGTGCTCGACGGGCCGCTCCCCCGCTACACCGAGCACACCGTCACCGACCCCGTCCGGCTGCGCGCGCTGCTGGCCGACGTCCGCCGTCAGGGCTTCGCGGTGAGCGACCGGATGGTCACCCACAACGCGCTGTCGGTCGCCGCGCCGGTCCGCGACCGCGCCGGCGAGGTGCTGGCGGCGCTGTCCCTCGTCGTGCTGGCCGACGGCGCCGAGGTGCCCGCGCTCGCCGCCGCGGTGCGGACGGCGGCGCGGTCGGTGACCCGCCAGCTCGGCGGCTCGTCGTACGACGAGGTCGTGGTGCGCTTCGAGTCGACGGACCCCGGTCCCGAGGGCTCGTCTTTCACTGAGTGAAATCCCGGGTTCCGCAGGGGTCGTGAGGGCGGTCACAGTCGTGACCGCCGTCACCCGCATCCCCCGACCCGAGGAGCAGCCGTGAGCGTGCTCGACCAGCACCGGACCACCACCGCGAAGATCTTCCCCCACCCCCTCGACGCCTGGTACGTCGCCGCGTGGGACCACGAGGTCACCGCGCGGACGCCGCTGGCGCGGACCGTCGCGGGCCGCCCGCTGGCGCTCTTCCGCACCCCCGACGGGCGCGCCGCCGCGCTCGCCGACGCGTGCTGGCACCGCCTCGCGCCGTTGTCGATGGGCGAGCTGACGCCCGAGGGCGGCATCCAGTGCCCGTACCACGGCCTGCGGTACGACGCGTCGGGCCGCTGCACCTCGATGCCGGCGCAGAGCACCGTCAACCCGTCCGCGGCGGTGCCGTCGTACCCGGTCGTCGAGCGGTACCGCTACGTGTGGGTGTGGGTCGGGGACGCCGAGAAGGCCGACCCCGACCTCGTCCCCGACATGAGCCAGATGGACTCCCCGGAGTGGGCCGGCGACGGCCTGCTGATCGAGGCGCCGTGCAACTACCAGCTGGTGCTCGACAACCTCATGGACCTCACCCACGAGGAGTTCGTCCACGGCAGCAGCATCGGGCAGGCCGAGCTGTCCGAGTCGGAGTTCGACACCACCCACGACGGCGACACGGTCACCGTCTCGCGCTGGATGCGCGACATCGACCCGCCGCCGTTCTGGGCCAAGAACATGCGCGACCGCTTCCCCGACTTCACCGGGAGGGTCGACCGCTGGCAGATCATCCACTACCAGGCGCCGTCCACGATCTGCATCGACGTCGGCGTCGCCAAGGCCGGCACCGGCGCGCCCGAGGGCGACCGATCGCAGGGCGTCAACGGCTACGTCATGAACACGATCACCCCGGAGACGGACCGCAGCTGCCACTACTTCTGGGCGTTCATGCGCAACTACCGCCTCGAGTCCCAGCTCATCACCACCCAGCTGCGCCAGGGCGTCGAGGGCGTCTTCGCCGAGGACGAGGCGATGCTGACGGCCCAGCAGGCGGCCATCGACGCCAACCCGGACTACGAGTTCTACAGCCTCAACATCGACGCCGGGGGCATGTGGGTGCGTCGCATCCTCGACCGCATGCTGCGCGCGGAGGGCCGGCTGGAGGAGTCCTCGGACCGGCCCACCGACCTGCACCGGGCGGGCTGACGTGGTCGCCGAGGCCAGGCCCCGCTGGGGCGACGCCGAGGTCGTGGAGGCCACCGAGGTCGCGGACGGGATCCGCCGGATCACGCTGCGCCGCGAGGCTCGCGAGCCCCGCCGCGCGCCGGCCGGGTCCCACCTCGACGTCGAGGTCGACCTGGGCTGCGGACGCCGCGACGTCCGCTCCTACTCGGTCGTGTCCTCCGACCCGACCGCCACCGAGGTCACACTCTCGGTCCTGGCGGTCGCGGACAGCCGCGGCGGGTCCCGCCACATGCACGCCCTGGCCGTGGGCGACCGCCTGCGCTGCACCCAGCCGCTGCAGAACTTCGAGCTCCGCCCCGGCCACGCCCGCCAGGTGCTGCTCGCCGGTGGCGTCGGGATCACCGCGCTGCTCGCGATGGGCGAGGTCCTCGCCCGCCGCGGCGCCGACCACGCGTTCGTGTACGCCGGCCGCACCCGGGGCGCCATGGCCTACCTCGACGACGTCGTCGCGAGGCACGGCGACGCGGCCCGCGTCCACGTGGACGACGAGGGCACGCCCCTCGACGTCGCCGCTCTCGTCGCGGAGATCGCGGCCCACCCGCAGGGCCACGACACCGAGGTCTACATGTGCGGGCCGATCCGGCTGATGGACGCCGTCAGGCGCGCGTGGGCCGACGCGGGCCTGCCCGTCCACCACCTGCGGTTCGAGACCTTCGGCTCGTCGGGGTGGTTCACCCCCGAGGAGTTCGAGGTCGTCGTCCCCCGCCTCGGGCTGACCCGGACGGTGCGGGCGGACTCGACCGTGCTCGAGACCCTCGCCGAGGCCGGTGTCGAGATGATGTACGACTGCCGCAAGGGCGAGTGCGGGCTGTGCCAGGTCGACGTCGTGGACGTCGACGGCCACGTCGACCACCGCGACGTCTTCTTCTCCGCCGACGAGCACCGCACCACCCGCCGGATGTGCACGTGCGTCTCCCGCGCCGCCCGCGGGGACGACCGCGCGAGTGCCGGCGGCGGGCCCGCCGTCCTCACCCTCGACCTCCCCTGACCCACCGACCAGCCACCGATCCAGGAGCACCATGAGCACCACACCCACCGACGTCCGCGACGTGATCGGCCACGGCCGCATGACCGGGCGGCAGACCGCAGCCGTCGTCGTCGCGATCTTCCTCAACGTCGTCGACGGCTTCGACATCCTCGTCATGGCCTTCACCGGCGCGAGCGTCAGCGCCGAGTTCGGTCTCGGGCCGGGCGGTCTCGGGCTGCTGCTGTCCGCCGGCCTCGTCGGCATGGCCATCGGCTCCATCGGCATCGCGCCGCTGGCCGACCGGGTCGGACGGCGTCCCGTCACGATCGCGAGCCTCAGCCTCATCACGGTGCTCATGGCGGCGTCCGCCCTGGCGCCGTCCGCCGCCGCGCTGGGCGCGCTCCGCTTCCTCACCGGTCTCGGGATCGGGGCGATGCTGCCGAACCTCAGCACCTTCGTCTCCGAGTTCTGCACCGCGCGCTGGCGCGAGCCCGCGATCACGCTGAACTCTCTCGGCTACGCCCTGGGCGGCACCATCGGAGGGCTGCTCGCCGCGCCGCTCATCGCGGCGTACGGCTGGCGCGCGGCCTTCTGGCTCGGCGCCGCCTTCGGCCTCACGGGCCTCCTCCTGACGCTGGCCTTCGTGCCGGAGTCGATCCACCACCTGGTCGTCCGTCGTCCGGCCGACGCCCTGGACCGCGTCAACGACGTGCTGCGCCGGATCGGCCGCGCACCCGTCGACGCGCTGCCGGCGGAGGAGACCGTCGCCCGGGCACGGCTGGCCGACATGTTCCGCGGCCCCCTCGGCCGCACCACCGTCCTGATCTGGGTCGCGTTCTTCTGCGTGATGGCGTCGTTCTACTTCGCGAACTCGTGGACGCCGCAGCTGCTCGCCGGCGCCGGGCTGTCGGAGCAGCAGGGCATCTACGGCGGGGTCCTGCTGTCGGTCGGCGGCGTCCTCGGCGCCCTCGTCTTCGCGGCCGTCGCCGTGACGGTCCCCGCCAAGCTGGTCGAGGCCGGCGCCCTGGTCGGCGGCGCGGTGATGTTCGTGGTCTTCTCGCTCGCGCTGAGCCAGGCCGTCCCGGCGCTGGTGGCCGCCACCCTGGTCGGCTTCTTCACCAACGCCGCGATCGCCGGCATGTACGCCGTCGTCGCGACCCGCTACCCCTCCGCCATCCGCGGCGCGGGCGTCGGCTGGGCCGTCGGCGTCGGTCGCCTCGGCGCGATCCTCGCGCCCACCCTCGCCGGCTGGCTGCTCGCGACCGGCATGGGCGGTCGCGGGCTCTTCGTGGTGTTCCTGCTGCCGATGCTCGTCGCCGCGGGCGCCGTCCTCGCCCTCGGACGGCCTGCGGCCGCGACCTCGGAGGCGGCCGCCGAGGTGAAGCAGCCGTCCCCGGCGCCCTGAGGGGCGGTCTGCTGGTCCTCAGTCCTGCAGCGTGTCGCCCGGCATGGTCGAGAGCCGGCGGACGAACCAGTCCGAGCGGGGGTCGACGACCGGGGCGACGTGGGCGACGGCGTTCAGCACGCGGGCGCCGTCGGTGCCCACCAGGACCAGCGGCAGGTCCACGGCCCGCAGCTGCGGCAGGTCGTTCTGGAGCCCGGCCACGCGTCGCAGCAGCCGTTCGATCTCGTCGACGTCCGCGGGCTCGCTGCCGCGGTAGCCGAACAGGATCGGGGCTCCCTTGACCTCGCGGACCATCGCGGCCGCGTCGCGGTTGCTCAACGGCGGGATCCGGTAGGACTTGTCGCCCAGCAGCTCGGTCAGCGGTCCGGAGATCCCGAACGAGATGACCGGCCCGAAGAGCGGGTCCTCGGTGCTCGAGATCGCGATCGGCACGCCGGGCGGCGCCGTCTCCTGGACGACGAAGCCGGCGTCCTCGGGGTCGGAGAGCAGGGCGGTCAGGGAGTGCCAGGCCTCGCGCATCTCGTTGGGCGAGTTGATGCCGCGCCGGACGTGGGCCTGGTCGGGCCGCTGGCGCAGGCGCTCCGCGGTGGCCTTGAGGACGACGTCCCAGCCCATGCGGGCGCCCGCCTCCAGGGCCCCCTCGAGGTCGTCGACCCGGGCGGACCGGCTGAGCTCGACGCCGTACGCCCCGAGCAGGGTGCGCAGCTCGTCACGGGTGAGCTCGCGGCCCTCCGGGGAGTCGATGAGGACCTGGTTGACCAGGCGCTTCGCGGTGCTGGGGTCGATCTCGTCGTCCTGGCCGGTCCCCGTCCCGGCCGGGACGGTCTGGGCGTCCTGGTCGTCGTCGGAGTCGTCGGCGCCGCGCAGCCACTCGACGTACCCGACGACGCAGGCGAGCGAGCGGACGGCGCTCTCCACCGCGGGGTACGACGGCACCGAGCCGCGACCGGCCGTCGAGCCGGCCACGTCGGGCACCCGCAGCAGCTCGGGGACGCCCTCGGCGCCCAGGAAGGACGACACCAGCGGCTTGTCCGACTGCTCCCCCACCGCGGCGAGCACGTTGGCGACGTCCTCGCCGGACACGTTGAGCGGAGGCACGTAGAGCGCGACCACCGAGTCCACCTCGGGGTCGTCGATGGCCTCGTCGAGCGCGTCCTCGAAGTCCTCCGCCGTCGCCTCCGCCCCGAGGGACAGACTGCGGGTGACCTGCAGGTTCACCCCCGCGGCGGCGTCCTTCGCGAGCAGGGCCAGGGCGTCGGAGTTGCCGACCACCGCGACCCGGCCACCGGCCGGGAGCGGCTGGTGGGCCAGCAGCTGGGCGACGTCGAACATCTCCTCCAGCGTGTCGACCTGGATGATCCCGGCCTGGCGGAACATCGCGTCGACGGCCTGGCCCGGCGCCGCGATGGTGCGGACGGCGTGGCCCATGGGCACACCCTGGCTGCTGCGACCGGAGCGGACCGCGATGACCGGCTTGCGGCGCGAGACCCGCCGCGCGATCCGGGAGAACTTGCGCGGGTTGCCGATGGACTCCAGGTAGAGCAGCACGACCTCGGTGGAGTCGTCGTCCTGCCAGTACTGCAGCAGGTCGTTGCCCGAGACGTCCGCGCGGTTGCCGGCGGAGACGAACGTCGACAGGCCCAGCCCGCGGTTGTTGACCTTCTCCAGGATCGCCGTACCCAGCGCCCCGGACTGGCAGAAGAAGCCGGCCCGGCCCCGCGGCGGCATCACGGTCGACAGCGACGCGTTCAGCGAGTGCTCGGGCGAGGTGTTGATGATGCCGAGGCAGTTGGGCCCGATCAGCCGCAGGCCGTACGAGCGGGCGAGCCCGACGAGCCGCCGCTGGCGCTGCCGGCCCTCGTCGCCGGTCTCCGCGAAGCCCGACGAGATGACGACGAGCCCGTGGACGCCCTTCCCGGCGCAGTCGAGGACGACCTCCTCCACCTTGTCGGCGGGGACGGCGACGATCGCGACGTCGACGGGGTCCTCGATGTCGGTGACCGACTGGTACGCCGGCATGCCGGACACGGCCTTCGCGCCCGGGTTGACGGCGTACACCCGGCCGGTGAAGTCCCCGGTGACGAGGTTGCGCACGAGCGTCTGACCGATGGTGTCGGAGCGGCGGCTGGCGCCGATCACCGCGACCGAGCGTGCGGCGAAGAACGCCTCGATCGACGCGGACTCGGCCCGGTGCTCGCGCTGCTCCATCACCCCGATCGCGGTCTGGGTGGGGTCGATGCCGAACTCGAGGCGGATCACGCCGTCCTCGTAGCCGGAGACCATGTGGTAGCCGGCGTCGCGGAAGACCTGGACCATCCGCTGGTTGTCGGGCAGCACCTCGGCACTGAAGCGGGTCAGTCCACGCTCGCGGCCGGCCTGGGCGAGGTGCTCGAGCAGCAGCTGGGCGATGCCGCGGCCCTGGTGGCGGTCCTCGACCAGGAACGCGACCTCGGCCTCGCCGTCGGACACGACGTCGTAGCGCCCGACGGCGATCATCCGTTCCGCGACGGTCAGCACGAACGCGACGCGCTCGTGGTGGTCGACCTGGGTGAACCGCGTCACGTCCCGGGCCGACAGCTGAGGCATGGGGGTGAAGAACCGGTAGTACTTCGACTCGTCGGAGACCCGGGCGTAGAACTCGACCAGCAGGTCGGCGTCCTCGCCCCGGATCGGGCGCAGGTGGGCGGTGCGCCCGTCGCGCAGGAGGACGTCGGCCTCCCAGTGGCGCGGCGCGGTGCGGGCGGTGGCGTCGGGGGCCGCCGGGGACTGCTGCTCGCTCACGTCTGCAACGTACCGGCACGGCGTGCCCGCGGTCCGGGTGTCGGTGGACCCGGCGATGATGGGGCCATGGCACGACGCGGCACGCGGACACCGGCAGGACCCCCGGCGGACGACTTCGAGGAGCACATCGTCGACATCGACGTCGGCGAGGAGATGCGCACCTCGTTCCTCGAGTACGCCTACTCCGTCATCTACTCCCGCGCGCTGCCCGACGCCCGCGACGGCCTCAAGCCGGTGCAGCGGCGGATCCTCTACACGATGGCCGACATGGGCCTGCGTCCCGACCGCGGCCACGTCAAGAGCGCCCGCGTCGTCGGCGAGGTCATGGGCCGCCTGCACCCGCACGGCGACGGGGCCATCTACGACGCCCTCGTGCGCATGGCGCAGTCGTGGTCGATGCGGCTGCCGATGGTGGACGGCCACGGCAACTTCGGGAGTTCTGACGATCCCCCGGCCGCGATGCGGTACTGCTTGACCGGCGACACCCGGGTGCGCATGGCGGACGGCGGCACGGTCCGCATCGACGACCTCGTGGCCCTGCCACCGGACTCCGAGGCCGACGCCGACTACGAGGTCCTCGACAAGGACGGCAAGCCCGTCCGGGTCTCCAAGGTCTTCAACTCCGGTGTGCACCCGGTCAAGCGGATGACCACCCGGAGCGGCCACAGCCTCCGCGGCAGCCACAACCACCCCGTCCTGTGCCTGGTGCCTGTCGCGGGGGTCCCGGTCCTCCAGTGGCTCCGCCTCGACGAGATCACCCCGGGCACCGTGGTGTGCCTGTCCCGCAACGCCTGGACCACGGCCGTCCCGACGGCCTACGAGATGATGCTCGGCACCCTGCTCGGGGGCTGGGTGTCCGAGGGCTTCGTGTCGGAGGGACGCGCCGGCTTCAACAACACCGACCCGGAGTTCCACGCCTACGTCCTGGAGGCCTACGACGCGATCGTGGGCGGTCGGCGCTACTCCCACGAGCGCACGCTCCGTCGGTCGGGCCGCACCATCCACGAGCTCGACGTGCAGAACCTGGAGTCGCTGCGACGCAGCCCCCTGGCTGCCCTGATGGGTCAGAAGGCGGCGCAGAAGGAGATCCCGGAGATCGTCTGGCAGGGCGGACCCGGGCTGAAGCGCGCGTTCCTCATGGCGCTGTTCGAGGGGGACGGCGGCGTCCGGCTCGCGGGCGACGACTCGATCACCATCCAGTACTCGACATACTCCGCCCGGCTCGCGTCGGGCCTGCAGGAGCTGCTGCTTGAGTTCGGCATCCACAGCAACCTCACCCGGTACCAGCGCGGGGAGTACCGGCTGGTCCTTTCCGGTCGCCACCAGATGCACGCGTTCCGCGAGCGTGTGGGCTTCCTGACCGAGAAGCAGGAGCGGCTCACGACGCTGCTCCGGGGCCGGGCGGCGTACACCCACCGCCTCTCGCGCGACCACGCCCCGTACGTCGCCGACTACGTCCGCGGTGCACTCGGGCCGGGCCGCGGCACCGGCAAGACCTGGCTGATCCAGCACAACTTCGACCGCTTCGAGCGGTGGCAGGCCGATCGCAGCCTGATCATGAGCAGGCTCAAGGACCCCGAGGTCCAGTCCGTCGTCGCCGGCGTCATGGACTCCGGCTACCGGTTCGTCGAGGTCGCTGCGGTCACCGACGAGGAGCCCGAGCAGGTCTACTCCGTCCGGGTCGACTCCGAGGACCACTCGTTCCTCGCCGGCGGGTTCGTCAACCACAACACCGAGTGCCGCATGGCCGCCCCCGCGACGGAGATGACGGCCTCGATCGACGAGGACACCGTCGACTTCCGGCCCAACTACGACTCCCGCGAGACGGAGCCGTCGGTGCTGCCGTCGGCGATCCCGAACCTCCTGGTGAACGGCGCCGCGGGCATCGCGGTGGGCATGGCGACCAACATCCCCCCGCACAACCTGGTGGAGATCGTCGCCGCGCTGCGCCACCTCATCGACCACCCGGACGCGGACACGGCCGCGCTGATGCGCTTCGTGCCGGGTCCCGACCTGCCCACGGGCGGCAAGATCCTGGGCACCGACGGCATCGTCGACGCCTACGAGACCGGGCGCGGGTCGTTCAAGATGCGGGCCACCGCCCGCGTCGAGCAGGTGACGCCCCGCCGCAAGGGCATCGTCGTCACCGAGCTGCCGTACGGCGTCGGCACGGAGCGGGTGATCGAGCGGATCAAGATCCTCGTCCAGGGCAAGAAGCTGCAGGGCATCGCCGACCTCAAGGACCTCACGGACCGCGAGCACGGCCTGCGGCTGGTCATCGAGGTCAAGAGCGGCATCAACCCCGACGCGCTGCTCGACCAGCTCTACCGCCAGACCCCGATGGAGGAGTCGTTCGGCGTCAACGCCGTCGCCCTCGTCGACGGCCAGCCGCGGCAGCTGACGCTGAAGGAGATGCTGGAGGTCTACCTGGGCCACCGCCTCGACGTCGTACGACGCCGCTCGACGTTCCAGCGCGGCAAGGCCGCCGACCGCCTGCACCTCCTCGAGGGCCGGCTGGTCGCGCTGCTCGACATCGACGAGGTCATCCAGGTCATCCGCGGCAGCGACGACACCGCCCAGGCGCGCGAGCGGTTGATCGGCATCTTCGACCTCAGCACCGTCCAGGCCGACGACATCCTCGAGATCCCCCTGCGCCGCCTGACCCGCTTCTCGCGGATCGAGCTGGAGACCGAGCGCGACGAGCTGCTCGAGCGGATCGCGGGCCTCGACGCCCTCCTCGGTGACGAGTCCCTGCTCCGCGCCAGGGTCGGCGACGAGCTGGCCGAGGTCGCGACGACCTACGGCACCCCCCGCCGCACGGTGATCCTCGGCGCCGCCGCTGCCGCCCCCACCGCCGCGGCGTCGGTCGAGGTCGCCGACGACCCGTGCTGGGCCCTGATGTCGGGCGACGGCCTGCTGGCGCGGACCACCGGACTCGACGGGTTCGGCGACGCCGGTGGCCGCAGCACCCGCGACGTCGTCGTGTCGGCCGTCGCCACCACCGCGCGCGGCGAGGTCGGCGTCGTCACCTCGCGGGGCCGGCTGCTGCGCCTGCCCGTCGTCGAGCTGTCGACCCTCCCGCCGACCGCCAACCACCCCAGCCTGCAGGGGTGTGTCCCGCTCAAGGAGCTGCTGGCGCTGCAGGCCGGTGAGCGGGCGATCGCCCTGGCGCCCCTGGCGACGCACGGTCCCGGGCTCGCCCTCGGCACCCGCGAGGGCGTCGTCAAGCGGGTCAACCCCGAGGTCCTCAACCGCGACGAGTGGCCGGTGATCGGCCTGCGGGACGGCGATGAGGTCGTCGGAGCCGTCGCCCTGGACGACGGGACCGAGGAGCTGTGCTTCGTCACCTCCGACGCCCAGCTGCTGCACTTCGGCGCCGACGCGGTCCGTCCGCAGGGCCGCAGCGGCGGCGGCATCGCGGGCGTCAAGCTCGCCGCCGGTGCCCGCGTGGTGTGGTTCGGCGCGCTGCCCCCGGGCGGGGAGGACGGCGACCGCGTCGTCGTCACCGTCGCGGGCTCCTCGACCGCGCTGCCGGGCACCGAGCCGGGGGCCGCGAAGGTCACGCCGTTCACCGAGTACCCGGCCAAGGGACGGGCGACCGGCGGGGTCCGCTGCCACCGGTTCAGGGCGGGCGAGGACACCCTTCTCGCCGCCTGGGCCGGCCCCGCGCCGGCGCGGGCGGCGGCCGCGAGCGGCGTGCCCGTCGAGCTGCCGGCCGCCGACGGCCGGCGCGACGGGTCCGGGACCCCCCTGGCGCAGCCCGTCGCCGCGATCGCCGGTCCGCTGTCGGCGAGGGCCACGACGGACGGGGTTTCGACGACCGGTGCTGTGGAATCCTGACGCCATGCCCCCGACCCCCGTGCGCCGCCGCCCGACCCGCGTCCGTCGGACGGCGGGCCTGCTCGCCGGCCTCGTGGTCCTGGCCGGGGTGAGTGCCTGCTCGGGGGGCGGCGACGAGGGCACGGGCGAGGAGGGCCAGAGCCCCGAGGACGTCCTCGCCGAGGCCAAGCAGAACCTCGACGACACCCCGGGCCTGAACATCACGGTCGAGACCGAGGAGCTCCCCGACGGGGTGCAGGGCGTCTCGTCGGCCGACGGGGCCGTCAACCGGCAGCCCGCCTTCGACGGCGAGCTCGGCGTGGAGACGGCCCTCGGCGGCGCCGACATCCCGGTCATCGCCGTGGACGACACCGTCTACGCCCAGCTGCCCCTGGGTCCGGGGTGGCAGGAGGTCGACCCCGCGCAGTACGGCGCCCCGGACCCGGCCCGGCTGCTCGACACCGAGAACGGCTTCTCCGCCCTGCTGACGGCGACGGAGGACGTCGAGGAGGGCGAGACCGTCCGCGGCGGCGAGGACAACAGCGAGGTGCTCACCGAGTACACCGGGACGGTGCCGGGCGAGGCCGTCCAGTTCCTCATCCCCGGCGCCCAGGGCGACTTCGACGCCGTCTACACGATCGACGACGAGACCCTGCTGCGCCGCACGGTGCTGACCGGCGAGTTCTACCCCGACACCGAGCCGATCCCCTACGTCATCACCTTCGACGACTACGGGCTCGACGTCGAGATCACCGCCCCCTGAGCACCCGTCCCGGCCCCCTCGCATGACCGTCACCCGTGGGGCGCGCACGCTGCTCGCCCTGGCCGCGGTGGCGGTCGCCTTCGCGGCGGCCGACACCTACGTCGTGGTGCTCGCGCTGCCGGACATGATGGCCAGCGCCGGGATCTCCGTCGAGGAGCTCCAGCGGGCGGCGCCGATCGTGTCCGGGTTCCTGCTGGGCTACGTCGCCGTGCTGCCCCTGATCGGGCGCATCGCCGACCTGCGGGGCCGGGTCCCCGTGCTGGTGGCGTCCCTGGTGGTCTTCGCGCTCGGCTCGCTCGTCACGGCCCTCGCCTACGACCTGCCGAGCATGGTCGTCGGCCGGTTCCTGCAGGGTGTCGGCGGCGGCGGGCTGGTGCCCGCCACCCTGGCCCTCGTCGCGGACCTCTACCCCCCGCGCCGGCGGGGTGTCCCGCTCGGTGTCGTGTCCGCCGTCCAGGAGCTCGGGGCCGTCCTCGGTCCCCTGGTGGGCGCCCTCGTCCTGGCGGTCGCCGACTGGCGGGCGATCTTCGCGCTGAACCTCCTCGTCGGGCTCGTGCTCGCCGTGGCCATCCGCGCCCTGGCGGGACGCGGGGGCCCGACAGGCACCCCCGCCGGTCCGGCCGGCCGCTTCGACGTCCTCGGCCTGCTCGCCGCCCTGACGACGCTCGCGGTGGCTGCCCTGGTCTTCCTGCGGCCCGCGCCGCTGCTGCGCGACCTGTTCTGGGGCCAGTTCTGGATCCCGTTCGTCCCCGACGGCCGCTGGCTCTCCCCCGTCGGCGTCGCGGCCGTCGTCCTGGCGCTGCTCACCCTCCTCCGCTGGAGCCTCGCCCGCCGTCCCCTCGTCGACGTGCGGGGCTGGGGGCGCAGCATGCGCGAGGCGGACCTCGTCGGCTCGCTGCTGCTGGCCGCGGTGCTGGCCGGCGTGATCCTCGCCTTCGCCACCGCCGACCCCGAGGTGCAGGTCGTCTCCGACCGTGCCCCCTTCTACGTCGGTGGCTCGCTGGTCGCCCTCGTCGCCCTCGTGGTCCACCTGCGACGGGCCGACTCCCCGCTCCTGCCGCGGGCGGCCCTGCGGGCGCGGCCGGCCTGGGGGGCGATGGTCGTCAGCTTCCTCGTCGGCGCGGCCCTCATCGCGGCCCTCATCGACATCCCGCTGTTCGCCCGGACCACCGTCTACCCCGACTCCCAGCTCATGGCCGCGCTGGTGCTCGTCCGCTTCCTCGTCGCGCTGCCCGTGGGAGCTGTGCTGGGTGGGTGGCTGCTGCGGCTCGCGCCGGCCGGGGTCGTCACCGCGGGCGGGATGCTGCTGGCCGCGACCGGTTTCGCCTGGATGAGCACGTGGGGCCTGGACAGCCTGGAGCAGGCCACCGCCACCGTCCCCCTGCTGATCGGCGGGCTCGGCTTCGGACTCGCGCTGGCGCCGGTCAGCGCCGCGGTCCTCGCCGCCACCGACCCCGCCGTCCACGGCGTGGCCAGCGCCCTGGTGGTCGTGGCCCGGATGATCGGCATGCTCGTCGGGATCTCGGCGCTCACCACGATCGGCCTGCGCCGCTTCTACGCCGAGCGGGAGGCGATCCCCCCGCTGGCGGAGGTCTGCGGCGCCGGCGGCTCCTGCCCGGCGTACGTCGAGGCGCTGAAGGAGGCGGGCATCGCCCAGGAGCAGACCGTGTTCCTCGGCGCCGCGGTCTGCGCCCTGCTCGCCGGCCTGCTCGCCCTGGTGCTGCTCCGCGGCGCGGCGACCCGGGACGTCTTGCCCGGCGACGCCCTGCGGGCGGGCACCGGGTGACTGTCCTACCCTGCCGCCATGGGTGACTTCGACGACCTCCTCGCGGCCAACGCGGACTTCGCGTCCCGCTTCGACCTCGGCGGCTTCGACGGCATCGCCAGGGCCGGCGTGGCCCTGGTGACCTGCATGGACTCCCGCATCGAGCCGCTCGGCATGGTCGGGCTGGAGCCCGGCGACGCCAAGATCTTCCGCAACCCCGGCGGCCGGGTCACGCCGCAGGCGCTCGAGGCGCTCGTCCTCGGGGTGCACCTGCTGAACGTCGACCGGGTGATGGTGGTCCCCCACACCCGCTGCGCCGTCGCGAGCGCCAGCGAGGACGAGCTGCGGCGCCGCGTCGGCGAGTCCGCCGGTGTGGACGCCTCCTGGCAGTCGTTCGGCGTCGTCCGCGACCAGCAGGCCGCCCTGCGCGCCGACGTCGCCGCCGTCCGCTCGCACCCGCTGGTGCCGGACGCCGTCCGGGTCGGTGGGTTCCTCTACGACGTCGACACGGGCCTGCTGGACCAGGTCTGCTGATCCCGGCGCGACCCTCAGGGAACGCCGCGGCGGCGGCGCGCCTCGGAGGCGGTGATGCGGAACCGTTGTACGAATAGTGGCTCGACATCTGGTCGCACCACCTACGCTGCACCCGTCCGCCGTCCGCGAACCCTCTCGGGGAGCCCTCCTCCATGCCTCCACCCCAGTCCGCCGCCGTTCCCCGACGCGCGGTCCTGGCCCTGCTGCTCCTCGCGATGGTCTCGGCGATGCTCGTCGGCGGTGGGGCGACCGCCCCGGCCGAGGCCGGGACGAAGGCACCGAAGGCGTCCGAGTCCATCCGCGTCGACCTCACCAAGCCACGCTTCGGGCCGATCGACGGCTGGGGCATCGACCTGAAGCAGAAGTGCCGGTTCAACAAGCCGAAGTGCCGGTCGCGGGCCCAGGCGTTCGCGACGAACCGCAAGAACATCGTCGAGCGCACCTTCGGCGGCGGCCGGTTCTCGTGGATCCGGGTGAGCTTCCGCGCCGACCGTCGCGGCCTCGTCGACAACCCGGAGCAGCCCAACGGGCGGCCGACGATCGACTGGAGCTGGTACCGCCCGACGATCCGCGCGATCCAGCGCATCCAGGCCGTCGACCCGTCGGTCCGGGTGTGGGCGAGCCGCGACACGGTCACCGACTGCGACCCCAAGCCCGGCAACTACCGGGCGATGGCCAACCCGGTGGACCCGAGGAACCCCACCACCTGCCCCGACTTCCACCCGTGGATGAAGGTCGGCGAGCGGCACGGCGGCAAGGTCATCCCCGCCCGGTACGGCGCCATCGCCGCCGACTACGTCGACTACATGCAGACCCGTGGCGTGAAGATCGACGTCCTCGGCCTCGACAACGAGCCGCACAACAACGAGGGCCAGCTGAACCCGCCCCGGTTCCTCGCCGCCGCCCAGGCGCTGCGCGCCCAGGTCACCACGCCGATGCCGCAGCTGATGATGAACGACGCCAACAAGCCCGACCTGCGCTGGCTCGAGAACGCGGACGCCGGCGTGCTGCGCCACCTCACCTACGCCACCTCCCACAGCCACCCGAAGCGCCGGCTCCGCGAGCGCGCGGTCGCCGGCAGGTTCGCCGCGCTGGCCCGCAAGCGCGGCCTCACGCCGTACAACACGGAGATGCACTGGGAGAGCACGCCCTGGCCGTTCGACGGCGTGGCGCAGTCCCTGCGCTCGGTGTTCGACCAGCTCGACGCGGGCTACCGCGGCTTCTCGATCTGGGCGCACATCCCCGAGGGGACGGACGACAGCGGACCGCGGAAGAACAAGGCGCGCATCACCAACTCCCTGTTCGCCAGCACCTTCAAGGCGCAACTGCTGCGCACCACGGACTTCGACGGCGCCAACACCAACGACAAGCGGGTCACCACCCGGGCCTTCCGGCGCGGCCGGGTCGTCAGCCTGTGGATCGTGAACGACCGCGCCAACGGCTACGCGGCCAAGACGCTGGACCTCCGCAACTCCCGCGGCCGGCCGCAGAGCCCGCGCTCGGTGTCGTACAAGCGCTGGTTCGTCAGCAAGAAGGGCGGCATCGGCCAGGTCAGCGGGCGCCTCGGACGCAGCCGCGGCCAGGTCAAGGTCGGCGTCCCGGCCCACTCGGTGACGCTGGTCCGCATCCAGCTCTGAGTCGTCTGGGCTGAGCGAGCCCCGTCCGGGGTGCCTCAGAAGTCCAGCTCGTCCTCGGTGAGCTGGCCGCCGGAGGTGGTGATGAACTCCTTGCGGGGCGCGACGTCGGACCCCATCAGCAGCGAGAACCACTTGGTGGCGTCCTCGGCGTCGTCCGCGGTGATGCGGCGCAGGGTGCGGCGGCGCGGGTCCATGGTGGTCTCCGCCAGCTGGTCGGCGTCCATCTCGCCGAGGCCCTTGTAGCGCTGCACCGGGTCCTTCCAGCGCAGGTTGCGGCGCTGGAGGTCCGCGAGCTTCCGCTGCAGCTCGCCGTCGGAGTAGGTGTAGACGACCTTCTCCATCCCCTTGCGGGGGTTCGTGAGCTCGATGCGGTGCAGGGGCGGGACGGCGGTGAAGACCCGGCCGGACCGGATCAGCTCCGGCATCTGCGAGAAGAACAGGGTCGCCAGCAGGCAGCGGATGTGGGCGCCGTCGGAGTCGGCGTCCGCCATGAAGATGATGCGGCCGTAGCGGCACGCATCGAGGTCGAAGGTGCGGCCCGAGCCCGCGCCGACCACCTGGATGATCGAGGCGCACTCGGCGTTCTTCAGCACGTCCGCGATCGTCGCCTTCTGGACGTTCAGGATCTTGCCGCGGATCGGGAGCAGCGCCTGGAACTCGGAGTCGCGCGCCAGCTTGGCCGTGCCGAGCGCGGAGTCGCCCTCCACGATGAACAGCTCGCTGCGCTCGGCGTCGGTGGCCCGGCAGTCGGCCAGCTTGGCGGGCAGCGCCGAGGACTCCAGCGCGTTCTTGCGGCGCTGGGTCTCCCGGTGGGTCCGGGCGGCGATCCGGGTGCGCGAGGCGTTCGCGACCTTCTCGAGCACCGTCTTCGCGACGGCCTTGTCACCGCGCTTCGTCGAGGTCAGGAACGCCTTCAGCTCCTCGGCGACGACGGAGCGCACGATCTTGCGGGCGTCGGGGGTGCCGAGCACCTCCTTGGTCTGCCCTTCGAACTGCGGCTCGGCGAGACGCACCGTCACGACGGCGGTCATGCCCTCCAGGACGTCGTCCTTGACCACGTCGGGCTCCGCCGTCTTCAGCGTCTTCGAGGTCCGCAGCGCCTCGTTGACCGTCTTGGTCAGCGCCTGCTCGAAGCCGCTGACGTGGGTGCCGCCCTTCGGGGTGGCGATCACGTTGACGAACGAGCGCAGCTCGGTGTCGTAGCCGGTCCCCCACCGCAGCGCGACGTCGACCATCAGGTCGCGCTCCACCTCGGTGGAGGTCATGTGGCCCTTCGCGTCGAGGAGCGGCACGGTCTCGGTGAAGCGGTCCTCGCCGGTGAGGCGCAGGACCTCCGTCACGGGCTCGTCGGGGGCGAGGAAGTCGCAGAACTCCGAGATGCCGCCGTCGTGGCGGAAGCTCTCGGTGCGGGGCTCGTCGCCCCGCAGGTCGGTGACCAGGATCTCCAGGCCGGGCACGATGAACGACGTCTGGCGCGCCCGGGTGACCAGCTCGTCGTAGGTGAACGCCGCGTCCTTGGTGAACACCTGGCGGTCCGGCCAGAACCGGATCCGCGTGCCGGTGACGCCCTTCTTCGTGCGGGCCCCCTTGCGGGTCAGCCCCGAGACCGCGGTGAACGCCGCGGTGGGCTCGTCGCCGTCGTACGTGCCGGGCACGCCGCGGCGGAAGGACATGCCGCGCACCGCCGGCGAGCGCTCGACGTCGACGTCGAGCCGCGAGGACAGGGCGTTGACCACGGAGGCGCCGACGCCGTGCAGGCCGCCCGAGGCGTTGTACGAGCCCCCGCCGAACTTCCCGCCGGCGTGGAGCTTGGTGAAGATCACCTCGACGCCCGGGAGGCCGGTGCGGGGCTCGATGTCGACGGGGATGCCGCGCCCGTTGTCGTGGACCTCCGCCGAGCCGTCCGTGTGGAGCGTCACCTCGATGCGGTCGGCGACGCCCTGCAGGGCCTCGTCGACACCGTTGTCGATGATCTCCCACAGGCAGTGCATCAGGCCCCGGGTGTCGGTGGACCCGATGTACATGCCGGGGCGCTTGCGCACGGCCTCCAGTCCCTCGAGGACGAGGAGGTGCGCGGCGTTGTAGGTGTTGTCGGAGATGGTGCGCTCCTGGTTCGGCCTGGGTCGGGGGTCGTCGCCGGGCCGGGCGACACGCCGAATCTACTCAAGGCCGCCGACGTCGCCGCCCCGCCACGCCCCGCCGGGCCCCGCCGGACCGGGCGCGTGGCGCCGTCGGGTCGCCGTGACGAAGTCGTCACGGTGTGAACGGCGGAAAGCCGGGGAACATTTAGCGTCGACGGGTACTTTAGGTATCCGACAGTCCACACAGGAAGAGAGGCCGATCGTGACCACTGCCGTTGCCCCCGGCTCCGCCTTGACGGCAAGCGACCGCTGCGACCGCTGCGGCGCCCAGGCCTACCTCCGTGTCGAGCTGCAGAGTGGCGGCGAGCTGCTGTTCTGCGCCCACCACGCTCGCGAGCACGGCGACAAGCTCCGTGAGGTCGCCGCGGCCGTCACGGACGAGACCCACAAGCTGGAGCCCACCGCCGCCGGAGAGTCGAACGGCTGAGCCCCGCCCCGATCTGCACGACGGCCCCGGACCTCCTGGTCCGGGGCCGTCGTCGTCCCCGAGGAACCCCTGAGAGGCTCGTGCCATGTCGTTGCTCGAGGTCCTCGTCGCGGTCGCCGTCCTGGTCGGCATCGTCGGCACCGTGGTCCCGGTGCTGCCGGGTGCCCTGCTCGTCGCCGGGGCCGTCGCCGTGTGGGCGTTCAGCGTCTCCGAGCCCGTCGGCTGGGCCGTCCTCGTGACGGCGCTGGCGATCCTCGGCCTCGGGACGGTGCTGCAGTACCTGCTGCCGGGACGGCGGCTCCAGGCCGCGGGGGTCCCCAACCGGACCCTGTGGATCGCCGCGCTGGCCGGCGTCGTCGGCTTCTTCGTCATCCCGGTCGTCGGCATCTTCGTCGGCTTCGTCGCCGGGGTCTACGGCGCCGAGCACCAGCGCCTCGGACGTCGGGACGCCTGGCCGTCGACGGTGCACGCCCTGAAGGCGGTGGGGCTGAGCATCCTCATCGAGCTCACGGCGTGCCTCCTCGCCGCCACCGTGTGGGTCGCCGGCGTCGTCGCCACCTGAGCGTGCTCAGCCGTCGCGGTGCCCGGCCTCCGACGGAGCCTCGGCGGCCCGCTTGAGGGCGGCGAGGCTGCGGTCCCACGCGGTCCCGGCCTCCTCCAGGCGCCGACCCAGGGCGGCGAGCTCGGCGCCCAGCACGGTGTAGAGGACCTGGCGCCCGTCGCGTCGCGAGGTGACGAGACCGACGTCGCGCAGCACCTCCAGGTGCTGGGTGACGCCCTGCCGGCTGATCGGCAGCCGGTCCGCCAGGCCCGACGCCGACGCGGGCGCGACGCCGAGCAGCTCCAGGATGCGCCAGCGGGTCTCGTCCCCGAGGGCCGCGCAGACCCGGGCGGCCCCGGTCACGCCGACGCGGGCGCGACGCCGAGCAGCTCCAGGATGCGCCAGCGGGTCTCGTCCCCGAGGGCCGCGCAGACCCGGGCGGCCCCGGTCACGCCGACGCCAGACGGCGGCGGGCGGCGTCCAGGACCTCGCGCCAGCCCGTGACGTTCTCCTCGCGGTGGCCCAGCCAGCGGCGACGGTCGCCGTCACCGCGGGTGAAGCCGCTCTCCACGACGCGCAGGGTGACGCCGCCGGGGCGCTCGTCGACAAAGAGCTCGACCAGGGTGTCGGGCCCCTCCTCGGTCTCGCCGGCGCCGCCGCCGAGCCAGCGGAACGCCACGTACGACGGCGGGCGTGCCTCGACGCGGGCGATCCGGAACGACCCGTACGTCGGGTGCGTGACCCGGTGGACGCCGTCCCCCTCGTCGACGACCTCGTTCGGGACGAGGTCGCCCTCGGTGATCCACCAGCCCGGCACCGAGACCAGGGCCCAGACCCGGTCCGGGCTCGCGTCCACGTCGATGCTGCGCTCGATGCGGTCCAGGGCGTCCAGGTCGTCGTCTGAGGTGAAAGTCATGACTTGCACGTTAGCGTCCGCGCCGGCCAGGAGCAAGCACTCGGTTGCTCCTCAGGTCGGGACCGCCAGGCTGAGCGCGAAGTCGCCGTCCGGGTCGGTCCACCACTCGGTGACCCGCAGCCCCGCGTCGGCGAGCTCGGCCACGACCCGCTCGCGACGGAACTTGGTGGACACCTCGGTCCGCACCGCCTCCCCCGCCGCGAAGGAGACCTCGAGGTCCAGCGCCCCCAGTCGCACGACCTGGTCGCGCTGCGAGACCAGGGCGAGCTCGACCCACTCGTCGGTCGGCGACCAGAGCGCGCGGTGGCGGAACCCGGCCGGGTCGAAGTCGGCGTCCAGCTCCCGGTTGAGCACACCGAGCACGTTGAGGCCGAAGGCCGCCGTGACCCCGGCCGCGTCGTCGTACGCCGCCTCGAGGCGGCCGACGTCCTTCACCAGGTCCGTGCCCAGCAGCAGGGAGTCGTCCGGCCCCATCGTGGCGCGGACGTCGGCGAGGAACCGGGCACGGTGCGGGGGCTCGAGGTTGCCGATGGTCGAGCCGAGGAACGCCACGAGGCGGGCCGGGTGGCGCGGCAGCAGCCGCAGGTGCTGCTCGAAGTCCCCGACGACCGGGGCGACCTCGACGCCGGGGTGCTCGGCGGAGACGGCCTCCGCGGCGTCCGCGAGCACGGCCGGGTCGACGTCGAACGGGACGAAGCGCTCGAGGGTGCCGGCCCGGGCGAGGGCGTCGAGCAGCAGCCGGGTCTTCTCCGACGTGCCGCTGCCGAGCTCGACGAGCGTGCGGGCGCCGGACGCGGCGGCGATCGCGTCGGCCTGCTCGAGCAGGATCGAGCGCTCCGCCCGTGTCGGGTAGTACTCGGGCAGCCGGGTGATCTCGTCGAACAGCTCGCTGCCGCGGGCGTCGTACAGGTACTTCGGCAGCAGCCACTTCGGCGACGCGGTCAGGCCCCGGCGCACGTCGTCGGCCATCTGGCCGGCCAACGACGCCGGGTCGAGGTGGACGACGGGCTCCACGGCGCTCACGAGGCCGCCCGGTGGCGTGCCCCGAGGGGCGTGACCTGGACGCCGTCGCGGGTGGCGACGACGAGGTGGCGGTCGGCGACGTCGACCCAGCGCAGGTCGTCGTCGTAGGGCTCGCTCGCCACGACGACCCCCGCCTCGGTGTGCAGGTAGGACAGCGGGTCGCCCCAGGTCACGGCGAGGACCCGGGTGCCGTCGCCCAGCAGGAGGCTCAGCCGCGCGGTGGGATCGGCCGCGGCCACCTCGGTCACGGTCGTGCCGAGGTCGTCGACCCCGCGGTCCAGCAGGTGGGCGGCGAGGACGGCGGAGTCGCAGGTCGACTCGGCGGCCACCGCGGCGGCCGCGGGCAGGACGGACCGGTCCACGCGGCCGTTGTGCGAGACCAGCCAGGTGCCGTCCGTGAACGGTGCGGCGGCGGTCTCGTCGGCGGGCATGCCCGGCGTCGCCGAGCGCACCGCGGCCAGGACCGACCCGGCCCACAGGACGGGCGCGACCGAGTGGAAGGACGCGTCGCCCCACAGCGGTCGGGAGGAGCGCCAGCGCACGGGCGGGGCGCCCGGCGGCGCCTCGGGGTGGTGCAGGCCCACCCCCCACCCGTCGGCGTTCATGAGCCCGTGCGACTGCCGCCGCGGGGCGTAGGACTGCGTCAGCAGCCCGTGCGGCGGTTCGAGCACGAGCGAGGCGACGGTGCGCGGCTCCCCGAGCCACGCGAGATGACGGCACATCGGGGCCTCCTCAGGCGTCCCACGCGAGGCGCAGGCCGCAGAAGACCTGACGCCGGACCGGGTGGTCCCAGTTCCGGAACGAGGGCCGCAGCGACGGCGCACCGACAGCCCACGACCCGCCGCGCATGACCCGGTAGTCGCCGCCGAAGAACGGCGCCGAGTAGTCGGCGTACAGCATCGGCGTGAAGCCCGGCCACGGCTCGAAGCCGGACGACGTCCACTCCCAGACGTCGCCGATCATCTGCTCCGCCCCGTACGCCGACGCGCCCGCCGGGTACGCGCCGGCCGGCGCGGGCCGGAGGGCGTCGCCGCCGAGGTTCGCCAGCGAGGCGCTCGGATCGGCCGACCCCCAGGGCCAGCGGCGGCGTCCGCCGCGGCCCTCGTCAAGGGCCGGGTCCCACACGCAGGCCTTCTCCCACTCGACCTCGGTGGGCAGCCGCGCGCCGGCCCAGGCGGCGTACGCCTCGGCCTCGAAGAAGCAGACGTGCTGGACGGGCTCGTCGTCCGGGACCTCCTCGACGATCCCGAACCGGCGCCGTGAGCCGTCGGCGTCCCAGAACAGCGGGCGCTCGAGGCCGGCGGCGACACGGTGCTCCCAGCCGCGCGACGACCACCAGCGCGGCTCGTCGTACCCGCCGGCGTCGACGAAGCGCCGCCACGCCGCGTTGGTGACGGGGACGCGGCCGATCCGGAAGGCGGGGACGTCGACGACGTGGGCCGGCCGCTCGTTGTCGAGGGACCACGGCTCGTCGGTGCCGTCGACGCCCAGGACGAACTCCCCCGCTCCGACGAGCACGGAGTCGTCGTCGGGCAGCGCACGCCCGGCGGGCAGCGGGGCGCCGTGGCCCAGCAGCGGCTCGCCGCGGCGCAGCTGGTGGGTGGCGGTCATCGTCTCGACGTGCTGCTGCTCGTGCTGGGCGACCATCGAGAAGGCGAAGAGCTCCGAACCGTCGGTGGTGGGGGTCGCGTCGAGCCCGTCGAGGACCCGGCCGCGGACGTCGGCCAGGTAGCCGCGGGCCTCGTCGGCACCGAGCAGCGGCAGGTGCACCCGGGTGGCGCGGGGGTGCTCGAAGGCGTCGTAGAGCCGCTCGACGTCGGCGGACAGGCGTCCCTGGGCCAGCGGGTTCCCCCCGCGCAGCAGCCAGAGGTCCTCCTGCTGGCCGATGTGGGCGAGGTCCCAGACCAGCGGGCTCATCAGCGGGCTGTGCTGGGCCGTGAGCTCGGCGACGTCGAGGTCGGTCAGCCGCTCGGTGCGACGGCGGGCGTCGGCGAGGCCGCGTGCGGCCTCCTCGTGCAGGGCGGTGCGCTCCGTCGTGCGGTCAGCCACGTGCCTCCTCCTCCAGGAGCCGGAGCGGGCCCGCGGGCCCCTCGGCTCGTCGTCGTACGTCGTCCGCGATCGTGCGGCCGTCGGCGGTCAGCTCCGCGAGTGCCGCCAGCTCGTCGGCCAGGGCGGCCGGGCCGTGGGTGGCGCCCAGCGCCGTGCAGACGCGGGCGGCGCGTCCCACCTCGGGGTCGGCGAGCCCGTCACGGGCCGCGCCCACCCAGGCGTCGGCCACCGGCTCGCAGGCCTCGGCCGCGCGGGCGGCGGCCCCGGGGTGGTCCATCAGGGTGGCGGCCAGGGCCGCGAGCGCCGGCCACCAGGCGTCGGGGGCGGCGTCGAGGCAGCGCATCTCGACGTACCCCCGGGGCCTCACGGGCGGGAACAGCGTCGTCAGGTGGTAGTCGAGGTCGGCGCGGGTGGGTGGACGGACGAACGGTCCCTGGGTCACGAGCCCCCGCAGCCAGGCCGCGAACGGCACCCGGTCGGTGACCGGACGGACACCGGCCGTCACGGCGGCGGCGTCGCGCACGAGCATCACCGGCGCGCCGATCGCGTAGAACGCCCAGGCCGCCCGGGGCTCGCCGGCGCTCACCGGGGCGCAGCGCCCCTGGTCGATGCCCTGCCAGGTGCCCTGGCGCATCGAGTGCCAGCCCGAGGTCCGGCCCGCGAGGTACGGCGAGGTCGACGACAGGGCCACCAGGACGGGCACCAGGCTGCGCGCGAGGGCGAGCCGGTCGTCCCAGCCGGACGGCGGTCCGGCGTCCAGGTTGACCTGCAGCGCGGCCGTCGCGGCCATCATCGAGCGGCCCGCTCCCGCGCAGCCGAGCGCGTCGAAGTGGGCCTCCATCGCGTCGTACCGGCCGCTGGGGTTGACCCGGGCGACGGGGCGGGCGGGGTCGGTGCCGAGCGCGGCGGCGCCGTACCCGGCCTCGGCCAGGGCTCCGCGGAGGGCGCCGACCTCCGCCCCGAGGTCGGCGACCGCGCTCGCGACGTCCGCCCCGGGGGGCGACGACAGCTCGACCTGTCCCCCGGGCTCGAGCGTCACGCTGCTGCCACGGGGCATCGCCGGCAGCGTGGCGACCAGGGCCTGCACCTCCTCCCAGGCGGGACGCCGGTGCGGGGCGGCGAGGTCGACGAGGTGCATCTCGAGCTCGAGACCGACCCGCCCCCCGTCGTCGGGCGCCAGGGCCGTGGCCATCACGTGGGCGCGGGCCACCTCGAGCGGGTCCCCGGCCGTGGCCAGCGGCTCGTCGGGCGCGAGGTCGGCGGCGGGTGAGGCGGGCAGGGCGGGATGAACGGTTGCCGGTGCGATCGGGATCGCCCCCTTCAGGTCCGGACCGGTCTGGTGCGACCGCGGGTCTTACTCGGGGGCGGCGTGGTGGCCGTCCTCGTCGTGCACGCTCCACCTTGCCGAAGAACGACGACATTTCAAGGCCCGGGCACGAACTTCCCCCGTCCTAGCACGTCGGCGACACGCGCGCAGACGATCGAGGGAACGCAGAGATTGTCTTGTCCCACGTGGAGGAACTCTTGCGTCCGCGCCGGTGACCCCGGGGGTCTGGTGCTTCCTAACCTGGTGACACCCCCAGCGGAAGGCCCCACCATGAACGCCACCAGCATCGTCGTCCGAGTGCCCGTCGTCGTCCTCGCCCTGCTCGTCGCCCTCGGCGCGGCGCTCAATCTCGGCGCCGGCTCGGCGCAGGCGGCCTCCGACGACCAGCAGTGGGGCTTCGTCGACGTCCCGTCGGCGGTCGAGGCCGGCTGGCAGGGCCCGCTCACCGTGTCGTGGCGCAACTTCTCCGGCGGGGAGCAGACCTACCGGGTGACCCTGGCCGGCCCCGGTGTCGCCGTCACCGACGAGCTCGTCGTCCCGGCCGAGGAGAACTCCTTCCGCCGCGAGGTCGCCGTCCCCGCCCTCGCGCAGGACGGGGCCTACCGCGCCGAGCTGACCCTGGTCGGCTCGGACGAGGTGCTCGCGTACGCCGACATCCGGGTCGGCGCCCCGCGGATCGTCGGTCTACGGGCCGACAGCCGCTCGATCAGCCCCGCCGGGGGCAGCGCGGAGCGCCGCTCGGTCACCACCTTCGGGGTGGACGCCGCCGCCGGCGTCAGCGGCCGGATCGTCGACGCCACGGGCCGGACGATCCTGCGGCGCACCTTCGGCGACCACGTCGCCGGCGAGACGATGCGCTGGGTCTGGACGGGCAAGGACACGCAGGGCCGCGTCGTCGCCGCCGGTCGCTACACGATGCAGCTCGCGGCCCGCACCGGTGACCTCGGCAGCACCCGCACGGTGGCGCTGCGCGTCGTGCGCTGACACGCCCCGTCCACAACACCCGTTCACTCCCTTCCCACCCGGCCCCGGCCCCGCTTTACTTGTCCCGTCATTCCGGGGACGACGAGGGCGGGGTCGTGGTAATGGGTTCTGGGGTCCGCAGGGCGTTCGTGATGGTCACCGGTCTGGTCCTGCTCGCCGGGGGGACGAGTGGTCCCGCGTCGGCCGGGTCAGGGTCCGAGCGCGGCCCCGCCGTGGGGTTCGTGGAGGGTTCGCCCGGCACCGTCGAGGCCGGCTGGACGGGCCCCCTGACGGTCGCCGGCTTCAGCACCACCGAGGACTTCGTCTACCGGCTCGCGGTCAGGGGCCCCGACGACTACGAGGTCACCCGCCGGTTCGTGCTCGGCGAGGGCGAGTCGATGCGCGAGGAGGTCAGGCTCAGGCCGGCCACCGCGACCGGGTCCTACCGCGCCGTCCTGTCCGACCCGAGCGGGCCCGTGGACTCGGTCCGCTTCCGGGTCGCCGCCGCCACCGCCGAGGCCCCGCTGCGGATCGAGTCGGCTCCCCCGGCCGTGTTCCTGCCCCGGGTGCGCGACGGCGTCCGGGACGTCGCGCGCATGCGGTACTCCGTCGCGGTCCCGGCGTCCGTCGTCGGGAGGGTCCTGGACCCCGACGGTCGCGTCGTGCGCCAGGTCGGACTGGGGCGCCCCGCCCCCGGCGAGGTCCACGACTGGACCTGGGACGGCCGGGGTGAGGGTGGCGTCGTCGAGCGCGGCGACTACCGGATGCGGCTCACCGCCACGACCGCCGACGGGACCACCTCGGCCGGCCGCGGTGTCCGGGTGGCGTCGTACCGGGTGCCCGTCGACCGCCGCGTCGAGCGCCCCGGCATGACCACCTCCTCGCGCTCCCCCGGCGCGTGCCGCCTGGCGGCCACCGAGGGCCGCGGCCTGGACGTCGACTGTCGCAGCGCCCGGACGGGTGCGACGCTGCGCTACTGGTTCGCGACCGGCGCCCGCGCCGCCCGGTGGAAGGTCGCCGGGGAGGGGACGTCGTCCCGCAGCGCGGAGCGGCTCGGCCGCGGGACGGCGGTCGTCGTCCGCGTGCCCGCCGGATCGCGCTGGCGGACCGACCAGGTCGTGGCGGCCTGGCGGAGCGACGTCCTGCGCTGACGACCGCCTCGCCCGGGGCCCTGCCGACGATCGAACAGGTGTTCTAACCTGGGCGGGTGCACGGTGGGGTCAGGCGTCAGGAGCTGGCAGAGCCCCGCCCCTGCTGGGTGCACTGGGACCACCGCGGCTCCACCGGGCCCGGCCGGCCGGCGATGCCCGCGATCCTGCTCGAGTGGCGCCGGGTCGACACCACGCAGGGTGAGGTCTGGGAGGGCCTGGTGGCGTTCGCCCGCGGCGGCGGGGAGCACGCCTGGGCACTCGAGATGCGCTGGGTGCGGGCGGCGTACCTGAGACCCGGGCGATGAGCACCAGGACCGGCTGCCTCCGAGGCCGTCCCACCCGTCGTCGAACGGGTGGGACGACCTCCGAGGGGTCCCGGGGGACGGGCGACAAGGCAGAGGCCCCCCGCATGCGTCGTCGCGGTGCCCGAGACCGGCCTCGAGGTCAACGGTAGGTGTCCGGCGCGACGTGGCGCAGGCGAACGCACGAAGAGCGGACGGGTTCCTGCAAGGTCGCCGCAAGTCGGTACGGATGTTCGCCGGGGACGACATGCTGACCCCGCGGTCGCGCCACTCGGGCTCGCCCCACGGGCAGCCCCGGAGGAACCTGTGCCTCGTCGTGCACGTCGTCATGTCCACACCTGCGGAGTCGGCCTCGCCGTGGTCGCCCTGACCCTGGCGGGGCTGGACGCCCCGGCCTCCGCCTCTGCGTCCGGCTACGTCGACGCGGCACCGCGGCCGGACCTCCTCGTCTCCGAGTTCGCCGGTCGCGTCTCGAGCCTGGCGGGTGGCTCGGCCACACCGAGCACCCTGCTCCACCTCGAGTCGACGGCGACGCCCGACACCGCGGCCGCCCCCGACGGCGACCTGTGGGTGGCCGGTGTCGACACGGTCTACCGGGTGCCAGCCGACGGCGGCAGCACGCAGGTCTACCCCGGCTACGTCGGCGCCTACGGTGTCGCCGTCGGCAGCGACGGCACGGTCTACGTCTCCGACGGCGGGGCGAACCAGCTCCTGGTCCAGCCCGAGGCGGGAGGGGACCCCCAGGAGCTCGCCTCCCTGGTCGGGCCGACGATGATCTCGGTCAACGACCAGGGCAACGTCCTCGCCTCCGACTACTTCGGGTCGATCCACGAGATCACCCCCGACGGCGAGGACCGGACCGTCGCCGAGGGTCTGCCGGAGCAGCCCGCCGACGTGGTCGAGGCACCCGACGGCTCCCTGGTGTTCAGCGAGCCCAGCACGGGCACCGTGAAGAGGATCCCCGCCGGCGGCGGTGCCCCCGTCACGCTCGCCGTGCTCCCCGGGCTCGCCTCCGGCCTCGCGGTCGGGGACGACGGGTCGATCTACGTGAACGACCAGCGCGCCGGCACGCTCCTCACGATCCCCGCTCGGGGCGGCCAGGCGACCGTCGTCGTCGAAGGGTTGACGCAGCCCACCGGACTGAGCCTCGACACACGCCCTCCGGCGCAGGAGATCGCCTTCACGTCGACAGCCCCGACCCGGGCGGTCCCGGGTGACGTCTACACCCCCGCCGCGACCGGCGGCGGCTCCGGCAACCCGGTCACGTTCTCGATCCCCCGGTCCTCCACCGACGTATGCTCGTACGACGCCGGCACCGGCGAGGTCACCTTCGACGCCACCGGCACCTGCTCCGTGGCGGCCGACCAGGCCGCCGGCAACGGGTTCCGGAGGGCGGACCGGGTGACGCAGGACGTCGTCGTCCGGGTGCCGCGCCTGTTCGTCACGGCTCGGGTGACGAGCGCCGGGTCGCCGAACGCGGCCGGCTGGTACCGGACGCCCGTCAGGGTGACCTACACGTGCGGCGGCGGAGTCGCGCCCCTGAGCTGTCCCTCCCCGGTCAGGCTCACCCGCACACGACCCGGGACGAGGGTCCTCGGCAGGGTCGTCGACGCGAGCGACACGGTCGCCACCGTCCGCACCCCGGTCCAGGTCGACGACGCCGTCCCCGACCTGAGGATCTCCCTGACGGGCGCCGCGCCGTACGCGCGCGACGCCAAGCCCGTGCGCTGCGTCGCGCAGGACGGGCACTCCGGGATCGCCCGGGCGTGCTCGGTCACCTACGGACGGATCGTGTCCGGCCAGAAGGGCGCGTCGCGCACCTGGACCGCCACCGCCACGGACGTCGCCGGCAACACCGCCGAGCTCTCCGGCGCGTTCCGGGTGAAGGGCTCCTGAGGGCGAGCCGAGGGTTCTCGCCCCCGGCCCAGTCTTGCGTGTCGTTTGCAGCACCGTTGAGCGCAGGCAGAGGCGGCGGCGCCTACGGTCCCCACGACACGAGGACCCACCACCCCGGAGGCCCCAGTGAAGCGCTCCCGTTCCCTCCCCACCGCTGCGACGGGGGGCCTCGTCGCGGCCATCGTGCTCCCCCTCGCTGCCGCCGCGCCCGCCAGCGCGGCGGAGGCCCGCGACAACGACCCCGTCCAGGACGTCACCGTCGTCACGAGATGGGACGGTGGCGGGTTCAGCACCGCGACCGACAAGACCGCAGAGATCCGCTCCTCCACGGTCACCCACGGCGGCCGCGTGGTGGTGAGGATCGCCGTCCGGGAGCTCGAGCCCGACGACCAGGTCCGGGGCAGCACCCTCCTCAGGACACCGGGCGGTGACACCTACCTCTTCCAGTCGGAGAGGAACTCGTTCTACACCGACCGAGTGCTGTACAAGAACGACCGCGCGATCGACTGCGGCGGCCGGGGCCTGCGCTCCACCTTCAACGCCGGCGTGAACCTCATCCGCCTCGAGGTCGCCCGGCGCTGCCTCGGCAACCCGTCCTCGATCCGGTGGGGGGCGTACGTCGAGGCGTACGAGCCCGACGGAGACATCGTCGCCGATGACGCCCGACGTCGCGGTCACACCCCGGAGATCGCTCAGGGCGCCAAGATCCGCTCCGACAGCGTCGCCTACCACTGACAGAGGGGACCGACCCGCCCCACCTGCGGAGACGCAGGTGGAGCGGGGATCGCGTCAGTCCAGGTAGTCGCGCAGGACCTGCGAGCGGCTGGGGTGGCGCAGCTTCGACATGGTCTTCGACTCGATCTGGCGGATCCGCTCGCGCGTCACGCCGTAGACCTTGCCGATCTCGTCGAGGGTCTTCGGCTGGCCGTCGGTCAGGCCGAAGCGCATGCTCACGACGCCCGCCTCGCGCTCGGAGAGCGTGTCGAGGACGGCGTGCAGCTGCTCCTGGAGGAGCGTGAACGACACGGCGTCGGCCGGGACGATGGCCTCGGAGTCCTCGATCAGGTCGCCGAACTCGGAGTCGCCGTCCTCACCCAGCGGGGTGTGGAGCGAGATGGGCTCGCGGCCGTACTTCTGGACCTCGACGACCTTCTCGGGCGTCATGTCGAGCTCCTTGGCGAGCTCCTCCGGGGTCGGCTCGCGGCCCAGGTCCTGGAGCATCTGCCGCTGGACGCGGGCGAGCTTGTTGATGACCTCGACCATGTGCACCGGGATGCGGATGGTGCGGGCCTGGTCGGCCATCGCGCGGGTGATCGCCTGACGGATCCACCAGGTGGCGTACGTCGAGAACTTGTAGCCCTTGGTGTAGTCGAACTTCTCCACCGCGCGGATCAGACCGAGGTTGCCCTCCTGGATCAGGTCCAGGAACAGCATCCCGCGCCCGGTGTAGCGCTTGGCGAGGGAGACGACGAGGCGCAGGTTGGCCTCGAGCAGGTGGTTCTTCGCCCGACGACCGTCCTCGACGATCCACTCGAGCTCCTCGAGCATCTTCGGGCTGATGCGGCCGCCCTTGGCGAGCTTCTCCTCGCTGAAGAGACCGGCCTCGATCCGCTTGGCGAGCTCGACCTCCATCTCGGCGTTGAGGAGGGGCACCTTGCCGATCTGCTTGAGGTAGTCCTTGACCGGGTCGGCGGTCGCGCCGGCGACCATGACCTGCTGCTCGGGCTCGTCGGTGTCGTCCGCCGCGGAGACGACGAACGCCTGCTGCTCGTCCTCCTTGATGGTCGGGTCCGTCTTGACGTCGGCCTCGAACTTCTCGTCCGGGATGTCCGGCAGGACCTTCTTGCCGTCGGCGTCGACGGCGGGCGCGGCCGCTGCGTCGACCGTGACGGGCGCGGCGGCGGCAGCGGCGGCCTTCTTGGCCGGGGCCTTCTTCGCGGGCGCCTTCTTGGCGGCGGCCTTCTTCGCCGGGGCCTTCGCGGTCGCGGTCGCGGAACGCTTGGTGCTGGTCGCGGCGACGGCGCGCAGCGAGGCGTTCAGGCCGATCTCGACGGTGATACCCAGCGCCGAGAGATGGCCGAGCAGCGCCTTGAGGTGGCGGGGCTCGACGGCGGCCTGCTCGCTGGCGACGCGCAGGTCCTCGGGACTGATCACCCCGGAGGCCGAGCCGCGATCGACAAGAGCCGAGAGAGCCGGGTGCCGGAGCACCTCGTCGGGGAGCGGGGAGCGAGCGGTCGAGGACACACATACCTCTCGTGGACGGGGTTTGGCGCGCGGCAAGCCCGGAGGCGTCAAGTGCCGCGATTTCTATTGTGACAGGCCACTGGTCGTCTCCCCAACCTGAGGTGACGCTGAAGCCAACCTGAAACCATCCTGAGACGTACGTACGGTGACCGGGCCCGCCCCCCGGGGCCCTCAGCGCTTCGCGGCCGCCTTCTTCTCCTTCTTGAAGGCACGCACCTTCAGCAGGCTGTCGCCGTCCGTCACGTCGGCGACGGACCGGTAGCCCTCCTGGGCGTAGTCCCCCGCCACCTTCTCCCACCCGTCCGGCCGGACGCCGCACTGCTTGGCGAGCAGGGCCACGAAGATGCGGGCCTTCTGGTCGCCGAAACCGGGCAGCGCCGTCAGGCGCTTCTTCAGGTCGGCGCCGTCTGTGGCCTCCGACCACAGCCGCGAGGCGTCCCCGTCGTACGTCTCGACGACGATCCGGGCGAGCTCCTGGAGCCGGGCGGCCATCGAGCCCGGGAAGCGGTGCACGGCCGGCGGGGTCGCGCACAGCGCCTTGAACTCCTCCGGGTCGGCGTCGGCCACCGCCGCGGGCTCGATGGTGCCGAGCCGGTCGGCGACCTTGGCCGGGCCGGCGAAGGCCGCCTCCATCGGGAACTGCTGGTCCAGCATCATGCCGGCGAGCAGCGCGAACGGGGAGGAGTCGAGGACCTGGTCGGCGGCCTCGTCGCCGGTGATGTGGAGGGCCATGACGCCATCATGCCGCGCCACACTGGAGGCATGAGCGCCGATGTCCTCTCCTGCCGCGGGTGCGGACGACCCCTCACGCTGCCCGTGGTCCGGCTCGCCGCGCTGCCCGCGCGTCACGAGGTCCCGCAGACCGGGGCGCACCTCCCCACGATGGGCCGGGGCACCTGGGCGGTGGACCCCGCCTCGCCCTGGACGCGCGAGGACGGCACCCCGACGAGCACGGTGGGGTGCCTCGTGGTCCACCCTGACGACGGCCTCGGGCTGGAGGCCCACCCGGACGGGCGTCGCAGCGGCGGCTGCTGCGGCCACGACGGCCTCGACGGGCCCAACCGCCGGTGCCCCGGGTGCGACGCGGACGTCGCGACGCTCACCGACGACTGCTACACCTACGTCGAGCTGCGGTTCGAGCCCGAGGCGGTCGAGCCGGTGCCCGGGGAGCAGACGGCGGACGAGCCGTACGCGCTGGTGTGGGGACCGCCGACCCTCGACGAGTACGTCGGGCTGCGGGCGCGCTCGGGGCTGACACCCGTCACCGGGGAGCAGGGTGTCGGCGCGCTGGCGCACAGCTGGGCGTTCTGCCACGTGCGGGACACCGTCACGGGTGAGGCCGTCGCCATGGGCCGGGTGCTGGGTGATGGCGGCTGGTACTTCCACGTGGCCGACATGGCGACCCTGCCCGAGCACCAGGGCCGCGGGCTGGGACGGCGCGTCCTCACCCGGCTGCTCGCGCGGATCGAGGAGACGGCCCCGCCCGGGGCCTACGTCACCCTCAACGCGGACGCGCCAGGGCGACGGCTGTACGAGTCCGCAGGGTTCGTCGAGACCGCCCCGCGCACGGTCGCGATGGCCCTCCGGCGTCCCACGTCCTGACCTCGGCGGGTGCGCGCCATCCACCACCTCGACCTCTGGGTGGCGGACGACGGCACCTCTCTGTTCCTCGAACGCTCCCCCGACACCGCCGCGTCCGGGCGGAGTCGACGGCCCACGGGTGGCACGCGCTCTACCTCGAGAGCTCCGAGGGGTTCGAGGTCGAGGTCGTCGTCGAGACCGTCAGGGCTTGACGGCGAGGACCGGGCAGTGCGCGTCCAGCAGCACCCGCTGGGCGTTGCTGCCGAGGATCAGCTTGCCGACCGGGGACCGGCGGCGCAGCCCGATGACCAGCAGCTCGGCCGCGTTGGCCTCCGCGATGCTGATGAGGTCCTCGGCGGGCTCGAAGCCGCGCACGAGCTGACGGACGTCGTACGTCACCCCGGAGCTGTCGAGCAGCTCGCGGGCCGCCCCCATCTGGGCCTGGGCGGCGTCGGCGGCGTCGCCGTCGAACTCCGAGCCACCCCGGTGGGAGTTGACCACCACGAGACGGGCGTCCCGCAGCTGCGCCTCCTCGATCGCCTTGCGCAGCGCCGCCTCGCCCTCGGGCTTCGGCACGTAACCGACGACCACGGTGCCCATCGATCCTCCTCCTCGCGGGTCCGGCCGGGCGAGTCGTCCCGGCCGGTCTCTTGTCGCACCGTAACGGAAGTGACCCCGCGGCGGGAGGCTGTGGAGACGCGCGTGCGCCGTGACGTCCGACGCGTCAGGCTCGGGGCCATGACCCGGTCCGCGAGCGAGGCCCGCGCCCCGACGGTCCACGCGGCCGCGTGGCGCGAGGCGGTCCTCGAGCTGCGCTGCGCCGAGCGCCGCCGCGTCTTCCCCACCGCGCTCCACCTCGGCGTCCCCGGTGTCGGGCGGGTCACCGTCGACGACCCGCCGCGTCCCGGCCGCCGCGCGTCACCGGCGTGGGACCACGCCCTGCGCACCGACGTCGTGGGCGCCCTGCTCGACCGGTGGGCCGCCCCAGCGGACGGAGCACCGGACGGAGCACCGGACGGGGCTCCTCGTGTCCCGCTGTGCTGGGTCACGCGGGGCGGTCCGCTGGGCCACCACGACGACGACGTCGCCTGGCTGGCGGCGTGCCGGGCGGCGTACGACGAGGCGGGGATCGGGCTGGCGCTCGCCGTGGTCACCCACGCGGGGTGGTACGACCCGGCGACCGGGGCGGGACGGACCTGGAAGCGGCTGCGACGCCCGCCCCCCGGGACCGGACGGTCCCCTCAGTCCCAGGCGTGGACCGGCTCGTTGGAGTGCATGCGCTCGCGGTAGTCCAGCAGCGTGCGACGCAGCGCGCCCCACCGGTCGTCCCCGGCGGCCTCGCGGTCGCCGACCCGTCGCACGAACCACTCGGCGCCGTTGGTGTGGGCCAGGCAGCGCTGCTCGACGATGCCGAGCAGGCGGTCGCGCTCGGCGGGCTCGACGCCCCAGCTGTCCAGGCCCCGGGCCGCCATCGGCAGGAGTCGCCGCAGCACGAGCTCCGTCGCGGACACCTGCCCCACCCCGGGCCAGTAGAGGCGGGCCTCGATGCCGTGCTCCGCGGCCGAGTGGAAGTTCTCCTCCGCCGCCGAGAACGACATCTGCGACCACAGCGGGCGGTCGGCCTCGGCGAGCGAGCGGACCAGCCCGAAGTAGAAGGCGGCGTTGGCCATCGTGTCCGAGACGGTGGGTCCGGCGGCCAGCAGCCGGTTCTCCACCCGCAGGTGCGGGACCCCGTCGGCCACGTCGTAGATGGGCCGGTTCCAGCGGTAGACGGTGCCGTTGTGCAGCCGGAGCTCCGCCAGGTCCGGGGTCCGCCCGGCCTCCAGCTCCGCCTGCGGGTCCTGGTCCTCGGTGATCGGCAGCAGTGCCGGGAAGTAGCGGACGTTCTCCTCGAACAGGTCGAACACCGAGGTGATCCACCGCTCGCCGAACCAGACCCGGGGCCGCACGCCCTGCACCTTCAGCTCCTCGCTGCGGGTGTCGGTGGCCTGCTCGAACAGCGGGATGCGGGTCTCGCGCCACAGCTCCCGACCCAGCAGGTACGGCGAGTTGGCGCTGATGGCCAGCTGCACGCCGGCGATGGCCTGCGAGGCGTTCCAGTACGCCGCGAACGTGTCCGGGGTCGTCTGCACGTGGAGCTGGGTGCTGGTGCAGGCCGCCTCGGGGATGATCGAGTCCGCGGTGGTCCGCAACCGCTCGGTGGGCCCGGTGACGTCGATGAGGATGTCCTCGCCGCGGGCGTCGAGGATCTGCTCCGACAGCAGGCGGTAGCGCGGGTTGGGGCTGAGCGACTCGGTCGCCATGTGGCCTTCGGCGAGGGTCGGCAGCACGCCGATCATCACGAGGTGGGCGCCGACCTCCGCGGCCTTCTCCTCCGCGTTGTCGAGGCTGCGGCGCAGGCTGGCCTCGAAGGCGCCGAGACCGCCGTCGCGCAGCGTCGCCGGGGGCACGTTGACCTCGATGTTGAACTGCCCGAGCTCGGTCTGGAAGTCCGGGTCGGCCAGGTTCTCGAGCACCTCGCCGTTCTTCAGCGCCGGGTCGCCGGCGTCGTCGATGAGGTTCAGCTCGACCTCGAGCCCGGTCATCGGGTCGTCGGTCTCGAACGCCGACTCCCGCAGCATCCGCGCGAACACGTCCAGGCAGAGCCGGACCTTCTCGCGGTGCCGGGTGCGGTCGGCCCGGGAGAACTCCTGAGCCGCGACCTCCTTGCCCATGGCGGGGACTATGCCACCTGCGGGCCCCCGGGCGCGCGGTCCGCCGACAGGCGGTCGCCGTCCCCCTCGTCGGGCGGCACGGCCTGCTCGAGCATCCGGGCCACGAACACGAGCAGGTCGAGCTCCGGCGCGTGGGCGCGCCCCCGGTCGACCGCGCACCAGGCGAGGGCGCCGTGCCCGGTCAGCCACGCGGCGTACGCCAGCACGCCGGCGGCCGGGCCGACCAGCGCGTCGGGGGCCCGGCGGACGACGTCGCGCCACAGCTCCACCTGCGCGCGGGCGTCCTCGCGGTCCATCCGCTCCCAGCACGAGTCCCGCAGCCCGACCTCGGCGAGGTCCGCCAGGACCCGGCCGAGCCGCATGTCGTCGGGACGGGTGCCGAGGTCGAGGTGGCGGCGCACGGTGCGACGCAGCCAGGACGCCTCGCGGCCGTGCGCGGTCGGCGCCAGCCGGGCCCCGTGCCGGGCCGCCGCCTCGGCCACCCTCCGGTACGACGTCCGCGCGGCCGCGTCGGGCTCCAGGGTCGAGGCCAGCTCCTCCCGGGAGGCGTGCACCACCCGGCCCTCCAGGACGGCGTGCGCGACGAAGGGGTGGGCCGAGACGTCGTACGGGTGCCCCGCGCAACGCCGGTCGCGGCCGGCGGACGGCTCGTCGCAGTCGAGGCACCACACCCGGTCGCCGTCGGCAAGGAGCACCTCGACGACCCCGATGCCGGCGTCCAGGAACGCGTCGACGAGACGGCGCCCGAACCGGGCGAAGCCGTCGCCGCGCCGGCTGTGGACCACGAACGCGACCCGGCCGACGCGGTGGCGCAGCGCCGGCTCGAGCAGGAGCGCGACCACCACCTCCTCGTCCTGGCGGCGAGGCAGGTCGACGCGCGCGTGGAACGGCCGGGCGGCGGAGAACGTCAGCATCGTCACCGACTCCGCGGGCACGAAGCCCAGCATCGTCGGGACCATCGCCAGCAGGTCGTCGCGACCGCGCGCGACCAGGCGCACGGGCTCGGTGGTCGGGCCGGGGGCCGTCGGGGGTGCCCCGGGTGTCTCGGGTGTCAGGTCTGGGCTCGTCATGACCGGAACCTCCCCGCCGGACCGGCGACCACGCCCCGCGCCGCGGCACCTGTGCAGAACCCGGCGCCGCGTGCGGCTGTGGAGGCGAACCGGTGCGGCGCCGGCGGGTACGTTGCGGCCGTGCGTCCCCACGCCAGCGTGCTCCACCTCGACCTCGACGCGTTCTACGCGGCGGTGGAGCAGCGGGACAAGCCGTCCCTGCGGGGCAAGCCCGTCGTGGTCGGGGGCACCGGCGGGCGCGGGGTCGTCGCCACCGCGTCGTACGAGGCCCGCCGGTACGGCGTCCGCTCGGCCATGTCGACCCGCGAGGCACGGGCCCGCTGCCCCCACGCGGCGTACCTGGGCACCCGCTTCGACGAGTACCGGCGCACCAGCGGGATCGTCATGGACATCCTGCGCTCGGTGTCGCCGCAGATCGAGCCGCTCTCGCTGGACGAGGCCTTCGTCGACCTCGCCGCGGCGACCGACGCCCTGCCCGACCTGGAGCCCGGCACGGTGCGCGCGGTGGCCGAGGAGCTCCGGACGCGGGTCCACGAGGCCACCGGGGGGATCACGGCGTCGGTCGGCGTCGCGAGCAGCAAGTTCCTGGCCAAGGTCGCCAGCGAGCTGGACAAGCCCGACGGTCTCGTCGTCGTCGAGCCGGGCACCGAGCGCGACCTCCTGCGTCCCCGCCACGTCTCGGTGATCCCCGGCGTCGGGCCGGCGACGGTGGAGCGGCTGCGACGGCTCGGCGTCCACACCGTCGCGGAGCTCGAGGCGCAGGGCGTGGCCGAGCTGGTCCGCGAGCTCGGGCAGGCGCACGGTGCCGCGCTGCACCGCTTCGCCCGCGCCGAGGACGACCGCCCGGTCGAGGCCGGGCGGGAGGCGAAGTCGGTCAGCGTCGAGGACACCTACGAGACCGACCTCGTCGACCGGCGACTGCTCGAGGGGCTGCTGACGCGGCAGGCGGGCGGGGTCGCCGAGCGGCTGCGCGCGCACGGCCTGTCGGGGCGCACCGTGTCCATCAAGGTCCGGATGCACGACTTCACCACCGTCAGCCGCTCCAGCACCCTCGGCTCCCCCGTCGACGACGCGGCGACCATCGGGCGCCTCGCCCGCGGCCTCCTGGCCGACCTGGACACGTCCGGCGGCGTCCGGCTGCTGGGGGTCGGCGTCTCCGGGCTCGCGGACTGGGTGCAGGAGGACCTCTTCGGCGAGGCCGACGCGCCGGGGACGACGCCGGTCGACGACGTCGTCCTGCCGCCGCCGCGCGGCGCACCGGTGGGATGGCCCGCCGGCGCGGACGTCGTCCACGACGAGCACGGCCGGGGGTGGGTGTGGGGCTCGGGGCGCTCGGTCGTCACGGTGCGCTTCGAGACCGCCGACACCCCGCCCGGCCCGGTCCGCTCGTTCCCCGACGACGACCCCCGGCTGCACCGGTGGCACCACCCGGACGAGCCGGGGACCGCACCGGACGACGTCGGCGACGCTGGGTAGCGTCGCCGGCATGGATGCACCCGCGGCCCCGCCCGTCGCCCCTCCCCTCGCTCCCGCCCGGCCCGTCGAGACCACCCACCACGGCCGGACCCGCGTCGACGACCACGACTGGCTGCGCGACAAGGAGGACCCGGAGGTCCTCGGCTACCTCGAGGCCGAGAACGCCTGGACCGAGGCCGCCACCGCCCACCTCGCCGGCCTGCGCTCCACGCTGTTCGAGGAGATCAGGGCGCGCACCCGGGAGACCGACCTGTCGGTCCCCTCCCGCCGGCGCGGCCACTGGTACTACGGCCGCTCCTTCGAGGGCCGCGAGTACGGCGCCTCCTGCCGGGTCCCGGTCGCCGACCCGGACGACTGGAACCCGCCGGAGCCCGCCGCCGACTGCGCGCCCGACGAGCCCGCGCTGCCGGGCGAGGAGGTCATGCTCGACCTCGACGCCCTCGCCGAGGGCCACGACTTCTTCTCCCTGGGCGGCGCCGCGGTGAGCCCCGACGACCGCCTGCTCGCGTACGCCGTCGACGTCGTCGGCGACGAGCGCTACACCGTGCGCTTCCGCGCCCTGGTCCCCCCGGCCGGTGCGGAGCCGGCCACCGCGCCCGACGACGTCCTGACCGACGTCATGGGCGGCGTGACGTGGGACCGCGAGGGCGGGTCGGTCTACTACACGACCGTCGACGAGTCATGGCGCCCCGACAAGGTCTGGCGCCACCGGCTCGGCACCGAGCAGTCGAGCGACGAGCTCGTCCACCACGAGACCGACGCCCGCTTCGGGACCGGGATCGGGCGGACCCGCAGCGACCGCTTCCTCATGGTCGCGTCCGGCTCGAAGACCACCGCGGAGTGGCGGGTCCTGGACGCCGACCGTCCCGAGCTCGGCTTCCGGGTGTTCGCGGAGCGCCGCGAGGGCCTGGACTACTCCCTGGAGCACGCCGTCCTCGACGGCCGCGACGTCCTGCTCGTCCTCCACGACCACACCGGCCCCGACCACGAGCTCGCGGTCGCCGGGCTCGACCCGACCCCGGCCGAGCAGTGGGAGCCGCTGCTGGCCCACGACCCCGCCGTCCGCCTCGAGGACGTCGACGCCTTCGCCTCCCACCTGGTGGTCCACCAGCGCAGCGGGGGCCTCACCCAGCTGCGCGTGCTCGAGCTCGGCGAGACGGGCGAGGGCCTGCCCCGCGGCGTGGCCCGCGACCACCTCGTCGACTTCGACCGCGAGATCCGGACCGTCGGGTCCGGGTCGAACCCGGCGTGGGAGCAGCCCACGGTCCGGGTGGGCCTGCTGTCGCTCGCCCTGCCGACGTCGATCTACGACTACGACGTCCGCACCGACGAGCTGACGCTCCTGCGCCGCCAGCCCGTGCTCGGCGGGTACGACCCCGACGACTACGTCGAGAAGCGTCTGTGGGCCACCTCGACCGGCGGTGAGCAGGTCCCGATCAGCCTCGTGTGCCGCCGCGACCTGCTCGACGAGGGCGCCGAGGGGCCGGCCGAGCCGCTCCCCCTGCTGCTCTACGGCTACGGCGCCTACGAGATCTCGATGGACCCGTCGTTCTCGCTCTCCCGCCTCTCGCTCCTCGACCGGGGCGCGGCGTTCGCGATCGCCCACGTCCGGGGCGGCGGCGAGATGGGGCGTCGCTGGTACGACGACGGCAAGCTCGGCGCAAAGCAGCACTCCTTCGACGACTTCGTCGCCTGCGCACGTCGGCTGGTCGAGGCCGGGTGGACCACCCCGGAGCGGACCGTCGCCGAGGGAGGCAGCGCCGGCGGCCTCCTGATGGGCGCGGTCGTGAACCAGGCGCCCGAGCAGTTCGGAGGCGTGGTGGCCGCCGTCCCGTTCGTCGACCCGCTGACCTCCATGCTCGACGCCAGCCTGCCGCTGACCGTCGCCGAGTACGAGGAGTGGGGCGACCCGGCCTCCTCGGCCGAGGTCTACGACCGGATCGCGGCGTACGCGCCCTACGACAACGTCGCGGCCCTCGACTACCCGCCGATCCTGGCCGAGACCTCGCTGCACGACACCCGGGTGCTGTACGTCGAGCCCGCGAAGTGGGTCGCCCGGCTGCGGGACCGCGCCGTCGGCCGCCGCGACGTGCTGCTGCGCACCGAGATGTCCGCCGGCCACGGCGGGGTCTCCGGACGCTACCGGGCCTGGCACGACCGCGCGTTCTCGATGGCCTGGATCCTCGACCGCCTGGGACTCGCCGGGTGATCGGCCGCCGGTGAGGGACCGGCTCCGCTGGGTACCGGGCCTGAGAAGTCGCTGAGATTCCGCCGTTCGGGCAACTTCCGGGTCGCTCCGGTCGTCGGATGAGGTGACAGGCACGAACGGACATCCGGGAATCCACCCGGGGACGAACCCGTTGTGTGGATGTCGGTGCACCGCCTCGGACGAGATGGCGGGACCGACCGGAGGAGGAGGCGTCGCATGGCAACACGGACCGCAGCCCGGCCCAGCGCGAGTCGCGAGATCGAGGGCCGCGACAGCGTCGGCCTCTACCTCGACGAGATCGCGCGCACCCCGCTCCTCGACGCCGTCACCGAGGTCGAGCTCTCCAAGACCATCGAGGCCGGCCTGATGGCTGAGGCGCTGCTCAAGGAGGGCCGCGTGGGTCGCCGCAAGGGCGGAGCCCCCATGCGCGCCTCGCAGGAGGAGCTGGAGTGGATCGCCGCCGAGGGTGAGCGCGCCGTCCAGACCTTCATCAACGCGAACCTGCGTCTGGTGGTCTCGATCGCACGCAAGTACGGCCGCTCGCAGATGCCGATGCTCGACCTGATCCAGGAGGGCAACACCGGCCTGATCCGCGCGGTCGAGAAGTTCGACTACGCGAAGGGCTACAAGTTCTCGACGTACGCGACCTGGTGGGTGAGGCAGGCCATCACCCGCGGCATCGCGCAGCAGGCCCGCGTGGTGCGCCTGCCCGTGCACGTGGTCGAGGAGCTCAACCAGGTCGGCGGCGCCCGCCGCACCCTGGAGCGCCAGCTCGGCCGTGAGCCCGAGCCGGCCGAGATCGCCGGCGAGCTCGGCATGGAGGTCGAGCGGGTCCTCGACCTGCTGTCCTGGGGCCGTGAGCACGTCAGCCTGGACACCCCGGTCGACGAGGACGGTGACACCTCCCTGGGTGACCTCATGGCCCAGGAGACCGCGCCGAGCCCGGACCTGACGGTGCTCGACACCGAGTCCCGCGACCGGCTGAACGACCTCGTGGGGCTGCTCGACGACCGTGCCGCGGACATCATCCGCTCGCGCTACGGCCTCACCGACGGCCGCCAGCACAAGCTGGCCGACATCGGCGTCAAGCACGGCATCTCCGCCGAGCGGGTCCGCCAGCTCGAGCGGGAGGCGTTGCAGAAGCTCCGCACCTTCGCGGACCCCGACCTGGCCGCCTGATCCGCCGCGGCTGCGACGACGGAGCAGCCGCGTCAGCGGATCAGATCAAACAGGGCCCGCTGCTGAGCGCGCGAAGCAGTGGGCCGCGTCGAGGTCCCGGTGGGGTCCTGTGGCACCCGCGAGCGACCGTCATCGGGCGGACGCGGCGAGCAGGTCGGCGTGGACCTCCGCCACCCGGGCCCGCAGCGCCGCAAGGTCGCCGCTGTTGTCGACGACGTGCGTCGCGACCGCGAGGCGGGCGTCCCGGTCGGCCTGGGCCGCGATCCGCGCGGCGGCGTCCTCCTCGCTCATGCCGCGGTGCGCGGTCATGCGCTCGGTCTGCACCTGCACGGGCACGTCGACGACGACCACCGCGTCGAAGTCACCGGCCTGACCGGTCTCGACGAGCAGTGGGATGTCGTGGACGACGAGGGCCCCCGCGGGTGCCGCGGCCTCGATCTCGGCCGCCCGGGCGCGCACCCGGGGGTGGATGATCCCCTCCAGCGCACGGCGTCGCTCGGCGTCACCGAAGACGAGCCGCCCGACGGCCGGCCGGTCCAGCTCACCGTCGTCGGTCAGGACCTCCGGCCCGAACGCCTCGACCACCTCGCGCAGTCCGTCAGAGCCGCGGGCGACCACCTCGCGGGCGAGCACGTCGGCGTCCACCAGGACGACGCCGAGGTCGGCCAGCGCCGCCGCGACGGTGCTCTTCCCCGAGGCCACGCCGCCCGTGAGTCCGACACGCATGGCACCACGGTAGAGGCCGGGTCCACGTCTCAGTCGACGACGAACCGCGCGTCGACCCGGGCGAGGAGCACGACGTCCTCGGGGGCGAACGACAGGTCGGGCCCCGCCGTGGCCGACGCCGCCATGCGGGTGGCCGGGGCCGATGTCGGGGCGTGGACCGGGTTCAGGCCGTCGCCCAGCATGCCGGCGTCGGCGAGGGCCACCAGCCGCACCGGCCCCAGACCCGCGGCGTCCGCGTAGTCCTGCGCCTTCGTGCGTGCGGCGCGGACGGCCTCGTGGCGGGCCTGGACGACCAGCGTGCTGCGCAGGGCGTCGGTCAGGGTCCACCCCACACCGGCGACGGAGAACCCCGGGACGGCCGCCGACGCGGTCAGCCAGGCGCCCAGGCGGCCGAAGTCGGAGAACTTCGCGCTGAAGCCCTGCGCCGCCGTGTGCACGAGCGGCAGCTGCTTGCCCTTGTCGTGGTGCGGTCTCCGGGCACCGCTGCGGACGGTGTCGCTCGACCACCAGGTGACGGGTCCGTGGCCAGGGTCGTGCAGGGCGCGCAGCGAGTCCGCGACCCGGGCCGCGGCCGCGCCGAGGTGCGCCTGGGCCTCCTCGCCGCTCGCGCCCTCCGTCTGGACGGCGACCCTGGCGGTGGCCCGCTCGGGGGCGCGACGCACCTCGTGCTCTCCGCGGACCGTGATCTCGACCGACACGGGCCCAGCCTCTCAGGCCGCGCCGAAGCGGCGTCGGTACTCCAGGGGCGCGAGGCCGCGCACCCGGGCGAAGTGGTGCCGCAGGGCTGCGGCGCTGCCGAAACCGACCCGGTGGGCGACCTGCTCGACACCGAGGTCGGTCCGCTCGAGCAGCTCCTCGGCGGCGTGGACCCGCTGCCGGGTCACCCAGCTGTGCGGGGTCTGGCCGGTCTCGTCGCGGAACCGCCGGGCGAAGGTGCGCGGCGACATGTGCGCGGTCCGGGCGAGAGCCTCGACGCTCAGGTCGTCCTCGAGGTGCTCGGTGATCCACCCCATGAGCGGGCCCAGGGACTCCCCGTCGCACTCCGGCACGGGCCGGGCGATGAACTGCGCCTGCCCGCCGTCGCGGTGCGGTGGGACCACCATCCGACGGGCGGCGGTCGCGGCGTGCCGGGCGCCGTACAGCTCCCGCAGGAGGTGCAGCGCGGCGTCGAGACCGGCGGCCGCCCCCGCGCCGGTCACGATGGTCCCTTCCTGGACGTAGAGCACGTCGGAATCGATGAGCGCGTCGGGGAAGCGCTCCCGCAGCGCCGGCGCGTGCCGCCAGTGGGTCGCACAGCGGCGGCCGTCGAGGAGACCCGCCTCCCCCAGCACGAACACGGCGGTGCAGTGCGCGAGGACGTACGCCCCCCGCTCGTGGGCGGCTCGGACGACGGCGGCGACCTCGGGCGACGGCTCGAGGAAGTCGCGCTTCGGCGTGACCACCACCAGGTCGGCGTCGTCGGCCGCCCCCAGGTCGGCGTCGACGTGCAGGTCGAAGCCGGACGAACCGGTCACCCGACCCGGCCGCGGCGTGGCGACGACGAAGTCGAAGACCGGGTTGTCGTCCTCGGGGTGGTACGGCTCGGCGAACACCTCGCACATCGCACCCAGCCCGAACGCCTCCGCCCCGTCCTGCACCAGCACCGCGACCTTCAGCATCCCCCCACCCTGACGGACCGATGGCAGGAAATCAACGGGCAACGGCATTCATGCCAGTGGTGGCAGCATCTGGATGGGCGCACGATGACTGCCATGACCACCGCACTGATCGTCCTCCTCACCGCCGCCGTCTCGCTGGGCCTGCTGGCCCGCACCGTCCACCAGGTCTTCCGTGACACCCCCGGCCCTCGTACCGCTCCGCCGCGCAGCCACGAGCCGGACTCCTTCGCCCCGCCCTGGGACCTCGCCGCGTGAGCGGACCACCACCACCCGCACCACCGGAACGACGAACGGCCCCACCTCCGAGGAGGTGGGGCCGTTCGCGTGCGTCAGGTGGTGCTGCGGGTCAGTTGCCCCCGCCGGTGAGCTTCTCGCGCAGGGCCTGCAGAGCCTCGTCCGAGGCGAGCGAGCCACCGCCGGTGGACTCGCCCTCGTCGTCGCCGCCGGAGCGCGACGAGCTGACCGTCTCGCTGCCGGAGGAGTACGACGTGGCCTCGCCGGCCTCGGCGTCGGCCGCACGGGCCTCGGCCTGCTGCTTGACGTGGGCCTCCCAGCGGGCGTGCGCCTTGGCGTACTGCTCCTCCCAGGTCGCGCGCTGCTCGTCGTAGCCCTCGAGCCACTCGCCGGTCTCGGAGTCGAAGCCCTCGGGGTAGATGTAGTTCCCCTGGTCGTCGTACGACGCGGTCATGCCGTACAGCGTCGGGTCGAACTCCTCGGCGTCCGCCGCGGTGGCCGTCTCGTTGGCCTGCTTCAGCGACAGCGAGATGCGGCGACGCTCGAGGTCGATGTCGATGATCTTGACCATGACGTCGTCGTTGACGTTGACGATCTGCTCCGGGATCTCCACGTGGCGCTCGGCCAGCTCGGAGATGTGGACCAGGCCCTCGATGCCCTCCTCGACGCGGACGAACGAACCGAACGGCACCAGCTTGGTGACCTTGCCCGGGACGATCTGACCGATCTGGTGGGTGCGGGCGAAGTGCTGCCAGGGGTCCTCCTGCGTCGCCTTGAGCGACAGCGAGACCCGCTCGCGGTCCATGTCGACGTCGAGGACCTCGACGGTGACCTCGTCGCCCACGGCCACGACCTCGGAGGGGTGGTCGATGTGCTTCCAGGACAGCTCGGAGACGTGCACCAGGCCGTCGACGCCACCAAGGTCCACGAAGGCGCCGAAGTTGACGATCGAGGACACGACGCCCTTGCGGATCTGACCGCGCTGGAGCTGGGTCAGGAAGGACTGGCGGACCTCGGACTGGGTCTGCTCGAGCCACGCACGACGCGAGAGCACGACGTTGTTGCGGTTCTTGTCGAGCTCGATGATCTTCGCCTCGAGCTTCTGGCCGACGTACGGCTGGAGGTCGCGGACGCGCCGCATCTCCACCAGCGAGGCGGGCAGGAAGCCGCGCAGGCCGATGTCGAGGATCAGGCCGCCCTTGACGACCTCGATGACGGTGCCCTCGACGACGCCGTCCTCCTCCTTGACCTGCTCGATCGTGCCCCAGGCGCGCTCGTACTGCGCGCGCTTCTTGGACAGGATCAGCCGACCCTCCTTGTCCTCCTTCTGGAGGACGAGCGCCTCGACGGCGTCGCCGACCTCGACGACCTCGTTGGGGTCGACGTCGTGCTTGATGGAGAGCTCGCGCGAGGGGATGACACCCTCGGTCTTGTAGCCGATGTCCAGGAGGACCTCGTCGCGGTCCACCTTGACGATGACGCCCTCGACGATGTCGCCATCGTTGAAGTACTTGATCGTCAGGTCGATCGCGGCCAGGAAGTCCTCTTCCGACCCGATGTCGTTGACCGCCACCTGGGGGGCGTCGTCATCGTGGAGGTCGGGGAAGTTCGAGAGGGTGCTCGTCATGGAGTGGGGTGGTCCTCGGGGTCAATGGAGTCGTACGGGCGCGCGCGAGGCTGTTCCGATCGAGAGATCAGCCTGGGCTCCGCTTCGGTCCGCGGGCACAGCAGGCTCAGCGCAGGTCAAGCCTACGCGCCCGCTCCGGGGCCGTCCAACCTGAGGGTACGCCGCCGGGCGACTACGCTCCGGCGCATGGCTCTGCCCGACCTGGTGACCCTCCCCTTCCGGCTCGGGGTCGCCGCCACCCGGACCACCCTCGTCCTCGGGACCCTGACCCACCCGGACGGTCCCGTCCGGCGTCCCGGCGGCTACGCCGACATGGTCCGGGGCCTGATCGGCGCCGGCGGGACCTCCGAGAGGGTCAACGAGCTGCTGGCCGACGACGCCGCCGTGATGCGCATCGTGCGGACCCTGGACTCGGTCTTCGCCGCGGACCGGCCGCTGGGCCGGATGCTGCGACGCGGCGGCACCCTGGACCGACTCCTCGACGAGGACGGGCCCGTGCTGAGGCTGGCCGAGCCCGGCGGTGTCCTCGACCGCCTCTCGGCCGAGAACGGCCCGCTCGACCGGTTGATGGCCCCCGGCGGGGCCGTGGACCGCCTCACACAGCCCGACGGCACGATCGACCGGCTGCTGGCGCCGGGTGGGGCGGTGGAACGACTGATCGACGGTGACGGCCTCGTCGACCGGCTGCTCGCCCCGGGCGGCGTCCTCGACCGGCTCACCCGTGACGACGGCGTGCTGGAGCGGGTGCTCGCGCCCGGGGGTCTGGTGGAGCGCATGCTCGCCGAGGAGGGCTTCGTCGAGACGCTCGTCGCCGACGGCGGAACCCTGGACCGGCTGGTGGCGCTGGGACCGGCCCTCGAGGCCGTCGAGCCGCGCCTGCGCGAGCTCGCGGCCGTGATCCCCTCCCTCGCGGCGACCGCCGACAGCCTCCAGCACGCGGTCGGCCCCCTGGGCGACCTGGCGAACCGGTTGCCGGGCGGACCACGGCGCCGGGCCCTCGGCTCGGCGGCGAGCGGCGCGGGCGAGGGGTGAGCGACGCGGGTCGCCGGCCCATCCGGGTGGAGCGGCGGCGCGTCGACGAGGAGGAGTCGCGGCGTGCCAACGGCCCCGACTGGGACGCCTACGCGGACGAGTACCAGGCCACCCACGGCGACTACCTCGGCGATGTGGGGTTCCTCTGGGGACCGGAGGGCCTGACGGAGGCCGACGCGGGCGCGCTCGGTGACGTCCGGGACCGCGACGTCCTCGAGGTCGGCAGCGGCGCGGGGCAGTGCTCCCGGTGGGTGACCGCCCAGGGCGGCCGCGGCGTGGGGCTCGACCTCTCGCACCGCCAGCTGCAGCACTCGCGGCGCCTGGACGAGGACACCGGGATCACGGTGCCCGCGGTGCGCGGCACGGCCACCGCACTCCCCTTCGTCGACGACGCCTTCGACGTCGTCTTCTGCTCCTTCGGCGCGCTGCAGTTCGTCGCCGACATCGACGACGCGCTGGCGGAGACGGCCCGGGTGCTGCGCCCCGGCGGTCGTTTCGCGTTCTCGATCACCCACCCGACGCGCTGGATGTTCCCCGACGACCCGGACGAGCCCGGCCTCACGGCCACGTCGTCGTACTGGGACAGGACGCCGTACGTCGAGGTGGACGACGCGACCGACACCGTGGCCTACGTCGAGCACCACCGCACCCTCGGCGACTGGGTCCGCCTGCTCCACGCGCACGGGTTCGTGCTCGTCGACCTTCTGGAGCCCCGGTGGCCCGCCGACAACGACCGGACCTGGGGCGGATGGTCCCGCCTGCGGGGCCTCCTGACGCCCGGGACCGCCCTCTTCGTGGCGGACCTCGTCTCCGATCGGGACTGATTTCGCCAAACCCGCACATCCATTGGTTGTGACAACAATACTCCGGTAGCAGAGGTATTCCCTGCGCACCTGGAGCTCCGATGTCCCAGCCGTCCCTGGCCCGACGCGCCGTCCACGGCGTCGTGGTCGTCAGCACCGCCGCCGCCCTCTCCCTGGCGGCCCCCACCACGACCGCCTCGGCGGCTCCGCTGCCGGCCACCTACACCGGTGACGCGCACGGCGACGTCGTGAGGCTGCGCTCCGCCCTGGGCGGCGCGGGGCTGGCCGACCTGTTCGTCGGCCACTCGCGCACGACGGTCGACAGCCGGACGGCGCCCGCCGTGCGGGCGACGAGCACCAACGTGGAGGCCGGGCTCGGCGGCGGCAGCGTCTCGGCGGATTCGACCACCGCCACGGCACCTCCGTCCATGAACCCCGACCTCCGGCGCCTGGCGGCCGTGAACCTCAGCCCGGTCGCGACCGCGGGGGTCGTCGAGGGCGACGTCGCGGCGTCGTACGAGAACGCCGAGCAGTGCGTGGCCGGCGTGAACGGGCTGCGTCAGCTCGGCACCTCGCGCACGACCCTCGCCGGGTTGAACCTCATCAACGTGCTCGGGGTCAGGGCGCTCGCCGTCAAGGCCTCCGAGACGACCACGAGCACCGCTCTCGAGGACCAGCCCGACGGCTCCTCCCGGATGGTGTCGACGGCGACGACGTCCGTCGGCGACGTCGACGTCCTGGGCGGGAGCCGGACCCTCGGCGGCGTCACGATCGAGGTCGTCCGTCCCGTGTCGCTGACCGCGACCTCGGACGGCACCACCGGGAAGCTCACGAGCCAGAGCTCGGTGGTCCGGGTCCGCCGTGCGAACGGGACCGTCACCACCATCGAGGCGGACGGCCGTCCGGTGTCGATCGGTCTCAACCTCCCCGGCGCCACGGTGGCCCTCACGGTGGCCGCCTTCGACGACGCCGACACCAGCACGGGCGCGCTCGGGCGCGGTTCGCTCGACGCCGTGGTGGCTGTCGACCTGGAGATCAGCACGGTCCTGTCCGGGCCCCTCGTGGACGTGTCGCTCGACCTCGGCCGCCTCACCGCGCAGGCTCTGGCCCCCGCGGGCGGCGTCGAGTGCGACCCGGGGGCGCAGGACCCCGACAACGACGGCCTGACCAACGACGAGGAGGCCGAGCTCGGGACCGACCCCGACGACGCCGACTCCGACGACGACGGGCTCACCGACGGCCGCGAGGTCGACCAGACGCGGACCGACCCCCTCGACCCCGACTCCGACGACGGTGGGGTGGACGACGGCACCGAGGTCGGACGCGGGACCGACCCCAACAACGCGGCCGACGACATCCCGGTGGTCGACGCCGACCGCGACGACGACGGTCTCAGCAACGACGAGGAGGCGGGTCTCGGGACCGACCCCGACGACGCGGACTCCGACGACGACGGCCTGAACGACGGCACCGAGGTCGAGCTGGGCACCGACCCGCTCGACCCGGACACCGACGACGGCGGCGTCCTCGACGGCCCGGAGGTCGACCGCGGCACCGACCCGCTGGTCGCCGGCGACGACTTCCCGGTGGTCGACTCCGACCGCGACGACGACGGCCTGACCAACGACGAGGAGGCGGGTCTCGGGACCGACCCCGACGACGCGGACTCCGACGACGACGGCCTGAACGACGGCACCG
>NZ_CANLDB010000005.1 GCF_947489365.1 uncultured Nocardioides sp.
GCCCCGCCCGCGCCCGCACGACCGGCCGCTCCCGCGGCTCCGCCCGCGGCACGACCGAGCGGGCCCGCCTTGGCCGCGCTGCTGCCGGCTCCGATGGGCCGAGCGCCCGCCCCGGCGGCCTTCGCGGCCGAGGCCGCTCCGGACCTGGCCATGGCGGCCGCGCCCGCGGCCGCCGGGGCGACGGCTGCCGCCGCGGCGCCCGCGGAGGCGCCGGACGCACCGGGTGAGGCCGGAGCCGTCGCGGCGGGGGCGCTGCCCCCACCGATCGGCGCCGCCTGGCCCGGGCCGGCGAGGCCGCCGCCGGGGTCGGTGGCGACGGGCGTGGCCACGACGGCCTCGCCCGGGCTCGCGGGCGTCGGGGTCGTCCCGACGGCGTCGGGCTGGCCGGGGACGGGCTCGCTCGTCGAGGTGCCGGACCCGTACGTCGGCCGGCCCCCGCCGGAGGAGGACCCGCGGCCACCGATCGAGGAGGGGTCCGAGCCGTTGCTGCCCGCGGAGGAGCCGCTGGCTCCCCACGACGTGCCGCCGGTGCCTTCCTGGTGGGCCGCGCCGGGGTTCATCTTCCGCATCGTCGCGGCGCTCTCCCGCAGGTCGCGGTCGAGCTGCTGGTTCGCGAGCCTCGCCCGCTCCTCGCGCTCGGCGAGCTGCTGGTTGTAGGACCCGAGCTGCCGGCCGAAGGTCTGCTCGGCCCGCAGCTGGTCGCCCTCCCGCATCGTCGAGAAGTTCGCCGGCTTCGAGGGCTCGCTCGGCGCGCCCTGCTGGTCGAGGCTCCGCAGCGTCGACCTGGCGGTCCGCAGCGCCTGGGCGGCGTTGAGGAGGGCGGTCTCGCCCTCCCGCATCGCCTGGGCGCGCTCCCGGGCCCGCGACCCGGCGTTCGCGAAGGAGGTCTGGGCCGCGGCCCGGGTCACGTCACCGAGCTCGCCGTCCAGGCCGGTGCGGCCCTCGTCGAGCTGGGCGGCGACCTGCTCCAGGTCCTGGGCGTTCTTGCCCCACGTGGTCGCGGCGGGGTCGATGACGTCCGGGTCGGCGCCGGCCAGGTTGGACCGGAGCTTCTCCACCTCTGCTTCGTGCGGCATGACCTCAGTCCTTCCCCGGGTCGAAGTTGCCGATCTGGCGCAGTGCGACGGCGTTCAGCGTGTCCGAGTCCAGCTGGTCCTGCACGGATCCCCGGAGGTTCACCGCGTAGTCGCCGAGCATGGTCACGCACTCGTCGTTCTGGTTGACGGCGTCGGCGAAGGCGCCCTCGTAGTGGCCGCCGAGGTCGGCGCCGGCGGTCGAGGCGCCGAAGTGCACGGCCCCGAGCGGCAGGGCCGCGAAGTCGGACCCGGCGACGTTGTCCGACTCCGTGCGGAGCCGGTCGGCGATCTGGTGGACCTTCTCGACGGTCAGGTTGACCTGGCCACCGCCACCGCCCTGGTTCTGGTTGGTCACTGGCTGCTCACCCCTCGATGCTCTGCCTGTGTGGTGCTGGACGTGCTGCGGGTGTCACGTCCACGAGGTGTGGACGTGGCCGACGGAGGGACCGGGTCGCCCGCGGCGTCCGGCCCCTCCGTCGGGCGACTGCGCGTCGCTCAGCCGCGGAAGCGGTCCTCGCCGCGGAGGTCCGCGGCGCGGTAGGCGGCGGAGGAGTCGCGCACGGTGTTCGAGGCGCCCTCGAGCACCTGGATCATCTCGCGCATCAGCTGGTCCCACTCGGCCTTCGCGGAGTCGTAGGCCTGCTTCGCGGAACCCTCCCACTCGCTGCGCAGCGGGTTGAGCTGCGCCTCGAGGCCGTCGAGGTCGCTGTTGATCGTCTTCGCCTGGGTCACCAGGTCGTTCGCGGCGCCGTCGAGGGCGCTCTGCTGAATCCTCAGGTCCATCTCAGATCCCTTCTCGTGTCAGGTCGGGTGTCGCTGGAGGTCGCTCAGGCCTCGAGGCCGCGAGCGATGGTGGCGACGCCCTGCCCGATGTCGGCGTCGTTGGCCACGCTGTCGCGCTCGGTCTCGTCGAGCGCCTCCGCGAGCTGCCCGAGGACCCGGGTGATGCGCTGGTGGCGCTGCTGCCAGGCCTGGGCGAGGCCCTGGAAGGCGTTGCCGCCCTCGCCCTGCCAGCCGCTCGCCATGCCGGCGATCTTCTGCTGCAGGTTGCCGGCGTCCTTGTCGAACTTGCTCTGCGCGTCGCGGACGACGCCGGCGGCGTTCTTGAGCCTGCCTTCACCGAGCCTGATGTCCTGTGCCATGTCGCTCCTCCTCACCGGCGTGGTGAGCCGGTTCGTCGTTGGCTGACTTCTTCGGGGAGACCCCGTGGGCTCCCGCTCAGGAGGGTGTATGCCCGGCCGTGGGACCTCTAAACCTCAGGACGTCAATTCCCACAAGAACCTGAAGAGACCGGTCGCGACGAGCACCGCGGCGAGGGCCAGGGCGCCGCTGAGGGCCTCCCCCTGCTCGGCCCGGCGGGACCACCACAGCGAGCGCCACCCCTGCCCGGTCGCGACCCCCGCCGCCACGCACCCGCCTCCGGCGAGGGCCATCACGACGCCCCCCACCAGCAGCACGCGGTCGCCGAGGAGGCTCAGCCCCACGGCGGCCAGCGCCACCCAGCAGGCGAGGCCGGCGACCCGGAGCAGTCCCTGCGCGGCGCGGTGGCGGTAGCTGCGCGCGGCGAGCAGCAGGGCGCCGCCGGCGAGGAGGACCTGGGCCCAGGCGCCGATCCGGTCCAGCTCCAGCGTCGCGGTCGCGAGGAGCATCGGGGCGCCCACGACCGCGGCGAGGGCGACCGCCGCGGCGGCCGCGGTGACGAGGCGCGACCCGCGGTCGACGAGACCGGACACGGCGTCGGCGGTGACGACCATGCTGGAGCGGCGGCCGCGGCGCGTGTCGCGCGCGCTCCACGCGGTCACGGCCAGGCGGTCGAGGTCGAGCAGGACCTGGTCGGGGACGTCGACGGCCAGCGAGGGCACGAACCGGGCCGCGAGCATCGCCGCCAGCAGGAGCAGCGACCACACCACGGCCGGCCGGACGCCGACGACGGCGGCCGTCCCGGCCAGCACGAACACGGCACCGCCGGCCACCATCCACACGCGGAGGGCCTCGTCCTGCTCGTCACGCCAGGACCGGGCGACGGCGGCCGTGACCGCCGCTCCGAGCGCGGCCGTGCCGAGCACCATGGGCAGGCGCTCGGCGCCCGGCGACCAGGCCACGACGAGTGCGGCGCCCGCCCCGAAGGCCGGGGCGGTGACGGCGCGCTGGCCGGCCAGCTGACCGACCGGCGCGGCGGCCAGCAGGGCCGTGCCGGCGAGGACGGCGGCCACGACGCTCGACTCCGGGCCCGGGCCGGTCTGGCCCGCCCACCAGCCGGCGAGCAGCCCCAGTGCCCCGGCGAGCGTGAACCACAGGGCGGAGAGCCGGCCGGGCTGCACCCGCTCGGCGCCGCGCCCGACCTGCGGGGCCGTCGTACGGCGCTCCTCGCGGGCACCGGTCGTGGCGACGACGACGTCGCCGGCCTCGACGCCCGCCGACGACAGGGGTCGCTGGGCGGGCAGGGCCTCGCCGAGCGGGGAGTACAGGTGCGGGAGGACCTCGAGGCCGGCCAGGCGGGCGTACTCGCGGGCCACGTCGACGCCGGTCGCGCCGTCGGGGACGACGAGGTCGAGGACACCGGTGGGGCCGTGGATGCTCAGCGCCATCGTGTCGCCGGAGCGCACGGCCGGGCCGGAGCGCGGCAGGGCCCGCTGGCTCACGCGACCCCCTCCCCTGGCGTCCGTCGGCTGGACCACCCGTCGACCCCCGCCGACGACGAGTCGCAGCCTAGACGCGTACCACCCCACGCGGGGGGGCACTCGGACCTATCATCGGCCGCAGCGTCGGGCCCGGTGGCACGGATGGGACGACGAGACGGAGGTTCGGGGGCGGGCGACCGCGCCGGAGCCGTGCGGTGGAGGGGGTCCCCGGGTGAGCACCACGCTGCGTGCCGGCCAACGGGTCGAGCAGCCGGAGATGCCCAGCGGCCGGATCGAGGTCCAGCCGCCACCGGAGCTGCAGGACCACGAGGGCGCCGCCGGGGTGGCGATGAACGCCATCCCGATGCTCGGCAGCCTCGGCTCGATCGTGCTCGTCGCGACCATGGCCGGCGGCGACAGCGAGACCCGCAACCGCAGCCTGATCGCGGCCGGCATGTTCCTGTTCGCCACCCTCGGCTTCATCGCCATCCAGATCGACCGTCAGCGCAAGCAGAAGGCCCAGCAGCTGACGGGGTCGCGCACGGAGTACCTGCGCTACCTCGCCAACGTCCGCAAGGTCGCCCGGGAGGCCGCCGACCAGCAGCGGCGGGCGCTGAACTGGCACCTCCCCGAGCCGTCCGTCCTGCCCTCGCTCGCCGAGGACCGCACGCGGCTGTGGGAGCACCGCCCGGACGACGAGCGGTTCCTCGAGGTCCGCTACGGCCTCAACACCCAGCCGCTCGCCCTGGAGCTGGTGCCGCCGGAGACCACCGCGGTCGACCAGGTCGACCCGGCCGCCGCGTCGGCCCTGCACCGGCTGCTCGTCGTCCACCGCCAGCAGCCGCACCTGCCTGCGTCGGTCGACCTGCGCGGGTTCGACCGGATCGAGCTGTGCGGCGAGGCGGAGACCGCCCGGTCGCTGGCGCGGTCGATGATCTGCTCCGCCGCGGCGTTCCACTCCCCCGACCACCTCGTCGTCGCGGTGCTCGCCTCGGACCGCAACCTGGCCCACTGGGACTGGGTGAAGTGGCTGCCCCACGCCCAGAGCGCGGAGCGCACCGACGCCGTCGGCCCGATGCGGATGGTGACGACCTCGTTGGAGGAGCTGGGCACGATGCTGCCGCCCGACCTCAGCGAGCGCCCCCGGTTCGGCGCCGACGAGCGCGGCGCGACCCCGCACATCCTGCTCGTCCTCGACGGCGGTCACCTGCCGCCCGGCAACCACATCGTCCCGCCGTACGGGCTGCACGGCGTGACGCTGCTCGACGTCCCGTCCCGGTGGGACGAGCTCGAGGAGCCCACCCGGCTGCGGCTCCAGCTGCTGGACGCCGAGCCGCCGCGGACCGGCCCCGCCGCCGGGAAGCCCCCGGTGCGTGCCGTCCTGGTCCGCGAGGAGCCCGTCTCGGCGTACGCCGACCAGTGCGACCTCGCGACCGCCGAGGCGTTCGCGCGGCGCCTGGCCCCGCTGCACGTGGTCTCCGCCGGCTCCGAGTCGTCCGGGCCGGCCGAGCTCACCGGACCCACCGACTTCATGGACATGCTCGGCCTGGGCGACGTCCGCACCTTCGAGACCGACGGCGCCTGGCGTCCCCGCCCGGCGCGCGACCGGCTCCGCGTGCCGATCGGACGCGGTGACGGCGGTCTGATCAGCCTGGACATCAAGGAGTCCGCCCAGCAGGGCATGGGCCCGCACGGCCTGGTCATCGGCGCCACCGGCTCCGGCAAGTCGGAGTTCCTCCGCACCCTCGTGCTCGGCCTCGCCCTCACCCACTCCCCCGAGCAGCTGAACATGGTGCTCGTCGACTTCAAGGGCGGCGCGACGTTCGCCGGCATGTCCGACATGCCCCACGTCTCCGCGGTGATCACCAACCTGCAGCAGGAGCTCACCCTCGTCGACCGCATGCAGGACGCGCTGTCCGGCGAGATGGTGCGACGCCAGGAGATGCTGCGCGAGGCGGGCAACTTCGCCTCGATCCGCGACTACGACAAGGCCCGGTCCTCCGGCGAGGACCTGCCGCCGATGCCGTCGCTGTTCATCGTCGTCGACGAGTTCTCCGAGATGCTGTCGGCCAAGCCCGAGTTCATCGAGCTGTTCGTCGCCATCGGACGCCTCGGCCGCTCCCTCGGCCTGCACCTGCTCCTGGCCTCGCAGCGCCTGGAGGAGGGTCGGCTGCGCGGCCTCGAGTCGCACCTGTCGTACCGGCTGGGGCTGCGGACCTTCTCCGCCGCCGAGTCGCGCACCGTGCTCGGCGTGCCCGACGCCTACGAGCTGCCCGCCGACCCGGGCCTGGGCTACCTCAAGCCCGACCAGTCCCAGCTGCTGCGGTTCAAGGCGGCGTACGTCTCCGGGCCGCCGCCCGGCCGCCGGCGGGTCCAGCGCGACGAGGGCGGCAACGTCCGCGGCATCCTGCCCTTCTCGGTCTCCGAGGTGCTCGCCCTCGACCCGGGCGACGACGAGCCCGAGGCCGAGCCGGTCGTCGCGCCCGTCGGCGAGGGCGACCAGAAGAGCCTGCTCGACATCGCCGTGGAGCGGATGCTCGGCAAGGGCCTGCCCGCCCACCAGGTGTGGCTGCCGCCGCTGGACGAGCCCGACACCCTCGACGCCCTCATGGGCGACCTGACCGAGGACCCGCAGCTCGGCCTGGTCTCGCCGTCCTGGCGCTCCCGCGGCGGCCTCGTGATCCCCCTCGGCACCGTCGACAAGCCCCGCGAGCAGCGGCGCGACACCCTCACCATCGACTTGGGCGGCGCGTCCGGCCACGTCGCCGTCGTCGGCGGTCCGCGCAGCGGCAAGAGCACGCTGCTGCGCACCATCACCGCGAGCCTCGCGCTGACGACGACCCCGCTCGAGTCGCAGCTGTTCGTCCTCGACTTCGGCGGCGGCACGTTCGCGTCGCTGACCGACCTGCCGCACGTCGCCGGTGTCGCGACCCGCTCCGAGCCGGACGTCGTCCGCCGCATCATCGCGGAGGTCTCCGGCGTCGTGGACCGTCGCGAGGCGTACTTCCGCTCCCAGGGCATCGACTCGATCGAGACCTACCGCAGCCGCCGCGCGGCCGGCCGGGTGGACGACGGGTGGGGTGACGTCTTCCTCGTCGTCGACGGCTGGAGCACCCTGCGCGCCGACTTCGAGGACATCGAGATGGAGCTGCAGCAGCTGGCTCCCCGCGGTCTGACGTTCGGCCTGCACCTCGTCGTGGGCGCGACCCGCTGGGCGGACTTCCGCGCGGCGATGCGCGACATGTTCGGCACCCGCCTCGAGCTCCGGCTCGGCGACCCGCTCGACTCCGAGGTGGACCGCAAGGTCGCCGACCTCGTGCCGAGCGGCCGCCCCGGCCGCGGTCTCGTGCCGGGCAAGCTGCACTTCCTCGGCGGTCTGCCCCGTGTCGACGGCAGCTCCGACGCCAGCACCCTCACCGACGGCATCGAGGACCTCGTCAAGCGCTCCTCGGCCGCCTGGTCGGGCCAGACCGGCCCGAAGCTGCGGCTGCTGCCGGAGCGCATCGACCTCGAGCGCGTCATCGAGCTCGCCGGGGCCGGGGACGACGACCCGCGCGTGCTGCTCGGCATCGACGAGAAGGAGCTGGCCCCCGTCGCGCTGGACCTGGAGAAGGAGCAGCACCTGCTCGTCTTCGGCGACAGCCAGTCCGGCAAGTCGACGCTGCTGCGCTCCTACATCCGCGAGGTCGTCCGCTCCCGCGACGCCAAGCAGGCGCAGCTGATCGTCGTCGACTACCGCCGCTCGCTGCTCGGCGAGACGCCGGAGGAGCACCTGCTCAACTACCTCACCTCCGCGGCGCAGGCCGGTCCCGTGCTGGCCGACCTCGCGACGTACCTGGAGCGCCGGATCCCCGGCCCCGACGTCACCCCCGAGCAGCTGCGCAACCGGTCGTGGTGGTCGGGCGCCGAGTGCTTCGTCGTGGTCGACGACTACGACCTGGTCTCCACGCAGAGCAGCTCGCCGCTGGCCGCGCTGCAGCCGTTCATGGCCCAGGGCCGCGACGTCGGCCTGCACGTGGTCGTCGCCCGCCGGGCCGGCGGTGCGTCCCGGGCGCTCTACGAGCCGATCATCCAGTCGCTGCGCGACCTGGCGATGCCCGGCATCCTGCTGTCCGGCCCCAAGGACGAGGGGTACCTCATCGGCAACAACCGCCCCCAGCCCGCCCCGCCCGGCCGCGGCAAGCTCATCACCCGCGACCGCGGCACCGAGACCGTCCAGCTGGCGTACTGCGAGTCGCGGATCTGACCCGGCGCCCGGCCGCCCACCGCCCGCCCAGCATGTAACGCGGTGTTACCGCCACTGCACAGGGCGCGGGCGGGGTCCGGAGCGCCGTCAGACCGCGGCAGACGGCCCGGACGGCGGTCGCCGGCGTACGCCGGGGGTCGGTGCGGGCGGGCGGGGAGCCACAACATTCCTGTAACCCGGAGTCAACCTCCTGGCGACCTGGATCGTTAAAACTGGTGCACGTCCCTCCCCTCCACCCGAGATGGAGCACCACCGTGAGCCAGACCAGCACCCACCGTCAGGCCGACACCGCCGACACCGTCGCGGCCGACCCGAAGGTCGACACCCAGCTCGAGCGTCTCAGCGCCCAGCGAGCCCAGCTCGTCACCCGCCACTCCCGCAAGCTGCGCGACCTGATGGAGTCCCGCTCCGACCTCCGCGGCGTCCACGCGATGGCCGACTACGTCGACGACGCGGTGCGCTGGTCCGCCTGAGGCACCTCACCGCTCCGGTCGCGGCCCCGGGATCCGCGATCGGAGCGGGCGCCCGCGCGATCGCTATGATCCGCCCGTGATCTTCAAGCGGGTGGGCGACGGGCGTCCCTACCCCGAGCACGGCCTCGGCTCGCGGGAGTGGGCGAAGATCCCCCCGCGCCAGGTCCGGCTCGACCAGCTGGTCACCACGCGCGACACCCTGCGGCTGGCCGACCTGCTCACCGAGGACTCGACGTTCTACGGCGACCTGTTCGCCCACGTGGTGGCCTGGCACGACGAGCTGTACCTCGAGGACGGCCTGCACCGGGCGATGCGGGCCGCGCTGCACCAACGTCCCGTGCTGCACGCCCGCGTGCTGGAGGTGGCGGACCGGTGAGCCGCAAGATCCGCTCCGCGATCACCCTCACCGTGATGGCGGTGGTCATCCTCGCCGGCGCCACGTGGGCGTGGGCCGCGCTCACCGACCCCTTCCCGGAGGGCGGCCTGTTCGGCGGCGGCGGGACGACGCCCGAGGTCGAGGTCTGCGCGCCACGCGCGTTCGGCCCCGGCGACACCCTGTCGACCGGCCAGGTCACCGTCAGCGTCCTCAACGCCGGGTCCACCGCGGGCGCCGCGGCCGGCACCCTGGAGGAGCTCGTCGGGGCGGGCTTCGGCGAGGGTGTCGAGGGCAACGCCCCCGAGGACGCCGACGTCGACTTCGTCCAGATCTGGACCGGCGACCCCGCCAACCCGTCCGTGCGGCTCGTGAAGACCTGGGTCGGCGAGGACACCCTCGTCGTCGAGCGTGAGCTGGACAGCCCCGAGGTGTTCGTCGTCGTCGGCGACCGGTTCGGCGACCTGGCCGAGGGCCGCGAGAGCGTGCAGGTCCAGCGCGACGTCGAGGTGTGCGGACCCGCCAACGCCGGCTGACCCGCCGTACGGCGCCTCCTACGGGGTCCGGTCGGTGCCCTCCGCGGGAGGGTTCCAGCGCGCGAGCCGGCCGCTGGTGGAGATGTCGCGCAGCCGCCGCTCGGTGGCCTCGCGGTGCCCGCGCGGGACGACGACCAGCAGGTCGTCGCCGTGGCGCAGGACCGTCCGGCCGTCCGGCACCAGGATCTCCTCGCCGCGCACGACGAGGGAGAGCGACGCCCCCGGCGGCAGGCGCAGCTCCCGCACCTCGACCCCGTGCAGCCGTGAGGTCTCCCCGACGCGCAGCTGGAGCAGGTCCGCGGCCATCCGGTCGAGCGGGGCCGCCTCCACCTCGAGGTCCCGCGGGCCGGCGCTCGCGACCCCCAGCCAGCGCGCCACCGCCGGCAGGGTCGGACCCGTGATCAGCGTGTAGACGACGACCAGCACGAAGACGATGTCGAACAGCTGCTCCGAGCCCGGCACCCCCTGCGACAGCGGGATCGTCATGAGGACGACGGGGACGGCGCCGCGCAGGCCGGCCCACGACAGGAACGCCAGCTCTCGCCACGGCAGCGGCTGCACGACGGCGGAGACCGCGACCGACACCGGCCGGGCGACGAAGGTCAGTACGAGCCCGGCAACGACCGCGGTGAGCACCGTCGAGAGCGTGATCCGCCCCGGGGACAGCAGCAGCCCGAGCATCACGAACAGGCCGATCTGCGCCAGCCAGGCGACGCCCTCCGCGAAGGACCGGGTGGCGTTGCGGTGCGGCAGGTCGGCGTTGCCCAGCACGAGCGCCGCCAGGTAGACCGCGGCGAACCCGGAGGCGTGCAGGCCGGCCGCGGCGCCGTACGCGAGCAGGGTCAGGCTGAGCACGGCGATCGGGTAGAGCCCGGACGACGGCAGCGCGGCCCGGCGCATCAGCCAGGCGCCCCCGAAGCCGACGCCCAGGCCCACGAGGGAGCCGAGGGTGAGCTCGAAGACGATCTCACCGAGCATGGCCAGGACGCCGTGCTCGGTCGCGGCGCCGGACGCCACGAGGGTGACGAGGACGACGGTCGGGGCGTCGTTGAGTCCCGACTCGGCCTCCAGGGTGCCCATCAGGCGTCTCGGCAGCGGCACCACCCGCAGCACCGAGAACACGGCGGCGGCGTCCGTCGCGGACGTCGCCGCGCCGAGCAGGACCGCGAGCTGCCAGGGCAGACCCAGCAGCAGGTGGGCGCCGACGGCCACGACGAGGACGGAGACGGCGATGCCGACGGTGGCCAGCGTCGCGCCCAGCGCGATGGCCGGGCGCACCTCGCTCCACTTCGTCGTCAGGCCGCCCTCGGCCAGGATCAGCGCCAGTGCGGCGAACCCCAGCGCGTGGGCGAGGTCGGCGTCGTCGAAGCCGATGCCGGCGCCGGCCTCGCCGATCGCGACGCCGATGAGCAGGTAGAACAGCAGGCTCGGCAGGCCGGCACGGCTGGAGAGGCGGACCGCGAGGATCGCCAGGAGGGTGACGGCGGCGCCCACGAGCAGGAAGCCGTCCAGCTGCTCGACGTCGAAGGTCACGCGCACCTCGCTGCTCGCCGTGGCCGGGTTCGCAGACTACCGGCGAGCCGCACTCCGTCCCCAGGCGGCGGGGTGCGCGTCGTGTCCACAGCCTCCTCGGCGACCGGCCCGCGGGGTCCGCCGGCGGGCGGAGTCTGCTCCCGGGACCGGCGGGTCGGCGGGTCCGGGAGGAGGACACGGGATGGATGGGACCGGGCTCGGGACGGGGTCGGGCACGGCCGGCATCCGGGCGCTCGCCCGCCGGGTGCGGGCGTACGCCGACGCGACGAGCACCGACGCGGCCGCCACCCGGGGATCGGTGGCCCGGACGGGGTGGGAGGGGGCCGCCGCCAGGGCGGCGTCCGCGTCGGCCGCGCGCGGGGCGGACCGGCTCGACGCCACCGCCGCCGCGCTGCGGGAGGCCGCGGACGCCCTGGACGCCCACGCGGACGCCGTGGACCGCCGGCTCGTCCTGCTCCGCACGCTCGGCGACCGGGCGGCGTCGTACGCCGAGGAGGTGGGCGGCGTGCTCCCCCCGCTGCCGGACCTGCCGGACCTGCCGGACCTGCCGGACCTGCCGTGGTCGGCGTGAGCGTGGACCCGGCGGACCTCGTCGTGCGGGGCGGGGTGGGCGGCCTCGCGGCGACGTACGCCGACCTCCGGGACCTCGCCGACGCCCACGACGCGCTCGGTGACCGCGTCCGCGCACGGGGCCGGGCCGTCCTCGCGCTCACCACGGAGGGCGACCTGCTCGCCTCCGCGGCCCTCTCCCCTGTCAGCTTCGCGACGGCCGAGGCGGCACTGACGGGCGCGGTCTGGGGCACCGACGGGGCGTACGCCGCCGCGTCGCACGTCGAGGCCGACGCGGTGGCGGTGCGGTCGGTGGTCGCGCTCCTCGCCGGCGCCGACGGCACGGTCGCCAGCGGGGTCGGGATGCTGGCCCACGGCCTCGGCCGGGCCGCGGCCCCGGGCCTGGTCGCGGTGGCCGCCCCGATCGCCGCCGGCCTGACGCTGGTCCACCTCGGCGGTCGGCTCGGTGCCGTGCCGCCGCTGGTGACGGCCGCGGCGCGCCACCCCGGCCTCGTCGAGCCGGTGGTGGTCGCGGTGTCGGGGTCGGTCGACGTCCTCACCGGGCGCGCCCCACCCGTGCCCGGCGTCCTGGCGCTGCCCGTGGCACCCGACCTGCTGGGCTCGACCGGGGTGCTGGCCGGCGCCTACGGACCCGACGGTCCCCCGCGGGTGGCGCACCGGGGCGACCTGGACGGTCCGGTCGCACCGCCGCGCGGGGTGGCCGACCTGCTGGACGGGCTCACCGTCGTCCACGGGCTGTCCGACGCGCCGGGCGGGCACGGCACGGTCGCCGTCGACACCCTCGTCGGGGCCGACGGGTCGCGGCGGCACGTGGTGCACCTGCCGGGCACCGACGACATGGGCACGCCGCCGTGGGGGCAGGACGACGACGTCCGCGACCTCGCCACCAACCTGCGGCTGATGGCGGGCGAGCCGACGACGTACGGCGCGGGGGTGGTGGAGGCGATGCGCGAGGCCGGGGTGCGCCCCGGCGAGCCCGTGCTGCTCACCGGTCACTCCCAGGGCGGGATGCAGGCGGTGGCGCTCGCCGACGACCTCGCCGGGTCGTCGTACGACGTGCGGCAGGTCGTGACGGCCGGGTCGCCGACCGCCCAGGTGCCGCACCTCGGCGAGGACGTCGCGGTGCTGTCGCTGGAGAACCGCGGCGACGTCGTCCCGCTGCTCGACGGCGCACCCAACCCGGACACCCCGCAGCGGGTGACGGTGACCTTCGACGCCCCGGTCACCCACGGGGACGGGGACGGGGACGGGGACGGGGCCACCGACCCGGCGGAGCGGCACCGCCTCGGGCACTACCGCGACGCCGCCGCGGCCGTCGACGCCTCGATGGACCCGTCGCTGCGGACCCAGGTCGACCGGATGCGCGAGTGGGGGTTCCTCGACGCCGAGTCCGCCGAGCGGCGCGTCTTCCGGATCACCCGGTGAGGCGGTCGTGGGAGGCTGGGGTCCTCGGGTCCGCCGCAGGTTTCGCGGCGACCGCCGTGGGGCAGCAGTCCAGGAGTCCGGTGGAGGAGGCAGGCGATGTACGGCGATGTCGCGGTGATGCGTCGGCGGGTCGGTGACCTGCGGGAGCAGGCGACCGAGGTGCGCTCGCGCGCCCAGTCGCTGGTCGCCCAGGCCGAGAGCGTCCCCTGGACCGGACGCGCCGCCGAGACCATGCGGGAACGGGTCCGCGACCGAGCCTCGCGCCTGCGGGACGCGGCCCGCCTCCACGAGGAGGCCGCTGACGCGCTGGAGAAGCACCTCACCGAGGTCGAGCACCTCACCGAGGCGATCACCGCCGCCGAGCAGCGCCACCGCGATCGCGACGACGAGCCGCGCGACGCCGTCACGGCACGGGAGCCCGAGACCCCGCCGCCCGGCCACCGCGACTGGCTCACCTACTCCTCCGACGCGCGCTGAGAGGACCCCGTGCCCACCGTCGACCTCTCCACCCCGCCCCCGCCGCCGGACCACCTGCTGGCCGGTCTGCCCCGCCGCCTCAGCGTGACGCTGCCCGAGCTGCGGCTCGTGGCCGAGCGCTCCGGCGGGGCTCCGCTGCCGTTCCTCGCGCCCGCCCCGGACGCCGGCCGCTCCTCCGGCCTCGAGTCGCGGCTCGGCCCGAGCCGGGGCTCCGGCGACGACGCGGCGTACGCCGCCGCGCTGGCGGGCCTGCACGACCCGATCGACTCACTGACCCGCCGCGGGCTGCTCGACCAGTGGGGCGAGCCCGACCCGGGTCTCGCCGGCGCCGTCGGTCTCCTGGCCACGCCGCGGGTCGCCGTGGACCTCGACCTCAACATCGGCGGCGCCCAGCTGCGCGCCTGGCACCGTCAGGGACGGGCCGCGGTCGCCACCCTCGCCACCGCCGACGGCCTCGTCTTCGAGCTCGCGTGGTTCGCCACCGCGCAGTGGCCCGGCGAGCTGGCCCGCGTCGCGGCGCTGCCGGCCGAGCTGCCCCGTCGGACCTCGGCGCTGCCCGCCGTCCTCGACCTGCCGTACGAGCTGCTCGACGCCTCCGGGGAGGCCCTCCGCGCGGGACGGGCGGACGTCGTCCCGGTCCTCGCGGGCCACCACTCCGGACGGGTCCTCGCCGACGGGACGACGCTCCCCGACGCCCAGGTGCCCGGCCTGCTCGGCGCCCTGCAGCAGGAGTCCCGCGGCCGGCTGCGTGCCCTCGTCGCGGACCTCCCGGCCTCCCCCGACGACGGCACCGACGACGGCACCGACCAGGCGCCGCCCGTTCCCGACACGGTGGGGGTCACCTCCTGGCTCCTGCTCGCCGACGGCTGGCACGCCCTGCGTCCGCACGTCGACGACCACGACGGGCGGCAGGAGGGCCGGGTCGAGGTACGACGGGTGGAGCCGGCCGACCTCGCGACCTCGCTCGCCCCGGTGCTCGCGGAGGTGAGCCGATGACCAGCGACCCCAGCGCCACCACCCCCGGCCACGGCCTGTCGGGCGACCCCGGCACCGGCACCGGCCCCGGCACCGAGCGCGGCGTGACCCAGGTCGAGGCCGCGGGTGACCGGTACGACCGGATGACCCAGCTCGCCGAGCTCTTCGACCGTGTCGGGGGCGAGCTGCGGGAGCGCTCCCGCCTCGGCGTCCGGATCCTCGGGGACGACGACGTGGCGGCGTCCGCGGCGCTGTCCCCGCGGACCTGGGAGGCCGCGGAGGAGGCCGTCCGCCGGGCCACCACCGGCAAGAGCGGCCTGCTGCCCGGCTCGACCGAGCTCGACGCCGACGCCCTGGTGGTCCGCGCGACCGTGCTGACCTACCGGTGGATCGACGAGCTCGCCGAGACCGCGTCCCGCACCATCGGCTCCATCGCCGGCCGCGCCATCGGGTTCCTCGCCCCCGAGGTCGAGCTCGGCGGCGTCGTCGTCGCCGCCGGCCTCATCGAGACCGACCTCGACGACCGCGAGGGCATCGCGGCGTACCTCGGGGAGCTCGCCGAGCTCCACCCCGACCTGATGGACCACATCAGTACGGCCGGTGGCCTGCTCGACGGGCTCCAGCTGCGCACGCTGCTCACCCCCGGGCTGGCCAGTGGCGGCGAGACCGCCACGGCGGGCACCGCGCTGGCGGGGCTGCGCGCCGTCGGCGTGCCGGCGTTCGGGGCGGACGCGACGAGCGCCGTCCGCGACGTCGCCGGCGACCTCCTGGGTGCCGACCCCTCGACCCCGCGCGGACCCGCCCGGGTGGCCGCGACCGGCCTCCCCACGGGCCTCGAGCAGCTCATGACGACGCTGGCCGGGGTGGACGCGAGCGTGGAGGTCCACCGGGCCTCCCCCGGTCGTTACCTCGTCTATTTGCCCGGCCGCACCGGCGGCGACGGCGGCCGCCTGCGGCTCGTCGGCGGCGACCACGCGACGTACGCCGCCGAGGCCGTGCGCGTCGTGGAGGCCGCCGTCGAGGCGTCCGGTCCCGCCGGGCCCGGGGACGCGGCGGCGCGGGTGATGCTCGTCGGCGGGGGGCGCGGTGGTGTGGCCGCGGCGGAGGTCGCCGCCCGGCAGCCGTCGGCGCGGTTCACCGTCGACGCGGTCGTGACCGTCTCGTCGCCCGCCTCGCAGGTCCCGCGGATCGGGGGAGACGTCCGGGTGCTGTCGCTGGAGGACAGCGCCGACCCGGTCGCCCTCCTCGGCTCGCTGATCAACGCCGGCGAGTCCCACCGCACCAGCGTCGTCTTCGACGGCGGCGGCGCGGTCGGGCCTGCGGCGTGGGCCCTCGGCGGCCGCGCGGCGGACGCCTCGGAGCACGAGGGTCTCCGCGGCGAGCTGGACCGGCTCCGCGACCTGGGCTACCTGGCCTGACCCGCGGTCAGCCGACGGGCGGTGCCCCGCGGTGGCGGACGACCGCGGCGGCCACCTCCGTGAGCGTCCCGGCGGACGCCGCGGTCAGCTCCAGCAGCCGGGCGTAGGCCCCGCCCATGTCGAGGTCCTCGGTCCAGGCCAGCACGCCCTTGGCCTGCTCGACGACCGTGCGGTCGGCCAGGGCGCGGCGCAGCTGCGTCCGGACGGCGGCCGGGTCGTCGAGGGCCGGGTGGGCCAGGGCGAGGGCGACGAGGTCGGCGTACACGAACCCCGGCTCGCCCGCCGGCGCCGGCTCCTCGGTCACCTCGCTCGGCCAGAACAGGGTGAGGCCCGCCAGGGTGACGCCGCGCCAGGTGACCGGGTAGGCGCTGACCGCCAGGAAGCCCGCCTCGCGCATCAGGGCCCCCACCGTCGCGTCCCGGGCGTCCTCGGCCACGGCGGTGCGGTGCACCGCGAGGGAGCCGTCGATCGCGTCGACGCACGGACCGCTGTCGTGCTGGGCCTGCCAGAGCTCCATCTCGAGGTCGGTGTGCGACGACGCGGCGAGCAGCTCCAGGCCCGGTCCCCGCTCGCCCACGAGGACCGCGACGGCGAGCGCGCCGCAGGTCTCGGCGCAGTCGACGACCAGCGTGGCGAGGACGTCGGTGACGTCCGGCGCCTCCCCGGAGAGCGCCGCGAGGACACGGCCCACCCGCGGCACCTGCGGGGTCGTACGTCGTCCGGTCACCGCGGCCCGCTCCCGTCCGGTCCTCCCTCGCCGCGGCCCAGGTCCAGCTCGCGGCTCACCACACGTCGGCTGACCTCGGCGACCGTGACGCCGTCCGCGAAGGCGCGTGCCCTGATGAGGGCGAGGGCGTCCTCGGGGGTCCCCCCGGTCTGTGCGACGACCATCCCGACGGCCTGGGCGACGCGGTCCCGGTCGATCCACCGCAGCTGCTCGTCCTCCGGCAGGAAGGTGTCGGCGAGGACGACGGCGCCGAGCGTGTCCGCCACGAACAGCACGTCGGCGAGGGCGTCGGCCCTGGCCTCGTCGGAGCCGCCGTGCAGGTGCCGCCCCAGGCTCGAGCGCAGGCCGTGGTGGATCGTGAGCACCCCCACCACCTCCGTCGGCTGGGCCGTCATCGGCACCGCCACGACGGGGCCCGCCTCCACCGTGCCATAGAGGGCACCGAGCCGGGGCCAGCGACGGAGGTCACCGTCGCCACCGGTCACCAGCACGGGCGCCGACGTCGCGAGGACGTCGTGGACGGGGCCCTCGCCGCAGATCTCCTGCGCCTGCCCGTACGCGGCGGCCCGCCGGCTGGAGGCGCAGAGCATCTCGGGGACGCCGGCGACCGACAGCGCGATGCTCCCGTCGTCCACGCGCAGCCCGCGCACCGCGGCCCGACACAGCGCCGGCCAGCGATCGGCACGGGGGTTCTCGGCCAGGGCCCTGGAGAGGCCCAGGAGCAGGTCAGCGTGATCGAACATGGTGGTCCTCCGGGCAACTGGCAAGCATGGATGCTCGGCAGCTCGTGTCCCCCAGGCCCCACCGACCCAGGGAGTATCACCCGGGTCGTGCCCTGGGGCCGACGCTGACGCGCCGGTTCCGGGCGATGGCCCAAGTATGTGGTCCGTGCAGATGGATCCCCACATCGGCGACGTCGTTTGACGGACCCCCTCAGGGGGGCCCTAACGTCGTAAGCCTCAGCTCACTGAAGCAGCCGGTGAGACCCAGGCACCGCCCGCGCCAGTGAGGTCTCCATGGTCGCCCCTCCCGTTCCGTCGCCCTCTCGTACCGACGCCTTTCCCCGGACCACCTGGGTCGAGCTCGTCGCCACCGCCCGCCGCCAGGTGCGCTGCACCCACGACGAGCGCCGTGCGCTCTCGCAGGAGCTGCTCGTGCGCGCAGGCGCCACCGCCGAGCCCGAGGCCCGCGCCGAGATGCTCGACGCGGTCATCGGGCTGAACCACCGGGTGGCGCTCGCCGTCGCACGGCGGTACTCCGACCGCGGCATCGACCTCGAGGACCTCGAGCAGGCCGCCGCCGAGGGGCTCGTCAAGGCGGTACGCCGCTTCGACCCCGCCCGTCAGCACGACCTCCTCAGCTACGCCGTGCCGTCGATCCGCGGCGAGGTGCTCCGCTTCTTCCGCGACCACGGCTGGATGGTCCGCCCACCCCGCCGCGTGCAGGAGCTGCAGCTGGCGCTGCGGCGGGCGTCGTCCGACCTCAGCATCTCCACCGGTCGCGAGGCCACCCCCGACGAGGTCCGCGAGGCCACCGGCACGTCGCGGGCCGACTACGCCGAGGCCGGCAGCGCGCTCGGGTGCTTCACCCCCGCCTCGCTCGACCAGCCGCCGGAGTCCGGGTCGACCGTCACGCTCGGCGACACCCTCGCCGCGGAGGACGCCCTCGGCGCCGCCGAGGCCCGCCTGATCCTCGGCGGGGTGCTCGGCCACCTCGGCGAGCGTGACGCGACCGTGCTGTACCTCCGCTTCTTCGAGGAGAAGTCGCAGCGCGAGATCGGCACCCGCTTCGGGGTCACCCAGGCGACCGTCTCCCGCTGGCTCGGCGAGATCCTCGCGGAGCTCCGCGGCGCGATCGAGGGCACTGCCGAACCCGTCACCGCCGTCGCCTGACCCGGCCGCCTTCGCCCGTGGCCCGTGGCTCGTGGCTCGTGGGTGCGGTGCGTCGTCCACAGGGCGGGGCGGGTAGTCCCCTGAGGAACTGTCCTCCCGCACCCCGTCGAACGACCGATGCTCAGGGGACTACCGCCCGAGGTGGGGCCCAGGCTGTGGACGGAGCCCGGCCGGACCGCGAGGCCCGGGTAGTCCGTGACGTTGTGCACCCCCGTCAGGCCGTACGACGGTGCACAACGTCACGGAGTACCCACCTCCGCCGGCCGCCGAGCGCGCGCTCCACCGTCGTCCACAGGTCGGGCGGGTGCGGCGGGTAGTCCCCTGAGGAACTGTCCTGCCGCACCCCGTCGTACGACCGATGCTCAGGGGACTACCTCCCGTGGCGGGGCTCGGGCTGTGGAGGAGCGCGCGCTACAGGTGCTCGCGCACGAAGCGGGCGAGCTGGTCGAGGTCGCGGCACTCGGCCATCGGGACGACGCCCGCGTAGCGGCCGGCGTCGGAGTCGCCGGTGTCCCACTGGCGGCGGGGCTCGGGGTTGAGCCACCACGCCTGGCGGGCGTGCTCGACCATCCGCCGCAGCGGGACGAGTCCGGGGTCGGAGTAGTTCGACCGCGCGTCGCCGAGCACGAGCACCGTCGTCCGGGGGCCGACCGCGTCGGCGTGCCGCTCGACGAACGAGTTCAGGGAGCGGCCGTAGTCCGTCCGCCCCAGCCGTACGGCGCGCCCCCGGGCGTCGACCAGGTCGGCGAGCACCTCGGCGACGTCGGCGCCGGGGCGCAGCAGGTCGGTCACCTCGACCACGTCGTCGACGAACGCGAACGCGCGGACGCCGTTGAACTGCTCCCGCAGCGCCACCACCAGCATCAGCGTGAACCGTGCGAAGTGCGCCACCGAGCCGCTGACGTCGCACAGCACGACGAGGTCCGTTCGACGGGGGCGCCGCGGCCGGTGGTGCGTCGTCAGGGGTACGCCGCCGGTGGCCAGGGACGAGCGCACGGTCCGGCGTACGTCGAGGGGCCCGCGGCGTCCCGTCCGGTGGTCGCGGGCGAGCCGTGCCGCCAGCCGCCGGGCCAGCGGGGCGACCGCGCGGCGCATCTCGGTCAGCTCGGCGGCGCTCGCGGAGGTGAAGGCGACGCGGTCGGTGGCGGGGCGTACGGCGGTCCGCCCGACGTGCTCGGCGCCCTTCTGCTCCGCGATCCGGCGCAGCGCCTCGCGCTGCACCCGCGCCTCGAAGTCGGCCAGCGCGTCGTCCGGCACGTCGAGGTCGCCGGGCGCGAGGCGCCGCAGGGTCGTGTACGCCGACCACGTGCTCGCCCCCGCCGGCCGCCCCGACAGGCGCCCGAACCGGCCCACCGCCTCGACCGCGAGCGCCTCGACCTGGGCGTCGGTGGTGGTGGGGTCCGTGAGCGCCTCCGCGAGCCGCCGGCGCAGGTCCTCCCGCTGCTCCCCGGAGTCCGGGGCGCCGCCGTTCTCTGCCGTTTCTGCCGAATCGGCATCAGCCTCGGCACCAGAACCGGCCCCCGACCCCGTCCGCGACGTCCCCACCCGCGGCGGGAACCACAGGTCGAACAGTGCGTCGAAGGCGGCGCGGTGGGCGGTGCGCTTGAGCAGCGTCGCGGCGTACGCCTCGCGCACGGACGCCCGCCGCTCCCAGTCCAGGGAGCGCACGGCGGCGAGGGCGTCGAGGTCCTCGCTGACCGCCACCGGCACCCCCGCGGCGCGCAGCGCGCCCACGAAGCCGAGGTGGCGGTCGAGCATCATGCGCGCGCGAGCTCCTTCGCGGCCGCCTCGAGGTCGGAGCCGTGCTTCACGACCACGCCGAGCGTCCGCTCCATCGCTGCGTCCGCCCCGTCGCCGAGGGAGCCGGACTGCAGCGCCACCAGCGTCCGCACCCAGTCCACGGTCTCCGCGATCGACGGCGCCTTGCGCAGCTCGAGCGAGCGCAGCCGGCCGACCACCTCGACGACCCGGCGTACAAGACCCTCCTCGGCGTCCGGCACGTGCGACAGCACGATCTCCCGCTCACGCTCCGGCGTCGGGTGGTCGAGGTGCAGGAAGAGACAGCGACGCCGGACGGCCTCGCTCAGGTCGCGGCTCGCGTTGGAGGTGAGGACGACGTACGGCCGCCGCGTCGCCGTGATCGTCCCGAGCTCGGGCACGGTCACCGCGAAGTCCGAGAGCACCTCCAGCAGCAGCCCCTCGACCTCGACGTCGGTCTTGTCGACCTCGTCGACCAGCAGCACGGTCGGTCCCGTACGCCGGATCGCGGTCAGCAGCGGCCGCGTCAGCAGGAACTCCTCGCTGAAGATGTCGTCCTGCGTCGCCGCCCACCCCTCGTCCTCGGCGCCGGCCTGGATCCGGAGGAGCTGCTTCTTGTAGTTCCACTCGTACAGCGCCCGCGCCTCGTCGAGGCCCTCGTAGCACTGCAGCCGCACCAGCTCCGCGCCGTGCGCGCGGGCGACGACCTTCGCGAGCTCGGTCTTCCCGACCCCCGCCGGGCCCTCGACGAGCAGCGGCTTGCCGAGCTCCCCGGACAGGAAGGCGGAGGTGGCGGTCGCGTCGTCCGCGAGGTAGCCCGCCTCTCCCAGTCGTACGGCGGCGTCGTCGGGCGAGGCGAACCAGGTCACCCGGTGAGCCTAGGAGCACCACGGGTGGAAAAGTGACGAGCGTGAGCGACCAGACCGACCCGCAGCGCCGACTGGCCGCGCACGAGGTCGCCGCGGAGGGTCTCGACGACTGGCGGTTGCTCTTCGACCGGCTCCACGCCAGCTACGACACCGGTGACCTGGGCGCCGCGGTCGCGCTCGTCGCCGAGGTCGCGCGGGCCGCCGGCGCGAGGGAGCACCACCCCGACCTCGACGTCAGGTCCGGACGGCTCGACGTCCGCCTCACCACCCATGACGTCGGCGGGGTGACGTCCCACGACGTGGCGCTGGCTCGCAGGATCAGCGAGCTCGCCCGCGACGCCGGGGCGACGCCCCGCCCGGAGCGCACCGTCGTCCTGGAGCTCGCCCTCGACACCCCGGACGTCGACGGGGTGGCGTCGTTCTGGGCCACCCTGCTCGGCTACGACACCGCCGAGGTCGAGGTGACGGGCGGGGCGACGGAGCTCGAGCTCCGCGACCCTGCCGCGCGCCGGCCGTCGATCTGGTTCCAGGAGTCCGAGGACGGCGAGGTCCCGAGCCAGCGCTGGCACCTCGACGTCTGGCTCCCCGACGAGGTGGCCGACGACCGGGTCGCCGCCGCACTCGAGGCCGGCGGGACGCTCGTCGATGACACCGCGCCCGGGTGCCGGGTGCTCGCCGACCACCAGGGCAACCGCGCGTGCGTCGTCACCTGGCAGGGTCGGCAGCCACCCGGCTGACCCCGGCTCAGACCGGCAGCGGCTTGCGGCTGGTCTCCCGCAGGGTCAGCACGGTGACGATGCCGATGACCACGACGCCCATCACCCAGAAGGCCGGCGCCATCGAGTTGCCGGTGCTCTGGACGAGCTGCGCCGCGATGTACGGCGCGCTGCCACCGGCGATGATCGTGCCGATGTTGAAGCCGAGCGCGACGCCGGTGTAGCGGACGTTGCGGGGGAACAGCTCGGTGAACTGGGGGAACGCCGGCACCTGCGCCAGGCCGTTGAACATCATGTAGGCCACCCACACGATGCCCACGACGAGGATCGAGTCCGTCGAGCCCATGATCGCGAAGACGGGGTAGGCGAGCACGAGGAACCCGACGTACGCCGTGAGCAGCACCGGCTTGCGGCCGAACCGGTCGGTCAGCAGGCCCGCGAGCGGGAAGCTGGCGCAGGCGATCGCGATGGCGATGGCGGCGGTCCAGTAGATGGCCTGGGGATCGAAGCCCTCGCCGGTCAGGTAGATGGAGAAGTAGGTCAGGCCGATGTAGCCGGAGCCGTTCATGGCGATCGCGATGCCGATGACGCGCAGCACCGACATTGGGTGCTCGCGGATCACCTGCAGCAGCGGGCTGCGGACGACCTCGGCCTTCTCGGCCATGGCCTCGAACTCCGGGGTGTCCTCGAGCTTCACCCGCGCCCACAGGCACAGGATCGCCAGCGGGATCGAGAGCAGGAACGGGATGCGCCAGCCCCAGGCCGACATCTGCTCGGGGGTGGTGAGGGCCGACACGGTGCCGACGACCGCGGCGGCGACGGAGAAGCCGAGGGTCGAGCCGATCGGGGTCATCGAGCCGAAGATCCCGCGGCGGCCGGCGGGCGAGGACTCCGCGACGTACGTCGCCGCGCCGCCGATCTCGCCGCCCGCGCTGAAGCCCTGCGCGAGCCGGATCAGCACCAGCAGCACCGGGGCGAGGACGCCCACGGTGGCGTGGGTGGGCAGCATGCCGAGCAGCGCGCAGCACACGCCCATCGCGACGACGGTGACGACGAGGGCGTGGCGGCGGCCGCGGCGGTCGCCGAGGCGGCCGAAGAACCAGCCGCCGATGGGCCGCATGACGTACGCCGACCCGAACACCGCCAGCGTCAGCAGGACGCCGACCGCGGGCTCGTCGGAGGGGAAGAACAGCGGCGCGAGCGTGACCGCGAGGAAGGCGTAGACGCTGAAGTCGTAGTACTCGATCAGCGTGCCGACGCCGCCGGCGAGGGCGGCGCGCTTGGCGGTGGTCGGGCTCGGCTCCGCTGCCGATTCGGCAGAAACGGTGGAGCCGGGTCGGGTGTCGGTCATCGTGGTTCCTCGGACGTCGGGAGGGCTGGTCAGGACGTGGGGGCCGGGGTGCGGCCGTGCTCGGCGAGCAGGAGGTTCAGGGAGCCGCCCGCCGCGATCACGTGGGCGACGCGGTCGCTGGGCGGGGTGCCGACGAGGTGGGCGCCGGAGTCCGGGAGCCGGACGTCGGCGGCACGCCAGTCGAGCACGACACGATCCCCGGTCGCCGCGGTGCGGCTGATGCCGGGCACGGTCAGCAGGGGGACGCCGTTGTAGGTCTCGCCGCGCCAGAAGCCCGGCGAGAACGACTCAGCGAGCACCGCGGCGATCCCGAGGTCGCGCAGCGCCACCATCGGCGGGTAGTGCGGGTGGCCGTACCCGAAGTTCCGGCCACCGACGACGACGTCGCCGGGGCGGACGCGGTCGACGAACGTGGGGTCGTACGCCTGCATGCAGACCCCGCGGAGGAAGTCGGCGTCGTACGACTTGATGTTCTCGACCCCGATGACGAGGTCGATGTCGAAGTCGTCGCCGAAGACCCAGGCGACGCGTCCGGTGATGACGTCGGGCGGCGGCGGGTAGGTCCTCATGCGCGGCCCACCTCCTCGGCGGTGGTGATCGACCCGGCCAGCGCGGACGCGGCGACGGTCGAGGCGGAGCCCATGTAGATGTTGGCGGCGGTGCTGCCCATGCGCCCGGAGATGTTGAGGACGCCGGTGGAGATGCAGTTCTCGTCGGGCTGCAGCGGCTTCTGGTAGCCGAAGCAGAAGTCGCAGCTCGACCGCGCGATGGTGGCGCCGGCGCCGCGGAGGACGTCGAGCAGCCCCTCGGCCTCGGCCTGGTCGTGGACGGCCTGAGAGGTGGGGACGACGTTCAGGTCGACGCCGTCCGCGACCGTGCGGCCGTCCAGCACGAGCGCGGCGGCGCGGATGTCCTCGATCCGTCCGCTGGCGCAGGAGCCGATGAACGCCTTGGTCACCGGCGTCCCGGCGAGCTCGACGGCGTGGCGGGTGTTCGCCGACCGGGCGGAGCCGGGCTCGACCACCCGGGGACGCAGGGTCGCGAGGTCGATGGTGTGCCGGGCGGCGTACGACGCGTCGGGGTCGGGCAGCACGGGATCCCCGGCCTCGACGCCGAGGGAGGCCAGGTGGGTGGCGACCTTGTCGTCGGCCTCGAACACCGCGGAGACGGCGCCGGTGAACATCGCCATCCCGCACAGCGACTGGCGGTGCCCGATGGCCATCGTCTGCGCACCGGGGCCACCGAACTCCATCACCTGGTGGGCGCAGCCGTCGGCGCCGAGCAGGGCGATGATCTCGTGGACGAGGTCGCGGGCGTCGACGCCGGCCGGGAACTCGCCGACGAGGTCGAACCGCGTGGTGGCGGGGACGTCGAGGTGCAGCTGGCCGGTGACCCATCCCTCGAGGAGGTCGCGGCGCACGCCCCAGCCGAGCGCCCCGAACGCGCCGGCGCCGGAGATGTGGCCGTCGAAGTGGACGAGGAACGCTCCGGGGACCACGTACCCCTTCTCGACCATGACCTGGTGGCCGATGCCGTCGGCCTCGTGGAGCGCGATCCCGTAGTGGTCGCACCAGTCGCGGGTGACCTGGTGGACCTCCTGCTCCCGGCCGTCGCCGCGGGTGAGCATGTGGTCGATGAAGACGACGTACCGCTCGGGCTCCGCGAGCTCGGTGATCCCGAAGTCGTCGTGCATCTGGCGGAACATGACGTCGGTGTAGCCGGGGAAGTCGTAGGCCATCATCCGGTCCGGGCGGACCGGCAGGTTCTCCCCCGCGGTGACCTGCTCGCGGCCGGCGGTGCGGGCGAGGATCTTCTCGACGATGGTGCTGGGCATGTCGGCTCCTCTCCTCTCTGGTGTCCGGGTCTCAGACCGACGCGGGCAGGTAGGTGTCGCGCAGGCGGTCGACCTCGTCGGTGCCGATGACGTCGACGAACGTCGCGTGCGGCATGGCGTCGGCCCCGACCGTGGCGGGGTCCTCGCCCTTCGCAAGGCGGGTGAGGGTCTGCTGGGCGGCCTGCGCGACGCTCATGAGGAGCTGGGTGGGCAGCAGCGCGAGGCGGACGCCGACCTCGCGGCAGACCTCCGGGGTCAGAGCCTTCTCCGTCCAGGCCGACGCGGTGAGCGTGGCCATCAGCGGGACGCCGAGGGTCTCGTGGCAGCGGCGCCACTCCTCGACGGTCGTGAAGGTCTTCGTCACGGGCATGACCAGGTCGGCGCCGGCGGCGACGTACGCCTCCATGCGGCGCAGAGCGTCGTCGCCGCGGGCGTCGGTGCGGGCGATGACGAGCATCTGCCGGCTCGGGTCCTCGGCGGACTCGCGGGCGGCGTCGACGACGGCGCGGACCTTGCCGGCGGCCTCGTGGGTCTCGAGGAGGGGGACGTCGGCGCCGGTGGTGAGCGGGCAGCGCTTCGGGGAGAGCTGGTCCTCCATGAACACGGCCTGGACGCCGGCGTCGGCGAAGCGGCGGGCGGTGCGGGAGGCGTTGACCGCGTTGCCGTAGCCGGTGTCGATGTCGGCGACGACCGGGAGTCGGCTGGCCTCGCGGACCCGTCGTACGGCGTCGAGGTTCTCGGTCATCGTGTAGAGCTCGGCGTCCGGGTAGCCCAGGGACGCCGACACCGCGAAGCCCGACGCGCACAGCGCGCGGAACCCGGCCTGCTCGGCGAGGCGGGCGGTCAGCCCGTCCCAGACGCCAGGGGCGTGGACGAGGTCCTCGTCGATCATCTGCCGCAGGTGCACCTGAGTCTCCGTTTCGTCTTGCGGAACGCGTTTCGCGGAATGCGTTCCGGAAGTGAACCGTGACGGCGGTCACCCTGTCAACAGCGATGGCTACGATCACGGCGACCGCCACCGGAGGGGAACGCATGACCGAGCGCGAGACCGTGGGCTCGGTGCTGCGCGCCTGCGGCCTCCTGGGCCACTTCAGCGCCGCGCGGCCGGTGGTGACGCTGGCCGAGCTGGCCGTCGAGTCGGGGCTCAACAAGCCGACGGTCCACCGGCTGATGTCGACCTTCGTCGAGGCCGGCTGGGTCGACCGGGACGCCCAGGGCGCCTACTCGATCCGGATGCCGCTGTTCGTCATCGCCTCCGCCGCGCTCGCGGACGGCGACCTGCGGGCCCTGGCCCGCTCCGACCTCGAGGCGCTCGCGGCCCGGTTCGGCGACACGGCGTTCCTGATGCTCCCCGCGGACGCCGGCGCGGTCGTGGTCGACCGCGTGCAGGGCGGCCGGTCGCTGCAGGTCACCGGCATCGGCGTCGGCACGGTGCTGCCGTTCCACGCCGCCGCCGGACCCGTCGTGATGGCGGCGTACGACGACGCGATCGGCCGCCGCCTGCTCGCGGCGCCGGCGACGGCGTACACCGACGCGACCGTCGTCGAGGCCGACGCCCTGGAGGCGCGGCTGCAGGAGGTGCGCCGCGACGGCGGGGCACTCAGCCACGGCGACTACCTGGACGGCGTCTCCGCCGTCGCGGCCCCGGTGCTGGGACGCGCCGGCGAGCTGGTCGCCACCCTCAGCCTGGGCGGGCCGAGCTCGGACTTCACCGACGCGGCCGGGGCGGAGCGCTTCAGCGCTGTCGTCGAGGCCGCCGACCGGCTGACGCAGTCCCTGGCCATCGTCAGCGCCTGACCCGACCTCGACCGGCCCTCGGGCCCGACCGGTCCTCAGGCCGACGGGCCCCCGTCGTGGCTCTGGAGGACCATCCGGGCGACGTCCTCGACGTCGACCCCGGCGCGGTGGGCGGCCCGGCGCAGGGACTCGGCGGCGTCCTCGAGCTCGACGTCCATCCGTGCGGCGAGCACCTCCGCGGCCCGGGCGACCACCCGCTCGGCCTCCAGCCTCGCCGGGGCCTGCTGCGAGGTGGCGAGGGTGGAGAAGGAGAGATCGGCGTTGCGGACGGCGTCCGCGGCGTGGCCGCCGACGATCACCGCGACCGCGTCGTGGTGGCCGTCGAAGGCGTCGGGGGTGGCGGCGTACAGGTTGACGGTCCCCACCACCGTGCGGGCGTCGTTCAGCAGGGGGACGGTCAGCGTGCTCGCCACCCCACGAGCTGCCGCCGCCCTGCTGAACAGCAGCCACCGGTCCTCGTTGAGCGGGCTGTCCATCCGGGTGCCGAAGGGCTGCCCGCCGGTGTCGACCTCGACGCACGGGCCGCCGTCGAGGTACTGCACCGCGTCCAGCGCGGCCGTCGCGACGTCGCTGGCGACGAGGGTGAACGAGACGCCGAGGTCGAACCACGCCACGCTCATGCCCACGCACTCGGGCACCACCGACTCGACCAGGTCGGCGACGTCCCCGAGGTAGCCGAGGAGGTCCAGGTCGGGGTCCGCCGCGCCCAGGTCGCCGGCGGCTCGCACCGACTCGTCGATCGGCTGCATCCTCGAGAACATCAGGTCTCCTGCTCAGCCCGCGGAGGTCGGCCGACACTGCTCGGGGCGGGCTGCGAGGCAATGGCCACCCCTGGTGCCCCGTCCCGGGCCACGCACTCGTGGGAGCCGGGTCCTCAGATCGGGTCGAGCAGCCGCCGGCGCTCCTGCAGCGCCGCCGAGACCCGGCTCGGCCCCTGGGGGCCGCTCGATCCCGGGCCGGGCCTGGTCTCGACGTCGTACGGCGCGGGGCTGGTGCCGCAGGCCGGGCACCGCCCCGTCCGGTCGAGGTCGGTGCCGCACGCCGCGTGCGAGAACAGCCGGCGCGGGCCGTCGGGCGAGGCGTGGTCGTCGCCCCAGGCGAGCAGCGCGACCACGACCGGCCACAGCGCCAATCCCGCCGCGGTCAGCTCGTAGGCCTCCCGCTCGCCGCTGGGCACCCGCGCCAGCACGCCGTCGTCCACCAGATGCGTGAGGCGCTCGGACAGCACGGCCCGCGAGACGCCGAGGTGCTCGCGCAGGTCGGTGAAGCGGCGTACGCCGAAGAAGCAGTCGCGCACGATCAGCAGCGTCCAGCGCCCGCCGACGACCTCGAGGGTGCGGGCGACCGAGCACTGCTGCGCGGCGTAGTCGACTCCGAGGGCCATGTCCGCACGATAGCGAATGGTCCGGTGACCAGACCGGAACCTGCTACGGTCCAGCCCGTGACCACCGAGGCCGGACGCCGGACGACGCGGGCCACGCTCGCCGTCGTCGCCCTGGGGACGACGACCTCGCTGGCGGCGTTCACCGCTCCCCTGGCGACCATCACCTCGACGGCCGCCGGTCTCGGCGCCGGGCCCGCGGGCCGCACGTGGATCCTCAGCTCGATGGCGATCGGCCTCGGCGCGTTCCTGCTGTCGGCCGGCACGCTCGCCGACGACCGCGGCCGCCGCCGGGTGTTCGTCGCGGGCCTCGGGCTTCTCACGGCCTCGTCGGTGGTGTGCGTGGTCGCGCCGGAGGAGGTCTCCTTCGTGCTGGGCCGGGTCGGGCAGGGCGCCGGCGCGGCCGCCGTGATCGCCGCCGGGCTGGCGCTGATCTCCGCGGCCTTCCCTCCCGGTCCGCTGCGGGCGCGGGCCAGCGGCGTGTGGGGCGCCAGCGTCGGCGCGGGTATCGCGATCGGTCCGCTCGTGTCGGCCGGGCTCGACCGGGCGATCGGCTTCCGGGCCGTCCACGGCGTCCTCGCCGTCGCGGCGTTGGGTCTCGCCGTGCTCGCCCTGCGCCGCGTCGAGGAGTCACGGACGCCCGAGCCGCGCGGTCTCGACCTCGCCGGCACCGTGCTGTTCACCGGGGCCGTCGGCTGCTTTCTGGCCGCGCTCGTGGAGGGCAGGCTCGGGTGGGACCGCACCCCCACCCTCGTCCTCGCCGTGCTCGCCGTCGTCCTCGGCGTGGCCTTCGTGGTCGTCGAGCGGCGCGGCCGCGCGCCGATGCTGGACCTCGGGCTGCTCACCCGCCCCGCCTTCCTCGCCGCCACGGTGGCGGCGACCGTCACCGGCGCCGGGATCATCGCGCTGCTCTCGACGATGTCGCTGTTCCTGGGCGGGGCGCTCGGCATCTCCGCGTTCGGGGCGGCCTGGCTGCTGCTGGCGTGGTCGGGCACGTCGGTGGTCACGGCCCTGCTCGCGCGCCGGCTGCCCGCGTCGGTCACCGGTCGCCACCAGCTCGCGGCCGGGCTGCTCGTCGTGGCCGTGGGCCAGCTGCTGCTCTCCGGCGTCGACGTCGACGCGACCTGGGTCCGGTTCCTGCCCGGTCTGCTCGTCGCCGGGGTCGCGACCGGGGTGGTCAACTCCGCGCTGGGCCGCGAGGCCGTCGCCAGCGTCCCCCCGGGCCGGGCCGGCATGGGCAGCGGCGCCAACAACACCGCCCGGTACGTCGGGTCCGCGGTCGGTGTGGGCGTGGTCGCCGCGATCCTCGGCGCCCCTCGGCCGGGCTCCCCGGCGGAGGCCCTGGTGCAGGGGTGGAACCTCGCCGCCGTCGTCACGGCGGTCGTCACGGCGGCGGGCGCCGTGGTCGTCGCGCTGTGCCGGGAGCGGACGCCCCGCGCCTGAGCTCCCGCATCGGGTGTGAATTTCGGGTCAATCCTCGGGGGGCATTTCCCTGTGTCCTGCGTCTCCTTTACGGAAAAGCCGTGGTGAGGCAATCCGTGCGCGGCGGTGGTGGCGAATACCGGACATCACACCGATGCAATACCAAGGAGCTCCACCATGTCCCTCAAGACTTCCCTGACCGCCCGTCGCGGCCTCGCGACCGTGGCCCTCGTGGCCCTCGCCACCGGCACCCTGGGTGCCTGCAGCACCGACTCCGGCACCGACGCCCAGTCCGCCGGCTCGTCCTCCTCCGACGCCTCGCCGGTCTCGCAGTCCGAGCAGGGCCCGCCGCAGCCCGTCGCGTCCATCGACTCGCTCACCGGCGACGACACCGAGGTCGCGCTCGACGAGGGCTTCACCACCGCCCTCGGCGACCTGGGCCTGACGCCGGGCACCGTCGGCGACGGCAAGCTCACCAACGCTGGGGCGCTCCGCTTCCCGGTCACCGGCGGCAACGTCACGGTCTTCGAGCCGGGCGAGGTCTCGCCGTACGTCATCGGCCAGGTGCAGCACGAGGGCTCCGGCTTCTCGCTCACCGCGGGCCAGGGCGACGACCAGACCGTCGTCGAGATCGAGAACCTGAACGTCGACCCGGGCGTCTCCCGCGTGTACGGCGACGTCACGGTGAACGGCGAGCTCGCCGCCGCGAGCGCCTACATCTTCTCGCTGAACGGCAACACCCTGCAGCCCCTGCAGACCGAGGGTGACACCGCGGTCCTGGAGGGCTCGGAGGTCTACGTGTCCCCGGTCGCCGCCGGCCTGCTCAACGACACCTTCGGCACCGACGCGGTGACCGAGGACCTGCTCGTCGGCATCGCCACGGTCACCGTCAACACCACCCCGGGCGACTGACCGACTCCCCCTCCGCACAGGGCGCGGGACTCGCATGACACGGCGGGCTCGGGTGACTCCAGGTCACCCGGGCCCGCCGTGGCGCGCCCGGCCACGGTTCTCCACGCTTCTCGGAATTCATTTCTTCCGGCGACCTCACTCGTCCGGGGCAATCTCGGACGACAACACCAGGAAAAAGGCCGCCCGTCGGAGCCGGCCGTATTTCCCGGGTGCTCGCCGCGTCAATTCCCGACGCCCGGCCGTGGCGGTCGAGGACGGCGTGGTCCGGCGTACCGATCCAGGAGCCGGGCACGCCCTGGCCGGCGCCTACGCCGTCGACGCGATCGCCACCCACGACGCGGGTGACGCCTCGGCGCGCGGGGCGTTCGAGCGCCACCTCGCGAGGTGCCCGGACTGCCGAGACGAGGTCGCCGGCCTCCGCGAGGCCGCGGGCCTGCTCGCCGCCACCTGCACGACCGCCCCTCCTCCCGCCCTGCGGAGCGAGGTGCTGGCGCAGATCCGTCACGTCCGGCCCCTGCCTCCTCTGGCGGAGCCAGGGTCGGACGGCGGCCGACGGCGACCGCTCCGGGCGGCCGCGGTGGTCGTGCTCGCCGTGGCCCTCGTCGTGACGCTCGTCCTCGGGCTCGTCCTCGGTCTGGACGTCGCCGGGTCCGGCTGACCCTCCGGCGCCGGCCCCTGGGCGGGGCCGGCTCACTCGACGCGGGTCGCTGTCGCGAGCAGGTGGGGGCTCAGCCCCAGGAGCTCGGGCACCCTCTCGATCGTGCGGGCGCTGTCGAGGAGCATCGCCCACGCCGCGGCGTCGTCCGCCCGCTCCGCGACGTCGGCGCTCGACAGGGGCAACCCCTCGACGCCCACCAGGTCGTCGAGACGGAGGCCCGCCTGCGTCACCTCGTCCGCGAGCTCGCCGGGACGGTGGGTGTAGCCGAGGAAGCCGCCCTCGACGACCGGCGGGAGGGCGCCCGTCATCTCGGACTCCGCGATCTGCGGCAGGAACTCCGGGTAGCGCTGGTCGAGCCGTTCCTGCAGCCCGCCGTCCAACCGGGCGGCCCAGCGCGAGATCGCGGCGACGAACACGGGTCCGCCGGGGCGGGTCACCCGCGCGGCCTCGCGCAGGCACCGCAGCCGGTCGGCGCGGTCCTCCAGGTGGTACATCGGCCCCAGGAGCAGGACGGCGTCGACGGAGGCGTCGGCCAGGTCGACGTCCCGGGCGTCACCGACGGCGGACCTGATCGACACCTCGCCCAGCGCGTTCACCTGCTCGACGTGGAGGTCCATCACGTCGCGGTGCTCGACCTCGTGGCCGAGGCCCGCGAGCCAGGCGGCGTACCGGCCCGGTCCGCCGCCGATGTCCGCCACCACGGCGGGCGGGTCCGGCAGCCGCCGCAGGACGACCTCCTGGGTCCGCTCGAGCTCCAGCCTGCCCTTCGGCGTGGCGAGCCGGTCCCGCTCTCGGCCACGGTCGTAGTAGGCGCGCAGGGCGGCGTCCGGATGTCCCATGCCCGGACCCTGCAGGATCCGCCGCGGTTCCACCACCGCCTTTCCCGCGGCCTGCCGTCGCCGCTCAACCCCCGCCCGGCCCCGCTCAGCCCCCCGCTCAGCCCTGCGGCCGGAGGTCGAGCCGGCGCAGCAGCTGGGCGTTGAGGGCGACCACGACGGTTGAGACCGACATCAGCACCGCGCCGACCGACATCGGCAGCACGAACCCGATCGGGGCGAGCACGCCCGCCGCCAGGGGGACCGCGGCGAGGTTGTAGCCGGCGCCCCAGGCGAGGTTCTGCACGCTCTTGCGGTACGTCGCCCGCGACAGGTCGATCACCGAGAGCACCGAGCGCGGGTCGTCGGAGGCGAGGATGATCCCGGCCGAGGCGATGGCGACGTCGGTGCCGGCGCCGATGGCGACGCCGACGTCGGCCCGCGCGAGGGCGGGCGCGTCGTTCACGCCGTCGCCGACCATGGCGACCAGGCGACCCTCGGCCTGCAGCGCGGCGACCGTGCCCGCCTTGTCCTCGGGGCGGACGCCGGCGTACACGCGGTCGATGCCGAGCTCGGCCGCGACCGAGGTGGCCACCGCCTCGGCGTCGCCGGTGACCATGACGACCTCGACGCCCCGGCGGTGCAGCTGCTCGACGGCGACGCGGGACTCGGTCCGGACCTCGTCGGCCAGCCGGAGCGCGCCCGCGACCTCGCCGTCCACCACGACGTGCAGGATGATCGCGCCGTCACGGCGCCACTGCTCGGCGACGCCCAGCTCCGCGGCCCCGGCCTCCTCGAGGAGGGCGGGCCCGCCCACCTGGACCCGGCGACCGCCGACCCGGGCGCTGACGCCCACGGCCGGGCGGGAGTCGAACTCGGTCGCGCGGGGGACGTCGAGGTCCCGGTCGGCGGCGGCGCGGACGATCGCGCGCGCCAGCGGGTGCTCGGAGTCGGTCTCCGCGGCGGCGGCGAGGGCGAGCACGTCGTCGGCGGACCGGGCCGTCCCCGGCTCCACGGCGGTCACCGCCGGCCGGCCCTGCGTGAGGGTGCCGGTCTTGTCGAACAGCACGGTGTCGACGCGCCGCATCTGCTCCATCGCGAGGCGGTCCTTGACGAGGACGCCGGCGCGGGCGGCACGCTCCGTCGAGATCGAGATGACGAGCGGGATCGCCAGGCCGAGGGCGTGGGGGCAGGCGATGACGAGGACGGTGATGGTGCGGACGACGGCGTCCTCGGGCAGGCCCACGACCGACCACACGGCGGCGGTGAGGACGGCGGCGCCCAGGGCGTACCAGAACAGCCAGCCCGCGGCGCGGTCGGCGAGGCGCTGGGTGCGGGACGCCGAGGACTGCGCCGCGGCGACGAGCGCCCGGATGCCGGCGAGCGCGGTGTCGTCCCCGACGGCGGTGACCTCGAGCCGGAGGCCGGAGTCGGTGGCGACCGTGCCGGCGACGACCTGGTCGCCCCGGGTGCGCCGTACGGTGCGGGACTCGCCGGTGATCATCGACTCGTCCATCGCGACGGAGCCCTCCACCACCGTGCCGTCGGCCGGGACCCGCGCGCCGGGGCGGACGACGAGGACGTCCCCGACCTCCAGGGTGGCCGGGTCGACGACCGTGACCTCCCCGTCGGCGCCGACCTTCTCGGCGGTGTCGGGCAGCAGCGCCGCGAGGGAGTCGAGGGCCGAGGTGGTCTGCGCCAGCGAGCGCATCTCGACCCAGTGGCCGAGCAGCATGATCGAGACCAGGAGCGCGAGCTCCCACCAGAAGTCCAGGTGGTGCGGCAGCACACCGAGGGTCGAGCCCCACGAGGCGACGAACGCGACGGTGAGCGCCAGGGCGACGAGCAGCATCATGCCCGGTGCGCGGTCCCGCGCCTCCTGCCAGCCGCCGGCCAGGAACGGGCGCCCCGCCCAGAGGTAGAGCACTGTGCCGAGGACCGGGGAGACCCACGCCAGGCCGGGGACGTCGGGCAGGTCGTAGCCGACCAGGCCCGCGAACATCGACGAGGCCGCCACCGTCGGGACCGCCAGCACGAGCGAGGACCAGAACAGGTGGCGGAACATCGCCACGTGGGCCCCGTGGCCGGCGTGTCCCTGGTGGTCCTCGTGCGCCTCGTCGGACCGGACGTCGGTCCCGGACGGGTCCTCGGTGGTGCTGCCGTGCTGCATCGTCTGCTCCTGCCTGTCGGTACCCCCCAGGGGTATATGTCCGACCGTACTAGGTACCCCCCAGGGGTATCAAGGCGAGTTCGACATGGCGGAGCGGGCCGTGGCACGAGACACGGCGCGGTGCGAGGGTGGGGCCTCGTGATCGCCCTGCTGTCGGCCCCGACCAACCTGGGGCTGCGGCCCCCGCAGCCGGGCAGCGTCCCGGGGTGCGCCAAGGCGCCCGAGGCGCTGCGCGGCGCCGGCCTTCACGCCCGGCTGGCCGCGAGCGGAGCCCGGGACGCCGGCGTCGTCATGCCCGGCCGCTACCTCAGCGAGGTGCCGGCGGGCCGGTCGCGCAACGAGGAGGCGATCGTCGACCACGGACGACGCCTCAGCGCCGCGGTGTCGTCGCTGTGGGCCGAGGACCGGACGCCGCTCGTGCTGGGCGGCGACTGCAGCGTCCTGCTGGGCGTCGGCCACGCCCTCGCGTGCCGCGGCCGCTCCGGCCTCGTGCACGTCGACGGCCACACGGACTTCCGCCACCCGGGCAACTCCTCGACCTGCGAGAACCTCGCCGGGGAGGACCTCGCGACGGTCGTCGGCAGGCACCGCCCGGCGGTCGCGGACGTCGACGGCCTCGCGCCGTACGTCGACGCCCGGCACGTCACCCACCTCGGCTGCCGGGACGACGACGAGCACCTGGCCGAGGTCCGCGACACGCTCGGGTGCGTCGTCCCCGCCTCGACCGTGCTGGCCGACGGGCCCGGGGCGGCCGCCGGCGTCCTGCGCGGTGCGCCCCACGAGACGGCGCCCGCCGGCTTCTGGCTGCACCTCGACGTTGACGTCCTCGACCCCACCGTCCTGCCCGCCGTCGACAGTCCCGACCCCGGTGGCCTGCGGCCCGACGACCTCGTGGCCGTCCTGGGCGAGCTGGCGCCGCTGGCGGTCGGTGCGAGCGTCTGCATCTACGACCCGGACCTCGACCCCACGGGTGGGTACGCCGCGCTGCTGACGGACCTACTGGCGTCCGGCCTCGCGCGCCTCGGCGCCGACCGGGACGGCTGAGGAGCCGAGCGAGCGCCGGTGCTCGCCCATCGCCGTGACGGCGGAGCGCAGGAAGCGGTCGACGACCTCGAGCTCGGCCGGGCCGAGGCCGTCCATCGCGGCGCGGGTGCGGTCGCGGAGGGGGTCGAAGAACGCGTCGGCCAGCGCGCGACCGGCCGGCGAGTAGCGCACGAGCACCCGGCGGCGGTCCGCGTCGTCGCGCTCGCGGACGAGGTGGCCGGCGCGCACCAGCCGGTCGACCACCGCCGTCGTCGAGCCGGTGCTGCGTCCCAGCTCGGCGGCGAGCACCCCGGCGGTCAGCGGCGTGCCGCGCGCCTCCGCGACCTGCACGTGGGTGAGGGCCTCGACGTCGGTGCGGTGCAGGCCGTGCGCCGCCGCGAAGTCGTCGACGACCTTCGAGCCCTCGGTGACGAGCAGCTGGACCAGCCGCTGCAGCTCGTCGCGCGGATCGTTCTCCGTCATCGCACCCTCGGTTTCTCTCGACTATCGAGATACTCTGTTGCCGAGCATTCTACGACCACCAGAGGAGAGAACGCATGCGTCTCGTCGTCTTCGGCGCGAACGGCCCGACCGGCCGCCTGGTCGTGAAGCAGGCCGCGGCCGCCGGTCACCGGGTCGTCGCCGTCACCCGCCGGCCGGCGGACTACCCGGTCACCGGCCCGCTCGTCGAGGTGGCCCGCGCCGACGTCACCGACGCGGACGCCGTCGCCGCCGTCGTCCGGCCCGACGTGGACGCCGTGATCTCGACGTACGGCGTGCCGTACAGCCGGCAGCCCATCAGCGTCTACTCCGAGGGCATGGCGCACGTCGTCGCGGCCATGACCGCGGCCGGCGTCGGCCGGCTCGTGTGCGTCACGTCGACGACGGTGGCCGCCGAGGAGGCGCCGGGGATGTCGCTGGCCTGGCGGAAGGTGATCGAGCCGCTGCTGCGCCGCGTGCTCGGCCGCACCCTGTACGACGACATGGAGCGGATGGAGGACGTCGTCCGCCGCAGCGACCTGGCATGGACGATCGTGCGGCCCGCGGGCCTGTACGACGCCGACGAGCCGAGCGGCGACCACACGGTCTCGACCGGACGCCTCTCCGGGCACCACACCTCCCGCGCCGACTCGCCGAGGTGCTGCTCGCGGAGGCGACGGGCCCGGGCCACCCGCGCTCGACGATCGAGGTCGTCAGCGCCGCCGGTCCCCCGCACCCGCTCCGCACGGTCCTCGCCGAGGTCCGCGGACGTCGCTAGCCCGCGACATCCCGGCGGTGATGCGTCCCGCGGCCGCTCGTGCAGGCGCGCAGCCAGAAATATTCCCGGTCGACGATTTCTGGCGATCCTCGGAAAATGCCCGACAGAGCAATCCACCGACGCTCCCGGCGCCGAATTGCAGACATCAATTCGACGCCCATCTCAAGGAGCTCCACCATGTCCCTCAAGACGTCCCTGACCGCCCGTCGCGGCCTCGCCACCGTCGCCCTCGTCGCGCTCGCCACCGGCACCCTCGGCGCGTGCAGCAGCGAGTCCGAGACCGACTCGCAGTCGGCCAGCTCGTCCTCCTCGGAGACCTCCGAGTCCGCCCAGGCCGACCAGGGTCCCCCGCAGCCCGTCGCGTCCATCGACTCGCTCACCGGCAACAACACCGAGGTCGCGCTCGACGAGGGCTTCACCACCGCCCTCGGCGACCTGGGCCTCACGCCCGGCACCGTCGGCGACGGCGAGCTCACCAACGCCGGCGCCCTCCGCTTCCCGATCACCGGCGGCAACGTCACGGTCTTCGAGCCGGGCGAGGTCTCGCCGTACGTCATCGGCCAGGTGCAGCACGAGGGCTCCGGCTTCTCCCTCACCGCAGGTCAGGGCGACGACCAGACCGTCGTGGACATCGAGAACCTCAACGTCGACCCGGGCGTCTCCCGCGTGTACGGCGACGTGTCGGTCAACGGTGAGCTCGCGGCCGCGTCCGCCTACATCTTCACCCTCAACGGCAACACCCTGATGCCGCTGCAGACGCAGGGCGACACCGCCACGCTCGAGGGCTCCGAGGTCTACGTGTCGCCGGTCGCCGCCGACCTCCTCAACGACACCTTCGGCACCGACGCGGTGACCGAGGACCTGCTCGTCGGCATCGCCAAGGTCACCGTCAACACGACGCCGGGCGACTGACACCCCCGCCGGGAGCACCCGGCAGACGCATGGAGGGCGGGCTCAGGTGACACCAGGTCACGTGGGCCCGCCCTCGGCGACACCTTCGGTCGCGACATGGGGCGCGCCCGAGGACGGCGACGTGGTCGTCGCCGAGCTGCTGGTGCGCACCGGCCAGGGAAGTCACAGCGCTTTTGCGGAGCTCCATCGCACGTGCGCGGCGAGAATTCACGGTCTCGCCCAGCGAATAGTGCGAAATCACTCACAGGCGCAGGAAATCACCCAGGACGTCTTTCTGGAGTTCTGGCAGAAAGCAGGGACTTTCGACCCTGCACGCGGATCGGCCATCAACTGGATGCTGACGGTCGCGCGTCGCAGGGCGATCGACCGCGCGCGGGCGACGTACGCCAGCGTCCGCCGCGACACGGTCTTCCACCACCGTCACTACTCCACGGCGCACGACAGCACGTCGGAGGCGGTCCTCGCCTCGCTGGAGGCCCACCGGGTGCACGTGGCGCTCTCCGGCCTCAGTGCCGTGCAGCGGGAGGCCCTCGAGCTGGCCTACCTCGAGGACCTCACCCACGTCGAGGTCGCCCGGCTCCTCGACCTGCCGCTCGGCACCGTCAAGGGCCGGATCCGGGACGGCCTGATCCGACTGCGAGCCGCCGAAGGGGTCGGACGGTGACCGACGAGCACACCGACGACGCCCTCGGCGGCGGGTCGTGGCCGGACCACGCGCTGGTCGGCGCCTACGCGCTCGACGCCGTCGACCCGCAGGACCGCGCGGCCGCCTTGTTCGAGCGCCACCTGGCGAGGTGTCCCGACTGTCAGGACGAGGTCGCCAGCCTCCGCGAGGCCGCGAGCACGCTCTCCGCGATCTGCAGCGCCACCCCGCGCGCCGAGCTGCGTCTGGCCCTGATCGAGCAGATCGGCCGGGTCCGGCCGCTGCCACCGACCGATCAGCGGTCCACGCCGGCCCGGCTTCCCGGACCCGGGCACCGTGACAGGCCGACCGCCCGGCACCGGCGTGGACGACGCCGGGCGGGCGTCGTCCTCGCCCTGGCCGCGGCTGTCCTCGTCGTCGCCGGTCTCGGTGCGACCCGACCCTGGGACGACGCCGTGCTCAGCCCGTCGCAGCAGGTTCTCCGAGCAGCGGACGCCCGCTCGGCCTCCGTCGACCTGGGCAGGGGCGCCCGCGCGACCCTCGTCCACTCCGACGACGTCAACAGGTCGGTCATCGAGACCGAGAACATGCCCGTGCCTCCGACCGGCTCGGTGTACCAGCTCTGGTACGAGCGCGACGGCACGCTCGTCTCCGCCGGCCTCATGCCGCGCGGCCCGGACCACACCGTCCGCCTCCAGGGCGACGCCCGTGGAGCCGACGGCGCCGTCGTCACCGTCGAGCCCGAGGGCGGCTCCGAGCGGCCGACGTCCGAGCCCGTCGCCGAGTTCGACTTCGGTCTCATCGGGTGAGGGCGGGCTCCGCGGCCGGCGAGTACGACCCCGCCCAGGGCTCCCCCGGCCAGGCCCACCCGGTCGGCGAGGACTTCCCCGACGAGGCCGTGACGTTCGACGACCCGGAGCACCGCCCCCGGTCCTGACCGGGACCGCACGGAAGCAGGCGGAAGCAAGGGCCGGCGGGCGGCGTTGGGGCTTGCACCCCAGCAGAAGGAGGCCCCGTGGCCACCAAGCGAGCGCTCGTCGTCGTCGACGTGCAGAACGAGTACGTCGAGGGACCGCTCCAGGTCCAGCACCCGCCGGTCGACGAGGCCGTCGCCCACGTCGCACGGGCGATCGACGCCGCTGTCGAGGCGGGGATCCCGGTCGCCGTCCTCCAGCACGAGCTGCCCGAGGGCGCGCCCGTCTTCGCGGTCGGCTCGCACGGGTGGGGGTTGCACCCGGAGGTCGAGAAGCGGCTGCGCCCCGAGTTCAAACGGGCAACCAAGCAGCACGGCAGCGCCTTCACCGCCCACGGCCTGCCCGAGTGGCTGGCCGAGCAGCAGGTCGACACCCTCACGATCGTCGGCTTCATGACGAACAACTGCGACCTCGCCACCGCGGCGGACGCCGAGGCGCGTGGTCTGGGCGCGGAGGTCCTGTCCGACGCCACCGGCGCCATCCACCTCGCGAACGACGCCGGTAGCGTCTCGGCCGCGGACCTGCACCGAACGCTGATGACGCTGCTGCACTCCAACTTTGCCGCCGTCGCCACCACCGACGCCTGGATCGAGGCCGTCCGCGCCGGCACCGAGCTCCCGAAGAGCGACCTCGGCACCTCCGCCACGAAGGGCCGCGCCGAGTTCGGCTGACCACGAGGTGGTCGAGGTGCGAACCGCCCCACCGGTGGTTGAGGTGCGAACGGCCACACCGGTGGTTGAGGTGCGAACGAAGTGAGCCTCGAAACCCGGTGAGAGGGGTTTCGAGGCTCGGCGCTGGCGCGCCTCACACCTCAACCACCGACGGCGGTGGTTGAGGTGCGAACGAAGTGAGCCTCGAAACCCGGTGACACTCTTGGCGCCATGCGCCCCGACGACGTACGCGAGCTCGCGCGCTCGGCGCCGTACCGTTGGATCGAGCTGGACCTCGTCCACCGCTCCTCGGGCGGTGAGCACCTCGAGGTGAGCCTCCGGCACGGCGTCCTGACGGGCCGGGACGTCGCGCACGGGCGGGACCTTCGCGACACGCAGTGGCCGCCGTCCTCGTTCTTCCGGCTGGTCGAGCCGTACCCGACCAACTACCGGTGGTGCGCGATGCTCGACCCGTACGAGCTGTCCCGCGACGTCGACCTCTCCGAGATCGCCGAGGGCGAGCTGTTCGGGCGGCCGGTGGTCAGCTTCGTCGCGCACGCCGAGGACGGGTACGACCCGATCTGCACGTGCTGCCCGCTGGTCTACTCCGAGGCCAGCGAGCGCCACGAGCAGCCTGACGGCTGGACGCCCGCCCCGGGCCAGTTCCCGGACGGCGTCGAGCTCGCCCTCGACCGCGAGGTCGGCATCGTGGTGAGCAGCCGCGACCGCGGCGGTCGGCTCGGCGGGTGGTTCACGACCGAGATCACCCGGGTGGACCGGTAGACGGATATGCCGAGGGGCCGGCCCGACCTCGGTCGGACCGGCCCCTTGCTACAGCGAACGGCTCAGCGGCGGACCCGCAGCCGCACGGTGTCGCTGGACGACGCGGTGAGCGTTGCGTTGGGCAGCACCCGCGCCCGCAGGGCGTAGGTGCCGGCCCCCAGCTCGGGCAGCTGCACCCGCACCTGCCCACCGGCGGGGACGGTCCGGGTCAGCAGCACCCGGTTGCCCCGCAGGACCGTGACCTGTCCGGCGCTCGGTGCGTCGAGCCCGAGCACGATCGGCGCCCGGGTGCCGGCCTTGACGGTGGACTTCGGCAGGCGCGCCGTCACCGTCGGCCGGGCCCGGCTGACCTTGACCTGCGCCGTCGCCCCGCTGGGTGCGACGCTCGACGAGCCGGCGTACGACGCAGTGACGACGTGGGTGCCGACGGAGATGTCGTCCGGCAGGACGACGTCCACGGACCCGCCGGCGAGGGTCCCCTCGACGGTCTTCCCGTCGACCTCGACGCTCACCGCGCCGGTGGCCTCAGGGTCGGCGGCGACGCTGACGGTGGCGGGGACGCCGGTGCCGTAGCGGGTGGCGGTCGTCCCGAGCGTGAGCGAGGTGACCGACTCCGCCGGCCCGGACCAGGGCAGCGCGGGGGCGTACTCGCTGAGGGGCGCGGCCTGCGCCTGCTGCTCGAGCGCGTAGCCCATGCCGACCACGTCGGCGTCGGTCCACGCGCGGCCCAGGATCTGGATCGCGTTGGACTGCCCGTCGTCGTTCGCGCCGATCGGCACCACGACGGTCGGCATGCCGGCCGCGGAGGTCAGCACCCCGGTGCCGCGGTCCGAGCTGAGGACGGCGGACGACGCGTCGTTGTTGCCCATGCTGGTGAGGAAGCCGGGGTAGATGACGGCGTCCACACCGTTGTCGTCCATCCAGGACGCCACGTTCTCCTTGTAGGTGTCGCGCCGGGCCAGGAACGTCTCGGTGTTGGCGTCGTCGAGGCCGGTCGCGCTCGACGGCTGCGAGACGTTGTACGGCAGGTTCTGCGGCGAGCCGAGGATGCCGTTGCGGTCCGCGAACGGGAACGTCGGGTGCTCGGCGATGTAGCGCTCCCAGCCCTCGACGCTCGCGCTGCCCTGGCTCGTGTTCGGCGGGTTCGTCGCCGAGCCGGTCATCTCGACGACGGTGGCTCCCGCCGCGGTGAGCGCCTCCCGGGCCTGGGCCAGCGCGACGGGTCCGGCGGTGTCGTCGGCGACCGACGTCGAGGCGAACGACGCCGGCAGGAAGCCGATCGTCTTCCCCTCCAGCGCGTCGGCGTCCAGGGACGGGCTGAACGCCTCCGGCCGCAGGTCGTTGTCGACGCGGGAGGTGAGCAGGTCGTCGGGGTTGTTGCCCGTCGTCCGGGTGGCCGTGGCGTCGAGCAGGTGCGCCAGGTCGGTCACCGACCGGGCGATCGGGCCGCCGAAGTCGGAGGCCCACGTCAGCGGCAGGATCCCGCCGGTGCTGGTCAGGCCGTCCGTGCCGCGGAACGTCGTGAGCCCGGCGCCGGTGGTCGGCGCGTAGAGGGAGACGCCCGTCTGGCTGCCCATCGAGCCGGCGGCCATGCTCGCCGCCACCGAGGTGGCCGAGCCGCCGGACGAGCCGAAGGACGTCTTCGACGGGTAGAGGCCGTTCCACGCCTGCTTGAAGCCGCTCTCGCTGAACGAGCCCGAGTTCGCGAACTCCGACAGCGTCGTCTTGCCGATGATCACTGCACCCGCGCGGCGCAGCGCGGCCACCTGGAACGCGTCCGTGGTCGGCCGCCAGTCGGCCAGTGCCCGGGTGCCGTTGGTGGTGGGCATGTCGAGGGTGTCGTAGTTGTCCTTGATCGACAGCGGGACGCCGAGCAGCGGGCTGTCCTCGCCGTCCGCGCGCGCCGCGTCGGCCGCGCGGGCCTGGTCGAGGGCGTTGTCCGCGACGGTGATGAAGGCGTTGAACCCGAACGGCCCGTCGTCGTACGCCGCGATGCGGTCGAGGTACGCCTGCGTCAGCTGGACCGAGGTCACACTGCCGTCGGCGAGGTCGGCGGACAGCTCGTCGATGGTCTTGCCCACCACGTCGTAGGCCACGTCGGTGGTGGCGTCGGCGTCCACCTGGGCCGCGGGCAGCTGCAGCGGCTCCGCGCCGGCGCAGGCGGTGGCGTCGACGCCGGGGACCTCGGTGAGGTCCCAGTTGGCGAGCGTGCACCGCTCGTCGAGCGACAGGTCGGAGAAGTCCGGCGTCGCGGCGAGCGCCTCGGTGGCGTCGACGGTCTGCTGCGTCGCCCCGGTGGCGCCGACCACGACGAAGTGCGCCAGCGACCGGGTCTCGCCGGGCTCGAGGGCGAGGGAGCGGACGAAGCCGGGGTCGTTGCTGTCGCTGCCGGTGGTCGAGTACGCGTCCTCGAACGGGTCGTCCTGCTGGTCGCCGACGCGGTCGACCCGCTCGCCGTTCGGCGAACCGAGCACGATGCCGGTGGCGCGCAGCTGGCCGTCGGGTGCGGCGACGGCCCAGTCGTCGTCGGTGTCGATCTCGGCGTCGCCGTCGCCGGAGTCGCGGACGACGCCCTGGTTGGCGCCGGTGCCGTAGCCGAGGGTGCCGCCGAACGACACCTCGACGTCCTGCGGCTCGGTGGCCACGGAGGTGAAGGTGTCGAAGAACAGCGCGGCGCCCGAGGCGGCGTCGATCTCGAGGCGCCGGGTGACCGCGACGTCGCCGAGGCGGACGGCGTTCGTCGAGGCGTACCCGCCGCCCCCGGTCGGGGTGAGCCCGAAGCCGCGGAGCATCTGGTCGTCCATGCGGGGCGCGTCGGTGTCATCGGGCTCGGCGACGCTCAGGAAGAGGCTGCCGAACGCCTCCATCCGCGACTGGCTGACGTTGCGGACGCTCCCGGTGTCCAGGCCCGGGCGGCGGGCGTCGTTGACGTTCCACGTCGCCCCGTTGTCGGCGGTGACGGTGCTGATCGCCTGCGCCGGCGCGGCGGCGTACAGCCCGCCGGTCACCAGTGCGGCCACAGCCGCGGCGCTCAGGCCGCGGGTCACCCTCGTGCGTGTCATGTGTGCGGTGTCCCTCCCGCCCGGGTCCGTCCCGGGCGGGCTCACTCCAGCAGCGCGTTGGACGCCCTGCGTGTCTGCTGTGAGTCAGCCGTGTAAATCGCGCCGGGCCGACCTGCCGCGGTTTGGGTCGCCGTCGGCAGGGACACACTGCCGGTGTGAGCACCCCGCAGAGGACCGCCGAGACCTCGCCGATCGGAGCGCTCGAGACGGGGAAGGTCCGCGGCTTCACGACTCAGTCCTTCAACCGTGCGGTAGGCACGGTCTTCGACGCCGCGGAACGCGTCGCGGCCACCTCCGGGCACCAGGTGCGTGAGGTCGACCGGGGCGAGCACACGATCACCGTCACCTCACGCGACGACGCTGGTACGCCGGCCTGGTCCCACGAGCTGGGCGTCGCGGACGACGAGACCGGCGGCTCCAGGCTGCTGGTCCTCACCACCGCCGACCAGGCCGACACGACCCGCGCCGAGCGGCGCGCCGGCCGACGTACGGCCCGCCGGTAGGTCGAGCAGATCAGCGCGGCGGTCGAGAAGGTCGAGCCGACCGCCGCCGAGGCCAGGATGCTGGCCGACCTGCCCGGCGCGAAGCGGCCCCTGCTCGCCCGCCTCACCGGGCGGCGTGCCCTGCTGGGCGCCATGGTGCTGACCGTGCTGTACGCAGAACCACTGCTGCTCACCTGGGCGATCGCGCGGGCTGCTGCGGCCGGACTGCTCGGTGACGTCCGGTGGCTACCGATCACCCTGGCCCTCGTGCTGGGGCTCGGTCTGCACATCGCGCTGACCGTCAAGCTCGGCGCCTGGGTGCAGATGGTCCAGTGGGGGGAGGAGTACATGATCACCTTCCCCCCGGTCTCGGGCTTCCTGCTGGGCTGGTGGCGCTTCGTCGTCCAGCTCGCCTCGTTCATCCTGGTCGTCTTCCTCGCCGCCGACGCCGACGAGGTCGCCAAGGAGCGGCAGATGTCCAACCCGGTGAGCGAGGCGCTGCCCGACTACGCGCAGCGCGCCCCCGCGCCGGAGGGGGCCGAACCGGGGCTGGGTGACGACGTCACGCAGAACGAGTACGTCGGCCGGCCCAACGCGACGTACGAGCTCAGCTACGCGGTCCCGGCGACCTTCGACCTCGCGGACGTCGAGTCCTACCTCGGCGACCCGGCCTGGGCCGACGGGGTCGACGGTGGCGAGCCGATCGGCGCGCTGCAGCAGATCGAGTGCGACACCATCCCCGACGTCTGCGAGGCGGAGGTGACCCCGCCCGGCGGCGAGCCGGTGGAGTACACCGTGGAGACCCGGCTCAACGACTCCTACACCGTCACGATGGACAACGGCGAGGACGGCCAGCTGCTCGACGTGGCGATCGAGTACGTCGAGGCGGAGTAGCGCTGGACCCGGCGACCGGCTGCGCTACCAGAGGACCTCCCGCCGCGGGGTGACCTTGTCCGGCGGGCGGTGTCCGATGGTCTCGAGCACGTCGATCTCGATGGTCCGGGTGATCGCGGTCATGGGCACGTCGTGCACGTCGTCGCTGAACGGGTCGGCCAGGTCCTTGCCGACCTGGACGGCGACGAGGTACATCATCCCGACGAGCCCGGACCCGATCGGTGTCAGCCACTGCAGGTCCTGCACGATCGCCAGGGGCAGGACGATCGCGAAGGTCCGCGCGAAGAACGAGGGCAGGAACCGGTACTGCACGGGCAGCGGGGTGTTCTTGATCCGCTCGAGGCCGCCCTGGGCGTCCGCCAACGTCGAGAGCGTGGTCTCCATCTGCACACGAGGGAGCTGTTCGATCATGTCCCGCTTGCGCGCCTCGGTGACCAGGGCCCCGACGTGGTTCAGGACCGCGTTGGGCCGGTTCGCCGCCGCCTGCGCGCGCTCCGCTGCGTCCGCTGTGAGGTAGCGGCCGAACTCGGGAGGGGTGTCCTGGCCTCGGAGGCTGGTGCGCAGGACGTGCACGTAGGCGGCCTGCGCCCGGACGAGCTCGTCGACCAGGCCCGCGCGCGCCCGCGGCGCGTCAGTGTCGATGAGGGTGACGGCCTGGCGGGCCAGGTTGCGGGAGTGGTTGGTGATCGACCCCCACAGGGTGCGCGCCTCCCACCAGCGGGCGTAGGCCGCGTTCACCATGAACCCGAGGAACAGCGCGACGGCCGTGCCGTACAGCGTGTACTGGATGGTGATGGTCTCGAAACCGAGCCACCCGCGCATGTAGGCCACCGTCACGGCCACGTCCCAGGTGAGCATCAGGAGGACCGGCCCGAGGAGGCGACGCCACGCGGGGACCGCGGTCGGCAGGTTCGCAACGATCACACTGTCGATCCTGGCGGGGTGCTGTTAGGGCGCACATCACATCCCGCCGCCGGGCGGCTCATCCCAGCAGCAGCGCCACCATGAGCGACACCGGCAGCGCGGCGACGGTGGTGACGAAGATGGTCTCGCGGGCCATGTCCTCACCGATCCGGTAGCGGGAGGCGTGGACGAAGATGTTCTGCGCCGTCGGCAGCGCCGCGACGATGACGACGCCGAGCAGCAGCGTCCCGTCGAGGCCGAACGCGAGCGCCACCAGCCACGCCACCAGCGGCATCACGACGAGCTTGAGCACCGACGCGACGGCGACCTCGGCGTTGTGCCCGGACCCGCCGACCGGGGGCGCCAGCCGCATGGCGACGCCGTACGCGAGCAGCATCGCCGGCACCGCCAGCCCCGCGAGCAGCGACAGCGGCTCCTCGACCAGCGCGGGCAGCCGCCACCCGGTGAGCGCGAGCACCAGCCCGATCGCCGCCCCGACGGTGAGTGGGTTGGTGACGATGCGGCGTACGGCGGCCCGTACGCCGGTCCCGGCCGCGCGGCGCCGGTCGAGGTAGGCCAGCGCGAGCGGCTGGACGAGCAGCATCTGCACCAGCAGCGTCGGGACGACGACCGCGACGTCGCCGACGACGAACGCCGCGACCGGGATGCCGAGGTTGCCGGCGTTGACGTAGCCCGCGGTCAGCGCCCCGATCAGCGCCTCTCCCCCGTCGCGGCGCAGGAGCAGCCGCGCGACGAGCAGGTAGATCACCATCGCCACGGCCAGCGACGCGACCGCGGCGACGACGTTGGCCGCGAGGTCGGCGTCCATCTCGACGTCAGAGATGACCAGCAGCATCAGCGCGGGGCTGGCAGCGAAGAACGAGACGTCGTTCAGGGTCCGGCGCCCGGCGTCGTCGACCAGCCTGAGGTGTCCGAGCAGGACGCCGACCAGCACGACGCCGACGACCGCGGCGAAGCCCGTCAACAGGTCCACTGGACACCTCCCCGGCACTTATGCGATAACTACGTCACTCATCATACAAGTAGGAGTGACCCCATGCCCGACGCCATCCGTCATCTGACCCTCTCGCACGTCGTCCTGCCCATCGACAACCCCGTCAGCGACGCCAAGGTGCTCACCGGGCGGCAGAAGCCGCTGACCGAGACGGTGATGCTGTTCGTCGAGGTGCTGACCGAGGACGGCCACCGGGGCATGGGGTTCAGCTACTCCAAGCGCGCCGGCGGTCCGGCGCAGTTCGCGCACCTGCGCGAGGTCGCCGAGGTCGCGATCGGGCAGGACCCCTCCGACATCGCGAAGATCTACGAGTCGCTGATGTGGGCGGGCGCCTCCGTCGGCCGCTCAGGCGTCGCGACCCAGGCCGTCGCCGCCCTCGACGTCGCGCTGTGGGACCTGAAGGCCCGCCGCGCCGACCTCCCCCTGGCGAAGCTGCTCGGCGCGCACCGTGACTCGTGCCGCGTCTACAACACCTCCGGCGGCTTCCTGCAGGCTGGAGTCGAGGAGATGAAGGAGAAGGCCACCGCCTCCCTCGAGGCCGGGATCGGCGCCATCAAGATCAAGGTCGGCCAGCCCGACTGGCGCGCCGACCTCGACCGCGTCGCCGCGCTCAAGGAGCACCTCGGCGACGTCCCGCTCATGGTCGACGCCAACCAGCAGTGGGACCGCGCCCGCGCCCGCCGCATGTGCCGCGAGCTCGAGCAGCACGACCTGGTGTGGATCGAGGAGCCCCTCGACGCCTGGGACGCCGTCGGCCACGCCGACCTCTCCCACACCTTCGACACCCCCATCGCCACCGGCGAGATGCTGACCTCGGTGGGCGAGCACATGGCGCTGATCGACGCGGGATACCGCGGCATCGTGCAGCCCGACGCCCCCCGCATCGGCGGCATCACGCCGTTCCTGAAGTTCGCGACGCTCGCGAACCACGCCGGCCTGGCGCTGGCGCCGCACTACGCGATGGAGATCCACCTGCACCTGGCGGCGGCGTACCCGACCGAGCCGTGGGTGGAGCACTTCGAGTGGCTGGCCTCGCTGTTCGAGGAGCAGCCGGAGATCCGCGACGGGCGGATGTGGGTGCCGGACCGTCCGGGTCTGGGGTTCACCCTGACCCAGCGGATGCGGGACCTGACCAAGGAGACCGCCTCGATCGGACGCCCGTGACCAGGACCCCCGGCGGCCTCGCCGCCCGCGTGGTGTCCGGGTTGAAGGACCGGGTGCTGGCCGGCGAGCTCGCCCCCGGCACCCGCCTGCCGAGCGAGGCGGAGCTGATCGAGACGTACGGCGTCTCGCGGACGGTGGTCCGCGAGGCCGTCGGCCAGCTCCGCGCCGAGGGCCTGGTCGAGACCCACCAGGGACGCGGCTCGTTCGTGCTCGCCGTCCCCGAGCCCTCGACGTTCAGCCTGGAGTCCTCGGCGATCCGCTCCCAGCACGACGTCCTGGCGATGATCGATTTCCGCCTGGGCGTGGAGTGCGAGGCCGCCGCCCTGGCCGCCCGAGCGATTACCCCAGAGTCAGCCGAGGCGGTGCGTGCGGCGCTCGCCCAGCTCGAGACCGCCGCCCCCTCCGACGCCGTCGAGGCCGACTTCGCCTTCCACCGCGCCATCGCCGCCGCCACCGGCAACCGCTTCTACCTCGACCTGCTTGACTCACTCGGGCCGATGATGATCATGCTGCCCCGGACACGCCTCGGCGACGCCCACTCCCACTCCGAGGCCGAACACGTCGCGCGGGTGCAACGCGAACACGCTCAGGTCGCGGACGCCGTCATGGCGGGCGACGCGAGGACAGCGCACGCGGCCATGCGGGTGCACCTAGGCAACACACGGCGACGGCTCACACGCTCGTAACCTCGACGTGGCCTCGAGAACGTACTTGGTGACCTGACGCGGCACCCTCCGCGGCAGCGGGCGTCGCGTTCGAGATGCCTAGCCAGCCTTCGACGAAGGTCATCCAATTGGCGCGGGTCGGGGTGAAGAGCAAGACGAGACAAACCGGGGATTCGGGCCTCGCGGCGTCTCGCCGCCAAGTCGGTCAGAGACCGCCTCAAAACCAGGATCCACGCCGCGATCGGCGGCTGGAAAGACCACTATTGCTCTTTGGAGTGGACCAAGACCGCCGCACAGATCCTCGCAAAACGAATCGTCCAACAACATGACACCCGCGCCAAGCGATCGCAGATCTCCTTTGAACTGCTCCCCTCAAGCGCACTGCCCGCTATCGTGCCAAGCAGACTCCACGCCATGCACTAAAGCCTACGTCGTGGCAGCATTCGTCGAACCGCCTGAGCACGACAACCCGCGAGTGTACGTAAGCGATGACTGCGCTATTGGGGCGGAATGAATCCCGGGGTCAGGAAATCGCGACACGAGTTCCAGACCCCAGCAGCGCCTAGCACTGTCGCCCCTTCATTAGAGGTAACTGCGCAACGCGACCAGTATTACGGCCGCAGTGACCGCCAGTTGCGGTCGTACTGCCAGGCGAACGAATCACCCGAAGAATGGCAAGACCGGGCAAAAGCGGACCCGGTGTCTGTTTGCTGCTCGCACACTGACCATCTCGACGCGATATACGGCTAATCGGGGATGGTGCGCCCTCTCCATAGATCGACCCTTCAACACGAAGTCCCTCGAGTGACACCAGCCTCAAACTCAGCGGAAAGGACGGCGGAGCATCTGGAGTTGAGGTGGCATGGGTGGGTCTTTTAGACCACCCTGACTACTTCTCCCATCGACAAACCTCCGACGCAAGTTAGACAGCCAGCGCTCCTCATCCGAGGATTCTAGACGAATCGCAGCATGCATCATACGTCGATGGTGGACAGGGAAGTCGCGCTCAAAAGCCTGATGTGTGACCAAGGCGTCAAAAAAACACTTCCAGTAGTGCTCCAGGAGATTAGACATTACCGTAACCCGGAATAATGAGATTTCTTGAAGTTTTTCAGTCCGGGTCTCATTGACACCATCCGATGATCTCGCTAACGCGGTTCGCCATTCGCCGTGGGCCAAGGAGTTTCGAGTATCGATTAGCGGGTCAAGATACTCACGCGCTACGCGGCTTAAATCTGCGTATCGCCGCTTATCATCGCCAGTCAATCTTCGCGGCATCTCGCCAGGACCAACCAGAACAGGGGGATCGCGACGCGATAAGCGATCGCTAAAAGCCAAACGCAAAAGCAGTTTCCAGCGCGAGGCGATACCGCCCTTTAGAGCCTCGGCTCGCTGAGTAGTATCGAGTCGTGAATCCGGGTGCCAAACGAGCCAACCCAGACGCGCCTCATATTGCGCCGCTAGGAGTAGGTAAGCAACTCTCGCCGTCGTGTCGGCAGCCACCATCCGCCCGTCAGTGTTTGCCCCTGAGATCCTCGATGCCGGGGCCCGGGCAGCCTGACTTTTCGCTTGTAGCAGCACTTGCCGCAAAGCAGACGTGCCCGTTCGAACGTTTTCGTCGATAGCAGCAAAGAGCCGAAGCTCATCCTCTGACATCTGCCACCTCTCGTACCGACGCAAGACATGACCCGTGGTGCATGTCCTCCGCCGGTACGGGAGTCGAACCCGAAAACTCCTGTCTCATCGGTGGTGACGCGCTGCGCATGCTCTCGGCGACACCCCTCCACAGACGTGTTTCCCATTACACCAACCGGCCACGACGGGGGCGACCCCGGCGGGAGCAGTACTGTAACAGGGGGGTCATGAGGCCAGCAGGCGCAGTCGGAGCTTCTTATGATTCCTGACCGCCCGCCCACGCTTGGGCGTACGTCTACACGTCGCGCATAGGGGTCGCGGCACATACGGTGCGCGCGGTAGGCACCCTGACGGCCTAGGTGCAGAGTTGCCGCGGCATCGGATGTGTTTCTAAGCCGCGGGTCTATATCAAAGGGACGGTGCCGCCGCCCCGCGCTCCTCGTCCGGCCCACTGCCCGTTGGCGAGGTATTTGTGCTGCGATCGGTTCTAAACCGACTCAACTCGGCCACTAGAAGGCAAGTCGACTTCCAGGAACCGGACACACATCCTGCGGCGACAAAAGAGATCGGACCCGACCGCAGCCTCGGCCATACTCTCAGTCGAGCCACCTCCGAACCGTGAACCTTGAGAACTCATGGCCAGGAAGCCAATGGTCTTCTAGAGTCACTTGAGTGTCGACCGATTACTACGCCAAGTTGCCAAGACTCCTGCAAGACGAGCTATTGGAGGGGCGTTGGTTGCCAGTCGTGGGTGCGGGGATGTCCGCCAACGCTGTTGCTTCAGACGACCGCAAGCCCCCAGGCTGGGCGAAGCTCGCGAAAGACATTGAGTTGTACTTGGACGATGAACACGGCTCGACTGGTGCGATCGACGCAATTAGCAACTTTGAGCAGCGGTACGGCCGACTGCCGCTAATCGACAAACTACGCGACCTGCTTCTGATTGATGAAGTCAAGCCAAGCCAGCTCAATATTGAACTTGGTCGGATTCCGTTCGATGCAGTTCTCACGACCAATTTCGACTTTGTGCTCGAGGACTCATGGCGCGAGTTGAACTGGCCTTTTGAGCCAATCGTGGGCGAGCAGAGGCTAGCTGCTCGCCGCCGTAGCCGCGCGACCCTCCTCGTGAAATTTCATGGCGACGTGCATCATCCGGATGAATTGGTTGCCACCGAGAATGACTATGATGGCTTCTTAACGAAGTACCCACTGTTAGCAACTTTCGTAGCCAACCTGCTCATCACTCGCGTCCCAGTTCTCATTGGCTACTCTGCAGACGACCCTGACTTCAGGGCCCTGCTGGCTCTGATCAAGAATCGATTGGGCTCAAACAGTTCTACACCATGGGTTATTCTGGCGACTGGAACCACCAGTCAAGTTAGTCGATTCGAACGTCGCGGCGTGCGAGTTGTCGTTCTGGAATCTCGTCGGGGAGTTAGTCGGACGTCGGTCTTCCAAAACTTCTTCAAGCAGTTGGCCGACGCACTCGAGGGGTCAGCAGCTTCACGCGCAGAATCGACCGAGGACTCCTTGTTAGCGGAGCTCCGAGTGCCAGTTCCTTCGGGGACGATGGTCGTTTTTCTTGGCGGCAACGAGGCCCTTGCGCGCTACCGCGAGGCAATATTCCCGGCGTTGCGCATGAACGGGCTCATCCCCGTGACACCCGACGATATTCAGAGCCAGCCCTCGCTGCACCTTGCGTCGTTGAGCCAACTCTTAAGGCGCGCGGCCGCTGTCGTTCTGGATGGAAGAAACCGTGATCAGTCAGCCGCCCTTGAGATCGGGGTGGCTCGTTCCACAGTAGATCCACAAAGAATGATTGTTGTCGACCCTGACGCAAACGCAGAAGTTGGTGGCAGGCGAGTCGTGTCGGAAGAAGCGGATGAGTTCGACCTCTATGGATTAATGACCATCGAGGATCGGGTGTTTGACGAGATTCTTCAGATGGTGGGACCAAGGACACCCGCGCTGACTGCAAACTCGGTCACCAGTCGGTTGAAGAATGGGGATAGCACTATGGCCTTTCTTGAGGCAGTTGTTGCCATTGAGGCTCAATTGAGAAGCCGGCAAGGCTTCCGGCAACAGTCGTTTCGACAACTGGTTAATGAGGCCAACATTCCGAAGGAGTACGTGCCCACCCTCCACGAGGCATACAAGTTGCGTGGAGAGTTTCTGCATCGCGGAATCCAGCCTCCCGCGGCGAAAGCGTCAGAAATGACATTAAAGTTGCTGTCGATCCTCGGAAGCCTGCCGCAGATTGATCTGCCGGAACGCTAGAGCATGTCCTGAGCTCAAGGTCGGCACCAATGTCAGGCCCCAGCAAGCCCTGGCCATTTATTGATGTACGCATGCTACAACTTATCCATCTATTTCAGAGGCCAGCACCATTGCGCACGCGCAAATCCCAGATGCTCGCGCCCAGTCGTTGAGGCGCTCCGAGCCCTAGCGAGAAAAGGACGAAATATGGTGACAATACGTCGATCGGACGCCAAAGATTCCACCTACGAGAACTGGGTCACTACACTGCACTGCGGCAATCAAAAGTCCCTTGATGTCTTTGAAGAGGCGTTGCACCCGGGCGAGCACCCTTGAAACCGAGTGAGCCGGCGCGCGTTTAGGTGACCCGGTTCTGAAGCAAGCAGGAATGGGTGGTCGTTGCATTCCGACTCCCAGCCTTGTGGCTCGACCGTTGGCGCCACGGGCTCTAGCTTTTCGTCAGTTCACACTAGAACCTCTACCGCTGCGCCGACACGCACTCCTTTAAAAATCCAGGATCCTTCGTGCGAGCAGGAGCCCTACTGTGGCTTCACCGCCAACACCGGCACGGGCAGCTCGAGGAGCAGGCGCTGGGCGTTGCTGCCCATGACGAGCTTGCCGACCGGCGTACGACGGCGCAGGCCGATGACGGCGAGGGTGATGGGGTGCTTCTCGGCGAGGCTCACGAAGGTGTCGACGAGGGACGAGCCGTGCTCGGCGTGGTCGACGGTCGCGGTGACGCCGGCGTCCTTCGCGCGCTGGACCAGCGTGGAGCTGGCGGCGGAGTCGAGCATCGAGCCGTCGACGGGGACGCCGCGGCGGGGGCTGTTGAGGATGACGGCGTCCTCGCCGCGCAGGCCGGCCTCGCGCAGGCCGGCGTCCAGCGCCGCCTCGCCCTCGGGGGTGGGCACGTATCCGATCAGGATGGTCACGGCCTGACGTCCTCTCGCTCGGAGCTGTCGCGGGCCGGGTCGGCTTCACGAGACCACCTGCAGCGTCGCAGACTCAGCCGGTGGGCTCCACCGGCGGCTTCACGGCGGTGACCGGGCAGCGCGCCTCGAGGATGACCCGCTGCGTCAGCGAGCCGAGGAGCAGCTTGCCGACCGCCGACCGGCGGCGCTGGCCCATGACCAGCAGCTCCACCCCGGCCTCGTAGGAGAGGTCGATGAGGGCGTCCGCGAGGTCGTGCTCGGAGTCCACCAGCTGGATCGTCACCGTCCGCGAGCGCAGGGTCGCCTCGGCGAGCGCGCGGTCGGCCGCGAACTCCGGGGTCTCCCCCACCGCGCGGGGGCTGACGATCACCAGGTCGGAGCCGTGCAGCGCGCACTCGTGCACGGCGTGGCCGAGCGCGGCGCGGCTCTCCGGGGTGCCGAGGTACCCGAGCCCGATGCTCATCGGACCGACTCCGGCACCGGGGTGACGAGCTCGCCACGGTCGAGAAAGGCCTCGAGGTTGTCGAGCGTCAGCTGCTCCATCGCCGCGCGCGTCTCGACGGTGCCGCTGCCGAGGTGCGGCAGCAGGACGACGTTGTCGAGGCCGAGCAGGGCGTCGGGGACCTTCGGCTCGTGGGCGAAGACGTCGAGGCCGGCGCCGGCGAGGCCGCCGGAGACCAACAGGTCGACGAGGGCGTCCTCGTCGACCACGGACCCGCGGGCGATGTTGATCAGCCAGCCGTCGGGACCGAGGGCCTTCAGCACCGTCCGGTCCACCAGGTTCGCGCTCTCCGGCCCGCCGGAGGTGACGACGACCAGGATGTCCACGGCGGCGGCGAGCTCGGCGGGCGAGGCGGCGTACGCGTAGTCGACGCCGTCGACCTGGCGCCGGGAGTGGTAGGTGATCGGGCAGCCGAAGGCCTCGAGGCGCTGCGCGACGGCGCGGCCGATGCGGCCCAGGCCGAGGATCCCCACCCGCTTGCCGGACAGCCGCCGCATCAGCGGGAACGACTTGCCCGCCGACCAGTCGCCCCCGCGTACGAACCGGTCGGCGGACGACAGGCCCCGGAGCACGTCGAGCGCGAGCCCGACCGCGGTGTCGGCCACGCAGTCGGTCAGCACGTCCGGGGTGTTCGAGACGACGACGCCGCGCTGCTGGGCGGCGGCGACGTCGGTGGTGTCGTAGCCGACGCCGAAGTTGCAGACCGCCTCCAGCGACGGCAGCGCCGCCATCAGCTCGGCGTCCACCCCGAAGCGGCCGGAGGTCACGACCACGCGGACGTCGCTGCCGTGCTCGGCGAGGTACGCCGCGCGCTCACCGGGGTCGGTCGGCAGCACGGGCGCGTCGTGGGTCTCGGCGAGCGTCGCGACCAGGGAGGGCTTGAGGTCTCCGACCGTCAGCACCTGGGACATGGCATCTGCCTTCCGTCGTTCATGGGGCGGTCATCGGTCGAGCGCCGGGCGCTTCGGGTCGAAGGTCCAGCCGGGCACGAGGTACTGCATCGCCACGGCGTCGTCGCGCGCGCCGAGGCCCTCGGCGAGGTAGAGCTTGTGGGCGGCGGCGAGCCGGTCCTCGTCGAGCTCGACCCCGAGGCCGGGGGCGTCGGGCACGGTGAGGTGGCCGTCGGTGATCCGCAGCGGGTCGCGGGTCAGACCCTGCCCGTCCTGCCAGATCCAGTGGGTGTCGATCGCGGTGATCTCCCCCGGCACGGCGGCGGCCGCGTGGGTGAACATCGCCAGGGACACGTCGAAGTGGTTGTTGGAGTGCGACCCCCACGTCAGGCCCCAGCTCTCGCACAGCTGACCCACCCGCACCGAGCCGGCCATCGTCCAGAAGTGCGGGTCGGCGAGCGGGATGTCGACCGCCCCCGACCGCACCGCGTGGCCGAGCTGGCGCCAGTCGGTGGCGATCATGTTGGTCGCGGTCGTCAGGCCGGTGGCGCGCTTGAACTCCGCCATCACCTCGCGCCCCGAGAAGCCGTTCTCGGCGCCGCAGGGGTCCTCGGCGTACGCCACGACGCCACGCAGCGCGCGGCCGTGGCGGATCGCGTCGGCGAGGAGCCAGCCGCCGTTCGGGTCCAGGGTCACGCGGGCCTCGGGGAACGCTGCGGCGAGCGCGGTGACGACCTCGACCTCCTGCTCGCCGGGGAGCACTCCCCCCTTGAGCTTGAAGTCGGCGAAGCCGTAGCGCTCCTGCGCCGCCCGGGCGAGCGCGACGACGCCGTCGGCGTCCATCGCCTCCTCGTGGCGCAGCCGCGACCAGTCGTCGGCCGCGTCGGACCCCGCGTCCGGCCCCGCGTCGTACGCGAGGTCGGTGCGGCCGCGGTCGCCGACGAAGAACAGGTAGCCCAAGGCGGGCACCCGGTCGCGCTGCTGGCCGTCGCCGAGCAGCTCCGCGACGGGGACGCCGAGGTGCTGGCCGTGGAGGTCGAGCAGCGCGGACTCCAGTGCGGTGACGACGTGGACGGTGGTGCGCAGGTCGAACGTCTGCAGACCGCGTCCCCCGGCGTCGCGGGAGGCGTACGCCGCGCCGATGCCGCGCAGCAGGCTGCGGAAGCCCGCGACCTCCTGGCCGATGAGCCGGTCGCCGGCCTCGACGAGGGTGCTGCGGATCGCCTCCCCGCCGGGGACCTCCCCGACGCCGACGAGGCCGTCGGAGTCGGTGAGGACCACGATGTTGCGGGTGAAGTAGGGCCCGTGCGCGCCGCTGAGGTTGAGCAGCATCGAGTCGTGGCCCGCGACGGGCACGACCCGGACCGACGCGACGACCGGACGATCAGCCACGACCCGGCTCACCGTCGACGAGCCGCCACAGCCCCAGGCTGTTGTCGACGTCCACCTCGGCGGGCAGCAGCGCCGGCGGCACGTCCTGGTAGGCGACGGGACGCACGAACCGCTCGATCGCCAGGGTGCCGACCGACGTCGACCGCCCGTCGCTCGTCGCGGGGAACGGGCCGCCGTGCACCATCGCGCTGCCGACGTCGACGCCGGTCGGCCAGCCGTTGAACAGCACCCGGCCGACCTTGGTCTCGAGCACGTCGAGCAGGCCCGCGGCGGCGGCGTGGTCGGACTCGACCGCGTGGACGGTGGCGGTGAGCTGGCCCTCGAGCCGCTCGGCGACGCCGGCGAGCTCCTCGGCGTCGTCGACCTGCACGACCAGGGAGGACGAGCCGAAGTTCTCCTCCTGCATCGCGGGCTCCGCGGCGAAGTCGCCGAGGGCGGCGGTGAAGACGTGGGCCTGGCCGCCGGCGGCCAGGGACTCGTCCTGCTTGCCGCTGCCCACCGTGGCCACCCCGTCGAGCGCGCCCGTGCTGGCCACGCCCTCGACGTAGGAGGCGTGGATGCCCGGGTTGAGCATCGGCAGCGCCGGGCTGTCGGCCAGGCGCGCGGCGACGGCGGCGAGGAAGGCGTCGAGGTCGGGCCCACGGACGCCGAAGACGAGGCCCGGGTTGGTGCAGAGCTGGCCGACGCCGACGGTGAGCGAGTCGACGTACGCCGCCGCGAGCGCCTCGGGCCCGGTCGCGAGGGCCCCGGGGAGCAGGAAGACGGGGTTGATGCTGGACATCTCGGCGTACACCGGGATCGGCACGGGCCGCCCGGCCGCCGCGGCGACGAGCGCGAGGCCGCCGGAGCGGGAGCCGGTGAAGCCGACGGCGCGGATCCGCGGGTCGGTCACGAGGGCCGTGCCGACGCCGCGGCCGTCGCCGTACACCATCGAGAAGACGCCCTCGGGCAGGTCGTGGGCGGCCACCGCTGCCGCCAGGGCGCCCGCGACGAGCTCGGAGGTGCCGGGGTGGGCGCTGTGCGCCTTGACCACGACGGGGCAGCCGGCGGCCAGCGCGGAGGCGGTGTCGCCGCCGGCGACGGAGAAGGCCAGCGGGAAGTTGCTGGCGCCGAAGACCGCGACCGGGCCCAGCGGGATCTTGCGCTGGCGCAGGTCGGGGCGCGGGAGGGGCTTGCGGTCGGGCAGGGCCGGCTCGACGCGGGCGCCGACCCAGCTGCCCTCGCGGACGAGCGCGGCGAAGCGGCGCAGCTGGCCGACGGTGCGGCCCAGCTCGCCCCGCACGCGGGGCTCGACGATGCCGGTCTCGAGCTGCACCTGCGCGACGAGGGTCTCGCCGAGGGCCTCCACGTTGTCGGCGGCCGTCTCCAGGAACGCGGCGCGCTCGCTCGGGGAGGTCCTGCGGTACGTCGCGAAGGCGGCGTCGGCGAGCTCGGCGGCGCGGGCGACGTCGTCGGTGCCGCCGAGGCCGTACGCCGGCTCGAGCTCGGCGCCGGTGCGGGGGTCGACCCCGCGCACGGTGCCGTGGCTGCCCCTCACGCGGGTGGCACCGAGGAACATCTCCCCGGTGAGGGTGCTGGTGCTGGTCTGCGTGGCCGTCATGGTCACACCACCTTCTTGACGAGGTCGGTCAGCTCGGCCATCTCGGACTCCGAGAGGTCGGTGAGCGGGGGACGGACGGGGCCCGCCGGTCGCCCGGCCGCGGCCAGGCCGGCCTTGACGATGGACACGCCGTACCCGGCCTCGCGGTCGCGGATCGCGATGTAGGGGACGACGAACTCGGCGAGCATCCGCTGCACGGTCTCACGCTCGTGCGCGCGCACCGCGGCGTAGAAGTCGACGGCCCACTGCGGGGCGAAGTTGAAGATCGCGGAGGAGTAGGTGCTCACCCCGAGCTCGAGGTAGGGCATCGCGTAGGTCTCCGCGGTGGGCAGGCCGCCGATGTAGACCAGCCGGTCGCCGAGCTCGGCGTGGAGCGTCACGAGGAGGTCGATGTCGCAGACCCCGTCCTTGAAGCCGATGAGGTTGGGGAACTCCTCGGCCAGGCGGATCACCGTCTGCGCGTCGTAGCGGGCGTTCGCGCGGTGGTAGACGATCACGCCGAGCGAGGTGGCCGAGCAGACCCGCGCGACGTGGTCGAAGAGGCCCTGCTTCGGCAGCTCGGTGAGGTACGGCGGGAGCAGCAGGATGCCGTCCGCGCCGATCTCCTCGGCCTGGCGTGCCATCTGGATGGCCTGCGAGGTGCCGTAGCCGGCGGCGCCGAGCACCGGGGTGCCGTCGGAGATCTCGTCGACGGTCGCGCGCAGGACCTGGGCCACCTCGTCGTGGGTGAGGGAGAAGAACTCCCCCGTACCGCCCGCGGCGAAGAGTCCGGCCACGTCGTACTGGTCGAGGTGCCGCAGGTGCTCGCGGTAGGCCGCCTCGTCGAAGGAGAGGTCCGCCGTGGTGTGCGTGACCGGGAAGGACAGCAGCCCACGGCCGAGCGCCTGGGCCAGCTCGTCGGGTGAGTAACGCGCCATCGATGTCTCCTGACTGGGGTGTCGTGGCCGCCGGTCGGCACACGTCAACGTGAGCGCCACGTTAGCAGCACTCAACTACCTATTGGAACATCGTCTGCGTATGTGTATGGTTCTCGACGTGATGTGAGGTGGGTCATGCGTTGACGGTCCTCGGGGGCGCTTCTACTGTGATCCACACTCACGTACGACATCCTCATTCGTAGATGAGCCGTCAAACGGAGGACCCATGACCCACTCGCGAAGCCCGCGCCCCCTGCGCTCGGTCGCACGACCGGCCACGCTGGGCGCTCTCGCGCTCGGCCTCGCCGTCAGCGCGACCGCGTGCTCCGTCAGCAACAGCGGTGGCTCCGGCAGCAGCGCCGACGGCTCCACCGTCCGCATCGTGCTGCCGGAGGAGCCGCCCACGCTCGAGCCCTGCGAGGCGTCGCTGACCTCGACCGGCGTCGTGGTGCGCTCCAACATCACCGAGCCCCTCGTCGAGCGCGACCCCACCAGCGGCGAGCTCGGCCCCAAGCTCGCGACGGAGTGGGAGCAGACCGCGGACGACACGTGGACCTTCTCGCTGCGCGACGACGTCACCTTCAGCGACGGCACCCCCTTCGACGCGGAGGCCGCCGCCTTCTCGATCGACCGCGCGGTCAACTCCGACCTCGGCTGCAACGTCGAGGGCTACGTCTTCGGTGACGTCGACCTCGAGCTGGAGGCCACCGACGCCACCACGCTGACCGTGACCACGCCCGAGCCGGACCCGATCCTGCCGCTGCGCATCTCCTTCGTGGAGATGGTCCCGCCCTCCACCGACACCGCCGAGAAGGTCCGCGAGCCCGTCGGCACCGGCCCGTACGCCGTCGACGTCTGGGAGGCCGGCCAGAGCCTGACCCTGGCCGCCAACCCCGAGTACTGGGGCGACGCGCCCGCCTACGACGCCGCCAACTACGTGTGGCGCAGCGAGGGCAGCGTCCGCGCCGCGATGGTGACCAACGACGAGGCCGACGTCGCGACGGGCCTCGGGCCCACCGACGGCGCCGGCGACCTCGCCGTCGAGTACCCCAACAACGAGACGACTGCGGTCCGCATCCAGACCACCACGCCGCCGCTGGACGACATCCGCGTGCGCCAGGCGATCAACATGGCCGTCGACCGCGAGGGCATCACGAGCTCGCTGTTCGGCGAGTCCGCCGAGGTCGCCGCGCAGCTCGTGCCGTCGGGCATCGTCGGGTTCAACGAGGAGCTCGAGCCCGCGCCGTACGACCCGGAGGCGGCGCGCGCGCTGCTCGACGAGGCCGAGGCCGACGGCGTCGACCTCTCCCCGCAGATCCGCCTGATCAGCCGTACGGCGCTGTTCCCCCGCGTCGAGGAGACCCTGCAGGTCATCCAGCAGGACCTCTCCGACCTGGGTCTCGACGTCGAGATCGAGCTGATGGACACCGCGGGCTCCACCGAGTACCAGGAGCGCCCGTTCCCGGAGGACTCCGGCCCGTACCTGCTGGTGATCCAGCACGGCAACCAGGCCGGTGACGCCGCCTTCTCCATGGACCAGTACCTGCTCTCCGACGGCTTCCAGAGCTCGGGCGGCACCGAGGAGCTGGACCAGCAGATCCGCTCGGCCGAGGAGCTCACCGGCGACGAGCGCCAGGAGGGCCTCGCCGACGTCTTCGCCGAGGAGCCCACCGAGGTCGGCCAGTTCGCCTACCTCGCTCACATGAACGGCGTGCTGGCCGTCGGGCCGAACGTCTCCTACGAGCCGAACTCGGCCACGGGCGACGAGATGCACGTGTTCGAGATGTCGCCGAGCAGCTGACGGCCTGGAGGGCCGGCGACGACCTCGCCGGCCCTCCGCCCCGCTCCACCCCCGATCCCCCGACGGACACCCGAGGAACCCGATGCTCACCTTCCTGCGCAAGCGGGCGCTGACGAGCCTGCTGCCGCTGCTGCTCGTGCTGCTCGGCGTGTTCGTGCTCGCCCGGCTCACGGGCAACCCGGCGTCGCTCTACCTGCCCGAGTCGGCGACCCCCGCCCAGCGGGCGGCGTTCACCGAGCGCAACGGCTTCGACGACCCGATCTGGCGCCAGCTGCTCGACTACCTCGGCGGCGTGCTGCAGTTCGACTTCGGCACCTCGCTGCGCACCGGCGAGGCCGCCTCGACCATGGCGCTGCGGGCCTTCCCCGCCACCCTGCAGCTCGCGGCCGCCACGATGATCATCGCGATCGTCCTCGCGGTCGTGATCGGCAGCTGGGCGGCGTACCGGCCCAACTCGATCGCCGACCGGATCTCCTCGTTCCTGTCGATGACCGCGGCGAGCGTGCCGGACTTCTGGATCGCGATCATGGGCATCTACCTCTTCGCGGTCGTCCTCGGCGTGCTGCCGACGTCGGGCACGAACGCCGGGGCGCTGTCGTGGATCCTCCCGGTCGCCACGCTCGCCATCCGCCCCGTCGGCGTCCTCACCCAGGTCGTCCGCGGCGCGATGGTCTCCGCGCTCTCGGCGCCGTACGTGCGGCTGGCGCGGAGCACCGGCGCCGGCGACGTCCGCGTCGTCACCCACCAGGCTCTGCGCAACGCGGCGGCCCCCGCGCTCACCGTCGCCGGCGACCTCACCGTCGGCCTCGTCAACGGCGCGGTGGTCGTCGAGACCATCTTCGGCTGGCCGGGCATCGGCAAGCTCATGATCGACTCGATCGTCGGCCGCGACTTCGCGGTCCTCCAGGCGGCGGTGCTGCTGACCGCGATCTCGATCTTCGTGCTCAACGTCCTGATCGACCTGGGCTACGCGCTGCTCGACGCCCGCGTCCGCGAGAAGGCGAAGGCCTGACATGACCCTCGACAACCCGACCGAGCCCGTGAAGAGCGAGGCCAAGGCCGCCGAGCCCGCCACGCCCGAGAAGGCCCGGGCCGCGAAGATCTCGATGTGGGGCCTGCTGTGGCGCGACAAGGTCGCGCTCGTGGCCGCCGCCGTGCTGGTCGCGCTCGCGCTGGTCGCCGTCCTCGGCCCCACGCTGGTCGGCGACGCCGCCACCGACCAGGACCTCGCCGCCGGCGTCACCCCGCCCCGTCTCGGCGACGGCTGGGTCAACTGGCTCGGCACCGACCCCCTGGGCCGCAGCCTGCTGGGCCGCATCGTCGTCGCGACGCAGACCACCTTCTCCGTCGCGGTGCCCGCCGTGATCATCTCGATGGTCATCGGCTCGCTGATCGGGATGTGGGCCGGCTACCACCGCGGCGTCCGCGAGACCATCGCGATGCGCATCGCCGACGTGATCATGAGCTTCCCCTCGCTCCTGCTCGCCGTCGTCGTGCTCTACGTCTTCTCCCCCAGCGCCGCCAACATCGTGCTGGTCCTCGCCATCACCCGGATCCCGATCTACTTGAGGACCGCCCGCGCGGAGTCCGCCGAGCTGCAGAGCCGGACCTTCGTCGACGCGGCCCGCACCTTCGGCACGCGGCCCAACGCGATCATCCGGCGCCACGTCTTCCCGATCGTGCTGCCGACGCTGCTCACCGTCGCGACGCTCGACTTCTGCTTCGTGATGCTCGCCGAGTCGTCCCTGTCCTTCCTGGGCATCGGCATCCAGCCCCCGGACGTCTCCTGGGGCCTGCTCGTGAGCCAGGGCCGCACCTACCTGCAGACCGCCTGGTGGCTGTCGTTCTTCCCCGGCCTGGCCATCGTCGTGACCACCGTGTCCACGACGATCCTCGCCTCGTGGGTGCGGATCGCGACCGACCCCGACCAGCGCTGGCGCCTCACCGTGCCGCGCTCCTCGCGGCGCAAGCTCGCCCGCGCCGACAAGGCCGCCGCCCGCCGCCGCGCCCGCGTCGGCGCCGCCACCTCGACTGTCCAGGAGAAGCGATGACCGCGACGTACGACCTGCCGGACGCCGGCACGGGCGGGACCGCCGCCGGCACGGGCTCCGTCGTCCTGGACGTCGACGGGCTGTCCGTCGACATCCGCACCCCGCAGGGCGTCGTACGAGCGGTGGACGGGGTGTCGTTCGGCGCCCGCCGCGGCGAGACGATCGCGCTGCTCGGGGAGTCGGGCTGCGGCAAGTCGATGACGGCCCAGGCGATCGTCGGGCTTCTCGCCCCGGTGGCCGACGTGTCCGCCGGCGAGGTCCGCCTCGACGGCACCGACCTGGTCACCGCCAGCCGCAAGCAGCGCCGGGCGCTGGCCGGGCCCGAGATCGCCATCGTCTTCCAGGACGCCCTCACCGCGCTCAACCCGGTCTACACGGTGGGCTACCAGCTGGCGGAGCCGTTCCGGATCCACCGCGGCATGTCGCGCAAGCAGGCGCGCACCGAGGCGATCGCCCTCATGAAGCGCGTGGGGATCCCCGAGCCCGAGAGCCGGGTCGACAACTACCCCCACCAGTTCTCCGGCGGCATGCGCCAGCGGCTGCTGATCGCGATCGCGGTCGCCCTGTCCCCCACCGTCCTGCTCGCCGACGAGCCGACCACCGCGCTCGACGTCACTGTGCAGGCGCAGATCATGCAGCTGCTCACCGACCTGCGCAGCGAGCGCGACATGGCCGTCGTCCTCATCACCCACGACCTGGCGCTCGTCTCCGAGCAGGCCGACCGCGTCGTGGTGATGTACGCCGGGACCGTCGTCGAGCAGGGACCCGTCGGCGAGGTCTTCGGCCGGCCGCGCCACCCGTACACCAAGGGCCTGCTCGACTCCGTGCCCGCCGGCGCGACCCGCGGCAGCGACCTGCGGTCGATCGGCGGGTCCCCGCCGGAGCTGCAGGACATCCCCGCGGCCTGCGTCTACCAGGACCGCTGCCCGCTGGTGCAGGACATCTGCCGCACCGAGCGGCCGGCGCCGCGCCACGTCGGGACCGACCACGCCTCGGCGTGCCACTTCAGCGAGGAGGTGTCGCGATGAGCGTCACCCACGACAGCACCGAGGCCACGTCGGGCACCCGGCCGCAGGGCGACGCCCTGCTCCAGGTGCGCGACCTGACGAAGGTCTTCGACGTCCGCCAGGGCCGGCAGACCACCCACCTGCGGGCCCTCGACGGCGTCACCCTCGACCTGCGCCGCGGCGAGACCCTCGGCCTGGTCGGCGAGTCCGGCTGCGGCAAGTCGACGCTGGCCCGCACGCTGCTGATGCTCGAGCGGCCCAACGCCGGCACGATCCGCTTCGACGGGGTCGACCCGCTGTCGCTGAGCGGCAAGGAGCTGCTGGCGTTCCGGCGCCGGGTGCAGATGGTCTTCCAGGACCCCTTCGCCTCGCTCAACGCCCGCATGACCGCCGGTGAGATCGTCGGCGAGCCGTGGGCGACCCACAAGGACCTGTACGCCACCTCCCGCGACCGCGCGGCCCGGGTGCGGGAGCTGCTGTCGCTGGTGGGGCTGCGTCCCTCCGACGCCGACAAGTTCCCCCAGGAGTTCTCCGGCGGCCAGCGCCAGCGCCTCGGCATCGCCCGCGCCCTGGCCCTGAACCCCGACGTCATCGTCTGCGACGAGCCCGTCTCCGCGCTCGACCTGTCGGTGCAGGCGCAGGTGCTGAACCTGCTCAACGACCTCCAGCAGCAGCTCGGGGTCTCCTACCTCTTCATCTCCCACGACCTGTCCGTGGTGCGCCACGTCGCGGACCGCGTGGTGGTGATGTACCTCGGCCGGATCATCGAGCAGGGCGACACCGAGCCGACGTTCGACCGCCCGCTGCACCCGTACACGGGTGCGCTGATGTCGGCGGCGCCGTCGCTGGGGGCCCGGACACGCGAGCAGATCATCCTGTCCGGCGAGATCCCGTCGCCGCTGAACCCGCCGTCCGGCTGCCGCTTCCGCACCCGGTGCTGGAAGGCCACCGACGAGTGCGCCACCACCCCGCCCGTCGTGCAGGGGTCGGGACCGGAGCACACCGCCGAGTGCTTCCACCCCCTCGGGGCCTCGGAGCTCGTCGACGTCGCCCCGTGATGCCGGGACTGCCCGCGGTGTCGATCGCGGGCTTCCTGGTCATCGCCGTCGCGGTCGTCCTGGCCTCGGCGCTGCAGGCCTCGATCGGCTTCGGGATGGGCATGTTGGCCGCGCCGATCGTCGCGTTGGTCGACCCCTCGCTGCTGCCTGGGACGCTCATCGTGCTGGCCGTGGTGGTGACGGTGCTGGTGGTGCTCGCCGAGCGGCAGCACGTCGACCTGACGGGCACCGGGTGGGCGATGGCAGGCCGGGTGCCGGGGTCGGTGGTCGGGGCGCTGCTGGTCGCGACGCTCCCCCAGCGCGGGCTCGCGCTCCTGCTGGCCGCCGTCGTGCTCCTCGGCGTCGCGGTCACCTCGCTGGGCTGGGCCCCGGCCCCCCGTCGTACGACCCTGGTCGCCGCGGGCGGCGCCTCCGGCGTGCTCGGCACCGCCACCTCGATCGGCGGACCGCCGATGGCGCTGGTCTGGCAGGGCAAGGAGGGCCCCGGCCTGCGGGGCACGATGAGCGGCTTCTTCCTCGTCGGCTCCCTGATCTCGATCGCCACCCTGGCCGTCGCCGGGGCGATCACGACGCACGTCCTGCTCGCGGTCGCGTGGCTCGCGCCGCTGCCGGTCCTCGGCTGGGCCCTGTCGCTGCTGCTCAACCGCCACCTCGACAAGCAGCGCCTGCGCCGCACCGCGATCGTGGTCTCCGCGCTCGGCGCCGCAGTCCTGGTGGTCCAACAGCTCGTCTGACCGCCGAGTCGGCCCGAACGCACGTGCTCACGGCGCCGAGTCGGCCCGAGCGCACGTCCTGATGGCGCCGAGTCGGCCCGAACGCACGACCTGACGGCGCCGAGTCGGCCCGAACGCACGACCTGACGGCGCCGAGTCGGCCCGAGCGCACGACCTGACGGCACGGAGTCGGCCCCAACCATCGCAGTTCGGGCCGACTCGAGGCCGATACGGCGTGGGTTCGGGCCGACTCGAGGCCCGTACGGCGTGCGTCCGGGCCGACTCGAGCCCCGTACGACGTGCGTCCGGGCCGACTCGAGCCTTCTGAGGCGTGCGTTCGGGCCGACTCGGCGGTCAGCGGGCGACGGGGTTGCGCAGCGGCCGGCCGGCGGCGAGGGCGTCGACGTTGTCGGTGACGTCGCCGGCGCGGCCGGCGAAGACCTCCGCGGTGTGGCCGGACTGGTGCGGGGTGAGGACGACGTTGTCGAGGCCCGTGAAGTCGAGGTACGACGGCGGCGGGGCGTCGGGGTCGCGCGGGTTGCGCCACCACACGTCGATCCCGGCGCCGGCGATCCGGCGCTCGGTCAGGGCGTCGTGCAGCGCCTGCTCGTCGACGACCGCCCCGCGGGCGACGTTGACGAGCACCGCCGTCGGCTTCATCGCCGCCAGCTCGGCGGCACCGATCAGACCGGTGGTGCCGGGTCCGAGGGGCACGGTGACGACCACGACGTCCGAGGCCGCGAGCAGCGCGAGGAGGTCGCCCTCGCCGCCCACCCAGTCGACCTGGCCCGCGTCGAGGCCGGCGGGCAGCGGGGCGTCGGGACGCCGTCGTACGGTCCGGACACGCATGCCGAGCGCCGCACCGGCGCGGGCGACGGCGGCGCCGATCTCGCCGAAGCCGACGACGCCGAGCGTCCGGCCGCCGAGGACGCCGCCGAAGGGGTGTCCGGGGGTCGCGACGGCGTTCGACCAGGTCCCGCGCCGCATCGCCGCGTCGCTGGCCATCACGCCACGGAGGAGCATCATCGAGACCATCACGACGTGCTCGGCGATGGAGCGGCCGTGGTGGTAGGTGTTGGCGAGCGCCACGCCGTCCCGCAGCGCGGCGGTGTCGATCTTGTCGGTGCCTGCGCCGGTGACCTGGACCAGCCGCAGCCCGGTCATCGCGTCCAGCAGCGGCGCGCGGGCCGAGGAGCAGACCAGCACGTCGTACGACGCCAGGGCGGCGGGGTCGGGCAGTCCGTCGAGGGCCCAGTCCCAGGTGTGGGGTGACGCCCCGTCGCGGGTGAGGACGTCGGCGAAGCGCTCCATCACCGGCTCGGTGATGAGGACGCGGAGCCCGGGTGCGGCGCTCACCAGCGCGGGATCGTGTTGTCGAAGTCCGGCTGGAAGCGGCGCATGTAGCCGGTGTCGTCGCGCTCGGTGAGGCCGCAGCGCTCGTACTGCTCGTGGAGGCGGTCGAGCCGGTCGCGGCCGAGCTCCACCCCGAGGCCCGGCCCGGTCGGCACCGGGACGGCGCCGTCCTCGATCCGCAGGACGCCGTCCACGACGACGTCCTCGTCGGCGCGCTTCCACGGCCAGTGGGTGTCGCAGGCGTAGTCGAGGTTGGGCGTCGCGGCCGCGAGGTGGGTCATCGCGGCCAGCGAGACGCCGAGGTGGGAGTTGGAGTGCATCGACAGGCGCATGCCCCAGGTGCGGCAGATGGTGGCGAGCTGCTGCGACTGCCGCAGGCCGCCCCAGAAGTGGTGGTCGCTCAGGATCACCTGGACGGCGTCCTGCGCGACGGCCGGCGGCAGGTGGTCGAACGCCACGACGGCCATGTTGGTGGCCAGCGGCATCGCCGCGGCGCGGGCGACCTCCGCCATGCCGTCGATGCCGGGGGCGGGGTCCTCGAGGTACTCGACGACGCCGGCGAGGTCGGCGGCGACCTGGATCGAGGTCGGCACGGTCCAGGCGGCGTTGGGGTCGAGGCGCAGCGGGAGGTCGGGGAACGCCTCGCGCAGCGCGCGCATGGCCGCGACCTCCTCGGCGGGCGGCATCACGCCGCCCTTCAGCTTGAGCGCGGTGAAGCCGTAGGTGTCGACGAGGCGGTGGGCCTGGGCCACGATGCCGGCCGGGTCGAGGGCCTCGCCCCACTCGTCGTAGGGCTCGCCCGGGTGGCCGGCCCACTTGTAGAAGAGGTAACCGGAGTAGGCCACGCGGTCCCGCACGGCGCCCCCGAGCAGGTCGGACACCGGGACGCCCGCGAGCTTGCCCTGCAGGTCGAGCGCGGCGACCTCGAACGGGGAGAAGACGCGGTCGGGGGTGGCGGAGCCGGTGACCATGCCGGACATCCCGTGCCCGCCGATGCCGTCGTCGGTGGCCAGCGACTCGACGACGGCCCGGCGGATGCCGTTGGTGTCGTGGACGTCGAGGCCCACCAGGTGCTCCGCCGCACGGCGCAGCCGGGTCAGGTGCGGCAGGTCGCCGTACGACTCGCCGAGGCCGTAGGTGCCGTCGGCGAGGACCACCTCGACGACCGAGCGCAGGGCGTACGGCTCGTGCACGCCGACGCTGTTGAGCAGCGGCGGGTCGCGGAAGGCGACCGGGGTGACGACGACGTCCGCGATGCGCGAGCGCGTCGGGGAGTCGTCGACGGACGGGTGGACTGTCGGCTCACGGAGGGACGTCACTCCCGCAGTGTGTCATGCGTCTACGAGTGCAGACAACACCCACGAGTGCGAACAGGGTGGCGGGCTAGCTCCAGGCGATCGACTGGCTCATCGGTCCCACGACCCGGGCGATCCGGTCGCCGACGTGGCGCAGCGTCTCGGTGATCTCGCGCTCGCGGGCCTCGTCGAGCCGCACCATCGGGATCGAGGCGCTGATCGCGTCCGTCGGCGGGTCGGCGTACCGCAGGGCGACGGCGAAGCAGCGCAGGCCGAGGGTGTTCTCCTCGTTGTCGATCGAGAAGCCCCGCTCTCGTGTGAGCCGGAGGTCCTCGGCGAGCGAGTCACGGTCCGTGTGCGTCTTCGGGGTGACCGGGCTGAGCTCGGCGGGCAGGTGCTCCTCGAGCTGCTCCGGGGGCAGCTGAGCGAGCACCGCCTTGCCGAGCGAGGTGGAGTACGCCGGCAGCCGGCGCCCGACGCGGCTGTACGGGCGGAGGTACTGGCTCGACTCCCGCGTCGCGAGGTAGACGACGTCGGCGCCGTCGATGCGGCCGAAGTGGAAGGTCTCGTCGAGGGCCTCGCGCAGCTCGTCGAGGAACGGCGCGACCATCGGCAGGTAGGGGTCGGTGTCGAGGTAGCTCGTGCCAGCCAGCAGCGCGCGGATGCCGATCCCGTAGAGGGTGCCGGTGGTGTCGGCGCGGACCCAGCCGTGCTTGGCGAGCGTCCGCAGCAGTGCGTGGAGGCTGCTGCGGGGGACGCCGAGCGCCTCGCTCAGCTCACGCAGGCGCACCGGCCGGTTCTGGCGGGCCGCCAGGAACTCGAGGATCTCGACCGTCCGGGCCGCGGACTTCACCTCACGGACGCCCCCGGCCGGGGCGGAGCTCACGTTCTCACTCATGGTTCTCCGTCGCTGGGGGCCGACCTGGCCCAGAGAGCCCACAGCATAGTCGAGCAGGTAGACGCTTGCCCACATATGAGGACGACGTCCTCGCGGCCGCCTGCCCCGTCGCTCCGCGGCGACTGCTCTCGGAGATAGGTAAGCCTTGCCATATCCTCTGGACGGACGTCTCCCCCACCCGAACGAGGACCCTCATGCGCCGCCGCTTCGTGAGCCTGATCGCCTGTGCGCCGCTGGTGCTGACGACCGCCGGGTGCGGGATCTTCGGCTCGGGCGGCGAGGACGCCGACCTGCAGGTCTACTCCGCTCGCCACTACGACCTGGAGGAGGCGTTCGCCGACTTCACGGACGACACCGGCATCACCGTCGAGTTCCTGTACGGCGAGGACGCCGAGCTGCTGGAGCGCCTCCGGTCCGAGGGCGAGGACACCCCGGCCGACCTGTTCATGACCGTCGACGCCGGGATGCTGTGGAAGGCCGCCGAGGAGGGGGTCCTGGCGCCGGTGGAGTCGCGCGCGATCGAGACCGCCGTCCCCCGCGACCTCCGCGACCCCGAGGGCCGCTGGGCCGGTCTGGCGATGCGGGCGCGGACCCTGATGTACGACCCGCGGACCGTCGACCCCGCCGACTTCGACCCCGTCGACAGCTACGCGGGCCTCGGCGACCCGCAGTGGGAGGGCCGGCTGTGCATGCGCGACGAGACGTCGTCGTACGTGCAGTCGCTGGTCGCGAGCCTCATCGACACCCAGGGTCGCGAGAAGGCGCTCGAGACCGTGCAGGGCTGGGTCGACAACGACGTCGAGATCGTGAGCAACGACGTCGAGCTGCTCGAGACCATCGCCGCGGGCGGCTGCGAGGTCGGCATCACCAACCACTACTACCTGGCGCGCCTGCTCGAGGAGGACCCCGACCTGCCGGTGGCGCCGTACTGGGCCAGCCAGGAGGGCGACGGCACCCACGTCAACATCTCCGGCGCGGGCGTGGTCGAGGGCTCGGACGCCGCCCCCGAGGCGCAGCAGCTGATGGAGTGGCTCGCCACCGAGGGCCAGAGCGACTTCGTCGACGACAACCACGAGTACCCCGTCAACCCGGACGTCGCGCCCGAGGACCTCATCGCCACCTTCGGCGAGTTCGACCGCATGCAGGTCGACGCGGCGGCGTACGGCGCCCGCAACGCCGAGGCCGTCGAGCTGCTCGACGAGGCGGGCTACCGGTGACCCGGACGGGGTCGTGACCGACCTCCTCGGTCGGGTCCCCACGCCGCTGCCCGAGCTCACCGGGCCCACCCCGTCGCGCGCACGGCGCCGGCGGGCCGCCGGGTCGGGCCGACCGGCCTGGTCGCTGCTCGTCGTCGTCCTCGGCGCGCTGGTCTGCTGCCCGGTCGTGGCGGTGACCGTCTGGGCGCTCACCCTCGGCGACGACCTCGCCCTGCCCGGCGGCGTCGGCGCGATGGTGCTGACCACCGTCGCCCTGCTCGTCGGGGTGGGTGTGGGGTGCGCCGTCCTCGGCACCGGCCTGGCCTGGCTGGTCACGGCGTACGACTTCCCCGGCCGGCGGGTGCTCGAGGTGCTGCTCGTGCTGCCGCTGGCGATGCCGGGCTACGTGCTCGGCTTCGTCTTCCTCTCCACCTTCGACTACCCCGGCCCGGTGCAGACCGGGCTGCGCGGCCTGCTCGGCGACGACCTGCCTGCGCTGCCGGTGCGCTCGCTCGCCGGGGCCGTGGTCGTGCTGGTCCTCACGCTCTACCCGTACGTCTACCTCGTCGTCCGCGCCGCCTTCCTCGAGCTCGCGCCCGCCGCCTGGGACGCCGCCCGCACCCTCGGCGCCTCGCGACGCCGCGCCTTCCGCAGCGTGCTGCTGCCGCTCGCCCGGCCGTCGTTGGTCGGCGGCCTCGCCCTGGTGATGATGGAGACGCTCACCGACTTCGCGACGGTGCAGTACTTCAACGTCCGCACCGTCTCCGTCGGCGTCTACCTGACGTGGAAGGGCAGCTTCGACGTCGCCTCCGCGGTGTCGGTGGCCGTGCTGGTGCTGCTGCTCGCCGTCGCGGTGCTGGGGCTGGAGCGGACGCTGCGGGGCCGGGCCCGCTTCGCGCAGCGCGGGGGCGCCGGCCGCGGCCTGGAGCGCCGTCGGCTCACCGGGCGCCGCGCCGCCGCGGCCACCCTCGTCGCGGGCGCCGTCGTCACGGCCGGGTTCGGCCTGCCGGTGCTCCGGCTGCTCACCTGGGCGGTGGACGCCGCCCGGACGCCCGGCACCCTCACCGACGACCGGTTCTCCGAGCACCTCGCCAACAGCGCCACCCTCGCCGCGCTGGTCGCGGCGGTGTGCGTGCTCGTCGCCCTGGTGATGTCCCACGCCCGGCGGCTCGGCGGCGGCCGGGTGGTCGGCACCGCGGCCCAGCTGACGATGGTCGGGTACGCCGTCCCCGGCGCGGTCATCGGCATCGGCGTCCTCGCCTCGTTCGACGCCGTCGACCGCTTGCTCGTGGCGCTCGGCGTCGACGGCGGCACCGGGCTGCTCGTCACCGGGTCCGTGCTCGGCGTCGTCGTCGCGTACGTCGTCCGCTTCACCGGGCCCGCCTACCAGGCGGTCGACGCCAGCTTCACCCGCGTGCCGACGTCCGTGACGGCCTCCGCGCAGGTCCTCGGCGCCGGGCCGGGCCGGCTGCTCGGCCGGGTCCACCTGCCCCTGGTGCGGTCGGGGGCGGCGGTGGCCGCCACCCTGGTGCTCGTGGACGCCGTGAAGGAGCTGCCGCTCGTGCTGCTGCTGCGCCCCTTCGGCTTCACCACCCTGTCGGTGTGGGTCTTCGAGCTGGCCTCGGAGAACTACTGGGAGCGGGCCGCGCTGCCCGCCCTGCTCATCGTGCTGCTCTCCGTGGTGCCCGTGGCGCTGCTGCTGCGCCACGGCCGCGCCCCGGGCCGGGAGGTCCGGTGACCGCCCTGTCGCTGCGCGGGGTGACCAAGCGCTACGGCAGCGTGGCCGCGGCGCTCGACGTCCACCTCGAGGTCGAGGAGGGCGAGATCGTCACCCTCGTGGGGCCCTCGGGCTGCGGCAAGTCGACGCTGCTGCGTCTCGTCGCCGGTCTCGAGCGCTCCGACGCGGGCACCATCACGATCGGCGGCGAGCTGTCCGACGACGGGCGCCGCCACCGCCCGCCGGAGCACCGCCGGGTCGGGATGGTGTTCCAGGACCACGCCCTGTTCCCCCACCTGGACGTCGCCGCGAACGTCGCGTTCGGGCTCACCGACGTCCCCCGCGACCGCCGGGCCGCGGAGGTCGCCGCGGCGCTGGAACGGGTCGGGCTGCCCGGCCTGGGCGCCCGGATGCCGCACGAGCTCTCCGGCGGCGAGCAGCAGCGGGTGGCGCTGGCCCGCGCCCTGGCCCCGCGACCGTCGGTGGTGCTGCTCGACGAGCCGTTCTCCAGCCTCGACGAGAACCTCCGCGCCCGCGTCCGCGCCGACACCGTCGCCGCGCTGCGCGACACCGGCAGCGCGGCGCTGCTGGTGACCCACGACCAGGTCGAGGCCCTCGCGCTCGGCGACCGCGTCGCCGTCCTCGACGCCGGCGGCCTCGAGCAGCTCGGCACCCCCCAGGACGTGTTCGACCGGCCCCGCAGCCGGTTCGTCGCGACCTTCATGGGCGAGGCCGACGTCCTCCCGGCGACGTACGACGACGGTCGCGTGGCCTGCGAGCTCGGGGCGCTGCCGCTGTCCGTCCCGCCGTCGGTCGCCGAGGGGCGGACCGACGACCTGGAGGTGCTGCTGCGCCCCCACGACCTCGAGGTCGTCGCGGACGCCGGCTCGGCGGCGCGGGTGGTGGGCTCGGAGTACCACGGCGTCCAGACCGCCCACGTCGTCCGCCTGCCCTCGGGCGCGACGATCACGGCGTGGTCGGCGCACCGCACCCGTCACGCGGAGGGGACGCCGGTGACGGTCACCGTCCTCCCGGGGTCGGTCCCGGTGCTGGTCCGCGGCGAGGACGTCGTCGCCACGACCAGGGCGCCGGCCCCCGGAGCCTGAGCGGCACGACGACGGGACGCGACCGCGTCCGCGCCCCGCCGGGCGAGCGGCACGACGCGCTGCACCGCGGCCCACACCGCCACCCCGGCCGCGAGGGACAGCACCACCCCGAGCAGCGGGCGGTCGTCCTCGAAGTGCGGGTAGACCTGCCAGTGCACGAGGTAGACGTGCAGCGACGCCGCGGCCAGCAGGCCCACCACCCGTGACGCCGCCCGCGGGATCCGCACCCGCGGCACCCACACCAGCAGCAGCATCCCGACGCCGACCACCGCCTCCCGCGCCGGGTCGTCGAGGAACCCGGGCGTCGCGAGGCAGACCAGCGCCGTGACGACGGCCCGGTGGCCCGTCGTCGTCGCCCGGGACGCCGCCCACCCGGCCAGGAACAGCCAGGCCAGCACGTGGGCGCGGTGGATCTCGTCGCCGCCGCGCAGGGACACGACGTCGTAGCGGGTGAGCAGCGCGACCACGGCCAGCGCGAGGGGCAGCCAGAACGGCCAGCGGCGCTCGAGGCGGTGGACGGCGGGCAGCGTCACCAGCGCCGTCACGCCCGCGACGAGCACCACCAGCGCCTCGAGGAACCACAGGTGCCAGGCGGGCTCGGCCCACTCCTCGGGCCCGAGCAGGCCGTTGAGGAGCAGCGCCGTCTGCCAGGGGTAGGCGGAGGCCAGCAGGGCGAAGCCCCCGACCCACAGCACCGTGGGCACGACCACCCGGGCCAGGCTCGCCAGCACCCGGCGCACGCGCTCGCGCCGGGAGGACCCCGCGAGCTGGAAGCGGGCCAGGTTGAAGCCGGCGAGACCGAGGAGCAGGTGCGCGCCGCCGGTGAGCACGAACAGGTTGCCGTGGGTGCCGACCACGGCGACGATCGCGACCGCCCGCAGGACCAGGCCGGTCTCGACCGACGCCCCGCGGCGGCGCCGTACGGCGGGGCTCAGCCGGCGCAGCGGCGTGGTGTGCCAGTCGGCGGGCAGGTGGCCCAGCCGCTCCTCGAGGCGCAGAGAGACCTCGACGTACGACAGGGAGTCACCGCCCAGCGACACGAACGAGTCGTCCTCGGTGACGTCGTCGCGGTCCAGGAGCTCGGCGTAGAGCGCCACGAGGTCGGCCGTGGCCGTCCCGGCGCCCTCCGGGGCCGGCTCCTGGGCCGCGGTCGCGGCGGCCAGCGCCGCGACCGCCCGGTGGTCCGGCTTGCCCGACGGCAGCCGCGGGAGCGCGTCGACGGCGTGGACGTCGAGCGCACCGGCCGGCACCTCGGTGCGGCGGGCCAGGAGCGCGCGCACCCGCTCGGCGGCGCCCGGCCCTCCCGTGACGGCCACGACCACGCGATCACCCTCGGCAGCGCACCAGGCCTCGAGCCCGGCGTCGGCGCAGAGGTGCTCCAGCCGGTCCAGGTCGACCCGCAGCCCGAGGACCTTCACGGAGCGCGACGCCCGCCCGACGACCTCGACCAGGCCGTCGTCGGTGAACCGCGCGAGGTCCCCGGTCCGCAGCTCGGTGACGACGCGGCCGCGGGCCAGGTCGGCCGGCGAGTCGGCGTACCCGAGCATCACGTTGGGGCCCGCGTAGACGAGCTCGCCGATCTCGGCGCCTGCCGGCTCGATCCGCAGCGTGCCGCCGGGCACGGCGCGGCCGACGGCGTGCGGGGCCGCCGCCGCCAGCTCGGGCGGCAGGTAGGCCATCCGGGCGGTGGCCTCGGTCTGCCCGTACATCACGACCAGGTCGAAGCCGCGACGCTGCCCCAGCTCCGCGAGGGCCCGCACCTTCTCGGCGGCCAGCTTGCCGCCGGCCTGCGTGAGCAGGCGCAGGGACGGCAGCGCGGTCACGGCCCCCTCCCCGCCCCGGCCGAAGCCGAGGCGGTCGAGCAGCTCGAAGGTGTGCGGCACCCCGGCCAGGGACGTCACCCGGTGCATCCGGCAGAGGTCCCAGAAGCAGCGGTCGACCACCGACAGGGACGTCAGCACCACCGAGGCGCCCCGGAGCAGGTGGGAGTGCAGGACCGACAGGCCGTAGCAGTAGTGCAGCGGCAGCGAGGTGACGGCGACGTCGCGCGGCTGCAGGTCGAGGTAGGTGGCGATCGACTCGGCGTTCGCCTGCACGTTCTCGGCGCTCAACCGCACCAGGCGCGGGGACCCGGTGCTGCCCGAGGTCGACAGGAGCAGCGCGAGGTCGGGGTGGAGGCGGTGGGCCGTCCCGGGTCTGCGCTGCCGGGCCTCGCCGTCCCTGACCACCACGTCGGGGTCGTAGGTCGCCACGAGCTCGCGGTCGTCACCGGCCGGGTCGGTCAGCAGCACGGGGTGGCCGCCGGCGAGGCAGGCGAGGTACTGCACCACGCTGCCGAGGTCGTTGCCCACGGCCAGGAGGACCAGCCGCCGCTCGGGCCCCAGGCGCTCGCCCGCCCGGTCGACCAGCCGCGCCAGCTCGTCGTAGGAGACGACGCCCTCGGAGGTGCGCAGCGCGACGCGGTCACCGAAGCCGTGCAGGGCCCGCGCCAGGGGCACGCCCGTCACGGGCCGGAGGGGGCTGAGGGTCACGAGGAGGATGGTAAGGGAAGGCTAACCTGGGCGGCCGATCGCTCGTCCGTGCCCGTCCCCGGTCAGGATGGGAGGAACGCAGGATCCGGCGTCTACCCTCGTCGCCATGTCCCTGCGCCCGGCTCGCACGGCGGTCCTGGCGCTGCTCCTGGCCTCGACCCTCGCCGCCTCCCTGTCAGCGGCCCCGGCCGTCGCCGAGGGACCGACCGACCGGGGCGAGACGCCGTTCTGGTCCGAGGAGTTCGACGGCCCGGCCGGCACCCAGGTCGACCCCGCGGTCTGGACGACGAAGGTCGGCAACCGCGAGACGCAGGGTTGGTACAACAACGAGCTGCAGTACTACACGAGCTACGCCGGCAACTCGGCGTACAACGGCAGCGGCTCGCTCGACCTCACCGCCCGGCGCGCGGTGCGCAGCTCGCGGCACCCCTGCTGGCCGTCGGGGTTCTGCGACTACACCTCCGCCCGCCTCACCACCGAGGGCACGGTCGCGCTCGGGTGGGGCCGGGTCGACGTCCGAGCCAAGCTGCCCACCGGCCGCGGCCTGCTGCCGGCGATCTGGATGCTCGGCGAGACCGACGAGATCTGGCCCGCGCAGGGCGAGATCGACATCGCGGAGGTCGTGGGGCACGAGCCGCGGACGGCGTACGGGACGGCCCACGGGCCCGGCTACTCCGGCCCGGACGGCATCGGCCACTCCACCGACCTCGGGGCGGCGGCGAGCAGCGGCTACCACGTGTTCTCGGTGGTGAAGGAGCCGTACAAGATCCACTGGCTCGTCGACGACGTCCCGGTCTACACGCTCACGCCCGAGATGCTGCCGCCCGGCAGCCGGTGGGTCTACGAGCAGGGGATGCACCTGCTGCTCAACGTCGCGGTCGGCGGCGACTGGCCGGGCTCCCCGACGCGGACGACGAAGTTCCCGGCGACCATGAGCGTCGACTACGTGCGGATGTACGGCACCGGCTGGGTCGACGGGCAGATGGTGCACTCGCCGTCGTGAGGCGCGAGCCGTCCTGTCAGGGAGAACGGGAGAAAGGCCCGATATCGGCCCGGTACCGGCGCGATCCGCTCCTTGGTCCCGTTCGCCGCCACGAAGGAACGGCGACCATGAGTGCCCTCTCATCCGCCGCTCACCATCGCCTCATCGCCACCCGTGAGCGTGTGCGCCATGGACACCACGACCCCCCTCGCCCCCCAGCGCCTCCGCGGAGTGAAGGCCTCCTACACGACCCGCTACGTCGCCGCCGCCGTCGAGGCCAGCGCCGACGGCTACCACCTGCTGAGCGGTCCGGACGTCGTCCCGGCCGCCGGTGACGTCGTCGTCGCCCGCGTCACCGAGATCGGCAAGCACACCCGCCTCGAGAGCCCCGTGTCGCGGCGGCAGCTGCTGTTCCCCGGCGACGAGATCCTCCTGGCCTACGGCCCGCGCTACGCCCCCGACCAGTTCCTCGCCGAGGTCCCCTCCGACCTCGGGCCCTGCGACCTCGTGGCCGCCGGCGGCCTCGCCGGCACCGTGATCGAGCAGCACGCCTCCATCGACTGCCCCACCCGCATCGAGCCGCTCGGCCTGCTCGCCGACGCCCGCGGCGTGGTCACCCTCGCCGACCACGCGCCGTACTCGCCCGACGCTCCGCGCGCGACGGTGGCGAAGGAGCCGCTGGTCGTCGGCGTCCTCGGGACGTCGATGAACTCCGGCAAGTCCACCGTGCTCGCCTCGCTCGTCAACGGCCTGACCCGGTCCGGCCTCGTCGTCTCCGCCGGCAAGGCCACCGGCACCGGCGCGGGCAACGACGCGAACGTCTTCCGCGACGCCGGGGCGCTGCGCGTCCTGGACTTCACCGACTTCGGCCACGCCAGCACCTACCGGCTCGACCTCGACGAGGTGACGGCGACCTGGACCGCGCTCGTCGACCAGCTCGCGCTCGACGGACCCGACGTCGTCGTGGTCGAGGTCGCCGACGGGCTCTACCAGGGCGAGACCGCGCAGCTGCTCGCCGACCCGGCGTACGCCGGCCGCGTGGACGCCGTCGTCTTCGCCGCGCAGGACGCGCTCGGGGCCGCCGCCGGCGTACGCCGCCTGCGCGAGCTGGACCTGCCCGTGGTGGCCGCGTCCGGCGTGGTGACCGCCAGCCCGCTCGCCGCCGGGGAGGCGCACGCCGCCCTCGCGGGGACCGGGGTGCCGGTCGTGGACACCTACGACCTCTGCCTCCCCGGTGTCGGCCTCGACCTGATCGGCCACGCGGGGCTCGAGGTCGGGGCGGCCTGATGCCCCCCGTCCTCGCCGGGAGCCGCCGCGCTCTGGTGGCGTGGCTCGTCGTGGTCTCGGTAGCGCAGAGCGCGGCGACGATGGGGCTCGCGCTGCTGGTCGGGCGGCTGGTCTCCGGGGGTGTCGTCACCACGACCGTCGGGCTGCTGCTGGGCGCGGTGGCCGCGACCGCGACGACGACGTACGGCGTGCGGGTGGTCGCGGAGCGGCTGGGGCAGGACTACGTCCACGAGCTGCGCGGCCGGCTCGTCGGCTCCGCGCTGTCCGCGCGGCGAGGGCCGTCGCTCGGCATCACGCTGGCCCGGACGACGAACGACCTCACCGCCATCCGCGGCTGGGTCGCGCAGGGGGTGCCGCCGCTGGTCGCGGCGGTCCCGCTGGTCGTCGGCGCCCTGGCGGTGCTGGCCTGGCTGGACCCCGTCGTGGCCGTCGCTGCGGCGACCCCGCTGGTGATGATGGGGACGGCGGCCTCGGTGCTGATGCCGCTCGCGTTCGAGCGGGCGCGACGCCTGCGGCGGATCCGCGGGCGCCTCGCCTCCCGGCTGACCGACACGCTGCAGGGGCGGGAGGGCATCCTCGCCGCGGGCGGGGAGGACCGGGAGCGGCGCCGCCTCGCCGACGACAGCCGCCAGGTCGCGGGCGCCGCCGTCGCGCGGGCCCGGACGGCCGGGGCACTGCAGGCCGCGGCCGCCGCCACGGCGGCGTCGATCGCGGTGCTCGTCGTGGTCGCGGGGCTGGGGATGGACCTCACCCCCGGCCAGCTCGCCACCGCGCTCACCGTGACCGCCGCCCTGGCCACCCCGCTCACCGAGACGGGCCGGATCGCGGAGCTGCGGCAGAACTACCGCGCCGCGCGGCGCATCCTGGCTCCACTGGTCGCCGTCCAGCCGGTTACGAGGCCGGCGCCGCCGACGAGGGTCGACGACAGCGACGCGCTCGTCGAGGTCGAGAGCCTCCTCCGGGCCCGGGCGGGCGACCGCATCCGGTTGGTGTCCTCGGACCCGGAGACGGCCTCCCGTGTCCTGAGGGACCTGGCGTCGCCCGACCCCGGCCGCCGGGTCGTGGTCGACGGCTGGCCCCTGGCGGAGCTCCCCGCCCAGCGGCGCCGGGAGCTCGTCGGTCTCGCCGCCGCCGGGCAACCCCTGGAGCGCGGGACCGTGTCGCGCGCCGTCCGCTACCGACGCCCCGACACCCACGCGGGCGCCGCCACGGCGGTCCTCGACCGCGTCGGCCTCAGCGCCACCGTCGCCGGCCTCGACCGCGGGGAGCGCACGGAGCTGCGCCGCGGCGGTGAGCCGCTGTCGTCCGCCGACCGGGCCCGGCTCCGGCTGGCGCGCGCCTGCCTGGGCGACCCGCCGCTCCTGCTGCTCGACCGCATCGACGGCGACCTGGACGCCGCCGGGCGCGCCTGCCTGCGCGACGTGGTCGACGCGCACCCCGGCGTCGTGGTCTTCACCTCCGACGTGCCCGACGCGGTCGCCACGACCTGGCGCGGCGTGGCCGCCGACGCTGTCGGAGCACCGTGACAGCCTGAGCCCATGGACGCCCCCGAGCTGCTGGTCCTCGACGTCAACGAGACGCTGTCCGACGTGACCGCGCTCGGCGCCCGCTTCACCGACGTGGGCGCCCCGACCGCGCTGGCGGTGCCGTGGTTCACCGGCGTGCTCCGCGACGGGTTCGTGCTGACCATCCTCGGCGGGTCCCGGCCGTTCGCCGAGGTCGCCACCGACGGGCTGCGGACGGTCCTCTCGGCCCAGTCGGACCTCGACCGTCCGCTCGACGACGCCGTCGCCCACGTGCTGGCCGGGTTCTCCGAGCTGCCCGTGCACGCCGACGTCGCAACCGGGCTGCCACGGCTCGCTGCGGGCGGCGTCCGCATGATCACGCTCTCCAACGGCTCCACGTCCGTCGCCGACTCGATCCTCACGAAGGCCGGGTTGCGGGACACCGTCGAGGACGTGCTGTCCGTCGAGGACGCCGGCGCCTGGAAGCCCGAGCCGCGTGCCTACGCGTACGGCGTCCGGAGGGCGCAGGTCTCCGAGCGCGCCGCGATGATGGTCGCCTGCCACCCCTGGGACCTCGCCGGCGCCGACGCGGCCGGCTACCGGACGGCGTACGTCGACCGCACCGGCGCGCCGTGGCCGTCGGTGTTCCCCGAGCCCGACCTCGTGGTGTCCGGGTTCGACGAGCTGGCGGACGTCCTGCTCCAGGGGTAGAGGGAACCGGAACGGCACGCCGCGCGTCGAACCCGCGGAAGGCGGACGATGGGGGGTTCGTGACCGAGCAGGACAGCACGCAGCTCACGGGGTGGGACCGGGTCGTCCGGCGCCTGCAGGACGCACGCCACACCGCAGGCGACCCGTCGTACGCCGACATCGCGCAGCGGGTCGTGCGGCTGCGCGTCGACCGCGGTGAGAGCGAGGACGCCGCCCGCCTGGCCCGGTCGACGGTCTACGACTGCTTCCGGACGGGGCGGGCGCGTCTCAACGTGCCCCTGGTCCGCGACATCGGCGAGACCCTCGACGTGCCTCCCGCCGAGATCGACCGGTGGGTCGCCGAGCGCGACCTCCCCATCGACCCGCCGCCTGCGCCGGAGCCCCCGGTCGTCGAGGAGCCCGCGCCCGCCGGGGAGCCGGCGCCCGTCCCGGTCGTCCCGCCCGTCACCGCGGCCCTCGCCGCGCTCATCATGGTCGGGAGCGTCCTGCTGAACCTCGCCGGCGTCCAGCTGCAGGTCGCGCTGGGCCTGCCGGTCCACCTGGACATGGTCGGCACCGCCGTCGCGGCCATCGCCCTCGGCCCGTGGCGCGGCGCGGCGGTCGGCGTGGCCACCAACGCGCTCGCCGTGGCGTTCTTCGGGTGGGTGAGCCTGCCGTTCGCGCTGGTCAACGTGGTGGGCGCGCTGCTGTGGGGGTACGGCGTCCGCCGGTGGGGCCTCGGCCGCACCCTGCCGCGCTTCCTCGGGCTGAACGTCCTCGCCGGCGTCGGGTGCTCGCTCGTCGCCCTCGTGCTGATCGCCGTGGTGTTCGGGCCGGAGCCCGCCGCGAGCGGCTCGGAGCTGCTCGGCGGGCTGCTCGTCGGCACCCCCGCCTGGGTCGCGCTGGTCGTGTCCAACCTCGTCACGTCGGTCGGCGACAAGGTCCTCAGCGGGTTCGTCGCCCTCGCCGTGGTCGGGCTGCTGCCCGTCGCGGTCCGCGCCGGGCTCGGGTCTCGGCTGGTCGGCACGTCACCCGCGGAACCGCAGCGGGTGGGCTGACGTCCGAGAGCCGTGACCGCCCGACGCCGTACGACGGCCCTCCTCGCGCTCCCGGCCCTGCTGCTGCCGCTCGCCGGCTGTGGCGCCGACCTGGCCGACCGTGACCCGGACGCGACGCTGGTCGACCTGGCGTTCACCGACAGCTCGGTGCCGCCGGAGTACCACCGCTCGTGGGAGCTGCTGGTCGACTCCGAGGCCACCGTCTCCACGGTCACCGACTACGAGGAGGTCCTCGACGAGGGCTCCGCTGAGACCGACCCGCAGGCGTGGCAGGAGTTCCTGGACGCCCTCCCCGACCTGGTCGACGACGCCGACGGCGCGGGCGACGACCCGGACGACTGCGCGGGCGGGACCACCCTCACCATCGTGGTGCACGACGCCGAGCCGGGCGAGGTGGACCGCGGCGCCGCCGACGAGGTCAGCGAGACCACCGTCGGCAGCTGCGCGGGCGGCGAGGAGATCGACGCGGTGCTGCGCGCGGTGACCCCGCTGGCCGAGCCGACCGGGCTGCCGCGGGAGGCACGTACCTGGCCGTGACGGCCTGTTCACCTCGCTGTCGGCGCCGAGCCCTAGTCTCGACGCGGGCGTCGTGCACGGCGCCCGACGAGTCGAGGAGGGGGCCGCATGGCCGACAGACCCACCGTGGTGGCGGAGGACCTGCGCAAGACGTTCGGCAAGGACGTGAAGGCGCTCGACGGGGTCTCGTTCGAGGTGCAGCCCGGCACGGTGCTGGGCCTGCTCGGCCCCAACGGCGCCGGCAAGACCACGAGCGTCAACGTGCTCACCACCCTGCTGCGGGCCGACTCCGGGCGTGCCGAGGTCGCCGGCGTCGACGTGATGGCCGACCCCGCCGAGGTGCGCCGCCGCATCGGGCTGGCCGGCCAGTACGCCGCCGTCGACGAGATGCTCACCGGCCGGGAGAACCTCACCCTCGTCGGGCGGCTCAACCACATGGCCACCGCCGACACCAAGCGGAGGGCCGGCGAGCTGCTGGACCGCTTCGAGCTCTCCGACGCCGGCGACCGCCCCGCGAAGACCTACTCCGGCGGCATGCGGCGCCGCCTCGACCTCGCCGCCGCCCTCGTCGCGCGGCCGCCCGTGCTGTTCCTCGACGAGCCGACCACGGGCCTCGACCCCCGCAGCCGACTCGGGCTGTGGGGCGTCATCGAGGACCTCGTCCGCGACGGCACCACCCTGCTGCTGACCACGCAGTACCTCGAGGAGGCCGACCGCCTCGCCGACCGCATCTCGGTCATCGACCACGGCCGCGTCATCGCCGAGGGCACCTCCGCCGAGCTCAAGGCCCGGCTCGGCGCCGCCGTCGTCGAGGTCGTCCTCGACACCGAGGAGCAGGCGGAGGAGGTGCGACGCCTCCTCGGCGAGTGCCGCGAGGCCACCCGGGAGGAGGAGACCGTCCGCGTGCCCGCCCCCGACGGGACGGCGACGCTGGCGACCGTCGTCCGCACCCTCGACGACGCGGGCCTCACCGCCCGCGGCCTGCAGCTGCGCGAGCCCAGCCTGGACGACGTGTTCCTGGACCTGACCGGCAAGCCCGCGGACGCCGGCACCACCGAGGAGAAGAGCGCATGAGCACGACGTCGAGACCCGGCGACGCCGGCGGCAGCGGCCCGCTGTGGGCGCTGCGCGACACCCAGGCGATGGCGGTGCGCAACCTGCGGCGCCTGACCCGTCAGCCCGAGCAGATCGTCTTCAACCTCATCAGCCCGATCATGTTCGTGCTGCTGTTCCGCTACGTCTTCGGCGGCGCGATCCAGGGCCTCGAGGACCTCGACTACGTCAACTACCTGATCCCCGGCATCGCCGTGCAGACCGTGCTGTTCAGCGCCGGCGTCACCGGCTTCGCGCTCGCCGAGGACATGCAGAAGGGCTTCGTCGACCGGCTCCGGTCGCTGCCCATGTCGCGCAGCGCCGTCTTCGGCGGCCGCGTGTACGCCGACTCCATCAACAACGCCGTCGGCCTCGGCATCCTGGTCGCGACCGGCTTCGCCGTCGGGTTCCGGCCCTCCGACCCGTTCGGGCTGCTCCTGGCGATGCTGCTCCTGCTGCTGTTCGCCCTCGCGGTGAGCCTCGGCTACGCCCTGATCGGGCTGACGGTCCGCAGCGCGGAGGCGGTCAACGCGGCGACCTTCCCGATCATCTTCCCGCTCACCTTCGCCTCGTCGGCGTTCGTGCCCGTCGAGACCATGCCGGACTGGCTGCAGGGCTTCGCGACCCACCAGCCCGTCAGCGTCGTCATCAACGCGGCGCGCTCGCTGATCCTCGGCGACGACGTCACCGCGCCGCAGCGCGAGTTCCTGCTCGCCGGGCAGGACACCACCTCGCTCGTCCTGCAGTCGCTGGCCTGGACGCTCGGCATCGCCCTGGTCTTCGGCCTGCTCTGCACGAGGAAGTACCGCTCGCTGAGCCGGTGAGGTCGCCGACCCGGCGGGGCCGTGCATGACCTCCCCCCATCCGGGAACTCGGGAGAAGCGGTGCAGCCACCCGCCGCCGGCCGCAGGACACCCCGCACCACGGAGTGACCTGTCCGGCCCGTCGTCGGTCCCGCCGCGCCCTCCTCGTGACGAGCGCGCTCCCGACGGCGCCCGTCACCGGAGGAGGAGTGGAACGCCGTGCCGCAGGTCAGCCCCGTCACCCGTGCAGCCCGACCCGTCGAGGTCGTCTCTGTGCCCGCCGGGCACCCCTACGTGCAGCAGGCGATCGCCGGCGGCTCCGGCGTCGTCGTCCACCCCGACCGCGACCCGGACGACCCCACCCGCCTCGCCGGGGACCGCTGGTGGCCGCCGGTCGCCCTCGACCCCACCTGGGTCGCCGGGGCCGACCTCGACGTCCTCCACGTCCACTTCGGGTACGACGGCGCCTCCCCCTCCGACCTGGCCCGCCTGGTCGACGTGCTCGACGACCGGGGCGTGCCGCTGGTCCTGACGCTGCACGACCTGCGCAACCCGCACCACGAGGACCCCGCCCAGCTGGAGCGCCAGCTCGACGTCCTGATCCCCCGCGCCGCCGACCTCGTCACCCTGACCGACGCCGCCGCCGACGCGGTCGCGCGCCGGTGGGGACGGCGTCCGCTGGTGCTGCCCCACCCCCACCTCGTCGACCTCGACGCCATGACCGCCCTCCGCGCGGAGCGACGGGCCCGCGCCCGCGAGCTGCCCGTCCCGGTGGTGGGACTGGCGGTCAAGGAGCTGCGCCGCAGCAGCGACCCGCTGCGCCTGCTGCCCACGCTGGTCGCCGGGGTCGAGCGCCACCCCGCCGCGCGGCTGCGGATCACCGTCCACACCGAGGTCCGCGACCCCGACCGGCTCGCCCGCGACCCCGCCGCCCGTGAGGTCGTCCGACGCCTCGACGCGGTGACCGGGAGCGACCGCGTCGACGTCGTCTGGCACGAGCGGCTCTCCGACGCCGAGCTGTGGCGCGAGCTCGCCGGGCAGCACGTCGCGGTCCTGCCGTACCGCTTCGGCACCCACTCCGGCTGGCTCGAGGCCTGCCACGACGTGGGCACGCGCGTGCTGGCGCCGTCCTCCGGCTGCTACGGCAGCCAGGGCGCCGACGCCGTGTTCACCGCCGACGAGGACCACGTCGACACCCACTCCCTCGCCGCCGGCCTCGACCGGCTGCTGCGGCAGCCCTCCGACGTGCTCGCCGGCGCCGAACCGGAGGAACGTGACGCCGAGCGACGCGCGGTGGTGGCCGCCCACCACGCGCTGTACGCCGAGGTCGTCCGCCGGGCCCGCGCCACCCGCACCGCCCGGCAGGGGGGTGCCGCGTGAGGCCGTTGCGGATCTGCGTCATCGCCTCCAGCCGCTTCCCCATCGCCGAGCCGTACGCCGGCGGGCTCGAGGCCCACACCGCCGCGCTCGTCGTCGAGCTCCGTGCCCGCGGGCACGACGTCGACCTGTTCGCCGCGCCCGGGTCGTCGCCCGCGCTCGGCGCCCGGGAGCTGCCGGTCGCTCCGTTCGCCAGCTCCCCCGCCGCCCGCGCCGACCTCGCCGCCCCGCCGGAGACGTGGATGCGCGAGCACCACGCCTACCTCGACCTGATGCTGGGCCTGCACCGCGGCGCCGGTGACCGGGGCGGCCGCGGCACGTACGACGTCGTCCACAACAACTCGCTGCACCACCTGCCCGTGGCGATGGCGAGCACCGTCCCCGCGCCCGTCGTCACCACGCTGCACACCCCGCCGATCCCCTGGCTCGAGTCCGCGGTCGGCTTGTCGCGGGCCACGAACACCCACTTCATCGCCGTCAGCGACGCCACCCGCGTCCAGTGGGCGCCGCTGGTCGACGCCGAGGTGGTCCACAACGGCGTCGACACCGACGCCTGGGTCCTCGGCCCCGGCGGCGACCGCGCCGTGTGGTCCGGACGCCTCGTGCCGGAGAAGGCGCCGCACGCCGCCGTCCTCGCCGCACGCGCCGCCGGCATCCCGCTCGACCTGATCGGACCCGTCGGGGACCCCGAGTACGTCGCCACGCAGGTCCTGCCGCTGCTCGACGACCCGGGCGACCCCCACGCCGACTACCGCCACCTCGGCCACCTGACCCGCGCTGCCCTGGCGCGGGCCGTCGGGTCCGCGGCGGTCGCCGTCCTCACGCCGGCCTGGGAGGAGCCGTTCGGGCTCGTCGCCGCCGAGGCGATGAGCTGCGGCACCCCGGTCGCGGCGTACGCCCGCGGGGCCCTGCCCGAGATCGTGGACGCCGACACCGGCCGCCTCGCCGAGCCCGACGACGTCGCCGGACTCGCCGCCGCCATGCGTGACGCGACCCGGCTCGACCGGGTCGGGGTGCGCACCTCGGCGGTGAAGCGGTTCGGGCTGACCGCGATGGTCGACGCCTACGAGGACCTCTACCGCCGCGCCGTCCACTCCCTGGGCCAGGCCGCGTGATCGGCTACTACGTCCACCACCACGGCCAGGGGCACCTGCACCGGGCGCGCGTGCTGGCCGAGGAGCTCGCGACCGGACCGGAGCCGGAGGCGGTCACCGTGCTGACCTCGCTGACGCGACCGGACGACGAGACGCTGCCCTGGCTGGGCCTGCCGTACGACGCCGACCCGGCGACCGCGGCGCGTCCCGACGACCCCACCGCGCGGGGCACGCTGCACTGGGCGCCGCTCGGCCACGCCGGGCTGCGGCAGCGGATGGCGGCGCTGTCGGCGTGGCTCGAGCACGCCCGCCCGCGGCTCGTGGTCAGCGACGTCTCGCAGGAGGTGACAATGCTGTGCCGCCTGCACGGCGTCCCCGTCGTCTCGGTGGTCCTGCCGGGCCGCCGGTCGGACCCGGCCCACCTGCTCGGCCTGCGGGCGTCGTCCGCGCTGGTGGGGTTCTGGCCCCCCGCGGCCACGCACCCGCTGCCCGGCGTACCGGCCGACGTCGCCGACCGCGTCGTCGCCCTCGGTGGGCTGTCCCGCTTCGCCCCCGTCCCCGGACGACCGCCCGCGGCCACCGCGCGGCGGGTCGTCGTCCTCGGTGGCCGCGGCGGTGACGCGTGGACGACGGCGCAGGTCGAGGCGCTGCGGGCGGCCCTGCTGCCGACCGGTCGTGAGGTCGTCGTCCTCGGTCCGGGCCGCACCTGGGTCGAGGACCCGTGGCCGCTGCTGGTCGGCGCCGACGTCGTCCTCACCCACGGCGGGCAGAACGCCGTCGCCGAGGTCGCCGCCGCCCGGGTCCCCGCGGTCGTCGTCCCCGCCGAGCGACCCTTCGAGGAGCAGGCCGTGTCCGCCCGCGCGCTCGACGGCGGCGAGTGGCCGGCCGTCATGCTCGACTCCCTCGACCACCCGGACTGGCCCGGACTGCTCGACCACGTCGCCGCGCTCGACGGACGCCGCTGGGCGGAGTGGTGCGACGGTGACGCGGCCGCCCGCTTCGCCGCCGTCGTCGGCGACCTGACGCGCTACGACACGCCCCTGGGTGGTGCCGCGTGAGCCGCCTCGCCGTCGTCACCGTTGCGCGCGGACGCCGCGACCACCTCGCCGCGCAGCGCACCACGCTCGCGCTGTCGGAGCGGACCCCGGACGTCCGCGTCGTCGTCTCCATGGGCGACCCGGAGATCACCGGCGCGGACGTCGTCCACCTCGACGTCGCCCCCGGCGAGGCCCTGCCCGTCGGGGCCGCCCGCAACCTCGCCGCCGCCACCGCGCTCGACCGCGGCGCGGAGACACTGGTGTTCCTGGACGTCGACTGCCTCGTCGGCCCGGCCACGCTGGCGGCGTACGAGGTCGCCGTCGACGACCGCCCCGACATGGTCTGGTGCGGGCCGGTGTCCTACCTGCGCGCCGAGGACCGGCCCTACCCGCTCACCGCGCTGGGCACCCTGCACGACCCGCACCCCGCCCGGCCCGCGCCGGAGCCCGGGACCCGGGAGGCGGGCGACGACTGGGAGCTGTTCTGGTCGCTGTCGTTCGCGCTGTCGGCCGACGCCTGGACCCGGGCGGGCGGCTTCGACGAGGCGTACGTCGGGTACGGCGCCGAGGACACCGACCTCGGGCAGCGCTTCCGCGCGATCGGCCTGGGGCTGGGCTGGGTCGGCGACGCGCCGGCCTACCACCAGCACCACCCGGTCAGCGACCCGCCGGTCGAGCACGTCGCCGACATCGTCCGCAACGGCCGGCTGTTCGCCGACCGGTGGGGCTGGTGGCCGATGGCGGGCTGGCTCGAGGCGCTCGCCGAGCGCGGCCTGGTCGAGCGGGACGCCGCCGGGGACTGGCACGAGGTCACCCAGTGACGCCCGCGCACCTCCTCGTCGCCGGCACGGAGCGGCACGGGGTGACGATCCTCGCCGCGCAGCTGGCCGAGAGGACCGGCGCCCGCACCGTGCACGACCACCTCGACCTGCCCGCCGGGACACCGCTGCACGTGCACTTCACCGACCGCCTGCTCGGCGCGGACCCCGTCACCGCGGCCGGGACCGTGGTCGCGATGGCCGCCCGGCACCGGCTCACCCTGACCCTCCACGACGTGCCGCAGCCCACCGACGGGGACGCGTTCGCCGAGCGGCGGACGGCGTACCGCCGGGTGCTGCAGGCCGCGGCCGGGTGGGTCGCCTGCTCGGAGACCGAGCGCGCGACCGTCCTCCGCCACTGCTCGCCGCCGGGCTCCGGCCGCGGGGGCACCGTCATCCCGCTGCCCGTCGTCGACGCCGAGCCCGTCCCGGCGCGCCACGGCCACGGCTCGGTCCCGCCCGGGGAGGCGAGCGTCGCCGTCTTCGGGTGGGTCTACCCCGGCAAGGGCCACCGCGAGGCGATCCAGGCCGCCGCGCTGCTCGGCGACACGCCCGAGGACCGCCCGCAGGTCGTGGCGCTGGGCGCGCTCTCCGCCGGTCACGAGGACCTCGGCACCGAGCTCGCCGCCCTCGCCCGACGCCTCGGCGTCCGCCTGACCATCACCGGCTGGCTCACCGACGCGCAGGCCGCCGCGGGCCTCGCCGAGGCGACCGTCGGACTCGTCGCCCACGGCAACGTGTCGGCGTCCGGGTCGCTGCACAGCTGGCTCGCGGCCGGGCGGCGTCCGCTGGTGCGGGACAGCCCGTACGCCCGCGAGGTCCTCGCGCTGCGCCCGGACACCCTCGAGCTGCTGGACACCGACGCCGGGGCCGACGGACTGGCCGAGCGCCTCCGGGCTCGCCTCGCCGACCGGGCGTCGGGCGACCTGGACGGGCCCGCGCCCGGACCCCGGCTGCCGGAGGTCGCCCAGGCCTACGAGCGGTGGTGGCGACGGTGGCCGGCGCTGTGGGCGGTCCCGTGAGGTCCGGTCGGGTCTCGGTGGTGGTCGCCCACTACGAGCAGCCCGCCGAGCTCGCCCGCACGCTCGCCGCCCTGGCCCGGCAGGACGTCGTGCCGCACGAGGTGATCGTGGCCGACGACGGCTCGGCGACGACGCCGACGCTGCCGGACGGCGTCCGCCTCGTGCGCCAGCCCGACGACGGCTTCCGCGCCGCGCGGGTCCGCAACCGCGGCGCCGCCGTGGCGACCGGCGACGTGCTGGTCTTCCTCGACGCCGACACCGCCCCCGAGCCGTCGTACGTCGGGGCGCTCGCCGCGGTCGTCGACGCCGAGCCGGACGTGCTCGCCGTGGGGCTGCGGCACCACACGGTGTTCCCCGGACTGGACCCCGACGACCCCCTCCTGGGGGCCACGGAGCACGCGTTGGCCGACCCGGCCTGGCTGGCCGACGGCTGGCGCGACACCGACGACCTGCGGGCCGCCGACGCCTCCTCGTTCCGGTACGTCATCTCCGCGACGATGGCCTGCTCCGCGGCGTGGTTCGCGCGGCTCGGCGGCTTCGACGCCGGGCTGGTCGGCTACGGCGGCGAGGACTGGGAGCTCGCGCACCGCTGGTGGACCGCCGGCGGCCGGCTCCGGCACGTGCCCGCCGCGGTCGCCTGGCACGACGGACCCGCGGCCGGGGAGGGCGACCGGTCCGAGCCGACGACGTCCGAGCGTCGTACGCGGGAGGCGGTGGCGATCGGTCGCCGGGTGCACGCGTGGCCGGTGGCGTTCCGCGGGCTCCGCTCGGCGCCGCCGCGGGTCGTCGTCACGCACGAGGAGTCGGTGTCGGACCACGCGCTGCTGGTCTCCGCCGACGGGCTGCTGGCCGCGGCGCCGCAGGCCGTGGTGCTCAGCGACCGGGGGCTGTGGTCCGACGTCGGCGACGACCGGGTGCGCCGCACGTCGGACCCCGCGCTCGAGCGTGCGGCCCTGCGGGTGCACCTGCACCGCGGCGTCCGGGCCGAGCCCGAGGCGTGGCGCGCGCTGGCCGCCCCACCCCCGCCCGGGGTGGGCGCCGTCGACCGCGGCGGCTTCGCGACGGTCACGGACCTGCGCCTCCGTCGTCGCGCCGACCTGGACCTCGAGCCGCTGGTGGAAGCCACCGAGCCCGCCCCGCCGGGCGTCACCGACGCCACCGGCGTCGCCCTCGACGCGTGGCTCGGCGGCTGGGGCTGAGCCCACCCCGCATCGGAGGTCGAGGTGCGAGGAGCCCCGGAGGTCGAGGTGCGAGGAGCCCTGGCGACGAGCCACGAGACCCCGCCAGAGGCCCCGTGATCCCGCACCGGATCTCGTGGCTCGGCCGCGGCCGGCCTCGCACCTCGATCCCCGACGTAACCGCTCGGCCGTGGCCGGCCTCGCACCTCGATCCCCGACCTCGACGAACCCCGGACCCACCGGAGGTCGAGGTGCGAGGAGCCCCGGCGACGAGCCACGAGACCCCGCCCGAGGCCCCGTGACCTCGCACCAGATCTCGTGGCTCGGCCGTGGCCGGCCTCGCACCTCGATCTCCGACGTAACCGCTCGGCCGTGGCCGGCCTCGCACCTCGATCCCCGACCACGACGCACCCCGGACCCACCGGAGGTCGAGGTGCGAGGAGCCCCGGCGACGAGCCACGAGACCCCGCCCGAGGCCCCGCGACCTCGCACAGGATCTCGTGGCTCGGCCGCGGCCGGCCTCGCACCTCGATCTCCGACGGAACCGCTCGACCACCTTTCCTACGGGCGGTCCAGGAGCTTGTGGGTGCCGTCGCACCACGGCGCGACGGCGGAGGCGCCGCAGCGGCAGACCGCGGTGACGGGGCGGGTGGAGCGGTGGACGACGCCATCCTCGGTGGTCACCTCGACGTCGCCGTCGACGAGGAGTGGGCCGTCGGGGCAGGCGCGGATGCGGGCGGTCACGCCGCCGCCTCCCCGCGACCCCACCGCTGCAGGGTCGCGGCCGCGTTGCGGGACTCCAGGTCGAGGCAGGTCCACGCCCCGAACATCACCGACTCCGCCTGGTCCGGCTCCGCGGCCACCAGCGCGCCGCACACCTCCCGGACCGCGAGCTGCTCGTGGACGGCGTCCGCCTCGACGTGCTCGTCGTAGTACGCCGCGAGCGACTCCGGGAAGCCGAGCCGGCGCATGCCCCGCGCCAGGCGGCGCGACGGCAGCGAGCTCGTGGTCTCGAACGCCGCGAAGTGTCCGAGCGCGGCGCCGCGCAACCGGCGGTGGCGGCCGAACAGCCCCATCGTCGTGTTCTGCTCGAGCGTCTCGAGCCACGCCTCGCCGACGTGGGCGCCGTACGACGCGTCGAGGCCGGCGTCCGCCATGCCGCGCTCGAACAGCGCGTGGTGGACGGCCTCGGGGCGGCCGGTGCCGTACTCGTCGTACTGCACCTGGACCAGCGCCGCCTTCGGGGCCGCGTCCAGGCGGGGGATCACCCACGCCGTGGGGTCGGCCTCCTTGAGGTGGTAGACCGACCGCTGCCGCAGCAGCTCGGTGACCTCGTCGCGGGTGGCGTGCCGCTCCACGTGGCGCGCCAGCGACGGGCCGTCGTGGGTCTCGGCGAGGGCGAACAGGTCGGCGGCGACGTCGCCGGTCGAGGCGGGGAGGTCGGCGCGCGCGGCGTCGTACCGCTGCCGCAGCCGGGCCTCCAGCTCCGACTCGAGGGCGTGGGTGAGCGGCGTCAGGGCGGGGTGGTGCTCCCAGGCGTCGTCGACCTCCTCGAAGCCGCGGTAGCCGAGCTCCTGCACGGTCCACAGGCTGAGCGCGTCGTCGTCGGGGTCCTCGCCCACCGCACGGACGGCGTCGTCCGCGCCGCGGACGAGACGGTCGCCGGGGTCGGACAGGAGGAGGTCGTGCAGCCGGGCGCCGACCGCTCCGCGGGCCGCCGGGAGCCTCATCGCGCACCCCCCGTCAGGACGCCCGGGTGCATGGCGGTCACCGGACGGGTCACCGGGGCCCCACCACCCTCCCGATCGGAGGGCCGGGAGAGGAGAGACCGATGACGCTCACGCACCACACGTTCGCCGACCTGAAGATCGCCCACACCCCGGGTGTGCTCGAACCCCGGCCGTGGACGGCGATGCAGTCGGACTGGGCCGCCGAGCTCCTCCACGACGCCCCGCCCGGGCCGCTGCTCGAGCTCTGCACCGGCGCGGGACAGATCGGCCTGCTCGCGGCGCACCGGTCGGGCCGCCCGCTGGTCGCGGTGGACGCCGACCCCGCCTGCTGCCGGCTCGTCGCGCACAACGCGGAGGCGAACGGGCTCGACGAGGTGGAGGCCCGGCTGGGCGACCTCGCGGAGGTCCTGGTGGACGGCGAGGTGTTCGCGCTGGCGCTGGCCGACCCGCCGTGGGTCCGCAGCACGCAGGTCGAGCGGTTCCCGGAGGACCCGCTCACCGCCATCGACGGCGGCCTCGACGGCCTCGGCCCGGCGCGGGCCTGCGTGGCGGCGGTCAGCGGTCACCTGGCCCCCGGCTCGAGCCTGCTGGTGCAGCTCGGGGACGACCGTCAGGCCGACACGCTGGCCGCGGAGGCCGCCGACGCGGGCTGGTCCCCCGGCGGCCGTCGGCACGGTGAGCGGGGGCTCGTGCTGCGGCTGCGGCACGGCTGAGGAGGTCTTGTGCATGCCCGCGCGGTACCCCTCGCGCGGCGATGGATCGAGCCCGGGCGTGTCGGCGGGGGGTCGGATCGGACCCCTCGGCCCCGGGTACGGGAGTGCTCGCGCCCGGGTCGGACGACCGGGGCGCCCCTCGACACGACGGAGCTTCTCCATGGCAGGCAACTCGATCTCCCGCAGCATGCACGACGTCGGCCTGGCCGCCTGGTTCGGTGGCGGCCTGATGGGTGCGGTGGGCCTCAACGGTGCCGCCGCCCAGGCCAACGACCCGAAGGAGCGCCTCGAGCTCTCCGCGAAGGGCTGGGCCCGCTGGGCCCCCGTCGACGCCGCGGCGATCGGCGTCCACCTCGTCGGCGGCCTCGGCCTCATCGGCGCCAACAAGGCGCGTGTCGCGGCCCAGCCCGGCGCGAAGTCCAACACCAACGCCAAGGCCGCGCTGACCCTCGCGGCGATGGGGCTCACGGCGTACGCCGGCGTGCTCGGCCGCAAGGTCGGCGAGGGCTCGCACCAGGGCGGACAGGGCGCCACCGAGCCCGGCGCCGGCACCAGCCCCGAGGTCGCCTCGGCGCAGCGCCAGCTGAAGATCGTCCAGTGGGCCATCCCCGCGGTCACCGGCGCCCTCGTCGTCCTGGGCTCGGTCCAGGGCGAGCAGCAGCGCCCCGAGCAGCTCGTCCGCGCGCAGCTCAGCCGCATCCCCGGGGTCTCGCGCGTCGCGTGATCCCTGCCCCGGAGGTCGAGGTGCGAACGACGTGAGCCTCGAAACCCGGTGACGGCCGCAGCACGTCCCACCGGATCTCGTGGCTCGGGCCTAGCGGCCCTCACACCTCGATCACCGGGTGGGACCCGTGTGACCACCACGACACCCCGTCCCACCGGAGACAGACACCCGGTGCGGGCGGGGTGTCGTGTGTGGTCTGCTGCTCGTCCGCACCCCGCGAGCGGCAGGAGCACCCCGTGGACCTCACCCCCGGCGACGTCGAGAAGCTGCTGCTCGCCACGGCCGGCATGGTCGCCCGCGACCGCCAGGCCCGCGGCGTCCGCCTCAACCGCCCCGAGGCCATCGCCCTGCTGTCCTGCTGGGTGATCGAGCGCGCCCGCGACGGCGCCACGGTCGCCGAGCTGATGGAGGCCGGGCGCGACGTCCTCGGCCCCGACGACGTGATGGACGGCGTCGCCGAGATGCTCCACGACGTGCAGGTCGAAGCGACGTTCCCCGACGGCCGCAAGCTCGTCACCGTCCACGACCCCATCGGGGCGGCGTACGACGGCTCCGGACCCGGCGCGGTCCGGGTCGGCGAGGGCACCGTGGCCCTCAACGAGGGCCGCGAGACGGTGACGCTGGTCGTCGAGAACACCGGCGACCGGCCCGTCCAGATCGGCTCCCACCTGCACCTGCCCGACGCCAACGGCGCGCTGGACTTCGACCGCGAGGCGGCCCAGGGGTTCCGGCTCGACATCCCGTCGGGCACCTCCGTCCGCTTCGAGCCCGGCGCCTCCCGCGAGGTCGTCGCCGTCGCGCTGGCGGGCGCGAGACGCGTCCCCGGTCTTCAGCGAGGGAAGGACTTCTGATGGTGCTCATCGACCGCTCCCGCTACGCCGCCCTGTACGGCGCTACCACCGGCGACCAGATCCGCCTCGCCGACACCGACCTGTGGGTCGAGGTCGAGCGCGACCTCACCGTCGGTGGTGAGGAGGCCGTCTTCGGTGGCGGCAAGTCCGTGCGCGAGTCGATGGCGCAGGGGACGACGACCCGCGCCGGGGGCGCCCCCGACACGGTGGTCACCAACGTCGTCGTCCTCGACTGGTGGGGCGTGGTGAAGGCCGACGTCGGCATCCGCGACGGGCGGATCTGCGGCATCGGCCGCGCCGGCAACCCCGACGTCGCGGACGGCGTGGACCCCGCCCTGCGCATCGGGCCTTCGACCGACGTCATCGCCGGCGAGGGCCGGATCCTCACCGCCGGCGCCATCGACTCCCACGTCCACCTGCTCTCCCCCAGCCAGCTCCACGAGGCGCTCGCCACCGGCGTCACCACCGTCGTGGGCGGCGGCACCGGGCCCTCCGAGGGCTCCAAGGCCACCACCGTCACCCCGGGCGCCTGGCACCTCGGACGGCTGCACCGCGCGCTGGACGCCGTCCCGCTCAACGTCCTGCTGCTCGGCAAGGGCAACACCGTCTCCGCGGCCGGGCTGGCCGAGCAGGCCCTCGGCGGCGCGGCGGGCTACAAGGTCCACGAGGACTGGGGCTCCACCCCCGCCGCCATCGACGCCGCGCTCACCGCCGCGGGCGAGTGGGGCCTGCAGGTCGCGCTGCACTCGGACTCCCTCAACGAGGCCGGGTACGTCGACTCCACCCTCGACGCCATCGCCGGACGGTCGATCCACGCCTTCCACGTCGAGGGCGCCGGCGGCGGCCACGCGCCGGACATCCTCACCATCGCGGGCCGGCCGCACGTCATCCCCGGGTCGACCAACCCGACGCTGCCGCACACCGTCAACACGGTCGCCGAGCACGTCGACATGCTGATGGTCTGCCACCACCTGTCCCCCGACGTCCCCGAGGACCTCGCGTTCGCCGAGTCCCGGATCCGCGCGACGACGATCGCCGCCGAGGACGTCCTCCACGACATGGGCGCCCTGTCGATCACGTCCTCCGACGCCCAGGCGATGGGCCGGATCGGCGAGGTGGTCACCCGCACCTGGCAGGTCGCGCACGTCATGAAGCACCGCCGCGGCCGCCTGTCGGAGGCGATGCCGGCCGACAACGAGCGCGCCCGCCGCTACGTCGCGAAGTACACGATCAACCCCGCGATCGCGCAGGGCGTCGACGCGGAGGTGGGCTCCGTCGAGGTCGGCAAGCTCGCCGACCTCGCGCTGTGGGAGCCGGCGTCGTTCGGCTGGCGGCCCGCGCTGGTCGTCAAGGGCGGCACCATCGCCTGGGCCGCGCTGGGCGACCCCAACGCCTCCATCCCGACCCCGCAGCCGGTGCTGATGCGTCCCGCCTTCGGCGACGCGGTCGGCGCCGACTGCTCGGTCAGCTTCGTCGCCCCCGCCGCCCTGGACGACGGCCTCGCCGACCGGCTCGGGCTGCGCCGCCGCCTGCTGCCGGTCGCCGACACCCGGGGCGTCGGCAAGGCGCAGATGCGCAACAACGACGTCCTGCCCGTCATCGAGGTCGACCCCGAGACGTTCGCGATCACCGTCGACGGTGACCTCGTCGAGCCCGCGCCCGCCGACCGGCTGCCGCTGGCGCAGCTGCACGCGCTGTTCTGATCGTGACGGACTCCCCCGTCGACGCCGCCTTCGTCGGCCTGCTGCTGGCCGACGCGCGGCTCCCCGTCGGCGGGCACACCCAGTCGGCGGGCCTCGAGCCCGCGGTGACGGCCGGCCTGGTCGGCGACGGCGAGGGCGTCTCGGCGTACGTCGCGTCCCGGCTCGCGACCGTCGTCCGCGTCGAGGCGGGGACGGCGGTCGTCGCCCGCCGCGTCGCCCTCGCCGGCGGCTCCCCCGACGACCTCCTCGACGTCGAGGCCCACTGGGCCGCCCGGACGCCCAGCCCCGCGCTGCGCGTCGCCTCCCGGCGGCTCGGCCGGGGGTGGCTGCGGCTCGCCGCCCGGGTCTGGCCCGCGACCCTCGACCACCTGCCCCCGGACGCCGAGGTGGCGCGGCCCGTCGTCCTCGGTGTCGTCGGCGCCGTGACCGGCCTCGCCGCGGCGCAGGTCGCCCGGCTGGCGGCGTACGACGACGCGCAGAGCGTCACCGCCGCCTCGCTGAAGCTGCTGCCGTCCGACCCCGTCGCCGCCACCGCCCGGCTCGCCGCCGCCGGGCCGGAGCTGGAGGCCGTCGTCGCCGCGACCGCCCACCTGACCCACCCGGCCGCGATCCCCGCGGCCGGCGCACCGATGACCGACGTGCTCGCCGAGCGGCACGCGAGAGCCCCGATGAGGTTGTTCCATGCCTGAGCAGATCCCCACCCGCGCGCTGCGGCTCGGTGTCGCCGGACCCGTCGGCACCGGCAAGAGCTCGCTGATCGCGACGATCTGTCGCGTGCTCGCCGACGAGCTGCGCCTCGGCGTCGTCACGAACGACATCTACACCGACGAGGACGCCCGCTTCCTGCGGAGCGTCGGCGTCCTGCCCGCCGACCGCATCGTCGGCGTCGAGACCGGCGCCTGCCCCCACACCGCGATCCGCGACGACGTCACCGCCAACCTCATCGCCGTCGAGACGCTCGAGGCCGAGCAGGGGCCGCTGGACGTCGTCCTCGTGGAGTCCGGCGGCGACAACCTCACCGCGACGTTCTCGCCCGCGCTCGTCGACGCCCAGCTGTTCGTCCTCGACGTCGCCGGCGGGGGCGACGTGGCGCGCAAGGGCGGCCCCGGCATCGCTCGCGCCGACCTGCTGGTGCTCAACAAGACCGACCTCGCGCCGTACGTCGGGGTGGACGTCGAGCGGATGCTCCACGACGCCGGCCACGCCCGCGACGGGCGGCCCGTGCTCGCGCTGTCCCGGGACGACGACGCCTCGGTCGCCGCCCTCGCCGACTGGGTACGACGCACCCTCGCCGCCCACCGCAGCGGCGACCACGTGCCCGTCGACCCGGGCCCGATGGCGCCGCACACCCACGGCGAGGCGCATGCGCACCCGCATTGACCTGCGGGTCGACCCCGGTGCCGATGGGGGCCGCCCGCGGGTCGACCTCGGCCACGGGCTGCTGCAGGCGCGCCGCGTCCGCACCGCGGCGACGGGCACCGTCGAGGTCGCGCTGCTCGCCGGGCAGGCGCTGCTGCTCGCCGGGGACGAGGTCGCGGTCGACGTCCGCGTCGAGGGGCCCGTCCACCTGGTGGTGACCGAGCCCGCCGGGACGGTCACCTACGACATGCGCGCCGACCCCGCCGGGCGGGGCGCCCGCTGGGACGTCACCGTGACCGCCTGCCGCGGCGCCCGCGTGACCTGGCGGGGCGAGCCGTTCGTCGTCGCCGACGGCGCCGCGGTGGACCGGGCGACGACCGTCGCGGTCGACGAGGACTCGGTGGTCGCGCTGCGGGAGACCGTCGTCCTCGGTCGCAGCGGGGAGGTCGGCGGCGCGCTGCGGACCACCACCCGCCTCACCCGCGCCGGGCGACCGGTGCTCGCCGAGGACCTCGACCTCTCCCCCGGCGTCCGCGACGGCGTCGCGGTGCTCGCCGGCCACCGCTGCCTCGACTCCCTCACCGTCGTCGGCGAGCGCCTGCCCGACGGGCCCGACGTCCTGCAGCTCGACGCCCTCGGCTCCGTCCGGCGCTGGCTCGGCGCCCGCGCCCACCTCTCGCCGCTGGCCGCCACCTGATCCGGAGATCGAGGCTCGTCGCAGGCGCTCCTCGCACCTCGACCACCGGGAGCGCCGGGTCCGCATGACCGCGCAGGTCAGGGGCACGGGAGGCCATGCGACCCACACAGCAGACCAGCAGCTCCCCCGGGGCCACCGCGTGAAGGCCGTCACCTGGCAGGGACCCCGTGACATGCAGGTCACCGACGTCCCCGACCCCGTCCTGGTCGACCCCACGGACGCGATCGTCCGGGTCACCAGCACCGGCCTGTGCGGCTCCGACCTGCACCTCTACGAGCCCCTCGCGCCCTTCATGACCCCCGGCGACGTCGTCGGCCACGAGCCGATGGGCGTCGTCGAGGAGGTCGGCAGCGACGTCTCCACGCTGAAGCGCGGCGACCGCGTCGTCGTCCCGTTCAACGTCTCCTGCGGCACCTGCTGGACCTGCAGCCAGGGCCTGCACAGCCAGTGCGAGACCACCCAGAACCGCGACCAGGGCACCGGCGCCGGCCTCTTCGGCTACTCCAAGCTCTACGGCCAGGTCCCCGGCGGCCAGGCCGAGGCCATGCGGGTGCCGTTCGCGGACCACCTGCCGATCGTCGTGCCCGAGGGGCCCAGCGACGACCGGTTCCTCTACCTGTCCGACGTGCTGCCGACCGCCTGGCAGGGGGTGCAGTACGCCGACGTGCCCGAGGGCGGCTCGCTGCTCGTGCTCGGCGCCGGCCCGATCGGCGACATGGCCGCGCGCATCGCGCTCCTGCGCGGTCTGCAGGTCATCGTCGTCGACCTCGTCCCGGAGCGTCTCGCCCGGGTCGCCGCCCGCGGCGCCGACGTCATCGACCTGGCCCAGGTGGGCGCGGACGCCGTCGCCGACCTCGTCCGGGAGCGGACGAACGGGCGCGGCACCGACGCCGTCATAGACGCCGTCGGCCTCGAGGCGCACGGCTCGCGCACCGTCACGGCGATGCACAAGGCCGTCGGCTTCCTGCCCAAGCGCCTCGGCCAGAAGGTCATGGAGACCGCCGGCGTCGACCGGATGGCCGCGCTCTACCAGGCCATCGAGTGCGTCCGCCGCGGCGGCACGATCTCGATCTCCGGCGTGTACGGCGGCGCCGCGGACCCCATGCCGATGCTGCAGCTGTTCGACAAGCAGATCCAGCTGCGCATGGGCCAGGCGAACGTGCGGCGCTGGAGCGACGACATCCTCGGCGTGCTGCAGCAGGACGAGGACGTCCTCGGCGTCGAGGACTTCGCCACCCACCGCCTGCCGCTGTCCGACGCCCCGTCGGCGTACGCGACCTTCCAGCAGAAGGACGACGGGATGGTCAAGACCATCTTCCGCCCCTAGAACTCCTCCGCGGGCCGGATGGGCGGGGGCGCCGCCGGTCCGCTGAGGACCCCCTCACGTCGGCAGCCGCGAGGACCGACGTGCAGAAGTGCTCAGAAGGCCCCGATCCGTGACCGGATCGGGGCCTTCTGCACGTCGGTCCTGACGGGCGGCTCAGTCCGGGCGCGTACGACGCTCGACGACGTACGTCAGGCGCTGGAGCGTCTCGAGGTTGCGGTGCCGGATCGCCAGGTCGCGCAGCGGCTTCGGCACCAGCAGGCCGGGCCCGGAGGTGACGTCCTCCTCGAGGACCACCTCGGTGCCGTGGTCCGTGGCGTGCAGGACGAACGTGACGGTGGCCTCCCCTCCGGGACGGCCCCGCGCGACGAGGCGCAGCATCGTGCGGGGCACGGACTCGAGGACCTGGGTGGTGTCGTCCAGCACCGCCGGCCACACGCCGAAGGAGTGATGCAGCTCGGCGCCCACCTCGGGCCAGTGGTCGTCCACCTCGCGCATCCGCGACGCCCCGGTGACGAACAGCGGGTAGAGCCACCCGTCGGCGAGGGTCGCCCAGACGTCCTCGACCGGTGCGTCCACGTGACGGCGGACCACACCCATCTCAGGACCTCCTCTGCCGGAGCCCGCAGGTCGCCGGCCCCTCCAGCACGTCGCCGCGTGGGCCGAACCGCGAGCCGTGCAGCGGGCAGTCCCAGCTGCGCTCGACGTCGTTCCAGGCCACGACCCCGCCGAGGTGGGTGCAGAGCGACGACACCGTCGTCCCCTGGTCGTCGGTGGCGCGGGCCACCGGGCGCGACGCGCCCAGCCCGACCCGGTCACCCGGCCGGACGGTGCGGACGACGCCGCGCGCCAGCTCGAGGGCGACCGCGGCGTTGTCGGCGGCCAGGGACGGCAGCGACCGCAGCTCGCGGCGCGACCAGGGGTCCATCACGTCGGCCCAGTCCGGGCGGCTGCCGGTGAGCTGGGCGGTCACCGCCAGCGCGGCGGCCACGCCCCCGGTCATGCCCCACTTCGCGAAGCCGCCGGCGACCATGACGTGCGGACTGCCGGGCAGCACCGGGCCGGCGAACGGCAGGCCCCGGGCCGGCACGTAGTCCTGCGCCGACCACGCCGCCAGCTCGCGTCCCTCGGGGAAGGCCCGGGCCGACCAGTCGCGGAGCTGGGCGAGTCGCGTCCCCGGGTGGTCCCGGCCGGTGGTGTGGCCCGCCCCGCCCACGAGGACGACGGGCCCGTGCTCGGGGTGGACGGCGTCGCGCAGCGACCGCGAGGACGGGCCGCCCTCGGCGGAGAGGTACATCGCGTCGACGGCCCGGGAGGGCGTCGCGAGCGCGAGCGTGTACGACCGGGCGGGGACCATGCGGCCGAACCAACCGGCCCGGTCGAGGATCGGCATCCCGGTCGCGACGACGACGGCACCGGCGTGGATGCGCCCGGCGGAGGTCGTGACGCGCACGGGCTCCCGGCCGGCGACGCGCTCGACCCGGGTGCCCTCCAGCAGCTGGACGCCCCGGGAGACGGCCTCCGCGGCGAGGGCCTCGACCACCGAGACCGGGTCGACCTGCGCCTGGCCCTCGAGCCGCGCGCCGCCCGAGGTCGGGAACGGCAGGTCGAGGTCGCTCCGCCAGCTCGCGTCGAGGCCGTGCTCCCGGGCGAGGGCGAGCTCGCGGTGCGCCGTCCGGGCGCCGCTCGCGCTGCGGGCGAACGTCACCGCCGCCCGCTCCTGCGTCTCGACCCCGTGCGCCTCGCAGAAGTCGAGCAGCCACGCCTGGCCCGCCCGGTGCGCCTCGACGTACGACGACAGGACGGCCGGCGGGTGCTGGTCGGCCAGCGACGACAGCCGGGTGCCCTGCAGCAGGCTCACCTTCGCCGTGCTGCGCCCGGTCGTCCCACCGCCGAGGTGACGGCCCTCCAGGAGGGCGACCGACCTCCCGGCGCGCGCGAGCAGCACGGCCGCGGTGAGCCCGGTGATGCCACCACCGACCACGGCCACGTCGACCTCGGTCGGCATCGCGACCGGCGGTGCCGGCGCGGGTCGGGAGGGGCGGTGGGCGTACCAGTAGGAGGTCCTCATCACCGTCGTGGTGCCCGCCGGTGGGCCGGCCATGCGGGGGCGTACGTACGTCGGGCCGTGGTGCACGCGCCGGCCCGGTGCGGCACCTGCTGCCGGACGTCATGGGCTCGGTCCTCGAGCTCGGGGACCCGGACGGCGGGACGCACCGCACCTACGTCACCGGCGACACCCTGCACCGGCCCTGGCTGGCGGAGGTCGTCGACCGGCGAGGACCGCTCGACGCCATGGTCGCCCACCTCGGGGGGACCCGCATCCTCGGTCTGCTGGTGACGATGGACGCGACGCAGGGCGCCGACCTCGTCGAGCTGCTGCGACCGGGCGTGACCGTGCCGGTGCACCACAGTGACTACGGCGTCTTCCGCTCACCGCTGTCGGACTTCCTGGACACGTGCCGGGCCCGGGGCCTCACCTCCCGGGTGCGAACCGTCGGGGCCGGGGAGACGGTGTCGCTCGAGCCGTGAGGCCGCCTCAGCCGACCGGGGCGGACTCCGGGGTGCCGTCGCCGGCGTCGTCGTTCGCGCCCGTCGCACCGGTCGTTCCCCGGGCCGCCGCGGAGTGCTCCCCGGCCAGCACCTGCTCGGCGACGTCCCGGAGCTTGACGTTGCTCGTCGACGAGAGCCGCTGCAGGAAGGAGAAGGACTGGGCGGCGGTGAGTCCGTGCCGCTCGATGAGGACGCCCTGGGCCATGCCGATGAGGTGCCGGGAGGCGACGGCGGTCTGCAGGCCGCTGATCTCGTGCGCCGAGGCGAGCGCCGTGGCCGCGTGGGTGGCGAACAGGAGGGCCTGGGTCAGCGCCTCGGGGTCGGTGAAGCGGCCGGTCCCGTCGGCGTACAGGTTGAGGGAGGCCGCAGGCTCCTTGCCCTGCACGAGCGGCAGGCCGAGGAGCGAGCCGAACCCGAGCTCCGCGGCGAACGGGCCCCAGCGCGGCCAGCGCTCGTCCTTCTCCAGGTCCGTGCTGAGGAACCAGTCGTCCTCGTCGATGGCCTCGACGCACGGACCCTCCTTGAGGTCGTGCTGGGCCGCGTCGGCCTTCTCGACCGACTCCGCGCTGGCGCCGAGTGACCGGTAGCGACCGCCGCGCAGCCTGATGGTGATGCTGGCGTGGTCGACGTCGGGCAGGCTCGTCGTCGCGAGCCGGATGATGGTGGCCGCGGTCAACGGCTCCTCGGACTGTGCCTGCATCTCCCGGGCCAGCCGGGCGAACGCTGCGGCGTCGTGCTGCTCCATGGTCTCCTCGTCGGGGTCGTGCGGGTCGCCCGAATCGACCCGGGGCCACCGTAGCGCCGGTGGCCCGGTGGCTCGATACCCCCAGGAGCGCCTCCAGCAGACGGCCCGTGCCGGGAGCGTGACGAGATCGTCCGCGACGGTGACCGGATTCGCGTATCGCCCTGGCCGCGAGGGGCTACCGCGCCAGTACGTCGAGATTGAATCCGCGCGGAATTGATCCGACCAGGCTCCCAGGCTGCAGACCAGGCGGCCTGGGAGCCGTCCCGGTACCCCACCAGGTCACGCGAGAAACTCCCTTCCCCGGGGTGGGGGGGTGCGCTAGCGTCGAGGACATCACTCCGCTGCAGCCAACCGGCGGGGCCGCTCCACATCTCGGACGGTGCCCCCCGTGTCTGTCTCCACCCCGCCCTCCTCCACGTCCCCGTTCTCGCACGGTCGCCCCGACCGTCCGCTGAGTCACGACGAACGCCAGGTCCGCACGACGGACCTCCTCCTCGAGGCCTCCACCGAGTCCGACCCTGAGCGTCGTCAGGCGCTGCTGGCGACCGTGGTCGAGCTCAACCGCCGCGTCGCCATGGCCGTCGCCCGCCGCTACGCCAACCGCGGCATCGCCCTCGACGACCTGCAGCAGGTCGCCTGCGAGGGCCTCGTCAAGGCCGTGCAGCGCTTCGAGGTCACCCACGAGCGCGACCTGCTCGACTACGCCGTGCCCACCATCCGCGGCGAGGTGCTCCGCCACTTCCGCGACCAGGGCTGGGCCGTGCGCCCGCCCCGGCGCATCCAGGAGCTCCAGCAGCGGATGCGGATCTCGGCCGAGGAGCTGCGGCTCACGCTGGGTCGCGAGCCCACCCCGGACGAGATCTCCGCCGACCTGGGGGTGAGCCGACGCGACCAGGACGAGGCGGCCTCCGCGCGCGGCTGCTTTCAGCCGACCTCGCTCGACCTGCCCGCGGACGCCGCGTCCGGCTCCACGCTGGGCGACCTGCTCCCCGCCGCCCGCGAGGGGTACGACGCCGCCGAGGCGCGCGCTGTCCTCGCGGCCCCCATGCGGGCGCTCGACGCCCGCGACCGCCGAGTGATCTACCTGCGCTTCGTCGAGGAGCGGACCCAGTCCGAGATCGGCGACGAGTTCGGGGTCACCCAGGCGACGGTCTCGCGCTGGCTGCGCGAGAGCCTGGGCCGCCTGCGGAGCACGATCGAGCCCTCCTCCGCCTGACCGGCCGGGCGGTGGGGTCCCCGAGGTTTGGGCGCGCTGGGAGCGGGTAGGACCGTGGTGACCCCAGCGGAGGGATGGCCTTGCCACACCGACCCACGGAGCCCGAGCAAGTCAGCACGACCCGGGAGCGCGAGCGGGAACGGATCCTGCGCGAGCCCTTCTGGGGGGCCTTCCGGCGCCGACGGCCCGCGGTCGACGTCGTCCTGCTGCCCCCGGAGGCGAGGACGCCGTCGGGCGACGCCGAGGCGGACCCGTCGTACGACGAGCCCGCCGTGGTCGTCGCCGCGGCGGAGCGCGCCGAGATCCTCACGGCCGAGCTCTGGCTGGCCTGCACCGGAGCCGACGAGTGCGACCCCGCCGGTCCGCCGCCGCGGTGGACCCACGGCCCGCGGAAGGGCGTCGTACGCCGGGAGATCAGCCGCGTCCTGACCCAGGCCGACCCGGTCACCGCGGCGCTCGCCGTCGACCGGGGCGCCACCGCGCTGCGCGACGAGGGGTGGACCGTCACCGAGCCCACCGACGGCACGCCCCGGGTCCTGGCCTCCCGCGGTGAGGGTGCCCGCCGCGAGGAGGCCCTCGTGCTGGCCGCGGTCGACACCGGCCGCGTCGTGGTCCGCTACCGCTCCGGCGGTCTCGTCGTGCCCCGCGCGGCGGCGCGTCGGCTGGTGGCGGGAGGTGCGGCGTGAGCACACAGGGTCTCGAGTACAACAGCCTGCGCGGTGCGGTCAGGGACTGGCGGAGCGTGCGCGAGCGGATGACGACGCTCAGCTCGGACATGGCCGGGTACGACCCGGGCGGCCTGCCCGCGAGCGTGCAGGGCGAGGCCCAGCGGTTCCTCGACAGCTGGTCCGACCTGGCGGCCGAGAGCGCCGACCTCGCCGGCGGGTACGCCGACGCGGTCCAGGCCACCCTGGACGACTTCACGGGTGAGGACGAGCTCAGCGCGAGCGAGATCGGCGACCTCGAGGGGAGCGTCCGCGGATGACGGTCGTCATCGACGTCCCGCCCGCCGAGCCGACCATCGAGCGGCCCGACGGCGAGGTCGGTCGCATCGAGGCCTTCGCGGCCGGGCTCCACCGCGCGTCCACGAGGTTCGAGGAGGTCGCCGACGAGGCCGCTCAGCTCGCGAACCTCACGAGCTGGGAGGGCGCGGCCTTCGAGGCGTACCGCTCGGCCGCGGGGACGACGTCCGCGGAGCACAGCGCCCTCCGGGGCACGATCGAACGGGTCGGCCGCGCCGTCAGCGCCCACGGCGACGCATTGACCGACCACCTGCGCCGCTACGACGACCTCGTGGAGCGGCGATCGCGCCTCGACCAGCGGCGCGACGCCCTGATCGCGGACGTCGAGGCGACCACCGACGCGACCGACGCCCAGATCGAGGAGCTCCGCCGACGGGCGCGGGAGCTCGGGGCCGACTACCGGACGCTCCGCGCCGACCACGACGCCCTGCACCGCCGCGTCGACGCCGACGAGCGCCTGCTGGCGCAGGCCTTCCGCTCCGCCGACACCACGGGCGAGGCGCTGTCCGACGACGGCGGGACCACGTCCGCGGCACGCTCGGCGATGAGGAAGCCGGGCGCCCCCGGCGACGGCGCCTCCCCCGAGGCCGTCAACGACTGGTGGAACGGCCTCACCCCGGCCGAGCAGGCCGCGGTGGTCGCGGCGTACCCGGGGGTGCTGGGGTCCGCCGACGGGCTGCCCGCGTCCGCACGCGGTGACGCCAACCGGGTCCTGCTCGCCGAGGACCTCGCCGAGCTCACGGCCAAGGAGCAGGAGGGGACGCTCACCGAGCTCGAGGAGCGGATGCTCAAGAACGCGCGGGAGACCGAGACGGCCCTGCAGGACGCCGACGGCTACACCGACCCGATCGACGGGCACCACCCCGGCGGGACGCTGTGGATGTACGACCCGGCCGCCTTCGACGGCGAGGGCACGGTGGCCCTCGGGTACGGCGACCTCGACACCGCCGACGACGTGGCGGTCTTCACGCCCGGCATCAAGTCGACCATGGGCGACGACACCGCCTACTACGGCGAACGGATGCGCAACCTCTACGAGTCGTCCCGGTACGGCGGCGACGGCTCGAGCGTGGCCACCATGTTCTGGTTGGGCTACGACTCCCCCGACGCCTGGAACGACCCCGCCACGCTCGGCGAGGGCCGCGCCGCCGAGGGCGGGGAGGCCCTCGCGGACGACGTGGCCGGCATGCGCGCCGCACGTGCCGACGACCCCGCCCACATGACGGCGGTCGGGCACTCCTACGGGTCGACCACGACCGCGCACGCCGCCGCGGACCACGGCCTGGACGTCGACGACATCGCCCTCCTCGGCAGTCCCGGCGCGGGACCGGCCGAGACGGCCGGCGACCTCGGGGTGGGCGAGGACCACGTCTTCGTCGGCCGGGACAGCCGCGACGGGGTCGCCGACCTGGGTGACATGGACTCCACCGGCGGCCCGGGGCTGGGTCGCGATCCCTCGTCGGCCGGTTTCGGCGCCAATCGTTTCGAGGCCGAGGACCACGAGCGAGGCTGGCACCAGACCCTGACGGACAACCACAACAACTACTTCGACGTCGACAGCGAGTCGCTCTACAACCTCGGCCGCGTCGTCGACGGGGACCACGACTCCGTCAACGCCGCCCCGCCGAACGTCGACACCGGCGTGCCCGGGGCGCTCGGGGAGCACGACCCCGAGTTCTGGGACGACGACGTGACGCACGACGAGCCCGGCCGTTCCGACACCTCCCCCGACCAGGAGTGACATGAGCCGCAGGACCGCACTCGCCGTCCCCCTCCTCGCGACCCTGGTCGCGGGGTGCTCCTCCGACGGGGGCAGCGGCGACGTCGACCGTGCGGACATGCGCGACGACGTCCGCGCCAGCGTGCAGGAGACCGTCGCGCAGCTCGGCGAGGCGGACCTCCGCCCGCTGAGGGCCTCGGGCCGCTACACGACCTGCGAGGAGAGCGGGTACGAGTACCGCGGTGGCGCCCTGCTGAGCACGACCGGCGACCTCGCCGCGGCGATCGAGGACGCCGAGAGGGTGCTGGCCGGCGCCGGCTGGGAGGTCGACGACTCCGAGCGGGGTCGGACCCCGTTCGTGAACCTGTCGCGCGGACCGCTCGAGGCCAGCGTCAAGGAGTCCCAGGTCGAGCCCGGTGCGATCGAGCTCGGGATCGACCACGACTGCGTCGACGGCGAGCGCGACGACACCCCGAGCTTCGACCCCGAGGAGATCGACGTCGGCGCGTGACGCCGGGCGCCGGTCTCAGTGGCGCAGCGCGCGCTCCAGGTCCAGCAGGGCGCCCTCGACGACCTCGGTGAGGGCGGGGTGGATCCAGTACTGCGACCGCGCCAGGCCGGCGACCGGGAGGTCGTGGGCCATCGCCGTGAGCAGCGGCTGGATGAGCACCGAGGCCTGCGGACCGACCAGGTGCGCGCCGACGAGCAGGCCGGTGGCGCGGTCGGCGAGCAGCTTGACCAGGTGGCCGGTGGCGGGGCCGTGGCGGTCGTCCTCCTCGAATGCCCAGCCGTGGGCTGTGTCGCCGTACTCGGCGCGCCCGACGACCAGGTCCGCGACCTGCTCGCGCGCCTGGGACTCCGTGAGCCCGACGGCGGCGACCTGCGGATCGGCGAAGACCGCCTGCGGCACGAACCGGTGGTCCGTCGTCCGCGGGTCGTCGGGGTGCAGGAGGTTGTGGCGGACCACGCGCGCCTCGTGGTTGGCGACGTGCTTGAGCGGGTGGTCGGTGCTGGCGTCGCCGAGGGCGAGCACGCCGTCCGCGGACGTGCGCTGGTGGGCGTCGACCACGATCCGGCCGTCGTCGTGGGTGTCGACCCCGGCCTTGTCGACGGCGAGCACGTCGGAGTTGGGGCGGCGACCGACGGCGAGCAGCAGGCACTCGACGACCCGCGTCGAGTCGTCGTCCAGGTGCAGGCGCAGGCCTTCCCCGCCGTCCGCCGTCTCGACCCTGACGACCTTCGCGCCGCAGCGGACGTCCCAGCGCTGCGCGACCTCGCGGGTGAAGACCTCCGCGACCTCGCGGTCCTGGGTGGCGAGCAGCACGTCCTCGGACTCGACCTGGGTCACCCGCGTGCCGAGCGAGGCGAAGACGTGGGCGAGCTCGGAGCCGACGTACCCGCCGCCGACGACGGCCATCGTCGCCGGCAGCCTGTCGAGGCGCATCACGGTGTCGCTGGTGTGCACACGGGCGCGGTCGGCGTCGGCGAGGTCGTCGAGCCCGTCGATCGGGGGGACGACGGGGCGGGTGCCGGTGGCGATGACGACCTGGTCGGCGCTCAGCGCGGTCTCGGTGCCGTCGGGGCCGTGGACGACGAGCTCGCGGGGGCCGGTGAAGTGGGCCTCGCCGACGACGACGTCGACCCAGTCCTTCTCGGCCTGGCCGTCGCGCCCGCCCTCGGCGTTCTCGTCGACGCGGCCCATGATGCGGTCGCGGATCGCGGGCCAGTCGGCGCCGTCGTACGACGTGGCGAGGTCGAAGCGGTCGCCGGTCGCGGCGCTGTGGGCGACCTCGGCGGTGTGGAGGTACATCTTCGAGGGGATGCACCCGCGGTTGAGGCAGGTGCCGCCGAAAGGACCGCGGTCGACGATCGCGACCCGGAGGTGGGAGAAGTCGTGGCCCGCGATCATGTTGCCCGAGCCGGCGCCGAGGATGACCAGGTCGTAGTGCGTCACCTCGTCAACGTAGCCGCCGGTCCCGATAGCGTCGGCGTCATGATCGACCGGTGGTCGCAGGCGGCGGACCTGCAGGGATGGATGGCCGAGCACCAGCGGACGCTGCACCAGCAGCCCGAGGTCGGCCTCGAGCTGCCCGACACCCACGCGTACGTCGCCCGGGTCCTGCGGGACCTCGGTCTCGAGCCCGAGGTGCACGTCGGGGCGGGGGTGACCGTGACGCTGCCCGGCTCCGGGGCGGGCACGCCGGTCGTGCTGCGTGCCGACATGGACGCGCTGCCCGTCGTCGAGCGCAGCGGCGTCGAGCACCCCTCGCAGCGGGACGGCGCGATGCACGCCTGCGGCCACGACCTGCACATGGCGATGCTGCTGGGCGCGGCGAGCGCGCTCGTCGACCGACCGCCGGCGCGGCCGACGGTGCTGGTGTTCCAGCCGGGCGAGGAGACCGACCGGGGCGCCGTACCGACGCTGGAGTCGCACGCGGCCCTGGCCTCCCTGACGGACGCCGAGGCCTTCGCGATCCACGTGCACGCGACCTGGCCGGCCGACACCGTGCACCTGCGGGCCGGCACGTTCATGGCGTACGGCGACTGGTTCCGCGTCGACTACCGCGGGCCGGGCGCCCACGCGAGCCAGCCGCACCTCGCGGGCAACCCGGTCGTCGCGGCCGCCGAGCTGGTCACCGGGCTGCGGGACGCGGTCGCCGGGCTCGCCGCCGAGGAGCACCTCGTCGCCACCGTCACCGAGTCGCTGATCGGCAACACGGTGAACGTGATCCCCACCGACGGGCGGCTGCGCGGCACGCTGCGGACCCTGTCGGCCGGCCGCCGGGACGCGCTGCTTGAGACCCTCGACCGCCTCGTCGGGTCGACCGCCGCCGACGTGGGGGTCGAGGCCGACCTCACGGTCACCGAGGGCTACCCGGCCGTCGTCAACGACCCGGCGTACGTCGAGAGGGTGCGGGCCGCCGTCGGCGACCGCGCCACCGTCCTCGACATGCCGGACCCGTCGATGGTGATCGAGGACTTCGCCTACTTCCTCCACCGCTGGCCCGGCGCGATGGTCTACCTCGGCGCCCAGGTGCCCGGCCGCACCGCCTTCAACCACGCCGCCGACGCCGTCTTCGACCCGAGCGTCCTCACCACCGGCGCCGCCCTCCACCTCCTCGCCGCGGACGGCCTTCCCCCGGCCTGACAGCCGAGTCAAGCCGCCACGGCCGAGCCGGCGAGGCCGTGACGCGGCGCAGGTCGAGCGAGCGCGCGGCCGAGCTCGCGAGGCCGCGTTCGCGGGTCGAGACCCGGTGGGACAACCCTCGGTGGAGACCACGGGCCGTCGACCCTTGCGACAGGCTCGACCACCGTGGTCGAGCCTGTCGAGACCCCTCACGCTGCGCAGACGTGCCGACTCAACGCCGTACACCTGCGCAGACGTGCCGACTCGAGCCCTCTCAGCTGCGCAGACGTGCCGACTCGGCCCTAGGGGTGCAGCAGGCGGGCGCCGTGGTGGGTGGTGCTGGTGGCGGCGGCGGCGTTGGCGCGGCGTACGGCGTCGACCAGGGGCTCGGCGGCGGCGAGGCCGACCGCGAGGCAGCCGCAGAAGACGTCGCCGGCGCCGCTGGCGTCGACGGTGTCCACCCGCTCCCCCGGGACGGCGACCGGCTCGGCGCCCTTCTCGAAGCACAGGGCCCCGTCCGCGCCGAGGGTGACGACGACCGATCCGGTGAGGTCGAGCGCGGCGACGCACTCGGCCACCTCGGCGTGGGTGGTCGGCTCGGGGCGTCCGGCCAGGCGGCCCAGCTCGCCCCGGTTGGGCACGAGGACGTCGACCGAGCCCAGCAGGTCCCGGACGGGCTGCGGGTCGGCGGGCATCGGCGCGGGGTTGAGGACGACGAGGCCACCACCGTCCGGGCCGACCGCTCGCGCCGCGGCGCTGACCGCCGGCAGGGGCACCTCGAGCTGGAGCACCAGGACGGCGGGAGCGAGCGCCGCGACGGCGTCCGCGGTCTCGCCGTGAGCGAGCGTGCCGTTCGCGCCGGGGTCGACGACGATCGTGTTCTCCCCGGTCGCGTCGACGGTGATGACGGCGATGCCGGTGCCGTTGGTGTCCCGGCGGGCCACCCGGGTGACGTCGACACCGACGGACGTCAGGGCGGCCAGGGACCGCTCCCCCGGCTCGTCGTCCCCGACGGCGCCGACCATCGCGACCTCGCACCCGAGGTCCGCCCCGAGGACGGCGGCCGCAGCGGCCTGGTTCGCGCCCTTGCCCCCCGGCGAGGAGAGGCGGCTCGTGGTGGTCAACGTGGTCTCGCCCGGGGTGGGCAGCGCCTCCACCCGGAGCGTCGTGTCGTCGTTGAGCGAGCCGACGACGCAGACCAGGTGGCTCACGTCGCCGCGCCGAGCCGGTCGAGGGCGGCGAGCACCAGGTCCCAGTAGCGCTCGGCGTCGAGCTCGAGCGCGACCGAGGCGTTGGGCTGCTCGTCGGGGTAGCGGTCGTACAGGTCGACGACGGTCGTGCCCCGGGTCCAGCGGCCGTCCAGCTCGACCGCGACGAACGACGGCCGCCAGCGGATCACGTCCGGGTCCAGCAGTGCCGCGATGGTGCAGGGGTCGTGCACCGGCGGGGCGGAGAACTCCCAGATCCGCTCGTAGGAGTCGCCGAAGAAGCCCATCCACGCCGCGCAGGTGCGACCGACGGTGTGCGGCATGGCCGCCATCCGGTCGACGACCGGCTGCGTGGCCAGCGCCTGGTGGGTGAGGTTGAGCCCGACCATTCGCACCGGCACGCCGGAGCGGAGGACGACGTCGAGCGCCTCGGGGTCGGCGTACGTGTTGAACTCCGCCGTCGGCGTGTGGTTGCCCCGCTCGGTCGAGCCGCCCATGAAGACGATCTCGGCGATCTTCCCGGCGATGCCGGGCTCCGAGGTGAGCAGCACCCCGAGGTTCGTCATCGGACCCGTCACCACGACGGTCAGGGGCGCGGGGGCCTCGGTCAGCGTCCGGTAGAGGAACGACACCGCGCCCTCCGCCACGGGCGACACCGTCGGCTCCGGCAGCTCCGGGCCGTCGAGGCCGGTGACGCCGTGCACGTAGTTGCCCAGTGCGGTCGCGCCCCGCATCGGGCCCGCGGCTCCCTCCGCTACGGGCACGTCCTCGCGCCCGGCGAGCGCGAGCACCCGCTGGGCGTTGCGGGTCGCGTCGGCGACGGCGCAGTTGCCGAAGCAGGTGGTGATTCCGAGCAGCCGTACGCCGGGCGAGCCGAGCGCCAGCAGGATCGCCACGGCGTCGTCGTGGCCGGGGTCGCAGTCGAGCAGGATCGGCAGGGGCCCGCCGGTCGGTTCGCTCATCGGTCGCCCAGCCAGCGCAGCATCGCGCCGACGAGCGGCGCGAAGCCGTCCCAGGCCAGGAAGTCCTCGGGGCACCAGTGGGGGCCGATGTCGGAGGTCCACACCAGCGACCGGCCGAAGCCGACCTCGCGGGTCGCGACCAGGACGTCCTCGCCGACGGTGGCGACGACGGTGGCGTCCTCGCGCGGGTGGACGACGTTGTAGCCCAGCAGCGTCGGCGCGGACTCGACGAGCCCGCCCCAGCCGGCGGCCGCGGCGTGGTCGGGGGCGGTGACGGCGACGTACGCCCCCTGCGGCGCCTCGACGCGGTCGTCGGACTCGAGCATCGTGACGGGCAGGACGTCGGCGACGGCGGTGCGCTGGAAGTTCGCGCGGGCCTGGAAGCCGGTGAAGCTGAGGTAGCCGCCGGCCATCATCAGCCCGCCGCCACCGCGGGTCCACTCGGCCAGGGCGAGCAGCGGGTTGTCGGCACGCTTGCCCTCGAGGAACACCTCGGGCGGCAGCACGAAGCTGTTGGCGCCGATGTCGGACAGGATGACGACGTCGTACGCCGACAGCGCGTCGACCGTGCGGGGGAACTTCCCGGGCACGTCGTGGGCGTACATCTGCTCGATCTCGATGCCCTCGCTCGCCGCGGCGGCGATGAAGGCGTCCGCGCCGGTGTGGAACGTGGTCGACGAGAACTCGTCGAAGCCCTTCACGTGGGTGGCGGTCGAGATCCAGCTCTCGCCGGCCAGCAGGACGCGGGTCACGGTGTCTCCTCGGTGATCTGTGCGGGGGTGGTGGAGCCGCCGAACAGGCGGCGGGGGTTGTCGGTCATCAGGGAACGCACCTCGTCGGGCGTGAGCCCGTGCCGCTCGAGGCGGGGCGCGAAGTACTGCAGGACGTGGGCGTAGCCCGGTCCGCCGTGGCGGCGGTAGAGCGACTTCACGAACACGTCCTGGCTGAGCAGGAGCCTGTCGCCGTACCCGTCGCGCACGAGGGCGGCGAGGTGGCGGGCGTTGTCGTCGTCGGAGGGGCACTGCACGCCCTGGTCGGCGTAGAAGACCTCCATGCCGAGCATGTCGTACTGCAGCCACGCGCCGCGGTCGGCGACGGAGCGCTGGTAGGCGCCGTCCTCGCCGGACGGCCCCATGTGGCACAGCACGACCTTCGCCGGGTCGGCGCCCGTCTCGTCGGCGACGTCGAGGACGTCGTGAGCGAGGCGGAACCAGCCGGGCAGGTGGACCTGGATCGGCAGGCCCGTCTCCGCCTGCGCCGCCATGGCGCCGCGGAGGCTGGTCCGCTCGGCGTCGGTGAAGTCGGCGGACACGCCGATCTCGCCGATCAGGCCGGGGCGTACGCCGTCCTCGCCGTCGCGCAGGTCGTCGAGCAGCCGCGCGGTGACGCCGTCGGCACCGAGGGCGACGACGTCGACCGGGTGGGAGGAGTCGAGGTAGAAACCGGTGCCCGCGACGATCCGTACGCCGGTGCGCTCGGAGATCGTCCGCAGCCCAGCGAGGTCGCGGCCGATGCCCCAGCCGGTGGTCTCGACGACGGTCGTGCCGCCGAGGGCGGCGTACCGGGCGAGCTCGGCGCAGGCGACATCGACGTCGTCCAGCGCCAGGTTGTGCCGGTTGCCGAACGGGTCCTGCCGCAGCTCCCAGAGCACGTCCTCGGTCACCGGGGCCTCGGCGAAGGCCTCGGCGTCCACCCCGCGCGACTCCGAGCGGGTCCACCACGACGAGACGTCGTTGAGCAGGTGCTCGTGGGTGAGGACGACGCCGAGGTCGTCGGCGTCGACCGGGCCGGTCACCGTCTGGACGGTCGCTCCCATGGCCGGGGCCTAGCCCTTCTGGCCGGAGATCCGGCCGAACAGCTTGGCGTTGAGCAGGATCGCGACGATGAGGATGAGGCCCTGGGTGATCGGCACCCAGTAGACGTCGACGCGCAGCAGGACCAGGCCGTTGCTGATGACGCCGAGGGTGACGGCGCCGATCGCGGAGCCGAGGATCGAGCCCTTGCCGCCCATCAGCGCGGTGCCGCCGAGCACGACCGCGGTGATGACCTCGAGCTCGAACAGCGTGCCGGAGTTCGACGAGCCGCTGGCGAGCCGGGTCGCGGTGATGACGCCGGCGAGACCGGCGGCGAGACCGGTGAGGGTGAGGACGGCGAGCTGGATGCGGCGGACGTCGACCCCGGCCCGGCGCAGCGACTCGGCGTTGGAGCCGACGGCGACGACGTACCGGCCGAAGCGGGTGTGGTTGAAGACGTACCACCCGAACGCGACGACGACGACCGCGATCCAGGTCGGGGTGTAGAGGCCGGCGAGCTTGCCGTTGCCGATCGGCAGCAGCACCTCGGAGGTGATCGGGGTGGAGTACCCGTCGGTGATGAGCAGCGCGAGCCCCCGGACGGCGGTGAGCGCGGCCAGCGTGACGATGAACGACTGGAGCTTGCCGAACGCGGTGAGCGCACCGTTCACGAGGCCGATGCCCAGGCCCAGCACGAGGGTGAGCAGCAGCGCGACGAGCGGGCTGCCCGACTCGGCGAAGATCGCGAGCGCCGCGGCGGTCAGGCCCAGGATCGAGCCGACGGACAGGTCGATGTTGCCGGTCGTGATGACGAAGGTCATCGCGGTGGCCACGATGACGGTCGGGGCGACCTGCCGGGCGACGTTGACCAGGTTGTTGGCGCTCAGGAACGCGTCGGTCTGGACGCTGAAGAACGCGAACAGCACGACCAGCACGGCGGCGATGGACAGGACGCCGAAGTTGCGGGTGACGAAGTCCTGGCGCGCCCCGCGGCGGTTGCGCGGCGGGGCCGGGGTCCCCTTGCCGGTCGTGGCGGCGGTGGTGTCGGCACTCATCGGGTCACTTCCCCATCATGGCGGTCACGAGACCGCCCAGGTCGGTCTCGGCGGGCGCGAGCTCGCGGTGGTTGACGCCCTCGTGGAGGACGACGAACCGGTCGGCGACCTCGAACAGGTCCTGCAGGCGGTGGGTGATCAGCACGACGCTGACCCCCCGGGCCGAGACGTCGCGGATCAGCTGCAGCGTCATCTCGACCTCGCGGGCCGCGAGGGCGGCGGTGGGCTCGTCGAGCACCAGCACCTTCGGCTCGAAGGTGACGGCGCGGGCGATGGCGATGGCCTGCCGCTGGCCGCCCGACATCGCGCCGACCATGCGGCGGGTGTCGGTGATGCGGATGTGGAGGGTGGCGAGGTCCTTCGCCGCCTCCTCGTGCATCCGCTTGGTGTCCAGCCGTCGGCTGAACGGGCGGTAGAGCTCGCGGCCGAGGAAGAGGTTGCCCGCCACGTCGACGTCGTTGCAGAGCGCGAGGTCCTGGTAGACCATCTCGATCCCCGCGGCGCGGGCCGCCCGCGGGCCGGTGCCCGTGAGCGGTGCGCCGTCCACCCGGATCTCGCCGCGGTCGGGGGTCACCGCGCCGGCGAGCATCTTCATCAGCGTCGACTTGCCCGCGCCGTTGTCGCCGACGAGCCCGACGACCTCCCCGCGGCGGACCGTGAGGTCCACCCCGCGGAGGACGTCGAGGGCGCCGAAGCTCTTGGTGATCCCGCGCATCTCGACGCGGGGCTCACCGATCCGCTGCGCTCCCGGGGCAGCCCCCGAGGGCTGCCCGGACGATCCCTTGGTCAGATCCGTCACTGGAAGATCTCGCGGTACGGGTCGACGTTGTCCTCGGTCACGATCGTGATCGGGACGTCGATGAAGCCGGCGGGCTCCGCGCCGTCGAGCAGGGCGGCGAGCTCGTTGACGGCCTCGACGCCCTCCTGCTTCGGGTCCTGCTGGACGACGGCAGTGACCAGGCCGGAGTCGATGCCGGCGATGACCTCCGCGGTGAGGTCCCAGCCGATGACCTTCGTGTCGCTCCCGGGGTCGAGGGCGGCGACGGCACCGACGGTGGCGGGCTCGCCCGTGGTGTAGACGAAGTCGAGGTCGGGCTGGGCGGTGATGAGGTCCTGGGCGGCGGTGGCCGCCTGCTCCTGGACGTTCTCGCCGTCGACGGCCTGGGTGAAGGTCGCGCCGTTGTCCTCGACGATCGCGCGGAAGGAGTCCTCGCGCTGGTTCTGGATGAAGGAGCTGCGGGCGTCGACGATGCCGTACGACGCACCGTCGGCGAGGCCCTCGTCGATGACCCACTGGCCGGCCTCCTCGCCGGCGGCCTCGTTGTCGACGCCGACGAACGTGTCGACGGCGCCCTCCTCGAGCTCGGCGTCGATGGCGACCGCGCGGATGCCCTGGCCGGTGGCCTGCTCGACGGCGGGCAGGACGCCGTTGACGTCGATCGCGACAACGATCAGGCCGGTCACGCCCTGGGAGACGAAGTTCTCGATGTCGCTGTTCTGCTTGGCGGCGTCGTTGTTGGCGTTGGCGATCTGCAGCTCGCAGCCGGCCTCGTCGGCCGCCTCCTGCGCGCCCTCGTTCATCTGGGTGAAGAACGCGGCGGTCTGGTTGATCTGCGTCATGCCGATGACGCACTCGTCGGCGGGCTCGCCCGCCTCGCCGGTGGTGGGCTCCTCGTTGCCGGTGGAGCAGGCGGCGAGCAGCAGGGGGAGGGTCGCCAGGGCGGCGAGGGTGGCGGTACGGCGGCGCTGGACGGTCGGGGGACGGGTCATCGGGGGTCCTCAAGAAGTCGGTAATCGTTTGCCGAGAGGACTCGGACTCTGGCAGAGAGCCACGTCACACGTCTAGGGTCTGTCGGAAATCGTTTGCAGGTTTAACAGGACCGTCACATGGGCCGGTCGAGTGAGGGAGGTGCGAGCGATGTCCCGGACCCGTCCCGCGACGATGGCGGACGTCGCCCGCCTCGCCGGCGTCTCGACCGCGACGGTCTCCCGGGTCCTGTCCGGCACCCGGGCGGTCGACCCCGCGATGGCCGAGCGCGTCACCTCCGCGGCCGGCCGCCTCGACTACCGCATCAACCTGCTCGGGCGCGGCCTGCGGCGCACCAGCACCGCGACGGTCGGGCTGGTGCTGCCCGACCTGCGCAACCCGTTCTTCTCCGCTCTGGGCCAGCACCTGGCCCGGGCGTTCGCCGGCTCCGAGGTCGACCTGCTCCTGTTCAGCGCCGACGACTCCCTGGCCACCGAGGCCCGCGGCGTGCGGTCGTTCCTCGGCCGGCAGGTCGACGCCCTCGTCCTCATCCCCGTGCACGAGGAGCGGAGCGCGGAGGCGGTGGCGCTGGCCGCGTCGTCGGTGCGGACGGTCCAGCTGGACCGGCGGGTCCCGGGCACCCAGGCGTCGTACGTCGGGGTATCCAACCGGGACGGCATCGCGCTGGTGCACGACCACCTCGTCGCGGCCGCGGACCTGGTCTCGCACCCGGTGACGTACGTCGGCGCGACGCCCGACAGCTCCTCGGCGCACGAGCGGCTGGACGCGGTGCGCCGCTGGTTCGGGCAGGAGGTCGACTGCCTGCTCGGAGACTTCTCCGCGGCCTGGGGTCGCGAGGCGGCGGCGCGGCTGCTGTCGTCGGGCGCCCGCACGGGCACGCTGATCTGCGCGGCCGACGTCATCGCGGCGGGAGCGGTGGCGCACCTGCTGGCCGCGGGTCACCGGGTGCCGGAGGACTTCCGGGTGACGGGGTTCGACGGTGTGGGCGCCGAGGAGCTGACCCACCCGTCGCTGACGACGGTCCGTCAGCCGGTCGAGGCGATGGCGGCGGCGATCCGCGACCTCGTGGTGTCCGAGGGCGACGCCTCCGCGCGGTGGTTCGAGCCCACCCTGGTGGTGGGCGGCACGAGCCCCGGCTGAGCCGGGACCCGCGCCGGTGCTCGCGTGGGAGCCGAGGCTCAGGCGTGGCCGGCGGAGGCCTCCGGACCGTCGACCTCCTGCGGCTTGTCGTCGGGGACGACGGCCCGCTCGGCGTCGGCCTCGTCGATCCGCACCCCGTCGATGGGGCTGCCGCCGCTGGTGCCGGCGTCCTCGTGCTCGGTGCCCGTCGCGTCGCTGCTGGTCGCGTCGGCGCGGGGCTTGTCGTCGTCCTCGTGGTGGCTCATGGCTCCACCGTAGGAGCACCCTGACTGCCGAGCACCGCCACGGCCTGCCGGGCGATCTCCCACTCCTCGTCGGTCGGGACGACGAGGACGGCGACCGGCGAGCCGTCCGGCGAGATCCGGACCGCGGAGCGGGGGCCGCGGGCCGCGTCGTTGCGGGCGGCGTCGACCTCGATGCCGAGGTGGGCGAGGCCGGCGAGGGCGCGCGCCCGGACGGGGGCGGCGTTCTCCCCCACTCCCCCGGTGAGGACGACGGCGTCGAGGCCCCCGAGCGCGGCGAGGTAGGCGCCGACGTAGGCCCGGATGCGGTGGCAGTAGACGTCGAGCGCCAGGGCGGCGTCCTCGTCGCCGACGTCGGCCGCCGCGACGACGCCGCGCATGTCGTTGTCACCGGCGAGGCCGCGCAGCCCGGAGGAGGTGTTGAGGGCGCGGTCGACGTCGTCGGCGGACAGGCCCAGCTCGCGGCGGACGTGGCCCAGGACGGCCGGGTCGAGGTCGCCCGAGCGCGACCCCATGACCAGGCCCCCGAGCGGGGTCAGGCCCATCGAGGTCTCGACCGAGCGGCCGCCGTCGACCGCGGTGGCCGAGGCGCCGTTGCCGAGGTGCAGCACGATCTGCCTGGTCTCCGCCAGCGGCCTGCCGAGGGCGGCGGCTGCGGCACGGGAGACGAACGCGACCGACGTGCCGTGGAAGCCGTAGCGGCGCACGCCGGCCTCCCGCCACGCGGCGGGGACGGCGTAGGTGTGGGCCGCGGGCGGCAGTGTGGCGTGGAAGGCGGTGTCGAAGACGGCGACGTGCGGCAGGTCGGCGAACACCCGCCGGGCGGCCTCCAGGCCGACCGCGTTGGCGGGGTTGTGCAGCGGCGCCAGCGGCGCGAGCTCGTGGACGGCGGCGACCAGGTCGTCGTCCACCAGCACCGGCTCGGAGAACCGGGTGCCGCCGTGGACGACGCGGTGCCCGACGGCGACGAGGCCGAGGTGCGCCAGGTCCGGGCCGTGCTCGGTGAAGGCGTCCAGCGCGGCGGCGACGGCGGCCTCGTGGTCGTCCAGGTCCCGCTCCCTGACGTGCTCCTCGGCGCCGGTCGTGTGGACGACGGTGTGGACGACGCGGCTGCCGGGCTCCCCGATCCGCTCCACCAGCCCCGACGCGGCGACGCCGCCGTCGGTCGCGTCGACGACGCGGTACTTCAGCGACGACGAGCCGGTGTTCAGCACGAGGACGGGGGCGCTCACGCGCGTGCCCCCTGCTGGTCCTGGGCCTGGATCGCGGTGATGGCCACGGTACCGACGATGTCGCGGACGTCGGCGCCGCGGGACAGGTCGTTGACCGGCTTCGCCAGGCCCTGGAGGACCGGGCCGACGGCCACGGCGCCGGCCGAGCGCTGGACGGCCTTGTAGGTGTTGTTGCCCGTGTTGAGGTCCGGGAAGACGAAGACGGTCGCCTGGCCGGCGACGGCCGAGTCGGGCAGCTTCGTCGCGGCGACGGCGGAGTCGATGGCGGCGTCGTACTGGATGGGCCCCTCGACGGGCAGGTCCGGACGGCGCTCGCGGACCAGGCGGGTGGCCTCGGCGACCTTGTCGACGTCGCTGCCGGCGCCGGAGGTGCCGGTGGAGTAGGACAGCATCGCCACCCGCGGCTCGATCCCGAACGCCGTGGCGGTCTCGGCGGACGACACGGCGATGTCCGCGAGCTGGGTGGCGGTCGGGTCGGGGTTGATCGCGCAGTCGCCGTACACGAGCACCCGGTCGGGCAGGCACATGAAGAACACCGACGAGACCGTCGAGACGCCGGGCGGCGTGCGGATCACCTCGAGCGCCGGGCGGACCGTGGAGGCGGTCGAGTGGGCGGCGCCGGAGACCATCCCGTCCGCGAGGCCGGTCTCGACCATGAGGGTGCCGCAGTACGACACGTCGACGACGAGCTCGCGGGCGTCGGCGAGCTCGACGCCGCGGTGGGCGCGACGCTCGACGTACAGGGCGGCGAAGCGCTCGACGAGCTCGGTCTCGCGGGGGTCGACGACCTCGACGTCGCCGAGGTCCACGCCCACCTCGGCGGCGCGGGCGCGGACCGCCCGCGGGTCGCCCAGCAGGACGGGCCGCGCGACCCCCCGTCGTACGACGACCTCGGCGGCGCGCAGGACGCGCTCGTCGGTGCCCTCCGGCAGGACGATCCGCTGCAGGGAGGCCCCGGCACGGTCGAGCAGCTGGTGCTCGAACATCAGCGGGGTCACGGTCCCGGTCGGGGTCAGGGCGAGCCGGTCGAGCAGCGCGTCGCCGTCGACGTGGGTGGCGAACAGCGCCGTCGCCGTCGCGAGCTTGCGCGGCGAGTCACGGGTGAGCCGGCCGCGGACGGCGTTGAGCGCGGACGTGGTGGCGTGGGTGCCGAGGTCGGTGGCGACGATCGGGGTCGCGGAACCGAGCCCGTCGAGCAGCCGACCGACCTGCAACGGCAGGTCGAGGCCGCCGTTGAGCACGATCCCGGACGTACGCGGGAAGCCCTCCGAGCCCTGCGCCATGAGCACACCCAGCACGATCTCGGGGCGGTCGCCGGGGGTGACGACGACGGCGCCCTCCACGAGGCGGTCGAGCACGTGGGGCAGGGTCATGGCGGCCACGACGACACCGGTGACCTCGGTGCCGAGCAGCGCCTCGTCGCCGCTGACCAGCCGGGCGTCGCAGGCGGCGGCGAGCTCGGCCATCGACGGGGCGCCGAGCAGCGGCTCGTCGGGCAGCGCGAAGCCGGGGGCGTCGCCGAGCGTCACCGCGTCGCGCGCCGCGGCCAGCTCCTCCTCACCGCCGGTGACACGGTTCGCGACGACCCCGAGCAGGGTGGCGTGGTGGGCGCGCAGCTCCTCGGCCGTGACGGCCGCGAGGGTGCCGACCTCGGCGGCGGACAGCCCCGCGGCGCCGAGCGTCAGCAGCACGGGCGTGCCGAGGTTGGCGGCGACAGAGGCGTTGAACGCGAACTCGGCCGGGTTGCCGACGTCGGTGAAGTCGCTGCCCACGACCACGACGGCGTCGCACTGGGCGGCGACCGCGTGGAAGCGTTCGACGATCCGCTCCATCGCCGACGCCGGGTCGGCGTGGACCTCCTCGTAGGCGACTCCGGCGCACTCGTCGTACGACAACCGGACGGCGTCGTGGCCGACCAGCAGGTCGAGCACGTAGTCGCGGCCGCGCTCGGCTCCCCCGCCGGCGCGGACGACGGGCCGGAAGACCCCGACCCGCTCGACGCGGCGCGACAGCGCCTCGACGACCCCGAGCGCGACCGTCGACTTGCCGGTCCACCCGGTCGGCGCGGCGACGTAGACGGCGCTGACGGGACCGCCCGGGGCGCCCGGGGCGCCAGGCGCGCTCGCCGCGCCGTCCGGGCTCACGGGACGAGCGCGATCTTGCCGCCGGGGTGCTGGCCGCGGAGGAACGCGGCCGCCTCGACGGCCTGGTCCAGGGGGTAGGTGCGGGCCACGGGGACCTCCAGGCGACCCTCGCGGGCCAGTCGGACGAGCTCGGTCCGGACCCCGTCACGGTAGGCCTGCGAGGCGGCCATGCGCCCGGCGATCGCGCGGATCCCCTCGGCCTCGGCGCGCTGGAACGCCGCGATGGTGACCAGGCGCTCCTTCGCGACTAGGGCGAGGGAGACGTCGAGGGCCTCGTCGGTGCCGACGCAGTCGAGGGCGGCGTCGACACGGCCCCAGCCCTGCTCGGCGACCGCGTCGCGGACGCGCTGCTCGAGCCCCTCGCCGTACGTCACGGGGACGCCGCCGTAGCGGCGGACGACGTCGTGGTTGGCCTCGCTCGCGGTGCCGACCACGTGGACGCCCAGCACGGCGGCCTGCTGCAGGACGCTGACACCGACGGCACCCGAGGCGCCGTGGACGAGGATCGCCTCCCCGGCGCTCGCGCCCGTCACGTGCAGCATCTCCGCGGCGGTGCTGCCGGCGAGCAGCAGGTTCGCCGCCTGCTCCACCCCGACCTCCGCAGGCCGGTGGAGCACGTCCTTCGCCGCGACGGTGACCTCGGTGGCCCAGCCGCCGCTGATGCGGAAGGCGAGCACCTCGTCGCCCTCGGCCACGGGCCCGGTGACGATCTCGGTGTCGGGACCGACGGCCACCACGGTGCCGGCGACCTCGTAACCCACGGCCTTCGGGAAGTCCGCGGGGTCACCGCCGGCGACGTGCTTGTAGTCGGCGGGGTTCATGCCCGCGGCCCGCACCCGGATCGTCACCTCCCCCGGCCCCGGGGCGGGGGTGTCGACCTCGGTGAGGGCGAAGACGTCGAGGTCTCCGGGACGGCTGGCGATCCACTGCTGGGCCATGACAGGGCCAACGGACCACGGCAGGAGCGTGTTCCCGGACTCGGCGTGACATGGCGTGGGGCCCCGCCCGCGTCCCCATGTCCGCCGACGGGGCCCCACGACCTCCCCCATGTACGAGGAGAACGGTAAGCAGGTGTCCACCCGATCCCGGCCGTTGATTCACAGATCGTCGTTCTGAATCATCCCGGCTGGACGGGCCCCGGGAACACGGGCGGACCCGGGGGCGCTGGGCCGGCCATGGACCGCCCCGCCGCCACCGTCCTCGTCACCGGCGTCCGTGCCAAGACCGGCCGCCCGCTCGCGACCTCCCTCGCCGGGCGCGACGACGTCACCGTCCGCGGCGGGTCCGGCGACCCGGCCGCGGTCGACGTCCCGGACGTCGAGCCCGTCGCCTTCTCGTGGGACGACCCCACCGGCTGGGACGCCGCCGTCCGCGGCGTCGACGGCGTGTACGTCGTCCGCCCCGACCGGCCGGACGCCCCGGCGCTGATCGGCGACCTGCTCGCCCGGACGGCGCCGCACACCCGGGTCGTGCTGCTGTCCGACCTGGACGCCGGCTTCGGCGGGGCCGATCGCTGGTCGTTGCGCGTCGAGGAGGCGGTCCGCGACTCCGGCCGGCCGTGGGTGGCCCTGCGTCCGGGGTGGTTCGCGCAGGTGCTGACCGACCCGCGGTTCTACCTGGGTCCGATCGTCGAGGACGGCGAGCTGCCCTACCCCGCCGGGGACGCCGCCCTGTCCTGGATCGACGCCCGCGACATCGCCGCGGTCGCCGAGGTGGCCCTGCTCGACCCGGCGTACGACGGCCGGCTGCTGACCCTGACCGGCCCCGCGGCGTACACGCTGCCGGAGACCGCGAGCCTGGTGTCGCAGGCACTCGGGCGGCCCGTGGTTCACCGCGACCAGACCGTCGCGGAGGCGACCTCCGGCGGCGAGGGCTTCCAGCTCGCCCTCGACACGGTGACCTTCGAACGCGTCCGCGCCGGGGTGTTCGCGCTGGTCACCGACACGGTCACCGAGGTCACGGGCCGGCCCGCGCGCCGGTTCGAGGACTACGTGACGGAGGCCTTCTCCCGCGTCGCCACGACGGAGAACAGCGGGTCGCCGCGGTAGCGACCGGACGGCGTCCGCCGCTCCACGCGCGCCGGCGTGAAGCCGCCGGCGCGGGCGAGGTGGTCGGCGACCAGCGCGCACCGCCCGGCGTCGTCGGTGGCCAGCCACGCGTGCACGGCCTTCGTCGGGAAGCACCGGTTGGAGAACGTGATCACGACGGGCGCGCCCGGACGCAGCACCCGGGCGGTTTCGGCCAGGACCGCCACCGGGTCGACGAGGTAGTCGATCGAGACGCAGCACAGCACCGCGTCGAACGCCGCGTCGCCGAACGGCAGCGTCGGGTCCGCGTTCAGGTCGTGCACGACTCGCGCGGTCGCCATTGGGTTGGCGGCGAGCTCCTCGGCGTTGAGGCCCAGCACGGTGAGCCGCTCCGGCGCCCGGCGCAGGTGGGAGACCCAGGACGACATCAGGTCCAGGACGTCGCCGTCGACGCCCAGCTCGTCGTACAGGTCGGAGACCGCGTCGACCGCGGCGTCGTCGATGTGGGTGACGAAGCGCGGGACGGCGTAGAACTCTGGGTCAGGACTCTCGTCGTACCGCTCGCTCATGCCGCCAGCCTGTCAGGAGGCCGTGCTCTTGGTGATGTCCAGTGAGACGGCCCGGCGGGACATTGCCCGCCGGGCCTCGATCTCACGGATTGATGCTCTCACCGCCCGTGACCGTTCGCGGCCGGCGGTCGCTGCGGCGGCCCGAACCGGCACTGTTGGCCCGGTTCTGACCGGGCGGCACGGGCGCGTTGACGTCAGGCGTCGGGATCTTCCGCGGCCAGACGTCCGGCGGGGTCGGGTAACGCCGGCTGACGATGGCGTAACCGAGCCTCCTTGCGGGGCTCATTGGTTTCCACCGCCGTCGAACGGACGCTGTGGAAGCCCTGAGCTCCCATCCCGGTGACCATCTACGTAGCCGGCCTTGTAGCCGTCACCGGCACCATCGAGGTAGCCGTCCACATAGTTGCTCGACCGGGAGTTGCTCACGACGGCGGCGATCTTCTTGCGGTGAGGGTCGTTGAAAATTCTGGGTCGTCCCACTTGGGACTCCTTTCGGGCGTGCACGTCAGCAGACAGCTGCCCGTGACTTTTGGCGGCTTCTGTTGGCATGCGTCGGTTACTGACAGCAAGCGGCATAGATGCGCTTGCGGAGGGCACATCGGGTGCCTGGCACCTCAGTGCCGAATCTCCTCTCAGGCTTGAGTTAGCACTGAGATGTCCCTTCTGCCCGTTGTCGAACTTCTGGCCGCCCGACCCATAGCGACACATTTTGAACCGGTGCGCGCGCGATCACAAGACCCGTCGGACCGTTGCTGGGCAACAGCCCCGAACCGCAAGTGGCACGGTCTGGGCGAAAGTGAAGACGAGCAGCCCCCGTCCTGCGGGACTCGCAGGTCGAGGGCTGCTCGCACTCGGCGGTGGCGGAGGGATTTGAACCCTCGGTGGGGTCGCCCCCACAAACGCTTTCGAGGCGTTCTCCTTAGGCCGCTCGGACACGCCACCGCGCGGAACGGTACCGGAGCCCGCCCCCCGCCCGGAAACCGAGGGTGTCCGGGTCGGGCCCGGGGCCACGTCATCCGCGATGGTGACGTGTGACAGAGGACACACAGGTGCGCTTGACTGCCGTGATGACGGATCTCGGGAAGCAGCCCCCGCCCGGCGGCGCCGGCGGCACACGGACGGACGTCGAGGCGGCGTTCATGAGCTCGGCGACCTACCGCAGCCTCGGGGAGCAGCAGCTCTCCCCGCGGGAGGAGGCCTTCGAGCGGGGCCGGCGGACGGTCGGGCTGTTCCTCGCGCCCCTGGTCACGCTGGTGTTCTGGTTCCTGCCGTTCGGGATCGACGCGACCCAGCAGCAGCTGGCGGCGATCCTGCTCGGCGTCATCGTCCTGTGGATCACCGAGCCCGTGCCGATCCCGGTCGGCGGGTTCCTCGGCATCGCCGCGATCGTCGTCCTCGGTGTCGCCGGGGCGGACGACGCGCTGGCGCCGTTCGGGTCGTCCACCGTGTTCACCTTCATCGGCGCGTTCATCCTGGCCCAGGCGATGCTCAAGCACGGGCTGGCGCGGCGCTTCGCGATGTTCGTGCTGAACCTCCCCGGCGTCGGGAGGTCGACCTTCCGGGTGATCCTCGCGTTCGGCGCGATCACCGCGATGCTGTCGGCGTTCGTCTCGAATACCGCGACCGTCGCGATGCTGCTGCCCACGGCCCTCGGCATCCTCACCGTGATCGCCAAGCTGATGCAGTCCCAGGGCCTCGTCGCCGAGGACTTCGACCCCCTCCGGCTGCGGGTGAGCGCGGCGATGACGCTGATGCTCGCGTACGGCGCCACCGTCGGGGGGCTGCTCACCCCGGTGGGCTCGCCGCCCAACCTCATCGGCCGCGGGCTGATCGAGGAGGCCACCGGCGAGCGGATCTCGTTCCTCGACTGGATGCTCGTCGCGTTCCCGATCTGCGCGCTGATGTTCGTGGCCCTGATGTTCGTCCTGTTCCTGGTCAACAAGCCGGAGATCAAGCACCTCGAGGGCATCGAGGAGTGGGTGGCGGCCGAGAAGAAGAAGCTCGGCGGCTTCTCCCGCGCCGAGAAGAACACGCTCGTCGCGTTCACCGTCACCGTCGCCCTGTGGATCACCCCCGGCATCGTCGGGATCGCCGCCGGCACCGAGTCGGCGGCGTACACGGCCGTCGGGGAGCGGCTGGACGAGGGCGTCGTCGCGATCCTCGGCGCGGCGCTGCTGTTCCTGCTCCCGACGGACTGGGCGCAGCGCGAGTTCACCCTGCGCTGGTCGGACGCGGCGAAGATCGACTGGGGCACGGTGATCCTGTTCGGCACCGGCATCATCTTCGGCTCGCTGCTGGAGTCGACGGGGCTGGCGCTGACGATCGGGAACGGCTCGTTCGAGACGCTCGGCCTGACCAGCGCCCTGGCCATCACCGTGTTCGCGACGATCCTCGCGATCGTGATCTCGGAGACCACGTCGAACACGGCGGCCGCCGCGGTCGTCGTCCCGATCATCATCCCGATCGCCATAGCCGCGGACGTGAACCCGTTCGTGCCCGCCCTCGCGGCGACGTTCGCGGCGTCGTTCGGGTTCATGCTGCCGGTCTCGACGCCGCAGAACGCCATCGTCTACGGCTCCGGCACAGTGCCGATCACGCGGATGATCCGGTCCGGCTTCACCTTCGACATCCTCGGCGCGATCCTGATCATCGCGCTGCTGCCGGTGATGGTGGCGCTGCTGGGGCTGGGAGGCTGAGGCGATGAGCACCCAGCGCATCGCCGTCATCGGGGGCGACGGGATCGGGCCGGAGGTCGTCGACGCGACCCGGACCGTCCTCGACGCCCTCGCCGAGGTCCACTCGCTCGACCTGGCCTACGACGACTTCGACTGGTCGTGCTGCCGGTACGCCGAGCACGGCGCGATGATGCCGGACGACGCCCTCAACACGCTGCGCCCGTACGACGCGATCCTGCTCGGCGCCGTCGGCTGGCCCGGCGTCCCGGACCACGTCTCGCTGTGGGGGCTGCTGATCCCCATCCGGCGGACGTTCCGGCAGTACGTCAACGAGCGGCCGATGACGGTCTTCGAGGGGGTCGACTCGCCGCTGCGCCGGGCGCGTCCCGGCACGGAGCCGGGTGGCGTCGACCTCGTCGTCGTCCGGGAGAACGTCGAGGGCGAGTACTCCGAGGTCGGCGGCCGCATGAACCGCGGCTTCGCCGACGAGATGGCCATCCAGGAGTCGATCTTCACCCGCGTCGGGGTCTCCCGGATCGCCGAGTACGCCTTCGACCTCGCGGGCCGCCGTACGGGCTACCTGACGTCGGCGACGAAGAGCAACGGCATCGTCCACACCATGCCGTTTTGGGACGAGGTCGTCGCCGACGTGGCCGCCGGCCATCCCGACGTCCGGTGGGACTCCGAGCTGATCGACGCCCTCGCCGCGAAGGTGGTGCTCGAGCCGGAGCGCTTCGACGTCATCGTCGGCTCGAACCTCTTCGGCGACATCCTGTCCGACCTCACCGCCGCCGTGGCGGGATCGATCGGCATCGCTCCCAGCGCCAACATCGACCCGACGCGGGAGTTCCCGTCGATGTTCGAGCCGGTCCACGGCTCGGCGCCCGACATCGCCGGGCAGGGCGCCGCGAACCCCGTCGGCACCCTGTGGTCGGCGGTGATGATGCTCGACCACCTCGGCCACCCCCAGGCGGCCGCCGAGCTGATGACCGCGATCCGCGAGACGCTCAAGGACCCCTCGACCCGCACCCGTGACCTCGGCGGCACCGCCACGACCGCCGAGGTCACCGCCGCCGTCGTCCGGCGCGTGCGGCAGTAGGCCGAGTCGGCACGTCTGCCCAGCCCCAGGGGCTCGAGTCGGCACGTCTGCGCAGCCGACAGCAGCGGACGGTGCGCAGACGTGCCGACTCGGGCTTTCTCTGCTTGATGTGTGGGTGGCGCGTTCTCGTGCTGGAGCTGGCTGTGTCGGGTCGGCTGGAGGCTGCACGAAGGGACACAGTTCGCCTCGGCGGTGGGTGCGCCGGTGCGGCCTGGTGCGGTGTGAGGCGGCGAGGGAGCCCGCCCGGTGTCGAACTGTGTGCGTTCGTGCACGGGACCGCGACGGTCCTCGCGCCAAGGGTGGCGGCGCCACCCGCGCGCGTGGCGCGCCGGTGGTCGACGGGATCGACGGGGTCGACGGGGTCGCGAGGCGTTGTCCACCGTGACCGGGTGAACCGCAGGATTAGTCCCCTGAGGTCCTGCTGTCCGACAAGGTCCGGAACGACAGTTCCTCAGGGGAGTACCGGGGCGGACCCGGCCGGCTGTGGACGAGCGGTACTCCGTGACGTCTCGCACGAGCTCAGACCCGCGGATGGTGCATATCGTCACGGAGTACCGCGACCACGCCTCCCGACCGCGATCGGACCGCACGACCCACACATCCAGCAGAAGAGCCCGACTCGAGGTCTCGCAGGTGCGCAGACGTGCCGACTCGACCTCTCAGAGGGCGGTCGTGTCGAGGACGAACCGGAAGCGGACGTCGTTGCGGGCGAGGCGGTCGAGCGCGGTGGCGACCTCGGCGGCGGGCAGCACCTCGACGTCGGCGGTGATCCCGTGCTCACCGCAGAAGGCGAGGAGCTCGGCGGTCCGGTCGACGCCGCCGCTGCCCGACGAGCTGAGCCGCTTGCGGCCGGCGAGCAGGCTCATGCTGTCCACCGTCAGTGGGCCCAGGTAGCCGACCGGGAAGAGGACGCCGTCGGTGTCGACGCAGGCGAGGTACGGCGCGAGGTCGTGCTCGACCGCCACCGTGTCGATCACGACGTCGAGGCTGTCGGCCGCCGCGGCCATCTGCTCGGCGTCGGTCGAGACGACCACCCGGGTCGCGCCGAGCCGGCGGGCGTCGTCGGCCTTGGCCGCCGAGGTGGTGAACGCGGTGACCTCCGCGCCGAGGGCGGCGGCGAGGCGGACGGCGAGGTGGCCCAGGCCGCCGATGCCGACCACCCCGACCCGGCTGCCGGGCCCGACCCCGGTGGTCCGCAGCGGTTCCCACACCGTGATGCCCGCACACAGCAGCGGGGCGACCCCGGCCGGGTCGAGACCCGGCGGGCGGGCGTGGACGAAGCGCTCGCGGACGACGTACTCGCCGGAGTAGCCGCCGAGCGTGCGTGAGGAGTCGTGCCGGTCGCGGCCGGCGTACGTGAGGACGTACTCGGGGCACCAGTTCTCCTGGCCCTCGGCGCAGCGGCGGCACTCCCCGCAGCTGTCGACGATGTTGCCGACGGCGACCGGGTCGCCCACGGCGTACGACGTCACCGCCGGCCCGACCGCCGCGACCTCGCCGACGAACTCGTGGCCGGGCACGAGGGGGAAGACCCCGTCGGCGGTGCTGCGCAGGTGGTGCAGGTCGGTGAAGCAGACGCCGCAGTGCGTGACGCGGACGGCGACGTCGTCGTCGCGCAGGTCGCGGCGCTCGATCGGCGTCGGGGTGAGGGGTGCCCCCGGGCGGTCGGCGAGCAGGGCGGTGGTGGGGCGCATCAGATCAGTCCTAACTGGTTGGTTTCTTTTCTCCAGCGTGACAGCACGCGCTCGAGAAAGCAACCAACCAGTTTGTTCTGTACCCTGGTCGCATGACCGCAGAGCCCGCCCCCACGCCCAAGGGGGAGGCGACGCGGCAGCGGATCCTGGACGCCGCGCTGGAGGAGTTCGCCGCGCACGGCCTCGCCGGCGCGCGGGTGGACCGCATCGCAACCGCGGCGGCCGCCAACAAGGCGCAGCTCTACGCGTGGTTCGGCAGCAAGGCCGGCCTCTTCGACGCCGTCTTCTTCGGCTCGATGCACCGCATCCTCGACGACGCCCCGATCGACGCCGACGACCTCGCCGACTGGGCCGTGCGGCTGTACGACGACTACCTGCGGCAGCCGGAGCTGATCCGGATGGCGTCCTGGCACCGACTGGAGCGGCGCCCGACCGGGCTGCTCGTCGACGACCAGGACCGCCTCGACGCCGGGAAGCTGGCCGCCATCGCCGCCGCACAGGAGGCGGGACGGGTGCGGGCCGGTGACCCGTTCGACCTGATGGCGCTGGTCATCGCGATGTCGACGGCGTGGTCGCCGATCAGCGGGGTGTGGGCCGCGACGGCCGACGAGCCGGAGGCGACGCACGAGGCGCGACGCGACCTCCTGCGGCGGGCTGTGGCCGCGGCGGTCGCACCGGACTGACGACGAAGACCGCCCGCCGCGGGGCCCGTCCTCGTCGGACGAACGCTCCCCGGAGCGGGCGGCTGAGAATGTACTGTGCACAGAGCGGTCCGGACCATCCCCTGGCAGCGGCTATCAGGGATGGCCCGGACCGCGTCTGCGTCCGGCTGGGCCGGGTAGGGGCCGGGGCGACGTCGGACGACGTCACCACCGGCCCCCGGACGGGGACCCGCGGCCGGAGCGGCCGGCCTCGAGCCCCCGTCGGGTGGGGATCCGCTGGGGTCAGCGGACCTTCTTGTCGTTCGACCGGTCGTACGTGGTGGTGTCGGTCTTCTGGACCACCGCGAAGTACCGGGTCACCCGGTTGCCGTTGCGGTCCCGGGTCGTGAAGCTCGCCGCGCCGTTCTGGTTCAGCTCCTTCTGACCCAGCAGGACCTTGCGGCCGTTCCGGAGGGTGAACAGCTTCGCCACCGCGCCGGCCGCAGCACGCGCGGGGCTCGTGGTCACCTTGAGCCGGTCCGCCTTCGCGCCGTTGTTGGCACCCGTCAGCGTCGCGGTGATCTCGGTGGGCTCCGGGGGCTCGACCGTGCCGTCGTCGAAGACGACCTCGTCGGTGAGGGTGCGGATGGGCTCCGTCCCCTCGTCCTCGGAGATGACCGCGCTGATCCGCGCCGTGCCCTCCTCCGTACCGACGAAGTTGTAGAAGGCCTCACCGTTCTCGTTGGTGGTGCGGTTGGCGTTGGTGTCGCCGTCCTGGTCACCGGGGCCGGAGCGGATGAACTGGACGTTCAGGCCCTCGATCGGGTTGCCCTCCTGGTCCACGACGCGGACCGTCTCCGTGACGGCGGTGCCGACCTCCTGCGTGCCCTCGGGCGACGAGGAGAGCTCGAAGGTCGACTGTGCGTAGTCGATCTCGTAGAACTCGGTCTCGGCGGAGTCCTCGAGGGTCTCGTTGTTGCCCGAGCCCGCGACAGGCTCGGTGCCGAACGGGTCCGCGACGTAGACCGTGGTCCCGGTGGTCCACTCGACGTCCACGGAGACGACGCCCGCCACGTAGCCGTAGACCGCGAAGTCGCCGTCGTCCTCGAAGTCCGAGCTGGAGTTGTACTGGACGAAGAAGTTGTCGTCGTCGTCCGTCGTGGCGGTGTAGTCCTCGCCGCCGACGACGTTGCCGAACTGGTCGGTCGTGGTGACGTCGAAGTAGACGTAGTCACCCACCCGTGTCGGGTCGACCGGGTTGTCCTGGACGCTCTCCGGCGACTGCTCGACGACGACCTCACCACCGTTGATCGGGTCGGAGGAGTCGAAGAGCTGGTCTTCGGTGTCCGACACCGAGCCCGAGCGGGCCGTGATGGTGGCCGTGACCTGGCCGTCGTCGTCGAACCCGCTGTCGCGCTCGATGGTGGTCTGGAACTCCGCCTGGCCGTTGGAGTCGGTGACGACGGTGATCGTCTTGCCGAGGTTCTCGAGGCGGAAGTCCTCACCCACGACCGCACCAGGGGCGGCCGTCCCGTTGGTGAAGAACGCGTTCTGGTCGATGTCCAACGTGACCGCGAGACCCTCCACCGGGGTGGCGGCCGTGTTCGGGTCGTTGTCGGCGTCGGACACGACCCGGAGCGAGCCAGTGGTGGCCTCGCCGGGCTTGCCGTCGCCGATCTGGAACACGGTGACCGTGGAGCGGGCCGGCGGGGTGCCGTCCACGAAGTCGACGTCGAGCGGGTCGGCGTCCGCGTTCGCGTCACCGATCGCGTTGGCGATCGTCTCCGCGTCCAGCTGACCGTTCAGCTCCGCCTGGTCCGGCGAGGCCGGGTCAGACAGCGCCACGCTCGCCACGCCCTGGGCGTTGGTCGTGCCGGTCGCCTGGGTGTCGCTGTTGCGGGTCGTGCCCGAGGGCTGGTTGCCCTGGGCCGCCACCACGACGTTGCCGGTCGCCGTGTAGGTGAAGCGCACGGCGCGGCCAGCGAGCGGGGTGCCGTCGGCGAGGGTCAGGCTGGCGTCGTAGGTGTCGGTGGTGCCGGACACCGACGTCGCGGTCGGCTCCTCCGCGAACTCCAGGTCCGCGTCACCGGCCTTGAACGTGCGGTCCGCACCGGAGAGGTCACCGTCCTGCTGGCCGGGGGTGCCGTTGCCCTCGATGTAGGTGCGCAGCGTGTAGGTGCCGTCGCCCAGGTCGGTGAACGGGATGTCGGCGACGCCGTCGGCGCCGGTGGTCGCCGTGCCGGTGGTCGAGGTCGTCCCGTTGGTGGTGCCGTCGAAACGGGCCACCGACAGGGTGTAATTGACCGTCTGGTTCGGGACGCCCTGGCCGTTCTGGTCGAGGACCGTCGCCTGCAGGTCGTCCCCGTCGTTCTCGTCCACGTCGAAGGCGTCGCCGTCAGCGGAGGAGGTCGTGATGCGCGTCGGCACCTGGGCGAAGGAGGTGACGGTGACCGTGCGGCGGAAGTCGATCGCCGGGTCGTAGTCGTCACCGCCGTCGGTGTTGACGAAGAAGGCGTACGTCGTGCCGCCGGCCGAGCCGGAGAGGCCGGTGAAGCGGGCCTGCCCGTTGGCGTCGGTGTAGCGGGACTCCTCGGTGCCGCCGTTGTCCGCGCCGTCCCAGACGCCGTCGTTGTCCCGGTCGTAGATGACCTGGGCGCCGGCGACCGGGCGGTTCTGGGCGTCGGTCACGGTGATGACCGCCGTCGAGGTCTGTCCGTTGGGCACGCTCGCCGGCGAGGCCTGGGCGGTGACGTTGGAGATGGTCTGCGACTGGAGGTTCACCACCTCGGCGTCGTCGCTGCCGTTGACCTGGTCAGCACCGACGACCGCCTCGTCGGGGGTGCCCGACAGGTCGTAGTCCTGGAAGTTCACCGTGCCGCGGAAGGGCCGCGCACCGTCGGAGCCGGCGGAGCCGGGGGTGACCGCGGGGCGCGGGGCGCTGCCGGAGACCAGGTCGCGCAGCGTGACCGCACCGGCACCCGAGGTGGTGCCCGTGATGACGCCCTGGCGGGTGCTGTGGTCGACACCGTCGCCGGGCAGGCCGCGCTCCTCGCTCTCCACGCCGTAGGGCTGGCTGAAGACGCCCAGGGCGGAGCCGGGGGCGTTGGCGATGTCGAGGGCCGCGGCGTCCGCGCTCACCGTCACCGCCGACTCGTCCGTGGCCCCGTTGATCGGGGTGTCGACGCTGCTCAGGCCGACCGCGCGGACGGTGACCGTCTGGCCCAGGAGGCTGGACGGCGGGGTCCACTCGTCGCTGAACACCCCGTTCGTGCGGGACACCGTCGAGATGACGGTGGTCGCGCCACCGGCGGTGTACTCGAAGCGGACCCGGCTGACGTCGTCACCGCCGCCCGCGAGGAGGTGGACGGTCCGGTTGACACCGTCGAACTGGGTGGAGGCGACGCCGGAGTACTGCGTGAAGAGGTCGACGTTCCCGTTGCCGACCTGGGCGTTGACCGAGTCGGCGTACGCCGTGCCGGCCATGAGCGGGAGACCCGTCACCGCCAGGGCGGAGATGGCGGTCGCCGCCAGTCCCCGCTTGATGCCGCTGCTGCTGAACATGCTGTGTCCCTTCGAGATGAAATGAACGCGAGGGGACGCCGAAGAACGACAACGTGAGCCCCCATGGCTGTTACGGAGGTCGTCACTCCGCAAGTTGCGGGAGGATCATTACTCGGCTTCCGGGAATGTCCGGGTTTGTTGCACGGAAGCCGACTTGTCGACAACTACTGGCTTTTCCTGAGGTTGCCGATTTACAAAGACCCCATGTCCATGGGGGAACATTCGGGGTCTTCGCGCGCGCCCACCGGGCCCGATCCGGGGTCCAGGCCCGCCGGCCGACCGCAGCGGCTGCCGACCGACCCGAACCCCGTGGGCAGCAGCGACATCAACGGTCCGCGACGCATGGCCTGGCTGCTCGCCACCTCCCGGTTGCTCGCCGCGTCCACCTCGACCCTGACCCGCGAGCGGTTCGTGGCCGGGCTGAGGGCCGACGGCCTGTCCGTCGACGGGCCCCGGATCAGCCGTCTCGAGTCGGGGACGCAGCGCGCGTCGTTGGCCGTCCTGCAGGCCTACGAGACGCACACGGGGCTGGGTCGCGGGGTCCTCGGAGCGGTCGACAGCCTCCTGTCGCGGGCCTGCGGGGACAAGCCGGCGTTCCTGGCGCACCTCGACTCCGCGCAGCACGACCTCGACTGGCTGCTGGAGCGGGTCTCCGCGGGGGAGGCGGACGCGAGCGACTGGCTGAGCCTGACCGCCGGCATGACCGGGTACGAGCGGATCTACGTCCACACCTCGACCTGGGCGGAGCTGACCAAGCACCTGCTCGGGGAGCTGACGCGGTAGGTGGGCCCCTCGTTCGTCGCCCGCCACGAGGCCGCCGTCCTGCTGCTCTCCCACGACCACGTCCGCGGGCACGTCACCCGGAGCCTGGGTCGCTTCGTGATGGACCCCGCCGTGCAGAGCAGCACCCCGGCCCTGGCCCTGCTGGCGGAGGTCGGCGACGACGTCGCCGCCGACCTGCTGGTGCGCCTGATGGGGGACGCCAGCCCGCTGCTCCGTCACGGCGCCACCGGTGTGGTGGCGACCCTGGCCGGCCGCGGCGGGTTCGGCGGCCAGACGATCGCGACGCTGGAGCAGCACGTCGCCCGCGACCTGGCCAAGGGCGGCCCCCTCGTACGCCGCCTCGACGCGCTGGAGCTCGCCGTCGAGCTCCCCGAGGTGTCCCTCAACCGCGTCCTGGCCACCACCCCCGACCTCGCTGTCCGACGCCGCGCGCTGCTGGCGCGCCGGCAGCGGGAGACCGTGGAGCCGGACGTCGCCCGGTCGGTCTCCGAGGGGGCGGCCGAGCGGGTCGAGCGCTCGGTGGGTCGGCGCGCGCACGACCCCGACCAGATGCTGTCGCGCCTGCTGCGGGAGTCGCTGTTCCACCTCCGCCGCGAGCGCCGGCACCTGGCGGCCGCGCTGCTCGGCGCGAGCCACTACGCGCCGGCGGTCGCCGAGGTGGTGCTCGAGCTGACCGGGTCCGACGACGAGGTGATCGCCGCGACGAGCTGGTCGCTCCTGCGGCGCCTCGGCCACGTCGTCACCCGCGAGCAGCTCGCCGAGAGCGTCATGAGCGAGAAGCGCCCCGACGTCTACCCCCGCGCGCTGATCAGCCTGGGCCTGAGCCACGGAGCCCTGCCGCCCGAGGTCTCGGCGCGGCTCGCGACGGACGCCGTCGAGCACGGGCTGGCCTCGACCCGCCACGCGTCGCTGTTCGCCCTCGGGCTGGCCGGCGACCCGGTGCTCCGGGCGCTGGCCCGCGTCGAGCCGAGTCGTCAGGGCGCCCAGTGGTGGCTGTCGGTGGGCCCGGCGGTGCTGGACGACCACGCCCAGTGAGCTCAGCCCTCGGCCGTGCGGCGCTCCCGGAAGAAGGCGTCCAGGACCGCCGTGCAGTCGGCGGCGAGGACCCCCGCCACCACCTCGGCCCGGTGGTTCAGCCGACGGTCGCGGACGACATCCCACAGCGAGCCGACGGCGCCCGCCTTGTCGTCCCACGCCCCGAGCACGACCCGGTCGACGCGCGACAGGACGGCGGCCCCGGCGCACATCGTGCAGGGCTCGAGCGTGACGACGAGGGTGCAGCCGTCGAGGCGCCACGCCCCCCGTCGTACGGCGGCGGCGCGGAGCGCGAGGACCTCCGCGTGCGCGGTGGGGTCGCCGTCCGCCTCGCGACGGTTGTGGCCCCGGCCGAGCACGTCGCCCGCGGCGTCGAGCACGACGGCCCCGACGGGCACGTCGCCGACCTCGGCGGCGCGCGCCGCCTCGGCGAGGGCGGCCCGCATCGGGGCCTCCCAACCACTGCTGTCCACTCGGCGAGTCTGGCGGACCACTACGCTGCCCCGCATGCGGACCCACGTCGTCGACCACCCGCTCGTCTCGCACAAGCTGACCACGCTGCGTGACGTGGAGACCGACTCGCCGACCTTCCGGCGGCTCGCGGACGAGCTCGTCACGCTGCTGGCCTACGAGGCCACGCGCGACGTCCGCGTCACCGAGGTCGAGATCCTCACGCCCGTCTCCCCCACCACCGGGGTCCGGTTGGCCGAGAAGCCGCTGGTCGTGCCGATCCTCCGCGCCGGACTCGGGATGCTCGACGGGATGATGCGGCTCCTGCCGACGGCCGAGGTCGGGTTCCTCGGGATGGTCCGCAACGAGGAGACCCTCGAGGCGTCGACGTACGCCGAGCGGCTGCCCGAGGATCTGTCGGGTCGCCAGTGCTACGTGCTCGACCCCATGCTCGCCACCGGTGGCACGCTCGCCGCGGCCATCCACTTCCTCGTCGACCGCGGCGCCGACCACATCACCGCGATCTGCCTGCTCGCCGCCCCCGAGGGCTGCGAGCGCCTCGAGGCGGCGCTGGCCGGTGTCGAGGTGCCCGTCACGGTCGTCACGGCGGCGATGGACGAGAAGCTCAACGAGGTCGGCTACATCGTGCCGGGTCTCGGCGACGCCGGTGACCGCCTGTACGGCGTCGCGGGCGCGTGAGCGACTCCCGGCACCAGTCGGTGGACCAGCCGGCGTACTACCTGCCGGTCGACCCCGGGGCCGGGCTCTTCGAGTCCACGAAAGCGACCGAGAGCCCCTGGGACTCCTCCTCCCAGCACGGCGGGCCGCCAGCCGCCCTGCTGCTGCGGGCCATCGACGCGACGGCCGCCGACCCGGTCGCGATGCCCGTCGCACGGCTCACCGTCGACATGCTCGCCGGCATCCCGCAGGGCCGGATGCGCACCGAGGCCACCGTCGTCCGCCCCGGCAAGCGGGTCGAGATGGTCGAGGCGAGCCTGTACGCGAACGACACGCTGGCGGTCCGCGCCACCGCGTGGCGGATCCGCCGCGATGAGGGCACGACCGCCGAGCACGCGCGGGCGGACGCCGTCCCGCCCGTCCCGGACGAGCAGCCGCAGCGCTACTTCCCCGGCACCAGCCCCGACTGGGGCTACGGACGGTCGATCGACTGGCGCTTCGTGACCGGCGGGTACGACGACCCCGGCCCCGCGACCGTGTGGGCGCGGGTCCGGATCCCGCTCGTCGAGGGCGAGGAGGCCACCCCGCAGCAGCGCCTGATGGTGGTCGCCGACTCGGCCAACGGCCTGTCGGGACAGCTGCCGATGACCGAGTGGTTGTTCATCCCGCCGACGGTCACCGTCACCTTCCGCCGCCCGCCGACCGGCGAGTGGACGCTCCTCGACGTCGCCACGACGATCGGCCTCGACGGCACCGGCCTCGCCTCCGGCACCCTCTCCGACGCCGACGGTCTCGTCGCCGCCGTCGCCCAGCCGCTCCTCGTCGCGCGGCGCTGATCCCAGGGGCCTCACCTGCCTCTGGTTTCACCAGCCGGCTGGTGAAACCCCCGCCGGGCCCACGAAGCTTCGTCAGCCCAGTCGGGGTTTCGTGGACCCGACCGCGCGGGGCTCAGCGTCGGACGTAGCGGATGACGCCTGGCTCGCCGGACGGCAGCTCACCGGCGACGAAGAGGGTGCGGCCGTCCGGTGAGACGGCGAGGTCGGCGGCGCGGCGGACGTCGGTCCGCAGGGTGCGCAGGTGGGTGCCGGTCTCCGAGAACATCTCGACCTGGGAGCGCTCACCGCCGGGCTCGAGGCCGAACAGCCGGCCGCCGCCGGCGGCCACGCGGCGGACCCTGTTGCCGAAGTAGCGCTCGCCCAGGGTGCGCAGGTGGCGTCCGCCACGGCCGAACACCAGGAGGACCTTCCGCCCCGAGTCGGCGACCACGAGCCTGGACTCGGACAGCAGAGCGAGGTCCGCGGCGAAGTCGAGGCGGCCGGGAGGGTTCGTCCCGTCGTTGCCGTTCTCCCCCCAGGTGTCGACCTCGGCGCCGGTCCGCGTGTCGTAGGTCCGGATCTTGTCGTCGATGCCGTCGGCGTAGATGACCCGACGCAGGTCCTCGACGACCTGGAAGCCGCCGGCCACCGGGAGGTTCCGGCCGTAGGTCCGGACCAGTCGGCCCCGCGGACCGAAGACCCGCATGGTCCGGTTCACGGCGCCCGCGCCGGGGTCCACCATGAGGTGGACCAGACCGTCGACGGCGACGTCCAGGCTGCCGGGCGGTATCGGCGCCCGGAAGGTCGAGACCACCTCTCCCGTCCGGTCGTGGGTACGGACCCGGCGGTCCTCGGTGGCCACGACGACGCGACCAGCGGGGTCGACATCCAGGCCGGTGACGGGTGCGCTGGTCGTGAAGCTCCCGGCGGGCTGCCACGACGTGGCGCGTGCCGACGCCGGCGTGGTGCGGTCGCCCTCAGCACCGCTGGGTGACCCGGCGACACCGAGGGTCAACGCGGCGGCGAGCGCGGCACCCAGGACCCGCCCGGTTGCCCCGAGCGCGGTCCGCCGTGCCCTCATCGCCGTACCCACCGGACGATGCCCGGCTCGCCGGACTCGAGGCGGCCGGCGACGTAGACCACGTTGCCGTTCGGGGTCGCGGCGACGTCGACGGTACGACGGATGCCGGTCCTCAGGGTCCGCTGGTGGGTGCCGTCGACGGCGAAGACCTCGACCTCGGAGCGGCGGGACTCGAGACCGAAGACCCGACCACCGCCGTACGCGACCCGCTCGACGCTGATGTTGAACCGACCCTGCCCGATCGTGCGGACGTAGCGGCCGCCGCGCTGGAAGACCCGCAGGGCGCTGGAGTTGGCGAGGACGAGCTGGTTGTCGGGCATCAGGGCGAGGTCGTTCGGGAAGTCGAGCGCGTTCGGGTCCGTGGACCCCTCCGTGCCGTCCTTGCCCCAGGCGCCCAGCTGACGCCCCGACGCGACGTCGTACGTCACGACCTTGCACCAGACGAGGTCCGAGATGATCAGGCGTCGCACGCCCTCGTCGATCTCGAACCCACCGAGCTTGGCCACCTGGTCCCGGCCGTACAGGCGCTTGGTGCGGCCCTTCGGGCCCAGCACCCGAACGGTCTGGGTCGTCCCGCGGGCCTCGTAGGCCGGCAGCACATGGATGTCACCGTCCGAGGCGACGTCGAGGTTGCCCGGCCGGAAGCGTGTCGTGAACGTCGACAGCTGCTCGCCGACCCGGTCGTACGTCCTGACACGGCGCGAGTCCATCGCGACGACGAGATCGTTCTCCGGGTCCAGCGCGATGCTCGTGATCTCCTGGCCCACCTCCCCGGTGGCCCACTCCCCCGCTCGCTGCCACGACCTCGCGGCCGTGTCCGGGGGTTCCGCGCCCTCCGCCACCGCCGTCGGCGAGCCCGCCAGGCCCGCCGTCAGTCCTGCCGTCACGACCGTCGCCAGGCCCGCGGCCAGCGTCCGTCCCGAGATCCTCATGTCCGTCTCCTCTGTGGTTGGTGACCAGCACCTCCCCACGGCGGGGCGTGAGCAAACTCACATCGTGAGACAATCTCTAGAGCTTCTTGACCCCGGCCAGGACGTCGGTGAGCGACTCGCGGGCGTCGCCGAACAGCAGCATGGTGCCGGGCTGGAAGAGCAGCTCGTTCTCGATGCCGGCGAACCCGGGCCGCATGGAGCGCTTGAGGAAGACCGTCTGCTTCGCCTTGTCGGCGTCCAGGATCGGCATGCCGTAGATCGGTGAGGACTTCTCGGTGCGGGCCGCGGGGTTCACGACGTCGTTCGCGCCGACGACCAGGACGACGTCCGCGGTCGGGAAGTCGCCGTTGATGCGGTCCATCTCGCGCAGCTGGTCGTAGGGGACCTGGGCCTCGGCGAGCAGGACGTTCATGTGGCCGGGCATCCGGCCCGCGACGGGGTGGATGGCGTAGTCGACGCGGACGCCGCGCTCGGCGAGGACGTCGACCAGCTCCCGGAGCGTGTGCTGCGCCTGGGCGACGGCGAGGCCGTAGCCGGGGACGACGATGACCCGGTCGGCGTACGCCAGGGTGATCGCGACGTCCTCGGCGGAGCCGGAGCGGACGGGGCGGTCGGAGACGGCGGTCGACCCGAGCGTCGAGCCGCCCTTCAGCGCCCCGAAGAGGATGCCGGGGACCGAGCGGCCCATGCCGTTGGCCATCAGCAGCGTCAGGAACGTGCCGGAGGCGCCGACCAGGGTGCCGCCGACGAGCAGCACCGTGTTGCCCAGCAGCCAGCCCGACCCGGCGACGCACAGGCCGGTGAAGGCGTTCAGCAGCGAGATGACGATGGGGACGTCGGCCCCGCCGACGGGCAGCACGAGCAGCACGCCCAGGGCCAGGCCGAGCAGCGCCAGGACGAACCCGAGCCACAGCGACTGTCCGCCGAGGGTCAGCCAGACCGATCCGGCGAGGGCGAGCACGACGACGGCGACCGCGGCGACGGGCAGGCCCGGGAAGACCACGGGCCGTGACGTCATCAGCTCCTGGAGCTTGGCGAAGGTGACCACCGACCCGGAGAACGAGACCGTGCCGACGACGACGGTGAACGCGGTGATGGCCCAGGTGTCCCAGCCGAGGACGTCCAGGTCGGCGACGGCGAGGAACTCCTCGAGCTCGACCAGCGCCACCAGGGCCGCGGCGCCACCGCCGACGCCGTTGAACAGCGCCACCATCTGCGGCATCTGCGTCATCTGCACCTGGCGGGCACCGACGACGCCGAGCACCGTGCCGACGACGATCGCGCCGACGATCAGCAGGACGTTGTCGAGGTCGAGGTAGAGGAACGGCAGCAGGCAGGCGACGGTCGCCGCCGCCGCGCCGACGAGGTTGCCGGCGCGGGCCGTCCGGGGACCGGACAGACCCTTCAGCGCGAGGATGAACCCGACCGCGCAGAGCAGGTAGGCCAGCTGCACCCAGGTCGGCGCGGCCATCACGGGCGGGCCTTCGCGTCGGGGCGCGGCCGCTTGCGGGAGAACATCTGGAGCATCCGGTCCGTCACCACGAACCCGCCGACCATGTTGACGGTCGCGAGGACGATCGCGAGCGTGCCGAGACCGACGAAGACCGGGTCGTCGGTGGACCCCGTCACGAGGATCGCGCCGAGCAGGATCACGCCGTGGATGGCGTTCGCGCCCGACATCAGCGGGGTGTGGAGGGTGGAGGAGACCTTCGAGATCACCTCGACCCCCACGAACACGCTGAGCACGAGGATGGTCAGGAGCTCGATCACAGGGAACCGCCTTGCAGGACCGCGCGGGTCATCTCGTGGACGACGACGCCGTCCTTGACGACGCAGGACTTCGCCACGACCTCGTCCTCCATGTCGGGGGCGAACCGGAGGACCCGCTCCCCTGCCGGCTCGTCGACCGGCCCGTCGACCGGCTCGTCGGACTGGTCGTCGGGTGCGGGGACGTCGGGCTCGTCGGTCGTCATGAGGGTGACGAGGGCGAGCAGGTTGGCGGCGTACAGCGTGGACGCCGGCTCGGGCATCTGGGAGGGGACGTTCTCGCCGCCCCAGACCTGGGCGTCGCCGACCCGGATGACCCGTCCGGGCTCGGAGCGCTCGACGTTGCCGCCCGACTCGGCGGCGAGGTCGACGACCACGGACCCGGGGCTCATCGCCTCGACCATCTCGCGGGTGACCAGCATCGGCGCGGTGCGCCCCGGCACGGCGGCGGTGGTGATCAGTGCGTCCGCGGCGGCGACGTACGGCGCGAGCAGCTCGCGCTGCCGCTCGGCGCGGTCGGTGGTCATCTCCTTGGCGTAGCCGCCCTCGGCGGAGAGGTCCTCGAGGTCGAGGGTGATCGCCTCGGCGCCCATGGACCGGATCTCCTCGGCGGCGGCCGGGCGGACGTCGTACGCCTTCACCACCGCGCCGAGCCGGCGGGCCGTCGCGATCGCCTGCAGACCGGCGACGCCCGCGCCGAGCACGAGCACCTGGGCGGGCTGGACGGTGCCGGCGGCGGTCATGTTGAGCGGGAAGAACCGGCGGAGCAGGCCGGCGGCGACGATCGCGGAGCGGTAGCCGGCGACCAGGGCCTGGGAGGACAGGGCGTCCATCGACTGGGCGCGCGAGATGCGGGGCAGCAGCTCCATGGCCCAGGCATCGACACCGCAGTCGCGGAGCTCGCCGATGCTGTCGGCCGCGGAGGTGGGCAGGAAGGACACCAGCGCCGAGCCCCGGGGGATGCGCCGCACGGTGGCCGGGAGGGGGGCCTGGACGGCCAGGACGAGGTCCGCCACCTCGAGCGCCTTATCGTCGAGGACGGCACCGGCGGCGGCGTACGCCTCGTCGTCGAACCCGGCCGGGACGCCGGCGCCCGGCTCGACGTGCACCTCGGCGCCCATCGCCACGAAGCGTCCGACGACGTCGGGCACCAGGGCGACCCGCGCCTCGTCCCGGCGCATCTCCCGCGCCACCGCGATCCTCACGGTCGTGAACCTAGGCCATCGGGCCGACGGTGTCCTGCGTTGAGCGCGCGTCGTGACCGGTCGTCGCCCACGTCAGCGACGGGCCACGTCCAGCAGCACCGAGGGGTCGACGTCGTCGACCGCGTCACGGGACTGGGAGAAGGTGAAGAAGCGCACGCGCCCGACGGGCAGCCACTCGGTCGACAGGCGCACGATCGTGCGGCCACCGACGCCCGGGACCCGCTCCACGTCGAGGTTCCGGGGTCGGACGCGGGTCGCCTCCGCGCCGTCGACGCCGGCGGCGAAGACGTGGGCCGGGCCCGAGGCGTTGCCGAGCCAGAAGAACCACGTCGCGCCCGTCGCCGGGTGCTGCATCATCGTCAGCTGCTGCTGCTGGCGGACGCCGCCGCTGCTGCCGTCCCTCAGCTGGGCCCACGTCACCGCGACCCGGATGGCGCCGCCCGGCCGGCTCGGGGTCGTGTACGACGTCCGCAGGATGTCGGCGTGGCGGTTACGGACTCCGCGCGAGGCGCCCAGCGGGTGGTGGACGTCGCCGCGCGGGTCGGTGACGACGTCGTGGAACCGTGTCCCCGGACGCTGCGGGGCGTCGTCCGCCGCGGCCGCGGGTCCCGGACCCAGCAGCGCCACGAGGAGCAGGACCACCAGCGGGCTACGACGTCGTCGACTCACAGGCACGAACGGTCCCCATCCTGCTCGGCGGGAGACGACCTGTCGCCCAGGGCGCACTCTGGCACAGCGTCAGGGCGATCCCGAGGAACGACCGGCGGCTGTCTCAGCGCGCCTCGCCGACGCGCAGGGGCCGGGACCTCGCCACCGGGTCGCGGGGACGCGAGAACGAGCCGCCGGCCCACGTGGTGAACTCGACCCTCCGCGGGTCGGCGTCGCGCATCCACTCGGTGGACATCCGGAGGTCCATCCGACCGTCCAGCCCGACGTCGAGGTCGACCTCGGCCCGCTCGGGCACGATCACCGTGTACCCCTCGTCGCCGGTGTAGTCCTCGAGGAGGACGTCGCCGTCGTTGCCGACGTAGACGGTCCAGGACCCGGTGCCCGAGCTCTCGACGAACTCGGTCCACAGCAGCTGGCCCGGGTTCCCCTCGCGCCTGCCGTTCCACAACCTCGCCCACCGGGAGGTGATCCGCAGCTCGCCCCCGATCCGGGACGGGGTCCGGTAGCGGACGCTGGTCAGGTCTGCCTCGAAGGCCCCGCGCACGTCCTGCGGCTTGCGGATCACGTCACCGCGCGGGTCCCGGACGACCTGCACCCGCGCACCGTCCGGCGCGGTGACCGCGGCGGCGACCCCGTCGGCGACCCCGTCGGCGATCCCGTCGGCGGAGGACGGCACGGCTGCGGGCCCCGCCGACAGCGTCAGGACGGCGAGGACGGCCAGCGCGGTGGCGCCGAGACGGGTGCTGGGCATCGGGGGTTCCCCACTGTCGTCGGGGGCGGCGCCCACCGGGCTCCCCACTCTGCCCTACCGGACGCCTCCGCGGTGGCCCCCGACGGTCAGTCCCGCACCCGACCCACGTCGAGGAGCGGCGAGTACCGCGACCTGTCGACCGCGCGCCGCGAGAACGACGCACTGACCGCGTCCACCCGCGCGACGTCCAGCCACTCGCTCGACACGGTGATCGTGATCGTGCCGCCCGGGCCGAAGGTCCGCCGTACCGAGGCCGACTCCGGGACGACGTCGACCTGTCCGTCCCGGTCGATCCGCGAGGCGAAGACACCGTCGCGGAAGTTCGTCGCGCCCACGATCCAGGCCCGCTCCCCGTCCCGTTCCTGGAGCAGGACGAAGAACGACTGCCGGCGCACCCCGGGCCGGCGGGCGTCCCGCAGGTCGGCCCACCGGCTCCGGACGACGAGGTCCCCGCCCGCGCGTGACGGCGTCCGGTAGGCGACGCCGGTGAGGTCGGCGAGCCGCACGTAGGAGCGTGGGCCGCGCAGGACGACGTACCTGCCCCGCTCCGCGTCGCCCCGCGGGTCCGGGGCGGCCCAACGGCGAAGCGGCGACCGGACCGAGTCGTCGTCCTCGTCGCCGCCGCGGTCCGGCGGGTCGACCGACGCCGCCCACTGGCGGACCTGCGCCCACGGGACGCCGGGGTCGGCGCTCGCCGGGGGCTGGGCGAGGCCGAGGGCCAGCAGCGCCGTGACCAGCAGGCCCGCGGCGCGGGCCGACCTCATCGGAGCGGCCCCACGTCGAGGACCCGCGAGAGGTCGGTGGCGTCGAACGTCCGGAAGTCACCGGCGAAGCTGACCGTGTTCATCGAGACGCGGCGGGTGTCCAGCCACTCGCTCGACAGCACCAGGTCCGTCGTGCCGCCAGGACCGAAGGTGCGGTCGACGACGACCTTCTCCGGGCGCACGCGATGGGACTCGCTCCTCGTGTTGCCGATGTAGTGGACCCGGACCCGGTCGTCGGCGTTGCTCACCTCGACGTACCAGGCCTCCCCCTCACGCTTTCCCATCAGGAAGGTGACCTGGGTCTGCCTGCGCACGCCACGCTGACGGCCGTCGCGCAGGTCGGCCCACCGGGTGGTGATCCGGACGTCGCCCGCGACACGCGACGGGGTCTTGTAGCGGACCCCGGTCAGGTCGGCGAGCCGCGTGTAGGGCCGAGGACCCCGCGCCATCCCGATCCGCTCCGCGTCACCGCGGGGGTCGCGGACGGTGTCCACGCGGCGGGCCTTCCGGCGCTCGTCGGCGGCGAAGGCGGCGCCCACGTCGAGCGTCGCGGCGAGGTCGCGCAGCTGACCGGCAGACGGACCGTCGACGGCCGGACCCTCCGCGGCGAGGGCCGGACCCTGCGCGAGGGGGAGAGCCAGGAGCCCGGAGACGCCGAGTGCGGCGGCGCGGCTGAGGCCCCTCATCGGGCCACCGGGCCCACGACGAGCGGCTTCGTGGCGTTGGTCCCGTCGTACGCGCCCTCACCGCTGCCGGCGATCGCAATGGTGTTCCCCGTGAGGCGGCGCGCGTCGAGCCACTCGCCGGAGAGCACGACGTCGGTCGTGCCGCCGGGGCCGAACGTGCGTCGGACCTTCGTCTTGTCGGGGCGGACACGGACGGAGTCGTCCTCCGTGAGGGCGAAGACGCGCACCCTGTCGGAGGCGGTCGAGACCTCGACGACGTAGACGTCCTGCGAGCGGGGCGGGGAGAAGAACGACACCTGGAGCTGGCGTCGGACGCCCCGGCGACTGCCGTCCACCAGCTCGGCCCACCGGGTCGTGATGCGCAGGTCACCTCCCTCGGTCGAGGGCGTCTTGTAGCGGACGCTCGTGAGGTCGGCCAGTCGTGTGTAGGGCTTCGGGCCGCGCGCGGAGGACGCCTCGAACCGCTCGGCGTCGCCGCGCGGGTCCGCGACGACGTCGACGCGGCGCGGGCGCCCGGCCCGGCCTTCGGCGCCGGCGTCGCGGTCGGCCAGGGCGGCGAGGTCTCGGAGCTCGGCGACGCTGAGGCGGTCACGCTCACCGGAGGCCCGGTCGACCGCCGACGACGGCGCTTGCGCGAGACCGACCGCCAGCAGGCCGGAGGCGAGGACCGCGACCGCGCGCGATGCGCGGCGGCGGGTGGAGGTGGTGAGCATCGGCGGGTCCCCGTTCGTCGTCGAGGTGGCCACGCCCCCTCGTGTGGCGCACAGGATGCACCGAGCCCACCGACAGTGCACCCTTCGACACGGGTGGTCTAGACCAGTTGCTGCTGCCGGGGCTCGTCACGGGGTCGCTCGCGCGGCTCCTCCCGGTGGCCGTGGCGCTCCCACCAGCGGCGCAGGGGGCCGGGGGCCCACCAGTTCCAGTCCCCCAGCAGCCGCATGGTCGCGGGCACCAGCAGAGCGCGGACGATCGTGGCGTCGATGAACAGCGCGACGAGCATGCCGACGCCGATCATCTTGATGAGCACGATCCCGCTGGTGCCGAACGCGCCGATGACGACGCCGAGCAGCAGCGCCGCGCTGGTGATGATCTTGCCGGTCTTCTGCACCCCGGCGGCGACGGCGTCGGTGTTGGAGGCGCCGGCGTCCCACTCCTCCCGGACGCGGGAGAGCAGGAAGACCTCGTAGTCCATCGACAGCCCGAACAGCACGGCCAGCATGAGGATCGGGTTGGTCGCGTCGAGGAACCCCATCGGCTCGAAGGCGAGCAGCCCGGACAGGTTGCCGTCGTCGAAGATCCAGGTCACGACGCCGAACGCGGCGGTGATGGACAGGACGTTCATGACGACCGCCTTGAGCGGCAGCACGACGGAGCCGAACGCGAGGAAGAGCAGCACGAGCATCACCAGGACCATCACCGCGACCATCAGCGGCAACCGCTCGGCGAGGACGTCGATGGTGTCGACCGACTCCGCGGTGACGCCCCCGACCAGGGCGGAGCCCGCGTCGGGCTGCACCTCGCGCAGGTCACGCAGCAGGTCCTGCGAGGACTGGGACTGGCTGCTGCCGGACCAGCTGGCCCGCAGCAGCGCGGCGCCCTCCGCGCCGGCCCCGTCGACGGTGTCGAGCACCTGCGCCTCGACGCCGTCGACCTCGCCCAGCTGCTCGGCGTACGACGCCACGCCGGCCTCGTCGACCCCCGTGAGGACGATCTCGGCGGTCGAGGTCTCCGACCCGAACTCGTCGGCGAGGGTGTCGGCCGCGACGCGGGCGGGCGAGTCCTCGGGCAGGACGCGGTGGTCGACGCTGCCGAAGCGGGCGCCGAGGAACGGCGAGGCGACGACCAGCAGCAGCGCGGTGAGGACGACGACCACGAGGACCGGACGCCGCATCACGGCCCGGGCGAGCCGAGCCCAGCCGCCGTGCGGGGAGTCGACGGCCACCGGGCGGCCGCGACGCCACGGCAGGCGGCCGGCGTCCACGCGGGGGCCGAGCAGCCGCAGCACGGCAGGCAGGACGGTCACCGCCGCCAGGACGGCGACGAGGACGGCCACGACGCCGCCGTACGCGACCGACTTCATGAACGCGAGCGGGAAGACCAGCAGGCTCGCGAGGGCAGCGGCGACGGTGAGGCCCGAGAAGAGGACGGTGCGCCCCGCCGTCACGACGGTACGACGGGTGGCCGCGGCCGGGTCGAGACCGCGGGCGAGCTCCTCCCGGAAGCGGCTGACGACGAAGAGCGCGTAGTCGATCGCCAGCCCGATCCCGAGCAGGGTGATGACGTTGACCGCGAACACCGAGACGTCCGTGACCTGCGCCAGCAGCCGGGTCAGCGCGAGGCCGCCGACCGTCGCGAGCAGGCCCACCATGACCGGCATGGACGCCGCCACGGCGCTGCCGAAGATCAGCAGCGCGAGCACCAGCACGACCGGGAGCGAGATCAGCTCGGCGCGCTTCAGGTCCTCGGCGGTGGTCTCGTTGACGTCGTCGTACACCGCCCACGGCCCGGCCAGGCGGACCTCGAGACCGTCGGCCTCGGGGCCCGCGATCAGCGGCTCCTGGACCTCGTCGTAGGAGGCCATGAGCTCGTCCTGGCCCTCGCCGGACAGCGACAGGACCACCTGGGCCCACTCGCCGTCGGCGCTGACGAGACCGGCGGAGGCCGGCACGTCGGCGTACGACGTCACCCGGACGACCGCGTCCGACGGCAGGGCCGCGACGGCGTCGGCGACGGCGGCGTCGAAGGCCGGGTCGCCCGGCCTCGTGTCGCCCTCGCCGCGGTAGAGCGCGAGGACGTCGGCGTCCTGGTTGCCGAACAGCTCCCGCTCGACCTCGCCCTGCCGCTCGCTCTCGGAGCCGGCGACGCCGAAGCCGCCGGTCGACAGCGAGCCGAAGACGCCCGCGCCGTAGATCCCGGCGACGAGGGTCACCAGGAGGCCGGACAGGAGCACCGTCCACGGACGGCGGGCGACGAGGGAGCCCCAGCGGTCGAGCACGGGTCCACGGTGCCCGCCCCGCCTCCGGGCCAGTCCAGGGGGGCCGGTCCAGCGGGGTCAGCCGAGGAGGATGCCGGACTCCGCCGCCATCGCGGGGGCCAGGTCGAGCAGCTGGGCCGTGCCGAGCGTCGCGCCCCGCAGCCCGCTGGGCGGGCTGACCTCGCCGAGCCGGGCGCCACGGAGGTCGACGTCCTTCAGCCGGGCGCCGCGGACGGTGAGGGTCTCGACCGTGCAGCGCTCGAAGGTCGCACGCTCGAGCGTGGCGTCGGCGAGGTCGAGCTCGCCGACGACGCAGTCGGTGAGGACCAGGTCGGAGACGGTCGAGCCGCGCAGGTTGAGGTAGGCGACCTTGCAGTGCTCGAGGCGGAGCGAGGACACCGTTGAGCCGTGGGCGCTGAGCGCGCCGAGCCGGGAGCCGAGCACCTCGCTGTCGCGCCAGACGCCCTCGGCGAGCACCAGCTCCGGGGCGTCGAGGCCGTCGAGCCGGACGTCGAGCATCCGGCAGCGCTCGAGACGGGTGCCGTCGGCGCGCGCGTTCACCAGCTCGCTCTCCTGGAGGGTCACGCCGTGCAGCACCCGGTCCGAGAGGTCGAGGCCGGTGACGCGGACGCCGTCGAGGCCGTCGTCGACATCGACGTCGCCGGGCTCGGTGTCGGTGAGGCCGACCAGGCTCGGCGGCGTACGGCGGGGCGCCTTCACGGCCCACCGTCCAGCGGCAGGCTGGCGAGGACCTCGTGACGCGCTCCGCGGCGCGGCCCCTCCCCGAGGTGGGAGGCCACCACCTCGACCTCGTCCGCCCGCCAGTCGGGCCCGGCGTACGCGTCGAGGAGCTTCACCCAGTCGCTGACCTGGCCCGGCCGGCTCAGACGGGCGACGGTGAGGTGCGGGCGGAAGCGGTCGCCGTCCACGACGGCGCCCGCCCGGGAGCAGGCGCTGCGGCTCAGCGAGGCCAGCTCGACCAGGCCGTCGCGGTCGCCGGCCAGGTCGGCCCACACCACCTTCGCGCCGTCGGGGTGGGGGAACGCCCCGCCGCCGTCGAGCCGCAGGTCGAGCGGCGCACGCCGGGCGACGGCGTCCCCGACCCGCTCGACGAGGTCCTCGACGCGCCAGTCGTCGACGTCGGAGCAGAAGGCGAGCGTCACGTGCCACTGCTCGGCCGGCGTCCACCGCCAGCCGGTGTCCGGTGCCGCGTCGCGGCGGGGCTCGAGGAAGGTCGCGAGGTGCTCGATCACCTCCGGGGCAGGTCGCAGGGCGACGAAGATCCGCACCCGGAGACGGTAGTCCGTGACGTCTCGCACCGCTCCGGGGTTTCGGTGGGGTGCGAGGTGTCACGGACTACCGTGCTGCCCATGGCCCGCAACATCGCGACGACCGACCACGTCGACCTGGAGGGGCTGCTGGACTTCGTCCGCCCCCGGCACCACATGGTCCTCATCACCTCCCGCAAGGACGGCGCCCCGCAGTCCTCCCCCGTCACCGGCGGGGTCGACGCCGAGGGCCGCATCGTCATCGCGACCTACCCGCGGCGCGCGAAGACCGCCAACGCCCGGCGCAACGAGAAGGGGTCCGTCCTGGTCCTCTCCGACGAGTTCGACGCCGCGTGGGTGCAGGTCGACGGCGACATCGAGGTCCTCGACATCCCCGAGGCCGTCGAGCCCCTCGTGGAGTACTTCCGCTCCATCGCGGGCGAGCACAGCGACTGGGACGAGTACCGCCAGGCCATGGTCGACCAGGGCAAGTCCCTGATCCGCCTCACGCCGACCCGCTGGTCCCCCATCGCCACCGGGGGCTTCCCGCCGGAGCTCGCGGACGACTGAGCCGGCGCGTCCCACGACCGGGACGCGACACACGCCCGCAACACGGGCACGGGACGATGTCGGCCGTGACCACCCGCACCGAGAACCCCGACGTCGACGCCCTGCTGGAGGCCGACCGCCGCGACCTCGACCCGGCGCTGTTCGCCGGCGGGGTGTCCTCCGACGACTCCCACGCCGTCCTGCGGGGGTCCGTACGACGGCTCGCGGCGCTGCTGGGTGACGCACTGCGCCGTCACGAGGGCCCCGAGCTGCTCGACCTGGTCGAGCGGGTACGCCGCCTCGCGCGGCAGCCCGACGACGCCGAGCTGCGCGCCGTCCTCGACGAGGTCGACGCCCCCACCGCCGTCGTCCTCGCCCGGGCGTTCACCGGCTACTTCCAGCTCGCCAACATCGCCGAGCAGCTGCACCGCGGGCGCGAGCTCGAGCGCGGCGAGGTCGGCCCGCTGGCCGCCAGCATCGACCGGATCGCGACGGCCCTCGAGGACGGGTCGCTGGACCGGGACCTGCTCCTCGAGGTGCTCGACCGCGTCGAGTACCGCCCGGTCTTCACCGCCCACCCGACCGAGTCGAGCCGCCGGTCGGTGCTGCGGCTGCTGGCGCGCATCGCCGGGGTGGTCGACGACCTCGCCGACCCGCGGCGCGCGCCGCGCCGTACGGAGCACGACGAGCGCCGGCTGGCCGAGCTGGTCGACCTGCTGTGGCAGACCGACGAGCTGCGCGTGGTCAAGCCGCAACCCCAGGACGAGGCCCGGACCGCCGTGTTCTTCCTCCGCTCCCTGGCCCGTGACGTCGTCGGCGACCTCATGGCCGAGCTCGACCACCGGTTGGAGGCGGTCGACGTCCGGCTCCCGCCCGCGGCGCGGCCGCTGCGCTTCGGCACGTGGGCCGGCGGTGACCGCGACGGCAACCCGCACGTCACCTGCGAGGTCACCCTCGACGTCCTGCGGATGCAGCACTCCGCCGGCCTCAGCGAGCTCGTCGAGCTGGTCGAGCAGGCCCTCACCGAGATGACCACCTCGACCCGCGTGGTCGGGGCGAGCCCGGAGCTCCTCGCAAGCCTCGAGCGGGACGCCGCGGCGCTGCCGATCACCTGGGAGACCGTCCGCCGCCTGAACGCCGAGGAGCCCTACCGGCTGAAGCTGAGCTTCGTGCGCGTCCGGCTGCTGCGCACCCGCGACCGTCTCGCGCACGGCACCCCGCACGAGCCGGGACGCGACTACGCCGGCATCGACGAGGTCGTCGAGGACCTGTCGCTGGTCCGCGAGTCGATGCTCGCCGCCGGGGACCGCCTCACCGGCGACGGGACCGTGCTGCGGCTGCTGCGCACCGCCGTCACCCTCGGCGCCGGACTGGCCACCCTCGACGTCCGCGAGCACTCGGGACGCCACCACACCGCGCTCGGCGAGCTGTACGACCGCCTCGGCGAGCTCGACGCGCCGTACGACGACCTCTCCCGCGAGCAGCGCATCGCGCTGCTGTCGGGCGAGCTGGCCGCCGCCCGGCCGCTGACCGGGGCCGCCGTCGGCGGGCTGGGCGAGGACACCGCCGCGTGCCTCGACCTGATGTCCACGCTCCGCACCGCCCTGGACACGTACGGCCCCGAGGTCGTCGAGACCTACATCGTCTCGATGACCCACGACGTCGACGACCTGTACGCCGCCGTGGTGCTCGCCCGCGAGGCCGGCCTGGTCGACCTCGGCTCGCCGACCCGGCCCGCGACGGCACGCATCGGGTTCGCGCCGCTCTTCGAGACGGTCGCCGAGCTGGAGGTCGCGGGCCCGCTGCTGGAGAAGCTGCTCGCGGACCCGTCGTACCGGCGGCTCGTCACGGCGCGCGGTGACGTGCAGGAGATCATGCTCGGCTACTCCGACTCGTCGAAGGACGCGGGCATCGCGGCATCGCAGTGGCAGATCCACCGCGCCCAGCGCTCCCTGCGCGACATCGCGACCGCCCACGGCGTGACCCTGCGGCTCTTCCACGGTCGCGGCGGGTCGGTCGGCCGCGGCGGGGGCCCGACGGCGGAGGCGATCCTGTCCCAGCCGAACGGCACCCTCGACGGCCCGATCAAGATCACCGAGCAGGGCGAGGTCATCTCCGACAAGTACTCCCTGTCGATGCTCGGTCGTCACAACCTCGAGTCGGCCCTCGCCGCGGTCATCGAGGCGTCGGTCCTGCACCGCACCTCGCGGCTGCCGCAGGACCTGCTGGCCACCTGGAACGAGGCGATGGACGAGGTCGCCGGGGCCGGCCAGGAGGCGTACCGCGCCCTGGTCCGCCACCCCGACCTGCCGACGTTCTTCACCGCCGTCACCCCGGTCGACGAGCTCGCCGGGATGAACATCGGCTCCCGCCCGTCCAAGCGCCCCGGCGGACCGGGCGGCATCGAGGACCTCCGCGCGATCCCGTGGGTCTTCGGCTGGACGCAGGCGCGGATCATCCTGCCGGGGTGGTTCGGCGTCGGCTCCGGTCTCGCCGCCGCGCGGGCGTCGGGCCGGGGCGACACGCTCGCGGAGATGGTGCGCTCCTGGCCGTTCTTCCGCACCTTCCTGTCCAACGTGCAGATGACGCTGGCGAAGACCGACCTCGACATCGCGGCGACGTACGTCGACACGCTCGCGGACCCCGGGCTGCACCACCTGTTCGAGACGATCCGGACCGAGCACGCCCTGACGGTGCGCGAGGTCCTGGCCGTCACCGGGCAGTCCGAGCTGCTGGAGTCCGCCCCGGCGCTGCGGCACACCCTCGCGCTGCGCGACTCCTACCTGGCGCCGCTGCACGCCCTGCAGGCCTCGCTCCTGCGGCGGGCGCGGGAGACGCCGGAGGGCACCGAGGTGGACGCCGACCTGCGTCGCGCCCAGCTGCTGACGATCAACGGGATCGCGGCGGGGCTCCGCAACACGGGCTGAGCCAGCCCGCGGACCACCGCTCGAGGAGGGTGCGTCAGGACGGACGTGCAGAAGTCCCCGAATCGCCCCTGGGGCGGGCTTCCCGGCCGCTTCTGCACGTCGGTGCTCGCACGTCGGCCGACGCTCGGGCCGAGCACGTGGAGACTCAGGCGGGCCGCAGCCACGGACGGTCCGCGCGGCTCGCGGGCGTCGTCCCGCACAGCACCCGCAGGGCCAGCACCGTCGTCGTCGAGACGCCCAGGTGCCCGGCGACCCGGGACACCGCCTCCTCGTCGAGCGGCAGCGCGCCGGTCGAGCGTCGTACGTCGGGGGTCAGACCGAGGTCGAGGTCGTCGCGGCCGGCCATCATCGAGCGGTTGAACTCGAACTGCTCCCGCGCGCCCTCCGCCGCGAGCTTCCGGAGCACGCCGGCCCCCGTCCGCCGACCGGTGCGCTCCACGGACAGGGAGTCGAGGGCCGCGACGAGGGTGGTGCCGTCCGCGTGCTCGATGTCGGCCCACACCGCCCGCATCGACCCGGCGGCCTCGAGCAGCAGCGACGCCGCCTTCTCGCCGATCCCGGCCACCCCGGGGAGGTTGTCGCTCGCGTCGCCCCGCAGCGCCGCGAAGTCGAGGTAGTGACCGGCCTCGACGCCGTACATCGTGAAGAGCTTGGCGGGGTCGAGCAGCGGGGAGGCCCCGATCCCCCCGTTGATGAGGCGGAGCACGCGGGTCGAGTCCGAGATGTGGGCGAAGGCGTCCCGGTCGGAGGTGATGACGATGCACTCCCACCCGTGGCTGCGCGCCCAGGTGGCGGCCGAGGCGGTGACGTCGTCGGCCTCGAGGCCGGGCGGGGTGACGGTGTGCAGGCCCATCGCGTCGAGCATCGCGGCGCCGCGGTCGATCTGCTCGAGCAGCTCCGGGTGCTTCTCGGCGCGGCCCGCCTTGTACGCCGGGTAACGCGCGGCGCGCTCGGAGAAGGAGCGGTCGTCGAACCCGAGGACCACCCGGTCGGGCGCGAACCGCTCGACCGCCTCCAGGACCTGGAGCAGCATCCCGTGCAGCGCCCACGCCGGCCGTCCCCCGCGGTCGCGCTGGTCGGACGCCACCCGCGCGTGGTGCGCGCGGTGCAGCAGCGAGGGGGCGTCGACGGCCAGCAGGAGCGGCCGGGTCTCGGGTGGTGTCGTCATGGCGGTGCCCACGAGCCTAGGCGGCCGCGCCGCTCGCCGCGCGGCATCATCGGCGCATGAGGATCGGGCTGATCGGCGACGTCGAGGGCGAGATCGAGGTGGTCCTGGACTGCCTGCGCCGCCTCGGCGAGCGCGGCGACGTGGGGACCGCCTACCAGCTGGGAGACCTGCGCTTCGGGATGGGCGCGGACCCCGAGGGCTACCTGGACACGATCGAGGCGGCGTGCGTCCGCCACGGCCTGCGCCTCGACTGCGTGCCCGGCAACCACGAGGACTGGGCCCGGCTCGACGCGCTGTGGGCCGACCCGGGGGCGTACGGCGCCGACGGTCGCCTCCTCCCCCTCCCGGTCCGGGAGCACGTCAGGATGCTGCCCCGCGGCCACCGGTGGACGCTCGGCGGCCGGACATTCGTCGCGCTCGGTGGCGCACCCTCGATGAGCGTGGGGCAGAGGCCCGAGGGGGTCGAGTGGTGGCCGACCGAGGTGATCCTGGACGCCCACGTCGACGCCGTCGTCGCCGACGGCCCGGCCGACGTGATGCTCACCCACGACAGCCCCGGCCCGCCGTACTGCGTGCCCGAGGTCGGCGCGATCCTCCACCGCAACGTGCGCGAGAACCCGCGGCAGTGGTCGCCCGCGGCGCTGGCGTACGCCGAGACCGGCATGACGCGGATGACCCGCGCCGTCCTCGGGGTCGCCCCGCGGTTCCTCGCCCACGGCCACTTCCACGTGGCCGGTGAGGACCGGGTCCGGCTGCCCGGCGCCACCCACGAGACCACCGTCTGGTCCCTGGCGGCCCGGGGTGACGACGGCACCCTGCGCGCGCTCGACCTCGACACGCTCACCGCCTGCTGACCCGGTCGTGGCGCGAGCCCTCGGCGTGGTCACGACGGAGGCGATCACTGTCGCTGACAGACAGTGATCGCCTCCGATGCCACCCGTGCCGCCTGTTCGACTGGAGCAGGTCCATGCCGACCACAGCCATCCCTCGGCGGACCAGGGACTCCGCACCTGAGCGGAACCCGCGTGTTCCCCTACCGTCTGACCATGGGTCCGACGTCCTCCGACCGTCTCGCCGAGGCGGTCGAGACCGCTGCCCTCGTCGGCCGCCGCCAGCGGCAGCTCGCGCGGGCGCGGGACACCGGGCAGGCCCGCGAACGCGAGGTGACGGCGAGCAGAACTGTGATCGCCGATGAGCGGGTACACGTTCTCGAGCGATAGTTTGATCGTTCCAACCCGACCTGTGGAGGCGACTGTGGTGGAGAGCTGGCCGGGAGAGCCCTATCCCTTGGGCGCGACGTTCGACGGGAGCGGGACCAACTTCGCGCTCTTCAGCGAGGCCGCCGAGCGGGTGGAGCTGTGCCTCATCGAGGTGGCGGCCGACGGCACCCGCACCGAGACCCGCGTCGAGCTGACCGAGGTCGACGCCTACGTGTGGCACTGCTACCTGCCGACGGTCCAGCCGGGGCAGCGGTACGGCTACCGCGTCCACGGCCCGTGGGACCCGGAGAACGGGCTGCGCTGCAACCCGAACAAGCTGCTGCTCGACCCCTACGCCAAGGCGACCCACGGCGAGATCGACTGGGACCCGTCGCTGTTCGGCTACGACTTCGACGACCCGGACTCCCGCAACGACGAGGACTCCGGGCCGCACATGACGCTCGGTGTCGTCATCAACCCGTTCTTCGACTGGGAGGGCGACCGCGCCCCGCGGACCCCGCTCAACGAGACCGTGATCTACGAGGCCCACGTCAAGGGCATGACCATCCAGCACCCCGACGTGCCCGAGGAGCAGCGCGGCACGTACGCCGGCCTCGCGCACCCCGCGATCACCGACCACCTCCGCAAGATCGGCGTCACCGCCATCGAGCTGATGCCGGTCCACCAGTTCGTGCAGGACAACACCCTGCTCGAGCAGGGGCTGCGCAACTACTGGGGCTACAACACCCTCGGGTTCTTCGCCCCCCACGCCGCGTACGCCGCCACCGGCGACGCCGGCCACCAGGTGCAGGAGTTCAAGGCGCTGGTGAAGTCGATGCACGACGCCGGCATCGAGGTCATCCTCGACGTGGTCTACAACCACACCGCCGAGGGCAACCACCTCGGCCCGACGCTGAGCTTCAAGGGCATCGACAACCCCGCGTACTACCGCCTCGTCGAGGACGACGAGCAGTACTACATGGACTACACCGGCACCGGGAACTCTCTCAACGTCCGCCAGCCGCACTCGCTGCAGCTGATCATGGACTCGCTGCGCTACTGGGTCACCGAGATGCACGTCGACGGCTTCCGCTTCGACCTCGCCAGCGCCCTGGCCCGCGAGTTCTACGACGTCGACCGCCTCGCGACCTTCTTCGAGCTCGTGCAGCAGGACCCGGTCGTGAGCCAGGTCAAGCTCATCGCCGAGCCCTGGGACGTCGGCCCCGGCGGCTACCAGGTCGGCAACTTCCCGCCGCTGTGGGCGGAGTGGAACGGCGCCTACCGCGACACCGTCCGCGACTTCTGGCGCGGCGAGCCCAGCCTCGGCGAGTTCGCCAGCCGCCTGGCCGGCTCCAGCGACTACTACGAGCACTCCGGACGCCGCCCGGTGGCGAGCATCAACTTCGTCACCGCCCACGACGGCTTCACGATGCGCGACCTGGTGTCGTACACCGAGAAGCACAACGAGGCCAACGGCGAGGACAACAACGACGGCGAGAGCCACAACCGGTCGCAGAACTTCGGCGTCGAGGGCCCCACCGACGACCCCGAGGTCCTGCGCAAGCGGGCGCGGGCGCAGCGCAACTTCCTGGCCACGCTCCTGCTCAGCCAGGGGGTGCCGATGATCCTGCACGGCGACGAGATGGGTCGCACCCAGGACGGCAACAACAACACCTACGCCCAGGACTCCGCGATCGCGTGGATGGACTGGGACGCCGTCGACGGCCCCCTGGTCGAGTTCACCGCCGCGGTCACCAAGCTGCGCCACGACCACCCGACGTTCCGCCGCAAGCGGTTCTTCACCGGCGACCAGGTGCGGGTGCCGACCGGCGACGAGGGCGACCGCCTCAACGACATCGTGTGGCTGCACCTCGACGGCCGCCCGATGGAGGACGACGACTGGCACGGCGAGTCGCCGGCCCAGGCCCTCGGCATGTACCTCAACGGCCACGGCATCGCCGGCAAGGACGCCCGCGGCGGCTCGATCGTCGACGACCATTTCCTGCTCTACTTCAACGCCGACGGCGACGCCGAGATCACCCTCCCGCCGGCGGAGTACGCCGACGGCTGGGACGTCGTCATCGACACCTCCGGCGAGGTCACCGGCCGGGCCGGGGTCGAGCCGGGCGCGACCCTGCCGATGTCGTCGTCCAGCCTGCTCGTGCTGCGCGAGGCGCAGCCGCCCGCGCCCGAGGTCGACCACTCCGTCGACGCCTCGATCGCGGCGTACGCCGACCGTTCCCAGCCCGTCAGCGAGGGGTGAGCATGAGCCAGGCCGACCAGCGGCGCGTCCCGACCAGCACCTACCGGCTGCAGGTCCGTGAGGGGTTCGACCTCGCCGAGGCCGCCGGCCACCTCTCCTACCTCCGCGACCTGGGCGTCGACTGGGTCTACCTGTCGCCGCTGCTCGAGGCCGAGCCCGGCAGCGACCACGGGTACGACGTCGTCGACCACTCCCGCGTCGACGGCTCCCGCGGCGGTGGCACCGAGCTGGAGGCGCTGTCCCGGCAGGCCCACAGCCTCGGGATGGGCGTGCTGATCGACATCGTCCCCAACCACGTCGGCGTCGCGACCCCCGCCGCGAACCCCTGGTGGTGGGACCTGCTGAGGAACGGCCGCGGCTCGGCGTACGCCGACGCGTTCGACGTCGACTGGGAGGCCGGCGACGGCAGGCTCGTGGTCCCGGTCGTCGGGGACGGCGACGAGGGCGCCATCGAGGTCGACGTGGAGGCCGGCGAGGTCCGCTACCACGACAACCGCTACCCGCTGGCCCCCGGCACGACGACGCTCGACGAGCAGCACTACCGCCTCGCGCACTGGCGCGAGGCGGACCACGGGCTGAACTACCGCCGGTTCTTCGCGGTCAACACCCTCGCCGGGATCCGGGTCGAGGAGCAGCGCTGGTTCGACGAGTCCCACGCCGAGATCGGGCGCTGGTTCCGCGAGGGCCTCGCCGACGGCCTCCGCGTCGACCACCCGGACGGGCTGCGCGACCCCGAGGGCTACCTCGCCGACCTCGCCGAGCTCACCGGCGGCGCCTACGTGCTCGTCGAGAAGATCCTCGAGCCCGGCGAGGAGCTCCCGCAGAGCTGGTCCACCGCCGGCACCACCGGGTACGACGCCATGGCCCAGGTCGACCGCGTCCTCGTCGACCCCGCCGGCGAGGAGCCGCTCACCGCGCTCGAGGCCCGCCTGGCCCGACGGCCCTACGACTGGCACGCGCTGATCCACGACACCAAGCGCGCCGTCGCCGACGGTGCGCTCGGCTCCGAGGTCCGCCGCATCGTCCGCGAGCTGCCCGCCGACCGCCTGGCCGGCGCGGACGCAGACCGCCTCGTCGACGCCGTCGCCGAGCTGCTCGCCTGCTTCGAGGTCTACCGCTCCTACCTGCCCACCGGGCAGGAGCACCTCGAGCGCGCCGTCGCCGAGGCCCGGGAGCGCCGCGGTGACCTGGACGACGTCCTCGACGTGCTCGCCCCGGTCCTCGCCGACCCGGCCGAGCCCGCCGCGCTGCGGTTCCAGCAGACCTCCGGCATGGTCATGGCCAAGGGCGTGGAGGACTGCGCGTTCTACCGCACCTCGCGGCTGTCGTCGCTGTCCGAGGTCGGCGGCGACCCGTCCGTCTTCGCCGTCGCCCCTACCGACTTCCACGCCGCCATGGCGCGCCGCCAGCACACCTGGCCCGACGCGATGACCGCGACGTCGACCCACGACACCAAGCGCAGCGAGGACGTGCGGGCGCGGATCGCCGTCCTCGCCGAGGTCCCCGCGCTGTGGGAGGACGCCCTCGACCGGCTCCTCGAGGCCGTGCCCGTGCCCGACCCGTCGTTCGCGTCGCTGCTGTGGCAGGCGATCCTCGGCGCCTGGCCGTCGCGCCCCCACCCGGACCTGCGGCCCCGGCTCCACGCGTACGCCGAGAAGGCGATGCGTGAGGCCGGCGACCGGACGCAGTGGACGGCCCCCGACGAGGCCTACGAGGCCGCCGTCCACGCCTGCGTCGACGCCGCCTTCGACGACCGTCGGGTGGTCGCGATCATCGAGGAGCTGCTCGCCGCCACCACCCGGGCCGGGCAGTCCAACGGGCTCGCCGCGAAGCTCGTCTCGCTCACGATCCCGGGCGTCCCCGACGTCTACCAGGGCAGCGAGATGTGGGAGCAGAGCCTCGTCGACCCCGACAACCGGCGGGAGGTCGACTTCGAGGTCCGCCGGACCGTCGTCGACGCCGTCGCCGGCGGCGTCCGCCCCCCGTGGGTCGGCAGCCGCCAGGACGCCGGCGCCGCGAAGCTCCACGTCGTCCGCACGGCGCTGCGCCTGCGTCGCGACGCCCGCGAGCTGTTCACCACCTACGAGCCCCTCCTGGCCGAGGGCCCGGCGGCCGGCCACGTGCTCGCCTTCGACCGTGGCGGCGCCGTCACCGTCGCCACCCGCCTGCCCATCGGCCTGGCCGGGGCCGGCGGCTGGGGCGACACCCGGTTGCGCCTGCCGAGCCAGCCCGGTGACGTCCCCCTGGTCGACCGCCTCACCGGCCGGGAGTGGGCCGGCGACGTCCTGCTCTCCGAGCTGCTGGACGCCTACCCGGTGGCGCTGCTGGCTCCCGCGGGGGCGGACGCGTGAGCCGCTTCGACGTCTGGGCACCTGCCGCGGAGCGCGTCGACCTCACGGTGGCCGACGAGGTCGTCGCCATGCGACGCCGCGGCGGCGGCTGGTGGACCCCCGACGGCCCCACCCCGGACGGCGAGGTCGACTACGGCTACCGCCTCGACGGCGACGAGACGGTCCTCCCCGACCCCCGCTCGCGGCGCCAGCCTGACGGCGTCCACGGCCGGTCCCGCACGTACGACGCGTCGGCGTTCGCGTGGACCGACCAGGCCTGGACCGGACGCCAGCTCGCCGGGTCCGTCGTCTACGAGCTGCACGTCGGCACCTTCACCCCCGAGGGCACCCTCGACGCCGCCCTCGGGAAGCTCGACCACCTCGTCTCGATCGGCGTCGACCTCGTCGAGCTGATGCCGGTCAACTCCTTCGACGGCACCCACAACTGGGGCTACGACGGCGTCGGCTGGTTCGCCGTCGACGAGACGTACGGCGGCCCCGCGGCGTACCAGCGGTTCGTCGACGGCTGCCACGCCGCCGGCCTCGGCGTGATCCAGGACGTCGTCTACAACCACCTCGGCCCGTCCGGGAACTACCTGCCCGCGTTCGGGCCCTACCTGACCGAGGGCAGCAACACCTGGGGCGACCAGGTCAACCTCGACGCCGAGGGCAGCGACGAGGTCCGGCGCTACATCCTGGACGACGTCGCGATGTGGCTGTCGGCCTACCACGTCGACGGCCTCCGCCTCGACGCCGTGCACGCGCTCGTCGACTCCTCGCCGACCCACCTGCTCGAGGAGATGGCCGTCGAGGTCGCCGCCCTGTCGGCGCACCTGCGCCGGCCGCTGACGCTGATCGCCGAGTCCGACCTCAACGACACGCGCATGGTCACGCCCCGCGAGGGCGGCGGCCGGGGCATCGACGCGCAGTGGAGCGACGACTTCCACCACGCCGTCCACGTCGCGCTGAGCGGGGAGACCCACGGCTACTACGCCGACTTCGCACCGCTCTCGGCGCTCGCCAAGGTGTGCGAGCGGGGCTTCTTCCACGACGGCACGTGGTCGTCGTTCCGCGAGGCCGACCACGGCCGGCCCGTCGACGTCGACCACATGCCGTCCTGGCGTCTCGTCGTCTGCTCCTCCAACCACGACCAGGTCGGCAACCGCGCGCGCGGCGACCGCCCCTCCGACCCGGAGCCCGGCCACCTGGACGACGACCGCCTGGTGATGGCGGCGATGCTCGTCATGGCCGGCCCGTTCACGCCCATGCTGTTCATGGGAGAGGAGTGGGCCGCCTCGACGCCGTTCGCGTTCTTCACCTCCCACACCGACCCCGAGATCGCCGAGGCCACGCGGACAGGCCGGATCGAGGAGTTCGCGAAGATGGGCTGGGACCCGGACACCGTGCCGGACCCCCAGGACCCCGCGACGTTCGCCATGAGCCGCCTCGACTGGTCCGAGGTCGACCGCGGTCGCCACGCCGTCGTCCTCGACGCCTACCGGCGCCTCGCCGAGCTGCGTCGCACCGTCCCCGCGCTCACCGACCCCGACCTCGGCGCCGTGCGGGCCACCGCCGACGACGAGGCGCGCGTCCTGACGCTGCGCCGCGGGGACGTGCTGGTGGTCCTCAACCTGGGCGAGGCGTCGTACGACCACGCGCTGGACGGGCCCGCCGAGGTGCTGCTCACCACCCCGACAGCAGTCTCCGAGGAGACGGACAGGATCAAGCTCCCCGCCGGATCGGGTGCGCTCGTGAGGTTTCGGCGGCCGCAGAGCCGGGCATGAGCCTGGCCACTGCGTGATCCACCCGAGACATCCGTCGAGGAGGAACCCATGACGATCCAGGTCGTGGAGCAACAGCTGAGGAGCCTGGCGTCCGACATCGACGACGCCGTGTCCGACTCCGTCACCCGCACCATCTCCCTGACCGCCCCCAGCCCCGAGACGTACGGCGACGTCGTCCTCTCGGGGTACGTCGACTCCGCGAAGGAGGGGTTGCAGGGCGCGGTCCGCGCCCTCGCGACCGACGCCCAGGCCGCGGCGTCCAGCGTCCGCGACCAGCTGGCCGACTTCGTCTCGACGGACAACGAGTCCGCCGCCGGCATGCGGCCCGCGGGCGGGGGTGTCCCGGTATGAGCGAGCTCAGCACGAAGGAGCTCGGCGAGACCGAGAACCCCAAGGAGATCGTGCCCGGCGAGCCGGGCCAGGTCCGGACCGCCGGCACCACGTTCACCGACGAGGGCGACCGCATGGTCCGGATCGGCGGCACGCTGTCCGGACTGCGGGCCCCCGCCTGGGAGGGCGGCGCGGCCGACGCGTTCAACGGGGCCTTCCCGGACTCGGTGAAGCCCTGGACGGAGGTCGGCGAGGACGCCCGCGCGGCGGGCAAGGCCCTCGGCGACCACGCCGGCGTGCTGACGTCGGCCCAGTCGAAGGCCCAGGAGGCGATCGAGAAGTACAAGGCCGGCAAGGAGGCGCAGGAGCGCGCCCTCGCCGAGCACAACTCCGCGGTCGCCGACTACAACAGCAGCCTCGGCTCCACCGGCACCCTCGGCGGAGGGGGCAGCCGGCCCACGCCGCCCGGTCCCTTCCACGACCCCGGGATCGCGCGGATGCGCGAGGCCCAGGAGATGGTCGAGGAGGCCCGGACCTCCGTCACGGAGTCCGCCCGGACGACCGGTGACGCCCTGGCCAAGCTGCCCGGGACGCTCACCGCCAGCGGCCAGAGCCCCGACGACGGCTCCGGCGAGGTGACCGTGAACGGCGAGGCCTTCGAGATCGGCAGCGTCGGCAACGCCCCGTGGAGCGACGAGGACGCGCTCCGCCCGTGGGGCGACGCGGTCGACGAGGACGGCGACGGGCGGGACGACCGCACCGGCGTCGACGTGAGCGTCGACCTCGGCAGCGAGGACGCCGAGGCCACCGCCTTCGGTGCCGAGGGCTCCTTCCAGGACGACTTCGGCGGCGTGGGCGTCTCCGGCAACGGCGAGGTCAACGTGCTGTCCGCCCAGGCGGGCGCCTCCGCCAGCGTCGGCTCCGACGGTCTCGCGGCCCAGGCCAACGCCGGCGCGTACGCCGCCCAGGCCCAGGGCTCGGTGAGCGCCGAGTACGGCATGGCCTCGGTCACCGCCGAGGGCGAGGCCATGGTCGGCGCCGAGGCGGAGGGCGAGGTCAGCGTCGGGCTGGACGGCGTCCACGCCGGCGGCGAGGTCTTCGCCGGCGCCCGCGCCGAGGGCTCCGTCGGCGGCGAGGTCGGCGGCGTCGGCGGTCAGGTGACCGGCGAGGCGTGGGCCGGCGTCGGTGCGTCCGCGGACGTCGACGTGGGGATGAACGACGACGGCTCCTTCACGATCGGCGGCCACCTCGGCGCCGGGCTGGGGATCGGTGGCCAGATCGGCGGCGAGATCACCATCGACCCGGGCGAGGTCGTGGAGACTGTCGAGGACGTCGGCGAGGGCATCGCCGAGGGCGTCGAGGACGTCGGCGAGGGCATCAGCGACGCCGCCAGCGGCATCGGCGACGCCCTCGGTTTCTGACCACCTGCTGCACCGGACGAGACCAGAAGGAGAGCACGACATGGAGGAGTTCCCCGTCCCCATCCGGTTCGAGCTGCCGGGTCCGCAGTGGCGGGCCGTGCAGCCGGAGTCGGTGGGGGTCAGCAACGCGATGTTCGTCGCGCTGCGCGACGACACGCCCGGCGACTACACGCCGATCATCTCCTTCAGCGGGGGGTGGCGCACCGACGACGCCACCATGGAGCAGATCGCCGAGGAGGCGGTGCTCCGGCTCCGCGACGAGACCGGCGACGCCCAGCTCATGGACCGTCGGCAGTTCGGCACCGAGCAGACCCCGTCGTACAGCCAGGTCCTGCGGGCCTCCGCCGAGGTCGACGGCCAGCACTACGACCTGGCGCGCCTGCAGGCCCTCATCGGTCTGCAGGACCCGGCCCAGGAGCGGCGGCGGGCGGTGCTGATCGTCAGCTGCACCTGCCTGGCCGACCAGCTCGACGTGGTGACACCGGAGTTCCAGGCCCTCGTCAAGGGTCTGCGGGTGGACGAGGCGAAGGCGGCCGGCTGAGGCAGCGCCCGGGCCCGACCGTCAGGGGAAGTTTCCCGTCAGGGCGAGGATGCCCAGGATGATCCCGCCGAGGGCCAGGCTGCCGATCGCGAGGACGGCGAAGCCGAGGCCGACCTTGGCGGTGGTGTTCAGCTTCTTCTCGAGGCCGAGCCGCTCGCCGACCATGTCGATGAGGCGGTTGCCCTCGCCGGAGTCGAAGGCGTAGTCCACGACCTTGCCGTACTGGCCCTGGTCGTCGAAGGCGTACTCGCGCCGGAACGAGATCGTGCGGACCGTGCCCTGGGCGCCGCCCGCCGAGGCGCGCAGCACCGGCCGGGGCACGCCGCCGGCGACGTCGGCGCCGGCCTGCCACTCGACGGTGACCAGACGGTCGGTGACCGTGTAGGTCCCGTTCGTGGGGTCGACCGTCACGAGGTGCGTGAACGCCTTCTTCAGCGACTTGCGGTGCATCAGGGTCCACCACTGGGCGTCGACGACGTCGATGTGGACGGTGAACCCGTCGGCGGTCTCGTCGGCGACCATGTACGGCGTGTCCGCGGCGACGCGGCGGACCTCCTCGGCGAACTGCTTGGCATCGGCCATGGGGCGACCCTACTGGGGTCCGTAGCCTGGCCCGGTGAGGCGAGCGGTGGTGGGGCTGGCGTGCGCCGGCCTGCTGCTCGCCGGCTGCGCGGACGACGAGCCCGCCTCCGGCGGACCCGCCCCGTCGGCGTCGTCCTCGTCACCGGGCTCCACCGCGCCCGCTCCCAGCCGTGAGCCCGAGCCGGAGCCCGAGCCGGAGCCCGGGGCGACGCCCCCGCCGTGGCTGGGGACGCGGGTCCTGCCGGAGCGGGCCGACGGGTTCGGTGAGGTCCGCCCCACGCCACCGGCGCTGCGGGAGCGGGCGTTCACCCTGCCCGACGCGCTCCCCGCCCTGCCGGGGTCGGGGTTCGCGAGCCGGGTCGCCGATCCGGCGCCCGCGCGGGTGGTCGAGAGGTCCACCTGGGAGGCCGGGTGCCCCGTCGCCGCCGACGACCTGGCGTGGGTCCGGGTGACCTTCCGCGGCTTCGACGGCGAGCGCCACACCGGGGAGCTGCTGCTCGCCTCGGAGTGGGCGGAGCCGATGGTGACGGTGTTCCGCGACCTGTGGGACGCCGACTTCCCCCTCGAGGAGCTCCGGATCACCCGGTCCGACGAGCTCGACGTGCCGCCCACCGGGGACGGCAACAACTCCGGCGCGTTCGTCTGCCGAGCCGTGACCGGCGGGACCTCGTACTCCGAGCACGCCTACGGCCGCGCGATCGACCTCAACCCGTTCCAGAACCCCTACGCCCGCGACGACGTCGTCGTCCCCGAGCTGGCCTCCGCCTGGCTCGACCGCGACCGCGACCTGCCCGGCATGGTCCGGCCGGACGACGTCGTGGTGCGGGCCTTCGCCCGCATCGGGTGGCAGTGGGGCGGCGACTACCAGTCCCTGAAGGACTACCAGCACTTCTCCAGCACGGGCGGCTGAGCCGCCCCGCGCCCGAGGATCAGCGGTCGGCCTTGCGGACCCTCCGACGCAGCTGCCAGATGCGGAGCGTGCCGGCGAGACCGGCGACGGCGAGCCCGGCGGCGAACGCCAGCAGCAGCGCGACCGCGAGCGGCGAGCTGCCCGTGGCGCCGAAGTAGTTGACCTGGACCGAGGCCAGGTTCTGCAGGATGAAGATCGCCAGCAGGACCAGCAGGACCACCATCAGCACGACCACGACCCAGATGTGGCTCGCGGCGGAGCCGCGCAACGGGTCGTCGGCGGTGCCCTTGAGGCGACGCTGCTCGGGGGCCGCGTCGGGCGCGGGCTCCTGACGACGCTCCGGGTCGGCCGCGCGGTCGTCGTACGCCGGGGCGGGCGGCGGGGGCGGCTGGTTCGCGGGCTGCCCCGGGACGACCGGGTCGTGCTGGCTCATGGGGTGGCCTCCTCTGGCTCGGCCCCAGCCTAGGGCGTCCGGGACCCGGTCCGGACCGCTTCGTGCACTGCGCCACGCCGGGCTTAGGGTGGCCTAACCTGACCAGCACCACCGAGCGGAGGAGCCGTGGAGAAGGCGCCAGCGACGAGCGCCGCGCTCGTCCGCCGCACGCTGCGCCGCCAGCGGCGGCCCCTCGCCGCGAGCCTGGTGATCATCGGGCTCTGGCAGGTCTGCGAGGCGATGGTGCCGGTGATGATCGGCGTCGTCGTCGACCGCGCGGTCGCCACCGGCGACCCGCTCGCGTTCGTGCTGTGGGGCGGGGCGACCGCCCTGCTCTTCGTCGTGCTCGGCCTGTCCTTCCGGTTCGGCGCCCGGATCGTGCTGCGCACCCGCACCGTGGAGATGCACCGCATCCGCAGCGAGATCTCCTCGCACGTCCTCGCCCCCGCCGGCGCCCGCACCGGCCGGCCGGTCGGGGAGGTGCTGAGCCTCGCCACCACCGACGCCGAGACGGTCTCCAACGTCCTGCGCCAGGTCGTGTTCGCCGTGGCCGCACTGCTGGGCCTGACGGTCAGCACGGTGATCCTCGTGACCATCGACCCCGTGCTGGCGCTGGTCGTCCTCGTCGGGGTCCCGTTGGTGCTGGCGGGCACGCAGCTCCTCGCCCCGCGCCTGGCCCGCCGCAGCACGGTGCAGCTCGAGGCGGTCGGGGACGCGACCGGGGTGGCGACCGACCTGGTGCGCGGCCTGCGCCCGCTGCAGGGCATCGGTGGGCAGGACGCCGCCCTCGCGGGCTACCGCCGCCGCAGCCGCGCCGCCGCGGACGCCGCAGTCGACTCCGCCCGCTCCGAGGGGCTGCTGGTCGGCGTCGCGAACGGGCTGTCCGGGCTCTTCCTCGCGGTCGTCGCGCTGCTGGCCGGGCTGCGGGCCGCGCAGGGCGAGATCGGCGTCGGCGAGCTGATCGCCGTCGTCGGGCTGGCCCAGTTCTTCGCCGAGCCCATCCGCATGGCCACCGACCTCATCGCGGACCTCGCCCGGTCCCGCGCCGCCGCCGGCCGGGTCGTGGAGCTCCTCGCCGCGCCCCCGCTCGCCGAGGACGGCGCCCTGGCCGCCGCCGGGACCGGCCCGCCCGCCCTGGACCTCGACGACGTCACCACCGGGCCGCTGCGCGGGCTGAGCCTCCATGTCGCGCCGGGGCGCCTCACCGCCGTCGTCCTCGACGACCCGGCCGCGGCCGCCTGCCTGCTGGCACTGCTGCGGGGCGAACGGCGCCCCGAGGCCGGAGCCGTCCGGCTCGACGGGACGCCGCTGACCGACCTCGGCGTCGGTGACCGCGCCGCCCGGCTGCTCGTCGACGACCACGGCACCGACCTGTTCGAGGGCACCCTGCGCACCAACGTCGACCCCGCCGGCCGACTGGAGAGCGACCGGCTCGCCGTCGTCCTCGAGTCCTCCGCCGCGACGGACGTCGCCGAGCTGGACCCCGCCGGCGTGGACCGCCCGATCAGCGCCGACGGCACCGACCTGTCCGGCGGCCAGCGCCAGCGGCTCGCCCTCGCCCGGGCGCTCGCGGCCGACCCGCCGGGCCTGGTCCTGCACGACCCGACCACCGCCGTCGACGCCGTGACCGAGCAGCGCATCGCCGCCGGCCTCGCCGCGCTGCGCACCGGACGGACCACCCTCGTGCTCACCACCAGCCCCGCGCTGCTCGACGTCGCCGACGAGGTCGCCCACGTCGCCGACGGGCGGGTCGTGGCCCGGGGCCGCCACACTGACCTGCTCACCGACCCCGCCGCGACGGCGTACGCCGAGGCGGTGCTGCGATGAGCGACCGACCGAGCGAGCGGGTGGACCCGGACGCGCTCCCGATCAGCACCGCCGGGGAGGCGGCACGTGTCGCCTGGCCCCTGCTGCGGAAGCGGCGCGGCGCTCTGGTGACCACCCTGGTGTCCCTCGTCCTCGTCGGGGCGTCCGGCGTGGTCGGACCGATCATGCTCGGGCGCGTCGTCGACGTCGTGGACGCCGGCGGGAACACCTCCGGGATCGTGCTGGCCGCCGTCTGGATCGCGGTCGCCGCCGTGGTCGGCGCGGTCGCGACCGCGGTCGGTGTGACGTCGCTGGCGGCCCTGGGGCAGCCCGCGCTGGCGGAGCTGCGGGAGGAGGTCCTCGACGTCGCGCTCCACACCGACCCCGCCCGTCTGGAGCGGGCCGGGTCCGGCGACCTGCTCAGCCGCGTCGGGGACGACGTCCGGCTGATCTCGGAGTCCCTGACCGAGGCGCTGCCCCTCGTCGTGAACTCGATGGTCACCGTCGCCTTCACCGCCGGCGGGCTCTTCGCCCTCGACTGGCGCCTCGGGCTGGCGGGGCTCGCCGCGGCGCCGGCGTACGTGCTCGCGCTGCGGTGGTACCTGCCGCGCAGCGGGCCGAGGTACCAGGCCGAGCGGGCCGCGAACGGCGTCCGCGCCCAGGCGCTGGTCACCGGCATCGGCGGCAGCGCGACCCTCCGCGCCCACGGCCTGGCGCCGCAGGCCCAGCAGCGCATCGAGACGACCTCGTGGTCGGCGGCGGAGATCACCCTCGACGTGTTCCGCCTCTTCACCCGCTTCGGGTTCCGGATGAACCTGTCCGAGGGCCTCGGCCTGCTCCTGGTCCTCGGGGTCGGCTTCCTCGCGGTCCGTGCGGACGCCGTGAGCGTCGGCGAGGTCACCGCGGCGGCGCTGTTCTTCCACCGGCTGTTCAACCCGGTCGGAGCGCTGCTGTTCTTCTTCGACGACGTCCAGTCCGCCGGGGCCTCGCTGACCCGGTTGACCGGCATGGTGCTGATGCCGCGCCCCGCCCGTCCCACGGACCTCCGGCGGCCCACCGGCGCGGGCGTGGCGCTGCGGGACGTCGACCACGCCTACGTCGAGGGCCGCCCCGTCGTCGTCGGCGTCGACGCCGCCCTCGCCCCCGGCGAGCGGGTCGCGGTGGTCGGGGCCACCGGCGCCGGCAAGACCACCCTGGCCGCGATCGCCGCCGGGCGGCTCGTCCCCACCGGGGGCACCGTCGAGCTCGGGGGCGTGCCCCTGGGATCGGTCGACGGCGAGGGCCGCCCCGCCGTCGCGGTGGTGACGCAGGAGGTGCACGTCTACACCGGCACCGTCCGCGACAACCTGCTGCTCGCGAAGCCGTCGGCGGGCGACGACGAGCTCCGCGCCGTCCTCGGTGACCTGGGGGCGCTCGGGTGGGTCGAGGCCCTGGCCGACGGCCTCGACACGGTGGTCGGGGAGGGCGGGCACGACCTCACCCCCGCCCAGGCCCAGCACCTGGCGCTCGCCCGGCTACCGCTGGCCGACCCGCTGGTCGCCGTCCTCGACGAGGCCACCGCCGAGGCGGGCTCGGCGGGCGCCCGCGACCTCGAGCGGGCGGCGTACGCCGCGACGCGTGGCCGCACCGCGCTGGTCGTCGCCCACCGGCTCACCCAGGCCGCCACCGCCGACCGGGTGTGGGTGATGCACGACGGGCGGATCGTGGACGACGGCCCCCACGAGGAGCTCGTCGCCGCGGGCGGCCGGTACGCCGAGCTCTGGCGGGCCTGGTCGCAGCGCTAGGCACCTCGCCCGCACGCTCGTCGGACCCCGCAGGGCATGGCGGGCGTCCTCTCCGGGCACACTGAGGGCATGGCTGACTCCTTGCGCGTCCTGGTGACCGGCGCCACGGGTTTCGTCGGTCAGCGGCTCGTCCCGGCCCTGGTGGCCGAGGGGCACGAGGTCCGCGCGATGACCCGCCGACCCGAGGAGTACACCGGCGAGGGCCAGGCCGTCGGCGGGGACGTCTTCGAGCCGGACACCCTCGACAAGGCCCTGGCGGACGTCGACGTGGCCTACTACTTCGTCCACTCGCTGGGCACGAAGGACTTCGAGCGCCTCGACGCCGAGGCCGCCCGCTCGTTCGCGACGGCGGCGTCGTCCGCCGGGGTGTCCCAGATCGTCTACCTCGGCGGCCTCGGCTCCGACGACCAGGTCCTCTCGCCCCACCTGCGCTCACGGCGCGAGGTCGAGAAGCTGCTCGGCGCGACGGGGGTGCCGGTCACGGCGCTGCGCGCCGCCATTGTCGTCGGCCACGGCGGCATCTCGTGGGAGATCACCCGCCAGCTCGTCGACAAGCTGCCCGCGATGATCGCGCCGCGGTGGGTGAAGACCCGCACCCAGCCGATCTCGCTGGCCGACGTCGTCCGCTACCTCGTGGGCGTCGCCGGCAACGACGCCGCGGTGGGCCGTGTCTTCGAGATCGGCGGGCCCGACCAGATCGACTACCTGGAGATGCTCCGGGTGGCCTCCACGGTCATCAAGGGCCACGCCCCGCCGATCGTGCCCGTGCCGATCCTGAGCCCGCGGCTGTCGTCGTACTGGCTGAGCCTGGTCACCGACGTCGACACCATGACGGCCCGCAACCTCGTGGACTCGATGGACACCGAGGTGCTCGTCTCCGACCACTCCATCCTCGACGTCGTCCCGGGCGACCCGATGACGTACGAGGAGGCCGTGCGACGGGCCATCGAGGACCGCGAGGCCGCGGAGGCCTGAGGCCCCGCCCGCGCCCGGCCCTCAGACCGGGAAGAGCAGCGGCAGCGCGTAGAGCATCGAGACCGACCAGGTCACGTGGGTGATCATCGGTGCCATGATGCCGCCGGTCACGCGGCGCTGCTGGCCCGTGATGGCCCCGAGGACGATGGCGGCGAACGCGAGCATGACGTTGCCGGTCAGCAGCGTCGCCAGGGCGTAGACGACCGTGGTGATGAGGACCTTCCGGCCGCGCACCGCGTCGTACAGGGCGCCGCGGAAGAACAGCTCCTCGCCGAGCCCGTTGACGACGGTGATGAACAGCAGCAGCGGGCCGGTGCCCGCCGCGGCGAAGGCCAGGACCGCGGTGACGGCCTCGTAGAGGAACGGGATCTCGCGCACGATGAGCCCGCCGACGATGAAGACGCCCGCCAGGCCCAGCCCGATGCCGAGCGGGACCAGGAAGGGCCGCGGTCCGACGAACCGGTCGCGCGGGCCGGCGTCGGTGCGGGTCTCGTCGGGCCGCCGCGCCGGCTCGGAGGGCCGGATCGTGAACCATCCCTGGCGGCCGAGGTGGACCGGGCCGGCGGCGAACGCGCCGATCGCCCAGACCAGGGCGAGCGCGAGGGTCACGACGTAGAACGACGTGCCGCCCGGCGTCAGCCGCAGCAGGGAGCCCAGGAGCACCGTCCCGACGACGGCGAAGACGGCCGTGACCACCTGCTGTCGTCGCGCCGTCGTCATGTGTCCTCACTGTAGGGAGCCGACCTGACGGGTACCCGATCGGGCCCGGCCCTCACGCCCGCGGCCAGGCGCGTCAGTCGCCGAGCAGCTCGTCGACCCACGCCGGCACCAGGACCGACGCCGGGCCGTGCCGGGCCTCGGCGAAGTGGGCCGTGCCCTCGCTGGGCACGAGGTTGAGCTCGAGGGTCCTCGCGCCGTACGCGGCGGCGTACTGCACGAAGCCGGCGGCGGGGTAGACGGCGCCGGACGTGCCGATGGAGCAGAAGACCTCGCAGCCGGCCACGGCGCGCTGGATGCGGTCCATCCCCAGCGGGACCTCGCCGAACCACACCACGTCCGGGCGCAGGTCGCCCCCGCAGTCGGCGCAGGGCGCGGCGTCGAGCATCGGGCCCTCCCAGCCGGTCCGCGCGCCGCAGCCCGCGCACAGGGCGGAGCGGAGCCGGCCGTGCATGTGCAGGACGTCGGCCGAGCCGCCGCGCTCGTGGAGGTCGTCGATGTTCTGCGTCACCAGCAGCAGGTCGTCGCCCAGCGCCCGTTCGAGCCGCCCCAGGGCCTCGTGGGCGGGGTTGGGCGCGACCGCGGCGAGGGCCGCTCGGCGGGCGTCGTAGAAGCGGTGGACGGTCTCGGGGTCGCGGGCGAACGCCTCCGGGGTCGCGACGTCCTCGACGCGGTGGCCCTCCCACAGCCCGTCGGCGTCGCGGAAGGTGGGGACGCCGCTCTCCGCCGAGATCCCGGCGCCGGTGAGCACGACGACCCTCACGAGCGCTCCTCGGACGCCACCGCCCGCACGTGGACACTCACGGCGTACCCGTCGCCGGGGACCCCGGCGGTGGCGTGGTCCCAGCCGGCGTACCGCTGCCGCAGCACGAGGCCCGCCGCGGCGCACGCGGCGTCCCACTCGGTGAGCGAGGTGACCGGGCAGCCGTCGGGCAGGTGATCGGCGTCGAGGCCGAAGCCGCTGACGACGAGCCCGCCGGGGACGACGGCACCGGCGCACCCGGCCGCGACGGCCGGCAACGTGCCGGTCTCGCAGAGGGGCACGACGTTGCCGGCGAGCGCGACGAGGTCGAAGCCGACGAGGTCGGCGGGCAGGGCGGCGAGGTCCACGCCCCGCCAGGTCAGCGCCGGCGCCGCGGCGCGGGCCACGTCGAGCATGGCCTCGTCGACGTCGACACCGACGACCTCGTGGCCGAGCCCGGCGAGGCGGACGGCGACCCGACCGGTGCCGCAGCCCGCGTCGAGGACCCGGCTGCCCGGGCCGAGCAGGCCGGCCAGGAACGTCGCCTCGCCGTGCACGTCGTCACCCGCGGCCTCCGCCTCGGCGAACCGCTGCGCGTAGGCCTCGGCGTACGAGGGACCGGCGTCCTCGGTGGCGACCCGCTGCCACCGGGTGGACCCGGCGGCGCTCACGGGTTGGGCTCGCTCGCCACCTCGATGGAGAAGTTCACGTTCGTGCCGTCGACGCCGGTCACCTCGACGGCGACGTCGTACTCCTCGCCGTCGGCCTCCAGGGTGCACGTGGCCGTGGCCCCCTGCTCCCCGACGAGGTCCTCGGGGCAGGTCACGTCCTCCGGCGCCGTGCCGACCTGCTCGGCGAGCTGCGTGGTGATCTGCTCCTCGACGTCGGGGGCGGCCACCCGCAGGACCCGCAGCTCGTCGGGGACCGCCACGTCGAACTCGGCGGTGTCGCCGTCGACGCCCGTCACCTCGACGTCGGCGTCGTACGTCTCGTCGCCGACGCTCACCTCGCAGGTGGTGGTGGCGCCCTCCTCCGCGTCGAGGTCCTCCGGGCAGTCGACGCCGTCGGGCGCCGAGCCGGACGCGTCCTCGACGGCGGCGGAGACCTGGTCGGTCAGGTCGCCGGGGTCCACGGTCTGGCCGCACCCGGCCAGCACGGCGACCAGGGCGGCGGCCCCGGCGGCGCGGAGGGGGGCTCTCATCGTCAGTTCGGCTGGTCCGCGACCTGGATGGAGAAGTTCACGTTGTCACCGTCGACGCCGGTGACCTCGATGGCGACGTCGTACTCCTCGCCGTCGGCCTCCAGGGTGCACGTGGTGGTCGCGCCCTCCTCGGCCTCGAGGTCGTCGGGGCAGTCGACGTTCTCCGGCTCGGTGCCGACCTGCTCGGTCAGCTGCGAGGTGATCTGCTCCTCGACGTCGCCGGCGGAGACGGTGCTCGCGCACCCGCCCAGCAGGCCCAGCGCGAGGGTGGCGCCGGCGGCGAGGGCGAGGCGGGACGGAAGGGTGCGAGCGGACACGGAGACCTCCGGGGTCAGGGTGCGAGCGGGACGGCGACAGTCTGCCCTACGGCCCCCGTCGCGCTCAGGAACGGCTGATGGAGACGGCCAGCGCGACGAGGTGGCCCAGGCGGGCGAGCTCGGAGTCGAGGAAGTCCGGACCTCCGCGGCGGCCGATGACGACCGCCTCGGGCGGCTCCCCGCCGGTGACCTCCAGGGGGGCACCGCACTGGACGACGTCGCCCTCGCCGTCCGGCAGCCGCGCGGCGCGGTCGAGGCCGGGCCACACGACCGTGTCCGGGGCCGCACCCGTGGCGTGGACGACGTGGCCCGCGCTGCCCGGCGCGGCCCCCACCTCGGCGGGTCGGACCCGGGCGGCCCAGTCCGCGCGGAACGTCAGCGGCACCAGGTCGACGAGACGGTCGAGCGCCTGGCTCGGGTTGGCGGTGAGCTCCTCCACGGCCTCGAGGTCCATGAACAGGTTGCCGCCGGCGGCGTACCGGCTGATCCAGATCACCTGCACCCCGTCGAGCGTGTTGCACGCCGAGACGATCGAGTCGGGCATGTGGCCGGGGGCGAGCTCGAGGAGCACGTCGTCGACCGCGTACCCGTCGTCGCGGTGCTCGACGATCTCGATGGCGTCGATGTCGCCGCCCGCCTCACCGATGGCCGTCGCGACGCGGCCCAGCGACCCGGGCACGTCGGGCAGCTCGACCCGGAGCAGGAACGGCATGCCGATGACCCTAGCGATCCGTGGCCGCGAGGCGCTGCCGCAACCCGGTGGCGCGCTGGGCGCGGGCCTCGACGGCACGGCGGACCGAGGCCTCCGAGCCGACGACACGGACGCGACGCTGCGCCCGGGTGACCGCCGTGTAGAACAGCTCGCGGGTCAGCAGCCGGGAGTCCTCCTCGGGCAGCAGGACCGTCACGGTGCCCGCCTGGCTGCCCTGACTCTTGTGCACCGTCATCGCGTGCATGGTCTCCAGCGCGCCGATCCGACCGGGCGCCACCTCGCGGCCACCCCCGAAGAACGCGCGCAGCCTCCCCGCGGAGGGGACGACGACACCGGTCTCGCCGTTGTAGAGGTCGAGCGTGTAGTCGTTCTCGGTGACCAGCAGCGGCCGGCCCGCGTAGAACGGTCCGTACGTCGGCGCCACCCCGGCGGCCTCGTCGTCCTCGGCGAGCCACCGCTCGACCTGGCGGTTCCACCACCCGACGCCCCAGGGACCCTCGCGGTGGGCGCACAGCAGACGGTGGGTGTCGAGACCGGCCAGCGCCGCGTCGACGTCGCCGCGGCGGGCGGCGTCGCGCACCTCCCGGGCCGCACCGAGACTGGCGTCCCGCAGCGCCTCCGCCGCCTCCTCGGGTCCGTCGACGGCCACGAGCCCCACCTCGTCGGAGTCCCGGGAGAGGACCGCCATGACGCCGTCGGCGTCGCCCTCCCGCAGGCGCTCGGCGAGGTCGTTGATGTCGGGGGTCGAGCGGTGGTTGGTGCGCAGCGCCGCGACGGGCAGGCTGGTGGGGCCGGCCGCGTCGACGAGGTCGCCGAGCACGGCCCCTGCGCCCACGGAGGTCAGCTGCTCCGGGTCTCCGACGAGCAGCAGCCGCGCCTGCGGACGGACGGCCTCCAGCAGGCGACCGGTCATCGTCAGGTCGACCATGGACGACTCGTCGACCACGACCACGTCGTGACCGAGGCGGTTGCCGCGGTGGTGGCGGAACCGCGTGGCGTTGTCGGGGCGCCACCCGAGCAGGCGGTGCAGCGTGACGCCGGCCAGCCGGGGCGCCCGGGCGACGAGCTCGGCCGCGGCCGGCTGGTCCGCGAGGTCGGCCAGCTCCGCACGGATGGCCTCCTCGAGCCGCGTCGCGGCCTTGCCGGTCGGCGCGGCCACGGCGACCGAGAGCCGCTCGCCGCGGGCGTGGGCCTGGTCGGCGAGCAGCAGCAGCACGCGGGCGACCGTCGTGGTCTTGCCGGTCCCGGGTCCGCCCGTCAGCAGGGCGGTGCGGGAACGGACGGCGACCGCGGCGGCGTCGCGCTGCTCGTCGCTGAAGTGCTCCCCGGCCAGCGCGGCGAGGGCCGCGGCCAGGCGGGCCTCGTCGACTCCCGGCACCGGCAGCGCCGCGCGGGCGAGCAGGTCGTCGGCGACCTGCGTCTCGAGCCGGTGGTAGCGGTCCAGGTAGACCAGGCCGCCGTCGACGTGGAGCATCCCGGCCCGCGTCAGCGGCGAGGCCGCGACCGCGTCGCGCCAGGCCGCGGGCTCTGGCCAGGGCAGGTCGGCGAGGTCGCGGACGTCGTCGAGGTCCAGGGCGACGGCGCCGCGCCGTACCGCGCGGACCAGGAGCGCGACCGCCAGCACCACGCTGTCGTCGTCCTCCCCGCCGAGCGCGGCGGTCCGGCGGGCGACGTGCACGTCGGCGGCGGTGAGCAGGCCCGCGGTGTTGCCCGCCGCCAGCAGACCGGTCGCCCGCAGCGCGAGACGGTGGTCCGCGGCGTCGCTGGGCTCGAAGAGCTCGGTCACGACGCACCCCCGCGCAGGTCGGCCCCGTCGAGCAGGTCGGACATGGCGGTCACCAGCGCGGTCGGGGGCCGCCAGGCGAAGACACCGCACGGCTGGCCGTCGACCACGGGCGTGTCAGCGCCGGCCATGCCGCGCAGGTACAGGTACAGCACGCCCCCGAGGTGGCGTGCCGGGTCGTACCCGGGACGGCGCCAGCGGAGGAAGCGGTGCAGGACGACGGCGTACAGCAGCGCCTGGAGAGGGTAGTCGGAGTGCGTCATGGCCTCCGCCAGGGCGTCGGGCGTGTAGCGGCCCGCGGTGAGGGGCTCGTCGAAGCCGCCGAGCCAGTTGGTCTTGTAGTCGACGACAAGGTACCGCTCGTCGGGCGCGGTGCCCGCGCGCAGGACGACGTCGACGGACCCGGTGAGGTAGCCGCGGAGGCTCTGCCGGCCCAGCGGGCCGCGCAGGGTGGCGGCGTACGGGCGCACCGGGTCGTCCGCTGGGAGGTGCTGCTCGAGCAGGGGGGCGAGCTCGCCCAGCAGGACCTCGCGTGCCCCGGGCCCGTCGTCACCGGGGCCACCGCGGTCGCCGCCGGCGAGGGGGAGCTCGAACTCCATCTCGACCAGCCGCTCCGCGAGGGGGAGGTCGCGCAGCCGTGCGCCCTCCGCCAGGGGTCCGAGCGGGGTGTCGCAGGCGGCCACCAGGGCGTCGAGGACGAGGTCGGGGTCGACCGCGACGGCCCACTGGTCGCCCTGCTCGGCCACGTGGCCGGCGAGCTCGGCGCGCCAGTCGGCGGCGGCCGGGTCGGCGAGCTCCAGGACCGCGTGCACGAGCGAGCCGAACGTGGCCCCGGTCGGCAGCGTCGCCATCGGGGAGACCACGTCGGCGACCCCCGTGGGCAGGCCGAGGGCCGGAGCGGTCCCCGTCGGCGCGACGGCCTCGTCGTCGCGGACCTGGACCTCCGGCTCGCTGGTGGGCGGCAGGACGGCGCCCTGGTCGGGGCCGGCGGCGAGGTTGTCGAGCCGACTCAGGGACGAGTAGGAGCTGCGGCGCCAGTCGGTGTCGACCGTGCGGGTGAAGCGGCGCACCGCGAGGGCCGGGTCGGGGCGCGAGGGCAGCGGCGGGCCGCCGTCGGGGTGGTCGGCGCGCTCCACGACCGGTCCGCCCGCGGCCTCCCAGGCCGCGAGCCGGGCGGCCATCTCGTCGTCCGACGGGGGCGTCGGGGCCACGGGCACCACCGGGGAGCCGGGCTCGCGCATCAGCAGCCGGTGGAGCGGGGACGCCACGACGTTCGAGGTCGGCGTCCACCAGGTGACGACCTGGGACTGCGCCCGCGTCATGGCGACGTACAGGTAGCGGAGCCACTCCCCCGCCTCCTCGGCGTGCCAGCGCGCGACGTGGTCGGACCAGCCGTCGCCGCCGTTGCCGACGTTGCGGCAGCGGGTGCCGTCGGCGTCGTGGAAGAGGGGGCGGTTCGGGTCGGGCACCCAGCGGTCGGCGACGGCGGGGAGGTACACCACCGGGTACTCGAGGCCCTTGGAGGCGTGGATCGTCACGAGCTGCACCGCCGCCGCGTCGGAGTCGAGGCGCCGGGTGCGCTCGGCGCCCTTGCGCTCGCGGCCCAGCCTCACCTGCTCGCGCAGCCACCCGAGGAGGGAGACCAGGCCGAGCCGCTCGGTCAGGGCGGCCTCGTGCAGCAGCTCGCCGACGTGACGGAGGTCGGTGAGCTGCCGCTCGCCGCCGACGACCCGCAGCACCCGGGCGGGCAGGCCACCGGCGGTGGCGGTCTCGAGGACGGCGGCGACGCCACGCTGGCGGAACAGCTCGGTCCAGCCGCGGAAGGTCTCGGCGACCGCGTCGGTGACCTCCTCGCCCCCGGCGTCCAGCTCGGCGGCGCCCAGCCCGACGAACGAGGTGAGGGCGGCGGCCCGCACGCGTGCGCTGCGGTGGGGCTGCTCCAGGGCCTCGAGGAGGACCACCCACTCGTCGGCCGCGGGGGTCGCGAACACGCTCCCCCCGCCCGCGATGACGGCGGGGACGCCCTCGGCGAGCAGGGCGTCCCGGGCCGCGGCGAGGTCGGCGTGGCGGTAGGCCACGACCGCGACGTCGCGGGCCTGGACCGCCCGGCCGCACCAGGTCGCCCCGGAGCCGAGGAGCCGGTGGACGTCGCGGGCGAGGTCGGTGGCGACCCGCGGGCGCGACACCTTGACGGCGACCAGGCCGTCGCGTCCCCGCCGGTCGAAGTCGTCGGTGCGCAGCGTCCGGAGCCGGAACGGCGGCAGCGGGGCCCCGTCCGCGCCGAGGAGCCGGCTGCCGCCGTGGTGGGCGACCACGTCGCCGACCGTGATCCCCTCGCCCAGCTCGGCGCCGCCGAGCAGGACCTGGAGCCGCTCCAGCAGCGCGCTGTCGCTGCGCCGGTTGACGCCGAGCGAGCGGCGGGCGCCCGCGGTGGCCGCGGCCTCAAGGTAGGTGGAGACGTCACCGCCGCGGAAGGCGTAGATGGCCTGCTTGGGGTCGCCGATCAGGACCATCGTGGCGTGCCCGGAGAAGGCACGGTCCAGGACCTGCCACTGCACCGGGTCGGTGTCCTGGAACTCGTCGACGAGGACGATCCGCCAGCGGCGGCGCATGCGGAGGCGGGCGGCGCCGTCCTCGTCGGCGAGCGCGTCGGCCAGCCGGCTCAGCAGGTCGTCGTAGGACAGGATCCCCTGGCGGCGCTTGCGGCGGTCCACCTCGCGGCGCACCGCCCGGGCGAAGGCGACCTTGCGTCCCTCGGTCGTGGTGCGGTCCGCGTCGGCGGGCTCGAGCCGGGCCTGCGGGTCGCCGACCGCGTCGGCGGCGATCGCGCGGGCGGTTTCGTGGTCGAAGACGGGCGGGGCGTCGGCGTAGGCGAAGGCGCGCAGGTAGAGGTCGTCGACGACCTCGCCCAGCAGCTCGTCGAGGTTCTCCACGAGCTGCGAGGACGGGTCGACGTCGCCCGCGACGCCGAGCGAGTCGAGCACCAGGCTGCAGAACTGGTGGGTGGTCACGATGGTCGCGGCGTCGTACGCCGCCAACGCCTCGCGCACCCGCACCCGGCCGGCCGCCCGCTCCGCGTCGGGCAGGTCGCGCAGGAGCCGGACGAGGTCGGAGTCCGTCTCGGCGGTCTCGTCGTCCTCCCCGGCGAGCACGCGCTCCGCCTCGACCAGCTGGGCGCGGACACGCTCGCGCAGCTCGCGGCTGGCCGCGCGCCCGAACGTGACGACGAGCATGTCGTCGAGCCGGGCGTGGCCGGACACCACCATGCGGGTCACGAGCGCACCGATCGTCCAGGTCTTGCCGGTGCCGGCGCTGGCCTCCAGCAGGACGGTGCCGACCGGGAGGTCCGCGGTGACGTCGAACGGGCTCGGCGACGTGGTCACAGGCCCCTCACCTCCTCGTGGGCCAGGAGCGGCTCCCAGACCCTGCGGGCGGCCGACGGCAGGCCCGCCTCGAGCAGGACGCGCAACGGCGTCGCGGGACCCCAGACCCGCACGTGCGCGGCCTCGGCGTCCTCCTTCGGGAAGGCGCGGGGGTTGTGCACGTCGGTCACCCACTCCTTGGCGGCCTCCTCCGCGGGGTCGATGCGTGAACCGCCCGCGCGCCGGGCGGCCGCCGCGGCGTACGCCTCGCCGGTCTCCGCGGGGAGCGGCATCGGCTGCCGCAGGCCCGCGTCGCGCAGGCGCACCAGGTCGGCGAGCAGCGCCGGGCCCCGGTCGTGCACCCCTCCGGCGAGCGCGCGTCGCGCCCCGCGGGAGGCGCGGCCGACCGCGTGGGAGGTCCAGGGCGTGGCGACGTCCTGTGCGGACAGCGCCAGGAGGTCCACCCACCCGGCCAGCCGGTGGGTGGCCTTGAGGCGGGAGTACCCGAGACGGACCACCCGGTCGGCGTGGACACCGGTGACCGTGCCGACGACGCGGCGCCCCGCGAGGTCGCCGCCCAGCTCGACGTCCACGTCGACCGCCCGGGGTCCTCCCTCGCGGAGCGCGACGGTGCTGTTCCACAGCTGCTGGCACTCCTGCGCGACCTCGCGCAGGGAGGCCTCGCCGAGCTGGCCGGGCCCCAGCCGACCCCCGAGCAGCTCGGCGTGGAGCAGGGCGTCGACGTCGGCACCCGCGAGCATCTCGCGCAGCAGGTGGTCCCCCATCTCCCACTTCGCCAGCTGCTTCAGGGTGACGGGGATCGCCGTCGCCTTCTCGCCGACGAGGCGGGACGTCGCCACGTCGAGGCGCTCCCGCAGGAACGTCGCCACCGGCCGGGCCAGGAACCGGCGGAGGTCGTCGAGGGAGACCTCGGTCTCGACCGGGCGCTCCGGGAGGGGGCCGGTCAGCAGCGGCGCGGGCTCGTGGCGGTCCGCCACCAGGGCCCGGGCGCCCGCCAGGCTGGTGGGGTCGAAGCCGAAGGGCCGCCGGTCGGGTCCCTCCAGCCCGTCGACCGCCCACTCCGGCGGGTCGTCGGCGGGGGGCCCGCCCTTGAGGTTGCGGGGGTCGTGGGCCTGGAGGGGGTGGCGCACGACGACCCGGTGGCCGTCGGGGAGGGTCGCCGTCCGCTCGGCGGCGTCGACGAGCTCGCCGAGCGGCACGGCGGGCGGTCGGCGCGCGCCGGTGTGCTCGTCCGCGCCGTCGTAGGTCACGACCAGGTGCTCCCCGGCGGCCAGCACCGCGTCGAGGAGGAGCTGGCGGTCCTCACCGCGCGCGTCGCGCTCCCCGGTCAGGGGCCGCCGGGCGAGCACGTCGTCGCCGTCCGGCACGGCCGCGCGGGGGAACGTGTCGTCGGAGAGGCCGAGCAGGCACACGACGCGGTGGGGCACCGACCGCATCGGCTTCATCGTGGCCACCGTCAGCGTGCCGGTGCGGAAGTTGGCGCGGGTCGCCCGGGACGTGAGCCGGGTGGCGAGCATGGCGCGGGCGTCGGCGAGGCCGAGCTCGGCGGCGCCGTCCCCACCCTGCGCGGCCCGGTCCAGCTCGCGCTCGAGCTGCGACCACTGCCAGACCTCGTCGGCGGGCACGTCACCCAGCGCTCGGACGCCGTCGCGCAGCGCGGCGGTCCACACCCTCACCGGCCCGGCCTCCTCGAGGGCGCGCAGGCAGCCGTCGAGGCGGTCCACCATCTCGGCGAGACGCCCGGCTAGCTCGACCTCCCCGCTGCCCACGTCGTCGAGGGGCAGCCCCCGACCCACGTGGCGGTGGTCGTCGCCGCTCATCGCCACGCCCAGCAGCACGCGGTCGAGCCCGGCCCGCCAGGTGTTGTGCCCGAAGGACTGCATCGCGAACGGTGCGCGGGCCTCCTCGTCGAGCCCCCACCGGACCCCCGCGGCCTCGACCCATCGCTGCACCCGGTCGAGGTCGTCGTCGTCCAGCGCGAAGCGCCGGCGGACGACGTCGGAGGCCATCACGTCGAGGACCTCGGTGGTGGTGACCCGGCCGCCGCTCAGCTGCAGCAGCCGGTCGGCCAGGGCCAGCAGCGGGTTGGTGCTGCCCGGGGAGCGGTCGGCCAGCCGCACCCGGAGGCGGTGCCCCGGGTGCACCGCGGGCGCCAGGTCGCCCCGGTCGGACGAGGAGAGCCCGAACCCCGCCGAGACCAGGGGCGCGAAGGCCTCGATGTCGGGGCACATGACCACGATGTCGCGGGGCTCGAGGGTGGGGTCGTCCTCGAGCAGCCCGACGAGGACCTCGCGCAGCACGTCGACCTGCCGCGACGGGCCGTGGCAGGCGTGGACCTGCAGGCTGCGGTCGTCGGCCGCGACCACCCGCGACTCCCGGGTGGCCGGGTCGGGGGCGGTGTCGGCGCGCAGGTCGGCCCGCAGCCAGTTGAGCAGCGTGGTCGCCTCCGGCTCCGGCGGCACCGTGACGGCGGCGTCGGGGAGGTGCGCCAGGGCGCGACCGAGCTCGCGGGAGTCGCGGCCCAGGGAGGCGAGCAGCGGGTGACCACCGAGGTCGGCGGTGGCGTCCTCGGCGCGGGGCACGGGTCCGCCGGGCGCCGCGGCGCGGACGGCGTCCCACAGGACGGCGGACGGCACGGGCAGCCAGAGGTGGACGTCGCGGTGCTCGCCGAGCGAGGTGAGGAGCTCCACCTCGCTCGCGGGCAGGCGGGTGTGGCCGACCAGCGAGAGGCGGCCCGGCAGGGCCAGGCCGTCGCCCCCGGCGGCGAGGCGGTCGAGCACCGTGGCCTGCCGCTCGTCGGGCGGAGGCGCGCCGACGCGGGGCAGCAGCCGCCGCCACAGCTCGGCCTGCCAGATCAGGTCGGCCTCGAGCGGGCGTCCGGTGCCGTCGGTGTCGTCGCCGGCCCGCCAGGCGGTGACCAGGCCCGGCCGCTGGACGGCGTACGACGCGAACAGGCTCGCGAGCCGGTGGGCGACCGACCAGCGACGAGCCCGCCGCAGCTCGCCGTCGGGGCCGTCCACGCCGTGGCCGAGGTGCGCGGAGAGCGTCTCGCACCAGGGCTCGCCGAGGCTGGCGTCGATGGTCTCCAGCAGGGGCCAGACGAGCCGGTCCGGCGCCCACGGGTCGTCGCGCTCACGGTCGAGCAGCATCGCGACCAGGGAGGCGGGGTTGAGGAACCGCACCCCGGCGCACACCCCGTCGCCACCCCGGGCCCCGACACCGAGACGGTGGCTCAGGCGCTGCGCGAGCCACCGCTCGACCCCCTTCGTCGGCACCACGACGACCTCCTCGACGAACGGGTCGTCGACCGGCTCGGCCAGGAGCGCGGCGAGACCCTCGGCGAGGGCCGCCGTGCCGGGCGCGTGGTGGACGGTGAGGGACACGCCGACGACCCTGCCACGGTCCACCGACAGCGGCCGGCGGACGGCTACCGTCGCCGGGTGCGGCTCCCCTTCCCCGGCCGGCCGGCCGCCGTCGTCCTGCGCGCCCTCCTGCTCGCGCTCCTGGTGGCGGGCCCGGCGTCCGTCGGTTCCGCGGCCCCCGCGGCCGCCGACCCCGACCGACCGCGGGTGCTGCCCCTGGAGCGTGAGGGCCAGCCCGACGACACCGACGGCGACGCCCAGCGCTGCGCCCCTCTCGACCCGGCGCGGCGCCCGCTGCGGGTGATGTTCGTCGGCGACTCGATGACCCAGGGCCTGTCGGGCTCGGCCACCTACCGCTACTGGGTGTGGCGCGGGCTGCAGGAGGCCGGCGTGGACGCGGAGTTCGTCGGGCCGCGGCTGCGGACCCACCGGGCGCCGCGGGACGTGCCACCGCGGGCGTCGTACGAGCACCTCGACCACGGCTTCGACCGCCAGCTGGCCCACGCGGCGCTCGCGGGGTCGACGTTCCTGACCCACCCGGACCCGCCGCGGGTGCTGGCGCGGCGCTACGACCCGGACGTCGTCGTCCTCCAGCTCGGCTACAACGACGCGAACCACGCCGACGGCACCGAGATCGCCCGTCGGACGGCGGCCTTCGTGCGGTCGTTCCGCCACGTCGACGAGACCCGGGGCGAGCGGCCCACCCGCTTCGTCCTCGGGCAGATCCCCCTCGCCGGCCGGAGCGGGTCGCGGCCCCTGGCCGAGCGCAACGGGGTCACCCGGGAGGCCAACCGCCTCGTCGGCGAGGAGCTCGCGGAACCGTGCCTCACCGTGCCCAACGACCTGCGCACCGGCAGCGCCCCGCGGTGGCGACCGGTCCGGGACACCTTCGACGGCCGGCACCCCAACACGGCCGGCGAGACGATCATCGCCCAGCGGATGCTCGACGCCCTGCGCCTGCTCGGCGTGCTGCGGGGCCGCCCCGACGTCTACCGGCCCGACGAGCCGTGGACGCCGGGCCTCGAGCTGACCGGTGAGGCCGTCGACGGCGGCGACCAGCGGCTCGACTGGGCGGAGTCGGAGCGGTTGGCCGGCGCGGACCGGGCACGGCTCCGGATCACGCCTCCGGGCCGGGCGCCGCGCCTCACGGCGTGGACCGCCGGCACGTCGGTGATCCTGCCCCTGCGCCCCGGCACCGAGGTCTCGTTGGTCCTGCGTCGCGGCGGCGCCCCGGGACGGATGGTCACCGCGCCGGGTCCCGCGTACGTGGTGCCTCCCGCTGAGGGCTGAGCCGGGCCGCGCCGGGCTGGTCCGCTGGCAGGTCGCGCACGGCACCCTGTCGGTGCCGCAGGCGGCCGCCCCGATCGCGTTCGGGCTGCTGGGGCTGCAGGCGACGGGGAGTGCACGGGCGGGCGCCGCGATGGTGCTGGCGATGACGGCCGCCCAGATCGCGGGCGCGGTGCCGCTGTCGCGGGGCGGACGTCACCTCGAGGCGGTGCGGTACCTGCGCGGCCTGCTGGCGCTCCGCGCCGTCGCGCTGCTCGGCATCGCGGGAGCGGTCCTGCTCGCGGCGCCCTTCGTGGTCCTGCTGGTGCTCTCCGCCGCGGCCGGGGTGGTGAACGGCGCGGCCTACGGCCTGGTGCGGACGCTCCTCAACGACGTCGTCGTTCCCGCCCGCCTGCCGCGGGCGCTGGGGATCGCCGCGACCGCGAACGAGGTGGCCTTCGCGACGGCACCGCTCCTCGCCGCGATCGTCGGGGCGCGCTCGCCGGTCGCGGCGCTGCTCGTCGTGGCGGCGATCGGCGCGGCCCCCGTCGTCCTGCTGTCGCCCCGGCGTCTGGCAGTCGGTACGACGGTCAGCGAGGAGGCGTCGGACCCGACGGAGCCGACCGCCGCCCCGGAGCGCCGGCCGTCCCGGGCGGTGCTCCCCTGGCTGTTCTGCGCCCTGGCGGGGAGCTCGGCGGTCGCCTGCGTCGAGGTCGGGGCGGTCTCGCTGGCGCTGGCGGAGGGCCTCGACCCGGCCGGGGCGTTCGTCTTCGCGCTCACCCTGTGCGTCGGGTCCGTCCTCGGCGGGGTGGTGGTCAGCGTCCTGAACCGCCGACTGCCCGTCCGGGCGGTCGTCGTCCTGCTGCTCGCGACCGCCGTCGCCTCGGCGCTGGTGGCCACCTCGTGGCACCTCGCGGTGGTCCTCCTCGGGGCCTTCGGGGTCGGCTTCTGCCTGCCGTTCCTCAGCACGGCGTACTCCTTGCGGGTCGAGGACGCGACCCCGCCGGCCGGCCGGGCGGAGGCGTTCGCGCTGCTGCGGACGGCGAGCTCGCTGGGCGTCGTGCTGGTCAGCGGGCTCATCGCCCTCGCCGGCCTGACGGCGGCGCTGCGGACGGCACCGGTGCTGCTGCTCGCCGCGGTCCTCCTCGTCGCCCTGCCTCGCGCCGGTCCAGGTGTCCGCTAGGCGGGTGGACGAGTGTTCAACTACCGTGGCGGACGTCGCAGGACAAGCCGCCACGCCGTCGACGGCGTGGGTACTCGGGGAGGACCTCACACATGGGCGAGACGACGCACGCCGTGCGCCGGCGTCTCCTCCCCTGGGCACTGACCCTCCTCGGAGCCATGGTCGCCGTCGTGGTCGTGGTCAGCCTGCTCGTCACGCAGGGCCGCGGCGAGCCGTCCGACCCGGTGCCCGGCGAGGTGCAGGTCGCCGACGGCGGCGCCTCGTGCGAGCTCCTCGACCCGGGGGACCGCGACCTGCGGATCATGTTCGTCGGCGACTCGATGACCCAGGGGCGCGCCGGGTCGGCGTCGTACCGCTACTGGGTGTGGCGCGGCCTGCAGGAGAAGCGTGACGACGTCGCGTTCGTCGGGCCGACCATCGCGCTGAACGGCTCCGACGCCCCCGAGGGCTACGAGCACCTCGACCACGGCTTCGACGACAACCTGTTCCACGCCGCCCAGGCGAAGTCGACGTTCGAGAGCCTGGAGGCGCAGTACCCCGTCGCCGACCTGGTGCGGGACCACGAGCCCGACGTGGTCGTGCTGCAGCTGGGTTTCAACGACGCCAACGCCCGCAAGGCCACGCCGGAGGTGATCGCGGCCCGGACGGCGGACTACATGAAGCAGGTGTGGGCGGTCGACGCCGAGCTGGGCCGCGAGCGCACCCGCTTCGTGCTGGGTCAGATCCCCACGGCCGAGCAGCCGTCGAAGCAGGTGACCACCGAGGCGAAGAACGAACGCACCGACGCCGCCAACGAGCTCATCGAGCAGCAGTGGGGCTCCCGGCCCTGCCTGGTGCAGGTGAACCGGCTGCGCACCGGGTCGAGGCTCACCTGGTCACCGGCCGAGTACACCTACGACGGCTCGCACCCGGACGCCCCCGGCGAGACCCTGATGGCGGACCGGATGCTGTCCGCCATGGGCCGGCTCGGGGTGTTCGACGGCAAGGTCCGGGTGTACGACGCCGACGAGACGTGGGACCCCGCCCCCCGCATCGCGGCGGGCGTCCTGGACGACGGTCGTGTGCGGGTGACCTGGGAGGGCGAGCGGGAGCGCTCCAGCGCCGACGCCATCCGCCTGCAGATCCTCACGGACGGCGAGCGTCAGCGGTCGGCCTGGACCGACACCCCCAGCACCACGCTGTCCCTGGGCCCCGGCACCCACGAGCTCCGCGCGCAGGTGCGCCGCGGCCTGCCCGGCCGGATGGTCTCCGAGCCGGGCCCGGCCGTGACGGTCGAGGTGCCGGAGTAGGGACTCAGTCGTTCGTCGGCTTCCCGCTGTACGGCGAGGCGTTGGGCCCGGCGGTGCCCTCCTGGGGCTTGGAGCCCTCGACGCCGGTGGCGCCGTCGATGTTGTCGTCGTCCTCGGGGTGGGTGGGGTAGCCGGCCGTCGCCTGGTCGGGGTAGATCTCCTGGCCGGCGTCGGCCATCGACTCCGCGTCGGAGACCTGGCCTGCGGACTGGGTCGGCTTGTCGTCGCTCATGTGGTCCCGGTACCCGCGGGGTGGCCCGGCTGACCCGCGCTCACTGGAAGTCACGTGAGCGGTGCCGCGCGGCGAGCGCCGCACCGGCGTCCGGGTGGAGGGTCTCGAGGGCGTCGAGGCGGTCGGCGACGAGGTTGACCACCCCCTCGGAGCGCTCGACGATCCCGCGGACCAGCAGCCCGGCGGAGTGGGTGGCGAGGCGGCGCTGGCGCTTCCACAGGCCGGGCGAGCAGACGACGTTCAGCATCCCGGTCTCGTCCTCGAGGTTGAGGAACGTCGTCCCACTGGCCGTCCCGGGCCGCTGGCGGTGGGTGACGAGGCCGCCGACGACGTACCGGCGGCCGGGCTCGACCCTCCAGCAGTCGGCGACCGACCGGATGCCCGCCGCCGTCAGCCGCGAGCGGAGGTGCACGAAGGGGTGGCCCTCCGGGGAGGTGCCGGTCGCCCAGAGGTCGGCGAGGGTGGTCTCGACGTCGTCCATCGTCGGCAGCGTCGGCGGCGGCCCGGCGACGCGGATGCCCTCGAGGTGGCCCTCGGACTCGGTGTGGCCCGAGGCCCACAGCGCCTCGCGGCGGTTCCAGCCGCCGCCGAAGTCGCAGGCGTCGAAGGCGCCCGCGGTGGCCAGCGCCTCCAGCTGGGCGGACTCCAGCCGGGCGCGCCGCGACAGGTCGACGAGGTCGGCGTACGGCCGCTCGGCACGTGCGGCCACGATCCGCTCCGCGACCTCGGTGCTGATCCCGCGGACGGCGTCCAGCCCCTGCCGTACGGCGTACGCGCCGTCGCGGCGGTGGGTCGGACAGGGGTCCGGCGCGTGCTCGTCGTACGGCGTGGGCACGTGGTCGCCGGCGACGCACGCGTCGAGCCCGGTCGGGCCGGGGGCGTGGCCGTCCAGGAGCTCGAGGTCGGCCTCCGCGGCGGAGCGCACCAGGCAGGGGCGGAGCACCTCGATGCCGTGGCGGGTGGCGTCCTGGGTCAGCGACTGCGGGGAGTAGAAGCCCATCGGCTGCGAGCGCAGCAGCCCGGCGAGGAACGCCGCGGGGTAGTGCAGCTTGAACCACGAGCTGGCGTAGACGAGCACCGCGAAGGACAGCGAGTGGGACTCGGCGAACCCGAAGTTCGCGAACGACAGGATCTGCACGTAGACCCGGTCGGCGAGCTCACGGCTCATGCCCTTGCCGAGCATCCCGTCGTACAGCGACTCCTTGACGCGCTCGATCCGCTCGACGCCACGCTTGGAGCCCATCGCGCGACGCAGCAGGTCGGCCTCGTCGGCGGTGCAGTCGCCGAGCACCCGCGCCATCTCCATCAGCTGCTCCTGGAACAGCGGCACGCCCAGCGTCCGGCCGAGCACGGGCTCGAGCAGCGGGTGGGCGAAGGTGACCTCCTCCTTCCCGGTGGCGCGGCGGATGTAGGGGTGGACGGCGCCGCCCTGGATGGGGCCGGGGCGGATCAGCGCGATCTCGATCGCCAGGTCGTAGAAGCAGCGCGGGCGCAGCCGCGGCAGGGTGCCGATCTGGGCGCGGGACTCGACCTGGAAGACGCCGATCGAGTCGGCGCGGCAGAGCATGTCGTAGACGGCCGGCTCCTCGCGCGGGATGTCGCGCAGCGGCCACCGCTCGCCGAGGTGGGTCTCGAGGATCTCGGTCATCTGCGCGATCGCGCCAAGCATCCCCAGCCCGAGCAGGTCGAACTTGACCAGACCCATGTACTCGCAGGCGTCCTTGTCCCACTGCAGGACCGTCCGCTTCTCCATCGAGGCGTGCTCGATGGGGCAGACCTCCCCGATCGGGCGCCGCGTCAGGACCATCCCGCCGGAGTGGATGCCGAGGTGGCGCGGGGCGCCGAGGAACTTGTCCGCGAGGTCGAGCACCGGCGCGGGGACGTCGATGCCCGGGTCCTCCTCCGTGCCGCCCTCGGCGACCATCACCCGCGCCCACGACGAGATCTGCTTCGACCACGCGTCCTGCTGGCCCGGGGAGTGCCCCAGCGCCTTCGCGGCGTCGCGGACGGCGGACTTCGGCCGGTAGGTGATGACGTTCGCGACCTGCGCCGCGTTGTCGCGGCCGTAGGTGTCGTAGACCCACTGGATCACCTCCTCGCGGCGGTTGGAGTCGAAGTCGACGTCGATGTCGGGCTCCTCGTCGCGGTGGGTGGAGATGAACCGCTCGAACGGCAGCCGGTAGAACACCGGGTCGATCACCGTGATCCCCAGCGCGTGGCAGACCGCGGAACTCGCCGCGCTCCCCCGCCCCTGGCAGACGATCCCCTGGCTGCGCGCGAACGCGACAATGTCGTGGACGATCACGAAGTAGCCCGCGAACTCCTTGTCCGCGATCACGGACAGCTCGTGCTCCACCCGCTCGCGGGCGTCGATCTCCAGCGGGCCCCCGGCGTACGTCGACTCGAAGCCGCGCTCGGTCAGCACCCGCAGCCAGCTGGTCGCCGTGTGGCCCGCCGGGATGCCGCGGTCGGGCAGCCGCGGGGTGGCGCGCTGGAGGTCGAAGGCGCACTCCTCGGCCAGCACCACGCTGCGGGCCACCGCGCCGGGGTGGCGCGCGAACCGCCGCGCCATCTCGTCGCCCGAGCGCAGGTGGGCGCCGCCGGCGGCGGGCAGCCAGCCGTCCATCTCGGCGAGGCTGCGGCGCGCGCGGACGGCGGCCATCGCCGCCGCCAGCCGGCCGTCGACGGGGCGTGCCTGGTGGACGTTGCCCGTCGCGAGCGTCGGCAGCCCCGCCTCGGCGGCGAGCGCGGCGAGGGCGTCGTTGGTCTCGGTGTCGCCGGGGTGGCCGTGGTCGGTGAGCTCCACGGCGACGTTGTCGTGCCCGAACCGCGCGACGAGGTCGGCGAGGGCCTCCCGTGCCGGGCCCGCGCCGCGGGCGAGGGCCTGGCGCACGGCGCCCTTGCGGCACCCGGTGAGCACCAGCCAGTGGCCGCGCCCGCGGTCGGTGAGCGCGTCGAGGTCGTAGACGGGGCGGCCCTTCACGCCCTCGCCGTTGCCGCGCAGCTGCGCGTCGGTGATCGCCGCGGCCAGCCGGTGGTAGCCCTCCACGCCCCGGGCGAGGACCAGCAGGTGCTGACCGACGGGGTCGGGGATGCCGTTCTGCGGGACCTCGAGGCCGAGGCTCAGCTCGGCGCCGTACACGGTCTTGAGCCCGGTGGAGCCGAACCGGCCGAGGTCCTGCGCGGTCTCCGCGAACAGCGGTGCGCCGTAGAACCCGTCGTGGTCGGTGATCGCCAGCCCGTGCAGCCCGAGCCGCACCGCCTCCGCCACCAGGTCGTCCGGCCCGCTCGCGCCGTCGAGGAAGCTGAAGGAGGAGTGGCAGTGGAGCTCGGCGTACGGCGTCCCGCCTTGGTCGTGGGCGTCGCCGGCGTCGAGGCTCTTGCCCGCGCGGCGCTTCCGCGTCGAGATGGGCGCCTCGACGTCCGGGGCGTCCGGCACCACGGGGCGACCGGAGAGCCGTTTCTCCAGCTCCCGCCACGGCATCGCGGGGTTGTCCCACCCCATCAGCCGCGGTCCCGGTCTCTCACCCCACCACGGTAGTCGAACGCGTGTTCGACGACAACGTCTCAGTCGGTGGCGACGCCCATGAGGTCCCGACCGTCGGCGGTGCGCGGGTCGGCGTCGATGGCCTCGACCGCCTGGGTGATGCCGGGCTCGACCTGCGGCGGGCGCCGGTCGAGGTGGACGCCGGCGATCATGCAGCGCACGGACCCGCCGGCGAGCTCGATGGTGGGGATGTCGACGGCGACGACCTCGCACGACTCCTCGATGGCCGCGACCTGGTCGTCGCGCAGGCTCGCCCGGGCCCGCGCCGACATCACCATGACGTAGCGGCGGCGACCCTCCGGCGTACGCCCGCACAGCTCGACGGCGTTGCCGGCGAACTCGCGGACCTGCTCCTCGGTGATCTCGACGACGGTCCGGCCGTTGACGCTGAGGCGCTCGCGGACCTGCTCCCGACGCTGCTCGTCGGGGATCATCCCGAGCGCGAAGAGGGCCACCTCCGTGCCGACACAGCCGATGACGTTGGTGTGGTAGACCGGCACGCCGCCGGAGTCGACGGCCTCGAAGGCCATCGGCTCGTAGCCGAAGTCGGTGCAGAACCGCTCCAGCACGTGGGTGTCGGCGCGGTGGCTGCGGGCGGCGTACGCGACCCGGGAGACGTGGTCGAGGACCATCGCGCCGGTGCCCTCGAGGAAGATGCCGTCCATCTCGAGGCCGGAGTAGTCGACGATCGTCTGGACGCGGTACTGCCGCTTCAGCATCTCCAGCACGTCGGCGCGGCGCTCGTGGCGGCGATTGGAGGCGTACATCGGGTAGACCGCGACCAGACCGCCGGCGTGGGTGGACAGCCAGTTGTTCGGGAAGACGCTGTCGGGGCGGGTGTGGTCGGAGTCGGAGAACACGTGCACCCGCACCCCGACGTCCCGCAGGGCGTCGGCGACGGCGTCCATCTCGGCCAGCGCCCGCGCCTCGACGTCACCCTCGGACCGGCCCGCGGGGACGTCGGTCTGGAAGGCGTTGTCCGCGGCGGTCGCGGGGTTGGGGTGGAACCGCTCCGCACGGACCAGGACGACTGCTGACGGGGCCTGCGCACTCACGGATCGCGACGCTAACGCACGCCTCGGCCCTCGCGCGCTCCGGCGGTCGCGTCCAGACTCGACCCATGAGCCTGGAGCGCCTGCTGGAGACCGTCCGCGCCCTCGACGGGGTGCTCGAGCTCGCCCCGACCGAGGGCGGACCCTTCCCCGAGATCGCCTGGGGCGACCACTTCTTCTACTACGCCCCGGACGGCGAGGTGCCGACCCGGGAGCAGCCCCACACCACGGTCGTGACGAAGGACTACCCCGACGACACCCTGTGCGACCTCGACCCGCCCGGACGGTGGCGGCTCAACGTCCACGTCGGCGCCGCGACCTTCACCGCGCTGACCGGTGAGGACCCGGGCGACGAGCCCGGCGCGTGGGACTGGACCGCGACGGACGTCGTCCTCCCCCACCCGGTCTACCGGGCGCAGGGGTGGGTCTCGATCGTGTGCCCCTCCCCCGACGGCCCAGCCGCGGACCTGGTGCGGCGGGCCCACGACGACGCACGGCGGCGGGCGGAGCGGCGGGAGGGCTGAGGTGTGAGGACGGACGTGCAGAAGTCCCGACCTGAGGTCGGTGAGGGGCCTGTGAGCCTTGTCTGCACGTCGGTCCTCACCACGGCGGCGTACGCCGTCGGGGGACGGGTAAACCCCGTACGGAAGAACGAGTGCGATCACCGATCCGGGGGCTGATCGGGCCTGATCGGCTCATTGGTCTCGTTCTTGCGCACGCGTCCGGGGCGGGGCGGGTGGGGCGCGGGTAGTCCCTGACGTTCTGACCCGGATCCGGCCAGAATCACGGTCGGAACGTCAGGGACTACCTGGAACACCTGCCGACGACGACCGACCGGACCCACCCGGGGGCTCAGTCGTAGCCCGCCTCGGTCCACCACTCGGTTCCGGCGAGGGCGAGGAGCCAGGCGCGACCGTCGACGCCGACGACCTGGAAGCGGGTGAGGCGCGAGCCGCCGCCCTCCTCCCACCAGGACTCCTCGACGGGCCACGGGCCGGCCCAGGCAGCGACGGGCTGCCAGGGCTCGGCGGCGCTGGTGCGGAAGCGGCCGGGGACGCCGCTCATCGCGCCGCGGTCGTCGACGACGACGGGGCGGCCGTCGCCGGTGACCATCGCCGCGGGCCACGGCTCGGCCAGCACGCGGGCGGGTTGCGGGTCGGGCAGGCGTCCCGGCCAGGGCAGGGCGCGGTCGCGGAGGGCGACGGGGCGTTCGCCGTACGGGACGAGCGCCTGGCGGTCCGCCGGCCCGCGGCCGCCCTGGAGGACGGGCACGAGGACGGCGTCGTGGCCGAGGATGCCCTGCACCTTCGCCAGGCCGCGGGCGACGCGCTCGTCGGTGGAGCCGCCCCACAGGCCCTCGGCGTGGGTGGCCTCACCGACGGCGACCACGGGCACGAAGCGGACCAGCGTCACCGGTGAGCCCACCTGGGTGCCGGTCCGCTGCCCGGCGGGGACGCCGCGCCCCCGGGTCGACCCGGACAGCTGCCAGTGCAGGCGGTCGACGAGGTCGGCGGCGGTGAAGACCCGCGGGTGCAGCCAGTCGCGGCCGACGGCGACGCCGGGGGCGTCCTCGGTCTCCACCTCGACGCGGACCTCGGTGGCCGCGAGCCCGTGGTGGGCGAGGCCGGCGACGAACGCGTCGGCGGTCCGGCGGATCGAAAAGCTGAGCACCTCGACGTTGTCGACGGCCGGCTCGAAGACCTGCTCGCGGGCGAGTTCGGGCGGCGGGGTGCGGGCGCCGAGGTGGCCGACCCCGGTGCCCGCGCCGGAGACGGCGCGGTGGAGCCAGGCGCCGTACGCGCCGAACCGCGAGCCGACCGCGTCGGCGGGCAGCGCGGCGAGGTCACCGAGAGTCCGCAGCCCGAGCCGGCGCAGCAGGGAGACCAGGTCGCCGGCGTCGGGCTGGGTGTCGACGACCTCGACGGGGAGGCCGGCGAGGTACGCCGCGGAGCCGCCGGGCGCGACGACCTCGGTCTCCTGCGGCGCGGCTCGGCGGGCGGCCTGCTCGGCGGTGAACAGGTCGTCGGCGACCCCGACGCGGCAGTCCCAGGCGCCGGCGGTGACGACCTGCTCGGCGAGGACGGCGCCGGCGTGGGCGTCACCCCCGTAGAACACGCCGGGCGAGCGCAGCGCCAGCAGCCCCGGCCGCAGCGGCGCCACCCCCGGTCGCAGCTCCTCGACCGCGGCGAGGATCGGCTCGAAGGCCCGGGCGTCGCGGTCCGGCGCCGCGTCGAGCAGCCGCAGGTCGGGGCAGCCCGACTGGGCGTCGCGCTTCCGCATCCCCCGGCGTACGCCGGTCTCCCGCGCCGCCGCGCTGCACGCGCCGATCCGTCCCTTCTCGAGGACGGCGGCGGGCACGCGCCGCGCGGACTCGGCGGGCATCCCGGCCTCCCACAGCGCCGCGACCACGGGCCAGTCCGGGCACCACACGACCATCACGCGGGCGCCCATCAGACCGGCCCCGATGAGTCCTGGTTGCGACCGTGGTCGACACCGGCATGGACACCGCCCCGACCAGCATCGACTTCCGCCCCACCACCACGCGCCTCGCGCGGGTCGTCGCCGGGATCGGCGACGACGCGCTGGACGGCCCGACACCCTGCCCGGCGTACACGGTCGCCGACCTGGCCGAGCACGTCGTCGGCCTCACGACGGCGTTCACCCACGCGGCGACCCGCGAGCCGCTCGACCCCTCGCTGATGCGCGACGGCGACGGCGACCAGCTGCCCGTCGGCTGGCGCGAGCGGCTCGCCACCGACCTCGACGCCCTGGCGGACGCCTGGGACGACCCGGCGGCGTACGACGGCACGACCATGGCCGGCCCGGTCGAGATGCCGGCGTACGAGGCGGGGCTGGTCGCGCTCGACGAGCTCGTCGTCCACGGCTGGGACCTCGCCCGCTCCACCGGCCAGGACTGGTCGCCCGACCCCGCGGCGGTGGCGGCCTGCACCGCGTTCGTGGCGGGCTTCGACGCGCCGGCGAACGACGACGGAGGGTTGTTCGGCCCGCCCGTCGCCGTCGGCGACGACGCCACCGACCTCGAGCGGCTGGTCGCGATGACCGGCCGCGACCCGCGCTGGACCCCGCAGCAGCCCGTCCACTAGCCGACCTCCCCCAGCAGCGGCCGGACCTTCTCCCCCGTCCGGTCGCGCCGGACGGACCCGTCGGCGGGGATCCACAGCGACGCCTCCCGTGCCGGCCCGGCACCCCGTCGTACGAGCAGGTCGACGTGGCGACCGGCGAGGTGCCCGGCGCCGTGGTCGGGACCGGTCCAGCGGAGGCCCGTCACCGCGAGGCGCGCCTCGCAGCGGGGCCAGTCCCCGAGCGCGACGAGCGCGGCGGAGCGCTTGCGGAGGCGGGCGGCGAGCTTCGCCGCGGCGGCCTCGGAGACCCGAGGCGGCGGGCGCAGCACGACCAGCGGGGCGACGTCGACGAGCGCGGCGGTGACCTCGAGCCAGGACTCGCCGGGGTCGGGGACGAGCACAGTCCGGTCGAGGTCGACCCCCAGCGACGCGAACGCCTCCGCCCCCAGGTCGCCGACCCCCACCACCGCGGTCCAGGACCCCTCCACTGACGGCCCGGCCATCATCAGGGCGGCGAGGCTGAGGCTGTCGACGGCGTACGACGACCCCGCCCGCAGGCGCAGCAGCCCCGCCAGCGCGGGGTGCGTAGGCAGCTCGACCCCGGTGCGCGACCCGGCCTGCTCCATGCCGCGGATGCGCTCCCGCAGCACGTCGAGGTCAGGGGCGGTGGTCACCCCTCATGATCGAACACGTGTTCGACGACGTCAACACCGATCGACCCCGTACGGCGTGTCGCGTTGCGTCGGCGTGTCGCGCCCTACCTTCGGCCGCGTCTGACGATACGGCGAGGACCGCCCACAGCGGCAGGGAGACCATGGCGGCACTCCACACGACGTCACCGACAGTGGGGTGCGGACCGCGACTAACCTCGACGGCGATGAGCGAGCCCTCCCCCTGCTGCGCCGGCGACGTCACGGGCAGCGTCCCCGCGCCAGACCCCGCGCTGGACGCCGACCCCGGGCACGACCCGCGGCCCCTCCCGGAGCGGGCGGCGCCGCAGCGACGGGGCCTGCTGCCGATCGCGGGCGGGTCGTTCACGATGGGCGACCACTTCGACGAGGGGTACGCCGGCGACGGCGAGCTGCCGCTGCACACCGTCGAGCTGTCGCCGTACCTGATCGCACCCACACCGGTCACCAACGCGCAGTTCGCGACCTTCGTGAAGGCCACCGGCTGGGTCACCGACGCGGAGGACCTGGGCGTCTCGGCGGTGTTCCACCTCGCGTACGCCGGGGAGCGCCGCCACGTGCTGCACCAGGTCGCCGCGACCCCGTGGTGGCTGGCCGTGCGGGGCGCGGACTGGCGCCACCCCGAGGGCCCTGGCTCGGACGTCTCGAAGCGGCAGAACCACCCCGTCGTCCACGTGTCGTGGCGCGATGCGCAGGCGTACTGCGCCTGGTCCGGCACCGTGCTGCCCAGCGAGGCGCAGTGGGAGCACGCCGCCCGCGGCGGCCTCGACGGCGCCCGCTACCCGTGGGGCGACGAGCTCACCCCGCGCGGGAGGTGGCGGATGAACATCTGGCAGGGCACCTTCCCCACCGCCAACACCCTGGACGACGGTCACCTGACGACCGCCCCGGTCAAGGCGTTCGCCGCCAACGGCCACGGCCTGCACCAGACCTCCGGCAACGTCTGGGAGTGGTGCGCGGACTGGTTCTCCCCGACGTACTACTCCGACTCACCCACCGCCGACCCCACCGGCCCGGACGGACCCGGCGACGGCCCCGAGCTGCGCGTCATGCGCGGCGGGTCCTACCTGTGCCACGCGTCGTACTGCCACCGCTACCGCGTCGCCGCCCGCTCGTCGAACGGGCCCGACGCGGCCAGCGCGAACATTGGGTTCCGGGTGGCGAACCCAGCCTGAATCATGAGGAATGCCGACACGGCAGCAAGTTGTGTTGATCGACCTAACGCCTGATAAGCGCGTACTATCACTCTGTGGACTGGGGCCTCGTCTTATCTGCAATTGGCACTTCGGCAATTACGAGTGGCATTGTTAGCCACTTTTTGCAGCGATCAACGATCGTTCGTCAAGCAGAGACGGCCCAGCGGTATGAAATTCGGCTCAGACAGATCGCCGAGATTGGCCCCCTTCGATATCAACTCTTCGAAGCGTGTCGAGATGTCTATTGGAGGGTGGCCGTGCATGCGGAGAGTGCGTCTTGGGACCTCAATCCAGATGGCGACTATGCAAAGTCATTCATATATCGCTTATTACGCCCAGTAGCGGTATGCCTCTTGATCCAACAGCGAGTAATTCTCGGCGACACTCGACTCGACAGAGAGTTCTACTCACCTCTAAAATTCGACCTAGCAGTGAGTCGAATGCTCACGGGAGCCGAACCACTTCGCGCGAGCGTGCGTGGGCCGTGGGTCCATCAGAGACAACACCTTTCTCGCGATCAACTTTACTCAGCAGCAAGGACCCTTCTTAGACTTAACGAGTCAGGCGGGACGGAGGTCGGCGACTATCTTTGGTTCTCGAACAAATATTCCACACCCGGGAGGGTCAAGGACTTGGGACCCATGGTGGAAATGTTCCAACGCAGCGGCAACTCACTTACGACCTTGCCGATGTTCTGGTTTCGAGTGGTTGGTTACGCCTATCTCTGCGAACTGACTCTTCGCGAAATTTCGACCACGATTGGGCTGAATGTGCAGGGCCTTGACATCGCAGAACTGCTCGCAGGCTCTTCACAAGAACTGCCAGCTATTCGAATCGAACAGGCCGCAGGAATCTTCCTCGCGATCTACGAAGCAGACCTCTAGAATGACGGCCGTGCACCGCTACCCCTGAGGGTCGCTGTGACAAAATGGCAGCATCTGAAGCAGTGTTCTTCGGGGTGAGCGGACAGGTACGAAACGCTAGGAATGCATGCCCGAGGCGCTTTCTATGTGGCACGGATGCGGATGGCGGGTCGATGCTACGCCGCAGTATTAGAAGAGACGCAGAGGCGACTTTTCGGCGATCCAGTACGAACAGTCGCCAACCACGGAAAGAGCCCGAGGGACATCGAGTCCCCTGTCATAATCGGCGGTTTCTAGCTCTGCCGAGCGCCGCTCTGTCACCGCTGCCGCATTCTTACTGCTCGTTGAACCGCCCCGCGCGGTAAATGCGCGCATGGCCTTTGGTGTGGCCAACGGGCCCGATGGGGCGCACTATCCGTCCATGACCCAGCTGCAGACCGTCCCGATCAGCAGCGACGTGCCGGCGGTGGCCGCGCCCGCCGAGCGCATGACCGTCCTCGTCGACCAGGACCTCATTGAGCGCGTTCTGACGGCGGCCGTCCGCGACGAACTCGAGGCGACGCTGGCGGCGGGTCTCGAGCTCCCCAAGCACCTCACCCGCCCCGATCCGGGGCGCTACGTTATGTACCCGCTCCACGTCTTCGCCGACGGCCGCCTCTCCATCGCCAGCGCCGTCTAGGACGTCGGCCAAGGCACCCCGCCACACGGACACGAGACGTGGGGCGTCGTCGGGATCCACAGCGGCGTCGAGGTGGAGACGCGGTACGAGATCCGACCGTTCCCGACGTCCCGCTCCTCGAGGAGGGCACGACGGGGTGGCCGGCCGGGGAGGTCACCGCCTGCTGCACGACGGACGACGACGTGAACCAGATGCGCTGCGGCGAGCGGCAGCCGGTGGTCGGCATCCACGTGTACGGCGCCGAAATCGGCACGCTCCCCCGCTGAAGCTACGACCCCGCCACCGCGCCGGCTCCTGGTTCACCTCACGATGGGTGGGCTAAGCAGCGTCACGGTCGCAATCTAGGAGGGCTTGAGGCCGCGAAGGCCGAAACCACTCCCCAGCCATCGCGATCCTTCTTCTATCCAACAGTGGCGCATATCCAGGATGCACTAAGGGACAGCATCCCTAAGATCGTTGCCAGAGCACTGTCGCGGAGGAACGTTACCTGATTGGCAACAGTCGATTGGGAAGTATTGACTGAAACTAGAGCATCTGTGGCGAGGGCGTACAGCCAATGCCCCTTTTGCCTAGATAGCCAGCGTGAACTTAATTCGCCCATGGTCTTCCGATTCACCATGATCGCGGCCGACCCGAGAATGGCTAGCAGAAGTAAGGCCGATGATATCGACCAGAGGATGAAACCCATCGCTGATGTAGAGTTCAGCACCTGTCGGAAGACGACAGCCGACACTCCTGCCAATGCCAGCAGACTGGTGAAGAGGAACTGACTTCTTCTTCGCAAGTGCTCTAACTGTTCTTCTGCCGCAGTCAACTGTTGCCTTGCCGTCTCCACAAGAAGTGTCAGATCTTCGTCAGAGCGACCGGCTAGAGATCCGGTGCCACTGTCCTCCAGTAGTGGGTTAGGGACGGACTTGCCTGCCCACAAACCTGGCAACTGGCGAAGAAACAGACACACCTCGTTCAACGAGACCCACTCCTGCCAAACCCGTCCAGGAGTCGACGACCTTCAAGCCAACGGGCAATCGACTCAGCGACTTGCGAAGCTACCGGTTCTGGCAGAAAAAGCCACTGTCCTCCGGGGTTCACGTCGAGAACGTAAAGATCTCCCGTTCCCGACGCTTTGACCCAGTCTTGGCTCGTGAATCCAAGTGAGAGGGCAGCCGCCAGATCTAGCGCTTGCCCCCAAAGGTTAGGAGGAGCGTTCGTTGTCACTTCAAACGAGTTGTGCGATTCGTCCTCGCTCCGCCAGTCAAACGGCCGTCCCCGCGCCGGAAGTTCACACACCCAAGACCTGTCACTCACGGTGACTACTCGATAATGGACATCAACATCAATCGGTTCCTGGATGATGAAAGGCGTAGATGCTGCACCCGCGTATATCGGATCGTCGAGATTGATCATATTGGCAAGTACTGACGCCTCGGAACCATCCGACCTGGTAAACTGACCCGGGCCCAAAGGCTTGACGACGACTTTCGCTCCTAGGAGACGACGGGCCTGCGAAAGGTCGTTGGTCACCACCGTCTTTGGGTAGCCTACGCCGATGGCGCGAGCAACGCGCGATTGCACGAGCTTGCTCTCGGCCACCATGAGAGCATCGATGTGCGTCAACCACGCAATTCCTGGCAAGCGCATTACTCCCGCCAGCAACGCAAGTGCCGACGCTCGCACCGCAGAAGAATGCGATCCCACACGATCGCCCCTGCCCCAGCCCGCCGGAGCCAATCGACGAACCCAACCATTTTCAAGTGACGAAACCGCGAACTCTTTAGATCCGAAGACAAATCCTGTGTCAGTTAGGCTGTATCGCTCATTGAGTAAACTCCGGCCGTCGACGATGGTCGCAGTTGAATTCAGAAAGTTGACAACGGCCTGCACGTGAGGGTCGGCGCGATCCCCTATGATCAAAGCCATCGGACCACAAGAACCCTATTCTTTCGGAGAATCGCAGGGACGATCGGCCAGTAGAACTAGAAGCCAAAAGAAAAGCCAGGTACAGCCAAATCACCAATCTCGCGGTCGCTGTCTACAGTCTCGACCGCATGAGTCAAGGTTTGCCTCTTCGTCACATCTCCCACAGGATCGACATCGCCAGCCGCGCCATCTTGGTCAAATTTCAAGTAAAAGTCGATTATCCCCACCCCATCAATCCCGCAAGACGGTCCGCGTCCGTAGTTTCCACTGCGACCTTCGTGATGGTTTCGACGCGATTGAGGTCACCCGCCGGCATACCTTCTGCCAATATCATGTAGAAGTCTGCCCGGCAATGAACGCAGTCCATTAGACCACCCTAGTTGTGTCGAGGGTCCGAGGACAATAAGTTTGCTCGTTGCGAGCCCTCCGTTGCGGCGCCCGCTGACCGTCAGTGCGCCTGGCCGGTGCTCGCGGTGGTGCCGCCGTCGACGGGCAGCCACGCGCCGGTGACGTACGCCGCGTCGTCGCTGGCGAGCCAGAGCACGGCGGGGGCGATGTCCTCGGGGCGGCCGGGGCGGCCCAGCGCGACGCGGTTGTTGGCGGCGGCCAGGGCGTCGGGGTCGTCCTCGACGGCCTGCGTCAGCGCAGTGATGGTGAGGGCCGGGGCGACGGCGTTGATGCGGACGCCGCGCCCGCCGTAGTCCAGCGCGAGGGACTGCACAAAGTTCATGATCGCGGCCTTCGTGGCGTTGTACGCCGCCTGGCCCCAGTCACCGGCCATCCCCGAGACCGAGCCGACCACGACGAGGTTGCCGCCGGACTTCTCGAGCTCCGGCAGGGCGTGGCGGGCGACGTGGACGAACCCGTCGACGTTGACCGAGCGGATCTGCTGCCACCGGTCGAGGTCGAGGTCGGCGAAGGGCCCGTTGACGTAGTCGGCCGCGTTGTTGACCACGACGTCCAGCGAGCCGAAGCGGTCCACGACGCTGCGGACCATCGCGGCGGCGGAGTCGTCGTCGGAGACGTCGGCCTCGACCACCAGCGCCCGGTCGTCGGGCACGTCGGCGAGGGTCTCGGCCAGCGGGTCGCGGCGACGGCCGGAGACCGCGACGTTCGCACCGTTGTCGGCGAAGGCCCGGGCGATGGCGCGGCCGATGCCGGAGCCACCCCCGGTCACGAGGACGGTGCGGCCGGCGACGTCGTACGTGTTGTGGGTCATGAGGTGGCAACGGCGCGTGGGGCGGGGCTGTTCCGGCCAAGGCTCGGGGCACCTCGAGCTCCGAGGGTCAGTCGAAGGCGAGGACCATCTGGGTCGTCGAGCGCTCCCGCCGGGCCAGGCCGAGGAGGGCCTCGGGGCCGTCGTCGACAGGGACGACGTCGGTGACGAGGTGGGTGAGCAGGTCGGCGCCGCGCTCGCGGAGCAGGTAAGTGGTCTCGGCGGCGAGGCGGTCGCGGTCCCAGGTGTCGGCGAGGCCGCGCGGCACCCGCCCGATCTGGGCGCACCGGACCGTGAGCCCGTTGTGGTGGAACTCCTCGCCGAGGCGCAGGTCGGGCGCCCCGCCCTGGTAGAACGCCAGGTCGATGACGCTGCCCTGCGGCCGCAGGCACTGCAGCGCCGCGTGCAGGACGTCGCTGCGGCCGCGGCACTGGAGCACCACGTCGGCGCCCCGGTCGCCCGGGCCGTCCTGCCAGCGGTCCTTCGTCCAGCGCCACAGCTCGGTCTGGGAGGTGTCGACGGTGGTCAACCCCAGGGCCTCGGCCACCGCGAGCCGGGACGGGTCGGGGTCCGCGACCACGACCTCGTCGGCCCCGTGGAGCTGCGCGAGCAGGGCGACCAGCAGCCCCACGACGCCCGCGCCCGTGACGACCACGCGGCGCCCCGAGACGCCGTCCCCGATGCGGCGGTCGGAGCCCGGGGCGAGCTCGGCGGCGGCGTGCAGCAGGCCGTTCGCGCAGATGGGGCCCATCTGGGCGAGGTAGATGCCCAGGACCGGGTCGACGTCGTCCGGCACCGGGACGACGACCGCGCCGGCAGCGAGCACGTGCTCGGAGCGGTGCCCGTAGGCGCCGGCGACCAGGTCGCCCACCGCGAGGTCGGGGCGGCGGCTCGCGACCACCTCGCCGACCTCCATGTAGCCCATCGCCTGCACCGGGAAGCTCCGCGAGGAGCGCCCGGGCACGAAGACGCCCAGGTCGGGGTCGCGGTACGACGTGAAGCCGGGGTCGGTGCCCTTCACGTAGGCCAGCTCGGTGCCGGCCGAGACCCCGCTGAAGCGGGTCCGCACGTGGACGCCGCCGTCCTCGAGCGCGGGCAGGTCCAGGTCGAAGAACGCCGGTCGCATCGCCTCGGCGACACCGAGCGAGCGGCAGGTCGTCACGGGTGCCTCAGTCATCGGTCTCGTCCCCGCCCGCGGGCGGCTGCTCGGCGGACCAGGCGAGCGCGTGGCTGCGCAACGCCTCGGCGTACGACGACCGCACGGCCTCGCCGCGCCCGGCGACGGCGTCCAGGAACGCCCGGTCCTCGGCGGCGATGGGGTCCTGGGGGCTGCGCTTCGTCACCGTCCCGGCCGCGGTGGTGACGGTCAGCTCGTGGTCGACGATGGCGCGCTCCCTGAGCTCGACGGCGTACCCCTCCCCGACCAGCTGGACCCCCACGTGGTGGCGCGCGGGCAGCACCCGGGACGCGGTCACGCTGCCCACCGCGCCCGAGGCGAAGCGCAGCGCGGTGACCGAGGCGACCGGGACGTCGTCCGGTGCGTCCACCCCGACCCGCGTGGTGGCGAACCCCTCGACCTCCCCGACCAGCAGGCGGGCCAGGTCGAAGAGGTGGGTCGCCTGCTCGACGAGCTGCCCGCCCGAGGAGCTGCGGCGCGACCACCAGGCGACGGGCGGGGCGGCGTCGAGCCAGTGCCCGGTGAGCACCAGTGGTGGCCGCTCCACGACGAGCTCGCGGACCTGCTCGACCAGGTCGAGGTGGCGCCAGTGGTAGCCGACGGCCGTCAGCAGGCCGGCGTCCTCGATGAGGCCGGCGATCCGCTCGGCGGTCGCGAGGTCGTGGGCGAGCGGCTTCTCGACGAGGAACGGCAGGCCCCGTCGTACGGCGGCCTCCTCGAGCGGTCCGTGCGCGAACGGCGGTACGCACAGCCAGAGCGCGTCGAGGTCCTCGGTCTCGATGAGCCGGACGCCGTCGGTGTGGGCGCGGGCGTCGTACGTCGCGGCGGCCGCCGTGGCGCGGGTCTCGTCGGTGTCGGCGACGGCGACGATCTCGACGTCCTCGAAGCCGGCGAGGGCGGTCAGGTGCTTGCCGGCGATGAACCCCGTGCCGACGCACCCCACCCGCAGCCGGCGCATCAGGTCCTCACCCCGGTCCGGGCGAGGACGTCGTCGTACACGGCGGCCGTGCGGGCGATCATCCGCGCGTCGGTGAAGCCCTCCTCGTAGCGGCGGCGCCCCGCGGCCCCCATCCGCCGGCGGCGGACCGGCTCGGACAGCACCTGCGCCAGCGACGCGGCCAGGGCCTCCGGGTCGGCCGGCGGGACGAGCAGGCCGGTGACGTCGTGCTCGACCACCTCGGAGGTCCCGACGACGTCGGTGCCGACGACCGGCAGGCCGGCGTCCATCGCCTCCAGCGCGGCGAGCGGCATGCCCTCCTGCAGCGACGGCAGTACGAAGACGTCCGCGGCGTCGAGCAGGCTGCGCGCGTCGGTGCGGTGGCCGACGAGCCGGACGACGCGCCCCACCCCGAGCCGGTCGGCCTGCTCGGTGAGGGCCCGGCGGAGGTGGCCGTCCCCGACGAGGACGACGGCCAGGTCGGGGAAGCGGCGGCGCAGGAGCGGCACGGCGTCGAGGAGGTGCCGCTGGCCCTTCATCACCGTCAGCCGGCCGACGGTCATCACGACCGGCTGCCGGGGGGTCAGACCCAGCGCGCGGCGCGCGGCGTCGCGGCCGGGCGAGGCGGCGCGGGGGGCGACGCCGTTGGGCACAGTCACCATCCGCCGCGAGGCGACGCCGATCCGCTCGTACGTCGCGCGCTGCCGCTCCGAGACCGTGACCACCCGGTCGACGGGCGCCAGCGCCGCGTGCAGGCCGACCCGCTTGCGGCGGTTGCGCAGCAGCCACGGCAGGTGCAGCGTCTGCACGACCGCCGGGACCCCGACGCCCGCGGCGACCCGGGCGCCGTCGAAGTTCTCGCGGCCGGTCCCGGCGTGCACGTGGAACACGTCGCTGGGGTGCCGGCGCAGGTCCTGGGCGATGCGGGCGCCGTACTCGGTGCTGCGCGGGTGCGGCAGCCGCGCGAGCCGTACGCCGTGGGTCTCGGCCGGCGCGAAGAGCTCCTCGGCCTGGTCGTTCGCCCAGTACATGAGCGTGACCTCGCGGCCCCGGCGGACGTAGCCCTCGGCCAGGCACCGCATGTGGACGCCCATCCCGGACGGGTCCGCTGAGGGGGTGTGCAGGTGCACCGACGGAGGGCTGTCGAGCAGCAGCGCCTCGTCCAGGAGGAGGTCGAGGGCGGGGTCCGGAGGCGGGGTCGAGAGGAGTGTCGTCAAGCACTTCGGTACCCGGCGACAGGGGTGTCATCCGGCCGCCCCGGCGCCGGCCCGAGGGCCGCCGGCGCCCGCTAGCGTCGAGGGGATGACGACCCCCGGGCAGCCCCCCGACCACCGGTGCGCGGCCTGCTCCGAGCCCCTGGTCGACGGCGTCTGCCCGAACACCGTGTGCCGGATGCCCGACCGCGGCTTCTCCCGGCTCTACACCGTCTCCGACGACCCCGAGGGCACCTGGGACCTCATCCGCCGCTTCAAGTACGACGAGGAGCGCGACCTCGCCGACCACCTCGGCGGCATGCTCGCGGCGTACCTCATCGAGCACCGCGACGAGCTGAGCCGCTTCGACGCCTTCACCACCACGGCCCTCTACATCGGTCCGCGGGCGCAGCGGCTGTGGGACTACCTGCAGGTGATCCTGGACGCCGCCCTGCGCGTGGCCCCGGACCTGCCGTTCGAGCCGGGCCTCATCGCGAAGGCCGGCCCGACCGGCCGCTTCCTGGACCTCGGGGTCGAGGAGCGACGCGCCATCGCCGAGCACGACCTGCGCGACGCCCTCCACGTGCCCGACCCCGCGCGGGTGGCGGGCCGCCGGATCCTCGTCGTCGACGACGCCTACTCGGAGGGCTTCACGCTGCGCGAGATGGCCCGCACCCTCCTGGCCGCCGGGGCCGTCGAGGTCGCCGGCCTGGTGCTGGTCCGCCGGAAGGGGACCTGAGCACGGTGGTCACCGACCTCCTCCTGATCCGGCACGGGCAGGCCGTGTCCAACGTGGAGCCCGTCATCGCCGGCCTCCACGGCGACCGGGGCCTGACCGACCTCGGGCGACGGCAGGCGGCGCTGCTGGAGCAGCGCCTCCGCACCGAGAGCCCTCACGTCGACGCCCTCTACGTCAGCACCCTCCCGCGGGCCCTCGAGACCGGCGCGTACGTCGCCCGCGGCCTCGGGCTCACCGCGGTCGAGACCGACGACCTGCACGAGCTGCGGCCGGGTGACGCCGCCGACGACCTGGGCATCGAGGAATGGCGGTCGCGCAGCGAGGTCGAGGTCCCGCCCCGCGACCCGTTCCGGCCCTTCTCCCCCGACGGGGAGAGCTGGGCGGCGTTCCTCGCGCGGGCCGGCGCCGCCCTGGAGGACCTCGTCGCGAGGCACCCGAGCCAGACGGTCGTGGCCGTCTGCCACCAGGGAGTCGTGGAGGCGTCGTTCGCCCTGGCCTACGGCCACGACGGCGCGGCGCGCCGCGTCGGGATCGACCCGCCCAACACGAGCCTCACCCACTGGCGCCACCGCCGCGATGCCGGCGGCGGGCCGCTCTGGGCGCTGGTGGCCTTCGGGGACGCGCGGCACCTCGACGGGTGAGGCCCGGCTGTACGGAAGAACGAGAGCGATCGGCAGATCAGGCGCAGATCCGGCAGTTCAGGCGATTCGCACTCGTTCTTGCCAACGAGGCCAGGCAGTCGGTGACCCAGTCCTGCTGCTCAGTGGCGGCGCGGTGGCCGAAGCGCGCCACGGTCCAGGTGTCGACGGTGAGGGCGGTGTAGCGCCACAGGTCGTGGGCGAACTGATCCGGTGCGCCGTGGTAAAGCCAGCCCTCGCCCTCGACGACCAGCCGCAGCCGTTCGTCGACGAGGTCCGGGTGGATGGTGATCCCCTCGACCACCACCGGCACCTGGGGCACGAGACGCAGCCCTGGCACGTCCAACGAGAGGGCCCGCAGCGCGGACTCGAGCGGGTTGCGGGCGAGGGGGTGCGCGTGGGCCGCCACCCGTCGGGCCGCCGGCGCCCCGGGCCCGCCCAGCCGGGCCGCCGCGACCTGGAGCTCGTCGAGGTCGACGACGCCGTGACGCAGCGCGGAGTCCGCGACCGCCAGCGCCTCGACGAGAGGGAGCCGCCGGGCGCACTCGAGCACGGTCTCGACGGGTGAGGTCACCGTCCCGCCGTAACCGGTGCGCAGCAGGTGGACGCCCCGGCGACGGTGCATCGGCACGTTGCGGTTCGGGGGCACCGAGAGCCAGGGACGGTCCGGCCGGTGGAGCACCTCCCACCCGTGGTCCACCGCGGCGGACAAGCAGCTGATCGTGGCGGTCAGGCTCGCGGCCGCGCGGTGGGTGGCGGCGACCGCCGGGAGGCCGTAGCGGCCTCGCGCCAGCCGCTCAACCTCACCGCGATCGACCGCCTCGGTCAGGGCCCGCTGGGTGACGAACCGGAGCAGCTGGTCGGTCCGGGCGGTCCCGCCCAGCCGCGCCACGACCTCCGCCACGTCCATGCGACCAGGGTGGGGCCGCAACGGCGAGCGTGCACCCGGCTGTCCACAGGGTCAGGCGGCGACCCGGTCGCGCCGTCCGGTCCGCACCACGAACGACAGCGTGGCGGCGAGGACGCACAGGACGGCGCCGGCCCACCACGCGTAGGTGTAGGAGCCGAGCTGGTCCCGGACCACCCCGGCACCCAGGGCCGCCAGGGCCGCCCCGATCTGGTGGGAGGCGAAGACCCAGCCGAAGACGATCGTGCCGCGGTCGCCGAAGATCTCCCGGCACAGCACGGCCGTGGGGGGCACGGTCGCCACCCAGTCCAGGCCGTAGATGACGATGAACAGCACCATGCTCGGGTGCACGGTGTCCGCCAGCAGCCACGGCAGCAGCATCAGGCTGACCCCGCGGAAGGCGTAGTAGCCGACGAGCAGGTAGCGCGGGTCGAAGCGGTCCGTGAGCCACCCGGACGCGACCGTCCCGGCGATGTCGAAGACGCCCACCATCGCGAGCAGGCCCGCGGCGGTCGTGGTCGACATCCCGTGGTCGTGCGCCGAGGGGATGAAGTGGATGCCGATCAGCCCGTTCGTCGTCGCCCCGCAGATGGCGAAGGCGATCGCGAGGGCCCAAAACGCGCGCTGGCGGGCGGCGTACGCGAGACCCTCCAGCGCCCGCCGTACGGCACCCCCGGCGACCCGGGTCGGCGGCGTCCAGGAGGCGGGGTCGGCGCCGTACGGCGCGGCGGCGCGGTCCTCGGGATAGTCGCGGACGACGGCCCACACCAGCGGGACAGCGGCGAGCGCGGCGCCGGCGATGACGAGCGAGGCGGCACGCCAGCCGACGCTCTCCGCGAGGGCGGCGACCGGCGGCAGGAGCGCGAGCTGGCCGGTCGCGGAGCCCGCCGTGAGGATGCCCATGACCAGGCCCCGCCGCGCCACGAACCAGCGGTTCGCGATGGTCGCGGCGAGCACGAGCGCCATCGAGCCGGTGCCGCCGCCGATGAGCAGGCCCCAGAAGAACAGCAGCTGCCACGACGCGGTCATCACGACGCTGCCGCCGGCGCCGAGCGCTATGAGCACGAGCGCGGAGCACATGACCTGCCGCATGCCGAAGCGGTCCATCAGCGCGGCGGCGAACGGCGCGACGAGCCCGAACAGCAGCAGGTTCACGCTGACCGCGAGCGACATCGACGTGGTCGACCAGCCGAACTCGTCGTTCAGCGGCACCATCAGCGCGCCCGGCGCCGCCCGGAACCCGGCGGCGGCGAACAGCGCGAGGAAGGCGACGGCGGCGACCCACGAGGCGGGGTGCACGCGCCGGCCCGGGGAGGTCCTCGGACCGGGCTCGGCGACCTTCTCCGTCGTCACGATCGCCCACTGTCCCACCACGTCGCGCCCGCGGGAATCCCCGTCCGCCGCGCGTTTGCGAGGACCGACGTGCAGAGGTGGCCGATCAGGCGCACTTCCGGCAGTCGAGACGACTTCTGCACGTCCGTTCCAACGACCTGAGGCAGTCGACGACCCAGTCCTGCTCGTTCGTGGCTGCCCGGTGGCCGAACCGGGCCACCGTCCAGCGGTCGACCGTCAGGGCGGTGTAGCGCCGGAGGTCGCGGGCGAACTGGTCGGGCGCACCGTGGTAGAGCCACCCCTCGGCCTCGACGACCAGCCGCAGACGCTCGTCGACGAGGTCGGGATGGATCTCGACCCCGTCGACCCTGACGGGGACCTGGGGCACGAGGCGGAGACCGGGCACCTCGAGGGAGAGCGCCCGCAGCGCGGACTCGAGCGGGTTGTGGGCGAGCGGGTGGGCATGAGTGGCGACCCGGACGGCCGCGGGGGAACCCGGACCGCGCAGTCCGGCCGCGGCCACCTGCAGCTCGTCGAGGTCGACCACACCGTGCCGGAGCGCCGAGTCGGCGACGCCGAGAGCCTCGACGAACGGCAGCCGACGGGCGCACTCCAGGACGGTGGTGACCGGGGACGTCACCGTCCCTCCGTGACCGCTCCAGGTCAGGTGCACGCCCCGCCGACGTCGAGGATCGACCTTGCGGTTGCGCGGGACCGCCAGCCACGGTCGGTCGGGCTGGCGCAGGACCTCCCATCCCTGTTCGACGGCGGCGGACAGGCAGGTGATCGTGGCGTCGAGGCGAGCGGCCTCCCGGTGCGTGGCGCCGAGCGCCGGGAGCCCGTAGCGGCCCTTGGACAGACGCTCGACCTCGCGCGTGGCGACGGCCTCGGTCAGGTCCCTCGGGGTGACGAACCGGAGCAGCTGGTCCGTGCGGGCGCTCCCGCCGAGCCTCGCCACCACCTCCGCCACGTCCATGCGCCCAGCCTGGGGTGGCGGGCGGCGGGCCGCATCCCGTCCTCCACAGGCTCAGGCGGCGGCCGGCTTCACCGCCAGCACCGGGCAGGTGGCGTCGAGCAGGATCCGCTGCGCCGTGCTGCCGAAGACCAGCTTGCCGACCGGCGAGCGGGCCCGGAGGCCCACCACGACGAGCCGCGCCCCGAGGCGCTGCGCCACCTGCACGACCTGGTCGCTGGGGTCCCCGACGTCCCCGTGCTCGACCTGCACCCGGCCGGCGAGGCCGGGCCAGCGGGCCGCGACCTCCTCCGCGGTGGGGACCGCCTCGCCGCGCACAGCCGGCACGAGGACGACGGTCTCGCCCTCGGGCCCTGGCGTCTCGGCGGCGGCGCGCACGGCGGCGTGGCCGGGATCGGTGTCGGCGTAGGCGACGACGACGGTCACTGGAGGACTCCCATCGGAAGGTCGACCGGCAGCAGCGACGGCAGCGCGAGCAGCATCGCGGCGAGCACCAGCGTGTAGACGATCGCGGTCCGGGGCCTCGTCCAGGCGGCGTACATGAGGAACACCGGGACGAAGACCAGGGTGGCGGCGACGTAGCCGACCAGGCCCACCAGGACCAGGAAGACGGCCATGGCGCCGAAGGTGCGGGCCGCGATCACGAGGTCGCGGCGGCGGGTGGCCGGCTCGACGGCGGGCTCGGTCCGGCTCCGGGTGGCGACCATGGTGGAGCTCCCCGACGAGCCCGACAGGGCGTCGTCCATCGGCACCGGGTCGGCACCGCGGGGACGGCGGGGCCGGCTGCGGAGCTCCTGGGCGACGAGCAGGCCGGCCATGACCAGGCCACCGATCGCCACCAGGCGCGGCATCAGCTGCGCCTCGTCGGAGAAGGACGAGCTGAGCCACAGGGCCCCCGCGAACACCACCACGGCGGTCACGGCGACGCCCAGCGACCAGCGGGTGCCGGCGAAGGAACCCTCGAGCTCGTCGCCCGCGGAGGTGTCGGGCTCGTCGTGCTCGTCGCGGTGGCCGTCGTCGACCTGGCCGGCGGTACGACGGAGCTTCTTCAGCAGCGACCACAGGATCGGCACGATGAGGACCGCGGCGAAGATCATCACGCCGGGGCGGGTCATCCAGCCGAAGCCGTCGTACAGGTTGGCGGTCAGGTAGTAGTAGCGCTCCATCGGGATCGCCAGGACGAAGCCGATCAGCATCGGCGCGCGGGGCATGCCCGTGGCCTTCAGGAAGAACCCGACCACGCCGAGGGCGACCATGATCCACAGGTCACCGAGCTGGCCACCCTCCTGGAACGCGCCGAGCAGCATGATGACGAGCAGGCCGGGGCCGAGGACCGCGAACGGCACCTTGGTCAGGCGGGCCAGCTGGCCGGTGAGCAGGAAGCAGAAGAACGCGCCGGCGACGGAGGCGATCGCGAAGGCCCAGACGATGAGGTACATCAGGTCGAGGTGCTCGGTGACGATCGCGGGGCCGGGCTGGATGCCGTAGGTGAGCAGCATCCCGAGGAGCATCGCGGACGGCACGCCGCCGGGGATCCCGAAGAGGAACGTCGGGATCAGGTCACCGGCCTCGACGGAGTTGTTGGCCGACTCGGGGCCGACGATGCCGCGGGGGTCGCCCTTGCCGAACTTCCGCTTGTCCTTCGCGGTGGCGACGGCCTGGCCGTAGGCGAGCCAGGTGCCGGCGGTGGCGCCGACGCCGGGCAGGACGCCGGCCCAGATGCCGATCAGCGCGCCGCGGATGACCTGCGACCAGTGGGTCAGCCACTCGCGGATGCCGGCGCCCCAGCCGCCGGACAGCTCGACGGGCTTCTCGGTGATGCGCCGCTGGCCGACCCGGCTGGCGATCTCGGCGAGGCCGAAGACGCCGAGGGCGACCGCGACGAGCGACATCCCGTCGGAGAGGAACAGCGAGCCGAAGCTGAAGCGCTCCTCCGCGGTGGTCGGCGAGGTGCCGACGAGGCCGAGCAGCAGGCCGAGCAGACCGGCGGTGAGCCCCTTGACCACGTTGCCGCGGGACAGGACGGCGGCGAGCGAGACGCCGAGGATGGTGAGCATGAACAGCTCGGGGCTGCCGAACGACAGCACCATCGGTCGGGCCAGCGGGATCGCGATCGTCAGGCCCAGGGCGCCGATGAGGCCGCCGGCCATCGAGGAGAGGAACGCCAGGGACAGGGCGCGTTTCGCCTGCCCCTTCCTCGCCATCGAGTAGCCGTCGAGCATCGTCACGCTCGCGGACGCCGATCCCGGTGCGCCGAGCAGGACGGCGGCGACCGTGTCGGAGGTGTGGACGACGGCGAGGGCGCCGATGAGCATGGCCAGGGCGGCCTCGGGCTCCATGCCGAAGGTGACGGGGAGCAGGATCGCGACGGCACCCGTGCCGCCGAGACCGGGGATCAGCCCGATGACGAGACCGGCGACGACGCCGATCGCGAGCATGATCAACAGGGACGGGTCGGCCAACGAGGCCAGGGCGGAGAACGCTGCGTCAGTCATGGTGGTGGGCCTCAGTCGATCGTGATGTCGTAGTCGCGCTCGAGCAGCTCGAGGACGTCCTCACGCACCTCGGCGTCCACCTGGTAGGCGGCGCCGATGCGCTCGGGGAGGTCGGGAGCGGCGTCGAGCGGGTAGCCGCCGAGGACCTCGGCGGCGGACTCCTCGAAGGAGGGGTCGACGCTGAGCTGCTCGGCCTCGTCGCGGACGAGCTCGAGAGCCTCGTCCGGCGTGTCCTCGGGCACCCAGAGCGCCTTCTGGAAGGTGTAGGTCAGGGCCAGGATCGCGGTGTAGGTCTCGAGGGCGTCGGCGGGCGGCAGCTCGCCGTTGAGCTCCTCGTAGACCTCGACGACCGTGGGCACCTTCGGGAAGTTCGGGTCGCGGACGATCTCGCCGTCCTCGTCGACCTGCCCGAGGCTGAACAGCGGGACGGCGGTCCCGTCGTCCACGAGCGGCTGCACGGCGGGGCCGTACGACGAGGTGGTCTGGTAGTCGATGTCGACCTCGCCGCGCTGGAGCGCGAGGTTGACGGGGCCGCGGCCCTCGAACCCGAAGGTCGACTCGACGTCCGCGCCGAGCAGGTCGAAGGCCAGCAGGGTGGTGAGGTCGAGGCTGGTCGCGGCGATGCCGCCGAAGACCAGGGGCCGGTCGCGGTCGACGAGGTCGGCCACGCCGTCCACGCCGGCAGCGGTGCGGGCGTAGACGACGGCGCCGGTCCCGTTCGCGAGGATCGGGCGGAGCTCGGTGAAGTCGTAGCGGACGGCGTCCATCTCGAGCAGGTAGGGCACGACCGTCGAGGCGGTCGAGACCAGCCACTCGGTGCCGTCGGGGCGGGCCGACGTCATGAAGTGGTTGGTGCCGACGATGCCCTCGCCGCCGTCGTCGTTGACCGGCGCGAGCCCCGGCTGGCCGGGGACGGCCCCGGTGAGCTCGGCCGCGACGAAGCGGGCCCACGTGTCGGTGCCACCGCCCTCCGCGAGCGGGATCATCATCTCGACGGTCTCGCCGGCGTAGTCGCCGTCCGTGGTCGAGGCGGGCGGGTCCAGGAGGCCGCCGCCGAAGGCGGTGACGCCGACGGCCAGGGCGGTGAACCCGGCGACCACGGCGGCGGCCGTGCGGGCGCGCGGGGGTCCGGCGTCCGTCGCGGTGGCCGACCCGTCCTCCGGCGGTGTCGGGTCGTCCGGGGTCGTGGCGTCGACCTCGTCCGTGTAGAGCGTCATGCGGTCCTCCAGGTGCGGTGAGCCTGCCACGCGGCGGGCCCGAGGGGCAGGGGTGAGACGGGGGACCTCACGCGGACACCGACGGCATCAGCGGGGGGTCGGGCAGGACGACGGACCCCTGGGCCAGCCGTCGGTAGGTGCGGGTGACGCCGACGACGGGGAGGTCGGCGTGGGTCTCGACGAAGGTCTCGACGCACCCGGCGGGGGTGCCGAGGCGCAGGCCCTTCCCCGGGTCGGCCCCGGTCGCGGCGGCGTGGGCCGCGACGAGGTCGGCGACGACCGTGCCGGGGGTGCCGGCGGCCAGCGTGAGGGCGACCGAGCCGGTGACGGGGACGGCCGGGTGGAAGCGGCCCATCGACAGCATCCGCACCGTGAGGTCGGTCGGCTCGTCGGCGTCCCGCGAGGGCGGGGAGACGAGCGCCAGCTTCGGGACCGCCCGCGCGACCTCCTCGGGGCTCTCGGCGAGGCCCATGCGGACGCCGGCCTCCCGGCGTACGGCGTCGAGGCGGGCCAGGAGTCCGGGGACGGCGTCGAGCCGCTCCGGGGACTCGTCCCCGACCACACCCGCGGCGGACGGACCGAGCCCCGCGACGTCGACCGCGACGACCGGCGCGCCGGCGTCCACGAGGGTGACGGTGACGCCGCCGGCCGCCGCGAGGACGTCGCGCCGGGCGCCGCTCGGGAAGAGGCTGCCGGTGCTGCGGCCGGCCGGGTCGACGAACCCCATCCGCACGGGCGCGCCGCCGAAGGGGACGCCCGGGATGTGGGTCGAGCCGTCCTCGGCGAGCACACGGCCCGGGGTGGGGACGTGCTGGACGATCAGCTGGTCGGTGTTGGTGTTGAGCACGCGCACGCCGGTCTCGACCTCGCCGGCGCGGACCCAGCCCTCACGGATGGCGAAGGCGGCGACCACGGCGGAGCAGTTGCCGCAGTTGCTGCCCCAGTCGACCTTGGCGTCCTCGATGCCGACCTGCGCGAACGTGTACTCGACGTCGACGCCCTCGGCGGACGACGGGGCCAGGATGACGGCCTTGCTGGTGGTCGACGTCCCGCCGCCGACGCCGTCCACCTGACGGTGGTCGGGGCTGCCGTAGAGGCGCAGCAGCACCTCGTCGACGGACTGGTCCGCGACCTGCAGGTCCTCGCGCCGGAAGACCCAGCACTTGCTGGTCCCCCCGCGCATCCACGTCGCCGCGATCTCCCGCATGCCGCCTCCTCGGTCACGCCCGGCGTCCCCGGGCGGACCCACCCTGCGGCGGTGGTGAGGTGTAGCACAATCACGAGTTCGTACGCCGTCGTGTAGCAACACTTACATGCGGCGGACCGCTCGTGACGCGACGACGCTTCCAGCAGGCCTGGACGGCAGTACATGACCGTGTAGCAACGCTTCAGGCAGAATGACGGAGTGCTCGACGTCAAACGCCTCCAGGTCCTCCTCGCCGTCGTCGAGGAGGGCTCGGTGACCGCGGCCGCCCAGGCGCTGGGCTACACGCCGTCCGCGATCTCGCAGCAGCTGCTACGCCTGGAGCGGGAGGCCGGCCAGCCGCTGCTCGAGCGGTTCGCGCGGGGGATGCGCCCCACCGACGCCGGGCTGGTGCTGGCCCGCCACGCCCGCAAGGTCGTGCGCCAGCTCGCCGCCGCGGAGGCGGACCTCGCCGAGATCGCCGGCGTACGGCGGGGCCGGGTCACCCTCGGCACGTTCCCCACGGTAGGCAGCTCGTTCCTGCCGCTGGCCGTGCGGCGGTTCCGCGAGCTCTACCCCGGGATCGAGCTGACCATCGAGTCCGGCCGCGAGGACCACCTCGTGCGCCACCTCGAGGAGGGCCGGGTCGCGATGTCGCTGCTGTGGGACTACGAGTGGCGGCGCATCGAGAACGACGAGCTGCTGCTCACCGAGCTCTTCACGGACCCGACCGTGCTGCTGGTCGGCGCGACGCACCGCCTCGCGAAGCGGCGGAGGGTGACGATGGCGGACCTCGCGGACGAGCCGTGGATCATCCGCGCCGGCGGCCACCCCGTCGTCGAGGTCCTCGAGCGCAGCGCGCTCGCGGCTGGGTTCACCCCCCGCATCGCCTTCCACGCCAACGACTACCAGGAGGCGCAGGCCATGGCGAGCGTCGGCCTCGGCATCGCGCTGGCCCCGCGGACCGCGACGGTGAACCAGCACCCCGACGTCCGGGTGCTGTCCCTCGGCGACACCGCTCCCCCGCGCCGCGTCCTCGCCGCCCGCCGTGAGGGGCGCGTCCGCGCCGCGGCCGAGCTTGCCCTCCACGACGTCCTGCTCGACGTCGCGGCCGACTACCGCTGACGCTGCGGGTCACAGGGGCCCCACCTGCCTCTGGTTTCGCGGGTCGGCTGGTGAAACCCCGTCCGGGCTGACGAAGTTTCGTCAGCCCCGACGGGGTTTCGTGGGCCCGGCACGCCGACCGACGCGCGTCAGGCGAGGCGGGCGGCGAGCTCGCGGCCGAGGGCGGCGCCGGAGAGGTACGCCGTCTCGACCTTCGAGGTCTCGCCCCAGCCGTCGCCGCACACCCCGACGAGGCCGGAGCCGACCGCGGAGACGTGAAAGGGCTCGGGGCGGTCGCCGGTGGGCTTGGCGAAGGTCCAGCGCTGGATGCGGGTCTCGGCGGGCTCGCCGGCGTCGAGCAGGGAGCTCAGCGCCATCGCCATCACGGGCGCGGCGCCGGCGGGGTCGTCGAGGTGACGACGGGCGAGCTCGGGGGTCGAGTGGGCCACGACCACCGGGGCGTCGTCGCCGCGGCGGCGGCCGTCGTCCGCGATCCACGACAGCACGGGGTCGTCGTTGACGAACGCGCCGTGGAAGGTGCCGGACGGCGAGACGCGGTCCCAGGTCCGCTGCTCCCACCGGGCGGCGAGCGCCAGGGTGGGCTCCCACTCGCGGGTCAGCACCGCGGCCACCTCGGCCAGGCCGTCACCGAGCAGGCGGGCGGCCTGCGGGTCGGGCATCGCGAGGACGACGGCGCTCGCGGGCTCGCCGTCCACCGTCAGGACCCCGTCGGCGCCGACGGCGACCGACTCGACCTGCTGGCGCTCCAGCGCGCCTCCGGCGATCACCGGCTCGAGGACGTCGTCCACCAACGCGCGCATGCCCCGGGTGCCGCCCCAGCGCGTCGGGCCCTTCTTGTCACCGGCCCGCTCGCCGCCGTGCAGGACGGTGAACGTGGCGGTCCAGTGGCGGGCCAGGCCGCTGACGCGCCAGTCCTGGGCGATCGTCCGGAACTCGGGGTCGTCCGCCGTGAAGTACGACGCCCCGAGGTCGGTCTCGCGGTCGCCGAGGTCGCCGCCGTCGTCGAAGGCCCGCCCGCTCATACGGCCGCCGGGACGACGACCGCGGTCGAGGACGCGCACGGGCACGCCGGCCGAGACGAGCTCGAGGGCGCAGGCGGCACCGGCGAGGCCGGCGCCCACGACGACGACGGGGGCAGGGCCGGGGCCGGGCTGGACGTCGCTCACGCCACCATCATGTCCAGAGACCTCACAGCTGGACGCGCTCGTTCTCTCCGCCGTCGTACCGCTCGCCCGTGACCTTGGCCTTCACCAGGCTCAGCGCGGACGAGATGCGGCTGCCGGGGGTGTCCCAGTACTCGCCCGAGCTGCCGGTGACCTTGAGCAGGACGACGGACGGGTCCTCCGGTCCCTGCGGCATCCAGGCCTCGACCCAGGGGTTCCACAGCTCCTTGGCCTTCGCGGTGTCCTCCACGACCTCGGCGGTGCCGTCGATCGAGATCCAGGTGTCGGAGGACGCCATCGTCAGGCTGACGTGGCAGTTCGCGCGGATGTGGGCGACCTTGCGGGAGTCGCGCTCGGCGAAGAACCACAGCTCCGCCACGTCGGTGACCTTCTGGTGGGCCATCGGCCGCGAGACCAGGGTCCCCGCGGGGTCGACGGTGGTCATCATGCAGATCCGCTCGCCGTCGGCGAGCTCGGTCAGGCGCTCGGTCATGCCGGTGTGGGTGCTGGTCGCGTCGCTCATGGGTCCTCGGTACCCCGCGGCACCCGCGCCAGTGGTGCGCGACGATGGGTCGATGTCGACCTCCGACGAGACCGCCGCGTACTGGGACGACCAAGCCGCGACCTTCGACGACGAGCCCGACCACGGCCTGCGCGACCCGGCGTGCCGGGAGGCCTGGCGCCGGGTGCTGACCGGGGTCCTCCCCGCTCCCCCGAGCCGGGTCGCCGACCTCGGCTGCGGCACCGGCAGCCTCGCCCGGCTGCTCGCCGAGGACGGCCACAGCGTCGACGCCGTCGACCTCGCCCCGAGCATGGTCGAGGCGGCGCGTACGAAGTGCGCCGGGCTGCCGGTGACCGTCACGGTCGGGGACGCCGGCGACCCGCCGCTGGCCGGGGCGTCGTACGACGTCGTGCTGGTGCGCCACGTCCTGTGGGCGCTGCCCGACCCCGGGGCTGCCGTACGACGGTGGGCCGGGCTGCTCGCCCCGGGCGGTCGGCTCGTGCTGGTCGAGGGCCACTGGGGCACCGGCGCCGGCCTCACCGGGGAGCAGACGCTCGCCCTCGTGTCGACCGCCCGCGAGCACGCCGAGCTCACCCCGCTGCCCGACCCGGTGCTGTGGGGCGGGCCCACGGGCGACGAGCGCTACCTGGTGCTCAGCCTGCGCTGAGCACCAGGTCGAGGCTCCGCAGACTCAGCGCGGCAGCTGGAACCGCGGGGTGCGCTCCGCGAGCGTGCCGGGGACGACCTCGTCGCGGGTGGGCAGCCACGCGTCGAGCGAGCGGGCGCCGCTCGGGCTCGTGGCGACGTCACCGGGGACGACGAACGACGTCCGCGCGAGGTCGACCGTGTAGCGCGACGTCGCGGAGGTGTCGACGTTGCGCACCCGGCTCGGCGCGGCGCCGACGAGCACGACACCCAGCCGGTGGCCGGCCTTCACGACGGTGTCGTCCGGGTCGAGCCGGACGGTGACGTCGCGGGTCCGGGCCCCGTCGAGGCGCGCCCAGCCGCGGCCGACCACCTGGAAGGGCGTGCGGCCGAGGTTGCGGGTCATCCGGAAGTAGCAGGCGTCGTCGTACGAGGTGGACTGTCCGACGCAGCTCTGCTCCTCGGTGGTGCGGGCCCCGTCGCCGGTGGCGAGGACGCGCTGGTCCAGGCCGTAGTCGACGAGCATGACGCCCACCTGACCGGTCTCGACCTCGTTCGTGACCCGCAGCTTCGCGACGGTCTCGCCGGACAGGCGGGTGTCGCGGGCCAGCGGCTCCGAGGCGAACAGCAGGCGGTTGGCCTCCGACCCGGCGGTCAGGGCGGCGGCCTCGCTCTGGTTGGGGGCGTTGAGCCACGAGGCGGTGCCGGTCGCGGCGTCGGTGGCCAGGGCGCCGTCGGCACTCGGGCGCATCACGGTGCGGCCGGGGGCGGGCCACTGCGCGGCGGTGGTCCACTCGTTCGGCCGGGTCTCGATATCGACGGCGGGCTCGTCGAGGATGCCGTTGTCGACGCCCAGCAGCTCGGAGTCGAACCAGCGGTGCAGGGTCTTCACCCAGCGGCCGCGGTCGGAGTCGAACGCGTCGACGTGACCCAGCCGGGTCAGCCACATCTTGCGGGTGACGCCGTTCGCGCCGAGCTGCTTCCACCACTTCGAGAAGTGGCGGGTCTTCACGTTCAGGTCCTGCAGGCCGTGCATCACGAAGACGCTCGCGGTGACGTTGGAGGCCTTCGTGGTGATCCCGTTGCGGTGGTCGCGCTCGGCCCAGAAGGCGTTGTAGCGACCGGTCTCGTCGTCGTCGTCCGCGGAGAGACCCTCGTACGTCGCCTCGCAGTCGACCTCCTCGGTGCGGTCGGCGGCGACGCGGCGCGACAGGCCCTCGGCGTAGTCCCAGCTGTAGGGCAGCTTCTGCGAGCGGGTGTAGTCGTACCAGGAGGAGATCGCCGAGATCGGGACGATCGTCTCCAGGCCCTCGGTGCCGAGCGCGGCGACGCCGTTGGCGATCGTGCCGTCGTACGACTTGCCGATCATGCCGGTCTTCCCGTTGGTCCAGTCGGCGACGACGGGCTCGCCGTCGGCGTCGACCGCCTCGGCGTTGCCGTTCAGCCAGTCGACGGCCGCGGCGGCGGACCCGACGTCGGAGACGCCGCCCTCGTCGACGCACCCGGTCGAGCGGGCGGTGCCGGCGAGGTCGACGGCGACGAACGCGTAGCCGCGGGGCACGAAGTAGTTGTCGTAGAACAGCGGCGTGAGCGCCGGGTTGCCGTCCTCGTCGTACGTCTTCTTCTCGGCCTCGTTGCCGCGGCCGATGGAGAGGTAGTACGGGCTGGCGTCCATGATCACCGGCACCTGCTCGCCGGCGCGGTCGGTCTCCGCGGGGCGCACGATGTCGACCGCGACGCGGTCGGGCTGACCGTTGCCGTCGAAGTCGTCGGCGAGCACGTAGACGGTCTCGCGGATCGCGCCGGCGTAGGAGTAGACCGGGGCGGTGCGCCCGTTCCTCAGCTCGTACGGCGCGTCCGCGGCGCGGACGGGTGCGGCTGCGGTGGCGCTCGTGGCGGCCAGCGCCGGCAGGGTGCCGAGCACGAGACCGGCGCCGGCGAGGGCGACGACCCCACGGGTGCGGGGGCGGGTGGGACGGGACCAGGTCATGGTCGTTCCTCACTGCGAGGGCGGCTCGGCGGTGAGGTCGTCGCACGGCCCCACGCACGGGACGCACCACGTCGACGATGGCCGAGATCCACCGGACGGACGGTGGTCCCACCCAATCGGTCGACCTCGGGAGCGTCAAGGGTCTTGACCACACCCGTACCATCCGTCCCACGCGTCACGGCGCGCGTCCCCCCACCGGACGTGTGGTCGACCCACAGTTGACCCATGGCCACCCGAGTCCGTCGCCGTTCCACCCTCGCGATGGCAGCGGGCGCGACCACGCTCGCGCTCCTGTCCCCCGTCGTCCCCGCGGCCGGCGCCCCCGACGGGGAGCCCGCCGCCGGAGGCGACGCCCAGACGCCCGCGCCGCGCCTGGCCGCGGCCCGCCGCGACCCCTCCGCCCGGGTCGCGTTCCTGCTGCGCCTCGGCGCCCAGCCGGCGCTGGCCGCCTGGCGCGAGACCCGCCGGGCCGGACGTCCCGCGGCCCGCGCCACCGACGCCGCGCGGCAGGCCGCGCAGCAGGTCGACGCCGTCCGGGGCCGGGTGACCGACGCCCTGCCCGACGACGTCGGGGTCCTCTACGAGACCACCAACGTCGTCGCCGGCGTCGCGGTCGAGGCCGCGGCGGCCGACCTGCCGGCGTTGCGCCGGCTCGACGGGGTGCGGCAGGTGGTGCCGATCGTCGAGAAGCAGCGCAGCAACGCCTCCGCCGTGCCGTTCCAGGGCGGCGACGCGGCCTGGGAGAGCTACGGCCAGACCGGCGAGGGCACCAGCATCGCCGTCGTCGACACCGGCATCGACTACACCCACGCCGACTTCGGCGGCCCCGGCACCCGCCAGGCCTACCGCCGCTCGCGGACCGCCGCGGAGCAGACCGACCCGACCGGCTTCCCCACCGACGTCGTGACCGGCGGCTACGACCTGGTCGGCGACGACTACGGCACGGGCCGCGAGCCCGCCGTCCCCGACGCCAACCCGCAGGACTGCGAGGGCCACGGCACCCACGTGGCGGGCACCGCGGCCGGTCGCGGCGTCCTCGCCGACGGCTCGACGTACGACGGGCCCTACGACACCACGACCGCCGGGCGCGACCTGGAGATCGGCCCCGGCATGGCGCCCGGTGCGGACCTCCTCGCCTACCGCGTGTTCGGCTGCACGGGCGGCACGCTGTTCGCCGCGGCCGCCGTGGACCTCGCGACCGACCCCGACGGCGACGGGGACTTCTCCGACGCCGCCGACGTCGTGAACCTCTCCCTCGGCCTCGACTTCGGCAACCTGCTCGACGCCGACAGCCTCGTCGCCGACGAGGCGTCGCGCCTGGGGGTGACCGTCGTCGCCGCGAACGGCAACGCCGGGGACCTCACCCAGGCCGGCGGCTCCCCCGGCGCCGCCGTCCGCACCCTCGCGGTGGCCTCCAGCACGGACCCGGTCTCCGTCGTCGACGGGCTCGTCGTCACCGACCCGGAGGCCCTGGCCGGCACGTACGCCGCGTCCCTGGCGCAGAACCACGACTGGGGCCGCTCCGGCTCCGGCGGTGCCGGCGCCCTGACCGGCGAGCTGGTCCTGCTGACCCAGTCCGGCAACACCGACGCCTGCGACCCGCTCGACACCGACGACGCCGCCGCGGTCGACGGCCGGATCGCGTTGGTCGAGTGGACCTCCGCCGACGACGAGCGCGAGTGCGCCTCCACCCGGATGGCCACGAACCTGACCCGGGCCGGCGCCGAGGGCTACGTGCTGGCCAACGAGGCCGACGCCACCGACGTCGCGATCGCGGGCAACCGGGCGATCCCCGGCGTCATCGTCCCGGCGCGCACCGGCGACCCGCTCCGCGAGGCCCTCGTGGCGGGCGACGAGGTCCGCCTCGGCGGCGTCGAGCCCCGGGCGGTCACGCTCGACGACGAGACCGCCGACACGATGTCGGGCTTCTCCTCCCGCGGGCAGTACGCCGACGGGCAGGTGAAGCCCGACGTCACCGCGGTCGGGGCGTCCGTGTCGTCGGCCGAGGTCGGCACCGGCGACGGCGCCCTCAGCCTCGACGGCACGTCGATGGCGTCCCCGATGGTGGCCGGTCAGGCCGCCCTCGTGCGTGCCGAGCACCCCGACTGGGACCCCGAGCAGGTCAAGGCCGCGATCATGAACACCGCCGGCGTCGACGTCACCACCGACGGCGACGGGGAGGGGACGCCGTACGGCCCGAACCGGGCCGGCACCGGCCGCATCGACGTCCCGGCGTCGCTGGCCACCGACGTCCTCGCGTACGTCGGCGCCGGGTCCGGCGCCGTGTCCGCCGGGTTCGGGCCCCTCGCGGTGCCCGTCGACGGCGGGGAGACCGAGCGCGACCGGACCCTCACCGTCGAGAACACCGGCGACGGGGCCGTGACCTACGACCTCGCCTACGTGGCACGGACCGAGGTGCCGGGGGCGTCGTACGAGGTCTCGCCGGCGACGCTCACCGTCCCACCAGGACGCACGGGGAAGGCCACGATCACGCTGCGCGTCGACCCCACCGCCCTGACCAAGCCGATCGACCCCACCACGGACCGCGAGCAGGCCGGCGAGGCGCGGCAGTACGCCGCCGCGGCCAGCGGCCTCGTCGAGCTGACGCCCACCGGCGGGACCGGGGGCGCGGCGCTCCGCGTGCCCGTCCACGCCGCACCCCGTCCGGCCTCCACCCTGGGCGTCGAGGGCGCCCGCCAGGTCGAGCTGCCCGTCCGCGGCGGCGCCCGCGGCACCGACCTCACCCTGACCGGGGAGGGGTTCGACCAGGGCGAGGACACCGACCGCACCCGCTCGCTCGTGGCGGGCTTCCAGCTGCTCGACACCAGCGAGGAGCAGTCCCGCTGCGCACCGGGCGAGGTCGTCTTCTGCGTCCCCCAGGAGGCGCGGGGCGCGGACATCCAGTACCTCGGCGCGACCACCGACGCTCCCGCCGTGGAGGCAGCCGGCGGCGACCCGCTCACCGACGGACACCTCTTCGTGGCCGTCACGACCCACGACACCTGGGACACCCCGGTCGGTCAGACCTCCGTCTCGGTCTCCCTGGACGTCGACGCGGACGGGAGGGCCGACTACGGCCTCGACTCCTACCGGGCCGGCGGCACCTCCGACACGCTCGTCGCCGAGCTGTACGACCTCACGGACTTCGAGGTCCTCGACACCCAGCCGTTGAACGGCGCGTACGGCGACCTCGACACCGCGGTCTTCGACAACGACGTCGTCGTCCTCCCCGTGGCCCTGTCGGCGCTGCCGGAGCTCACCGAGCGCGCCAGCGAGGTCCGGATCGAGGCCTACACGCCCAACTACTACGCCGCCTTCGGCCCCGGCGACGTCGCCGGCGACGTGCGCTCCGGCTTCAGCGCCGTCGACGTGCTGCGACCCGGCGTCACGCTGGCCGGCCCCGGCGGGGACGACCTGCCCGCCCCCTGGGTCGCCGCGGACGGCGGCGACGAGCTGCGCCTGGTCACCGACGGCGCGGCGTACACCCGGGCCGGCGGCCAGGGCGCGCTGCTCCTGGCGCCGCACGACGAGCCCGGCTCCACGACGACCGTGGTCGGGGCCCGCACGCCCACCGACGCCGACCTGCGGTTCCCGGACGCCCCGGCCGTGCTCGGACGCCCCGAGCCGGTCCGCGTCAGGGTCGACGCCGCGGAGACCTTCGACCCGATCACCCCGGAGCGGCCCGGCCGGGTCCAGGTCCTCCAGGGCGACGACGTCGTCGGGCAGGGGCGGCTCGGCGCGAACGGTCGCGCCGAGGTCCGGATCACCCCGGTGACCCCGGGCCGCCGGCAGTACCGGGTCCGCTACCTCGGCGACGCCGAGAACGCACCGACCGAGTCCTTCACCCGGGGCCTGGTCGTCGGCAAGCAGCGGCCGACGGTGGCGCTGCGCCGTACCGGCTCGAACGCGAACGGCGTCGTCTGGCGGGTCCGCGTCCGCGGCACCCTCGGCCCCGCCGAGGGGAAGGTCGCGCTGCGGCGGCGGTCCGGCGGCCAGGAGCGCGCGGTGCGCGTCGTCCGGCTGGACGACGGCCGCGCCCGCATCGTGGCCCCCCGCGGGCGCGGAGCGGTGTCGTACGTCGCCCGCTTCCTCGGGGAGGCCCGCTACTCCGCGGCGACCTCACCGCGCCGCCGACTGGGCTGACGCGCACCGCCCGGGCGGCTACCCGCGGGTGATGCCGGCCCGCAGGGCGCGGTCGGCGACCCGGTATCCGTCGCGGCACATGGCCCGCCACACCTCCAGGGCGACCTCGGGGGCCTCGACGGTCAGCCGGTCGATGGCGTCCGCGGAGAGGCGCAGCACCTCCAGGTCGGTGACCGCCCGGACCCGTGTCTCCTGGACGTCGTCGGTGCCGAGCGCGAGCTCGCCGAACGACGTCCCGACCTCGAGGCCCACCAGCACGCGGGCGGCCCCGTCGTCGGCGACGACCTCCGCCACCGCCCGGCCCTCGGTGATCAGGTGGACGCCGGCGAACGTCGTGCCGGCCTCGAGGACCGTCCCGCCCTCGGGGTGCCGGACCCGGTCCATCAGGGCCTCGACCGCGGGGCGGGCCTCGTCCGACAGGTCCCGCAGCAGGGGGTGCTCGTCGACCAGGCGCTGCGGGTCGGGCCGTCCGCCGCCGTGGCGGCGCAGCAGCTCGTCCTCGCACCACCGCACGGCCGCGTCGAGATCGGCGTGCCGGGCACCCTCGTCGTCGGTGCCGGCGTCCGGGTCGGTCAGCGTCCCGCGCGGGTCGACGGTGACCATCTCGGAGCCCGCCTCGCGCAGCAGCGCCCGCAGGCCCCAGATCGTCACCGCGGCGACGTCGCCGATCTCGTCGACCCGTCGTACGTCGAGGACGACGAGCTCCGGGGCGTCGTCGACGACCCGGCGGGTCACCCGCTCGGCCTCGGCGAACAGCAGGTCACCGTGAAGCTCGTAGACCATCGCCGCGTCGTCGAGGGAGTCCAGGAGCGCCCGGTCCTCCTCGGAGAGCCGGCGGCGGGAGGCCAGGCTCTGCAGCGGGTACGCCGCCCGCACGGCCGTCCGGCCGCTGCGCCCCACGTGCATGAGGTGCATCTCCATGTCGTGACTCATGCGCTCGAGCACGGTGACGCCACGGGCGGAGTTGCCGTGGACGTCGAGACGCGGCGAGAACACGGCGAGCCCGACCTGGCCCGGGAGGACCGCGACGATCCCGCCGGACACGCCGCTCTTCGCGGGCATGCCGACCGCGGAGACCCAGTCGCCGGCGGCGTCGTACATGCCGCAGGTCGCCATCACGCTCAGCGTCCGCTCGACGATGTCGACGGAGCACAGACGCGCGCCCGAGCGCGGGTGGACGCCGCCGTTCGCGAGCGTCGCCGCCATGAGGGCCAGGTCGCGGGTGTCGACCGCGACCGAGCACTGCCGGACGTACAGGTCGAGCGCCCGCTCCGGCTCGTCGCCGAGCACGTCGAACTCGCGCAGCATGTGCGCGATCGCCCGGTTGCGGTGCGCGGTGGCGAGCTCCGAGCGGTGGATGGTCTCGTCGAGGGTCAGGTCCCGGTCGGCGAAGGCGGAGTACCAGCGTCGGATGCGCTCGAAGCGGTGCTCGGTGTCGTCCCCGGCGACGAGCGAGGCGGCGGTGATCGCCCCCGCGTTGATCATCGGGTTGCGGGGGCGCCCGGTTCCCGCCTCGAGGCTGATCCGGTTGAAGCCCTCCCCCGACGGCTCGACGTCGATGTGGGTGTCGACCGCCTCCTGGCCGAGGTCGGACAGCGCGAGGGCGTAGGTGAACGGCTTGCTGATGGACTGGATCGAGTAGCGCAGGTCGGCGTCGCCGACGGCGTACACGTGGCCGTCGACGGTCGCCAGCGCCAGCGCGAACCGGTCGGGGTCGGCCGCGGCGAGCTCCGGGATGTACGCCGCCACCTCGCCCGCCGTGCCGCCGCAGGCGTCGACGATCTTCTCGAGGTAGTCCTGGACCGGGCTGCGGACGCTGCGGCGGGTCATCCGGCGACGCTACCGAGCCCGGCCGGGGCTCACCTCAGAGACGACGGCACTGGTCCTCCTTGTTCCCCTCGACGACGTTGCCGCTGCCGGTCGGGGACGGGCGGTTCTCCTTGCACTGCAGGTTGCCGTCGATCCGGTTGTCGCTGATCGTCTGCGCCCGGCGGTTCTCGAAGGACTGGACGTCGGAGCCGACCCGGTTCGCCACGAGGGTCGCGGCGCCGCCCTGGACGAGCTGGATGCTGCCGTCGACCGCGGAGCGCCGTACGACGACCTTCGCGTGGCCCTCGGCCTGCACGTTGCCCTCGACCGCGATGCGCCGCGCGACCAGCGTGCCGCCGTCGGCGACGGTGACGTTCCCGCCGACCTGGGTGCCGGTCAGGGTGCAGGTCGCGCCCTGGGGGACGCGGAGGTCGTCGACGCTGGTGGCACCGATCGACCCGCGGCAGGTGCGCTCGTCGGCGTGGGCCGGAGCGGCGACGGCGAGGGTGGACGCGGCGAGCGCGAGTGCGCCGAGGGCGGGGGCGGCGGAGCGGAGCAGGGCGGACATGGGGCCTCCTCAGGCGCTGCCGGGACCACCCCGGCGAGTGGCCCGAGCCTGACCGCCGCCCGTGAGGTCGGCGTGAGCCGCGCATGAGAGTGCTCTTACCGGACGGGCCGCGCCGCAGGCATGATGAGCCGACGAGGCGCCGACGGGCGCCGTCAGCACTCGGGGGAGCGCACATGCACAGGACCGCACGACGCACCGTGGGAATGCTCGTGGGGGCGCTCGGCGCCCTCGTGCTCGCCGGTTCGGCGCCCGCCGTCGCCGACACCGACCGCGTCACGGACGCCCGCGGTGACACCGCGACGGAGGACGGCCGCAACCCCGGCCAGCGCACCGCCGACATCCTCCGTTTCGACAGCCACCACGGCGAGGACCGTGTCGCCTTCCGCTTCCTCATGGCGGACGTCGACCCGCGCGCCACGCTGTACGCGACCGCCGTCGTCCGCACGAGCGACGGTCGCCGGTTCCAGGCGCAGGTGGGGAAGCTGGTGGACGAGCCGAGGCGCTTCCTCTGGATCTCGCGCGGCTCGGGACGCTCGATCCGGTGCCCGGACGCCGACGCCAGCGTCCGGCCGGCCACCCGGACGGTCTGGATCTCGGTGCCGCGCTCCTGCCTCGGCGAGCCCCGCTGGGTGAGGACCGGCGGCCTGGTGGAGTCACGACCTCCCCAGGGCTCCGTGTTCACCGACGACGCCCGGCGCGACGGCCGGGTGGACGAGTTCGACGTCGCGCTCGGCTCCCGGCGCCTCGCGCGCGGCTGAGGGCGTCGTCGGTTCGCCCCTCCTCCTATACTGGACAACGTCAGTCGACATTGTCATGAATGAGGAGACCATGCCCACCGTTCCCTTCACCGTCCAGACCTCCGGCACCGGCGTGGCCCAGGAGGTCACCGTCCTCGGCGAGGTCGAGCACGTCTTCCACGCCGACACCTACCCGGCGTTCGGCGGCGCCGACGCCGCCCCGAGCCCGCTGGCCTACGCCCTCGGCGCGCTCACCTCGTGCAACCAGGTCACCGCGCAGGTGGTGGCCAAGGAGCTCGGGGTGACCCTCGGCGAGCTCTCCCTCTCGGCTCGGGGCGACCTCGACCCGAGCGTCATGGTCGGCGGCGCCGAGGGCAACGCCAACTTCGACGCCGTGACCGTCGACGCCACCGTGCAGACCGACGCCGACGCCGAGACGTTCGACCGCCTCGTCAGCGAGGTCGACCGCCGCTGCCCCGTCACCCAGCTCTTCCGCCGCAGCGGGCTGGCCTTCACCAGCGAGTGGAAGGCTCTGCCTCTCTGAGATCCCGACGACGAGGGCATGGACCTCGGTCCCGCGGTCGCCTACCGTCCCGCCCATGACTTCACCTCGGGGGTCGTCCCTCGCCACCAGGGTGGCCCGCGCCACCGCCGTCCTCGCCGGTCTGCTGCTGCCGGTCGCCCTCATCGCCCCGGTCGCCGCGGAGACGCAGGTGGTGCGGGACGACGAGCGACCCGGCCACCTCAAGTCCATGACCGTCAAGCGCGGCCCGGAGCGCCTGGAGATCGTCACCTCCTTCGACGCGGCGGACGACCTGCACCAGTTCAGGCTGAGGCGCCCGGGCAGCCAACGGGTCGTGTTCCGTGTGGTGTGGCGCTCCGACACGGAGGAGACCGGCCGGGTCACCGTGAACTACGTCTACTACGACCCCTACGCCGACGAGCCGCCGCCGGGCCTCCCGGACCGCGGGGAGCGGACCTGCGACCTGCGCGACGGGGCGTCCTGGCGCGGCCCGGAGGCGACGAGGCTGGTCGTCACCGTGCCGAACCGCTGCCTCCAGGTGCGGAAGGGCATCGACGTGCCGCGGTTGTCGGTCTCCCAGAAGGCCTCGCAGGTCCGCGGCGGCGTCCACTACACGCAGGACCGTCTCGGCCCCAGCCGGCACCTCACCACCCGGTGACGGGCTGACGCGGCCGGCGGTCGCGGCAGGTGTCAGGACCGACGCGCAGAAGCCCCCGGAACGCCCCTCGTGGGGCCCGTTCCGGGGGCTTCTGCACGTTCGTCCTCGCACGGGCGAGGACGAGGGGTCTCAGCGGAAGGCGGCGTGCCCCGTCAGCGTCTGGCCGACGACGAGGGTGTGCATCTCGACGGTGCCCTCGTAGGTCAGCACCGACTCGAGGTTGTTCATGTGCCGGATGACCGGGTACTCCAGCGAGATCCCGTTGGCGCCCAGGATGGTGCGGGCGGTGCGGCAGATGTCGATGGCCTCGCGCACGTTGTTGAGCTTGCCGACGCTGACCTGCGGCGGGGAGAGCGTGCCGGCGTCCTTGCGGCGGCCGAGGTGCAGCGCCAGGAGCGTGCCCTTGGTCAGCTCGAGGCTCATGTCGGCGAGCTTCTGCTGCGTGAGCTGGAAGCCCGCGATCGGCTTGCCGAACTGCTCGCGCTGCTTGCTGTAGTCCAGCGCGGAGGAGAAGCAGGCGCGGGCGGCGCCCATGGCGCCCCAGACGATCCCGTAGCGGGCCTCGTTCAGGCAGGACAGCGGGCCCTTCAGGCCGGTGACCTCGGGGAGCACCGCGTCGGCGGGCAGGCGGACGCCGTCCAGGACGAGTTCGGAGGTGACCGAGGCGCGCAGCGACATCTTGTGGTGGATCTGCGGTGCGGAGAAGCCCGCGGTGTCGGTCGGGACGACGAAGCCCCGCACGCCCTCCTCGGTCTGCGCCCACACGACGGCGACGTCCGCGACGGAGCCGTTCGTGATCCACATCTTGCGGCCGTCCAGGACCCAGTCGTCGCCGTCGCGCTTGGCGCGGGTGCGCATCGAGTCGGGGTCGGAGCCGTGGTCGGGCTCGGTGAGGCCGAAGCAGCCGATCGCCTCGCCGGCGGCCATGGCGGGCAGCCACTGCTGCTTCTGCTCCTCGCTGCCCCAGCGGTGGATCGCGAACATCGCCAGCGAGCCCTGCACGGAGACGAGCGAGCGGATGCCGGAGTCGGCGGCCTCGAGCTCGAGGCAGGCGAGGCCGTAGTCGACGGCACTCATCCCGGGGCAGCCGTAGCCCTCGAGGTGCATGCCGAGCAGGCCCATCGCGCCGAACTCCTTGGCGAGCCCGCGGACGTCGGGGAGCTCGCCGCGCTCGAACCACTCCGCGACGTCGGGCATGACCACGTCGTCGCAGAGCTTCCTCACGGCCGCGCGGATGTCCCGCTCCTCCGCCGTGAGCTGGTCGTCGATGCCGACGATGTCGAGGGGGTCGATCTTCGCTGCCATGCGCTCGATCGTACGCCGGGACGGGCCCGGAACACCCGCCGAGGCGGAGTGGTTGAAAGCGGCATGACCACCATCGCGATCATCGGAGCCGGACGAGGACTGGGAGCGGCCGTGGCGCGCCGCTTCGCCGCCGAGGGGTACGCCGTCGGGCTGATCTCACGCCACCAGGGACGGCTCGACGCACTCGCCGCTGAGCTGGCCGAGGAGGGCGTGCGCGCCCAGGGGTTCGCCGCCGACGTGCGCGACCCCGCGTCCATCGCCGCAGCCCTCGAGAAGGTGACCGAGACCCTCGGCCCCATCGAGGTCCTGCAGTACTCCCCGCTGCCGCAGAAGGACTTCATGCGGCCTGTCCTCGAGACCACCCCCGCCGACCTCGTCGGCCCCGTCGAGTTCTCCATCTACGGCCCCGTCGCGGCCGTCCACCAGGTCGTCCCGGGCATGCGCTTCCTGGGTGAGGACAAGGGGACGATCCTCTTCGTCAACGGCGGCTCCGCCGTCAAGCCCGGCCGCAACGTCACCGGCACCTCGATCGCCTTCGCCGGCCAGGCGGCGTACGCCGAGCTGCTGCACGAGGTCCTCGGCGAGGAGGGCATCTTCGTCGGTCAGCTCATCATCGGCGGCGCGATCGTCGAGGGCGACAAGGACAAGGACCCGGCGGTCCTGGCCGAGAAGCTGTGGGACCTCCACACGAAGCGCGACACCTTCCGGGTGCAGGTCTCGGAGGACTGACCCGCGCGGCACGACGTCAGCCGAGACCGGCGCGGGAACGCAGCGCGGCGCAGGTGGCGCCGGGCCCGCCTCGCCCGCCGGTCCGGTCACGGTTCCGATGGTGACGCTCCCGCCGTAGGGGTGGCGGATCCACGCACCGCACGTGGAGACGGTCGCAGGGCGAGCCCGTCAACCGCGCTGCCCGGCCAGGTCGCCCGGCCACGTCCAGCGGGCGCCGACGGTGCCGGGCCCGAAGTGGCGGACCGCGGTCACCAGCGAGGTGCTCCCCTCCATGTCCACCGCGGACGACGTCTCCTCCCCGTCGGACAGGGTGAACGCCGTGGCCCGGAGGGGCAGGAGCGCGGAGTCGAAGCGCACCCAGACCTCCACCTCGCCGACACGGCGGGCGCAGTGCCAGAAGAACTCGGTCTCCGGCTCACCGGTGTCGGCCAGGCCGACCTGGTACTCGAACGTCGCGGTCTCACCGACCAGCAGCGGTCGCTCGAGCAGCATCTCGTAGACCATGAGCCCGATCGGGAGGTCCACGTGGATCCGCCCGATCCGGCAACCCCGGGTGCCGGTGAAGGTGACGGGCTCGCTCAGGGCCTCGCCGGCGTCGACCACGAGGGGTCGCCGGTCCACGCCGTCGCGGAGGGCCCGGATCCGGCTGCGGACGACGCAGCGGGTCTCCTGTCCGCGGGCGTCGACGTCGACGGCCACCATCACGTACTCCTCGGCCACCGCCGTCTCGGCGTCCTCGAGGCCCATCGCGGCCAGGGCACGGCTCGTCTCGTCGCCGGGCCGCACGAGGGCCGCGAGGTCGACGTAGTCGTCCGTCGCCGGGCCGCGCCGGCGGCTCGGCCCCACGCTGGCCCGCAGGGTCCCGGGGCTCCAGGTGGAGGACCTCGTCGAGACAGTCGAGGACGTCGAACGACACCGCGCCCTCCGGTGTCCGCTGCCCGGACCGCCAGTAGCTCAGCGTCGCCAGGCTGACCGACTGACCTCGGCGGGCGAGGGCCTCGCGGGTCTCCGAGAGCGTCAACCGCCGACGGTTCAACGCCTCCGTGAGGACCACCGGGAACTGCGCCCCCGCGGGCTTGCGGAGGCTCCGGAACCGGTCGCGGTCCTCGGCTCGCACCATGGGGCGGCACCCTTCCAGGCCACCGTCTCCGTCCACAACCTGCAGGGGTCCGCCCGACCCTGCGCAGAGACGGCCAGCTCCGCGGGGTCCCGCGGCGCGTCGACTTCCGCGTCGGTGCGTCTCACCCACCGAGCGCGACGTCCACCACCAGCGCGAGGTGGTCGCTGCCGCCCACGACCTCGGCCCGTGACGAGGTGACCCGCAGTCGGTGGCCCGGCGCGCGCAACGCGTGGTCGAGCTGCACGCGCGGGCCCTCGGCGGGGTACGTCGGGTGGCGGGCGAGCGGGGCCCACCCGCTGAGCCAGGCGGCCACGCGGGCGGGCATGTTGAGGTCGCCGAGCAGCACCACCGGCCCGGGGAGGCCCGACGCCCAGGCCGTGACCTCGCGCAGCTGACGACCCGCCCGCAGCGGCTCGAACGACAGGTGGGTGCTCACCACGGTGAGCGTCCCGGACGGTGCCGCGACCTCTGCCGCCAGCGCGACCCGCGGCTCGTCGGGCACCCACATCACCCGCTGCGGCGCCCCGGGCGGCAGGGGCATCGGGATCGTCACCCGGGAGCCGTCCATCCGCAGCTCGTGGAACCGGGTCACCCGGTGGCGGGTGACCAGCGCGACGCCGTACGCCGCCCCGTCGGCGCCGAGGTCCGCGGACGTGGCGGGCGCGAACGTGTCGCGGGAGCCCGGCGTCCCGAGGACGGCGGCGGCGAAGCGGTGGGTCCAGGTCTCGCCCGGTCGTTGGCAGGCGCCGGCGAGCACCGCCGCCTGGTCCTCGACCCCGCTGCGGGGCAGCCGGTGGTCGACCTCCTGGACGGCGTAGACGTCGGCGTCCAGCGCGGCGGCGTGGCGCGCCCAGGCGGCGAAGTCGTGCCGGCCGCGGTCACGACCCGAGGCGGCGTTGGCACTCACGAGACGGACCACGCCCCCTGTGTACCCGCTCCTCACCCCACCGACCGCGACACGCCGCGACACCCGCGGGGCCCGGGCTGGGCGCGTGTGGTTCCTTGGCCCCGTGAGCGACTCCCCCGCCGGCCCCCCGGTGTACCCCAGCTGGCCCAACCCCGGCCGCCGCAACCTGCCGATCCGGATCAGCACGCCGACGAACGACGCCGGTGCGCGGGCGGCCGCGCACCTGTCCGGGTTCCCGGGGTCGAAGGCGTCGCAGCATGACCCGATCCAGCCGGTCCGACCCCCCGAGGGTGCGCCGAACGTGGTGGTGGTGCTCGTCGACGACATGGGCTTCGGTGCCTCCACCCCGTACGGCGGCCCGTGCGAGATGCCGACCGCGGAACGGCTCGCGGACGGCGGCCTGCGCTACAGCCGCTTCCACGTCACGGCCCTCTGCTCGCCGACCCGCCAGGCCCTGATGACCGGCCGCAACCACCACTCGGTCGGCATGGGCGTGACGTCGGAGATGTCGACGCTGGAGCCCGGCTACACCGGCTTCCGGCCGCCGTCGGCGGCGACGATGGCGCAGATCCTGTCCGGCAACGGCTACGCCACGGCCGCCTTCGGCAAGTGGCACCAGACCCCGCCGGTGGAGGTCAACCCGACCGGGCCGTTCAACCGCTGGCCCACCGGGGAGGGGTTCGGCACCTTCTACGGCTTCATGGGCGCGGAGATGAACCACTGGTACCCCCAGCTCTACTCGGGGACCACCCCGGTCGAGCCCGATCGCCTGCCCGAGGACGGCTACCACCTCACCGAGGACCTCGTCGACCACACCATCGACTGGATCCGCGACCAGCACGCCATCACCCCCGACCAGCCGTTCTTCGCCTACCTGGCGCTGGGGGCGACCCACGGACCGTTCCACGTGCAGAAGGAGTGGCGCGAGAAGTACGCCGGCCGCTTCGACGAGGGCTGGGACGAGATGCGCAAGCAGACCCTCGCCCGCCAGAAGGAGCTCGGCCTCGTTCCCCAGGACACGGTGCTGGCGCCGTGGCCCGACGGCCTGCCCCAGTGGTGGGAGCTCTCCGAGATGGAGCGTGAGGTCGCGGCCCGCTTCATGGAGACCTACGCCGGGTTCGCCGAGCACGCCGACGTCCAGGTCGGGCGGATCACCGACGAGCTCGAGCGGCTCGGGCTCCTCGACGACACGATCTTCGTCTACATGCTCGGCGACAACGGCGCCTCCGGCGAGGGAGGGCCCGAGGGCACGCTGCGCGAGCACCTCGTCGGCCACGGCATCGCAGACGACACCGCCGACATGCACGCGCGGCTCGACTCCTTCGGCGACCCCACGACGTACGCGATCTACCCGGCGGGCTGGGCCTCGGCGATGAACACGCCGTACGCCTGGACCAAGCAGATCGCCTCCCACCTCGGCGGCACCCGCGACGGCCTGATCGTGCACTGGCCGAACGGCATCGCCGCCCGCGGCGAGATCCGCCACCAGTGGCACCACGTCATCGACGTCCTGCCGACGATCCTCGAGGTGGCAGGGCTGCCGCACCCGACGACCGTGTACGGCGTCACGCAGCAGGTCATCGAGGGCGTCTCGATGGCGTACTCGTTCGCCGACGCCGACGCCGCGGACCGGCGGGTGACGCAGTACTTCGAGATGGTCGGCAACCGCGGGATCTACCACAACGGGTGGATGGCGGTCACCCGTCACGGCACGCCGTGGCTGATGGTCGACGGCGGTGACCGGCCGTTCGAGGAGGACGTCTGGGAGCTGTACCACACCGACAACGACTGGTCACAGGCCTTCGACCTGGCGAACGAGGGCCCCGACCAGCTGCGCGCGCTGCGCGACATCTTCCTCATCGAGGCCAGTCGCCATCAGGTCTTCCCGCTCGACGACCGGGTCACCGAGCGCGAGAACCCCGCCATCGCCGGCCGGCTCGACCTGCACCACGGGCGGGACTCGATCGAGCTCGGACCCCGCACCGGCCGCCTCACCGAGGAGGCGGCGCCGAATGTCAAGAACCGCTCCCACGTCATCACGGTCCCGCTCACCGCGGGCAGCGACGCCGACTCCGGGGTGCTGGTCGCGCAGGGCGGGCGCTTCGGCGGCTGGTCGCTGTACGTCGTCGACGGCCGCCCGACGTACGCCTACAACTGCTACGGCCGCGAGCTCACCACGGTGCGGTCGGAGGAGGCCCTCCCGGCCGGGGACCACGAGGTGACGATGCGGTTCACGTACGCCGGCGGCCCGCCCGGCGACGCCGCCGACGTCGCCCTGGAGATCGACGGGCGCGAGGTCGCGACCGGTCGCGTCCCGCAGACGACGGCGTACTACTTCGCGTTCGACGAGACCCTCAACGTCGGCGTCGACCGCGGCGCCCCGGTGACCGACGACTACGCCCCGGTCCACAACCGCTTCACCGGGACGGTCCACGGCGTCCGCTTCGACCTGGACACCCAGATCGAGCTCGGCGAGCAGGTGAAGCGGCAGCTCACGCGCCTCGCGAACGACTGAGCCGTACGAGGTCTCGACGACGCGGACTCGCTGCGCTCGTCGGCTGCTCGACCACCTGGACCGGACGCGGACTCGCTGCGCTCGTCGGCTGCTCGACCACCTGGGTGGAGGTCTCAGGCCTCCTCGAGGTCCGCGCCGCCGACCTGCGGGGCGACGGTCGGGACGTCGGGGACGGCGGCGGGGAGGTCGAAGGCGAAGACGGTGCCGCCGCCGGGGGCGGGCCGGCACTCGATGTGGCCGCCGTGCCGGACGACGACGGTCTTGCAGATCGCGAGACCGAGACCGGTGCCGTCGTAGCGGGCGTCCGTGGCGTGCGCGCGGTGGAGGCGCTCGAAGACGAGGCTGCGCTCGTCCTCGGGGATGCCGATGCCGTTGTCGCGGACCTCGACGGCAACGCGGTCGCCGACCCGGCGGGCGCTGACGACCACCTCGGGTCGGACCCCGGGCTCGACGTACTTCACGGCGTTGCCGAGCAGGTTGGTGAGGAGCTGACGGAGCATCTCGGGGTGCACGGAGACCACGGGCAACTCGTCGGCGTGGGTGACGACCGCGACGTCCGTCAGGTACTGGACGACGTCGTCGACCGCGAGGTCGAGCGGGACGGCCTCCAGGTCGGCGGCGCTCAGCAGGCCGCCCTCGGCCGACGCCTGGTGGAGCAGGTCGGTGATGAGCTCCTGCATCCGCAGGGCGGCCACCCGGGCGCGGTCGAGACCCGCCAGGGCGACCGGGTCGTCGGTCTCGGCGGCCATCTCGATCCAGCCCCGCAGCGCGGTCAGCGGGTTGCGCAGGTCGTGCGCGGCGGTGGCGGCGAACTCGGCGAGCTGGTCGGCCTGGCGGCGCTCGTCGGTGACGTCGCGGTAGACGACGACCGAGCCCGCCGCGGCGCCGTCCTCGGTGGCCAGCCGGTCGGCGGTCACGGACAGGGTGCGGCGGGTGCCGTCCTCGAGCTGCAGCACGATGTCCTCGGGACCGACCCGTCCCTCGGAGATGGCCCGAACCGACGGGTGCTCGGAGGGGTCCAGCACCCGGCCGTCGGGGGCGGTGACCACGTAGTCGGCGGCCTGCACGCCGTCGCGCGTGCCGGCGGGCGTGAGGTCGAGGATCTCGCGGGCGGCGGAGTTCGTGCGGACCACGCGGGCGTCGGCGTCGAGGACGACCATGCCCTCGGCCATCACGTCGTTCACGGTCTCCAGGAACTGCGCGCGTCGTCCCTCCTCGCGACGGGCGGTCTCGAGCTCGGCCAGGACGGCGTCCCGCTGGTCGCGGCTGCTGCCGATCGCGAGGGAGATCGTGAGGAGGGTGACGAGGAACGCCTGCATCGTCAGGGCGTCGAGGTCGCTCGGGGGACCGTCGAGCGGTCCGCGGCCGAGGGCGACCAGCCCGAAGGCCAGCACCCCGGTGAGCAGCACCTGGGCTGCGGCCACCACGGTCGGGAACCGCAGCGCACACCAGACGCTGGTGCCGATGAGCAGGAACGCGAGGGGCTGACCGCCGTCGAGGTCGATCATCCCGAAGGCCGCCACCGCGGCGAGGACGACGAGGCCCAGCTCGGGGAGGCGCCGCCGCGGCGGCAGCACCCGCCTCCCGGTCAGCACCGCGTGGAGCAGGAGGTGCCCGGCCGTGGCCACCAGCAGCATCCCCGCGAGGTTGCGGCCCCACCAGACGGCCACGAACACCGCCGTCGGCGTCTCCCCGGCGACGGTCAGGGCCGCCGCCGCGGCCAGCGCCCCCGCGAGGGTGGAGCCCGCCACCACGACGACGACGCGGGCGAGCACGGCCGGGTCGGCGATGGTCCGGTCGCCACCGGCGCCGAGCAGCGACGGGCACCAGCGACGCAGGGCCGCCACCGCGACGACGGGCTGGGCGAGGGCGGCCGTCGTCCCCGCCGCGGCCATCCCGGGCGAGGCACCCGTCAGCAGGTGCAGCACCGCGCTGCTCAGCCCGATCCCCGCCATCGCCGCCGTTGCCCACCCCGCGCCCGGCCGAACCAGCAGCCACAGGGCCCCGACGCCCGCCGCCGGCCACACCAGGGCCGGGCCGCGGTCGGCCACCGCGGTGGATCGACCCACGACGACCAGGACGACGTACGCCGCCGCGAAGCACCAGAAGGTCCAGGCGGGGACCACCGGCGCTGAGGGCCGCAGCGCTCGCTCGTCGTGCACCTGCACCTCCGGTCCAGACCACGCACCAGGGCCCGAGAGGTGCGACACCGTCAGAGTAAAGCCAGCCGGGGCGACCACGTCAGCGTTTTCGGGGCCACCGGTGCCGGCGCCTCCGGGAGGTCCTCAGCCCTCCGCGCGCATGAGGGCGAGCCGGTCGAGGAGCGTCTCGAGGGTCTCCTCGAACTCGGCGGCCATGTGGTCCTCGCTCAACGGGTCGGCGAGGGCGGCCACGGTCGGGAACTCGGCGAGGCTGCCCGCCGGGACGGAGCCGTCGTCCACGACGTCGAGCGGGCCGACGTCGGCCCCGCGGCCGGCGACCTCCAGCAGCAGGGTGCCGAGCAGGAAGCCGGTGAACGCCCGGTACGCCTGGACGGCGGCCGGTCGCGTGAAGCCCTCGGCGATCAGCGACGACAGGAAGATCTCGACCCACCGCAGGTCGCGCAGCGGCGGGCGCAGCCAGGGAGCCTCCGGAGGCCGGGACGCGACGAGCGGGAAGCACATGGGGAACTGCAGGGCCACCCGTCGTACGCCGTGGGCGAGGCGCTGCAGGAAGTCCTGCCACCCGTCCTCCGGGGAGGACCGGACCTCGGGGTCGACGGCCATCGTCCCCATGATCTTCTCGACCACGGAGTCGAGGACGTCCTCCTTGCCGGGCACGTAGCGGTACAGCGACATCGCCTCCACGCCGAGCTCGCGACCGAGCCGCCGCATGGACAGCCCGGCCAGGCCGTTCGCCTCGATGAACGTGACGGCGGCCTCGATGATGCGGTCCCGGTCCAGCGGCACCCGCGCGGACGGCAGACCCGCGCCCGCGAGGAGCGAGACGTCCGGGTCGGGGGTGCTGTCGGCACCGGACTCGCGCTCGGAACCCATGACGACCCCCTCTCGACCTGTCCACCGTATCGGGAGCCCGGGGCGGGTGGGCAAGGATGGAGCGATGACCGAGTCCCCCGACGAGCGTGCGTGGCGACGGGACCGGCGGGCCGCCGTACGCCGCCACCACCCGGACGTGGGGGGCGACCCGGTGGCCCTGCAAGCCGCCCTGGCCGACGTCGACCGGCGGCACGGGCGCGGGCCCGCGACACCGACGGCACCGCGCCGGGTCATCGTCGTACGACGCTCGCCGCTGCGGCGGCTCGTGACCGGGGTGCGCCGGCGGATCCCCACCGGCTGGCCCGGGCACAGGACCGGCCGCGACCTCGACTGAGATCGCGGCCAGCCTGCCTGGCGCCGTGGGGGTCAGAGCGGGGGTCCGGTCACGGCGTCGGGTTCTCCTGGTTCGGCGGGAACCGCAGCGGCGGCAGCCCGGACAGCCCGGGCAGCACCGGCAGGTTGCCCACCTCGGGCGGGATCGGCAGACCCTCGGGCGGGCCCTCCCGCAGCGGCGCGAGCAGGTCGGGACGGGTCCCGTCGTCGGGCTCGCCGGCCGGCTCCTGGGTGGCCGGCAGGTTGCGGGTCTCGTCGCAGCCGAGCAGCGTCACCTCGAGCGGGGTGTCCGTGCGGGCCGTGACGTCCACGTCGCAGGTCACCCCGGCGCGCTCGACGTCCACGGTGATCGCGCGGATGTTCGCCGCGGTGATCTCCAGCTCGTCGCGCACCGGCGTCGGGACGGTGGTGGTGTCCCGCTGCTCCAGCAGGTAGGGGTTCACCGGGGAGAAGGTCCCGGACTGCACGTCCGCCGAGGCGGCCGCCGGGGCGGTCGGGGCGTCGTCCACCCCGAGCCCGCGGCTCTCCACGTCGACCTGGCCCAGCGCCCGCTGGTCGGTCTCGATGTCGGAGACCCAGTAGGCGCGGTCACCGACGAGCCCGGCCTCCGGGTCGTCCATCATCGGGTTGCGGACGTACGACACGTGGTGCGGGTCCACCGCGCGGGGCTCGTCGTCGAGGAACTCGGTCGCGAGGTCCCACATGCCGTTCTTGCACATCACCAGGTGCTCGGCGGCGGCGCCGACCCAGCTGACGAAGCGGTAGTCGTAGTGGCCCTGCGCGTAGAGGTCGGCGCGCTTGCGGGTGATGTTGTAGGGGATGAAGTCGTCGTTGACCCCGGCCCACTCCATCACCGGCTGGTTGCGCCGGCTCGGCAGCAGCGCGCTGATCTGCGAGCCCGGTTCGTGCTTGGTCAGCGTGTCGGCGGGCAGGCCGTCGGCGACGCCGTTGGCGCCGGGGAACGACGCCGCCAGGTCGAGGCCGTCGCAGATGAAGGCCTTGCTGAACACGTCGGGGAACTGCAGCGACAGCTTGTTGGCGCCGTACGCGCCGGAGGAGAAGCCACCGGCCGCGGTGCGCTCGACGTCCAGGTCGTAGTGACGCCGGGCGTCGGCCAGCGCCTCGAAGACGGTGGAGCCCGACTCGCCGTAGAACCACTGGTCGTTCCCGCGGGCGTCGACGTCGATGACCATCGTCGGGTCGCCGGCCTCGTCGGCGAAGGAGCGGTACAGGTCGCGCGGTCCGGCGACGTCGTCCTCGGGCCGCAGGGCGTAGCCGTTGGTCCACACCAGCGACGGGTAGCCGGTCGCAGGCGCCTCCTGCTCGGGGACGTAGACCATGTAGCGCTGCATCCGGCCCGGCAGGTCCGGGACGCAGTCGTCGCGGCAGACCCAGCCGAACTGGAGGCTGGCGCCCTCGCTGCCCTCGCCGGTGCCGGTCTGCAGGCCGCCCTGCTGGGTGCCGGACCCGGCCGGCGGGCCGCCGGGGTCGCTGGGGAGTCGCCGGCCCTGGGCCTTCTCGGACTTCGTGGCGAAGACCCGGGTCATGTAGCCCGAGGTGGGGACGCCGCTCTCGTCGTCCTCGCCGGCGGCGAGCTTCGCGAAGTCGACCTCGGCGACGAAGTCGGTGAGGTCGCCACGGTTGATCGCGCGGCGCTGCAGGCCGTTGCGGTACGGCGCCTCGAAGGGCTCGTCGAAGCGGAAGGCCGAGTCGAAGAACACCGAGGGCGTGTCGTCGCCGACCTCGGCACCGCCGGGCTGGGTCTCGGTCGCGGTGGTGGTGGGCTCCAGGTAGCGGTCGGCCTCGGCGTCCCACAACCCGGCGGCGAGCCGGACGGGGACGTCGGTGCGCTCGCCCGGGTCGAAGGCGGAGTCGGGGACGACGATCTGGACCTGGCGGCGCTCGAGGTCCACGGTCACGTCGGCGGAGCCGAGGTCCTCGCGGGTCGCGGCGTCCGTGATGACCGAGCTCTCACCGTTGACCGTCACGTACGTCTCGGCGGGCATGACCGTGTTCGAGCCGAACGGCGCCTCGGAGCGCTCCTCGGCGTCGCCGAGCGCGAGGGTGAGGCCGGTGAGGTCGGGGTCGACCATCGTGTTCATCGTGACGCGGACGGCGGTGCCGCCGTCGACGGGCTGGATCCGGGCCTCGAGGATGTCCGCGGCGTTGCGCCGGTAGTCGGCGGCCTCGGGGTAGGTGTACCCGCGCAGCAGCGTGTCGTTGGGCCAGCGGTACTGCGGCCCGCCGCCCTCGTCGTCGTACACGCAGCCCTGGTGGACGTACTCGCCCGCCCGGTAGGCGCTGGTCATGCAGATCCCGATCGGGTCCGCGTCCCAGATGCCCGTGTTCTGCAGCTGGGGCGCGTCGACGGGCCCGGCGCGGAGGACGTCGGGCCCCGCGGGGCCGACCTCCTCGGGGGTGGGGGCGTCCTGGGCGAGAGCGCCGACGGGGGCGGCGGTGGCCGGCCCACCCGGGGCGGTCCCGAGGAGCCCGGCGGCCAGCACGGCGGCCAGCGCTCCGGTTCCGGGGCGACGGTGTCTCATGAGGTCCTCCGCGCACGACGGCTCCGGTCGCCCGCGCCCCGATGCGCGGGTCCTGAGAGGCCGGAGCCCCGTCGTGACGGATGCCACGCTAGATCCGACATGACACTTTGACAATCGTGCACCGAAAAGTTGTTACACGTCGGGACTTTCGATCGACCGGCCGACGACGGCCGCGACGTGCTCGCGGGCGGGCGGGCCCAGGCGCCGGTGGACGTCGGCGAACAGGCGGTGCGCCTCCTCACCGGGCCAGCCGTCCGGGCGGACCTGCTCCGGCAGGCGGGGATCCAGGAACGGGAAGTGTCGGAAGGTCGCGATGAGGTCGGTGCGGGCGACGAGGGCGTCGGCCCCGGTCAGGTCACCGGCGCGCCCCTCGAGGTCACGGTGCTGGGCCACGAAGGCGTCGTACTGGGTGGCGAGGTCGTCGAGGTCCCAGCACCGGCGGGCGAGGTCGCGGTCGTGCTCGAGCCCCCGCGAGCGGCAGCGCAGGACGTCGACCCGGTCGGTCCGCCGTACGGCGTCGAGGGCGTCGACCTCGGCGGTCCGCTCGCCCGGCGCGAGCCAGGTGGACGTGCTGAGGCTGCCGAACCCCAGCCACGCCAGGCGTTTGCGGAGCTCGTCGCGCTCGGCCCGCTCCGCCTCGGAGAGCTGGTAGATCACCATCGTCCACCCGCCGTCCCACGCGACGGCGGGTGGCGCGAAGATCCGCCGGCGGCCCTCGTCGAGGACGCCGAGCATCTCGTCGCTGAGCGTGTAGACGGTCTCCCGGCCCTCCCGGCGCGACGTGAACCACCCCTCGCGCCGCAGCCGCGACAGCGTCACCCGCACCGTCGCCGGCGCCACCCCGAAGTCACCGAGCAGGCTCGTGAGGTGCCCCAGGCGCACCTCGGCGTCGGTGTAGCGCAGGTAGTCCCCGAACAGGTCCAGGATCAGCGAGCGGGGCGTGGCCATCCCCCCATCCAAGCCGAGTCGGCCCGAACTCACGCCGCACAGCCGCCGAGTCGGCCCGAACGCACGCCGTACCAGCGCCGAGTCGGCCCGAACGCACGCCGCACGAGCGCCGAGTCGGCCCGAACGCACGCAGTACGAGCACCGGCAACCGGTGGTCGAGCAGCCGACGAGCGCCGGCGAGTCCGCGTCGTCGAGACCCGTTCGGGCCGACTCGGCACCCCCAGGGCACACGTTCGGGCCGACTCGGCACCCCCAGGACACACGTTCGGGCCGACTCGGCGTCCCTGAGAGGTGCGTTCGGGCCGACTCGGCCTCCTACAGCCAGCGGGGGGCGGGGTCCTCGCCGGGGAGGGTGCCGCGGCCGGTGGCCCAGGCGACGGCGTCGGGCAGGGACGCCTTCACCACGCGCTGGGCGGACGACGGGTCGCCGACCTGGACGTCGTCCGCGACGACGGCGACCTCGATCGCGTCGCGGCGCGACCACATCCCGACGACGTCGCGGAGCAGCCGCTCGAGGACCGGCGCGGGAACGTCGCGCACGCGGGCGCCGGAGTCGAGGTCCACGGCGTGGAGCCACACCTCCCGCATCCGCATCCACACCGTCTCCGAGGCGGGGACCTCCCGGCCCTGGGCGGTGCGGACGGTCCACGACCACCGTTCGTCCGGCAGGTCCCGCCACCGGACGTCGAGGTCGATCGCGGCGTGCTCGGCGAGGTTGCGCAGGGCGATCGGGCGCAGCGAGGCGCCGTAGGCGATCTCCTCGTTTCGCACCTCGGGCGAGGCGTACATCGGGTTCTCGACCCCGGTCGCCGCCCACTCCACCAGGCGGGCGAGTGCCCGGGCGTTGTAGCCGACGTGCGCGACCAGCGCCGCCCGGCTCCAGCCGTCCAGCAGGCTGGGGCCGGCGAGGTCGTCGTCCGCTACGTGGAGCAGCGCCCGCCGGAAGTACGCCGTACCCAGACGCACCGCCGCGAGGTCCGCGAGGACCCCGGGGTCGGTGGCCAGGTCGGAGCGCGCCGGCATCAGGCGGTGGTGTCGGCCGGGTCGGCGACGCAGCGGTTCCGCAGCTCGCCGAGCCCCTCGATCGCCGTCGTGACCTCGTTGCCGGGCACGAGGTAGCGCTGCGGGTCCCGCGCGTGCCCGACGCCGCCGGGGGTGCCGGTGAGGATCAGGTCCCCGGGGCGCAGCGTGATGATCGTCGAGGCGTACGCGACGAGCGCCTCGGGCCCGAAGACCAGGTCCGAGGTGGCGTGCTTCTGCATCGTCTCGCCGTCGACGGCGCAGGAGACGTCGGGTCCGGGCGACCAGGAGTCGGCGGTGACCAGGGCGGGCCCGACGGGCGTGGAGCGGTCCCACATCTTGCCCTGCAGCCACTCCTTGGTCCGGAACTGCCACGACCGCATGGAGACGTCGTTCGCGACCGTGTAGCCGGCGATCACGTCGGCGGCGTCGGCCTCCGACACGCGACGGCACGTCTTCCCGATGACCACGACGAGCTCGGCCTCCCAGTCCAGGGCCTCCTCGTCGCCGACCGGCAGCGGCAGGTCGTCGTACGGGCCGGCCAGCGTGTCGGCGTACTTCGCGAAGAGCGTGGGGTGCTCGGGCAGGTCCCGGCCCATCTCGGTGATGTGGGAGGCGTAGTTCAGCCCCACGCACAGCACCTTGCTCGGGTTGGTGACGACCGGCGCGAGGTCGAGGGACCCCGCGTCGTGACGGGGCCCGTCGGCGGCCTCGGCGCGCTCGCGCCACTCCGGCACCGCCAGCAGGGCGCCGACGTCCGGGACGTCGAGGATCTCGCGGGCCGAGCCGTCGTCGTCCTGGCGGGCGGCGACGGTGCCGGCACCGGTACGGAGCGTGACGAGCCGCATCAGACCTCCTCGACGTGGGTGCGGTCGAGCGACAGCCGCTCGACGATGGGGCCGTCGCCGAACCCGAACAGGTCGACGCCGTCCTCGCTGGTCATGCCGAACGGCACCCAGGACGGCACGCAGAACATGTCGCCCCGCTCGACGTGCTGGCGCTCATCCCCGAGGAGCACCTCGGCGGCGCCGTCGAAGACCTGGAACACCTGCGACCCCGACGTACGACGGGTGCGCGTCGTGGTGCCCGCGCGCAGGCGGTGGAACTCGGCGCGGATCGTCGGCATGACGTCACCGCCGGTGGTCGGGTTCACGTACCGGATCGCGGCGTGGCCCTGCTCGACGGTGGCCGGGAAGCCGGCCTCCTCGAGCTCGAGCTGCTCGGCGAGCGCAGCGTCCGTGTGCTCCCACCGGTAGGCGCCGATCGGCGAGGCGGCGGTGTCCTCGAGCTGCGACAGCGGCCGCAGGCCGGGGTGGCCCCACAGCTTCTCCGAGCGGGAGCGGTCCGGGGTGGACTCGTCGGTGACCCGGTCGGAGCCGAACTCGAAGAACCCGGTGTCGGTGTAGTGCACGAACGGGATGTCGAGACCGTCGATCCACGCCATCGGCTGGTCGGTCTCGTTGTGGTGGCCGTGGAAGTACCAGCCCGGGGTGAGCAGGAAGTCGCCGCGGCGCATCGCGACCGGGTCGCCGTTCACGACCGTCCACACGCCCTCGCCCTCGACCACGAACCGGAAGGCGTTCTGGGTGTGCCGGTGCTCGGGCGCGACCTCGTGACCGCCGAGGTACTGGATCGCCGCCCACAGCGTCGGCGTGATGTACGGGCGACCACCGAGGCCGGGGTTGGCCAGCGCGATCGCGCGGCGCTCGCCGCCGCGACCGACGGGGATGAGGTCCCCGGCGCGCTCGGCGAGCGGCAGCAGGGTGTCCCAGCGCCACACGTGCGGCACGGCCCGCGGCTCGGGGCTCATCGGCATCAGGCCCTCGCGCTCGGTCCAGAGCGGGACGAGGTTCTCCGCGTCGAAGTCCTTGTAGAGGACCTCGATCTGCGCGGCCTCCTCCTCGGTGGGCGGCGGGGCGGTCATGTTGTTGCCGGTCATCTCAGCTCCCTGCGGTGGTGAGGGTCAGGCGCTCGCGGAGCGCCTTCTTGTCGATCTTGCCGACCTTGGTCATGGGCAGTGCGGTGACGAGCTCGAGCCGCTCGGGCCACTTGTACGCCGCGACGCCCGAGGCGCCGAAGTGGTCGCGGATCGCCTCCAGGGTGACCTCGCGGCCCGCCTTCGGGACGACGTACACGCACAGTCGCTCGCCGAGCCGCTCGTCGGGCATCGAGACGGCGGCGACCATGTCGGCGGCCTCCATCGTGTAGACGAGCGTCTCGACCTCCTCGGCGGAGATCTTCTCCCCGCCGCGGTTGATCATGTCCTTGTCGCGGCCCTGGACGACGAGGTTGCCGTCGGGGCGGCGGACGACGACGTCGCCGGAGGCGTACCAGCCGTCGTCGACGAACGCCCGCGCGTTGTGGTCCGGGGCGCGGTAGTAACCACGCGGTGTGTACGGCCCGCGGGTGACGATCGAGCCGGGCTGCCCGTCCGGGAGGTCGTTGCCGAGCGGGTCGAGGATCCGGACCTCGTCGGCCTCGTGGACCGGCCGGCCCTGCGTCGAGCAGATGGCCTCGTCGGGATCTTCGAGGCGGGTGGTGTTGATCAGGCCCTCGGCCATGCCGAACACCTGCTGCAGCGTGCAGCCGAGCACGGGCCCGATCCGCGCGGCGTACGCGTCGGGCAGGCGGGAGCCCCCGACCTGGAGCACCCGCAGCGTCGACAGGTCGTGGACGCCGGGGTTCGCCTGGCGGTGCTCGACCCACGCCTGGGCGACGGCGGGGACGGCGGCCGACACGGTGACGCCCTCGGCCTCGATCGTGGCGAGGCTGCGCTCGGGCGCCGGGCTGGGCAGCATGACGACCCGCCCACCGACCAGCAGCGCGCCCAGCACGCCGGGGCAGGCCAGCGGGAAGTTGTGGGACGCCGGCAGCGTGCCGAGGTAGACGTCGTCCGACCCGAGGTCGCAGGTCGCGGCGGTGGCGCGGACGTTGCACGCGTAGTCGTCGTGCGTGCGGGTGATCAGCTTCGGCAGGCCGGTGGTGCCGCCGGAGATGAGGAAGCACGCCGGGGAACCGGGGTCGGGGTCGAGGGCGTCGACCGCCTCCCGCGTCGTACGGCGGTCCGCGTCGTCGGCGGGTGCCTCGAGCAGGGCCGCCAGGTCGACCGCGCCGCCGGTCGGCTCGCCGAGCACGAGGACGTGCTCCAGGTCGGGCAGGTCGGCGGCGAGCTCGTGGGCCAGGGCCTGGTGGTCGAAGTCGCGCAGGACCCCGGGGACGGCGACCGCCCGCGCCTCCGACAGCGCGGCGAGGTGCTCGAGCTCGTGGCGGCGGTGGGCGGGCAGCGCCATCACCGGGATCACCCCGGAGCGGAAGCAGGCGAGGGTGAGGACGACGAACTCCCAGCCGTTCGGCAGCTGCACGAGCAGCCGGTCGTCGGGCTCGAGACCGAGGTCGAGCAGCCGCAGCGCCGCCGCGTCGGCCCGGGCGACCATCTCGCCGTAGGTCATCCGGGTCGCGGGCTCGACGGCGGAGTCCACGAGGGCGACCTCGTCGGCGCGGGCGTCGGCGACCTCCCAGAGCAGGTCGCCGAGGGTGCGACCGAGCCAGTAGCCGGCCTCGCGGTAGCCGGCGGCCACCTCGGTCGGCCACGGCACGACGCCGTCGCGGGTGTGGTGCGGCACGTCTACTCCTTCACACTGTCGGGGTCTCGTGGCTCGTCGCTGGCGCTCCTCGCACCTCGACCTCCGACGGGCGGGCGGCGTGGGGTGGGGCGGGGACGACGAGCGCGTCGAGCGCGACCCAGCCGTCAGGGCCGACGCCGGGGGTGACCCGCAGGGGGTTGATCTCGACCTCGTCGAGGTCGGGGTGGTCGAGCAGCAGCCGGCCGAGGTCGGCCAGCAGGTCGGCGAGCGCGCCGGGGTCGACGACGGGTCCACCACGGTGGCCCTCGAGCAGCGCCCGCGCGCGCAACCGGCCGGGCAGCGCCTCGAGCTGGGCGCGGGTGGCGGGGACGGCGGCGAGCGCGACGTCGGCGTACACCTCGGTGGCGACGCCACCGACCCCGACGAGCACGACGGGGCCGAAGACGGGGTCGCGGCGGGCGCCGACGACGAGGTCGAGCCCGGAGCCCGCCATCTCCTCCAGGACCAGCCGCGGCGCGCCGAGTCCGCGGACCTGCGCCAGGGCGGCGTCGAGGGTGTCGTCGGTGACACCGACCACGACGCCCCCGACCTCGGTCTTGTGGGCGACGGCGGGGTCGCAGACCTTGAGGACGACGGGCCCGTCGAGCTCGGCCAGCGCGGCGCGGGCGCCGTCCTCGGTGACGACACGGCGGGCGGGCGTGGGGACGCCGAGGGCGTCGAGGAGGTCCTTGGCGCGGGCCTCGTCCCAGGGTCCGTCCACCGCGCCGGACCACGACCGGCCGGGGACGGCGTCCCCGGTGGCGCGGTGGCGGGTGCGGGCGTCGGCGACGAGGCCGACCAGTCCGGACACGAGCCCCCGCGCCCCGACCTGGCAGGCCAGCCCGCGCTTGGCGGCGTCGCGGCGACCGAGGGCGACCTCGTCGGCGGAGCCGTCGAGGCCGACGACGACGGAGGCGTCGCCCAGGTCGGCGGCGGCGACGGAGGCGGGGAGGTCGACGACCGGCTCCGCGAGGGCGTAGACGGCGACGAGGTCGACGCCGGGGTCGTCCGCGACGGCGGTGAGGACCTCGCCGTGGCGCGGGCCGGGGCGGCCGGTGTCGACGGGGTTGCCGAGGTGGGTCATCGGCGGCAGCAGGTCGGCGAGCCGCTCGCGCGCGGGGGCCCCGAGCTCCGGCAGCCGCACGCCGGCACCGAGCAGCGCGTCGGTGACGAGCAGGCCGGGCCCGGCCTGGGCGGTGACGAGGCCGACGCCCGGGTCGGCGTGCGGCGCGAGCCGCGTGGCGGCGAGCGTCGAGGCGACGGCGACCAGCTGCTCCTCGTCGTCCACGACCACGGCACCGGCCTGCTCCAGCAGGGCGCGGGTGGTGCGCCAGGAGGTGGCGAGGGCGCCGGTGTGGGACGTCGCGAAGTCCCCCAGGTCGTGCTCGCCGACGACGAGCGCGGCGACCGGGGTGGTCCGGGTCGTGGTGCGGACGGCGTCCAGCAGCGCCTCGCCGTCCGGCACGGTCTCGAGGTGCAGCGCGACGGCCCGGGTGCGGGGGTCGGCGGCGGCGTGGCGCAGCAGGTCGACGGCCCCGACCGACGTGCCGGCGCCGAGTCCGACGGCGAGGCTGACGCCCTGCCCGGCGCGCTCGAGGGCGAACATCAGCGCGTGGTTCAGCCCGCCGCTGGCGGCGACGACGGCCACGGACCCGGCCTCGACGCGGGCGACCCCGGGCACGAAGCTCGCCCGGAGGTCGGCCGCGGGGACCACGAAGCCGGAGGTGTTGGGTCCGAGGACGGCCAGCCGGTGGCGGGCGGCGACGTCGGCGAGCCGCTCCTGCAGGGCGACACCCTCGCCGCCCACCTCGGCGAACCCGCCCGCGCAGACCAGGGCGGCGCGGACGCCGACGCGCGCGCACTCCTCGAGCACGTCGGGGCACACGGCCGCGGGCACGCACAGGATCGCGAGGTCCGGGACGACGCCCAGGCTGGCGGCCGCGGCGGCGACATCGGTGTGCATCCCGTCGCCGCCGCGGGAGTTCACGAGCGCGACCGGCCGGTCGAACGACGCCAGCGAGGAGGCCATCGCCCCGCCGAGCTTGTCGTGGTCCGTCGAGGCGCCGACGAGCAGGATCGCGGCGGGGTCGAGCAGCGGCTGCAGGGTGCTCGTCGTGTCGGTCATCGGCTCGGTCATCGGGTCGCCACCGCGTCGGTCCGGGCGGAGAGGAGCAGCGTCTCGAGCGCCGCCTCGTCGGGCGCCTCGTCGTCGGGGGTCACGAGCACCGCGCCGAGGCCGCGCCACAGCCGCGCCTCCTCGGCGAGCACGCCGCGCGTGTACGACGTCCCGCCGGTGACGGCCACGACGCCGGAGCCCGGCAGCCCGTCGACGGCGCCGCCGAGGTCGGCCGCGTCGTCGGGGGCGACGACCTCGGTGACCGGCACGCGGCGGCCGGTGGCCGGGTCCTCGATCGCGCCGTCGGCGAGCACGAGCCGGCGTCCGAGGTCGACGCCGTCGACCGTCCACGGCGTGGCCGGGGCGGGGGTGCCGTGCTCGGCGAGCCAGGCCTCGCGGACGTCGCGGGCCAGGTCCGGGTCGCGCTGGGCGATCTTGTCGATCCCGATGCTGCGGGAGAAGAAGTGGAAGGCGAAGGTCAGCGGGTCGAGCGCGTCGCGGTAGCGGCCGAACCGCTCCCACCAGCCGAGGCTCGGCACGGAGGCGTCCTGGATCCGTCCGACCGAGCGCTGCCGCCGCTCGCCGTACGCCGTGAGCGCGGCCGGGAGGTCGGCGAGGCCGTCGTCCGCGAGGACCTCGCTCAGGACGACGGCGTCCTCCATCGCCATCTTCGTGCCGGAGCCGACGGAGAAGTGCGCGGTGTGGACGGCGTCGCCGAGCAGGACGACGTTGGCCCCGGCGGAGGCGGAGTGCCACGTCCGCGTGCGGCGGGTGCGGAAGCGGCCCCACCGCGAGTTGTTGGCGACCAGGCCGTGCCCGTCGATGTCGTCGGCGAAGAGCTTCTCGAGGTAGTGCTGCGTCTCGAGGTCCGAGGGGCCGGGCGGCTGGGTGACGTCGAACCGGTCCATCCCGGCGCGCTCCCAGGTGTCCGGGTCGGTCTCGACGATGAAGGTGCCGAGCTCGTCGCTGATCGGGTAGCCGTGGACGGCGAAGTGGCCGTGCTCGGAGGCCCGGTGCAGGAAGGTCAGTCCGTCGAAGCGGTACGTCGTCCCGAACCAGATGAAGTGGGCGGTCGCCTCCTCCACGGTGTGGCCGAGGTCGACGTGGTCCGCGAGCCAGCCCCGGACGGCCGAGTTCGCCCCGTCGGCGCCGACCACGAGGTTGTGCGTCGCGGCGAGGACGTCGACCTCGGGGGCCTCGGTGTCGAAGCGCAGCTCGGCGCCGGCCCGCTCGGCGTTGTCCTGGAGCAGTCGCAGCAGGGTGCGGCGGTGGATGGCGGCCATGCCGTTGCCGGAGAAGCCGTGGGTCGCCACCCCGGCCTCGGAGGCGAGACGGACCTCGATGCGGTCCCAGTGCTCGCCGTGGTCGCGCAGCCCGTCGCGCAGCACCGGGTCGGCCTCGTCGATCGCCCGCAGCGTGGCGTCGGAGAAGACGACGCCGAAGCCGAACGCGTCGTCGCGTCCGTTGCGCTCGAAGACGGTCACCTCGAGGTCGGGACGGCGGGTGCGGAGGAGAGCGGCGAGGAACAGGCCCCCGGGTCCTCCCCCGACGATCGCGATGCGGCTGGCCATGTCCTCACCGTAGGCCAGATCCGACCCATGTGCAACAGACAGACGGTGGACGTGCGAAATGTGTTGCGTTATGGTCTGCGCCACACCGACCCCGTCCCCCGGGAGCACCGCATGACCTCCAGCCCCGCCCTCTCCGACGCGACCGACGCGACGCCCGCGACCGACGGCGGGCGTCGACGCAGCCCCGGCGTCGTCATCGCCCTCTGCTTCGTCGCGATCGTCTTCGACGGCTACGACCTCGTCGTGTACGGCGCGATCGTCCCCGACCTGCTCGCCTACACCGAGTGGGGCATGACGCCCGTCGACACCGGCCGCGTGGGCAGCCTCGCGCTGCTCGGCATGCTGTTCGGGGCCCTCTCGATCGGCTACCTCACCGACGTCGTCGGACGCCGGAAGGTCATGCTCGCCTCGGTCGCCGTCTTCTCGGTCCTGATGCTGGCCAGCGCGCTCGCGCCGTCCCCCTTCTGGTTCGGCACCTTCCGCTTCCTCGCCGGCCTCGGCCTCGGCGGCGTCATCCCCACCGCGATCGCCCTGACGGTCGAGTACTCCCGCCCCGAGCGCCGCAACACCAACAACGCCCTGATGTTCTCCGGGTACGCCGTCGGCGGCATCGCCTCCGCGCTCGCCGCGCTCGCGCTGCTCGACACGGTCGGCTTCCGCGGGATGCTCGCGCTCGGCGCCCTGCCGCTGGTGACCGTCGTCCCGCTGCTGTTCTGGCTGCTGCCGGAGTCGCCTTCGTACCTCGCGGCGCAGGGGCGCCACGCGGAGGCCGCGGAGCTGCGGCGCACCTACGGGCTGCCGGACCCCGCGGTCGCGAAGGACGGTCCCGCCCCCGCCGGCGACCGGCTCGCCACGCTCGTGCGGGGCCGCTGGCTCGTCGCGACCGTCCTGTTCTGCCTCGCCGGGATCGCGGGCCAGACCCTCATCTACGGCCTGTCGACCTGGCTGCCGCAGCTGATGGTCGTCGCGGGCTACTCGGTCGACTCCTCGCTCGCGTTCCTGCTCACCGTCAACGTCGGCGCGGTCGTCGGCGTGGTCGTGTCGTCGTACGCCGCGGACCGATTCGGGCCCCGCCCGGTCACGGTCGTCTCGTTCACCGCGGCCGGCGTCGCGCTCGTCCTCATGGGCACCGGCCTGGCGAGCCTGCCGGTGATGTTCGCCCTCGTCGCCGTGGTCGGGTTCGGCTCCATCGGGGCGCAGATCCTCGTCAACGGCTTCGTCGCCACCTACTACCCGGACACCTCCCGCGCGAGCGCGCTCGGGATCACGCTCGGTCTCGGTCGTCTCGGGGCGATCCTGGCCATCTACGGCGGCGGCGTGCTCGTCGCCGCCGAGCTCGGCGACCTCGTCAACTTCGCCGTGTGGGCCCTCGCGGCCGCGCTCGGCGTGGCGGCGCTGCTCGCCGTGCCCCGTCGCTCCACCCTGTCCTGACCCGGCCCCACCCCCACCCGAGAAGAGAGACCCGCATGTCGCACACCTTCGTCCTGATGCACGGCGCCTGGCACGGCGGCTGGGGCTGGAACCCCATCGCCGCGCACCTCCGCGCCGCCGGCCACACGGTCGCGCTGCAGCCCACCGCCCCGGGCCTCGGGGACGACGACCCGCGCGGCGTCGGGCTGTCCGACGTCGTCGACCACCTGGTCGGGGTCGTCGAGCGCGCCGACCTGCGCGACGTCGTCCTCGTCGGTCACTCCTGGGGCGGCATGGTGCTCACCGAGGCGGCCCCGCGGCTGCGCGACCGCCTGGCCCGGCTCGTCTACTTCTCGGCGTTCGTGCCCGAGGCCGGCGAGTCGCTCTACGACCTCGTGCCCGGCGACTACCAGGGCCTCTTCGGCCAGCTCTCCGCCGCCTCCGACGACAACACGGTCTCCATGCCGCTCGAGGTGTGGCAGGGCGCGTTCATGCAGGACGCCTCCGCCGAGGAGCAGGTCCTCGCCCACTCCCTGATGAAGCCGCACCCCTACGCGACGTTCACCGACGCCGTCACCACCGGTCCCGGCGACCTCGGCGTGCCCACGTCGTACGTCATCTCACCGGACGACGTCGCCCTCCCGCCGGGCGAGTTCGCGTGGGCCCCGCGGTTCCCGAACCGCCTCCCCGACACCCGCCTGGTGGAGACGGTCGGCAGCCACGAGTCCCTCTTCACCGCCCCCGCCGCCATCGCGGAGGCGCTGGTCAGGGCCGCCGACTGAGCCCACGCTGGTCGAGGTGCGAGCGTCGCGCAGCGACCGAGCCTCGAGACCCCGCGAGACGCACGACCACACCTCACCGGGTTTCGAGGCTCGTCGCCGGCGCTCCTCGCACCTCAACCAGCGGTGGTCGAGGTGCGAGCGAAGCGAGCCTCGAAACCCCGTCAGCGTGACGGCTCAGACGTGGTCGGCGGCGAGGTTCTGCAGGCGGACGCTGCCGCGGGAGACCACGCGGTCGCCCTGGCTCGTCGTGACGTCCCAGACCTGCTGCAGCCGGCCGCGGTGGACGGGCGTGGCGACCGAGGTCAGGGGGCCGTCCTTCGTGGCGCGCAGGAAGTCGGTGGTGTTGGACACGCCGACGACCTGGCCGTCCTCGCCGAGCCACAGCGCGGCGCCGATGCTCGCGAGCGTCTCCACGACGCTGCAGTGCACGCCGCCGTGGACGATCCCGTACGGCTGGTGGAGCGCCTCGCGGGCCTCCCAGGTGGCGACGACGCGGTCGGCGCCGGCCTCCGTCAGGTCGAGGCCCAGCCACTCCGCGAAGGGGCCCAGCATGCCGTTCAGCTCGCTCATGTGACCCATCCTCACCGACCCGCGGCCCCGGCGGTCCGACAGGTCACGACACGACCGTTATCTGTGACAGATCACTTGACGAACGCACAACTTGTGTAGAACCTTTCGGCCACCAGCCCCGCATGACCCACGTCACACTTCGCAGACCTCGACGCCCCAGGAGCCACCCGTGCCCGCACTGCCCTCCCGCCGTCTCGCCCCGGCCGCCGTCCTGTCCACCGCCGCCCTCGTCCTCGCCGGCTGCGGCGGGGGCTCGCTGTCCGAGGACTCCGGGGACGGCGGCGACGACACCGTGACCGTCGGCCTCGTGCTCCCGGCGTCCGGCGTCTACGAGCCGCTCGGCGTCGACATGACCCGCGGGTGGGAGCTCTACCTCGAGCAGAACGACGGCATGCTCGGCGACCGCGAGATCGAGGTCGTCACGGCCGACGAGGGCGAGGGCCCGGACGTCGGCGTCCCCGCCACCACCCGCGTCATCACGCAGGACCAGGCCGACGTCGTCGTGGGCATCGTCAACTCCGCAACGGCGCTCGGCGTCAAGGAGGGGCTGGCCTCCTCCGAGGTCCCGCTGATCGTCGCCAACGCCGGCGCGGACGACCTCGCCGACGGCTCCGAGTGGGTGTGGCGGACGTCGTTCACCAACGGCGGCATCGCCGCCTCCCTGGGCGAGCAGGTCGCCGAGGACGTCGGCGACGAGCCGGTCTACCTGATGGCCGCCGACTACGCCGCGGGCGAGGAGTCCATGGCCGGGTTCCGCGAGGCGTTCGAGGCCGCGGGCGGCACGGTGGCCGGGGAGTCGCTGACGCCGTTCGGGACGACGTCGGACTACCAGCCGTTCCTGACCCGCGCGCAGAACTCCGACGCGGGCGCGATCTACGCCTTCTACGCCGGCGCGGAGGCCGTCAGCTTCGTGACCCAGTACCGCGAGTTCGGCGCCGCCGAGGACCTCCCCCTCTACGGCCCCGGCTTCCTCACCGAGGGCGGCGTCCTCGAGGCGCAGGGCGACGCCGCGGTCGGCGTCCAGACCGCGATGCACTACTCGAACCTCCTGGACACCCCGGAGAACACCGAGTTCGTCGACGCCTACGTCGAGGCGTACGACGCCCAGCCCACGACGTACGCCGTCCAGGCCTACGACGCGGCCGCGGCGCTCGACGCGGCGCTGGCCACCTCCGACGGCACCAGCGGCGCGGACATCGCGGCCGCGCTCGGCGAGGTCGGCGAGTTCTCCGACAGCCCCCGCGGCCCGTGGAGCTTCGACGACGACCACAACCCGGAGCAGACCTACTTCCTGCGCGAGGTCGAGGACGTCGACGGCGCCCCCGGCAACGTCGTGCAGGGCGAGCTGAACTGACCGCTCGCCCCCGGCGGGTCGAGACCCCGAGCAGAGAAGAGACCCACCCATGGGCTGGCTCGACGCCAACCTGATCAGCGTCCTCAACGGGTTCGCCCTGGCGGCACTGCTGTTCCTCATCGCCGTGGGGCTGTCGCTGGTGTTCGGCACGATGGACGTGCTGAACCTGGCCCACGGCAGCCTCTCCCTGATCGGGGCCTACCTCGGGGTCGCGCTGGTCGGGGACGGAGCCTCGATCGGGGCCTTCGTGCTCGCGGCGCTGCTGGCCGCCGTGGTCGGCGCGCTGCTCGGGGCCGCGCTGGCCGCGATGACCAGCGCGATCACCGACCACCTGCGGCAGGCGCTGCTCACCCTGGGGGTGGCCCTGATCGCGGCGGACGTCCTGCGGGAGCTGTTCGGCTCCGACCCCGAGCGGGTCTCGGCCCCGGCGGCGCTGGCGGGCTCGGTCGACGTCCTCGGGCGGCCCTACCCCGTCTACCGCCTGTCGGTCGTCGCCGTCGCGGTGGTGATCGGGCTCGCGCTCTACTACGTGCTCGAGCGCACCCAGGCGGGTGCGATCGTCCGCGCCACGGTCGCCGACCGCGGCATGGTCGAGGCGATCGGCATCCGCTCCCAGGTCGTGCTGCTCGGCGTGTTCGGCGTCGGCGCGGCCCTGGCCACGCTCGGTGGCCTGCTCGCCGGGCCCGTCCTCGGCGCCCGGCCCGGCCTGGACTCGACGGTGCTGCTGCTCGCGCTCGTCGTCGTCGTGGTCGGCGGCCTCGGCTCGGTCCGCGGGGCGCTGCTCGGCGCGCTGCTCGTCGGGCAGGTCCAGACCCTCGGGGTCAGCCTCCTGCCCGGGCAGGCGTCGTTCCTGCTCTTCGGGGCGATGGCCCTGGTGCTGCTGCTGCGTCCCCGGGGCCTGCTGCCCTCGCCGTACGCCCACGCCGGGGGCCACGCATGAGGCGCGCGCTCGTCCCGGGCGTCGTCGTCGCGGTGGTGCTGGTGCTCGTCGCGCTGCCGCTGTTCCTGACGCCGTACCCCATCTCGCTGGTCACGCGGATCCTCGCCTTCGGGCTGCTCGTCGTGTCCGTCGACCTGCTGACCGGCGTCACCGGGCTGCCGTCGCTGGGCCAGATCGCGTACTTCGGGGTCGGCGCCTACACCGCCGGGATGGTCGGGGTGCACGTCACCGACAACCTCCCCGTCCAGCTCCTCGCCGGGGTCGCGCTGGCCGCCGTGGCCGCCCTGGTCACCGGCGCCTTCGTGGTCCGGACCTCGGGGATCGTCTTCCTCATGGTCACCCTCGCCGTCGGCGAGCTGACCCACCGCCTCGCGGACGGCCTCGACGCCGTCGGCGGCAGCAACGGCCTGGCGGGCATCCCCCCGGGCACGGTGCTGCCGGGCGGGGAGCCGCTGCTGATCGCCGGGTTCGTCTACTGGTGGGTGCTCGCCGTCTTCCTGCTCGGGATGGCCGTCGCCCTCGTCGTCTCGCGCTCGCCGCTGGGCCGGGCGATGCGCGGCGTCCGGGAGGCCGAGGGCCGCCTGCCCGCCCTGGGCCAGCGGACCTACGCGATCAAGCTCGCCGCGTTCGTCGTCGCGGGCGCCGTCGCCGGTGCGGCCGGCACGGCGTGGACGGCGCAGAACCGGTTCGTCTCCCCCGGCGACCTCGCGTTCTCGGTCTCGGCGATCGCTCTCCTGAGCGTCGTCCTCGGCGGCGCCGGCACCCTGTGGGGCCCGCTGCTGGGCGCCGCGGTCGTCATCGTCGTCCGCGACGAGCTGGCGGCGTACGTCGCCGGGTACGGCGAGCTGCTGCTCGGCGTCCTGTTCGTCGTGGCCGTCTACGCCCTGCCCCGCGGCATCGCGGGCTCGAGACTGAGGCGGGTCCCGTCGGTGAAGCCCGCATGACCGCCCTGCTCGAGGTCCAGGGCCTCACGCTCCGGTACGGCGCGGTCACCGCCGTCGACGACGTCACCCTCACCGTCGCCGAGGGGTCGCGACACGCCCTGATCGGCCCGAACGGCGCCGGCAAGTCGAGTCTCTTCTCGGTGCTCGGCGGGGCCACGCGGGCCACCTCCGGCACGGTGCGCTTCGGCGGCACCGACATCACCTCGGCCGACGAGGTCGCCCGCGCCCGCGCCGGGCTGGTGCGGACCTACCAGCACTCCAGCCTGTTCCTGCGGCTGTCGGTGCTCGACAACGTCAAGCTCGCGGTCGAGCGGCAGAGCGGTCGGCCCCTGCGGCCCTGGCCCTCCCCGCGCGCCGACCGTCGCGTCGCCGCGGCGGCGCTGGAGCGGCTCGAGCAGGTGGGCCTCGCCGAGCGACGCCGCGAGCCGGTGTCGTCGCTGTCCCACGGCGAGCGCCGCCAGCTCGAGGTCGCCCTCGTGCTCGCCTGCGAGCCACGGCTCGTGCTGTTCGACGAGCCCACCGCGGGCATGTCCGCGGCGGAGACCACCCGCTTCCTCGAGCTCGTCGAGGGCCTGCCGCGCGAGATCACCACCGTCGTCGTCGAGCACGACCTCGACGTCGTGTTCCGCCTCGCCGACCGCATCAGCGTCCTCGCCGCCGGGAGGCTGATCGCCGACGGCACCCCCGAGGAGGTCCGCTCCGACGCGGGGGTCAACGCGGCCTACCTCGGCGCCGCCGACGGCCGCGAGGCGCTCTTCACCGACGCCCCCGACCCCACCACCGAAGGGGGCCGCGCATGACCACGCCTGTTCCTGCCGCGCCCGTCATGACCGTGCGCGGTCTCGTCTCCGGGTACGACGGCAGCCGGGTCGTCGACGAGGTCGACCTCACCGTGGCCGCCGGCGAGACCGTCGCCCTGCTCGGTCGCAACGGCGTCGGCAAGACCACCCTCGTCGAGACGGTGATGGGCCTGGTCCGGCCGGTCGCCGGGCAGGTGCTCGTCGGCGCCGACCAGGTCGACGTCGCCGGCCGCAAGCCCCACGTCGTCGCCCGCGCCGGCGTCGCGATCGTCCCCCAGGGACGCCGGGTCTTCGCCCCGCTGACGGTGGAGGAGAACCTGCGGGTGGCTGCCCGCAAGCGGAAGGGCCGGACCGGCCAGACCTGGACCGTCGACGGCGTCTACGCCCTCATGCCCCGCCTGGCCGAGCGTCGTACCAACCTGGGCTCGCAGCTCTCGGGCGGCGAGCAGCAGATGCTCGCCATCGGCCGCGCCCTGCTCGGCTCGCCGGACCTGCTCCTGCTCGACGAGCCCTCCGACGGCCTCGCCCCCGCGGTCGTCGAGACCGTCGGGGAGGTTCTCCGCGACCTCGCCGGCTCCGGCATGGCGCTGCTGGTCGTCGAGCAGGACCTGCGGCTCGCGTTCTCGGTGGCCGACCGGGTCGTGGTCATGAACAAGGGCCGGATCGTCCACGAGTCCACGACCGCGGAGTTCCGCTCCGACGGCGCCCGCGCCCGCTCGCTGCTCGGGATCGGCTGAGTCGGCGCGGCCTCGGAGATCGAGGTGCGAGCGTCGCGCAGCGACCGAGCCACGAGATCCGGTGAGGTGCCCTGGGTCTGTCGCGGGGTCTCGTGGCTCGGCCGTGACCGGCCTCGCACCTCGACCTCCGATGGTCCCCCGGAGATCGAGGTGCGAGCGTCGCGCAGCGACTGAGCCACGAGATCCGGTGAGGTGACCTGGGTTCGTCGCGGGGTCTCGTGGCTCGGCCGTGGCCGGCCTCGCACCTCGACCTCCGATGGCTCAGCGGCCGGTGATGCCGGCCTTGCGGTTGAGCTTGTCCGCCATGTCGGCGGGGCTCAGGCGGCCGTCGGCGAGCTGCTGGGTCGGCCAGGCGGAGACGTCGATCCCGGACAGCTCGACGAAGCGCGGCAGGTCGGGCGCGAGCTCCTCGACGAGGACCTCGATGTCGGCGGCGACCAGCGGCTCGGCCTCGACCGAGGTGCTGGAGACGTTGCGGGGGGCGTCGAGCTCCTGCGGCTCGTACGGCGCCAGCCCAAGGTGGTCGACGATGCGGTTGCAGGTGCCGGCGAGGTCGGCCACGGTCTCGCGGAACTCCAGCAGCAGCCACTGCTCGCGGGGGAAGGACTCGAAGGCCTTCTCGAGCTGCAGCCCGTACAGCCCGCGGACGACGGTGCTGCGGCGGCGCAGGGCGGGGAACCTCCAGTCCTCCCAGGGCGGCAGCTTCTCGCGGCGTCCCATCCGGACGGCCTGGCCGAACTGCTTCATGCCCTGGCGGCGGACGTAGTCCATGTTCCAGTGCGAGAACGCCCGCTCCACCGGGTCACGGAAGCACGCGACGAGCGGCATCGCCGGGTCGTACCGGCTCATCCGGGGCAGCGCCTGAGGCCAGAAGAGGTACGACGGGGTGGCGTCGCAGGCGAGGTGCTCGCCCTCGGCGCGGGGTCGGACCCGGTAGGAGGAGTAGTCCTCGTTCTCCCAGTCGCGCCGGTTGTCGTCGAAGAAGTGGCGCTCCTTCTTGGGCGCCGCGACGATCTCCGGGTGCTGGATGAGCAGGTCGTAGAGCGTGCTCGTCGCGGCCTTCTGCACGCCGACGATCGAGAAGCCGAAACCGACGGGCTCCTGGGCCACCGGACACCCTCCTTGCGCGAGCGGACGAGACCGCCGCGGGGGACGACGGTGGGTCCCGAGCGTACGGCGTGACGCGGCCCGGGCCTCAGTCGGCCGTGATGCCCAGGGCGCGCAGCTTCGCGTACAGCGTCGTCCGCGAGATCCCCAGCGCCCGCGCGGCGCGCAGCTTGTTGCCGCCGTGCTCGCGCAGCGCCGCCGCGATGGCGTCGCGCTCCGCCCGGGCCAGCGGCGTGAGCGGCCGGGACGGTCCCCTGGCCCGGTAGGCCTCGGGGAGGTCGTCCACCGTCGCGCCGCCCGCGTGACGGCGGTCGGCGACGTGGGCCACGACCGCCCGCAGCTCGGCCAGGTTGCCCGGCCACGGGTGCGCCGCCAGCACCCGCAGGGCGCTCGGGACGAGGTGCAGGGAGGGGTCCGCGCCGAGGTCGCGCAGCATGGCGGCGACGATCGTGCCGAGCTCACCGGCGCGCTGCGCCAGCGGGAGGACGACGACCGGGTCGAGGCAGGTCGCGGCCAGCGCGGCCGCCCGGCCGGTGAGCTCGTCGCGGGGCGCCGACACGAGCACGACGTACGGCGGCCGCCGCGACGCGGCGTGCGCGCCCACGAGCGCCAGCAGGGGGTCGTCGAGCTGCTCCAGGCCGTCGACCACGACCGCCCCGGCCCCCGCGCGGACGAGGGACTCGTGGTGGCGCGCCCACGCCGCCGCCCCGTCGAGCAGCGCGCTCGTCGCGGTCAGCACGGTGACCGCCTCGCCGGGGCCGCACCGCTCCGCGGCGAGTCGCAGGGCCTCCGTGGTCCGTCCCGAGCCGGGGGGTCCGCAGACCAGCTGCGGGACGACCGGCGCGGCCGTGGTGCGCGGGGCGGCCGGGCGCGGACCGGTGACCCGGCGCGTGGAGGCGGCGGGCTCGACGTCCAGCAGCGCACTGTCGGAGTCGACGGGGGTGGCGCGGACGTGGACCCGCAGCCCCGAGGTCAGCTCGACCTCGTGGCAGCCGCCGGCGCAGTGGGTGGAGCCGGGGTCGCGGGCCACCGCCTGCAGCAGCGCGAGGTCGGCGGACTCGAGCAGGTCCAGCGCCGCCTGGTTCGACATGGTCACGTCACGCCCCACGGCGACGACGGCCCCCCGCCGTACGGACGCACCGCGGAACGCCGCGAGCAGCCGCGCCTGGGAGGCGCTGCCGGCGGCCAGCAGCCGCTCCTCGATGTCGGCGACGGCCCGCTCGACGAGCGGGGGCAGCAGCGGGTTGGCCTCGTCGACGCGGGCGGTGAGGTCGAGCGCGCCGAGGATCCGTCGCGTCGTGGGGTGGAAGATCGGGTGGGCGTAGCAGGAGTAGCCGCGCAGCTGCCGCGCGAAGTGCTCGTCGCCGCGGACGACGATGCTGCTGCGGGTCTCCACGACGGTCCCCGGCGCGTTGGTGCCGACCCGCTCCTCCTGCAGCGACGCCCCGATGCCGATGCCGAGGTCGTCGAGGGCCTTCAGGACCGCCCGCTGCCCGCTGGCGCGGTGCACCACCCGCCCGTCCCGGTCGACGAGGACGGTGGCGTACCCGGTGTGCGCCAGCCGCTCGGTGAGGTCGTCCAGCACCGGCGTCGCCGCCGACAGCAGCGACCCGGTCAGCTCGACGTCGTCGTAGTCGATGCCCTCCAGGGCCGAGTCGGGCTCGAGGCCGGCGATCTGCGCGCGGTGCCAGGACGCCGCGATCGGCGGCCGCAGCTCGGGCGTCGTCGTCACGCCTCCCCCTCCCGCCGGCGGACCGGTGTGTCCTCGGTCACGCTACTCGCGCACGCCGCCGCTCCGGGAGGGTCGATCGCACGATGTGGACCACCCGCGGTGGTCGAGCAGCACGCGGGCGCAGCGTCGTCGAGACCCGTCCGGGCGACGTCCGCGGTGATCTGGCCACTCCAGTCGGCACCGGCGGGCTCCGCCTCACCGGGTCTCGACAGGCTCGACCACCGGTGGTCGAGATGTCGCGAACCCTGGCGAGCGGCCACGAGACCCCGCGAGGGTCTCGACACGCTCGACCACCGGTGGTCGAGCAGCACGCGAGCGCAGCGAGCGCGCGTCGTCGAGACCCCGTCCTCGCGACCTCCGCGGTGATCTCGCCACTCCAGTCGGCACCAGCGGGCTCCCGAGCGCCGTAGGACCGCGCTAGATCCGCGTGACCGCAGTAGATCCGTCGACCGGGCGGCCCCCGCCTCCCCGGGTCACGACAAGCTCGACCACCGGTGGTGACGGACCGACGTCTCCCTCACCGGGTCTCGTGGCTCCTCGCTGGCGCTCGTCGCACCTCGACCACCGGAGGTCGAGGTGTCGCGAGCCCTGGCGAGCGGCCACGAGACCCCGCGAGGGTCTCGACAAGCTCGACCACCGCTGGTGACGGACCGACGTCTCCCTCACCGGGTCTCGTGGCTCCTCGCTGGCGCTCGTCGCACCTCGACCACCGGAGGCCCTGGCGCTCGTCGCACCTCGACCACCGGGAGAGGGCGGCTCAGTGCGCGAGCAGACCCTCCAGGACGCCGGGGAGGCCGTCGATGGTGTCGAGGGAGGCGACGCGGGCGCCGGCGGCGCGGGCGAAGGCGATCGCCTCCTCGTCGTCCGAGGCGGGGGCGACGACGAGGAGCTCGGTGTGCGCGCGGGCGGCCGGGAGGGGGTCGACGTCGTCGGTGACCCGGCAGTCCGAGAGCAGCAGCGTGATCCGGCGGTTCGCCCGGGCGCCGGCCAGCTGGGCCTCGGCAGCGCGCAGGGCGGCGTCGAGCGACGTCGTCCCGAAGCCCCGCAGGCCGAGCACCCGGTCGACCACGACGTCCGCGCGGCAGGGTGCGGCGAGGTCGAGCAGCACCTGGGTGCGGGAGTCGAAGGCGATCACCGACAGCTCGGTGCGGGAGTGCTCGGCGCGCAGCGCGCAGGACGCCGCCGCCATCGCCGCCGTCGCGAGCCGGGTGCCCTCCATCGACCCGGAGCGGTCGATGAGCAGGCAGATCGCCGTCCGCGGCTTCTGCCAGTCGTACGCCGTCAGCTCGTCCACCGCCGGCGGGCGGCGGAAGGCGCGGGCGTCCGCGATGGCCTCCAGGGAGGAGTCGATGTCGAGGTCCCCACCGCGGTCGGCCCGCACGCGGCGCAGCTGGGAGGCGCCGATGCGGTGGCGGGCGCCGTACCGGGCCCGGTCGATGATCAGGCGCGGCACCAGACCCGCCACGCGGCGCCGCAGCTCCTCGTCGGTCGCCCGGCTCATCGCCATGAGCAGGGTGAGGGTCTCGTCGAGGTCCTCGGCGGCCGCGTCGCGCACGGCGTCCTCGTCGAGCTCCCCCACCTCCGGGGAGAGCTCGACGAAGCGGGGGTTCTGCGCGAGCTCGGACCGCGGGGCGGTCCGGTCACGCCGACCCCGTCGTCCGGGCTTCTGGTCGCCCGCCCCCGGTGGGGGCGGGCTCAGGCTTCCCCCGGGCCTCCCGGCTGGGGCGGGGCGCCGCCGTCACTCGGGTCCTGCTCGTCACGATCGGCGTCGTCGTCGCTGGGCTCGGGCCCGAAGGCCGTGACGTACAGCTCCTCGACGACCTCCTCGGCGGTGCGCGGCGACGACTCCTCGACCCGCACCCGGCCCGACAGCGCCACGCGGGCGGCGTCGCGACCGGCGTACCAGTCCTCCGCCTTCACCCCGCGCCGCGCCGTGAGCTGGTGGAGGATCCCGGCCAGGTCGATGGCACCCCGCACCGAGGCGCCGACCCGCAGGTCGGGGTGGTCCCGGCTGGCGCGGATCATCGACACCGCACGGCGGGTCCAGTCCGGCGACGGCACCGGGGCGCGGGAGGCCGTGATGGCCTCCTCCGCCTCGGCGGTCTGGTAGCCCATGACGATGCGGCAGGTCCGGTCGTAGATCGCCCCGGAGACCCGCGCGGTGCCGACGGCGTCGTACGGGTTCATCGCGGCCACGACCGAGAAGCCCGGCGCCGCGGAGACGACCCCGAGCCGCGGCACGCGGATCTCCCGCTCGCTCATCACCGCGAGCAGCGTGTTGAGGGTCTCCTCGGGGACGCGGTTGAGCTCCTCGACGTAGAACAGGCCGCCCTCGCGCATGGCGGTGAGCAGGGGTCCGTCGACGAAGACCTCCGGGTCGTAGCCGACCGTGAGGACCTGCGCCGGGTCGAACTGCCCGACGATCCGGGCAGGGGTGAGCTCGGCGTTGCCCTCGACCAGGACGAAGGTCGTCGATCGGTGCTGGGCGACCTCACGCAGCAGCGTGGACTTGCCCGTGCCGGGAGGCCCCTCGAGGACGACGTTGGCACCACTGGCCAACGCCGCCTCGAGGAGCTCGGTCTCCAGGCCCCGGTCGACGACCCCCTCGCCGCCGCCAGCAGGGACGGCGGCGGCGGGGGATGGGTTCACGAGTGCTCGTGGATGACCACGCCGCGGACGTTCTCACCATTGAGGAGGGCGTCGTACCCCTCGTTGACCTCGTCGAGCGTGTAGGTCTTGGTGATGATCTCGTCGAGCTTGATGTCACCGGACTGGTAGAGCCCGAGGATCTTCGGGATGTCCGTGGTGGGGTTGCAGTCGCCGAACAGGCTGCCGCGGAGCTGCTTGCGGTACAGGGTCATGATCGTGCCGGGCAGCTTGATCGTCTCCTCCATCACCTTGTTCAGGCCGGTGAGGACGACGACGCCGCCCTTGCCGACGGCGTGGAAGCCGCCCGCGACGATCTCGGAGGTCATCAGGCCCGGGGTGAGGATGGCGGAGTCCGCCATCTGGCCGCGGGTGAGGTTGGTGAGGGTCTCCATCGCCTCGTCGGTGCTGGCGAACGCGTGCGTCGCGCCGAGCTCCATGGCCTTCTCGCGCTTGTTGGGCAGCGGGTCGATCGCGATGACGTTCTTCGCGCCGGCCATCGCCGCACCCTGGACGGCATTGATGCCGATGCCGCCGACGCCGACGACCATGACGGTCTGGCCGGCCTTGACCTCGGCGGTGTTGACGGCGGCGCCCCAGCCGGTGGGCACGCCGCAGCCGACGAGCACGGCTTTGTCGAGCGGCAGGTCGTCGTCCACCTTCACGGCGGAGTTCTGGTGGATCACGCCGTACTGGCTGAACGTGCCGAGCATGCACATGGCGCCGTAATGGCCGCGGGGGCCGGTGATCGGGAAGCGCTCGCCGGGCAGGTAGCCCTCGAGGATCGTGGCGCCCATGTCGCAGATGGACTGCTGGCCGTTGGCGCAGTAGCGGCAGTTGCCGCAGTTGGGGATGAAGGAGCAGACGACGTGGTCGCCGACCTTCACCCGCGTGACGCCGGGGCCGACCTCCTCGATGATCCCCGCGCCCTCGTGGCCGAGCACCATGGGCAGGCGGGCCTCGAGGTCGCCGTGGGCGACGTGGACGTCGGAGTGGCACAGGCCCGCGTGGGTGTAGCGGATGAGGACCTCGCCCTCGCGGGGCTTGTCGAGCTCGAGCTCCTCGATCTCGATCCGTGCTCCGGGCTCGTAGACCACTGCGGCCTTCGTCTTCATCGCGCATCCCTCCTGAAGGGCTCATGTGCTGTGACAGGGCCCACACTGCCCCGCGCGCCCGTCCCGCGGTGTTCGGGAACTGGACAGTCCCTCCCACCGCTCCTCTGTGCGCCGCGGGCCATCGGGTACCCGGGGGTGACCGCACCGACGACAGAGACGAGGATCCCGTGCCCGACGTGGAGCGCACCGTGACCGTGGACAAGCCGATCGACCGGGTCTGGGACTACGTCACCGACTTCCGGTCCAGCGAGGAGTGGGACCCGCCGACGGTCCGCACCGACCGCACGAGCGGGGACGGCGGCGTGGGGACGACGTACCACAACGTCTCGAAGTTCCTCGGCAGCGAGCAGGAGGTCACCTACGAGGTCGTCGAGCACACCCGCCCGACCGCGGGCTCGCCCGGGCGCTTCGTGATGCACGGCGACGCCGGCTCGATCAAGCTCGTCGACACCATCACCTTCACCGAGGAGGCCGCCGGACGGACGTCGGTGACCTACCACGCCGAGTTCATCCCCGACGGCACCGCGGCGAAGCTCGCGGCCCCGGTGATGCCGGCGGCGCTGAAGGTGCTGGGCGACAAGGTGGCGGCGTCGCTCGAGGAGCGGCTGCAGCAGCTCTGAGCGCGGCTGGACCACCGCGGTGGTTGAGGTGTGACGAGCGCCAGCGAGGAGCCTCGAAACCCGGTGACGTCGTGGTCGGTCGTCCCACTGGGTTTCGAGGCTCACGTCGTTCGCATCTCAACCGGCGTCGGCGCTGATTCGGGCGACGGCGGTGGTCCTTGGGACCATGGAGCACGTGACCACGCACTCCACGGACCTGCCCTCCCCCGCCGACGTCCGCCTCGTGGTGACCGACATGGACGGCACGCTGCTGGGCGCCGACGGCGCCGTCCCGGCCGCGTTCTGGCCGCTGGTCGACGAGATGCGCGAGCGGGGCGTCGTGTTCGCCCCGGCGAGCGGGCGGCAGTACGCGACCCTGCACCGCACCTTCTCCTCCGTCGCGGACGGCATGGTCGTCATCGCCGAGAACGGCGCGTACGTCGTCCGCGACGGCGACGAGCTCAGCTCCGTCACGCTCGACCCGGCGCTGGCCGCCGACGTCGTCCGGCACCTGCGGGAGCTGGCCGACGGGCCCGACGGGCTCGACCTGGGCGTCGTGTGGTGCGGCCGGACCACGGCGTACGTCGAGCGCACCGACCGCGCGTTCCTCGACCACGTCGATCCCTACTACGCGTCGCTGACGCCCGTCGACGACCTGCTCGCGACCGGTGAGGTCCCGGTCAAGATCGCCGTCTTCACCCCCGACGACCCGCGGACGACGACCGCCCCCGCCCTGGCGCCGTACGACGCCTCGCAGGGCGGGTCCCTCCAGGTGGTGGTCTCCGGGGCCCGCTGGGTCGACGTCATGCCGACCGGCGTCGACAAGGGCGTCGCCGTGCGCCGGCTCCAGGAGTCGCTGGGCATCGGACCCGAGCACACCGTGGTCTTCGGCGACAACTTCAACGACGTCGAGATGCTGGACGCCGCGGAGCTGTCCTTCGCGATGGAGGGCTCGCCCGACGGCGTGCTGGAGCGCGCGCGCTACCGCGCGCCCTCGCACACCGACGAGGGCGTGGTCACCGTCCTGCGGCACCTGCTGGACGGGCTCGACGAGCTCGACGGCACTCAGCCCCGGGCCGTGTAGAGGCTCGAGACCTGCGCGGGCGTCAGCGCCCCGTCGAAGACGGCGCCGTACGCGAGCCACCCCGCGAAGTGGTTGCTGGGCGGCGCACCGGGCCACCCCGCGAGGGTGTCCCAGCCGAGGCGCCAGTGCCCGGAGTAGGGCTGCGCCCCGAGCGCGATCGTGGCGGAGACGACGAGGGCGCCGTCGACGTACACGCGCATCCCCGGGTTCGCGTCGAGCAGCGGGGCGAGGGTGACGACGACGTGGTGCCAGGCGCCGTCGTTGTAGGCGCCGGGGGTGGTCACGGTCGTCCTGACCAGCTCGGGCGTCACGCCGAACGTCAGCCTCCCGGCGGCCGTCATGTAAACGTGGCGGTCCGACCTGGTCGACGGCGTCGTGCCGGTGCCGTCGCCGAAGCCGAGGAGCCGGCCGCCGCGGGCGTAGCCCGGTGCGGTGCGGAACCACACCTGCGCCGAGAACACCTGCGGGTTGGCCTGGGTCGCGGGGACGTCCACGAACCCACTGCTGCCGTCGAGCCGCACCGCGCGGCCGTTGCCCGCCGGGCACGGGCCCGGCTGGTCGAGGGTCACCCCGCCGACGTACGTCCCGGGTCGGGCGTGGCCGGACACGTCGAGCGCCGTCGAGCCGGAGCCGTCGTCCAGCGGCAGGACGAAGAAGGCGGTGCCGAGCGCGTTCGCGGCACTGGTGCAGCGGGCGTAGATCCCGTTCGCCGCGCTGTTCGTCGTGTTGGTGACCCGGCCGACGTAGGCCCCCTGCGTGGCCGGCACGGTCTGCAGGACGGCGCAGACCGCCACCACCAGCCCTGTCACGAGGGCTCCCCGCAGGTTCCTCATCCGTGCGCCGGCTCGTCCTCGGGGACCGGGGTGCCGAGCGCCACCGACACCACCAGCGGGCCGAGGCAGGCGAGGCCGAGCAGCGTCCACCCCCACCAGGGCAGGTCGAGGACGGCGTCCACGCCGTACGCGCCGCGCTCGGCGCCGGCGGTCAGGTGGAGCTCGCCGACCTGGCCGTCGAGCAGGTGGGCGCGGGCGTCGCCACCCGTCTCGCGCACCTCGATGGGCAGCAGGCCCGTCGAGACCACCTGCAGCAGGACTCCCTCCTCGCCGTCCGCGACGGCCGCCTCGCCGAGGCGGGCCATCCCCACCCACGGGCTGAGCCACCAGCCGACACCCGCGACGACGACCGAGGCTCCGAGGACCCGCCAGGACCGGCGTCGCGCCGGGTCACGCGTCGCGCGGGTCAGCAGACACACGAGCGCCAGGCACGCGACCAGCGGCGGAACGGCGCGGACCAGCCACCCCAGCACCGGGACGCTCCAGGCCACCCCGCCCACCAGGTCGTCGTCCGTCAGCCGCCAGGAGTCGCGAGCACCGTTGACGTCGCCCCGGGTCCGCAGGCCGTGGGCACCGACCCTGACCACCCTGTGGGTGAAGACGGCGCCGGAGCCGGGGCTGCGGAAGGTGACCACGTCACCGACCTCCGTGTCGGCGACCGTCGTGGGCCGGGTGAGGAGGAGGGTGCCGACCGGCATCGCGGTGCCCATCGACGGGGTGGAGGTGACGAACCAGCGCCCGCCCCCGGCGTACCAGGACGCCCCCAGGGCACCGAGCACGAGCACGCCGAGGACGACGGCGCCGGCGAGCGCCGTCGTCCACCGGGGGGTCGACCTCACGTCGGCCTCGTCCGGGCCGTCCCCTGCTACTGGTCGAACTTCCAGGCGATGGTCTGGGAGACCTGCTGGCCTTGCACCGCGGTGGTGGCGCCGGAGGGGAACCTCACCACGAAGGTGTAGTCCTGGCTGCCGCTGACGGCGAGGGTGCCGAGGGTGGTCGCGGTCGCGGTCTGGAACGCCGCGGGCGACCCGGTGAAGATCGGGGTGCCGGTCGCCGTGGACGCCTTGTAGACGCTGAGCTCGAGGACGGAGCAGAGGTTGCCCGGGTCGGTGTTGGTGGCCGACGGGGTCGTCGCCCCCGTGACGCCCGCGCGGGTGGTCGCCGTGCAGATGCCGCCCTTCATGGTGGACGCGCCGACGGCGACGCTGCCCGTGTTCGTGAAGGTCACCGTCGTCGTGGACGAGCCACCGGGGACGAGGGGCGTCGTCGTGCCGCCGTACTTGTTGATGGTGGAGCAGGTGGCGGTGGAGTCGTAGCTGGCGCAGGTCGAGCCGCCGCCCGTCTCCTCGATCGCGAGGGCCGCGGTCGCGGTCGTGTTCTCGCTGTTGGTGATGGTGGCGGTGAATCCCGAGAGCGAGGCGCCCATCGAGAGGGCCAGGGCGAGGGAGCCGGCCAGGCCGGCGCCGACGGCGGCGCGGGTCAGGTGACGGCGACGGGACGGGGGGTGGAGGGAGGCGTGTCGCACGGGGCGCTCTCGATTCGTGAGGGGTGAGGAGGGCCCGAGATGTGCACCCAGGACACCGGGTCCGGTCGGCGGCCCGCAGCCGCTTGCGGACTTCTTCGGTTTTCACCTGTGCGGCCCACAGGACCTCCACAGTGACTGGGGACGGGCGCCATGGGCACCTCATCCGACGATGGACGACCTGACCGACCGCATCCACGCCCTCGCCCACGACGACTTCGGGCACGACCGGCTCCTCACGGGCCAGGAGGAGACCATCGCCGCCCTGGCGCAGGGCAGGGACGTGGTGCTCGTCGCCCCCACGGGCGCCGGCAAGTCGCTGACCTACCTGGTCGCGGGACGCCTGCTCGACGGACCCGTCGTGGTCGTCTCGCCCCTGCTGGCGCTGGAGCAGGACCAGGTGGACGCCGTCACGGCGGCACCGACCCCCGTGGCCGCGGCGCGCCTCAGCTCCGCGGAGACCGCCGCGGAGCGCCAGGAGGCGCTGGAGCGCGCGGCCGCCGGGGAGGTGGGCTACCTGTTCTGCTCACCCGAGCTCCTCGCCGACGACGACGTACGGCGGGCGCTCGCCGACCTGCGTCCGGTCCTCCTCGCGGTCGACGAGGCCCACTGCGTCTCGTCGTGGGGCCACGACTTCCGGCCCGACTACCAGCGGCTGGGCGCGGTCCTCGACGACCTCGGTCGGCCCCCGGTGCTCGCCGCGACCGCCACCGCCGCGGGCCCGGTGCGCGAGGAGATCGCCGAGCGGCTGCGCATGCGGGAGCCGCGCACCGTCGTCACCGGCTTCGCGAGGCCCGAGATCGAGCTCGAGGTGCGCCGCTGCCGGGACGCCGAGGAGCAGACCGAGGCGACCGTGACCCTCGTGGTCGAGCGGGCGGCCCGTGGTGAGGCCGGGCTGGTCTACGCCCGCACCCGCCGGGCGGTCGAGGAGCTCGCCGAGCGCCTCGCCGGCGAGCTCGACGTCGCGGTGGAGGGCTACCACGGGGGCCTGTCGCAGAAGCGCCGCACCACGGTGCAGGAGGCCTTCATGGACGGTCGGACGCCGGTGGTCGTGGCGACCTCGGCGTTCGGCATGGGGGTCGACAAGCCCGACGTCCGCTTCGTCGTCCACGCGCAGGTGCCCGGGTCGCCCGACACCTACTGGCAGGAGGCGGGCCGCGCCGGACGCGACGGCCGGCCCGCGACGGCCACGCTGATGTACCGCCCCGAGGACCTCGGCCTCGGCCGCTACTTCTCCGGCGGCGTCCCCTCCGCCGCCGACCTGCGCCGGGTCATGGCCGCCTGCGACACCCCGCCCGAGCAGGCCGACGCGGCGGCGCTCGCCGAGGAGCTGCCCTTCGGGCGCCGCAAGACCGGCAAGCTGCTGAACCTCCTCGAGCTCGGCGTGGCGCGGCTGGAGGGCTCCCCCACCCCGCGGGACGTCGTCCGCTCCGCCCGCGAGGTCGCGGAGGCCCAGCGCACCCTCGAGCTCACCCGGGTCGAGATGATCCGCAGCTACGCGGAGACCGGGCGGTGCCGGGCGGAGTACCTGCTGGCCTACTTCGGGGAGGTCGGCGACGTCTGCGGGCACTGCGACTCCTGCCGCAGCGGCACCGCCGCCGAGCACGCCCACGACGGCGACGGGTCGCCGTACTCGGTGGACGAGGCGGTCAGCCACCCGACGTTCGGATCGGGCACGGTCACGGACGTGACGGACGGCGAGGTGACCGTGCTGTTCGACGACGCGGGCTACCGCACCATCGACGCGGAGCTCGCCGTCGAGAAGGACCTCCTGACGGGCTGACCGACCGGCGCGACGTCAGGGGATCTCCAGGCTCGGTCGCCGGCCCCGTCGGTGGTGCTGGTCTTTGCGGGCGGTTCTCCGCTCCACGAGCGGAGAACCGCCCGCAAAGCCGGAGTGCCGCGACCTGAGGTGCCGCGGGCTAGCGGCGGCGCCAGCGGGCGCGGCGGCCGGGGGCGGTGCGGAGCCGGCCGTCGGGTGTCCAGCCGCCTCGCTCGGACTCGCCGTCCGGGCGGGGGGTGAAGACGTTGCCGGGGTGGTCGGGCACGCCCGGGCCACGGAGCGCGATCCGTCCCACCAGCGGCCCGGCGAGCCGGTCGTAGAGGCCGGGCGCGAGCCGGAAACCGGTACGGGTCAGCAGCGTCCCCGGCCCGACGTGGACCGCGCGGCGCGGTCGGTCGAGGAGACGGACGCACGCCTGCGCGACGTGCTGCGGGGGGACGATCGGGGGCGGGGCCGAGCCCGCGCTGCCGGCGTACGAGCCGGCGAGGTGGTAGACGGGCGTGTCCACCGCGCCGGGCAGCACGAGGGAGACGTGGACGCCGCGCTCGCGGCGGGTCTCGACCTGCAACGCCCGCACCAGCGCCATCTGGCCCCACTTGGCGGCGCAGTAGGCGCCCATCCCCGGCACGGAGATCTCGCCGAGCAGCGACCCGACGACGACCAGGGAGCCGCCGCCCTGCTCGCGGAAGACGGGGAGCGCCGACCGGGCGAGGTTGCCGGTCCCGCCGACCCCGACCTCGACGACCTTCGCGAGGACGTCGTGCGGCACCTGCTCGACGCTGCCGTAGGCCATCGCCTGCGCGGTCGACACCACCGCGTCGAGGCGCCCGTGGTCCTGTAGGCAGCCGTCGACGGCGGCCTGGACGGCGTCGGGCTCGGACACGTCGGCGACGGCCCAGGTCGTCCGGTCCCCGAGCTCGCCCGCGACCCGGCGCAGCCGTGCCTCCGAGCGGGCCACCAGCACGACCCGGTCGCCGTGCTCCACCAGCAGGCGGGCGGTCGCCAGACCGATGCCGGACGTGCCCCCCACCACCATCACGATCCGTCGGTCGGCCACGCCCCCACGTTAGACAGGCCCCCGTTCGTGGGCACCGGGACTCGTGACCGACCCACGCATCTGCCTCGTCACCGGGGCGTCCAGCGGCATCGGCCGTGCCGTCGCCCACGAGCTCGCCGGCCGCGGTGCCGCGCTCGTCCTGATGGCCCGCCGCGCCGACGTCCTCGAGGACGTCGCCACCGAGTGCCGCATCCGGGGTGCCGCGTCCGTGACGGTCGCGCCGGTCGACGTCACCGATGACGAGGCCGTCGCCGCCACCGTGGCCGCCACGGTGGCCGAGCACGGACGGCTGGACGTCGTGGTGAACTCCGCGGGCCTCGTCACGTACGGCGACCACCTCGAGACCAGCGCGGCCGACTTCCGCACCGTCATCGAGGTCAACCTCCTCGGCGCCGCGACCGTCGCCCGCCACACCCTGCCCGTGCTGCGCGAGCAGCGCGAGGGCACGCTCGTGCTCGTCGGGTCACTCCTGGGGCACGTCGCGATCCCCGGGATGACGGCGTACGTCGTCAGCAAGTGGGGCGTCCGGGCCCTCGCCCGCCAGCTCAAGATCGAGTGCGCCGACCTCCCCGGCGTCCGGGTCGCGTACGTCGCCCCCGGCAGCGTCGAGACCCCGATCTACGAGCGGGCCCTCGGCGACGCCTCGGCCAACGGACACCGTCCCCCGCCGCCCACCATGAGCCCGGAGCGCGCCGCGCAGGCCGTCGTACGGCACGTGGACGGACGGCGGCACGAGATGCAGACCGCCTTCTCGAACCACGCCGTCATCGCGGCGTTCGACGTGGTGCCTGCCGTGTACGACCGGGTCGTCGGCCCGGCGTTCCGGCTGCTGTCGCGGCGCGGCTAGACGCCGGGCGGGTCCGAGGGCAGGGCCGCCGGCGCCCAGTAGCGCCGGTCGTGGTGCACGAGCGGCGTGCCCGGGGTCCCGAGATCGATCTCGTCGACCTCGAGGAGCGCCAGCCACGACGCACCGGCCGGGACGACGACCGAGAGGCGTCCGGTGAACCGGGCGGGTGCGTCCTCCAGCACGGGCAGCTCGGAGTCCTCCCGGGTCCGCCAGCCCTGCTCGGGGGTGAACCGCTCGGAGCCCCGGACGGCGAAGGCGTGCGCCAGGTCCGCCTGGTCCGCGCGGAGGAGGTAGACCGTCACCGACCCGGCGGCCAGGACCGCGGCGCCGGTGACGCTCGTCCGGGCCATGGAGAAGGACAGCAGCGGCGGGTCGGCGCTCACCGAGGCGACGCTCGACAGCGTGGCGCCCACGGGTCCCTCGGGTCCCGTGGCGCACACCAGCGCGACCCCGGCGGCGTGCTGGCGGAACCCCTCCTTGAACAGGGCAGCAGCGTCGTCGTCCTCGGGTCCGCGCACCGCGGTGTGGCTCATCGCCGTCCTCTCACCATCGACTCGTCACCTCATGACGCTAGGAGCTCGACCGCACTCGAGGTCAAGTCGGCGTGAACCGGATCGGGAAGCGCAGCGCGCCCGTGTTGCCGGAGACCGGCAGCCACTCGCCGGGGCCGTCCGGCGCCGCCGCGGGCATCCGACGCGCCAGCAGCGGCAGCGCGACCGCCATGTCGGTGCGGGCGACGAAGTGCCCCAGGCAGTGGTGCCACCCTCCCCCGAACCCGAGGTGCGGCGGCCTCTCGGCGGCACGCTCGACGTCGAAGGCCGGGCTCGGCACCGCCGTCGGGTCGGTCCCGGCCGCGTGGGACAGGACCTGGACGATGCTCCCGGCTGGCAGGTGCAGCCCGTGGAGGTCGACGTCCTCGATGGCCTCGCGCGTGACCCACGTGACGGTCGGGTTCACCCGCATCACCTCCTCGACCGCGGCGGGACCGAGGTCGGGCCGCGCCGCGAGCAGCGCCCACTGGTCGGGGTGGTGCAGCAGCGTCTGCACCGCGAGCCCGATCTGGTTGCGTGTGGTCTCCATCCCGGCGAAGGCGAGGAAGACCAGCGCGACCACGAGCTCGTCGCGGGTGAGACGACCGTCGCCCTCCTGCGCCTGCAGCAGGGTGGTGACCAGGTCGTCCCGGGGCTCGGCGAGGCGGTCGTCGATGACGGTCCGGACGTAGCCCGTCAGGCCCTCGAGGGCCGCCTCGATCCGGGGCAGGTCCTCCTTGACGCGGATGCCGAACGACTTGCCGAGGTCGTCCGCCCAGCGCGCCACCACGTGCCACTCGTCGTCCGGGAGACCGAGCAGCAGGCAGAGGATGCGCGAGGAGTACGGCTCCGCGAACTCCTCGATCAGCTCGACCTCGCCGCGGTGGGCGAAGCCCTCGACGAGCTCCTCGGCGATCCGGGTGAAGTCCGGCTGCAGCGCCTGGATCGACCGTCGGCGGAACGCCGGGGTCAGCAGGCGGCGCAGCCGGGAGTGGTCGGCGCCCTCCAGGCTGAGCAGCACCTCCTGCCACCACGCGAGGAAGGGGCCGTCGTGGATCCCGTTCTGCTCGGGCCACCGGGCGTTGCCCTGGCGGAACCGGCGGTCGGTCAGCAGCGCGCTCGCCTCGGCGTACCGCAGCACCGCGTGTCCGTACGGCGTCTCGGCGTACCAGGAGTCGTCCCGGGCGGCGTGGACCTCGGCGGAGGCGACGTCGAGCGCGGGGCTCGCGAGGTCGAGGTACGGGACCGCCGGGGGCGAGGGCACGCCGCTCATGCGGCGGAGTGTGCCACGCGGCCCGGGCCCGGACCGGGCGTCCTACTCCCCGAACGCCTCGATGGGCGGCTGCCAGTAGGCGATGACGGAGGTCCCCCGCGGGCCGGCGACCGGCACGTCGACCAGGGGCGAGGCGACGCCCACGACCAGCACGGGAGACCGGTCGCACTCGCCGATGCCGGCGCTGCGGTACCTCCCACCGAGGCGACGGGCCATCCAGGCGTTGTCGGCGCGTGCGGTCGCGTCGGACACCCGGACGACGTCGCCCGACTCCGTCAGGGCTCGGCACCCCTCCTCGACCGTGGTGTGGAAGGTCGCCGAGGGCGAGGGCGAGACCGGGGGCGAGGGTGTGGGCGTCGGTGACGGCGTGGAGGTCGTCTCGGGCGCGCCGCCTCGGGCGTCGACCCGGCCGGCGCCGTCCCCACCGAGGAGGAAGGTGTCGAGCGCCAGCCAGACGACGCCCAGGACCACGACGAGCGCGATGGCCCCGAGCACCGCCTGCTCCTGCTCCTCCGAGGTCCGCTCGCCCATGGCTCCCCCTGTCCCTTCCGACACCAGGAAGCGTCGGCAACGACGGCGGCGGCGTCAAGCCGGTCGCGGCCCGGCCGCGACCGGTTGAGGGCGCCGCCACCGCGGGCCGGTCAGGCGGCCGCGACGCCGCCGTCCGCCTCCCTGTCCGCCGCGGTGGCCGGCTCCAGCGCACCCGCCAGCACCTCGGCGACGTCGGCGACGGGACGCACGTCGAGCGCCTCGAGCACCTCGGCGGGCACGTCGTCCAGGTCGGGCTCGTTGCGGGCGGGGATGAACACCGTGGTGGTGCCGGCGCGCTGCGCGGCCAGCAGCTTCTGCTTGACCCCGCCGATGGGCAGCACCCGACCGTTGAGGGTGACCTCGCCCGTCATCGCGACGTCGGAGCGCACCGGTCGTCCGGTCGCCAGCGACGCCAGGGCGGTGACCATGGTGACGCCGGCGGACGGCCCGTCCTTGGGCACCGCACCCGCGGGCACGTGGAGGTGCAGGGCGCGGTCGAGCGGCGTCGCGTCGACGCCGTGCTCGGCACCGTGGGCGCGCAGGTAGGACAGCGCGATCTGCGCCGACTCCTTCATGACGTCGCCCAGCTGCCCGGTCAGGTGCAGCGAGCGCTCCCCCTCGGTGGCCGAGGCCTCGATGAACAGCACGTCACCGCCGGTGCCGGTGACCGCCAGCCCGGTCGCGACGCCCGGCACAGCCGTGCGTTCCGCCGACTCGGGGGTGAACCGCGGTCGTCCCAGCAGCCCGCGCAGGCCCTCGGTCGTGACCGACACCTGCTGCTCGCCGGTGGCGAGCCGGGTCGCGACCTTGCGCAGCACCTTGGCCAGCGCCCGCTCGAGCTGCCGTACGCCGGCCTCCCGGGTGTACTGCGTGGCGACCAGCCGCAGCGCCTCGTCGTCCACCGTGACCTCGTCGGCCGTCAGCGCGGCCCGCTCGAGCTGCCGCGGCAGCAGGTGGGTGCGGGCGATGGCGACCTTGTCGTCCTCGGTGTAGCCGTCGAGCCGGACGACCTCCAGCCGGTCGAGCAGCGCCTCCGGGATCTGCTCGGCGACGTTCGCGGTCGCGAGGAACACCACGTCGGACAGGTCGAGGTCGACCTCGAGGTAGTGGTCGCGGAAGGTGTGGTTCTGCGCCGGGTCGAGCACCTCGAGGAGGGCCGCCGCCGGGTCGCCCCGGTAGTCGGAGCCGACCTTGTCGATCTCGTCGAGCAGCACCACGGGGTTCATCGACCCCGCCTCGGCGACCGCCCGGACGATCCGGCCCGGGAGCGCCCCGACGTACGTGCGGCGGTGGCCGCGGATCTCGGCCTCGTCGCGCACGCCACCGAGGGCCACGCGCACGAAGCGGCGTCCCAGCGCCCGCGCGACCGACTCGCCCAGCGAGGTCTTGCCCACACCGGGCGGGCCCACCAGGGCCAGCACGGCGCCCGACCCGCGGCCACCCACCACCTGCAGCCCGCGCTCGGCGCGGCGGGCACGGACGGCGAGGTGCTCCACGATCCGGTCCTTGACGTCGTCGAGGCCGTGGTGGTCGGCGTCGAGCACCTCGCGCGCGGCGACCACGTCCGTGCGGTCCTCGGTGCGCTCCGACCACGGCAGCTCGAGCACGGTGTCGAGCCAGGTGCGGATCCAGCCCGACTCCGGGCTCTGGTCGCTCGCGCGCTCCAGCTTGCCGACCTCGCGCAGCGCGGCCTCGCGCACGGGCTCCGGCAGCTCGGCCGCCTCCACCCGTCCGCGGTAGTCCTCGGTGCCCTCCGGCTCGCCCTCGCCCAGCTCCTTGCGGATCGCCGCCAGCTGCTCGCGCAGGAGGAACTCGCGCTGCCGCTTGTCCATCCCCTCGCGGACGTCCTCGCTGATCTTCTCGCTGACCTCGAGCTCCGCGACGTGCTCGCGCGCCCACGTGACGACCAGCGCGAGGCGCGCGTCGACGTCCGGGGTCTCGAGCAGCTCGCGCTTCTGCTGGTCGTCGAGGTACGACGCGTAGCCGGCCAGGTCGGCGAGGGCGCCGGGGTCGGTCACCTGCTGCACCTGGTCGACGACCTGCCAGGCGTTGCGCCGCTGGAGGATCGCGACGGTGGTCCGCTTGAAGTCCTCCGCCTGCGCCCGGGTGGCGTCGGTGACGGTGCCGACCTCGACCGGCTCGACCTCCACCCACAGCGCGGCGCCGGGTCCGGGCACGCCGTGCCCGATGCGGAACCGCTCCCCGGCCCGCAGGACGACGACGGGCGCGCCCCCGGGCGCGCGGCCGACCTGGTCGACGGTGGCGACGACGCCGTGGGTCGCCCAGCGGTCGGGTAGACGCGGGGCGAGGAGCAGCCGCCCCTCGGCGGACGCCTGCGCGGCCTCGACGACGGAGCGCGCGTCACCGTCGTACTCGAGGGCCACGACCATGCCGGGCAGCACGACGGTGTCGGGCGCCGAGAGCAGGGGCAGGCTGACGGGGGTGTCGTCAGAGCGGTCGACGGGCTGGTCGACGCGGTTCTCGGTCATGGCGGATCTCCTCGGGGAGTTGAGTGTCATCGAGTCAACACGGACCCCGAGGAGGCCGTTCCCGCTCGACGTCCGCCCAGGGTGAACGCCGCCCGGACGACCGGACGCGTCACGTCCCCCGGGGGCCGGCGACGTCACGGAGCGTCCACCCCTCGTGCACCGGTGGCCCGTACGGTGCTGTCCACGGGGCGGATTGGCCGACGTCGCGTGACATGGTCTACACCCGTATCGCGTGAATCCGAGCGCTCCCCCTGGTTCCGTGGTTGACATGTCACTCTCGCGTGTCGTCCTGGTCGCCCCGGTGCTCGGCGCCGCTCTCGCCGTGACCGCTGCGGGTGTCGCCGAGGCCGACGAGCAGTCACAGCTCGTCGGGCTCCAGCAGCAGGACGACTCGGGCAGCCAGCAGGTCGGGGTGCTGTCGACCTCGCGGTCCGGCGAACGCCGCCAGTCGCAGCTGCTCGGCGCCCAGCAGAGCTCGGCGAGGGGTCAGCAGCAGGCGGGCGTCGGGTCTCAGCAGTCCGACGGCCGAGGCCGCGGGCAGAGGCAGCTGCTCGGAGCCCAGCAGCAGGACGCCTCCGGCGACCAGCAGCAGGCGGGGGTGGGCCAGCAGCAGCAGGGCGGGCACAGCCAGCAGCAGGTCGGCGTGCTGCAGCAAGAGTCCAGGTCCCGCGACCACGAGAGCTCCCCCGGCCTGCGTCTGGACGTCGCCGGCCTGACGGTCCGGGCGGGCCGATGAGCGCCCCGACGCAGCCCGGCACCCGGCTCGAGCTCACCTCCGCGCAGCGGGGCCTCTGGTACGCCCAGCAGCTGGACCCCGACAACGTCGTCCTGAACATCGCCCACTACCTGGACGTGCCGGGCGAGATCGACACCGAGGCCTACCGCACCGCGTGGGCCACGACGATCGACGAGGTGGACGCTCTTCACGCCACCTTCGGCGAGGATGACGACGGTCCCTTTCAGCTGGTCCCGGACAGCGTGGACTGGGAGCTGCAGCAGGTCGACCTGCGCGACGACGCCGACCCGGAGGACGCGGCCCGCGCCTGGATGGAGCACGACCTCCGGTCACCGGTCGACCTGGCCGCGCCGCCTCTGTTCGCCATCGCGCTGCTGCGGGTGGCCGACGACCGCACGTTCTGCTACCAGCGGATCCACCACCTCGCGCTCGACGGGTACGGCGCCACGCTCGCGATGCTGCGCGTCAACGTCGTCTACAACGCCCTCGTCACCGGCCAGGAGCCGGACGAGCCGTTCACCGGCCCGCTGGTCGACCTGGTGGCCGACGACCAGGAGTACCGCGCCTCGGACCGCACCGAGGACCGCGACTTCTGGACCGAGCAGCTCGGCGACCACCCGTCCCCCACGCTGTTGTCGGACCCCCCGCAGGGGCTGCCCGACCGTCTCTCCCGCTGCACCCGCGACGTGCCGTCCGAATCCGCCGAGGCCCTCGCCGCCGCCGCCAAGGCCATGAAGGTGTCACGGTCGTCGCTCCTGATCGCGGCGTTCGCGGCCTACCTCCACCGTTACACAGGGGAGCGCGACGTCGTGCTCGGCCTGCCCGTCACCGCCCGGCGGGGCAAGGTCTCCAAGGGGGTGCCGGGGATGGTGTCGAACATCGTCCCGCTGCGACTCGACGTGCGCCCCGAGATGGCGATCACCGACCTGGCCTCCCAGGTGTCCGGCCGGGTGCGACGCCTGCTCAAGCACCAGCGCTACCGCCCGGAGGACATCCGCGCCGACCTCGGTCTGGGCCGCGACTCCCGTCTGGCCGGTCCGACGATCAACATCCTGCCCATCGAGGGCACTCTCGACTTCGGAGGCCACGCAGGCACCCTGCACAACCTGTCGGTCGGCCCCGTCGACGACATGTCGGTCGTGGTCTCCCGCGCACCCGACGGGGAGGGTCTGCGGATCGACGTCGACGTCAACCCCGACCTGTACGACGCCGCGGCCCTCGAGGGCCACCTCACGCGGTTCCTGGTGACCCTGGAAGCCGTCGCCCGCGACCACGACTCCACCGTCGGGGCCATCCGGATCGCCTCCGACGCCGATCGGGACGTCATCGACGGAGCCACCCACGGCACGGCGGTCGACGTGGTCCACCGCACCGTGCTCGACTTCTTCGAGTCCCAGGTCCGCCGCACCCCCGACGCGACGGCGTTGGTGGCCGCCGACTCCCGCGCGACCTTCAACGAGCTGGACCGCCGGGCGAACCGGCTCGCCCGGGTCCTCATGGCCCATGGCGCCGGGCCGGGCGCCGCCGTCGCGGTTGCGCTGCCGAGGCGCTCGCAGTTCGCGATCAGCCTGGCCGCAACCCACAAGTCGGGGGCCGTCGTGGTGCCGGTGGACCCGGACTACCCTCCCGAGCGCGTCCGCCACATGCTCGACGACGTCGAGCCCCGCGTCGTCGTCACCGACCTCTCGGTCGCCGACCGGCTGCCCGAGCTGCCCGAGGGCGCCACCCTGCTCGTCCTCGACGACCCCGACGTGGTGGCCGACGTCCTGGGACGGTCGAACGCTCCGGTGACCGATGCCGAGCGCGGCGGCCGGGTCGGCGCCGACGACCCGGCCTACGTGGTCTACACCTCGGGCTCCACCGGCCGCCCCAAGGGCATCGTGGTCCAGCACCGGTCGCTCGTGAACCTCTTCGCCTCCCACAGCGCCGACATGTTCGCCCCCGCCCGGGCCGCCGTCGGCGGCCGCCCACTGCGGGTCGCGCACGTCACTCCCGTCTCCTTCGACGCCGGGTGGGACCCGATCCTGTGGCTGATCGGCGGTCACGAGCTGCACCTGGTCGACGAACGGACCATGACCGACCCCGAGGCGCTGGTCGCCTTCCTGGTCGCCCGCGAGATCGACTTCGTCGAGACCACCCCGACCTACATGGAGCAGCTCGTCGCCTCGGGCCTGCTGGGCGGTGCCGGTGACTCCATCCGCGTCGTCGCGCTCGGCGGCGAGGCCGTCGGCCGGGAGCTGTGGGACCTGCTGTCCGCCCGCGAGGACCTCCTCGCCTACAACCTGTTCGGCCCGGCCGAGTCGACCGTCGACGTGGTGACCGCCCGCATCGGCCAGTCCGACGACCCGGTCATCGGACGCCCCGTCGCCAACACCCGCGCCTACGTGCTCGACCCCGGTCTGCAGATGAAGCCGGTGGGTGCGGCGGGAGAGCTCTACCTCGCGGGCGCGGGTCTCGCCCGCTCCTACCTCGACCAGCCAGGCCGGACGGCCGAGCGCTTCGTCGCCGACCCGTACGGCGGCCCCGGCGACCGCATGTACCGCACCGGCGACGTCGCCCGCTGGCGCGCCGACGGCACGCTGGAGTTCGTCGAGCGCGTCGACGACCAGGTCAAGGTCCGCGGCTTCCGAGTCGAGCTCGGCGAGATCGAGGCCCGGCTCGGGGAGCGCGACGACGTGAGCGCCGCCGCGGTGGTCGTCCGCGACGCCGACGGCGTCCAGCAGCTCGTGGCGTACGTCGCCGGCGACGCCGCGACGCTCACCCCCGCCGACCTGCGGGAGACCGTGGCCGCGGCCGTGCCGTCGTACATGGTGCCGGCGCTGTACGTCGTCCTTCCTGAGATGCCGCTGACCCCCAACGGCAAGCTCGACCGCGACGCCTTGCCCGCCCCCACCGGCGAGGAGACCGCGGCCGGCGCGGGCCGCGAGCCGCAGACCCCCCAGGAGCAGCTGCTCGCCGGGCTGTTCGCCGAGACCCTCGGCCTGCCGCGGGTCGGCGTGGACGATGACTTCTTCGACCTCGGCGGACACTCCCTGCTCGCGACCCGCCTGGTGAGCCGCATCCGCAGCGCCGCGGGGGCGGAGCTGCCCATCCGGGCGCTCTTCGACCACCCGACCGTCGCCGGGCTGGCCGTGGAGCTCGCGGGCGCGGCCGAGAGCCGCGCCGAGCTGCGGCCGATGCCGCGACCCGAGGAGCTGCCGCTGTCGTTCGCCCAGCGCCGGCTGTGGTTCCTCAACCGGCTCGAGCCCGGGAGCGGCGCCTACAACATCCCGGCCGTCCTCCGTCTGACCGGGGAGCTGGACCCGTGGGCCCTGCAGTGCGCCGTCCACGACGTCGTCGCGCGCCACGAGACCCTGCGGACCACCTTCCCCGAGATCGACGGGGAGCCCCGGCAGCTCATCGCGGCCCCCGACGACGACCATCTCGAGGTCCTCACCGACGACCTCTCCGACGCGCCCGCCGACGGGCCCGGCTCGCTGGACGACGTCCTGCGGCGCGAGACCGCCCGTGGCTTCGACCTCACCCGCGAGCTACCGCTCCGCGTGCGGCTGCTGAGGCTCGGCGAGCGCGAGCACGTGCTCTCGATGGTGGTCCACCACGCCGCGGGCGACGGGTGGTCGCTGGGCCCCCTCGCCGCGGACCTGGCCGTCGCGTACGGCACTCGGGTCGTCGACGGCGTCCCGCCGGACTGGTCGCCACTGCCCGTCCAGTACGCCGACTACACGCTCTGGCAGCGCGAGCTGCTCGGCGACGAGGACGAGGACGACAGCGAGATCTCGCGCCAGCTCGACCACTGGACCCGCCGGCTCGCCGGCCTGCCCACCGAGATCGACCTGCCCCGCGACCGCGCCCGGCCCCGGGAGCCCGTGGCGCCGGACGCCACCGCCGGGGCCGGTGGGCCGCGCGTCGAGGTCGACCTCGACCCCGACCTCCGCGACGCTCTGGCGGCGATCGCCCGCGCCCACGACGTCAGCCTGTTCATGATCGTCGAGGCCGCGCTGGCCGCGCTGCTCGGACGTCTCGGCGCCGGCACCGACGTCGCGGTCGGCGTCCCCGTCGCCGGGCGTACGGACGAGGCCCTCGACAGCCTGGTCGGCTTCTTCGTCAACACGCTCGTGATGCGCAACGACCTGTCCGGCGACCCCACGTTCGACGAGCTCGTCGAGCGGGTGAAGACCACCGCCCTCGACGCCTACGCCCACCAGGACGTCCCCTTCGAGCGCGTGGTCGAGGAGGTCTCCCCCGAGCGCTCCCTGACCCGGCACCCGCTGTTCCAGGTCATGCTCGCCTTCCAGAACAACGCCCCGGTCGACCTCGCGCTGCCCGGCCTCGACGTCACGGTCGACGCCGCGGCCGAGGCCGCCGGCGCGAAGTTCGACCTCTCCGTCGATCTCGGCGAGGTGGAACGATCCGACGGGCGGACGTCGATCGCCGGGGCCGTCGAGTACGACCCCGCACAGTTCGACGCCGACACGGTGCGCGACCTCGTGGTGCGTCTCGAGCGGCTGGTGACCGCCGTCGCCACCGACCCCGGCGCCCGGATCGGCGACGCCGTCCTCCTCGACGAGGTCGAGCGCACGGCCGCGCTCGACGCCACGGACCACCGCGACCGCGCCCACCACGGCACCGTGGTGGAGGCCTTCGCAGCCACCGTCGCGGCCCGGCCCGACGAGGTGGCGCTGAGGACCGCGGGCGAGCAGCTGACCTTCGCCGATCTCGACGCCCGGTCTGCCCGCACGGCCGCCGTGCTGCGCGATTCCGGGTACGCCGGCCGGCGGGTCGGCGTGGCCCTCCCCCGCGGCGCCGACCTGGTGGTGGCGCTGCTCGGGGTGCTGCGCGCCGGCGCCGTCTACCTGCCGATCGACCTGGAGTACCCCCGCGCCCGCATCCAGCACATCGTCACGGACGCCGACCCGAGCACGGTCCTCACCGACCGGGCCTCCGTCGACCGGCTGCCCGACGGCACCCCGGCGGTGCTGCTCGACGACGACACGACCCGTCGCCTGCTCGACGAGGCCGACGTCGACGCGGCGCTCCCGACCGTCGCGCCGGAGCACCCGGCCTACCTGACCTACACCTCGGGCTCCACCGGGCGCCCGAAGGGCGTGCTGGTCGACCACGCAGCCCTCGGCAACCTGCACGCCCACCAGCGCCGGACCCTCCACGAGCCCACCGCCGAGCGGCTCGGTCGCCGGGTCCGCATGGCGCACACCACCGCGGTGTCGTTCGACGCCGCTTGGGACCCCGTGCTGTGGATGGTCTCGGGCCACGAGCTGCACCTGGTCGACGACGACACCCGCCGCGACCCCGAGGCGCTGGTCGCCCTCGTGCGCGAGGCCGGCATCGACGCGGTGGAGACCACCCCGTCGTACGTGCAGGCGCTGTTGGCCGAGGGCCTCGGTGACACCGGGCTCAGCCTGGCGCTGCTCGGTGGCGAGGCCGTCGGCGCCGCCCTGTGGCGTGAGCTGCGGGCGCACCCCACCCTCCGGGGGGTCAACCTCTACGGACCCACCGAGGCCTGCGTCGACACCGTCGTCGCCGACCTCGCCGACCACGAGACGCCGGTGCTGGGTCTGCCCGTCGACGGGGTCGCCGCCCACGTGCTCGACGCGGCCCTGCAGCCCGTCCCTGCCGGGGTCCCCGGTGAGCTCTACCTCTCCGGGGTCGCCCTCGCCCGCGGGTACGCCGGCCGGCCGGCCCAGACCGCGGAACGCTTCGTCGCCGACCCGTACGGCGCCCCGGGCTCCCGGATGTACCGCACCGGCGACCTGGCCCGGCGTACCCGGGACGGGGTGCTCGAGTTCGTGGGCCGCGTCGACGACCAGGTCAAGGTCCGTGGGTTCCGCGTCGAGCTCGGCGAGATCGAGTCCGTGCTGGCCGAGCAGGCCGGCGTCGCCGCGGCCGCCGTGGCCGTGCACACCGACCCCGCCGGCGCCGGTCGCCTCGCGGCCTGGCTGGTACCGACCGCCGGCGGCGAGGTCGACGTCGACGCCGTCCGCACCGGTGCCGCACAGGCCCTCCCCGACTACATGGTCCCCGCCGCCTGGGCGACGATCGAGGCGCTGCCGCTGACCCCGAACGGCAAGCTCGACCGCGACGCGCTGCCCACCGCCGACGTCGCCGCCGCGTCCGGCCGCGTGGCGAGCACCGACGCCGAGCGCACCCTCGCCCGGCTGTACGCCGAGGTGCTCGGCCTGCCCGAGCCCGCACCGGTCGACGCCGGGTTCTTCGACCTGGGCGGCCACTCGCTGCTCGCCACGCGACTCGTCAGCCGGGTCCGCGCCGAGCTGGACGTCGAGCTCGGCGTGCGCGCCCTGTTCGAGGCGCCCAGCGTCGAGCAGCTCGCCGCCCGCCTGCCGGACGCAGGCGCCGCCCGTCGCGCGGTGACGGCGACCGAGCGGCCCGCGCTCGTCCCGCTGTCCTGGGCCCAGCACCGGCTCTGGTTCCTGAACCGGCTCGAGGACACCAGCGCGGCGTACCACATCCCGCTCGCCGTACGGCTGAGCGGCGACCTCGACGCCGACGCCCTCGAGGCCGCACTCCGCGACCTCGTCGCCCGTCACGAGGTCCTGCGCACGACGCTGCCCGAGACCGACGACGAGCCGCACCAGCGCGTGCACGACGACGTCGACCTCGCCCTCGAGCGGCTCACGGTCGCCGAGGCCGACCTCGAGGACGCCCTGCGCAGCCGGGCCGAGGCGCCGTTCGACCTCGCCGTCGACCGTCCCCTGCGTGCCTGGCTGCTGACCGTCTCCCCCGGCGAGAACGTGCTGCTGCTCGTCGTCCACCACGTCGCTGCCGACGGCTGGTCCCTCGGTCCGCTGGGCCGCGACCTCGCCGAGGCGTACGCAGCCCGCAAGGCCGGTCGCGCCCCCGAGCGCGCTCCGCTCGCGGTGCAGTACGCCGACCACGCCCTGTGGCAGCGCGAGGTGCTGGGCGAGGCCGACGACCCCGACAGCGAGCTCGCCACCCAGCTGTCCTGGTGGTCCGAGCAGCTTGCCGACCTGCCCGCCGAGCTCGACCTGCCCACCGACCGGCCACGGCCGGCCCGGGGCAGCAACGAGGGCGGCGAGGTCCGGTTCACGCTCGACGCCGACCTGCACGGTCGCGTCGTCGACTTCGCGCGCCGCCACGACGCCAGCCCGTTCATGCTGCTCCACGCGACCCTCGCGGCACTCCTGACCCGGCAGGGCGGCGGGGACGACGTCCCGCTCGGCACCCCCGTCGCCGGCCGCGGCGACGAGGCGCTCGACGAGCTCGTCGGGTTCTTCGTCAACACCCTGGTGCTGCGCACCGACACCGCGGGCGACCCGACCCTGCCCGACCTGCTGGACCGGGTGCGGCGTACCGACGTCGACGCGTTCGCCCACGCCGACCTGCCGTTCGAGCGGCTCGTCGAGGCGCTCGCACCGGAGCGCTCGCTCTCGCGCCACCCGCTGTTCCAGGTGATGCTCACCGCCGACGCGGAGACCCCGGGCGACCTCGGCCTCGACGGACTGACCTCCGAGGTGCTGCCCGTGGCCGCGGGCTCCGCGAAGTTCGACCTGTCGTTCTCCGTCGCCGAGCACCACGACCACGGCACGCCCGCGGGGATCAGCGGCGTGCTCGAGCACGCCCGCGACCTGTACGACGAGGACACGGCCCAGGCGCTCGCCGACCGGTGGGTCCGGCTGATCGGGCGCTGGCTGGACGCCCCGTCGACCCCGCTGACCGCCCTACCGTTGCTGACCGAGGACGAGCGGGCCGCCGTGCTGCCCGCGAGATCCGAGGACGTGGCGGGACCGACAGCTTCGACCGTGCTCGACACGTGGGCGCGGACCGTCGAGGCCCACCCTGACGAGGCGGCCCTGGTCGCCCCCGGCACCGACCCGGCGGACGGCCCGGAGACCCTCACGTACGCCGAGGTCGCCGAGCTGGCCGACCGCCTCGCCGGCCTTCTCGCCCGCCGCGGCATCGGCCGCGGCGACGTCGTCGGGCTCGCGGTGCCGCGCTCCGTGAGCAGCGTGGTCGGCCTCCTGGGCATCCTGCGCTCGGGGGCGACGTACCTCCCGATCGACCCGGCGCAGCCCGCGGGTCGCGTCGAGGCCATCACCCGGGCCGCGGCGCCGGCGCTCGTGCTGGACGCCGACGACCTCGACGCGCTGCTGACGGGCACCGACGCGGTGCCCGAGATGCCGCAGACCTCGGCCCTGCCGGCCGGTCCGCGGCCCGACGACGCGGCGTACGTCCTGTTCACCTCGGGCTCCACCGGCGAGCCCAAGGGCGTGGTCGTCGAGCACCGCTCGCTGGCGGCGCTGCTGGCTCAGCACGAAGAGACCCTGTTCTCCCCCGCCGCGGACGCCGCGGGTCGACGGCTGCGGGTGGCCCACACGACGGCGGTCACGTTCGACGCCTCGTGGGACCCGGTGCTGTGGATGCTGGCCGGGCACGAGCTGCACCTCGTCGACGACGAGACCCGGGTCGACCCCGAGGCCCTGGTGGCGCTCGTCGCGGACCGCGGGATCGACGTCCTCGAGACCACCCCGTCGTACGTCGCCGAGCTGCTGCGACTCGGCCTGCCCGAGCTCGCGGTCACCGCGCTGGGCGGGGAGGCCGTGGGCGACGACCTGTGGCGCGACCTCGCGGCCCGGCCGGGGCGTGCGGTCAACCTGTACGGCCCGACCGAGTCGACCGTCGACGCCGTGGTGGCCGACCTGGAGGCGACGTCCCACCCGGTCATCGGGACGCCGGTGGCCGGCACCCGGGCCCTCGTGCTCGACGACCGGCTGGCCCCCGTCGCCCCCGGAGTGCACGGCGAGCTCTACCTCGCCGGCGCCGGGGTGGCCCGGGCCTACCTGGGCCGCGCCGACCTGACGGCCGAGCGGTTCGTCGCCGACCCGTACGGCCCGCCCGGCTCGCGGATGTACCGGACGGGCGACCGCGCCCGCTGGACCGCCCGGGGCGACCTCGCCTTCGCCGGGCGGGTCGACGAACAGGTCAAGGTGCGCGGGTTCCGCGTCGAGCCGGGTGAGGTCGACGCGGTGCTGACCGCCCTCGAGGGGGTCGCCCGAGCCGCCACCGTCGCGGTCACCGACGGCTCCGGAGCCGCGGCGCTCGCGTCGTACCTGGTGCCGGAGCCTGGCGCCGACCTCGACGTGGACGTCGTACGGACGGCGGCCGCGGAGCGGCTGCCGGACTACATGCTGCCCACGGCGATGGCGGTGCTCGACGAGCTGCCGCTCACCGCCCACGGCAAGCTGGACCGGCGCGCCCTCCCGGAGGCCGCGACCGTCGGCGCCGGCGGAGGGACACCGCCGCGGACCCCGCGTGAGCGGGTGCTCGCGGCGCTCTTCGCCGAAGTCCTCGGGGTGGGCGAGGTCGGTGTCGACGACAGCTTCTTCGCCCTCGGCGGCCACTCGTTGCTCGCGACACGGCTGGTCTCCCGGATCCGCACCGCAACCGGCGAGGAGATGGCCGTGCGCGCGCTCTTCGAGACGCCGACCGTCGCCGGGCTCGCTGCCCGACTCGACGGTGACGCCCCCGCGGACTCCGGCCTGGACCGCCTGCTGACCCTGGGTGCCGACGGGCACCGGGCGCCCCTGGTCGCGATCCACCCGATCTCCGGCCTCGCCTGGCCGTACGCCGGACTGGTGCCGCACCTGGTCGACCGACCCCTCCTGGGGCTGCAGGCCCCCGGGCTGGTCGCCGGGGACCCGCTGCCGCGGGACCTCGACGAGCTGGTGGACGGCTACGTCGCCAGCCTGCGCCGCGCCCGCCCCCACGGCCCGTACGCCCTGCTGGGTTGGTCCCTCGGCGGCGTGCTGGCCCACCGGGTCGCGGCCCGGCTGCTGGCCGACGGCGAGGAGGTCGAGCACCTGATCCTGCTGGACTCCTACCCCCACGCGGTGCCGCTCGAGGTGGACCCGGACGACCCCACCGGTGCGGTGGCGGCGTACCGCGAGGCACAGGGCGACTCCGCTGACGCGCTGCTGGAGCTGCTCGGCGCCGAGGCCGCCGACAGGCTCGCGCGAGGCGTCGGCGCCGTCGGGGACGCCCTGCGGGCGGCCGGCGAGCCGCCACGGATCGACGTGCCGACCACGCTGGTGGCCGCCGAGCCTGGACCCGACGGGCCCCCGCTGGCCGAGCAGTGGGCGCCGTACGTCGGGTCCCGGCCCGTCGAGCACCCCGTGGCCCACGCCCACTTCGACCTGATGGACGCCGACGCGCTCGTCGACGTCGGCCCTGTGGTCGGCGCCACGCTCGGAGGGCCCGCCCGATGACCCTCCGGCCCCGAACCACGGGTGAGGCGCGGCGACCCCGTCGCCCCACCCGGTCGCACCACCGCACACCCCACCCCCGAGGAGGAGCGAGATGACCAACCCGTTCGAGGACACCGACGCCCGCTACCACGTGCTGCTCAACGACGAGGGCCAGTACTCCCTGTGGCCCGTCTTCGTCGCCGTGCCCGAGGGCTGGCGCGCCGTGCTGGAGGACGCGACGCGTGCCGACGCGGTCTCGTGGATCGAGGAGAACTGGGACGACCCCACCACGCTGGGGGTCGCGGTCGGTGGCTGAGCCCCTGACCGCCCCGGCCCGACCCGCCCTTCGCGCGACCGGCCTCCGGAAACGCTTCGGGGACCACCAGGTCCTCGACGGCGTCGACCTCGAGGTCGCCCCCGGGTCGGTGCATGCCCTGCTGGGGCCCAACGGTGCGGGCAAGACCACGACCGTCCGCATCGTGTGCGGGCTGCTGCGCGCCGACGAGGGCCGTGCCGAGATCGCCGGGCACGACGTCGTCGCCCACAGCCGGGCCGCACGTGGGGCGCTGGGACTCTCCGGGCAGTACGCCGCCGTCGACGAGCACCTGACCGGGTTCGAGAACCTGCACCTGCTCGGTCGGCTCTACGGCATGTCCCGCAAGCGCGCTGCTGCGCGGGCCGACGAGCTGCTCGAGCGGTTCCGACTCGACGACGTGGCCGGACGCCGCTCCGGGCTGTACTCCGGGGGCATGCGCCGCCGCCTCGACCTGGCCGGGGCACTCGTGGCCCGCCCGCAGGTCGTCGTGCTCGACGAGCCGACCACCGGCCTGGACCCTCGCAGCCGCCTGGACATGTGGGCCGTCATCGAGGACCTCCTCGTCGACGGCGTCGCGGTGCTGCTCACGACGCAGTACCTCGAGGAGGCCGACCGCCTCGCCGACCTGATCACCGTGATCGACCGGGGTGTCGTCATCGCCCGCGGGAGCGCGGAGGAGCTCAAGGAGCGGGTGCAGGGCGCGACGCTCGCCCTCCAGGTCCGCGACGGCTCCGGCCTCGACCCCGCCGCCCGAGCACTCGAGGCCGTCGGCGTCGGTACGCCGTCCGTCGACCACCGCACGGGGCGCGCCAGCGTGTCCACCGACCGCGGGCCCGAGGTGATGGCCGACCTGCTCGCCCACCTGTCCCGCGACGAGGTCGAGCTCGTCGACCTCGGCCTGCACCGCAGCTCCCTCGACGACGTCTTCCTGGCCCTGACCGGCCACGGCGCCGAGGCACCGAAGGACGAGGAGGAGACCGGATGAGCGCCCCCACCGAGACCCGCTCCGGCGTGCGGTCCGAGGCCACGTTCCTCGCCGCCGGCGCCGAGACCCTGCGCAACGGCTACGTGCTCACCGGCCGCAACATGCGTCACGTGGCGCGTATCCCGGGCCGGATCACCACCGGCCTGGTGCAGCCGATCATGTTCGTGGTGCTGTTCGCGTTCGTGTTCGGCGGCAGCCTGGGCGGCGAGGACTACCGCCGGTTCCTGATGGCCGGCATCTTCGCCCAGAGCATGGTCTTCAACGCGTCCTTCACGACCGTCGGGCTCGCCAACGACCTGCAGAAGGGCATCGTGGAGCGGTTCCGATCCCTGCCGATGTCACCGCTCGCGGTGATCCTGGGGCGCACCACCTCGGACATGGTCGTCGGAGTCGCCACCCTGGTGGTGACCGCGCTGTGCGGCCTGCTGGTCGGCTGGCGGGTCGAGGGCTCCCTCGGGGACGCCGTCCTCGCCTTCGGGGTGCTGGTGCTGTTCGGGTTCGCGATGTCCTGGGTCGGCGCGACGGTCGGGGTGTTCGCCCGCACCGTCGAGGTCGCCCAGAGCGCCGGGCTGATCTGGCTGTTCCCCCTGTCGCTGATCTCGACGGCCTTCGTGTCGGCCGAGAACATGCCGACCCCGCTGCGCGAGTTCGCCGCCTGGAACCCTGTCTCGGCCGTCGCCACCTCCGTGCGGGACCTGCTCGGCAACCCCACCCCGGCGAGCCTGCCGCAGCCCGACACCTGGTCGCTGCAGCACCCCACCCTGTACGCCGTGCTGTCCTCGCTGGCCGTGCTGGCGGTGTTCATGCCGCTGGTCCTGGCCCGGTACCGGAGGCTGACCCGCGGGTGAGCACGGGCTCCCCCTTCACCGCCGCGCCCGACGTCGTCGTCGCCCCCGGCGTCGTCGTCCGCCTGGCGCCGGCGGGCACGTCGCCGTACGCCCTGCTGCATGAGCTGGGTGCCGGGCGGGTGGCCCGGCGTCCCGGTCGCGCTCCTGTCGCCGAGCACGGACACGTCAGCGTCTCCCGCACCGACGGCCTCGTCGCGGTCGCGCTCTCCGACCGCCCGGTGGGCGTCGACGTCGAGCGCGTGCGGCCGCTGCCCGACCTGCCTCAGCTCGTCGCGGACCACCTCGGGCCCGCGGACGCGGCCGCGGTCAGGGGGTCGGACGACCCGACGTACGCGTTCCACGCGGTGTGGACGCGCCTCGAGGCGATACTCAAGGCCGAGGGCATCGGCATCGTGGACGGCCTCGACCCCGCTCCCGCGGTCCGGGCGCGGTGGCACCTCACGACGTTGGACGCCGGACCCGGTCACTGCGCCGCGCTGGCTGTCCCCGTGTCCACCGGCCACCGCGTGTAGGGGACTGCTGCAGCGGAGGCACCGACCACGACCAGGACCCAGACAGGCATCGACACGTCCGCGTCGATGACCAGGACGGCCGAGATCGTCACCGCCGCGGCGGACGAGCCCGGCAGCACTGCCTTCACCGGCGACACGTCGAGCACCTCTCCAGGTGGGTCACGACTCGTGGCACGAGTGCGCTCCGAACGGGTGGGGCGTCGTGAGAGGCACGCAGAGATCCTGACCTCACCGCCGAGCGGGGCTGGGTGTCGAGGCGAACCGCTGCGCCGACGTGCGGCCCGGACCCCTCGACGCCGCGTGCGCCGCGGACGTCGTGCGGTAGGCGCTTGGCGCGGGCGAGGCGCTGGGTGACCAGCCACTGCTCGGGCTCGTCAGCGTGGTCTCGAACGTCGTTCTCCACGGGTCTCTCGGGATCGCCGCGGCGTCGGCCCGAGAACGCTTCGGCGGACGGCGGGCCCGGACCACCACGGGTCAGCTCGCAGGCTTCGTCCACCTGGCGCCGGCGGCGATCACCGCCGTCGAGGTCACGACCGGCTGACCGATCGACGCTGGAGGCCCGGCGCGACCCTCGATCAGCGCCATCCGATGCACGACGAAGCCCCAGGTCGGCGACGCCGACCTGGGGCTTCCGTCTGCTGCGCGCCTGTAGGGATTCGAACCCCAAACCTTCTGATCCGTAGTCAGAGCGGAAGCTCCCTCGCAGCGGGCCAAACGTGCGGCGTTGGCCCAATCCGGTGGCAGATCGGTTCAGATCGGTGCCGATCGGGGCACGCAACTGTGCCCGCAGTGTGCCCGACGCGGCAAGTGGAGGCCGTGCGGAGTCTGGGTGGCCCACCGGCCTTCAAGTTGCGGTTGCAGACCAGGGTCAGCACGAGGGCGAGTCGTCGCGGTTCAGTCCCGTCTTCTGTCCCGGAGCGCAGCGGATGGGCCCCTCGAAAGGACGGCACCAGACCTCGGGGCCTACGGCATAGGGCCTTGCATGACCGTTCGCGACTCCGCCGCCCCTTCCGCGCCCGACGTGACCGCGCCCCCACCGACCAGGCGCCCCTGTCGACTTCTCAAGGGGTCTGGCTGCAACCGTCCGATTCGACTGTTGCAGATGATTGCCGACTATTGCGCGATTGCAATTGTTGCGGCCCACCGGGCCGCTCGGGGCGAAGCGCGGCTGCGGTGGTGCGCATGAGCGGTGACGACGACACCCGCTCGGCCAGCGCCTCGCGAGAGGGCGGGGAAGGAGCGCGCCGACGCAAATTGGAGACCAGTCGTGACACGCATCCAGGGTTCGTCGATGAGCCCCTGATCGACATCCGGGGGCTCGCGGCATGGTTCGCCGTCAGCGAGTCGGTCGTGCGCAAGTGGTCGGCGAAGGGCCCTGACAGTGGTTTGGTCCCCCGGTTCATTCGCATCAACGGTCAAATCCGCTTCCGGCCCGCCGATGTTCGGGACTTCCTCGAGCAGAGGGAGGTCCGATGACCAAGTGGGGGGTCTACAACCTGCAGGGACGCAGCGGTGACGGACGCACCGTCGCTGCTAGCGATCGCGCCGCGACGAGGTGGTTCGTGCGATGGCGCGTCGACACAGTCCTTCACAAGAGGACCCTTCGCCAGAAGGGCCACGCCAAGACGTTCCACGACAACCTGCTTCGCGCGAAGCTCAACGACTGGCAGGCCGACGACCGAGGTTGGCCGATCAACCCAGCCATTCCTCCGGCTCAGATCGGCGAAGCAGACGTGGACATCCGCAATGTTTCCAAACTCCGCGCGCTGCCCACCGAGAACGATCGCGGGCCGTCCTTCGCCGCCTATTGCGAGCTGGTCTGGTGGCCCTTGATCGCCGAGACGCTCAACGACAAGAACATGCTCGGACACCGCCGCAACATGCGCCTTGCCATGGACCTGCTCGTCTATCCCGACGGCGACAACCGGTGCACCGCGGCGAAACCTCCCGGCGCCCCGATCCTTCTGCGTGACCTGACCGCTGACGATCTGCGCCGTGCGGTTTCGGCACGCAGGAAGGTCAACGCGCGGACCGCCGCGGTGAATGAGCGCCGGCTGGAGTCAGCCTTCGCTCAAGGCCAGACCGACCTAGCGCTCGACGCCGAAGTGGCGTCGCCTGCAACGGTGCGCGCCTTCTACATCACCGTGTCGATGATCGTCTCCGCCGCGCGTCGAAGCGGTTACACCACAGGCGACCCGCTGCAAGGCGTGGGGCGCTACGCACCACCACCCCGTCCACAGCGTGTGAGCGATCGAGTCTTGCCCTCTCTCCCTGAGATCCGAGACCTCGCCGAGGCGATCGCCACTTTGGGTCCCACCATCGATGGGCATCCCGCCGGGGCTCGGTTCCGCGCTCTGGTCCTAGCCGCCGGAACGCTGGGGGCAAGACCGGGTGAACTCGTGGCTCACCGCCCCGAACTCATCGCTTTCGGAAGCGCCGATCGACCAACTCTGGTCACCTTCGAACAGACCGAAGCAGCGGTCTACGACACCGAGACCAACCTGCAGGGTCGACGCCTACGGTCACTGAAGCACCGACTGCCCGGTGAGCGGCGAGTAATCCCAGCATTCCCAGAAACCGCGGAAGCGCTCAGGGCTCACCTTGAGTCGGGATTTGCCCTTGAAAGTCGTACGTTCTCCAGCGCGTCTGGTCGCGCGCGTCTCGACTGGGGCAACATCAGAAGCGCCTTCTGGCGGCCGGCGTGCGAGAAAGTCTTCGCAGGGGGACCGAAGGCAGCCCTCGTCAACATGCCCCCGAAGACACTACGCAAGGCCGCCATCACGATCTGGTTAGACGCGGGCGTCAAGATTCACGATGCGGCCGACTGGGCGGGCCACAGCACCAAGATTGCTGAACTGCACTACGTCGGCAGGACGAGCCACGGATTCGAGCATGACTACGCGCTCCTGACCTCCTACGAGCGGGGGAATGCCTGAGCCGACGCCCTCACTTATGACCGCGCAAGCGCCGCTTGGGACTACCTGTACGTGGCGTCCGGCCCCGGGCGTGCGCACCTCGCCGAGGACTCGGGCGACGGGGGGGGGGCTACTCGATGCTGGCCCGTGGCTTCGATGAACTCTCAGCCGAGTGCTCGGCGAGACCAGGCCTCCGAACAGGGTCGTTCCAAGTGGTGTGCGGTCAGGCCAGCTACCAGCGGTGGAGTCGTCCGGTGATTCACATCATCGACAATGAAGCCAACTTGCTCATCGACTTGCTGATCGCCGTCAGACGGCTCGCTGGGAGGCCCCGGACAACCGGTCAAATGGACATGCGAATTGACCAGTCGATAGCGTGACCACATGGGGGATCTAATCCACGCGAGTTCAAAGGAGTGACATGGCTCAGAAGGTGAGCATCACGCATGTGTCGGACTTGTCCGGCGACGAGATCAAGGACAACGATGCGCCCTCGTTGACTTTCGGGTGGGACGGCACCGAGTACAGCATCGACCTAACGGCCAAGGAGGCGGAGAAGTTCTACAAGGCCGTCGAGCCCTACCTGGGCGTCGCGACGAAGGTCGGCAAGGTGAAGCGGTCCGGGTCTAAGAAGTCCACCTCGAACGGCCCCGCGGCCGCCGAGGTGCGAGCCTGGGCGAAGGACAACGGTTACGACGTCCCCGATCGTGGTCGGATCCCGTCCGAGGTCCGCGAGGCTTTCGACAGCGCCTCCTGACCTGGCTTGACATCATGTGAGCCGCCGACAGATCGACGCCGGCGGCTCGCGTGTCCTTATAACCGCGATGGGCTTGCACGGGCATTCGGTCACAGATGCCACCCGTGAGTGTCGCGGCCCCGGCTCCATCAATCGGGTTCGCGCAACCTCAGTCAGTTGGGTACTCGCGCCTACACCTCGGCAACCGCCCGGGCCCGTTAGCGCGTTACGGCACCCTTGCGTGCATGGATGACCGTTTCGGCTCGCGACGCGCTGGTCCTCATCGCCAATCGAGAACTCCGACGGCGGCGCCATGCAGGCCGACACCATTCGAGGCGTGGCCGGCGCCGGCGTCAGGTGTGAACCGCCCCTGGCTGGCGGGCCCGTTCAGCCTGGCGACTTTGCGTTGATGATCGGTGCGCTCGCGAAGCCGACGACGAGCGCCATCAAGCAGACGGCCGGCAGGATGACCCGCCCGATGAGTGGTGCAGGCTGGCCCGAGTCGCTAAGCCAAGGAAGACCACAAGAGGGCCCTCCGGTTCGCCCCGTTCTACCCGCCTACGGTTGCGGCGCCGATTGTTGAGGCCAGCGCAGGCGCCAAGCCCTGTTGCGATGAGGCCGATCAGCAAACAGATTGCCAGCGACACGTCCAAGATGCCCATGCCTCGCCAGATCAGCAGCGCGAGCAGGGTGATGGGCCCTAAGACCATGCCGTCCAGCACAGGGTGGCGCTGGCTCCACTGATGCATCGCCCGCAGGGGACCAGCTCGACGAGGCTGCATCGGCTCAGGCCCATTGCTCCAGCCCGGGCCGTAGGGCGCTGCCCGTGGCGACTCGTCGGTCATGCGCTGCCCTCCGGCCGTCCGTGAACCACGGCGTGCGCGAAGTTCGAGTAGGCCACGTAGATCGACGCCACGACGGTGCCCAACAAGAACGCCTGCGCCAACAGCCGGTCCTCCGTGACAAGCAGCCAGATGAAGATCCCACCGGACATGCACGGGATCAGCCCCAGCAACACCGCGTCACCCCGACCAAGTTGCTCACCGCTTCTCCTGTGCAGCCGCGGAGCCCACCAGGTTGTTTGCCGCTCGCTCTGGTTCCACCCTCCGGCTCCTCAGCCCGTGGACCATCGGCCGCCCTCCGACGCCGAACCCGCTGAAGCACCAGGACCGCCAAGATGAACAGCCCAACAGCAACCACAAAGGTTACCGCGATCGACTGGTTCGAACGGCCAGCCAGGAGGACGACCACGTTTCCGACCACGAAGTACGCGATGATCCAGCCCGCGAGCTTGACCCGCGAGCTCACGCCACGTCCTGCGGAGACACACTGCTCGATCTGCGATACCTCTTGCCGTCGAGTCCCGTGGTGACGTCCGGCGGCACCACCACATCCCCAACGCGATGGGCGACGAGCCGACGCTGGCCGGCGACATCCTCGGAGGTCAGAACCAAGCGGCCGGCTTCCTCCAGCTTGTAGGCAGCACGCCGAAGCGCCACCTGCTCGCTATGACTGGAGTCTCGATGCGTTACCGCGAACCCACCTTCGGAGCCGTCAAGTGCGTCCAGAAGGGCTCGCTGCCAGCGTCCGGGACCTCGAGACACGCAACCCCTAAGTGTCATGCTGTCCCACTCCGCTCACCACAACACTTAGCTTCGCCACATGGCCGGCGTGCGCATCACCTACCGCGAGGCCGCCCGTCGTCTCAGCGTCGGTGAGGCCACCGTCCGCGCTCCGCTGCGCCACGTCGTCCTTGAACAGACTCCCCCGCCGGCCGACGGGTCGCGCCGGGTGAAAGCCCACGCCTCGATCTACGTCGAGTCGCTTGACCCAGTTCGAGCATGGCTGTTGGAACGCGAGGCCGAAAGTGCCGAGCGCGAGCGACGTCGCCAGCAGCACGGCAACCCGCCGGACCTCGCCCACGTCTGGCTCGACACCACCACCGTCGCTGCGATGGCCGGGCTGACCGTGAAATGGGCGCAATGGATGATCCGTGAGGAACAGATGCCGGGGACGTTTCACGGTGGGCGCTACTGGGTCAGGCGGGAGCACGCTGAGGTGATCGTGGCGGCCCGGGCGTTCACGCAGCGTGCTGACGAGAGGCAGGACGACCACTAATCTCGGCGCATAGGTCTCGCTGGGGAGCGGGACTGCTTACGCAAAGATGAGAAGCGTTGACGTCGCTGGTCCTCATTTTCGCAGCACCCCCGCCCACCAGTGGTGGAACCCGCCTGTTCCCGCTGTGGATCAGCATCCCGATCTTCCTGCTGATTCTCGGCTTTGTGCTATACCGAAAGTTCAGCGGCCGTCAGAAGCGAGACGGTGAGTGAGATCGAAGCCGCCGAACCAGTCGACGACATGCTGAGTTGTCGGTTCCGACCCGGCATTGCTGCCGCCATACTGTTCATCGTGGCCCTGTCCGCGTTCGGGACCGGAGAGCTCGACTGGCGCACGGCGGTGGTCGTTCTCGGACCTCTCGTACTGACATCCCTCTACGCCGGGCGATACGTTCGCGCACGCCGGGACCTGGTCAGAATGGGCTTGCGGCCGAATGACTGATCAGGACAAGCGACCCCCTGACGGTCCATACGGCCCAGGTTGGAACGGCGCAGAAGACGCCCACTGGGAAAACTGGGGCGCATCCGCAGATCGCAGGATGCAACCGCAGCCGAAGAAACTTCGGAATACAGCCATAGTTCTGGGCCTCCTAGCCACGCCGATCCTGGCGATGACTTTCTCGGGCTGGCTCGACGGCGACTTCAAGTGGTCCCAGTTGCTTTTGGGTCTCTCGCAGCTTGGACTAAGCGCCTCGTTCTATTTTCAATACCGCAAGGCCCGGCGGACGGAGATGACCCAATGAAGGAAGCCGAGGTTCAGGCCGCATTCGAGACCTACCTGCTCGAGCGCGGCTGGGACGTGCAGACCGACGCTTCCGACTACGCAGACGTGCGCGCCAAGCGTGGTGCAGAACTCCTGATCGGCGAGGTGAAGGGCACGACGAGCAGCCCGGGGCTCGACGTCGACACTGGCTACGGCCAAATTCTGCGGTGCAACGTCTCGTTTCCCCGACGCCACCCAGTACGTGCTCGTCGGGCCCGAGCGGCTGCGCGGCCCTATTATGCGGGTGAGCGCCGAGGTGAGGCGCCGATTGCGGCTGGATCTTTTCGGCGTCGACGACCTCGGCGGGGTGCACCTCATTGAGGACTGACGATGCGGACCATGCAGAGTTCGCCGAGGTCAGCGGCAAGTTCCAGCAGGTAGACGGGTGGATCACCTCGAACGTCCGCAGCCCCTCCTTCAAGTGCGCCGCAGACGAGCGCGGGACCTACATGGCCACTTACGGAGACCGGGGTCGGAGCTCACCTTGTGAGCAACTCGGTCCGGGAGGCCACCGCCGAGACGGCGCCCCCGTCCTGCCGCTTAGGCCGCCAGGATGAGGACTGAGGAGACCAACAGGGCAAGACCGAGCAGCGTGAAAGCGCCGACTGCCACGTATGGGAGGACGGACTGACCCCCACCTCGGGACCGTTGACCGCATGACGCAATTAACGCGGCCAACGGTTGTCAACCTTTCCAGCACCGCGTCCAGTCGGCCGATCGCCCAACAGACGTAGCCCGCCAGGCATCATCAGGCACCCGCATCCCGACCTCACCCATAAGCCACGTCCGTCCCAGGTAAGCCGTCTCCTTCGACGACTGCAGCCTAGCTGAGCGCATCCGTAGAGACAGGGCCGAGCGATCGTGCCCACCGAGGATCGCACCTCGCGCCTTCCTAGAACCCAGCAGTCGATGTTTGGACGTGCGCCGACCAGGCTCTACGTCGATCTCAATGATGAGAAGGGACCCGGCCCTACCTGCCTCTAACCCTCGCCCTCCAGAACGCAGTAAGACTAACGGCGGCGAGCGCCAACATCGTTAAGGCCTCAGTTCCGATGCCGTTGAAGTAAATCAAGCTCAAGACGAGAAGCCCGAAGATTGCGACGCCGCCTCTGAAAATGATCAGATCCCGCCTTGCTGAAGCAGAGGCCAGCCGAGACCGCTTGTTATCTTCGTCCATCTTTCTCGGCGCCACCTTTACTCGGTCTCCTGTCCCAGGATGGTCAATCGTAGTAGTACGGACTGTCTCCGGTGGCACCGCCAGCAGGATAATAGTCGGTGTACGGGTAGTAACTGTCCTCAGCCGCCTCGTCAAAGCTGAATCCGTAACAGGTCGAAGCGACCCCATACGCCGAAAAGACACCTGTTGTTCCTAGGGCCCACGCGCTTGACAAACTAAAGTACACGGCAATCACCACGCCGACCACCGTGAACGCACAGTCAATACTCCTGCCTGAGGTGTCGGTGTTGTTACAGGGATTCGACGCTGCGTAGTTGTAGGCGTTCAGAGTTAGAGGCTGGGCCATGGACCCATTCTTCGGGTCACGCTGAGTCCAGGTCCCGATAGACGGCATGTAGTACCGCGTGCCGAACTTGATCAGTCCAGTGGCTCGATCGTGGTACCCCGAAACGTAAGTGAACGGGTTCATGTTCGACGACGGCGCTTGCAGAGCACCGTTCTCCGAGCCGTCCTGGTTTGATGTGCCGGCGCCAGGGTGAGTCCAAGTGCGGATGATTTGACCGAAGGGCTCGTACAGGTAGCGGATCATTCCGTTGCCGTCGTCCTCGTTGGCAGCGATGCGCCCGCGACCGTCGTAGGTCCCAATCACTGATTGCTGCTCGTCGGTCAGGTAGTAGTCGGTGTCTCGGATTTGTCCAGCGTTGTTCGGATCCCGCGTGAGCATGGCCAGCAAATTGCCGCTGGTGTCTCGGACGAACAACTGCGCTGGCTGATCCGTGGTCTTCTGTGCGGAGATGTCGCCGGCGTACCCGTAGGAGAAGTTCGTGTTGCCGGCACTGGTTCGTCGATCCTGTTCCACACCGTCGTAGGCCTGGGTGCCACCGGTGTGCGACGTGTTTGGCCCCATTCCAGGCGGGGTAATGCTGGTGGTCTGCCGCGGGAGGTTGTAGTCCAGTTGCAGACCGTTCAGCGATTGTGACCCACCGCCTGACGCACTGAGCAGGTCGCCGTCGGCGTTGTGGCTGTACGTGGTCTGGTCCGGGACCGTCGTAGCGGGGTCACAGTCGAGGTTCGGCGCGTCAGTCAACTGGCGGACCGAGGTGCAAATCTGGTCCCCGTTGTCGTACCTCATCTGTAGGCGGCCGGTCTCGAGGCTGGGAGTCGTGCCACCCGTGAGTTCGTTCGTCAGATTCGAGCGCTCGGAGTACTCGTATTCGAACTCGCGTAGGATGGGGTCGTTATTGGCCCCTCCGTTGCGAGTTACCGCCTTCTTCAGGCGCTTGATCGGGTCGTACTGGTACTTGGTCTGCTTGTTTCCGAGTTCGATCATGCCGTATTTGGTCGACGTCCGCGTCTCGTCCTTATCGGTCGACGGAATGTCCTCAAGATCGGGGTTGCTGTAGTCGTACTCGCGGTAGGTGATGAGGTTGCCGTTGCCACGGACGGCGTCGCAATTGATCTCGTTAGACAGACTGTTTCCCCGGATGGAGAACTCACATCGCACCTGGGAGTCGTTGTCGTAGATGCGGCGCTGGACGAGTGGGTTGCTAGTCACCTGTCCACTGGAGTTCAGGATCGGGAAGGTGGTGCGGGTGCGGTTGTCCTGGTTGTCGTAGCCGAAGGTGATGGTGGCGTTGCCCGGCCGCTGGTCGTCGAGGCTCTCGAGCCGGTTCAGCCGGTCGTAGGTGTAGAGGGTCGCCTCGAGTCCGTCGCTAGTCTCGCTGTCAACGGCGGTGCGGATGACATTGCCGGCGAGGTCATAGTTGTAGTCGGTGCGGTTGGATGGGTTTTGCGGTCGCTCGCTCGTCAACCGGTTGAGGTCGTCGTACTCGAAGATCTTGTTCGGTGTGGTGAGGTTGCCCAACTCGACGAGGTTGCCAGCGAGGTCATAGTCCCACCGCACTGTCTGCACACCCGAGGGTGGGTTCTGACCGCAGTTGACGTTCGCGTCGTTGACATTAGCCGGGTCGTAGTGATCGGCTCGGACGACACGGTCGAGGGCGTCATAGCAGTAGCGGGTGCGGGTGCCGTTGCCGTCTGTGACGGTCCGGATCCGGGACAGGTTGTCGTAGGTGAACGTTTGGTCGCCGCCTGAGGGGCGGTTAACGGACAGCAGCTCGTTCTTGGCGTTGTAGGAGAACACCGTGTCGTCACCCTGCGGGCCATTGGCGGCCTGGGTGCAGGTCTCGTTGCCGTTGAACCCGGTCCCAGGCAAGATGCGCCGGATCTGTCCCTCTTCGGTCCAGCAGTAGTTGTACGTGATGTTCAGGTCGTCATTGCCCGCACGGGCCTCGGTGACCCGATCCTTATCGTCGTACTCATACTCCCAGGAGTTGAGCTCACCGCCGGAGTCATCACCTTGAACGGCTTCCGGATTGTGCTCGCTGCCGCTGCCGTAGGTAGCGCCGCTGGTCGACCCTTCCGGCGATTCGGCCTTCGTGGCGTTCTCGTCATCACCCTGGTAGGAGTAGTTGTACATGGCGGTGCCGGAGCCGGTGCCGGGCATGGCCGCCATGTCGACGTTCGAGTTGACGGTCCACGAACTAGAACGCTTGTTGTTGTTGGCGTCGGTAGTGCGGAGCACCCGGGCGTGATTGTCGATGCAGTACTTCGTCACGTCCTCGATGCCGGTGCGCTCGCCATTGACGTTGGTGCGGAACTTGGCGTCGTTGTCCTTCTCGCTCTCACAGGTGGCGCCGTCGGCGCCAGCGCCCTGGAAGTACGTGAAGTTGACCGTCGACGAGGCGCCACCCTGCTTGACCCGCTCGATCTGGTTCACGCGGTTTGTCGGGTTGTCGTACGTAAACTTGGTGACGCCACCCGCGCCAGTGGCGGTCTCTCGGGCGTCGCGAATCTCGATCAGTCGACCGTTGTCGGTGTAGTCGTACTCGGTGATGGCGCCGATGCTGCCTCCATCGGAGACGTTGTTGTCCGCGGCGGTGGTGTCACTGGAGGAGTTCCCGATGGCGTTGCCGTTGTAGACGGTGAGGCGCGAGGTGCGGAGCTGTGCCAGCTCACCCCCGGGCTGGCTGTAGGTGTACTGGTAGCGGAGCATCTCGGCGCCGGGGGTGGAGTCCGAGCCGTCGGGGCGACGGAGGCTGACCTGGTTGATCAGGCCCGCGGTGTTGTAGCTGAACACCGCAACTCGGCCTCGTGTGTCGGTGACCGATCCGAGCTTGTTGTCGGTTCGATAGCCGAACGCCAGAGCGTTCTGGTTGGTGTCGCGAATGGACTGCAGTTGACCCTGGAGGTCGAAGCGGTACTTCGACTCGTCGAAGAACGTCAGGATGTATGCGTTTTGGCTGGGGTCGCGCTCGAGGTCGGCGTCAATGCCGGGTTCTTCACGCTTGTACTGATTGCTACTAGACCCGCCGGTTTGGTTGAAGATGACGCGGTAACCCGATGGCCCCCAGAAGTTGAGCTTGGAGCGGTCGTTCGCGCCGTTGGGGAACTCCAGACGGATGGATCCGCCGAAGCTGTGTGACCAGCCGGCGCCCATGTTGGAGTTGGCGGACGCCTGAGCCTGGGCGGAGTTGTAGTAGCGGGTGAACCCCATGTCCCAGCCGGCGACGCCGGCGACGGAGAAGTCCTTGGCGTCAACGTGCAGGTTGCCGTTGCCGATGTTGGCCTTAGCGGTGATGCGGTCGGTGAGCTCGCGCTCCTCGAACTGCCAGTAGTCCCGCACGCCCCCTTGAGGACCGACCGCCGGGGTGTAGGTGATGTTCAGGTTGGGTCGACGGTTGGCCGGGTTGTTCACCGACGAGGAGAAGAAGGACAGCTTGTTGGTGACGTTCTCGCTCTGCTGCTTCACCACGAGGCCGTCGTTGGGCATGGTGCCGGTGTGCCAGCCCTCGACGATGGAGGTGATGTTGAAGTAGCGCCAGCCGTTGTTGGCCGCCAGGCCGTTCAGCAGGTTCGCGCCTTCGTTCGGTCCTGTTGGGTCGCCACCCGTCCAGGCTCCGTTGCTGCCCGAGGTGTTCCATGCGGCGCCGGTGTTGAACGGCTTGCCCGTCCGGCGAACCACGTAGTTGGTGTTGATGTTCGGGCCGGTCTGGGTGGTCTGGCTGGTGTCGAGCCACAGCTCGAGGTTCGCCTCGTCGATGCGGGCGGCGGGGTCGATCCCGGAGCTGTCGAACTTCAGAACGGCGCGGCGGTTCTTGCCGCCCGACATCTGCCCCACCTGAAGGTAGGTCTGCGAGTCGCCGCAGCGGTTGGAGTTGGGCTCGTCTTCGAACAGGGTGCAGTCGCGGGTCGGGCCGCGGGTGATGGTGGGGTCGATGGAGACGGGGTACTCGCGCGCGGGGTCGGTCAACCAGTCAAGATCGGGCACGACGCGGAGCGTCCACGAACCGCCGTTGCTGCCTGTCTGGGTGAGCTCGTAGTCGATGCTGTTCGTGTAGGCGGGGCCGGGCGTCTCGATGCCACCGATCTGCGTGGTCTCGGCGGAGTCATACATGTTGCCCAGCGGGATGGAGAAGACGGGGGCCTGGTTCGGCGCTGCGTCACGAATGAAGTCGATGGATCCGTCGGTCTGGAGCACCGGCGTGATCCCGTCAGCCACCTCGAGGTCGTAGTCGAAACCGAATGCCTGCGAGCCCGCAGTCGCCTCTCCGACTCCCGGGGAGGGAGTAGCCTGCCCGGTCTGTTCGCCGCCTGCTGCTCCTCCCTCCGGGGCAGCCTCGGCGTTGCCGCCGGACCCGGGTTGAGTATCGCCCTCACCATCGTCGGCACCGTCCGAGCTCTCATCCCCGGGACCCTCATCGCCAGGACCCTCATCGCCGTCGATGACAGACCCCTTGGGTCCCTCAGTCGGGGGCGAGTCCAGGACGATCGTCTCCTTGAGTCCCTCCCCCGTCGTTTGGAGCTGCACCGCGCTGGCCCCATCGAACCCGGCGGCGAAGTCCTCACCGAATTGGGTGAAGCTGGCGGTGTCGCCATCGAGCGCGGGGGCACCCTGGAGACCTGCAAGCTTCAGGGTGACCCAGGCCTCGCCACCGGGAAGACCGGATGCCTCGACCGCGAAACGGGCGGCCGTGTCCTCGGCGTCTGCCGGGATAGAAGCGGTGTAGCTCGCCGCGGCGTTCTCGGCGGCGTAGTCCTCGGCCGGGGCCTGGGGAGAGTCGGAGTCCTCGGTCGGCTCGACCAGCTCGGTGTCGATGGGGAGCCAGGTGCCGTCGTCGTCGAGGTAGTTGATCGGCACCTGTGAGATGTCGATCTCGTGCTCGCCGGACGGGAGCATGCGGGTGGTCGAGGTCTCCGTGGACAGTTCCGGCAGCGGGATGGTCTCGAAGGACCCATCCTCTGGCTCTTCCATGGGCAGTGTCGCCGCCGGCATCACGGTCGCGCTCAACGCCCAGGACGACGGCACATCGGCCCCCGCCGCCGGCGGCGCGATTGCAGCGGCACCAGACGCCACCACCGCAAGCCCCGTCCCAATCGCGCCGACGCGAAGGCTCCGGCTGCGACCGCCGTTACGGCCGTAACGGGAAACAAACAGGGTCGACAAAGTGCCGAGAATGCGACGCCCCATGGCGAGCCTCCGAGTAAAGAAACGGCGAGCCCCCGTGGACGCCGCAACACCCCGGAGCCTGAGAAAGTGAACTGGGTCACGCCTCCGGAGGCGCATAGATGACCACAGGTTCCACAGGTTGCACAAGACTTCCGAAGAACTTGACGGTGAACACCGCAACAACGCCCACGAGAGCCGCCGGTTCACGCCCGTCCCGGACCCCGGGAACGTCGAGCCGACCACGCAGGCCACGACCGGCGACGTCCGACCGCTGCAGAGACAGGCTGACTAGCACCGGGTGCGTCGGCGGCAGCGGCCAGCCGGTTTGGCGCCCAGCCGGCGGGGCCTGTGATAGGAATTGCCGCCTACCAAACTCGGGCGACCCCTCGGGCGTCGACACGCCGAGTCGTCGCGGCCAAATTTATGGGGGCTCTTCGCCGTGTCTGTTTGCTCAGGCGTGCGTCTGCACCGGCAGCGGTTCGTCCGCGCGCTGGCTGCGTGGTCGGCCACTACTAGCCTTGTAGCTGCGTCCATTGCAGCAACGGGAGCCGGACTCGCTGCGGAGGCTGTCCCCCAAGGCAAGGGAAACGCCTCGCGCGCCTCCTCAAAGGACCTCCGAGGGGGCGGTTCACTAGGCGCGCGGACATCACAGGTGTTGGCGTCAGCTTGCGTGCGCACTGCCGTGGATCCGACCGGTGACTACCGCTTCTTATCTGCCCCGGACTTCCTCAACGCCGACATCGGCGACTTGCGGAAGACTCCCCGCTGGCGACCGGGCATGCCCAACAGCGTCAGCCCAGGTTGGCGGTCGAGCCTCGCCACAGTCATGCGCACCTGGGTCGACGAAGCTCCCGACGACGTCCTCGTCGCCGGCGACACCGTCAACGGCCACTGGGGACGCGACGACAGCAAGACCGGACTCTTCGGGCCCGTCAATAACGATGCGCAGCGCCGTGACGCCATACGCCGCGCTGCACGGCCCTACTACCGACAATGGGTCGAACGGTTCAGCAGCCGCGGGCTGCCCGTGCATGTCGCGGTCGGCGATCACGAGCTCGGCGACAACCCATGGAACGGCAAGCCGACGGCAGACTTCAAACGTCGCAGCCTCGACCTGTTCAAGCGCGAGTTCGCACGCTATGCGCTGCGACCCAACCGATACACGATGAGGCCGCCCGGACCGGCGCACAACACGGCCTACGCCAAGTACTTGCACGACAACCTCCTTCTCGTCACCGTCGACGTCTTCAAGCGAACGGGTACAAACGTCATCCCCGAGCTGGACTCACAGCAGCTCGCATGGCTGAATCGCCTGCTAGGCCGGGCGAAATCCAAGGTCGACTGGATCGTGGTCCAGGGCCACACTCCGGTGGCCCAACCGGTGCGCAAAGACAGCACCAGCGGGCTGACGTACCGAGGTGGCACAAGCTCAGCGTTCTGGCAGACCATGGCCCGCCATGGCGTGGACGTCTACCTCAACGGCGAGGTGCACGACATCACGGTCCTACGCCGCAACGGCATCACGCAGATCAGCCACGGCGGCCGTCTCGCCGACCAGAGCGGACGAGGCGTCGGCAACCAGAGCTTCCTGGTCGCAGACCTCGAGGGCGACCAGATGACAATGCGGATGCGGCGATTCCGGCCCCGAACGACCAGCGGAGCACGCAAGCTCTGGCAGACGATAGTCCCGCAGCGTCCGGTCTACAGCACAACAATCGCGCCCGATCCAGCCTGCGTGGGCACGTTGGCACTCAGCGATGACAACCGGCTACTTCAAAGCTCGGGCCTCCTCCGCCCTCGATGAGCTTCGCGTCGGTCTAGGTCGATGAGGCAGCCCGCGTATTCGCCGGAACCGGGATGGATGATCTCGTGCCGCTCGCGGCGACACCCCGAGTGCCGGCCGCTGAGCCTGAATGACGAGCCGGGGATGAGACCGGAAAGGTTCATCACCCCGGCACCGTCGAGTGGCGGGCCCTCTAGGAGGCGGCTCGCTGCTCGCAAAGGGGTTCGATGAATTCCAGAACCTGCGAGGGAGACGGCGACATTCCTTCGTCACCGAGGTCAGCGCCCCCCGCCCGCTGACCCACCGCCGGATAGGCGCCAGGCCGTAAGACCCGAGCTCCATCGGCCTCCAGCGTCGCGAGGTTGCGCCTGACGGCCGCCTTCTCGTACATGGACCGACGCATCGCTGGTGCAACCACGACGGGGCAGGAGGCCGCCAGCACCACGGCCGCGCCGAGGTCGCAGGAGAACCCGTTGGCGAGCTTGGCCAGTGTGTTCGCAGTGGCTGGTAGCACCAGTACTAGGTCGGCCCACTCCGCGAGCTCGACGTGACGAGGAATGCCCAAGGGCCCCACATCATCTATCGGCCCGTGTACGGGCCGGGCGGTGAGCGTACACAGAGCCTCGCCGGAGACGAAACGGTGTGCCGCGGTTGATAGGACGATCGAGATGTCCACCTCGAGGCGACGGTGCAGCACCTGTATGTAGGCGGGCAACAGGCTGACGTGGACGGACCCGGAGCCATAGATCACGATGTTCACGAGCGCACCGGTCGCTGGCTGCCCCTCATGCCCTTGACGGCGGAGTAGGGGAAACCCGCCGGGATGAAGTCTGCGGGTCGACTGCTGTCGCCGCTCGCAGGGTGCCCTGCGGACAGTGAGAATGTGGGGATCTCCCGCGGCGTCTCCAGCCCGAGAAGCCGCGAGACCCCACTGTCGTCCGCACGCGCGCTGATACCGATACGGGCCTCCATGTTGAACTTGCCGCTAGGACAGGCGGCGTTTAGGGTCACAGGCTCGATCAACCCGGCACGTCGGAGGGTCGCGACGACCGGCTCGGGAGCCTTGTTCAGCGGCTCGACATCGAGAGCCAGCCGAGTAATGAACCGGCGGACCGATGTAGCTCGCGCAGTCGGCGCCGGCGTACCTGCAGCACCGGTCCCTCTCCGTGCAGCACGAGCACGTGACGGCCAGGAAACCGGCCGCACGACTGGCTGGTTGTCGGGCTACATGCCGAAGACGACCGTAGGTTCGCTCTGGGCGGGCTCGACCTCCACTTGCATCTAAATGTGTGGAGCCCAGATAGTTTGGCGCCCAGTGCCGTCCGTGATGGCTAGTGCGCCGCCGAGGACCTCGAAAACGTCGTTGTCTTTGTACTCCACCGTGCCGTTCTTCTTGCCGCTGAAAGTGACCACCACCTGGACCGCAAGCACCGAACTCGATACACCCCCACGCACCGCCCGGGCCGGATGCCCTCTAGGGCCGCCGGACCGGGTAACCACCGGTCCATAACGACAGACTCGGAGGTGAAGCCGTCAAGCGGGCGATAGACTCACCACCCAACAGCGTCGACACGCGGTCTTCCCCGGAACCCGCGGGCTCATTTCGGCGGGCACAACTGGCACCGGAACGAGGTATGAAGATGGGTCGACGCATCGAATATCCCTGGGACGTGTTGCAGCGTGCGGGGGTCGGCCGCGCTCGGGAACTGGACGACGACGTTGTGGTGCGTGGCGACGACGCGACGCAGCCCGGGATTCCCGACGACTACTCGAACCGGTTGATGAAGTTCGTCCCGGCCGAGGCCGTTGCATTGTTCGTGGCCGCTGCGCCCCACGCATCCACGACGGCCATGTGGTGGGCAGCACTGTTCGTAGGGGCGCTGGTGGTCGTCCTGACGATGCCGGACCTCAGGAAAATGACGTGGTGGACTCTCCCACTGAGTCTCGGCGCCTTTGCTGCCTGGACCTTCGGCACCACCCAGGTCGATGAGGTCCTCTTCGGTCTCACGGCGACGTGGTCAGCGCTCATTCTGACCTTCGGGACGTTCCTCATCCCGCTGATCGACCTGCGCCTGACCGCGCTGTTCGGCCGCCGCTAACGCCCGAGACTTCTGCGCGTCCACCAGCGCGAGCACGTCGTGCGCGAAATCAGCCCAAGCGTTCACCGCTGATCCTACAGGCATAGGGAGCGGTCCCGACTGCTCCCGACCCCCGTCGCGCCCCGGCGCCAGGATGTTAAACAGCGTGGCCGACGGCGCGGAGAGTTCAATGATCCAGTTGGCCACTGTGGCGGCGTCGTAGTCCTCGAAACACGGTGTCTCACCGTTGGCGACTAGTTCGACCAGCGCCACGAACTCGTCGGCCGGGCCTCCGGAAACCCTCTGTCCACGGATCGTGTCGACGACCTCGCGTAGCTCCTGCACAGCCTCATCTGGGTCGAGGTGCCTGTTCGCGGCCAACTGCACCCCTCGATCCGCACCCTGAAGGATTCGCGCCTGCTGACGAGGAGTTAATGGGGGCGTCTGGGCCAGGATGAAGTCGACCTCGGCAAGCACGTCACCGATCACCGCCGACTCCTCCGTGACTAATATGAGGACATCCTGCAGCGGCAAACTTCCGTCAGGATCGTCTTCTGCTCCGGTCGACGCGATCTGAATGTCAAGAATTTCTCGCCGCAGGAGGTCCACGAGAAAGTCGCTAGCCATTGTTTGGCTGGTCGTGTCTTCCAAAGGTTCGTTCATCGTTGCTCCTATGAGGAGTATGGGTCCGTGGTGGTCTGACCTGGGCCGGGTTCTGGCCACGTCACTTCTTGCGCTGGTCCGTCGCCGAGTTCCCGCCGCAACGTTTCGATGGCTCGCTTGTGACGCTGTCGGCAAGCAACGACTGACACATTCAGCTCCTCGGCGATCGCTTGGTATGGCAGCCCGTTTATGTCGCGGAGACTGATGATCAACTGATCGGTTGCCGGGAGGCGGCGCAACGCCGCCGACACCGCGCTCAACAATTTGTCGCTGTCATCACTGGGCCCTGAGGTCAATTGCGATACCCGCGACCAGTGGAGTTCATCGGGGTCGTTGATCTCGATCATTCCAAGTCTGCCTCGATAATGCTCCAGCAATTTGAGGCGAACGAATCCGCGAACCCAGGTGTCGAAACTCGAGATCTCTTCGTCATAGCGGTCGATGTTCGCTAGTGCCGCTTCGATCGTGCGTTCCGCGAGGAGCTCACAGTCGACTTCACTGAGCGTTGGGGTTATCGAACGGACGTAATGCATCAACCGCCGGCCGTATATCGACACGACGAGCGCACCCGCTGTGGGGTCTCCCTGGCGTACGGCGTTGATGAGGCGGTCAAGTTCGTTCACCACGTCCTACCTTTCGGACGCATTGGCAACATTCTTGAAGCGGGGTCAACGTTCACGGGGACGGTCCGACCGTCCTCCCATGGTTCATGAATTCGGAACTGGTCGGCGAGACGCCATGCGAGCACGTCGCCGCCCCGGTGATGATTCGTTGCGTCCCACAGCACCTCGCCCACGACGGCCTCGTGGTCAGCTGCGGCGCTGTCGATCAGTTCGACCAGCCATATCCAACGCGGCATTGACATTCGCTGGTAGTGGACGGCCACAGCAGCGCTGGCTCCACGGGTTTGCAGGGTGGATTTGAATTCGTTGGACTCGACGCAGACCGTGCGCCAATGGAACTGGCGGGCCGCAATCGCCGAGTTCAGGTGCCTGCCGGCTCCCGTAGTCGCAAGCTGCAGGCTGGCTGCCTGTTTCGCACGCATCTCTGCGGCATCTGCTCGGATCCATACCTTTGGAGGAAGCGGGACGACCATCGCCTCCCACGCGCCGTACCTGATGCCGGCGTCACCGATCTGCAGGTACGGGCCCCGTTCGTCGTCGTGCACCAATAGTTCGATCCTGGGCACCAGACCGGTGGTACGCCGGTAACCGATGGCGGTGACGACGTGACCGCCGTGGGCCAAGATGATCGGAATACCACTATCCAGATAGCGCACCGCTATCTCGTGGGGACGGTGCCTGCCTCGGTCCGACTTGAAGTTGTAGGTGGTCGGCAAGAACCCGACGGAGTAAAGCATCTCGCGCATCTCGGGGAGGTGAACCCCCGCTTCCACAATGGGACGTGCCCGTTGTTGATGGCTGCCCACCGCTAGCTGAGCCGGAGTCACACGCGGTGCGTCTCTGTGCCGGAGATAGCTGTAGTAGCCAACCATCCACACGTCAGCGTGGGCACACACTCCGAAGTGCGCGTCTTGGGCAATGAAGGGAAAACCTGAGACCTCGAAGTCCCTGCCAAACAGGTTAATCGTCTCTCGAGCGATACAGGTCAAGGCGCGCTGGTGGGTCTCAGGCACAGCTAGCATGGACCGGCCGACCGGGGCCGCTCGGATAGGCCGAATGACGACGTAACCGAGGTACGTGAGATCGAGACTGTCTAAGGTAGCCGGCTCGACGCCGTCCGCGACTTGACTGGGAATTGGTTCGGAGAAGAAGTGCAGCCTCGTCGCAACTGAGGGCGTCTGTCGGAAGGCGGCACTGTAGAAGGCGCTGTACTCGCTTCGATAGTCACGGTCTATGTAGTTGCGCTCACGGATGGCCGACCTTGCACCTAACCGCAGGGCCTGAGACAGCACACCCTCGAGCACCCGAGCACCGCGAGGGTCGGCATAGGTGCCGACCAGCGCGCCAATCCAGCCGTCCGTCTGTAGATCGAGCCAGCCCGATACTCGAGCGGCAACGTCGGGGTGGCTGTTCGGGTTGGCGTCTCCGGGCTCAGGCACGCGGGGCTAGCGACGCTGGCCGGGACTGGAAAGCGAGTCTAGGCGAAGTCACGCAGCCGCTCCGACTCGCGGTGGAACTGCTCCAGTTGGTCCAGTGACTTGGCGTACTGGTCGTCGGGGCCGGGGACGATCAGAGGAACGGAGTCGGCGAAGTTCAGCTTCCCGACGAGGGGAACCTCCTTGATGTGCGACGTTCCCGTCGAGTTCACGGTTCGCTTCTTCCAGGCCACAACCCCTCCTCGTGCTACGGGCCCTGCCGGGCCGCTACACCTAGTTTGACGGGGCGTGACAAGCCTGTGGATAACCACCGGTATCTGTGGATAACGCGCTTCACGTGATACGAGTTTTGCACAGGTCAGACCACCTCGTCATGCGAACAGGTTGCGCGATCCGGCCGACTGTTGCACGGCAGTGCACCCGAGGCCGTCTACCCGGGGCCGACCAGGGATCAGCCGGCAGGGCGTGCCGCCCAACTCCGCACCTACCTCCCTCAGACGGTGCCCGGACCGAGTCCCTCCTGGACGCGGCCCAAAGACGCTCGTCTAATGGCGTTTCGAGTCGCCCCGAGTCGCAGGACCCTTCAAGACTGGCCGCCCAGGCCCCGACGCTCTCCGACCACCCCGCGGCAGACGGGTCGGGACACGTCGAGTCCGTCGAAACACCGGTTGGACGGGTGGCGTCGCCAGCGGTCGGGTGACGGCATAGGGACGGTCATGAAGATTGCTGAGGAACACGCCGAATCCGCCCAGAGCGCTACGTCGGGGGACGTGGCCTCTGACTCTTGTGAACTGGGACCGACATCGGCGAGAGGAGGCAGTCGGCCACCCGTGCTGAGGGTGAGCCGCGACCGGGACGGCACCGTCCACGTCTCCCTGGACGCCCCGCGCTAGACCTGCGGCTCGGCGCGCCGACAGTCGGCCCGCCGGGGGTCAAGAGACCGCAGCCGTCCCCGACGATTACGCCTGCGCCGGCGGCGGCTGCCGGTGTGCAGCGTCGTCGAACCGCTGACCGGTTACGGACTGGATCGGGACACGGGGCCTCCGGGGCCTGGGACCAGATGGCCGACACCACGCGGGGAACACTGAGGACCAGCGTCTATCTCCTCGATCGCCGGCTGGGCAGGCGGTCCGGTCGCCGCGAAGGGCCGAGCATCCGAGGCATGAGCAGACAAGGTGGGCAATGACGGACCGCACCGCTTCAAGCGCGGCGCCACCCTGCTTCGGCGGGACGCGAGCGCCGCGTTGATGTCCATCCGCCCCCCTCTTTGGGAGCGCGGTATGAGGCGTCGCGGGACTCGCCGCAGCGACTTCTGGTCGTCCGCTGGCAGCGCCCCCGTGGCATAGGACCTTCGGACGCTCGGAGACACCGGGCCGAAGGAAGGAAGAACAGATGCCGACGTCACCGGAGAGGCTCGCGCTGCTCCCAGTCCACCGACTGTGGGACATGCGATCCCTGAGGGCTCATGCGGCAGCAGAGACCCGCGCTCACGCCTACCATGAGGCGGGCCACGTCTGGGCCGCGTCGCGCGAGGACGCCGTGCTCACGACGGCGTCCGCCGTCCACGACGGCACCCCCCTCGTCGCATCCACAGTCGAGGCAACGGCGTGGATCTCTGCCGCGGGCTTCTTCGCGCAGGGCCTGCTGATCGAGGCCGACGACTGGCGGGTGTACGAGGATCTGCCAGCGGACGAGACGGTGGTGCTGGTCGACCTGCTTTACGACGTCGACCCCGACTTCGTGGTCGACTCCATCAAGTCGATGAGGGGCTTCTGCTGCTGCCGGCGCGGCGGCGACGAGCAGGCCATCGCCCGGCTCGAGGACGCGCAGTGGGTCGCGTCGATGATGCCCAGCATGTTCGCGGGCTGGCCGGACATCGACGCCCTGGCGTACGGGCTCCTGACGAACGAGCGGCTGGACGTGCCGCAGGTCAGGGACCACCTGCGCATGCCCGCGGCGTGACGTCGCTCGCCCGGTGACGCCCCGTCGCGTGACGACATCACGCGCTGGGCACGTGGTCGCTGCCCCGGGGCGGCGACATTCGGACCGTGGGCCGTTTCGCTCCACGGAACCGTCGGGCAGACCAGTCGGAGGGGAAGTCAAAGTCGGTGCAGGACGCAGTGGCTCGGATCGTGAAGATGCTCGATGAGGACGACGGTTCGCTGCCCAGCGACGAGGTGGCTCGACGGTTGGCCGCCGAAGGGGTGGACTCGACCGCGAAGTCGACCGCGGTTGCCTACGCCGTCCAGCGAGGCGACGTAGACGTCGACTGATCTTTCCGAGTCCGCAGGCGGACCGCTCAGCCCGCCTAGCGGTGTCGGGGCACCGTGCCGACCGGCGTCACAAGCCGGTGGCTGAAGACAACAGGATCAGTTCCAACGAGACCGCTACCGCATCATCTACACGTCCGCCTACCGACGCCTGGCCGGGGTCACTCAGGTGGTCTCGGCCCTCGAGGGGCATGTCTTCCACAACAGGCTGACGCACACCATCAAGGTCGCCCAAGTTGCTCGCAGACTGGCGGAGAAGCTGCTGGCGAGCGTTGAGGCGCAGAGGCGCGACGACGACTCGCTGCCGGCTGCGCCGCTCAACCCGGACGCCACAGAAGCGGCAGCCCATGCCCACGACATCGGGCACCCGCCGTTCGGCCACGTGGCGGAGGTCGAGCTGCAGCGGCTGATGGAGCACAACGGGTACGACACCTTCGAAGGGAACGCTCAGTCCTTCAGGATCGTGACCAAGGTGGCCCCCGCGAACCTCGACTACGGAGGCCTCGACCTCACCCGAGCGACCCTGAACGGCATCCTGAAGTACCCGTGGCTCCAGACGGCCCTACCGGCGGTTGCGAAGTCGAAGTGGGCCGCATACGACACCGAGGTGGATGACTTCAACTTCGCCCGCGGGGGGTCTGATCCTTGCGCGGTGGGGACCGAGAAGAGTCTTGAAGCCGAGGTCATGGGCTGGGCCGACGACATCACCTACGCCGTCCACGACCTCGAGGACCTCTTCAGAGCCGGTCTCATCCCGGCAGAGCGTCTGCACCGCGACCAAGCCGTGCGCGACGACTTCGCCGACTGGGTCCAGCGACGATGGGTCGCGCAGCAGCGCGACGCCGACCCGGCCGAGATCGGGGCAGCTCTCCGCGCGTTCCCGACCTTCTTCGGCATCGCCGACCCCTACGACGGAGGGCGCGAACAGCGCATCCGTCTTCGCCTCTTCACCAGCACCCTCATCTCGCGATACGTCAAAGCCACGACGATGAAGTATGAGGAGGGGGCGTGGCGTGTCCGGATCGAGCCAGGTGCCCGACTCGAGGTCGACGTGCTCAAGCTCCTGACTTGGCGCTACGTCATCGAGCGCCCCGCTCTAGCCGGGCAGCAGCACGGACAGAAGCGCGTCATCCGCGACCTCTTCGAGATCTTCGGCAACGCTGCCGACTCCGCCGACAAGAGCGCCGACGCTACGATCCTGCCCACTCGCACCCGAGCCGATCTGCAGGCGCTCAAGGATAGCGGCACGTCCGCCCCCGCCCTGCGCGCCAGGATCGTGGTAGACGGACTGTGCTCCATGACGGAGACGAGGTGCTGCGGCTGCACAGCCGCCTACGAGGCGCCGCCCTGGGCTCGGTGCTTGACACCATCGTGTGACCGGGCGGGCCCGGCGCGGCCGCATCGATGCGCCAGCCTGGGTCGATGCCCTCCGCTGCTCCGGGTCCGCTACTCCTGGTCCGCGGCTCCGGGTCCGCTGCTCCGGCGGCGTGGCCCGACTCCCGCCCGGCGACAGATCGTGTAGACCGTCCCCACACTGATGCCGTGACGGCGAGCGATCTCCATGACCGGTTCTTCGCCGGACGCGTAAGCCGCGACCACGCTGGCCTCGAAGTCGGCCGACGGCGCCCCGCCGCCCCCGGACCCATGTCCCCAGGCCTCGCCGGGTCGCGTCTTGGGCGGAGAGCCAGGTGTGCTGACCACACGGTATCGACGGGGCACGATCGGCGAGGTCAGGTCCGAGACCATCTCGCGGGCGGCGCCGGTGAAGCCGTCTGGGACGTCGAGAGTCACACCCGCTGCGGTGTACAGGCTGGGGTGGGAGACGTAGCGGTCGAAGCGGGACGGCCACTGCACCCCGCCACGGTCGCGGCGGCACTCAAGGCAGAGATAACCGTCGACCTCGCGAATCCGCATCCGCGCAGCCAGCCGCGAGCCACAGTGAGGGCAGGGCGAGAGAGTGGGACGGTGGCCACGCCGCAGCTCCCACCGGTCCTCGAGGCACCGTCCGCGCACTATCCGCCCGAAGTTCTCATACTTGTTTCCCGACCGCTGCGGTGAAGGGTCACGCCAGCAGTCCAAGATGGCGGCGACCTCGGAGCGTCCGGCTCCCTGCAGTAGCCACCGCTGCTCGCTCACCCCGTCATAGCCACGTCGGATGCTTTCGGCCAACGCCCGGACGTCCCCGAAGTCGGCGACGAGGTCCGGGTCCTCGGCAAGGTCGTCCAGATGTGGCACGTCCCCATCCGGCTCCCCGCGCCCCGGCCTCGGAAACAGCGCGGCCATGCCGACCTTCAGCAGGGGCCCGTCGTCGCAGTTCGAGATCGCGAACTGCGCGGGAGCGAGGTCGAACAGGTCCGCAGCAGCCTGCGTGGCCGCCATCAACCGGCCCCGCTGGACACCACGACGGGGCTCGCCACGGCGTAGTCGCGCAAGCGCGAGGAGTGCCCTGGCCTCACGCTCGAAGACCGCGCCGACGCGGTAGTCGTCACCGAACGGCACCGACCACGACTCGTCGTCGTAGCGGACGACGAGGTCGCCGTCGAACCGCACCGCCATGCCCTTGAGGCCCCGATCGCCGACCTCGACCCGGGTCGTGACTCGCAGGTTCCGGATCGAGGCGTGGACCAGGTCGCGCACCTCGCTGGCCCGGGGATCGCGCAGGCCGTTGACCATGGCCGTCAGTTGGGCCGCCGAGACACCCGGCGCGGCAGCCGTCTGGCTGAGGGCGACCATGTCGGCCCGTCGCTGCACATCGAGACTGAGATGCTGGATTCGAAGGGCGCGCGACTCGAACTGAGCGGTGGCGTGAGCGTGGAGGGCGGCCGCGAGCACAGGCTGGTCGTTCACGTCCCGAGCAATCAGCAGATCTCCCTGCTGGGCTTGCACTCGTTCCAAGTCGGCTAACTCGGCCCGCATCGTCTGCAAAGAGGCCTCGTCGGGACTGACGCCGTCCCCATCGCCGTCGCTCCTGGTCGATTCGACGAACGCTCGCAGCGGTTGACCGTCGGAGTCGACGAGCGCCCGGATCATCGACGCGACCAGGAGCCGGTCGGGGATGGGCGGAACCTGACGCCAGACCACTCCGTCAGCCCGCAGCCGGGTGTAGTTCCCGGTGCCGCGTCGCGACCCGGATTGCGCATCAAGATCGGCATCGACACTCGCAGCGACATCCGTGTCGACGTCGATCGAGTTGAAGCCCCAGTTCACCTCGGGAGCATGGCCGCTGCCGGCGCGGATACCTGTCTCCGATTGACCATCGGAGGTTGCACCTGCGGTGGCGGCGGACGATCGGACCGGGAAGGCGTGCGCGCCGCGCGGTTCGCGCCTGACCCGTGGAGCCACACGCGCGGCAAGTGAGTGCGGGACTCCGTCCAGTTCGACCGCTAGCCCGGAGAACGACCACCGGCTCCGACGGTTCGCACGCTCCCGACGGGCGTTCTCGAAGTTGTGGATCCTCTGGAAGTCCTCGGCGGTCGCCCACGCACCACCGGGTGGGAACACGTTCGCGATGGCGATCGCCTTGCCGCCGACGGTCCGTCGCAGCACCCCCGTCTCGTACAGCTCGAGGTTGTCGGCGAACGTCGACAGCATCGCCAGAGCCTCGTGCCGATTGGCCAGCTGTGCGGACCGGGCGTCGTGGTCACCCTTGTTCGCGGGGCCGCTCATGAGGTCGCTGAAGGATCCGTCCGGCGACCCGTAGAAGGCGCCGGGGTTGTGTCGATGCTGACGCAACGCCTCCGTGCTGTATCGACGCGAGATCAGTTCACGAGCGAGTCTCGTGTGCGTCCATCCGGGCCGACCCCACTGCGACAGGAGCCACTGAACGGTCGCCACTTGGTCCACCAAGTCCCCCTGGTCGTCCCGCACATTGGGCAGGTCCGAGGCGTCGTTCACGGCGGGGTAGAAGGCAGGGGAGTCCAGCGACAGGTAGGAGATGCCTTCGTTCCGCATCCGGTAGCGCATCAGCCCGGGCGGGAGGCCGGACGCCAACGGATAGCGGACGCGCCCCCCTTCCATGACGTCACCGGTCAGCTCGACCAGGCGGTCCGAGCGCTTGCGTTGGATGTTCTCGGCTTCGACCAGTGCCGCGTTGCCACGCATCGCGTACAGCAGGTCGACGGTCTTGTCGATCGACCACTCTCCGCCGTCGCCGTCGGCCGCCCAGTAGGAGCCGTACCTGGCGTTGAGGGTCCGCAGCGAGTTGAGCAGCTTGCCCGTCTCCCACATCGAGCGCACCAGCCGGTCGAAGCGTTTCGCGAAGAACCCAGCGAACGGCACCCCGCTTGTGAGCCCGTTGCGCAGGTGCACGGCATGGGGCTGGTCGAAGCCCTCGTCCACCTTGCGGGCCGATCCCGCCGAGAGGGAGACGACCAGGGGGATCTCCGGTCGGAAGTCGAGGACGAGGAACTGGTTCAGGAAACGGTCACCCTCGCTGGTGGTCGACCAGACCCGGTACGGCGAGGTGAAGAGGAGCTCCACCATCCGCTCCGGGTCGGGCAGACACGGCCGTACGTCCAAGCCGTATCGAGAGTTCAGGTCCCTGGCGGCACCCTGCAGATCGAGGACCGCCTTGCGGCAACCCAGGCGTGACGACGAGCTGCTGTAGCGCCCGACCAGGAGGAGCGGCCGTTCCGCCTTCCATGACGTTATGAGCCCGTCGTTCGCTGACGGGCTGATGGCCGGGGGCAGGACGGGAATGGTCATGACCGTGTTGGACCAGAAGTCGAACCGATCTCTCGTGTGCATCGCGGGCGTTCTCCTACTGGCCTCTTGTGGGCACCGGACCTGGTCTTCTCTGCCGGCGCGCGTCGGGGTGGTCGCCTCGACGTCAGAGTGAAGGTGTGCGGCCTGCTGATGGAACGTCTTCACCGACAGTCTGCGAATCAGATTCGGGGTGACTGTGGGTGATGACGACGCGCTCCTGGCCGGCTGGCTCACCTCGTCTCAACCTGGCGTTAACCGGAGGCGTCCGAGCCGGTCTGGCACCCCCCGTCGTAAGAAGGCCCAGCCAAAAATTGCCGGTCCGGCGGTCGGCGGCCCGCGCGGCCCCGCGCACGCTGAGGACCAGGGCGCGGCACCGCCGCGGTGGGCTAGGCAACGTGCCAGCCACGACTGGCCTCATAGGCGCCGAGGACCCGCCCCAAAGGATCGAGTCGAGTTCGGCTCGGGTGGCATAGGCCCGAACTGCGCCTCGCCGTCATCGGCTGTCGTCGCTGGCAGCGGTCACGGTGGGGCCTAGATGGTGCATGCCGCGAGCGCGGCGCGGGAGCGGACTGTGCGCTGAAACTCGGATGTCGACGACGCTGATCGACGGGCCTGAGGTCCTTCTGACCTCCGGAAGCGCGGACCTCGCGCGCCCTGCTGCATCGTCAGTAGGCGATACGGTGCAGGAATACGATAGCCGCCTCGACCCGTTGGCGGCCGCCCGCGGAGCATGAAGATTCTCGAGGACGGTCGGCACCTTCTTGAAGTGCCCGCTCTGGGTTCAGCTTCGACCGAGCTGCAGCCCGGACGTCACCTGCTCGTTGCCCGCATGGACTGGGTGACCAGCCCACCCCTTGAACTTGAGGTGGAGAACGGCCGCGAGTACCACCGGGAGACAAGGCTTCACGACCATCTAGGCACTCCCCGGACACCAGCGTCGTGAGGATCAACAGGTGGCGAGACCTCGACCGGATCGATCGCAGCGGCGTGCTTGCCGCCTTGGGCGTCGTGGCACTGGCTGTCACGGCAGGGATCATTGACCGGGACGGTTTCAATGTCATCGCGCTTGTGACCGGCTGCTTCCTGCTGTTCTACGCGCGTTGGGCTGCGCATCGGAAGTCCATGCGGCAGTTGCGCTAACCGCGGTCGGGCCCTCGCCGACTCTCCGAGCAGTAGCGCACCGTAAACTAGGCTGTCGTCTCGACTTCATGGGGGATGCAATGGGACGCACGGTCGGGACACTGTTCGCGCTGCTGATCGTCGCGGGTTGCACGAGCAACAGCGACAACCCGGCCGGCTCAGATCAGGCCGCCGCAGGCAGCCCGTCGCCCACGCAACCGAGCGAGCCAAGCGAGAGCGCCAATGAAGAAGTGGCGCGGGGAGAGTCCCAGTTCTCCTCGGTCGAGGAACTGCGCGATGCAGCCGTAGACGCTGGCTACACCTGCAAGCGTTGGCGCCAGACTGACGACGTCCAACTCGCGAGCGAGTCAGGATCCTGCTCGGGCAAGGACGTCTTCGCCGTCTTCGCCGACGAAGCCGACAAGGACGAGCAGATCCGCCTCATGCAGGACTTCATGCGCGACTACGGCTTCAAGCCGGATCCGATCGTCTCGGGCGGGAACTGGACGATCAATGCGCCCGAGGCGCGATACCTGAGCATCGCGCTGGCTGCAGATCTGGAATGACGGGCCCCATCACCTACCGAGAGGCCGCCCGGCGCCTCGGCGTAGGCGAGGCCACCGTCCGCACCCTCCTGCGTCACGGCGTGCTCGAGCAGACTCCTCCGCCGGATGACGGGTCACGCCGGGTGAAGGCCCACGCCTCGATCCACCTCGACTCGCTCGACCGAGCTCGCGCCTGGCTCGTCGAGCGCGCAGCCGAGCGCGCCGAGCGGGAGCGGCGTCGCGAGCAGCACGGCAACCCGCCCGACTACGACCACGTCTGGCTCGACACCGCCACCGTCGCAGCGATGGCCGGGCTCACCGTTAAGTGGGTGCAGTGGCAGATCCGGGAGGAGCGGATGCCGGCGATGTTCCACGGCGGCCAGTACTGGATCAGGCGGGAACACGCCGAGGTGGTCGTAGCGGCGCGGGCGTTCGTCGAGCGGGCAGCCAGCATGACCGGAGGCAGCTAGCCTCACTCCTTTCAGATCACGCTGGGGGCGAGACCACGGAAGCAAAGGTGGACTTTCGTGGCAGTCACCAACAGCGGCCAGTCTTGTTGCTGAAGTTTCGCCTAACTGGTCCGTGATGCAGAACTTGCCGAAGGACGGGTTGCCGTACTGAGGGGTGCAGAATCTGCGGAGGCTGGGCGGACTATCTCGGTTGATGAGAAATCGACGCATGGCGGACCAACCGTTCACAGAGAGCCCGACGCGCTTCCTCGTCGTCACCCTAACGCCCGAGGGACTTGCGGAGTTGGCAACGCAATACCCCTAATCGCTCGCAGATGGATCATGCAGCCCATTAACCGCCCCCGCATTTGCCGCGAGCAATCTGTACGAGTCCGAGGACCATGAAGATTGTCGCGCCACCGACGAATCATCTACTTCATCATGAAATTCGTTGAAAGTCAGTTCAGTGACTGCGGCCACGGCGGGGGTTCGATCCCGGTGTGCCTTCCTCTGCGTCGGGCCACGCCACCGACAGGTGGCGGGTGGCGGGCGGGTGGCTCCGGGCTTCTCTGGACAACAGTGGGGGTCGGAGGACAATGCGACGGGTGCCGGCGACGCGGATTGGCCCATGGCAGCCGAACCGCCGTGGCGGTGCGAGCCTGGCTGCCCCTACCGAGTGCGGGTCCACTCTGATGGCGCCGACCCGCAAGGCCGCCTCAGACTCCGCGCACCTCCACCGCAATTTGGCTGCACTCGTCATCAGATTCGAGCTGCTGGCGACTCTGCCATGCCGCGTCATGTACGACCCGCATGTCCGTAACCTCCCAAGTCCTAATGAGCTCAGTTGGGAACCAGGCTGGCCTTCCTGATCTGCCCACATAGGCGTCCGCAGCAAGCTTGACCGAGCAGTCCTGAATCGATGTTGATGGATGCCGCCAGATCCCGGGATGGCCGGAAAAAGCGAGAGCAGCATCGACCTTCACAATCAATGCCTCCTCCGAGAGCGAAGCGACCTCCACGGACTTGGCTGGTTGCCAAACGCCATCGGCCTTGAAACTTTGAGTGCATTGGGCATTCAGATCCACCGCCGACAACTCGAGAGCGAATTGGTAGCGCGCACCCAGCGAGAGCCCTGCGACCTGACCACTCTCGATCATCCATGGATCGACATTCACCCAAACAGGCAAGACTGGCACCTGGTCACTTCCGCCCACGCGACAATTAGATGGCCCGGATCCACTTCGGGCACTTGCCACTGTATCCCTTGCAGTACATCGTGACGAGCTCTCCCTTGTCAGGGCCATGTCCCGCCCATTCCACGACCGCAATCACATTCACCTGGACACCAGCGTCATGACACCGGGGGTCGCATTCCATTCTACGGATAGGCATCCTATAGCCCCGGCGGGTGGCGGTGCTGACATGAATGCTGTTGTCGAAAACAGCTTCTTCGATGACGTAGCGCACAGCCGTTCTGCTCAGCCCGTGCTTGTCCCTGACGTAGTCGAAGACTTCGTCGAAGACAATGACCTTGTTGCCGTACTTATTGGTGTACGTCCGGTCACAATCGCCGCCAATGCCGATGACGCAGACTTTGGCCTCATAATCTGGCGGCACATCCTCGGCGTAGCCCGGCGTGGACGTTTCGTTCCCCCCTCCTTCGGAGCCGGGCGTCGCCGGCTCTCCCACGGGGCCGCCAGGCTCGGGCGTAGGGGCCTCCCCCGCGTTCTCCAAGTTATAGACCACGTCTAGGTACGGTCGAACTGATGCAGAGTTCAGAGTCGAAGAGCTGTAGAACCCAAGTTTTTGGTTCTGGTCTTCAGTCGTTTGCTTAAAGACAAACCCGCGGTTGGTGGAGGACCCGTCGACCCAATCCTGAACGGCCGGCCCCGCGTTACTGAAACGCTTGTATCCCGAGTTCAAGCCCCCCATAGTGAGTGCGTCACTGAGAGCAGCGCTTGGGCTGCCCCCAGTCCAAGTCGATCCTGCGCGCGCCTTGTTCCACGAGGCCGAGGTGTCGAACCGAGTCATGGGATTGAAGAGGCCATAGCTTGCCGAAGTGCTTGTGCCCGCGGTTTGGCTACTGTCGAGGTAGAGCGCTACCGAAGCTGATTCGATTGTTGCGTTGTATGGAATGGAGTTGACGTCGAACCGCGTCACACTGCGCGTGGTGGCTCCGGCGGAGGTGGTTCCCACTCGCATGTAGCGGGTGGCGTTTCCACAGGACACCAGATCAGGGTCGACCTTGTGCAGCGTGCAGTCCAAGATTGTCGCTGCCTCCAACGACGGGTCGATCTTGACCGGGAATTGCCGCGCTGGATCCTGCAACCACTGGTTGTCGGGCCTGGCGGTCACTAGCCATCCAGTGTCCGCAGCGGTCAAGTCGACGTCGACAGCTGAGGAGTCGAGACCGGAGGCATCAGTCGAGACGCCGATGGGCATCCGGAAAAGCACGTCGCCACTGTCACGCTCGAAGAACTCCACACCGGCTGCAGACTGCCGCGCGTCTAGGTCAGGGCTTGCGTCGATCTCGTACGTGAACTCGAGTGGGTCGTCGGGGGCGGGCGCGTCGTTCAGGACGATGTCCTCTTTGACGCCCGTCGAATGTGACGTGAGAAGCATCTTGTCGGCGTCTTGCACGTTGGCAAAAGACGCCCTACTTCCGCTTATCGTGGGCGCGCCTCGCAGGCCGTTCATCTTTGACGAAACCCACGCCCCCGTGGCTTTGTCCTCAAGAACGACTGGCGTCAACGAGGGATCTTGCGGGACCTCCAGAACGAAAGAGTTCGCCGCGTTCTGGGCAGCAACGTCTGACTGCGAGCTGGTCACTAGCCGCGAGTCGATCTGAGCGGGTGCGCCAGCCGGGTCCTCGAACATTATCGGTGAAGCATAAATTCGGACCTGTTGTGAATCACTGGTGGCGCTTGGGCCGCTCGACGCTATCGCGAGGTTGGCGGGGGATACCGCGCCAACGAGGCTTGCTCCGAGAAACAGCACTGACAGGGCGACGGGCATTACAGCAGTACCGCGCGACATGGGATTCCCGAAGTGAGAAGAATGGCCGAACCGCGGTTAGGCCAGCGCACCTGCGGCACGGCAGGGCTGAATGTGTCACCCGGCGGCCGCCGTGTCGACGAGGTGGTTGGCTTCTTGCGGAAAGGTTGAGTAATGCCAAACCGGGCTGGACTCCAACTGTCGTGCTGGGACGGGTCGCAGACGAAGTGGAGACCGGTCGCAGAACCCGCCTCCTCAGCGTCACCATGGACTGCGAGAAGGCGCGACCCGTTGCATGGGACCTCGCCGGCATCCTGGTCTCGGCGATCGGTCGATTCGCTATGTTGCCTTGACGGTGACACCACACGAAGCGTCCTGTGGGGGCCGGTTCGGCCCCAGCCTGGGCGACAACCCCGTGCTGCTGCTCGTGGCTTGACCGACACGCTCAGTGTGCGCACTCGGCGTCAGGCCCCGCTTAGGGGTCGGCGCCCGTCGGGCACATCCCCTGTCCCCCTGCCGGTCACCCGCAGCCGGCTCACCCGCGCTAAGACGCGGGCTTCTCGGACCCGGGGCCCGCCGCCGCGGTCAGTCCCTGATGCGGTGCGTGGTCTTGCCGTATTCTGATTGGCCAGCCGGTGGCCATCGCGGACCCGGTGAGTGGTCCGACCAGTCGTTGCGTCGACGATACGGCCGTCGTCGCGGATGCGGTGGGTCGTCTCCCCGGTCTGCTCGTCGGTCAGCCTCCTACCCATGCGATCCATGATGGCAGTTGCGGCTCCCGTGACGCCCTGATCGCCGTGCCGGGAACCTGGCACGGCGTGCCCGCGGCTAGCCGAACCGGCGTCCGCCGACGCTCCCGCGACACCGGGCACAGCGGTGTCGATGGTGGTCGGCATCTCACCGTCTCGTCGAATGCCTAGGGCGTCCCCACTGAGCCGCGCTTGTCGCCGACAAGATCTCGTGGCCGAGTTCACTAGGCGTTGGACGCGGCGGTTTGGTGTCGCTACCGAGCTTTGGCAACTGGGGGCTCAATCCGAGGACCCTCGGACGCCATTACCGCAGGTCAGGGGGCTACCTTGCAGCCCCGACCAGCAGTTCTGACCACGGTCGCAGGCCACCCGTAACCACCTCTGTGCACCCCTTGCTACGCCGGTCGATCACCCCAATACAACCGCGGGGTCCTGTCCGAAGACCTCTTACCGCCCACCCGCAACCGGTTTCACAGCGCCGGATGAATTCAGTTCGGACCCGCGAGTGTCCCCCCGCAAGCGTTCCCCCGCGGGTTCGGACGGGACACCGGACTCACCGCAACAGCGTCCGGCACTCGCAGATTGAGGCGGTGTGAGAATGACGCCAGACACCCGATCAACCTCGACCAGGGTCTTGCCGGACCCGAGCGGCATCGCTGGTCGAGTTCGCCGCCGCAAGCCGGATAACACCGAGGAGACCGAGTTCGTGTTCGTTCCTCCGCCGGTCACTCTGCTCGAGACGTCGTTCCCGTTCGCGATGGTGTCTCGACTGGTGGCGGCCGATCGTCGTGCACCGGACCCGGCCTACCAAGCGCACAGGTGGTGGGCCCGCAGACCTCCGGCGCTGCTGCGAGCCCTCCTCCTCGCAGCTTCTCTGCCCTCGGACGTCTCACTCAGCGAGTTCTGGGCGGCCTACCGTTCCGAGGCGCCGCACTTGGCCGGTGTCACCGTGCGCGACCCGTTCCTTGGCGGCGGGACGACGCTGCTTGAGGCGTCCAGGTTGGGCGCAACCGCAGTCGGCAACGATGTCGATCCGTTGGCTGTCGTGCTGTCCGAGCATCAACTGAATCCACCTGCGAGCGCCGAAGTTCTCGAGGCGGGCCGCCGTCTCACCCGACACTTACGTGAACAGCTTGGAACGCTGTGGCCCTCAGTCCCGGACCGGTCTGACGACTCGGAGTTGGGGCCGGAACCGGATGGTTGCGGGGAAGCGGCCGCTGGCGGTGATCCCCCCGCGGCCTACAGCCCGTTGCACTACTTCTTCCTCGCCCGGGTTCGCTGTCCGCACTGCGGGGTCACGGACCTGCTACATCGATCACTGGTCATAGCACGCAGCATCGGTAAGGCGGGCTCCGTCTTCCGGGACGTCGAGATGACGTGCTATTGCCCCAACTGTCTCGATGTCCACCATCTGGACCACGACGCCAACACCTTCGCGTGCTGCGGCACCGAGCACGACGTGACTCATAACAACTTCGCCGCGGGGCGCTACCGCTGCAGCGGATGTGGTGCCCGGAGCGACCACGAGGACCTGCAGACGGGTAGCGCCGAGCGTGTGCTTATCGCGGTCGAGGACGAGCCCGCTCCCGTGAGCGGGCCAGGCAAGGGAAGCCCTCGCCGGGGGACAGGTCGCGGGCCAAGCAAAGCCGCGCGAACGATCTACCGCCGCCGTATCCGGCGCGCTTACGACGAGGACCTCGAGGCCCTGGAACGGGCGCGGCTTTACCGTGTCGACCTCGACGGGCAAGGCAACGCCGGGTCCCATTCCGGGTCCGGTGTGGCTTCCCAGCCGATCGTCCCAGCCGGCAACGACCCGCGCCCGCTGAGCTATGGCGTGCGCACTATCGGTGGCTTGCACACTGATCGGCAGATACTTTACCTCGGCGCTGCCTTCGCGTGGATCTCGCGCGCGGACCTGCCGGTCCCGGTGGCGCGGGCACTGTCCTTGGCAGTGTCATCCACGATCACGTCGAACAACCGTCTGTGCGGTTACGCTACTGACTACGGCCGGCTTGCGCCGCTGTTCAGCGTCCGTGCGTTCGCACTGCCATCGTTGACCGTCGAGTTGGCTCCGTTGGCAGCTGGCGGACGGGGATCTCTCACGAACGCCATCGCTAGGGTCGCCCGTTCCGGTGACGACTTCGTTCGCCGCAGTGTCATCACCGACTGCGGCGAAGTTGCATCGGCTGGGTTGCGTCTCACCCGCAACCGTCGAGATGGCCAGGTGGTCTGCGGCGATTCGACGGACCCGGGGGCTCTGCGCACCGGCCATCTTGCCGACCTGTGTGTGACGGACCCGCCCTACTACGACTTCATCTCCTACGACACTCTCAGTCAAGTCTTTCGGGCCTGGCTCGATGTGCCGGCCCTTTCCGGCTCACCCCTGCACCCACCCGCTGATGATGCGGTCACCGTCTTCGGGACCGCCCTCGGAGCCGCCCTCACCTCCGCAATGTCCGCTACCAAAGCCGAGAGTCTGGTGACGTTCACTTACAAGGGCGGCCCCGAGGCCTGGCGGGCTGTCGGCTTGGCTCTCGATGTCGCCAAGTTGCGAGTCACCGCCCTATGGCCTGTCCTGGCGGACCCGCACATGGGCCACCATGCGAGCGCCGGCAACTGCGAGTACGACACCCTGGTCGTCGCGCGACCGGCGTCTACCTCCGAGCCCGCTGACCCCCCTGCCACAAGCAGCGACATCCTCACCGAGATGCGGCTAGTCCGCAGGGTCTCGGAGGCAGACGAGAAGAACTTCGACCTGGCCGCGGAGATGGCGAGGTCGCGTTGGGGTGTCGGTGCCACCCGTACTGGCTAGCGGCCTATGGGTCGGGGCGACGCAACCGCACCGGCCCACGTTGTTGTACGAGCGCGGCGGTTTGATCCCCACGGCAGGCCACCGTCAACGAGACCAATAACGCTCAGAGCATGTCCACAGTCTCGTTCAGACGACCCCGCACCAGCCCACTAGCCCGGGTGTTCGGCGCCTCGCATCGCCGCTTACAGGAGGTGCACCGATCTGTCGCGGAGCCCAGACGGATGATTGGTTGGATTACACCCAGACTGACGGACCCTCACTCCGAATCGGCGTGAGAGGACACGGTCGGATCGTCCCCCTGCTGATCCTGACTGGGCGTCTTGACGCCACCGAAGACCTCAGCGAACGACTTCCAGCCCTCGCCGAACTCTTCATCTGCCGCCGGCGCAGGCGGAATGTTTCCCTCTTCATCGTATTCGGCGACATAGACACGGGTCTCCAACTCGCGAGGTTCATCCGGCACAACTACTGCCTCGTCGAAGACGTCCCCTAGATCAGGCAATACCCCGCGAGCCCTCAACTGTTCCGTCAGCGTGAGCGTCACCATGGCGACAGTCATGAGCCTCACGATGACAGGAATAGCTGCCCGGAAGCGCTCCTCGACGCCGAAGGCCTGTCCTTCCTCACGCCGTGCGGGGTCTGCGTGAACGACGTCGCCGTAGATCCAGGAGAACGCGAGAGCGTTGTCGCTGATCCGCGTCTCGGCCTGTCCCTGCTGCTGCACCCGCACCTCGTAGTAACCGAGGCTCTTCCCTCTCGGATTGATCTTTGCCCATTCCTTCTTCCACTCTCGAAGAGTGCTCATGTCCGTCTCTGGCAGGCTGGCCTTCTGTCCGAAGTACAGCAGGGCGTTCATCACCTTGGCGTGGTAGGTGTCCTCATCGTTGAGGATCAACGGGCGTACGCGGGCCGCCGCACTCTCAACCTGCTCCTCGGGAGGGAGGTCCAGCAGGACCTTTGTTTCCCCCGTCGCCGGGTCGAGTAGAACCCGGAACTGCGGATTGCGGAGTTTCACGAGAAGCCCCGGATCTCTCGCGAGTGAATGAGCCCGGATGCGGCGGGCACGCAGAACGAACGACCTCAGAGCAGTCAGGTGCCGTTCGTCGAGATCAGCCATGCTTAGAGGGTATGTCTGGACCGCAGGCTCGTCCGACGCGGCAGCCTGCTGCCCTGCGTTGTTGGGTGGACCGCTCGGCGAAGCCCTTGTCCTCACGTTCTCTGGGCGTGCAGCAGACAGGCCTTAGACCCTCAGCAGTCGAACGTGAGCTCGGGTGGCGCCATGTCGGCAAACCCTCCAGTCACGTCCGCCGCGACGTCTAGCATCAACGCGTGCTGCCCGTTCAGATTCTGCGCCCAATGCTGCGGCACTTCGACGCCGTCGACGAGGAGGTCGCCGACCGCCTCCTGAGGGTCAAACCGTTCGACGAGCCTGCCCTGACCAGCCTGCTCTGCGACCTCATGGACCAGGAGCAGCAGCGCCGCTACCGTCTCGCCTTCGACGTCGACCGGCTCCGGCGTAAGATCAGGCGGGTCGCTCCCCTCCTGGACGTCGAAATCTCCATCGAGACCCACGAGTACCCCTCGTCGGTGGAGAACCTTGTGACGCAGTCCGATCTAGGCATCGTGTTCGAGTATCGCGATATGTGGGTCCCGAGCCGCAGTTGGACTGATGCTTATCTGCTGCAGGCCAAGAGGCTGTTCCGCTCCCGCGGCACTTACGCTCTCAACTCGGGGTTCACGTCGCAGAACCCCGCCCAGCATCGGCGTATGACAGCCCTCGACGAACTGTTCGGTTCGAATTTCGTCAAGTACCTGCTTTATGTACCCCGACCGGACAGGGTTGCCGCCGACACCGCCGCAGTTCTTCGCCACCTGCGCGACGTCAATATCCAGGACAATATTTTCGATTTCGCCCTCGGTCTCGAGTTGCAGCGAGAGGCTGTTCGAGGAGGCTCGACCCTCGACCCGGGCCTGCTCATTACTCCGGCGAGGTTGGAGCCTCGGTCGTACTCCTCCGCCTACGGCAACCTTTTCAACACCAGCCTGCCGTGGAGCTGGTTCATGACCGCCTCGCTGCTGGGCGGTCGCCCGGGGACCGCTGTTCCGTTCCTGCTGGCTGAGCCGGGGCGCGACGGAGCGGCGCGGCGAGTGGCGTTTGCTCGTGGGGACACCGAGACGGTCACTGGCGTCGTCGACGTCCTCGCCAGTGACCGCGGCCGCGGTGCCTCGAGGGACGACATCAGGATCGCTGACCGGCGAGTGCCGCCTTTCCTCCCCGCCAGGAGTATCACCGTTCTGGCCGTGGTCAACGGTCAAGAAGAGGATCCGGACGAGATCGAACTGCGATAGCGCCCTTCCGAGCAGTACGGCCTGCAGATCACCGGGGTCATCTCCTTATCCACACCTGGCAACTGGCAACTGGCAACTGGCAACCAACTCGATGTTGCGTTCGCGCCCCGCGTTTTTGGCCGTTATTGTGAGGGTCGCTGTTGGTCACCGGAGCCTCTCAGAATCTGGTGGTGCGCGCACTGACTGTTTTTACTCGACGGATTCCATTTTCGTCGACGAATGGCAGGTCGAGTGCCCGACGGTATCGACACCGGGTATTGGCGAAAGACTTCAGCATGCGGCTGCCCCAAAGCACGTCGGGGTCCCGAGGGAGATGGAGTAGCACCTGCTCGCTGATCAGGACGATCAACTGCGCCTTCGCCCGGGAAGCCATGACGTTGAACCGGTTCAGTGAGAGAAGGAAATCGTCTTCGTCGTTGATCACGTCCGGATCGCCGACCGCGTACGACGCGATGATGACGTCACGTTCCTGGCCCTGGAATCTCTCGACGGTGTCGACGGCGTCCCGGAGCTCAGCGGCGCCGAGGTGCGGGAGTGCCATGCGGACGCACGCGATGACTTCGCTCTGCTGGGCGCGGTGAGGCGTGACCACACCCAACCCTTGGGCGAGTAGGCCTTGGCGATCGTAGGGGTCCGCGCCTTCATGACCCTCCTCGTTGCCCCCGCCGCCCGGGTCGCCCGAGTTGTCGGCCAGCCGGCTGTCGAGGATCCAGGTGAGACCTGCGACGATCTGCGCCTCGAACGCGTTCGACTGGCCCGAGAGCCCGTCCGGGTAGACGACGCAGGTGACGGGCTGGTCTGGGTTGAGGAGCTCGGCGAGCGCAGGACTCCACGCTAGACCGGCCGGCCAGCCCGGGGGTTCGCCGGCGTCCCCGGGGAGGGGTTGTACGAACCGTGTCCGCAGCCGGGGCAAGTGCGCCGAGAGTTCAGCCGGATAGTCGGCGTCGTGGGCCAACTCGACGATCTCGGCGTTTGAGCGGTAGTTGATCAGCAGGTTCTGCGACGCCACCCCACGCTTGAACAGGTAGGTGTAGATGCTGCCGACAGTGGCCTCGGCTCCGATCGGCGCTACGACTTGATGAATCGGCGGCAGCTGGAGGGGATCGCCGGCGACGATCACCGTCCCACCCGGTGCCAACGTGGACAGCGGCAAGATCGCGTTAGCGGTGTCCATCTGTCCTGCTTCGTCGATGACGATCAGATCGAAGATTGGGGCTACGGGCGAGCCGGCAGCTGCGGACGCGAAGTTGTAGACCTGTTGGGCGGTCGTGCCGAGGATCGTGATGCCAGCGTTGCTCGATAGTTCACGCTGTACCTGCTGCTGCTCTTCGCCCGGATCCCTCTTGCTCACCGCCACGTCGATCACCGGAGGGTCCAGGAAGTCGCTGCGCGTGTGGCTCCGACCGCGAAAGACACGAGCCCTCGGCGCGATGCGTTCGCAAACCGCGGCGATCGGAGCCAGAACGTTGTCGACGGCGGTGTAGGTGTTCGCACAGACAAGGATCCGCAGAGGTCGCTGGCGCTGTTCCGCGTCCCAGGCCGCGGCCGCGACCACGTTGACGACCGTCCGGCTCTTGCCGGTACCAGGCGGCCCCCAGATGAGCGAGAGGCGATGAGTGAGAGCGTGAGTGAAGGCCGACCATTGACTCGGATCCAGCTCGCGGCCGTCCACTCTCAGTACGTGTTGCGCGCCCGCGGTGTCCCGCTCGACTCGTTGGCCGGCCATTTCCGGCGCGTCCCACAACACGTCTTCGATGGGAACTGCTGCCCTGCGGGTGGGACGCGGCGCCCCGCCCAGCGCCCTCACACTCGACCTGGAGTCCGTCGACTTCGGAGTTCGGCCGATCGCGCTCAGCGCGTCTTTCAACTTGGCGGTGAAGTAGTCCTTCGAGACCCGTTCGATCGAGACGTTGCGGTCGAGGTCGAGACCGCTTGCGATCAACTCGCCGCGGATCGTCGGGCGGTCCCAAAGATTATTGAACTGCACGACGACACGGCAGCGGTCGCGATCGAACTTCACGACCTCCACGCCGAGTACGTCGGACATCGCTGTGCGGTAGTTGCCGTAGCCGTCCTCGCCCTGGGTGGCACCGCGCGAGCGAACAAACCCGTGCACAGACTGGTCGAGTATCGCTGTCTCGGCCTCTGGAACAAGCGCGCACGTGTAGTCACCATCTTTGAATTTTGCCTGTGCGGACTCCGGGCGCACCTCGTAGACGACCAGATCGGCCTGCGGGGCGAGGTCCATGTCGATCAACGCCTGGCGAGTCTCGGCGGGGTTCAGCCTGCGTCTGAGCCGCATGGCGCTGAACTTGGCCTCGCGCTCGTGGGCCGGCATGGCCCGGCTCCTCGCTACTTCTTGCGCCTGCACCGCAGCGTCTAGGCGCGCGAAGCAGTAGAGCAGCAACTGGTCGGCCGTCATGTTGTCTTGACGTCCTGGCGCACCGAGGTGGCGGATGCGGGCGGCCTCGCGTCTGAGTTCAGGGCGGAGGTCACTGCGCAGTCGACGAGTGACCTGATCAAGGGCGTCGAGTTTGACGCTGACGGCGCGCTGCAAGTTGCTCATGACGGCCGCGAAGGTCGGACCGCGGTTCCAGACGTCATGGGCGCGTTCCGCTGGGATCTGGTCAGAGAACGGCACTTCGAAGTGGCGCGGCATTCGAAAGTCCGCGTACTGCGCGTTCATCGTTTCCGGGTGGTAGTGGCGAGCCGTATCCAGCAGCGAGTAGTGGTGAGGTACTGGCAGCGTGATCAGTGACCGGATGGCGTCCCCCACGATTGAGACCACTGGCTGCGCAACTAGCCGCTCGTTGGCGACCAACTCCTCGGCGGGGAACAGCCAGGCCATCGACCGGACACCGTTCTGAGTGCCGAGGATCGCTGCCAGGTGTCGGCTGACCACCCGGCACAGGTGCTTGTACGTCAGCTCGTCCCACAGATATACCTGCACCTGCGAGGAGTTGCGTGCCGTTGCGTTTCGGGCCGTATCCCTCGCTCGGGCGTATTCGACCATCTCGTCAATCTGGGCGAGGAACTGCAGCACCACCGCCTCTTCCCGCGCCCGCGAGCGGTGGTCCACGACGAACACCTTGTTCTGCGTCCACGCCTTGCGGTCGCTGCGGTCTTGGGGGTTGGAGTAGAACCCGGTGACGCCCAGTGCGAGTGTGATGGCTGAGGATGAGTCGAAGTCAGCGGTGACGTAGATGTTCAAGTCCGACCACTTCGGCAGCATGCCGCTCGTGCCGGCTCTGTGGACGAGGCCTCCCGGGATGTCCGCACCCGGCGACACAGATGCGGCCCGAGCGCTGATGACCGTGCGTTGTGCCCGCAACGAGTGATGGCCGGCGAAGATGTCGCTGTGCACCGGGGCACTGGCCACCTGGCTCACCGTCGTCGACCCGGTCTGGTTGAGCAACTCACGAGCCCCGCGACCGAGGAACGGGATGCGCGACAGGTGTTCGGTGCGATCGGACTCCTGCAAGCAGTAGAGGTCGTTGTTCGCGACAAGAGCGGGGTCGGTGTGCGGGTTGTCGCCGAGGAAGTCACATCCGCGGCACTTCTGCGATACGTGGTAGGGCAGCGACCGCCAAGGCGTCGCGAGGACCCTTGGCAGCGTCTCGGCGAAGAAGTGCTGCAGCGAGCTGACGAAGACCGCTGCCGGGGCCTGGACCAGGTCCGCTCGCACGGCAGCCAAGGCGTCCGCCGCCGACAGGGCCAGGTCGTTGTCGATCGCCTCGTCGGCGGCCACCCTCAACGAGCTTGCTTCGTGGCTGCCCGGCCAGATCGCGGGGTCCGCGGTCACCACGAACTCACCGTCCAGCTGGCGGTCGACGAGCCAGCCCGCCAGCGCGACGCTGTAGTAGACGACCTCGGCGAAGTATCCTGGGCCCGGTTGTGACGTCAGCTTGATGTCGATGATCCGCAGTTGGGTGCGGCCGTCCGTCGTTGACTCGTGAACGTCTCCCCGGGCGTCAAGCGTTCTCGTCTCGCTGCCTGGCGCGCGCACCTCGATCAGGTCGGGTCGCAACGGCTTCAGTACAAGGTTGCTCTGCCCGGTGGCCGCAGCAGCGGCTGCAGCCTTAGGTAGATCGAAGGACGACTGGAACGACGGCCCCACCTCGAACTGGAACTCGGCGAGGAAGCAACCCACTGATGCTGCGCGCAGGGCGGCCGGCGTCAGCTCCGACGCAGCGAACTCGATACCGGACAGACGAGACGAGGATCTCCGAGCCCCGATCAGCGCTGTCGGACCCACGAAGGTATCGAGCTCGGCGAGCCGTGAGGCCGCCCATTCGTCGCCCGCTTCGGTGATGTTTTGCAGGCCGGGCAGCGGATTCTGCTTCAACGGCATGTCGTTCACCACCCGTTCTGACCGTGGGCCGTCCGATTGCGGCGACAACGACAACTTCAACTGCCTTTCGCAGTCACTGCCCAAGAACCGCGTCAGCGTGTGCTTGCCGAGCTCCGGCATGGATCCCCCTGTCTAGTGCGTTGACCGCACGTCTTCGACTTGCCTGCAGTCCGGCCGCCGCCGATGACGCCTATCGAGGCTCGGCGGTTCGGTTGGTTCGCCGACGGTGAAGGGGTCATTCAGTGCTGGTCCGTCTCGTGTGGTCGAACACTACAAACCGCGACCGACAGCGTCGGCCCTTGTATTCCTGCACATCTGATCGCGAACTACTCAGGTCAACCAAGTCGATCAAGTAGTCCGTTCAGCCTCCCCGACTCGTACCTACCCACTGTGGGCAACAACGGGGACCCAGGCCATCGTCTACGTCTAGCAACGAGCGCGACATGCCGAGGAAGCCGCAGACTCGACCCATGGTGATGGAGACGTTCCCCGAAACGGCACCGACCTCGGTGGGCAACTTTTGGTTGGCGGCGGGCCTTGCGCCCGACCCAGCTGACGATCCGGAGGCGGATGTTCCGGACGCCTCATGGCCCCCGGAATCGAGAGTCGGTGGGCTGTGTCGGGTCGAGGACGGGCTGATCGAAGTCGACGTCCCGGGCGAGCTGACGCCGGGGACTCGCGTCACCGTCCACGACGGCGAATCGCGGATCCGCCCTCGCACCGAGGTCCAGGACTTCACGGTCCACGGCAATCTGCCGGTGAAGCCGTGGGCGGTGTCGCTTCTGGACTGTCACACCATCAGACGTCAAGGCAACGCCCTCTCGCCCCTCGCGGGCGGCGACCATACCCACCAGGTCGTCCGAGCGCTATGGGCGGTCACCGGCGCCTACGTGACGTCGGCGACCAGGTACACAGGCGTGAGCGTGAGCGTCGAGGGACTAGAGGAGTGGGCAATCTCAGACGCCCTGGAACAAACGCTCGCCACTGGCCCCGCTGACACCACCACAATCTCGTGGACGTCGCCCGAGACCCGAGAAGTCCCATTCACCGCGTTCCATCAGACCGCGACTCTCGCGTGCGAGTCGCGGGCACAGTTCGGGGGCGCCGACGTCCACGGCGGCTGGATTCGCGCCACTGAGCGGCTGGCTCTCACCGGCCTGACGGGCTGGACCCTCGACGAGGCGGTCTCGAACTACGTCATCCCGATCCAGAGCCTGATGACCCAGCTTCTAGGCCGTGTCGCTCACGTGTCGCGCCTGGCAGTCGAGGCGGACGGCCGATGGCTCCAGGTCTACGGGCCACACGTCGACCACAAGCCGGCGGAGGAGGCCGCCACCGGGTCGACTGCCTCCCTTCTGCTTGACAGTCGCGGACTCTCGTTGGAGCACGTGGCCAGGTGGTGCAGCCTGACAGCGGACCTCAGCCCCGTGGTCCAGGTGGTCGCGGCCGCAGTCTCGAGGGAATTTGTGACCATGGAGACAGAGGCCCTGACGATGGTGACAACGGCGGAGGCGTTGGACCGGCGACTGAATCGTGGCGAGCGGCTCTTCGAGTCCGAGACCTTGGACGAGGCGAGAGAGTCACTCGAAGCCGCTTCGATCGAGCCCGCATTACGCGAACGTCTGATCAGCTCTCTTGGCTACATGCACGAGGCGTCGATGCCGCAGCGAGTGCTGCGCCTGGCCGACTCGGTGGCGCGCGCTGCCCCCGACTGCGTGGGCAGGGCGAATCGCTGGAAGAGGGCGGTGGTGAGCATCCGGAACGGGGGTGCTCACGGGCTTGAAGCAAGCGGGGCGGATGATCTGCGGGCAGGACTGCCCGACGCGTACTACGTGACGAGATCGTTGCGCTGGGCTCTGCGGGTGAGGCTGCTCCAATTGTGCGGCGTCGATGACGCGACCATCAACGAGGCCCTGGCCGACAGCAACGAGTACCGACGCGACCGGGTCATGTGGACCGCTAACGTGCCCACGGTGTTCGGCCCCTCCTGACGGCCGTGCGCTCAGCCCGGCAGATCACAACCGGGACAGCGGCGTACGGCAGCAGAGGCTGGCAGTCCGGGAGGCCGCCACTTCGGGGTCGGCGAAACCAAAGGTCGGGCTGCTCGCGATGTGCTGAGTGCCGGTCGCGAAATCCTTGCGCTCTCAGGGCAGTCTCCGCCGAGCCCGCCTCGGGAGTTTGCGCGACCGGCGGAGATTGTCTGTCGAATCTCGGACTCATCCAGTCATTGATGACCCCAGAACGCGCTCCGGCGTGGACGCCGCCGCCGGCGCACTGATCAAGTCCTGTTAGCCCCGGTTGCATTCTGTCGAAGGGACGAGGAAATACGGCGGTCCACGGGTCGCATTCGAAGAAACCCATGCCCAAACCACCGGCAGGACCGTCATCAGGCACGAAACAGGCTACCTAGACGGAGCCGCACCGCTCGACAGTTGGATCGGCGACGCCCGTCTTGTGCCGAGGCGCGACCACTCCCCAAACCTTCCCAGGGCGGCGCAAGAAGGGTCGATGCTGCGCTAGCGTCACGCTGTCAGCATCTTTGTAACTACACTCCGGAGGTTCACGAACTCGTGGCACAGAAGGTCAACATTCTACTCCTTGACGACATCGACCAAAGTGAAGCCAGTCAGACCGTCTTCTTTGGGCTCGACGGGACTGCCTACGAGATCGACCTCAACGAGGAGCACGCCGAACAGTTACGTGAGGCGCTGGCGAGCTTCATCGGACATGCGCGCAAGGCTGACAGCCGAACCGGACGCAGCAAGGTCAGGTCTAGCCGACAGTGGACCGCCTCCGACCCGAGTGCCAAAGTCGTGCGGGAGTGGGCTCGAGAGAACGGCTACGACGTGCCGGACCGCGGCCGCGTCCCGGCGGAGGTGAGAGACGCCTACTCAGCCGCGAACTGATGTGCAACGAGAGGGCGCACACAGGGTTGAGCAACGGGTCTAGCCGCGTGGAGCACAGTGAGGTGGACGCTTCCCTCGGCCGCGCTGGCGCGGCGTCGGACGGCTCGGTCGCCTGAACGTGATGTCGGCCGCGTTGATCCGCCCGAGTCCCCCTGTCCTCTCTTGGCGGCGGCTGTAGTGCACGCAGTCCACGTGCTCAGTCCAGGCCGTGCACCAGCCTCGCGGCCGCGTGGACTCTCGTCGCGGCGTGACGCAGCGCTCTGTAGTGCGTCCATGCCTCAGGGCTTGCGTCGGACAGCACGAGCGTTGAGTGGCCGATGAGCCTTGAACTCCCCAAGCAGGCGACATCCAGGGCCAAACCCAGCATCTCGGCGCTCAGGCGGTTTGCACTCCAGTGCCCCGCGGAGCAGCGGAGCGTGTGTAGGGAGCCGAGTGTGGTGCTGTGAACGACCTGACTGAGCATTGAGTACGCGACGGCGAGCCAGCCGGGCTCCGGAGAGGTGGCTCCCATCTGCAGTAGCAGCTTGCTGATTGACGGTATCGGGGTTCTCCCGGGTGCGATGTCGTCGTGCTGAGCCTTCACGACGACATTGTCCGGGAGGCTCAGCAGGCCTTCAGCAACGGCGCGAGGCACGCCGCCTCCGGTCAGGGCGCCAAGGGTCTCGCGCCGCCGTGCCCTAAATTCGTCGAAGAACTGTCGTGCCCTACTTTTGAAGGTGTCCTCGTCCGGGTCAGCGAAACGCCATGTCAGGCGCGCACTTTCTTCCAACAGCATCCTTGCCGCAAAGGCGCTCATCACCTCGGCGCCCGGTTGGTCATAAGTAACCATCACGGTCTCGAGGTTGGAGTGCGCCCCTCCGTATGCGAGCACCTCATGCAGCGTCGGGCTGCACTTAGCCCATGGATCGACGGGCATACTTCGCGCGAGGACGTAATAGTCTTCGGCGGCTGCAACGACTTGCGCGAGCAGACGGTCACCCACCTGCTCCGGCAGCAGCGCCTCTGCCGAGATGAAGGCCGCCGGCTCCGGCCCTGGCTCGCTTCGTCCCCGACCGCTGTTGCCCCTCCTGCCCCTGCTGTCGGCGACCTGCGGTCGCGGCGCGTGAATTCCGTGGACGGCGACTGCGGCCTCGGCAAGGTCCTCGGTCAGGTGTGAGGCGTGGTCAACGAAGCCCCGTTGGTCGACCTCGTCTGGCCAGACGTTTGCCGCTGGCCCCGTAGCTGAACCCAGGAGGGTCGCCGTCACGCCAACCGCGGCGGCGTGCAGAAACAGGGCCTCGTGATCAGAGCGCAGGTCCATGCCCACAGCTCCGTCCACCGTCAGGCTGCTCTGCAGTCCGAGGTAGTTCCCGTGTCCGGCGAAAGCGAGGATTCTGGCCACACCCCGCAGACCGGGGATGTCGAGCAGCCTCGATGCAAGCCGGTCTCTACCCCCGGTCGCGTCGTCACCCCCGGTCGCGTCGTCGACGGTATGACTTGCAGCTCTGGTCGGCCGACTCAACAGGTCGTCCAACAACTCTTTCTCAGACGGGAGGCCTGGGGCCTCGAGCACGGATCGCGAAAGGTCAGCCAGTCCTGCAACTGCTGGGACAGGCATCAACCATCGCAGCAGATTCGCGCACTCGGACTCGGTCGTCTTCAAGGAAACGACCAGGCGGTTGCGCTCTGACACCAGATCGCGTGACAGCGATCGGCGTCGTGAGTCCGGGTCCTCGCTGATCCAGCGCCAACGCAGACCGTCCATCAGAAGACTTCGGGCCAAAGAGCCCATGACGGTGCCCCCGAACCCGCTCCCGATCAGGGAGGTCGCGCAGGCGTAGCGCTGTCGGGCAGACATGAAGGCGAGACCAGCGAGAAAGTCGTCAGGAGGTCCATCGACGTCGTACGTGATGGGGAGGGCATCGAGGTGGAGGCGCAAAGCCATTGCCGCGTCGCGCATGCGGGTGACGGCCGGGCTCTGCTCACGACCGTCGGGGCGTACGTGGTCCTGACCTGTCACGCGGCAAGGATGCCGGATCGTCCAGCCCGCGTGGTCGAGGTCTCCAGGCCCGTGGGCGAGCACTCGTCGTCAGCTCACTCATGCTGGCTCACTCCTGCTGGCTCACCTGTGCCGGCTCGCCCGTCGTCAGTCGCAGGTCCGGCGACCATCGGCGGGCGCCCGCCACAGTGACGGTCATGTCTCCCCCCTCGCGGCGCAGCGAGGCGCAATGACGAACCACTCCCTGCCCTACGCTGACCCCGTGACCGCACCTGTCGAGCGGGCCGCCCTCGTCGCCCTTCTCCGATCTCTCCCTCGCGGCGGCCGATGGAGCGATGTCACCGAGTCATTGCTCAAGCACGGAAGCGCTGAGATCGCGTGGGAGACCGGCCTCAAGGGCTCCGACGGTGACGACGGTGACGACGGGGCGCTTTTCGGAGCCGAGCAGCTTCCTGAGGCCCGTGACGACCTCAACGCGCTCTACCGCGAGGCCCTGCGCGACGTCTCCGCCTGGGACGCTGCCGGTCTTCGCATGGTCACCATCCTCGATCATGAGTATCCGGCACGGCTGCGCGAGATCCACCAGGCGCCGCCCTTCCTGTTCGCCATAGGAACGATCCGGGCTGAGGACCCCGCGATCGCCGTGGTCGGATCCCGCAAGGCGAGTCCGACCGGGGTCCGGGCAGCCACCTCGATTGCGACCGAGCTCATCCAGGCCGGTGTCACTGTGCTGTCTGGACTCGCCGATGGCATCGACGCCGCTGCGCACCAAGCTGCGTTAGCTGCCGGTGGCCGTACGGTGGCTCTAATCGGGACCGGCATAACGAGGTACTACCCCGCTAAGAACCGTGCCCTGCAAGACACGATCGCCGACCGCGGTCTCATCCTTAGCCAGTTCTGGCCCGACGGGCCCCCACAACGTCACAACTTCCTGATGCGCAACGCTGTGATGTCCGGATACGGCCACGCAACGGTCGTTGTCGAGGCCGGCGAAAACAGCGGTGCCCGCGCCCAGGCCCGCATGGCCGTCGAGCACGGTCGTCCGGTCGTCCTAACGAAGGATGTCGTCGACAAGAACGAGTGGGCTCAACGACTGGTTGATCGGCCCGGTGTGTACCGAGCATCGAACACGGCGGAAGTGATGGGCCATGTCCATCGCTTCCTGCGCCGCGACGACTCGGTCGAGGACGTCTTGGCTGGCTTGCGGGGCGGCGGTTTGTGACCCGCGCCGAACGCATTGCGCGAGCGAAGCAGGCGCTGGTCAGCACCGCAGGAGGCTTCCTTCGAAATCCGGGGCAGCCCAGTATGGGCACCTGCGATCGCTGTCTCACCCCAACGCGTCGCACCCCGATGTGTGCCGACTGCGTGAGCGACTCAGCGGTCTTCGGTGCCCAGGACCTCACCGGCTTCATGACGTACGCCGGGTATCTCGACCCGATACACCAGGCGGGTCACGTGATGCGCGGGTACAAGCACTCGCGGCCAGCGCCCTCACACCGGCAGACCGTCGAGCTCCTTGCAGGACTTGCCCTACGGGCCCATATCGGATGCCCCGGCAGCTTGCTTGGCGTGCACGTGACGCGGTGGGCAACAGTGCCGTCACTTCCCCCGAAGCCCCATCGTGCCGTGCACCCACTCAATGACATCGTGCGTCGACTTGCACGTTTCAACGACAACGAGGTGCCGCTGACCGCTGCGGCGGGGGTCATCAACCCACGCGCCATCAGCCCTGCCCACTACGAAGCCGACCCGACACGAGCCCACGGCCACCACGTGCTGATCATCGACGACACCTGGACCGGTGGTGGACACGTCACCTCGGCGGCGATGGCGGTGCGTGCCGCCGGAGCCACCCACGTCTCCGTGCTCGCGCTAGCGCGCTGGCTCAGTAATGGCTGGGAGGCCACAACGCCGAAGTGGGCATCCGACCATCTCAAAGCACCTGACTTTGACCCCGACATATGCCCATGGACGCGAGGCGTCTGCCCCTGAAGACGCTCGGGACGCCCGGCCGCCGGCCACCGCCACACGGACACGGATTCCCCGTTGGCGATCGCCAGTCACGAGTTGATCCGTCCCTCCCGTCAGCTGGGGAGACTGGCATGCCCGCGAGGACGTACCGAGACTGCTCCACCAAGGCACGACCGGAGGATGCCGCGCCGGGACGAATGCGGCCGCGGGCGCAGTGGCGCTGGCTCCTGGCCATATGAGCAGCTGGTCAACGGAACTCTGGGCGCGGGGTCCGGTTGGGTTTCCCGCCCTTTCGTTCCGGCGATGACACCGTCACACGTCTGGATCGCGCATCCGGACCGCGCGGCCGGTTTGGCTCCCGGCTGGACCAGCGGCGCGGACGCTGTCGGCGGACGGCCCTACCGTCGAAGAGACACGGGAGGAGGTGAACAATGGCCAAGAACACCGGCAAGGGCTCGCGACGCGGCGCCGTCAAGAACCGGAGCGAGTTCCGGCACCCGAATGGGACGCACGTGAAGCGAGACACCACCACGGGCAGGATCCTGAACGTCAGCGACAAGCCGCACAAGGGCGTTCGCGACGAGAAGTAGCCGAGCGGCAGCTCGCCGCCTGTTCGGCGAGCTGCCAGCCCGCGGTGAGGTGCTGCGCGACGTCTCGACTCCCGGCAGAGTGGCGAGGGGCCGACAGCCACGGGTCGTGTCCCCCCATGGGGTCGCGACCGTCTACCGGATTGACGACGGGTTCCGCCCAGCGCGCGCGATCAGTCGGCTGGGTCGGCTGGGTCGGCTGGGTCGCTGGGTCGGGACCGTTGCGGGCTGCCTCACCGCTCACCCACTCGATGGGGCAATCAGAGTGCCTGGTCGCACCTCCTTCCTAGTGTGAACTCCCGGACGAGTCCGATGACGGGGTTAATGCTGGGGTTAACCACGAGGTTGATGATGAGGTTGCGAGGCTTCTGCGCGGCGAGTTCCGCAACCAGACGGTCTTCGACGGCCCCGCCGGGAGACAGGTCGCTGACCGTGCCGTCGACGCCGGGTGCTTAGCCCTGAGACGTCGCCGTCTGTGGTGGGCTGTTGCGTTGTCACTAGTGGCACTGCTAGCGCTCGTGGTCGGCGCGCTCGCGACGTGAGACACGAGGCTTCGCTGGCCCGGTGTCGAGTCCGCCGTTAACCGACAGTCCTGGCGGTCCCCCGACTAGAAGACGAGCCCATCCGGAGGTGACTCCTCACCACGTCCACTGGCTCCCGATCAGGGTCGTACGGGACAGTCGACACGTGCCGGTCATCGCCAACGATGACGAACGGGTGGTGGCGCCACTCGTTGGCGTGCATACGAATCGAGTTGCTGGCGGGGATGAAGATCCAGGCGTTGGCGTGGCGTTCCGACCGATAGGAGTGCGCTACAGGGTCTGCTTGCGCGCCGTTGTTCCACCATCCTTCGAGCGGAATCCCCACCCACCTCTGGGCGACCTCGCCGCGGGCCAGCTCGAGCGCCTCGGTTGCGGACATCTCATCCCGGCCTGCCGCTGCAAGCAGATCATCGCGGGTGGTGTTGGTCGTCATGCTCATCCCCTTCTCGCGGTCCTCGGGCGGGACACCGGCCCGTAGAGTCCGCGGCGTGAGCGGCTAGCGTCAACGGGTCGTCCGTCGGGCGCCGAAGGTCGACGCGCCAGGCCGGGTTGTCGCGTCGTCAGGTCCCTGGACCCGCAAGCGACCAGCTTCTTCTTCGGGCACAACTCGGTCTGACCCCATGTCGGGTTGCTCTCGGGCTCATCGCCGAGCACGACGGGCTCAGGGCTCACCAGGGCTCGCCAGGGCTCGCCAGCCGCCTGGGCAGGCTCACGCGCACAAGACGCAGTCGGCGAGGTCCCACCAGTCTCGGGAAGCCTCGTCGAAGATGTCAGCTGTACTGCCGTAGGCGGTGCGCAGGTTGAGCTGACGGCCGAGGGTCAGGACCGTGACGTGTTGTGCGCCGGCCCTCTTGAGTGCCATCGAGGCGCTGGCAGCTGACGACCCGGAAGTCCAAGTGTCGTCGACGAGCAACACTGAGGATCCCTCGACTGCGAACGGTTCGACGAGGTAGGCCGCCGGCTTCAGCTCGCGGCGGGCGGGCCTTGAGCACTCGGCGTTACGACGAAGACATTGGAAGCCCCACGTCCAGACGTCCAGGACCTCGTCGCCTTCAACCACCCCGGTGAGCAGGTTCGAAAGAGGGTCGAATGTGCGCGCGGTGTTAGCGGGCATTGTCACGGCCACGTCGATCCGCCCCTGCGGGGTCTGCGCGTCGATACAGGGCCCATGAGCGCTGATGAACTCGTACAAGAGCGCGCCGAGGGGCCATCGCAGCCAGCGGTAGCCAGGAAAGTCTTTGTAGCGATGCAGCAGGGACTCCAGGCCAGCGTCGATGCTGTACGTGATAGGCACCACGGCATCGACCGCACCGCCGTATTGGCGACAGTTGAGACAGCGGGGCCAGGTGCGGGGTCCTCCATCGACGTAACCCGAGGAGCCCAAACAGTCGACGCAGGCACGGTCCGAACGTGGCGCGACGGGCAGGAGCAGACCTTCCTGACTCTCCATCCATCTCAGCCAGTCACCCGTCGTGTGCACCCCGCGGAAGAACTCTGGCCGCGCGAACTCGCGGTAGCCCATGACACCCCTCCCGCGTCTGCAAGCTTGATGAGGTCCACGAGATCACAGATAGACGACATCTACCGCGACCTGCGGGCCGACCCTCGTCACCGTCGGTTGGCGCCGCTACCCGACCCAGCTGCGGCGTACCCCTCCTGCCAACACACCGGTTGTTTGTCCGACTGAGCGGGTCGGCGTCCCTGCCGTGGAGAAATTGAGCCCCACTGAGGTCTCTGGCTGCGGATCCAGGGCCGCAGAAAGACGCGGCTGTTCGTCGCCTGGGTGCGTCAGGCAACGCCTCCCCGTCGAGGACAGTATCGTCGTACCGACAGGTGTCCAGACCCAAGGCGGCCCCCCAGCAACCGGAGGAGTAGCCGCACGCACGCGTTGTCGTATCCAGGATCAGCGGAAACGGCGGTGGTCCTGGTGACACCGACGAGACGGGCTCGCATCTTTGATCGTGGCCCCTCGAGTCAAGCGAGACCGACGGCCTCACGCAGAGGCAGAAGCGTGACCTCCGACCGCGCGTCCGAGTCCAGGCCCGGGACGTGTCCGGCATGCCGGTGCGCGTGATCGATGGGCAGTCCCCGACCCGCTGAGTCGGCAGGATTACCAGGATCCCTGGATGGGTGGAGCGCTCTATCAGCACCCGTCTTGCAACCCTCCTGGCAACACAAGCCCGTACAGCTTCTGCTCGACCGCGTTCGGAGTCCCCATGCCCAGAGGGGGCGGGCGCTTGCTGAGTGCAGAACACTGCGACGACAACGGCAACACTGCGTGGAATGACGGCGCGGGCGATCCGCTCACGAGCGGTGGTGACAATGTCGACCGCAAGCCCACGAACGACACGCTACTGATCGACCCCTCGGCGACACTCGATAGCACCTGGACCTCTTCGAGGTGCGTCCTGACGGGCGGAGCCGTGAGGGTCGTCGGTGCCTGGCGCAACTGGTTCACCCGTTTGGTCTGGGCGCTGACATCCTCGATCGTGCCTTCGCTGAGCCCAACGATGATCACCCCGCCCTCGGCATTCGCGAAGGCAGTAGCGGCCTAAGCGAAGCGGCGCGGGGTGACCTTGATGGATTTGCGTTCGAACCACTGATCCTCCCGAAAATTGGAGGGCCGGAGGGCGCTCGGAGGTCGGACGGTTCAGACAGTTGTCGACCAGGTTCGACGTGAAGCTACTCGAACATTTTTAGTGTTCGAGAGAGCGAGGGTGAGTCGGCGGCGCGCTCCCTGGACTCGGCCAGAGGCATGAACCCGGTCGCGGGGCTCGGGATCGAACGAGTCGGACCACCGGAAGTCGCGATCTGCCTCAGGCCGGCTCCGGGTGGTAGATCACTGCGGTCACCGCCAGCAACCGTTCCCACAGCTCTTGATGAGCTCGAGCGAACGGTCGAGGTCCGCGCCCGGTGACCTGAGCCGGTTCCGACAGCAGGCCACCGGAGAGCAGTCGCATCATGACGGGCCTGACGACCGAGTCTGATCGCCCGGTCGCAGCTGCCACCTGCCGAGTGGTCACCGTATGAGGCGTCACGCTCAGGATGCGGTCTGCGGAAACCAGTACTTCCGCAAGGGCGGCATTGTTGAACAGGGCGAGGGACACGACTTCCGGGTCGAGATGGTGTCCGCGCATCCAGCTAGTATTGCGTAACGCGAATCGCGTCACGCAATACAGAGATGAAGGATCGCCATGAGCCCATCCCCCGCAGGTTCCTCGCTGAACGAGGGAACGCTGGCAGCCGGAGTGCTGCGCGCACAGGCAGCCATCCGCGACACTCGCACTGCCGACGGGCTCGCTCGTGCTTCGCGATCGGTCTGCGACGCCGCCGCGGCGGTGGGCTGCCCCAATGTCTTCGCGGCCTCTCACGAGGCGCGCGGCGTGGTGGCTGTGGCCGTCGCCTTGGGGGACGGCGACCTGCGTGAGGTGACGGTGGAGGACATTCGCGCGGGAGTGACCGACAAGGTGATGGTCGTGGAGTCGGTCGCCGTCACTGGCCAGCACGTCCGCTCGGCCGCGACGCGACTACGAGCCGCGGGGGCATCGTGGGTCGGTGGAGTTGTTGTCGCTGCCGTCGGGGACCCTCTCGATCAAACGAGACTTGGCCTGGACGAGCTGGCGAGCTGAGGTCCAGGTGCCGCCGAAGGTCACTTCGGCACCCGGATCACAGCGTGCAGGCCACCAGTGCGGCAGTAGCGGCCTCGGCCCACTCACCCGGTTGGAGGTCTACCCCAGCTTGCTTGAACTCAGTGGCAGTCATGGACAGCCTGGCCTGCAGCTTGTTGATGTCGCCAACGAGAACAAGCGGCGTCGAGGCCCTCATGACGTGGAGTGCGACGCCCTCGGCTCGTAGGCGGTGCTTCAGAGCAGCGTCCAGACCACGTTTCGCGAAAAAGCTGGCCTCTCTCACCACAGCGGCGCGTACGGGCTGAGCCTTCATCTGCGCAGCAACGGCCTGCGCGAGATCGTTCAGTTGCTCCTCCGGCTCAGCGCCTACCGTCGAGGCGTGCTCGAAGAGCCTGACTACGGTCCTCTTTCCCTCCACGTCGGCTCCCTCCGACACCCCCTCGTCCAGGACGACCCCACGCAGATGGGGACCTCCCTGATTGATACGGAGTGCAGTTCCGACGACCAGAGCCATGACTGAGACCGTAGTGTTGTCAAGTGGTTGATGTGGGGACCTCGTGGACGAAGGGCGAGCTGTTCGCCGGCCGCTACGAGCTGGGCGACGAGCCGCTGGGGCGCGGCGAGTTCGGAGAGGTGTGGCCCGCCTACGACCGCAAGCGCCGCCACCACGTCGCACTGAAGTTGCTTCGCACGGATGACGAGGTGGCACAGCGCCTGTCCAGGAACCACGAACTCGCCGACAGTTACGACCCGGTCGCGGACTCGGCGTGGCAGGAGGCATCGCTGCTGACGTCGCTCGAGAGCCCCAACATCCTGCGCGTGAACAACGCTGATATGGCCGTCGACGTCCCGTTCATTGACTCGGTCCTCGCCGCCGGCGGAACCGCTCGAGACGAGATGCGGCCCCACGGAGTGACGCCGAGCAGGGCGGTCCACCTGCTGCGTGGGACCCTACGGGCACTGCAGCTGTGCCACGACCATGGGCTGCTCCACCGAGATGTCAAGCCGTCGAATGTTTTCATCACCAGCACCGGCGACGCGCAGCTCGGTGACTTCGGCTGCGCCGGCAGAATGAACGAAGACGGTACGGCGAAGCCCATCGGTGACCCGTCGGTGCGTCCGCCCGACGTGCTGAAAGGTGCACGCGCATCAGTTGCGGCCGATGTCTATGGCGCCGGGGTGACCCTGTACGCGTTGCTCGCAGGCGAGGAGCCGTTCCCGCGACGCTCGGACGAGGACTTCAAGGCGCTGCGAGCCCGCGTCGCGGCTGGAATGCCGGACATCCGCGACGTCGCGCCGCACGTCAGTCTGGCTCTAGCGAAAGTGGTCCGGCGAGCGACAGCCCCCAAGGCCGCCGACCGGTACGCCACGGCCGCTGACTTCGACGCCGCTCTGGCCGGGCTGGCACGACCGAAAGCGGACATGAGCCGACTCTCCGCCGACGACTCCGGGCCAATGCACGCCGCCCATCAGCGGTGCTGGCGGGTGGTACGACGCAGCGATCTGGCGACCGGCTACGTGTGTCAGCGGCCGTCGGGCAGGAAGTTCGACATCGACGTGACCCGGTACAAGGGGCAGGCACACAGGGAACTGACCCGCACGTCGTTGCCCGCCGGCGCGGTCGTCGTGCATCTGCGACGTGTCTTCGACCGTCTTCGGTAACTCGCCGTGACGAGCTCGCCGCGACCACTCACCGACCTGGACTGGCTGACCGAGCTCGTCAGTCCGGTCCGCGGCTCATCTCTTCCCTTGCTTAGGGCCCAACGTTGGCTCATGCCCACCCGCCAGCCGCAGGTCGAACGCGCTGGAACGGCCCGGCTCGTCCTTCGTGACCCCCGGGACGCCGCTGCGGAGTTCCCACAGTGCTGGGACGACGCTCACTCATGTAGCCGGCCGGCCCCAGGTTGGCTGACACGGCTGATTCGCCGCCGTTTGGCGCGGGAGCCGCCCGCATGAAGCGGTTGGCGCAATGAGTCCCCTGGTCCGCCGGAGCGCCGCACGTCGTCGCCCCGGCCCGAGGTCCCGATGACTGCGACTGGGCCAAACCCCTGGAGGATGACCCGGTCGGTGAGCCGTTCGGCAACCCGGGGCCGGGCCCCACTGGCGGCGCCTTGTCGCCGCGGCGCACCCCGCGGCCAGCTACGCGTCGGGTGGGAGCGGACCGGGGTGCTGATGTCGTTCGAGGCCTGGCCGGCGCCGGTGTGACACCCGCCAGTCGCTTCTCCGAACCCCTCTCGCACCGCCCGAGATGAAATAGCACGGCCCTTGACCGCCTTGACCAGCTCAGTAGCGTGGAGATATATGTCTTGACCGCTTAGCTGTCGTCAAGGATCCGTTGGGGAGGTGCTGATGGTGGCGTCTCGAGACAAGCCGGTGGCGTTCAAGCTCACTGGCGCGGCATCCACCAGACGTCCAAGCTCAGGTAGGTACGTCTCCACGAGGCGATCAAGAAGCAAAGTGGTCGGAAAGTCGGGTCAATCCAGCCAGACGACGGCGCGCCCCTCAGGTGGTCGGCGACGGATCGCCGGGACCAGCCAGCAGGACCGCGACAAGGAGCCGGGGTCGCCGTCAGAGCCGTCGGGCGGGTCCCCGCGGGAGGTCGGGCCCCGTGTCGGGTCGTCACTGGAACAGGTCTCGGAGTGGACCGATCTGGTGTCGCGCAATCTGTCTGACGAGTTCGTACGCCAGTTCCAGCTGCAGCTCCCGCGTCAGCTCACAGCCCAGCTTCGCGACGTCATGCCTGACTTGGTCCGCAGCGCCGCGCTCAGACGGGTCGCGGAGTCGTTGACCGTGAAGATGACCGCGGCGCTATCGGATGCGTCCGACTTGCGGCGTTTCATCGCTGCAGCGGCTGGCAGCCAGGCGTCGCTGCTCGTATCTCGTGCTGTCCACGATCTGGACCTGCTCCCCACGTTGGCGCACCCAGTGGCTTCAGGGGGGCACGACCTCGCGGACTCCAGGGAGCGCGAAGAAGAGCATTCCGGAGGTATTGAGGGTGCCGAACGTCTCGAAGATGTCGTGATTGCTCTGCCGGAGGTGTACGCGGAGTGGGTCCTCTCCGACCTGCGCGCAACCCTCATAACCCGTTTTAGCGATTTGTCCAGCGCAGGGGTCACACTGCCGGCACCAACCGAGATGGCAGACCTGCTCAGCGCCGCGCTCCCGGTTCCGACGGCCGAGCTCGACCCGCACTTCGCCGACCTCGCTCCGTTCTACAACTCCGACGGGGCCAGCCGACAGCTCGGGAATATCACCAAGCAGGCCGTGGACAGCCGCCGCCGCAGCGGAACCATCCTCGCGATGCAGACCGGTGACGGCACCTGGCTGTACCCCGCGTGGCAGTTCACCGGTAACGGCAAAATTCACGCCGCCCTAGTCCCGGCGCTTCGATCCCTGCGTGGGATGGACCGCTGGCAGGCCGGAGTGTGGCTGGTCTCCGCTCATCCCGACCTCGACGGCCTCTCCCCGCGGCAGGCGCTGAGTGATGGGGCCGACCCCGAGCAGATCGCCGCGCTCGCGACCGCGGACCGTGCGGCGTCCGCGGCGTAACGGCACCCACCGGTGCCGCCAGTCGGTGCAGCGGTGAGTAGCACCGGTCGCACGGAGCCAGCGCGCGGGGAGGTCCACCACGACCCGCCGCCCACGGACCCTTCCGACCTGTCGCGCTTCCCGGCACTCGAGGTCCGGAACAGATGGTTTCGAGCTCACGTGGAGTACAGCACCACTGGCGACCGGGGTTGCTGGTGGTTCTCCTCGGCAGGAACTCCGGCGGCGAAGTCAGGTCGCTTCGATCTGCCCCTTCCCCGCGGGACCTGCTACCTCTCGATCGACGAGGAGGGTGCCGCTCGCGAACGGGTCGGCACACAGATCGTCAAGAGGGCGGGCCGCGAGAGTGTCCTGGCATCCGTGCTCACTGCAGACCCCGGCCGAAGGGTCATCGTCTCGGCAGTCCAGGTTCCCCGGACACGAACCGCCAACGTCTCGGTCAGGCCAGCCCAGCGGTGGGTGAACCGGTCCTTGTGGTCGGGAACCGGGATCTACGCCATCACCCAGGCCTGGGCTGCGAAGTTCGACGAAGCCGGGTTCGGCGGCGTCAGATACCCGCCGCGGTTCACGCTGGGACCTGGCGCGATGGCGTTGGCGCTGTTCGGTCCAGCGAAGCAACCCATCCCTTCCTGGTCGATCGATTCGTCTCGCACCTTGGAGCAGGTTCTGACTGACACCGGTGTACGGATCGTGAGCCCGCCGAGATCGGCACCGGACGTGTTGGCTTCCGACACCGCCCCACCGCCGTTGTGACGACCGTTGCGACGGAGATGCGCGGTCGCATCGGGGTGGTGGCAGTCGACCCCCCGGGGGGCGGCGGCGAGTGGCCGTTCGGGGCGTCGACGGCCAAATCGTCCAGCGGGGTTCGCCGCGTCGAGCCCGGCCCCGGCTCAGGTCCCAGGGCCTGTCAGTCGATCCCGAAGCTGACGTCAGAACCCACGGCCGAAACGTCCGCGTCGACTGCAGCGAGCCCCGCCACCACCACCAGCCCAGCGAGCAGTACGAAAGGTAGGGCGTCCCGTTCAGGACCCCTACCTATCAAATCCATCCTGTGCCGGGGCGCACTTTGGGCCATCAATGAGCGACTGACGGGCACCACCCATGGTCGACGGCGATCAGGCGTAAAGAATTCTCACCCGCTCGATCGCCCCCTCAGCCGTCTCAAGCTTGATGGCACTGCCCAGGTCCTCCTCATCGCTGAGGAACTTGATGACGACCAGACCGCGCCGGCACGCCTCGCCAATCGAGATGCCATGCCGCTCCGCGACCGCTTCTGCGTTGGCGAGCGCCTCGCCGGTCAGCGTTACCTGGTAACGACGAGGGGTTGAGGTCACGGGGCGTGCTCCTGGGGTTCGGTTCGTTCGGTGGGCGGGCTCGGACTCGGTCGATGAAGCCGGAGATATCTGCCGAGCAACCGCTCCAGGCGGCGACATGCAGCAAGTTTGCTGCATCAGCATGCGGTATGCGAAGACCAAACCGCCAACTTCCCGCAAATTGCTGACTACCAACGCCCGATGTGCAGTTTCTTAACGGTTTTGGCCTGCGATTGGGGGTGGAGTACCAGCGCCTCGCTGACATACGCTACGCAGAAGTGACGTGCCTAACACCCTGGAGGCGGCGTGACAACCAACGAGTACGACGGCACACCTGCGCCGGACGGTACGCCAGCAGCGGCCAACCCGAACGCCCCGCGAGCGACCACCCAGCCGGCCCCGCCACCCGAGGTCATCGACAGCGGCGCACCTGTTCCTGACGGTCCGCGAGATGCGGCCGACCCGCCACCCGCCCTTCCGGCACGACTGCCACCGATCCAGCAGCCTGAAGTCATCGACACCGGCCAGTGGGAGGTCAGGCACGACCGGGAGAGGGTGCAGGACCGTCTGGCGATGTGGTTGGTCGTCGGGGTCGTCATTGTGTCGATCACGTGCGCCCTCGGTGCCGCTTTCGGAGATCTCTCCGGCGAGGCGGCCATCCTGGTCCCGCTCCTGAGCGGTCTCTTCGTCGCGCTCAGGCTCGTGATCGTGAAGATCTTCGGACCGAACCGGTAGGGGGTGCTGGTAGATGGTGAGCGAACTTGACCAAGTTCTACGCCGCTGCGACTACGAGACCTTGGAGCTGCTCGCGGCGTTCTCCAGGACGCCGACGTTCTCCGAGGCCAGCAGCACGGTGACCGTGACGGAGCGGACCGCGAAGACGAAGCTGCTCGAGCTGAGCCGCGTCTTCGAGACAGGACGGCACACACCTCTGCTGAAGCCACTCAACGGTCGCCGGTGGGAACTAACGCCAGCTGGCCAAGAGCTCGCCCGACAGGCGGCCGAGTTGAACGCCGCTCTACGCAGCGCGGTCGAGTCGGTCGAGGGCGGGCACAAGGTGAGGGTCGTGACCACCTCGAACTGCTGTCGGGCCCTGGTAGGGCTCATGAGTGATTTAGAGGATGAAACCGACTTCACTATCAGCCCGTGGTTGCTGCGGACAATGGACGTGGACTTCAGCCACCCAGACTTCAGTGACGTCGAGTTCGGCTTCTTCTCGCAACTCATGCCTGCGGACAAGGCGACTCCCACGGACAAGGTGATCGAACTACCCGACCAGTCACAAATGATCGTGATCAAGCGCGAGCCGATTCAACTCCTCGCCCCGGCCAATGTGCCGCTGCCGAAGAGGCCGGTCAGCGTCCGAGAGATTCTGCAGAACGACCTGACGATGTGCGTTCCGAGTGGCGGTGTCGCATGGGACTACATGCAAAAGGGGTGGCCAGGCTGGGAGCGGATCCGATATAGGCAGCATTTCCACATCACGGACTTGGACGCTGGTCTTGAAGTGCTCCGCACCGGGTTGGCGGGCCGTCGCGCAGCGATGATCGTCCACGGTCTAGGCAGGATCGATGAGACAAAGTCCCGTCTGGCGAGACTGGATGACAATTACGTGTTGAAAGATGTGGGGCTCGTCGACAATGACCGTCAATTCGTCGCGGTCACCGGAATTTTTCGCGCCGACCGAGCAGACCGGCGGCCGCAACGTGTCGCGATCGCAGAAAGGATCTGGGAGGCCGCCAAGTGCCGGTGGCTCTCAGGCGACGGCCTCGCAACAGCAGACCAGGTTCCAGCGGAGCGAGATCAGGACGAAGTAATTCGTGTCGTGGGGGGCAAATCATGATCGCTTACCGTGAGTTCGACAAGATTGTTGTGAAGGTCAGCGGGGAATCGCTCGGCTCGCTGGACCCCGCTCTGTTTCGCGACGTCGTCAAGCCTTTGGCCGAAGTTCACTCCCTCGGCGTCAAGCTCGGCGTGGTGGTCGGTGGAGGCAATCTCCTTCGTGGTAATCAGGCTCACCTATGGGGCGTCCCGCGAGATACGCTCGACATCGCGGGCATGCTCGCCACGGGCGTCAACGCGTCCTTACTCGTCGGAGTACTTCAAAGCTTCGACATCCCGGCGCAGCTTTTCTCCCGAGGACCGTGCTCGTCATCTGGGACCCCCTACGAGCCCACTGAGGTGGCCGCGAGCTTCGAGGCTGGCAACGCGTGCGTCATTGCCGGAGGGCTCGGTGTACCTGGGATATCCACCGACGTGGCGGCTGTGTCTCTCGCCAGCGACGTCGGGGCCGAGGCGCTCTTCATGTCGAAGTTCGGCGTCGACGGCGTCTATGACCGCGACCCACGACTCCACCCGAACGCGCATTTCCTCCCGGAGTTGAGCGCCTCCTATGCGCTAGGCGAGAACTTGGCGATCATGGATCGGGAGGCACTGAAATTGGCGCGCGCTCATGGAATCTGCATCCGGGTTGTGCCTGCTTCCGACACTCGCGCAATACCCAACGCCATCTGCACCCCCGGCGGGGTTGGCAGTGTCGTCTGGCCTCGGTGACATCTCGCGCGGCAGCCGAGCGGAGACCCCGACCGCAGAGCCGACGATGCTCTGGACCTCAACCGTCCGTCTCCAGAACAGGCCCCGCCCCCGGCGAGGAAGCCGTCCTGAGCTACTCCGCGTTCACCGAGGTCGCACAGCTGTGATCGGAGAGTGTGAGGCACCCTCCGCCGCCCGCTCGATAGCCAACGAGATAGGCGTCGAATAGCGGCGTCGAGCCTGCAACTTCGCGACTCGTCTACGCCAGGACCGTGGCCAAGCCCTGGAGACCCACTGTCGCCCGGCCTGCGTCACCGGCGGTCGTGATCGATAGGCCGTCCCCGGGCTGACCTCCGCCTCGTCTCAGAACCGGCGCTCGTCGTGAGTCTGCCGCCCGCCTCACGTGAGCGCGGCGGTCCCGTCACGGACCTCGAGGCCCGTGGCCCACGAGCAGCGCCGCGATGGGCAACCCGATCGTGCCTGAACGGGACATCGAGACACGAGATGGAATCTGAAACCACGACCCTCAGAACTTCCACCGGTCGTGCTAATACCGCTTCTCTGTGAATGGCTCGACAGTCGCGATCCGGCCCAGATCGAGCCCCTACGATCTGCGTGTCCGAGACCGTGTCGAGATGGCGAAACCTCCAACACGATTGTCCGAGAGCCCCTCGGGTGTCCTGATGATCGTGGATCCCTACGAACGTCTCGTGTCATCGCCCTGGGCCCACGTCACCGACTGGGTGGTCATCGGTGACTGCCTCCGGCCCCGACCCGGGAGGCCCAGCCACGTCGAGAACTCACATCTCAGAACCCATGACCGGAAAGCAACTTCTTTGCAGGAGGCGCTTTCGCATGCGCCTCATACGACCGTTTCGCTCGCCGAGCCGGGGAGATTGATGCTCAATCACCAGGTGAGGGAAACAATTCGGCTTCTTGCGCTGCGTGAGTTTTCTGGTGGCATCCTCAATTGCGTCATCGCAGGCACCAGTCTGAATTTGTCAGATATCCTCGATCGAGCTGTCCTCGAACTAGTGGTTCGCATGCTGTCCGACATTCCGACAGAACCATGACGACTGGACCTTGGCAGACTATTTTGAACTGGGCGCCAAAGTGTTGCGTCCAGAGCGCATTCGATATGCGGGAGATATCGGGATTTCTTGATAGTTGCCTATCCTGATATCTCGCTATCAGGGGGGGCATCTGCACCCACGGGCAGCCGTCCTTCGCGATCCCGAAAATGGCAGCGGCGTCGCGGGGTTTCTTCAACAACACCGTGATGCGCGAAAAGTTGGCGGAAGGCATCTCGGGGCCCTTCACAAACCGCCACCCGTACGGCGCGGACGGTTCGCGTGATGAGCTTGCGGCCAATAACTGTTTCCAAAACGCCCGGGCAGGGCGAGTCCGAAACTTTCGCTGCTAAGGCAGGCATTCTCTTGCCATGAATTTCGAACCGAGGGGACGCGGTGGACGTCCGAGCAAGGGTGACCGAATACTGCTAGCCACCCGAGTACCACCTGCTCTTGCGGCACGCGTGGATATTGAAGCGCTTTCCCTGTTCATGACTCGTAGCGAGTACCTCGCCCTCCATCTGGACGCCACGCACGCGTCCGTGGACCTCGACGTCGCCTCCACCCTGTCCACGTCGGGCCCTGAGACGGTGCCCGGTGGCGGGTCGGTCACGCCCTCGCGAGTCTCACCGCGGTGGACGAGCCGCATTCCGGTCGCCGTCAACGACGTCACAGAGGTAGCGCAGCGTCTCGACGCCGCAGCTCGGCAGGTTGGACTGAGCGGTACCGACTTCGGCGCAGTGCTCGGCGTCTCCGCGGCCCGCTTCCGCGGATTCCTCGATGGAGGCCTGGAGACGCCCGCGCACCTTCTCCTACGCGCGGAGCGTGTCTCCGCCGGACTCAGGAGGGCGAAGGACTCGGGGCGCGTCACGGCCTTGGACGTCTGCGACTTCGTCGGCCCGTCGATACGCCACCGCGCTGTGGGCGCGGCAGTCAACTTCTGCGCCGTCGGCTTGACGGACCTGTTGCAGTGTCAGGAGCAGGACCCGACCGCCCTGCCCGCCTGGGAAGCCATCCCATCGCCCACCGGTTTCCTGGAATGGGATGTTCTGATCGCGACGATGGTGGGTCAGGTGTTCCGGTTCCAGCATCGAGACCCCCCGGAATGGGCGGTTCGCCGCGCGCGTCGGCTCAAGACGCCACGAGTCATCCTGACCGACGGCTACACCCCTGACGACGTCAAGAGACTCACCCCGCGCTGGCTCAGCGCCTACGGTGTCTTCGTCTCCAGCGACAGTCTCGGCATGTTGTCGAGAGATGCTCTCGACCTACCCGCCGGACCATGACCGGCACCCGACCACCGACGCCCGCGAGCGGGCGTTCCTCAGGGAGGGCAGAGCCGGTGCGAATCAGAGAGCGGGCGCGCCGCGCCCCGTCACCCGTAGCCAATTGTCGAAGTCCGGTGGCGCGGTCGCGCGGCCGCCCGTGCCCCACTGCACGATTGCTTGATGCACGAGGCCGAGATAGTCCTCAACGAAGGCACGCCACAGCGCATCCGGCTCAGGTAGCTCAACGGTGCCCATGTCCGGGCGGACCGACACCAAGGCAAGTCCACCGAACACCTCACCTGCCGCGCTAGTCACGCTGCGGCCAACGTGACGCCAAGGACGGGGTAGCAGGTGGGTTTGGCGCCGCGATTCCCTCGACCATGTCGCGATCGCTGAGACCACCTCGGCCTGGTCCAGATCCACCCAGCCGAACCGCTTCACCAGGTCGTGCAACACCTCCAGCACGTCAGTCAGCTTCGAGGCGGCCTCTCTGCGGGCGGCCCGGGCTTCCGCCGCCTTCGCGGCTCGGACAGAAAGGCAGTAACCGACCGAGGCCACCATCGAGCCTGACAGCAGGAGGGGCAACAACGTCGTCACGGCATCCACGCCCTCGATCGTGCCGACGACCACCGACATTGAGCTTGGCCCGTCAGGCGGCCTCGCGAACGTGAGGCTGCCGCGGTCGTTCCTGAGCGCGACGCGTGACGTCCGATCAGGTTCTGCCTCGTGCTCTCCTACCCCCTGTGGACAGCAATCGTCAGGCACATGCGCTCAGGGTCCCGCTCGAAACAACCGGCTAGGACGCCGGCGGCGGCGAGGTGCCGCTCTGGCGGGATCGCCCAACTCATCCATCTTCTGCGCCTGGCAGGGCCCGCGCCGCACAACCGTGAGGCCCAGGTCCTGTCGGACTCTGGTCACCGCTCAAACTCCGCTCGGAGGATGTGCGCGTAGTCGCGCAGACTCCGTTCGTCATGCCCGAGGTTTACCCATTCCAGCGGGCTCAGGCCGTCCAACTCGGGGGCCGGGGTCTTCGCCACTATCGCCGTCGTCCAGGGGTCGCGGTAGCTCAGCAACGTCATGAACGCCGCCAGGGCGGGTTTGACCCGAACGGTCGCGTCGTGGCGCTCGAACTGGAAGACGGGGTAGCGGATCGTCAAGGCGTCGGCGGCGGTGAGACCCAGCAGTTGCCCGGCATTGCACATCTCTCGCAGTTCACGATCGTTTAGTTCGAGCGTCGAGCGGACCTTCTTCTCGCTCCACATAGGTGCGACAAGGTCTACTAGTTCGACGCGTCCCCCTGGGTGACGGCGAGCGTCATCTCGTTCGCCCATCGCACCCTCCTGGTCGTCTTCGCTGTCGCGCAGGGCCGCTCGGCCACATCGCTCCTGGGGACGCTAGCGCCGCGTCGGCGACCTTCGAGAAACAGCAACGACCCTGGTGACCGTCCTGGCGCACTCCGACGATTATTGGCTCCGGCGGCATCTACCGGTCGGGGCGTGCGCCTGGGGCCGAGGCGTCTGTCCGGTCCAGGACTCGGACTTCAGGTCTAGGCCGTCGAGGTCACCGGGTCCGGCACCGCGACGGGCTCATCGCGGGAGCCGCCAGCCTGCTCGACAAGCAGAGCGAGCGGCTCGACCCCCATCTGGGATGCTATGCGCTCAACGGACCGCAGCGACAGGTTGCGCTCTCCTCGTTCCACGCCGCCGATGTAGGTCCGGTGATAGCCGAGCGACAGCGCCAAGGCCTCCTGCGACAGGCCCCGCTCGACCCGAACGCGGCGAACGTTGCGGCCCAGCACCCGCTGCAATTCGCCTTCGACCACACGGACCAGCGTCGAACCGCGCTACTGATTGATCTACAGACTTATAAGTAGCGGGAGCTTGGCTCAGCGCCGGCCGACCCCGCGGAGCGGTCCGCTCGACTCGGAGGTTCGGCAAAACCCGACATGTCGGGCACACGGCTTCCTGGCGAGGCACGCCGAGCTTGTCGACACGACCACCGCGGCGACCTCCAGCCCGCACATGGTTCGCGACCTGCGGGTGGACCAGCCAGGTGGAAGCGCCGCTCGCTTCCTCCAGGCTCCGGGGTGGTCGCTGGCTCAACTGCGCGAGGGCAGGTCAACCGGTCGTGGTCGCCCATAGGGGCGTGCGGCGCGACCGAAAGACGGGCGTGCCCGGTTCGCCGCCGGCCAGCCGCCGCTACGCGGTGGGCCACTTTCACTGAGGCCGAGTGGCACAGTCGGCGAGTATCGCTCCGCGCGGTTGCAGGGTTTCGCGCCGTCTGTGCCAGTTCCGGGGAAAACTGGCGGAAAACTGGCACGGGGTGTTTCCGCAGGTCAGAGGGGGTTTCAAGTAGTAGTAGAGAGGAGAGACCAGTTCTTAGGAGAGAGATAGATACGTAACAGGAGACACCCCTCTCTTCTTCACCCCAGATCCTTCAACTACACCCTCTCCTTCCTTATATGGGTCCTATGTAGAGAACTGGACGTGGCACGGACCTCACTCAGAGGCCTTCAAACCGCCTCTGACCTGCGGAAACGCGCGGCCAGTTTCGTCACCGGGGATGGCGCCAGACGCCGGAAACGGCACACGACGCAACCAGGGCCCACCCCGCAGCCGCCGTTCGGGCGCGAATCGTGCCGCGCGGGAAGCCCGCACCAGTACCCCGCTATGGCGCGCCGTCGCGCAGAGGCTGACGGGGGCAGTGCGAGCGAGACGTGCGGATCCCGTGGCTCGAAGCTCAACGGTCGTCACCCACCGACGAGCGATCCGTCTACGCACGGGTCCTCGGACCCGTCCAACCCGGCGTCCTTCCGCGTGCCGGTGCGTCGCCGCGAGTCTCGCTGGGCCCCGGCACCACGATGCGGGGCCGTCGCGTCGCGGTCTCGCGCCAGCCGGCGAGGCTGACCGGCCTACCGGCGGTACCTTCGGTAGGTGGACCCGCCTCGGACCGACGCTCGCGGGCGTCGTCGGGCACCGCGATGCGCCCGCTTCTGGTCACCTTAGCGACGGCCCGGGTCGCCGCTGGTCGGGCGATCCCGCGGCCCGGTGGCCAACCACTTGATGCGCGAAAGACCATCTCAGACGGTCGGAGAGTCCAATGAGGCGAAAGACATCTAGAAGCCGAGACCCCGCCGGTTCTCACCGCCGCGAGACGCTCACCTTCGAAGGCGGGTCGGCAGTGCTCGACGGGAGACACGTATACGAGCACCTGCACCTGAGCGACGAACAGCACCAGGAGATGGTGCGGGCGATGCTCGCGCAGAGCCCCGCTCTGACCCAGGCCCGCGACGAGACGAGCGCACGAATCCGGGCAGCCTGCGCGAGCGCGGATGGCCTGTCCTTCCTGGCGTTCATGAGCGTGATGTATCTCAACAAAGACGCCGACACCTACCGCGAAGGCGAGGACGATAGGTCGCCGGCGCACGTCGAATGGCTCGGTCTGCAGTGCTTGCCTTACGCGCATCGTCGTGAAACCACCGAGCAGACCACCGAGCAGACCACCGAGCAGACCACCGAGCAGACCACCGAGCAGACCACCGAGCAGACCACCGAGCAGACCAC
>NZ_CANLDB010000006.1 GCF_947489365.1 uncultured Nocardioides sp.
CGACCACCGGGGAGCCGTGGTCTCGACGACGCGCAGGCGCTGGCGCGCCTGTGCTGCTCGACCAGCTGAGGCCCGAGCCCGTCGTACACCTCACCGGATCTCGTGGCTCGGCCGCGGGCGGCCTCGCACCTCGATCTCCGGTGGGTGACCCACGGTCGTCGAGCGTCGTCGGGACCCGGTGACCCACGGTGGTCGAGCAGCACGCGAGCCCTGAGCGAGCGCGCGTCGTCGAGACCCGGTCGGACTTCTCCGCTTCGGTCTCGACAGCCTCGACCACCGGGGAGCCGTGGTCTCGACGACGCGCAGGCGCTGGCGCGCCTGTGCTGCTCGACCAGCTGAGGCCCGAGGCCGTCGTACACCTCACCGGATCTCGTGGCTCGGCCGCGGGCGGCCTCGCACCTCGATCTCCGGTGGGTGACCCACGGTCGTCGAGCGTCGTCGGGACCCGGTGACTGTCGCGACGAGCCCGACCACCCGGGATCGATGGTCTCGACGACGCGCAGGCGCTGGCGCGCCTGTGCTGCTCGACCAACTGAGGCCCGAGGCCGTCGCACGCCCTACCGGATCCGCACCCCGATCCCCGGAGGGAGGAGGTGCGGCAGGGTCACTCCCGGCGGTCGGACCAGTCGTCGCCGTCGTCGACGGGTGACTCGTCCCTGACGCTGACGTCGTCTTCCCCGCCGTGCAACTCGCGCGCCAACGCGCCGAAGTCCGTCTCGTGCGTACGGTACTTCAGGTCGCGTGCGACCTTCGTCTGCTTCGCCTTAGCTCGGCCGCGCCCCATAGGGTCGACCCCCTCGCACGTTGGCCGGGCATGGAGGCCCGGACTGTCCGGTCTGTGTCGTGACGCCCACGCTACCTGTTCGGCGAAGGATCTCGCACAGCGGCTCGGAGGTTTCGGGTGTCGTCTTCGCCTCAGTGCCCGGCCGGGCGCCGCGACAGTCCTGTCTCAGTCCCCGGGGTGCGATCCCACCAGGTGGACGGCGCCGCCGGCGATCTCGCCCGCCCCGTCGGCCGGGTGTGCTGCGGCGCGGACCTCGCCCGCGACCCAGGCGGGGACGTCGGCGGCCGCGAGGACCTCGAGGGCGCGGTCGGCGTCCGCGGCGTCCACGACGGCGACCATGCCGACGCCCTGGTTGAGGGTCTGCTCGACGTCCTCGAGGCGTACGCCGCCCAGCTCGCGCACCACGTCGAAGACGGGCGGCGGCGACCACGTGCCGCGGTCCAGGACGGCCTCGAGCTCGGCCGGCAGCACTCGCTGCAGGTTCGCGGCGAGCCCGCCGCCGGTGACGTGGGCCATCGCGTGGGTGCGGGTCTCGGCGGCCAGCTGCAGGCACGGCTTGGTGTAGATCCGGGTCGGGGTCAGCAGGGTCTCCCCCACCGCCTCGCCGAGCTCGTCGACGTGGCGGTCGAGACCCCAGCCCGCGTTCGCGAGGACGTGCCGCACCAGCGAGTAGCCGTTGGAGTGCAGGCCGCTGGAGGCCATCGCGACGACGACGTCACCCGCCCGGACCCGGCCGGGGCCGAGGAGCCGGTCCGCCTCGACGACGCCCGTCGCCGCGCCCGCGACGTCGTACTCGTCGGGCTCCATCAGGCCGGGGTGCTCCGCGGTCTCGCCGCCGACCAGCGCACAGCCGGCCTCGACGCACGCCTCGGCGATGCCCTTGACGATCGCCGCGACCCGCTCGGGCACGACGCGACCGGTGGCGATGTAGTCGGTCATGAACAACGGCTCGGCGCCGCAGACCACCAGGTCGTCGACGACCATGCCGACGAGGTCGAAGCCGATGGTGTCGTGGCGGTCCATCGCCTGGGCGATCGCGACCTTCGTCCCGACGCCGTCGGTCGACGTCGCCAGCAGCGGCCGGCGGTACGACAGCAGCGCGGAGGCGTCGAAGAGCCCCGCGAAGCCGCCGAGGCCACCGATCACCTCGGGGCGCCGGGCCTTCTCGACCCACCCCTTCATCAGGGCGACGGCCTTGTCGGCCGAGTCGATCGAGACGCCCGCGGCGGCGTACGTCGCGGAGTCGGTCGCGGGCCCGGTCGGGCTGTCGGTCACAGGTGGCTCCTCAGGGACGGCGGAGGGAGTCGGGGGCGCCGCCGCCGGCCGCGGAGGCGGCGAGGCCGTCCGGGGAGCGCGGGCCGGTCTCGAGCAGGTCCTTGCCGAGGTGCTCGGGCTCGGGCAGCGGGACGGGGTAGACGCCGTCGAAGCAGGCCCGGCACAGGTGGTCGTTCGGCACCGAGGTGGCGTCGACGAGGTCCTCGAGGTCGATGAAGCCGAGCGAGTCGGCGTCGATGGAGGTGCGGATCTCCTCGATCGTCAGCCCGGTCGCGATCAGCTCGGCCCGGGTCGCGAAGTCGATGCCGTAGAAGCAGGGCCACTTCACCGGGGGCGAGGAGATCCGGACGTGCACCTCGCGGGCCCCGGCCTCGCGCAGCATCCGCACGAGCGCGCGCTGGGTGTTGCCGCGCACGATCGAGTCGTCGACGACGACGAGGCGCTTGCCCTCGATGACGTCGCGCAGCGGGTTGAGCTTGAGGCGGATGCCGAGCTGGCGGATCGTCTGGCTCGGCTGGATGAAGGTGCGGCCGACGTAGGAGTTCTTGACCAGCCCCATGCCGTACGGGATGCCGGAGGCCTCGGCGTACCCGATGGCCGCGGGGGTGCCGGACTCCGGGACGGGGATGACGAGGTCGGCCTCGGCGGGGAACGCCTTCGCGAGCCGGCGTCCGATCTCGACGCGCACGCTGTGGACCCGCTGCCCGACCATCCGGGTGTCGGGGCGTGCGAGGTAGACGAACTCGAAGAGGCAGTGCTTCGGCGCAGCCTCGGCGAAGCGGTGGGAGCGCAGCCCGTCGACGTCGACGGCGACCATCTCGCCGGGCTCGACCTCGCGGATGAACGACGCCCCGACGATGTCGAGCGCCGCGGTCTCGGAGGCGATCACCCAGCCGCGCTCCAGCCGGCCGAGGACCAGCGGGCGGATGCCCTGGGGGTCGCGGGCGGCGTACAGGGTGTCCTCGGTCATCCAGACGAACGAGAAGGCGCCCTTGACCTGCGGGAGGATCTCGGCGGCCCGCTCCTCGACGGTGCGGCCGGGGTGGTCGGCGAGCAGCGCGGTCACGACGCTGGTGTCGTTCGTGGCCGTGGGGCCGCGGTCGACCCGCAGGTCGAGCTCGCCGTCCAGCAGGCTGCGGTCGGCCACCATCTGCACCAGCTCGGCGGTGTTCGTCAGGTTGCCGTTGTGGGCGAGGGCGATCGAGCCGTCCTCGGTGGGGTGGAACGTCGGCTGCGCGTTCAGCCACGTGCTGGCCCCGGTGGTGGAGTAGCGCGAGTGGCCGACGGCGACGTGACCCTTCAGCGCCTCGAGGGTGGCCTCGTCGAACACCTGCGAGACCAGGCCCATGTCCTTGTAGACCAGGATCTGGCGGCCGTTGCTGACCGCGATCCCGGCGGACTCCTGCCCGCGGTGCTGCAGGGCGTAGAGGCCGTAGTAGGTCAGCTTCGCGACGTCCTCCCCGGGAGCCCAGACGCCGAAGACCCCGCAGGCGTCCTGCGGGCCCAGGTCGTGGGGGTCCAGGTCGTGGTTGAGACGGCCGTCGCCGCCCTTGCGCACGCTGCTGGAGGAGGGCACGCGGCCAGTCTAGGGCCGGGGGTGACCCTTGGACGTCCACCCCGGGGTACCCCCCGTTGCACGTACCATCGGCCGGAAGTCTCATGGGGCAGGGGGTGTCCGGCGTGGATCAGTCGTCGTCCGACGTCACGACGTACCGCATCCATCGTGTGATGGCGGAGGCGTGGTCGCACACGGCCCTGAAGGACAGCCTGCAGGTCGTGGCCGACGGCGTCGTGGAGGTCGTCGGGTTCGGGGTCGCCGCGGTCAGCGTGCTGCACGACACCGGCGAGCTCGAGGTCGTCGCGCTCGCCGGGGACGACGACGCCCGTGACGAGCTGCTCGGCACCTTCAGCCCCCTCGCGGGGCTGATGGAGGAGCTCACCGTCGCCGAGCACTGGGGCCCGCGGCTGCGGTTCGTGCCCCACGAGCTGCTGGGCGAGAACGTCAGCACCATCGGGTGGGTCCCGGACTACGAGCCGGTCGACTCCCCCGACGCCTGGCACCCGATGGACCTGCTGATCGCGCTCATCACCGACGACGCGGGCCAGATCCGCGGGTCGATGTCCGTGGACCTGCCGGACGACGGGATGCGACCCGGCCCGGAGCGTCGCCGCCAGCTCGAGCTGTACGCCGAGCAGGCCGCCCGCGCGATCCTCACCGCCGTCGAGCGCGCCCGCCTCGGCGAGCGCGTGCGCCTCGCGGACACCGCCCGCAAGGTGGTGCGCGAGGCCGCCGCCGAGCTGAGCAGCGGGGCGCTCCTCGACGCGGCGCGCCAGGCCGTCGTCGACGGCTTCGACATCCAGGGCCTGTGGCTGCGGACGTTCGAGGAGCCGGCGGGCGAGCAGGGTCGGGTCCACTCCAGTGACGGCCTGGAGGTCGTCATCCCGCCGGTGATGGTCGCGATGGGCGAGCGGATCGCCCGGGCCTGCTGGGAGCACCAGCGGGGCCTCGTCGTCTCGACCCGGCGGGAGGACTGGCTGCTGGGCTCCGAGGACCACCAGCAGATCTGCGACTTCCTCACCTCCGTCGACGTCACCTCCACGCTGATCGTGCCGCTGGGCGCCGGGCAGGAGTGCCTGGGCGTGCTCGCGCTGACCCGCGACGACACCGACCCGGACTGGAGCGACGCCGAGATCACCGCGGCGCTCGAGATCGGCCACGACCTCGGGCGTGCGCTGCTCACCGCCCGGCTCTTCGAGCGCGAGCGCCGCCTCGTCGACGAGCTGCAGGCGCTGGACGCCTACAAGAGCCGCCTCATCGCCACCGTCTCCCACGAGCTGAAGACCCCGCTCAGCACCGTGATCGGGCACGTCGAGATCCTCGAGATGGACCCCGAGCTCACCACCCGCGGCCGGACGTCGGTCGGCGCCATCGGGCGCGGCGCGCACCGACTGCACAACCTGGTGAACAGCCTGCTGATGCTGGCGAAGGTCGGCGACCCGCACAACGTCATGGAGCCCGTGCCCGTCGACCTGGGCCGGGCGCTCAAGGAGGTCGCGGAGCTCCTCGCGATGCAGGCCGAGTCCCGGGGTCTGCGGCTCGACCTCGTGACGCAGCAGGAGGCCGTGGTCGCCCACGGCGACCCCTACGAGCTCGACCAGCTCGTGACGAACCTGGCCAGCAACGCGGTGAAGTACAGCGTCGACGGCGGGCGCGTCGAGCTCGGGGTCGAGGCCCACCCGGGCGCCGGCGTGCTGGAGCTGTGGGTCACCGACGAGGGCCTGGGCATCTCGGAGTCCGACCAGGAGCAGCTCTTCTCCGAGTTCTTCCGCTCCACCAACCCCCAGGCGCTGAAGCAGCCGGGGACCGGCCTGGGACTGACGATCGTCGCCCGCATCGTCGAGCGCCACCACGGCCGGATCGAGGTCACCTCCGCGCTGGGGGTGGGCACGACCTTCCGGGTCACGCTGCCGCTGGCCCCGTAGGCGGGTCGTCGCCAGCCCGTCAGCGCTGGGCCAGGCGGTCCAGCAGCAGCGCCTCGGCCAGCACGACGCGCTCGAAGTCGGCGAGGTGCAGGCCCTCGTTGGCGCCGTGGGCGCGGGTGTCGGGGTCCTCGACGCCCGTGACCAGCACGGAGGCGGCCGGGAAGGCCTCGAGGAACTCGGCGATGAACGGGATCGACCCGCCGACGCCGAGGTCCACCGGGCGGACGCCGTCCCACGCGTCGGCGAAGGCGTCGCGGGCGACGTCGTACGCCGGACCGGTGGCGTCGATCGCGGTCGCCTCGCCGCCGTCGAGGAAGGTGACCTCGACCTGTGCACCCCAGGGGGCGTGCGCGAGCAGGTGGGTGCGCAGCGCCTCGGTGGCGGACGCGACCGTGTCGCCGGGGGCGATCCGCATCGACAGGGTGGCCCGGGCGCTGGGGACGAGCGTGTTGGAGGCACCCTCCGCGCGGGGCGCGTCGAGGCCGATGACGCTGAGCGCGGGCTTGGTCCACAGCCGCGCCACGGCGCTGCCGGTGCCGACGAACGACACGCCGTCGGCGAGCCCGGACTCGGCGCGCAGGCGGTCCTCGGGGTAGTCGACGTCCGCGGCGGGACCGGAGACGAGCCCGGCGACGGCGAGGTCGCCCGCGTCGTCGTGGAGCGAGGCGACGAGGCGCGACAGCGCGATGAGCGCGTCGGGCACGAGCCCGCCCCACATGCCGGAGTGGACGCCGTGGGTCAGGGTGGTGACCTCGACGGAGACCCTCACCAGTCCGCGCAGGCTGGTCGTCAGCGCGGGGACGCCGACGTCCCAGTTGGTGGAGTCGGCGATGACGATGACGTCGGCGGCCAGGGTGTCGCGGTGCTCGGCGAGCAGCATCGGCAGCGTCGTGGAGCCGACCTCCTCCTCGCCCTCGACGAAGACGGTGACGCCGACGCCGAGCTCGTCGCCGAGGAGCCGCAGGGCGCCGAGGTGGGCGACGACGCCGGCCTTGTCGTCGGCCGCGCCGCGCCCGAACAGCCGCGGGCCGGCCGGGGAGTCGCGCTCGGTCGGCTCGAACGGCGGGGAGTCCCACAGGGCGTGGTCACCCTCGGGCTGGACGTCGTGGTGGGCGTAGAGCAGCACCGTCGGCGCGCCCTCGGGGGCGTGGATCCGGGCGATCACCGCGGGGGCGCCGCCCTCGGCGGCGGCGATCGAGACGTCGTCGACGCCCTCGGCGCGGAGCAGGTCCGCGACGGCCTCGGCGCTGCGTCGTACCTCACCCGCGCGGGCCGGGTCGGCGCTGACGGACTCGATGCGGACCAGGTCCTCCAGGTCGGCGCGCAGGCGCGGGAGGTGGTCGGCGAGACGGGTGCGGAGGTCGTCGACGGTAGGCATGTCTCCGAGGCTATGCCGAGGGTCGGACGCGGTGCGTTCGGGCCGACTCGGCGCTCTCAGGGCGTGCGTTCGGGCCGACTCGGCGTCAGCGGGAGGTACGGCGCCAGGTCGGTCCGCTCCCCCGACGCGGCGATGCGGTGGGTGGCGGTCGCGTCGGCCCAGGTCAGGCGCCCGCGGGCGAGGGCGATCCAGGTGGCCGCGTCGGTCTCGACGACGGCGCGGGGCGTGCCGCGGGTGTGCCGGCCGCCGGCCACGGCCTGGACCGCGCCGTACGGCGGCACGCGGACCTCGACGCTGTAGCCGGGCGCGACCTCGGCGAGCTCCTCGAGGTAGTGCTTGACCAGCAGCTTGAGGCTGGCGCGGGCCGGCTCCCCGGCGTCGAGGTCGGCCAGGGCGGCGGCGAGGGCCTCGGGCTCGGGACGGCGACGACGCGGCGGCATGGCCTCATCCTCTCGCGGGCACCATGGAGGTCGTGCCCGAGGGAGACAGCGTCTACAAGAACGCGCGGAAGCTCGACCGCGTGCTCGCCGGGCGCGTCCTGGAGCGGGGCGACCTGCGGGTGCCGCAGCTCGCGACGACCTCGCTCGCGGGCCGGACCGTGCTCGGCCACGACTCGCACGGCAAGCACCTCCTCACGCGCTTCTCCGGCGGGCTGACGCTGCACAGCCACCAGAAGATGGAGGGGACCTGGAAGACGACCGGGCCCGGCAAGCGGCTGCCGCGCCACTTCATGGACGACGTGCGGGTGCTGCTCGCCGCGGAGGGCGCGGGGACGGCGTACGGGCTGCGGCTCGCGGTCGTCGAGCTGGTCGAGACGGCGAAGGAGCACGAGGTGGTCGGTTACCTCGGCCCCGACCCGCTGCGGGAGGACTGGGACGCCGCCACCGCGGTCGCGAACTTCCGCGCCCAGCCGCAGCGGCAGCTCGCCCCGGCGATGCTCGACCAGCGGATCATGGCCGGCCTCGGCAACCTCTGGGCCAACGAGCTGGCCTTCCTGCTCGGCCACTCCCCGTGGACGCCGGTGGCCGACGTGGACGTCGACCGGATGGTCGCGCTGGCCGCGAAGGCGCTGCGGCACTCCGCGCTGGTCAAGGACGCCTACCAGGTGACGACGGGCGTGAACCGGCCCGGTCAGTCGCACTGGGTGATCGGACGGGGCGGCAAGCCGTGCCGCCGCTGCGGCACGGAGGTCAGGCAGGTCCAGGCCCTGGTGAACTCCCCCGACCACCGGCGGACGTCGTGGTGCCCGCACTGCCAGCCCGGCCCGGGGCCCGAGACGCGCGCGGAGGGCGGGAGCGTGCCGCTCCCGCCCTCCGACGCCCGCGCCTAGGTCCCGGCCGTCTCCAGCGGACACCGCCGGAACGCGGTGGTCACCTCGGCGTCCTCCTCGGCCGTCGCGACCCGGAACGGCGGGTCCTCGGGCTCGGGGGCCGCGACGCGGGCCTGGCCGCGGGTCCGCCACATGCTGGCGCCGATCGCGACGGCGAGGACGGTGGCGATCACCGCGAGCGAGATCGTCGTGGGGACCTTGTAGAGGTCGACCTGGAGGGCCATCTTGATCGCGACCCAGATCAGCACCACCGCGAGCCCGAGCTTGAGGTAGATGAAGCGGTGCATGAGGTCGGCGAGCAGGAAGTACATCGCCCGCAGGCCGAGCAGCGCGAAGGCGTTGGCGGTGAACACCAGGAACGGCTCGGAGGTCACCGCGAAGATCGCGGGGATCGAGTCGACCGCGAAGACCACGTCGGTCACCTCGACCAGCACGAGGACCAGCAGCAGCGGCGTCGCCAGGAGGGCACCGCGACGGCGGACGAGGAAGCGCTGGCCGTGGTAGGTGTCCGTCATCGGCACGGCGCGGCGGAACCAGCGCACGACCTTCGAGGTCGACGGGTCCATGTGGTCGTTGCGCGTGCGGATCATCTGCACGCCCGTGAACGCCAGGAACGCGGCGAAGACGTAGAGCACCGCGCTGAACAGGTCGATCACCGCGGACCCGGCGGCGATGAACCCGCCGCGGAGCACGAGCGCGCCGACGACGCCGAGGAACAGCACCCGGTGCTGCAGCTCCCGCGGGACGGCGAAGAACGTGAAGATGATCGCCCAGACGAAGACGTTGTCGACGGCAAGCGACTTCTCGATCAGGTAGCCGGCGAAGTACTGCTGGCCGAGCTCCGCGCCGTACGCGAACCAGATCCAGGCGCCGAACCCGACGCCGATGGCGACCCAGACCGCGGACCACGCGGCGGCCTCGCGGACGCCGATGACGTGGGCGCGACGGTGGGCGAACAGGTCGACGGCGAGCATCGCGACGATGCCGCCGAGGACGGCGAACCAGAGCCACAAGGGCACGTCCATGGGAACCTCCCGGTCGGTGATGACCGGAGGTCTCCCCCGGCTGCCCGAGCGACGGGCGGCCCGGCCACACCGGGCGCCGTGGGGCGCCGTACTGACGACGTGGCCGTGGGTGGGGTACTCCCCTCCACTGCCCCTCCAGGATGCCGAAGAGGTGGTGGACGCTTCAAGCAGATGTGGCGGAGGCCATGCGGTCCGCCGTACGACGCAGCGCCGGGGCGAGCTCGCCGGCGTCCTCGACCACGTAGTCGGCGTCGAGGGCGGCGAGCAGCATCGCCGGCCACGCGGGCCAGTCGCTGGCGATCACCAGGCGGCACTCGCCCTCGCCCAACGGCTCCACCTCGGCCTCGCCCCACACCATGCGCCGGACGTCCTCGGCGGGAGCGGCGACGCGGGCACGGACGGCGTACCGCATCGGCATGCGGCTGATGCCCTGACGCACGAAGGTGGTGGCGTCCTCGGCGGGCAGCTCCCGGGGCGCGAACCTCGCCCCGGTGGGGGCCGGCTCGCTGATCCGGTCGACGCGGAAGGAGCGCCAGTCGCGGCGGTCGCGGTCCCAGGCGACGAGGTACCAGCGGCGGCCCAGGGTGACGAGCCGGTGGGGCTCGGCGCGCCGACGGCTGGGCTCGTCGGCGCCGCGGGCGGTGTAGGCGAAGGTGAGCGTCTCGCCGTCGCGGGCGGCCTGCGCGAGCGTGGTGAGGACGGCCGCGTCGAGCACCGGGCCGGTGCCCGGTCCGGGCGCGGGGTCGGTCGCCGCCGCCAGCGCGTCGAGGCGGCGCCGCAGCCGGGGCGGCATCATCGCGACCACCTTGCTCAGCGCCTGGACCGACGTCTCCTCCAGCCCGCGGACCGCCCCCGCGGCCGACGTCCGCAGGCCCACCGCGATCGCCACGGCCTCCTCGTCCTCGAGCAGCAGCGGCGGCATCGACCCGCTGCCCGCCCGGAGCTGGTAGCCGCCGGCCACCCCGCGGGCAGCGTCGACGTCGTACCCGAGGTCGCGCAGGCGCTCGACGTCGCGGCGCAGCGTGCGGGGGCTGACCTCGAGACGCTCGGACAGCTCGGCGCCCGGCCAGTAGCGGTGGGTCTGCAGCAGGGAGAGCAGACGGAGCATCCGGGCGCTGGTCGACATGGTCCGAGATTACGTCCGAAAGAGGTCAGAAGCTGACCGCTTGTCTTCCTAGCGTGGTCGTCATGACGACGACACCAGTGATCCAGACCAGAGGCCTGACGAAGACCTTCCGGGCGGGCAGACGCACCGTCGAGGCCGTCCGCGGGCTCGACCTGAGCATCGCGCAGGGCGAGCTCGTCGCGCTCCTCGGCCCCAACGGCGCGGGCAAGTCGACGACCCTGCGGATGCTCACCACCCTGCTCCCGCCCACGTCGGGGACCGCGCACGTCGCCGGTCACGACGTCGTGGCCGAGCAGTACGCCGTCCGCCGGGCCATCGGGTACGTCGGCCAGGGCAACGGCGCCGGGCACCAGCAGCACGGCCGCGACGAGCTCGTCTCGCAGGCGCGGGCGCACGGGCTGTCCCGCGCCGACGCACGCCGGCGGGCCGAGGAGCTGATCGCCGACCTCGACCTCGGCGCGGTCGCCGACCGCAAGGCGCTGAGCCTGTCCGGCGGCCAACGGCGCCGGCTCGACATCGCGCTGGGGCTCGTGCACACCCCGCGGGTGCTGTTCCTCGACGAGCCGTCCACCGGCCTCGACCCGCAGAACCGGGCCAACCTGCAGGACCTGGTCCGACGGCTGCACCGCGACACCGGCAGCACGGTCGTCCTCACGACGCACTACCTGGAGGAGGCCGACGCCCTCGCCGAGCGCGTGGTCGTCGTCGACCACGGGCAGGTCATCGCCGACGACACGGCGTCCGCGCTTAAGTCCGGGCTCGGTGACCTCGTCGTCCTCGGGCTCGCGGACGGCGACGCCGCCGCGCGGGCCGCCGTCCGGGCGGAGCGGCTGCGGGGCCACGACGGGCAGCGCCCGGTGGTCACCGTGACCGGCGACGAGGTCGCGGTCCGCGTGGCCCACGGGCGGGAGTCGGCGCCGGGACTGGTCGCCGAGCTGGCCGCCGCCGGGGACGTCGTACGCCGCCTCGAGGTCGTCGGGCCGACCCTCGACGACGTCTTCCTGGACCTGACCGGGCGCAGCCTGCGCGAGAACCAGTCCACCCCCACCGGCACCCGGACCACCACCAGCGAGGAGATCGCCGCATGAGCACCCTGACCCCACCCGCCTCCCCGACCACCGGCGACGTCCCCGTCGGCGACGCGCCGTCCCGGACGAGCTGGCTCGCCGACACCCTCAACGTCGCCGTCCGCGAGCTGCGGCCGATGCTGCACGAGCCCGCGAACGTGCTGTTCGCGATGGTGCAGCCGCTGGTCTTCCTGGGGCTGTTCGCACCCCTGCTGCCCGACGTCCCGGGCGGCACCTCGGCGCTGCAGTGGTTCGTGCCCGGCATCGTGGTGATGACCGCGCTGATGGGCGCCTCGATGACCGGCGCGAACCTGTCGGAGGAGATGCTCACCGGCTCCCACGAGCGGCTCCTCGTCTCGCCGCTGCGACGGTCGTCGCTGATGGTCGGCCGGGCCGTGAAGGAGGTCGCGCCGGCGCTCGCGCAGACCGCGATCATCGTCGCGGTCGTCACGCCGTTCTCCTTCGACCTCCACCCGCTCGGCGTGCTCACCGGGGTCGCGATGCTCGCGCTGTTCGCGGTCGGGATCGGCTCGCTGTCGTTCGCGCTCGCCCTGGTCGCTGGCGGTGAGCAGTGGATCTTCTGGACCGTGCAGCAGACGTTCCTCTTCCCGGTGCTCCTGCTCGCCGGGGTGCTGCTCCCCCTCGAGGGCGCCCCGACCTGGCTGGCCGTGGCCGCCGACCTCAACCCCGTGACGTACGTCGTCGACGCCGAGCGGGCACTCTTCGCCGGCCAGTTCCCCGCCGCCGACGTCCTCGCCGGGTTCGCCGGCGCCGCCGCGGTCGCCGTCCTCGGCCTCCTCGTCGGTCTCCGCGCCATGCGGCGGTCCGGGACGCGCTGAGGCGCGAGTCCCAGGGGCCCCACCCGCCTCGGGTTTCACGGGTCAACCCGTGAAACCCGTGGCCCCTGGGACGCGTGGGACGAACGCGTGGGACGAACGCGTGGGACGACGCGCGACGGCTCAGCGCAGCGTCAGCCAGAGGCCGAGCGGGACGACGGCGACACCGAGGAGGAGCCAGGTCGACAGGGGGTTCTTGCCGTGGATGACCCGGGCGAGGGCGACGGCGATCACCGCGAAGACGCCGGCCATGACGTTCAGGCCGACCTGGGCGACCAGGGTGGGGCGGTCCAGGAAGATCGCCGCGAGGATGACGCCGCCGACGAGGTGCAGGAGCGTCGTCACCGCCAGGGCCGAGAGCACCCATTGGCGGACCCGGTTCAGGCTCTCGGCGTCCCGGCGCTGCTGGTCGAGGCTCGGCCGCGGCGCGTTCAGGTCCAGCAGGTGGCGCTGGCCCCTCTGCGTGCGACGCGGCATGGAGTCGTTCATCGACCCCATTCTCCCAGCAGGTCCAGGGTGCTCGACCACGCCGGGGAGGTGGGATCGATCACCACGAAGTGGTCGCCCTCCACCTCGAGCAGCTCCGCGTCGGCGCCGGCGGCGGTCGCGGCGTCGACGTAGTCCACGGACTGCGAGAACGGCACGTTGGCGTCGTCGCGCCCGTGGACGCATCGCACCGGGACGTCGAGCGGCAGCTGCCGGGTGGGGTCCCACTCGTCGTACGCCGGCCCGGGGGCCTCGCCGACGAAGGCCTCGACGGCTCCGCCGCCCAGGTTCTCGTCGTACGCCGTGGCGAGGTCGAGGACGCCGGCCTGCGAGACGACGTGGGTCACCGGGACGCGCACGTCGGACCAGCCCCGCGTCCCCGCGCGGCCCGCCGCCCACGTGGCGAGGTGGCCGCCGGCGGAGTGGCCGAGGGTGATGACCGTCGAGAGGTCGAGGCCGTCGACGTCCGCGAGGGCGTCGATGCCCGCGGCGACGTCGTCGAAGGTCGCCGGGGCTCCCCCGCCGCCGCCCGGTCCGCCGCCGACGCGGCGGTACTCGAGGTTCCAGGCCGTCCAGCCCTCCTCGGCCAGGCTGAGGGCGAGGGGCCGGCCCAGCGAGAGGTCGTACTCCGCCCGCCAGAAGCCGCCGTGGATGACCACGACCACCCCGCGGGACTCCCCGTCGGGCCGCGTCAGCTCCGCGAACTGGGAGGGGTCGTCGCCGTACGCGATGGTCTGCACGCCGTCTCCTTCGGTACGCGGGGCGCCGGCCGGGGCACCCGGTCCGGCGCAGCCGACGAGGGCCGCACCACCGAGGGCTCCGCCCAGGGACAACAGGTGACGACGGGTCAGCACACCACCCATCGAACCAGGCAGGTCGTCAGGAGGTCGGCCAGGCGGGCTTGTCGGCGTCCAGCACCCAGTCGGCGAAGAAGGCGTCGAGGTCCTCGCCGGACACGTCCTCGGCCAGCGAGCGCAGGTCGGCGGTGCCGTGGCTCCCCCCGCGGTAGGTGTCCTGCCAGGTGCGCAGCAGCGTGAAGAAGTCCTCGTCGCCGATCGCGAGCCGCAGCGCCTCCCAGAACTGCGCACCGCGGTTGTAGGCCTGGTAGCCGAACAGGTCGGCGGAGTCGGCCACGGCGCCCGGCGGGATCGTCCAGCGCGCGTCGCCGGACGGCACCCGGTCCCACGCGTCGAACCAGGTCTGCTCGGTGTCCCGGCCCGCGAGGTACGTCGGCGCCCAGGTCGCCATGCCCTCGTTGACGTAGAGGTCCTGGCCCCAGTCCGGCGGCGAGACGCTGTCACCCCACCACTGGTGGGTGGCCTCGTGGACGAACGTGTTGCCGTCGATCGAGGACGGGAAGAACGAGCGGTCCTGCGTCTCGAGGGCGTAGTTGACGTCCTTCGGCACCACGTCGACGACCGCGCCGGTGCTGACGCCCGGGTAGCGGCCGAAGACCTCCTCCAGCCCGCCGAGGACCTCCTCCCAGCGTCCGAGCTGCCGCTCGGTGGCCCGGCGGGCGTCCCCGGTGACCTGCGGGTCGACGAAGGACCACTCGCGGACGCTCCGGTCGCCGCCGAGGTCCACGCGCGAGGTGGTCACGTCGTACTGGCCGATCGAGATCATCGCCAGCTCGCTGGCCATCGGCCTGCGCTGCACCCAGCGCCACCAGGTGCGGTCGCCGTGCCGCTTGCGGTCCGTCAGGACGCCGTTGCTCGCGGCCTCGAGGCCGCGGGGCACGTCGACGTCGATCGTGTACGTCGCCTTGTCCGCCGGGGTGTTGTTGTTCGGGAACCCCGTCATCGAGCCGATCGGCTGGTTGAGGAACGTCGCGCCGTCGTCCGTCACGTTCCAGCCCTCGGCCGACCCGTCCTCGTCGACGTGGCGGGTGGGCACCCCGGCGTACGTCACGGTCGTCGTGAACCGGCCGTCGACCGGGGTCGCCGGGCGCACGACGAGCTTGTGCCGGATCCGCTCGGCGTCGTCCTGCGTGGTGAACCGGGCGGGCTCGCCGTCCACCGTCACCGACGACACCCGCATGCCGCCGCGCTCGAAGTCGAGGGAGAAGGACCGCAGCGGCGCACCCGTGGCGTCGGCGGTGATGCGGGCCCTCGCGTCGAGGGTGCTGCGCGCGAGGTCCTTCGCGGGCGTCCACCGGAGGTCCAGGTCGTAGCGCCGGACGTCGTACCCGCCGTTGCCGACGTGGGGGAACAGGCTGTCCCCCGCGGTCCGTGGCCCGTCGACCGGTCCCGGGACGTCGGCCGCGGCGGCCGAGCCGGTGGGGACGGCGACCGCGAGGCCGCCGGCCAGGGTCAGGGCGAGCGCGGGGACGACGTGGCGGAGCGACATGCAGGCCTCTCGACGGCGGTGTGGGCAACCTGTGACGCTAACCGCCGAGCCTGTGCCGAGCCTGTGGGCCCGCGGCCGGGTCAGTCCCAGCCCCCGCGGCGCCCGCGCTTGACGTCGGAGCGGCGCTGCTTGGAGGCGAGGCGGCGCTCGACGGAGCCCCGGGTCGGTCGCGTCCGGCGGCGGGGCCGGGGCGGCGCGGCGGCGGCGTCGCGCAGCAGGCCGGCCAGGCGCTCCCTCGCGGCGCGGCGGTTGGCCAGCTGGGTGCGGTGCTCGCTCGCCGCGACGGTGACCACGCCCCCGACGAGCCGGTCGTCGAGCCGCTCCAGCATCCGCGAACGCAGGTCGTCCGGCACGGACGGCGAGCCGGCGAGGTCGAAGGACAGCTCGACGCGGCTGTCGGCGGTGTTGACGCCCTGCCCGCCGGGGCCCGAGGACCGCGAGAAGCGCTCGGACAGCTCGGCGTCCGGCACGAGGATGCGGGCGGTCACCCGGAGCCCGGTCCCGCCGCCCGGGGTGCTCATCCGACCCGGTCGGGCTCCACCGCGCCGGACGGGTCCTCCGAGGCGTCCGGCGAGGGCTCCGGGGACCGGGTGACCTCGGGGGCCGCGGGGGCCTTGAGCTGGAACTGCACGCTGCTGGGCTCGCCGGCGAGCGCCGCCGCCTCGACGGTGTAGTAGCCGGGCAGGGCCCAGTCGGTCGCGGGGCCGCACTCGTCGTCCGAGCGACGCCCGGACCACGGCACGACGACCTTCGTGGTCTTGTCGTTGCGGACGACGACCTGGCTGACCGGCACCGCGTCCGCGCACTGGCGCGTCGTCCAGATCTCGTCGTCGCCGGAGGTGATCTTCATCGTCAGGCTCTCGGCCGAGACGTCCCAGTAGCAGGCCGGGGACTCGACGGTGGTCACGTCGAGCCCGATCAGGACCCTGCTGTTGGCCGCCGGACGCCACACCGCGGGCTCCACGACGACGTCGCCGGGCTCGCAGTCACCCTCCGGCTCGGCCGGTGGCTCCTTCGTGGGCTTCTCCGACGCGCTCGGCTCCTCGGACGGCTCGCCGTCGCCCGCCTCCTCGGTGGGCGCCTCGGTCGACCCGGCGCTCTCCGTCTCCTCCGCCTCGGGGGTCGGCTCCGCGCTCTGGCTGGTGTCGGTGCCCACCTGCGCCACCGTGTCGCCGCCGTCCCCGCCGGCGCCCAGCAGCCGGGCGATCCCGAACACGAGCACGAAGGCCAGCGAGAGGACGAGCAGCCGCCGGAACCAGTACACCCGGGCCGGGAGCGGGCCCCGGGGCGTGGTGAGCGAGCTCATGGCCGCCACGGTAGTCAGCCGGAGGCCCCGGATCGTGGTGCCACACCGGGACCCGGCGAGGTGCCCGACTAGCCTCGGGCGACGTGGAGGACACCCTGGCCCGCGTGGTCGAGCCGGTGCTGCGCTGGTACGACGAGCACGCCCGCGTGCTGCCCTGGCGCGAGCCCGACGCGTCGGCCTGGTCGGTGATGGTCTCGGAGTACATGCTCCAGCAGACCCCGGTGGTCCGGGTCCTCCCGGTGCACACCGCCTGGCTCGAGCGGTGGCCGACGCCCGCGGACCTCGCCGCCGTCCCGACCGGCGAGGCCGTCCGCGCCTGGGGACGGCTGGGCTACCCGCGACGCGCCCTGCGGCTGCACGCCGCGGCGGTCGCGATCACCGAGCGCCACGGCGGGGAGGTGCCCAGCGACCTCGACGCGCTGCGCGCCCTGCCGGGGGTCGGGGAGTACACCGCGGCCGCCGTCGCCACCTTCGCCTTCGGCCGGCGTCACGTCGTGCTCGACACCAACGTGCGGCGCGTGATCGGCCGCGTCGTCACCGGCGTCGAGGCGCCCCCGGCGTCCCTGGCCCGCGCCGAGCGCGAGCTCGCCGCGGACCTCCTGCCCGACGACGAGCCGACCGCGGCGACCTGGTCGGTGGCGGTGATGGAGCTGGGTGCGCTGGTCTGCACCGCACGGGCGCCGGCCTGCGGGGCCTGCCCCGTGGCGGACGTCTGCGCGTGGCGCGCCGCCGGCCACCCGTCGTACGACGGACCGCGGCGGCGGCAGGCCTGGGACGGCACCGACCGCCAGTGCCGCGGCCGGCTCATGGCGGTGCTGCGCGACGCCGACGGTCCCGTGCACCTCTCCGCCCTCGAGGCCGCCTGGCCCGAGTCCGTCCAGCGCGAGCGCTGCCTCGAGGGGCTGGTCGCCGACGGCCTCGCCGTCCGCACCTCGGCGTCCACCGTCGCGCTCCCCCACTGAGGGTCGAGTCGGCGTTTTCTCCCTGTCCGACGACGTCGAGTCGGCAGTTTCTCCCGGGATCACCGGGAGGAACCGCCGACTCGACGTCCCTGTTACGGGACAAACTGCCGAGTCGACGAAGGGCCCGCCACCCCGGGTGGGGTGACGGGCCCTGCGTCAGACGAGCGGAGGTCGGGGACCTCAGCCCTCGTCGGACTCCTTGCGGATGTCGACCGGACCGTCGGCGTCCTCGGCGACCGCCTCGGCGGGCTTGTCGAGCTCGACGCCCGCGGTCTCCAGCGGGGGCATGTCGGGCACGCCGCCCACCTTCTGGCCGTCGAAGGTGAAGGTGGCCGTCGGCCCCTCGCCCTCGACGTCCACCACGATGATCTGGCCGGGACCGACCTCACCGAACAGCATCTTCTCGGCGAGGGTGTCCTCGATCTCGCGCTGCACGGTGCGGCGCAGCGGCCTGGCACCGAGCACGGGGTCGTAGCCCCGCTTCGCCAGCAGGTCCTTGGCGGCCTGCGTGAGCTCGATCGACATGTCGCGGTCCTTCAGGCGCAGCTCGACCGAGGCGATCATGTTGTCCACCATCGCGACGATCTGCTCCTCGCTCAGCGGCGGGAACACGATGATCTCGTCGACACGGTTCAGGAACTCGGGCCGGAAGTGGTTCTTCAGCTCCTCCGACACCTTCGTCTTCATCCGGTCGTACGAGCCGGCCGCGTCACCGGTCTGGGCGAAACCGAGGTTCACGCCCTTCGCGATGTCCCGCGTACCGAGGTTCGTGGTCATGATGATGACGGTGTTCTTGAAGTCGACCACGCGACCCTGGGAGTCGGTCAGACGACCTTCCTCGAGGATCTGCAGAAGGCTGTTGAAGATGTCTGGGTGCGCCTTCTCGACCTCGTCGAACAGGACCACCGAGAACGGCTTGCGGCGCACCTTCTCGGTGAGCTGGCCGCCCTCCTCGTAACCGACGTAACCGGGGGGAGAACCGAACAGCCGCGAGACGGTGTGCTTCTCGCCGAACTCGCTCATGTCGAGCTGGATGAGCGCGTCCTCGTCACCGAACAGGAACTCCGCCAGCGTCTTCGACAGCCACGTCTTGCCGACGCCGGACGGGCCGGCGAAGATGAACGAGCCGCCGGGACGCTTGGGGTCCTTCAGGCCGGCGCGGGTACGACGGATCGCCCGCGAGAGGGCCCGGACGGCCTCCTCCTGGCCGATGACCCGCTTGTGGAGCTCGTCCTCCATCTTGAGCAGACGGGTGGACTCGGCCTCCGACAGCTTGACGATCGGGATGCCGGTCGCCAGGGCGAGGACCTCGGCGATGAGCTCCTCGTCGACCTCGGCCACGACGTCCATGTCGCCGGCGCGCCACTGCTTCTCGCGGTCCGACTTGGCCAGGATGAGCTGCTTCTCCTCGTCGCGCAGGCGCGCGGCGGCCTCGAAGTCCTGCCCGTCGATGGCGGTCTCCTTGCGCTCGCGCACCTCGGAGATCTTGTCGTCGAACTCCCGCAGGTCGTCCGGCGCGGTCATCCGGCGGATGCGGAGGCGGGAGCCGGCCTCGTCGATGAGGTCGATCGCCTTGTCCGGCAGGAACCGGTCGGAGATGTAGCGGTCGGCCAGGGTCGCCGCCGACACCAGGGCGTCGTCGGTGATGGTGACGCGGTGGTGCGCCTCGTACCGGTCGCGCAGGCCCTTGAGCATCTCGATCGTGTGGTGGATCGAGGGCTCGGCCACCTGGATCGGCTGGAAGCGGCGCTCCAGGGCGGCGTCCTTCTCGAGGTACTTGCGGTACTCGTCGAGGGTGGTCGCGCCGATGGTCTGCAGCTCGCCGCGGGCCAGCATCGGCTTCAGGATCGAGGCCGCGTCGATGGCGCCCTCGGCCGCGCCGGCGCCGACGAGGGTGTGGATCTCGTCGATGAACAGCACGATGTCGCCGCGGGTGCGGATCTCCTTGAGCACCTTCTTGAGGCGCTCCTCGAAGTCACCGCGGTAGCGCGACCCGGCGACCAGCGCGCCGAGGTCGAGCGTGTAGATGTGCTTGTCCTTCAGCGTCTCCGGCACGGCGCCGCGGACGATGTCCTGGGCCAGGCCCTCGACGATCGTCGTCTTGCCGACGCCCGGCTCACCGATCAGCACGGGGTTGTTCTTCGTGCGGCGCGACAGGATCTGCATCACGCGCTCGATCTCCTGCTCGCGCCCGATGACCGGGTCGAGCTTGCCCTCGCGGGCCGCCTGGGTGAGGTTGCGCCCGAACTGGTCAAGGACCAGCGAGGACGACGGCGCGTCGCCGCTGCCGGACTGCGAGCCGGTCGCGGCGCCGGCGCTCTCCTTGCCCTGGAAGCCGCTCAGCAGCTGGATGACCTGCTGGCGGACCCGGTTCAGGTCGGCACCGAGCTTCTGGAGGACCTGGGCGGCGACGCCCTCGCCCTCGCGGATGAGGCCGAGCAGGATGTGCTCGGTCCCGATGTAGGAGTGACCGAGCTGCAGCGCCTCGCGCAGGGACAGCTCGAGCACCTTCTTGGCGCGCGGGGTGAAGGGGATGTGGCCGCTGGGCGCCTGCTGGCCCTGGCCGATGATCTCCTCGACCTGGGCGCGCACGGCCTCCAGCGAGATGTCGAGGCTCTCGAGCGCCTTCGCCGCGACACCCTCGCCCTCGTGGATGAGGCCGAGCAGGATGTGCTCGGTCCCGATGTAGTTGTGGGAGAGCATGCGGGCTTCTTCCTGCGCCAGCACGACCACCCGACGGGCTCGGTCCGTGAACCGCTCGAACATGTAGTGCTCCTCCGTGCTTGGAGAGAAAAGTTCTGCGACGTCGTCGGTGAGGACAACGGGGATTGACAGCCTACGTGTTCCGTACCCACGAGCGGGGTCCGTGCGCTGACGGCGAACAGGCCCCCGACTGCGTGAGTCGGGGGCCTGGGCCGTGCGGGGCCGCCAACCGGCCCCGGGATCGGTCGGTACGGGTGTCAGTGCGCGGCGTCGTACGCCTCGCGGACCTCGGTGGAGACGCGGCCGCGGTCCGGCACGTCCATGCCGTTCTCGCGCGCCCACTCGCGGACGTCCTTCGCGCTGGGGCCGTCGTCGGCGGAGGCGCGACGGGAGGGGGAGGTCGACTTGCGGGCGCCGCGGGTGCTGCCGGACTTCCGCGCGTGACCGACGTACGGCGCGAGGGCGTCACGGAGCTCGGAGGCGTGGGTGTCGTTCAGGTCGATCTCGTACGACGTGCCGTCCAGACCGAAGGAGACGGTTTCGACGGCAACCGATTCGTCGATGTCGTCGACGAGGGTGATGCTGACTTTCTGGGCCATTGGGGGCAGATCCTTCCGAAAGGTTTGTGGGTGGTGCTCGACCCCATGTCGGAATGACTATGGCAGAAAGCGCTCAGGCGTGCACATCGGAATGCGGAGAACACCCATGCACCATTTCCGAGACAATTCCCTGGCTTCGGCAATCACTTCCGTGACGCCCACCCGAATTCACCCTTTCGGGCGTCTCCCGGTGTTGCGACGGTGCACCAGCTCGAGACCGCGCAGCGTCAACCACGGGTCGTGGTCGGTGACGCAGGAGCAGTCGTCGACGACGAGCGGGGCGAGGTGGCCGGTGGCCACCACCGTGGTGCGGGCGGGGTCGAGACCCTGCTCGGCGACGACCCGGGCGACCAGGCCCTCGACCTGGGCGGCGGCGCCGTACAGGACGCCGGACTGCAGCGCCTCCACGGTGTTGCGGCCGACAACCGTCGCGGGCCGGACCAGCTCGACCTCGCGCAGCTGCGCGGCGCGGTGGCGCAGGCCGTCGAGGGAGGTCCGCAGGCCGGGGGCGATGACGCCGCCGACGTAGGTGCCCTCGCCGGTGACGACCTCCAGGCACGTGGCGGTGCCGAGGTGGACGACGACGACCGGGGCGCCGTACCGGGTCAGGGCGGCGAGCGCGTCGGCGACGCGGTCGGCGCCGACCTCGCGGGGGTTGTCGGTGCGGACCGGGATGCCCGTGCGCACGCCGGGCTCGACCACCACGCACGGCACGTCGGCCAGGTGGGTGGCGAGCATCTCCCGCCACTCGGCGAGGATCGACGGCACCGCGGAGCCGACGACCACCCCGGTCACGCGTGACCGCTGCTCGGCGAGCAGCCCGGAGACCAGCACCCACCACTCGTCGGCGGTGCGCGCCTCGCTGCTGGTCAGGCGCCAGTGCCCGAGCACCTCGCCGTCCGCGAGGAGGCCGAGGTCGGTGCGGTCGTTGCCGATGTCTGCGCAGAGCACCGGGCCGTCGGCCGCGGCGACCTGGCTCACGCCGGGGCCCGGAGGTCCATGGCGATGTCGAGCACGGGCGCGGAGTGCGTGAGCGCCCCGACCGCGAGCAGGTCCACCCCCGTCTCGCCGACCGCGCGGGCAGCGGCGAGGTCGAGCCCGCCGGAGGCCTCGAGCCGGGCCGGGGCACGGCCGGCGCGGGCGGCCGCCTCACGGTTCAGCCGGACCGCCTCCGCCGTCGTGTCCACGTCCATGTTGTCGAGGAGCACGTCGGTGCAGTCGGTGCGCTCCACGAGGTCGACGAGCTGCTCGAGTGTGGTGACCTCGACCTGTACCGGGAGGTCGGGGTGGGCGGACCGGACCAGCGCGTAGGCGTCGACCACGCCGCCGGCGGCCAGCACGTGGTTGTCCTTCACCAGCCCCTGGTCGGACAGGTCGCGGCGGTGGTTGAGCCCGCCGCCGGCGCGGACGGCGTACTTGGCGAGCGAGCGGAGGTGCGGGACGGTCTTGCGTGTGTCGCGGACCCGGGCGCCGGTGCCGTCGAGGGCGGCGACCCACGCGGCGGTCGCGGTCGCGATCCCGGAGAGGTGACCGAGGTAGTTCAGCGCCGTCCGCTCGGCGGTGAGCAGCAGGGCGGTAGCGCCGGTGACGGTGAGGACGACGTCGCCGCGGACGACCGCCTCGCCGTCGGCGGCACCGCGGACGACCTCCACCTCGGCGCCGAGCACGTGACGGAACACCAGCTCCGCCACCGCGAGGCCCGCGAGCGTGCCGGGGGCACGGGCGACGAGGTCGGCGGTCTCGACCTGGTCGGCGGGGATGGTCGACCAGCTGGTGACGTCGACGCCGCCCGGGAGGTCCTCGGCGACGGCGGCGACCACGGAGGCGTGCACCGTCGCGGGGTCGAGCCCCGCGGCGGACAGCTCGTCGAGCAGGGCGGGCGGCAGGGCGTCGTACGACGGGGCGGCGATCGCGCGGACCGTCTCGGGCGGGGTCATCGGGCTCATGTCGGGGCGGCCGGGGTCGGCGCGGTCCGGGCGGCGACGGCGGCAGGGTCCGTGGGCACGGCGCGGACGACGTCGGTCTCGAGCACCCCGGCGGCGAGGGTGAGGTCGAGGTGGCCGGACCAGTGCTCGTCGTCGCGGTCGGGGTGGTCCTCGCGCCAGTGCGAGCCGCGGGTCTCCTCGCGGCGGGCGGCGGCCGTGAGCAGGCCCGTGGCGACGGTGAGCAGGTTCGTGGTCTCCCACGCGGCCATGTCCGGGGTGACGTCCGGGGCGGGGGCGTCGGCCGCGAGGTCGGCGAGGGCGTCGGCGCCGGCGGCCAGGCCGTCGGCGGTGCGCAGGACGCCGGCCCGCGCGGTCATCACGGCCTGGAGCTCCGCCCGGACACCGCCGTCGACGAGGCCCGGCTCCCGCGTCTCGGCGGCGGGGGTGCGCCAGGCCCCGAGCTCGCCGGGCAGCACCTGGGCGATGCGGCGGGAGAACACGAGCCCCTCGAGCAGGGAGTTGGAGGCGAGGCGGTTGGCGCCGTGCACGCCGGAGCAGGCGACCTCACCGGTCGCGTAGAGGCCGGGGACGCCGGTGCGCCCCCACAGGTCGACCGCCACGCCGCCCGAGGCGTAGTGGCAGGCGGGGGCGACGGGCAGCAGGTCGGTGACGGGGTCGATGCCGTGCTCGCGGGCGACCCGGGAGATGGTCGGGAAACGGCGCTCCCACGTCCCGGCGCCGAGGTGGCGGCCGTCGAGCCAGAGGTGGTCGTGGCCCTCCTCGAGCATCCGCCGGGTGATCGCCTTGGCGACCACGTCGCGCGGGGCCAGGTCGGCCAGGGGGTGCACCCCGGTCATGAGCCGCTGCCCGGCGTGGTCGACGAGGAACGCGCCCTCGCCGCGGACCGCCTCGGAGACCAGCGGCTGCTGGCCCAGCGCGCCCTCCCCGAGGTGCAGCATCGTGGGGTGGAACTGGACGAACTCCAGGTCCCGCAGCCGCGCCCCGGCCCGCAGAGCGAGCGCGGTGCCGTCGCCGGTGGCGACGGTGGGGTTCGTCGTCCGGGAGAAGACCTGGCCCAGCCCCCCGCTGGCGAGGACGACGGCCCGGCAGCGCACGGCGCCGACGCCGTCGCGCTGCCCCTCCCCCATCACGTGCAGGGTGACGCCGGCGACGCCGGTGCCGACCCGGCCGACCTCGCCGTCGAGGAGCAGGTCGAGGGCCAGGGCGTGCTCGACGACCTCGATCTCGGGGGCGGCGTGGACGGCGGCGATCAGCGCGCGGGAGATCTCGGCGCCGGTGGCGTCGCCGCCCGCGTGGGCGATCCGGTCGCGGTGGTGGCCGCCCTCGCGGGTCAGCGACAGCCCGCCGTCGGCGTCGTGGTCGAAGACGGTGCCGAGGGCGATGAGCTCCCGGACCGCGTCGGGTCCCTCGACGACGAGCGCGCGGACGGCGTCCACGTCGCAGCCTCCCGCCCCGGCGGTGAGGGTGTCCGCCTCGTGCTGCGCGGGGCTGTCCCCGGGGCCGAGGGCCGCGGCGATGCCGCCCTGTGCCCAGCGGGTCGAGCCGGCGTCGAGGACGTCCTTGGTGACCACCAGGACGCGTGGCCCCGGGGCGTCGTCCGGGCGGGGACCCAGCGCCGCGTGCAGCCGCAGCGCCGCGGTGAGGCCCGCGATCCCCGAGCCGACCACGACCACGTCGGCGTACGTCGTCCAGCCCGGCGCCGGGGCGCTGAGCCGCGCGGGGAGCCGGGCGGGCGGCCGTGCGGCGTCGGGGGTCACGGTCGGCAGGCTAGCGAGCGGCCGTCACGTCGCCGCGCACGAGCGGCGTCCCGGACCCGGTGCCGGGCAGCACCTCGGCCGGGTCGGAGCCGGTGCCGACGATGCGGTTCTCGGCGTCCACGAACACCACGTGGGGCTGGTGCTCGCGGGCCTCCGCGGTCTCCATGTGGCCGTAGGCGATGAGGATGACGAGGTCCCCGGGCTGCACGAGGCGGGCGGCGGCGCCGTTGATGCCGATCACGCCGGAGCCCCGCTCGCCCGCGATCGTGTAGGTCTCCAGGCGGGCGCCGTTGGTGATGTCGACGATGTGCACCTGCTCGCCGGGCAGGAGGTCGGCGGCGTCGAGGAGGTCCTCGTCGACGGTCACCGAGCCGACGTAGTGCAGGTCGGCCTGCGTGACCGTGGCGCGGTGGATCTTGCTGGTCATCATCGTGCGGAGCATCAGGGGGTCTCCTGCTCAGGGGTGGGCTGGCCGGTGGGGTGGTCGGTGGGGTCGTCCGTGCCGCCGAGGGTGAGCGGCAGGGTGTCGATGAGGCGGGTGGTCCCGACGCGGGCGGCGACGAGGAGCCGGGCGTCCCCGGCCCCCGGTGCGTCGGACAGGTCCGGGGCGACCAGGGCCAGGTAGTCGAGCTCGACGCCTGGCTCGGCGTCGAGCACGGCGAGGGCCGCGCGCCGGGCGGCGTCGGCGCCGTGGTGCCCGGCGTCCGCGGCGGCCCGCAGGGCGGTCGAGAGGGCGAGCGCAGCGGCGCGCTGGTCGGGGTCGAGGTAGCGGTTGCGCGAGCTGAGCGCGAGCCCGTCGGGCTCGCGGCGGGTGGGCACGGTGACGACGTCGACGCCGAGCGCCAGGTCGAGCGACATCCGCCGGACGAGCGTCTGCTGCTGGAAGTCCTTCTCCCCGAACACCGCGACGTCGGGGCGGACGAGGCCGAACAGCTTGGCCACGACGGTGAGGACGCCGGCGAAGTGGCCCGGCCGCGACGCGCCCTCGAGGACGTCGCCCAGCGGGCCGGGGTGCACGGTGACCTGCGGCCGTCCGCCGGGGTAGACCTCGTCGACCGCGGGGGCGAGGACGGCGTCGACGCCGTGGGCGGCGCAGGTCGCGAGGTCGGCGTCGAGGGTGCGGGGGTAGCGGTCGAGGTCCTCGCCCTCGCCGAACTGCAGCGGGTTGACGAAGACGGTCACGACCACGGTGCCGCGGGGGCCGGCCAGGGTGCGGGCGTGGTCCATGAGGTCGGCGTGGCCGTCGTGCAGCGCGCCCATGGTCGGCACGAGGACGACGGGCCCCTCGGCGCGGCGGGGTGCGAGGTGCTCCGCGAGCGCGGCGGCGGTGTCGAGCAGCAGCGGGTCGGTGGTCACCGTGGTGGTCGTCGTGGTGGTCACCGGGTCGCCCCCACGGGCGCGTCGCCCAGCAGCCGGCGCAGGCGGTCGGCGCGGGGGCCGGTGACCCGGCCGTCCGCCTCCGCGCGGACGAGGGTGGCGCGCGCCAGGGCGGCGTACGACGCCAGCGCCTGCGGGGCGTCCTCGGCGAGCCCGGCGAGGTGGCCGGCGACGGTGCCGGTGTCACCGCGGACGACGGGGCCGGTGAGCGCGGCGTCCCCGTGCTCCAGCGCGCCCTCGAGGGCGGCGCGCAGCAGCGGGCCGAGCAGGGCGGCCGGGTCGTCGACCCCGGCGGCGGCGAGGGTCTCGCGGGCCTCGGCGACGAGGGTGACGAGGTGGTTCGCGCCGTGGGCGAGTCCTGCGTGGTAGAGCGTGCGGTGCACCTCGTCGACGTACGTCGCGGTGGCGCCGAGCGCGGAGACGACCTGCGCGGCGAGAGCGCGCTCCCCCGGACCGGCGGTGACGCCGACGACGGACCCGCGCAGGCGCTCGCGGTCGACGGCGGTGCCGGTGAAGGTCATGGCGGGGTGCAGGGCCACGGGCCGGGCGCCGAGGGCGGTGGCCGCGTCGAGGACCGCCAGCCCGTGGCGCCCGGAGGTGTGGACGACGTACTGGCCCTCGCGGACGGAGCCGCCGGCCACCAGGACCTCGACCAGCCCGAGGAGGGCGTCGTCCGGCACGGCGAGCACCAGCACGTCGCAGGCCTCGGCGACGGCGGCGGGTGCCAGGACGGGCACCCCGGGCAGCAGGTCGCGCGCCCGGGCCTGGGAGGCGGCCGAGTCACCGGAGACGCCGACGACGTCGTGGCCCGCGGCGGCCAGCGCCGCGCCGAGGACGGCGCCGACACGGCCGGCGCCGACGAGGCCGACGCGGCGGACGGGGCCCCGGTCGGAGCGGGTCGTGGGCGCGGCGGGGCGCGCGGTGGAGCGGTGGTGCGTCATCAGGACCTCTCGCTGCAGTCCCTCCGACCACCCCCGACGGCGCCGGGGGCCGGGATGGGTACCGGACGAGCACTTGCGTGACGAGTGCGGTGCCAACCGTAGTGCGGCCCTCCGGGAGGGGGTAGGCGGATCCGGTGTGACGCTCGCGACTCCGTATCGTCGTCCGCGATGACGACCAGCCTGGGGATGCCGTCGTTGCCCCCGCCGAGCGAGCCCACCTGGAAGCAGGCGTGGGACACCGCGCTGTTCTCCGACGACGGCTGGCTGCGCCGGCAACCGGCCGTGCTGCGCCACCCGCGCGGGCCGCTGGTGGAGCTCGTCGCCCGCCACACCCCTGACGAGGTGGTGCTGCTCGGCGCGGCCGGCGCGCTGGCGCCCGACCTGGCCGCGGCCCTGCCGGGGACGTCGGTGCGCTTCGACCTGCCGGAGCGTTTCGGTGGGCTGGTGCTGGCCGTGGACTGGCTGTCCCACGTGCCCGCCCACGTGGTCCAGGTGGCCGAGGACGGCTACCCGGTCTTCGTCCACGTGGACCCGTTGTCGGGCCGCGAGCGGCTCGGCGGGCGGCTGAACGAGACGACGGTGCCGCAGAGCATCGGCCGCTGGCTCACCGACTGGTGGCCGGTCGCCGACCACGGGATCGGCGCCCGCGCCGAGGTCGGCACCGGACGGGACGCCGCCTGGCGCGACGTCGTACGACGGCTCGCCGGCGGCCGCGCACTCGCGGTCGACCCCGGACACGAGGCCGACTCCCGGCCGCGGCTGGGGTCGCTGCACTCCCCCGCACCGGCGCAGGTCGGCTCGCTGGTCCCCGACGGGCAGCGCGACCTCGCCGCCGGCGTCGCGTGGGACGCGGTGGCCGCCGCGGTGGGCGGCCGGGTCGTCCACGACGGCCCGCTGTCGCGGGTCGAGTCGGCCTGACCGGCCGCTAGCCTCGCCGGGTGCGCCTGCTCCCCCGCTCGATGCGCGTCCACCGCGCGCCCCTGGTGTCCGTCGTGGTGCCGGCGTACGGCGTCGAGGCGTGGCTGGGTGAGTGCCTGGACAGCCTGCTCGCCCAGGAGCACCGGGCGCTGGAGGTGGTCGTGGTCGACGACGGGTCGCCCGACCGCAGCGCTGCGATCGCGGAGGGCTACGCCGCCCGGGACGACCGGGTGCGGGTCGTCCGCCGACCCAACGGCGGCCTGGGCGCGGCCCGCAACACGGGCGTCGCGTCGGCGACGGGTGAGTACCTGGCCTTCGCCGACTCCGACGACGTCGTCCCGCCGGCGGCGTACGCGACGCTCGTGGCGGCGCTGGAGCGGAGCGGGTCGGACTTCGCGACGGGCTCGTGCGTGCGCTGGGAGTCCGACGGCCTGCACGAGCCGCCGTGGATGCGGCGGCTGCACACCCCGCCGCGGCGCGGCGCCACGGTCGCGGAGCACCCGGAGCTGCTCGGCGACGTCTTCGCGTGGAACAAGCTGTTCCGCCGCTCGTGGTGGGACGCGCAGGGCCTGTCCTGGCCGGAGGGCGTGCGCTACGAGGACCAGCCGACCACCACCCGGGCGTTCCTGGCCGGGCGCTTCGACGTGCTGGACGAGGTCGTCTACCACTGGCGGATCCGCGCCGAGGGCACGTCGATCACCCAGCAACGCTCCTCGCTGGCGGACCTACGGGACCGGGCAGCGACCAAGCTCGACTCGCTCGCCGCGGTGCGCGCCCACGGCGACCCGGACGTCGAGGCGGTCTTCGTCGACCGGGTGCTCGCGGGCGATCTCCACCGCTACTTCGTGGAGATCCCCGGCTGCGACGACGCCTGGTGGCACCTGCTGCGCGGGATGGTCGCCGACATCTGGACCGACCGGTCGCTGGTCGACTCCGGGCTGCCGCCCGTCCACCGCCTCGTCGGCTGGCTGGTCGAGCAGGACCGTCGCGAGGACGCCGCGGCGGTGATCCGGTGGTTCCTCGCCCTCGACGGCCCCGCCCCGCGCGCGGGCCGGCGGCTCGCCGTACCGCCCGAGGTCCTGGACCCGGCGTCGGTGCCGCCGTCCGCGCTCGCCGTACGCCCCCACGAGTAGCCGAGTCGGCCCCGGACGCACCCCCACAGCACGCCGAGTCGGCCCGAACGCCTCTGTCTCGGGCCGACTCGAGCGTCCTCAGGCTCACCTTCGGGCCGACTCGGCACCCTCCTGGCGCACGTTCGGGCCGACTCGGCGCCCCGACGGCGCACGTTCGGGCCGACTCGGCGCCCTCCCGGCGCACGTTCGGGCCGACTCGGCTCAGATCCGGACGTCGCGGTGCCAGGACTGGGTCCGGTACGTCGTCTCCCAGCCCATCGAGGTGTAGAGGCCGTCGGCGCCGGTCGGGGAGTCGGCGTCGACCTCGAGGCCGACCCGGTCGCGGCCGCGGCGGGCGGCGTCGGCGATGACGGTGCGGAGCAGGCCCTTCGCGACACCGCGGCCGCGGGCGTTCTCGAGGACGCCGATGTAGTCGACGTACGACGCGTTCGGGCCGTCGGCGTTCTCCACGATCGTGCCGACCAGGGCCCCCGCGGGGGTGCGCTCCTCGCCGTCGACGATCTCGGCGAGCCACCAGTGGTGCCAGCGGTGGCCGGGGTCCTCCCGCAGCCGGTGCAGGAACTCCCCGAAGCTCTCCTCCCGGGAGTTGAAGTGGTCGAGGAACGCGCTCTCGAGGACGTCGTGGACGGCGCGGAGGTCGTCCTCCTCCGGCATGTCGCTGCCCTCCCGGTCGACGAGGCGGACGACGACGCCGCCGTCCTCCCAGTGCGCCGGGTCCTCGACGAGGTCGCCCTCCTCGGCGGTGACCGGGCGGCTCATCTGCCACCAGGTGCGGGTGTGGCTGAAGCCGGCGGCGGCGAACCACCGGTGCTGCCGCTCGTCGTCCACGAACGCGCCGGCGTCGATCTGCTGGACCTCGAGCTCCCGCGCCTCCCCGAGCTTGCGGGCCTGCGCCTCCGCCCAGCCGAGCAGGACCTCGCTGCAGCGCTCCGCGTCGGCCTCGGCCAGGTCACGGGCGACCACGTGGTCGTAGATCATCCGGTTGACCGCCCGGTCCTGCGCGGAGCCCCAGGCGCGGACCGCGCCGGTGGGGTCACGCAGCACCAGGTTGGCGTGGGTGAGCTCGCTCGCGGGCGAGCAGCGCATCGCGACGTCGTCCTCGCCCGCGCCGGCGTAGCCGCGGGCCGCCTCCTCGTGCGCCCGCAGCAGCGCCACGAGCTCGTCGGTCAGCGCGGCCGACCCGGTGCCGGGGTCCTCGACGGTCCACCCGTCGGGCAGCGTCGGCCGCTCCGGGGTGACCTCGTCGAGGTCCTGGGCGAACCGGGTGTCCTCGGGCAGGTCGTCCGTCGTCACGCCGCACGATCATGCCGTACGGCGTCCCCGGCCGGGGTCGGGCCTCAGGCTCGGCGGCGGCCGCCGGGCTCGGAGCGCCACAGGAGCAGCTCGTGGCGCAGCCCGTCCCGCTCGACCTCGAGGGCGTTGATGCGGGTGTTCGCCTCGGCGAGGGACTCGGCGGCGCTGGCCCGCTCGGCGGAGAGCCGGCTCTCGAGCGAGTCGGCGCGGGTGGCCTGCTCGCGGGCGAGCAGCTCGGTGCCCTCGAGGCGGTCGCGGGTCACGTCGAGCTCGGCCTCGATGGCGGCGAGACGACGCTCGCGGCGGTCGAGGGCTGCCTCGTGGGCGTGCACGGTGGCGAGGTGCTCGGCGGCGGTGCTCTCCGCGTCGTCGAGGCGACGGCGCATCGAGGCGGTGAACGCGGTGCTCTCGGCGACACGCTCGTCGGTGATGCCGCGGTACTCCTTGGCCAGCCGGGCGCGCTCGGCGCCGGCCTCGCGGCGGGACAGCAGCAGCTCGAGGTGGGTGGAGCGGGTCGCGGCGGCGCCCAGGGCGAGCACCAGCAGGCCGGCGGCGACCGGCCAGGGGGTGGCGGTGTCCAGCACGACCACGGCGACGACGGCGCCCACGGCGACCAGGGTCGCGAGGACCAGCAGCACCACGGCCCCGACGAGCCGGCCGCTCCGGGGACGACGACGGGCCGCGGAGGCGGTGGCGGCGGTGGGAGCGGAGGAGGCGGGCTTCCTGGGGGCGGCGCTGGCGGTGGCCATGCCCGCAGGCTAGGCGTCCGGGTCCTCGGATCGGACGCGACACGCACGCTCGAGCAGCAGTCCTGCGACCACCACGGCCGCGGCGGCGACCGCGGCCGCCAGCGACCGCGCGAGGCGCTGGTCGGCCAGCTCGGTGCCGAGGCCGACCCACGACAGCGCGTACCCGGCGTACCCCCCGGCGACCAGGGCGCCGCCGACGGCGCAGGCACGGGCCATCACGAGCCGGTTCACGGCCCGGTGCGGCTCCAGGCGGCGGCCCGTCCGGTGCGCGTCGGTGAGCGTACGGCGGGTGGCCACGGCGGTCAGGGCGAGGATGCCGGCGACCACGCCGAGCACCAGGACCGACGCCCAGGGCACGAGGGGCGGGACGACGTCGAGCGCCGCGGACCCGGGGCGCACCAGCCAGCCGAGGAGCAGGCCCACGGCGACCGCCGAGGCGGGGGCGGCCGGCCCCAGCGGGCGCATGGCCCGCGGGTCGGGCCCGTCGGGGTCGTCCGGGCCGGGACCTCCGGGACCGGGGGCTCCCGGCGGGAGGCTCACTGCAGGTCGAGGACCAGGTCGTCGCGCTTGGTCACGCCGTGACGGTCGGCCTTGGCCAGCAGGTCGGCGATGGGCCCGGCGTCCGGGATGGTGGCGTCCGGCTCCAGGTCGTGCCAGGGCTGCAGCACGAACGCCCGCTGGTGCGCCTTGGGGTGCGGCAGGCGCAGCCAGTCCTCGTCGCTGCGCCGGTCGCCCACGACGACCAGGTCGACGTCGAGGGTCCGCGGGGCGTTCTTCACGTCGCTGCGCTCGCGGTCGAAGGTGTCCTCGATCGCCAGGGCGCGGTCCATGAGACGGGCGGCCGACAGGGTGGTGTCGAAGAGGACGACGGCGTTCAGGTACAGCTCGGAGCCCTCGGGGGCGTCGACGGGCTCGGTCTCGTAGACCGGCGAGACGTCGGTCAGCCAGACCTCGGGGGTGTCGGCGAGGGCCTCGACGGCGCCCTGCAGGCTCGCCAGGCGGTCACCCAGGTTCGAGCCCAGCGCGACCACGGCCCGGCGGATGGGGTGCATCTCGCCGGTCAGGGTGTCGGTGCTGATCATGTGCGGGTTGGGGGTCTCGGTCACGCGTCGGCCCTCTTCCGGGTGATCGTCAGGGCGACGTCGGAGAACGTCGCGTCGATGGGCGCGTCCGGCTTGTGCACCGTGACCCGCGTCCAGGCGACCGCTCCCGCTGCCAGGCAGAGGTCCGCGACGCGCTGGGCGACGGTCTCGATGAGGTCCACCGGATCGCTTTCGACGGCGGCCTTGACCGCCGCCACGAGAGTTCCGTAGTCCACGGTGTCGTGCAAGTCGTCGCTCGTCGCGGCGGGCACGGTGTCGAGCCCCAGCGCCAGGTCGAGCAGGAAACGCTGCCCGTCGCGCCGCTCGTGCTCGAGGACCCCGTGGTGGGCCCAGCACTCGATGCCCAGCACGGCCAGCTCGTCGACCACGCCGGAGGCGTGGACGGGAGCCGTGACGGGGACCGAGAGCGACGACACAGGCGGCATCATGCCCTGTCTCCGCCCGCCGCGCGCCAGCGGCGTACGACCGCGACCGCGTCCAGGCTGGCGCGGACGTCGTGGACCCGGAGCCCCCAGACCCCGGCGCACGCGGCGAGGGTGCTGACGGCGACGTTCGCCGCCTCCCGCTCCCCCACGTCCCGCGGCGTCGGCGGCTCGGTGGTGGTGTCGGCGAGCAGGGAGCCCAGGAACGACTTGCGGCTCGCCCCCACCAGCAGCGGGCGACCCAGCGCCTCCAGCGCGGGCAGGGCGGCCAGCAGGCTCCAGTTGTGGTCGCCGGTCTTCGCGAACCCGAGCCCGGGGTCGAGGACGACGCGGTCCTCGCCCACCCCGGCGGCGACCGCGGCGGCCAGCCGGTCGCCGAGCTCGGCGACGACGCCCGCGACGACGCCGCCGGGCCCGTCGTACGACGCGAAGCCGGTCATCTCGTGGCTGTGGGCGCGCCAGTGCATGGCGACGTAGACCAGGTCGGACGAGGCGCGGTGGGCGTCGGCCACGACGTCGAGGACGGCGGGGTCGGCCAGTCCGCCGGAGACGTCGTTGACCACCTGCGCGCCGGCGGCCACCGCGGCGGCCGCGACCTCGGCCCGCATCGTGTCGACGGAGACGGCGACGCCGTCCGCGACCAGGCCGGTCACCACCGGCAGCACCCGGTCGAGCTCCTCGGCCACGTCGGGGCGCCGCGCGCCGGGGCGGGTGGACTCCCCGCCGACGTCCACCAGGTCGGCGCCCTCGGCGGCGAGGCGCCGGCCGTGGGCCAGGGCCGCGTCGACGTCGGCCCAGCGTCCGCCGTCGGAGAAGGAGTCCGGCGTGACGTTCAGGACGCCCATCACCCGCGGCGTCCCCCGCGGGTCCAGGAGCGGGTGGCTCACCGGGCCCGGTGGATGAGCGCCATCGCCTCCGAGCGGGTGGCGGCGCTGTGCATGATGCCGCGGACGGCCGAGGTGACCGTGCGGGCGCCATGCTTGCGGACGCCGCGCATGGTCATGCACAGGTGCTCCGCCTCGACGACGACGATCGCGCCGCGGGCCTCGAGGACCTCCATGAGCGCGTCCGCGACCTGGGTCGTCAACCGCTCCTGGACCTGCAGGCGGCGGGCGTACATGTCGACGAGCCGGGCGAGCTTGGACAGCCCGGTGATCTTGCCGGACTCCGCCGGGATGTAGGCGACGTGCGCGACCCCGGTGAACGGGACCATGTGGTGCTCGCACAGCGACCACAGCTCGATGTCGCGGACCAGCACCATCTCGTCGTGGCCGAGGTCGAAGGTCGTGGCGAGCACCTCGGACGGCGTCTGGCGCATGCCGGCGGTCAGCTCGGCGTACGCGCGGGCGACGCGGGCGGGGGTCTCGCGCAGGCCCTCGCGGTCCGGGTCCTCGCCGATGGCGGCGAGGAGCTCCCGCACGGCGGCCTCGGCGCGCGGGTGGTCGACCGGCGGCACGCTGGCCGGGTCGACCGCGGGGGTGTGCACCGGGTCGGTCATCGTGCGCTCACCGGGCCCCGTCGACCCCGGGGTCGCCGTGGACGTCGCCGCCGGGTCCGGGCGGGCTGATGACGACCCCGCCCTCCGACTCGTCGGCGGGCTTGCCGAGCTCGACGCCGGGACCGGTGCCGTTGGCGGCGGCCTTGGCGCGGTCGCGGATCTCCTGCGGGATCTCCACCGGCGGGATCTGCGACGGGCGGCGCTGCGGGGAGCCGGTCCAGGCCGGGCGGGGGTCGACCCGGCGCAGCGGCTCGAAGACCGCGGCGATCTGCGCCTTGTCGAGGGTCTCCTTGTCGAGGAGCGCCAGGACGAGGGCGTCGAGGACGTCGCGGTTGCGCTCGAGGGCCTCGAAGGCCTCGTGGTGCGCCGTCACGAGGAGGTTCTTGACCTCCTCGTCGACCGCGGCGGCGGTCTGCTCGGAGTAGTCGCGGCTGTGGCCCATGTCGCGGCCCAGGAAGGGCTCGTTGTTGTCGGAGCCGAGCTTGACGGCGCCGAGGCGCTCGGTCATGCCGTACTGCGTGACCATCGCCCGGGCCAGGTTGGTGGCCTTGTCGATGTCGTTGCCGGCGCCGGAGGTGACGTCGTGGAAGATCAGCGCCTCCGCGGCCATCCCGCCGAGCATGTAAGCCAGCTTGTCGAGCATCTCGGAGCGGGTCTGGGAGTACTTGTCCTCGTCGGGCAGCACCATCGTGTAGCCCAGCGCGCGACCGCGCGGAAGGATCGTGACCTTGTGCACCGGGTCGGTGGTCGGCATCGCCGCCGCGACCAGGGCGTGGCCGCCCTCGTGGTAGGCGGTGATGAGCTTCTCCTTCTCGCTCATCAGCCGGGTCCGGCGCTGCGGGCCCGCGATCACGCGGTCGATGGCCTCGTCGAGGGACTCGTTGGTGATCCGCTTCGCGCTGTCGCGGGCGGTCAGCAGGGCGGCCTCGTTGAGGACGTTGGCGAGATCGGCGCCGGTGAAGCCCGGCGTACGGCGCGCCACGGAGAGCAGGTCGATGTCGTCGGCGATCGGCTTGCCGCGCGAGTGGACCTTGAGGATCTGGTGACGCCCGTTGAGGTCGGGGGCGTCGACCTGGATCTGCCGGTCGAAGCGGCCGGGACGCAGCAGCGCCGGGTCGAGGACGTCCGGGCGGTTCGTCGCCGCGATCAGGATGACCCCGCCGCGGACGTCGAAGCCGTCCATCTCGACCAGCAGCTGGTTCAGGGTCTGCTCGCGCTCGTCGTGACCGCCGCCCATGCCGGCACCGCGGTGGCGACCCACGGCGTCGATCTCGTCGATGAAGACGATGGCCGGGGCGTTCTCCTTGGCCTGCTCGAACAGGTCGCGCACCCGGCTGGCGCCGACGCCGACGAACATCTCGACGAAGTCCGAGCCGGAGATCGAGTAGAACGGGACGCCGGCCTCGCCGGCGACCGCGCGGGCCAGCAGCGTCTTGCCGGTGCCGGGCGGGCCGTAGAGCAGGACGCCCTTGGGGATCTTGGCGCCCACGGCCTGGAACTTCGCGGGCTCGGCCAGGAACTCCTTGATCTCGCCGAGCTCCTCGATGGCCTCCTCGCAGCCGGCGACGTCCGCGAACGTCGACTTCGGCATGTCCTTGGAGATCAGCTTCGCCTTGGACTTGGCGAACTGCATGACGCCGCGGCCGCCGCCCTGCATCTGGTTGAAGAAGAACAGGAACAGCGCCACGATCAGCAGGATCGGCAGCAGGGTCAGCAGCAGGGAGCCGAAGACGCTGGGCTGCGGGTTCTCCGAGGTGGAGGACTCGATCTCGCCGGCCTCGACCTGCTCGTCGATGGCGGCGATGATCCCGTCCTGCTGGCCGTCGACCCAGTAGGCGACGACCTCGTTGCCGCCGTCGCGGTCGACGTCGTCGTCGAGGGTGGCCTGGATCGCCTGGTCACCGTCGACCAGTGTGATCTCCTTGACCTGGCCGTCGGCGATGTACTGCTCCATGCGGGACGTCGAGATCTCGTCCTCGCCGCCGCCGGGGACCAGGAAGTTCAGGGCCAGGAGCACACCGGCCACCGCCAGCACGATCCACAGCCACGGACCCTTGAACGCTCGCTTCACGAAGTTCTTCTCGCCTTGTCAGTACTCAGGACGGGCCCGGGGACCGCACGTCTCGGATGAGGAGGTCGACGGTACCCGGCGCCGACGACACAGGCCCATCCTCTCAGGCGGCACTCAGGGTGCGACCCGGAGGCGGGACCGCTCCGGGGACCAGGAGCGCTCAGGACGAGTAGACGTGCGGCGCGAGGGTGCCGATGTCGCGCAGGTTGCGGTAGCGCTCGTTGTAGTCGAGGCCGTAGCCGACGACGAACTCGTTGGGGATGTCCCACCCGACGTACTTCGGCTCGACCGGCATGGCGAGCGCCTCGGGCTTGCGCAGGAGGGTGGCGATCTCGACGGAGGCGGGGCTGCGGCTCGAGAGGTTCGAGATCAGCCACGACAGGGTCAGCCCGGTGTCGATGATCTCGTCGACGACCAGCACGTGGCGCCCGGAGATGTCGGTGTCGAGGTCCTTGAGGATGCGGACGACGCCGCTCGACTTCGTGCCCGACCCGTAGGAGGAGACGGCCATGAAATCCATCTCGAGGTGGCGGTCCAGCGCCCGGGCGAGGTCGGCCATGACCATCACCGCACCCCGCAGCACCCCCACCAGCAGCAGGTCGCGGCCCTCGTAGTCGGCCTTGATCTGCTCCGCCATCTCGGCCAGCCGGCCCTGGATCTGCTCCTCGGTGAAGAGGACGTGCACCAGGTCGCCCTCTACGGCGCTCGTGTCCATGGACGACGAGGCTACGGCGTCGGCCCGTCGTCCGTCTGCGGGGTCGTGGGTGGGGTCGTGGGTGGGCTCGCCAGGTGGATCCTGCCGTCACGCCGCACGACCCTCAGCGGGCCGGGCAGGTCGGCCCAGCGCTGGCCGTGCCAGTCCGTGACGAGGGCCTCCACGCCGAGCACGTGGACGTGGGCCAGCTCGGCCGGGGGCGCCCCGGCGACGAGGGCGGCCCGGTGCAGCACCCGGCGGCGCAACGGGCCGGGGGCGGCGGCGAGGACGTCGACGTCGTACGCGTGCTCGTCGTCCTCGCCCCGGGCGGCTTCGGCGAGGAGGGCGTCGGCGAGGGCGTCGAGCAGCTCCATGTCGCCCCGGAGCTGCTCGCCGGTGCGGGCCAGCGTCTGCGCGACGCCCGGGCCGAGCTCGGCCTCGAGCACCGGCAGCACCGTGGCCCGCACCCGGGAGCGCAGGAAGCGGGGGTCGGTGTTGTGGGGGTCGTCCCACCAGGTGAGGTCGAGCGCACGGCAGGCGGCCTCGGTCTGCTCGCGGCCGACCTGGAGCAGCGGGCGCGCCACGAGCACCCCGTCGGCGTCGTACGACGGGCGCATGCCGGCGACGCTGCGTCCGCCACTGCCGCGGGTCAGGCCCATGAGGACGGTCTCGGCCTGGTCGTCGCGGGTGTGGCCCAGCAGGACGGCCTCGGCGCCGAGGTGGGTGGCGGCCTGGCCGAGGACGGCGTACCGGGCCTCGCGGGCGGCGGCCTCGGGGCCACGGCCGTCGGGGGTGACGCTGACGCGGGCGGTCATCGTCTCGTCGACGCCGAGGGCCGCGAGCTGCTCGATGACCCGGGCCGCGCGGGCCTCCGAGCCGTCCTGGAGCCCGTGGTCGACGGTGATCCCGACGACCCGGAGCGCCAGCCCGCCGGCCTCGGCGACGGTGGCGGCCGCCAGCGCGAGCGAGTCGGCGCCGCCGGAGCAGGCGACGAGGACCGTCGCACCGGGGGTGCGGGCGGCGAGCACCCGTCGTACGGCTCCACGGACGGCGGCGACCGCCCGCTCGTCGGGTCCCCTGCTCACGGGCGGACGCTCACAGGACGCGCGAGATCCACGCCTCGGGCGCGGCGAGATCGGCGCGGGTCGGGAGGTTCTCGGGGGACGCCCAGACGGCGTTGAACCGCTCCATGCCGACGCGGTCGACGACGCCACGGACGAAGGCGGCGCCGTCGCGGTACTGCGCCATCTTCGCGTCGAGCCCGAGCAGGCGGCGCAGCAGCCGGTCGAGGGTGCCGACGCCGCCGCGGCGGGCGTCGAAGCTCTTCCGGATCTTCCCGACGGTGGGGATGACGGCGGGGCCGACGCCGTCCATGACGACGTCGGCGTGCCCCTCGAGAAGGGACATGACGGCGGTGACGCGGTCGAGGACCTCCCGCTGCTCGGGGGTGCTGACCAGGTCGAGCAGGCCGGCGCCGGAGCCGCCGCCACGCAGGGAGTCCGAGAGCCGCTTGAGGCCGTCGCCGGTGACGAGCTCCTTGACCGTCGAGGAGTCCACGGTCTCGCCGAGGCTGCGGACGAGGTCGAACAGGTGGCCCCGCAGCCACGGCACGGCGGTGAACTGGACGCGGTGGGTCTCCTCGTGGAGGCACACCCAGAGGCGGAAGTCGGCCGGCTTCGCGCCGATCTCGCGCTCGACGTGGACGATGTTCGGGGCCACGAGCAGCAGGCGGCCGGCGGGCTCGTGGAAGGGGTCGTACTGGCCCAGCACCTTGCCGCCGAGGAAGCCCAGCATCACCCCGACCTCGGTGCCGGTGACCCGGGAGCCGACGGCGCGGGCGACCGGCCCGGGGGCGCCCTTCCGCTCGGTGAGGCGGTCGACGAGCGGCTCCATCACGGTGGCGAAGCCGTCGGCGGTGGCCTGCACCCAGCTGGCCCGGTCGACGACGAGGACCGGCGGGCCGGCGTCGTGGGTCTCCAGGCCGGTGAAGTCGGCGACGAGCCCGGTGCTGCGCGCGGCACCCGCCTTCAGCTCGGCGACCGCCGTCCGCGCGTCGGCGGCGTCGACCGTCGGCCCCTCCCCCGCGAGCCGCGACCCGACGCGGACGGCCAGCTCCCAGTCGACCATCCCCGGCGTCTGCGTCCCCTGTGCTGGCATGACCCCGAGCCTAGGGCGCGCCCGTTGGAGCCGAGTCGGCACGAGTGCGCACCCCAGGACCGCCGAGTCGGCACGTCTGCGCACCCCAGGACCGCCGAGTCGGCACGTCTGCGCACCCCACGACCGCCGAGTCGGCACGTCTGCGCACCCCACGACCCTCGAGTCCGCACGTCTGTGCACCGCGGGTGGCGCGGACGACGGTCTTGAGGCGGGCCTCAGTCTCACCGGGTCTCGACTCGACCCCTGCCGGCTGCGCAGACGTGCCGACTCGACCCCTCCCAGCTGCGCACACGTGCCGACTCGGGCTCTTCTGCCGGGTGTGTGGGTCGCGTGGTCCGATCACGGTCGGGAGCCGTGGTCACGGAGTGCGGCTCGTCCACAGCCGGCCGGGTCCGCCCCGGCACTCGCCTGACGAACTGTCGTCCCGGACCTTGCCGGACAGCAGGACCTCAGGGGACCAACCCTGCAGCTCGCCCGGTCACGGTGGACAACGCCTGGCGACCCCTCGACCACCGGCGCGCCACGCGCGTGGCGCCGCCACCCTCGACGCGAGGACCCTCCCGGGTCCAGTGCACGAACGCACACAGCTCGACACCCGGCGGCTCCCTCGCCGCCTCACACCGGCACCAGGCCGCGCACCGGCGCACCCACCGCCGAGGCGAACTGTGTCCCCTCGTGCAGCCTTCACCCGAGCCGACCCCGCACAACTGCGCAGACGTGCCGACTCGACCCCCCAGGGCTGCGCAGACGTGCCGACTCGACCCGTCAGGGCTGCGCAGACGTGCCGACTCGACCCGTCAGGGCTGCGCAGACGTGCCGACTCGACCCCTCCGGGCTGCGCAGACGTGCCGACTCGACCCCTCAGGACTGCGCAGACGTGCCGACTCGACCCCCCAGGGCTGCGCAGACGTGCCGACTGGGCGCTAGGGGCCGCAGGTGCAGGCGGCGAGGTTGGTGACGGCGCGCTCGATGGCGCGGATCGCGAAGGCCGTGCGGTCGAGGGGGATCCGGTCGGCGACGACGGAGTAGAGCAGGACGGTGCCGTCGGCGGCGGTGACCACTCCGGCGAGGCCGGAGACGCCGGTCAGGGTGCCGGTCTTGCCCCGGGCGGAGCCGAGGGCGACCGGGTCGACGGTGTCGAAGCGGAACTCCAGCGACCCGGTGAACCCGGCGACGGGCAGGCCGGTGAGGACGGCGCGGAGCCCGGGTCGGCCGGGGCGACCGGCGACGGCGAGGGTGTCGAGCAGGGCGGTGGCGGTGAGGCGGTTGTCGCGGGACAGGCCGCTGCCGTCGTTCAGCTCGCTGTCGGCGAGGTCGACGCCGAGGTCGCGCAGGGTGGCGGTGACCGCGCGGGCGCCGGCGGCGAAGGACCCCTCCCCCTCGACCCCGAGGCCGACCTGGTGGGCCAGGACCTCGGCGGCCTCGTTGTCGCTGGTCTCGACGAGGTGCTCGACGATCAGGCCGACGGGCGTGCCGACGACCCGCGCCACCTCCTCGGCGCCGTCGGGGGCGGGTCGGGACCGCACCGCGCCGGTCACGCGGACGCCGGCCTCCCGCAGCGCGCCCGCGAAGGCACGGGCCGCCTCGAGAGCGGGGTCGGAGGCGCGGACGCCGTCCGGGCGGACCCCGCGGTCGGCCCACAGCGCCGAGATCGGCGACACGACCCCGCTGGTGAGGTAGTCGTCCTCCCAGGTCGGGCTGGCCGCGGGCCCGGAGAACAGCGACGCGTCGTACGACAGCTCCACCCGCCGTACGCCGTCCGCGGCGAGCGCCTCGGCGGTCCGCTGCGCCAGCGTCCGCAGGTCCGCCCGCGGGGGGTCACCGACCTCCGCGTCCGGGTCGGGAACCCGCTCGAGCAGGGGGTCGCCGCCGCCGATGAGGGTCACGCGGCCACGCTGGGGGCTCACGACGCGGGTGGCGAAGCGCCGGTCGGGCCCCAGCACCTCCAGCGCGGCGGTGGAGGTCAGCAGCTTGGTGGTGGACGCCGGGACGGCGGCGTCGCGGGCGCCGGCGAGCACCGCGGGGCTGCCGTCGAGCGCGGCGACACCGGCCACGACGTGCGGCCCGAGGGCCGGGTCGGACAGCGGCCGCCGGAGCGCCCCGCGCACGGCGGCCGGGTCCAGGGTGCCCGCGCGCGGACCGGCGACCGGGTCGGCGACGGGCGCGGGCTCCCGCAGCGGCGGGAGGTCGAGGCCCGCCGGCGGCTCCACCCGGGCCGGCTCGGTCGCCGGGTCCGGGGGCTCGTCGGCGCGCAGCCGGTCCAGCAGCTCGTCGACGGGGCCGGGGCGCCACCAGAGCAGCCCGGCCACGAGCACGGCCACGACGAGCAGCGCGGTCGCCACCCACCAGCGGGCGGCTCCCGCCTCGTCGCGGCGGCGTCCGGACTGCTGGCTTCCCACGTCGCTCCTGAGGTCGGCTTCGGGGCGGGACTCATTGTGCGCGAGGATGGGGGCACTATGACCCGGGGGCCCGCGGGCTACGAGGGTCCCGACGGTTCGGTGACGCGGTAGGAGTGGACGTGCTGGAGTTCGACGTGCTCGTGGAGATCCCCAAGGGCGAGCGCAACAAGTACGAGGTCGACCACGAGTCGGGACGGCTCCGGCTGGACCGGATGCTGTTCACCTCGACGCAGTACCCGGCCGACTACGGCTACATCGAGAACACCCTCGGTCAGGACGGCGACCCGCTGGACGCCCTCGTCCTGCTGCAGGCGCCGACGTTCCCGGGCTGCCTCATCGCCTGCCGCGCGATCGGCATGTTCCGCATGACCGACGAGGCCGGCGGCGACGACAAGGTCCTCTGCGTGCCGGCGCACGACCCGCGCCACACGCACATGACCGACATCAGCGACGTCTCCGACTTCGACCGCCTGGAGATCCAGCACTTCTTCGAGGTCTATAAGGACCTCGAGCCCGGCAAGTCCGTCGAGGGCGCCAACTGGGTCGGCGTCGAGGAGGCCGAGCGCGAGGTCCGCGCGTCGTTCGAGCGGGCCAAGGGCACCAGCCACACCCAGCACCGGGCCTGATCGGCCGGGTCGTCAGCCCTTCGTCGCGCGGAAGTAGACGAGGGCGCCGGAGGTCCGGACGACCACGCGCCGCATCCCGCCGGCACGCAGCCAGCCGTGGAGCTCGGAGCGCGAGCACATCGGCCCGAGGATGCCCGACGCGCGGCCGATCCGGCGTCCGGCCTCGTAGCGCCAGCCGGTGTCGGTGAGGAACGCGCTGCCGACCAGCTCGCCACCGGGCCGCAGGACCCGGGTCATCTCGCCGACGGCCTCGCGGGGCGCCGGGAAGCAGTGCAGGCCGGTGAGGCTGACGACGCGGTCGTACGACGCGTCGTCGTCGGCGAGGTCCGCCACGTCGGTCTCGCGGAACGTGACCTGGTCGGTGACCCCGAGCCGGTCCGCGGCGCGGCGGGCCCGGTCGAGCATGGCGGGCGAGATGTCCGCGGCGACGTAGTCGAGGCCCTGCCCGGGTCGGACCCCGCGCAGCGCGATCCCGCCCCCGGAGGGCACGTCGAGCACCCGCGAGCCGGCGGGCAGCGACGACAGCGAGCCCACGGTCTCGTGGAGCAGCCGCTGGTCGCTGCCGAACCCGACGCGCCACATCGGTGCGCCCAGGGTCGGGTGGTTGACGCTGGCCTCGTAGACGGTCGCCCACAGGGGGTCGGTCTCCCACCCGCCGAGGACCTGCCCGACGACCGGAAGCCTCATGACGCGCCCCCGCCGCTCAGCGGGTCGGCTGCTCGTCGAGCAGCGCGGCGTCGAGCAGGTCGGGCGAGCGCAGCACGGCCTCGGGGACGCCGAACGCCTGCACCAGCGGGACGGCGACCGGGCGGACCCGGCGGCACAGGGTGCCGACCTCCTTGGTGATCTGCTTGCTGCGCTGCACCGAGAGCCGGCCGTGCTCGATGAACCACGCGCGGTCGGCCTCGATGCCGGCGAGGGCGTGCAGGTCGCACAGCAGCCGGAGCACGTCGCGCTCGGGACCCTCGGGCAGGCTGCGGACCTTCGCGACGAAGTCCTCCAGCACCAGCCGCTCGACGTGGGCGCGGGCGGCGGCGATGACGTGGTCCTGGACCCGGGAGAACACCGCGCCGGCGTTGTGGCCGGCGTCGATGCCGCGCTTGAGGCGGCGCGCGACGCCGGCGACGAGGTGCTCCTCGCGGAAGCGGTACATCGCGAGCTGGTAGTCGGCGTCGAACAGGTGGGCCTCGTCGGACCAGTCGTCCCCGCCGGGCAGGACGTCGCGGATCCGCTCCACCAGCTTGTGGACGGCGGTCCGCTCGATGACGGTCTCGACGGCCAGCTCGCCGACGAACCGGGCCATGTCGAGCTGGTTCATGTCCTCGAACTCGCTGGCGTAACCGGTGAGCAGGCCCTTGGCGACGAGCTGCAGCAGCACGTGGTTGTCGCCCTCGAAGGTGGTGAACACGTCGGTGTCGGCCTTGAGCGCCGCGAACCGGTTGGCGGAGAGGTAGCCCGCGCCGCCGCAGGCCTCGCGGCACTCCTGGATGGTCCGCGTCGCGTGCCAGGTCGCCAGCGCCTTCGTGCCGGCCGCGCGGGACTCGAGCTCGCGCTGGCGCTCCTCGGTCTCCGAGGACGGGTCGACGCCGGACATGAGGTGCAGCTCGCCGGCCAGCCGCTCCTGCGCGAAGTGCAACGCGTAGGTGCGGGCCAGCAGCGGCAGGAGGCGGCGCTGGTGCATGCCGTAGTCGAGGAGCAGCTGCTCGCGCTCGGGGTCGGAGGCCTCGAACTGGCGACGCAGGTCGGCGTACCGGATCGCGAGGGTCATCGCGACCTTCGAGGCGCCGATGCCGGCGCCGCCGACGGAGATCCGGCCCTGCACCAGCGTGCCGAGGGTGGTGAAGAAGCGGCGGTCGGGGTTCTCGATCTCCGAGGAGTAGGCGCCGTCGTCGGTGATGTGCGCGAACCGGTCGAGCAGCGCGGAGCGCGGCACCCGGACGCCGTCGAACCAGAGCCGGCCGTTGTCGACGCCGTTGAGGCCCATCTTGTGGCCGCAGTCCTCGATGCGGACGCCGGGCGCGGTCTCGCCGTCCACACGGATGGGGACGACGAGCGCGTGCACGCCCTGGTCCTCGCCGCCCACGTGGAGCTGGGCGAAGACGACGGCGAGCTCGCCGTGCGCGGCGGCGTTGCCGATGTAGTCCTTGCGGCCCAGGTCGCCGTCGGTGGTCACGACGATCTCGTCGGTGTCCGCGTCGTACGTCGCGTGGGTCCGCAGCGCCTGCACGTTCGAGCCGTGGCCCGACTCGCTCATCGCGAAGCAGCCCATCAGCTCGCCGGAGATCAGCGGGCGCAGGTAGGCGTCGTGGTGGTGCTTCGTGCCGAGGTGCAGGATCGCGCCGCCGAACAGCCCGAACTGCACGCCCGCCTTCACCAGCAGCGACAGGTCGCCGTACGCGAGGGTCTCGAAGGCCGCGATGGAGGCGCCGACGTCCTCACCGCCGCCGTACTCGGCGGGGAATCCCATGCCGGTCTGGCCCGACTCGGCCATCGTCAGCAGCAGGTCGCGGACCCGGTCGCGGTACTCGTCGACACCCAGCGTCTCGGCCTCGGTGAGGATCGAGGCGTGCTCGGCGAGGTTCTCGCGGACGAGGTCGCGGACCTCGGCGTAGCGGCCGTCGAGGACGGCGCGCAGGGCGGCGACGTCGAACGCGGGCCCGTCGGTCGCCGGGGCTCCCCGCTCGGTCCGGCCTGTCTGGTCGGCCTGGTCGAACGGCGTGGGCTGGACGGTGTCGGTGGCCATGGAGCAACGCTACTGCCGGGTGGGCCGGTCCGTCAGTGACCTGTAACTCAGAGTTACAAAAAGATTTACAGCCTGTGCGGACGGGGCTGTCGACGGAGTCCTAGGCGCTGCTGTCGGCAGGGGTGTCCACCGGGATCCGCGACGTGGTCGTCGTCGGGTGGCTCGAGCGGCCCTGCCGGTCGAACTTCTGCCCGCTCGCGAGTCCGCCGAGGTAGAACGAGATCAGCGCGATCATCACGCCGCCGATGTCGTCGGCGACGTAGTGCCAGCCGAAGTACAGGGTCGCGACGACGGTGATGCCGAAGTTGACCCAGAAGATCCAGTGCACGATCCGGCTGCGGACCGTGTACTGCGCCATCAGCGCCCAGAGCAGCGTGATGGCCGTGTGGAGGCTCGCGAAGCCAGCCACCGACTGGACGGCGTTCTCCACGTCGTTCCACAGGACCGTGGCTCTGCCGTCCGACAACGAGTCCATCAACGAGCTCGTGCCCGTGTCGAAGTTGTCGATGTCGCCGTACAGCCAGGAGTACTCGAAGCCCGGGCCGAGCGTCGGCAGGAGGTAGTACGACGCCGTGCCGAGCGTCCAGGCGAGCACCTGCGAGGTCGCGAACCAGTAGCCGAACGAGATGTTGCGCGACCAGATCAGCCAGGCGGTCAGCGCGAGCGGGACCAGCGGCAGGTACCAGAGGTAGATCGCCGAGAGGACCTGCGCGATCCACTCGTAGCCGAGGAAGGTGTGCAGGACGACGGCCGGCTCGTTGCCGAAGAACAGCAGCTGGTCGATCTGGTGCAGCTCGCGGTCGAACATGTAGTCCGTGCCGAGCACCTCGGGCAGGAACGACTTGAGGTTCCGGTACGAGACGTAGGTGACGTAGAAGCAGACGACGCCGAGGACGACGAGCACGAGGCGGTCGCGCGTCCAGTGGGTGCGCCACCGCTCCTTGACGATCGCCGGCATCTTGCGGGGGTCGAGGCGCGAGAGCCAGAGGGCCCGCGGTCCCATGTCGAGCAGCATCGCCCCGAGGATCAGCAGCGGGCCGCGCAGCCAGGCGGGGCCGAGGAAGCCGTCGGGGTCGACGAAGCTCCGGTCGAGGTGGTGCGCGGTGACGAGCGCCAGGCCCACCATGCCGACGGCGACGCCGACGAGCAGGGCGTAGGCACGGCGGTACACCCGGTGCAGTGTAGGGAACCCACCCCGGCTGCCCGCCAACCAGTTCAGGTGTCTCTCAGGTACGACGGTCCGCGGCCCGCTCAGTCGGGCCGTCCAGCGCCGCGAGACGCGCGGGGTCGACCACCAGCCGGACCGACGCGCCGGGGGCGGGCAGGTCGTCGGAGGCGCCGACGGCGTCGAGTCGGCCGAGGCCCTCGACCTCGACGACGAGCCGCGCCTGCTCGGGGGTCGCGGCCGCGGACACGACGGTGCCGCGCAGCCGGCCCTCACCGGTTCCGCGGACCACCCGCAGCGCGGAGCGACGCAGGGCGACCCCGTCGGCGTCCGCCAGGCCGCCAGCGGCGAGGACGGCGGAGGCGGGGCGCCCCGTCAGCACGCGGGCGTAGCCGAGGAACAGCGCCGCGTCGGCGTCGGCGGGGGCGCGCCACACGTCGGCCACCGGGCCGGTCTGGACGACGCGTCCCGCCCGCATCAGCGCCATCCGGTCGGCGACCGCGAAGGCCTCCTCGTGGTCGTGGGTGACCATCACCGCGGTCGTGCCGGCGTCCACGAGGATCCGGCGCAGGTCCCCGGCGAGGCGCTCGCGCAGCCCGGCGTCCAGCGCGGAGAGCGGCTCGTCGAGCAGCAGCAGCCGCGGTCGTACGGCGAGCGCCCGGGCCAGGGCGACCCGCTGCTGCTCGCCGCCGGACAGGGTCGACGGCAGCCGGTCGCCGTACCCGGCGAGGCCGACGAGCGTCAGCAGGTCGGCCACGCGGCCGGCCACCTCGGCGGCGGGCCGCTTCCGCAGGCGCAGCGGGTAGCCGACGTTGCGGGCGACGGACAGGTGCCCGAAGAGCTGGCCGTCCTGGAACATCAGCGCGAAGCCGCGGCGGTGGGTGGGGACGCCGGTGACGTCCTCGCCGTCGGCGACGACGCGACCGGCGTACGGCGGCTCGAGGCCGGCGACGGCGCGCAGGAGCGTCGACTTGCCGCAGCCCGAGGGGCCGAGCACGGCGAGCACCTCGCCGGTGGGCACCTCGAGGTCGACGGAGCGGACGGCGTCGACGCCGCCGTACGCCACCGAGAGGTCCTGGACGGCGAGCACGTCAGAACGCTCCCACGCTCGGCACGCGCAGCCGCTCGACGGCGAGGACGACGAGGGTGGTGACCGCGGCGAGGACGACGGAGGCGGCGAGCGCCATCGCGTAGTTGCCCTCGCCGGGGCGACCGATGAGCCGGAAGATCACGACGGGCACGGTCGGGGCGTCCTCGCGGAACAGGAACGAGGTGGCCCCGAACTCCCCCAGCGACACCGCGAAGGCGAACCCCGCGGCGGCGAGCAGGGGCTTCCAGACGACGGGGAGGTCGACGACGAGCAGGGTGCGGAAGGGCCCGGCGCCCAGGGAGGCGGCGGCCTGGCGCTGCCGGTCGTCGATCGAGGCGAGCACGGGCGCGAGGGTCCGCACCACCAGCGGCAGCGCGACCAGCGCCTGCGCCACGGGGACCAGCAGCGGCGAGGAGCGCAGGTCGAGCAGGCCGGAGTCGAGCGTGACGAGCAGGCCGAAGCCGAGCGTGACCGCCGAGACCCCGAGCGGCAGCATGAAGAACGCGTCGAGGCCCGAGCGCACGGTGCGCTCGACGCGGCCCCGGGACCGCTGGGTGACGACGACGGCGACCAGCAGCCCGAGCAGGACCGCCATCCAGGTGGCGTCGACGGCGGTGCGCAGCGAGACCGCCAGCGCCTCGGTGACCGGGACGGCGAGGGCGCCGGAGCTGCCGCGGGTCTGCAGGGCGACGTAGTTGTCGAGGCCGAACCCGTCGGGGGTCCGCAGGGACCCGACGACGAGGGTGAGGATCGGGGTGGCGGCCAGGACCAGCGCGACGCCGGTGACGACGAGGGCGGGCGCGTCGGAGCGTCGTACGGCGCGGGGCCGGGGCGCGACCCGCCGCGCGCGGGGGTCGGGCGTGGCCCGCAGCCGCTGCGCCAGCACGAGCAGGACGGCGACCACCACGAGCTGGAGGATCGACAGGGCGGCCGCGCCCTCGAGGTCGAGCAGGCTCGTGGTCAGCAGGTAGATCTCGGTCTCGACGGTGGCGTACCGCAGCCCGCCGAGGGTGAGCACGACCCCGAAGGCGGTCGCGCAGAACAGGAAGACCACGCTCGCCGCGGACACGACGGCGGGGCGCAGCGAGGGCAGGGTGACGGTCCACCACACCTGCCACGGGGTGGCCCCCAGCGCGGCGGCGGCCTCGGCGGGGCGGGGGTCCAGGGACTCCCAGGCGGCGCCGACCGCGCGGACCACCACGGCCAGGTTGAAGAAGACCAGGGCGAGGACGACGGCGAACGGGGTGCCGTCGAGCCCCAGGAAGCCCAGCGGCCCGGCCTCGCCCAGCAGCTCGCGGAACGCGACGCCCACCACGACCGTCGGCAGCACGAACGGCACCAGCAGCAGCGCCCGCAGCACCCGCGCCCCGGGCAGGGCGAGCCGGTGCAGCACCCACGCCGTCGGCAGCCCGAGCAGCAGCGAGCCGGCGGTGCCCGCGGCACTGGTGAGCAGCGTGAACGCCAGCACCCGCCCGGTGCGCTCCCGGGTGAGGACGTCGAGGGCGCCGGAGGGGTCGAAGCTCCCCTGCGGCCACAGCCCGCGTCCGACCATCCCGGCGACGGGCAGGACGAAGAAGACCGCCAGCACCGCCACCGGGACGACGGCGAGCGCGAGCACGCCCGCCGTACGGCGGACCGCCCCGCCGCGCACGCCGGTCATCGGGGCCGCGTCATCGGCTGGTGACGTCGCTCCACTGCGCGAGCAGGTCGGCCCGCTCGGCGGCGACGGCGTCCGGGTCGAGGGCGTACGGCGAGTCCGGCCGCTCGGCGTACGACGCCCAGTCGCGGGGAAGGTCGACGTCGTCGCGGACCGGGAAGACGTACATCGACGTCGGCAGCTCGGCCTGGACACGACTGCTGAGCAGCCAGTCGACGACCCGCTCGGCGCCGACGGGGTTCTCGGCGTTCTCGAGCACCCCGGCGTACTCGACCTGCTGGTAGCAGGTGTCCAGCAGCGCCGCGGTGGTCGTCGCGTCGCCGTCCTCGGTGAGCGTGAACGCCGGGGAGGAGTCGTAGGACACGACGATCGGCCGGTCCCCGCCACCGCCGCCCGCGGTGAAGTCGACCTGGTAGGCGTCGGACCAGCCGGGGACGATCTCGACGCCGTTGGCGACGAGGTCCTCCCAGTACGTCGGCCAGTCGTCGCCGTACTCGTCGACGGTGGCCAGCAGGAACGCCAGGCCGGGGCTCGAGGTGGGGGCGCCGGGGACGACGAGCAGGTCGCGGTACGCCGGGTCGGTGAGGTCGTCGAGGCTGGCCGGCGGCTCCTGGTCGCGCTCGGCGAACCACTGCTCGTCGACGTTGACGCAGACGTTGCCCTCGTCGACCGGCGCCAGCCGGTCCGCGCCGTCGGGCAGGACGAACTCGTCGGCGCCCGGCGGCAGCTCGGCGTCGTACGGCGCGAACACGTCCTCCTCGAGCGCGCGGGAGGCGAAGGTGTTGTCGACGCCGAACGCGACGTCCCCGATGGGGTCGTCCTGGGTCAGCACGAGGCGGTTGGTGAGGGACCCGGCGTCGCCGGAGGCGCGCTGGACGAGGTCGATGCCCGACTCGGCCTCGAAGTCGGCGACCAGCCGCTTCGGCAGCGCGTAGGAGTCGTGGGTGACGAGGACGACGCGGCCGGTGCCGTCGCCGCGCTGGGCGTCGGTGACCTCGCCCGGGTCGTCGTCCGCGGCGAGCAGCGTGCAGCCGCTCGCGAGGAGGCCGAGGGTGACGACGGAGGCCGTGGTGGTCAGGAGCGTGCGTGCGCGCACGGGGTGACTCCCTTCGCCGGTGTGAACCGGAGCAGGTTCGGAGGGTCTGCGGCTCGCCCGCACTCTCAGCACGTCACGCGTGCTCCCCTGTCTGGACCTCCAGCCTACGACCCGCCCGTCTCACCGGATCTCGTGGCTCGGTCGCTGCGCGACGCTCGCACCTCGATCACCGGGGGTGCGGACTCCAGCTGGTCGAGCAGCACGCGCGCGCAGCGAGCGCGCGTCGTCGAGACCCCATGACCCGACCGCAGGCCCCTCACCGGATCTCGAGGCTCGGTCGCTGCGCGACGCCCGCACCTCGATCACCGGGGTGCGGGCTCCAGCTGGTCGAGCAGCACGCGAGCGCAGCGAGCGCGCGTCGTCGAGACCCCATGACCCGACCGCAGGCCCCTCACCGGATCTCGAGGCTCGGTCGCTGCGCGACGCTCGCACCTCGATCACCGGGGTGCGGGCTCCAGCTGGTCGAGCAGCACGCGAGCGCAGCGAGCGCGCGTCGTCGAGACCCCGCAGGCCGACCGCCGTCCCCTCACCGGATCTCGAGGCTCGGTCGCCGCGCGACGCTCGCACCTCGATCACCGGCGGTGCGGACTCCAGCTGGTCGAGCAGCACGCGAGCGCAGCGAGCGCGCGTCGTCGAGACCCCGTGACCCGACCGCAGGCCCCTCACCGGATCTCGAGGCTCGGTCGCTGCGCGACGCTCGCACCTCGATCACCGGGGGTGGCTCGGTCGCTGCGCGACGCTCGCACCTCGATCACCGGGGTGGTCGGAGGTCGAGGCGCTCCGAGCCCTGGCGAGGAGCCACGAGACCCCGCGAGCCGGAGCCGACCGCACCTCCATCTCCGGGGGCGGCCGTGGCGGCCCTACAGTGACCCGGTGCCGACCACGCCCAGCCTCCGACACCAGCTGCTGGCGGAGGTGGTGCCGAGGCTCCGCAAGGCCGCCGAGGTCACCGACGAGCCGACCGAGCGGGCGCGGGTGCTGGCCCGCAAGGCGACGAAGCGGCCGGGGCTGCCGACGGTGGCCGTGCCCGGTTTCGCGCGACGGTTCTCCGTGGTCGAGGAGGAGGTCGAGGGCGCGACGACGACGTTCCCGGCGTACTCCTTCAGCCCCCGCGGCCTCGAGCCGGTCCGCACGATCCTCTACCTCCACGGCGGCGGCTACGTGCACGGGATCGACCCGTTCCAGGTCCGGTACGCCGCCCGGCTGGCCGCCGAGCTCGGCGCGCGGGTCGTGATGCCGGCCTACCCGACCACCCCGGAGCACACGTGGCGGGAGTCCCACGAGGCGCTCGTCGCGCTCGCGCAGCGGCTGCTGACCGGACGCGTGCCGGTGGCCCTGGTCGGTGACTCGGCCGGCGGTGGTCTCGCCCTCGCGCTGGCGCAGAGCCTGCGTGACCGCACGCCCGAGTCCGGCAGCGCGTCCCCGGACCGGCTCGTGCTGTTCTCACCCTGGGTCGACCTGACGCTCAGCGCCCCCGACACCGAGGCCGTGGCTGCGACCGACCCCTGGTTGTTCCCCGGCAAGGCGCGGGTGTGGGCGCGCTGGTGGGCCGGGTCGGACGCCGAGCTGTTCCGCAGCGAGGTCAGCCCCGGCCTCGGCGACCTCGACGGGCTGCCGCGCACGCTCATGGTCTGCGGCGGCCGCGACATGCTCGCCCCGGGCTGCCGCGCCCTGGCGGACCGGGCCGTGCACGCCGACTGGGACCTCACCTACGTCGAGCGCCCCGACCTCATCCACGTCTTCGGACTCCTGCCCGGCCTCCCCGAGGCCGGCCAGGCGATGCGGGCCGTCGTCCGCTTCCTCACGGTGCGGCGATGAGCGGCGGGACCGACCTGCCCGGCGGCCTCCCCGGTCGCCTCCCCGGTCGCCTCCGCGTCGACGTCCTCGCCTTCACCGACCTCGACGCGGCCACGGCGTACGCCGTCTGGCGGCTGCGGCAGGACGTGTTCGTCGTCGAGCAGGAGTGCGCGTACGCCGACCTCGACGGCCGCGACGACGAGCCCGGCACCCGCCACGTGCTGCTCCGCGACGGCGAGCCCGGGGCGGACGACCTGCTCGGCTACCTGCGGATCCTCGTCGAGCCCGACGGGGCGCTGCGGATCGGCCGCGTCCTGCTGCGCCGCGACGCCCGCGGTCGCGGCCTGGCGGGCCCCCTGATGACGGCGGCCCTCGACGAGGTGGGCGACCGTCCGTCGCGCCTCGACGCCCAGGCGCCGCTGGCCCGGTTCTACGCCGGCTACGGGTACGACGTCACCGGGCCGGAGTTCGTCGAGGACGGCATCCCGCACGTCCCGATGTCCCGCCCCTGAGCCCCGCCCCGGGGACCCGGCGGGTTCGCGCAAAACCCGGCGGCACCCCGCGTCCCGGTCCGACCATGGACCCGTGACACGTCCCCTCGCGCCCACCCTGCTCGGTCTCGCCCTCGCCGGTGGCCTGCTGGCCACCGTCCCCTCCCCCGCCGTCGCCACAGCCGCCGCGGACGGGCCCGCGCCGACCGTGACCCACCTCGCCGTCCACGCCGAGCAGCTGATCGCCACCGTCGAGGCCGACCCCGGCAGCACCGGCGTCGGCGCGGCTTCCGCCGAGGCCCCGACCGGCCGGGTCGTCTTCACGGTCGACGGCGTCCGCCTCGGCGCCGCCCGCCTGGAGGCGGACCCGGTGCCCGGGGTGGCCCACGCCGTCCTGCCGCGGCGGGTCCGCGCCACGGGGTCCCCGCTCACGATCGATGCGTCGTACGCCGGTGACGCGACCCACGCCTCCTCCCACGAGGCCTACCGGCGCACCGACCCGGTCGTCGAGGCCCGGGTCACCAGCACCGGACCCGTCGGGCCGCACGGCTGGTACCGCACGCCCACCGAGGTCACCTTCGCCTGCACCGACGGCTCCGCGCACGCGGTGTGCCCGGCCGCGGTGTCCAAGCGCGCCACGCAGGCGACGTCCGTCCTGCGGCGCACGGTCCGGGCCGAGGACGGCGGCACGGTCCGCGTCGAGGTCAGCGACCACCGCGTCGACCCGTGGGCGCCGCGACTGGCGGTCTCGCGGGTCGGGGAGGCGCCGTACCCGCGCACGGCCCGGCCGGTGCGCTGCACCGCGACGGACTCCCGCTCCGGCGTGGACGGCCGCTGCACCGTGGCGTACGGCGCGGTGCGACGCACCGACGGCGGTCGGCTCACGCGGTCGTGGGTCGCGACCGCCACCGACCGGGCCGGCAACGAGCGCACCCGCCGCGGGACCCTCTCCGTCCGCCGCTGACCTCTGACCACTGACCACTGACCGCGGGCCCGCGGGGCACGCCTCAGCCGTCGAGCCGGACGGCGAGCACCGCCACGTCGTCCTCGTGCCCGGTCGGCAGCATCGCGGCCAGCAGGTCGTCGACCATCCGGGGCAGGGGCCGGGAGGCGAGCGGCACCACCGCGTCGCAGAGGCGCTCGAGCCCGGCGTCGAGGCTCTCGCCGCGGCGCTCGACCAGGCCGTCGGTGAACAGCAGCAGGGTGCTGCCGGGGCGCAGGTCACGCTGCTGCTCCAACCGACGGCGGCCCTCGCCGCCGAGGCCGAGCATCAGGCCGCTGGCCGGCAGCAGCAGCGGGCTCCCGTCGGGCTCCACCAGCAGCGCCGGCGGGTGGCCGGCCGCGGCCCAGGTCAGCCGGGCACCCCCCTCGGGCCTCGAGCGCAGCCGGCAGACCAGTGCGGTCGCGCCGACGTCGAGCCGGAGCCGGTCGACGGCGAGGTCCACCTCGTCGAGCAGCGCGGCCGGGGAGGCGAAGGCGGTGACGCCGAGCCCGCGGACCATGCTGCGCAGCTGACCCATCGCGGCGGCCGCGGCCACGTCGTGGCCGGCCACGTCGCCGACGACGAGCATCGTGGTCCGCTCGCCGAGCGCGAACGCGTCGTACCAGTCGCCGCCCACGTGGGCCGCGTCGGTCGCGGGCGCGTAGCGGGCCTCGACGGTGGCACCGGGCGGGGTGACCGGCTCGCTCAGCATGCTGCGCTGCAGCTCCTCGGAGGTGCTGCGGTGACGCAGCAGGTCGCGACCGTGACCGAGGACGACGGAGGTGCGGCGACCGATGTCCAGGGCCGCGGCGGTCTCGACCTCCGACAGCGGCGGGCGGCCCCCGCCGCGGGCGAGGGTGATGGTGCCGTCGATGCGGCCCCGGCTCGCGAGGGGCACCACGACGACGGAGGTCGGGGCGAGCGTCGCGAGCGCGTCGTACGCCTCGTCGGAGCGCAGCGTCGCCCGGGCCACGGTGAGGACGTCGTCGGTCACGACGTACGGCGTGTTGGCGTCCAGGGAGGCGAGCGAGCCCGCGGTCTCGGTGCGGCCCAGGAGCCGGTGCCGGGCGAAGACCTCGGTCTCGCCGAGCATCGCGGGGTCGCGGTGCCACCAGCCGACGTCGCGCGGCGCCCCGTGCTCGTCGAGCAGGGTGACGACCGACCAGTCCGCGAGCGCGGGGACGGTCAGCCTCACGAGGCTGCGCACCGCGTCGTCGGGTTCCAGGGAGGCGGTCAGCGAGTCGCTGGCGGACGCGACCAGCGCGACGAGGGCCTCCTCGTGGTCGCGACCGACGGCGTGCAGCGCCTCCTGCGCCTCGTTGCGCTCTGCCTCCGCGGCGCCGCGCTCGAGCTCCGCGGCGACCGCACCCGCGAGGTCGCGGACCAGGTCGACGTCGTGGTCGACCCAGTCGCGGGGCTCCTCGTCGTGCACGCAGACGACGCCGACGGCCCGGCCGGCGGAGTCCACGAGCGGGACGCCGAGGTAGGAGCGCACCGACGGGCCCGAGCCGTCGCCGGCGAGGAGCCGGCGGGTCGCGGGGTCCTCCTCGGCGAGGTCGCGGATCACCAGCGGCCCGCCCCGCGCCGCGACCCGCGCGCAGACGGTGGCGGCGCGGTCCAGCGGTGGCGCGTCGACGAGGTCCGCGGCGAGGCCGTGGCCCCCGACCACGGTGGTGTGGGTGTCGACGAGGGACACGTGGGCCGAGGAGGTCCTGGCCACGTGGGCGGCGAGGGCGGTCAGCCGCGCGAGGACCGGGTTGCCGGTGCCGGCGGGCAGGAGCCGGCGCACCGCGGCGCGGCGCGCCGGGTCGTCGAGGTCGGCGTGGGTCTGCACGGGCGCGGACGACGAGGACGTCGTACGACGCTCCATGTCGGCGCCCCCCGGCCCTCGAGTCCTGCGGGCTCCGCGCCCAGGTCGCCCGTGATGATAAACGGCCCGCGGCTCAGCGTGTGGGGTACGGCGTGAGGAGCTGGTCGGTCGGGGCGAACTCGTCGGTCAGCAGGACGGCGTCGCCGGTCCACCGGTCGAGCTCGTCGCCGGTCGCGACCTCCCACCCGGTGTCCCGCTCCGCGAGGGACTCTGACCAGGCGTCGACGTCGAGCGGGGCGTCGGAGGCCAGGGCGACGAGGTTGCCGCCCTCCTCCCCCGCGAGCGCCGCGGGCGTGGCCGCGAGGGCCACCTCGTCGAACACCGTCCCGAGCGTGCGGACCTCCGCCCGCGCGAAGTCGAGCGAACCGTGGTCGATGAGGTTGGCGACGTACACGCCGTCGTCGGCGAGCGTGCGGCGGACGTCGCTCATCGCCTCGCGGGTGGTGAGGTGCCACGGGACGCTCACCCCGCCGAAGGCGTCGCCGACGACGACGTCGTGGGCGTCCGTGGGCTGCTCGCGCAGGCCGAGCCTCCCGTCCTCGACCCTCACCTCCACGCCCTCGGGGTCGAGGCCGAGCTGCTCGGCGTCGATGCGGACGACGCCGGGGTCGACCTCGGAGACGGTCGAGGTGGTGCCTGGACGGGTGGCGGCGAGGTAGCGCGGCACGCTCAGCGCGCCCGCGCCGAGGTGGTACGCCGACAGCGGCTCCCCGGCCGGCCGGAAGCTGTCGAGCACCGACGCGATGGCCTGCACGTAGGTGAAGTCGAGCGCCTCGGGATCCTCCTCCACCGAGGAGTTCCGCACGCCGTCGAGCACGAGCAGCGTCGCGTCCGGGTTCTCGGGGTCGGTCTGCAGGACGGCGCAGTGGTACGTCGTCTCGACGTCGCAGCCGCCCGGCGCCACGGGCAGCACGAGGCCGCCGGCCACGACGACCAGGGCCGGCACGACCACCCCGCGGGCGCGGTGGGTGCGCCACCCGACCCCCAGGGCGGCGAGGACGAGCAGGACGCCCAGGCCCACCAGGATCGAGCTCACGGGCACGGTGCTGACCAGCACGAACCCCGTCACGACGGTGCCGACGATCGCGCCGGCGGTGCCGATGCCGGAGAGCCGGCCGACGACGGTGCCGGTCTCGGCGAGGCTGCTCAGCCGCAGCTTCGTCACCATCGGCGTCACCGCCGACAGCAGCGCTCCGGGCACGAAGATCGTGGCCGCGGCCGCCGGGAGCAGCAGGGCGCCGTCCCCGGTCGCGCCCGTGGCCCGCACCGCGACGGGGGTGAGGGCGACCACCGCGCCCGAGATCGCCAGCAGCGGCGCCAGGGCGCGCCGCGGGTCGACGGTGTCGGCCGCCCGACCACCGGCCCAGGAGCCCGCCGCGATGGCGGTCAGCGCGATCCCGATGACGATCGTGTTGGTCTCCAGCGTGAGCCCGAGGTACGGCGCCAGCAGGCGCAGCGCGACGAGCTCGACGACGAGGACGGCCGCCGAGGACCCGAAGACGAGGCCGGCCGCGGACCACTCCCCCAGCCCGGCCGTCGGGGCGGTGTCGGCGGGCCCGTCGGCGGTGGGGGTGCTCACCGCCCGATCCTGACACCCGGACCGAATCCTCTGGATTCGTGCAAGGCCCTAGGTGGAGTGGACAACCGTTCGCATACTGGATCAGGCCGCCGCAGAGCGGCGGGCTGGGCCCGCCGGGACCAAGGTCCGCCCCCCGGTCGTGGTCCCGGCGGCAACCCGCACGACGGCGCGCTCAGCCGGCGGCGAGGATCCCCCGCGGGTCGAAGGCGACCCGGATGGCCGTGATGTGGCCGTCCTCGACGTGGGACCAGTTGGCCGTGGGCGCGGGGGCCGCGATCGTCGTGTGCAGGTCGAACCAGGTGATCACGTCCGGCCCGTCGACCAGGCGCCGGTGGACCTCGACCCGGTCGAGGACGGCGCCCATCCCGATCAGCCCGGAGACGCAGGCGTCCGCCCCGACCAGGCTCGCCAGCGGGCCGTCGAAGGTGACGTCCTCGGCGAGCAGCCCGCGCAGGGTCTCGGCGTCGCCCGCCTGCCAGGCGGCGAAGTAGGTCTCGGCGACCTCGGAGGGGGTGCGGTCGGCGGTCATGGTGCTCTCCTCGCTGCTCGGGGTCCCGGTGGACCTGACACCTCGAGTCTGCGCCCGGATGATCCGTCACACCAACAGATGATCCTGCTCCCACCTATCATCAACAGTGATGGAACGGACCCAGCTGCGCTACCTCGTCGCCGTCGCCGACGCCGGCTCGTTCACCGCCGCGGCCGAGCGGCTCCACGTCGCCCAGTCGGGCCTGTCCTCACAGGTGGCGAAGCTGGAGCGCGAGCTCGGGCTGCCCCTCCTCGAGCGCCTGCCGCGCGGGGTGGTGCCCACGACGGCAGGGCTGGGGGTGATCCGCGCCGCGCGCGACGCCCTCGGCGCCCTCGGGGCCGTGGCCGAGGCCGCGGCACGGCACACCGGCCTCCGGACGGGCCGCGTCGACCTGGGGACCGTGCGCGGCGGGGTCACCGCACTCGTGACCGCGCCGCTGTCCTCCCTCCGGGCGGAGCACCCCGGAGTGGCGGTCCGCGTGGTCGAGGGCGACTCGGGGGAGCTCACCGACGCGGTCCGGGCGGGACGCCTCGACCTGGCGCTCGTCGGCTGGTCGGGCCCGGACCCCGAGGGGGTGGCGACGACGACGTTCGTCGAGGAGGGCCTGGCCGTCGTGGTGCCGGCCGACCACCGGCTGGCCGGCGGCCGGGGCCGGGTGGGCCTGCGGAGCCTCCTCGGTGATCCCGTGCTGGCCCTCTCGACCGGGACGGGCGCCCGGGCCGCCCTCGATCGCGCGAGCGCGGCCGCGGGCACGCGGGTGGAGCTGGCCGTGGAGAGCGGCGAGCCCGCGACCCTCGTGGCGCTCGTCCGGCTCGGGCTGGGGGTCGCGGTGATGTCGGTGAGCACGGCGACCGCTCACGCGGGCGGACTCGTCGTCCGCCCCCTCGCGTCGGACGTCACCTCCCGCCTCGGCCTGGTGCACCGCGACCCGCTGTCCCCCGCCGCGGCCGACCTGCGGCGGCGGATGGTCGCGGCCGGAGCCCCTCCGGTCCCGGTGGGCGCTGTGTGAACCTGTGCGCCAGATCTGAGGTCGCTGGCAATGCCGCCCGCTCCCTGGTGCGGGGGCCACCGCGGGTCTCTACTGGACGACAGGACGCGCTTCGAGCGCCCGAGTGGGGCCGGCCCCGCGATCCGAGTCCGTGGTCGCCGGCCCCGTTGCCGGTTCGCCGGCCCGCCACCGACGGGTGGCGGGCCGGCGGCCGGGTCCGTCAGGGGCGCAGCACGGTGATGCCGACGCTGCGGCCCGGGGCGTCGAACGCCATCATCTCGGCCGGCCCGTGGGCCAGCCCCACCTCGCGGGTCACCAGCCGGGTCGGGTCGAGGGAGCCGTCGGCGACGGCCGCGAGGAGCCAGTCGTAGTCGGGCGCGGGCATCCCGTGGCTGCCGAGGACGACGAGCTCGCGCGCGACGACGAGGTCCATCGGCACCGTCGGCGTCGCGTCGTCGCCGAACAGCAGTCCCACCTGCACGTGACGGCCCCGCGGCCGCAGCGACAGCAGCGCGTCGCGCAGGATCGCGGCCGACCCGACGGCGTCGAGGGTGACCGCGGCCCCGCCCCCGGTGAGGTCGCGGACGGCGTCGACCAGGCCCCCGTCGCGGACGTCCTCCGCGGTGGGGTCGAGCGTGACCTCCGCACCGAGCTCGACGGCCAGGTCCCGTGACGCGGGGTCCGGGTCGATCGCCAGCACCCGCGCCCCGAGCGAGTACGCCACCATCACCGACGACAGCCCCACCCCGCCGCAGCCGTGGACGACGACCCAGTCGTCGAGACCGGGGCGGCCCAGGCGGCGGACGGCCCGCGCGGCCGTCGCGAACCGGCAGCCGAGGGCCGCGGCGGCGCTCATCGACACGGAGTCCGGGAGGCGCACGAGGTTGGCCTGCGCGGCGGGCACGGCGACCAGCTCGGCCCACGACCCGTCGCGGGTGAAGCCGGGCTGCTGCTGGTGGGGGCAGACGTGCAGGTGGCCGCGCAGGCACACGTCGCACCGGCCGCAGCCCAGCACGAACGGGACGGTGACCCGGTCCCCCACCGCCCAGCGCGAGACCTCGGGGCCGACCTCGGCCACGGTCCCGGCGTACTCGTGACCCGGGACCATCGGCAGCGGGACCGGGTCGCGGCCGCGCCACGCGTGGTGGTCGCTGCCGCACACGCCGGTGGCCTCGACGCGGACGAGGACGCCGTCGGCCGGGCAGGCCGGCTCGTGGATCTCGCCGAGGCGGGGCCGCTCGCCGTACGTGAAGTAGCGGACCGCGCGCATCACGGGCGCACCTCGATCGGGCCGCCGAGCCGGGCACCGACCCGCGACGCGACGCGGGTCAGCGCGGCGAGGTCCTCGGGGTCCTGGCCGTCCAGGACCAGCTCGCGGACGTGGGCCACGTGGTCCGGGGCGGTCGTGCGGACCAGCGCCAGGCCGTCGTCCGTGAGCACCGCGACGGTGCGGCGCCCCGGGCCGGGCACCCGCTCCCGCCGCACGAGACCCCGGCGCTCGAGCCGTGAGACCACGTGGGAGAGGCGGGACAGCGAGCCTGAGGCCAGGCCGGCGAGGTCGCTCATCCGCAGCGTGCCGTCGTCGGTCTCGGAGAGCATCGCGAGCACCGTGTACTCGAAGAAGGTCAGGCCGGCCCGCTCCCCCAGGTCGGCGTCGAGGGCGGCGGGCAGGCGCATCAGGGTGCCGACCAGCGCGAGCCAGGCCTCGCGCTCCTCGGGGTCGAGCCATCGGGGTGTCGTCACGGACCCATCCTCACTTGAAACGTCAAGCCCGCTCAACTATGGTTGTTGATACCTCAAGTTCACCGATCGGAGACCACCGTGTCCGTCCCCCTCGCCGCGTACGACGCGTTCATCCGCACCGACGCCCCGCGCACCCTCACCCAGCCGGCGTGGACCGAGGCCGACGGCGCCCTCCCCGCGCTCTTCCTCTCCCACGGCGCACCCCCGCTGTACGAGGACGCCCACTGGATCGACCAGCTGTTCTCGTGGTCCACCTCGATGCCGAAGCCGCGGGCCGTCCTCATCGTCAGCGCGCACTGGGAGTCCGCGCCGCTGGCGATCTCCTCGCCCGCCGCGGGCACGCCGCTGGTCTACGACTTCGGGGGCTTCCACCCCCGGTACTTCCAGTTCTCCTACTCGACCCCGGACGCCTCCTGGCTGGCCGAGCAGGTCACCGCGCTGCTGCCGGACACCGAGCCCGTCCACACCACCGGCCGCGGGCTCGACCACGGCGCGTGGGTGCCGCTGTCCGTGATGTACCCGGACGCCGACGTCCCCGTGATCCAGATGAGCATGCCCACCCACGACCCCGCCCGGCTCACCGACATCGGCCGCCGGCTCCGCACGCTGCGCGAGCAGGGCGTCCTCGTCGTCGGCTCGGGCTACGGCACCCACGGCCTGCCGTTCCTCACCCGCGAGATGTGGACCGGCGGGGTGGTCCCGGGCTGGTCGAGCGAGTTCGACGCCTGGACCGCCGAGGCGCTCGCCGACGCCGACTGGGACCGCCTCACCCGGTACGCCGAGGCCCCCGGGATGCCGTACGCCCACCCGACCGTGGAGCACTTCACCCCGATGTTCGTGACCCTCGGCGCCTCGTCGGGCCCCGCGGCGCCGACCACGGTGATCGACGACTACTCGTTCGGGCTGTCGAAGCGGTCCTTCCAGCTCGCCTGAGCGCGGCAGCGTCCCACCGCTGGGAGGATGGGCCATGAGCTCATCGACGCCGGACGCCCCGCCCGACTCGATGCGGGCGGTGGTGACCACCGGCCACGGCGACCTCGACGTCCTCGCGCTCCGACGGGTCCCCGTGCCGGCGCCCGGGCCGGGCGAGGTCCTGCTCCGCGTGCTGGCGGCGGGGTGCAACAACACCGACCTGTGGACCCGCGAGGGCGCGTACGGGACGACGACCCCGGCCGGCTGGAAGGGCGCCGTGGGCTTCCCGCGGATCCAGGGCGGTGACGTCTGCGGCCGGGTCGTCGCCGTCCACCCGGGCGAGCCCGACCACCTCGTCGGCCACCGCGTCCTCGTCGACCCCGCCCTGTACGACGGGCCCGGCCCCGACGCCCTCGTGGACGACGTCCTCGGCAGCGAGCGCGACGGCGGCTTCGCCGAGCACGTCGTCGTCCCCGCCGCGTGCGCCCACGACGTCGACGACTCCCCGCTCACCGACGAGGAGCTCGCCGCCCTCCCGATCGCCTACGGCACCGCCCTCGGGATGCTGGAGCGCGGCGCCGTGGCCGCCGGCCACACGGTGGTCGTCACCGGCGCGTCCGGCGGCGTCGGTCTGGCCGCCGTCCAGCTCGCGCACACCCGCGGCGCACGTGTCGTCGCCGTCTGCTCCGCGTCGAAGGCCGACGAGGTACGACGGGCCGGCGCCGACGTCGTCGTCGACCGGGCCGCGGGACCGGTCGCCACCGGGCTGCGCCGCGCCGCCCCCGACGGCGTCGACGTGGTGGTCGACGTCGTCGCCGGGCCGACCGTCGGCGACGCCCTCGACCAGGTGCGGCCCGGCGGACGCTGGGTCGTCGCCGGCGCCCTCGACGGCTGGCGGGTGAGCCTCGACGTCCGCACGCTCTACCTCGCGAACGTCGCCCTGGTCGGCTCCACGATGCACACCCGGAGGGTCTTCGACCTGCTGGTCGACCTCGCCCGTCGCGGCGGGGTCCGCCCCGTCGTGGCCCGCACCTTCGCGCTCGAGGACCTCGCGGACGCCGAGCGCGAGCTCGGCCGCCGGGTCCACGTGGGGAAGCTGGTCGTGCTGCCCTAGGGGCCGGGCCCCGTCACGGCGTCGGCCCCGACCAGTGCGCGTGGACCACGGCGACCTGCGGGTCCTCGGGCGCCCGCGCACCGCGCACGAGGGCGTCCAGGCCCGGCTCGCCGCGACGAGCGCAGTCGGCGGCGAGGGTGTCGAGCACCCGGCCGACCCCGACCGCCGGGTACGGCAGCTCCAGGTCGCGCACCAGGGCGCCGTACGTCGTGGTGCCGCCCGTGCGGGCCAGCGCGACCAGGTGCGCCCGCACCCGCGGCAGGCAGGCGTGGGCCTTCTCGCTGATCCTCAGGGCGAGGCCGGACGCGGCCGTGACCGTCTCCCCCACCGCGACCACCGGCTCGTCGTCGTTCGTCGTCGTCGTCTCCATGGGACGAGGCTGGCAGTCACGACCGGCACCCGTCGGCGGCCGTGCACAGGCGACCGCCGGACGACACGCTGTGGACGCAGACCGGCTCAGCCCGCGAGCTCGGTGCCCGAGCGGTCCTTCAGGTCGACCCCGGAGCGGCCGAGCTCGTCGGCGCCGACCACGAGCGCGGCGGCCACCCGCGCCGCGCTCTCGTACGTCAGCCCGTCCGGCGGGTGCACGTTGGAGATGCAGTTGCGCTCGGAGTCCGCGCGGCCCGGCCGCGGGTGCATCGTGAGGTAGACCCCGAGGCTGTCGGCCACCGACAGTCCCGGGCGCTCGCCGATCACCACGACGACGAACCGCGCGCCCAGCGCCTCGCCGACGTGGTCGCCCAGCGCGACCCGCGCCTGCGTCGCGAGCACCGGCGGGGCGATCCGGCGGCCGTCGAGAGCCTTCGCGAGTGCCCCGAGCAGTGCGGCCCCGTGGTCGGCCACCGCCCGCGAGGACAGGCCGTCGGCGAGCACGAGTGCGACGTCCGCCCCCTGCTCGCAGCCCGCGAGCGGCTCGAGCGAGGCCGGCTGCCGGCCGAGGTCGGGGCGGCGCAGGTAGTCGCCGCGGGTCTCGGCGCGACTGGTCAGCACGACCGGCTCGCCCAGGCCGAGCTCGGCGACCTGGGCGGAGACGGCCTCGACGTCCAGCGGCTCGTGGACGGCGTCGCGGGCCGCGGCGTGCGCGGTCGCGAACTCCAGCACCCGTCGGGTGGGCAGGGAGTTGCCGGCCCGGCCGAGCCCGATGCGGGCCTGCGTCGTACGACGCAGCGCGGCCCAGGGGTCCGGCGTGCTCACGGCCGGCCCCCCGACGCGATCCCCAGCAGCGGGGACGCCTCCAGGTCGACGGCGAGCACCCGGCCGTCCGCGTCGGCCATCCCGAGCCCCGCGAGCCACGCCTCGAACTCCGGCGCCGGCCGCAGGCCGAGCACCTGGCGGACGTACAGCGCGTCGTGGAACGACAGCGACTGGTAGCCGAGCATCACGTCGTCCGCGCCCGGCACCGCGATCACGAACGCCGCGCCGGCGACGCCGAGCAGCGTCAGCAGGACGTCCATGTCGTCGGAGTCGGCCTCGGCGTGGTTGGTGTAGCAGACGTCGACGCCCATCGGCAGGCCCAGCAGCTTGCCGCAGAAGTGGTCCTCGAGCCCGGCGCGGATGATCTGCTTGCCGTCGTAGAGGTACTCCGGGCCGATGAAGCCGACGACGGTGTTGATGAGCAGCGGCTCGAGCACGCGGGCGAGGCCGTAGGCGCGGGTCTCGAGGGTCTGCTGGTCGACGGGCTTCCCGCCGGTGCCGAGGTGCGCGTCCGCGGACAGCGCCGAGCCCTGGCCGGTCTCGAGGTAGAACACGTTGTCGCCGACGGTCCCCCGCTGCAGCGAGCGGCCGGCCTCGTTCGCCTCGAGCAGCATCGGCACGGTGACGCCGAACCCGCGGTTGGCGGCCTGGGTGCCGGCGATCGACTGGAAGACCAGGTCGACCGGCGCCCCCTGCTCGATCAGGTCGACGGTCGTCGTCACGTGGGACAGCACGCACGACTGCATGGGGATCTCGTAGCGCTGCCGCATGTCGTCGAGCAGGTGCAGGAGGTCCGCGGTGGTGCGCGGCGAGTCGGTGGCCGGGTTGATCCCGATCACCGCGTCCCCGCAGCCCATGAGCAGCCCGTCCAGGGTCGCGGCGGCGATGCCGGCGGCGTCGTCGGTGGGGTGGTTGGGCTGCAGTCGCGTCGCGATGCGGCCGGGCAGGCCGATCGTCGTCCGGAACCCGGCCCGGACCTCGGCGGCGCCCGCGACGAGGACGAGGTCCTGGTTGCGCATGATCTTCGAGACCGCGGCGACCATCTCGGGGGTCAGGCCTGGCGCCAGCGCGGCGTACGTCGACGCGGCGCCGGGGGTGGTCGCGACCTCGAGGAGGTGGTCGCGGAGGTCGCCGACCGTGAGGTGCGCGACGGGCGCGAACGCCTCGGCGTCGTGGCGCTCCAGGATCAGCCGCGTCACCTCGTCGTCCTCGGCGGGCACGACCTGCTCGTCGAGGAACGTCGTCAGCGGCAGGTCCGCCAGGACCCAGGCGGCGGCCGCCCGCTCGGCGTCGCTCTCCGCCGCGCAGCCGGCGAGCTGGTCGCCGGAGCGCAGCGGCGTCGCCCTCGCCATGACCTCGACGAGCCCGTCGAAGGCGTACGTCGTCCCCGCCACGCTCTGCCGTCTGATCGGCATGCTGACCCTCCCCGTCCCTGGCCCTGCTCCCGGCCGGGTCTCACCCCAGCTCGGACTCGGCCGCCGCGAGCGCGGCGAACTCCTCGTCGGGCGAGTTCGCCACCAGGCGGTGACGGCTGTAGAGCCCGAAGTAGAGCAGGAAGGCGGCGAACGTGGCCAGGCACCAGAGGGCGGCGACCGGGTCGACGAGGAAGGTCCCGACCACCGCGAGCACCGCGACGACGAGCGCGAAGCCGGTCGTGACGACGCCCCCGGGGGTGCGGTAGGGCCGCGGCATGTCGGGCTCGCGGAGGCGCAGCACGATGTGGCTGACCATCATCAGCACGTAGCTCAGCGCGGCGCCGAAGACGGCCATGTTGAGCAGCAGCGCCCCCTGGCCGGTCAGGGAGAGCAGGAAGCCGATGACGCCGGGCACGACCAGCGCCAGCACGGGCGCGCGGCGGCGGTTGGTCACCGACAGCGAGGTCGGCAGGTAGCCCGCCCGGGACAGCGCGAAGAGCTGGCGCGAGTAGGCGTAGATGATCGAGAAGAAGCTGGCGACCAGCCCGGCGAGGCCGATGTAGTTGACGACCGTCGCCGCGGTGCCGCCGCCGAGGGCCTCGACCAGCGGGTTGCCGGACGCCGACATCGCCTCGGCGCCGCCCGCGCCGGTCGCGAGCACGAGGGTCAGGGCGCAGGTGGCGAGCAGCACCACCATCGCGGCGATGATGCCGCGCGGGACGTTCTTCTCCGGCGACGCGGTCTCCTCCGCGGCGAGCGGGACGCCCTCGATCGCGAGGAAGAACCAGATCGCGAACGGGATGGCCGCCCAGACGCCGAGGTAGCCGAGCGGCAGGAACTCCGACGCACCGGCGGCGCCGGTGGGGGCGATGTCGAAGAGGTTGGCGGCGTCGAACTCCGCGAGGGCGGCGACGCCGAAGACGACCAGACCGAGCAGCGCCACCGAGGTGACGACGAACATCACCTTGAGCGCCTCGCCGACCCCGGCGAGGTGGACGCCGATGAACAGCAGGTACGCCGCGGCGTACACCCACCAGCCGTCGGTGATGCCGAAGAGCCCGAGCGACTCGACGTACGCGCCGATGAAGGTCGCGATGGCGGCGGGGGCGATCGCGTACTCGATGAGGATCGCGGTGCCCGTCGCGAACCCGCCCCACGGCCCGAGCGCGCGACGCGCGAACGTGTAGCCGCCGCCCGCGGCGGGCAGCGCGGACGACAGCTCCGCCATGCCGAGGACCAGCGCCAGGTACATCCCCGCGACGATCACCACCGCGATGAGCAGGCCGCCGAAGCCGCCCTCGGCGAGACCGAAGTTCCAGCCGGAGTAGTCACCGGAGATGACGTAGCTGACGCCGAGGCCCGCGAGCAGGATCCACCCCGCGGTGCCGGACTTGAGCTTCCGCTTCTCGAGGTAGTCGTCACCGGCGACGGTTCCGCCGGCGCCGGTCGGTGTCGGGGCCGACACGGGCTTCGGCTGCTGGTCGACCATGGTGTGCCTCCTGGGCTCGACCCGAGAGTGGGGGTGGTGCCTGACGCTAGACCTCTCGTGTTGCGCGCGCATTGCGTCGCGCGGTCGATCTCGGTGCGGGTGCGGCGGACCTCAGCCCAGCGGGTCCGCGGACCCGAGGCGCCAGACGGCGACGCCGTGCATCCCGAGCTCGGTGGCGAGGGCGACGCGAGCGTCGTACGAGCGGCGGTCGGACCACCAGATCTCCGTGCCGTTGCTGAGCTTCGCCGTCCACTCCTGGGCGTTGCCGTTCCACCGCGCGCGGGCGCCGTCCTTCGCCACCATGCGGCGGGCCTGCGCCACCGAGACGCTGCGGCCCGTGCCCTTCCTCGGCCAGGTGTAGCCGTAGCCCGCGATGCCGAGGTCCAGCTTCTGGATCGGCACGTAGCGCGAGGCCACGTCGACGGCGGTCCGCTGCCAGCGGACGGGGCCGATGGGGCCGGGGTCGGACCACGTCGGGCCGGAGTAGTCGTAGGTCATGAGGACGACGACGTCGACGAACCGGCCGAGGGCGGCGAGGTCGTACCCGTTGTCGGTGTAGCCCTTCGGTGAGCTCGACGCGGAGACGTCGATGGACAGCCTCCCGGCGCTACCGAGCGCGTCGTTCAGCGCGCTGGCCAGCGCGACGAGCCCCGCGGCGTCGTCCTTCCTCACCAGCTCGAGATCGATGTTGACGCCGCCCCAGCCACTCTCGGACGCGAGCCCGGCGACCTGCTGGGCGACCGCGGTGATCTTGTCGGGGTCCGACAGCAGGCGGTGGGCGGCCCGCGGGTCGAAGCCCTCGAGGTCGTTGCTGTAGTTGCTGAGCAGGAGCTCGGTGTCGAGGCCGAGGCCGGCGGCGCGCGAGCGCACCCGCTCCATGTCCGCGGCCGGCGGGTCGACGGCCGCGCCCGAGGGTCGCAGCCCGACCGCCGCGACGGTGACGGTGTCGAGCGCGTCGGCGTCGCGCGCGAGAACGGCTCCGGGGAGGCTCCCGACCGCGAAGCCGGTGACGACCGGCGGGGCTCCCCCTGCGCCGCTGCCGGCGGTGGTCGGGGCCGCGGCCGAGGCCGCCAGCACGGGTGAGGCGGCGAGGGCGACGGCAGCGGCGAGGGCGACCAGGCGGCGGCCGGAGGCGGGGAAGGTCAGCACCCGAGGACGGTAAGCCCGGACCGGCCCGATCCCCGCTGTGGATCGCGGACCGGTCCAGACCGGTCGCTCGCGGGACTAGCCGACCGGGCCCGGGTGTTCCACCGGCGTGCACACGTACGACGCCGTCGTGATCGGGGCCGGCCAGGCCGGGCTCTCGACGTCGTACCACCTGCGCCGGCTGGGTCTGGACCACGTCGTCCTCGACGCCGACGAGGCGCCCGGCGGCGCGTGGCAGCACCGGTGGGACTCCCTGACGATGCACGACGTCCACGGCGTCGCGGCCCTGCCGGGCACGGACCCGCCGGAGGGCCCGGGCCGCGCCAACGCCGTGGTGCCGTCGTACTTCGCGGACTACGAGCGGCGCTTCGCCCTGCCGGTCGTGCGGCCGGTCGCGGTCGACGCCGTCACCTCGGTCGGCGACCTGCTCGAGACCCGGGCCGGGACGACGACCTGGCGCTCGGCCGCCCTGGTCAACGCCACCGGGACCTGGACGCGGCCGTTCGTGCCGTCGTACCCGGGGATCGCGGACTTCCGCGGCCGCCAGCTGCACACGAGCGACTACACCGGTCCCGGGGCGATGACCGGCCGCCGGGTGGTGGTCGTGGGCGGCGGGGCCTCGGCGGTCCAGCTGCTCGGCGAGATCGCCCCCGTGGCCGCCGCGACGCTGTGGGTGACCCGACGCCCGCCGGTCTGGCGCGGCGACGAGTTCGACGCCGAGGCCGGGCGGGCGGCGGTGGCGCTCGTCGAGGAGCGGGTACGGCGGGGGCTCCCCCCGGCCAGCGTCGTCAGCGTCACGGGCCTCGCCCTGCGCGAGCAGGAGCGGGAGGCCGAGCGGCTCGGCGCCTACCGGCGCCGTCCGGTGTTCGACCGCGTCACCCCGGACGGGGTCGCGTGGGACGGCACGGGCGCTCGCTGGGACGCCGACGTGATCCTCTGGGCGACCGGGTTCCGGCCCGCGGTGGCGCACCTGGCGCCGCTCGGGCTGCGCTCGCCGAAGGGCGGTATCCGCCTCGACGGCACGACTGCCGTCGCGGACCCCCGGGTGCAGCTCGTGGGCTACGGCCCCTCGGCCAGCACCATCGGTGCCAACCGCGCGGGCCGGCTCGCGGCGGTCTCCGTGCGGGACCACCTGCTCACAGGCGTGCGTGACGCCGTGCGTCCAGCCTGAGCACCAGGGCCGCGAGGGTGGCCGCCACGAGCGACGCCGCCAGCACGGCGAGCTTCGCCGCGTCGGTGACGGCCGGGTCGGCGAACGACAGGTCCGTGATGAGGAGCGAGACGGTGAACCCGATCGCGGCGAGCAGGGCGACGGGGAGCAGGTCGCGCACCGACAGCCCGTCGTCGAGGCGCAGGCCCGGCAGCCGGACGGCGACCGCGGCGCCGCCCAGGATGCCGAGCAGCTTGCCCCCGAGCAGGCCGGCGGCGATCGCCAGCGTCAGGGGGTCGGTCACGGCCGAGCGGACGTCGCTGACCACGACGCCGGCGGAGAAGAAGGCGAAGACCGGGAGCGCCAGGGCGCCCGACAGCGGCCGGTTGAGGCCCTCCAGCCGGTGCACGCGCGAGGTGGCCTCGCCGGCGCGGGGCGTGGCGGGGACCGCCAGGCCGAGGAGGACGCCCGCGATGGTCGCGTGCACGCCGGACTCGTGCATCAGGACCCAGGCCACCACCGAGAGGGGCAGCAGCAGGGCGGTGCGGGCCACCCGGGCGCGGGCCGCCCAGGCGAACAGACCGACGGTCGCGAGCGACAGCGCGAGCCATCCGAAGGCAAGATCCTCGGTGTAGAAGACCGCGATGATCGTCACCGCGAGCAGGTCGTCGACGACCGCGAGGGTGAGCAGGAAGAGCCGGAGGGCGCCCGGCAGCCCGCGGCCGAACACGGCGAGGACGGCGAGCGCGAAGGCGATGTCGGTGGCCGTCGGGATGGCCCACCCGGACAGCAGGTCGCGCTCGCCGACGGCGAGGACGACCGCGACGTACGCCAGGGCGGGCAGCGCCATGCCGCCGATCGCGGCGATCACCGGGACGGCCGCGGCCCGGGGGTCGCGGAGGGAGCCGACGCGCAGCTCGTGCTTGAGCTCGAGCCCGACGACGAAGAAGAAGATCGCCAGCGCGCCGTCCGCGGCCCAGGTCGAGAGGCTCAGGTCGAGGTTGAGCGCCGCCGGGCCGACGACCGTGCCGGCGAGCGCGACGTACGCCTCGCCCCAGGGGGAGTTGGCCCAGACCAGCGCGGCCACGGCGGCGCCGATCAGCAGCAGGCCCCCGGTGGTCTCCCGGGAGAGCGCCGCCAGCAGCGACGCACGTCGGCTCGAGCGGCCAGGGCGGCTGTCGTGCCGGTGGCGGGGGCTCTGGCGCTCGGGGGTGGAGCGGGCGTGGATGTCTGCAGTCACGAGGAACCTCGTCTGTCCGGAGAAGGCGGGGACGTGGGCGCGCTGCGCCACGTCGCCGACCAGACTTCCCGGCACTCCAGGTTGAATTTTAACGGACCGGGACCCTCCCTGTCACAACCCGGACGTCGCCCACCCGGACGTGGGCGATCTCGCGAAAGCCCTCGTGTGCACCCTGCAATCACCTAGGGTGCCGGGCATGGCTCCCGCTCGCACCGAGGCCCAGCGCCACGACGTCACCGCGGACTGGTGGCTGGACCTGGTGCTGGCCGTCCTGCTGCTGGGCGCCAGCCTGAGCTGGTCGACGCACCTCCTCTCCAGGCCGTCGCCCCTCGACCTCGGGCTCTGCCTGGCGTTCCTGCTCGCCGGTGCGGTGTTCGCCTGCCAGGCCACGGTCTCGTTGACCGAGCGCGCCCGGCACTGACCCCTCGGGGGCCCGGGGTCCGGGGCTACCCTGCGGACGACCCGACCCGCTGCTGCCAGGAGACGCCGTGCCGACCTACCACTGCACCTCCGAGCGCGGCACGATCCCGCCGGAGGCGAGGGCCGCGGTCGCCGCGGCCATCACCGAGATCCACCACGAGGTCGCCCGCGCCCCGCGCTACTTCGTGCAGGTGGTCTTCACCGACCTCGAGCCCGGCTCGATCTACCTCGCCGGCCACCCCGTCGAGGCCGGGCACGTGTGAATCCGCGCCGACATCCGCGCCGGGCGCTCCGACGACCAGAAGCAGGAGATGCTGCGCCGCCTCACCACCGAGGTCGGCGGGATCCTGGGCGTCGCACCGGAGAGCGTGTGGGTCTACCTCAGCGACATCCCGGGGCCCAGCGTCGCGGAGTACGGCCGCTCCCTCCCCGAGCCGGGGCAGGAGGACGCCTGGTTCGCCTCGCTGCCCGCCGAGCTCCAGGAGCGGCTGGCGCCGATCCGCTGAGCGGCGCGCTCGCGTCGTCCCAGGGGCCTCACGCGCCTCAGGTTTCACGGGTTGGCTGGTGAAACTCCGACTGGGCCGACGAAGTTTCGTCCTCCCGAACGGGGTTTCGTACGCCCGGCGCTGCTCGGTGCCGCCCGGCCAGGGCGCCGGTCGCCCCGAGCCCGGCGCCGCACGGCGCGTCGTACCAACCGCCCCACACGCCCCACCGACCTCAGGTTTCGCCAGCCGGCTGGTGAAACCCCGACCGGGCTGACGAAGCTTCGTCAGCCAGGACGGAACATCGTCAGCCCGGTCCGGCCGGACGCTGCCGGTTGAGGGCCGGCTCGGGGCCGGCTCAGGGCCGGCTCAGGGCTGGACGAGGATGCGGACGGGGCTGCCCTCGCGGTCCTTGAGGATGCGGATGCCCTCGGCGACGTCCTCGAGGGGCACGATCCCGCTGATCGAGCGGGACAGGTCGAGGCGGCCGGTGGAGACCAGCCGGGCGAGGACGCCGACGTCGGCGACGTCGTACCCGAGGTGGCCGCGGACCTGCTTGCGGCTGAGGTTGAACAGCATGCTCATGCCCAGGCCGAGGTCCTCGCCGCTCATGCCGACGCCGACGAGGCGGCCGCCGTTGCCCAGCGAGGCCAGGGCCTGCTCGAAGGTCACCGCGATGCCCACGGCGTCGAAGGCCGCGTCGAGGCCGACGCCGCCGGTGATCTCGAGGATCTTCGCGGCGAGGTCGGGGTCGCGGGAGTCGAGCGCGAGGTCGGCGCCGAGGTCGAGGGCCCGCTGACGGACGGTCTCGTCGAGGTCGACCGCCACGATGGGCGTGGCGCCCATGAGCCGGGCGAGCTGGACGACGTGGGTGCCGACGCCGCCGGCGCCCCAGACCCCGACGGACTCCCCCACCCGCAGGTCCGCGGTGTGCACCACGGCGCCGTACGGCGTGGAGACGGCGTCGGCGAGGATCGCGGCCTGCTCCATCGAGACGTTGTCGGGGATGCGGGTCAGGCCGGGGGCCTGGGCGACCGTGTACTGCGCCCACGCGCCGTCGTAGGCGAAGGCCATGAGCTGCAGCGCGGTGCAGCGGCCGTACTCGGCGCGCTGGCAGAAGACGCACTGCTGGCACGGGCGACCGGCGGCGGGGACCACCCGGTCGCCGACGGACCAGCCGACGACGCCCTCGCCGAGCGCGGCGATCGTGCCGGACGCCTCGTGGCCCTGCGTGATCACCTGCGGCCCCATCGCGGGGAAGGTGCCGTCGAGCAGCGACAGGTCGGAGTGGCAGATGCCGCAGAACGCGACCTCGATCAGCACCTCGCCCGGACCCGGGCTCGGGACGGGCACGTCGGTCACCTCGAAGGTGAGGGTCGCGGTGTCGAGGCGCTGGGCGCGCATGGTGGTCGGGATGGTGTCGGGGAGCGTCATCAGACGGCCACCTTCTCGTCGTCGGCGTGGCGGGAGCCCGGCGCGGCCGGCAGGTCGGCGTACGCCGTGGTGCGCAGGTCGCGGCGCAGGTTCGCGCGCATCGTGGTGAGGGAGTCGAGGACGTAGTTCTGCCGCACCCGCCACGGGCCCGAGTCGCCCTGGCGCGGGAACGCGTCGATGGAGCGCTGGACGTACCCGGCGGCGAGGTCGAGCAGCGGGCGCTCGGCGAGGTCGCGGTCGGGCGCCGGCTCGACGGCGGCGACGTCGTGGCGGCCCATCCAGGACAGGACCTTGCACACGAGGCGGTGCGAGAGGTCGGCGCGCAGCGTCCAGGAGGCGTTGGTGTAGCCGATGCACACCGCGAAGTTCGGGACGCCGGTCATCATCGCGCCCTGCCACACGAACTGCTCCGACAGCGGCACCCGCTCGCCGTTCACGTGCGGCTCGATGCCGCCGAACGCGAGGAGCTGCAGCCCGGTCGCGGTGACCACGACGTCGGCCTCCAGCACGCGGCCCGAGCTGAGCCGGACGCCGGTGGGCACGAAGGAGTCGATCGTGTCGGTGACCACCTCGGCGTCCCCGGCCTTGATGGCCTTGAACAGGTCCGCGCTCGGCACGGCGCACAGCCGCTGGTCCCACGGGTCGTACGACGGGGTGAAGTGGTCGGCGACCATCTTCTCGTCGCCGAGGATCTTCGTCGTCATCGACAGCAGGAGCTTCCGCGCCTGGCCCGGGTAGCGGCGGCAGAACTGGTAGAACGCCGTCCCGAACGCGATGTTCTTCGTCCGGACCAGCCGGTGCGCCAGGTCGGCCGGGAGGTGCTCGCGCAGCCAGTCGGCCTTCGTGTCGCGGCTCGGCACCGCGCTGATCCAGGTGGGGCTGCGCTGCAGCATCGTGACGTGCTCGGCCCGGCCCACGCCGGTGGTCTCGTCGTCGGCGACCATCGACGGCACCAGGGTCACCGCGGTCGCGCCGGAGCCGATCACCACGACCCGCTTCCCCGCGTAGTCCAGGTCGTCGGGCCAGAACTGCGGGTGGACCACGGTGCCGGCGAAGTCGTCGAGACCCGGCAGCGCGGGGGTGTAGGTCTCGTCGTAGTCGTAGTAGCCCGCGCAGGAGTACAGGAACCCGCAGGTCATCTCCACCTCGGCGCCGTCGCGCTCGAGCGTCAGGTGCCAGCGGGCCTCGGCGGTGACGAAGTCCGCGGCCACGACCTTCGTCCCGTAGCGGATGTGCTCGTCGATCCCGAACTCCGCCGCCGTCTGGCGGATGTAGCGCAGGATCGTCGGCCCGTCGGCGATCGACTTCGGCTCACGCCACGGCTTGAACTCGTAGCCGAGGGTGAACATGTCGGAGTCCGACCGGATCCCGGGGTAGCTGAACAGGTCCCAGGTCCCGCCCATGGCCTCGCGGGACTCGAGGATCAGGTAGTCACGGTCGGCGACCTCGGTCTGCAGCCGGTAGCCGGCCCCGATGCCGGACAACCCGGCGCCGACCACGACCACGTCGACGTGCTCCGGCAGGGGCGTACGCGTCTCGCTCATGCCTCCATCCTGCCGACGGAGCGACCCGCGTTCTTGATCCTGCACGACACAGATTTGATCCTGTACGACAGGCCCGCCGCCTCAGCCGGTCTCGCAGACGAAGCTCCCCGTGTTCGGGTACGTCGTCAGCCGCTCGTTGCCGGGGATCGCCAGCTCCGTGGGGCCGACCGAGCCGCCCGCGAGGGCGAGCTGCTGCAGCGCGGAGACCATCGAGGACCCACCGGTGTTCGACACCCTGCCGGGGCCGTAGCCCGACGAGCAGACCTTGTAGTAGTTGATCCTCGACCTCCAGTCGATCAACCGGTCGCCCTGGACCCGACGGGTCGAGCCCTCGTCGCCCTGGTCCGCCTGGAGCGCGTCCGGGCCGGACCCGCCGTACAGGACGTCGCGGCCGTTGAGGGTGCGCCGCCTCCGGTCCGTGTCCTCGGTCGGGGCCGCGACCTGCCGCAGCCGCGAGTCGCTCGTACGACGCTTGACGTCCAGCAGGTCGCTGCCCGACCCGCCGAAGACCCGGTCGTGCCCGGTCCCGCCCCACAGGGCGTCCGTCCCGTCGCCGCCGAACACGACGTCGTCGCCCACGCCGGCGTTGAGGGTGTCGTTGCCGGCACCGGCGTGGAGCGAGTCGACGCCGTCGGCGCCGAGAAGCAGGTCGTCGCCGCCCAGGGTCGACTGGCTCAGCGTCACCACGCGCACGAGCGTGCCGCGCGGGCGGACCCGCTCGCGGATGAAGCCCGACGAGTCCGAGACCGTGAGGTCGACCGCGCCCAGGCTCTCCGCCGGCGTCGGGACGTCGACGCCCTGGTCGCCGACCAGCGCGTCCTCGCCGACGCCGCCGTCGAGCACGTCGCCCGGGACGGGTGCGCCCCGGTAGGTCTGCAGCGGCCGGATGGTGCGGGTGTTGTCGAACTGGCCGTACAGGTCGTCGTCCCCGCTCCCGCCGAGCAGCGCGTCGCTGCCGGCCCAGACGCCCGGGGTGGGGTCGGCCATCGCGACCCGGCGCACCACGTGGACCCCGGACGCGCCGCCCGCGAGGGTCCGGTTCGGACCGTCCCGCGTCACCCGGCCGTTGTCCCCGAGCAGGACGTCCCGCTCGGCCCCGCCGTCCAGGGTGTCGTTGCCGTCGACCAGGGCGGCGGCCGAGGAGTCGGTCGCCCCCGACGGAGCCGTGAGCAGCCGGTCGACCAGCGAGGAGCCGGAGACCGCGATGACCGCGCCCGTGGTGGTCGAGCCACCGCCGAGGAGGTCGTCCTCGCCGCCGCCGCCGCTCAGGCCGTCGGCCCCGGCGCCGCCCTCGACGTAGTCGTCCTCGTCCCCGCCGGACGCCGTGTCGTCACCGGCCTGGCCGAACACCAGGTCCCGGCCGTCGTCACCGGCGAGGTCGTCGTCGCCACCCACGTCCGTGGGCACGCCCTGCGTGGCCGTGGCCAGGTCGAACAGCAGCACCGTGCGCAGCGCGGTGCCGTCGGCCCGCGTCCCGCCGGTCGCCTCGATCCGGGCGTTGTCACCGGCCACGACGTCGTCACCGGTGCCCCCGACCGCGTCGTCGGCGTCGTCCAGCACGCCGGTGGCCGACCGGTCGGGCGTGATCTCGCCGTCGGACGACGAGCTGCCGCCGACCAGGACGTCGTCCTCGGTGCCGCCGTCCAGGCCGTCGGCGCCGGGGCCGCCCTCGAGGGCGTCGACGCCCTCCTCGCCGGTCAGGTCGTCGTCCCCGGCCTGGCCGAACGCCAGGTCGGTCCCGGCGCCGCCGGAGAGCCGGTCGCCGCCGTACGTCGGCGCGGACGGGGCCGCCCCCGCCGCCGGGGCGTCGTGCAGCACCACGTACGGCGAGCCGCCGTGGACCGGCGTGCCGTTGTCGCCGAGCAGCAGGTCGTCGCCCGCGTCTCCGGACAGGTCGTCCCGGGCGTCCGCGTCGTACGACCCCGCGATCCAGGAGCCGCCGACGACCTCGTCGTCACCCTCGCCGCCACGGACCGTGTCGCCGCCGGCGCCGCCCTCGACGCCGTCGTCGCCGTCCCCGGCCTCGACGGTGTCGTCACCGCTCTGGGCCAGGACGAGGTCGTCCTCGCCGCCGGCGCGCATCACGTCGTCACCGCTGGTGGACCCCGACGGGGCCGAGGAGGTGGGCTCGTCGAAGAGCACGACCTCCACCTCGGGGCGCAGCCGGTCCCAGCGCTCGCGCCCGTCGCCGGTCGCCTCGAGGCGGGCGTTGTCGCCGACCAGCACGTCGGCGCCGTCCTCGCCGTCGACGCCCTCGTCGCCGACGACCGTGTCGTCGCCGTCGGGGGTGCCCGCGGCGGTCCGCGTCGTGGTGACCGCGCCGGTCGTGGAGGACCCACCGGTGAGGAGGTCCTCGCCGTCGTCACCCTGGACCCGGTCCGAGCCCGGACCGCCCTCGACCACGTCCGTGCCGGGGCCGCCGTACGCCGCGTCGTCGCCGGCCTGGGTGAGGACCCAGTCGTCGCCGTAGCCGCCGTACGCCGCGTCGTCGTCCGAGCCGGGGGTCCCCAGCAGCACCAGGCCGCGGTCGGGGATCGCCGAGCCGTCGGTCTCGGTGTCGGAGAAACGGGCGTTGCCGCCCACCACCACGTCGTCCTCGCCGTCGCCGAGCACCTCGTCGTCGCCGTCGGCCTCGTCCGCCGTGTCGCCACCGCCCGCGAGCAGGTCGCGTCCGGACCCGCCGCGCAGGACGTCGTCGTCGGCGTCGCCGTACAGCTCGTCGTCGCCGCCGTCGCCCGCGACCAGGTCGTCGCCCTCGTCGCCCGTGACCAGGTCCAGGCCCTCGCCGCCGCGCACGAGGTCGTTGCCGGCCCCGCCGCGCACCACGCGGTCGTCGCCCGCGCCGGCGTCGACGTAGTCCGCGCCGAGCCCGCCGTACAGGCCCGGGTCGGCCTCCTCGCCCCCGAGGAGGCAGTCGCCGTTGCCGCCGGCGCCGGTCATGCCGGCCAGGGGGATGCTGCCGGTGTCGCCGACGACCTCCCGGGTGCGGTCCTCGATCGCGCCGCTGCCGTCCAGGTCGGCCCGGCCCTCGAGGAACACGACGCCGTCGATCACCCCGGAGTACGCGCCCCCGGCGGGGTCCTGCAGCAGGCCGCCGGTGACCAGCAGGCCCTCGAGCTGGCCGTCGTCGGTGCCGGAGAGGTCGCCGTCCAGGTCGATCCCGCCGCTGATGACGCCGGTCGTCGGGGCGCACCTGACGTCGCGCCCGCTGCGGTCCGCGTCGTCCGCGACCTCGGGCACACCGTCGCCGTCACCGGTGAGGGTGTCGAGACCGGCCTCGCCGAGGAGCAGGTCCGCCCCGCCGCCGCCGGTGATGCCGTCGTCGCCGTCGCCACCGCGCACCAGGTCGTCGTCGGCGTCGCCGAGCAGCGTGTCGTCCGCCCCCGCGCCGTACAGGCGGTCCCGGCCGGGTCCGCCGCGGACCTCGTCCTCGCCCTGCTCCTCGGCGAGGACCTCGGGCCCGTCGCCGTGCAGCACGTCGTCGCCGCCGCGGCCGCAGACGAGGTCGTCCGCCGCGCCGCCCGAGAGGGTGTCGTCGCTCGCGCCGCCGAGCACGTAGTCGCGGGCACCGCCCCCGGTCACGTCGTCCCGGTCGTCCCCGGCCTCCGCGGTGCCTTCCGTGGCGCACTGGGTGCGCACGGAGCTCTCCTGCGGCAGCACGGTCGTGTCGAGGTCGTTCACCGCGACGCGTCGGGCGATGCCCTCGTCGTCGGCGTCGACGACCACGTCCATGGTGCTCTCATACGTCACCGGGAGCGTGTAGCCGCCACCGACGACGACGTCGGAGCCGTCACCGCCCGTGACGGTGTCCGAGCCGGCGTCGCCGACGACGGTGTCGCCGGTGTCGAGGAGTGGGGCGATGTCGGCGACCCTCACGGAGCCGAACAGGCCGTCGGGCGACGAGCCGACCCCGCCGTCGAGGACGTCGTCGCCCTCGCCGCCGCGGACCTCGTCGGCCCCGGCGCCGCCGTTGACCCGGTCGTCCTCGGTGCCGCCGCTGAGCGAGTCGCGGCCCTGGCCGCCGTCGAGGCGGTCGGTGCCGCTGTCGCCGGTGACCGTGTCGCGCCCGGCACCGGTGGCGATCGCGTCGTTGCCGGCGCCGCCGGTGACCGAGTCGTCGCCGTCCCCGGTCTCGATCGAGTCCGCGGCGTCGCCGCCGGTGATCACGGCCGGGGAGGTGAACCGGGGCGCGACGTAGTCCTCGGCGCTGGTGTCGGGCAGGCTCGGCTCGTTAGTCCGCGGGTCGGTGGACAGCGGGGCCACGGGGTACATCCGGACCGTGTCGGCCCCGTCGTCACCCTCGGCCTTGACGATGGTGTCGCTCGCCACCGCGAAGTTCTGCACCAGGTTGAAGGCGCTCACCTGCAGCACGACGCCACCCGTCGCCGGGTCGGCGCTGCCGAGCTGCCGCACGATGTACTTCTCCGCGCGGGTCTCCCGGTAGCCCCCGCGGGCGCCCTGACCGAAGGCACCCATGGTCAGGTGCAGCACCGCCGGCGCGTCGTCCGGGTTCCCCGGGGTGGGGGCACCCTCCACCTTCGCGAGCACCGGGTCCTCGGTCGTGCAGTTCGACTCGAAGAGCGTGAGGCGTGGGCTCCGGACGATGTCGAAGGACTTCGAGAAGGTGTAGAAGACCAGGTCGAGCGAGAAGTAGAACTGCAGGAAGAACGCGATCCCGCTGGACACGTCGAAGGCGCACTGCGGCCCGTTGGCGGTGCCGGCGAACTCGTCGGAGTAGATCTTGCCGTCGCCGTTCGGGTCGTAGGCGTTGAGCGCGAGGTCGAGCGTCACGCCGCCCCGGATGCCGGCCTCGGCGAACCCGATGCTGACGGCGGCCCCGGCGGAGATGGTGAAGGACAGGGAGATCTCCGGGACGTCGACGCCGTTCTCGAGGTCGTCGATGTAGAACCCGTCGCTGAACAGCGACACGTCGTCGCCCGTGAGGGCGTCGAAACCGGAGATGTCGCCGGGGTTGTCGAGGCCCTCGACCGCGCGGGACAGCCCGCGGGTGTCGAACCCGAAGCCGAACCGGCCGTCGAGACCCGCCGTGCCGCTGATCTGGGCGCTCACCGGGACGGGCCCGACGGCGAAGGGACCGAAGTTCTTGACGACGGTCTTCGACACCCCGACGTGGCCGAGGTCGACGTACAGCATCGTGGCGTCGCCCGAGTCGAGCAGCACGTCGAAGACCTGGCTGGTGTCCTGGAGCAGCGGCAGCGAGACGCTCGGCAGGCTCAGGTACGGCGACCTGGTCGAGGTCTTCTCGATCGTCGTGCCCTTGGCGTCCTTCGGCGGGATCTTGTCCGTCGCGGCCTGCTTGAACTTGGTGATCGCGCCGGGCTTGCACTTGCCCGAGGAGCCGTCGCCGTCGGTGTCGCGGTCCGACTTCACGCCGTCCTTGACCACCGTCTCGGTGCACTTCGTGCCCACCCCGAGCTTGCTCGGGGGCACGACGAAGCCGCCGAGCGCGCCGGCACCGATGGGCCGCAGGTCGGCCGCGCCGACCGTCGGCTGGCCGGCGACCAGGTTCTGCAGCTGGAGCAGGTTGAGGACGAGGTTGATGGGGGTCTTCTGCTGCTGCAGGAGCGTCAGCAGCGTGACGGGTCCCTTGCCGACGACCTCGGACAGCTCGGTGACGACCGGGATCGGGCGCGTCAGGGTGTCCACCACCGGGTTGAGCGGCGCCAGCCACTTCTTGGCCTTGTCGAAGCCGGGCAGGATCGCGTTGTTGAGGGTGGTGACGTCGATCCGGAGCTGCCCGAACTGCAGCGGCTGGGTGTAGGCGCCCCCGGTCCAGGCCAGGTCGATGGTGCCGAGGACGTCGAAGAAGTCGACCTGGGAGGCGAAGGACTCGAAGTAGACCGAGACGTTGCCGGTGCCGGTCGCCTCGGTGTCGAGCGCGACGTCCCCGTCGTGGATGGCGGGCAGGTAGACCGGGCCGGAGGCCTGACCCGAGCCCGGCGCGACCGTCACCGTGGCGTCGAGCGCGGTGTCGGGGCCACCGGGCCGGTCCAGCAGGACCGCGGGCAGCTTGCCGACGAAGGCGTCGATGCACCTCGCGCCCGCCGCCTGGCTGGCGGGGAAGGCGGCGGTCTTGGACGGGTCGCCGTCCGGCAGGCTCGCCTGCCAGCTGTCGGTGCCGCTGAGGCGCTTCCAGGCGTGGCAGGGGTTGGTCGCGGCGTCGTACCCGGCCAGGGCGGCGTCGACGTCGACCGTGAGCAGCTCCTTCGCGGGGTCGCCACCGGCGAGGTCCACGAACGACCCCTTGCCGCGGGCCACGCCGACCGTGAGGTCCAGGGTCCAGGTGGTCGTCGCCGGGACGGTCATGTCGGTCTCGACCGACGCGCCGGCCGGGCCGACGTGGAACGGGACCCGCTGCGCGGCCGGCTTGCTGCCGGTCAGGGTGAGCGGGACGGAGATGGTCTGGACGCTCGCGACCGTCTTGGCAGCGCACGAGGGCGTGGTGGTCCCGCAGGCCAGCGTCACGTCCACGCCGGTGGCGGTCACGTCGGTGGCCCGCGTCGCGTCGAGGGCGCCCTGGAGCGCCGTCTCGAGCGAGGCGGCGGTGTCGGTCTCCTTGACCGACGCCGTGGCGGAGGCCAGGCGACGACGTGCGTCGTTGACGTACGCCGTGACGTCGGCCGGCACGTCGGCGCCGGCGTCGAGGTCGGTGCCGACCAGCGGCAGGCTGAGCGGCGCGCCGCCCCCGACGTCGGTCTGGTCGCCGTCGAGCTCGGCGGCGAGGGTGTCGCTGAGGGCGCCCAGGCCGTCGGTGAGGAACCGGTAGGCGATCGGCTGCGCCGAGACCGCCCCGCCCGAGCCCCCGGAGGTCTCGTCGGCGCCGAGGGCGACCTGGACGCCGTCCAGCGCCGTCCCGGCGGAGTCCTCGAGCGGCAGCTCGAGGCAGGCGGCCACCGGGGCACCGTCGGTCCGGGCGGGACCGCAGGTCTGCGCGTCGCCCGCGACCTGGCGCGTCGTGCCGACGCTGGCGGGGAACGCCGCCAGGTCGACCCAGTCGCCCTCGCCACCGTCGGTGTCGGTCAGCGACTCGACGCCGAGACCGACCTCGACGTCGCCGGCCGCGCCGGTCGACACGAGGGCCGACCCGACGTCCGCACGGCGCTCGGCCAGCCGCCGCCGGAGGCTGTCGGCCGTGGCGTCGAAGCCGGCGATGCGCTCGGTGACACCGGTGTCGCCGCGGACCTGCGAGGAGGCGTCGGCGAGGTCGACGCCGACCACGAACCGGGCGGCCGACTCGGTCGCGACGGGGAGGGTCTGCACCTGGGGCACGCCGGCGCCGTCGACGGCGGCCACCACGCGGACCTCGCTGTCGCCGGAGGCGACGCGGAGCGGGGCCTCCCGGGTGCCGGAGGCGGCCAGGGAGGCGCCGAGCACGAGCCGGTCGGTCGAGCCGTCCTGCTCGAGCGAGATCTCGAAGCCCTGGTCATCGGTGGTGTAGCCGCCGGCGACCGAGGTGCCGAGCAACGAGTCGAGCGCGACCGAGAAGTCCTGCAGGGTGCCGACCGGGCGGTAGCCGGGGTCCCCGACCTCGGCGGTGGCGGCCTCCTGGAGGCCGACGACGGCGGCGCCGAGCCCGTCGCGGGCAGCGCTGATCTCACCCGGCAGCACGTCGACGAGCGGGAACGTGCGGTCCGCGCCCAGCGCGGGGTCCGGGTTGGTGAAGGTGCTGTAGACGGCGGCGAGGTCCTCGATGAGGACGTCGCGCAGGGCGTCGGGGTCGCCGTTGACCACGTAGCCGTGGCCCTCCGCGACGGCGCCGTCGGCCGCGAGCGGGCCGGTGTCGCAGCGCAGCGTGGTCGCGTCGACGACGACGAAGGTCGTGCAGACCGTGCTGGTCGACCCGTCGACGCCGAGGTCGTAGAGCTGGCGGGTGACGGAGCGGTCCGTCTCGGGCGCGGCGAGGTCGACGCCGAACTGGGCAACGAAGTCGGCGGTCGGGTCCGTGATGACGCCGTCGCCGGTGCCCGGGCCCATGGTCGACTGGCGCGAGGGCACCAGGTCGAGCAGGCGCAGGTCGTCGTACCGACCGGCGGTCTCGACGCGAGGCAGCGCGCCGGGTCGCAGGTCCGACCAGTCGGCGGCGACGGTGCCCTGCGCGTCGAGGGGGCGGGTCAGCGCGCCGTCGGACAGCTCCTGCTCGGACGCCTGCACCAGGAGGTCGGCGGAGGCGCTCAGCCCGCGCTCGACCGTCGTGGTGGCGGCCTGGTCGGCCTCCGCGGTCAGCAGGCTGTCGAGCGTGACGGCGCCGGTGACCTGCTTCGTGCTGGGGACGGTCACCGGGTCGGTGGTGTCGACGCTCACGGCGGCCGCGGGCCCCTGGGTGTCGACGGCGTAGTCGGTCACGTCGACGTCGACCTGGAGGAAGCCGATCCGGGCGACCATGGCGGCGTCCTGGGCGAGGTCGGCGCTGACCGAGCCGACGCGGTAGAGCTCGCCGTCCGTGCCGGGCTTGAGGTAGAAGACGGGCTGCGGGGGCAGCGGCTCGCCGGGCTCGGGGTCCTCGGTGGGCCCGGTCATGCCGATCCCGAAGTCCGCGTGGAACTCCCGGTCGGCGGAGGAGACCTCCGCCTGGCCCGGTCCCGGGTCGCCCGAGCCGGTCTGGCCGGTCTGCGGGCACGTGCGGGGGGCGACGTCGGCCTGCGCCTGGCACAGGCCGGACAGGCCGGTCAGGGGCGCGAGGCCGCCGTTGCCGCCGGTCGGGACCGTGACGGCCTCGGAGTCGTCGCTCTGCTGGCGCACGCGCACCTCGAAGGTGCCCTCCTCGCGGTCGTAGTCCAGGCCGCCGTCCAGGCCGAGGTCCGCCACGGACTCGCCCAGGTCCTGGATCGAGGCGACGGTGGTGCGGGCGAACTGGCGGGTGCCGTCGGTGGTGGTGAAGCCGACGCGCAGCTGCGGGAACCCGTCGCCGCCGGAGACGGCGACGTTGGCCGTCGGCTCCCGGCCCACGGTGCCGGACTGGTCGGTCGCGTCGCCCGCGGGCTCGACCGTCACGCCCTCGTCCAGGCCCTCCCACACGATGCCCTCGCCGTCGGCGAGGTCCTCGCTCTTGACCTCGACGCCCGAGGTCGTGGCCTGGCAGTACTGGACCTGGCCGGGTCGCGGTGCGCCCGTGGGCGGGGAGGTGTCCGCGGCGCCGCAGACGATGGCGGCGGTGGCCTGCTCGGTCAGCAGGTCGAGCAGGCGCGTCCCGGGCGAGTACAGGTCGGAGACCGACAGGTCGAGCAGCGGGAACTCCTGGTCCGCGGTCGACTCGGCGGCCTTCACCGCGCCGGCGTACTGGGTCAGGCCGGTGAGGGCCTGGAGGCGCGTCAGGGAGGTCAGGTCCTCGAGCGCGGCGGAGCGGGTCGGCTCCGCCGGGACCTCGGCGTACGGGCCGGGGGCGTCGGCGGCGCGCCGGCCGACGACGACCGAGCCGGTCGCGTCGTCGTCGAGGTCGGAGTCGAGGTCGATCCGCATCGCGACGTCGTCGGCACCGGGCGGGGTGGTGGTGGTGAACAGCTCGGCGGGGTCGCTGAACTCGAGGTCCTCGGTGGTGATCAGGCCGCGGCCGTTGGGGTCGCGCAGCCGCAGGTCGGTCGTGGTGTCGACGCGCGCGGTGCCCGAGGCGTCGACCTCGATGAAGGTGTCGACCGCGGTGAACGGGGCGATGTCGACGGTCTCGGCCTCGCCGCCCCCGCCGGTCGAGCGCGTCCAGAGCCGGGTCGTGAGGTCGGAGGAGCCGACGACGGAGAACCGGCGGCGGCCGACCTCGTCGGGGTCGTAGCGGAAGCGGAGCGTGCCGGTGAGGCGACCGGCGAGCTCGCCGTCGATCTCGGCGGCGCCGAGCTCGAGACCGTCCTTCTCGTAGGTCAGCGCGGCGGGCACCGCGGCGCCCAGGTCGATCGCGAGCGTCCAGTCCCGGCTGTCGGCCGGCGCGTCGTCGGGCGAGGCCACCTCCTCGACCGTCAGGGGGCCGTCGCCGTCGAAGGCGTCGTCGAGGGAGTCGAGGGTGGTGCCGGAGTCGCTCGAGAGCACCGTGGCGACCTCGGACCCGATGGCCGAGTCGAGCCGCAGCACGTCCCGGACCGAGAGCTCGGTCAGCGGCAGGTCCGCGGAGAGCGCCGGCTGCTCCGCGGACCTCGCCAAGGCGTCGCCGAGGCGGATCAGGCCGAGCCGGACGTCGGAGACGCCCGCCGGCAGCGCGGCCGCCGCCACGCCCGGCGAGGCGGCCGCGGCGGGGCCTCCGGGACACATCGAGACGACGAGCGCGCCGGTGACGACGGCGACGGTCGCGGCGGTCGTGCGACGGGCCGCCGCACGACGGGCCGGGGTGAGGGTGAGCGAGCGCACGAGGAGCCCTTCCGAGGAGGAGTGGGGAAGGAGTGGGACGGGGGTGGGCCGGCCGGGAGCCGGTCTCAGCGGACCCGGACGGTGTTCGACGTCGCCGTCGCGGTGGAACGGGTCGCGCCGACCCGGACCACGTACGCCGTCCGCTTCGAGCCGTTGCGGTCGCCGACGGCGGCGAAGGAGGCCACACCGTCGCCGTCGAGCCGGCGGGAGCGGACCGCGCGGCGGGTGTCGCCGTCGACGCGGAACAGGACCGCGCGGGCGCCGGCCGCCGCGCGCCCGACCGCCACCGACAGCCGGTCGGCGGCGCGGCCGCCGCCGGCGACGCCGGTGAGGCGGGCCCGCACGGGGGCGCCGAACCGGACCGTGCAGGTCAGGGACCGGCGGTCCGTGCCGTCGCTGACCTCGGCGGTGACGCGGGCGGTCCCGACGCGGGATCCCAGGAACGTGTACGTCGCGGTGCCCCGTGCGTTGGTGGTCCGGGTGACCCGCGCCTCGCCGACACCGGACCGGGCGGGACCGAACCGGAAGAAGCGCACCTCGTAGCCCTGGACGGGGTTGCCCTCCTGGTCGAGGACCCGGACGGTCGTGCTGACGGTCGAGCCCACCGCGGCCGAGGACGACGGGGTGGAGCGGAGGGTGAACGTCGAGGCCTCGAAGTCGAGCTCGTAGTACGACGCCGTGGTCGTGTCGACCGCGTCCGCGGTCCCGCCCACCGTGCCGCCGGCGGTGTCGGTGTAGGTGGTCGTCGGCGCGTCGGCCCACGTCCCGGTGAGGTCGAGGCTGCCGGCCTCGAAGCCCGCGACCCAGATGTCGCCGTCGCGGTCGAGGTCGGAGACGGCGAAGTCGTCGCTGTAGTCGTAGCCGTCGAAGCCGATGTCGTCGATGTAGGTGAGGTCCACGCCCTGGCCGTCGACCGGGTTGCCGAACTGGTCGAGGGTGAGGACGTCGTAGTAGGTGCGGTTGCCGGCGAGCGAGGGCGCCACCGGGCCGTCCTGCTCGGCGCGCGGGGTGAGGCTCAGGCGGGTCCGCCCGTTCAGGGGGTCCGCGGTGCTCCACCGGGTCTCGCTCACCTGGGAGGTCTCCCCCGCGGTGGCGGTGAGGGTCGCGTCCACGAGGCCGTCGTCGTCGAAGCCCTCGTCGCGACCGATGCCGATGAGGACGGGGGCCTCGCCGGACGCGTCGGTCAGGACGGTCGCCTCCGTCCCGAGGTCGACGAGGTCGCCCGCGGGGGTCCCCTCGACCGAGGGGCGCGCCTCGCCGCTGGTGAGGAACCCGTGGTCGAGCGACAGGGTCACCCGCTGGCCCTCGACGGGGTCCGGGTCGCTGTCCGCGTCGGCGCCGAAGGTGTCGTCGGGGGCGGTCACGGTCACGGTGCCGCCGAGCGCCCGGCCCGGGGTGCCGTCGCCGAGGTCGGTGAGGCTCAGCTCGGTCCCGGCCGGCAGCGCGTCACGCACCAGGTCGACGTCGAGGCCGGTGGGGTCGGTCGCGGGGGTGCTCGCGGTGAGGCGGCCGCCGAGCTCGGTGCCCTGGGGGTCCTCGGCGGGGTCGCGGACGACGGCGGCGAAGGCGCCGCCACGGGTGGTGGTCACCTGGCGGGAGGCGACCGGGGCGGTGGCGGGGGCGACCGGGGCGAGCCCGGCGTCGGGCTGGGCGTCGCTGCCGGCGGTGCCGGCGGCCCAGGCGAGGTCGACGACGCGTCCGCCGAGGGCGGTGCCGTCCTCGAGGAGGAGCGTGCCGGTGACCCGGCGGTCGGCACCGGCCGGCGTACGGAGGGGGTCGGCGTCGGTGAACGACAGCGCGGCCTGGCCGGCCTTCACGGTGAGCACCGGGGTGGCCGGCACGCCGCCGTTCCCGCTGGGCCGGGCGAGGAGGCGGGCGGTCAGGACGTAGGTGCCGGGTCCGGCGGTGGTCGGGAGCGGCACGGCGAAGGCCCCGTCCTCGCCGACGACCTCGTCGGTGACCACGTCGGTCCCGGTCGCGGGGACCCGCACCGGGGCGCCCGCGCCGAAGGGGGTGACCCGCCAGGAGTAGCGGAGGTCCTGGGTGTCGCTCACGCCGGCGGAGCCGGCGTCGGTCACCCGGACGACGACGTCGCCGGGGGCGAACTCGTCGAGGTCGAAGGCGGCACCGTCGGCCGAGGTCGCGTCCAGCGAGGGTGCCGCGGCGGGGGCGCTCGCGGCGCTGGTGGCGGGTAGGCCCGGCAGGGTGACCAGCGAGGCGGCGGTGACCGCCGAGACGGCGATTCCGCGCATGACGAAGCCCATGGATGTCCCTCCCGAGACCGACAGGCGGGGTCCGTCCCTCGCCGTCACCGGCGTTGTGTCTGGAACCTCGACCGGTGCCGAGAGGACGTCGCCGCGGGAAACCTAGCGTCAGCATTCCGTGTCACCCGGATCTTGCGGTGATCTTGTTGAGGACTTAACCGTATGCATGATGCAAGGGTTTCTGATCCGTCTCCGCCGCACCCGCTTCTTGATCCAGGACGACACCTGGTTGATCCTGTGCGACGTGCCCGTGATCCGCTCCGCCGGCCTCCGCGGCTTCCGTGAGGTCGTCGGCGAGCTCGGCGGCGACGCCGACGACCTGGCCCGGCGCGCCCGCCTCGACCCGGCCGCCCTCGACACCGACGAGGACCTCGTCGACGACGTCGCGGTCGCGACCGTGCTGGAGCTGGCCGCGGCCGACCTGGCGCGCCCGGACCTCGGCCTCATGGTCGCCGAGCGGCAGGACCTGTCGGTGCTCGGCGCCCTCGCCCTCGCCGTCGAGAGCTCCGAGACCGTCGCGGACGCGGTGGCCTGCACGTCGCGCTACCTCTTCGTCCATGCCCCGGCCATGCGGATCTCCGTCGTCCCCGACCCGGAGGGGGTGGCCGGCGTGGACGGGCTCCGCTACGACCTCACCGAGCCCGGGATCGTGCCGCTGCCCCAGGGCGCCACGCTCAGCCTCGGCACGCTGCACCGGATCATCCGCTCCCTGGCGGGCGGCTCCTACGGGCTGCGCAGCGTCGACCTGCCGCACCCGCCGGTGGCGCCGCGGTCGACGTACGAGGACTTCTTCGGCGCCCGGGTCCGCTTCGACCGGCCCGTCGGGCTGCTCCGCCTGCCCAGCAGCCTCGGCTCCCTGCGGCTCGCCGGCCGCGACGAGACCGTACGGCGGGTGGCGCTGGACTACCTGGCCCGCCAGGTCCCCGCGCGGAGCGACCTCGTCACCCCGCGCGTCCGCGGTGCGGTGCAGCAGCTGCTCGCCACCACCGTCCCGGAGGTCGGCACGGTCGCGCGGCTGCTCGACGTCCACCCCCGGACGCTGCAGCGGCGCCTGGCCGACGAGGACACGAGCTTCACCGCGGTCCTGGACGACGTACGGCGGCACGAGGCACACCGCTACCTCACCACCACCGACCTCCCGCTGGCGCAGGTCGCGCGCCTCGTCGGGGTCGCCGAGCAGGCGGTGCTGACCCGCCTCGCGCGGCGGTGGTGGGGCAGCACCCCGGGAGCCCTGCGCCGGGAGGCGCACCCACGCTGACGTGCTCGGGCGCGGACTGCGTTTCCCGGACGACCCGGGGACCACGGTGGATATCCCCGACGAGGCGACGCGCCTAGCCTCGGAGGGTCCGGCCGGGTCCTCCCCCCCCACCCGGCCGGACATCATCCGCGGATCCGCGATCTGCTGGTCGGACCCCCTGCGGCGGTGGGACCATGCACACGTCTCCGGCGCCAGGCCCGGGCCGCCCCGTGGAAGGTCCGCGTCATGAGCACCCCTCTGCTGCGCCACGGTCGGTTGCACACCGCGGACCCCGAGGAGGCGCGTCGCCGCGTCGGCGAGGTCTACTGCGCGCACACGCTCGGGATCCCGCCCGGCTCGGGACGTCTGGACGTCGTCCACAACACGGGGCGGATCGGCGACATCGGCGTCCACTACCTGCGCTACGGCGAGGAGGTCCGGATCACCCCCGACCTCCTCATCGACTTCTACCTGGTCCAGGTACCGCTGCGGGGCCGCGCCCGGGTCGTGGTGGACGAGGAGGTCGTGGCGTCCGACCGCAGTCGGGGCGCGCTGCTCTCCCCCACCCGGTCGGTCGACATGGTCTGGTCCGCCGACTGCGAGCAGCTGCTGGTCCACCTCCCCCGCGGGCTCGTCGAGTCGGCCGCGCACCCGCCGTCCGACGACGGCACGCTCGCCCCTGTCTGGTTCTCGCCCGCATGGAGCTGGACTCACCGGCGATGCGCGGCTGGCTGCGTCTCGTGCACCTGGTGGTGGACGAGCTGGAGCTCGGCGACGGCCTGCTCACCTCGCCGCTCGCGGCCGAGAGCCTCCAGCAGTCCCTCGTCCTCGGACTGCTGGCCGCCCAGCCCAACGACAGCGCGCTGGAACCCGTCGGGTCCGGGCAGCTCGTGCCGTCGTTGGCGGTCCGGGCCACCCGTGAGCTGATCGAGGCGCACCCCGAGCACCCGTGGACCCTCGGCGAGCTCGCCGGACACGCCGGGTGCAGCCCCCGCACCCTGCAGGTGGCCTTCCGCCGGGAGCGCGGCACCAGCCCGATGGGCGAGCTGCGGCGGGTGCGGATGGCCCGCGCCCACGCCGATCTCCTCGCCGGCGACCCGCTCACCACCCGGGTCTCCGACGTGGCCGCCCGGTGGGGGTTCTTCCACCTCGGGCGCTTCGCCGCCGCCCACCGGGCGGCGTACGGCATGACCCCCTCCCAGGCCGTCGCCCGTTGACTTCCGCTTCCCTGACCTCGTCCTCTACTCTCGTCGGAGAGAACGAAACCGTTTCGTTCCATCGAGTGACAGGGGTCACAGGTGAGCCCGAGCGACGCCGCGACCGAGACCCGCACCCGTCCACGGGTCGTCGGCGAGCGTGAGCGGGAGATCCTCGAGGCCGCCCTCGACGTCCTGGCCGACGTGGGCTACGACCGGCTCACGATGGACGCCGTCGCCACCGCGGCGCGTGCGTCGAAGGCGACCCTCTACCGGCGGTGGGCCGCCAAGCCCGAGCTCGTCATCGAGGCCCTGCTCTCCACCAAGCCGATGCCCGAGCCCGTCGACTCCGGCACCCTGCGCGGCGACCTGCTCGCGATGTTCTGCGCCACCGGCGGGTTGACCGACGCCCGCCAGACCGCGGTCATGAGCAGCGTCATCACCGCGATCGGTCGTGACCCCGAGTTCGCGGCCGCGTTCCGGCGCGACTTCATCGGTCCGCGGGCCGAGCAGGTCGTCCTCGTCTTCCGCCGCGCCCAGCACCGCGGCGAGGTCCACCCGGACGTCGACGTCGACCTGATCGCCACCGCGCTGCCCGGGATCGTCCTGCACCGCCGCTTCTTCCTCGGCGAGGTCCCCGATGAGGCGCTCGTCGTCCAGGTCGTCGACCACCTCGTGCTGCCCGCCGCGACCCACGGCCCCCTGCTCCCGCACTCCCCTGCCGACACCACCACAGACATGAAGGACGCCCCATGACCGACATCGCCTCGTCGCAGCCCTCCGCGGCCGACGACGTCCCAGCCAGCCCCGCCGGGACGGTCGACACCGACGGGAAGGACCTGCACCTGGGCTGGGCCCTGGTGCTGATCTCGCTCGCCCAGCTGATGGTCGTGCTCGACGGCACCATCACGAACATCGCCCTGCCGTTCATCGGCTCCGACCTCGGCATCGACCAGGCGAACCTGTCCTGGATCGTCACCGGCTACGCGCTCGCCTTCGGTGGGCTGCTGCTCCTCGGCGGTCGCCTCGGCGACCTGTACGGGCGCCGCCGCATCTTCGCGACCGGCCTCGTCGTGTTCGCGATCGCCTCGCTGCTCGGCGGGTTCGCCCAGAACGAGGCCATGCTGCTCGGCTCCCGGGCGCTGCAGGGCCTCGGCGCCGCGATGGCCGCCCCGGCCGCGCTCGCCCTGATCACGACGACCTTCCCGGCCGGCCCGGCCCGCAACCGGGCCTTCGCCGTGTACGCCGCCATGTCCGGCGCCGGCGCCGCCGTCGGCCTCATCCTCGGCGGCTACCTCACCGGGCTCGACAGCATCGTCGGCGTGGACCTCTCGGGCTGGCGCCTCACCTTCCTCATCAACACCCCGATCGGCCTGGCCGCGGCGTTCCTCGCGCCCCGCTTCCTGCGCGAGTCCGAGGCCCGCCCCGGTCAGATGGACGTCCCCGGCGCCGTCACCGGCACCCTCGGCCTGGTCGGCCTCGTCTACGGCCTGACCCGCGCAGGTGACGAGCGGTACGGCTGGGGCGACACCTGGACCCTGGTCAGCCTCGCGGCCGGCATCGCACTGCTCGCGCTGTTCGTCGTGATCGAGTCGCGCACCGAGCACGCCCTGCTGCCGATCCGGATCTTCCGCAACCGCACCCGGGCCGCCAGCTTCGCGGCGATGCTCGTCGCCCCCGCGGCGATGTTCGCGATGTTCTACTTCCTCAGCCTGTTCATCCAGCAGGTCGTGGGCTACTCCTCGCTGCGCACCGGGTTCGCGTTCCTGCCCTTCTCGGTCGGCATCGTGATCGGCGCCGGGCTGTCCTCGAACCTCGTCAACCGCATCGACCCCCGCTACATCGCCGGGGTCGGCACCCTGCTGGCGTCGTTCGCGCTGTTCATGTTCTCCCGCCTCGACGTCGCCGACTCCCCCCGCGAGGTGCTGAGCGCGCTCGCCGCCGGGGACGCCGCCGGCGCGGGCATCAACTACTGGGCGCACCTGCTGCCCTGGATCGTGCTGATGGCCGTCGGGATGGGCATGACCTTCGTTCCGCTCACCCTCACCGCCGTGCACCACGTGCGGGCCGAGGACTCCGGCATCGGCTCCGGCGTCCTCAACACGATGCAGCAGATCGGCGGGGCCCTGGGCCTGGCCGCCCTCAGCACCGTGGCGCTCGCCTACACCAACGGCCGCGAGGACACCGTCCGCGGACCGCTCGAGGCCGGCCTCGGCCAGGGCGGGATCGACCCGTCGGCCGTCGTGCCCGGCACGAACCTCACCTTCCTGGACGCGGCGACCTTCCAGGCGTCGTTCACCGAGGGCGCGACCCACGCGTTCCTCATCGGCGCCGGGATGATGCTGATCGCCTCGGCGGTCGTGTGGATCTTCCTCACCGTCAAGCACGACGAGCTCGCCACCGACGGCCCGCCGGTGCACGCCGGATGATCCGCCACACGGTCGCCTTCCGGCTCGTGCACCCGTTCGGCTCGCCGGAGGAGACGGAGTTCCTCGACGCCGGACGCCGCACCCTCGCGGCGATCCCCGGGGTCGAGGACTTCGTCGTGTCGCGACAGGTGAGCGCCAAGAGCGACCACACGTTCCAGTTCGCGATGTCCTTCGCCGACACCGCGGCGTACGACGCCTACGACGGTCACCCCGACCACCAGGGCTTCGTGCGGACGCGCTGGCTGACCGAGGTCGCGGCGTTCGACGAGCTCGACCTGGTGGCGCTGGACTGAGCGCGTGGCTCGGTCACCGGTCGCCGGAGCGACGCAGGAGCGCAGGGACCACGAGACCCGGCGAGTGGCCTGAGTGACCGATCGGTGTCGCTGAGAGACACCGATCGGTCACCCAGTCGTGGCTACTCGCGTCGGGGGTGGGCGGGTGGTGGTCTGGTCTCGTGGACGTGGCCGGTGGGGGTGGTGGTCTCCACGGCCCTAGGTTGGGGCCCCGCGCACCCCCGAGACCCGAGGAGAAGCCATGAGGATCACCGCCGCCGTCGCCCCCGCCGAGGGTGAGCCGCTCGCGATGCAGGAGCTCGAGCTCGACGACCCGCGCCCCGGCGAGGTGCGGGTGAGGATGGTCGCGAGCGGCATCTGCCACACCGACGCGATCGTGCGCGACCAGTGGTACCCGGTCCCGCTCCCCGCCGTGCTCGGGCACGAGGGCGCCGGGGTCGTCGAGGCCGTCGGGGACGGCGTGAGCCGCGTCGGCGTCGGGGACCACGTCGTCCTGAGCTTCGCCAGCTGCGGCGAGTGCGACCTGTGCCTGACCGGCCACCCGGCGTACTGCGCGACGTTCTACGACCTCAACTTCTCCGGACGCCGGCCCGACGGCTCGGCGGCCTACACGGCCGACGGCGGGGACGACGTCTCCTCCCACTTCTTCGGCCAGTCGTCGTTCGCCACGCACGCGAACGTCTACGAGCGCTGCCTGGTGAAGGTGCCCGAGTCGGCACCGCTCGACCTGCTCGCCCCGCTGGGCTGCGGCATCCAGACCGGGGCGGGCGCGATCCTCAACCGGCTCGACCCGCCCGCGGGCTCGAGCGTCGTCGTGTTCGGCGCCGGCGCGGTCGGCATGGCCGCGCTGCTGGCGGCCGTGGTCGCCGAGGCCGGGACCGTCGTCGCGGTGGACCCCGTCGCCTCCCGCCGCGACCTCGCCCTCGAGCTCGGCGCCACCCACGCGGTCGACCCGCACGACGGCGACCCCGTGGAGCGGATCCGTGAGATCACCGGCGGCGGGGCCGACTACGCGCTGGACACCACCGGCGTCCCCGCGGTCTTCCGGCAGCTCTCGGACTGCCTCGGCACCCTCGGCCACGGCGCCATGGTGGGCGCGACCACCCCGGGCACCGAGGGCACCGTCGACATCGGCACCACCCTGCTGTCGGGCCAGACGCTGCACATGGTCATCGAGGGCGACGCGGTCCCGCAGACCTTCATCCCGCGGCTGATCGGCCTGTACGAGCAGGGCCGCTTCCCGTTCGACCGCCTCGTCAAGCACTACGCGTTCGACGACATCAACACCGGGTTCGCCGACAGCGAGTCGGGCGAGGTGCTCAAGCCGGTCGTCCGGTACTAGCCGTCAGACGGGCGGCGCCGGCAGCGTCCCCAGCACGTCCTCGACCGCGAGGCCGAGGGCGAGCAAGTCCGTGTCGCTGCCGAGCGCACCCTCGAGCGACAGCCCGACGGGCAGGCCGGACGGCGCGAGACCGGCCGGCAGGGACAGCCCCGGCGTGCCCGCGGACGACGCCGGCATGCAGTTCCGGACGGTGGTGGCGAAGGTGTCCACCGGCTCGCCGCCGTCGACCGACGTCGTCCCGGAGCCGTTCTCGCGATCGATGACCGCGGGCGGCACGGGCGAGGTCGGGAAGACGAGCGCCGCGAGGTCGAGGTCGGCGAGGGTGCCGGCGATCAGGCGCTGCAGCGCAGGCCGTCGCACGTCGACCGCGTCGGCGTGGCCCGCGTGCTCGTCGCCGGTCACGACGCCCATCAGGCCGCGGACGTCGGGGCTCGCGACCCCGGTGACGACCTCCTCGAGGGTAACCTCGGCGCCGCTGGCGGCGAGGTAGGCCGGGACGTCGGTGAGCGGGTCGTGCAGCGCGACGGGGAAGACCACGGCGCCGGCGAGCACGAGCAGGTCGGGCAGGTCGACGTCCACCAGCACGGCGCCGGCGCCGGCGAGCCGGTCGAGCGCCGTCCGCGCCGTGTCCTCGACCTCGGCCGCGAGGCCCTCCCACAGCTGGGCGACGACACCGAGACGCTGCCCGGCCAGCGACACCGGCTCGGGGACACCGGCACCGGTGACGACCGCGTCGAGCAGGGCCACGTCGCGGACGGTGCGGCCGGTCGGGCAGACGGTGTCGAGCATCGCGCTGATCGGAAGCACCCCGTCGAGGGGCCAGCGGCGCTCGCCGCCGTCCCCGACGGACGGACGCAGGCCGACGACCCCGGTGAACGCGGGCGGGATCCGGCCGGAGCCACCGGTGTCGGTGCTGAGGCCGAGCGGGGCGACGCGGGCGGCGACGCCGATCGCCGTACCGCCGGACGAGCCGCCGGGGATGCGCGTGCGGTCCCACGGGTTCTCGGCGACCCCGGCGAACGGCGTGGCGTTGGTCGTGGTGATGCCGAAGGCCAGCTCGTGGAGGTTCGTCTTGGCGAGGACGACGGCGCCCGCGGCCCGCAGCCGCGCCACGACCTCGGCGTCCGCGGCGGGCCGGTGGTGCTCCAGGGCCGGCGTTCCACCGGTCGTCGGGAGGCCGGCGACGTCGATGTTGTCCTTGACCAGCACCGGCAGCCCGGCGAGCGCACCGAGCGGCTCACCCGCCGCCCGCGCGGCGTCGGAGTCCGCAGCCGCCGCGAGCGCCCCGTCCCGGTCGAGGGTGATCACGGGGTGCAGGTCCGCGAGGGCCTCGGCACGCTCGAGCGCGGCGGTCACGAGGGCGACCGAGGTCGCGCGGCCCTCCGCGAGCGCCGCGAGCGCCTGCGTCGCGGTCAGGTCGCGCAGGGCAGCGGCGGTAGCGGCGGCGTCGTCCACGGCCGCGATCCTGGCACGGATCGTCGAGTACAGGTCGTTGCACCACCGGACAGCGCGGGGGCCGGGCGAGTTGGCTGGTCACACCCTGACCGAGGAGCCACGATGACCGAGCTGATCGACCCGCCGACCGCGACCGAGACGACGGAGCTGAAGGTCCTGGGCGCGTGCCCGCAGGACTGCCCCGACACCTGCGCGATGGTCGTCACCGTGCAGGACGGCGTCGCCGTGGACGTCGCCGGCAGCAAGGAGATGCCGTTCACCGACGGCGGCCTGTGCGTGAAGGTCGACAACTACCTCGACCGCGTCTACCACCCCGACCGACTCCTGCACCCGATGCGGCGCAGCGGGCCGAAGGGCTCGGGCGAGTTCGAGCAGATCACCTGGGACGAGGCGATCGACGAGATCGCGACGCGCTTCCAGCAGACGATCGCCGAGCACGGCGCCGAGGCGATCATGCCGGTGAGCTACCTCGGCACCCAGGGCATCCTCAACGGCCTGAACGTCGGCGACCCGTTCTTCAACAACCTCGGCGCGACCGTCGCGGAGCGCACCTACTGCGACGCGGGATCGTGCACGGCGTACGCCATGACGATCGGCGACACCGCCGGCGTCGACCCCGAGTCGATGGTGCACTCGAAGTTCATCCTCATCTGGGCCGCCAACATCCAGAGCACCAACCTGCACCTGTGGCCCTACATCCGCGAGGCCATGAAGCGCGGCGCGAAGGTCGTCGTCGTCGACCCGGTCCGCACGCGGACGGCGAAGGCCGCCACGCAGCACATCCCGATCCGGCCGGGCACGGACGGCGCCCTGGCGCTGGCGATGATGCACGTGATCATCGCCGAGGGCCTCACCGACGACGAGTACGTCGCCGCGCACACCGTCGGCTACGACGAGCTCGTCGAGCGGGTGCAGCAGTACACCCCCGAGTGGGCGTCGGCCGAGACCGGCATCGACGTCGAGACCATCCGGACCCTGGCCCGCGAGTACGCCACCAGCCAGCCCTCGGTCATCCGCATCGGCGTCGCCGTCGAGCGCCACGCCGGCGGCGGTCAGACGGTCCGCACGCTGTCGTGCCTGCCCGCCCTCGTGGGCGCGTGGCGCAACCCGGGCGGTGGCATCCTGCAGCTGCCGCTGTGGGCGTTCCCCGTCAACTGGGGCGCGATGATGCACCCGGAGCTGATCACGCCCGGCACGCGCGTGGTGAACCAGTTCCTGCTCGGCCAGGCGCTCACCGGCGCCATGCAGCTCGACCCGCCCCTGAAGGCGCTGATGGTCTACAACTCCAACCCCGTCGTCGTCTGTCCCGACCAGGACGAGCTCATCGAGGGACTGTCGCGCGAGGACCTCTTCACGGTGGTGAGCGACCACTTCCTCACCGACACCGCGCGGTACGCCGACATCGTGCTGCCCGCGACGACACAGCTGGAGCAGGAGGACATCATGTTCTCCTGGGGGCACCTGTTCGTCACGTACAACAACCCCTCGATCGAGCCGCGCGGCGAGGCCGTGCCGAACACCGAGCTGTTCCGCCGCCTGGCCGCGGCGATGGGCATGGACGACCCGGTGTTCCGGCGTACCGACACCGAGATGATCGCCGAGGCCTTCGACTGGACGGCGCCCGCGATGGAGGGCATCACCGTCGAGGGGCTGAAGGAGAAGGGCTGGGCGCGGCTCAACCTCCCCGGCCCGGACGAGTACGCCCCGCACCGCGACGGCAACTTCCGGACGCCGTCGGGCAAGACCGAGTTCCTCTCGTCGGCCGCGGCGGCCGGCAACTTCGTCGTCCCGCTGTTCCGGCAGGGCTCGAACGACCACCAGCCGGGCCAGGAGGTCGACCCGCTCCCCCACTACATCGCGCCGCGGGAGTCGAGCGCCGCGGACGCCGAGCTGGCCGCCCGCTACCCGCTCAACCTGATCTCGCCGAAGGCCCACGCCTTCATCAACTCCAGCTACGGCAACATCGAGCGGCACCAGAAGGTGCAGAAGCCGGCGACGCTGATCATGAACCCAGCCGACGCGGAGTCCCGCGGCATCGAGTCCGGGGACGTCGTCCGCGCCTTCAACGACCGCGGCAGCGTGACGCTGCTGGCGAAGGTGGACGACGCGACGATCTCGGGCGTCACGGTCTGCCACCTCGGGCACTGGCGCACCGACAGCCTCGGGGTGTCGACGCTGTCGTCGCTCAACCCGACGCGGTTCGCGGACCTCGGCAACGCCCCGACGTTCTCGGACACGCTGATCCAGGTCGAGCGGGTCTCCTCCCCGGAGGACCCCACGACCGCCTGAGCCCCCCGCCGGTCCGGGTCCGGCGACGCAGGCGCAGAGTCACCCCAGCTCAGCGCCGCGGCCGGACCCGGGCTCGGGGGTCGCCCGAGAGGGCGCACTGCTGGGCGCGGTACTCCCGCGGGCTCAGCCCGTACGCCGCGCGGAACGCACGGCCGAACACCGCGAGGTCGAGGAACCCCCAGTTGCGGGCGATCTCGCGCAGCGACCGGTCGCGGGTCAGGCTCGCGCGGATCTCGCGCCGGGCACCCTCCAGCCGCCGGGTCCGGACCGTCTGCGCGACCGTGAGGTCGCGCTCGAGGAACAGCCGGTGCAGCTGGCGGGTGGAGATGGCGACGGCCTGGGCGATCCGGTCCGGGGTGAGACCCGGGTCGCCGAGGTGGGCGTCGATGTAGTCGTCGACCTCGCGCAGCAGCCGGTCGGAGCCCGGCCGCAGCGGCGTGGACGGCAGGGCCTCGAGGGCCACCGACAGGATCTCGCCGACCTGGTCGGCCATCGCGGTCGCGGCACCCTCGGCCATCGTCGGCTGCTCGGTGACCAGGCCGCTCAGGAGGTCGGAGACCACCCGGGACATGCCGTGCTGCGCCGCGAAGACCCGCGCGGTGAGCTCACGGGTGTGGGACTCGCTGAGACGGAAGCTGGACCGCGGCCAGGTGAGGACGGCGAGCTCCCAGTGCCGCGAGGACCGCGCGGAGCGGAGCTGCCACTCGAACGGGCGGGAAGTCTCGTAGACGACGAAGTCACCGGGCTCCAGCACGGCCGTGCGGCCGTCCTGCTCGACCACCGCCCGCCCCGACCGCACCAGCCCCACCTGGAACAGCGCGTCGTGGTCGCGGCTGATGAGCGTCTGGCTGCGGCTGATGCGCTGGTCGACCGAGGTGACCGTCGACAGCTGCAGGTGGCCCAGCAGGCAGCTCTCCACCGCACCGTGCAGCCCGTCGGCGGCATCGGCGACGTCGAGGCTGACGAAGTGCTCGCGGAGCAGGTCCCGCCAGGCCCGCCGGTCGGGCGCCTGCGTGTGGGTGCGGGGCGCGGTGCTCGACAGCATCGGCTCGGTCCTCCCTCCGGCGGCTGCTCGAGAGTACGACGGTCCGCGGCCGGAGGGCACCCCTCGCGGGAGGGCGAGCCTCCCGGCGCGCCCCTTCCTCCGACCAGGGCGGCGAGGGAGGATCCCGCCATGACCTCCCGCAACGCCGCGCTGCTCGCGTCCCGCGACCGCCTCTTCGACCTGCGCACCGACCACGACACCGCCGTCGCGGAGTTCACGTGGCCCGACGTGGGGACCTCGTTCAACTTCGTCCACGACTGGTTCGACGGCTTCGCCCGCGGCAACGACGCGCCCGGCCTCGTCGTCGTGGAGGCGGACGGCGCGCGGGCGTCGTACTCGTTCGACGAGCTGGTCGTCCGCTCGGAGGCGGTCGCGGCCCACCTGCGGGAGCGGGGCCTCGGGCGCGGTGACGCCGTGGTGGTGATGCTCGGCAACCAGGTCGAGCTCTGGGTGAGCATGCTCGCGATCATCCGGCTCGGGGCGGTGATCATGCCGACCACGACCGCGGTCGGCACCTCCGACCTCGTCGACCGCCTCGAGCGCGGCGGCGCCCGGGCCGTGATCGCCAACGCCGCCGACGTCGCCAAGTTCGAGGGCGTCCCCGGCGACCACGCCCGGTACGTCGTCGACGCCGGCACCCCACCGGAGGGCTGGGGGTCCCTGGCCGACCTCCCCACCGACCACCCGCCCGTCGAGCACCCGGGCAACGCGAGCAGCGACCGGATGCTCCTCTACTTCACCTCCGGCACCACCAGCCGCCCGAAGCTGGTCGAGCACACCCACGTCTCCTACCCGGTGGGCCACCTGTCGACGATGTACTGGCTCGGGCTGCAGCCCGGCGACGTGCACCTCAACATCTCCTCCCCCGGCTGGGCCAAGCACGCGTGGTCGAACTTCTTCGCGCCCTGGCTCGCCGAGGCCACGGTGCTGGTGCTGAACCAGGCGCGCTTCGACCCGGCCGCGCTCATCGCCCGGCTGCGCACCGAGGGCGTGACCACGTTCTGCGCTCCCCCGACCGTGTGGCGGATGCTCATCAACGCCGACCTGGCCGACCGCCCCGCGACCGTGCGGGAGGCGATCGCCGCCGGCGAGCCGCTCAACCCGGAGGTCATCAGCCAGGTGCAGAGGCACTGGGGGCTGACCATCCGCGACGGCTTCGGGCAGACCGAGACGACCGCGAGCGTTGCGAACACCCCGGGCCAGGAGGTCGTCCCCGGCTCCATGGGACGGCCACTGCCGGGCGTCCCCGTCGTGCTTCTGGACCCCGTGGCCGGCACCGTCGTCGAGGGGGTCGGCGAGGGCGAGATCTGCCTGGACCTGTCGACCCGCCCGCTGTCGCTGATGACCGGCTACCAGGGCGACCCGGCCCGCAACGACGAGGCGATGGCCGGCGGTCTCTACCACACCGGCGACGTCGCCTCGCGCGACGAGAGGGGCTACATCACGTACGTCGGCCGCACCGACGACGTCTTCAAGGCCTCCGACTACAAGATCAGCCCGTTCGAGCTCGAGTCGGTGCTCATCGAGCACCCCGCCGTCGCCGAGGCGGCCGTCGTCCCCGCCCCCGACGCGGTGCGGGCCGCGATCCCCAAGGCGTACGTCGCGCTGGTCGCGGGACACGAGCCCGACGCCGTGACCGCCCGCTCGATCCTCGCCCACGCCCGCGAGCACCTGGCGCCGTACCTGCGGGTGCGGCGGCTGGAGTTCTTCGAGCTGCCGAAGACCATCTCCGGCAAGATCCGCCGGGTCGAGCTGCGCGCCCGCGAGGAGGGCGTCGTCGACGCCCGGCCGCCGGGCGAGTTCCGCGACGACGACTTCGACCTGCGGGGCGGAGCGTGAGCAGCGAGGCGCAGACGTTCACGACGACGCTGGAGGCCACCGGCGGCAACAACGTCGGCATCGTCGTCCCCGACGAGGTCCTCGAGGCCCTGGGGCGCGGCAAGCGGGTGCCGGTGCGGGCCACCGTCGACGGCCACACGTGGACGACGACCACCGGGTCGAGGGGCGGGCGGGTGCTCGTGTCGTTCAACGCGGCGACCCGCGCGGCGACCGGTCGTGGCGCCGGCGACGAGGTCGAGGTGCACCTCGCGGTGGACGACGAGCCCCGGACCGTCGAGGTGCCCGAGGCCCTCGCCGCTGCGCTCGACGCGCGTCCTGGGGCGCGGGAGGCGTTCGACGCGCTGTCGCCGAGCAAGCGGAAGGCCCACGCGCAGGCCGTGGCGTCCGCCAAGACCGAGGCGACGAGCGAGCGCCGCATCGCGGCGGTGCTCGACTCGCTCGGCTAGCGGCGGGCCCACCCGGGCACCCGCTCGGGGCGCGGACCGACCCCGATGAGGGTGGCGGGGATGCGGGCGAGCGCCGGCACACGACGCAGCAGGCGGGCGGCGGCGGGCGGGAGCCCGTCGCCGCGCCCCTCGACGGCCGGCACGATCACCCGACGGTGCAGCACGCGCTGCAGCGTCTGGATCGCGACGGTGGGCATCCGGCGGCGACGCTCGACGGCGCGGACGGCGTCCTCCGGCCAGAGGCCACCGGCGAAGGCCCCGGTGCGCAGCGGCGCCGCGAGGAGCCGGGCGGCCGCGATCGCGTCCTGGACCGCGAGGTTGACCCCGACGCCGCCCACCGGCGACATGGCGTGGGCGGCGTCGCCCAGGCACAGCACGCCCGGCGCGGACCACCGCCGCAGCCGGTCGAGGCGCACGTCGAGGACCTTCACCTCGTCGAACGACGCCACCGCCGCGAGGTCGTCGGCGACCTCGGGCACGATCGCAGCGATCCGTCGGCGGAAGGCGTCGATCCCCTCCGCCCGCAGCGCGGCGTCGCGGCCCTTCCGGTCGAGGTACGCCGCCTGCAGGTAGCCGCGGCGCGGGATGCCGATGAGGACGCCGGCACGGGTCAGCCGCGGCACGAGGGACTCCGCGACCCGGTGCGTGGTGGGGACGCGGAACCACCAGACGTCGAAGCCGACCTCGAAGGAGCGGACCGCGAGCCCGGACGCCTCCCGCACCACGGACCAGCGGCCGTCGCAGGCGACGACGAGGTCGGCGGTGAGCGTCCCGGGGCCGGACGGCGCGTCGTACGCGACCCCGGTGACGCGGCCTCCCGGACTCCCGCCCTCGCGGACGAGCCCGGTCACGGCGTGCTCACGCCGGAGGTCGAAGGTCGGCTCCGCCGCGGCGGCGTCCGCGAGCAGGTCGAGGAGGTCCCACTGCGGGACCATCGCGACGTACGGGTGGGGCTCGCGGAGCCGGCCGAAGTCGGCGACGGTGACGTCCCCGGACGGTGTCGGCACCGACACCGACCGCAGCCGCGTCTGCGGCAGCGCGTCGAAGGCCTCGAACAGCCCGAGGTCGTCGAGCGCGGTGAGCGTCGAGGGGTGCACGGTGTCGCCGCGGAAGTCGCGCAGGAAGTCGGCGTGCTTCTCCAGCACCGTGACCTCGACGCCCGCGCGGGCGAGCAGCAGGGCGAGGACGAGCCCCGCCGGGCCGCCCCCGACGACCGCGCAGGTGGTCCGGTCGGACGTGTCCACGTCAGGACCTCGGCGTCCGGCCCATCAGGTAGAACTCGGGGTTCGGCCGGATGTTCGCGACGTTCGCGAGCCGGTTCGACATCCCGAAGAACCCGGCGATGGCGGCGACGTCCCACACGTCGGCCTCGGTGAACCCGTGGCCGGCGAGGGCCTCGAAGTCGGCCTCCCCCACGTCGTACGAGGCCGTGGTGACCTTGACGGCGAAGTCGAGCATCGCGCGCTGCCGCTCGGTGACGTCGGCCTTGCGGTGGTTGACCGCGACCTGGTCGGCGACCAGCGGGTCCTTCGCCCGGATCCGGAGGATCGCGCCGTGGGCGACGACGCAGTACTGGCAGCGGTTGAGGTTCGACGTGGCCACGACGATCATCTCCCGCTCGGCCTTCGACAGGTTGCCCTCGGACTCCATGAGCGCGTCGTGGTAGGCGACGAACGCCCGGAACTCCGCGGGCCGGTGCGCCAGGGCGAGGAACACGTTCGGGACGAAGCCCGACTTCTCCTGGACCGCGAGGATCGTGTCGCGGACGTCGGTCGGGACGTCGGCGAGGTCCGGGACGGGGAAGCGGCTGACGCTCGGGTCGCGGTCGGTCATGACGTCTCCTCGCGGTGGGGTGTGCCTGTCCGGGCACCCTAGTGAGGGGCGACCCACCCCGACATCCTGCGACGGCGTGACGTCGGGCCGCGCTCACGGACCTGTCCGGGAGCCGACGCCCACTCCTACGGTGTGGCCACGCATCTCCCAGCGCAGTGAGGAGCAGGTCATGGGTCGTCTGCAGGACAAGGTCGTCATCGTCACCGGGGGCGAGTCGGGCATCGGCCTGGCCAGCGCCCGGCTGTTCGTCGCCGAGGGCGCCTCGGTGCACCTCGTCGGCATCGAGGAGGGCCTGCTGGGCGAGGCCGTCGCCTCCCTGGGCGAGGACCACGCCTCCGCCACGACCGCGGACGTCACCGACGAGGCCGCGGTCGAGCGGGCCGTCGACGCCTGCCTGGAGCGGTGGGGCCACCTCGACGTCGTCTTCTCCAACGCGGGCATCAGCGGCCAGATCGCGCCGGTGGCCGAGCAGGGGTCCGACGGCTTCGCCCGGGTGCTCGCCGTCCACGTCCTCGGCGCCTTCCACGTCGTCAAGCACACCGCTCCGCGGATCGCCGACGGCGGCTCGATCATCATCACCTCGAGCATCGCGGGGCTGATCGGCTTCCCGACGCTGTCGCCGTACGTCGCCGCGAAGCACGCGCAGGTCGGCCTCATGCGCACGGTGGCCAAGGAGCTCGCGCCCCGCCGCGTCCGCGTCAACACGTTGCACCCGGGACCCACCTCGACGCCGTTCCAGGACGACATCGAGCTGCGCTTCACCGGCGAGGAGCTGGAGGCCGCCAACAAGTTCTTCGACGACCTCATCCCGCTGGGCCGCCACTCGACGGTCGACGAGATCGCCCGCGCCGCGCTCTACCTGGCCAGCGACGACTCCGCGATGGTCACCTCGGTGACCTTCTCGATCGACGGCGGCCTCGCGGGCTGAGCACGCCGGGCTCAGCGGCGCCGCAGGGCCAGGACCGGGATGACGCGGTCGGTCTTCTCCTCGTAGGACCGGAAGCCGTCGCTCATCTCCTTGAAGCGCTCCCAGGCGGCGTCCCGGTCGGCGCCGGTCAGCTCGGTGACGTGCACGGCGACGGTCCCGTCGTCCGGGGTCTCGATCTCGACGTCCGGGTGGGCGAGGAGGTTGTGGTACCAGTCCGGGTTGTCCGGCGCGCCCGCCTTCGAGGCCGCGATGAGCCACGTGTCCGCGCCGTCGCGCACCGGGACCAGCGGGGTGACCCGCTCGGTGCCCGACCGCGCGCCGACGTGGTGGACGAGGACCAGCGAACGACCGAAGCCCGCCGTCGTGACGGTGCCGCCGTTCTCCCTGAACTCCGCGATGACCTGGCTGTTGAAGTCGCTCACGGGGCCCACTGTGCCCGGCGGACCGGCCGACGCGCCACGATCCGGCTGGCGGGGTGACAGGGCGGGCCGATCCCCCGGTCGTCCGACGCGACGGCCGGGAGGCCCTCCTGAGTTGCGCGACGGCGGCCCCACCCTTCAATCTCGATCGGGTTAGTCCAGTTTCGTCGAGCCCGCAGGAGCACCCGTGACCGTCCGCGCCGTCCCGACCGACGGGTCCCCCGCCCCGGACGCACCCCAGGACGGGCCGGACCCCCGCCGGGTCGCCGCGGCGTCCTCGGTCGGCGCCGTCATCGAGTGGTACGACTTCTTCCTCTACGGCACCGCCGCCGGCCTGGTCTTCGACCGCCTCTACTTCAACGGCCTGGACGGGCCGGCCGCCCAGTTCGCGGCGTTCGGCACCTTCGCGGTCGGCTTCGTCGCCCGGCCCGTCGGCGGGCTGATCTTCGGCCACTTCGGCGACCGGCTGGGCCGCAAGAAGATGCTGATCTGGACCCTGCTGATCATGGGCCTCGGCACGACCGCGGTCGGCCTGCTCCCGACGTACGACCAGATCGGGGTGTGGGCCCCGATCCTGCTCGTCGTCCTGCGGATCGCCCAGGGCATCGGCATCGGCGGCGAGTACGGCGGCGCCGTGCTGCTCGCGGTCGAGTTCGCCCCGACCGAGAAGCGCGGCTTCTTCGGCAGCTTCGCCCACATCGGCGTCCCCGGCGGGCTGTTCCTGGCCTCGGGAGCGTTCACGGTCGCCAGCCAGCTGCCCGACGAGCAGTTCCTCGCCTGGGGCTGGCGGGTCTGCTTCCTCCTGTCGATCGTGCTGCTCGCGGTCGGCGCGTGGATCCGGCTCAGCATCGCCGAGACCCCGTCGTTCCAGCAGGTGCAGGAGAAGAAGCACGTCAGCGCCACCCCCGTGCTCGACGTGATCCGCTCGCAGCCGCGCCACCTGCTGCTCGGCATGGGCACCCGCTTCATCGAGGGCTTCACCTTCAACCTCTTCTCGGTGTTCTTCCTCGCCCATGCCGTCAACGTGGTCGGCGTCGACCGCTCGACCGTGCTCGGCGCGGTGATGGCCGGTGCCGCGCTCGGCGTCGTCCTCGTCCTGGTGTCCGGCGCCCTGTCCGACCGCTTCGGGCGCCGTCCCGTCTTCGCCGTCGGGGCCGTGACCGGCCTGCTCTTCGCCGTCCCCGCGACCCAGCTCGTCGCCGGCGGGACGACGCTCGGGATCTTCGCGGTGATGGTCGGCGGCCTCGGCGTCGTGTACGGCGTCGTCTACGGTCCGCTCGCCGCCTTCTGGAGCGAGCTGTTCGACACCCGCTACCGCTACTCGGCCCTGTCGTTCCTCTACCAGATGTCCGGCATCGTGGCCTCGGGCCTGACCCCGCTCATCGCGGTGTGGCTCGTGCAGCGGGCGGACGGCGGGCTCGGCCTCGTCGCGGCGTACGCCGTGGGGGTCGCGGTCCTGAGCCTGGTCTGCGCGAGGCTGCTCCCGGAGACCCGCGGTCGTGACCTGGCGGTCGACGACGTCGCCCCCGGGCTGCCCGTCACTCCGGCGACGGGGCGCTGAGACCCGCCCGCCGGCGCCGGACGAGCCAGACGACCAGCAGCAGGGCGACGACCACGCCCGTGGTCAGCGCGGCGTAGCGCTGGAAGACGTCGATGAGGGCCACGGCCTGCTCCCCGACGGCGTACCCGAGCGTGATCACGACGGCGGCCGCGAGGGTCACGCCCAGCAGGTTGAGCGCGAGGAAGACCCCGAGCCGCATCCCGCCCGCCCCGGCGACGGCGTAGATCAGCTGGGGCGGCACCGGGATGGCCTTGGCGAGCACGACGCCCACCGGACCGAGCCGCTGCATCGCGCGGTGGGTGCGGTCGATGCGCTGGGCGCTCCGGGCGTCGTTCCCGCGGCTCAGCCGCTCGAGCGCCCGGTCGCCCCAGCGGCGGCCGGCGAGCCAGTAGAGCCAGTCGGTGGCGAGCCAGAGCGGGACCGCGGCCGCGACGGCCAGCAGCCAGGGCACGTCCCCGGTCCGCACCTCCACCCCCAGGGCCACCTCGGCGACGGTCGAGCCGCTCAGGAGCGTCAGCAGGAGGGGCCGGGTGGCGATGAGCAGCGGGATCAGCGGCAGCATCGCCAGGCCGTAGAGGGTCCGCAGCCCGATGCCCGCGAGCAGGAGCTTGTCGAGGCGCCCCCACGTCGGGCCGTCGTCGGGGGGCGCGGTCACCGCTCCATCGTGTCCGACCCCTGGCTAGCCGGGACCCCTCGGCCGGTCGAGGGAACTCCGTCCGACCCCGTCCGTCGGCGACCACGGACGTCTGCGGTGGACGGCCTGCTCGCGGCCCGTCCCCGGCGCTCCGCGACGATGGGGCCATGAGCCACGCCCCGCTGCCCCTCATCGCCGGCGGACCCGAGGACCTGTTCCGCCTCGAGCCCGTGACGTACGCCGGCGACCGCCTGACCGGCTCGATGCTCGCCGGGCCGTGGCTCGCGGCGGACGACGGAGAGGTCCCCGCCGGCGCGGTCGGCGTCCTGCTGGACGACGTGCTCGGCTACGCCCTGATCGGTTCCCGGCCGGAGGGTCGCTGGTCGGTGAGCGCGGAGATCACCGTGGACGTGCTCGGGCCGCTGCCGACCGAGGGCCGCCTCCACGCCGAGGCCGACCTCGTGCACGTCGGCACCCTCGGCGCGTTCGCGACCGGACGGCTCACCGACGACGACGGCCGCCTGGTCGCCGTCGGGACCCAGCGCGGCCGGTTCGTGCCGATGGCCGGCGACCCCGGGTCGCCGTCGTACACCCCGGTGGCGGGCAGCACCGACGTGGTGCGCTGGCTGAGCAGCACGTACGCCGCTTCGGGGCCGTTCGTCGTCCCCGACCTGATGGCGAACCCGCTCGGCAACGTGCACGGCGGGATGTCGCTGTGCCTGTCGGACCTCGTCGCCCGCGGCGCCGTGGCCGACCACCTGACCACGGCGTCGCTGCACATCACCTACACCCGCGCGATCCCGGTCGGCGCGACGCTGGCCTACACCACCGAGGTCCGCCACGCGGGCCGCGGCCTCGCGGTCGTCGACGTCACCGGGAGCGTGGACAGCCGGCCCGCCACCGTCGCCCGGGTGGTGCTGCACCCGCGCACGGGGTGAGACGTCGCGCCCTTCCCAGGACGGGGCTGGTCGCGCATGATGCGGGCATGGCGACCAGGGGCAAGTGGGGCTACGGCTACGGCATCGGCGGCACGGCGTTCCTGGTGATCGTGGTGCTGCTCGCGATCTGGATCATCGCCTGAGCCCGACCCGGCGAGGGATCAGACGTTGATCTGGATGTCCGCGTCCTCGCGGAGCGCCTGCGCCAGCGTCTGCGCGACCTGCGCCTGCTCGTTGGCCACCGTCTGCTCGACGAGCTGACGACGGACCTGCGCGAAGGGCGGGACCTCCTGGGCCTGCTCCGAGCCCTCGCCCAGCTGGGAGTTGAGGGTCTCCTGCTGCTGCTTCGCCTGCTGGTAGGTCGCACGCAGCTCCTGCTCGGTGGGCTCGAACGGGCCCTCCTCGTCGTCCACGAGGGCCTCGATCTGCAGCTGCGTGCCGACCTGGGAGCGGACGTCGGCCTCCGAGAGGCCCTGCTCCTCGACGGCGTCGACGAACTCGCGGACCGAGGCGACCTGGTTCTGCTCGGCGAGGTCCGCCAGCTCGGCCTGCACCTGCTGCGGCGTCACCGTGAGGTCGCGGGCCTCGGCCTCCTGGCGCAGCAGCTCGGCGTCGACCAGCGCGTTCGCCGTCTGCTCCCGCACCGCCTCGACGTCGGGGGTCTGCCCGCTGGCCTGCGACTGCTGCAGCTGGCCCTCGTACGCCGCGACGAAGCGCTCCTTGCTGATCTCCTCGCCGTTGACCTCGGCGACGACCTCGGGGATGTCCCCCGCGTCCGTCGCCGACGACCCGCCCTCGCTCGAGCTGTCGCTCGACGACGCGTCGTCCTCCGAGCCGCCACAGGCGGTCAGGGTCAGCAGGGCGGCGGCCAGGACATGACCGAGGACGAGCGGGGTACGGCGGGGCTTCCTCATCGTCCCGACCGTACGGCGGCTTCCTGAGGCGGCGTTCAGGAACCCCCGGCCAGCGCGTCGCGGCACCGGCCGAGCAGCGCGAGCAGGCGCTCGGTCTCGTCGGCGTCGAGGTCACCGGTCATGCCCACGGCGACCGCACGCACGGCGGCGGCGGCGTCGCCCAGCGCCACCCGGCCGCGCGCGGTGAGGTCGGTCCCCCGCTCGCGTCGTGGACCCGGCACCTCGGAGCGCTCGAGGAGTCCGTGCCGCTCCAGTCCCTGGAGCATGACGTTCATCGCCTGCCGCGACACGAACACCTGCCGGGCGAGCTCGGAACCCGTGGCACCCGGGGACGCCGACAGCGTCTGCAGGCAGGCGTACTGGGCCACGCTCAGCCCCAGCGGCCGCAGCGCCTCGTCCATGCGCTGGTGCAGCACCGCCTGCGTCTCCTTGACCAGGCGTCCGAGCCGCTCGGCCGGCGTCACGAGTCCCCCGCTTGTCATGTCAACAGTTTGTCACTACTGTTCTGAGTGTCACAACCTTGACACTAGAACTCGTCCCAGGAGCTCCTCATGACCATCGGCGGACCCGACTTCGTCTCCTTCCAGGTGCGCGACCTCGACGCGTCGGCGCGGTTCTACGCCGACGTCGTCGGCATGACCCGCATCCCCGTGCCGAACCCCCACGCCGCCGCGTTCTCGGACGGCACGACGACCTTCGCCGTCCGGACGCCGGTCGAGGGCATGGACCTCGACGCCGGCGACCTCGGCCGCGGCGTCGGGGTCTGGTTCCGCGACCCCGACGCCGCCGGCCTCCACACGCGTCTGGCCGACGCCGGCGTGCCGATCACGGTCGCGCCGGTCGACGGGCCCTTCGGCTTCACCTTCGCGTTCGCAGACCCCGACGGCTACACCGTCACGGTCCACGAGCGGGCCTGAGGTCCGAGGACCCGTCCGCCTGACGACTCAGAACTCCGACATCTCGTCCCAGCCGTCGCGGTCGGGGAGGTCGACGTAGAGGATCTCGGGCCGCTCGGCGACGTACTGCTTGGCGGGGTCCTCGACCAGGTTGCGCTGGAAGTGCTCGGAGGCGACGTGGGCCTCACCGGCGGCCTTGTCGTCGAACGCCTCGATCGTCAGCACGGTGTCCGGGTCGTCGACGCTGCGGTAGTGCTCGAACCACTTGTTGCCCGGCTCGCCGCGCGTGGCCTCGAGGAACGGGCGGGCGGCGGCGAGGTAGTCGTCGGCCGTGCCCGGCTTCAGCTTCTTCTTGACGGTGATGTAGATCAACGGGTGCTCCTCATCGTGGGTGGGGCTCCAGCATGGCGGCGACGTGGCGCAGCGACGCCTCGAGGTGCCCGGTGGGGAACATCGGGAAGTCCAGGTACTCCCGCGGACCGGGCCCGACGGCGGACCAGTCGTAGGTGAGGGTGACCCGGGTGCCGTCCGCACCCTCCGGCACCAGGTCGTAGCGCCACCACCAGCCGCCGAACACGAGGCCGCCGACCTCGGGGTCGTGGTAGCCCGTGCGCCAGGCCACCGCGCGGTCGGGCTCGAGGACGAGGACCTCGTTGGCGGTCTCGTACTCGCCGTCGGGGTGGTCGGCGTGGACCATCCGCATCCGGAACACCTGGCCGACCCGGGTGAGCGGCGCGGGGTCGACCGCGGCACCCACCCACCCGGTGCCGTCGACGCCGGCGTGGCGGCGGGGGTCGGTCAGGAGGGCGAAGACGGCCCCGGCGGTCGCGGGCACCACCCTCGTGGCGCTGACGTGCTCGTCGCTCATGCCGGGTCGACCCGCGCCCCGGCCGGGACTCATCGCCCCGCGAGCGTCGTCGGTCAGTCGGCGTACACCCCGACCTCCCGCAGCGAGTAGCCGTACGGCGTCCCGCGTGCGAGTCCCTGGATCCGCACGTACCGGGCCGGCCGGCTCCGGAACGTGGTGCGACGGGTCCGCGGGGCGTCCGCCGTCACCGTCCGGGCGGTCCGCCAGCGGCGTCCGTCGACGGAGGTCCGGACCTGGTAGCGGGCGGCGTACGCGGTCTCCCAGACGGTCCGCACGGCGCCCACCGACCGCGTCGCGCCGAGGTCCACCTGCCACCACTCGTCCTCGGAGACGGCGGACGCCCACCGGGTGTCCGTGCTGCCGTCGACCGCGCTCCCCGGCTCGTACACCTCCCTCGGGTCGGACCCCTCGGCCGGCTGGGTGCTCGACGCGGTGGCCGGCCGGTGCAGGGCGAGGTCCTCCGGCGCGGTGGCGATCCCGCCGGGCGGCGTCACCTGCACCGTGCTCGCGACCGACGGCACGCCGCGGTCGTCGACGGCGAACAGCAGGTAGTAGCCGGGCGGGGCGACGCGGGTGCTCGCGGGAGCGCGGACGGTGAGCGTCCGTCCCGACCGCGCGAAGGACAGCGGGACGTAGCGCTGGCCCGCATCGACACTGTGGGTGGGGGCGCCGAGGCGGACGAGGCCGACCTTCCGGATGCTCCCGGCGGACGGCGAGGTCGCCGTGAAGGTCGTGGCGACCCGGACGGAGCCCGGGACCCCCGACACCCGCGGGCGGGCCGCGAGGCGGCCGCTGCCGTCGCGGCGGTAGAGGTACGGCGGGGTGAACGTCTCGAGGTTCTTCTCCAGGTAGCCGGCGGTGACGCAGGGCGCGCAGACCCCGCCGCCCCCGGTCAGGACCCTGCCGTCGGGCAGCAGCGAGGCGGTGGAGTGGTACTGCCGTGCCCGGGCGGCGGAGGCCAGCATCGTCCAGCGGCCGGTGGCGGGGTCCCAGCGCTCCGCGGCGAGGACCGGGTCGCGCAGGTCGACGAGACCGCCGTACGCACGGGTGCGCTGGCCGCCGGTGGCGAGCACGGAGCCGTCCGCGAGCACGGTGAGGTTGTGCTGCTTGCGCCGGAAGGCCATCGGGCCCGTCGGGGTCACCGCGGTCCCGCCCTCCTCGTCGTCGCGGACGACGACGGCGGTGTCGGTCGGCGCCTCCTCGACGGGGCTGCCGCCGGACACCAGGGTCCGGCCGGGGGTGAAGGTGGCGAAACTGCCGTAGGACCGGTCCCGGCCGTCGCGGCCGCCCGCGACCTCGAGCGCGCCGTCCCCGGCGGTCGACATGACGTCGAGCCGGGGTCCGGGGCCGACCATGCCCACGCGGCCGTCGAGCCGCGGCACGAGGAAGGGGTAGAGCCGCTCGTCGTAGCTCTCGAAGCCGGTGAGGCCGCGGAGCGTGCTGGCGCCGGGGTCGTACACCTCGGCCAGGCCGGGGCCGCCGGCGACGACGAGCGCCGCGCCGGTGGCGAGCGTCGCGACCGAGGGGTACCAGCGGTCGGCCAGCATGTCCGGGCCGCGAGACCACTCCCGCGTGCGCCAGTCGAAGACGTGGGTCCGGCGGATGCCCTCCAGGGCGGCGTTCTTGTTGCCGCCGACGACGAGGACGTCGCCGTCCGGCAGCTGGGCGTAGCCGGCGCAGAAGATGTTGTGGCCCTCGACGTCGACCCGCTCGTAGGTGTCGTCGCGCGGGTCCCACACCATCGCGCGGGTGAAGGTCTGGCCGTCGGACGACTCCGTCGGCCCGTCGCCGACCGAGTCCCACATCAGGACCGCGCCGTCGGGCAGGACGGCCTGGAACACCGGGACGACGGGGGTGTCGAGGACCGGGCCCCACGACCCGGACCGCGCCGGGTCCGGGGCGACCCCGGGGGCGGAGCGCCCGGCCTCCGGGTACCGGCCGGCGGCCCGCATCCGCGCCCGGTTCGCGAGCGTGCGCCGCTCGACCTCGGTGACGGACCGGCCCGCCAGGTCGAGGCGCGCGTGCTCGGCCCCGTCCTCGGTTCCCTCGTCGGTCCCGTGTCCCTCGTGCGCGACGGCCGGGCCCGCGAGGAGCGCCGGCAGCAGCGCGAGGAGGACGACCAGGCGCCCTCGTCGTCGTCCGGACGTGGTCGTGTGCGTCGTGCGCCCCATGCGCGGCCCCGCTCGTCGGGCCGGCACCCCCATGACGCCGGCCGAGACCAGCAGCACACCCCCGGCACCGGGCCGGGCACCAGGGGTGAATCCTCAAGCCTCGCCGGGCTGCTCCCGCAGCTCGCGACGCAGGATCTTGCCCGTCACGGTCTTCGGGAGCTCGTCGATCACCACGACGGACCGCGGGTACTTGTACGCCGCCATCCGCTCCTTGCAGTGCGCGATGAGCTCCTCAGGCGTGACCTCGGCGCCGGGGACGAGGCTGACGAACGCCTTGACCGTCTCGCCGCGCTTCTCGTCGGCGACCCCCACGACCGCGGACTCGCGGACGGCGTCGTGCTCGGCCAGGACGTCCTCGACCTCGCGGGGCCACACCTTGTAGCCGGACGCGTTGATCATGTCCTTCTTGCGGTCGACGATGTAGATCCAACCGTCGGTGTCCATGAAGCCGACGTCGCCGGACTTCAGCGCCCCGCCCGGCAGGTTGGCCGCGGTCTCCTCGGGCTTGCGCCAGTAGCCGGCGACGACCTGGGGGCCGTCGGCGACGATCTCACCGACCTCGCCGAGCGGGAGGTCCTCGCCGTCCTCGCCCTGGATCCGGACGACGGTGCTCCAGATCGGCACCCCGACCGACAGCGCGCCCGACGTCGGGTCGACCGGCGAGGCCGTGCCGCGCGGGGTCAGGGTCATCGGGCTGGTGGTCTCGGTCAGCCCGTAGGCGTTGTGCACCTGCAGGCCCGTCGCCTCGCGGAACCGGCGCTCCGCCGTCGGCGAGATCGCGGCGCCGCCGGAGTAGACCGTGGCAAACGAGGAGAAGTGGTCCTTCGTGAACCGGGGCGAGCCGAGCAGGGCGTTGAGCGCGGTGATCGCCCCGATCGTGTACGCCGGCCGGTGCTCGAGCATCGCGTCGAGGACGACGTCGGTCTCGAAGCGGTAGGCCAGCACCAGCGGCATCGGCGCGGCGAAGCTGACCGCGACGTGGCCGATGAGCCCGGTGATGTGGAACAGCGGGGCGATCCCGAGCATCGACCCGCCCGCCTCGAACCGCGCCCAGTCCCGGTAGGTCTGCGCCGTGAACACCACGTTGCCGTGGGTGTTCATCGCGCCCTTCGGCACCCCCGTCGTGCCCGAGGTGTACGTCAGGAACGCGACATCGTCCGGGGCGAACGACACCGGCGGCGGCACCTGGCCGCGATGCTCGTCGATCAGCTCCGCCAGGTCGGTCGTCCCCTCGTGGCGGCGACGCTCCACGCCGGCGAACAGCCGCTCGTCGTCCCGGGTCTGGTGGTCGAGGGGGCTGGTGGTGAGCACCAGCCCGACCTCGCTGCCCCCGCTGTCGCCCTGGCCGGCGACGACGTCGCGGGCGACCTCGTCGTACAGCGACTCGAGGCAGACCAGGACCGTCGCGCCGGAGTCCGCCAGGAGGTAGGTCAGCTCGCGGGACCGGCTCATCGGGTTGATGGAGACCATCACCCCGCCGGCCTTCCACGTCGCGACCATGCAGACGACGAACTGCGGCACGTTCTGCAGGTACACCGCGAGCCGGTCCCCGGCGCCGAACCCCCGGGCGAGCAGCGCGCTCGCCAGGGCGTCGCTGGACTCGTCCAGCTCGCGCCGCGTCATCGACCCGTCGAAGTAGTGCAGCGCGACGCCGTCCGGGTCGGCCGCCAGGCCGCTCCGGAACAGCGAGAGCCCGTCGGGGTGCTCCGGTGCGAGGTCCGCCGGCAGGTCGCCGTACAGGCCGAGCCAGGGCCGCTCGTCGTACACGCTCACGGCGTTCCTCCCAGTCCTCGCTCGGGCCTACTTGATGGCGATCGGGTTGACGGGCGAGCCGCTGCCCTTCGCGACCTTCAGCGGGGCGGCGGCGTAGAAGAACTCGTAGCGGGAGTCCTCGGCGCAGTCCGCGGCGAGCTCCTCCAGGTCGACGATCTCGGTGAGCGTGACGCCGAGGTTGCGCATCAGGGCGTTGTGCAGCACGAGCGCGACGCCGTTGTTCGGGTCGAAGGTGATCTCGTTGGCGATCGTGTCCGTGACCAGGTTCGGGATCTCCATGTCGGCGAACCACTGGACGAGCTCGGGGCTGTAGACCAGGCCGGGCTCGCAGAAGCCCTCGTAGAACTTGTCGCCGAGCTCGAAGAAGCGCTGCAGGTAGTTCGTGCGGATGACGAGGATGTCGCGCTTGCGGATCTCGTGGCCCTGCGCGGCGGCGCAGGCCATGAGGTCCTCGTGGGTGAACGGCTCGGCGGAGTCGAGGTAGGTCTTGCCGCGGAAGCGGGCCATGTCCAGCAGGACGGCGCGACCGACGATCCCCTTCTCGGCGATGGGCTGCACGCTGGCCTTGTCGAGGCCGCCGATGGTGGTGCGGGCGTCGTATCCGTTCCAGATCTTGCCGCCGTACCAGACGTGGCCGAGGGCGTCGTACTGCGTGGAGCCCTGGAGGAAGGCGTTGATCTTGTCGTCGGCGTAGTGCAGGCCGCCGGGGAACGCCGCGCCCTTGCCCCCCTCGTCCCAGTCGCTCTCGTCGAGGATCTGCGTGCGCTCGGCGGGCGAGCGGCCGGGCCAGACCGGGTCGCCCTTCGGGTCGCCGATGAGCCGCTGGATGGTGAAGACCTTGCCGGCGCTGATGAGCGACGCGGCCGCGACGACCTGCTCGGGGCCGAGGTAGTTCAGGGCGCCGACCTCGTCGTCGTCACCCCACTTGCCCCAGTTACTGGGCGCGTCGGCGAGCAGGTCGGTGAGGTCGGGGGCGGTCTTTTCCTCGGTCATCGTGGCCTCCTGGGGCATGCACGGATCACCGAGCGTCCACTCGGTGTGACTATGACCCGCGTCACCCTTCCGGGCGCACATGCCGGTGTCAAGGCTCGCCGTCCACCCACCGAGGACACGCCGGTGTTCAGTAATCCTGAACGCCCTTCTCCTTTCCCGTCGTAGGATCGACGGTCGTGGCGGAGCACGAGGAGCGGACGGCGCACCGCCTCGCCCTGGGGCGCGCCGTGCGGCGCCTCCGGACCGGGCGCGGCGTCACGGTGCGCGGGCTCGCCACCTCGCTCGGCGTCAGCCCGGCCACGGTGAGCGCGATCGAGAACGGCCGGACGGGGGTGTCCAGCGCGCGCCTCACGGCGCTGGCGGCGGCCCTCGACGTCGGCGTCCAGCGCCTCCTGGTCCCCGACGCCGAGGACGCCGCTCCCCCGTCGTCGCCGCCCGCTACTCCCTCGTCGCCGGAGGCCGTGGTCCCCGACTGGCGGGCCTACGAGCCCCTGGTGCTCGGTCCGGCACTGGGAGGCGCCCTGTCGTCGTTCCTGGAGTTCGGCTACCACGGCGCGACCATGCGGACCATCGCCGAGCGAGCCGGGCTGTCGGTCCCCGGGCTCTACCACCACCACGCCAGCAAGCAGGAGCTGCTCGTCGCGATCCTGGACCTGACGATGACCGACCTCGTCGCCCGCATGCTCTCCGCCCGCGCCGAGGGGGCGGAGCCCGTCACGCGGTTCGCGCTGCTGGTGGAGTGCCTCGCGCTGTTCCACACCCACCGCCGCGACCTCGGGTTCGTCGGCTACAGCGAGATGCGCAGCCTGGAGCCCGCGGCCCACGCGCGGGTCGCCGGCGTACGCCGCGACGTGCAGCGCCTCGTGGACGTCGAGGTGGAGGCCGCCGTCGACCTCGGGGCCTTCGCGACCGACCGGCCCCACGAGGCGGCACGGGCCGTGGTCACGATGACGACGGCGATGCCGCAGTGGTTCTCACCCGACGGCCCGGCGAGCGCCGAGGAGGTCGCCGCGCAGTACGTGCGGTTCGCCCTCGACCTGGTGCGCCACCGGCCGACGGCCTCCCCCGGACCGGTCCCTACGATCGAGCGGTGAGCCCTCACCTCGTCGCCTCCGGCCTCGCGGGCGGCCACGGGCACCGCACCCTCTTCGAGGGCCTCGACCTGAGCGTCGCCCCGGGTGACGTGGTCGGGGTGGTCGGCGCCAACGGGGCCGGCAAGAGCACCCTGCTGCGGATCCTCGCCGGCGACCTCGCTCCCCTCGACGGCGCGGTCTCGACGGCGCCGGGCGACGCCTTCGTGGGCTGGCTGCCGCAGGAGCACGAGCGGGTGGAGGGCGAGACGGTCGCGGCGTACGTCGCCCGTCGTACCGGCTGCAGCGCGGCGACCGAGGCCATGGAGCGCCTCGCCGAGGCGCTCGGCGACCCGGACGCCCCCTCGTCGGCGGCCGACGACTACGCCCGCGCGCTCGACCACTGGCTCGCGAGCGGCGCCCCCGACCTCGACGAGCGGCTCCCGGTGGTGATGGCCGACCTCGGCCTCGACGTCGGGCCCGACGCGCTCATGACCGCGCTCTCCGGCGGCCAGGCGGCACGGGCCGCGCTGGCCTCCCTGCTGCTGAGCCGCTTCGACCTGGTCCTCCTCGACGAGCCGACCAACGACCTCGACCTCGCCGGCCTGGACCGGCTCGAGTCGTTCGTCGAGGGGCTCCGCGCGGGTGTCGTCCTCGTCTCCCACGACCGGGAGTTCCTCTCCCGGGTGGTGACCCGCGTGGTCGAGCTCGACCTCGCCCAGCACCAGGTGGCGGTGTACGACGGCGGGTACGACGCGTTCCTGGAGGAGCGCGCGGTCGCCCGTCGGCACGCCCGCGAGGAGTACGAGGAGTTCGCGGACAAGAAGGCCGACCTCGTCCGCCGCGCGAGGGTGCAGCGGGAGTGGAGCAGCCAGGGCGTCCGGAACGCGATGAAGAAGTCGCCCGACAACGACAAGATCCGCCGCCGCGCCCAGTCGGAGTCGTCCGAGAAGCAGGGGCAGAAGGTCCGGCAGATGGAGTCGCGGATCGCGCGCCTGGAGGAGGTCGAGGAGCCCCGCAAGGAGTGGGCGCTCCAGTTCTCCGTCGCCCGCGCCCCGCGCTCCAGCTCGGTGGTCGCGACCCTCGATGCCGTGACGGCCGAGCTCGGCTCCTTCACCTTCGGCCCGGCGTCCCTGCAGGTCAGCACGGGCGACCGGATCGGCGTGACGGGCCCCAACGGCGCCGGCAAGACCACGCTGCTCCGCCTGCTGCTCGGCCGCCTCGCACCGACCACCGGCCGCGCCTCGCTCGGCGCCTCGGTCGCCGTCGGCGAGATCGACCAGGCCCGCACCGGCCTCGCCGAGGACCTCGGTCTCGGCGACGCGTTCGGGCTCGCCGTGCCCGAGTGGACGCCCGCCGACGTCCGCACCCTCCTGGCGAAGTTCGGACTCAAGGCCGACCAGGTGACCAGCACCGTCGGTGCCCTCTCCCCCGGTGAGCGCACCCGCGCGGCGATGGCGCTGCTCCAGGCGCGCGGGGTCAACCTGCTGGTCCTCGACGAGCCCACCAACCACCTCGACCTGCCCGCGATCGAGCAGCTCGAGCAGGCCCTCGAGTCGTACGCCGGCGCGCTGGTGCTGGTCTCCCACGACCGGCGGCTGCTGGAGTCGGTGCGGCTCGACCAGCGCTGGCACGTCGAGTCCGGGCGGGTCGCCGTCACCCACGTGGGCGCCTGACGGCCCCGGCAGCGAGGAGGAACGAGAGTGACAGAGCCACCCGCAGCACCCGCAGCACCCGGCCCGGGGCTCGACGAGGCCATGCGCGTCGTCGACGGACGCGCGGAGATCGACCGCAGCTGGTGGTCGTGGGCCGGGCCGCAGGGCGGGTTCGTCGCCGGGCTCTGCCTGAACGCGGCCGTGCCGCTGCTCGGCGAGGGGCGGGTCCCACGCTCCCTGCACGCCCTCTTCCTCGCCCCCGCCGCGGAGGGCACGCTGACGATGGACGCCACGCTCGTGCGCGAGGGCGGGTCCTCCGCCGTCGTCTCCGTCGCCGCGGGCGATGCGCTCCGCGTGCACGTCGTCGGTGGCCGCCCGCGCGGGGACGCCGTCCTGCCCGCGGAGCCGGCCCCGGCCGTCCCGGGTCCCGACGAGTGCGACGACACCCCGCTGCCGGTCGACTTCGTGCCGTTCAGCCAGCACTTCGCGTGGCGGTTCGCCACCGAGGCCCGCCCGTTCGCCGCCGGCCCGGACGCCGAGCTGCTCGCCTGGGTGCGCCCACAGCGGGAGGCACCGATCGACGCCGCCGCCCTGGTGCTGTTGGTCGATGCGATGCCCCCGGCGGTGTACGCCGTCGCGTCGACACCCGTCGCCGTCCCGACCGTCGACCTCACCGTGTCGTTCACCGACGCCCCCGTCGCGACCGGCTGGGTGCTGCTGCGGATCAGGACGCGCTCCGCCGCCGGCGGCTGGTGCCTCGACGACAGCGAGGTCTGGGACGCCCAGGGGCGCCTCCTCGCCCGCGGCCGCCAGACCCGGCGCGTGCTCGGAGAGTGGTGACCGTCGGCGGGGCCTGCGTGTAAGGCTACGACACGTACGGGGTGACACCCGCCCGCGAGAGGTCATGCCTGCTGCTGCCGCCCTGGGCGCTCGTGAGGCCCGCTCTCAGGTCGACGACGACGCCGGGTGTGAGCGCGGAGATCGCAGCGCGTGACGCGCTGAGATCCTCCGTCCTGGCGGTCTAGGGCCTGAGGTGGAAGGTGGCTTCGCCGTCGGCCCAGCGTGTCTCGTAGCGGGGGTCGTGGACGCGGCGGTGGTGGTGGGGGCAGAGCAGGGCGACGTCTTCGAGGCGGGTGGTCCCGCCTTTGGCCCATTGTTCGAGGTGGTGGCCGTCGCACCAGGCGGCGGGGACGGTGCAGCCTCGGGCTTGGCAGTGGTGGTGGGCGACCTCGGCGGCTCGGCGCAGGGCGCCCTCGATGAGGCGGCGGGTGCGGCCGGCGTCGAGGATGACGGACTTCCCGGACAGCACGTAGGGGTAGACGCGGGCGTTGCAGAGCAGCCGTCGGGCTTGTTCGTAGGTGATGTCGACGCCGGTGGTGGTGCTGACGGGCGCCGCGAATCCGGCCTGTTCGAGGTCTGCTCGCAGCTTGTCCTCGTCGATGAGGACGGCCACGGACACCGCGGAGCCGTGGCGGTGGGGCAGGTCGGTGGTGTCGAGGTTCTCCAGCAGGGTGCAGAACGCCTGCCCGCGTCGTTCGGGGCCGGTGAGGTGCTGCCCGTCGTCCGCCTTCTGGTTGGCGCCCTGGTCAGCGCGCTGGTTGGCGCCCTGGTTGTCGGGGCGTGACGGGTTGGCGATGGTGTCGAGGAGCATGTCGAGGATCGAGGCGTGCAGCGCGGGGATGTCTGCGGTGACCCGGATCAGCCCCTCGCCGATGGGCTTGGTGGACAGCTTGGTGCGGCGCCAGGCCTCGCGTTCGGCGCGGGCGAGGCGTTCGGCCTCGATGCGGTCGGCGACCTCAGGGGCGACGGTCTCGAGGATGCGGCGGCCGAGGTGGGTGACCTCGGCGGGGGTGAACTCGGTGCAGTAGCCGACCAGCATCTCCTCCGCCGCGGCCATCGTGGTCTCGTCCACCAGGTCCGGTGGGAGCGCGTCGAGGCAGTCGACGACGGCGCGGGCGTGGTCCAGCGACGCCCGCCCGTCGAGCATCGCCGTCGCCAGCACCCGGCGCCGGGCGACCCGGGCGGCGAGGCGCGCCTCCCCACCCACCCGACGGCTGTTGAGGTGGAGCCGAGCCGCGAGCCAGTCCGCGGGCGTTCGGGCGCCGGTGATCGAGGCCACCCCGTCCGGGCCGTCCACCGCGGTCAGGGTCGAGAGCTTGAGCGCGGCGAGGCGGGACTCGCACTGCGCCAGACCGACCAGCAGCAGCCCCTGGTCGGTGGCGTCCAACCAGCCCGGGTCGGTGCCCGCCGCGAGGGCGGCGGACGCCGTGTCCAGGGCCGCCTCGATGGTCGCGACCGCGGACAGCAGCGGGTGGGAGCCCTGCTCCCACCCCGCCTCGCGTGCCGCCTCGGTGACCACGTGTCGAACATACGTGCGACCACCGACACTCCCGGGTGCTGTCGGGCGTCATCCACAGGCTCGACAGGTCACGGATTGATCACGGTCTCGAGCGCCTCGCGACCGGTCGTCTCACCGGGTCCCGTGCGAACCGGAGGTCGAGGTGCGACGAGCCCTGGCGAGGAGCCACGAGACCCCGCTCGCGGTCTCGACAAGCTCGACCACCGGTGGTGCGGACCGACGTACAACTCGCCGGGTCTCGTGGCTCGGGCCTGGCGGCCCTCACACCTCGACCACCGGGAAGACCGGCGAGCCGGAGGTCGAGGTGCGACGAGCCCTGGCGAGGAGCCACGAGACCCCGCTCCCGGTCTCGACAAGCTCGACCGCCGGTGGTGCGAGCAACTGGTCGTCCCACCGGGTCTCGTGGCCCCTGCGCTCCTGCGTCGCTCCGCGGCACCTCGACCACCGGAGGTGCGAACCGACGTACAACGTCGCCGGGTCTCGAGGCTCGAGCCCGGCGGCCCTCACACCTCGACCACCGGTGGTGCGGACCGACGTACGACGCACCGGCGTGAGGGTGCCATCAGGATCGGGTGGGCGACCGTAAGGAAACCGTCAGGACGGTCGGGCGGGGCCGTCGGGCGGGCTTACGAAGGACCCATGACAGATCTCGTGTACGTCATGGTGACGCTGGCGTCGTTCGTGGGCCTCGCCCTGCTGGTCGGCGCGATCGACCGCGCCGAGCAGCGCTCGACCCGCACCCACCAGAAGTGAGCGCGGTCCTCCCGGCGCTCGGCCAGGTCGCGCTCCTCGCCCTCCTGCTCGCCCTCACCGTCCCCCTGCTCGCGCGCCACCTGGCGCGGACCTACACCAGCGAGGACCACCTCGCCGTCGAGCGCGTGACCTACCGCGTGCTGCGCGTCGACCCCGACGCCGACCAGCACTGGCGCACCTACGCGCTGTCGGCGCTCGGCTTCAGCCTCGTGGGCGTCCTCGCGCTCTACGCCCTCGGCCGCCTCCAGCAGCACCTGCCGCTGTCCCTCGGCTTCGGCGCGCTCCCCGCCGACGGCGCGTGGAACACCGCCGTCAGCTTCGTGACCAACACCAACTGGCAGTGGTACTCCGGCGAGGCCGCCCTGGGCCACCTGATGCAGGCCTCGGGCCTGACGGTCCAGAACTTCGTCAGCGCCGGCGTCGGCATGGCCGTCGCCGCGGCGTTCGCCCGCGGCCTGGCGCGCACCGAGCGCGGCGGCCGGGTCGGCAACTTCTTCACCGACCTCGTCCGGTCCGTCGTCCGGGTGCTGCTGCCGATCGCCCTGGTCGCCGCCTGCGTGCTCGTGCTGCTCGGCGTCGTCCAGAACCTCGCCGGCGACCGGGTCATGGACACCCTCACCGGCGGCACCCAGGTGCTCACCGGCGGTCCCGTCGCCAGCCAGGAGGCGATCAAGGAGCTCGGCACCAACGGCGGCGGGTTCTACAACGTCAACTCCGCCCACCCGTTCGAGAACCCCACCCCGCTGAGCAACCTGCTCGAGATGTACCTGATCCTGCTCGTCCCCTTCGCGATGGCCGGCGCGTTCGGCCGGATCGTCGGCGACAAGCGTCAGGGGTACGCCGTCGGCGCCGTCATGGCGGTCCTGCTCTCCGCGGCGACCGCCCTCGTCACCTGGGCCGAGATGGCCGGACCCGGCACCGCCCCGCAGCTGGCGGGTGGCGCGATGGAGGGCAAGGAGGTCCGCTTCGGCGAGGCCGCGTCCGCCCTGTTCGGCGCCGTCACCACCGGCACCTCGACCGGCGCCGTCAACGCCATGCACGACTCGTTCACCGCACCCGGCGGCGGTGTCGTGCTCTTCTCGATGATGCTCGGCGAGATCGCGCCCGGCGGGGTGGGCTCCGGTCTCTACGGGATGCTCGTCCTGGCGATCGTCACCGTGTTCCTCGCCGGCCTGATGGTCGGGCGGACCCCGGAGTACCTCGGCAAGAAGATCGGCCAGCGCGAGATGGGCCTGGTCGCGGCGTACGTGCTCGCCACCCCGGTCCTGCTCCTCGTCGGCGTCGCGGTCGCGGTGTCGTTCGACGCCGGGCCGGCCGGCGTCCTGAACTCGGGGCCGCACGGCTTCACCGAGATGCTGTACGCCGTCACCTCGGCCGCCAACAACAACGGCTCTGCCTTCGGCGGCCTGACGTCCGGGACGCCGTTCTGGAACTCCCTGCTGGGCCTCGAGATGCTGTTCGGCCGGTTCCTGCCGATGATCCTCGTGCTCGCCCTCGCCGGCCGGTTCGCCGCCGCCCCGCGGGTGCCCGCCGGCGCCGGCACCCTGCCGACCCACCGGCCCCTGTTCGTCGTCCTCCTGACCGGCGTCGCGCTCGTCGTCGTCGGTCTCACCTACGTGCCCGTGCTGCTGCTCGGGCCTGTCGTGGAGTCGCTGTCGTGACCGAGACCCGGACCCCGGAGCGCCCCTCCGGGGTGCTCACCCCCTCCCAGCTCGCCGAGGCCCTGCCCGGCGCCCTGCGCAAGCTCGACCCGCGCGCCCTGCTCGCCACCCCCGTGATGCTGGTGGTCGAGGTCGGCGCCGTGGCCACCACCGTGCTGTCGGTGCTCGACCCGAGCGTCCTCGGCTGGTCGGTGACCGTCTGGCTGTGGCTGACCGTCGTCTTCGGCACGCTCGCCGAGTCCGTCGCCGAGGGGCGCGGCAAGGCGCAGGCCGCCAGCCTGCGCGCGCTCCAGACCGAGACCTCGGCCCGCCGGCGTACGCCGTCCGGCGCGGTCGAGGACGTCCCCAGCACCAGCCTGCACGTCGGGGACGTCGTCCTCGTCGCCGCCGGGGAGCGGATCCCCGGCGACGGCGAGGTGGTGGAGGGGGTCGCGTCGGTCGACGAGTCGGCGGTGACCGGCGAGTCCGCGCCGGTGATCCGGGAGTCCGGCGGCGACCGCAGCGCGGTGACCGGCGGGACGACGGTGCTGTCCGACGAGATCGTCGTCCGCATCACCAGCGAGCCCGGCCAGTCCTTCGTCGACCGGATGATCGCCCTGGTCGAGGGCTCCGAGCGCCAGCGCACGCCCAACGAGGTCGCCCTCAACGTGCTGCTGTCGGCGCTGACGGTCGTCTTCGTGGTGGTCTGCGTGACGCTGTGGCCGATCGCCGCCTACAGCGACGCCCGCCAGCCCGTCCTCGTCCTGCTCGCGCTGCTGGTCTGCCTCATCCCCACCACCATCGGCGCCCTGCTGTCGGCCATCGGCATCGCGGGCATGGACCGGCTCGTGCGCCGCAACGTCCTCGCCATGTCGGGCCGCGCGGTGGAGGCAGCCGGCGACATCGACGTCCTGCTGCTCGACAAGACCGGCACCATCACGCTCGGCAACCGGCACGCCACCGAGCTGCTCCCCCTCGACGGGGTGGCGTACGACGAGCTCGCCGCGGCCGCCCTGCTGTCGTCGCTGGCCGACGAGACACCCGAGGGGCGCAGCGTCGTGACGCTGGTCGGCGACGAGGCCCCCGCGGTGCCCCCGGGCGCCACGCTGGTCGAGTTCAGCGCCACCACCCGGATGAGCGGGATCGACCTGCTGGACGACGGCGACGGCGGGGGCCGCGAGGTCCGCAAGGGTGCCGCCTCCGCGGTGACCGCCTGGGTGGGCCGGGGCGAGCCCGGCCTCGACGTCCTCGTCGAGCGCGTCAGCACCACCGGCGGCACGCCCCTGGTCGTGGCCGAGTCCGTCGGCGGCACCGGCCGGCTGCTCGGCGTCATCCACCTGAAAGACGTCGTGAAGCCCGGGATCCGCGAGCGGTTCGCCGAGATGCGCGCCATCGGCATCCGCACCGTGATGATCACCGGCGACAACGCCGTCACCGCCCGCGCGATCGCCGAGGAGGCCGGCGTGGACGACGTCCTCGCCGAGGCCACGCCCGAGGACAAGCTCGCCCTGATCCGCCAGGAGCAGGAGGGTGGCCGCCTGGTCGCGATGTGCGGGGACGGCACCAACGACGCCCCCGCCCTCGCGCAGGCCGACGTCGGCGTCGCCATGAACACCGGCACGGTCGCGGCGAAGGAGGCCGGCAACATGGTCGACCTCGACTCCGACCCGACGAAGCTCCTCGACGTCGTCGAGATCGGCAAGCAGCTGCTCATCACGCGCGGCGCGCTCACGACGTTCTCGGTCGCCAACGACGTGGCCAAGTACTTCGCGATCCTGCCGGCCATGTTCGTCGTCGCCTTCCCCCAGCTCGACGTCCTCAACGTGATGCGGCTGTCCAGCCCGTCCTCGGCGATCCTCAGCGCGGTCGTGTTCAACGCGCTGGTCATCGTCGCCCTCATCCCGCTGGCGCTGCGCGGCGTCGCCTACCGGCCCGCTTCGGCGGCCTCGCTGCTGCAGCGCAACCTGCTGCTGTACGGCGTCGGTGGCCTCGTCGCGCCCTTCGTCGGCATCAAGCTGCTCGACCTCGTGATCTCCCTGGTCCCGGGTCTCTGAGCGAAGGAGACACTGCTGTGAACACCCTGCTCGACCTCGGCCGCCAGAGCCTCGCCGGCCTGCGCCTCCTGCTCGTCGCGACGCTCGTGCTCGGCGTCGCCTACCCCGCGGTCGTGCTCGGCTTCGGCCGCGTCGCCGCCCCGTGGCAGGCCGCCGGGTCACTCGTCACCGCCGCGGGCGACCGCACCACCAACCCCTCCGACGCCGTCGGCTCGTCCCTGCTCGGACAGGTCGTCGACGACCCCGACCTGTTCTCGAACAGGCCGTCCGCGGCGGGCGACGGCTACGACACGCTGTCGACGTACGGCTCCAACCTGGGGCCCGAGGAGCCCGCGCTGATCGACGCGATCCGCGAGCGGCAGGCCGCGCTCGCGGAGGCGAACGGCGTGGACGTGGCCGACCTCCCCCCGGACGCGGTGACGGCGTCGGGGTCCGGCCTGGATCCCCACATCTCGGTTGCCTACGCTGAGCTGCAGGTCCCGCGGGTCGCGGCGGCCACCGGGCTCGGCGAGGACACGCTGCGCCGGCTGGTCGAGGCGCACACCGAGGACCGCACGCTGGGGGTCCTGGGCGAGCCGCGGGTCGACGTGCTGGGGCTGAACATCGCGGTCCAGCAGGCTGACGGGAGCTGAGGGTGGCGGAGCCGCACGGTGGGGCGGTACGGCGTCGCGGGCGGCTCACCGTCTACCTCGGCGCGGCCCCCGGCGTCGGCAAGACCTTCGCCATGCTCGGCGAGGCCCACCGGCGCGCCGAGCGCGGCACCGACGTCGTCGTCGGCCTCGTCGAGACCCACGGCCGGGAGCGGACCGAGAAGCAGCTGGCGGGCCTCGAGGTGGTGCCGCGGCGTCACGTCGAGCACCGCGGGACGACGCTGACCGAGCTGGACACCGACGCCGTCCTCGCCCGCCGTCCCGAGGTCGTCCTCGTCGACGAGCTCGCGCACACCACCGTCCCCGGCAGCCGCCACGCGAAGCGTGCGGACGACGTCGCCGAGCTGCTCGCCGCCGGGATCGACGTGGTCACGACGGTGAACATCCAGCACCTCGAGTCGCTCAACGACGAGGTGGAGCGGATCACCGGGGTCCGGCAGCGGGAGACCGTCCCGGACGACGTCGTCCGCGCCGCCGACAGCATCCAGCTCATCGACATGTCCCCCGACGCGCTGCGGCGACGCATGGCGCACGGCAACATCTACCGGGCCGACACCATCGACGCGTCGCTGACGTCGTACTTCCGGGTCGGCAACCTCACCGCGCTGCGCGAGCTGGCCCTGCTGTGGCTCGCGGACCGTGTCGACGACCAGCTCGACGACTACCGCCGCGCCCACCGCATCTCGGAGACCTGGCCCGCGAAGGAGCGGATCGTCGTCGCCGTCACCGGCGGCCCGGAGAGCGAGACGCTGCTGCGCCGGGGCGCCCGGCTGGCGCAGCGCTCCGCCGGCGCGGAGCTGCTCGCCGTGCACGTGATCGCCAGCGACGGGCTCCGCAGCACCGACGAGCGGAGCCTCGAGGGGGTCCAGCGTCTCGTCGGCGACCTCGGCGGCACCTTCCACACCGTCGTCGGGGAGGACCGGGCAGCCGCGGTCGTCGAGTTCGCCTCCGGCGCGAACGCGACGATGGTCCTCGTCGGCGTCTCGCGGCACGGCCGCCTCCGTCGCCTGCTGGCGGGGACGACGGGCGACCGCATCGCCTCGCTGGCCGGCCGGATCGACGTCCACCTCGTCACCCACGACCACGTGGCCCGCCGGACCGTGGCCCGCCCCGCGCTGTCGCCGCTGTCGCCGACGCGGACGGTCGCCGGGTGGGTCGGGGCCGTGGTGCTGCCGCTCCTGCTCGCGGGGGTGCTCCACAGCTTCACCGACACCGACGACCTGGCGCTGGCCACGCTCGCGCTGCTCGCCTGCACCGTGGCCGTCGCGCTCGTCGGCGGGCTGCTGCCCGCCGTGCTCGGGGCCGTGATCGGGTTCGGCGCCCTGAACTACTGGTTCACCGCCCCGACCGGCACCCTGACGGTCGCCGAGCCGCGGAACCTGTTGGTGCTCGCGGTCTTCGTCGCCGTCGCCGTCGGGGTCGCCACCGTCGTCGACCGCGCCTCGCGACGTGCGGCCGAGGCGCTCGACGCCCGGACCGAGGCCGCGACGATGAGCAACCTGTCGCAGTCCGTCCTGACCGGGCAGGACACCGCCGAGGCCGTCGTCGAGCGCGTCCGCGAGACGTTCGGGCAGCGGGCGGTGTCGCTGCTGACCCGGACCGAGGCGGGCTGGGTCGTCGTCGCCTCCGCCGGAGGGCCCTGCGCGGCGTCCCCCGAGGACGGCGACACGCGGGTCCGGGTCGACGACACCCACGTCCTCGCGCTGTGCGGGGAACCACTGCGCGCCGCCGACCAGCGGGTGCTGAACGGCTTCGCGACCCAGGCGGGACTCGTGCTGGAGTACCGCCGGCTGCGCGAGCGCGACCTGCGCGCCGCCACCCTCGAGCGGACCGAGGCGACCTCGACCGCCCTGCTCCGGGCGGTCTCCCACGACCTGCGGACCCCGCTCGCCACCATGCGGACGTCGGTCGACGGCGCGCTGCTCGACTCGGTCTCCCCGGACGAGCGCACGGAGCTGCTCGCGGCCGTCGACGCCTCCGCCGAGACCCTGCAGCGGCTCATCGACGACCTCCTCGATCTCTCGCGGCTGGAGAGCGGCCTCGTCCGGCCCGCGCTGCGCCCGCTCTCGCTGGACGAGGTGCTCCCCCTCGCCGTGGCCGGCCACCCGCCGGACGCCGTCGTCCTCGACGTCGACGAGTCCGTGCCGCTGGTGCACACCGACGCCGGGCTGCTCACCCGCGTCGTCGCGAACCTCGTCGACAACGCCGTCCGCCACGGCGGCGGCCAGCCGGTGCGCGTCCTGGCCCACGTGCTCCCCGACGCCGTCGAGGTCCTGGTGGTCGACCGCGGCCCCGGGGTCGACGAGCAGCAGCGGACCCGCATGTTCGAGCCGTTCCAACGCCTCGGGGACACGTCGTCCGGCGGCCTCGGGCTGGGGCTCGCGGTCGCCCGCGGCCTCCTCGACGCGCTCGGTGGCACGCTGGCCGCGGAGGACACCCCGGGCGGTGGCCTCACCATGATCGTCGGCCTGCCCCGGGCCGGGGAGGAGCACCGGTGAGCACGCCTGCCCCGCGGGTCCTCGTCGTCGACGACGAGCAGGCGCTGGCCCGTGCCCTCGCCATCAACCTCCGCGCCCACGGCTGGGAGGTGCTGGTCGCCCACGACGGACGCGGCGCCCTCGACACCGCCGCGACCGGCCACCCCGACGTGGTGCTGCTCGACCTCGGCCTGCCCGACATGGACGGCACCGAGGTCATCGCCGGCCTCCGCGGGTGGACGACGGTGCCGATCGTCGTCCTCTCCGCCCGCCAGCACGGCGAGGACAAGGTGGAGGCCCTCGACCTGGGCGCCGACGACTACGTGACGAAGCCGTTCGCGATCAACGAGCTGATGGCGCGGCTGCGGGCCGCCGTACGCCGGAGCGCCGCCGCGGGGCCGACGGTCTCGCAGGTCACGGTCGGCGACCTCGTCATCGACCTCGGCCGCAAGCGGGTCTCCCGCCGCGGGGAGGACGTGCGACTGACCCCCACCGAGTGGTCGTTCCTCGAGCTGCTCGCGCGGCACGCCGGCAAGCTCGTGACCCGGGAGCAGATCCTCCGCGAGGTGTGGGGGTTCGGCTACGAGGACAGCTATCACTACCTGCGGCTGTACGCCGCGCAGCTGCGCCGCAAGCTCGAGGACGACCCCTCGCACCCCCGCCACCTGACGACCACCGCCGGGCTCGGCTACACGTTGGAGACGGACTGAGCCGACGCCGGTACGGTGCCCGACGTGACCGAGGCGACCGGAGAGACCGAGCGATGGGCGGGTCTGGCGGCGATCCCCGGCCTGCCGACGACACGGGCGAGCGCCGGCCACGAGGACCGGGCCCGCGAGCTGCAGGAGCTGGCGCGCGACGCCCACGCCTACCTCGGCGACGCTCTCGGCACCGCCTTCTCCCCGACGGTGGTCGTGGCCGCCCCGGACGACTGGGCCGACAACGAGGACGGTGCGCCGTACGGGATCCCGTACGCGAGCGAGACCGAGCTCGTCGTGGTCATCCCCGCGACCGCGGCGGACAACCCGCTCGTCGACACCTACGCCCAGGTCGCGTCCCGTGAGGACGCCGCCCGCTTCGCGGACCTCATCGCCGTGCACGAGCTCGGCCACCTGCACGTGCGGGAGACGGGCCTCGACCTCCCGCTCGGGTGGCTGGGCGAGCTCACGGCCACGTACCTCTCCTACTGCTTCCTCGCCGCGCACCGTCCGGCGGACGCCGCCCTGTGGGTCCGGGTCTCCCGCGACCACGCCGCTGCGGTCACCCCGGCGTACCGGTCGCTCGAGGACCTCGACGGGATCTACTTCGACGTGGGGCCGGAGAACTACATCTGGTACCAGGACACCCTCACCGCCATGGTCGAGGAGGTCCACGCGGAACGCGGGCCCGCGTTCGTCCTGCGGCTGCGCGACGCCGGCCTCACGCCCGCGAGCGACACCGCCACGACCCTGGCGGCGGCCGAGGCGATCCACCCCGGGTTCGAGCGGTGGGCGGCGACACTGCGTCGCTGAGCGGAGCCGACCGCGTCAGCTCGTGAAGCCGGTGGCCCGCACGACCCGGGCCGGCACGCCGGCCACGACCGTGTCGGCCGGGACGTCGCGGGTGACCACCGCGCCCGCACCGACGACGGCGCCGTCCCCGATCCTGACCCCGGGGACGACGGTGACGTTCGCGCCGAGCCACACCCGGCGTCCGATCACGACCCGGGCGGGGGTCATGTCACCGCGGCGTTGCGGGTCGAGGGAGTGGTTCAGCGTCGTCACGGTGCAGCCGTGGCCGATCAGCGAGCCGTCGCCGACCTCGATGCCACCGGTGTCCTGGAAGCGGCAGCCCATGTTGACGAAGACGTCGCGGCCGAGGTGGAGGTTGCGGCCGAACTCGCTGTGGAACGGCGGGAAGACGACGACCGACTCGTGCACCGGTCCGCCCGTGAGCTCGGCGAGCAGGGCGCGCACCTCGTCGGGGTCGCGGTAGGCGGTGTTGATCTCGGCGACGATCCGCAGCGCCTCCTGGGAGGCGGCGTGCATGACGCGGTGCGCCTCGGAGCCGGCCTCGACCGTCAGGCCGCGGTCGACGTGGTCGAGGAAGGTGCGGAGGTCCATGTGGTGCAGGTCCCGGGTTCAGAGCGCCGGCGCGGCGGCGTACTCGTCGTCGGTGACGGGCGCGAGCCAGTGCACGACGTCGTGCTCGTCGTCGGCCTCGTTGATCGCGAGGTGGGCCATGAAACGGGTCGGGGCCGCGCCATGCCAGTGCTCCTCGTCGGCCTCGAACAGCACGCGGTCGCCGGGTCGGATGACCTCGACGGGGCCGCCGCGACGTTGGCAGAGGCCGACGCCCTCGGTGACCCAGACGGTCTGGCTGAGCGGGTGGCGGTGCCAGTGGGTGCGGGCGCCGGGGGTGAAGTGGACGAGGTTCGCCGAGAGCCGCGACGGGGCGGGTGCGGCGGCGACGGCGTCGATCCAGACGTCGCCGGTGAACCAGTCCGCCGGGCCCTTGACGGTGTCGACGGAGCTGCGGGTGATCTGCACGGTGTCTCCTAGTGGGGGGTCGGGGCGTCGGTGGGGTGGGCGGCCCAGGAGGCGAGCAGCCGGAGCCGCTCGGCGGAGGGCGACCCCGGCTCGGCGGTGAACACGAGCAGGGCGTGCCCGGGCTCGGCGGTGACGGCGAGCTCCTCGTACACGAGGGTCAGCTCACCGACGACCGGATGCTGGTAGCGCTTGGTGCCCGCGCCATGGGTGCGGACGTCGTGGTCGGCCCACAGCCGGCGGAAGACCTCGCTGCGGGTCGAGAGCTCGCCGACGAGGTCCTGGAGCGCCCGGTTGTGGGGGTCGCGCCCGGCCTCGACGCGCATGATCCCGACGCACATCGCGGCGAAGCGGTCCCAGTCGGGGTAGAAGTCGCGGGCGACCGGGTCGAGGAACTGGAAGCGGGCCAGGTTGGGCAGGCGTCCGCCCCGCCCGTCACCCCCGGTCCCGTCGGCGCCGTCGCCGATCACCGGCGAGTAGAAGGCCCGTGCCAGGTCGTTCATGGCCACGATGTTCTGCTGCGCGTCGCGCACGAAGGCGACGCCGTCGGTGATGGCCGCGAGCGCCCACTGCAGGCTCTGTCGCGGAGCGGCGCGGCCCGGCGTACGACGACGCGGGCGACCGGAGGACGGCACGCCGTCCGCCGCGCGGGCGAGGTCGAGCAGGTGGGCGCGCTCGGTGCCGTCGAGCTGCAGCGCGGAGGCCAGGGCCTCGAGCACCCCGGACGAGGCGCCGGCGATCTGGCCGCGCTCGAGCCGGGCGTAGTACTCCACGCTCATCCCGGCCAGCGTGGCGACCTCGCTGCGGCGCAGCCCAGGCACCCGGCGGGTGCCGCCGGCGGGCAGGCCCACCTGCTCCGGGGTGACGCGGGCGCGGCGGGTGGTGAGGAACTCACGCACCTCCTGGCGGTTGTCCATGCCTCGACCCTAGGCACGCCGACGGCCCCCGGGGAGCCGTGAAGGGTGCCCTGTCGGTGCACCTCACGTCCGTGACTCCCCCGCGCCCGCGGGCCGCGCTTGACTCGACCCGTCGGCCCTCTCGGGGCCGGCCACCGGACCAGACGAGCACGAGGAGCGGACGATGAGGGCGACACTGATGTACGGCGCGGGCGACGTGCGGGTCGAGGACGTGCGCGACTCGCGGATCGAGCAGCCGACAGACGCGCTGGTGCGGATCACGGCCAGCTGCATCTGCGGCAGCGACCTGCACCCGTACGGCTCGATGGCCGCCGAGGACGGGCCCGTGCACGTCGGCCACGAGTTCGTCGGTGTCGTCGAGGAGACCGGCGCGGAGGTCTCGACGCTCAACCGCGGCGACGTCGTGGTCGCACCGTTCGCCTTCTCGTGCGGCGCCTGCGAGTTCTGCCGCGCCGGCCTGCAGACCTCCTGCGTGCGGGGCGGGTTCTGGGACGGCCTCGCCGGCGAGGGCGGCCAGGCCGAGGCCATCCGTGTGCCGCTCGCCGACGGCACGCTCGCGAGCCTCCCGGTCGCCGAGGACTCCGCGCTGATGCCCTCGCTGCTCACCCTCTCCGACGTCCTCGGCACCGGCTGGCACGCCGCGGTGCGCGGCGGTGTCGGACCGGGGACGTCGGTCACCGTCATCGGTGACGGCGCGGTCGGGCTGCTCGCGGTGCTGTCCGCGAAACGCCTCGGCGCCGAGCAGATCGTCCTCATGGGCCGCCACACGGCCCGCACCGACCTGGGCCGTGAGTTCGGCGCCACCGACGTCGTCACCACCCGCGGCGAGGAGGGCGTCACCGCGGTGCGCGACCTCACCGGCGGGCACGGCACCCACGTCGTGCTCGAGGCGGTCGGCCACCTCCCGGCGTACGAGCAGGCGTACGGCGTCGTCCGCCCGGGCGGCACGATCAGCCGCGTCGGCGTCCCGCAGTACGAGGAGGCGCCGATCGGCTTCGGGAGCCTCTTCGCCGGCAACGTCACCCTCACCGGCGGACCCGCCCCGACCCGGGCGTACGTCGACGAGCTGCTGCCCGCCGTCCTCGGGGGCGAGATCGAGCCCGGCCTCGTCTTCGACGCGACCACCGACCTCGACGGCGTCCCCGACGGCTACCGGCGCATGGCCGACCGCGAGGCCCTCAAGGTCCTCGTCCGCCCGTGAGACCGCACCGCCGGCTGCTCGCACCGCTGGTGCTCGCGGCGGGAGCGACGCTCGGGGCCTGCGGGTCCGGATCCGCGCCGTCCAGCGACCGCGCGGCGTCCGCACCGGCCGACCCGACGTCGCGGCCGGCGGCGGAGCAGTCGTCCGCGGGCCGGAGCACCGAGGGGGACTTGGTGAGGAGGATCGAGATCGAGGTCGGCGGCGAGACCGTCGTCGCCCGGCTCGACGACAGCGCCGCGTCGCGGGACCTCGTGGCCCAGCTGCCCGTGACGGTGGCGATGACCGACCACCAGGGCGTGGAGAAGACCGGGCGCCTGCCCTCGGCGCTGTCGCTGGACGGCCAGCCCGACGTCGGCGACCCCGCCGTGGGCGACCTCGGCTACTACGCCCCCGGCCAGGACCTCGTCCTCTACCACGGCGAGCAGTCCGCCTACCCCGGGATCGTCGTCCTCGGCCGCCTCGAGGGCGACGCCGCCGCGCGGCTGGCCGCGATGCCCGGCGACGTCGAGGCCGTCGTCACCCGCGCGAGGCCCTGAGGGGAACCCGCCGTACGGTGCTGCGATGAGCACCCGCCTCGGCATCCTCGGCGCCGGCAAGGTCGGCACCGTCCTCGCCCGTCTCGCGGTCGCCGCCGGGCACGAGGTGCTCATCGCCGGCTCGGGCCCCGTCGAGAAGATCGCGCTCACCGTCGAGGTGCTCGCCCCCGGCGCTGTGCCGGCGACCGCCGAGGAGGTCGTCGCCGGCAGCGACCTCGTCGTGCTGGCCCTGCCCCTCGGCAAGCACCGCAGCCTGCCCGCCGACCTGCTCGACGGGACGCTGGTCCTCGACGCCATGAACTACTGGTGGGAGGTCGACGGGGAGCGCGACGACCTCCGTGACCCGCGGACGTCGTCCAGCGAGATCGTCCGCGACCACCTGCGAGGGTCCCGGGTCGTGAAGGCGTTCAACCACGTCGGCTACCACGACCTGGACGAGAGCCCCCGCCCGTCGGGCGACCCCGACCGGAAGGCGATCGCGATCGCCGGCGACGACCCGGACGACGTGGCGACGGTGGCGCGGCTCGTCGACTCCCTCGGCTTCGACCCCCTGGAGGTCGGGACCCTCGCCGACGGCGTCCGGCTCGAGCCCGGCACCGAGCCGTTCGGCGCCAGCGTCCCGGCCGACGAGCTGCGCGCCATGGTCGGGACGTTCGCGGAGTCCGAGCGCGGCCGCGAGGTCCTCGCGGCGCGGCGGTCCGCCGGCTGAGCCGAGCCCTGGGGACCGAGGCTGCTCAGGCCCCGCCCGCCGGCAGCTCGGCGAGCTCGAGGTTCGGGCGCTGCCGCTGGACCGTCGCCAGCCGCCACTTGTCGGAGAACAGCGCGAGCAGCACCCCGTCGGAGCGTCCCAGCACCTCGACCCCGGGCATCCCGGAGAGCTCCTGGGCCACGTCCGGGGCGACCGCCCGCGCCAGGGAGTACGGCAGCGGCTCGAGGCGCACGACGGCGCCGAACTCCGAGGCCAGCCGGGCCTGCACCACCTCGAACTGCATGGGGCCCACCGCGGCGAGCACCGGGGAGGCGTCGCCGCGCGCCTCGGAGCGGAGCACCTGGACGACGCCCTCCTGGTCGAGCTGCTCGATCCCCCGGCGGAACTGCTTCGCCCGTCCGGTGTCGCTCACGGAGGCCGAGACGAAGTGCTCGGGCGCGAACGTCGCGATCGGCGGGAACTCGACCGGGGTCCCGGTGTGGATGGTGTCGCCGACCCGCAGCGCGGAGGCGTTCACCAGCCCGACGATGTCGCCGGGGAGCGCCAGGTCGACCGACGACCTCTCGCGCCCGAACACCGCCTGCGCGTACTTGGTGGCGAAGGGCCGTCCGGTCCGCGCGTGGGTCACCACCATCCCGCGCTCGAAGGTCCCCGAGCAGACCCGGGCGTAGGCGAGGCGGTCGCGGTGGGCCGCGTCCATGCCCGACTGGACCTTGAAGACCAGCGCGCTGAAGTCGTCGTCGACCTCCCGCGTCGCCCCGTCGACGGTGGCCGTGGGACCCGGTGCGGGCGCGAGGCCGACGAGCTCCTCGAGCAGCCGGGCGACGCCGAAGTTCGACAGCGCGGAGGCGAACAGCACCGGGGTGGAGCGTCCCGCGAGGAAGTCGTCCTGGTCGTGGTCGGCGCCGTCGGCGGACAGCAGCGCGTCCTCCTCGACCGCCTGCTCCCAGGCACCCTCCGCCGTGGCGACCGGGTCGGCGGCGGCCTCCTCGGCGGACATCCGCCGCTCGGGCGCGCGGGTGGCCCCGCCGGCGGTCCGGGTGTACGCCAGGAAGTCACCGGACTGCCGGTCGAGCACGCCACGGAAGTCGCCGGCGACCCCGACGGGCCAGGTCAGCGGTGTGGGGCGCAGGCCGATCTGCTGCTCGATGAGGTCCATCAGCTCCAGCGGCTCGAGCCCGGGGCGGTCCCACTTGTTGATGACCGTGATGACGGGGATGCCGCGCAGCGTGCAGACCTTGAACAGCTTCAGCGTCTGCGGCTCCAGGCCCTTGGCGGCGTCGACGAGCATCACCGCGGAGTCCACGGCCGACAGCACCCGGTAGGTGTCCTCGGAGAAGTCGCTGTGGCCCGGGGTGTCCACGAGGTTGACCACGTGGCCGTCGTACTCGAACTGGAGGGCGGCGCTGGTGATCGAGATGCCGCGTGCGCGCTCCATCTCCATCCAGTCCGACACGGTGCCCCGGCGCCCGGCCTTGCCGTGGACGGCGCCCGCCTCGGTGAGGACCTGCGCGTGCAGGGCGAGCGCCTCGGTCAGGGTGGACTTGCCCGCGTCCGGGTGGCTGATGACCGCGAAGGTCCGGCGGGGCCGGACATCACGCTCGGTCGACGACACCCGCCCAGCCTACGGAGGGGCCGCCGACCCGACCGGCCCGCACCCCTGCCGGACGGTGTCCCGGGCCTCAGGCCGCGATGACCGTCACGCCGGTCGTGCCGGCGTCGACGCAGTCGTCGTACCGGGTCACGGTCCGGGGGTCCTCGATCGGCCGGGCGACGCCCTCCACCCGGTCGCCGGTCCGCAGGTCGCCCAGGTCGGGCAGGTGCACCCCGAGACCGTCGCCGAGGGCGAGCGAGCCCGGCGGCGCGACGACCACGGCCCGACCGACGGCGTAGCAGCCGGCGTCGTTGACCCGCAGCACCCCGCGCACGAACGTCCCGAGCTCGGGTTCCGCACGGGCCTCCTTCTCCTCGCGCTCGACCCTCACCAACCGGGCGCGCTCCTGCGCCGCCGTCGCGCCACCGGCCGCACCGTCCGGTCCCTCGGCCTCGCCGCCGTTCCCCGACCCGCCGAGGAGGCCGCAGCCCGACAGCACCAGTCCGGCGGTGAGGACCATCGCCGTCGCCTGCCTTCTCACGCCCCGTACGACGTCCTGGTGGGCGGTCAGGTTCCCGGGCAGGATGGAGGAACCGCCTCCAGCCCCGCCCGGCTGCGCCGAACGACGTGCCGACCGGGCGACCCGACCACACCGCCTGACCACGACGAGGGAGCGCCTCGTGCCCGCTGCCGAGCCTGCCCAGCCCGTCCCGTTCGTCCCGCCCACCACGCCCGAGCCCCTGCTCGTGGTGTGCAGCGCCGGCCACCCGGACGACCTCCGCCTGCCGCTGCGCCGCTACGAGGGCGAGTACGACGTCCGCTGGTGCGGTTCGGCGGAGGCGACGACAGACCTGCTGGCCTCCCTGGGGCCGACCGAGCAGGTCGCGCTGATCGTCATGGAGGCCGACGAGCCGGGGATGGGCACGCTGTCGTCGATGTACCGCTGGCGCGACCTTGCGCGGTCGGCGAAGCGGGTGGTCGTCGCGCACATGAGCGTCTTCCGTGACCGCGCCGACCAGCTGCGCCACGGCATGGCGGCCGGCAAGTACGACGCGTTCCTGCTCATGCCCCGGGGACCGCGCGACGAGGAGTTCCACGCCGTCCTGACCGAGCTGCTGTCGGACTGGGGCTCCACGATCGCGGTGCCGACGGCCGTCACGAACGTCGTCGTGGCCCCCGCCGGCGACGCCCTCGCCGTCCAGATCCGCGACTTCTTCTACCGCATGGGCATGCCCACGAAGCTGGTCACGCCCGAGTCGGAGAAGGGTGCGGCCGTCCTGCGCGAGCACGCGGAGCTCGGCCTCGGCCCGGCGACGTACCCGGTCCTGCGGAACATGGTGGGCGGGCCGCGGTGCGTCACCTCCCTGCAGGAGGTCGCCGCGTCGGTGTACGGCGCGCCCTCCGACATCGACGTCGACGAGGTGGTCGACGTGGCGGTGGTCGGGGGCGGCCCGGCGGGCCTCGCCGCCGCCGTCTACTCCTCCTCGGAGGGGCTGTCGACGGTGATGCTCGAGGCCGGCGCCATCGGCGGGCAGGCCGGGACGAGCTCGATGATCCGAAACTACCTCGGCTTCCCCCGCGGCGTCTCGGGGATGCGGCTCGCCCAGCGGGCGCGCGGGCAGGCGCTGCGGTTCGGCACGCGGTTCTTCACGGGCGCCAACGTGCACCGCCTGGAGGCCGGCGCCGGCGAGGCGCCGCACCGGCTCCACACCGCGGGCGGGACCGTCCGGGCCCGCGCGGTCGTCGTGGCCACCGGTGTCGCCTACCGGCGGCTCGGGGTCGAGCCGGTGGAGGACCTCGTCGGCCGCGGCGTGCACTACGGCGCGGCGGCCTCGGCGGCGCAAGAGTGCGCCGACGTCGACGTCGTGGTGGTCGGCGGCGGCAACTCGGCGGGACAGGCCGCCATCCACCTCGCCCGCTTCGCCCGCACGGTGACGCTGGTCGTCCGCCGCGACGGCATCGCGGAGACGATGTCGGACTACCTCGTCCGCGAGCTCCGCTACACCCCGAACGTCGAGGTCCGCCCGTGTGCGCGGGTCGTCGACGGCGGGCCGGGCGCGACCGGCGACCGGCTCGGCTGGATCGAGCTGGAGGACGTCGTCACCGGCGGCCGCGAGCGCCACGAGGTCGGCGGGCTGTTCCTCCTGCTGGGCGCCGAGCCGCACTGCGACTGGCTCGGGGACGAGGTCGCGTTGGACGAGCGCGGCTTCGTGCTCACCGGCCGCGACGTGCCGCGCGAGCACTGGGCCGGGGAGCGCCCGCCCGCCGCCCTGGCGACCACCGTGCCCGGCGTCTTCGCCGCCGGCGACGCCCGGTCGGGGTCGATGAAGCGGGTGGCGTCCGCCTCGGGCGAGGGCGCGAGCGTCGTCCCGCTGGTCCACGCGCACCTGGCCGCGACCGCGGAGCCGTGACCGGGCGCTAGCGGCGCGCCGCCTCCAGCTGGTCGATCAGTGTGCGGGCGTCGTGCGGACCGAGGTGGCGCAGGCCGTCGACGAAGAACGTCGGGGTGCCGCGGACGCCGCTGCGGTGGGCGCTGTCGGCGTGCGCCTGCACCACCGCCGCCAGGTCGGCGGACCCCAGGTCCGCCGCGAACGTCTCGGTGTCCAGTCCGAGCTCGTCGGCGTACGTCACCAGCGCGTCGGCCTCGAGGGCGTCCTGGCGGGTGAACAGCAGGTCGTGCATCTCCCAGAAGCGCCCCTGACGGCCGGCGGCCTCCGCGGCAGCGGCGGCCAGCCGGGCGTGCGGGTGCATCCCGTCGAGCGGCACGTGGCGGACGACGTAGCGCAGGTCGTCGCCGAAGTGGGCCTTGAGGTCCTTCCACATGCCGGTCGCGCGGGCGCAGAAGGGGCACTCGAAGTCGAAGTACTCCACCACGGTCAGGGACGCGTCGGGGTTGCCGCGGACGTGGTCGCGCGCGGGGTCCACCGGCGGGTCGAGCACGGTCGGCAGGTCGGCGGTCGTCTCCCCCATGAAGCGCGCAGCGAGGGCGAAGACGGCCCACCCGAGCAGCAGCGCCAGCACCATCGCGAGGAGCACCCCGACCGTGGCCTGCCCTGCCATCGGCGTGCCGTCGAAGGCGAGCTCGACGACGAGCAGCGACACGGTGAACCCGATGCCCGACAGCGCCGCGCCCCCGAGGATGCTGCCGCTGCCCACCCCGTCGGGCAGCCGCCCCAGCCCGAGCCGGACGGCGGCCAGGGTGACCAGCGAGATGCCCAGCAGCTTGCCGACCACGAGCCCGGCGACGACGCCCCAGGTGACCGACGAGGTCAGGGCCTCGCCGAGCAGGCCGCCGCGCAGGTCGACGCCGGCGTTCGCCAGGGCGAAGACCGGCACGATGACGAGCGTCGTGGGGCCGCGCAGGGAGTGCTGGAGGCGGGCGTTGACCGAGATGGAGCGCGACAGGCTGCTGCGGACCGCCTGCGCCGCCATCGCCTGGGGTGACTGCCAGTAGTCGCGGAAGTCCGACTTCGCGGCCTCGACCGAGTGCCGCTGCGTGGCGAACGCCGGCACGAGCAGCCCGGCCGCCATCCCCGCCAGGGAGGGGTGGACGCCGGCCTGCACGGTGGCGTACCAGAGCACCGCGACCACGGCGACGTACGGCGAGCTGCGCCACTGCCGGGTGCGACCCAGCAGCCACAGCGCCCCCAGGCAGGCGAGCGCCGCCAGCAGCCACCCGACGCGGACGTCGTCGCTGTAGAACACGCCCATCACCGCGACGGCCAGGAAGTCGTCGACGACGGTCAGGGCGAGCAGGAAGACCCGCAGCTGGTTCGACATCGCCGGGCCCACGACCGCGAGGGCGCCGAGCAGGAAGGCGGTGTCGGTGCCGACCACGACCCCCCACCCGCCGAGGCCCTCCCCGCCGCCCGCGCCCCCGACGACGGCGACGTAGATCAGCACCGGGAGGACGACGCCGGCCACGCCGGCGGCCATCGGGAGGATCGCGGCGCTGCGGTCGCGCAGGGACCCCTCGGCCAGCTCGTGACGCACCTCGAGCCCGACGAGGAAGAAGAACAGCACCATCAGGCCGTCGTTGACCCAGTGGTGCAGGTCCATCTCGACGCCGACCGGGCCGAGGCTGAAGCCCGCCGGCACGTGCCACAGGTCGTCGTACAGACCGGAGAGGGGGGTGTTGGCCCAGACCAGGGCCACGACGGTCACGACCGCGAGCAGCGCGGCGGCGCCCGGCTCGGTGCGGATCCGGTCGGTGAGCCCGCGCAGGATCGTCATCGCGCCGTCCTCCCTCCGCCGTGCCCGCGTGCGGCGGGCCGGATCGGGCCCGCCGGGGACACCGAACACCCGCAGGGATGGATTCAGTCCCGGCCCAGGTTGGCAGGAGGTCCGACCACCACGCCACCACCACCCGGGAGGACCCCGTGCAGACACGCACCCTCGGCACCACCGGACCCACCGTCTCGCCCCTCGGCCTCGGCTGCATGGGGATGAGCCAGTCGTTCGGCGCCCGGCCGCCGCGCGACGAGATGATCACCTTCCTGCGCGCCGCGGTCGACCGCGGCGTCACCTTCTTCGACACCGCCGAGGTCTACGGCCCCTTCCACAACGAGGAGCTCGTCGGTGAGGCGCTGGCCCCCGTGCGGGACGACGTCGTCCTCGCCACGAAGTTCGGCTTCGCCTTCGACACCGACGGGAAGCAGACCGGCGTCTCGAGCCGGCCCGCGGACATCCGGGCCGCCGTCGAGGGCTCCCTGCGGCGACTGCGGACCGACACGATCGACCTGCTCTACCAGCACCGCGTCGACCCCGACGTCCCGATCGAGGACGTCGCCGGCACCGTCGGCGAGCTCGTGGCCGCGGGCAAGGTGCGCCACCTCGGCCTGTCCGAGGCCGGTGTCGGCACCATCCGTCGCGCCCACGCCGTCCACCCGGTGACCGCGCTGCAGAGCGAGTACTCGCTGTTCTGGCGCGAGCCCGAGGCGGAGATCCTGCCCACCCTCGCGGAGCTCGGGATCGGGTTCGTCCCGTTCAGCCCGCTGGGACGCGGGTTCCTCACCGGTCAGGTGACCGCCGACTCGACCTTCGGCGAGGGCGACATCCGCGCCACGATGCCCCGCTTCGAGCGTGAGGCCCTCGCGGCGAACCTCGCGCTCGTCGACCTCGTCCGGACCGTGGCCGACCGCGTGGGCGCCAGCGTCGGGCAGGTCGCCCTGGCGTGGCTGCTCGCCCAGCAGCCCTGGATCGTGCCCATCCCCGGCACCCGTCGGCTCGAGCGCCTCGACGAGAACCTCGGCGCCGCCGACGTGGAGCTGGCCGCGGAGGACCTCGCCGAGCTCGACCGGGCGTCGACCGAGGTCCGGGTCCAGGGCGAGCGCTACCCCGAGGCGATGGCGAAGCTCATCGACCGCTGAGTGCTCATCGACCGCTGAGGGCTGCGGCGCCCGCCGGCTGCGGCGTACGCGCCATCCGGACCAGCGCACCCACCTGCGAGCGGACGTTGCGCCGGTTGGTCGCGGCCAGCCAGCCGTTGGGCAGCGACAGCCGGAGGACCTTGTGCCAGGCGCTCGCGACCTGCTCGGTGAGCGGGGCCGAGTGGTAGGTGAGGCCGTAGCGCTCGAACACCGCGCGGACCGCCGGGGAGATCCGGCGGTAGCGGTTGCTCGGCAGGTCCGGGAACACGTGGTGCTCGATCTGGTGGGACAGGTTGCCGGCCATCAGGTGCAGCACCGGTGAGCCGGAGATGTTCGCCGAGCCGAGCATCTGGCGGAGGTACCAGTCGCCGCGGGTCTCGTCCTCGGGCAGCGACGCCCGCTCGAACGTCTCGACGCCCTCCGGGAAGTGGCCGCACATGATGATCGAGTGGCTCCACAGGTTGCGGAGGAGGCACGCGGTGAGGTTGGCGGTCAGCGTCGCCCGCCACCCGGGGCCCGACAGCAGCGGGTGGACGACGGCGTCCTTCGTCAGCTGCCGGCCCGCCTTGCGCAGCGTCGCCCGCGCCCGCCGACGCAGGTCCGGGGACAGGCCCCCGCCGGAGCGCAGCTCGTCGCCGAGCCCGAGGTCGTACAGCGCGATGCCGTACTCGAAGAAGCAGGCGTTCACCAGGTTCCAGAACGGTTGGGCGAGGTGCCGCGTCCGCCACTCCTGGTCCTCGTCGACGCGCAGGATGCCGTAGCCGAGGTCGTTGTCCTCGCCGAGGATGTTGGTGAAGGTGTGGTGCTCCTCGTTGTGGGCCTTCTTCCACTGCTCGACCGGGGAGGCGTGGTCCCAGTCCCAGGTCTGCGAGTGGATCCGGGGGTCACGCATCCAGTCCCACTGGCCGTGGAGGACGTTGTGCCCGATCTCCATGTTGTCGAGGATCTTCGCCACGGTCAGCGAGGCCGTGCCGAGCACCCAGGCCGGCCGCCAGCGACCCGCCAGCAGGACCACCCGCCCACCCCACTCGAGGCCGCGCTGCACGGCGATCACCCGACGGATGTACGCCGCGTCGCGGGCGCCGCGGCTCGCGAGCACCTCCTCGCGGATCGCGTCGAGCTCACGGCCGATGGCCGCGACGTCGGCGTCGGTGAGGTGGGCGGTCGGGCCGGAGGCGCGGGGAGCAACCTCGGCCGCGGGGATCTGCACAGCGGTCATCAACGCCTCCTCGGGGTGGGGTGTGCTGTACCCAGGTTCACCGTGTCCTCACGGATCGGTTCCCGCACGGGACCAGCAGGTCGACCAGAGCCTGGCACGGGTGTCACAGGCCCGCGGGCGTCGCCACTGCTGCGGGTGGCTGGGTTACCGTGGCGTGTCGCGGTGGATCGGGGGGTCCGGTGTCCGGGCGCGTGAGTGTTCACAGGGGGCTCGTCATGGTCGGACCAACCGGTGACGACCTCGAGGCCAGACGACAGCACGCGCTGCGCTCGTACGGCCTGCTGGACGAGCGTCACCCGTCCCGCGCCGAGATCCGGTCCCTGGTCGCACTCGCCGCAGCCGCGTCCGGGGTGCCCATGGCGGTCATCAACCTCTTCACCGAGGACGAGCAGCACCAGGTCGAGGCGGTCGGGTTCACCGGCGGGGTCTCGCCGCGCGCCGAGTCGATGTGCGCGGTCGTCGTCGACGAGCCCGAGCCGGTCGTGCTCGCGGACGCCAGCCAGGACGCGCGGTTCCGGGACAGCACCTGGGTGACGGGTCCGGCCTCGGTGCGCTTCTACGCCACCTTCCAGCTGGTCACCCCGGCCAAGGTCCCCATCGGCAGCCTCTGCCTGTTCGACACCGCGCCCCGGCAGCTGGCCGACCAGCACCGGGTCGTGCTCTCCCTGCTCGCCGCCCGGGTGACCGACGTGCTGGAGCTGGAGCTGCAGTCCCGGCGGTGGCGCGCCTCCGCCCGCGCGCTGGAGGTGGCCAACGCCCGGCTCGTGGACTTCGCCGCCACGGTCAGCCACGACCTGCGCGGCCCGCTCTCGACGGTGCAGATGGCGCTCGGCATGCTCGAGGAGCAGGAGGCCGCCCGGGCCGGCGACGACCCGGGCGAGGCGTTCGGGTCCCGCGACCTGCTGAACCGCGCACGCCGCTCGGCCGAGCGGATGTCGACCACGATCGGCCACCTCCTCGCGGAGCCGCGGCCGGCCGACCTCGACGACCTGCGACCCACCTCGTGGCTGCGGGTGGCCGCGGACGCCGTCGAGGACCTCGGTCAGGACCTCGACGTCCTGGACGTCCGCCTCGACCCGACCGACGCCCTCGTCTGCTGCCGACCGGTCGCGCTGCGCCTGACCCTGCAGAACCTGCTCGCCAACGCCGCCCGGTACGCCGGGCCCACCGACCCGAGCATCGAGGTGCGGTGGCACCAGGCCGAGGGCCACTCCGAGATCTCGGTCGTCGACCACGGACCGGGGGTGCCGGTCGAGGACCGGCACCGCATCTTCGCGCCCCGCCAGCGGGGCGGCACGCAGGACGACGGCGGCCGCGGCCTCGGCCTGGCGACCGCGCACCGGCTGGTCACCGAGATGGACGGACGCCTCGAGCTGCGGGACACCCCGGGCGGGGGCGCCACCTTCGTCGTCTCCCTGCCGGACGCCTGAGCCCCGGCTCCCTCAGCGGGGCGGCCGGGACAGGTCGTCGGCGCTGACGGTCGGGGCGTCCCGCAGCGCCGTCACCGTCTGGCCCAGGATCTCCGGGTCGCTCTCGGTCTCGACGTTGGCGAGGAGCAGCGCGGGGCCGCGCACGAGGGCGACCGTGGTGTCGCCCTCGTAGTCCACGACCGCGTAGTCCTCGCCGCCGTCGCAGCCGTAGTCCTCGTCCTCCCAGCGCAGGGCCCGGCAGAGCGCCGTCGCGCCCCCGCCGTCGAGCGCCGCGGAGACGCGCGCCGGGGTCGGCTTCTGCGCCAGCGTCCACGTGTCGTCCCCGACGACCGGGTCCTCGATGCCGGAGAACTCCGTGCGGACCGCCGGGTCCCCGCGCCGCACGCCGTCCACGACGGTCGCTCCTGCGCTCGAGCCGCGGAGCTCGGGCAGGTGGAGCGGGATGCCGACGTCCGCGATGCGCGCGGCGGGGCGGGGGTCGACGTCCCCGCGCCCGGTCCCGGCGTCCGGGCCCGGTGTCCCCGTCGAGCCCGTCGAGCACCCCGCCAGCAGGACGACGGCGGCGACCACGAGCACGGCCCGGGACCCGAGGGAGCGACTCATGCCCTCCATCGTGACGGACGGGTCCACCACTGGCGGGTGCGACGGCGAGGGTCAGGCGGTCGTCGACGAGTAGACGGCGGCGCCGTCGACGTCCTCCCGGAGGAGCTCGCCGCGGGCCGCGAGCAGCTCGAGGTGGGCTCGGGTCTCCATGGTCGCGAGACCGGCGTCGAAGGTGTTCAGCTCGGTGAGCGACCGGGCGTGCCGCGTCCAGGGCAGCGCCCCGGCGACGTCGTGCGCGGTGCTCCCGGAGGCGCCGGACGCCCCGACCGCCGCGCCGCACGCCGCCAGGCGCTGCTCGTGGTGGGCGAGCAGCTCGTCGACCCGGGCGTGGCTGGAGTCGGTCACCGGGCCGTGCGCCGGAAGCAGGCGCAGGTCCGGGAGGTCTCTGACACGGGCCAAGGAGGTCAGGAAGTCGCCGAGGGGGTTCTCGACCGGTGCGGGCTCGAACCCGATCGACGGGGTGATGGTGGGCAGCACGTGGTCACCGGCGAACAGCAGCCCGGCGTCCGTGTCGGCGAACACGACGTGCCCGCGGGTGTGGCCCGGGGTGGGGACGACGTCGAGGGTGCGGCTCCCCACCGTCAGCGACTCCGTGCCGTCGAGCCAGGTGTCGGGGTGCCCCCACTCGTCGAGGTCGACCCGCATGCCCCGGCTCTCCCGGCCCCAGGCGTCGGCCAGGGTCGGGGCACCGCAGCGCCGGAGCACGCCGACCGTGCCGCCCCCGGACGGGCGTTCCCCGGTCGCGACGCCGTACAGCGCCTCGAGGTTGGCGCGCTCCCCCGCGCCCAGGCTGACGTGGGTGCCGAGCTCCCGGGCGATGACGGCGGCGAGCGTGTAGTGGTCGCGGTGGGCGTGGGTGACGAGGAAGCGGGTGATGTCCCGGAGCCCGGCGCCGATGGATGCGAGCCCGGACTCGAGCCGGTCGCGTGCCGCGGCGATCGCCCAGCCGCCGTCGATCAGGGTGAGGCCCTGCTCGGTGGCCAGCACGTAGACGTTGACCGCGCGGAGGGCGTCGTTCGGGAGCGGCAGCGGGATCCGGTGCACGCCCGGCGCGGCCGGCCAGGCGCCGGGCTCGCTCCACGGGGCACCGGAGTCGGGCGAGACCGCACGCGCGGTCGACGAGGCGGACACCGACCGATCCTCGCACTCGTCGTACGCCTCGCGACCGAGGACTGCGATGCTCACACCATGGCTGAGGACGGAACGACGACGTGACCGCGAGCCGCGCCGCGCGCGAGCGCAAGGCCGCCGCCGAGGCCGGCCCGCTCGCCCGGGTGAGGATCGACCTCGGCGCCGACGAGCAGTTCCTCTACAAGATCAGCTGCACGGCCTGCACGACGAGGAAGGACCGCCCGTGGTCGGCGTACCGGCCCGGCGAGGACAACGGCTTCATGGCCGCGATGGACCGGTGGACCTTCCACCTCGTCGAGCGGCACCCCGACGCCGAAGCGCCGTGCCTGGCCTACCTGCCCGCCGCGCAGGAGCGACTGCACGCCCGGCGGGGGTAGGACCGTGGCACGCGTCCTCGTCACCGGCTCGACCACCGGCATCGGCCACGCCACCGCCGCCTCGCTGCTCCGCGACGGCCACGAGGTGGTCGTCCACGCGCGCAGCGACGCGCGACGGGCAGGCGCCGACGACCTCCTCGCCGCGGGCGCGGAGATCGTGGTCGGCGACCTCGCTGAGCTCACGCAGGTGCTCGCCCTCGCGGACGCGGTGGACGACCTCGGACCCGTCGACGCCGTGATCCACAACGCCGGGGTGATCGACGGCCCCGTGCTGGCGGTGAACGTGGTCGCGCCGTACGTGCTCACCGCGCGGGTGCCGGCGCCGCGGCACGTCGTCCTGTCGAGCAGCATGCACCGCGGCGGCAGACCCGACCTCCCCACGGACTGGTCGGGCGCGCGACCGACCCGGTCCTACTCCGACAGCAAGCTCCTCGTCACCACCCTCGTGGCGGGCGTCGCGCGGCGCCGGCCCGATCTCCTGGTCCACGCCGTCGACCCCGGCTGGGTGGCCACGCGGATGGGCGGACCCTCGGCGAGCGGCGACCTCGCGCTGAGCCACTTCACCCAGGCGTGGCTCGCCACCACCGACGACGCGGAGGCCCTGACCTCCGGGGGCTACTGGTTCCACCAGCGCACCCGGCGGACCCACCCTGCGGTGAACGACGAGGCCCTCCAGGACGCCCTCCTGGCGTCGCTCGCGGAGCACACGGGCGTCGACCTGCCGGGCCGCTGAGGTCCAGGGGTGGCGACCCGGCGGGGAAGGCCGCGGGCCCGACCGTCGTTGTGCTGACGTGAGGCTCTCCCTGCTCGACCGCTCCCGCACCCGCGCCGGCACCTCCGACGCCGCGGCGGTCACGGCGACGGTGGCGCGGGCCGTGGACGCCGAGGCCCAGGGCTACCACCGCTTCTGGGTCGCCGAGCACCACGCCGTCCCGGGCATCGCGTCGGGCGCCCCGCCGGTGCTGTTGGCGGCACTGGGCGCCCGGACGACGCGCCTGCGGCTGGGCTCGGGCGGCGTCATGCTGCCGCTGCACCAGCCGCTCGTGGTGGCCGAGCAGTTCCTGCTCCTCGAGGCGCTGCACCCGGGGCGCATCGACCTCGGCCTCGGCCGCTCCCTCGGCTTCACCCCGCCCGTGCGCCGGGCGCTGCGCCGCGAGGACCAGGACGCCGCCGACTTCGAGGCCGACCTCGAGGAGCTGCGGGGGCTGCTCACCGGCACCGGCGAGGTCACCGCACGACCGGCCGCGGGCGGCACGGTCCCGATGCACGTGCTCGCCGTCCGCCACGGCGTCGACGTGGCAGGCCGGCTGGGGCTGCCCGTCGTGGTCGGCGGTCCCGACCTCGGCTCGGACGAGATGGTGCGGTCGCTGGCGGACTACCGCCGTACCTTCCGCCCCTGGCGGGGCAGCAAGCCGTCGGTGACGATCTCCCTCGACGTCACCGTCGCCGACGACGACGCCACCGCCCGCGACCTCGCGCTGCCGGAGGCGTGGGCGATGGCCCAGGCCCGCCGTACCGGTGAGTTCCCGCCCCTGCGGCCGGTCGGTGCGATCCTCGACGAGCCGTGGCCGGACCAGGTGCGCACCCGGGTCGAGGCCTCCCTGGACCGTGCCGTGGCCGGCGGGCCCGCCTCCGTCCGACGCCGCCTGGAGCAGCTCGTCGAGCGCACCGGGGCCGACGAGTTGATGGCCAGCACGTCGACGTACGACACCGACGCGCTGCGCGAGTCCGACCGCCTCCTGCGCGACCTCGTCGCCTGAGCGGGTGCCCGTCGAGGCTCCGCCGGCCACGTCTGGGACGGTTGAGCCCTCGCCCCGCCCGACGTCGACACCTCGACGGAGGTGCGCACGGCGGGACGACGGCACTCCCGTCGGTCCGACCCGCTGCGCGCCGGACGCGGACGTGGGCGCTCGCCGCGCCCGTCGAGACCACCACGAACCCAGAGCCCACCCGTCGAGGAGTCCCCGTGAGCCACCCCCACCCCGAGCTCCAGAAGCCGCCGCGGCTCGCCCGCGGGGCCCTGCGCGTCGTCCCCCTCGGCGGGCTGGGCGAGATCGGCCGCAACATGACCGTCTTCGAGCAGGACGGGAAGCTGCTCGTCGTCGACTGCGGCGTGCTGTTCCCCGAGGAGCACCAACCGGGCGTCGACGTGATCCTCCCGGACTTCTCCTGGATCCGCGACCGCCTCGACAAGGTCGTCGCGATCGTGCTGACGCACGGACACGAGGACCACATCGGCGGTGTGCCCTACCTGCTGCGCGAGCGGGCGGACATCCCCGTGGTCGGCTCACGGCTGACGCTGGCGCTGATCACGGAGAAGCTCAAGGAGCACCGGATCCGCCCGCAGGTCCACCAGGTGAAGGAGGGCGACCGCACGGGTGGGACCTACGGCCCGTTCGACCTGGAGTTCCTCGCGGTCAACCACTCGATCCCCGACGGACTCGCGGTCGCGATCCGCACCCGGGCCGGCCTGGTGCTGCACACCGGCGATTTCAAGATGGACCAGTTCCCGCTGGACCGCCGGATCACCGACCTGAACGCGTTCGCCCGCCTCGGCGACGAGGGCGTCGACCTGTTCCTCACCGACTCGACCAACGCCGAGGTGCCCGGCTTCACGACCTCCGAGCGCGAGCTGACCCCCGCGATCGAGAAGGTCTTCCGCACCGCCCCCCGCCGCGTCATCGTCTCCAGCTTCGCGAGCCACGTGCACCGGATCCAGCAGGTCCTCGACCAGAGCCACGCCGCCGGCCGCAAGGTCGCGTTCGTGGGGCGCTCGATGGTCCGCAACATGGGCGTCGCGCAGGACCTCGGCTACCTGACGGTCGCGAAGGACCTGATCGTGCCGCTGGAGCAGCTCGAGAAGATGCCGCCGCACAAGGTGACGCTGGTCTGCACCGGCTCCCAGGGCGAGCCGATGGCGGCGCTGTCCCGCATGGCGAGCCGCGACCACAAGATCCGGGTCGGCGAGGGCGACACCATCCTCATGGCCAGCTCGGTCATCCCGGGCAACGAGAACGCCATCTCCCAGGTCATCAACGGCCTGACCCGCTGGGGAGCCAACGTCGTCCACAAGGGCAACGCCATGGTCCACGTCTCCGGCCACGCCAGCGCCGGCGAGCTCGTCTACTGCTACAACATCGTCAAGCCGCGCAACGTGATGCCGGTGCACGGCGAGTACCGCCACCTGCGCGCCAACGCCGACCTCGCCGTCAGCGTCGGCATCGACCCCGACCGGGTCGTGCTCGCCGAGGACGGCGTCGTCGTGGACCTGGTCCAGGGCCGCGCGAAGATCACCGGCAAGGTCGCCGCCGGCAACGTGTACGTCGACGCGCAGGTCGTCGGCGGCGTCACCGAGGCCGTCCTGAAGGACCGCCGGACGCTCGCCGAGGAGGGTGTCATCACCGTCCTCGCCATCGTGGACGCCGACACCGGCGCCCTCGCCGACGCCCCCGACTTCCTGGTGCGCGGATTCGTCCACGAGCCCGGGGCCTTCGACGCCGCCGTCAAGGTCGTCGAGAAGACCCTGGCGCGGGCGGCCGCGGAGGGCATCGGCGACGCCCGGCGGCTCGAGCAGATGCTGGGACGGGACGTCGCCCGCTGGGCCGAGCGGACGTTCCGGCGCAAGCCGCTGATCATCCCCGTCATCGTGGACGCCTGAGGTCCAGGACGCGCACCCGTCACCGCGCCCGAACCACGGGATCCGCCCGATCGCGCACGGACGCCCCTGGTCCATGCAACCATCAGCCGGTCGCGCCCACCGGAGCGATGTCGTGCGGGCTCGGGCCCCACTCGAAGAAGAGGTCCCATGCGCTCCCTCCGCCCCCTGCTCCGCAGCGCCGTCGCGGCCGCCGTCCTCGCCGCGGCGAGCTCCCTGCTCGTCGCCGCCCCGGCCCACGCCGAGACCCAGAACACCTACGACCCCCTCGGCGACCCGACCTTCCAGGGTGACGCCGACTTCCCCGGCCGTGAGGGCGTCGAGGACAGCACCGACATCCGCCGCCTGCGGGTCGACACCGCTGACGGCCGCGTGGGGGTCGTCATCAAGGTCGCCGACCTGACCCTCGCCGACACCGACTACGCCACCGCCTCCGTGCGGTTCGTCAGCAACCTGGGTGACGACCGGACCGCCTCGCTCCAGGCCGAGGGTCCGCGCAAGCGGGCCACGCTGCGGGACAACGCGACGGGTCGACCGGTCGCGTGCGCGGACATGGAGGTACGCCGCTCGGCGACGAAGGACCAGTACCGCCTCTCCCTGCCCGCGAGCTGCCTGGGTGAGCAGGTGTCGGCCTTCCAGTTCGGCGCCCGGGTGCAGATCGCGGACCTCACCAGCGGGAACCCCGCCTGCTGCCCGAACGGGTACGCGGACGATGCCCGGCGCGACGGCACCCTCGGGAACCAGATCCGCTACGGGACCCGCGTCGTCCGCGTCGACTGACCGGGAGGGGCGGCCCGTCACCCCCTCGACGTCCCTGCCCCGACGACGCACCGTCGCGGTCGGCTGCCCCCCACTGCCGACCGCGACGGCCCGACTGCCGCGCAGCCGTGCGTGCGGCCCGCAGCTACCGGATGCGGGCCCGGACCGGCGACGACGCGGGCGCGGGTCGGGTACGGGTGGTGCCAGCAGCGATGTCGCGGCGGTTCTTCGTGGTCACGTGGTTGCTCCAGGGATGGGTCCGGGTCGTGCCTGACCGCCCCACCCTCACCGGACCCGGCCGTGGTCGGTACTAGCCACGAGACCCATGTTCCGCCGACCCACCCACCGTGCTGCCTGGCCAGTGCCGCGTGTCGAAGGTTCTTGCACGGTTGCCGTGTTCCAGGTGCGTGCAGCGCGAGGACGAGGAGGGAAGGCGGGCCGTGGCCCGTCGACTGACGAGGACGCTGCGATGTGCGTGCCTGGGATGCGGCAACCGCCGAGGTTCTTCGGACGCGCGGCACTAGGCTGACGCGGCCCGACCCCACGTCGGCGGGGTCGCGGCCGCAGCTCCCCTCGAGACGACAGGTGGCGGCCCATCAGCGAGTACGACGCCTCCCTCGGCGCCCCGGTCCGCCGCGAGGTGCTGCTGACCCCCGACTGGTCGGGGGTGCTCGACGCGAGCCCGGCCTGCCGCTTCCAGCTGCGCCTGTCGCGCGAGGACATCCTCGACGGCAGCGGTGCCGTGCTCGACCCCGACGACGAGCGACTCGTTCCGGCGCGCGAGGAGCAGCGCCGTACCGGTTCCTTCCGCGGGCGGCTGCGGCTGCTGCCGAAGGACGGCACGGCCTTCGAGGCCACCGTCTCGGTCGTCGCGGCCGCGTCCTCGGGCGGGGACGGGAACGCACGGGAGGAGCTGCTGGTCCTGACCTACGAGCCCGAGCGCCTGGTGCCGCCCGGGCTCGAGAAGGAGTGGTCCCGCCATCCGCTCCACCACTCCCCGGACGTGGTGGCGCTGTACGAGGCCGACGGCACGCTGCGCTACATCAGTCCCTCCGTCGAGGACGTCCTGGGCTGGACGCCGCAGGAGATGACCGGCCGGGTCACCATCGACCTCGTCCACCCCGACGACGTCGAGGCGATGATCGACGCGATGCTCACGGCCGCCGACGACACCGGTCCCCCGCGCCCCGTGGTCTTCCGCGTGCTGCACCGCGACGGGGCGTGGCGCCACCTCGAGGTGATGCTGAGGGACCTCTCCGACGACCCGGACGTCGGCGGGTCGACGGTGCACTTCCGTGACATCACGAGCCGCGTCGAGGAGCTCGGAGCGAGCTACTTCGAGGGGCTGAACGCGCTCGAGGGCGCGGCCGGTATCGCGAACCTGACGCCGGAGGGGCGTCCGGTGCGCTTCAACGACCGGTTCGGAGAGGTCGTGGGCCGCGACCGCGCGGAGCTCCTCGCGCTCGAGGTCCTCGGTGACGTCGTGCACCCCGACGACCGCGCCGCCCACGCCGCCGAGCTCCGACGCGTGGCGCGGGGTGGCGAGCCCGCGGCCACGGAGTGGCGCCACGTCCGGTCGGACGGCACCGTCGCCTGGGTCAGCGCGACGGTGCACCGACCGCCCCGCTCCGTCGTCGCGCCCGACCTGCTGGTGGTGACGGTCGAGGACGTCGGCGCCCGCAAGGAGGCCGAGCGTGCCCTCGGGTTGCTGACGCCGCGTGAGCGGGAGGTGCTCGGGATGATCGTCGACGGCCTCGACAACAACGACATCGCCCGCGCGCTGTTCGTCAGCGTCCACACGGTCAAGCACCACGTGCAGGGCGTGCTCCGGAAGCTGGAGGTCCCCGACCGTCGGCGGGCGGCCGCGCGCGTCGCGGCGCTGGACACGCCCTAGGGGACGCCGAGGCACGGCGTCCCCCGGGGCGGGTCAGCCCTGCTTGAAGACCTCGACGTAGTCGACCCGCAGGGCGACCGTGTCCTGGCCGGCCGGCATGGACGGCCAGGCGCCGTTCATCTTGTGCACGTGGGTCTGGAAGCCGATCCACATCGCCTTGTGCGGGATCTTGTTCACGTCGGTGACGGTGTGGACCTTCTCGCCGTTGATCCAGTAGGACAGCTCGTCCGCGGACCACCGCATGCTGATGGTCTGCCACTGCGAGAAGTCGAGGCCACGGTTGAACTTCTGGTCGACGCCCCGGCCTGTGGCGGACGACGGGTTCTTGTAGTGGGTGCTCTGCGCCATCATGTCGCGGTTGCCGCGCGACTCGTAGATCTCGTAGAAGTCGATCTCCGGGGGCCAGCTGCCGTCGGTCGGCCATGTCAGCGCGGCGGCCGAGAACCCGGTGCCCTTGTCGAAGCGGATGCGGGTGTCGATGCGGCCGTACTGCTGGACCGTGTCCTTCCACTTCCAGGCGCCGACACCTCCGCTGCGCCACCCGTCGGGCGTCATCCGGTTGTGCAGCACGAGCTCCCCGTTGGAGACCTCGACCTGCGAGCCGTGCCAGACCGTGTCCCGGCAGCAGCCCGGGGTGCCGTAGAACGGCGTCCAGCGGCTCGTGTCCAGCGTGCTCCCGCTGAAGTCCTCACGGCCGACGCTCGCCCAGTCGGCGGGCTGGGGCTCGGGGTCCGGTGTCGGCTCGGGGTCCGGTGTCGGCTCGGGGTCCGGCGTGGGCTCGGGGCTCGGCTCGGGGCTCGGCTCGGGCGTGGGCTCGGGCGTGGGCTCCGGGGACGGCTCGGGGGACGGTTCGGGGCTCGGCTCCGGCGAGGGCTCCGGGGAAGGCTCGGGGCTCGGCTCCGGCGAGGGCTCCGGGGACGGCTCGGGGCTCGGCTCCGGCGAGGGCTCCGGGGACGGCTCGGGGCTCGGCTCCGGGGACGGCTCCGGCGTCGGCTCCGGGGAAGGCTCGGGCGTGGGCTCCGGCTCGCCGGGGTTCACGTCCGGCAGGTCCCACCCGTAGACCTTGATGTAGTCGACGCTGGTCCGGGCGTTCCTCGCGGTGGCGGGGACCTTGCCGCGGGCGTTGCGGTGGACGACGGTCTGCAGCAGCGGCCAGAGGCTGCCGGTGGGCAGCAACTCGGGGGCGCGGTCGATGCGGGTGACGACGCCGTCGATCAGGTAGATGACCTTGGTGGCGTCCCAGCGCACGCTGACGGTGCGCCACTGCGTGAAGTTCCCGCGCCGCGTCGAGGACTTGCGGGAGCGGGTGCCGTCGGCCGTCCGGAAGTGCGTCTGCTGCACCGCCTGCTGGCGGGACGCCCAGGTGGCGGGGCTGGAGTACAGCTCCAGTGCCGGCGGTGCGGACTGCGCGTCCGGCCAGAGCATCAGGTTGGTCTCGACGCCCGCACCGGCCGCGGTCATGACGCGCATGTCGACGCGGCCCTCGCGCAGGTTGGCGGCGTCCCAGCCCCACCCGCCGACGGCCCCCGAGGACCAGACGCCGTTCTTCCCGGCGCCGCTGCTCAGGCGCAGGGCCCCCTTGCGGACCTGCGCGCGCCAGGGGCGGAAGGTGTGGCTCGCGTCGCCGGAGGACCGGGAGTCGTAGGCGTGCCAGCGGGTGCGGTCGAAGCCGGTGAAGTCCTCGGTGTCGAGGAGCTTCCAGTCGGCGTCCGCGACCCCGGGCTCCGGGGTCTGCGCTGCGGCGACGACCCGGCCGGCCGCGGTCGAACCGGCGGGCGTGGTCGCCGCGGCCTGGGTCGAGACGGTCCCGGCGGCGACGACGAGCGTGGCGCTGGCTGCGGCGAGCAGGCGGCGGGTACGTCGCAGGGCCGCGCCGCGGGGGCTGCAGGCTGGGTGAAGGGACATGGCACGATCTCCGGCTCGGGATGTCCGCGGGGTCGGACACCTGAATCGTGAGGTCTGCTCAGGCTTCCTGCAGGAAAAGCGCAAAAGTCAGCGACACGCCTGCTGACCTGCCACTATGCGCGGCGCGGCGGCCGCCTGACGAGGTCGACCGACCCGCCGTCAGACCAGCTCGGAGAACTCCAGGAGGTGGCCGTCGGGATCCGCGGTGAAGCACCTGACCTCGTGGACGTTCCTGATCGGTGGCGTGAGGAACGTGACCCCACGGCCCGCGAGGACGTCGTGCACGTGCCGGCAGTCGCTCACCCTGACGGTGATGGCGTGGCTCACGCTCGCGGAGCCCTGCGGGGGCTCGAAGGTGATCGCCGGCTTGTCGGCGGTCGGCGGACCGCCGGCGACGAGCAGCAGCCACGTGCCCGCGAACCGCATCACGGCACTGTCTCCCCCGTAGGTGCGCTCGAGCCGTGCGCCGATCCGGCCGGCCCACCACTCGACCGACCTCGGCACGTCCGACACGACCAGGATCGTCGTCGCCTCGACGTCCGCCTCGGGGAACTCACCCTGCGGGTCCTGCTCACCGTGCTCCATGCGTGTCGCACCCCTTCCTGCCGGGTCTGCCGTTCGTCGGGTCCGAGGCGTCGGCGCGTCAGGGACTCCTCCCTCGGGCATGTCGCTCGCCCTAGTCTGACCCCATGTTCCGGCGCCGCCCCAGACCAGAGCCCGAGGTCGTCCGCACGGACGACGAGTGGCGCGCGAGCCTCGACCCCGAGGCCTACCGGGTGCTCCGTCGCGCGGGCACCGAGGCCCCCGGGACCAGTCCCTACGAGCACCCGCCGGCCGACGCGGCCGGGGTGTACCGGTGCCGGGGCTGCGGAGCCGAGCTGTTCCGGGCTGCCGACCAGTTCGACTCCCGGACGGGATGGCCCAGCTTCACCTCCGCGGCGACCCCGGACGCCGTCGGCGTCCGCACCGACTTCAGGATGCTCGTGCCACGACGCGAGGCCACCTGCACCCGCTGCGGAGGACACCTGGGACACGTGTTCGCGGACGGCCCGGCGCCCACGGGCCAGCGGTGGTGCATCAACGGGGCGGCCCTCACCGCGGACGAGGTCGACCAGGGGTGAACGGGCGCGGGTGAGACTCCCCGAAGGGAGGCGTGCTGGTCGGCAGGGCCCCCTGGCCGGGCGGTCTAGACCACTGGCGTTGTTCCGGCCGCCGTGCTGGGACTCGGCGTCGGCTTCGCTGTACCTTCAGCCCCCCGTCGGTGCGCACCGTTGCACGCCGACCGAGAACGGGGGATCACTCATGACCGTCCACCACCGCCGCCGACGCCGACTCGCGTCCCTGGCCACGTTCGCCACGGCGGGCCTCGCCGTCCAGACCGTCGTCGCCGTCACCGGCGCGCCCGCCCAGGCCGCACCCGCCGAGGACTGCGCGGCCGCCTACCCGGTCGCCGAGCTCGCCGACGGCGACGCCGTCAGCGGCCTCACCGTCACCCGAGGCACCGAGCCCACCGGGTTCACCGGTGAGATCCTCGGGGTCCTCGAGGACGGCATCGCCCCCGACGTCGACATGGTCATGGCCGAGCTCGACATGCCGGAGTTCCAACGCACGGGCGGCATCTGGCAGGGGATGTCCGGCTCGCCGGTCTACGCGGAGGACGGCCGCCTGATCGGCGCCGTCGCCTACGGTCTCTCCTTCGGCCCCTCCCCCGTGGCCGGCATCACGCCGTTCGAGGACATGGACGACTACCTCGCCGCCGGCGCGCCGCCCACGCGCATCGCGCTGACGGGTGCCGACGCCCGCACCGTCGCCCGCGAGGCCGACATCGCCCCGTCCGAGGCCTCCCGCGGCTTCTCCCAGCTCCCGATCCCGCTCGGGGTCTCCGGCGTCTCGGCGCGGCGCCTCGCCCAGGTGAAGGCCGACGGCCCGACGTCCCTGGCCAGGAACACGGTCGTGGCGGGCAAGGCCTCGGCTGCGGCGGCCGACGCGGACACCATCGTGGCGGGCGGCAACGTCGCGGGCTCCGCGGCGTACGGCGACATCTCGTTCTCCGGCGTCGGCACGGCCACCTCGGTGTGCGACGGCCGCGTGGTCGGGTTCGGTCACCCGCTGGCGTTCCTGGGCACGACCACCCTCGGCCTGCACCCTGCCGACACCCTGTACGTCCAGCCGGAGAGCGTCGGCGCGCCGTTCAAGGTCGCCAACGTCGCCCCGCCCGTGGGCACCGTGACCGACGACCGGACCACGGGCATCACCGGCACGTTCGGCGCCGCCCCCGAGGGGGCCCGGGTCGCCTCGACCGTGGAGTACGCCGGTCGCTCGCGCACCGGGGACACCGAGGTCTTCGCGTCACAGTTCCTGCCCGACGTCGCCATCTACCAGGTCCTCGCCAACCAGGACCGCGTGGTCGACGGCCCGTCCAACGGTTCCGAGCTGATGACGTGGACCATCACGGGCTCCGACGACGGCGAGCCGTTCTCGCTGTCCTCCACCGACCGCTGGAGCGGTCAGGACCTCGCCTTCATCACGGCCTTCACCCTGGCCGAGGTCGTCTCCCGGGTGACCAGGATCGACGGCGTCACCGTCGACTCGGTCACCACCGAGGCGAACGTCGACGACAACCCCGAGCGCCACACGCTCGCCGGCGTCCAGCAGCTCCGGAACGGTCGGTGGGTCACCGTCACCGCGAAGGCACCCGCCCAGGGCACGGCCGGCGAGTCCATGCGCCTGCGGGCCCTCCTCGCCGGGAGCGCCGGGTCGAAGGTCCTGCCGCTGAGCCCGATCACGCTCCCCCGCAACGCCCCGCGCCGGCTACGGCTCGTGGCGCAGGGCGGTGACGCCGGCTTCGGCTTCGTCCGCGGCAGCACGGTCGACAGGCTCCGTACGGCCCTCGCCTCGCAGCTGCGGCACGACCAGGTCCGCGTGCAGGTCGGCACGCCGGACAAGGTGCAGGTCGACCGCTTCGGCGGGGACGGGGGCTTCTTCTCCGGCGGGCGGGACCGTCGTCGTCCGTCCTTCGTGCGCACCCGCACCTCCGAGCCCCAGGCCGTCGTGGTCAAGGGCCTGCGCAGCCTGAGGGTCGACGTGCGCCGCTGACACGTCAGCGAGACGCGCACGCCACTCGGATGGTCCGCTCCGGGACGAGCCGATCCCGAGATCCAGGAGGCCCTCGACCCGCATCACTGCGGGTCGGGGGTCTTCACTCGAGGTCCTCGAGTGCCGGCGGTCGAGCGACAACCGGCCGCTGGCGCTCAGCGTCCACGTGGCATGGGATCTGTCGCGGCCACCTGGCTCGTGCAGCACCGCGATCCGGTCCTCGACGCAGGTGGCTCCGCACGGGACCGGTTCCTCGGTCGAGCCGCGTGCCGGTCCGGCGTCGGGCCGCCCACATCGCGATCTGGGTCAGCTGCACCTCGTGCGTCAGCGAGGACGCACGCAAGGCGGCCGAGCTCAACTGGGACCGTGTCGAGGCGGGACAGCTCTGGTGCGAGGTCTTCGACGAGGAGGACGCATCCACTCTCGACTGCTCGTCAGTCCGAAACCGGTACGAGACCACTTCTCCGTGCCGCCCGATCTCTCCGGTCACAGGATCTGGCCCGCGGAGTCGACAGGGGACTACCTCGCGCGCCGGCCGTGCCACCGCAGGAACGACCTCGGTGACGCGGACCCGGACGCGCTGCCGCTGCAGCTCGACGTCGAGGAACCCGAGGCCATCGAGCACGCCGACCTCCGTGACGCCACGGTCGCAGCGTTCGGTGAACCCGTCCTCGACGGGGCGCCACCGGCGGTCACCGGCGCAGGTGGTCGCGCAGCCGGCGGGCCACGCGACCCATCGTGGCCTCGGCCGCGGGCTGCACGGCGGCGGCGACACTCGACTCCGTCAGGGCGGCGATCGCGAAGAGACCGCCGTCCGCGTGCTCGACGACGCCCATCTCGTGCCGCAGGTTCAACAGCGTCCCGCTCTTCGAGGACCAGGTCGACGCATCGGACGCGAAGTCCGGCCACAGCCGCTGTCGCTGGACCACGTTGTCGCCCATCAACGACCGGACCCGCGCGGAGACCGACTCGTCGAGGGTTCCGTCTGCGACCCAGATGCGCTCGAGCAGGTCGACGCAGCCCCGCGCCGAGGCCGCATTGGCGTGTCCGACGTCGAGCTGCGGCACCCGGTGACCGCCGCCGGGGGTACCGCCACCTGCTGCCAGCGCGTACGCCATCGCGCTGACCTCCACCATGGCCTCGAGCGGTGTCTCGGTCAGCTCGCCGACCCGGTGACGGACGAGGAATCCGTGGACCCCCCACGACCGCAGGTCCGCGTCGACCTCACGAGGGGGGACGCGCTCGAAGAGCGCGTCGGCGGCGACGGTGTCACTGAGGGACACCGCGAGGTAGAGCAGGTCGCCCAGGGCGATCGTCGCGGGGTGGCGGAACTTGGTGACCCCCACGGGCCCTGTGACCTCGGTGGCACCGGGCATGACCCGCACCTCGTCGGCGGCGTCGAGCTCCCCGGTCCGCATGCGTTCGAGCACGGAGAGCGCGAGCGGGATCTTCACCAGGGAGGCGATCGGCACCTGCGTGTCCGGGTCGATGCCGATCTCCTCCCCCGTCAGGAGGTCTCGCACGAGGTACCACCCGCGCAGACCCGCGGTCTCGAGGTCGGACGCGACCTCCCGGAGCAGCCGGTGCGAGGCCGTCACCGGTCGACACCTCCGTCGGACGTGACCCCGAGCGCGTGGGCCAGGGCCGGCCCCAGCACACGGGTGAGGCGCACGGTGTCCGTCGCCACCAGGGCGCTCATGACGAACCCGCGCTCGAGACTCGGTGCCGCCAGCGCGGCCCACGGCAGGTCCAGCCGTCGAGCCTCCGCCTGCGAGACGACGACGAGGTCGTCCGAACCCAGCACCGACGCCAGCGCGCTCGGGATCGATCCGGCCACTCGCACGCGCTGCGCCGGCATGCCCGCTCCCTCCATCGCCGTGGCCAGGGGGTCCCGCACGTGCGGGACGTCGTCCTCGGGCAGCAGCCACACCCGGGTCCCGCGGGCGGACGGGCTCCCTCGCCGGGGCCCGAGCTGGTCGAGGTGGACCCTGCCGGTCCGGGGGACCGCCCCAGCCACGCCGAGCCTGACCCGCCAGCTCGCGGCGTCGGGCGCGCAGGGCAGGACGGCCGCACCGACCAAACCCCGGGCCACCATCTCCGGACGTCGGCGGGGGCCTGCCTCCTGGACGAGGACCGGCAGGTCCGCGTCCAGCCCGGCCAGCTCGATCGCGGCCACGTCCCGCGCGTCGCAGCCGGTGGGAACGGCGACACCCATGGCGCTGAGGCGGGACTCCTCGGCCTCCGCGGCCAGGTCGTCGGTCGCGTCCAGCACCCGACGGGCCGCCGGCAGCACCCGACGTCCGAGCACGGTGAGGGAGGGGGTCCTGCCCGTCCGGTCCAGCAGCACCCCGCCCAGGTGACGTTCGAGGGCTGCGACCCTGCGACTCACCACCGGCTGGGAGACGCCGAGCACCGCGGCGCCGCGCGTGAAGCTCCGTCGGTCGGCGACGCTCACGAAGGCACGGCAGGCACTGGACACGTCCACGGGGACATCGTGCCTCATGCACTTCGTGCATGGGACCCTCGACAATCGTCTTCGACAGCATGGCTCCCCGGCCCCGAAGGTACGGGCATGGCATCTCGGAAAGGCCGCCACCTCTGCTCGCTGCTGCTCGTCTCGGTCCTCATGGGCGTCGTCGCCTCCGGCCTCGTGCTGCCGGTCGCGGGACTGGCCGGACTCGGCGCCCGCGCCGGGGCCGTCGAGCTCCTGGCGTCGCCCACGGGTCTGGACCTGGAACCCCTGCCCCAGCGGACCGAGATCCTCGATGCCCGCGGTGACGTCCTGGCCCACGTGTTCGAGGAGAACCGGACGGTGGTCCCGCTGGCTCGCACCTCCACCCGGCTGCGCCAGGCCGTGCTCTCCATCGAGGACTACCGCTTCTACCAGCACGGCGCGCTCGACCTGCGGGGCACCCTGCGGGCGTTGCTCACGAACGTCGGGTCCGAGGACGTCGTCCAGGGCGGATCCACGATCACGCAACAGCTCGTCAAGCAGACCCTGGTGACCCAGGCCGACTCCCGGGCCGAGCAACGCGCTGCCACGGAGCGCAGCTACACGCGCAAGCTGATGGAGCTGCGCTACGCCATCGCGATGGAGGACACCCACTCCAAGGACTGGATCCTCGAGCGCTACCTCAACACCGTCTACCTCGGCGGCGGGGCCTACGGCGTCGAGGCGGCCGCCCAGCGCTGGTTCAGCGTCCGCGCCGCGGACCTCGACCTCGGACAGTCGGCGCTGATCGCCGGCATGATCCAGAGCCCTGCGGCACTGGACCCGTCCGCGACCCCGGACCGGGCGAGGGCACGCCGCGACGTGGTGCTCGCCCGCATGGCCCAGCTCGGAGTCGTCACCGAGCGCCGAGCCCGGCAGGCGCAGCGTCAGCCGCTCGGTCTCGACCCGACCGTCCTGTCCAACGGCTGCGTCGACACGAGTGCGCCGTTCTTCTGTGCCTACGCACTGCGACACCTGGCGACGGACCCCGACCTGGGCGCGACTCCCCGAGAGCGCACCGCCCTGCTGCGGTCGGGTGGACTGCGGATCCACACCACCCTCGAGCCCTCGCACCAAGCGGCCGCCGACGCCTCCGTGAGCACCTACACCGACCCCACCGACCAGGCGATCGGCGCACTCGCCATGGTTCGCCCGGGCACCGGGGCCGTCACCGGTCTGGCGCAGTCCCGACCGATGGGCGGCGACGCCGTCGAGGGTGAGACCTTCCTCAACTTCACGGTCCCCCACCAGTACGGCGACTCGAACGGGTTCCAGGCCGGGTCGACCTTCAAGGCGTTCGTCCTCGCCGCCGCGATCGAGCAGGGCGTGCCCCTCGACCGCACCTACCGGACCCCCGACGAGATGGTCTTCGACCAAGCCGACTTCGCGAACTGCCCCGGTGCGCCTCCGTTCGGCGGGACCTTCGTCGTCGGCAACCGAGCGGTCGCCTCGTCGGGGACGGAGGACCTCTACTCCGGCACCCGGAACAGCATCAACACGTTCTTCCTCCAGCTCACCCAGGAGACCGGTGTGTGCGAGCCCTTCCGGCTCGCGAAGGAGATGGGGGTCCGCCTCACCTCCCCCGAGGGGTCCGAGAGCACGCTGCCCGAGCGGACACCGATCTTCCCGCTCGGGGTGGTCGACGCCAGTCCCCTGGAGATGGCGGAGGCGTACGCGACCTTCGCCGCCAGGGGCCTGCACTGCGACTCGCGACCCGTCAGCGCCATCCGCGACGGAGCCGACCACCTGGTGAAGGAGTACGAGCCGGTGTGCGAGCAGGTGATGGCCGGCTCGACCGCGGACGCCGTCAACGACGTCCTCCGCGGGGTCCTCGAGGGCGGGTTCGCCGCGGAGCAGGCGCTCTCGGTGCCGTCGGCCGGCAAGACCGGGAACAACGAGGGACTGTCGGTCTGGTTCGCGGGCCACACCCCCCACCTCGCCGCGGCCGCGATGCTGGCCGGCGCCGACGAGGCCGGCAACCCGACGTCCCTGGACGGCACCGTCGTGGGGGGCGTCCCGATCTACGGCGCCTCCGGGTCCGCCTACGCGGCTCCCATCTGGGGCGACGCGATGAAGGCCGTCGACGACTCCCTGCCACCCGATGACTTCACCCCGCCCGTCGGCGTCTCGGGCGTGCAGCCCTGATCCCGTTCGCCGGGATGCTGCGCCGACCGTCGGCGTGATCACGACGCCGGCACCGGCCCGGGGATGACGGCGAAGCGCTGCACGACGAGGAGGCCGCCGCCGCCTCCACGATGCTTCATCACATTCAGCGCAGCGACGGACAGCGCGCGATCGCGGGTCGACCACCGCTCCTCGGTCGGGTTCGAGGGACGTCGCACCACCGCCGACTCGGCGGCATGATCACCACACCGTCCGAAGATCCGGCCACAGGCCCCCCGGGGGCCACTAGCCAGCGGCCGCGCGGCGCATTGCCTGCATCGCGGGGCGCTCGACGATCGGGCCGTCACCGGACTGTGTGGTTGGTGCGTCATCGCCGATCCCGCGGTCCGGGGTCGTCGTGAAGTACCACTCGTTGCTGGTCGCGCCCCACATGTTGAAGCCGATGCAGTTCGCGGAGCGCAGGCAGGCGCCGAGCAACCTGGCGTAGACCGCGGCCTGGGCGTGGGCGTCGCCGTTCCGCGCCACCGAGGCCTCCGAGACGCGCACCTCGACGCCGAGGCCGGCGAACTCCTGGAAGATCCGGGGCAGGCCCCCGCCGAGGATCGCCTCCATCACTGCGTCGTCGTCCAGGGTGTCCTCGTCGAAGTGGGCCTGCAGGCCGACGTAGTCGACGGTGCCCTGCGGCATGCGTCGGAGCAGGTCGATCACCGCCTGACGGCGGTCGCGATCCGTCTCGATGGACCAGTCGTTCAGGCCGAACTCGCCGTCCGGATTGGCAGCCCGGGCGGCCTCGAATGCCTCCTCGATGTAGCTCTCACCGATTGCCCGGTACCAGATGGTGTCCTTGTTGAGTCGACCCCAGTGATCGGGGTCGAAGGGCTCGTTCACCACGTCCCAACGCTGGATCAGGCCATGACCGTGGTGGCCGTCGTAACGGCGCACCACCTCGGTGATGTGCCTACGCATGATCGCCAGAGCCTCGTCCTTGCTGGCCTTCCCCATGGCCCGGTGGAGCCACCGGGGGTAGGCCTCGCCGAAGACCAGCGCGTGTCCCTGCACGTCGAGGTCGTGCCGCTCGGCGAACGCGACGAGGGCATCGAGCTCGGCGAACTGGAACTCGCCGCGACGAGGTTGGAGCGCCTGGAACTTGGCCATCGTCTCGGTCTGGATCTCGTTGAAGTTGCGGATGACGTACCGCGCGTATCGAGGATTGGCGAGCAGCTGTGCCAGGTCGACCGCCGTCCCGATCCGCTTGTCGCCGCGGCCGTGGGCGGCGGCCACCGAGGCCAGGCCCGTGCGGCTCGGCGTCACCCCGGCGAACGGGTCGCGTGCCATGTCCTCGACACGGAGCCTGGTGCCACGAAGCGGGGACGCGTCCAACGAGCTGATGACGAAACTCTTCTCGGCGCTCATGCCGAACCAGGCCTGGCGCCCGAACACCTGCCGCTGCACCGGGAACGGCTGGCCGTCGACCGAGACCGTCAGCCGGCCGTTCCGCTGCCGCAGCGTGATCTGTACGTCGCTCGTCCTCGGGCCGTCGAGCTCCATCCTCACGCGGCGGGGCTCGCGATCCTCGTCGCTCCAGATCGTCAACGTGGCCACCGACCTCGTGACGGACACGTCGATGCCGGCCTGGTGCTCGACGCGTTCATCGAATCGTCGGTTCGGCCCGCTCATGAAGGAGACGGTCGCCGTGCCGCGGATGTCTTCGAGCCCAGCAGCGATACGGACGTCGCTCCCCCGGGCCAACGCGACGTGCGGACCGGCCAGCACCACGGGCGGGTTCGGCTGATAGGTCGGCGGCTGCGTCTTCTGGTCCTCGGGAGAGGTGAGGAGCGTCGCGAGGCCGGTCCGAGCGACGTGGAGCGTGCCGTCTCGTGCCGTGACGCCCGGGACGTATCGCCAGCTCCCCGAACGGAGCATGCTCCGCGCACGTCCTTCGACGGCAGGAACGGACATCGCCGCTGGCGTGACGCCGACCGCCTCCGTGACCTGGTCGTTGTTCCCGCCGGAACCGCTCGCGAGGGTCACGACACACAGACCCGCCGCCAGGACCCTGGCCAGACCGGTTGACGACCGAGGCGTGAGGGCGTGATCTGTCGTCACGTGCGTGCTTGCATGACTGCGTCGAGCCGTTGCGAAGCGGTCCGTGCGGCACGTCCACATGTGGGCCCGTCCTGTGTCTGGCAGTGGTGTCGAGTTCCGGTCCCCGACGACGATCGAGACTCGATCGATGCGAGCGGATCTTATGCGCGTCCCGCGAACCACGTGGCCGGCGTGGCCGTCGGCAGAGTGACCTACGCGCTCGCCACCGGGTTGCACCCCCGTCTGACGACGAAGGCCCCTGGCCCGCATCGCTGCAGGTCAGGGGCCTTTCGTGGAGCCGCCTGTCGGAATCGAACCGACGACCTTCTCGTAACGAGTGCCCGCAAACGCCAGCAAGCCCAGCTGCAGCGCTGGCGCCCGACAACCCGGCTGACCTGCGGAAACGCAGACCCGCAGGATCACCATCGGACCCGAGAGTTCCCGCGCCATCACCCGGTCTTGCACAGCTTCTGACCAGTAACCGACCACGCACGTCGGTCGGTTGCGCATCGCCCGGTTGACAGGATCCGGCCCTGGTACCTCGGGGCTGAGGCTGCCGGGACGACCCGCTGCATCCCAACATGCTGGGCGCCTCGGTGGTCGTCCGCACGACCCGCGTCACGGACGTGCTGGGAGGCTGGGCATGTCGCCGAGCGCGGTGAGCATCACCAGGCATGCCGTCACGATGACGAAAATGAAGGCGAGCCGGAACGTCGCGCCCCAGCCCTGGAGTACGACCCGGGCGACCAGAGAGCAGAGAGCGACAACCGAGCTTGATTTAGTCGGCCGTGTGGCCGGGGTCGTTGCTGCCATCTCTCTAGCGTGACTCGATAGCCTGCCCGTCAATGTCAACGATCTGTTGACACCGACGCAAGTGGGGAGTGCTACATGCCGACGATCGAAAACGAGCTTCACAACGCTCTAGTGGCGCGGGCTGCGGACCTGCTCTCAGCTGCGACGACCTGTCTCGCGCTGGCCGACATGCCCATCGAGGGGCATCCGTCTTTTCAACTCGTAAGGATTCGGCAGGCGATCCATGAGCTCGAGTCGGCCGAGGCGTTGACGGCGACCTTGTTCGTTCGCGCCGGGGCTTCTTGGGACAGCCTGGCGACGCGGTTCGAGCTGTCTCGACAGGCACTTCATCGACGTTTGGCGGCTCGGGGGGAAGGTCAGTACGGCATGGCGCAGGAGTACAGCGATCTTCGTCAGAGCGACCTCGACGAGGGTTGCCGCCTCGTTGAGGTCTTGGCCAGTGACATCGGGTCCGAGCTTTCCGATGCCCTCTCTGAGCGCGCCAACGAACTCGCCGAACTCCGCCGCATCCCGCACTGGTGGCGTAGTGGGGAATAGCGGCGTATGGCTTCCTGGTGCCAGGTGTCGCCAAGAATGGATCGACGCGTGGCGACTCAACTCTCGACGGGCGTCAATCCGCTGCTTTTTCGCCCACTGCCGCCGGCGTCTCGAACCCGTTGGCTGGCGAATGAAGCCCTCGGGCTCAGACTCGTACTCGTGGCCAGCTTTGACGAGGTCTAGGCGCGCATCGAGCAGCATGCCGGAGCGGTTAAAGACTTCCACGAGATCCGCATATTGAGTGCCCGGCTGCCACCTCAAAGTCGCACGCGACGGCCGCGAGATCCACCGTTCGCTGATCAACGTCGGCTTGTCGGTCCCTCCAGCTTGCGCCTCTTCTTTCAAGGCGAAGCGAGCGGTCGCGTCCGACACCAAGAGGGATCGTGCCATCTGGGCAAACTGGTGCCGCCTACGGTGTCGCTCGTCCGATTCGGACCGCAGGCGGAGCCCCAATCTCTACCCAAGGCAGGCCAGCCTCCAGAGACTAACCGACGGTGCGTGACAAGGTGGTCTGGCTGACGGTCGAGCAGAAGGACGGACAGACGTCACCAAGCAGAACCGCCTCACGACCGCCGCAGGGGGTGTACCACCGATGCCAATCGACGTCATTGACCTTGGGACCTTTGTGCGCCAGTGGGCGGTACAGAGTCCAAAGGTCGGCTGGCTCCTCGGCGCGGGCGCCAGTGCCGCAGCCCGCGTGCCGACGGCGGACCACATCATGATGGATCTGCTTCTGCGGCTGTACGCCGATGCCCATCAGGTAGTCCGGCAGTCGCTCTCACTCTCTGAAGCACGAGACGTCGAGCGCATTCGCGAGTACTACGACGGCCGCAATGGGATGCCTGCACTGGACGATCCTGCCTCCTACAGTGTCGCGTTCCAGCTGGCCCTACCCGACCCAGGCGCCAGAAGACAGCACCTTCGGTCGGTCCTTGAGGGGCGCTCGCCGTCATATGGGCAGCGAATCCTGGGGGCCTTCGTCGCAGCTGGCCTCACTGATCTGGTGTTAACCACAAATTTTGATGACCTCATTGAGCGAGCTGTCGAACAGGCACAGGTAGCCCTTGACGACCCATCTCGCAGGCGAATGTTGGTGGCGGATCTCGGCAATCCCGGCCAAGCGAACCTGGCGTTGAGCGACGACGACTTTCCGTTCCTGTTCAAGTTGCACGGTGACTTCCGCGACCGCGAGTTGAAGAACTTGGAGTCAGAGCTGCAGGCGCAAGACGCCAACATGCGTCACGCGGTGCTGGATGCCAGTCGACGATTCGGAGTCGCAGTCATCGGCTACAGCGGCCGCGACGCCAGCGTCATGGAGATGCTCACGGAAGCGGTCCGCACAGAAGGCGCGTTCCCCGCCGGGCTCTGGTGGATGGGACGTCGAGCCACCTCGATGCTCAACTCGGTGAAGCACCTGTTCGACGAGTGCGCGGCGAACGGGGTCTCGGCCTACTACGTGTTGATCGAGACCTTCGACGAAACGATGGCCGCACTCGGTCGCCAGGCCGAGCTGCCTGACAGCCTCCGCAGCTACGTCGACAACCTTCAGGCGCGGCCGAGAGTCACCAACGGCGGGCTGCCACAGCGCGACCGAGGCTCCCTACCAGCACTCCGGATGAACGCCCTGCCAGTGCTGGATGCGCCGACCCGGGCCATTCGCGCCATCTTGACCGCCACACCGGATCGCGCAGAAACACGCGAGGCTCTCCACGAGGCCTCCTGGCGAGGTGCGGCTGTCACGTCTGGCCGTCAGGTGCTGGCCCTGGGGAGTCCCGGAGTTCTTAGGAAGGCGCTCGCCATTGAGGGGCGTATCGAACAATGCGACATAGATCCGCTCGCCGAGACTGCCACAACAATCGAACGAGCGCTCGTCTACGAAGCTCTCGCCCGCGGCCTTGCGCGTGGCCTGCCGGTCCAAGCCAGGATCCGCGACTCCGGTCACCGCCTCATAGTCAATACGACCAGAAACGACGCACCGGAGTCGGAAAGGAAAGGCCCTGCGCGAGCCCTTCTCGCGCGGGCGTACGGAGACCCACTGACCGGCCAGTGCCCGGCAAATCTGGGACGTGGCGCCGACGGGAGGCCTCGACGGTTCGCAGAATCGGTCGAGCTCGCGCTCGAGTGGCGCCTCGGCGCTTTGTGGCTTCTGTTCATACCTCGCACCTGGGTGTCAGCCCTGCCACCAGCTGATCGCCAGCGCGGTTCAGGTGATCCCGCGTCGGCTTGGCGCAAGGAGCGCTGGGTAGATCGCCGAAACGAGAAGTGGGCGGCGATCATTGATGCCTGGGCAAAGGTGCTCGCGCCGGTTGAACGAACTGAGGTTTCCGTTCTGCCTTCCGGCCTCACCGACCGTGATCTGGTCGGTGGCCGCTTCATTTTGGGCAAGACGACTGCCTATAGCCGGGAGGCCCAATGAGCGCGCAGGTAGTCGACGCCCGACTTCCACCTCATCGGTTGCTTGACGAGCCACTCCTGTCGTTCGGCAACGAAGGAGGTGACAAGCATCCGCTCCGCGGACTTCGAGCCCATGGTCCTTACAGTCGCGACTCGTTTGGCTCGGCGGAGATCCGCTTTGCGCTCATCTCGACCACCAAACTGTATCCGAGGGCTCGCCAGTTCCTTGGTTCGCTACTCCAGGAACACCAGCCGACGGATAGACGGAAGTACGTTCCGCCCTACCCGGGCTTTCGTGCGATCTACGGCGTCGAACTCAGCCCAGCCGAGGATTCGGTAGTCCAGCTGGATCCAGCGCTCGTCAATGCTCCCGATCCTCATCACGCGATCGCCTCTGCCTTGGCCCAGGCGGTTCGCCAGCTGACGGTGACACGGTCCAGGTGGGACGTCCTCGTCGTGGCTCTGCCAGCGAGTTGGCGACAGTGGAAGATCTCCACTGATGGCGCTTTCGATCTGCACGACCAACTGAAGGCCTTCGCCGCTCCCCTTGGCCTGCCGACACAGGTCCTTTGGGAGGACCGTGCAATCAACTTTAGGCACATTTGCAGCCTCAGCTGGCGCTTGTCGATGGCTTTCTACGCGAAGGCCGGTGGCACTCCGTGGCGCCTCCACCGAGCCAGCGACGCCGACGTCGCTTTCGTCGGGCTCTCGTACGCAATCCGGGGAGGTACGAAGGACGCCTTCGTAACCTGTTGCTCACAGGTGTTCGACGCCGATGGCGGCGGGATGGATTTCGTTGCCTACGACGTGGGGCAAGGCTTCGACCTCGAAAATCCGCATCTGACGCGAGATCAGATGCGGGCCGTCATGAGTCGCAGCGTCCGCCTCTACCAGGACCGCCACGCCGGCAACCTCCCAAGCAGGATCGTCGTCCATAAGACGACCGGGTTCCGCGACGGAGAGGTGGATGGCGTCTTCGATGCCTGGGGTGCCTGCGACGAGGTCGAGTGCGTCAGGGTGCAGACCAGCACACCATGGCGAGGCGTTCGGCTCGTTGCGGCTAGGCCCGGGCAAGGCCCCAGCCAGCCGGCCAACTGGCCAGTTCAACGTGGCACGCTGCAGTTTCTATCGGGACGCGACGGCCTGCTCTACGTCAACGGCACCGCCCCGGGACTTGCGTCCGGGAACAACAACTTCTACCAGGGCGCCAAGAGCATCCCCAGCCCGCTCCTGGTCACTCGGGACGCTGGTGCCGGTCCACTTGAACGCACCGCCCACGACGTGCTCGCGCTCACCAAGATGGACTGGAACAACGACGCCCTTTATGACCCAGTACCGGTGACGATCCGGTACTCGCAGACGCTCGCACGGGTCATCGGGCACACCAGCGGGCTCCCCGACGCCGCATACCCCTATCGGCTGTTCATGTAGGCGTGGCAGGACGACGGCTGTACGGCGCTAACGATCCTGGAGGGGACCCGACGTGAAGCGACTCGAGAACTGGCTTGGCGTCAGACCCAAGGTTGAGAGCAGACGTCCAACGCCAGAAGCGTCGCGGAAGGTGTCAGCGTCCGCAAGCGCGGTCGAATAGGTACGGAGCGCATCTCGGAGAGCCTCCAGCTTCTCCTTCGTCACCACACGGCAGCCGGATGGCACCGCTGCCTTCTTGTCGAACATCGCCCGGGCATGGATCAGCACTGGAACGGCGGAGGCTTGGGCGCCGTAGGTCTGACGGAACCAGTCCATGGCGTTGGAGAGCTGTTCGGCGTGCTTCTTGTAGACGGGGTGGGTCTCCTTGACTTCGTTCTTCGCCTCGATGACGTGGAAGCTGCCGTCAGTCAGTGCCCATAGGTCGTCCGGACCGCGGCCCGTGTCGCGCTCCGGACGCTGTCCGGCGAAGCCCAAGAGGTCGGCGAGCTCTTTCCAGGCTTGCTCGAAGGCATCAGCGCGAGCACCAAAGTTGAGATCACCTATCAAGGCGTTGAACCCGATAAGGAGATCGTTCCCTGACCCAAACTTGCGCTGGAGTGTCGCCGAGGCAGCGGCGCCCTGTTCCAACGTCGGCGCCGAGAGCTTCTCGTACTCCACACCTTCCATCGGGCGAAGCACATTACGATTGCTCCGGTTCGCAGACTTCTGGGTTTGCTGAGCCTGCGCCGGGTTCACGTGGTGCTGGTACGCGGCGTACTGCTGAAGCAGAAACCCCTTCTCGGCCGCCCCCAGAGCACTGTCGATCGCGCGCTGTAGGGCCGCCAAGGCGTCTCCGTAGTCACCTGCGGCGGCGTGGTCGAAGGCCTCCCGACTGGCGACCGAAATGTCACTGACGTTCGCGCTGCCGTAGCGAAGTGGCGCGAGCTTGGCCCGACTGACCGCTAGCCAATCCGGGTCACGACTCAAGCACTGAAGTGCAGCCCCACGCAGCGACTCAAGCCCCGTGCCCTCGAGTTGGGTGGCCACCTGCTCAGACAACTCAATCTGAGCCAAAGTCGCAGGCGAGAAGCAGGCCCGAGCGCTGGCCCCGTAAAGACGCTCCGCCAGACGGTTGCCGAGGAGAATCACCACGCAGTGATCATCATTCGAACGCGTTGCCCGTCCCATGCCCTGTTCCAGGCGCTGCACCTGTCGGGCGATGAGCAGCTCCGACCCCGCAAGCTGTGCCTGGTCGATCCTTTCGGTTCCGGACATCGCCTCGGGCAGGCCATCGACCACCAACACGTGGCAAGCGTCGCCAGGCAGGTCGACACCGTCGTACCGATTGACCAGCACCACCAGACCGAACTTGGGGTTCCGGCGCAACTGGTCGACTCCCCGGGCAAGATTGTCCTTATCCAGCACGGCCGCCGCGTATGGCTGCCAGAACGCGGCCCGTCGGAGGCTCGGCACGATCACGACAACGTTGCGATCAGCTGCTAGACCGACCACGAGATCGCGGAGCTCGTCCTCCGCCGCTTGGGGGTGCGTCTGCTGCGGCACCAGGATGAGACGATCGCCGATGTCGCCAGCGCTGGCGGGCGTGATCGGGTTAGCAACCGCATCGGGATCGGCCCCAAGGTCGCTCACCAAGACCCCGTCGTCAGCCAACGTGGCCGTCAGATAGATGCGGCGCTCCGCCTGGCTGAAGCCAGTGACTACACCTGACGGCAGACAGGGCGCCTCAATCTCCAACGCCTCCCCCGAGAACACGGCCCGACAGATAGGGAGAGCGTCTGCCAGCAGCGGCCACGCAAACTGGAAGTCGTCCTCGCTCGCGAGTGGCTGAAGCAGCGCAAGAACCTCTCGCTGCTTCTCGACCCACGCCCAGTAGGGCACTTGCAGGATGCCGCTGCTCGACTTGGCGAGGAGTGAGACGAATCCAGCGGGCGACTGGTCTTCGAGCGTCGGAGCGAAGATCCCCAGCACCTTGTCGTAGACGTCGTGCGCACCCGGGATAGACAAGCGAAATGCTTGCTCTGCTTTGTTCAGGCAAGCGTGCGCGTCATCAACAATGACGGTATGTGGACGACTGGCGGACGGTGTCCGACCAACGCTGCCACCCACGCCGAAGACTGACCGGCCGTTGAACAACTTCTGGAAGGTGTCGACAAGGATCGCCTTGCCCTGCGAGTAGGCGAACAGCTTCGGATCGGTGACGACCGGGATGCCGAGGCGGTTGGCCTCTGCGACAACCTGCTCGACGAGGTACTTGTCTGGGACGAGGTAGGCGACCGGGCCCTTGCGCTCGGCGAGGGAGCTCTTGGCGATCAGCAAACCGACAACCGTCTTGCCACCACCAGTGTTCAGCTTGAGAATGACGTCCCGCTGATCCCGTCGCGCGAACCATTTCTCCAGCACTTGATCCTGGGGGCCGCGCAAGAAGTTCATTCCCGCGGGCTTGGCCGGAAGCGAGTTGAAGATGTCGCGCGGGTCGATCAGGCCATCGGCGTTGGCCGTCGTGTTGATAGCCCCGAAGTTGATGGCCACGTCTACCTACCTCTATCTGTCTCCTGCCAGCATGCCCCGAAGCGCGGCGGAGTCGCCACTCCGTTTGCAACTCCGTCACCGGGCGTCTCCGTAGATCGCCGCGCAGTGCCTTCCATGGCGGATCGTCGAGCAAGTTCCGGCAAGATCGACTCTCCGAAACCAGCAGTCTCCGTCGCCCCTAAGGTGGTCGCGCATCTGCCGAATGGTCCGTATCCTCGCGGTCGTCACCGAAGGTGGCGTCGTGTCGTCCGGGAGCCCGATCTGGACGACGGTGGCGAGAAAGCCAAGCGGGCCACCCTGGGGCGGCCGCCCGTTCATCCACGGGAAGCTGGCCCAAGCTTGGCGCTCACGGTGTCGTCTCGACGGCGGCTAACACGTTGTCAGCCGGCGCGTCAGGCACTGCACGCTTCGTGATGACCCACCGATCCGATCCGGGTGTGGGCGCGAGTGATGCGCGCGCTGATCAACGGCAGATACGCCGCTTCGCGTTCGAAGGCGACGTAGTACCTGTTCTCCATGATCGCGGCCTCGACCGTGGTCCCGGATCCAGCGAAAGGTTCGAGGAGGCTGCCTTCATTCGGCACGTAGAGCCGAACGAGTTCGCGAGCCAGGGCCAGCGGCTTCACCGTCGGGTGCGAGAGACCGGACTGGAGATGCCGCTCCTCCCTGCCCGCCTTCGGATAGTCGAACACCGTAGTCGGCCAGCGCCGTGGTGACCCGCTCCAGCGCGAGAAGGCACTGACGTTGATGAAGCCGGTTCCCCACCGGTCGAGTTTGACCGCGAAGGTGCTGTCGGGGCGCTTCTGCGCGCACACGATCGGCTCGTGAGCGGGACAGGTCGTCGTGGAGAGGACGCGCCCGTCGGGCAGGACCTGCTTGAGTCCGCGGGAGGCGCTGCCACGTCGGACCCACGTCAGTTGGTCCCGGATCACGAGGTCGGCCTGTCGTGCGGCGTAGCCAACGAAGGAGCGCGCACCCCAGGCCCGGACGTCAAGGGTGTCGACGACTTCGACTTGATCGGCGGTGAAGAACGCCCAGCGCTCCGCTTCACTATCGAGGTCGGCATCCGGGACGAGCCGGACTGCGAAGTCAATGTCTGACCACTCGTCCTGATCGCCGCGAGCAGCCGAGCCGAGCAGTGCGGCCGAAGCACATGCTGGATCCCTGCGCGCTTGGCCGATGAGGCCGCTGCAAGACACGGTCTCGGACCTTGCTGTTTTGCCCTTGTGCCATCTGCGGCAGGCTCCCACGCGAATCCGGGTGATCGCCCAGAAGCGGCCCGAGGCACCCAACGCCGCCCACCGGATCGTTGATGCGGTCCTGGAGGCGATCCAGACAATTTCTGGCCAGTAACTGACCACCGGGGCATTGACCACCAGGACGACTGTGGCCCCTGACCTGCATCGCTGCAGGTCAGGGGCCTTTCGTGGAGCCGCCTGTCGGAATCGAACCGACGACCTTCTCATTACGAGTGAGACGCTCTACCGACTGAGCTAAGGCGGCGCGTCACGGCGTACGGCGGGTGGCCGGCGCGGCGACGCGGGGAACTATACGGACACCCCGGGGCCGGGGTGAAACCGAGGTCAGGCGGCGACCAGGTCCCGGCGGACGGCGTTCGTCGAGCCGGCGGTCAGGTCGGCCAGGACACCGGTCTGCTCGGCGCCGCACCAGCAGGTGAAGGAGACCTCGAGGCCGTCCGTGACGGGGGCCACGTCGGTGATCTGGCGGACGAACATGAGCTGACGGCGCTCGCACGCGGTGCAGTGGTGGGTGAACACGGTGACCTCCCTGGGGATCGGATCTCGGAGCGGGACCTACGCCCGCACTCACTAATGTGCCCGGTCCGGAGCCATAGGGGTAGCCTGACTTTCCTTCGGCTGCCCAAGGAATCGCCTAGGAGTGTGACCGTGCTCTCGCTGCACCAGCTGCGCTGCTTCCTCAGCACCTACGAGCACGGGTCGCTGACCGGGGCCGCCGACGCCCTCGGCTACGCCCAGCCGTCGGTCTCCGAGCAGATCCGCGGGCTCGAGAAGACCGTCGGGGCGCAGCTGTTTCGCCGCGTCGGGCGGGGCGTCGTCCCCACGACCGTGGCCGACGAGCTGCGCCCGCACGCCGAGCGGACGCTCGGCGCGGCGGACGAGGCACTGCGCGCCGTCCGCGCCGCCGCGCGGCTGGAGACCGGGACGATCCGGTTCGGGATGTTCGGCACCGCCCGGCTGTACGCCGGCGCCGACCTCGTCGCCGACGTGCTCGAGCGCTACCCCGGCGTCCGGGTCGAGCTCGTCGGGCAGAACTCCTCGGAGGTGTTCGACGAGCTCCGCCGCGGGCGCCTCGAGGCGGCGATGATCGCCGTCCCGTCGGTGAGCAGCGACGCGATGACGGTGACCCCGGTGGCGCGCGACGAGCTGGTCTACGTCAGCGCCGACCCCGAGCGGGTCGCCACCCCGGTCACGGCGCACCGGCTCGCGCAGGCGTCGCTGGTGATGGCCGAGGCCACCTGGGCCTCGGAGGACTCCACCCGGATCGTGCTCCGCCGGATGCTGCAGGAGACGGGCCGCAACCCGCGCTCACGCATCGAGGTCGAGGACGTCGAGACCGCCGTCGAGCTCGTCGGCCGGGGCCTCGCCGACTCGGTGATGCCGCGCGGCGTCGTCGACCAGCTCCTGCCGCGCCTCGCCCCCGGCGCCGGGTGGACGTCGCTGCGGCCGCGCCAGTACGACACGCTCGCCATCGTGCACCGCGCCAACGCCACCCTGTCGCCCGCGGCCCGACTCATGATCGACCTCGCCACCCGGCGGATCGTGGCGCTGACCGAGTCGTACTGAGGTCCGACCGCCGCCCGACCCGGAGACAGGCCGGGCCGGGCGGGGCCCGACCGGTCCTCGAGGCCGAGCGCCGGGCGCCTGGGGGGAAACCCCGACCCCCGACCCCTCGTGGACCGGAGTCGCTCCGGTGGGGCACCCCGGCGCCACCCCCCGCGGCCTCCGGCGTGCCCCACCGAACCCTCAATCTAGGGAGGAGTCCTTCACAGGCATCGGCGCGAAGTGTGAAGTCGGCCCTGCGATGTTCGGGCCATGTGTGGCGGCGGCAGGGACTCGTTGCCCGGCCGTCCGGGCCCTCGTCCGTCCTCGTTCTCGGAGGAGCTGTCGGGCGCGATCAGCAGCTCCGGGCTCAGTCTCGCCAGGGTCCAGGAGCGGCTCGCCCGCTCGGGGGCGAAGGTCAGCCTCGCGACCCTGAGCTACTGGCGCTCGGGGCAGCGGCGTCCCGAGGGCGCCGCCTCGCTCGACGTCGTCGTCGAGCTCGAGGGCGTCCTCGGACTCGACCCCGGTCGCCTGGTTGACCGGCTCGGGCCGTCGCGTCGGGTCGGGCCCCGGCGCGAACCGGCGAGCTATGCGGACATCCTCGAGTCCGGCTCCGACGACCTGCTCCGCCAGGCCCTGACCGACCTCGACCTCCTGGACTTCAACCAACGACTGGTGGAGCACTCCGCCAGCGTCACCCTGGACGTCGACCGTCACGGCCACCTCGTGCGCCATCACGCGCGCACCGTGTTCAAGGCCGTCCGCGACGGCAACGAGACGCTCCCCCTCGTCCTCACGAACCACGGCCACCCGGTGACCGAGCCACCACTCGTCCACGGCCTCCGAGGCTGCTCCCGCGGTCGGTCGATCGAGGACCTGGCGCACGGGCTCGTGGTCTACGAGCTGCTCCTGCCCCGACCGGTCCACGCCGGCGAGACGGTCCTCGTCGAGCACGTCAGCGAGCTCGCCGGGTGGGAGGCCGACACGGTGTCCCCCTGCTACGAGCACTACCTCGTCCAGCGCGTCCGCGACCTCGTCCTCTGGGTGCGGTTCGACGAACGCCGTCCCCCGAGGTCGTGCCAGACCTACCAGCGGCGGCCCGACGAGGTCGAGCAGGTCAGGACCCTCCCGCCGCCGGCCGACGGATCGGTCCACCTGGCCCTCAGCGACTTCGGACCCGGCGCCGCCGGCATCCGCTGGGAGTGGTGACGGTCAGAGGCGCGCGCGGGGCTGGAGGCGCTCCAGCTGGGTGACGTGGGAGGGCTGGAGCTCGTCGAGGTTCTTCACGCCCAGCAGGCGCATGGTGCGCTCGATCTGGCCGGTGAGGATCTCGACCGTACGACGCACGCCGTCCTCGCCGCCCGCCATCAGGCCGTAGAGGTAGGCGCGGCCGACCTCGGTGAAGTGGGCGCCGTGGGCGATCGCGGCGACGATGTCCTGGCCGGACATGATGCCGCCGTCCACCCAGACCTCGACGTCGTTCCCGACCTCCTTGACCACCTCGGGCAGCAGGTGGAACGGCACCGGGGCGCGGTCGAGCTGGCGGCCGCCGTGGTTGGACAGCAGGACGGCGTCCACGCCGACGTCCGTGACCCGCTTGGCGTCCTCGACGCTCTGCACGCCCTTGACGACGACCTTTCCGGGCCACTGGTCCTTGATCCAGGCGAGGTCCTCGTACTGCACCGTCGGGTCGAACATGGTGTCCAGCAGCTCGGCCACCGTGCCCGACCACGCGTCGAGGGAGGCGAAGGCGAGCGGCTCGGTGGTGAGGAAGTTGATCCACCACGCGGGGCGCGGGACGGCGTTGGCGACCGTCCTGGGCGTCAGGGTGGGAGGGATCGTCATGCCGTTGCGGACGTCGCGCAGCCGCGCGCCGGCCACGGGCACGTCGACGGTGACCAGCAGGGTGTCGTACCCGGCCTTGGCGGCCCGGTCGACCAGCGCCATGGACCGGTCGCGGTCCTTCCACATGTACAGCTGGAACCAGTGCCGACCACCGGGGGCGGCCTCGGCGACGTCCTCGATCGAGGTGGTGCCCATGGTCGAGAGCGCGAAGGGGATCCCCGCCTCGCGGGCGACCCGGGCGCCGGCCTTCTCGCCCTCGGTCTGCATCATCCGCGTGAAGCCGGTCGGCGCGATGCCGAAGGGCAGCGCCACCGTCTTGCCGAGCACCTCGCGGGACGTGTCGACCTCGGACACGTCGCGCAGGACGGCGGGGTGGAACTCGACGTCGGCGTACGCCTGGCGGGCGCGGGCCAGCGAGACCTCGCCCTCGGCGGCGCCGTCGGTGTAGTCGAACGCGGCCTGCGGGGTGCGCCGCTTCGCGATGCGCCGCAGGTCCTCGATCGTCAGCGCCTTCGCGAGCCGACGCTCCTTGGCGGACCACACGGGCTGCTTGAACTTCAGCAGCGGCGCCAGGTCGTGGCGGTTCGGCAGCTGGCGCTTGATGGTCGGGCTCTGGCTCATGGGCGCTCCTGGGTCCTGGGGTCCTCGGACGGTACCCCGCGGTCGGGTCGTCACCCCGGGGTACGGGGGGTGGTGCCGGGTGTGGGGTGGTGGGTGCGGAGGGGGTGCGAGGCGGCCACCGCGGACCGCAGGTCGGCCAGACCGGCGTCCGCGCCGAAGGCCCCGAGGGCCCGGGCCTGGACGAGCACGTTGCCGAGCGCGGTGGCCTCGACGGGGCCCGCGACGACGGGCACGCCGGCGCGGGCGGCGAGCAGGTCGCACACCAGCGCGTTGCGGGAACCGCCGCCGACGACGTGGACGACGGGCACCTCGCGCCCGGTGACCCGAGCCAGGTCGCTCAGCACCCGCGCGTACGCCGCCGCGAGGCCCTCGCAGACCATCCGCACGGTCTCGGCGGGCTCGGACGGGACCGGCTCGTCGTGCACGCTCAGCCACGTCGCGACGGCGTCGGCCATGTCGTCGGGGGCCGTGAACGACGGGTCGTCGACGTCCAGGGCGGGCAGGTCGGCGACGACCCGGTCGGGCAGGGCGGCGGCCGCCGCCAGGAGGTCAGTCAGGTCGAGGTCGTGGCCCCGGCGGCGCCACGCGTCGAGCAACCGGGAGAGGATCCACGTCCCCATCACGTTGCGCAGCACCCGGAAGGTGCCGTCGACGCCCCGCTCGTGAGTGAGGTTCGCGGCCCGGGCGGCCTCCAGCGGCGCGGGCGTGGTCGTCTCGACGCCGACCAGGCCCCACGTGCCCAGCGAGAGGTACGCCGCCCCGTCGGCCGAGAGCGGCGTGCCGGCCACCGCGGAGGCGGTGTCGTGGGAGCCGACGGCGACCAGGGCGACGCCGTCCAGGCCGGTCGCGTCGGCGACGTGGGGCAGCAGCGGCCCGAGCCGGTCGCCGGGGTCCACCAGGTCGGGCAGGATCCGGTCGGGCAGTCCCAGCCGGGCGCAGAGCTCGCGGTCCCAGGTGCCGTCGGCCAGCCCGAGCAGCCCGGTCGTCGACGCGTTGGTCCGCTCCGCGACCCGCGCCCCGCCCAGCCAGTGGCCGAGCAGGTCGGGCACCAGCAGGGCGGTGTCGGCGACCTCGAGCAGCGGGCCCTCGGTCGCGAGCTGGAAGACGGTGTTGAAGTCGAGGTGCTGCAGGCCGTTGCGGGCGTACAGCTCCCCTGCCCCGACCCGCGCGTGCACCGCCGCCACGCCGCGCGCCGTGCGGGCGTCGCGGTAGGTGTACGGCGCGCCGAGCAGGCGGCCGTCGCGCAGCAGGCCGTAGTCGACGGCCCACGAGTCGACCCCCACCGAGGCCGGCTGGTGCGGCGCCGCGGCGCGCAGCCCCACCAGCACCTCGCGGAACAGGCCGAGCAGGTCCCAGTGCAGGCCGTCGGGCAGGCGCACCGGTTCGTTGGCGAACCGGTGCACCTCCTCGAGCTCGACGCCGTCGGACGACACCCGTCCCACGACGACCCGGCCGCTGGAGGCGCCCAGGTCCACGGCCGCGACGGCGACCGCCGGGGTCGGGGCCATCGGTGGTCTCCCCGCCCGGCTCAGCGCAGGAACGCCGCGGCGACGCCGGCGTCGACGGGCACGTGGAGGCCGGTGGTGTGGGTCATCTCCGGACCGCAGAGCACGAACACCGCGTTGGCGATGTGGCTCGGCAGCACCTCGCGCTTGAGGATCGTCCGCTGGGCGTAGAACGCACCCAGGTCCTTCTCCTCCACGCCGTAGACCTCGGCGCGGTTGGCGCCCCAGCCGCCGGCGAAGATCCCGGAGCCCTGGACGACGCCGTCCGGGTTGACCCCGTTGACCTTGATGCCGTGGGCGCCGAGCTCGGCTGCGAGCAGCCGCACCTGGTGGGCCTGGTCGGCCTTGGCGGCGCCGTACGCGACGTTGTTGGGGCCGGCGAAGACGGAGTTCTTCGAGGAGATGTAGACGATGTCGCCGCCCATCCCCTGCGCGATCATCGCCCGGGCCGCGGCCTGGGCGACGAGGAAGGAGCCCTTGGCCATCACGTCGTGCTGCAGGTCCCAGTCGGCCTCGGAGGTCTCCAGCAGCGAGCGCGACAGCGACAGCCCGGCGTTGTTGACGACGAGGTCGACGCCCCCGAAGGCGAGCACGGCGGCGTCCAGCATCGCCTGGACGGCGGCGGCGTCGGAGACGTCCACCTGGACGCCGACGGCGACGTCGGTGCTGCCGATCTCGGCCGCGGAGGCCTGCGCCTTCGCGAGGTCGAGGTCGGCGATGACGACGCACGCCCCCTCGGAGGCGAGCTTCTGCGCGGTGGCCAGGCCGATCCCGGAGGCGGCGCCGGTGACGAGCGCGACCCGGGTGGCGAGCGGCTTGGGCTTCGGCATCCGCTGGAGCTTGGCCTCCTCGAGCGCCCAGTACTCGATGCGGAACTTCTCCGCCTCGTCGATCGGGGCGTACGTCGAGAGACCCTCGGCCCCGCGCATCACGTTGATGGCGTTGACGTAGAACTCGCCGGCGACGCGGGCGGTCTGCTTGTCCTTGCCGAAGCTGAACATGCCGACGCCGGGCACCAGGACGATGAGCGGGTCCTTGCCGCGGATGGCCGGCGAGTCCGGGGTCGCGTGCCGGTCGTAGTAGCCCTGGTAGTCCTCGCGGTAGGCGACGGCGAGCTCGCTCAGCCGCTCGAGGCTCTCCTCGACGCTCGCGGTCGGCGGCAGGTCGAGGACCAGCGGCTTCACCTTGGTGCGCAGGAAGTGGTCCGGGCACGAGGTGCCGAGCGCGGCGAGGCGCGGGTGCTCGGCGGAGGCGAGGAAGTCGAGCACCTCGGGCGAGTCCGTGAAGTGGCCGACCATGGGCCGGTCGGCCGAGGCGATGCCACGGATCGTCGGTGCGAGGGCGGCGGCGCGGGCGCGGCGCTCGACGTCACCGAGGGCGTCGTACCCCTCGAGGCGACCGCCGAACGGCTCGGCGGTGCTGTTCGCCTCGATGTACGACGCCGCGGTGTCGATGATCCAGAGCGAGGCCCGCTCGGCCTCCTCGGAGGTGTCCCCCCAGGCGGTGATCCCGTGGCCGCCGAGGATGCAGCCGACGGCCTGAGGGTTGCGCTCCTTGATCGCGGCGATGTCGAGGCCGAGCTGGAAGCCGGGACGGCGCCACGGCACCCAAACGACCTTCTCGCCGAAGATCTTGGCGGTGAGCTGCTCGCCGTCCGCGGCGGTCGCGATCGCGATGCCGGAGTCGGGGTGCAGGTGGTCGACGTGGGCGGCGTCGACGAGGCCGTGCATCGCGGTGTCGATCGACGGGGCGGCGCCGCCCTTGCCGTGCAGGCAGTAGTCGAAGGCGGCCACCATCTCGTCCTCGCGCTCGACGCCCGGGTAGACGTCGACCAGGGAGCGCATCCGGTCCAGCCGCAGGACGGCGAGGCCGGCCTCGGTGAGGGTGCCGAGGTCCCCGCCGGAGCCCTTGACCCAGAGGAGCTCGACGTCCTCGCCGGTGACGGGGTCGCGCTCGGTGCCCTTGGCGGAGGTGTTGCCGCCGGCGTAGTTGGTGTTCCTCGCGTCGGCGCCGAGGCGGTTCGAGCGGGCGATCAGCTCAGCGGGGACGCTGCTCTGGGGGTTCGTCATGATGCCTTCCGGGGAGTTCTGGGCGGGTTGTGCGAGGTCGGGGACTCAGGTCCAGGACATCTGGGTGCCGCCGACGCGGCTGGTCTCAAGCTCGGCCTGGTGGCCGGAGGCGGCGTACGCCTTCACGGGGTGCGCGGGCAGTCCCCGCTCCTCGCGCCAGGCGGCGAGGTCGGCGCGGACGTCGGTCGAGAAGGCGTCCATGAACACCTCGTGCGCACCGAGGACGTCGCCGGCCTCCTGCGCCATGGTGAGCGCCTCACGGTCGACGAGCAGCGCCCGCGCGGTCATCTCCTGCACGTTGAGGACCGACCGGATCTGGCCGGGGATCTTCTCCTCGATGTTGTGGCACTGGTCGAGCATGAACGCGACCTCGGAGGTGCCGTCCGGGTTCGCCGGGCCGTAGCCGCCCCCGCGGATGACCTCGAACAGGATCCGGAACAGCTGGAACGGGTCGGCCGCCCCGACGATGAGGTCGTCGTCGGCGTAGAAGCGCGAGTTGAAGTCGAAGGAGCCCAGCTTGCCGAGGCGCAGCAGCTGCATGACGACGAACTCGATGTTCGTGCCGGGCGCGTGGTGGCCGGTGTCGAGGCAGACCACGGCCCGCTCCCCCAGGGCGCTGACCTGGGCGTACGACGTGCCCCAGTCCGGGACGTCGGTGTGGTAGAACGCCGGCTCGAAGAACTTGTACTCGAGCACCAGCCGCTGGTCGTCCCCGACGCGCTCGTAGATCGTCGCCAGGGACTCGGCGAGGCGGTCCTGGCGGCCGCGGAGGTCGGCCTGCCCCGGGTAGTTGCTGCCCTCGGCGAGCCAGATCTTGAGGTCGCGCGACCCCGTCTGCGCCATCACGTCGAGGCACTCGAAGTGGTGGTCGATGGCCTTCTGGCGGATCTTGCGGTCGGTGTGTGTCAGGGCGCCGAGCTTGTAGTCGTCGTCCTGGAAGGTGTTGGAGTTGATGGTGCCGAGGCGGACGCCGAGGTCCTCGGCGTGGCGCCGCAGGGCCTCGTAGTCGTCGACGAGGTCCCACGGGATGTGCAGGGCCACGGTCGGCGCGAGGCCGGTGAAGCGGTGGACCGTGGCGGCGTCGGCGACCTTCTCCTGCACCGTCCGGGCGGTGCCGGGGCTGCCGAACACCTTGAAGCGGGTGCCGGAGTTGCCGAACGCCCACGAGGGCAGCTCGATGGCCTGACCCTCCAGCTGGGTCGCGATGTCGGCGAATGTCCTCATGCGTCTGTGCCTCGCTGATCGGTGGTGGGAGGGACGGCCGCCGGGTCGTCGAGGGCGGCGAGCTGGGTCTGGAGGTGGAAGACCTCCTCGAGGCGGACGAACCCCTGGTCGGGGGCCGCGCCGTCGAGACCGACGAAGAACTCGGCCATCTCGGCCTGCCACCGGGCGTTGACCTCGGTGGCGTCCATCGCGGCCTGGGCGGCGGCGAGGTCGTCGGTCTCGACGTAGCCGACGAGCAGCCCGTCGGCCCGCAGGTGCAGGGAGTAGTTGCGCCAGCCGGTGGCGGCGAGCGCCGCGAGCATGTCGGGCCACACCGCGGCGTGGCGGGCGGCGTACTCGCCGAGGCGGTCCGGGCGGACCTGGAGGGTGAAGCAGGCGCGCGTCACGGACCTCTCCTCGCTCGCTCGTGGTGGGTCGCCGGGCGCCCGTCCGTACGGGGGACGGGCGGGCGCCCGGCGGTCAGGGGTGGTGCGCCGCGGCGACCACCGCGGACTGCGACCTAGAAATCGAAGTCGTCGATGTTGGACTCGTCGAACACGGTCGGGTCGCCGAGGACGACGACGCCGTCGGCGCCGACCTCGTACTCACCGAGGTCGCCGGCGGTGAAAGTGTCACCCTCCTCGCCGGTGATGTCGCCGTTGGCCAGCGCCTCGGCGGCGTACGCCGAGAGGTAGCCGAGCTCCTCGGGGTTCCACAGGGCGAAGGACTCGACGGTGCCGTCCTCGATGTACTCGCGCATCTGGTTCGGGGTGCCGAGACCGGTCAGCGCGACGTCGCCCTTGAACTCCGACGTCGACAGGTAGCGGGCGGCGGCGGCGATGCCGACGGTCGTCGGCGAGATGATGCCGGCGAGGTCGGGGTTGGACTGCAGCAGCGCGGCGGTCTCGTCGAACGACTTCTGGTCGTCGTCGTCGCCGTAGACGACGTCGACGAGCTCGATGTCGGGGTGGTTCTCCTCGAGCTCGGCCTCCATGAGCTCGATCCACTCGTTCTGGTTGGTCGCGTTGGCGGCCGCGGAGAGGATGGCGACCTGGCCCTCGTCGCCGATCTGCTCGGCGATGAGGTCGACCTGGGCCTGGGCGATGCCCTCGGCGTCGGCCTGGGCGACGAAGACGTCGCGGTACTCCGGGTTGGTGTCGGAGTCCATGGTCACGACCGGGATGTCGATGTCGCGGGCCTGCTCGAGCGCGGAGCCGATGGCCTCGGGGTCGTTGGCGGACACGACGAGGGCGCCGGCCTGCTGCTGGGTCGCGGTGTTGATGAAGCTGACCTGGCTGTCGGGGGTGGCCTCGGTCGGACCGACCTGCTCGAAGGTGCCGCCGAACTCGCCGGCCGCGGACTCGCCGCCGACCTGGGAGGCGTCGAAGTAGGGGTTCCCGAGGTTCTTCGGGATGAAGGTGATGGCGAGGTCGTCGCCGCCGCCACCCGAGCCGGAGCCGCCGTCGGAGCCGCCGTCGGAGCCGCACGCGCTGAGGGTCAGCGTGAGCGCGGTGAGGGTCGCGAGGACCGTGAGGCCGGCCCGGGGGCCGCGCTGGGTCGTGTGGGACATGGGTGCTCTCTCTTTCGGTTGCTCCGTCCCGGCGGGACGGCGTCTGGGTGCGGGGTCGAGCGGGTGGTGCGGCGGTGCGGTCCGAGACGTGCGGGGGCGGGGCTACATGCCGCCGGCGGTGGGGACGGCGGGCGGTGCGGCCTCGGCGGCGGTGGGCGGACGGCGTCGTACCCGCCGCGAGAGCCAGCCGAGCAGCGCGGCCGAGACGACGGAGGCGACGAGCAGGACGCCGGTGACGATCTGGATGACGTTGGCGCTCTGGCCGTCGAGGCGCAGGGCGGAGCCGATCACCCCGATGAGCAGGACACCTCCGAGGACGCCGGGGATCGCCCCGCGGCCGCCGAAGATCGACACCCCGCCGAGGAGCACGGCGGCGATGACCTGCAGCTCCATGCCGGTGGCGTTGTCGCCGCGGGAGCTGCCGTAGCGCAGCGTGAAGTAGACGCCGGCGATGCCGGAGACGAGGCCGGTCAGGACGAAGGCGAGGAGCTTGGTGCGCTCGACGTCCACGCCGGAGAACCGGGCGGACTCGCTGGACAGCCCGATCGCGAACAGCCCGCGGCCGAACGAGGTGAAGTGCAGGAGCAGCCCGAACAGGACGGCGGCGACCGCCAGCGGGACGACGATGACGGGGATCTGGGACTCCCCGAAGGTGGCGGTGACCGCGTCGGTCCAGGTCTCGGGCCAGTCGGTGATGGCGGTCGTGCCGAGCAGGCCGACGGCGACGCCCCGGTAGAGCGCGAGCGTGCCGATGGTGACGGCGAGCGACGGCAGGCCGAGCCTCGTGACGAGCAGGCCGTTCACCGCCCCGGCGAGCGCCCCGGCGACGACGGCGAGCACCGCCGCGAGCGCGATGGGCGCCCCCTCGCGGGTGAGCACGCCGAACAGCACGCTGGTGACGGCGACGATGCTCGCGACCGACAGGTCGATCTCCCCGGTGACGATCACCAGCGTCATCGGCAGCGCGATCAGCAGGATCGGTGCGATGTCGAGGACCAGGAAGTAGATCGTCAGCTGGCTGTCGAAGTTCGGCACCATGACGAGCGCGTAGGCGACCACCGCGGCGAGCAGCCCGAGGACCGCGGCGTCGCGGGTCAGCAGCAGGCGGAGCGCGAGCGGCCGGGAGGAGTCGGCGTACGAGCGGGTCGTCGTCGTGCCGGCGCCGGCGGGGGTCTTCGGCGCGGCCTGGGTGGAGGGGGCGCTCATGAGCGGTGCCTCTCTGCGAGGAGCTTCTTGTGCTGGCGCTCGGCGAGGACCTTGTCGAGGACGATCGCGCCGAGGATGAGCAGGCCGACGACGGCGCGCTGCCAGAAGTCGGGGATGCCGAGGATGGGCAGACCGCGGTCGATGCTCGTGAGCAGGTAGGCGCCGATGGCGGCGCCGACGACCGTGCCCGACCCGCCGAAGATCGCGACGCCCCCGATGACGGCGGCGCCGACGGCCTCGAGCTCGATGCCGAACCCGACGCCGGAGCTGATGGTGCCGTAGCGGGAGACGTAGAGGATCCCGGCGAGACCGGCGAGCGCCCCGGAGGCGGCGAACGCGGTGAGGATGCGCTGCTTGTCCTTCAGGCCGTAGAGGGTGGCGGCCGCCGGGTCGGAGCCGATCGCGTAGAGCTCGCGTCCGCCGCGGGAGGTGCGCATCCAGTACGCCGCGATCGCGAGGACGACGAACGAGACGATCGCGAGCCGCGGGATCCCGAGGAGGGACGAGGTGCCGAACGACAGCAGCCCGTCGGGGATGTCGGAGGCGTTGATGCGGTCGCTGCCGGCCCACTGCAGGTAGATGCCGCGGTAGACGTACAGCGTGCCGAGGGTGATCACCAGGGCGGGCACCCGGGCGAAGGCGACGAGCAGCCCGTTCACGAGACCGAGGACGGCGCCCGCCAGGATCGCGAGCAGCACCACCACCAGGATCGGCAGGCCGGTGTCGAGGAACAGCCGGCCGGCGAGGTACGCCGTCAGCCCCAGGATCGACCCGACCGACAGGTCGACGTTGCGGGTGATGATCACCATCGCCTGGCCGACGGCGAGGACCACGAGGATGCTCGGCGTCAGGAACAGGTCGCGGAAGCCGTCGGTGGAGAAGACGAACCGCGGGTTGATGGCCGTGGTGACCGCGAGGAAGGCGATCAGCGCGAGCAGGATGCCGGTCTCGCGGGCCTTGAGCACCGTGGCGAGACGGCTGCTGCCGCGGCCGGACGACGGCTTCCGCCCCTGGGGGGCGGGGCTCGTCGGCTCGGGGGCGAGGGTGGTCACGAGGCCTTCTCCTGTCCGGCGGCGGTCGCGGCGGTCATGACGGACTCCGGCGTGGCGTCGGCGCGGGAGAGCTCCGCGGTCTTGCGTCCCTCGCAGAGGACGACGACCCGGTCGGCCATCCCGAGGACCTCGGGCAGCTCGGAGGAGATCATGAGGATCCCCATGCCCTCGGCCGCCAGGCTGGACAGCAGGCGGTGGACCTCGGCCTTGGTGCCGACGTCGATGCCGCGGGTGGGCTCGTCGATGATCAGGACCTTCGGGGCGGTCGACAGCCACTTGGCGAGGACGACCTTCTGCTGGTTGCCGCCCGAGAGGGTGCCGGCCAGCGTGTCCATCGCGGCGGCCTTGACCTCCAGCCGGGCGGCCCACTCCTTCGCCGTGGCGTTCTCCCGCCGGCTGGTGAGCAGTCCGCCGCGGGAGAGCCGGCCCCGGGTCGCGAGAGTGATGTTGCGGCTGATGGGGGCGTCGAGGACGAGGCCGTGGCGGCGCCGGTCCTCGGGGACGAGGGCGAGGCCGAGATCCATGGCCCTGACCGGGTCACGGGGCGGGACGCGCTCGCCGCCGAGTCGGACCTCGCCGGCGGCGTACTCGTCGACGCCGAAGACGGCCTGCGCGACCTCGCTGCGTCCGGCCCCGACGAGGCCGGCCAGGCCGACGATCTCGCCGGCGCGGACGGTGAGGTCGATGTCCGTGAACAGCCCCGGCTGGGTCAGGCCGGTCACCTCGAGCAGGACCTCGCCGATCTCGGCGTCCTGCTTGGGGTAGAGGTCGGTGACCTCGCGGCCGACCAGGCGGCGGACGATCTCCTCGACGGTGACGTCGGCGACCGCGTCGGTGGAGACGTAGGAGCCGTCCCGCATCACGGTGATCGTGTCGCAGAGCGCGAAGACCTCGTCGAAGCGGTGGGAGATGAAGACGACCGCGCAGCCGCTGTCGCGCAGCGTGCGGGCGACGGTCATGAGGCGGTCGACCTCGTTGCCCGACAGCGCCGCGGTGGGCTCGTCCATGACGAGGACGCGGGCGTCGAGGGAGAGGGCCTTGGCGATCTCGATGATCTGCTGGTCGGCGATCGACAGGCCATCGGCGGGCCGGTCCGGGTCGACGTCCACCCCGAGCCGGGCGAAGAGGCGCTCGGCCTCGGCGCGCATCGCGCGGCGGTCGATCCGGCCCCAGCGGGAGGTGGGCTGGCGGCCCATGAAGAGGTTCTCGGTGACCGAGAGGTCGGGGAAGAGCGTCGGCTCCTGGTAGATCACGGCGATGCCGGCGGCCTTGGCCTCGGCGGTCGAGCGGAAGTCGACGGCCTGGCCCTGGAACTCGACGACGCCGCCGTCGCGGCGGTAGAGCCCGGCGATGATCTTGACCAGCGTGGACTTGCCGGCGCCGTTCTCCCCCACCAGGGCGTGGATGGACCCGGCGTCGACGGACAGGCTGCCCGAGCGCAGGGCGACGACGGAGCCGAAGGACTTCGACACCTCGTGCAGGCGCAGGGCCGGGGCGGTGGGCGAGGGCATGGCACCTCCGTTCTGAGCTGGTCCGCCGTGGCGGATTGAATCGATTTAACGCTGTGACGGGAATCTATGACGGCGATCACAACGGCGTCAAGGACCCCGGCGGGATCAGCGTTGAATCGTGTTAACGTCCGCGACATGCCGGAGGCCCAGGTGCGGGACGTGGCCCGCCTCGCGGGGGTCTCGCCGGCGACCGTCTCCAACGCGATGAACCACCCCGACAAGGTCTCCCCCGCCACGCGGGACCGTGTCCACGCCGCGATCGCCGAGCTCGGCTTCGTGCGCAACTCCGCGGCCCACCAGCTGCGCCGCGGGACCAACCGCGCGGTGGGCATGGTCGTGCTCGACGTCGCCAACCCGTTCTTCACCGACGTGGCCCGTGGCGTGGAGGACGGCCTCGTGGGCCACGACCGACCGCTCATCCTGGGCAACTCGGGCCAGGACCCCACCCGCGAGTCGGCGTACCTCGACCTGTTCGAGGAGCAACGGGTCTCGGGCCTGCTCGTCACCCCGGTCGGCGACACCCTCGCCCGGCTGCGACGGCTGCGGGACCGCGGCACGTCCGTCGTCCTCGTCGACCGGCGGGTCGGGGTCAAGGAGTTCTCGTCGGTGACCGTGGACGACCGCCGCGGGGGGCGCCTGGCCACCGAGCACCTGCTGGGCCTGGGCCGTACCCGGATCGCCTTCGTCGGCGGCCCGCCGCGGCTGAACCAGGTCCGCCACCGTCTCGAGGCCGCCCGGGCCGCCGTCGAGGCGCACGGCTCCGGCGAGGTGCGCTACGTCGAGACCGCCACCATGGACGCCGCCGCCGGCCGCGACGGCGCCGAGCGCCTGCTCGACCTCGCCCGGCGCGAGCGCCCCGACGCCATCTTCGCCGCCAACGACCTCGTCGCCCTCGGCGTGCTGCAGGCCCTCACCCGCGCCCGCCTCTCCGTCCCCGACGACATCGCCATCGTCGGCTTCGACGACATCGACTTCGCCGCCTCCGCCGCGATCCCCCTGACCTCGGTGCGCCAGCCCGCGGTCGACATGGGCCGCGCCGCCGCCACCCGCCTGCTCGAGATCATCGACGACCCGTCCTCGTCCGTCGTCCACACCGTCATGGAGCCCGAGCTCGTCGTCCGCGACTCCACCGCGGGGCGCTGAGAGCGCGCCTGCTTCCTGACGTTCGAGCCCGATCTGCCCCGAGATCCGGGAAGGAACGTCAGGATCGACCCGGCGTCACCGGTCGTCCGTGGCGTCGCCGCCACCAGTCCGGTTGCTCGAGGGTCCAGCTCCTCATCGCGACCGGCTCACTCCGGGCCCGGCGGTGTGCCGCGAGGATGCGGGCGGCCGTCGCCGCACGGCGGTGGTCGTCGCCGCCGACCATGGTCACGTACTCCAGCCCCAGGGCACGGAGGTCGCTCTCCCGCCGCAGGTCCCGACGCCGCCGCCCGACGCGGAGGTGATCGGCGCCGTCGTACTCACCGACCAGCCCCGCCACGGGGTCGAGCAGGTCCACCGTCGCGACGTGCCGTCCGGAGCGGTCGAAGATCGGGGCGTTCAGCAGCGGGCGCGGGAGGCCTGCGTCCAGCTCCCACACCAGACGCATGCGGGTCTCGCCCGGCGAGGCGCTGCCGTCGGCCAGCAGCGGCAGGCGCGCCCGCGCGAGGGGGACGCCGGGCCACCGGGCCAGGGTGTCGAGGTGCGCGGCGACGTCGTCGAGGGCACACAGTCCGGCGGCGAGCGCCATGTCGGCGAGGACGACGGCCGCCCGCTCGTCCCTCGCGTGCCGGAGCACGAAGCAGACGCTGCGGGTCGCCGAGGTGATCGGGACACCGTCGACGACCTGGACCTCGGTCGGGGTGAGCCGTTCCTGCGATAGCTCGATGCCCGGTCGAGGGCGGACGTCGCGACCGCGCGTCACCAGGGCGACGTCGTCCGGGACGCCCCCGCGCCCCACTCCGTCGATCCAGCGCGCACCCTGCCACCGCAAACCCGCCCACCCCGTCAGCGCGGACGGGCCGCGGGCCGGCAGGAGTACCGACGCCTCGAGGACCCGCTGCTCCGGACAGGCGCGGTCGACGTCCGACGGCACGAACCACCCGCGCCAGACGCCCACCCACCGTCCGGCGCGGACGTCGGCCCGGGTGGGACCGCGTACTCCCGCCGGGTCGAGCCGGACGGGTCGGTGGAGGCCGGGGCGCGGGCACATGGACCGAGCGTCAGCCAGATCGCGCTCCGTCGCCGTCGCTCGTGCACAGGCCCACGTCATTCCGGACGTCGTGGACGGGATCCGGCTCGGATCCGGGCCGCAACCGTCAGGAACTACCGCGCGGGCGCGCTCAGCACTCCAGGCCGTCGTCGGGGACGGTGCCCTCGACGAGGTACGACTCGACCGCGTCGTCGACGCAGGCGTTGCCCTGGTTGTAGCCGGTGTGGCCGTCGCCGTCGCGACTGACGAGCACCCCGGACTCGAGCTGGTCGGCCAGCGCCTGCGACCACTCGTACGGCGTCGCCGGGTCGCGGGTGGTGCCGACGACGACGATCGGCTCAGCGCCCTGGGCGATGGTCTCGCCGGGCTCGGGGCCGCTGCCGGTGGCGTCGGGCCCGGCCCCGGGGAAGCCCTGGCACGACGACAGCGAGTAGGCGAAGACCTCGCCGAAGGTCGGGGAGACCCGCTCGAAGTCGCCGACCTCGCCCGGCACGTCCGAGACGGGCAGGGCGTACGGGTCGTCGAGGCAGTTGACGGCGTAGATGGCCTCGGAGGAGTTGTCGGCGTAGCTGCCGTCCGGCTGGCGCGAACTGTAGGCGTCGGCGAAGGCGAGCATGCCCGCCCCGTCGCCGTCGAGGGCGGCGCCGAGCGCCTCGTCGAGCTGGGGCCAGGACTGCTCGGAGTACAGCGGCGTCGCGAGGCCGTAGAACGCGGTGCCCGCGGTCAGCTCGCGGTCGCCGACGGCCAGCGGCTCGTCGTCGACGTCGGCGAGGAAGTCGGCCACGGTGTCGAGGCCGGCGTCCACGTCGTCGCCGAGGTAGCAGTCGCCGCCGTCGACGCAGTCGGTCACGTAGGCGGTCAGGGCCGTCTCGAAGCCACCGGCCTGGCCCAGGGTGACCTCGCGGCTGGACAGCGACACGTCGATGCCGCCGTCCAGGACGAGACGGCCGACCCGGTCGGGGAACTCGTCGGCGTACGTCGCCCCCAGCTTGGTGCCGTACGACGCTCCGAAGTAGGTCAGCGACGACTCGCCCAGGACCGCGCGGAGGACGTCGACGTCCTGGGCGGCCTCGCGGGTCGAGACGTGCTCGGCGAGCGGGCCGTCGGCCGCGCAGCCCGCGGCGAGGTCGTCGTACAGGCCGGTCAGCTCCTGCCGCTCGGCGCCGGTGTCGGGCGCGGGGTCGGCGGCGTACAGCGCGTCGAGGCGCTCGTCGTCGAGGCAGTCGACCGGCGAGCTGGACCCGGTGCCGCGCGGGTCGAACCCGACGATGTCGAACGCCTCGAGGATCGGGGCCCGGAAGACGAAGTCGGACACCGCGGCGTACTGCGTGCCGGGGGCGCCGGGACCGCCCGGGTTGACCACGAGGGAGCCGACACGGTCGGCCCCCTCGTCGGCGGGGTTGCGCAGCAGCGCGAGGTCGAGGGTCTCGCCCTCGGGCTCCGCGTAGTCGAGCGGGACGGTCATCGTGGCGCACTCCAGGCCCGCCCCCGTCGGGCACTCCTCCCACTCCACCTGCTGGGAGTAGAAGGGCTCGAGCGCGGGGTCGGGGGCCTCGGTGGCGCCGGGGTCGGCCTCCGCCTCGGACGCGGTGTCGGTCGCGGCCGGGGCGCTGTCGACGTCCTGGTTGCGCTCCAGGTCGGTCTCGTCACCGACGAGGAAGGCGACGAGCACCATGACCCCGACGACGAGCACGATCCCGACGATGACCAGGGCGATGGCGCGGTTGCGTGGCACCAGGGTGCTCCTCTCGAGGACGTGCGGGCCGGGCGGGTGCCCGGCCAGTCTGTCCGATCAGCCGGGGACCGGTACCCACAAGCGGACCATCAGCGCCTCGAGCGCGAGCTGCACCCCGACGTTGAACTCCAGCATCTGCTCCCGCGCGCCCAGGACCGCGTCGATCCGCCGCAGCTGCACCTGCGGGGGCGCGGAGGCGGCCAGCCGCTCGATCTCCTCGCGCCGCTCCTCGTTGACCAGCGCGGCCGGGGACCCCAGGGCCACGGCCAGGGCGTCGCGGTAGACGGAGACGATGTCCATCAGCCCACGGTCGACGACGTCGAGGTACTGCCGCTTGGCGCGGGTCCTCTGGTCCTTCTCCAGCGCGGCGACCGCGGGGGCGTACTCACGGGGACGGCGACCCCGTTCGACCACGCCGTACGACGTGTCGAGGTCGGCCCGCTCGCGGGCGTCGACCTCGCCGGTGATCGCCTCGGCCTCCGCCTTCGCGGACTCCGCGAGGCGGGTGGCCATCGCCAGGCACGCGCCCAGGCCGGTGAGCTGGCCGGGGATGGCCACGACCTGGTCACGGCGGGCGCGGGTCTCGGCGTCGCGGACGAGCGCCTTGGCCCGGCCGATGTGGCCCTGGCTCGCCCGGGCGGCGTACGACGCGAGCGCGGCGTCGACCCCCTCGGTCGCGGTGAGGTGCTCCGCGACGGCGTCCGGCCCGGGCGTGGTGAGGGTGACGAGGCGGCAGCGGGAGCGGATGGTGGGCAGGACGTCCTCGACCGTCGGCGTGCAGAGCAGCCACACAGTCTTCGCACCGGGCTCCTCGATCGCCTTGAGCAGGGCGTTGACGGCGCGCTCGGTCAGCCGGTCGGCGTCCTCGACGACGATGACCTGCCACCCGCGGCCGGTGGGGGTGAGCGCCGCCCGGCGGACCAGCTCGCGGATCTCGTCGACGCCGATCGACAGCTTGGCGGTGCGGACCCGGGTCACGTCGGGGTGGCTGCCGGCGAGCACGGTGCGGCAGGCCCGGCACTCCCCGCAGCCCCGCTCGCCGTCCCGGCCGTCCTGGTCGCGCTCGCACTGCAGCGCCGCGGCGAAGGCGACAGCGGCCACGGACCGCCCGGACCCGGGCGGACCGGTGAACAGCCACGCGTGGGTCATCTGGCGGCCCGCCACCACCGGTCGCAGGGTCTCGACCACGGCGCGCTGGCCGACGAGACGGTCCCAGACGCTCACCGCGCCACCCCCAGCAGCGCCTCGACGCGCTCGCGGACGGCGGCGTGGGTCTCCTCGACGGGGGCGCGGGCGTCGAGCACGAGGTAGGAGCCGGGGTCCGCCGCGGCGAGGTCGAGGAAGCCCTGCCGCACGCGGACGTGGAACTCCTCCCCCGCCCCCTCGATGCGGTCACGGCCGGTGAAGCGGGCCATCCCGGCGGTCGGGTCGAGGTCGAGCAGCACCGTCAGGTCGGGGCGCAGGTCGTCTGTCGCCCACCGCGCGACGTGCTCGACCTCGTCGGTGGCGAGGGTCCGTCCCGCCCCCTGGTAGGCGAGCGTGGAGTCGACGTACCGGTCGGTGACGACCACCTCGCCGCGGGCCAGCGCCGGCTCGACGACGGTCGCGACGTGCTCGGCCTTGTCGGCGGCGTAGATCAGCGCCTCGGTGCGCGGTGCGAGGTCGCCGGTGGCGGGGTCGAGCAGGATCTCGCGCAGGCGCGCCCCGACGGGGGTGTCGCCCGGCTCGTACGTCGGCCGCACGACGTGGCCGCTCGCGCGCAGGGCCTCGACGAGCAGCCGCGACTGCGTGGACTTGCCGGCTCCCTCACCGCCCTCGAAGCAGACGAACACCCCGCGGGGGGTGGGGGTCAGCGTGCTCACGACGACGAACCTAGTCGGCGACACCGACGGCCGGGCTCCCGGCGGGTGGCACTGTGGACGGCATGGACACCAGCGACTACCGCCCCCTCGGGCCCACCGGCATGAAGGTCAGCCCGCTCTGCCTCGGCGCGATGATGTTCGGGGCCTGGGGCGAGCCCGACCACGACGAGAGCACCCGCATCATCCACGCCGCGCTGGACGCGGGCATCAACATCGTCGACACCGCCGACATCTACTCGCAGGGCGAGTCGGAGGAGATCGTCGGCAAGGCCCTCGAGGGCCGCCGCGACCAGGTGATCCTGGCGACGAAGTTCCACGGGCCGATGGACGTGCCGATGGGCCAGACCGGCGACCCCAACGGCTGGGGCAACTCGCGGCGCTGGGTGATCAAGGAGGTCGAGAACAGCCTGCGGCGGCTCCGCACCGACTGGATCGACCTCTACCAGGTCCACCGCCCCGACGACCTCACCTCCGACGAGGAGACGCTCTCGGCGCTCACCGACCTGCAGCGCCAGGGCAAGATCCGTGCCTTCGGCTCCTCCACCTTCCCCGCCCACCACGTGGTCGAGGCGCAGTGGACCGCCGAGCGTCGAGGGCTGGGCCGGTACGTGACCGAGCAGCCGCCGTACTCGCTGCTCCACCGCCGCATCGAGGCCGACGTCCTGCCCGTCGCCGAGAAGTACGGCATGGGCGTGCTGCCCTGGAGCCCCCTGGCCGGCGGGTGGCTGACCGGCAAGGTCCGGAAGGGCCAGGAGGCCCCCGAGACGAACCGGTCGAAGATGATCGAGGGGTTCTTCTCCGACACCGCGAAGCTCGAGGCCGTCGAGCAGCTCGCCCTGCTCGCCGAGGACGCCGGGATCCCGATGGTCCACCTCGCGCTGGCGTTCGTCATGCAGCACCCCGGCGTCACCGCGCCGATCATCGGCCCCCGCACCATGAGCCAGCTCGAGAGCCAGCTCGGCGCGGCGGACGTCCGCCTCAGCACCGACGTCCTGGACCGGATCGACGAGATCGTCGCCCCCGGCCGCAACGTCTCGCCCGGCGACGAGGGCTACACGCCGAAGGCGCTGTCCGAGCCGTTCCTGCGGCGCCGCCGCACGGCCTGAGAGATCTCGACGGGCTCGACCACCGCTGGTCGAGCCTGTCGAGACCCCGACTGCCTGCCCGCACGGTCTCGACGACGCGCGCTCGCTGCACTCGCGGGCTGCTCGACCACCGGTGGCTGGCCGACGTCGTCAGGACTTCTTGGCGGCGGCCTTCTTGGTGGCGGTCTTCGTCGCCGCCGTCTTCTTCGCCGCCGTCTTCTTCGCGGCCGTCTTCTTCGCCGGCGCCTTCTTGGCCGCGGACTTCGCGGGCGCCTTCTTCGCGCCCTTCTTGGCCGTCTTCTTCGCCGGGCCGCGGGCGCGGCGCTCGGCGATGAGCTCGGCGGCGCGCTCGGGGGTGATCGACTCGACCGAGTCGCCGCTGCGCAGGGTGGCGTTGTACTCGCCGTCGGTCACGTACTCGCCGAACCGGCCGGACTTCAGCACGATCGGGGCACCCGAGACCGGGTCGTTGCCCAGCTCCTTCAGCGGCGGGGCCGCGGCCGCGCGACCGCGCTGCTTCGGCTGGGCGTAGATCGCCAGGGCCTCGTCGAGGGTGATCGTCAGCAGCTGGTCCTCGCTGGTGAGCGAGCGCGAGTCCGTGCCCTTCTTCAGGTACGGCCCGTAGCGGCCGTTCTGCGCGGTGATCTCGACGCCGTCGGCGTCGTTCGGGTCGGTGCCGACCACCCGCGGCAGCGACAGCAGCTTCAGCGCGTCGTCGAGGGTGACCGTGTCGAGCGACATCGACTTGAACAGCGACCCGGTGCGCGGCTTGGCGTTCTTCGGGGCGTCCTCGGGCAGCACCTCGGTGACGTACGGCCCGTAGCGGCCGTTCTTCGCGACGATCTCGTTGCCCGTGTCCGGGTGGTGGCCCAGGCGGGTCTCCTCGCCGGCGGGGTTGGCCAGCAGCTCGCGGGCCTTCACCAGCGTGAGCTCGTCGGGCGGGAGGTCGTCGGGCACGTTCGCGCGGACGGCGAACGGCGTCCCCTCGTCGTCCGGCCCCTCCAGGTACGGCCCGTAGCGGCCCACCCGCAGGTGGATGCCGACGTCCTCGCCGTCGTCGCCAGTCACCGGGAACGTCGCCAGCTCCCGGGCGTCGATGTCGCCGAGCTCGTTGACCAGCCGCTGCAGGCCCGCGACCTCGGAGTCGCCGAAGTAGAAGGAGCCCAGCTCGTCGTTGCGGTCCTTGCGGCCCGCCGCGATCTCGTCGAGCACGTCCTCCATCTGGGCGGTGAACTCGTAGGAGACCTGCCGGCCGAAGTGCTCCTCGAGCAGCCGGATCGTCGAGAACGCCAGCCATGCCGGCACCAGCGCGGTGCCCTTCTTGTAGACGTAGCCGCGGTCCACGATGGTCTTGATGATCGAGGCGTACGTGGAGGGGCGGCCGATCTCCCGCTCCTCGAGCTCCTTGATCAGCGAGGCCTCGGTGTAGCGCGCCTTCGGCTTCGTCTCGTGCCCGTCCGCGGTCAGCGACGCGGCGGTCAGCGGCTCGCCCTCGGTGAGGGCGGGCAGGCGGGCCTGGTCGTCGTCGCGGGCGGCGGAGGCGTCGTCGGAGGACTCGACGTACGCCTTGAGGAAGCCGTGGAAGGTCAGCACCCGGCCGCTGGCGTTGAAGACGACGTCCTCGCCGGACGCCGCCGCGCCGCCGAGGCGCACGGTGACGGTCTGGCCGACGGCGTCGCGCATCTGGGAGGCGACGGTCCGGGTCCAGATCAGCTCGTAGAGGCGGAACTGCTCGCCGGTCAGCCCCGTCTGCGCGGGCGTGCGGAACGTGTCGCCCGACGGGCGGATCGCCTCGTGCGCCTCCTGGGCGTTCTTGACCTTGCTGGCGTAGGTCCGCGGGGCGTCCGGGACGTACTCGGCGCCGTACAGCTCGCGGACCTGGTCGCGGGCCGCACCGACGGCGGCGCTCGACAGCGTGGTCGAGTCGGTCCTCATGTAGGTGATGAAGCCGTTCTCGTACAGCCGCTGGGCGACCGCCATCGACGACGAGGCGCTCATGCCGAGCTTGCGGCTCGCCTCCTGCTGCATCGTCGTCGTCCGGAACGGGGCGTACGGCGAGCGCCGGTAGGGCTTCGACTCGACCGAGCGGACGTCGAACGTCGTGGCGTCGAGCGCGCTGACCAGCGCCTCGGCGCGGGCGCGGTCGACGTGGACGACGTCGCCCTTCGCGCCGGACTTCAGGACGCCGTCGGTGCCGAAGTCGGAGCCGCGGGCGACGCGGACGCCGTCCAGGGAGTGCAGGCGGGCGCCGAAGATGCGCGGGTCGTGGGACTGGCCGGCGTCGAAGCTGCCCTCGATGTCCCAGTACGACGCCACCCGGAAGCGCATGCGCTCCCGCTCGCGGTCGACGACGAGACGGGTCGCGACGGACTGCACGCGGCCCGCGGACAGGCCGGACATGACCTTCTTCCACAGCACCGGCGAGACCTCGTAGCCGTAGAGGCGGTCGAGGATGCGGCGCGCCTCCTGGGCCTCGACGAGGTCCATGTCGAGCTCGCGGGGGTTCGCGGCGGCCTCGAGGATCGCGGGCTTGGTGATCTCGTGGAAGACCATCCGCCGCACGGGGACCTTCGGCTTCAGCTCGTCGAGGAGGTGCCAGGCGATGGCCTCGCCCTCGCGGTCCTCGTCGGTGGCGAGGAAGACCTCGTCGGCGTCCTTCAGCAGCGACTTGAGCTTGCGGACCTGGTCCTTCGAGCGCGCCGGGACGACGTAGTAGGGCTCGAAGCCGTTGTCGACGTCGACGGCGAGCCGGCCCCACGGCTTGTCCTTGATCTTCGCCGGGGTGTCGGCGGCGCTCTGGGGGAGGTCGCGGATGTGGCCCACCGAGGACTCGACGACGTAGCCCGAGCCGAGGAACCCACCGATCTTCTGGGCCTTCGTCGGGGACTCGACGATCACGAGCTTGTGAGTCACTGCTGTTGATTCCTGCCTCGGGTCGGGGGGTGACGCCTTGACGAATGGCCTGGGCGGTGACGGCCCGGGCGGGTCACGGGGGTGACGGTAGCGCGAGGGTCAATCACCACGTGCGCGCTCTCCACGGGCACACTGCTGCCCATGATGCTCCGCCCGGCGGTCACCGCAGGCATCCGCGACGGCGTGGTGGACCTCGCCTTCCGGCGCTGGGAGCGCCCACGGGTGAAGGTCGGGACCCGCCTGCGCACCGGCGTCGGCGTCGTCGAGGTGACCTCGCTGGAGCAGGTGCCGCTCGCCTCGCTGCGCGCCGAGGACGCCACCCGCGCGGGGCACGCCTCCCTCGCCGAGCTGCGCGCCGCGCTCGAGGGACGGCCCGGTCCGGTGTGGCGCGTCGGCGTCGCGTACGGCGGCGCCGACCCGCGGGAGGCGCTGCGCGAGCAGGTGCCGGACGAGGCGGGCCTGGCCGAGCTCCGCGCGCAGCTCGACCGGCTCGACCGCGCCTCGTCGTACGGCGCGTGGACGCGGGAGGCGCTCCGACTCATCGACGAGTTCCCCGGACGGCGCGCGCCCGAGCTGGCCGAGATGGTCGGGCGGCCGACCCCGGAGTTCAAGACCGACGTCCGCAAGCTGAAGGAGAAGGGGCTCACGATCTCCCTCGACATCGGCTACCGGCTCTCGCCGCGGGGTGCGGCCGTGCTGGGCGTCGCACCTCCGGAGCTCGCCGGGACGCCGTTGCCGAAGGTCGGCGCCCCCGCCTCGCGGGCCCTGACCGCCGCGGGCATCACCACCCTCGAGGACGTCGAGGCACGCTCGCTCGACGACATCGCCGCCCTCCACGGGGTCGGGCCCGTGGCCGTCGCGCGGCTGCGGGAGGCGCTGGCGTCCCGCCCGGCCTGAGTCAGGCCGCCGGGCCGCGGCTGCGCACGTCGGCCACGGAGGCCATCGCGTCGCGCAGCTCGGTGAGCCAGTCCCCCTCGTGCTCCCCGACGAGGCGCACGCACCAGGCGAGCGCGTCGGAGCGGGAGCGGGCGACGCCGGCCTCGACGAGCGTGTCGAGGACCAGGCGCTGCGGCTGCCGGAGCCGGGTCATCACCGGGGTGGCGACCGACGTCCAGGTCTCCGTGTGGTCGCCGATGCGCACCGCCCAGCTGATGGCGTGCTCGTAGCGGCGCTCGGCCTCCTGGGCGATCTCGATCCGCGCCTCGCGGGTCTCCTCGCGGAACTTGCGCGCCCGGCCCTCGCGCGCCTCGGCGCGCGCGGCGTCGGAGGCGTCGTCGGTGAGCCCGACGTCCGCGATCGCGAGGCTGACGGTGATCTCCTCGCGGTCGACCGTGATCGTCGCCGGGGCGTCCTGCCACGCCTCGGGGAGGCGGCCGGCGAACCACCCCTCCAGGCGGTCCTGCACATCCTGGGTAATCATGATTACATCATTACACGCTTGTGGCTGAGGCGTCCTCGACCGACGTGAGGTAGCCCTCCCGGACCAGCTCGCCGACCACCGGGAGCACCACCCGGGCGAGCAGCGTCGGGTCCTGCCCGGTGAGCTGCGCGACGGCCGCCACGATCCGGCCCAGCGTCAGGTCGCCGTCGCAGGCACCCACGATCGCGGCGGTCGCGGTGTCCACCTGGCGCGCCCGACGCAGCCCGGAGGTCCGGCGCAGGACGATCGTCGCGGGGTCCTCCGCCCCGGGCTCCCCGACGCTCTCCTGCTGCACGTCGGCGCCCCGGACGAGCCGGTCGGCCGGGCCGACGGACGCCGGCGCGTCGAACCACTCGGCGATCGCCGACGCGATCGGCTGGTCCACCTCCCACGGCCAGTCGAGGAGCTCACGCCGACCGCTCCCGGCGGTGCGGAGGTTGATCCAGCCGAACCCCACGCCCGTGATGCGCTGCTCGGCGAACCAGGACAGCCAGGTGTCGTAGCGCCGGTCCCGCTCCTCGCCGACCACCCCGGCGTCGGCCAGCCAGACCTCGACGTACGCCGACGGGTCGAGGACCTCCCGCTGCACCACGAAGGCGTCGCAGTCGGCGTCGAGCCACGCGCCGAGCCGCTCGTCCCAGCCGCGGCCCTCGACGTGGGCCCAGTTGGCCAGCACCTGGCAGGTCCCGCCGGGCAGCAGGTGGGACGGCGCCCGCCGGACGAGGTCCTCGACCACGCGGTCGCCCGGGATGCCGGAGTCGCGGTAGACGAGCTGCTCCCCCGTCGCCGGGGAGATCACGAACGGCGGGTTGGTCGTGATCAGGTCGAACGCCTCGCCGCGGACCGGCTCGAAGAAGGAGCCGTCCCTGACCTCGACCTGCCCGTCGGGCAGGTCGTTGAGCGCGACGTTGAACCGGGTCGCCCACAGCGCCCGGTCGTTGACGTCGGTGGCCACCACCCGATCGGCGTGCCCCGCGAGGTGGAGCGCCTGGACGCCGCAGCCGGTGCCGAGGTCGAGGGCGCTCCCCACCTCGTGGCGCAGGCTCAGCTGGGCCAGCGACGTGGACGCCGAGCTCACCCCGAGGACGTGGTCGGTGGTGGTGCGGTGGGGCCGGCCGTCCATGCCCGGGGTCAGGTCGGCCACCAGCCAGTGGTCGCGCGGCGTGCCGTCGGGGGCGCCGACGGCGTACGGGCGGCAGTCCCAGCGCGCGGCGACCTCCCCGACGCTGGCGGCCAGCAGGCCCGCCGCGGCGAGCGGGTCGACGAGGTCGCCCAGCGCCCGCTCGGCCTCGCTGCGCGGCACCGCCACCTGGAGCAGGAACAGCCGGACGAGGGTCTCGAGCGGCGTCCCGCCCGTCGTACGACGACGGCCCGGGACGGTCTGGTTGCGACCCAGCGCCCGGTGGGCCTCCTCGCCGATCAGGTCGACGACGCGGTCGTGGGTGTAGTCGGCGGCGAGGAGGGCCTCGCGAAGACGGTGGGGCAGGTCGCTGCTCATGCTCAGCGATCCTGCCAGCGACCGCGCCCACCACGCCGATCGGAGATCGAGGCGCGAGGCCGGCCACGGCCGAACCACGAGATCCCCGCACCCGACGCGGGGCCCCTCACCGGGTCTCGTGGCTCGTCGCTGGCGCTCCTCGCACCTCGACCTCCGGGCTTGCCACCGGAGATCGAGGCGCGAGGCGCGAGGCCGGCCACGGCCGAGCCACGAGATCCCCGCACCCGACGCGGGGCCCCTCACCGGGTCTCGTGGCTCGTCGCCGGCGCTCCTCGCACCTCGACCTCCGGAGGCGTCAGGCGCGGGCGGCGGCCTCCGGGGCCTCCTCGCCGATCACCGACGAGCGGCGCTTGGAGAGGACGACGGCGATCACGATGCCGGCGGTGGCGACCAGGGAGATCGCGATCGCGACCGGCCGGTTGGCATCCTCGCCGAGCGTCAGCGACACGACCGCGCCGACGACGAGCAGCGAGACCAGGTTCATCACCTTGAGCAGCGGGTTGATCGCCGGGCCGGCGGTGTCCTTGAACGGGTCGCCGACGGTGTCGCCGATGATCGTGGCCTCGTGGGCCGGGGAGCCCTTGCCGCCGTGGTGGCCGTCCTCGACGAGCTTCTTCGCGTTGTCCCAGGCGCCGCCCGCGTTGGCGAGGAAGACCGCCATGAGCGTGCCGGAGCCGATGGCCCCGGCCAGGAAGCCGGCCAGGGCGCCGACGCCGAGGCCGAAGCCGACGGCGATCGGGGACAGGATCGCGAGGATGCCGGGCGTGGCCAGCTCGCGCAGCGAGTCGCGGGTGACGATGTCGACGACCTTGCCGTACTCCGGGCGGCCGGTGCCCTCCATGATCCCGGGGATGTCGCGGAACTGGCGGCGGACCTCCATGACCACGGCGCCGGCGGCGCGGCCGACGGCGTTGATCGCGAGGCCGGAGAAGAGGAACACCACCGCGACGCCGATCAGCACACCGACGAGGACGTCGGGGCTGAAGACGAAGAACCCGGAGACGAAGCTGAGGGTCTCGGCCTGGTCGAGGCTCGCCTCGTTGACCGCCTCGAGCGCCGTGCCGATGTAGGAGCCGAACAGGGCGCTCGCCGCGAGAACGGCGGTCGCGATGGCGATGCCCTTGGTGATCGCCTTCGTGGTGTTGCCGACCGCGTCGAGCTCGGTGAGGATCTGCGCGCCCTCTTCGCTGACGTCGCCGGACATCTCCGCGATGCCCTGGGCGTTGTCGGAGACCGGGCCGAAGGTGTCCATCGCGACGATGACGCCGACGGTGGTCAGCAGGCCGCACCCGGCGAGGGCGACGGCGAACAGGGCCACGGACAGCGACCCGGCGCCGAGCAGGAACGCCCCGAACACCGCGGCGCCGATCACCAGGGTCGTGTAGACGGCCGACTCGAAGCCGACCGAGAGGCCGGAGAGGATGACGGTCGCGGCGCCGGTCAGCGACGTCTTGCCGACGTCCTTGACGGGGCGGAAGTCGGTGCCGGTGTAGTAGCCGGTCAGCGCCAGGATCGCTGCGGCGAGCACGACGCCGATCACGACGGCGACGGCGGCGATCAGGGCCGGGTTGCCGGTGGGCTCGACGCCCACGAGCGCGTCCAGCGGGCTCTGGGACACGTTCGAGAGCTCGCCGAAGCTGGTCGGCAGGTAGACGAACGCGAGGACCGCGGAGCCGATCGCACCGATCGTCGCGGAGATGTAGAAGGCCCGGTTGATGGTGGTGAGGCCGTTCTCGCCGGCGCGGGGCTTCGTGAGGTAGACACCCGCGATCGCGGTCAGGACGCCGATCGCCGGCACCAGCAGCGGGAAGACCAGGCCGGCGTCACCGAAGGCGATGCCGCCGAGGATGAGCGCGGCGACCAGCGTGACGGCGTACGACTCGAAGAGGTCCGCGGCCATGCCGGCGCAGTCGCCCACGTTGTCGCCCACGTTGTCGGCGATGGTGGCGGCGTTGCGGGGGTCGTCCTCGGGGATGTTGTTCTCGACCTTGCCGACCAGGTCGGCGCCGACGTCGGCGGCCTTGGTGAAGATGCCGCCGCCGACGCGCATGAACATCGCGAGCAGCGCGGCACCGAAGCCGAAGCCCTCCAGCACGACCGAGGCCTCCTCCTGGAAGACCAGCACGACGATGGAGGCGCCGAGCAGGCCCAGGCCGACGGTGGCCATGCCGACCACGGCGCCGGTCCGGAAGCCGATGTGCATCGCCGGGTCGCGGCCCTGGCTCTCGGCGGCCGCGGCGACGCGCAGGTTGGCGCGCACCGCCAGCGACATGCCGAGGTAGCCGATCGCGGCCGAGAAGCCGGCCCCGAACACGAACGCCACCGAGCGGGCGATCCGGATGACGGCGTCGTCCGCGGGGAGCGCGAGGAGGAGGAAGAAGGCGAGCGCGGCGAAGACGGCGAGGGTGCGGAACTGCCGGGTGAGGTACGCGTTGGCGCCCTCCTGGACGGCGCGCGCGATCGTCTTCATGTTCTCGCTGCCCTCGGCCGCCGCCAGCACCTCACGACGGAAGACGACCGCCATGACGAGCGCGACGAGGGCGATCGCGGCCACGATCCCCACGAGGACGAAGTTGCCCCCGGAGACCTGGACGGCGGAGTTCTCCGCCGAGGAGGCCGAGATGAGGGTTGCTGACATGTGCTTCCTCCTGGGGGTGGCGCGACGGGCGCAGCATGCAGGACGCGTGCGCTCGTCTGTGACCCACGTCGCACGACGGCGTCATGTAACCACGCCGGACCGACACTCCGGCGGGAGGTGTGACGTGGGGCACACCGTGTCCCCGGAGGAGGAGAAGGGCTCAGCCGGCGGCGGACAGCGCGTCGGTGCTGTCGTGGATCGTGAAGACCGAGGCCAGGCCGGTGATCGAGAAGATGCGCAGCAGGCGCTGGGAGTTGCAGACGAGCTCGAGGCTGCCGTCCTCGGCGCGGACCTTCTTCAGCCCGCCGACGAGCACGCCGAGGCCGGTCGAGTCCAGGAAGCCCACGCCGGTCATGTCCACGACGAGGTGACGGTGGCCGGAGCCGACCAGGTCGGTGAGGCAGTCACGCAGCTCCGGCGCCGTGTAGACGTCGACCTCGCCACCCACGACGACGACGGTGCGCCCACCGAGGTCGCGGGTCTCGAGCGTCAGCTCCACGGGGACTCCATCCGCACGGGCGTCGTGTCAGGGGTGCGCCCGAGGAAGCGACTTGCGGTGACACGGTTGGCGACCAACCCCCCCGGACTGAGTGCCGGGGACAATGAAACCACGGATCCGGGCCCGGGCGCAGGGGTATGCGAGGGTGACCCGCCTCGTGGGACGACGGCCTCGCCGGCCCGTCCCCGGCCGGTCGAGGGCTGCCTGCGGAGCGTTGTCGGTGGACTTTGCCAGACTCGGGTCGTGAGCACGTCGACCCTGACCCGCAGCGCGCGGGACCTGCTCGCGCACCTGGTCGGTCCGACGGGACGCGACGACCGGCTCACCCACCTGGAGGTGCTCCCCGCGCGGGCGGCCCGGACCACCGACTGGCCGGAGTGGGTCGACCCGCGGGTCCGCGCGGCGTACGCCGGGCGCGGGGTGCTGCAGCCGTGGGCCCACCAGGTCGACGCCGCGCAGGCCGCCCGCGGCGGCGAGCACGTGGTGGTCTCGACCGGGACGGCGTCCGGCAAGTCGCTGGCCTACCTGCTGCCGGCCCTCACCGCCGCTCTGGAGACCCGCGGCCGGCGGGGGCAGCGGGGCGCGACGACGCTCTACCTCTCCCCCACCAAGGCCCTCGCCCAGGACCAGCTGGCCTCGATCTGCGACCTCGGGCTCGACCTGCGGGTGTCCACCCACGACGGTGACAGCCCCCGCGAGCAGCGGGACTGGACGCGTGACCACGCCGAGTACGTCCTGACCAACCCCGACATGCTGCACCGCTCCCTGCTCCCCGACCACGCCCGGTGGGCGCGCTTCCTGGGGTCGCTGCGCTACGTCGTGGTCGACGAGTGCCACCACTACCGCGGGGTCTTCGGCGCCCACGTCGCCCACGTGCTCCGGCGGCTGCGACGCCTCGCGGCGGCGTACGGCGCGGAGCCGACGTTCGTGCTCGCCTCGGCCACCGTCGCCTCCCCCGAGGAGTCCGCCGGGCGCCTGACGGGCCTGCCGGTGCGGGCGGTCACCGACGACGCCTCCCCCCGGGGGGAGGTCGCGATGGCCCTGTGGGAGCCGCCGCTCGGCGAGCACACCGGTGAGAACGGCGCCCCGGTCCGGCGCGCGGCGTCCTCCGAGACCGCGGACCTGCTCGCCGACCTCGTCGCCGCGCAGGTGCCGACGCTGGCGTTCGTGCGCTCCCGCCAGGGCGTGGAGCGGGTCGCCGCGACGGCCGCCGCGCTGCTCGCCGAGGTCGACCCCTCCCTGCCGGGCCAGGTGGCGGCGTACCGCGGCGGCTACCTGCCCGAGGAGCGCCGCGAGATCGAGGCCGCGCTGCGCTCGGGCCGGCTGACCGGGCTGGCCGCGACCACGGCCCTCGAGCTCGGCATCGACGTCTCCGGGCTCGACGCGGTGCTCGTGGCGGGGTTCCCCGGCACCCGGGCGGCGCTGTGGCAGCAGGTCGGTCGCGCCGGTCGCGCCGGCGGGGACGCCCTGGGCGTGCTGATCGCCCGGGACGACCCGCTGGACACCTACCTGGTCACCCACCCGGAGGCACTGTTCGGTCGCCCCGTCGAGGCGTCGGTCTTCGACCCGGCCAACCCCTACGTGCTCGGGCCCCAGCTGGCCGCGGCGGCGGGCGAGATGCCGTTGACCGCCGCGGACCTCGAGCTGTTCGGGCCAGGCTCGCGCGACGCGATCCGCTCGCTGTGCGAGGCCGGGCTGCTGCGCCGCCGTCCGCGCGGGTGGTTCTGGGACGGTGCCGTCGTCGACGGCCGCCCCTGCGACCTCGCCGACCTCCGGTCGACCGGCGGTCCGGCGGTGTCGCTGGTCGAGGCAGGCACGGGCCGTGTGGTCGGCACCGTCGACGGCGACCGCTCCCACTCGACGGTCCACCCCGGCGCGGTCTACGTCCACCGCGGCGAGCGGTGGCTCGTCGACGACCTCGACCTCGACGCCCACGTCGCGACGATGGAGCGCGCCGCCCCGCCGTACTCGACGAGCGCACGGGAGGTCACCGACATCCGCGTCGTCGAGGAGACCGCGGCCCAGGACTGGGGTCCGTGCCGGCTCGCCCACGGCACCGTCGAGGTGTCCCACCAGGTCGTGTCCTTCCTGCGGCGTCGCGACCCGGGCGGCGAGGTCATGGGCGAGGAGCCCCTCGACCTCCCGGTCCGCACGCACGACACCCACGCCGTGTGGTGGACCGTCCCGGACGCCGTCCTCGAGGCCGCCGGCCTCGACGAGGTCGACCGCCCCGGCGCCGCCCACGCCGCCGAGCACTGCGCGATCGGCCTGCTGCCGCTCTTCGCGACCTGCGACCGCTGGGACATCGGAGGCGTCTCCACCGCCCGCCACCCCGACACCGGCGAGCTCACCGTCTTCGTCCACGACGGCCGGCCCGGCGGGGCGGGCTTCGCGGAGCGGGGGTACGCCGCCGCCCGCGCCTGGCTGACCGCCACCCGCGAGACGATCCTGTCCTGCCGCTGCGAGTCCGGCTGCCCCTCGTGCGTGCAGTCCCCGAAGTGCGGCAACCAGAACAACCCCCTCGACAAGCAGGCCGCCGCCCGCCTCCTCGGCGTCCTGCTGTCCTCCTAGCCGCCGGGTCGGCAGGTCCGCCGCCTCACTGCTCCGGTCCGGCGCGGGCCCGGCCGACCGGGTCGCCGGTCCACCCGAGCCACCGGGGGCCGGTGACGCGGGTGGTGACCAGGACGTCGTACCGCTCGACGTGGCAGGACTCCAGGCTCGCGCCGTTCGCGACGGCGACGGCGGCCGCCTCGGCGCAGGCGTCCTCGCCGCGCTGGTGGACGGTCGCCCCCGAGATCGCCGCCAGGTCGGCGGCGGCCTGGGCGCGGCGGTGGTCGGCGAACACGGACGCGACCACGCCGCACGCCGCCGCGACGAGCACCAGCACCCCGAGGAGGGCGCACACCACGACCGTGGCGGCGCCCTCCTCCCCGCGTCGACGGGCCGAGCTGCGGTACGGCGGGCTCACCCGGCGTCCCGCTGCTCCGAGGCGGCGACCGCCTCGGCCCGGACGGTCACGGTCGGCAGGAACCCGAACAGCCCGCCCGGCCCGGCCACCGGGGCCGCGGCGCTCGCCCGCACCCGGTCGCCCGTGCTCGCCACGGACACCTCCGCGCCGTCCGGGGCGACCTGGCGCCCGAGCGCCAGCGCCTCGGCGTCGGAGTCCCCGCGCGCCGCCGCTCGGGCGGTCTCCCGGGCGGCGTCCACCACACGGACCTGCGCGGCACCCACCGCGAGCAGCCACACCAGGCCGATCGTGACCGCGACCAGCAGCGGCAGCGCCATCGCCGTCTCCGCCGTCACCGCGCCCCGCTCGCCCCGCCCGCCGGGATCGGCCCGCCGACGCGGGTCGCTCACCCGATGCCCAGCAGCCCGAGCACGTGGTCGAACAGCGTGCGCAGCAGGCTGTTGCCCAGTCCGCCGGTCAGCAGCGTGTAGAGCAGACCCGCGAGCCCGGCTCCGGCCGCCGTGCCCACGGCGTACTCCGCCGTGGTGATGCCCCGCTCGTCGCGGGCGGCCCGGCGCCTGCCGACCCACCCCGTCGTCCGTGTCCTCATCGGTCCTCCTCACTCCTGCGGCCGCACGGTGCGGCCCCTGGAGCGAGCCTCGGTCCGCGGCGACCCTCCGCGCCGGGCCGCGGCGCGACCCTGTGCAGAGGACGACCGGTCCGGCGCCGGTGGACGGTGATCGGCTCGGACGAACGGCGCACGGCTCACAGCAGACCGGTGACCATCCCCGCCACCATCGGGACGACGCCGAGCAGGAGGAAGGCCGGGAGCAGGCACAGCCCCAGCGGCAGGGCGGCGCGGACGCCGACCGCGCGGGCGCGGTCCTCGACGTCGGCGCGCGCCCGCTGGGCGAGGTCGTCGGCCAGCCGGGCGACAGCGTCCGCGACGGACGCCCCGCTCGACTCCGCCCTCGCCAGCGTGCGTCCGAGCGGGGCGAGCACGGGATCGGCGGCGAGGTCGGTCCACACCTGCTCCGGGTCGATCCCGAGGTCGAGGCGCGCCCGGACGCCGGCGAGACGGTCCGCGGCCGGTCCGGGCAGCGCGTCGCAGACGGCCTGCACCGACCGGCCCGGTGGTGCGCCCGCGGCGAGCGCGCCGGCGAACAGGTCGACCAGCGACGCCAGGTCGCGGCGGGCGGCCTCCCGGGTACGGCGGGCCGCGGCGGGCTCCGCACGGGTGGCCAGCACCCACGTGCCGACGGCGGCGGCGAGGGCCGCTACCGGCGCGAGCGGTCCCGGGACGACGACGAGGGCCCCGGCCCCGACCAGGGCCGCCGAGAGCCACCGCGTGCGCCCGAGGAGGTCCCCGCGCTCGACGGGGTCCGGGGGCGGTGCGGGCGGGAGGTCGGGACGGGGCCGGGGCGGCCGGGCGAGCACGACCGTCAGGAGGGCGGCGCCGGCGGCGACCCACACGGCGAGTGCGGCGCTCACGTCGAGACCTCGACCTCGTCGGCGATGACCTCGATCCACCACAGCCCGGCCAGCCCCAGCGCGAGGCCGCCGGCGAGGCACGCCAGGCCGACGGGGGTCGCGAGGAGGAAGGTCCACGGGTCGCCGCCGGTCCCGGTGCCCATGAGGAGCGCCAGGACGGGCAGGCCCGCCAGCAGCCGGGCGGTCGAGCGGGCGGAGGCCAGCTCGGAGGTGACCACCCGCCGGGTGGCCTGTTGGGCGCGCAGGCCGTCCGCGACCCGGGACAGCGCCGCGGACAGCCCGTGGCCCGTGCGGTGGGCGACGTCCCAGGCGGCGGCGACGAGGCGCAGGTCGCCGCAGCCGGGGGCATGGGCGAGGGACCGGAGTCCGTCCGGGACGTCGGCACCGACGGCGTGGGCGGCGGCCACCGGGGCGAGGGGCGGCCAGGTCGCGCACGCCCGGTCCAGCGCGGCCCCGGCCGGGCGTCCGGCCCGCAGGTCGGCCGCGAGCGCCTCGCAGGTCTCGCGGACGCGCTCGGCGTCCTCGGCGGCGGCACGCCGGCGACGACGCCTCGCCAGGAGGCAGGAGCCGGCCCACCCCGCGGAGGCCAGCACCCCGGCGAGGACCACGGTCCGCAGCGGCAGCCCGGCGAGGACCGCCCCGGCGACGCCCGCCCCGAGCAGGACCGGCACACCCCGCGATCCGCCGTACGACGCCCGGCCGGGCCGCCCGGCAGATCCTGCAGGTCTCGCGGACCCGGTGGCCGGAGGCACGAGCAGCGCACCGACCAGGCCGGCCGCCACCGCGGCCACGAGGATCGCGGCCGGCCCGCTCACCGCGACAGCCTCTCCTCCAGCACGTGGACCCCGGGCCCGGTGGTGACGTCCCCCGCGCCGTCGAAGACGAGGGCGGGCACGGTCGACACCAGGCCGTCGCGGTCCCGGACCAGGACCCCGACCTCGCGGAGGAAGCGGAGCCCGTCGGCGCGACGGGACACGTGCAGCACCGCGTCGAGCGCGGAGGCGAGCTGGCTGTGCGCGGCCTCGCGCGGCAGGCCGGCGGCGAGGGCGAGCGCCTCGACGCGGGCGGGGACGTCGGTGGCCGAGTTGGCGTGCAGGGTGCCGCAACCGCCGTCGTGGCCGGTGTTGAGGGCCGCCAGCAGGTCCACGACCTCGGCGCCGCGCACCTCCCCGACGACCAGGCGGTCGGGCCGCATGCGCAGGGCCTGACGGACGAGGGTGCGGACGGTGATCTCGCCCGCACCCTCGATGTTGGGCGGCCGGGCCTCGAGACCGACGACGTGGGGGTGGGCCGGGCGCAGCTCGCTGGCGTCCTCGACCAGCACCATCCGCTCGGTCACGGGCACCGTGGAGAGCAGCGCCGCGAGCAGCGTGGTCTTGCCCGAGCCCGTGCCCCCGGACACGAGGAAGGCCGCCCGCGCCGCGACGAGGTCGGTGAGGACCCGCGCCCCGTCGGCACTGACCGAGCCCGCCGCGACGAGCTCGTCCAGCGTGAACGCCCGGCTCCGCGGGACCCGCAGCGACAGCACCGTCCCCGGCCGTGCGACCGGGGCCAGGACGGCGTGGAAGCGGGTGCCGTCGGGCAGCCGGACGTCGACGTGCGGGGTGGCGTCGTCGAGACGCCGGCCCGCGGCGGCGGCGAGCCGCTGCGCCAGCCGACGGACGGCGGCGTCCGAGGTGAAGTGGACCCCGGCGGGCTCGAGCCCCTCCCCGCGGTCGAGGAAGACCTGGTCGGGGCCGTTGACCAGCACGTCGGTGACGCCGGGGGTTCGCAGCAGCGGCTCGAGGGGGCCGGCGCCGACCACGTCGCGGCGGAGGACCTCGTGGACCGCCAGCACGGTGGCGTCCCCCACCGGGCGCCCGGCCTCCCGCAGCGCGGCGGCCACCCGGTGGGGGGTCAGGTCGCCGGGCGCCGCGGCGAGGCGGTCCCGGACGGACTCCACCAGCGCCGCGACGACGTCCCGCTCGACGGTCCCGTCGGGCGGACCGGCGGCGGGACCGGTGGCGAGGGAGCCCGCGCGCGACCCGCTCACGCCGCCCGTCCCCGCGCCGGGACCAGGCCGACCTCGGGGAGGGCGAGCAGGGCGCGGGCCGTCCGGGCGAGGGGGCCGCGGTGCGAGCGCACCGGCCCCAGGCCGAGGTCGACGGCCTCGGACAGGCCCCGCTGGTCCGGCAGGCGCGCCGCCACCGGGACGCCGGTCACCCGCGCGACCTCCGCGGGGTCGAGCCCGGAGCCGCGGACGACGAGGCGCAGCGCCTCGGTCTCCCCGAGCCGGCGGCAGGTGCGCTGCGTGGAGGCGACGGCGGCCACGTCGGGCACGACGACGACGAGCACGAGGTCGCAGCGGCCGGCGAGGTCCGCGACCAGGTCGTCCCCGGCGCGCGGCAGGTCGAGGACGACGAGGTCGTGGCCCCGTCGTCCGGCGGCCACGGCCTCCCGGCAGGCGTCCCCGAACGCCTCCCCCACTGCGTGCGGCGAGGCCGCCGGCCGGGCGGGCCCGTCGAGGGCCTCGTGCGGCCAGGTGAGGACGCCGAGCCCGCCGCGGGAGGGCACCGCCTCGCGCAGCGACGACGCACCGAGGCGTCCCCCGCCGCGGACCAGGGCGTCCCAGCGGACGCCGGGCTCCTGCTCCAGGCCGAGGACGCGGTCGGCGCCGGGTCCCTGGGGGTCGCAGTCCACCACCAGCGCCGCGCCGCACGACGCCGCGACCTGCCCCAGCGCGCAGGCCAGGGTCGTCGCGCCCGCGCCGCCGCTCCCGCCGACGACGCCGAGCACGGCGCCGGGCGCCCGACCGAGGTCGTCGAGGTCGAGCAGCAGCGCCACGAGGTGGCTCTCGGCGCGGGGCAGCTCGCAGACCTCCTCGGCACCGAGGGCGAGGGCCGCACGGAAGGTGTCCGCGTCCGCCTGCCAGCCGACGACGCGGACGCCGTCCCTCCGCTCGGGCGCGCAGCGCACCGCGCGGGCGGCGACGTCGTCCCCGACCAGCACGCAGGGGGCCGTCGCCCAGGCCCGGAGCACGCCGGCCGGGTCGGCCGCCACGTCGGGAGTGGTCCCGGCGGCGGCGGCGAGGCGCAGCAGCTCCTCGAGCAGGGTCTCGTCGGCGGTGACGAGCAGTGGTCGTCTCATGCGGAGCAGGCTGCCCCGGCCCGCCCCAGGTCCGCCGCGGACGTCGCCCGCCCTGTGGAGCACCCGTCGTGCGCCGCGCCTGTGCACGCAAGTCGGCGGTCGCCGGGGAGGGTGCGGCCTAGACTGCGCGCATGCCGGCCCCGGCGATCCGCACCGCGGCGTTCTTCGACCTCGACAAGACCATCATCGCGAAGTCGAGCACGTTGGCCTTCAGCAAGCCCTTCCAGGCCGGGGGCCTCATCTCGCGCGGGGCGATGCTGCGGTCGGCGTACGCCCAGTTCGTCTACCTCGTCGGTGGCGCCGACCACGACCAGATGGAGAAGCTGCGCTCGTTCCTGTCCGACCTGTGCGCGGGGTGGGACGTCGCGACGGTGCGCGAGATCGTGGCCGACACGATCCACAACGTCGTCGACCCGCTCGTGTACGACGAGGCGGTCTCGCTGATCGAGGAGCACCACCTCGCCGGGCGCGACGTGGTCGTCGTGTCGGCGTCGGGCAGCGAGGTCGTCGAGCCGATCGGCGCGATGCTGGGCGCGGACCACGTGGTCGCGACGCGGCTGGAGATCGTCGACGGCAAGTACACCGGCGAGATCGCGTACTACGCGTACGGCGAGGAGAAGGCGGCCGCGCTGCGGGCGCTCGCCGAGGAGCGGGGCTACGACCTGGACCGGTCGTTCGGCTACAGCGACTCGGTGACGGACCTGCCGATGCTGGAGGCCGTGGGCCACCCGCACGCCGTGAACCCGGACCGCGACCTGCGGCGGGCGGCGACCGAGCGCGGCTGGCCGGTGCTGGTGTTCACCAAGCCGGTGGCGCTGCGGCGGCGACTGCCCCTGCCGCGGACAGTCCCCAGCATCGCGGCGCTGGGCATCGGCGGGATCACAGCCGTCGGCGGGCTCGCCTGGGCCGCACGCCGCCGCCGTACGAGCTAGGCGCCGGACCGCGGGACGGCCCGGGCCCGGACCGGCGAGGCTCGTGGCCGGCCGCCGGCCCGGGCGTCAGTGGGACGCGTCGCTCAGCACTCGAGCGCGGCGTCGAGGGTGATCTCGACCCCGGTCAGCGCCTTGCTGATGGGGCACTGCTCCTTGGCCTTGTCGGCGGCGGCCTTGAAGCCGTCGTCGTCGAGGCCCTCGACCTCACCGCGGACGGTGAGAGTGATGCCGGTGAGCTTGAAGCCGCCCGCGGGGTCCTCGCCCAGGGAGACGTCGGCCTTGACGTCGAGGGCCTGCGGGGTGCCGCCCGCCTCGGCGATGAACGCCGAGAGCTGCATGGCGTAGCAGGAGGAGTGGGCCGCGGCGACGAGCTCCTCGGGGCTGGTGGCGCCACCGGCCTCGTCGGCCGCGCGCTTCGGGAACGAGACGTCGTAGGTGCCGACCTTCGAGCTCGAGAGCTCGACCTGGCCGGAGCCGTCCTGCAGGCCGCCGTTCCAGGCGGTGCGAGCGGTGCGTGTGGGCATGTGGTGCCTCCTCCGTCGGAATGTTTCGTACACAACATAACGTACCAGCGCCTAGGATGGAAGGCGTGACCAACCAGTCCAGCGGGCCTCCGGACGGCGCCGAGACGCCCACCGGCGTGTCCGCGGACGCCCTGGACGCCCTGGTCTGCTTCGACCTGTACGCCGCGTCGCGCCTGGTCACGGCGGCGTACCGGCCGGTGCTGGCGGACCTGGGGCTGACCTACCCGCAGTACCTCGTGCTGATGGTGCTCTGGACCCGCGGCGAGTGCTCCATCAAGGAGCTGGCGACCACGCTGCGGCTCGACCACGCGACCCTGTCGCCGCTGCTGCGGCGCATGGAGTCGGCCGGCCTGATCGCGCGCGAGCGCAGCGTCGCCGACGAGCGCTCCGTCCTCGTCCGCACCACCGATCGCGGCGCCGCCCTGCACACGGTCCGGGACGACGTCTACTGCCGCATCAACGAGGCGATCGGTCTGCCGCCCGAGCAGGTGGCGCAGCTGCAGGGCCTGCTGCGGACGGTCACCGCCAACCTCGTCACGGACGGCTCCGACGTCACCCTGGGGTGAACCCAGGGTGACTCGCTGGACCACCCCCGGTGTGACCCAGGTCACTCACAGCCCCCAGGCGAAGTCAAGCCTTGTGCCGGCCGTCGGGTGGGAGTAGACCTGACCTCAGAACTCCACAAGCAGCACGTGACCGGGGGTACCCACGCGGCGTCCACCCATCGCACCTGGGAGCACGCTCCCGCGGCTCGTCCGCGGGGCGGCACAACGAGAGCACGCTTGGTAGCCCCGACGGTCACGTGTCAGCAGCGGCCCCCGACCCACGCGGACGGGGGCCGCTTGCTGTCCGAGGCGCGAGGCCCGCGACGGAGGAGCGGGACTCGCGACCCGAGGAGGTCGAGCGAGCGACACGACCGAGGGACGAGGTCACGCCGGCGGGTCGAGACCTCGGCGAGACGAGCTGCGGCCGCCACCACAGTCAGCAGGAGTCGCGGGAGGCTCGACCCCCGGTGGTCGAGCAGCGACTGAGCGCCGGCGGAGGAGCGTCCGTCGAGCCCCCGCGAGCCGTACGACGACCGGTGCGGCGACCTCGTGGCTCGGTCGCTGCGCGACGCTCGCACCTCGATCTCCGGAGATGTCGCTCCGCGACGCTCGCACCTCGATCTCCGGAGATGTCACCGCGCGACGAGCGGGCTGGCCTCGACGCCGGCGGAGTAGGCCTCGGCGGCGTACAGCAGCCAGGCGTGGACGCCGGGCTGGCCGCCGTCGCGGTAGCCACGGAGGTTCGACTCGTACTGCGGGCGCAGGGCGAGGTGGCCCGCCTCGGGGACCGACAGCGAGGTGGCGTCCACGCGCCGGGAGGCGAGCACGAGGCGCTCGGCAGCCCGCGCGACGACCCCGTTGTGGGAGGCGAACGGCGCGCCCGTCGCCACCTCGGCGTGGACGACCGCCGCGAGCAGCATCGCCGGCGCCTGCGACGGGGTGGACAGCAGCGACGACAGCCCCCGCAGCCGCTCGGAGGCCTCCGCACCGCGCGGCCGTCCGAGCTCGTCGGCCTCCAGCGTCCCCGCCCCGGCCAGCGCGTGGAGCCGCGCGAACGCCTGCAGCGGGGTCCGCTCCAGCACCGGGCCGAGCCCGAGCAACTCGCCGGAGACCCGCAGGGCGGCGACCGCGACGTCGTCCCCGCGGCCCTCGCGCATCTCCTCGACCGAGGCGGTCGAGCCCTCGAGGACGGCGGAGGCACAGGCGCCCCGCAGGAGCGACTCGGACGTCGTCGACGGCGGCGTACGACGCAGGCCGCGGTCGCGCAGGATGGCGTCGAGCCCGTCGCGGGCGGCCGCGAACGCGGAGGCCACCCCCTCCAGCGAGGCCAACCGGTCGAGGGGGCCCTCCAGGGGCGGGCGCGGCGAGGCGGACGGGTCGGGCACGGCACCACGCTAGAGGGACGGGGGCCGGGGCCGGCGCGGAGTAGCGTGCGCGGGTGCGCACCCGGATCCGCCACGGACTCCCCCGCCGGGTCACGGACCTCGGCAGCGAGGCCGACCGGGCGACGTTCCGCACGCTCCACACGGCCTCGCTGGCCTCCCCGGCCCTGCGCGAGGGGCTGACCGTCGCCAGCGCGGAGCGCAGCCTCAAGCACCTCCGGGCGCTGCTCGGCGCCCCCGCCGTGGCGCTGACCGACACCTCCGCCGCGCTGGCCTGGGACGGCGAGGGCGAGCACCACGCCGAGGCCTGCGGGGCGCTCGCCGAGCCCGTCGTCCGCCACGGCAGCACCCGCGCGGGCGACGCCTCCGTCCTGACGTGCGACGTCCTCGCGTGCCCGGTCGACGAGGTCGTCGTCGCGCCCCTCGTCATCGACGAGCGCGTGGTCGGGACGCTGCAGGCGTTCAGCACCCGCACCACCGCCGGGCTCGCCCGGGCCACCGACGAGGTCGCCCGCTGGGTCTCCGGGCAGCTCGAGCTCGCCGAGCTCGACGCCAGCCGGCGGCGGCTGATGGAGGCCGAGGTCCGCGCCCTGCGCGCGCAGATCAGCCCCCACTTCATCTACAACTCGCTCGGCGCCATCGCCAGCTTCGTCCGCACCGACCCCGACCGGGCGCGCGAGCTGCTGCTGGAGTTCGCGGACTTCACCCGCTACTCCTTCCGCCGCCACGGCGACTTCACGACGCTCGCCGAGGAGCTCCGCTCCGTGGAGCGCTACCTGTTGCTCGAGCAGGCGAGGTTCGGCGAGCGGCTCCAGGTCACCCTCAACGTCGCCCCCGAGGTGCTGGCCGTCGCCGTGCCGTTCCTGTGCATCCAGCCGCTCGTGGAGAACGCCGTACGCCACGGGCTGGAGGCCGCCGAGGGGGTGGGCCACATCCGGATCGTGGCCCACGACCGCGGCACCGAGTGCCTCATCGAGGTCGAGGACGACGGGGTCGGCGAGGACCCCGAGCGGGTACGACGCGCCCTCGCCGGGGACGCCGACCTCGACTCCGTCGGCCTCGGCAACGTCGACGCGCGGCTGCGGACGACGTTCGGCGACGACTTCGGCCTCGTCGTCGAGACCGCCCCCGGCGCGGGCACCCGGGTGCTCGTGCGGGTGCCGAAGTTCGCCCCCGGGGTGGTCGCGTGAGCGGCGGCCTGCGGGTCCTCGTCGTCGACGACGAGCAGCCCTCGCGCGACGAGCTGGCGTACCTCCTCGGGCGCGACGAGCGGGTGGCCGCCGTCGACACCGTCGGCTCCGCCGCGGAGGCCCTGCGCCGGCTGCACGCCGACCCCCCCGACTGCCTGGTCCTCGACGTCCAGATGCCCGGCACGACCGGCCTCGACCTCGCCGCGGAGGTCGCCCGCCTGCCCAGCCCGCCGCCGGTGGTGTTCGTGACCGCCCACGACCAGCACGCCGTCGCCGCCTTCGAGCTGAGCGCCGTCGACTACGTCCTCAAGCCCGTGCGCGCCGAGCGTCTCGCCGAGGCCGTACGACGGGTGGTCCGGCTGGGCGAGGGCGGCGCGGCCGGCCCCGGTGCGACGCCGGGGGCGACGACGGTGCCCGTCGAGCGGGGCGGTGCCACCCGGTTCCTCGACCTCGCCGAGGTCACCCACGTCGAGGCGCACGGCGACTACGTCCGCCTCCACACCGGCGACGACGCCTACCTGCTGCGCGCGGCCCTGTCGTCGCTGGAGGAGGAGTGGGCCGCCGCGGGGTTCGTCCGGGTGCACCGCTCGCTGCTGGTCTCGCTGTCCCACGTCACCGCGCTGCGCTCGACGGGCGGCCGGACGAGCGTCGTCGTCAGCCCCGCGGGGTCGGAGGCGGAGACCGAGCTCGCCGTGGCCCGCCGCCACGCCCGCGAGCTCCGCGAGCTGCTGGTCGGGCGGGCCACGCCGTGAGCGAGCCCCGCCCGACCCGGGTGCGGGTCACCGGGCCGCCGCGGCACGTCCGGCCCGGAGCCGCACGACCCGCGCTCGACGACTCCTCCACCCTCGGCGGCGTCTACCTCGGCTCGCTGCTGCGGGAGCAGGGCCGCCTCGCCGTCCGCGTGCTGGGTCTTCTCGTGCTCCTGGTCGGCTCCCTGCCGCTGGTGTTCCACCTCGCCCCCGGCCTCGCCCGCCTCGAGCTGCTCGGTCTCGGGCTGGCGTGGCTGCTGCTGGGCGTCCTGGTGTACCCGCTGCTCGTGGTCATGGGCTGGCGCTTCGTCGTCCGCGCCGAGCGCAACGAGCGCGACTTCGCCGACCTCATGGACGAGCGGCGCCGGTGAGGCGTCCGTGACCGCCGACGTGGTCCCCGGCGTCGTCGCCGTGGCGCTCGTGACGATCGCGACGCTCGCCATCGGGTCGTACCGGCAGCGCTTCTCCCGCACCACCAGCGACTTCTTCGTCGCCTCCCGCACCGTGCGGCCCGCGCTGAACGCCTCCGCGATCGGCGGGGAGTACCTGTCCGGCGCCTCGTTCCTCGGCATCGCCGGGCTGCTGCTCGTCTTCGGCGCCGACATGCTCTGGTACCCGGTCGGCTTCACCGCCGGCTACCTCGTCCTGCTGGTCCTGGTCGCCGCCCCGCTGCGCCGCTCGGGGGCGTACACGCTGCCCGACTTCGCCGAGGCGCGCCTCGGGTCGCGGGGCGTGCGGGCCGCCTGCTCGGTGCTCGTGGTGGCCGTCGGGTGGCTGTACCTCCTGCCGCAGTTCGAGGGCGCCGGGCTGACCCTCTCCGCCGCGGTCGGCGCTCCCCGCTGGGTCGGCGCGGTCGTGGTGGGGGTCGTCGTGGTCGTCGGCGTGGGCTCCGGCGGCATGCGGGCCATCACGTTCGTGCAGGCGTTCCAGTACTGGCTCAAGCTCACCGCCCTGCTCGTGCCGCTGGCGGTGCTGCTCGTCGTGTGGATGGGCGACGGGAGCCCCGGACCGGTCCTCCGCACCGACACTGCCCAGTGGTCCCTGCCGCTGGCGGACGGCGGGGGCGCCGGCCTCTACGCGACGTACTCGCTGATCGTCGCGACCTTCCTCGGCACCATGGGGCTCCCCCACGTGGCGGTGCGGTTCTACACCAACCCCGACGGCGGCGCGGCCCGTCGTACGACGCTCGTGGTGCTGGTGCTGCTCGGCGTGTTCTACCTGCTGCCGCCGGCGTACGCCCTGCTCGGCCGGGTGTACGGCGAGTCGCTGGCCGCCGCGGGACGCAGCGACGTGATGGTCCTCGAGCTCCCGCGGGTGATGCTCCCCGGGATGGCCGGCGAGCTGCTCACGGCACTCGTCACGGCGGGGGCGTTCGCGGCGTTCCTGTCGACGTCGTCCGGGCTCGCTGTCGCGGTCGCGGGCGTGCTCGGCCAGGACGTCACCGGCCGCCTCCCCGGCCTCGCCGGACGGCGGGGCACGCTGTCCGGCGTCCCCGCCTTCCGGCTCGGCGCCGTGATCGCGGTCGCCGTACCGCTCGGGGTGAGCCTGCTCGTGCCCGACCTCGGCGTCGCCCGCTCGGTGGGCCTGGCCTTCGCGATGGCCGCGTCGACCTTCTGCCCGCTGCTCGTGCTCGGCATCTGGTGGCGCGGCCTGACCGCCCCCGGCGCCGTCGCGGGCCTCGTCGCCGGCGGGCTGGGCTGCGGCGGCGCGATCGTCACGACCTTCTCCCCCGCCCCGGTGACCGGCTGGGCCGGCGTCCTGCTCGAGCAGCCCGCGGCCTGGAGCGTCCCGCTCGCCGTCCTCGTCATGGTCGCCGTCTCGCTCGCCACCCGCGACCGCGTCCCCGCCCACGCCGGCCGCTTCCTGGTCCGCCTCCACACCCCGGAGTCCGTCCGCCCCTAGCCCGCTGACACTCCCCAGGACGTCGAGTCGGCACGTCTGCGCACTTGTACGACGCCGAGTCGGCACGTCTGCGCACTCGTACGACGCCGAGTCGGCAAGCCGCCACGGCCGAGCCTGCGAGGCCGCGAACGCGGGTCGAGACCCGGGAAGACGGATGACGACGACGACCAGACCCCCCTCTCGTGCGCAGACGTGCCGACTCGACCCTGTTCTGCTGCGCAGACGTGCCGACTCGAGCCTGTTTCGCTGCGCAGACGTGCCGACTCGACCCCTCGCAGGCGCTTGAGAATGATTCCCGTTACAGTCTGCGCTCGTGTCCGCGACCGACGTCTCCCGCCTGCTGCGGCGGGCCGACCGCCGGGCGGCCGTCGCGACCGGCGGGGGGCTGGTCGCAGTGGTCGTCCTGGTGGTCGTCTCGGCGGCGACGGGGACGGTCCCGGTCACGCTCGGTGAGGCTGCCCGGTTGTGCCTCGGACACCTCGTGCCCGGCATGCCGTGGATGAGCGACGGGTCGCTGACGCCGCTGCAGGACCAGGCGGTCTGGCAGTTCCGGGTCCCCCGCGCCCTCCTCGCCGCCTGCGCAGGCGCGGGCCTCGCGCTGGCCGGGGCCCTGATGCAGGCCGTCGTCCGCAACCCGCTGGCGGAGCCGTACGTCCTCGGGGTCTCCGCCGGCGCCGGCCTCGGCGCCGTCCTCGTCATCACCCTCGGCTCCACCGCGGTCGGGGGACTCGGGCTCGGCGCGGCCGCGTTCCTCGGCGCCACGCTGACCTCGGCGCTCGTCGCGTCCCTCGCGCGCCTGCACGGCACGGTCGCGCCGACCCGGATGATCCTCTGCGGCGTCGCCGTCGGCTCCCTGCTGAGCGCGCTGACGAGCTACCTGACCCTCACCACGGACGCCCAGAACGTCGTGTCGGTGCTCTTCTTCCTCCTCGGCAGCGTCTCCGCCGCCGACCTCGGCGCCGTCGGCGTCGCCGGGGCCGCCCTCGCGGTGGCGCTCCCGGTCTCGCTCCTGCTCGCCGGCCGCATGGACGCCCTCGTCGCGGGCGACGAGGCCGCCACCGCCCTGGGCGTGGACGTCGACCGGCTGCGGCTGGTGCTCATGCTCGTCGCGTCGCTGCTCACCGGCGCGGTGGTCAGCGTCAGCGGCGGCATCGGGTTCGTCGGGCTCGTCGTCCCCCACGTCGCCCGCATCCTCGTCGGCGGGCGCCACCGCCGCCTGATCCCGGTCGCGGTCGCCGGGGGCGCCGCCTTCCTGGTCCTCGCCGACCTCCTCGCTCGCACCGCGGCCGTCCCGACCGAGGTCCCCCTCGGCATCCTCACCGCCGTCGTCGGCGCGCCCTTCTTCCTCTGGCTGGTCCGACGGGACGCCGCGAGCACGGGCGGGGTCGACCGGTGAGCGGGCTCGAGGTCGACGGTGTCAGCCTCCGGCTCGGCGACCGACAGGTCCTCACCGACGTCAGCCTCCACGTGCCGCCCGGACGCTTCGTCGGCCTGCTCGGCCCCAACGGCAGCGGCAAGACCAGCCTCCTGCGCTGCGCCTACCGCCGGCTGCGGCCCGACGCCGGGACCGTCCGCGTCGACGGTCAGGACCTCTGGACGACGCGGCCCCAGGCCGTGGCCCGGCAGGTGGCCGCCATGACGCAGGACCCCGGCACCGCGCCGGAGACCACCGTCCTCGAGACCGTGCTGCTCGGCCGCCTGCCCCACCGGCGCGGCCTGCGCGCCGCCCACGACGAGGCAGACCTCGACGCCGCCGTCCGCGCCCTCGAGCGGGTCGGCGCGCTCGACCTCGCGGACCGCCAGGTCGGCCGCCTCTCCGGCGGGCAGCGCCAGCGGGTCCTCCTGGCCCGCACCCTCGCCCAGGACGGCCGCGTCGTCCTCCTCGACGAGCCCACCAACCACCTCGACGTCGCCCACCAGCTCGACCTCGTCGCCCTCGCCCGCCGCCTCGCGCACGACGAGGGCCGCGTCGTCGTCGCCGCCCTCCACGACCTCGGGCTCGCCGCCGCCCACTGCGACGCCCTGGCGCTGCTCCACGACGGCCACCTCGTCGCGTACGGCGACCCGGCCGACGTCCTCGACCCCGTCCGGGTGCGCGAGGTGTTCGGCGTCGACGCGACCCGGGTGACCACTCCCGACGGCCACCTCCTCCTCGACCTGAGATCCACCCGCACACCCCACCCAGCGAAGGACCCCGCATGAAGAAGCTCCCCCTCTCCGTCCCCGCCCTGGCGGGCCTCGCCCTCCTCGCCGCCTGCGGCAGCGACGTCACCCAGGCCACCCCCGACGCAGCGACGGGCAGCACCCCCTCGACCGTCACGATCGAGAACTGCGGCGAGGAGCGCACCTACCCCGTCGGTCCGACCGCCGTCGTCGGGATGGCCCCCGCGCAGACCGAGCTCGTCGTCCGCCTCGGCGCGGTCGACGCGCTCGCCGGACAGGCCCAGACCGCGATGGCACCGCTGCCCGACGACGTCGCCACCGAGGTCGCCGACGTCCCGGTCGTCAGCGAGGACACCCCGCCCGCCCGCGAGGACCTCCTCGCCGTCGGCCCCGACCTCGTCCTCTCCCCCACCGGCTACGAGTTCACCGCCGAACAGGGCTTCGCGAGCCTCGAGCAGCTCGACCGTGCGGGCGCGGCGGCGTACGTCGCCACCGGCGGCTGCCTCGAGCGCCGGATGACCGGCACCGTCGACGACCTCCTGGTCGACCTCGACAACCTCGGGGCCGTCCTCGACCGCGAGGCCGAGGCCGCCGAGCTCGCCGAGCAGGCCGAGGCCGAGCTCGCCGCGGTCGACGAGGCCGTCGAGGGCTTGGAGCAGCCGAGGGTCGCCCAGCTGTACGTCGAGGGCGACACCATCTCCGCGATCGGCGCCGGCATCGAGCCCGACATGGTCGCCCGCGCGGGCGGCGAGAGCGTCTACTCCCCCGACGAGGACGCGTTCGCCGACTTCTTCGCAGCCACGGTGAACCCCGAGGACGTCGCCTCCCGCGACCCCGAGGTGATCGTCTTCGCCGTCGCCGACGAGGCGGCCGCGGAGGAGGTCGAGGCGACGCTGCGCCGCACGTTCCCCGACGTCCCCGCCGTGCGCGACGACCGGCTCGTGGCGGTCGACCAGGCCGACACCTTCCCGGGCTCGCTCGGCAACGTCCGCCTGGTGCGGCAGATGGCGGAGGCGTTCCACCCGGACGCCTTCTGAGACGCGCCCCGCCATGCTCGCCCGTGACCCCGCCTTCGTCCGCTTCGCGCTCGCGCGGCTCCTGGGGTGGACCGGCGCGGGCATGACCCTGGTGGTGCTGCCGCTGCTGGTCCTCGACCTCGGCGGCGGTCCCGCGCTGGCCGCCGTGCTCGTCGCCGCGCCGGCGGGCGCCTACCTGCTGCTCGGCCTGCCCGCCGGTGCCGTCGCCGACCGGCTGCCCCGCGGGGTGACCCTGGTCGGCTGCGCCCTCGGCGGCGCCGTGGCACTGGGGTCGGTGCCCATGGCGGCGGCGTACGGCGGCCTCGGGGTCGGGCACGTCGCGGCGGCCGCGCTCGCGGTCGCGGCCCTGAACGTCTTCGCCGACTCCGCGACCTTCGGCGCGCTTCCCACCCTGGTGGGCCGGGACCGGCTCGCGCGCGCCCAGGGCTTCCTCACCACCGCCGGGACGCTCACCGGCATCCTCGCCCCCGCCGTCGCCGGCGTCCTGGTCGCCCCGCTGGGCCTCGCCGGGGTCCTGTGGTGCGAGGCCGGCGCCCTCGTCGCCTCCGCGGCCCTGTACGCCGGCCTGCCGGTCGGAGGTGGTGGGTCCGCCGCTGTTGCGGGCTGGCGGGAAACGATCGCCGAGGGCCTGCGCTTCGTGCTCGCCCACGAGCTCGTCCGCCCGCTGACCCTGCTCGGCGTCGGGCTCTCCCTCGCCGGCGGCGCCGTCCTCGGCCTGTACGCCGTCCTCGCCGTCACCGAGCTGGGACTGACCCCGGACGACGGCCGTGTCGGCCTGCTCGCCACCGGCAGCGCCGTGGGGTCGGCCGTGGCCGGGTTGCTGGTGGGGCGCGTGCAGCGACGCTGGGGACCCGGCCTCGTCGCCACCGTCGGGTACGGCGTCGGCTGGGTGCTGCTGCTCGCCTTCGCCGCAGCGCCGGGGCTCGCGACGGCGGTGGCCGCGCTGACGGCGTACTCGTGCGTGGTCACCCTGGTGATCGTCAACGGCATCGTCGCCCGCGCGCAGGTCACGCCCGACGACCTCCAGGGCCGCGTCAACACCACCGCGCGGATGATCGCCTGGGGCGCGCAGCCGCTGGGGGCGGCCCTGGCCGCGGCCCTCGTCGGCCCCCTCGGCGCCCGCGGCGCGATCGCGGTCGTCGGCACCGGCCTCCTGGTCTCGCTGCTCGTCGCCCTGCGGCTGCGCCTGTGGCGCGTCCCGGTCCACCCGCCTTGCGCGAAAACCCCCGCGTCGTGAAACAACACCGACACGCTTCCGTGCCAGGGTGCTGCCCGTGAGCATGCTGGAGAGCTACTTCAAGGTCAGCGAGCGCGGCTCGACGCTGGGTCGGGAGATCCGCGGCGGGGTCGTCACCTTCGTGACGATGTCGTACATCGTCGTGCTGAACCCCCTCATCCTCGGCTTCGCCCCGGACATCGACGGCGGGTTCCTCGGCAGCAGCACCGGCGAGCCGAACCTGCCCGCGATCGCCGCCGGCACGGCCCTGGTCGCCGGGGTGATGAGCATCCTCATGGGGGCCGTCGCGAACTTCCCGCTCGCGCTGGCAACCGGCCTCGGGCTCAACGCGTTCGTCGCCGTCGCGATCGCCTCCCGCATGACCTGGGCCGACGCGATGGGTCTCGTCGTGATCGAGGGCGTGCTCATCCTGATCCTGGTGCTCACCGGGTTGCGGAAGGCGGTGTTCCTCGCCGTCCCCCGCGAGCTCAAGGTCGCCATCTCGGCCGGCATCGGGCTCTTCATCGCGTTCATCGGGTTCGTGGACGCCGGCTTCTCGCGGCGCTACCCCGACGCCGCGATGACCACGGTCCCCGTGCAGCTCGGCCCCAACGGCGCCCTCGACGGCTGGCCCGCCCTGGTCTTCGTGCTCGGGCTGGTCCTGCTCGTCGCCCTGTGGGCGCTGAAGGTGCGCGGCTCGATCCTCATCACCATCGCCGTCGGCACGATCCTGGCGTTCGTGCTGGAGGCGGTGTTCGACATCGGACCCGGCGGCGCCGAGAACCCGACCGGCTGGGCCCTGTCGGTGCCCACGGCGCCGACGCAGTGGTTCGGCCTGCCCGACCTCGGCACGCTCGGGCAGTTCAACCTGCTCGGGTCCTTCCAGCAGATCGGCGTCGTGGCCGCGGTCCTGCTGGTCTTCACGCTCCTGCTCGCGGACTTCTTCGACACCATCGGCACGATGACCGCGATCGGTGCCGAGGCCGGGCTGAACGACAAGGACGGCTCCCCGCCGAACACCCAGCGCATCCTCATCGTCGACTCCGTCGCCGCGATCGCCGGCGGCGCGGGCGGCGTCTCGTCGAACACCTCCTACATCGAGTCCGCCTCCGGCGTCGGCGAGGGCGCCCGGACCGGCATCGCCGCGATCGTCACCGGCGTGCTGTTCCTGCTCACGACGTTCTTCGTCGGCGTCGTCTCCGCGATCCCGTCCGAGGCCGCCGTCCCCGCGCTGGTGCTCGTCGGGTTCCTCATGCTGCGCGGCGTCAAGGAGATCGACTGGGACGACCTCGAGGTCGCCCTCCCGGCGTTCCTCACGATCATCCTGATGCCGTTCACGTACTCCATCACCGTCGGCATCGGCGCCGGCTTCCTGGCCTACGTGCTGATCAAGGTGGTGCGCCGCAAGCCCAGCGACGTCTCCCCGCTCATGTGGGGCATCGCCGCCGCGTTCCTGATCTGGTTCGCGATCGCACCGCTCACCGCGCTGCTGACCTGACAGCCGCCCCTCCGCTGGTCGAGCGCGCCCACCGCTGGTCGAGCAGCACGCGAGCCCCTGGGCGAGCGCGCGTCGTCGAGACCCGGTGGGACGGGAGCGGGGCCGGCCATCAGTGGAGGCGATCACTGTCTCTCGGAGACAGCGATCGCCTCCGTTGCGCGACTCGGTCTCGACGACGCGGCCTCGCTGCGCTCGGCTGCTGCTCGACCACCTGGAAGGAGGCGTCAGCGCGAAGGAGGCGTCAGCGCGCGGCCGACCTCAGCGCCGTGAACCGCGCGCACAGCAGGTCGACCAGCAACGGGTGGGTGCCCAGGACGTCGGCGACCACCCCGGCCCCGGCCTCGAGCGACTGCGTCCGCGCCTTGTCGGCGAAGTACCCGGGCGAGAGCAGGTACGGCGACACGGCGTCGCCGTCCCGGACCACCTCGGCCGGACGTCGTCCCCGCGCGGTCAGCGTGGCCACCTCGACCTCGCCGCCCCACTCGTCGGCGAGCAGCTCGGCGGCCCGCTCCTGGTCGCGGGTGGCGAGCTCGTCGCTCGACCCGGCCGCGACCAGCACGACCCGCGTGCCCGGCTGCGCCCCGGCGTCGAGCAGGCGAGCGGCCTGCGCCTGCGCGACCTGACGGTGCGGCCCGAACGGCCGGCCCATCGTCAGCGGGCCGCCCGCACCCTCCGCCATCGACGGCAGGTCGGTGCGGATGTGGAACCCGGTCGACAGCAGCAGCGGGACGGCGACCGTCGGCTCGGTCGAGCCCGCGACGACGTCGGCGAACAGCGGCTCGGACAGCTCGACGTACGAGCAGACGGCCTCGATCCCCAGCCGCTCGGCGGCCAGCGCCGTCAGCTCGGCCGCGATGGCGTTGCCCGACGACTTCCGGGTGCCGTGGGCGACGGTGACGAGCCTCATGGCTCCATCATCCGCCGCCCACGGCGGGGTGGGTGCTCGGGTCAGCGGCGGACGCCGAAGCTGCCCGTCCGCGTGGTGCGGTTCCCCGCGACGTCGCGCACGGACGCCGTCCAGGTGCGGAAGCGGGAGCCGTTGGCGCGCGTCCTCACCGCGCCGTACGACACGGTGCAGTCGCCGGCCACGCCCGACAGCCCGTCGGTGGCGCTGCACCGCACCGGTCGCGCCGAGGGGGCGTACGGCGCCTCGCCGACGAGGCGGGTCCGCAGAGTCGGCTTCGCGGTGTCCACCTTCACCCGGACCGAGACGGAGTCCGACCCGCCGTCGCCCGTGGCGGTGATGGTGCGCTCGAGCGCGCGGTCCGCGTTGCGGAGGACCACCGGAGCCGGGCAGTCACCCTCGAGGGGGGTGCTGCCCTCGGCGCAGGTGAAGCGCACCGTCACCGGCGTGCGGTACCACCCGGCAGCGTTGCGCCCGCGGGGGCTGGAGACCGCGGCCGAGAGCACGGGGTCCTCCCCGAAGGTCGACACGTCGTCGAGGACCTGCTCCTCCACCAAGAGTCGGTCGGTGACCTCACCGTCGGGTGCGACGCGCTGGACGACGCCGCTCCGTGGTGCGGAGCTGCCACCCTCGGTGAAGCCTGCGGTCCACACCGTGCCGTCAGGGCTCAGGTCGAGGCCCTGGGGCTGGGCGACGGGGGCGACCACGGAGGGCTCGCCCCCTGCCGCCGGGATGCGCAGCAACGCACCGGCGTCCGGCTCCCCGGTCGGGTCCTGGGCGGCCGGCCAGCCGCTCGAGGTGACCAGGTAGGACCCGTCCGGCGCGACGGCGACGTCGGTCGGGAACCGCAGGTCCGAGGCCAGCCGGGTGTCCTGACCGTCCGGGGCGACGCGCACCAGCCCCTGACGGGTGAAGACCCGGAAATCGCACCCCTCGACGGCTTGCTCCACCCCGACCACGTCTCCGTCGGGCTCCAGGGCGATCCCGTCGAGCGGGGTCAGACCGTCGGCGATCTCGGTCTGGGTGCCGGTCTCGATGTCGTAGCGCACCAACCGGGTCCGCCGCCGCGTCTCGTCCTCGCCGCGGCAGCGGGTCTGGGCGAAGACGAGCCCTTCGGCGTCGCTGGTGAGCCCGGTCAGGTTGACGGCCTCCAGCACCGGGACGAGCTCACCGGGCGACTCGACCCGGTAGAGGCCCGCGGGGTAGCCGCTCTCCGGCTGCGACTTCGTCACCCAGAGCTGGCCGTCCGGACCGACGGTGCTGTAGCCGAGATCGACCTCGCTGAACCTGTTCGGCGACCCTGCCCGGTCAGGCGGGACGACGTAGTCGGCGTCGCCGGTCACGAGCAGCGTCGTCGTGGTCTCGGCCAGCTCGGTCCGCCCGCCGGGGTCCGCGGCCTGGGCGGGCAGGCGCGGGGAGGCGACGAGGGCGAGGCCGGTCAGGACGGCGAGCCCCGACGCGGCCAGGCGGCCGGTGGGGCGGCGAGTGTGAGGGCGGGCGTGGGGGCGGGGCGGGGTCATGAGCGCATCCTTCGGGGCTGGGAGGGCGTGGAGAGCGAGGAGAAGACGTCGGGTTCACCGAGCCCCGACCGGTCTCGCCCGGTCGGGGTTCGGTGCGGACCCGGGGAGTCCCGGGGACGAGCTCAGCGACGGACGGCGAAGGTCCCCGTCGTCGTGGTGCGGTTGCCCGCGACGTCGCGCACGGAGGCGGTCCAGGTGCGGAAGCGGGAGCCGTTGGCGCGCGTCCTCACCGCGCCGTACGACACGGTGCAGTCGCCGGCCACGCCCGACAGCCCGTCGGTGGCGCTGCACCGCACCGGTCGCGCCGAGGGGGCGTACGGCGCCTCGCCGACGAGGCGGGTCCGCAGCGTGGGCTTCGTGGTGTCCACCCTCACCCGTACGGAGACGGAGTCCGACCCACCGTCGCCGGTGGCGGTGATCGTGCGCCTCAGGGTGCGGTCGGCGTTGTCGACGCGGACCGGAGCCGGGCAGTCACCGGCCAGGGGGGTGCTGCCCTCCGCGCAGGTGAAGGTCACCGTCGCCGGGGTGCGGTACCAGCCGGCGGCGTTGCGTCCGCGGTCGCTCGAGACGGTGGCCGAGAGCACGGGCGCCTCCCCGAGGGTCGACACGTCCCAGAGGTCCTGGTCCTCGACCGAGAACCGCTCGGAGACCGTGCCGTCGGGAGCGACTCCCTGGACCACGCCGCGCGTCTGGGAGGAGCCCTCGTCCAGGACGGAGCCAGCGGTCCACACCGCGCCGTCGGGGCTCACGTCGAGACCACCGGGGCGCGACACCCGGGCGACCACGGACGGCTGCCCGCCGGCTGCCGGCACGCGCAGCAGGGCGCCCCTGCCCACGCCCTCGGCCTCGTCCCCCGGCTCGGTCCAGTCCCTCGACGTCACCAGGAGGGAGCCGTCGGGGGCCACGGCGACGTCGCTGGGGGCCTGGAGGTTCGAGGCCAGCGTCTCGACGTCACCCTCGGGCGTGATGCGCAGCAGGCGCTGCGACGTCACGATGCCGCTGTCCTCCTGACCGCACGACGACACGACCTGCTCGACCCCCACCACGTCGCCGTCGGGCTCGAGGGCGATCCCGCTGAGGTGCGGCAGGTCATCAGCGACCTGGACCTGGGTGTCGGTCTCGGGGTCGTAACGGAGGAGCCGGGTCCGCCACTCGGTGTCGATCTCGCCCCCGCAGTAGGACTGCGCGTAGACGAGTCCGTCCGCGTCGCTGGCCAGACCGAACAACCTGATGCCCGACTCCACCTCGACCGGCCAGTCCGAGGAGCCGACCCGGTAGAGCCCGGCGGAGGCCCCGCTCTCCGTGAACGGCTTGATCGCGTAGAGCTCACCGTCCGGACCGACGGCGCTCCGACCGAAGGTGCCGAAGCCGACCGAGCGGGGCAAACCTCCCTCGTCCGCCGGGAGGACGACGTTCTCCTCGCCGGTGACGAGCAGCGCGGGCGCGGCGGCTGCCTCAGCGCGGTCCGGGGAGTCAGCGGCCTGGGCGGGCAGGAACGGGGTGGCGACGAGGGCGAGGCCGGTCAGGGCGGCGAGCCCCGGCGCGGTCCGGCGGCGGGTGTCGAGACGGACGTGGGGGCGGGAGCGGGGTCGGGTCACGAGCGCATCCTGCGGGTGCCGAGGCCGCGGTGGCGACAACCGGCCCTCGCGGTCTAGACCACCTGTGCGGTGCACCGAAACCGCTCCGACCGCCCGCTCGTCGCACCCAGCCGACCGCTCGTCGCGCCGTACGTGGTGGCGGGCGTCACGTGACGCCGATCACTCCTACGGTGCACACGTCACCCAGCCCTGCCCCGAGGAGGCACCGATGGCGCACACGGAGAAGGACCCCGACGCGGGTCACTACCGGGCGGACTCCGCCCCGATCTACAAGGAGCTCCACGAGACGCAGGAGTTCGCCGAGCTGCGCAAGCGGTACCGCGGCTGGGCCATCCCCGCCACCGTCGGCTTCCTGGTCTGGTACCTGCTCTACGTCTCGCTCTCGAACTGGGGCGGCGGGCTCATGGACATCAAGGTGTTCGGCAACATCAACGTCGCCCTGATCCTCGGGCTGCTGCAGTTCCTCACCACGTTCGGGATCGCCTACCTGTACGCCAAGCACTCGTCGAAGGCGCTCGACCCCCTCGCCACGAAGCTCAACGACCGCTACCGCCAGGAGGCCGGGCAGTGAACCAGCAGATCCTCACCACCTCCCTGTTCATCGGGGTCGTGCTGCTGACCGTCGGCATCACCTTCGTGGCGAGCCGACAGACCAAGACCGCAGCCGACTTCTACTCCGGCGGCCGGGGCTTCTCCGGCTTCCAGAACGGCCTCGCCATCGGCGGCGACTACATGTCGGCCGCCTCCTTCCTCGGCATCTCCGGAGCCATCGCGCTCTACGGGTACGACGGGTTCCTCTACTCCATCGGCTTCCTCGTCGCCTGGCTCGTGGCCCTGCTGCTCGTCGCCGAGATGCTCCGCAACGCCGGTCGCTACACGATGGCCGACCAGCTCGCGTTCCGCATGCGCCAGCGCCCCGTCCGTACGGCGGCCAGCGTCTCGACCGTCGTCGTCTCGATCTTCTACCTGCTCGCCCAGATGGTCGGCGCGGGCGTGCTCGTCGCGCTGCTGCTCGGCGTCGACAGCGGCTTCGTGAAGAACCTCGTCATCGTCGGCGTCGGCGCCCTGATGATCTTCTACGTGACCGTCGGCGGCATGAAGGGCACGACGTACGTCCAGATCGTCAAGGCCGTCCTGCTGATGGCCGGCTCGGCGCTGATCGTCTTCCTCGTCCTGCTGCGCTACAACTTCAACCTGTCCGCCCTCCTCGGGGACGCGGCGGAGAAGTCCGGCGCCGGGGACGCGTTCCTCCAGCCCGGCCTGCAGTACGGCGCCACGCTGACCTCGCAGATCGACTTCCTGTCGCTGGGCCTCGCCCTGGTGCTCGGCACCGCGGGCCTGCCGCACATCCTGATCCGCTTCTACACCGTCCCGACCGCCAAGGACGCCCGGAAGTCGGTGCTCTGGGCGATCGGCCTCATCGGCGCCTTCTACCTGATGACGCTGGTCCTCGGCTTCGGCGCCGCGGCGCTGATCAACACCGACGACGCGGGCGCGACCGGCAACCTGGCCTCGCCCCTGCTCGCCGAGGAGGTCGGCGGCGGAGCGGGCTCGCTGGGGGGCGCGGTCCTGCTGGCGCTGATCTCGGCGGTCGCCTTCGCGACCATCCTCGCCGTCGTCGCCGGCCTGACGCTGGCGTCGTCGTCCTCGGTGGCGCACGACCTGTACAAGGGCGTGTTCAAGAAGGACCAGCCGGTCACCGAGAAGCAGGAGGTGCGGGTCGCGAAGCTCGCCGCCGTCGCCATCGGCGCGGTCGCGATCGTGCTCGCCATCCCGGCCCAGCAGCTGAACATCGCGTTCCTGGTGGCCCTGGCCTTCGCGGTCGCCGCGTCGGCGAACCTGCCGGCGATCCTGTTCAACATGTTCTGGAAGCGCTTCAACACCCGCGGCGCCTGCTGGAGCATCTACGGCGGCCTCATCACCTGCGTCGGCCTGGTCATCCTGTCGCCCGTCATGTCGGGCAACCCGGAGACCTCGCTGTTCCCGGACGCGGACTTCGCGCTGTTCCCGCTGAGCAACCCGGGCATCGTGTCGATCCCGGTCGGCTTCCTGCTCGGCATCATCGGCACCCTGTCCGCTCGCGAGCCCAGCTCCGAGCGCCTGTACGCCGAGCTCGAGGTCCGCGCCCTGACCGGCGCCGGCGCCGAGGGCGCCAGCCAGCACTGACCCGGGGGGTACGGCGGGCGGCGGGAACCCTCTCCTTGGAGGGTCCCCGCCGTCTGCGTGTCCCCCTAGGCTCGCCATCACCACCGCCCCACGAGGAGAGACGCGTGAGCACTGAAGACACCGGAAAGTCCGAGCAGGGTCTGTCCAACCTCCTGAAGGAGGACCGCCGCTTCGAGCCGCCCGCCGAGCTCGCCGCCGAGGCCAACCTCAAGGAGGAGGCGTACGAGCGCGCGGCCTCCGACCGTGAGGCCTTCTGGGCCGAGCAGGCCGACCGCCTGGCCTGGGACACCCGCTGGGACCGCGTCCTGGACTGGGACGACCCGCCGTTCGCCAAGTGGTTCGTCGGCGGGCGGCTCAACGCGGCGTACAACTGCGTCGACCGGCACGTCGAGGCCGGCAAGGGCGACCAGGTCGCCATCCACTGGGTCGGCGAGCCCGTGGACGACGAGCGCTCGATCACGTACGCCGAGCTGCAGGACGAGGTCTGCCGCGCCGCGAACGCGCTGACCGAGCTGGGCGTGAAGACCGGCGACCGCGTCGCGATCTACATGCCGATGATCCCCGAGGTCGCCGTCGCGATGCTCGCCTGCGCCCGCATCGGCGCCCCGCACACCGTCGTGTTCGGCGGGTTCTCCGCCGACGCGCTCGCCTCCCGCATCGAGGACTGCGGCGCCGAGGTCGTCATCACCTCCGACGGCGGCTACCGCCGCGGGTCGGCGTCCTCGCTGAAGCCCGCGGTCGACGAGGCCCGCACCAAGACCGACAAGGTCCGCAAGGTCCTCGTCGTCGAGCGCACCGGTCAGGACATCGCTTGGGACGACGACGTCGACGTCTGGTGGCACGACGCGGTCGGGTCGGCGTCGTCCGAGCACACCCCGGAGGCGTTCGACTCCGAGCACCCGCTGTTCGTCATGTACACCTCGGGCACCACCGGCAAGCCCAAGGGCATCCTGCACACCACCGGCGGCTACCTCACCGGGACGGCGTACACGCACTGGGCGGTCTTCGACCTCAAGCCGGAGACCGACGTCTACTGGTGCTCCGCCGACGTCGGCTGGATCACCGGCCACTCCTACCTGGTCTACGGGCCGCTCGCGAACGGCGTCACCCAGGTGATGTACGAGGGCACCCCCGACCACCCGGAGAAGGGCCGCTGGTGGGACGTCATCGAGAAGTACAAGGTGACGATCTTCTACACCGCGCCCACCGCGATCCGGTCGTTCATGAAGCAGGGCCGCGAGATCCCCGACAGCCGCGACCTGTCGTCGATCCGCGTGCTCGGCTCGGTGGGTGAGCCGATCAACCCGGAGGCGTACGTCTGGTACCGCGAGGTCATCGGCGCGGGCAAGGTGCCCGTGGTCGACACCTGGTGGCAGACCGAGACCGGGATGATCATGATCAGCCCCCTGCCCGGCGTCACCCACGGCAAGCCGGGCTCGGCGATGATCGCCATCCCGGGCGTCGCCGCGGACGTCGTGGACGACGAGGGCACCTCGGTGCCGGACGGCTCCGGCGGCTACCTCGTGCTCACCGAGCCGTGGCCGTCGATGCTGCGCACGATCTGGGGCGACGACCAGCGCTACAAGGACACCTACTGGTCGCGCTTCAAGAAGCAGGGCTTCTACTTCGCCGGCGACGGCGCGAAGAAGGACACCGACGGCGACGTCTGGGTCCTCGGCCGCGTGGACGACGTCATGAACGTGTCGGGCCACCGCCTGTCGACCACGGAGATCGAGTCCGCGCTGGTCTCGCACCCGAAGGTGGCCGAGGCCGCGGTCGTGGGCGCGACGGACGACGACACCGGTCAGGCCGTCTGCGCGTTCGTCATCCTGCGTGACGAGGCCGGCGACGGCGGCGAGGACATCGTCGAGGAGCTCCGCAACCACGTCCGCACCCAGATCGGCGCCATCGCGAAGCCGCGGCAGGTGATGATCGTCCCCGAGCTGCCGAAGACCCGCTCGGGCAAGATCATGCGCCGCCTGCTGCGCGACGTCGCCGAGAACCGCGACGTCGGCGACGTGACCACGCTGGCGGACTCCACGGTGATGGACCTGATCCAGCAGGGCGCCTCCAGCGGCAAGGACGAGGGCTAGCCACCTCGTCCCCTCGGTCCGGGGGGAGAGCGGGGCGGTGCCGGCGTACGACGTCGGTGCCGCCCCGTTCTGCGTCCGGCCCGGCCCGGAGGTCGAGGTGCGAGCACGCGAGGAACGAGCGCGCGAGCCACGAGACCCGGTGACGACCCCGCAGACCTCACGGGGCCCCAACGACGACGGCCCGCCATCCCGGGCGGGGTGGCGGGCCGTCGTGCGGTCACGAGGAGGTCAGCGGCGCTTCTTCTTCATGATCTTGGTCCTGCCGATGTTGTCGATGCGGGCCACGCGGGTGATCAGGCTGTAGCTGTCCGTACCACCGGTGGTGATGCCGCGGGCCGTGTTGCCGGAGAAGTTCGGGCCACCGCTGTCGCCCGGGCTGCTCATCTTGCGACGGGTCTGGTCGAGGCCGCAGTAGGTCTCGCCGTTGGTGAAGCGGCCGCAGATGTTGGTCTTGCGGATCTTCGAGCAGTTGTAGCCGCTCGTGCGACCCCACTTGCAGATCGTCGAGCCGCGGGGGGCGTTGGCGACCTTGCGGACGACGCGGTCCTTGCGACCCTGCTTGTAGCGGAACTTCGCGGTGACCTTGTTGCCGTTCTTCCGGATGACCTGGTTGTACTGCAGGTCGGTCTTCCGGCTCTTGGCCTTCACGGCCCTCTTGAGCGTGCCCGGCTTGTTGAGGTAGCGCAGGCGGTTCGGGCAGTGGCCGGAGGTGATGATGCCGGGGCGGCCCTTGCGCTTGGCGGTGAAGCCGGCGGTGCAGATGAACTTGTTGCTGTTGATGCCGCGGCCGCCGAAGATCTTGCGCTGCAGCGTCAGCGGGCTGGAGGTCTCGGTCGTGGTGACCTCGAGCGGCAGCGCCGAGCCCGGCAGGCCGCGGCCGGCCCGGGCGACGACGCCGTCGAGGGCGCCCTCGACGGCGCGGGAGGCCGCACCCTCGGCCGGGGTGTACTCGAGGTCCATCGTCTGCGACTCGGCGTCGTACCCGGCCGTCACGGACTGCAGGGCCTCGCCGCCGGCCGACTCGACCAGCTCCTGCGACAGCGTCTCCAGCTCGGCGTAGCTCGCGGGGGCGCCGAAGCTGACCTCGACGTCGACGGGCAGCTTCTCCAGGCGGGCGACCTCGTCGGCGCCGGGGCGGGTGGTGGTCTGGATCCAGTTCTTCCCGCCCGGCCGCTCGGCGATGCCGCCGGTGACGTACTGGTCGGGGTTCCGCCGCGCGTACGAGTCGAGGTACGCCGCGAACTCGTCGACGCCGCGGTGGGTGTCGACGAGGTCGGCGAGGTTCTCCCCCGAGCTGCGGGCGTAGGTGCGCAGGTCCTCCATGAGGGCCGGGGACAGCGAGTCGGCCGAGGCGGTCCGGGCGCGGACGACGAACGATCCGCTCCGCGAGGGTGCCTCCCGGACGAGGACGTCCGAGCCCTCGTCGGCGCGACCCTGGCCGGTCTCGTCGGCCGCGGCGCTCAGCGAGAACGCCGCGGTCAGCGACGCCGCGATCCCGAGCGTCGCGGTGACGGCCACGAGGCGCCGTCCTGCGGTGCGTGTGCTCCCCATAGGGGACCTCCAGTCTGGTGTGGCGCCCGAGGCGCCCGGTCTCTGCAGTACGAGCCGCGCCCCCGGGGGGCGGCTGTCCGGGGACACCCTGCCACGGCTCCTGCCCCGGATACCCGAGGTCGGGCGCGTCAAACCCCGGTGTCCACCGATCGCCTAGGATCGACTCCGGTGCGCCGGGAAGTCTGGTCGGCATGATGCCGCCGACCCCGCACGAGGGAGCTCCATGACCGAGCCCGACCACCGCCCGACCTCGAAGCAGCGCCTCCTGACCCGCGGGTCGTGGCTGGAGGACTCCCGCATCGCTCACGTGCTGCGGACCGAGACGGCGGGCGGCGTCCTGCTGATCCTCGGCGCGCTGGTCGCGATCGTGTGGGCCAACACCCCCTGGGGTGACCTGTACGAGGCGGCTCGCGACGTCACCGTCGGCCCCGCGGCGCTCCACCTCGACCTGTCGATCGGCACCTGGGCGGCCGACGGCCTCCTCGCGATCTTCTTCTTCGTGGTCGGGCTCGAGCTCAAGAGGGAGTTCGTCGCCGGCGACCTGCGGGACCCCCGCCGTGCGGCCCTGCCGATGGTGGCCGCGGTGGGCGGCATGACGGTGCCCGCCCTCATCTTCGTGGCGTGGAACCTCGGCGCGGACGGTGACCTGCGGGGCTGGGCGATCCCGACCGCCACCGACATCGCGTTCGCGGTCGCGATCCTCGCGGTGATCAGCACGCACCTGCCGACCGGTCTGCGGACCTTCCTGCTGACGCTGGCCGTCGTCGACGACCTGCTGGCCATCACCATCATCGCGCTCTTCTACACCGACGAGCTCGCGCCGCTGTTCCTCCTCGCCGCCCTGGTCCCCCTGGGTCTCTTCACGCTGCTGGTCCAGAAGCGGGTACGGCACCCGCTGCTGCTGATCCCGCTCGCCCTCCTCACCTGGGGCCTGGTGCACGAGTCCGGCGTGCACGCCACCGTCGCCGGCGTGCTCCTCGGGTTCGCCGTACCGGTGCTGGCCCGTGACGGCAGCGGACCCGACCACGGCATGGCCACCCACTTCGAGCACCTGGTGCGCCCGATCTCCGCGGGGATCGCGGTCCCGGTGTTCGCCTTCTTCGCCGCCGGGGTGTCGGTGGGCGGCCTGTCGGGACTGATCGACTCGGTGCGCGACCCGGTCGCGCTCGGCATCATCACCGGCCTCGTCGTCGGCAAGGTGGTCGGCATCGCCGGGTCGACCTGGCTCCTGGCGCGCTTCACGAAGGCCGACCTGGACGACGACCTGGCGTGGACCGACGTCATCGGCATCTCGATGCTCGCCGGGATCGGGTTCACCGTGTCGTTGCTCATCGGCGAGCTCGCGTTCGGCCAGGGCAGCGAGCGTGACGAGCACGTGAAGGTCGGCGTGCTGCTGGGGTCGCTGACCTCGGTCGCGCTCGCCTCGGTCGTCCTGCGCCTCCGCAACGGCGTCTACCGCAGGATCGAGGAGCGCGAAGCCCTCGACGAGGACGCCGACGGGGTACCGGACGTCTACCAGCGCGGGACCTGACCGCGCCCGCCACGGCCCACCTTCTGTAGGGTCGTGGCCGCACCACCGCCGCCGACTTGAGGACGCAGATGGCACACGCACCGGCTCCGGACACCGAGCCCACCATCGGCAAGCTCGTCGCCGACGTCAGCAGGGACGTCTCGACCCTGGTCTCCAAGGAGATCCAGCTCGCGAAGTCCGAGCTCAAGGTCTCCGTGACCAACGGCGCCGTGGGCGTCGGCTTCTTCGCCGCGGCCGCCTTCATCGGCGTCCTGGCGATCATCATGCTGTCGGTCGCCATCGCCTACTTCATCAACTGGAACGGCGACGGGCTCGCGCTGCACTGGGCGTTCCTCATCGTCTTCGGCGGCTACCTCCTGATCGCGGCCCTGCTCGGGCTGCTCGGCCTCCGCAAGGTCAAGAAGGTCCGCGGCCCCGAGCGCGCCATCAAGCAGGCGCAGGACACCAAGAAGGCGCTGACCAACCGCTCGTAGCACTGTGTGTCGTCTCCGACTCGCCCACTGAGTCAGGGACGACACGCAGAGGTGCGACGGCCGTCGCGACAGGGTGCGGGAGCTCGTGGCTCGGCCGTGGCCGGCCCCGCACCTCGATCTCCGGGCGGGTCAGCTGGTGCAGGTGCCGGTGTCGACCGGAGAGCCGTTGCTGACGCCGGTGGCGGCGGAGGCCGCGACCTGGTCGGCGGTCAGCGCGTAGCCGGTGTCGGCGTCGTTGACCGACGCCGCGAAGACCATGCCGAGCACGTTGCCGGTCGAGGACACGATGGGGCCGCCCGAGTTGCCGGGGCGGACCAGCGCGCGCAGCGAGAAGACGTCGCGGATGACGGTCCCCTCGCCGTAGATGTCGGGCGAGCGCAGCGACTGCTGGGCGCGGACGCGGCCCGGCTGGACGTCGTACGGGCCGTCCTCGGGGTAGCCGAGCACGGCGACGCCCTGGCCGCGGCGTCCCTCGGTGCTGAACTCCAGCGTCGGCCGGTCCTGGTCGTCGAGGGCGAGGACGGCGATGTCGAGGCCGGGGTCGTAGAGGACGACGTCCGCGGCGACCGTCGTGTCGCCGACCTCCACCTCGGGGTCGTCGACGCCGGCGACGACGTGGGCGTTGGTCATGAGCCGGTCGTCGGCGTACAGGAAGCCGCTGCCCTCCACGCCGCGCCCGCAGTCGTTCTGGCCGCGGACCTTCAGCACGCTCTCGGCGGCGTCCACGACGTCGGGGTCGGTGAGCAGGCGGCGCGGACCGGGGCCGACCTCACGGATCTGCTCGTCGGCGAACGGCTCGAGGTAGCGCGGGAAGAACGTCGTCCCGACGACGCCGTTGAAGGCCTGGAGCGCCTGGCCGGCCTGGCTCGGCAGCACGCGGTCGACCTCCGAGAGGATGGTCGAGTCGCGCACCAGCGGGGTGACCGCGCCGATGCGGCTGCCGGTCACCGCGAGGCCGAGGGCCCAGGCGACGACCAGGACCGCGGCGGCGGAGAGGACCGCACCGCCGACGGCGTCCAGTGCCCGGGCGGGCTGCCAGGTGACGCGGTCGCGGAGGCGGGCGCCGGTGTACTGCATCGACGCCTGGCCCAGCGTCGCGCCGAGGATGACGATGAACAGGGCGCCGAGCGAGACCCAGAGCGAGGGGTCGGCGTCGCCGAGCGCGATCGGGGCCAGCACGATCCCGAGCAGGCCACCGAGCAGCAGGCCCACCGTGGCGAAGGCGCCGGTGATGAAGCCCTGCCAGTAGCCGGAGAGCGCGTAGGCGCCGAGGAGGACGACGAGCAACCAGTCCAGCAGGTTCACCGTGCCTCCTCCGCCGGGCTCGCGCCGATCGTGCCAGACCGGACCGACGGTCCCGGCTCACCCCCCGTCGGCCTGTCGTCGGCGGGCGAGGCGGGGGCCTCGTGGCCGAGCTCGCGCAGCGCCCGCGGGCTGAGCCGGACGCGCTCGCCGTCGGGGACCATGTGGTCGGGGAGGTCCTCGACGACCGAGTCGTCCCAGGGCCGGGTCCAGCCGACGTGCTCGAAGGTCTTGGCCAGGATCCCGCCGGTGAAGCCCCACAGGACGACGTCGCGGTCGGGGCCGATGTGGAACGCCGGGCCCTGGAACCCGCTCGGGTGACGCACCGTGTAGCGGGTCGCGGGGTCGAGGAGGTGCGCCAGCGACTCCCGGTGGATCGCGTGGACCTCGGCGGGGCTGCGGACCTCCAGCGGCCCGGGGGTGTGCCAGTAGGCCAGCACGGGGGTGACGGCGGCGTTCGACGGCGGCATCCACAGCTCGGGCAGGCGGCCGAAGACCTCGACGCCGTCGGGCTGGAGCCCGATCTCCTCCCACGCCTCGCGGAGGGCCGCCTCCTCGACGGTCTCCCCCGGCTCGAGGGCGCCGCCGGCGAAGGAGACCTGCCCGGGGTGGGAGCGCATGCCGTGGGCGCGCTCGGTGAGGACCACCTCGGGGCCGTCGTCGCCGTCCGCGAACAGGACGAGGACCGCGCAGGGCCGCGCGTTCTCGCCGGGCGGGACGGTGAAGCGGGTGAGCTGCTCGGCGGTCATCGTGCGGGCGCCGTCCTCGATCGGGCGGAGCCAGTCCGGGATCACAGGCTGGTCCCGAGGTGCTCGTCGACCAGGTCCTTGAGCTCGTCCGGCGAGTCGATGATGACGAACTCCCGGTGCGCCACCCGGCCCTCGGCGTCGACGAACATGAGGAAGGGGATGCCGGCCAGCCGCGGGAACGGTTCCTGGCCGTCGACCGCCCCACCCGGGTCGGCGAGCTGCGGGTACGTCGCGCCGGTCTCGCCGAGGAAGCTCATCGCGTCGTCCACCTGCGGGTCCTGGTAGTCGATGCCGAGCACGGACACCTCGTCCCCGTAGCGCTGGTGGAACTTCTCGAGCTCGGGCATCTCGTCCCGACAGGGCTTGCACCACTGGGCCCAGACGCTGATCACCAGCGGGCCGCGCAGCTCGGACAGGTCGACCGAGGGGCCGCCCCCGAGGCACTCCAGGGTGAGCTCGGGCAGCTCCCCGTCGCCGTCGTCGGTCCTCGGACAGTCCTCGATGCCGGCGGCCTGCTTGGCCTCGCGCAGCGCCGGGGTGTCGACGTCCACGTCCGGAGGGCCCATCGCGGGGATGGACCAGTTGCTGCCACCGTCCTCGCCGGAGCAGGCGACGAGGCCCGCCCCGACGACGGCGAGGACGGCGACGAGGACGGCGACCCGGCGTACGGTCCGGCTCACGCGGGGCCCTGGGTCTTCACGAGCTTCTGGGCGGTCTCGGCGTCGGTCGGTCCCTCGCCGTACGACGGGCACCAGCGGGCGAGCGGGCAGGCGCCGCAGGCGGGCTTCTTCGCGTGGCAGCGGCGGCGGCCGTGCCAGATGACCTGGTGGTCGAGCTTCACCCAGTCCTTCTTCGGGAACAGCGCGCCGACCTCGTGCTCGACCTTGACCGGGTCGGTCTCGGTGGTCCAGCCGAAGCGGCGGGCGAGGCGCCCAAAGTGGGTGTCGACGGTGATCCCGGGGATCCCGAAGGCGTCGCCGAGGACGACGTTCGCGGTCTTGCGGCCGACGCCGGGGAGCTTGACCAGGTCCTCCATGCGCGGCGGGACCTCGCCGCCGTGGTGCTCGACGAGCTGCGCCGACAGCTTGAGCATCGACTCGGTCTTGGCGCGGAAGAACCCCAGCGGGCCGAGGATGCCCTCGAGCTTCTCGCGGTCCGCGGCCGCCATCGCCTCGGCGTCCGGGTAGGTCCCGAAGAGCACCGGCCGGACGGCGTTGACCCGCCGGTCGGTGGTCTGCGCGGAGAGCACGGTGACGCAGAGCAGCTCGAAGGGGTTCGCGAAGTCGAGCTCGCAGTGCGCGTCGGGGTAGGTCTCCGCGAGGACCCGGTTCATCTTCCGGGCCCGGCGGACCAAGGAGGTGTCGGGCACGGCCCCAGGGTACGGAGTGCGCCGAGGGGCCTCAGTCCACGACCCGCGAGCCACGCCGCAGCCACCACCGGGCGGCGCCGCGGACGTCGGGGCGCTCGTGGGACAGCCAGTCGGCGAGGACGGGGTGGCCGGTCATGCCGGCGCAGTAGATCGCCGCCGCGGGGAAGCCGGGCTGCGACGTCTCCGCCGCGAGCACCTCGGTGGGCACCGGGTGGCCCGCCGACCCCGCGATGCGCAGACCGGCGGAGCGCAGGTCCTCCTCGCCACCCGGGGCGATCCAGCGGTCGACCTGGGGCAGGACGGTGCCCGGCAGCATGCCCGGCAGCCGGCGCAGGATCCGCGCGCGCAGGACGCCGTCCTCCTCCGACTCGGCCATCGCGGCCAGCTCGCGACCGACCTCGTGGGCGAGGTCGGGCAGCCCGCCGAGGAGCATGTACGACGTCACCGCGTGCGTCTCCCGGGGACTCACCGCGGAGTCGAACAGCAGTCGGGCGAGCATCGGGTCCGCCGCCGGTAGGCCGATCCGCGCGGCCACGGCCTCCGCCCGGCCCCGGCAGTGCAGCCAGTGCGCGTTGGTGCGGCTGCGGCTCCAGTCGCGGACGACCGGCTTCGGCGCGAGGGTCCGCGTCAGGTGGACGTCGACGGCCCGCCAGGCCCCCGCCGGGACGAGCCGCAGGAGGTGGCTGAGCCACTCCCAGCGCGTCGACTGCGGGGTGGACGCGTCGAAGCGGCGGGCGAGCTCGGGCAGGAGCGACGTCCAGAAGTCGGGCTCGCTCGTGACCGCGGCGGACGCCTCGACCCCCAGCGCGCCGGCCACGACCAGGCGGTCACGGTCGGACTCGAGCAGCTCCAGGAACCACGCGATCGCCTCCGGCGTGTGGCGCTCGCCGACGGCGCTCACGAGGTCGGCGATGGCCTGCACGTCCGGGTCGGCCACCCACGCCCGGGCGCGGTCGATCACCAGGCCGCCGTACCCGCCGCAGCGCAGCAGTGCCAGCGCCTCGTAGCGGGCGACGTACCCCAGGCCGGCGGAGCGCGACAGCTCCCCGATGAGCCGCACGACGAGCGACGAGGCCATCGAGAAGGGCAGGCTGATGCCTCCGTGCACGGCCATGAGGCGCGCCCACCGCAGCCACTCGCCGGCCCGGGTGGGGATGCCGTCGTCCAGCAGACGCTCGGTGAGGGCCGACAGCACCGCCGGGTCCGGCGGGGGCCCGGGCGTGGCGCGCTCCTTCGGGCTCACCGTGGGGAAGGTGCGGCACAGCACCTCGACGGGGGCGAGCAGCTGGCCCTCCCGCAGGCCCAACGCGCGCTCGCAGGCCAGGACCACGTCCGCGTCGCGCAGCGTCCCGGCCTCCAGCCGCTGGACCCGCGCGGTCGGGTACTCGGTCGCCCGGGCCATGTCGTCGATCCGCCGCAGCGCGGTCCCGCCGTACAGGCGCCGAGCGGTGCGCATCAGCCAGCCCATCCGGGCGGCGACGTCCGGCAGGGCCCCGTTGAGAGGACTCTCGTCCTCGTGCTGGTTGGCGCTGCGACCGGCCGCCATGCGTCACCTCCCCCGACGACACCGGCCCCATACCGGTGTCTCGTGCACGCGACACCGATGATGCGCCACCCAGGTGCGCCCCGCCAGCCCCGCCGGGCGTTCGCCGGACCCGGCGGGCGCTGGATAGGATCATGAGAAGAGTCATACCGACGGTCGGTCCGATCACCGGGCCGCGTGAGTGGAGGCAGCGTGAACCACGACGTACTTCGTCAGGCGCCGCTGTTCAGCGCCCTGGACGACGAGGCGGCCACCGCGCTGCTCGGCAACCTCGCGGAGAGCACGCTGTCCCGCGGCGAGGCGCTCTTCCACGAGGGTGACGTCGGCGACAAGCTGTACGTCGTCCTGGACGGCAAGGTGAAGCTCGGCCGCACCTCCTCCGACGGTCGCGAGAACCTGCTGGCGGTCCTCGGGCCCGGCCAGATGTTCGGCGAGCTGTCGCTCTTCGACCCCGGCCCGCGCTCGGCCACGGTCACCGCGGTCACGGACGCGCGCTTCGCGTCGCTGTCCCACGAGGACCTGCTGCGCTGGCTCGAGGGTCGCCCGATGGTCGCCCGCGGCCTGCTCTCGCAGCTCGCCGCCCGCCTGCGCAAGGCGAACGACGTCGTCGCCGACCTCGTCTTCTCCGACGTGCCCGGCCGTGTCGCCAAGGCGCTGCTGGACCTCGCCGACCGCTTCGGCCGCACCGCCGACGACGGCGTCCACGTGCACCACGACCTCACGCAGGAGGAGCTCGCCCAGCTGGTCGGCGCCTCCCGCGAGACCGTCAACAAGGCGCTCGCCGATTTCGCCTCGCGCGGCTGGCTCCGCCTGGAGCCCCGCTCCGTGGTGATCATGGACATCGAGCGGCTGGGGCGTCGGTCGAGGTAGGTCCGCTCAGCGACGGGCGACCGGCATCCCCCACGCGAGCGCCGGGACGGCGACCGCAGCGACGAGCACGTGCATCACCATCAGCGCGCCCACGCCGAGGGCATCGGCGCCGGGTTCGCCGCTGACGAGCAGGAGCGCGTCGGGCACGAGGCTGACGGTGACGACGGTCGGGACGAGCCAGGTCAGGACCGCACGCGGGTCCCGCGCCCGCCGGCGTACGACGGCCCACCCGACGGCGCCCGCGAGGACGCCGACCGCGGTGGCGACGACGTAACCCGGCGCCTGCAGGGGCGCGAAGTCGGGCGAGGCGCCGAGCGCGGCCGCCGCGAGGGCGACGAGGGTGGTGACGACGGCGCCGGCCGCGACGGCGGCGGCGATGCCGGCGACGACGCGGCCGGTCGTCGTGGTGGTCGGGGTGCTGGTCTGCTGGAGAGTGGTCATGCCGACCAGCCTGGTCACCGTGGACGGCGGGCGCGTCCGACGCGGGGCGGTCCCGGCCTACGCAGATTCGCGTATGAGGGACTGCCCTGTCCGACTCCTCAGCGACCCTCAGCCAGGTACGCCAGCTGCGCCCGCACGGACAGCTCGGCGGGCACCCACAGCGAGCGGTCGACGTCGGCGTACACGACCTCGACGACGCGGCGCGGGAGCCCGTCGTCGTCGGAGTCGGCCGGCTCCCCCAGCTCGCGCAGCGCGGCCTCGACCTGGCCGAGGCGGTCGCGGCGGTGGGCGGCGTAGAAGTCGAGGACGCCGGCGGCGTCGTCGAGCACGGGACCGTGGGCGGGCCAGACGACGTCGACCTCGTCCTCGGCCAGGGCGCGCATCCTCGCGATCGAGTCGAGGTAGGGGCCGAGCACGCCGTCGGGGTGCGCCACCACGGTCGTGCCGCGACCCAGCACCATGTCGCCGCTCAGCAGCGCCCGGTCCGCGGGGACGACGAAGGAGACCGAGTCCGCGGTGTGGCCCGGGGTGGTGACGACGCGCAGGGCGAGGCCGTCGACCTCGATCTCCTCGCCGTCGCGCAGCGGGTCGCCGCCGTGGCACCAGTCGGGGTCGAGGGCGCGGACGGTGCAGTGCTTGCGGTCCGCGAAGGTGGCGGCCACCTCGGAGTGGTCGAGGTGGTGGTGGGTGAGCAGCACGAGGGCGACGTCGTCCAGGGACTCGGTCAGCCTCTCGAGGTGGCCGTCCTCGAGCGGGCCGGGGTCGATCACGACGCAGCGCTGGGCGCCGGGCTCGCGGAGCACCCAGGTGTTGGTGCCGTCCAGGGTCATCATCGAGGGGTTTGGGGCGAGCAGGCACTGCGCGCGCTCGCCGAAGGTCCCGCCGGCCCAGGGCTGCGCCTCGGCGCTCACGCCTCCACCCCGCGGGCGGCGAGCAGGTCCTCGAAGCCCGGCGGTGAGGAGAGTCGCCACTCGCCGTCGACCTGCACGGCCTGGGGCATGAACATCTCGACGGTGCGGTCGCGGGAGCCGGCGAGGACGGCGTCCGGGCCGTCGTACGCGTCGGCGTCGAGGACGTTGAACCAGGTCGGCGGCATCATCCCGACCTCGCCCTCGTCGGCCATCCGCAGCGCCTCCGCGGTCGGCACCCACATCACCTCGGACGACTCGGTGGAGACGTCGCGGGTGCGCTGGCCGTCCGGCAGGCGGGCGGCGAAGAACCAGGTGCGGTAGCGCCGCGGCTCGAACTCGGGGGTGCACCAGGCCGACCACGTGCCGAGCAGGTCGGTGCGCATCACCAGGCCGCGGCGCCCGAACAGCTCGGTCAGCGACACCTCACGGCCCTCCAGGGCGACCCGGTCTGCCTCCCAGTCGTCGCCCGAGGTGTCGGCGACGACGGAGTCGTGGCCCTCGCCGGCCAGCAGGACGCCGGACTCCTCGAACGTCTCCCGCACCGCGGCGCACACCAGCGCCCGGGCGAGGGGCACCTCGACGCCGAGGTGGGTCGCCCACTCCTGCGGCGACGGTCCGGCCCACCGCAGGTCGCCCTCGAAGTCGCGGGGGTCGACCCCGCCGCCGGGGAACACGCACATGCCGCCCGCGAACGCCATCGACGTCTGGCGGCGCAGCAGGTAGACCTCCGAGCCGCCGGCAGCAGCAGGGCGCAGCAGGACGACGGTCGCCGCGTTGCGGGGCTCCGCCGGCGTCGCCTCGCCGGAGGCGAAGGCGGCGGCCTGCTCGACCAGCTTCTGCGGCAGCGGCGGGCGTCGACCCGTCGACATCAGCCGACCTCGACGACCAGCTCGACCTCGACCGGCGCGTCCAGCGGCAGCACGGACACGCCGACCGCGGAGCGGGCGTGGACGCCGGCGTCGCCGAAGGCCTGCCCGAACAGCTCGGAGGCGCCGTTGGCGACCTGCGGCTGGCCGGTGAAGTCCGGCGTCGAGGCGACGAACACCACGACCTTGACCACCCGACGCACCTGGGTGAGGTCACCGATCACGGACTTCACGGCGGCGATGGCGTTGAGCGCGCACTGCTGGGCGCAGCGCTGCGCCTCCTCGAGCCCGACCTGGGCTCCCACCTTGCCGGTGAGCAGCAGCTCGCCGTACTGCATGGGCAGCTGGCCGGAGGTGAACACGTGGTCGCCGCTGCGGACCGCCGGCACGTACGACGCGACCGGCGCGGCCACCTCGGGGACGGCGAGGTCGAGCGCGGCCAGGCGCTCCTCGGGGGTCGTCACGACTGGACCGGGCGCTTGAAGTAGCCGACCAGGTTCTCCGGGTTCATGCCCGGGGCGACCTGCACGAGCTCCCACCCGTCGGCGCCGAAGTTGTCGAGGATCATCTTCGCGTTGTGCGTGAGGATCGGGGCGGTCAGGTACTCCCACTTGGTCATGGCGGTCACTATGCCGCACGTCATCCCGGGGGTGGACGCCTCGCCCGCCGTCCCGCCCTACCGTGGTGCGGTGGACCCGACCGCCCCGCTCACCCCGGTGCGCCCACCGCGGCGGCTGTCGCCCCGCGCCCGGGACGTGCTCGACCGGACGCTGGTCCTCGTGCTCCTGGCGCCCCTCGGGCTGGTCTTCGTCGTCATGGGCACCGAGCTCGTCTGGCTCGGCCTGGGCCTGCTGCAGATCGCCCCGCTGTGGTGGCGGCGCACCCACCCGGTCGCGGTCTTCGCGGTCGTCGTCCTCGGCAGCGCCCTGCAGGTGCTCGCGATCGACACCCCGCTGTGGAGCCAGGTGGCCTGGCCCGTGGCGCTGTACTCGGTCGCCCGCTTCGGCGGTGCGGTCACCGGGTGGGTCGCGCTCGGCGTCAGCCTGGTCGCGTCCCTGGTCGCCGCCGTCGACTGGCTCTTCGACCCCGCCGAGCTGACGGTCGGCAACGTCGTCCCGATGTTCGTCCTGGTCGCGGCGATCGTCGTCACCGCGTGGACGTTGGGCACGCTCGGCCGGGTGCGGGCGGCGTACGTCGACGGGCTGCTGGAGCGCAACCAGCGGATCGAGCGCGAGGCCGCCCAGCAGGTTGCGCTCGCCGCGACCGAGGAGCGCACCCGCATCGCCCGCGAGCTCCACGACGTCGTCGCGCACAGCCTGTCGGTGATCATCGTGCAGGCCGACGGGGCGCGGTACGCCGCCGAGCACGACCCCACGGTCGCCACCACGACCCTCGGCGCGATCTCCCGCACGGGCCGCGAGGCCCTGACGGACATGCGCCGGATGCTGGGGCTGCTGCGCTCCGGGGACACGGGGACGGCGCCCGTCCCCGACCTCGGCGAGCTGCGCCGCCTCGTCGACGAGGACGGCGTCGAGCACCGGCTCACCGGCCTCGAGCGGGAGGTTCCCGGGGCGGTCGCCCTGACGACGTACCGGGTGGTGCAGGAGGCGCTGACCAACGTCCGCAAGCACGCCGGGCCCGACGCCCGCGCGTCGGTCTCGGTGGCGGTGGGCGACACCGGTGTCGCCGTCGACGTCCGCGACCACGGCCGCGGCGCCGCTGCGGCGGCCCCGGTCGAGGGCGGCGGGCACGGACTGGTGGGGATGCGCGAGCGGGTGGCCGCCCTCGGCGGCGAGGTCAGCGCGGGTCCGGCCCCCGGTGGCGGCTTCGCGGTGTCCGCGAGGATCCCGCTGTGAGCCCGATCCGCGTGTTCCTCGTCGACGACCAGCAGATGGTGCGGGCGGGGTTCCGGATGCTGCTGGACTCCCAGCCCGACCTGGAGGTCGTCGGCGAGGCCGGGGACGGCCAGGAGGCGCTCGACCGGCTCGCGGACGTCGCCTGCGACGTCGTGCTCATGGACGTGCGCATGCCCCGCCTCGACGGGGTCGAGGCGACCCGCGCCCTCGTCGCCCGTCCCGCGGCGCCGCAGGTGCTGGTCCTGACCACCTTCGACCTGGACGAGTACGCCTTCGCCGCCATCAAGGCCGGCGCCTCCGGCTTCCTGCTGAAGGACGCCGCCCCGCCCGACCTGCTCGCCGCCGTCCGGGCGGTCCACGCGGGCGACGCCGTGGTGGCGCCCTCCACCACGCGGCGCCTCCTCGACCACGTCGCCGCCGGTCTGCCCGACGGCGGCGCCACGCCTGCCGCGCCTGCCGCGTCCGCCCCCGCGGACGACGCCCGCCTCGCCGCGCTCACCGAGCGGGAGCGTGAGGTGCTGGTCCTCGTCGCCCGCGGCCGCTCCAACACCGAGATCGCCGCCGACCTCGTCGTCGCCGAGGCGACGGTCAAGACCCACGTCTCGCGGCTGCTGCAAAAGACCGGCTCCCGCGACCGCGTCCACCTCGTCGTCCTCGGCCACGAGACGGGCCTGGTGACTCCTCGGCCGTAGGGGGCGAGCACCCCCGGAGATCGAGGTGCGAGGCCGGCCACGGCCGAGCCACGAGATCCCGCAAGACGGCCCTCGGTCCGGTCACCGGGCCTCGTGGCCCCTGCGCTCGTCCCTCGCTCCGGAGCACCTCGACCACCGGAGATCGAGGTGCGAGGCCGGCCACGGCCGAGCCACGAGATCCCGCAAGACGGCCCTCGGTCCGGTCACCGGGCCTCGTGGCCCCTGCGCTCGTGCCTCGCTCCGGAGCACCTCGACCACCGGAGATCGAGGTGCGAGGCCGGCCACGGCCGAGCCACGAGATCCCGCAAGACGGCCCTCGGTCCGGTCACCGGGCCTCGTGGCTCCTGCGCTCGTCCCTCGCTCCGGAGCACCTCGACCACCGGAGATCGAGGTGCGAGGCCGGCCACGGCCGAGCCACGAGATCCCGTGGGACGGCCGTCGGTCCGGTCACCGGGTGCACGACGTACGACCTGGGGATGACACGACCGGTCCTCAGGTGCCGCGGAACCATCCCGTCGCCGGACGCGCCGGACCTCCGCCCGTACATAGCGTCCCGGACATGACGACGACGTACTCGGGAGCACCGTCCCGCCCCACCCGTCCGGACGACCGCATGGCCGCCCAGGCCCGCGGTCTCACCAAGACCTACGGCTCCGGCACCGCCGAGGTGCACGCCCTGCGCGGGGTCGACCTCGACCTGCCCGCGGGCCGCTTCACGGCCGTGATGGGCCCCTCGGGGTCGGGCAAGTCGACGCTGATGCACTGCCTCGCCGGCCTCGACGTCCCCTCGGCCGGCAGCGTCACCGTCGCTGGCCAGCCGCTGCACGAGATGGACGACGCCGCGCTCACGCGCTTCCGCCGCGAGCAGCTGGGCTTCGTGTTCCAGGCGTTCAACCTGCTGCCGACCATGACCGCGGAGCAGAACATCGCGCTGCCCGCCGCCCTCGGCGGCGCGAAGCCGGACCCCGCGCTGCTCGCGCAGGTGGTCGAGGTGCTCGGCCTGACGGACCGCCTCGGCCACCGGCCGGGCGAGCTGTCCGGCGGGCAGCAGCAGCGCGTCGCGATCGCCCGTGCCCTCGTCGGCCGGCCCTCGATCGTGTTCGCCGACGAGCCGACCGGCAACCTCGACTCGACCACGTCCGCGGAGGTGCTCGGCTTCCTGCGCCGCTGCGTCAAGGAGATGGGCCAGACCGTCGTGATGGTCACCCACGAGCTCGAGGCCGCGGCGTACGCCGACGACGTGGTCGTCCTCGCCGACGGCCGGGTGCGCGAGCACCTCGCGACCCCCGACCGCGACCTGCTGGTCGCCGCGCTGGCCGGGGAGGTCCGCTGATGAGGAGCGTGCTGCTGGCCGCCCTGCGGTCGAACCTGCGCCGCTACGTCGCGGTGGGCCTCGCGGTCGGGATCGGAGTGGCGTTCGTGGTGGTCACGGGGGCCATCACGAGCGCCACCCGCGACGGGCTGTCCGCGGGCGTCGGAGCGCCGTACGAGGGGGCCGACGTGGTCGCCACCGACGTGAACCCCCGACGCCTCGACCGCGTCCACGAGCTCGCCGCCGACGACGGCGCCCGCCTCTCGGTCATCGGGGCCGCCCAGGTGCCGGTGAAGCCCGAGGGCGGGGTGAGCGAGGACCTGTTCGTCGGGGAGGCGCCCGGCCTGTCCGACTCCCCCGCCTGGCCCGTCCTCGTCGACGGCCGTTTCCCCACCGTCGACGGCGAGGCCCTCGTCGACGAGCGCTCCGCCGAGGTCGCGCAGGTCGCCATCGGCGACACCCTGCGCGTGGGCGAGGGCGCCGCCGCGGTCGACGTCACCGTCGTCGGCACCTCCGACCCCGGGCCGACGTCCGCCGCGAACGCGGTCTACCTGCGCTGGGACGACCTGCGCGGCTTCACCGACACCATGTACGTCGACGCCGTCGCGTGGGCCGGACCCGGCTCGATCGCCGCCCAGAGCCGGACGCTGGGCACCGTCGTGCCGTCGGAGTCCGTCCAGCCCGCCGAGCAGTACGTCGACGACATGGTCGTCGAGGCCAACAACGGCGTCGACGTCCTCGCGACGATGCTGCTGCTGTTCGCGGCGGTCGCGCTGTTCGTCGCCGTCCTGGTCATCGCCAACACCTTCACGATCCTCTTCGCCCAGCGCCGCCGCGAGCTCGCACTGCTGCGCTGCGTCGGCGCGACCCGCGCCCAGCTCCGTCGCGCGGTGCGCCTCGAGGCGCTCGCCGTCGGCTCGCTGGCGACGGTGGCCGGGATCGCCGCCGGCGTGGGCCTCGGTCAGCTGGTGGTCGCCGTGGTCCGCGACCGTTTCCCGGCCGCCGGGTTGGGCGATGCCTCGCCCGGCTGGGCCTGGTACGCCGGTGCCGCGGCGGTCGGCGTCCTGGTCACCCTCGCCGCCGCGTGGCTGCCGACGCGGCGCGCCGTGAAGGTCCCCCCGGTCGCCGCGCTGGGCCCGGACGACGGCACGCGCCTGGCCACCGGCGCCGGACGCCTCCGCCTCGCCTGCGGCGTCGTCGGGGTCCTCGGCGGCGCGGTGCTGCTGGGTGTGGCGATCGCGCTGGCCGAGGAGCCCACGCCCGCGCTGCTCGTGATGATCGCGGGAGGCACCGTCTCGTTCGCCGGTCTGGTGCTGCTCGGGCCCGTGCTGGTCCCGACCCTGGTGCGCCTCACCGGTGCTGTCTCCTCGCGGGTCGTCGGCCCGACCGCCCGCCTCGCCGCCGACAACGCGGTGCGGGACCCCCGCCGTACCGGCGCCGCGACGGCCTCCCTGCTGGTCGGGGTCACGCTGACGACGGCCGTGCTCGTCGGCATCGCCAGCGCCCGGTCCGTCACCGACGACGAGATGGCGGCGCAGCACCCGCTCGACGCCACCGTGACCCGGACGGCCGGCACCCTGCCCGCCGACGCGGCCCGGCGACTCGGCGCCCTGCCGGGCGTCGAGCGGGCCGCAGCGGTCCCCGGCGCGGTCGCCCGGGTGAGCGGCGGGGTCGGGAAGGTGACGGTCCTGGCGCCCGACGAGGTGGACGACGCCGGTCAGCTGTCCCTGGACACGTCGGTGACCGGCGGGCTCGCCGACGACGAGATCCGGCTGCCCCAGTCGGCCTTCAACGGCCTGCGCGTCGACCGGCCGCTCGAGGTGAGCGTCGGCGACCGGACCGTGACGCTGCGGCCCGAGATCGGTGGCGTGGCCGGGGAGGCCGCGCTGGTCTCCCCCGCGGTCCTGGACCGGCTCGCCCCCGACGCGGCCACCGGCGCGGTGTGGCTGCTCGCGGACGACGGCACCGCGGGCGACGACCTGGCCGCGGACGCCACCGCCGTCGCCGCGTCGTACGACGCCGAGCTGACGGTGGGTCTCGCGAACCGCGACTACGTCGACCTGCAGCTGACGATCGTCACCGCCGCCGTGGTCGGGCTGCTCGGCATCGCCGTGGTCATCGCCCTCGCCGGCATCGCGAACACCCTCGGGCTGTCCGTGCTCGAGCGGACCCGGGAGCTGGCGCTCCTGCGGGCCCTCGGCCTGACCCGCGCCCGGCTGCGCGCCACCCTGGCGCTGGAGGGCGTCCTGCTCGCGGTCGTCGCGACCGTGCTCGGCACGGCAGTCGGGACCGTCTTCGCCTGGGTGGGGCTGCAGACCATCATCGCTCCGGTCGTGGCCTCGACGCCGCTGGTGATGCCGCTGGGTCAGCTCGGCCTGGTCGTCCTCGCGGCGGCGCTCGCCGGTCTGCTCGCCGCCGTCCTGCCCGCGCGCCGGGCGGCGCGGATCGCCCCGGCGGTGGGGCTCACCGCGGACTGACCCCGGGGTCGGGGTCCGGCGTCAGAACGGCCAGTTGGTGGTGACCTGCTTGACGATCTCGTTGATCATCAGCCCGGCGAAGAGCAGGGCGCAGACGGCCATCCCGGTGTTCGACAGCCAGCCGTTGCGCCACTCGGCGGGCACGATGCCGTCGGTCGCCGCCCGGGGGTCCACCTCGGCGGCGATCGACGGGTCCGGCTCGTTGAGCGGAGCTTCCTTGCCGGCGCCCTTCCGGTTCAGCAGGATCAGCAGCGTGACGGCGAGGAACGGCATGAAGAACGCGCCGAGGACGCCGTACGCGAGGATCAGGCCGACCGGCTGGCCGAGCAGCAGGAGCAGCATCGGCGGGAAGGTCAGCCACAGCAGGTAGATCCGGAACCACTTGCCGCCCGTGCGGGTGTCGGGGTGTCCGGAGCGCAGGCCGCGGAGGTTGCCGATGAAGTCGGCGAACATCAGGCTCACCCCGCTCCACACCCCGATCAGCGAGCTGAACGACGCGGCGAAGAAGCCGACGAGGAAGACCACGCCGTACGTCTCGCCGTAGCGGTCGGTGAGGACGTCGCCAATCTGGATCAGGCCCTGGTCACCCGTGTCGATCGCGATGCCGGCGGAGTAGAGCAGCTCGGCGCCGACCACGAGCATCCCGACGACGAACAGGCCGGTCATCGCGTACGCCGCCCCGTTGTCGAGCCGCATGATCCGCATGAAGCGCGGGGTGGACCAGCCCTTCTCGCGCAGCCAGTAGCCGTAGGCCGCGAGCGTGATCGTGCCGCCCACGCCACCCATGACGGTCAGCGCGTAGACGATCGACCCGTCCGGCAGCGTCGGCACGAGGCCGGTGAGCACCTCACCGAGATTCGGCAGCGTGAGGATCGCGGCACCCATGACGGCGACGAACATGATCCCGATCAGGACCGCCATGATCTTCTCGAACGAGTGGTAGGTCCCGAACCACACCATCGCCAGCCCGAGCAGGCCGGTGACGACCGCGACGGCGCTGAGGTTGAGCGACGGGAACAGGGCGACCACCGGCAGCGCGGACGACGACATCGCCGTGGCGCCGTACACGAAGCCCCAGATCATGATGTACGGCGCGAAGTAGAACGTCGTCCAATTCCCCAGGCTGCGCCAGCCCTCGAAGATCGTGCGCCCGGTGGCCAGGGAGTACCGCCCCGCACCCTCGACGAGGACCACCTTGATGATCGAGCCGAGGACCGCGACCCACAGCAGGGCGTAGCCGTACATCGAGCCGGCCACCGCGGTGGCGACCAGGTCGGCGGCTCCGACGCCCGTCGCGGCGACCACCAGGCCGGGCCCGACGACCTTCCAGCGCGGCGGGGCCTCCGCCGCCGTCCCGTCGTTCTTGTCCAGGTCGGTCATGGGGGCGCCTCCCGATCGGCGGTGCAGGTGGCGGCCCACTATGTCAGCGCGGCGCCGCCCAGTTCGACCACCGCGTGCACGGAGGACAGGAGAGATCGCCCGGATCAGGCGCAGGAGCGGCAGCTCCGGCGCATCTCTCCTGTCCTTCGCGCACTGTCCACGCAGTCGCGGACCCAGGCGGGCTCCCGGGTGACGTGGTGGTGCCCGAACCGCAGCACCGTCAGCGGCGCCACCGCCATCAGGGTGTAGCGCTCCAGGTCGAGCGCGAACTGCTCCGGGTTGCCGTGGTAGAGCCAGCCCTCCGCCTCGACGACCAGCCCCAGCCTCTCGTCGTAGAGGTCCGGGTGGACGTCGATCCCACCCACCCGCAGCCGGGCCTGGGGGCGGAGGTCGAGACCGGGAATGTCCAGGCACAGCGCGCGGACGGCGGACTCCAGCGGTGACATGGCGAGCGGGGTCGCCGCCGCGGCCAGTCGCCGGGCCGTTGGCGACCCCGGGCCCCGGAGCGCGGCGGCGGCGTGGACGAGCTCGTCGGGATCGACCACCCCGGTGCGCAGCGCGGAGTCCGCCACCGCGAGCGCCTCGGGCGCCGCCAGCCGGGTCAGGCAGTCGAGGACCGTGCGCAACGGCGAGGTGACGGTGCCCTCGACGTCGGCCCAGACGAGGTGCACGCCCCGACGGCGCCGCGGGTCCACCCGGCGCTTCGTCGGCACGGCGATCCAGGGACGGTCCGGGGGCACGAGGACTCCCAGCCCGTGCTCGACCGCTGCCGAGAGGCAGCAGATGGTCCCGGACAGGAGCGTGCGCCGGCGGTGGGCCTCGCTCACGGACGGCAGGCCGTAGCGCCCCCGCCCGAGCGTCTCCACGCGGCCGGAGGCGACCGCCGCCGCCAGGTCGCGACGACTGACGCGCCCTCGGAGCTGGTCGGCGCGTGCCGTGCCGCCGAGCATCGCGAGCACCTCGTCCGGAGCCATGCGTCCAGCCTGCCCCGCCCACGACCGCGGTGCGCGCGGTCGTCCACAGGCCTCAGCGCAGGCGCGGCAGCAGGAGGCGGCCGATGCGCTCGACCTCCCGCTCGTACGGCGTGTCCGAGAGGATGAAGTGGGTGATGCCGAGGTCGCCGTACCGGCCCAGGGCCTTCGCGACGTCCTCGGCGGAGCCGACGAGCCAGGTGCTGCCGGCGCCACCGCCGCCGTGGCGGGCGGGGGCGACGTACAGGCACTCGTCGAGGACGTCGCCGCGGGCGGCGAGGTCGACGAGCCGCTGCTGGCCGTACGCCTGGTCACGCCGGGGGTCGCGGGCGAACTCGGCCGGACGCTTCGCCATCCGCTCGACGCGGGCCTCGGCCTCGGCCCAGGCCTCCTCGCGGGTCTCGCGCACGACGGTCGTGATGCGCAGGCCGAACTGGAGCGGCGGCAGGTCGCGCTCGAGCTCGGTCTCCAGCCCGCGGAGGGTGGCGATGCGCTCGGCGACGCCCTCGAGGGGCTCGCCCCAGAACAGCTGGACGTCGGCCTCGGTGGCGCCGACGCGGGCGGCGGCGTCGGAGGCGCCGCCGAAGTACAGGCGGGGGTGCGGTCGCCCCTCGCGGACGACGGGCCGCAGGGCGATCGAGGCGTCCTCGACGTGGTAGTTCTCGCCGTGGTGGGTGACGGACTCCTCGGTCCACAGCCGGCGCACCAGCCGCATGAACTCCTTGGTGCGGGCGTAGCGCTGGGTCTGGTCCCCCTCGTCGTCGCCGTACTCGGCCTGGTGGTCCTGGCCGGAGACGACGTTGACGAGCACCCGGCCCCCCGAGAGGTGGTCCAGCGTCGCGGCCGACGCGGCGAAGTGCCCGGGCTGCCAGTAGCCGGGGCGGATCGCGATCAGCGGCTGGAAGGTCGTCGTGGCCGCGGCCAGGGCGGTGCCGACCGTGAAGGTGTCCGGACGCCGCCAGCCCGTGCCGATCAGCGCACCGCCCCACCCGGCGTCCTCGACGCCCTGCGCGAGCGTCGCAAGCCGCGGGAGGCTGTTGTGGCCCTCGACGGTGTCGTCGCCGCGGTGGCCCGCCTCGGCCTCGTTGGGGATGTACCAGAGGAGCTCGTCGACCACGGTGTGCCTTCCGTCGGGGTTATCCGTACTAAACCAGTACGATAACTAGGTCCGATGGTGGTGCCGAATCGACCCGCGGGGTCACCCGTCCAGCAGGGCCAGGACCTCCCGCGCGAGCTCGGCGGGCTTCTCCTCCGGCACGAAGTGGCCGCAGTCGGGCAGGACGACGCCGCGCACCCGCGTGGCCTTGCGTGACAACGACGCCTCGACCTCGGACCCGCGGCCCCACGAGGCGCCCCCACCGACGGCCAGGCACGGGATGTCGAGCGGCGCCAGCGGCTCGTTGTCGGCGACGTCCTGGCCGATCGCCCGGTAGTAGGCGAAGCCGGCGCGTAGCGCGCCGGGCGTGGTGTAGGTCCGCAAGTACTCCGCCACCGACACCGCGTCGATCGCGTCGGGGTGGGCGGGGTAGGTCTCGTAGAACCAGCGCACCCACACCTCCTCGCGGCCCGCGACCAGCGCCTCGGGCAGGTCGAGGGTGCGCAGGAACGCGTGGTGCCAGCGCTGCCCGCCCGCCCCGATGTCGGGGTTGCCGTCGCCGGGGATCGCGACGTCGACGACGGCGAGGTGGGTCGCCGTCCCCGGGAAGTGGGCGGCGAGCGCGTAGGCGACGGCGCCGCCCCAGTCGTGGCCGACGACGCCGAGCGAGTCGATCCCGAGGTGGTCCAGCAGGGCGCGGACGTCGCCCGCGACCGTCCGCTTGTCGTAGCCGCCCGCGGGCCGGGTGGTGTCGCCGAGCCCGCGCAGGTCGGGGACGACGCACCGCTTGCCCGCCGCGACCAGCCGCGGGACGACGTCGCGCCAGCACCACCACGACTGCGGATACCCGTGCAGCAGGACCACCGGCTCGCCGTCCTCGGGGCCGGCCAGGACGTAGTGGACGTCCAGCCCGTCGCGCTCGCCCAGCCGCAGCCGGTGGTGGGTCCCACCAACGGTGCTCGCCCGGACTTGGGACCCCGGCCGCTCCTCGTTCATCCTGGGAGTATGAGCACCGACAGCGGCACCGACACCAGCACCTCCCGCGTCAAGCGCGGCCTCGCCGAGATGCTCAAGGGCGGCGTGATCATGGACGTCGTCACACCCGAGCAGGCGAAGATCGCCGAGGACGCCGGCGCCGTCGCGGTCATGGCGCTCGAGCGCGTCCCCGCCGACATCCGCGCGCAGGGCGGCGTGGCCCGCATGAGCGACCCCGACATGATCGAGGGCATCATCGGCGCGGTCTCGATCCCGGTGATGGCGAAGGCCCGCATCGGACACTTCGTCGAGGCCCGCGTCCTGCAGAGCCTCGGCGTCGACTACATCGACGAGTCCGAGGTGCTGACCCCCGCGGACTACGCCCACCACATCGACAAGGCCGGCTTCCGGGTGCCGTTCGTGTGCGGCGCCACCGACCTCGGCGAGGCGCTGCGCCGCCTCAGCGAGGGCGCGGCCATGATCCGCTCGAAGGGCGAGGCCGGCACGGGCGACGTCTCGAACGCGACGACCCACATGCGGACGATCCGCTCGCAGATCGCCCGCCTCGCCGCCATCCCCGCCGACGAGCTGCACGTCGCCGCGAAGGAGCTCGGCGCGCCGTACGACCTGGTCGCCGAGGTGGCCCGCACCGGCACGCTCCCCGTCGTCCTCTTCACCGCCGGCGGGATCGCGACCCCGGCCGACGCGGCGATGATGATGCAGCTCGGCGCGGACGGCGTCTTCGTCGGCTCCGGCATCTTCGCCTCGGGCGACCCCGTCGCCCGCGCGGCCGCGATCGTGCAGGCGACGACCTTCCACGACGACCCCGACGTCATCGCGAAGGTCTCCCGCGGGCTCGGTGCGGCGATGGTCGGCATCAACGTCGACGACCTCCCGGTCGCGCACCGCCTCGCCGACCGCGGGTGGTGACGGGCCCCGACGGTCCGCTGGTCGGCGTCCTCGCGCTGCAGGGAGCCGTCGCCGAGCACGTCGCCGCGCTGGCGGCGTGCGGTGCCCGCACCCGCGCCGTACGACGACCCGCCGAGCTCGCCGGCCTCGACGGCCTGGTGCTGCCGGGCGGGGAGTCCACGACGATGGACCTGCTGCTGCGCACCGTCGGTCTCGACGAGCCGCTGCGGACGGCGATCGCCGACGGGCTGCCCGTCTACGGGTCCTGCGCCGGCATGATCCTGCTCGCCGATCGTCTCGTGGACGGCGTCGCGGGCCAGCGCACCCTCGGCGGTCTGGACGTCACCTGCCGCCGCAACGCCTTCGGCCGCCAGGTCGACTCCTTCGAGACCGACCTCGACGTCGTCGGCCTCGACGAGCCGGTGCACGCGGTCTTCATCCGCGCGCCCTGGGTCGAGGAGGCCGGTGGTGACGTCGAGGTGCTCGCCGCGGTCGAGGTCGACGGCGGGACCCGCCCGGTCCTCGTCCGTCAGGGCCGGGTGCTGGCGTCGGCCTTCCACCCCGAGCTCACGGGTGACCACCGCCTGCACCGGCTCTTCCTCGACGGAGTGGCCCGGGGCTGAGACCCCTCAGCGGGCGGGCCACCGGTCGTCGGGACGTTCCAGGCCGTAGTGCTCGCGCAGGGTGCGGCCGGCGTACTCGTGGCGGAACAGGCCGCGACGCTGCAGCAGGGGGACGACGTAGTCGACGAAGTCCTCGAGCCCCGCGGGCAGCAGGGGCGGCATGATGTTGAAGCCGTCGGCCGCGCCGCTGGTGAACCACTCCTCGATGACGTCGGCGATCCGCTCCGGGCTGCCGGTCACCGTGAAGTGGCCGCGGGCGCCCGCGAGCTTGTCGAGCAGCTCGCGCAGCGTCGGCTTCTCCGCGGCCACGAAGTCCCGGATCAGCACCGCGCGGCTGCGGGAGCCCTCGACCTGCTCGGCGGGCGGGAGGTCGGCCGGGGTGAGCCGCTGGTCGAGCTCGAGGTGCGAGAGGTCGGCGCCACCGAAGCGGGAGGAGAGGTGGTGCAGCCCGACGGAGGTCAGCGACAGCTCGCTGAGCTCGCGGGCGAGCTGCTCGGCCTCGGCGTCGGTCGAGCCCAGGACCGGGGACAGCCCGGGCAGGACGAGCAGGCCGGACTCGGGGCGCCCGTGGCCGCGCACCCGCGCCTTGAGGTCGGCGTAGAACTCGCGGGCGGAGCCCACGTGCATGTGCGCGGTGAAGACGGCCTCGGCCCACCGGGCGGCGAAGTCCTTGCCCGGCCCGGACGACCCGGCCTGCACCAGGACGGGGTGGCCCTGGGGCGGCCGCGGGATGTTGAGCGGGCCGCGGACCTGCTGGTGCGGGCCGACGTGGTCGACCCGGCGGATGCGGTCGACGTCGGCGTACGTGCCGGTCACCGGGTCGTCGACGACCGCGTCGTCGGCCCAGCTGTCCCACAGCGCGGTGACGACCTCCATCACCTCGTGGGCGCGGACGTAGCGCTCGTCGTGCCCCAGCTCCTCGTCTCGGCTGAAGTTGGCGCCCGCCTCCTTGGCCCAGGAGGTGACGATGTTCCACCCTGCACGACCGCCGCTGAGGTGGTCGACGGAGGCGAACTGCCGGGCCAGGTTGAAGGGCTCGGTGTAGGTGCTCGACACCGTGCCGATGAGTCCGAGCCGGGTGGTGGCGCCGGCCAGGGCCGCCAGTGCGGTGATCGGCTCGAGCCCGGCCGTGGCGCGGTTGCCGACGTGCTCGCCCAGGACCAGGTGGTCGGCGAGGAACATCGAGTCGAAGCGGCCGCGCTCGGCGACCTGCGCCAGCTTCGCGTAGTAGCCGAGGTCGGTCAGTGACTCCCCCGTCGACCGGGGGTGCCGCCAGGAGGCCTCGTGGTGGCCACGGCCGTGGATGAACAGGTTGAGGTGCAGCTCGCGGGTGCTCATGCGGTCTCCCTGAGTCGGGTGGAGGTGTCCTCGTCGACACCGAGGGCGGCGAGGAGGCGCCGCCTCTCGGCCAGCAGGTCGTCGGCGGTACGAGGGGTCGGACGGTGGTCGAGGACGACGCGGCCGTCCTCCAGGACGAGCACCCGCTCGGCGAGCGCGAGGGCCTCGTCGACGTCGTGGGTGACGAGGACGACGGTGGGCCGGTGCTCGGCCACGAGCCGGCGCAGCAGCGCGTGCATGCGCAGCCGGGTGAGGGCGTCGAGCGCCCCGAACGGCTCGTCGGCGAGCAGCAGCTCGGGCTCGCGGACCAGGGCGCGGGCGAGGGCCACGCGCTGCTGCTCTCCCCCGGACAGCGCGCTCGGCCAGTCCTTCTCCCGTCCGGCGAGACCGACGTCGGCCAGTGCCGTCGCCGCGGCATCGCCGACGCCGTCGCCGCGCAGCCCGAGGGTCACGTTGTCGGCGACCGAGGCCCAGGGGAGCAGCCGGGAGTCCTGGAAGAGGACCGAGCGGCGCGCGGGCACCTGGATCCGTCCGTCGCCGGCGACGTCCCCGTCGAGACCTGCGAGGGCCCGCAGCAGGGTCGACTTGCCCGATCCGGACCGACCGATCAGGCAGACGAACTCCCCCTGCTCGATGTCGAGGCCCGCGACGTCGAGCACGGTCCTGGGCCCGTAGCTGCGGGTCAGGTCACGCAGGCGCACCGCACTCATGAGCCCATCCCCTTCCGGTAGGACAGCGCTCGGCCCTGGACGACGCGCACCAGCGCGTCGGAGGCGAGGCCCAGCACGGCGTAGATGACGAGGCCGACGACGATGACGTCGGTCTGCCCGAAGTCGCGGGCGCGGTTCATGACGTAGCCGATGCCCTCGGTGGCGTTGATCTGCTCGAGGACGACGAGCGAGGTCCAGCACATCGTCACGGCGAGCCGCAGGCCGGTGAGGAAGCCGGGCAGGGAGCCCGGCAGCGCGATGCGGCGGATGAACTCCGCGCGGCCGACGTCGGTGGTCTGGGCGAGCTCGACGTACCGCTGGTCGATGCTGCGCAGGCCGGCGTGGGTGTTGAGGTAGATCGGCACCAGCACCGCGGTGGCGATGACGGCGACCTTCATGGTCTCGCCGATGCCGAGCCAGAGGATGGCCAGCGGGATCAGCGCGAGGGTCGGGATCGCCCGCTTGATCTGCACGAGGCTGTCGACCGCGGCCTCGCCGCTGCGGGTGAGGCCCGAGAGCAGCGCGAGGCCCAGGCCGAGCGCCACCCCGATGCCGAGGCCGAGGTAGGCGCGCCGGGCGGAGGCCGCGACGTGCGGCAGGAGCTCACCGGTGGTGAGCATCTCCCACCCGGTGGTGACGGCGGTGAGCGGCGAGGCGAGCTGCTGCTCGGGCAGCAGGCCGGTCGAGGAGGCGACCTGCCACACCACGAGGGCGACCAGCGGGCCGATCCCGAGGCCCAGCGCGCCGAGCTGACGTGGGGCCAGCCGTCGCAGCCGGACGTGGGAGTCCGCGCCGGCCAGGGCGTCGTGGCGGACCTCGGGCGCGGGACGGATCGGGGTCGTGGTCATCGCGTGGCCTCCCCGTCCTCGGTCCGACCCGCCCCGCCGGCCCCGCCCTGCTCCATCTCCGCGACCGTCTCGGTCACCACATCGTTGAAGGTGGTGGCGAACTGCTCGGAGGCGTCGAGCGGCTCGGGGAGCTCACCGGCGTCGTAGATCGCGTCGACGAGCACCTGCTGGTCCGCGATCAGGTCGTCGTCGAGCTCGGGGAAGCTGAGGTCGCCCTCCGCCTCGACGATCTCCCGCCCCTCCTCGGGCGTCAGGGCCTGGGTGTCGACGTAGTAGGCCTGCACCCACTCGTCGGGGTTGTCCTCGGTCCACCGGCTGGCGAGCATCCAGTGCTTGACGAAGTCGCGGATCGCCGCGGCCTTGGCGTCGTCCGCGAGGGCGTCACCGCTCGCGTAGAGGTAGGACAGCCCGGAGGACACGTCCGCGATCTCCGACTCCGGCACCTGCGAGGCGCCCGGCAGCTCGAGGTAGCGCGAGAGGTACGGCTCGTTGAGGGCGGCGACGTCGACCTGCCCGTCCTTCAGCGCGTCGGGGCTGGTGGCGACGTCGAGCGGGACGAGCTCGACGTCGTCGGTGCTCAGGCCCGCCTTCTCGAGGGCGCGGAGCACGTAGGGCTGACGACCCGTGCCCTCGGAGTAGGCGATCTCGAGGCCCTCGAGGTCGTCGAGGGTCTGTACCTCGACGCCGGGGGCCACCGCGAGCTGGTAGTCCGGCGAGGTGTAGCGGTTGGCCGCCACGATGGGCACCACCTCGCCCGCGGCCTGCGCCTGGATCGGCGGGGTGTCCCCGACGAACGCGAGGTCGACGGCGTCCGCGCGGATCGCCTCCAGGATCTCGGGGCCGCCGCGGAAGTTCGCGAACTCGACGTCGGCCGCGAGCTGGTCCTGCTCGCCGGAGGCGTCCAGCTGGGTCTGCACCAGCTCGCTCTGGTCCGCGAACGTGAGTGCGGTGCCGTCCGGCACCTCGGTGGGGACCGGCTCGGAGTTCAGGGCGGCGAGGTCGAGCTCCTCGCCCTGGCCCGCGCACCCGGTGAGGCCCGCCACCAGGAGGAGCGCGGCCAGCGGGCCGGCACCCCGGGCGGTGCCGCGCCGGGCGGGGCGGCGGGTGGGCGTGGGTCGAAAGGACATGCGGTCGTCTCCCGAGATCGTCGTACCGAGCGAATCTCGACAGTAGCCATCGACTTAGTGGGAAAATCAAACCCGGACGGCCCGATCGCCATCGGCGTCACCTGTGGGGGCGCCAAGGGGTGCCAACCGACCGCGAGCGGGGCAGACTCCCGCCATGCCGTACGACGAGGCGCTGGCCGACCGGGTCCGTGAGCTGCTGCCCGGGGCACGGGAGCAGTCGATGTTCGGCGGCCTCGGGTTCCTGCTGCCGAGCGGTCACATGGCGGTCTGCGTGAGCGGGCGGAACACCGGCCTGCTCGTCCGCGTGGAGCGCGAGGACGCCGAGACGCTGTCCGCCGTGGACGGCGTCGAGCCGATGGAGATGGGCGGGCGGGCCTCACGGACCTGGCTGGTCGTCGCCCCCGGCCTGCTCGGCGAGGACGACGACCTGGAGGCGTGGGTGCGCCGCGGCGAGTCCGTCGCCGCGGCGCTCCCACCCAAGGAGTAGCCCGAGCAGCAGCTCAGACGAGCTCGACGCCCGTCGCCTCCCGGATCTGCTCCTCGGTGACACCGTCCGCCAGCTCGACGAGCTTCAGCGCGCGGTCGCCGATCGTCCCCGAGGGGGCGACCTCGCCGGTGGCGGGGTCGATCACGTCGATGACGCCGAGGTCGGTGATGATCCGCTGCACGACCCGTTTGCCGGTGAACGGCAGGGTGCACTCCGACACGATCTTGTGCGCGCCGTCCTTGGCGGTGTGCTCCATCAGGACGATCACGCGCTTGGCGCCGTGGACGAGGTCCATCGCGCCGCCCATGCCCTTGACCATCTTCCCGGGGATCATCCAGTTGGCGATGTCGCCGACCGCCGAGACCTGCATCGCGCCGAGGATCGCGGCGTCGATCTTGCCGCCGCGGATCATCGCGAAGGAGGTCGCGGAGTCGAAGAACGACGCCCCGGCGCGCAGGGTGACCGTCTCCTTGCCGGCGTTGATGAGGTCGGGGTCCTCGTCGCCGTCGTACGGGTAGGGGCCGACCCCGAGGATCCCGTTCTCCGACTGCAGCACCAGCTCGACGCCGTCCGGCACGTGGTTCGGCACGAGCGTCGGCAGGCCGATGCCGAGGTTCACGTAGGAGCCGTCGGTCAGCTCCGAGGCCGCCCGCGCGGCCATCTGGTCCCTGTCCCACGCCATGTCAGGCCCCCTCGCCGCGCTCGCGCACGGTCTTCTTCTCGATCTTCTTGTCGGCGGCCTGCCCGGGCGTGAGCGCGACGACCCGCTGCACGTGGACGCCCGGGGTGTGGATGCTGTTGGGGTCGAGCTCGCCCGGCTCGACCAGCTCCTCGACCTCGGCGATCGTCACCCGGCCGCACATCGCGGCGAGCGGGTTGAAGTTCTGCGCGGAGTCGCGGAAGACCAGGTTGCCGTGACGGTCGCCCCGCCAGGCCCGCACCAGGCCGAAGTCGGCGACGATCGCCTCCTCCAGCACGTACTGCCTGTCGCCCTCGGGTGTCGCGAACACCCGGACCTCCTTCGGCGGCGAGGCGAGGACGACGGTCCCGTCGGCGTCGTACCGCCAGGGCAGGCCGCCCTCGGCGATCTGCGTGCCGACGCCCGTCGCGGTGTAGAACGCCGGGATGCCGGAGCCGCCGGCGCGCATGCGCTCGGCGAGGGTGCCCTGCGGCGTGAGCTCGACCTCGAGCTCGCCGGAGAGGTACTGCCGGGCGAACTCCTTGTTCTCCCCGACGTACGAGCTGATCATCCGGCGCAGCCGCCCCTGCATCAGCAGCCGGCCGAGGCCCCACTCGTCGACGCCGCAGTTGTTCGACACCGCCTCGAGGTCGTCGGCGCCCTGGTCGAGCACCGCCTCGATCAGCACCGACGGCACGCCGCACAGCCCGAAGCCGCCGACCGCCAACCGCGAGCCGGGGCCGATGTCGGCCACGGCCTCGGCCGCGCTCGCCACCACCTTGTCCACGCTGGTCCTCCCTCGTTGGATCCGTGGGCCCGAGCGTGGTCCACGTCACCGACAACGGTCAACGGAGCGCCACGGCACCTCTCGGACGGCGGACCGTGGTGGACGTCGGCGTCCGCCCACCGGACGCTAGGGTCGGCCGGGTGGAGTCCCCCGCTCACGTCGTCGGCCGCGCCGCGGGCCTGCTGCGGGCCCTCGCCGCCGGGGAGCCCGACGGCCTGAGCACCACCCGGGCTGGCCAGGAGGGCGACCTCCCCCGACCGACCGCCCACCGCCTGCTCGGCGACCTCGCCGCCGAGGGTCTCGTCGAGCGCGGGGACGACGGCCGCTGGCGGCTCGGTCCCGAGCTGTGGCTGCTGGGTCGCGCCGCCGCCCGCCGGTACGACGTCGTCGGCCTCGCGCGCCCCGCCCTCGCGCGACTCACCGAGGCGACCGGCGAGAGCGCCTTCCTCTCCGCTCGTCGCGGCGAGGAGACGGTCTGCCTGGCCCAGCAGGACGGCAGCTTCCCGATCCGCAGCCATGTCCTCCACGAGGGCATCCGCTTCCCGCTCGGCGTCGCCTCCGCGGGCCTGGTGATCCTGGCCCACCTCCCGGCGCCGCAGCGGACGGCGTACCTCGACGCCGTCGACCTCGCCGCCGACTTCGGCGTCGCCCACGACCGCCCGGGCCTGGAGCGGCGCGTCCGGGCCACCCGTCGCACCGGGTACGCCGTCAACCCCGGCCTGCTCGTCGAGGGCAGCTGGGGCATGGGCGCCGCGGTGTTCGACGCCGACGGCGCGCCCGCGTGGGCGCTGTCGCTCACCGGCGTCGCCTCCCGCTTCGGCCCCGCCCGCCGCGCGTCCTACGGCGAGATGCTGCTCCGCGAGGCCCACGACCTCACCCAGCGTCTGCAGCGCTGACCGGTCCCGGCGCACCGGGGCGGACGTCAGTAGGGTCGCCGGGTGAGCGACTGGCCCGACGTGAGGCTCCACGTCGTCACCGGCAAGGGCGGCACGGGCAAGTCGACGGTCGCGGCGGCCCTCGCCCTGGCCCTCGCCCACGGCGGACGCGACGTCCTGCTGTGCGAGGTCGAGGGGCGGCAGGGCATCGCGCGGATGTTCGACGTCGAGCCGCTGCCCTACGAGGAGCGGCGCCTCGCCACGGGCCTGCCGGGCCGCCGGGGCCGGGCGGGGACGGTCCACGCGCTGCACGTCGACCCCGAGTCGGCGCTGCTGGAGTACCTCGCGCTCTACTACCACCTCGGCCGCGCCGGGCGGCTGCTCGACCGGTTCGGGGTCGTCGACTTCGCCACCACGCTGGCGCCCGGGGTCCGCGACGTCCTGCTCACCGGCAAGGTCTTCGAGGCCGCCAAGCCCGGCGGGCGCCGCGGGGGCGGCCGGGCGTACGACGCCGTCGTCCTCGACGCGCCCCCGACCGGCCGGATCGTGCAGTTCCTCGGGGTCAGCTCCGAGCTCGCCGGGCTCGCGAAGGTCGGCCCGGTCAAGCACCAGTCGGACCTGATGATGGGGCTGTTCCGCTCCGAGGCGACCGCCGTGCACCTCACCACCGTCCTCGAGGAGATGCCCGTGCAGGAGACGGCCGACGGGATCACCGAGCTACGCGCGGCCGGGCTGCCGGTGGGCGGCGTCGTGGTCGACATGGTCCGTCCCCGCGACCTCGACGACGAGCACCTCGCCGCCGCCGGGGCGGGCGCCCTCGACCCCGGCGGCGTCGAGCACGACCTGCGCGCGGCCGGCCTGGACGACGAGGTCGCCGACGGCCTCGTCGACGTGCTGCTGGCCGACGGCCGCGACCACGCCGTACGACGGCGCCTCGAGGACGCCCAGCGGGAGCGGCTCGCCACGCTGGGCCGGCCGACGTACGAGCTGCCCCGCCTGGCCGGCGGCGTCGACCTCGGCGCCCTCTACGAGCTCGCCGGCCTGCTGCGCGAGCAGGGGATGTCGTGAGCCGGCACCGGCCCCGCGTCGGCCCGCGCTCCAGCGGCGGCGAGCAGTCGCCCCACCTGGACGTCGACGCGCTGCTCGCCGACCCGACCACCCGGATCGTCGTCTGCTGCGGCTCCGGGGGCGTCGGCAAGACGACCACCTCGGCGGCGCTCGCCCTGCGGGCCGCCGAGCAGGGCCGGAAGGTCGTCGTCCTCACCATCGACCCGGCGCGCCGGCTGGCCCAGTCGATGGGCATCGAGGAGCTCGACAACACCCCGCGGCCCGTGGTCGGGATCGACGCCGCGGCGGGCGGCACGCTCGACGCGATGATGCTCGACATGAAGCGCACCTTCGACGAGGTGGTCGAGTCCCAGGCCAGCCCCGACAAGGCCGCGCAGATCCTGGCCAACCCGTTCTACGTCGCGCTGTCGAGCTCGTTCGCGGGCACGCAGGAGTACATGGCGATGGAGAAGCTCGGCCAGGTGCACCGCGACGCCGAGGCCGACGGCACCTACGACCTCGTCGTCGTCGACACCCCGCCGTCCCGCTCCGCTCTGGACTTCCTCGACGCCCCCGAGCGGCTCAGCTCGTTCCTCGACGGCCGCTTCATCCGGCTGCTGCTCGCCCCCGCGCGCGGGCCGGCCCGGTTCATGACCGCGGGCCTCGGGCTGGTCACCGGCGCCGTCACCAAGCTGATCGGCGCCCAGGTGCTGCGCGACATGCAGACGTTCGTCGCCGCCTTCGACACCCTCTTCGGCGGCTTCCGGGCCCGCGCGGAGCGGACCTTCGCGCTGCTGCAGGCCGACGGGACGGCGTTCCTCGTCGTCGCCTCGCCCGAGCCGGACGCGCTGCGCGAGGCGGCGTACTTCACCGAGCGGCTGGCGGACGACGCGATGCCGCTCGCGGGCCTCGTGGTGAACCGGTGCAGCGCCCGACCCGGCGGAGGGGCCGCGGTGCTGAGCGCCGACGAGGCGGTGGCGGCGGCGACCCGGGTCGGCAAGCGCGACCCCCGCTCGGTGACGACGGGGCTGCTGCGCCTGCACGCCGACCGGGCGCGGGCGGTGGAGCGGGAGGAGCGGCTGGTGGAGCGGTTCGGTGCCGCCCACCCCGACGTCCCGGTGGTGGCGGTGGCGGCCCTGGCGGGCGACGTCCACGACCTCGACGGGCTGCGGGCGGTGGGCCGGCTCCTCGCCGGCGGCTGAGGCCCCTCTCCCAGCCGCCGACGGGGCCGTCTCGCAACCGCACTGAGGCGGGCGAGGCTCAGGTGGTCCGGGCGGACCTCAGGTCGCTGACCTCAGGTCGCGGGGACCGTGTGCTGGGCGCGGGCGGTCTCGAGGACCTCGCGCCACGAGGAGACCTTGCGGCGACGCAGGAGGGCGCGGCGCTCGCGCTCCGTCATGCCGCCCCACACGCCCCACTCGATCTCGTTGTCGAGCGCCTCCGCGAGGCACTCGGTCCGGACGGGGCAGCTGGCGCACAGCTGCTTGGCCTTGTTCTGCTCGGCCCCCCGGACGAAGAGCTGGTCGGGCTGCGCCTGCCTGCAGAGAGCGGCGGGCGCCCAGTCCTCAACCCACATGATGGTCCTCATTCCCCACGACGCTTGCCCGAGATGCTGGCCAGGTCTCTCCCGGCGTGAATCAAGATTAAGTTCCGCAAGGAATCCTCAACATTCACCGAACGGTTCTGCATCTCTAGTCACAAAGGACTAGGCGACACCGCGACGATCCGGGGTACCTGGACCCGCTCCCGTATTCTCGGCGGCATGTCACGGCCAGCATCCGAGCGTCCGCGCCCGCTCCGCATCCTCTCCCACCTCGGGGTGATGGTGGCGGTGGCGGCAGTCATGGGCGTGATCGTCGCCGGGCTGGCCATCCCCTTCGCCGGCGTCCTCGGCCTGGGTGCGCGCAACGTCGCCCAGTCCATGGAGGACCTGCCGGAGGAGCTGGAGACCGAGGCTCTCCCCCAGCGCAGCAAGATCGTGGACGGCGCCGGCAACACGATCGCGAACGTCTTCGACGAGAACCGCATGTCGATCAAGCTCACCGACGTGTCGCCGAAGATGCGTGAGGCGATCGTCGCGATCGAGGACTACCGCTTCTACCAGCACGGCGCGCTCGACCTGCGCGGCACGCTGCGCGCGCTCGTGACGAACCAGGCCAGCGCGGGCGTCGTCCAGGGTGGCTCCTCCATCACCCAGCAGATGGTGAAGCTGACCCTGCAGCAGCAGGCCGACACCCCCGAGGAGCGGGCCGCGGCGAGCGACGACACGTACGCGCGCAAGCTCCGCGAGCTCCGCTACGCCATCGCCTTCGAGGACAGCTACTCCAAGGACTGGATCCTCGAGCGCTACCTGAACCTCGCCTACTTCGGCGACGGTGCCTACGGCATCCAGGCCGCCTCGGAGACCTACTTCGACAAGGACGCGGGCGACCTCAACGTCAAGGAGTCGGCGATGCTCGCCGGCCTCGTGCAGAACCCGTCGAACTACGACCCGACGAACTCCCCCGACCGCGCCCTGCAGCGCCGCAACATCGTTCTGCAGCGCATGGCCGACCTCGACGTCATCAGCCAGAAGCAGGCCCGCAAGACCAAGAAGCGTGACCTCGGGCTGAACGTCAACAAGCTGCAGAACGGCTGCGTGAGCTCCAAGGCGGCCTTCTTCTGCGACTACGTCCTGAAGTACCTCGCCGACGACCCCGACCTCGGCAAGAACCCGGCCGAGCGTCGCGAGACGATCCTCACCGGCGGGCTGACCATCCGGACGACGATCGACCAGCGCTTCCAGGCCGCGGCCGACGAGGCCGTCGCCGGCACGGTGTTCCCGACCGACCAGGCCATCGGCGGCATGGCGATGGTGGAGCCCGGCACCGGCGCGGTCCGCGCCCTCGCCCAGTCCCGTCCGATGGGCGCCGACCAAGCGGCCGGCGAGACGTACCTCAACTACGTCGTCCCCCAGCGGTACGGCGACTCGAACGGCTTCCAGCCGGGTTCGACGTTCAAGCTCTTCGTCATCGCCGCCGCCCTCGAGCAGGGCATGTCGCCGTACGAGTCGATCAGCTCGCCGGAGACGGTGTCGGTCGACCTCGGCACCTTCCCGACCTGCGACGGCGACTACTACCCCAGCACCGAGATCTGGAGCCCGTCGAACTCGACCTCCAGCGGTTCGATGAACATGTACTCCGGCACGCAGAACTCGGTGAACACGTACTTCGTCCAGCTCGAGCAGCGGACCGGTCTGTGCGACCCGTACAACCTGGCCAAGGAGATGGGCGTCGAGTTCGATCCGGCCGACATCGACAAGGAGATGGTGCCGGCGTTCACGCTCGGTACCGGCAACGTGAGCCCGCTGGAGATGGCCGAGGCCTACGCCACCTTCGCGGCCCGCGGCGAGCACTGCGCCTCACGCCCCGTCATCGACATCGCGGACGCCGGCGGCACCGTGCTGAAGACCTACGACGAGGACTGCAGCCAGGTCCTCGAGGAGAACACCGCCGACCGCATCAACGACATCCTCCGCGGCGTCATGGAGGGCGGCTTCGGCTCGGGCCTCCAGCTGACTCAGCCCTCGGCCGGCAAGACCGGGACGACGCAGGACGGCAAGTCGGTGTGGTTCAACGGCTACACCCCGAACCTCGCCACCGCCGCGATGATCGCCGGCGCCAACGAGTTCGGCGAGCCCATCCCGCTGGGCGGCATCCCGGTCGGCGGCGCGTACCGCAGCATCTCCGGCTCCGGCTTCGCCGGCCCGATGTGGGCCGAGGCCATGCGCCAGGTCGACCCGCTGATCGACGACCCGGACTTCGTCCCGCCCGCGGGCTGACGGGACGTTCCCGGAGATCGAGGCGCGAGGCCGGCCACGGCCGAGCCACGAGATCCCGTGAGCGACCTCACCGGGTCTCGTGGCTCGGGCCTGGCGGCCCTCACACCTCGACCACCGGACGAGAGCCTGGCGGCCCTCACACCTCGACCGCCGGGGTCGGCGGTCGGCCCTCAGCCCAGCTGGCGGCGTACCTCCGCGGCGACGGCGCCGCCGTCGGCGCGGCCCTTGGTCTGCGGGGTCACGACGCCCATGACGCGGCCCATGGCCTTCATGCCCTCGTCGGCGACGCCGGCGTCCGCGATGGCCTTCTCGACCAGCGCGGCGATCTCCGCGTCGGTGAGCGGGGTGGGCAGGTAGTCGGCCAGCACCCCGGCCTCGGCCCGCTCGCGCTCGGCGCGCTCGGGGCGGTCACCGTCGTCGAAGGCGGTGGCGGCCTCGCGGCGGCGCTTCGCCTCGCTGCTCAGGACGCCGACGACCTCGTCGTCGGTGAGCTCCTTGGCCTCCTTGCCGGCGACCTCGGCGTTGGTGATCGCGGTCAGCGCCATGCGCAGGGTCGAGGCCCGCAGCTCCTCCCGGGCCTTCATGGCCGTGGTGAGGTCGGTGCGGAGTCGGTCCTTCAGGGCACTCATGGTGCTCATTGTGACAGCCTGGCCCGATGGCTCCCACGCGGTTTCTGGCCCGCTCCGCCCTGGCGCTGGGGGCCGTCGGGACGGGGGTCGCGGCGTACGCCGCCGCCGAGGCGCGGGCCTACACGCTGCGCCGCTGGGACGTGCCGGTCCTGCCCCCCGGCCACGCGCCCCTGCGGGTCCTGCACCTCTCCGACCTCCACCTGACGCCCGACCAGAGGGCCAAGCGCGAGTGGGTACGACGCCTCGCCGACCTCGGCCCCGACATCGTCGTCGACACCGGCGACAACCTCGCGAGCCTGAAGGCCCTCGACCCGCTGCTGGACGCGCTCGGCCCGCTGCTGGCCGTCCCCGGCGTCTTCGTGCTGGGCTCGAACGACTACTTCGCGCCGGGCTTCCGCAACCCGCTGCGCTACCTCCTGCCGGACGACGGCCGCCGCAACACCCGCACCGCCCCGCTGCCGTGGCGGGAGATGAAGGCCGCGATGACCACCGCGGGCTGGCTGGACCTCACCAACACCGGCGGCGCCCTGACGGTCGGCGGCACCCGGCTGAGCTTCGTCGGCGTCGACGACCCCCACCTGTCGTACGACGACCTCGCCGCGGTCCGTGGCGGCGCCGACCACGACGCCGACGTGCGGGTCGCGGTGGCGCACGCGCCGTACCTGCGGGTGCTGGACGCGTTCGCCGCCGACGACCACGACCTGGTCCTCGCCGGCCACACCCACGGCGGCCAGGTCTGCTTGCCGTACGTCGGGGCGCTGACCACCAACTGCGACCTCGAGCCCGCCCGGGTCAAGGGCCTGCACCGCCACCCCGCGGACTCGGTCCCCGGACAGCCCGGGTCGTCGTACCTGCACGTCAGCGCCGGTCTCGGCACCAACCCGTGGCTACGCTTCCGCACCGCCTGCCGCCCCGAGGCCAGCCTGATCACCCTCCTGCCGCGGACCGGCTGAGGGCGATGCCGGGAGCACCCCGCGGCTCGGGTATGCTCGCGGACGCCCGCGCTGGTGCGATCGTGCGGGCATCGGGCTGTGGCGCAGCTTGGTAGCGCGCCTCGTTCGGGACGAGGAGGCCGCAGGTTCAAATCCTGTCAGCCCGACTTCACGGTGGAGGATCCCCTCGGGGGTCCTCCACCGTCACGTCCGGGGCGTCACGGCCCTCCTGGGCCGCCGCTCAGGTCGTCGGTGAGACCACGGTGAGCGGGTTGTTGCAGATCGGGTCGCAGCTCCAGGTGGCCCACTCCTCCGCCTCCTCGTACGACGACCCGGTCGAGCGGGCGACGTCGAGCGCGACGGTGCCGTCCCCGACGAGCCGCCACAGCACGAGGTCGTCGTACCCGTCGCCGTCGACATCGCTGACCGCCGGCGTCAGCTGGACCTCGGACAGCGGGTCGACCTCGCCGGAGAACCACTCCGTGTCGGCGACCTCGCCGTCCTGGACCTGCCACACCCGGATCGTGCGACGACCTCCGGTCGTGGTCACCTGGACGAGCTCGTCGACGCCGTCGCCGTCCGCGTCGCCGGTCCGGGTCAGCACGAGGTCCCGCGGCCCGAGCGAGGGTCGCGGCTCCCCGGCGGCCTCGAACCCGTCGTCGGTGCGCAGCAGGACCTGCACGGTGCCGGTCTCGCCGTCGGCGGGCTGCAGGTGGGCGAGGTCGACGCGGCCGTCCCCGTCGTAGTCGCCGGGCTGGAGGTAGCCGCCGGACAGGTCGGGCAGCTCGACCTGCTCGCGGGGGCCGAACTCGCCGTCCCCGGTGCTCGGTGAGGTCTGGAAGACCAGCCGTCCCGCGGTGTCGGTCCCCCAGAACGAGAGGTCGTCGAGCCCGTCGCCGTCGACGTCCCGGACGACGGTGTACAGCTGCGTGAGCGCCAGCGGCGGCGTCGAGGAGTCGACCGTCTCCCCGCTGCCGAGCTCGACGGAGACCCGCGACGTGACGTCGGCACCGCGGGAGACGACGACGAGGTCGGGCAGGCCGTCGCCGTCGACGTCCCCGCGCAGCGGCAGCCCGCGGGTCCCGGCGGAGTCCTCGGGGCCCAGGAACCGCGAGCCGTCCGAGACGAACGTGAACCGTTGCGCGTCGCGTGAGCGCCCGATCTGCAGCACCAGGTCGCCCAGCCCGTCGCCGTTGATGTCGGCGCCCGGGTCGGGGGCCGGTTCCTCGGTCTCCTCGCCCGCGGCGACCTCGGTCGTCTCGTCGTCCGTCGGGTCGCCGCCCTCCCCGCGCGGCCACAGCGCGACGCCGGTGGCGAGACCGGCGACGAGCAGGACCGCGGCGGCCCCGGCGAGCACCAGGCGGCCGCGTCGGGGTGGGCCGGAGGCGAGGGCCGCTGCCCCGGGCTCGCGGCCCGCGGCGATGTCGGCCAGCGCGGCCCGCACCACCTCGGCGGACGCCGGCCGCTGCTGCGGGTGCTTCGCCATCGTCGCGGCCAGCAGCCGGTCGACCGCCCGGACCAGCGGGTCGGAGCCGCCGAGCTGCGGCACGGGCGCACGGTGGTGGGCGTCGGCGACGGCGTACTCGCTGCCCGTGTACGGCGGCCGCCCGGTGAGGGTCGCCCACAGCAGGCAGCCGAGGGCGTAGAGGTCGGACGCCGGGGTGCCGGGTCCGCCGTCGATGCGCTCGGGGGCCATGTAGCCCCAGGTCCCGGACACCCCGCCGGTCCGGGTGAGGGGAGCCGCCTGGGCCGTCGGTCCGGTGACCGTGGCGATGCCGAAGTCGCACAGCGTGGCGAACAGCCGCGGCTCATCGGGGTCGCGGAGCAGCACGTTGGCGGGCTTCACGTCGCGGTGGACCACGCCCGCCGCGTGCGCGTCACGCAGCGCCTCGGCGACCTGCGCGACGACGTCCGCGGCCATCCGCAGGGGCAGCGGCCCGCGGGTGCGCAGCAGGGAGTCCAGGTCCCCACCGCGGACCAGGCGGGTGACCAGGTACGGCGCCCCCTGCGGCCCGGGAGGGTGCTCGCCGTGGTCGAAGACATCGATCACGTGCGGCGACTCGAGCCGCGCCAGCGCGGTCGCCTCCCGGTCGAAGCGGGCCCGGAACGCCGGGTCCTGCGCCAGGGCCCGGGACATCACCTTCACCGCGACCTCGCGCTGCAACCGCGTGTCCGTGGCGGTCATGACCACGCCCATGCCGCCCTCGCCGAGGACGCCGTCCAGCCGGTAGCGCCCGACCATGTCGCCCACCTGGGGGTGTGCCATCCGTCCTCCCGCTCCGCCGCACGTCGGGACAACCCTGCCCCACGGCGTACGGGCCCACACCTCCGCGCGACGCCTCGGGCCGCGGTCGGACGCCAGTGGAGGAAAGCAGGTGTGAGGACGCCGCGGGGTGGGAAGGTGACGGGTGTCCGCCCACGACCCGCACCCGCGGGCCCACGAGAGGTCACCATGTCGCTCACCCGCCGTCTCGCCGCCATCGGCGCCCCCGTCCTGCTCGCGTCCGCCCTCACCGGGTGCGGCGTCGGCGGCCCGCCGACCGACGCCAGCGCCGAGGACTACTGCAACGCGCAGATCGGTCTCTTCCAGTACATCGTCGAGAACTCCACCGGCGGCGAGCAGCCGCCGGCCGACGAGGTCTTCGACGAGCTCCAGAGCTCCGTCGACGAGCAGGAGGAGGTCGGCACCCCCGAGGACATGCCGGACGACGCCCGCGCCGCCTGGGAGGAGCAGATCGAGGCGACCCAGGAGGTCGACGAGGATGACTTCACCGAGGCCTACGAAGGCGGGGACCCGCAGGACCTCGAGGAGGAGCTCGGCGGTGACGAGGAGGGCGCCGACGCCCTCAACGACTACAACCAGGACACCTGCGCCAGCCAGCTGCAGGACCTGATGGGTGACGTCCCCACCCCCTGATCGACCTGGTCCACCTCGTCGACTGATCGACGCCCGGCACCACGCCGGACCGAGCCACGGCCGCTGGCGCCGCCCTCGCGGGTGGCGTCAGCGGCCGTCGTACGCCGCCTGGAGCTCGCCGATGTCGAACGCCCGGCCGTCGACGGCCATGAAGCAGGCGGTCACCCGCGCCACCCGCTCCGGGTCGGGGTCGCGCAGCATGTCGTTCAGCACCCGCGGCACGACCTGCCACGAGAAGCCGTAGCGGTCGGCGATCCACCCGCACGGGCCGGGCCGGCCCTCCTTCGCGAGGTGGTCCCAGATCCGGTTGACCTCGGCCTGGTCGTCGAGGCTGAGCTCGAACGACACCGACTCGTTGGGCGTGAAGTGGGTGTCGGTGCCGTTGAGCAGGCAGAACTGCTGGCCCGCCAGGGTGAGGACGACGACCATCCGCGTCCCGGCGTGCTCGCCGGCGTCCGGCCCGTAGTCGAGCGTGTGCACGACCTCGCCCCCGAACGCGTCGAGGTAGTACTGCGCGGCGGCGTCCATGTCCTCGCCGTTGATCCACAGCGTGGGGGTGATCGGTCCCATCTCGTCCTCCTGGTGTCGGGTGTGGAGGAATGGACCAGCGTGTCGTCCGTGACTCATCGGACACGTCACGGACGACACGCTCCGGCTTCTCCACAGGTGAGCCGGCGTCACGGAGCAGGGAGGCGCCCGGTCGGGCCACCCTGTCGGCGTGACCGATCCGACCGACCCACCCGCGCTGCGCGCGCTCATCGCGTCGCAGGACGGCGTCGTCGCGCGGTGGCAGGTCGAGGCGCACGGGCTGCGGCCGCACGAGATCGAGCGGCGTCTGCGACGACGACTGTGGGTGCGCCAGGCGCCGGGTGTCTACCTCGACCACACGGGCGTGCCGACCTGGCGGCAGCGGGCGTGGGCGGCGGTGCTGCCGTGCTGGCCGGCGGCACTGCTCGGTCGCTCGGCGGTCCACGCGGCCGAGGGAGCAGGGCCCGACGACGAGGTGATCCTCGTCGCGATCGACCGCACCCGCTGCCGCCGGGCGGACCCTCCCGGCGCGAAGGTCCGACGTGTGGTCGACCTCGACCGGCGGGTCCAGTGGAACACCGGGCCTCCCCGCCAGCGGTACGAGGACGCCGTCCTCGAGGTCGCCGCCTGCGCCAGGGACGAGGCGTCCGCGGTGGCCGCGCTCACCCGCGCGGTCGGGAGTCGCCGGACGACGGCCGCCCGGCTCTCCGCGGCGCTGGCCTCGCTGCGCCGGGCACCGCGACGCGCGTTCCTGGAGGCGGTGCTCGACGACATCGCCGGAGGCGTGTCCTCCGTGCTGGAGCGGGCCTACCTGCAGCGGATCGAGCGCGCGCACGGCCTGCCGCGCTCGAGGTGGCAGGTGCGTGCCGACACTGCCGCCGGCGTCGTCTACCGCGACGCGACGTACGAGGGCGGAGCCGTCGTCGAGCTGGACGGCCTCGCGCACCACACCTCACGGGAGGACCGGGACGCCGACCTCCAGCGCGACCTCCTCCACGCGGTGGACGGCGGCGCCACCACCCGCCTCGGCTCCCGCCAGGTGCTCGTCGACTCCTGCGCCACCACGGTCCTGCTCGTGCGGTTCCTGCGTCGGCACGGCGTGGCGGTCACCCCGCACCCCTGCGGGAGCGGTTGTCCCGTCCCGGGAGCGTGTCGTCCCTGACTCATCCGGTGCGTCACGGACGACACACTCCGCGGTCGGCGGCCGTACACCTGCCGTTCGACACGGTGGGCCACGGTGCTCCGGGCCGCCGAGAGCCGGCGGCCGCTCTCGGGAAAGAAGACCCTGCATGCGCCTGCGCACCCGCGCCCTGTCCGTCTCGCTCACCGCCGTGCTCGCCGGCGTCGCGACCACCCTCAGCCTCGCCCCGGCGTACGCCGCCCCCGGTGGCCCCGGTGGCCCCGGTGGCCCCGGCAAGGACGACGTCGTGGTCGTCGCCCACCGCGGCTCGTCGGGCGCGGCGCCGGAGAACACGCTCGCCTCCGCCCGGCAGGCGCTGCGCGACCGCGCCGACGAGATCGAGAACGACATCCAGCGCACGTCCGACGGCGTGCTGATCCTCGTGCACGACGCGACCCTGGCCCGGACGACGGACGCGGAGCAGGTCTTCCCCGACCGCGCCCCCTGGACCGTCGGCGACTTCACCCTCGCCGAGATCAAGAAGCTCGACGCCGGGTCGTGGTTCTCGCCCGCGTTCGCCGGCGAGAGGGTCCCCACGCTCGCCGAGTGGAGCAGGGTCGTCGGCCAGCGCGCGCGGATGCTGCTCGAGATGAAGAACCCCGGCCTCTACCCGGGCATCGAGCAGGACCTCGAGCGCGCGCTGGCCACCGACCCCCACCTGCGCACCGCCGAGAAGCGCGACCGGCTCGTCGTGCAGTCCTTCGACATCGCCTGGATGCGGGGTTACGAGCAGGTGGACCCGGCCGTCGAGAAGGGCCTGCTCTACGGCCGTACGCCCACCGCCGCCGACATCGCCGCCGCCCGTCCGTGGGCGGAGTGGATCAACCCCTCGCAGCGGGTGATCACCGAGGCCGACGTCGACGCCATCCACGCCGCGGGCCTGGAGACCAGCGTCTACACCGTCAACGCCGAGGCCGACATGCGCCGCCTCATCGCCTGGGACGTCGACGCGATCATCACCGACGTCCCGCCCGTGCTGCAGCGGGTGCTGCGCGAGAAGCGCTGAGCCCGGCCCCGTCCGGGGCCGCTACGGTGCTGCGATGACGCTCGCCGACTTCAACGCGGCCCCGGACGACGAGGCGACGGCGCTGCTGCTGGCCTGCTGCGACGTGCCGCGGTGGGCGGACGCCGTCCGCGCGGGTCGCCCGTACGACGACGTGGCCGGCGCGCTCGCCACCGCCGACGCCGCGGCGCGGGCGTTCAGCGCCGACGAGGTCACCCGTGCCCTGGCCGCCCACCCGCGCATCGGGGAGCGGGCGAGCGGTGGGAGCTCCGAGGCGGCGTTCTCCCGTCGGGAGCAGTCGGGCGTCTCGACCGCGGCCGACGTCCAGCAGGCGCTCCTCGAGGCCAACGTCGCCTACGAGGAGCGCTTCGACCGCATCTTCCTCGTCTGCGCGAGCGGGCTGTCCGCCGAGGAGGTCCTCACCGCGGCCCGGACCCGCCTCGGCAACGACGACGAGACGGAGGCCGCGGTCGTCGCCGACGAGCTGCGGCGCATCGCCCTGCTGCGCCTCGAGCGCAGCCTCGACCCCGAGGAGCAGCCGTGAGCGAGTCGTCGAGCAGCCGGGGCGTGCACCTCGGCGCGAACCAGTACGGCAAGGCCGAGAACCGCGTGGTCCGCGTCGTCCGCGACACCGCGCGCCACGAGGTCCGCGACCTCACCGTGTCGACCTCGCTGCGCGGCGACTTCGCCGCCGCGCACACCACGGGCGACCAGGCCGACGTCCTGCCGACCGACACCCAGAAGAACACCGCCTTCGCGTTCGCCAAGGAGAAGGGCATCGGCGCGATCGAGGACTACGCCCTCACCCTCGCCGACCACTTCCTGGAGGCCACCCCCGCCGCCACCGGCGCCCGCATCGAGGTCCTCGAGCACACCTGGGCCCGGCTCGAGGTGGACGGCGCCGGGCACGACCACGCCTTCGCCCGGGCCGGGTCCGACGTGCGGACGACGGTCGTCAACGTCGAGGGCCGCGGCGAGGAGCGGGTCGCCCAGGTGCTGTCGGGGATCTCCGACCTCGTGGTCATGAAGACGACCGGGTCGGCGTTCCGGGGGTTCCTGAAGGACCGCTACACGACCCTGCCCGAGACCGACGACCGCATCCTCGCGACCTCGCTCGTCGTCCGGTGGCGCCACGACCCCGCGGCGGTCGCGGCGGCCGGCGTCGCCTGGGACGCGTCGTACGCCGAGGTGCGCCGGGTGATGCTCGAGGCGTTCGCCACCACCCACAGCGAGGCGCTGCAGCAGACCCTGTACGCGATGGGCGAGGCCGCGATCGCCGCCCGCGACGAGGTGGTCGAGGTGCGGTTCTCCGCGCCCAACAAACACCACTTCCTGGTGGACCTGGCGCCGTTCGGCCTGGAGAACCCCGGGGAGGTGTTCATCGCCGCCGACCGGCCGTACGGCCTCATCGAGGCCTCGGTGCTGCGTGACGGTGCGCCGGACCCGGGCGCGGCGTGGCACGCGGTGCCCGGCTTCTGCTGACTGCTCCCCCGGGTCCCGGGGCACCTCTGACTCGATTCCTCACCGCATCCGACCTACGGTGTAAGCCGGATGTGTGAAGCAGACCCGAGCGGGGGACCGTCCTCGACGATGGACACGCACTACTGGCAGGCCGTGGCCGCCGGCGACCGGCGATCCGCCCTCGCCGCGGTCAAGCGACTGCGCGCCGACGGCGTCAGTACGGCGGAGATCCTGCGCGACCACCTCCTGGTCGCCCAGCACCGCGTCGGCGAGCTGTGGATGACCGGCGAGTGGACCGTCGCCCAGGAGCACACCGCCACCTCGGTCAACGAGGGCCTGCTGCTCTGGCTCGGCTCGTTCAACGCCCAGCCACGCAAGGACGGGCCGCTGGTGCTCGTGGCCTGCGTCGAGGACGAGCAGCACGCCTTCGCCTCCCTCGTGGTCTCCGAGATCCTCATGGCCCACGGGCTCCGCGTCGACCACGTCGGCGGCAGCCCGGACGCGGACGCCCTGCTCGAGCGGGCCGTGTCCCAGCGGAGCGACGCGGTCCTGCTGAGCGCCTCGCTGACCTCCTCCCTGGGCCGCGCGGCCGGGCTCGTCAAGCGCCTGCGCGACCAGGGCCTGCGGGTCGTCGTCGGCGGGCAGGCCTTCGGGGACGACGAGAAGCGCGCACGGGCGATCGGCGCCAGCGCCTGGTGCGCCGGCCCCGAGGAGGCCGTCGCCTGGCTGAACGCCATCGCCGAGGACCCCCAGGCGGCCCGCCTGACCGGTCCCGCGGCCATCGCCGCCTCCGAGGACGTGGCCTGGCTCGAGACCTACCGCGAGCAGATGGTCTCCTACGTGACCGTCGGGCTGCGCCGCTCCGGCGCGGCCCCGGCCGCCGACGCCGGCGACCTCGAGGGGTGGGTCGACCACCTCGTGGGCTGCCTGTCGGCCACCCTGGCCACCGACGACGAGACGATCCTGCTCGAGGCCAACGACTGGCTCGCCCGCGTGCTGGCCGCCCGCGGGTTCGACCCCGGCCTCGTGGACCGCATCTACGAGCTGCTGCGGGAGCCGGCCGGCAGCCGTGCCGCCGTCGGGGGCCTCGTGCGCAGCGCCCGCGGTCTCATCGTCGCCGCCAACGAGCCCACCGGGCCGATGGAGACCCCGGTCCGCGCCTCCTTGCGCGCAGACCGTCCCGCGACGGGTGCGGGCGAGACCTCAGTCGACGCCTGACGACGCCGGCGCGGGGCGATCGAGCACCTGCTCCCCGTCGACCCACACCGACCGCACGTCGGCCGACGTCCCCAGCGCGAACACCGTCGCGAGCGCCGCGTCCGGGCTCGCGGCGTGCCGCAGGCCGACGTCGAGGGTGGAGCCGGCGGCGGGTCGCAGGTGCTGCGCGTCGAAGCGCATCCCGACACCGAGGTGCCCGACGTCGGGCAGCCGCAGCGCGGCCGCCCCGGCGGTGGTCGCGAGGTGCAGCAGGTGCGCGGGCGTCAGGGGGTGGCCGGCGTCGCCGAGCAGCTGCTGGGCGAAGGACGCCTGCAGGCCCTCCTTCAGGAGCGAGAAGCCGGTGCCCGCCCCGACGTCGGATCCGAGGGCCACACCCACCCCGGCGGCGAGGTGCTGCGCGAGCGGGAACAGCCCGCTGCCCAGCGCGGCGTTGGACGTCGGGCAGTGCGCGACCGCGGTGCCGCGGGCCGCGAGCAGGGCGAGCTCGTCGTCGGTGGGGTGGACGTCGTGGGCCAGCACCGCGGGGCCGTCGAGCAGGCCGTGCCGGTCGTAGCTCTCGACGTACGACGTCCCGCACGCCTCGGCCACCGCCGCGACCTCGGCGGGGTTCTCGTTGACGTGGCTGGTCACGAACGCCCCGTCGACCTCCCGGGCGAGCGCCGCGCAGGCGTCCATCAGCGGCTCGCCGCACGACAGGGAGAAGCGGGGGGTGACGGCGTACCGGGCCCGGTCGACGCCGTGCCACCGCTGCGCCAGGCCCAGTCCCTCGTCGTACGCCGTCTGCGGGGTGGTCCGGAGGTCCTCGCGCAGCAGCCGGTCGCTGACGACGAGACCGGCCGTCACCCGGAGGCCGGCGACGGCGGCCTCGGCGAACAGCAGGTCGACGGCCGGCGCGAAGTGGGCGCCGAAGACCAGCGCGGACGTCGTCCCCGCCTGCACCAGCCCGGACACGAAGTCGGCCGCCACCCCGGCGGCGTACGACGGGTCGACGAGGCGGGCCTCCTCCGGGAGGGCGCAGCGCTCCAACCACTCGAGCAGCGGCATCCCCAGCCCGCCGATGACGCGCACCTGCGGGAAGTGGACGTGGGTGTCGACGAACCCCGGCAGCAGGAGCCCGTCACGCAGGTCGACGACCTCGGCGTCGGGGTGGGCGGCGCGCACCTGCGCGAACGGCCCGCGGGCCGCGACGACGCCGTCGAGGACGAGCAGGCCGGCGTCCTCGTCGCTGCGCAGGCCGGTGCCGTCGACCCCGCCGGTGAACGGGTCGTCGGGGGTGTCGAGCACCCGGGCGCGGACCAGCACTAGACGCTCGCCCGGTCGGTGCGCTCGGTCGCGAAGCGCTGCAGGAGGTCGGCCGCGACGCTGACGGCGATGACGGCGGGCTCCTTGCCGACCAGCTCGGGGAGGCCGATGGGGGTGCGGATCGCCGCCACCCGCGCCGGGTCGTGGCCCTCCTCGGCGAGGCGCGCGGTGAAGCGCGCCCACTTGCCGGCGGACCCGATCAGCCCGACCGAGGCGAGGTGGTCGGCGCGCAGGGCGGCGTCGCAGAGGGCGACGTCCTCGGCGTGGTCGTGGGTCATGACGAGCACGTGGGTGCCGGGCGGCAGCTCGGCGACGACGAGCTCGGGCAGCACCGGGACGCGGTGGACGTGGACGTCGGCGACAGCGTCGTCCAGGACGGCCAGCCGCTCGGCGGCGAGCTGCTCGGGCCGGGAGTCGACGAGGTGGAGGTCGAGGTCGTGGCGGGCGAGGACCCGGGCGAGCTCGAGCCCGACGTGGCCCACCCCGAAGACGGCGACGGCCGGGACGACGGCCAGCGGCTCCAGCAGCAGCGTCACCTCGCCGCCGCAGCACTGCACCCCGTGGCGGTACGGCGCCCGGTCCGACAGCGCGACCGTCTCCAGGGCCACGTCGGTCGCGCCGGCGGCGAGGAGCTCCCGGGCGCGCTCGGTCGCGACGGCCTCGAGGTTGCCGCCACCGACGGTCCCCCACGCGGCGTCGGCGGCGACGACCAGCTTCGCCCCGGCGGCGCGGGGTGCGTGCCCGCGCGCGGCGGCGACGGTGACGAGGACGCCGGGGCGTCGCTCGGCGCGCAGCCGGCGGACGGCCTGCTCCCACCTCACTGCTGGGCCAGCCTCTCGGACTCCGGCCGGTACGCCGGGCCGTCCGGCTGCGGTGGCTCCGTCCCGGTCGCCCCGGCGCCGCCGACCACCAGGCGGTCGTCGCCGCCGGCGCGGGCACGCTCGATCGCCCACCACACGGCCTCGGGGGTGGCGGGCGAGGCGAGGTCGACGCCGGGCCCGGGCCCCTCGTCGTCCGGGCCGAACGCGGCGACGGCCTCGCGCAGCGCCTCTCGGGTCGCGAAGGCGAGCATGAGCGGCGGCTCGCCGACGGCCTTGCCGCCGTACACGGCGCCGTCCTCGGAGGCGTCGGGCAGCAGCGTGACGCGGAAGTCCTCGGGCATCTCCGACAGGCTCGGCAGCTTGTAGGTGCTCGCCGCCTGGGTCAGCAGCCGCCCGCGGCCGGGCCCGTCGCCCTCGTCCCAGCGCAGGTCCTCCAGCGTCAGCCAGCCCGCCCCCTGCACGTAGCCGCCCTCGATCTGCCCGACGTCCACCAGTGGCGACAGGCTGGCGCCGACGTCGTGGACGACGTCCACCCGCCGCGTGCGGTAGCCGCCGGTGAACCCGTCGACCTCCACCTCGGCCGCGGCGACGCCGTACGCGAAGTACTTGAAGGGCTCCCCGCGCATGATGCTGGAGTCCCAGTGCAGGCCCTCGGTCTTGTAGAAGCCGGCGGCGAAGAGCTGCACGCGCGACATGTACGCCGTCCGGACCCGGTCCTCCCACGACATCGAGCCGTCGGGGTCCACCTCGAGCAGGCGGGCGGTGATCTGCTCGCAGGCGTCGCGGACGGCGGCGCCGTTGAGGTCGGCGCCGGAGCTGGCCGCGGTGGCGGAGGTGTTGGGGACCTTGTCGGTCCGGGTCGGGGCGAGCCGGACCCGCGACAGCGGCACCCCGAGCGCGGTCGCCGCGACCTGGAGCATCTTGGTGTGGAGCCCCTGGCCCATCTCGGTGCCGCCGTGGTTCACCAGGACGGAGCCGTCCTTGTAGACGTGCACGAGGGCGCCGGCCTGGTTGAAGGCGGTGAGGTTGAAGGAGATCCCGAACTTCACCGGCGTCGTCGCCAGGCCCCGCTTGGCGTGGGGGTGGGCGGCGTTGAAGGCGGCGACCTCGGCGCGGCGGGCGTCGAGGTCGGCCTCGCTGCTCAGCGTCGTCCAGGCCCGGTGGAGGCGCTCGGGCTGCTTCACCGGCTGGCCGTAGGGCGTGTCCTGCCCGTCGGCGTAGAAGTTGCGCTCGCGCACCACCTGGGCGGGCACGCCGAGGCGGGGCGCGCAGCGGCCGAGGACGTCCTCCACCACGAGCATCCCCTGCGGGCCGCCGAACCCCCGGAACGCGGTCTGCGAGGTCTTGTGGGTCCGCGCGACGCGGCCGTTCACCCGCACGTGCGGGATCCAGTAGGCGTTGTCGACGTGGCACAGCGCCCGCGCGAGCACGGGCTCGGAGAGGTCGAGGCTCCACCCGCCGTCGGAGGTGAGGGTGGCGTCGAGGGCGACGAGCCGGGCGTCGTCGTCGAACCCGGCGCGCCAGGCGGCGTGGAAGCCGTGTCGCTTGCCGGTCATCGTCATGTCCTGGCTGCGGGTCAGCCGCACGCGCACCGGGCGGCCGGTGAGGCGCGCGCCGAGGGCCGCGACGGCGGCGTACCCGTGCGGCTGCATCTCCTTGCCGCCGAAGCCGCCGCCCATGCGCAGGCACTGGACGGTCACCTCGTGGCTGGCGATCCCGAGGACGTGGGCGACGATCTCCTGCGTCTCGGTGGGGTGCTGCGTGCTGGACTGCACGAACATCTGCCCGGCCTCGTCGACGAGCGCGAGCGAGCAGTGGGTCTCGAGGTAGAAGTGCTCCTGCCCGGCCATCTCGGTCTCGCCGGAGAAGACGTGGGTCGCCTCCGCGAGCGCGGTCTCGACGTCGCCGCGGGCCAGGGTGGGCTGGCCGCCCTGGAAGCTGCCGGCCTCGATGGCGTCGTGGATGCTGACCAGCGCCGGCAGCTCCTCGACGTCGACCTCGACGGCCAGGGCACCCCGCCGGGCGGCCTCGAGGGTCTCGCCGAGCACCCAGGCGACGGCGTGGCCGTGGAACATCACCTCGTCACCGAACAGGGGCTCGTCGTGCTTGATCCCCGCGTCGTTGACGCCGGGGACGTCGGCGGCGGTGAGCACGCGGACGACGCCCGGGACGTCGTACGCCGGGTCGACGCGCATCGCCGTGACGCGGGCGTGCGCGACGGGGACCTGGACGGGGTGGGCGTGCAGGCAGCCGGGCGTGCGGCCGACGAGGTCGTCGGTGTAGAGCGCGGTGCCGGTGACGTGGCCGGCGGCGCTCTCGTGGGGCAGGGACTCCCCCACCACGACACCGCGGGCGGGCCGTTGGGCGAGGCCCTCCGACAGGTGCTCGGGTGCGCGGCTCATGCGGTCGCCCTCTCGCTGGTCCCGGGGTGCTCCGCGTGGAGCTTGAGCAGGGAGGTGCGCAGCATCGCGGCGCGGTAGGCCGCACTGGCGCGGTGGTCGTCGAGCGGCGTGCCCTCGCCCCCGAGGACGTCGGCGGCCGCGGCGACGGTGTCGGCGTTCCAGGCACGGCCCTCGAGCGCGGTCTCGGTGGCGCGGGCTCGGATCGGGGTGGCGGCCACCCCGCCGAGCCCGATGCGGGCGGCGGTCACGACGCCGTCCTCCAGGTCGAGCGCGAACCCGACGGCGACGCTGGAGATGTCGTCGAAGCGGCGCTTGGCGATCTTGTGGAACGCGGTCAGCCCGCGGGCGGGCAGCGGGATCCTCACCGCGCGGATGACCTCCCCGGGCTCGCGGACGCTGGTGCGGTAGCCGGTGAAGTAGTCGGCGAGCCTCACGGTCCGGTCGCCGGCGGCGGACGCGAGGACGACCTCGGCCTCCAGGGCGAGCAGCGCCGGGGCGGCGTCCCCGATGGGCGAGCCGGTGCCGAGGTTGCCGCCGAGCGTGGCGCCGTTGCGGATCAGCCGGGACGCGAACTGCGCCGTCATCTGGCCGATCAGCGGCAGCCGGCCGGCGAGGCGGCGCTCGATCTCGGTGAGGGTGAGGGCCGCGCCGAGCTCGACGTGGTCGTCGGCGAGCGTGAAGCCGCGCAGCTCGTCGAGCCGGTCGACGGCGACGGTGAGCGGCGGGCGGGCGCCGCGCAGGTTCACCTCGACGCCGTGGTCGGTGCTGCCGGCGACCAGGACGGCGTCCGGCTCCTCGGCGAGCAGGTCCAGCAGGGCCGGCAGGTCCGCGGGCCGGACGAAGCGGGCCCCGTCGGCGCTGACCTCGGCGTACGTGGTGGCGGGGGGGTGCTGCCGCGTGCGGGCGGTGAGCGGGTCGGCGTCGTCCGCCTGCCCGACGGCGTACGCCGCCTCCCGGATGGGCCGGTAGCCGGTGCAGCGGCACAGGTTGCCGCTGAGGGCGTGGAGGTCGAACCCGTTGGGTCCGCACTCGTGGTCGGCGTCGTCCTCGCCGGCCTCCTCGGTGGTCGAGCTCGTCGGGACCCGACCCGGTCGGTAGAACTCGGCCGCCATGGAGCAGACGAACCCCGGGGTGCAGTAGCCGCACTGCGACCCGCCCCGCGCCGCCATCTCCGCCTGGACGGGGTGGAGCACGTCCCCGTCGGCCAGCCCCTCGGCGGTGACGACCTCCTGCCCGGCGAGCTGGGCGGCGGGCATGAGGCAGGCGTTGAGCGCCGTCCACTCGGTCGGGCTGTCCACCCCGGGGCGGGCGACCATCACGGAGCAGGCCCCGCACTCCCCCTCCGCGCACCCCTCCTTGGCGCCGGTCAGGCCGAGCCCACGCAGCCAGTCGAGGGCGGTGGTGTGGGGCGTGGCCCCGGCGAACGGGACCGCGCGCCCGTTGACGGTCACGTCGGGGGCGTCCATGCACCGATCCTGCCTCGCCGCCCCGCCCGGACGCCGCACCCGTCGTCGGATCGTTGTGAAACCGCGAGCCACCGACACCACCGGAGGTCGAGGTGCCCCGGAGCGACGCAGGAGCGCAGGGGCCACGAGACCCGGCGAGTGGTCTGGGTGACCGATCGGTGTCGCTGCGAGACACCGGTAGGTCATCTCACTCGCGCCGGGGGTGCGCCGGGGGTGGTCTGGTCTCGTAGACGTGGCCAGTGGGGGTGGTGGTCTCCACGACGTGGGCGCCGTCGGGATCGATCCGGGTCTTGGACCGCCAGCCGGGCGCCTGCTTGGCGTAGTTGCACGCCTCGCACAGGCCCTGGCCGTTGTCAGCGCTGGTGGGTCCACCTTCCTCGACGCCGACGGCGTGGTCGGTGTGACGGATGGGGGCTCCGCACCAGGGGTTGCGGCAGTACCTGTCTCGGCGACGCAGGAACAGCGCGAGGAGCAGCGGGAAGCAGCGGGCCGCGGACTCCATCGCGACCAGCTGGCCGGTGGCGGGGTCGGTGAACAGGCGCCGGAACACCCCGAGGGTCTCCACGGCGTCGGCGGTCAGGGAGCGGGCGAGGTCGGCGGGGACCTCGCCGTACCCGTCGACCCACCCGAACGCGTTCGAGTGCTGACCCTCGTGACTGCCGTCGGGGAGCAGCGCGTCCAGCGGGACGGTCACGTCGACGTGCACCGGGACCGGCTCGGCGACCGGGTCACGGCCGGTGACGCGGCCGACGAGGGTGTCGGCCATGACCTGACCCCGCGACCGCCCGTCACCCGCAGCGCGGGCCTGGTCCGCAGCCAGCTTCAGCGCCACGATCACCGCGACGCCTTCCTTGACGGGCAGCAACGCCGAGAGCCGCAGCATGGTGTCCGGCGCGGGTCGGGACGACACGTGGCGGTCGGCCTCCGCGGCAGCGCGACGCCGGACCGCACCCGCGGGGTCCGCGGCACACGCCAGGGCTTCGGCGGCACCGCGGGCCTGCCAGTCGTTCATCTGACACAACCGCTCGGCCCGCTCCGGGTCACCGGCGAGCTGGGCGTCCACCCCACGGCGGTCGTCCAGGTCGAGCCACACGATGCGGCCCAGGATCAGCGACACCCGCCGCTCGGTCAGACGACCCTGCCGCCACAACGCTTCGAGGTGCGGCAGCGCCGCGACCTCACGCGCCAGACCCAGGTGCGCGGACCCCCGCGACGGCGGCTCACGGCGCGCCAGCGCGATCTGGTGCCCGATCCCACGACCCACCCGCGACCCACGCACGCCCGCGGCCTCCTGACGAGCGACCGCGGCGGCGTACACACCCCGCGCCGCCGTCGCCTGCGCCGACTCCGCGACACACTTCAGGGTCTCCAGCTCACCGATCACGTCGATCAGGTCCACCTCGCAGGCACCCCGCGAATCGAGCGCGCCGAGACCACGGACGAAGGCCCGCGCAGCAGCCACGGGGTCCTCCCGCACCATCGTCTCGATCACTGACTGTTCGCTCATGTGTTCGATTCTAGATCTGACCACCGACAACGCAGGGCCCGACAATGCCTCCTACCGGTGTCTGTGGAGAAGTTCTCGCCCCGACCTCCGGGGACTGATCTGCCGCAGCGTGCGGGGGTAGGTGCGAGAATCGCGACCATGGCCGAGAACGACGAGGACCGCTTCGAGCCCTCCCTCGAGCTGCCCTCGCTGCGTCGGTGGGGCCGCCGACGCAAGGACCGCCCCGGGACCGCCCCGGAGCCCGAGGCGACCGCCCCGATCCCCGAGCCCACCCCGGTGCCGGAGCCCGAACCCGTCCCCGAGCCCACCCCGGTGCCGGAGCCGGCGCCCGTCCGGGAGCCGGAGCCGGTCGAGCCTGCACCCGTCCCCGAGCCGGAGCCGATACCGGAGCCCGAGCCCGTCCCCGAGCCGGAGCCCGTCCCCGAGCCGGAGCCGGTCGCCGTCGTGCCCGAGCCGGTTGAGCCCGAGCCGGTCGAGCCCGAGCCCGCAGCCGAACCGACGCCCACACGCCGGCTGCCGGCGCTGGGCCGCTGGCGACGCCGGACGCCCGCCGCCACCCCGACGGACGACGAGGCCACTGCCGAGACGGAGGTCTTCCTCCCCGCCGACGAGACCCCGCCGCTGGTCGCGGACGAGGTCGACCCCGTCGAGACGCAGGACGAGGACACCCCCAGGGAGCCGAAGCCGAGGCGCCGTCCCGTCGACCTCGCGTCGATGGCGTCGCTGCGCCTGCCGCCGCTCCCCGCGGTCGCCCCCCGTGCCGCCGCCGCGCTCACCGGCGCGGCGGTGGGCCTCCTGACCGTTGCCCTCACCATCGCCGGCCTGAACGGCTGCCAGCTCGTCCGCGGGACGTCGTCCTGCGGGAGCATCGGCTACCTGGTGATCCTCGCGATCGTGCTCGCCGGGTTCCTGCTCGGCGCGGCGCTGCTGCGCTCGTGGGCGCAGCCCGACCCCGCCAGCACCAGCCTGCTCGCGGTCGCGCTGATGTGCGTGGTGCTGATGCTGCTGCTGGTCGACGTGCTCACGTCGTGGTGGATGCTGCTCGTCGTCCCCGCCGTGGGCGCGCTGGCGTTCCTCGGGTCGCACGCCATCACGACGACGTACGGCAGCGAGTCCACCGTCACCGAGGACGACGAGGACCGCGCCGAGGCGCCCATGCCCCGCTGAGCCGGCTCAGCGCTGGAGCAGCAGCTCCGCGATCTGGATCGTGTTCAGCGCCGCGCCCTTGCGCAGGTTGTCGCCGCTGACGAACAGCGCCAGCCCGCGCTGGTCCGGCACGCCCTCGTCCTGACGCAGCCGCCCGACGTACGACGGGTCGCGGCCGGCCGCCTGGAGCGGCGTCGGGACGTCCGACAGCTCGACGCCAGGGGCCGCGGCCAGCAGCTCGCGGGCCCGCTCGACGGGCATGGGCTCGGCGAACTCCGCGTTGATCGCGAGGCTGTGACCGCTGAAGACGGGCACCCGGACGCAGATGCCGGAGACCGGCAGGTCCGGGACGTCGAGGATCTTGCGGGTCTCGAAGCGGAGCTTCTGCTCCTCGACGGTCTCGCCGAGGCCGTCGTCGACGAAGGAGCCCGCCTCGGGGAGCACGTTGTAGGCGATCGGCTGGGTGTAGACCGTGGGCTCGGGCATCGCGACCGCGCTGCCGTCGTGGGTCAGCTCGGTGGCCTTCTCCCCCGCGGCGGCGACCTGGCCGGCGAGCTCGGCGACGCCGGCGACGCCGGAGCCGGAGACGGCCTGGTACGTCGAGACGATCAGGCGCTTCAGCCCGGCCGCGTCGTGCAGCGGCTTGAGGACCGGCATCGCGGCCATCGTGGTGCAGTTCGGGTTGGCGATGATCCCCTTGGGCCGCTGCCGGGCCGCGCCGGGGTTGACCTCGGAGACGACGAGCGGGACCTCGGGGTCCATGCGGAAGGCCGAGGAGTTGTCGACCACGACGACCCCGGCCGCGCCCCAGGCGGGCGCCAGCGCCCGCGAGGTGGTGGCGCCGGCGGAGAACAGCGCGACGTCGAGCCCGCTGGGGTCGGCGGTCGAGGCGTCCTCGACGGTGATCTCGGTGTCACCGAACGGCAGGGTCGTGCCCGCCGAGCGCGCCGAGGCGAAGAAGCGCAGCTCGGCGATCGGGAACGAGCGCTCCTCGAGCAGGCGACGCATGACGACGCCGACCTGGCCTGTGGCGCCGACGACGCCGACGCGGAGGCCGCCCTCCGACGCGGGGGTGGGGTTCGCGGGCATCAGCGACCACTCCCGCCGTACACGACGGCCTCGACCTCGCTGGCGTCCAGGTCGAAGGCGGTGTGGGTGGCGGCGACGGCCGCGTCCACGTCGTCCTCGTCGACCACGACGCTGATGCGGATCTCGGAGGTGGAGATCATGCCGATGTTGACGCCCGCGTCCGCCAAGGCGGTGAAGAACTTCGCCGTCACGCCGGGGTGCGACCGCATGCCGGCGCCGATGAGCGACACCTTGCCGATCTTGTCGTCGTACAGCAGGGAGTCGAAGCCGACGACGCTCTGCAGCGCCGCGAGCGCCGCCATCGCGGTCTGCCCGTCGGTGCGGGGCAGCGTGAAGGAGATGTCGGTGAGGTTCGTGGCCGCCGCGGAGACGTTCTGGACGATCATGTCCAGGTTGATCTGCGCGTTGGCGAGGGCCTCGAACAGCCGCGCGGCCTCGCCCACCTTGTCGGGCACGCCGACGACGGTGACCTTGGCCTCGCTGCGGTCGTGGGCGACGCCGGCGATGATCGCCTGCTCCATGCCTGGCTCCTCCTCGGGGCCGGGAGCCCCCTGGGTGTGGACGGGGAGGTCGTCGATGCTGCCGCTGACGCGGGTGCCCTCGAGCTGGCTGAACGACGACCGCACGTGGATCGGGATGTTGTGGTTGCGGGCGTACTCGACGCAACGCAGGTGCAGGATCTTCGCGCCGCACGCGGCGAGCTCGAGCATCTCCTCATAGGTGACGCGGTCGAGCTTGCGGGCCGCGGGGACGATGCGCGGGTCGGCGGTGAAGACGCCGTCGACGTCGGTGTAGATCTCGCAGACCTCGGCCTCGAGGGCGGCGGCCAGCGCGACGGCGGTGGTGTCCGTGCCGCCACGGCCCAGCGTCGTGATCTCCTTCGTGTCCGCGGAGACGCCCTGGAAGCCGGCGACGATGACGATGTGGCCGTCGCCGAGGGCGTCGGAGATCCGGCCCGGGGTGACGTCGATGATCTTCGCCTTGCCGTGCACCGAGTCGGTGATCACGCCGGCCTGGGAGCCCGTGAACGAGCGGGCGCTGAAGCCCAGGTCGGAGATGGCCATGGCCACCAGCGCCATCGAGATCCGCTCGCCGGAGGTCAGCAGCATGTCGAGCTCACGGGCGGGCGGCAGCGGGCTGACCTGGCTCGCGAGGTCGAGCAGCTCGTCGGTGCTGTCGCCCATCGCCGACACGGCGACGACCACGTCGTTGCCGGCCTTCTTGGCCTCGACGATGCGGCGGGCCACCCGCTTGATGGCGGAGGCGTCGGAGACGGAGGACCCTCCGTACTTCTGCACGACGATTCCCACTTCGGCGGCCCCTCCTGCTCGGGTCGGTGACGACAGGCCGCAGACGAGTCTACGGCGACGCGGGACGGCTCTCGGTCAGCATCTCATCGGCGGCCGCCAGCTGCTCCGCCTCGGCCTCGAGCGTCGTGGCGTCCACGTCCGTGTCGGCGTCGAGCCGGTCGTGGGTGATGATCGACTGCAGCGCCCGGAGCGCCCCGGACGCCTCGGCGCCCCAGCTGGCCACGTAGCTGTACTGCCACCACCACAGCGCCTCCCGGACGCGGCCGTCGCGGTAGTGCCGCAGGCCGTGGGCCAGCGAGGTGGCCACGCTGGTCAGGTCGTCGGACAGCCGCGACGGGACCAGGTCCTCGGGCAGGTACGGGTCGAACACCTCGCCGTACACGTCGGCGCCACCGAGCATCACGGCGAGCTGCTCGCGCATGGCGTCGAGGTCCGGGTCGGGCCCGGCGTCGGGCTGGAACTCGCTGGCGGGCGTGAAGTCCTCGCGGACCGCCAGGCCGGCGCCGGCGAGGAGCACCTCGGACACCTCGACCAGCAGCAGCGAGACCCCACGGCCCGGGTCGCCCTCGCGGGCGATGGCCATGAGGGCGTCGAGGAACTGCTCGATCCGCGCCGCCACGTCGTCGGCGCGGTCCGGGGAGATGCTGTCGGGGGTCGTCTCTGTCTCGGTCTCAGCCATCGGCACTCCTCCGTCCGGCGAACGCTCGGCCCAGGGTGACCTCGTCCGCGTACTCCAGGTCACCGCCCACAGGCAGTCCACTCGCGAGACGCGTCACGCGCAAGCCCATGGGACGCAGCGCACGTGTGAGGAAGGTCGCGGTGGCCTCGCCCTCCAGGTTCGGGTCGGTGGCGAGGATGACCTCGGTGATCGCGCCGTCCGCGAGACGGGTCATCAGCTCGGTGATGTGCAGCTGGTCCGGCCCGATGCCCTCGATCGGCGAGATCGCGCCGCCCAGGACGTGGTAACGACCGCGGTACTCCCGTGTCCGCTCGATCGCGACGACGTCCTTGTACTCCTCGACGACGCAGATGACCGAGCCGTCCCGCCGCGGGTCGCGGCAGATGCGGCACTGCTCGTCCTCGGAGACGTTGAAGCAGACCGCGCAGAACCGGACGCGCGCCTTGACCTCGACGAGGACGTCGGCGAGACGTCGTACGTCGACCGGGTCGGCCTGCAGCAGGTGGAACGCGATCCTCTGGGCGCTCTTGGGACCGACCCCGGGCAGTCGCCCGAGCTCGTCGATCAGGTCCTGGACGACGCCCTCGTACACGGTCCCCCCTCAGGTCTCGGTGGCCGGCTCAGAAGCCGGTCGGACCGCGCGGCGCATCGCCGCCCGGCAGGCCGCCCAGGCCCTCGGCGCCGGGCAGGCCACCGCCGAGACCGCCGGCGAGGGGGCCGAGCTTCTCCGCGGCCAGGGCGTCGGCGCGGGACTTGGCGTCGCGGTACGCCGCGACCACGAGGTCGCCGAGGTCCATGAGGTCGTCGGCGTCGGTGCCGTCGAAGCGGCCCGGCTTGACCGTCACGCCCGACAGCTCGCCGGTGCCGGTGACGGTCACGGTGACGTCGCCGCCGCTCACGCTGCCCTCGACGGTCGCCTCGGCGAGGTCGGCCTGCGCCTGCTCGAGCTGCTGCTGCATCTGCTGCGCCTGGGCGAGCAGGGCGTTCATGTCGAAGCCGCCGGCGCCACCGAGGGCGTCGAAGGGGTTCTGGGTCATGGGGTTCCGCCTCTGGTCGAGATGGTCGGGTGGTCGGTCGGGCGCGGTCCGGGTGTCCGGTACCGGGTCAGGTGCGGGGGATCTCGTCGATCACGCGGGCTCCGAGCTCGCGCTGGAGCAGCTCGGTGCCCGCCAGCTCGTCGTCGACGTCGGGGTCGTCCCGGTCGGCCCCGGCGTCCGCGTCGACGTCGGGTCCGCCCGTCGGCGCCGAGGAGCCGGCGGGGCGGGTGGCGGTAATCGCCTCGCGGGCCGACGCACGGGCCTCGGCGACCCGGTCGGCCGCTGCGGGATCGACGGCGGGGGCCGGGGGCCGCGGGGGCTCCGGTCCCGGGTCGGGCCCGGGGTCGTGCTCGTCCGCGGGCTCGGGCGGCGGCGGGACGGCGTCCGCCTCGGACGGGGGGACGTCGCGCACCGGCGCCGGGGGCGCGGCGGCCGGCGGTGGCGGGGCGGCACCAGGGCGCACGCCCGGGTCCATGATCGCCTCGATCCGCCAGCGCTGGCCCAGCACCTCGGCCGCGAGCTCGGCGACGAGGTCGGGCGACCCGCCGCCGACGAAGGAGTCGCGGGCGCCGGCGTTGGTGAAGCCGAGCGTCACCACGTTGCCGTCGACGCCGACCACCTGCGAGTTCTGCGACAGGTGCATCCAGGTGACGCGTCGCCGGTCCTTCGCGGCGTCCACGACGTCCGGCCACAGCCGCCGGACCTCGACGAGCGTCATCGCGCCGGCGGGTGCGGCCGGCGCCGCCTGCGGGGCGGGCGTCGGGGCGGGCGTCGGGGTGGGCGCCGGCGCCGCCTGCGGGGTGGGCGCCTGAGTGGGCTCGGGGGTCCGCTCTTGCGGCGACTCCGCCGCCGGCGCGGGCTCCGGGGTCGGCTCGGGCGTCGGCTCGGGGGTCGGCTCGGGGGTCGGCTCCGGCGTCGGCTCGGGGGTCGGCTCCGGGGCCGGCTCGGGCCGGGGGGCCGGCGTGGGCTCCGGGGCCTGCCGGGGGGCCGGCGTGGCCGCCGGGGCCGTCGGGGCCGTCGGGGCCGTCGGGGCCGCCGGGCCGCCCACGGCCATCCGTCGCTCGACGCGGTCCAGGCGCGCACCCAGCCCGGACTCGCCGTCGACGGCCGGCAGCAGCACGCGGGCGCACAGGAGCTCGAGGTGCAGGCGCGGGGCGGTGGCGCCGCGCATCTCGGTGAGGCCGGTCGCGACGACGTCCGCGGCCCGGCTGAGCTCCGCGGCGCCGAAGCGGGCGGCCTGCGCGACGAGGCGCTCGGCCTGGTCGTCGGCGACGTCGATGAGGCCGGTGGCGGGGGCGTCCGGCACGGCGGCGATGACCACGAGGTCGCGGAGGCGGCGCAGCAGGTCCTCGGTGAAGCGGCGGGGGTCCTGTCCGGCCTCCACGACGCGGTCGACGACGCCGAAGACGCCCGCGCCGTCGCCGGCGGCGAAGGCGTCCACGACGTCGTCCAGCAGCGAGTCGGGGGTGTAGCCGAGCAGGCCGGTGGCGAGCTGGTGGGTCACGCCGTCCGGACCGGCGCCGCCGATGAGCTGGTCGAGCACCGACAGCGTGTCGCGGGCCGACCCGGCCCCGGCACGGACGACGAGGGGGACGGCGGCCGGCTCGATGGCGACGCCCTCGGCGCGGCAGAGGTCCGCCAGGTACGACGACAGCAGCCGCGGCGGGATCAGCCGGAACGGGTAGTGGTGGGTCCGGGAGCGGATGGTGCCGAGGACCTTCTCCGGCTCGGTGGTCGCGAACACGAAGCGCAGGTGCGGCGGAGGCTCCTCCACCAGCTTCAGCAGCGCGTTGAAGCCCTGCGTGGTCACCATGTGCGCCTCGTCGATCACGTAGATCTTGTAGCGGCTGCGCACCGGCGCGAAGAACGCCTTCTCGCGGAGGTCGCGGGCGTCGTCCACGCCCCCGTGGGAGGCGGCGTCGATCTCGATGACGTCGATGGAGCCGGGACCACCGCGAGCGAGGTCGCGGCAGCTGTCGCAGACCCCGCACGGGTCGGCGACGGGCGCCTGCTCGCAGTTGAGCGTGCGGGCGAGGATGCGGGCGGACGTCGTCTTGCCGCAGCCGCGCGGCCCGGAGAACAGGTAGGCGTGGTTGGCGCGGTTGGCCGCCAGGGCCACGCGCAGCGGCTCCGTGACGTGCTCCTGCCCGATCACCTCGGCGAAGGTCTCCGGCCGGTATCGGCGGTAGAGAGCGAGCGACGGCTCCACGTCGGACACCCTAGCCACGGCCGCCGACAACGCTCCCGGCGCCGACCCCGGCCTGTGCACAGCCCCGGCCCGAGGACGCAAAGGCCCCCCGCGCACCCGGTAGAGCTCGCCTGCCCTTGCTGCCTTCCGGCCCTGGGGGAGTTCAGCGAGATGCCGCCGCACGGGGGGTTGGCCCGAGTCTAGGACAGCCGCCACCGGCGGGGGCACCCGGCCGATTGCGGACGCCGCCACGAGGACCGGTAGCCTCCTCCGCGGAGGATTCGCCTAGTGGCCTATGGCGCTCGCTTGGAAAGCGGGTTGGGTTAACGCCCTCAGGGGTTCGAATCCCCTATCCTCCGCCATCTCCTAGGAGCGGCGGATCCTGCGCAGCAACGGGCGCAGGATCACCGCCCCGACCAGCACGGCCCCGGCGAGCAGGCCCCACCAGCGGAAGTCGCTGCGGGACTCGGCGAGCTCGTCGGTGCGCACCGGCGGGGGCGCGGCCCGGCCACCGTCGGAGTCGTCGACCTGCTCGGGGACCTGCAGCCGGCCCTTGCGGTCGGTGTCGACCTCCCGGGTCAGCGCCTCGAGCGGCTGGACGACGCCCGCCCCGCTGAGGGTCGAGCGCTGGTCGGGGACGCCGGACGCGGTGTCGACGAGTCGGGCGACCAGCTCGTCGGGGGTCTCCCGGGGGAACGCCTGCTCCAGGAGCGCCAGCACGCCCGAGACGTACGCCGTCGCCCACGACGCCGCGGGCGCGTCCACCATGCAGGAGGAGCCGTTCGGGCCGTAGGAGATCGCGAACTGGGTCGGGGCGGCGACGTCGATGAAGCGTGAGCCCTTGATGACGCTCTCGGGCACGATCGGCTCGCCGCTCTCGTCGAAGAGCGGCACGTAGGTGGTCACGCCCACCACCCCGGGGTACGCCGCGGGGTAGACGCCGTCCTCGAGCGGGGCCGGCGTCGGGGCCTCCGGGAGCTCCTCCCCGTCGCGGTTCGCGGTGGCCGCGACCACGATCACGCCCGCCTGCTGCACCGCCCGGACCGCGTCACGCATCTCGGGGACGTCCTCCTCGACGTTCAGCGACAGGTTCACGACGTCGATGCCGAGCCGGTCGGCCTCGTCCGCCACCCACTGCAGGCCGGCGACGACGTCCGCGGTCTCGAACTCCGGCACCTCGCCCGCTTCCTCGGGGTCGATCGGGCCCACGACCCGCACCGGCAGGATGGTCGCGTCGGGGGCGATCCCGGTCGCGAGCTCCGTCCCGTCCTCCCCGGTGCGGGGGGCACCGGCGATGAGGCCGGCGACGACCGAGCCGTGCTCGACGGTGATCTCGCCGTCCTGCAGGTCGAGCCGCTCCCCGAGCGGGACCGGGGTCACCGGCGGGATCGCCGCGTCGATGACCGCGACCGTCACCCCGTCACCGGTGGCGACCTCCTGGGCCTCGCCGATGCGCATCTGCTCCAGCGGCCTGCTCTGCTCCTGGTTGACGAAGACCTGCTCCTCCCCGACCGTCGCCGAGCAGGCGACGACCTGGGCCACGGGTCCGTCCTGCTCCTCGCCGGCGGACGCGGCCAGCGGGGTCGTCAGGACCACGAGCAGCCCGGCGGTCAGCGAGGCCGCCAGGAGCGGTCGTCGAGCGCTCACTCCCCCTCGCAGGAGCTCTGGCTGTCCTGGCCCGGCTGACCCAGTGCGGCGTTGCGCGACAGCACCACGCCGCACCCGAAGGGCAGGAGCCAGGAGTCGGGCACGACGCGCGGGTCGGCGTCGCCGTACCCGAGGTTCGCGAGCGCGTCCGCCCCCTCGATCTGGTAGCGGACCCCCTTGCTGTCCACGACGAACGGGCTGGGTCCCTCGGTCTGGCCGAAGCCGGCGGAGACCACGAGCGCACCCCGACCCGGCTCGACGGTCACCTCGGCGTCGCCGGCGTCCACCTCGTCGTCCTCGATGGACGGGTCCAACGTGTCGGCCGGGTCCTCGGCCACCAGGACGGTCGGGCTCTGGTTGTCCCGCGTCACCAGGATCGCGCAGGTGCTGCCGTCCTCCACGGCTCGCGGCCCGTCCTCGGGCCACTCCTCCGGGGTGGCGGGCTCCGGCTGCAACGAGACACCGTCCACCGGGGTCGGCTCGACGCCGTCGTTGAGCGCCCGGTAGACCACCAGCGCGAACGCCGACAACCGGGCGGGGGCGTCCTCGGCCACCAGGTAGACCTGGTCGCCCTCCACCACGAGGTCCCCCGCCCGCACGGGACCGGGCAGGCCCTCGAACCAGTCCGCGGACTCGGGGACGACGCCGCTGCCGACGTCGAACGACGCGTCGTCCAGCGGGGGGCCCTCCGGCCACAGGTTGACCCAGGCGTCGTCCACCCGGGGGGCCTCGGTGGCGGGGGGCAGGTCGAGGTCGCTGAGGATGTCCTCACGGTCGCCCTCGTTGTCGGGCATCAGGTAGCGGAACGCCTGGTCGTCGGGGTCGTCGGGCGGGCTGGCCGAGGCGATGAGCCAGTACTCCGGGTCCGCGCCGCCACCGGTCCTGACGACGAGCCCGGCGTCCGGGGCCGCGACGGCCGGGGGCGTCTCGGAGACCGCCATCCGGGTCCCGAACCCGTCCGCCGTGCACGCCACCCAGCCCGTGTCGATCAGCTGCTCGGTGGACGGGAGGATGGCGGGGGCGCCGAGGATGCCGATGTCGTCGCCGATGGACTGCTCCGCGATGTCCTCGGCGGACACCGTGGAGGGCTCCTGCTCCGTCCCGAAGATCAGCCGGGCGTTGATGTTGCCCACCACCGGGCGCAGGACCGGGTCGTCGGACTCCTCGGTGATGACGTAGGAGTTGCCGGTCTCCTTCTCGATGACGATCCCCGGCTCGAGCCAGCCGTCCGGCGGACGCCCGGAGAAGATCCCGGCGATCGCCCCGCCGGCGAGGACGAGCACCCCGAGGGCGACGCCGCCGACGATGGTGCGGCCCGGGCGCGAGGGCTCCACCTCACGGCCCCCGGGGGCGCCGCTGACGAACGCCGTGACGAGCCGTCGCCGGCTGAAGGCGTGGGCCTCGACCAGGTCCTTCTTGGTCGACACCTCAGCCGCCCACGAGGTCGAAGAGCCCCGTCGCGAACACGGCCAGCGGCACCAGCGAGACCAGGGAGATCGTCTCGGCGAGGTCGCCGAGACGGCCGCGGCGCACCGAGGCGGAGGCGGGGACGAGCGTCGCCGCGACGAGCACCGCCCCGGTGACCGCGAGGGCGACGGCGGCGAGGGGCCGCCAGGACTCGTGCATGAGCAGCACCGAGACCGCGACCGTGAGCAGGCCGGTCACGCCGGCGGCCAGGCCGACGAGGACCTCGGAGCCGGTGCGGTACTGGCGGGTCCGCAGCATCACCACGGCGCAGCTCATGATCGCCAGCAGCGTGCCGGTCACGCCCAGGGAGACGGCCAGGGGCGCCACCAGCACGAGCAGCAGACCGACGGTGGCGGACACCGCGAGCAGGATCTCGTGGGCGAGGCGGGCGTCGGTGCCGACCTTCTCCGGGTCGATCTCGTCGGGGTCCCGGGTGACGTCGGCCAGCGTGAAGGCCTGGTCCACCTGCGTGGACGTCGCGCCGAGCGCGAGCCACGGGAAAACGCTGCCGAGGATCACGACCAGCACGAGGAGGGCGGTGAAGACCACCGGCGCCTCGAGGCCCAGGTAGTCGATGAGCAGACCGCCCGCTGCGGCCAGGGCGCCGACGACCACCGCCGGGATGGCGAGCGCGCGGCCCTCGTCGATGCCGACGACGGCGATGACGCCGGCGACGAGGGCGCCCGCGCCGGCACAGGCCAGCGGGAGGGTGAAGAGGGCGGCGGCGGGGGCGTAGAGCAGGCCGGCGACCGCGGCGTACACCGCCGACATGGCGGCGAGGGCCACGGCGGCCTGCGGCTCGTGACGCACGCGCGACAGCACCACGGCCCCGGTCACCAGCAGCGCCGCGATGACGGTGGCGGCGACCCCGGCGACCAGGGCGTCGCCCTGCACCAGGAGGGCGGCCGCGCCGAGGCCGAGCAGCAGGAGCGCCGAGGCGAGCGCCGTACGGCGACCGGCCGCGGGCTCCCAGGGCTTGAGGTCGCGCTCGACGACGTCCGCCATCGCCTCGACGACGTCGTCGTAGACGCGGGGCGGCTCCTCGTCGACGCCGGCGGAGACCGTCAGCAGGCCGCCGTCCTCGACGCCCTGGACCGTCAGCCCGGTGTCGGGGCCGAGCTCGCGACCCTCCTGGGTCACGACCTTGTAGCCGCCGTAGACCGTGGCGGGGTCCAGCAGGCCGACGCTGCGGGCGAGCTCGGGCAGCAGCTCGGCGACGGGCACGGAACCGGGCAGCACCAGGTCCACCCGTCGGGTGCCTGACGCCACCGTGACCCGCACCAGGCCGGACGTGGTCGTCGACTGGCTCATCGGCCTCCCCTCGCCCGAACCCTCGCCGGACCCCCCGGGTCCGGCACGCACGCACTCTAGTCACTGCGACGAGGAGTCCGGGGCCCCTCCGCCGAACTGGCGGAGGGGCCCCGAACGTGTGTCGTCACGACACCTCGGACCTCAGCGGAGGACGCCGGGACCGACCTCGTCGTCGTCGATCCAGATCTCCTGCTCGGCGAGCACGTGGTCGCGGTCCACGTCCTGGTCCTCGCCACGACGTCGACCGGCGGCAGCGGCCCCCGAGGACCGTCCCTTGCCGAGGGCCTCACGGGATCCCGCCGCCCGGGCGGCGTTCGCCGCCGTCGAGCGACCGGCGCCGGCCGCCCTGCCCGACGAGGCCGCACCCTTGGCAGCAGCGCCCTTCGACGCCGCCCCCCTGGCGGCAGCGCCCTTCGACGCCGCCCCCTTGGCGGCAGCGCCCTTGGCCCCGGCTCCGGCCGCCCTGGCGGCCGCGCCCTTGCCGGCCGCGCCGCGCGCCGCCCCCTTGGCTCCGGCGCCGGCCCGTCCGGCCGCGCCG
>NZ_CANLDB010000007.1 GCF_947489365.1 uncultured Nocardioides sp.
TCTCAGGTGGGGTCGTTGCGATGTCAGGAGGAAGAAGAGGGCCGCCCCGCTCGACATGGGGTTCCAGCGGGACGGCCAAGCGGCATCCTAAACACCGCTCCCGTCGTAGACGACCATCGCGTCGGAGTCACGGGCGAAGGAGTCGTTGGACCGCTGGTTCTGTAGGACCCGCTCGGCTGCGGCCTCTGCGATGCCCTCGACCTGGGCTGGTCCCCACGGGGTGTTCAGGGTGCCCTTTAGGTGGACCGGGCCGGAGATCTGCACCGTGGACGGGCCGCTGTAACCGCCTCCCCCGCCGGAGCGCAGAGCGGCCATCACGCCGTGACGCTCAGCTTCGCGGCGCTGATACTCCGCCTCCTGGGCCCGAAGTGACGCCTCGACGCCCTGGCGTCGTCGCAGTCCGCCGCGGGCGTACCACTCGACCTGGCCGCCGAGGATGCCTGCGGTCTGCTCAAGGATCGCCTTCGCCCCGGGACGTCGCCAGTCGTTCGCGTGCGGGATGTACGACTCACCCTTCGTCTCAGGCTCGGCCCACACCCGGGTAGGTCCGCCGGCCACCATCTGCGCGCGGTGGCCGTTGGCGTAGTCGCCGGCTGCGATGCGCTCGCGCAGGATGGCCTCGGCGGTACGAGGCAACTCCTTGCGGATGCCGCCGGCTGCGAAGGCCGGAGCCTGCTGGTGCCGCCCGGCGACGGACGGGTAGTAGCCGCCGGCGGCGTTGGCGCGGACCTGGCGGGTCTGCACGGTCACCGTGACGGTCTTGGACTGGATGGAGGCCATCATCGCCCGGATGCCCGACAGGGGACCGGAAGCGTTGTCGTTGATCCCGACCGCGGGTGAGGGTCGCAGGCTGCCGAAGCGGTTGAGCTCGTCGCGGGCCTGGCCGGTCTTGCGCATGGCCTCGCCGATGTCGGCGCCGACCCCGGGGTTGGTCTTGGTGCGGTCGAGCTGACGGAGCCGGTTGTCCATGCCGTTGATGGTCGACATGCCGGGCCTGGAGTTAGCGCCGACCACAGGGGTGGGGCGGCGTCCGCCGATCTCCCGCATGCGTGAGTCGAACCGGGACAGCATCTGGTCACCGCGGCGGGTCTGCGGCTCCACCCGGGGCCTGGCGCGCTGGCGGTTGAGTCGTTCGACCCGCCGGGTGGTGTTGTCTAGGCCCTGTCGGGTCTGGCGCTCGCCCTCGAGTGCGAGGCGGGAGACGACCTTCTTGGGCATGTCGAGGTAGCGGCGGGCGAGGCGCTTGGCGGCCTGCTCGTTGCCGGTCATCTGGGTGGCGACGCGGACGAAGGCGTCGCGGGCGGAGTAGTAGCGGTCCGTGTTTTGCTTGACCGCGTTGGACATGCCGTTCCACGACGACGCCATGCCCGAGAGGAGGGTGCGGTTCTCACGGCCGGCCTCGGTGTGGGAGCTGATCCCCCGGGCGCCCTTGGCTGCGGCCTCCTCGGCGTCGGCGAGGGATTGGCCCCAGGCGGTCTGGGCGTCGAACGCGCCGAGCGCGGCTTCCTTCTGCCTCCACAGGGCCCGGGTCATCTCCCCGATGCTCTGGCCGGCACCCGAGGCGGCATCCCCGGCCTCGTTCGCGGAGTCGGCGTACCTGCCGTTCCCGCCGGCGGCGTTGTCGAGCGCGGTCTGGTAGGCCCCGAAGTTCGCCATCACCTCCTCGCGCGCCCAGGGTGCGATCGAGGCGCCCTCGGGGGCTCCGGTGGCGGCCTGCAGGATGCGCTGCATCGCCTTCTCGGCCTTGCCTGCGTTTCCGGACTCGACCATCTGCGCCAGCGCCTGGTCGACGGACTCGATGTTGTCGACCGCGTTGTCCATCGGGGTGTTGCCGAACAGCCCGAACGCACTGAACACCTCACGGATGGGCTCGGCGGCCTTGTTCTGCCACCCGGCCATGTACTCGAGGCTGTTGCCGACCTGGTCGAGCAGCTTGGTGTCCGCGCCCTTGGTCAAGGCGTCGAGGTCGCGGGTCAGGTTGCCGAGGTCGATCTTCGCGCCGGTCGCCTCGGCCAGCCCGTTGCCGAGGATCGTGGCCGCAGCGCCAGCGGCAGCAAGGCTGCCCGCGAGACGACCGACCCCGCCCGCGGAGCCGGCGATGGTCGAGTTCATCGCGGCGGCGTTGCCGCGGGTCTTGGCGAAGAACCCCGCAGCACCGGCACCGGCGGCGACGGCCTTGTTGAACAGGATCATCCCGGCCGCGGCCTGTATCAGCGGCGTCCCCACCGGGGAGTCGGCGATCGCGGAGACGGCCTTGGCGACGGCCTCGAGCCCGTTCAGCGCGGGACCACCCAGGGGCGCGGCAGCGGTGGCGATGTCGACCAGCGCCCCACCGATCGCAGACGCTGCCTCAGCCACCTCGGGACCGTTCTGCTGCAGGTAGGCGACGAACTCGCGGAACCCCTCGGTCTTCGACAGTCCGGCGGCCCAGTCGTCGAAGTCGCCGGCCTGGACCCGCAGCCACGAGGAGAAGTCCTGGTTGGTCGGGTCGAAGGCCATGACCAGCTCGGCGAGACCGTGGGTGACGTCGCCGACGGTGCCGACGAGATCTGTGAGGATCGGGCGGGCGTTGTTCTGGATGTAGTTGAAGAAGCTCTGCCACCGCTCCCCTGTCAGCGAGGCGAGGGTGTCGCCGGCGAGGTCGCCGGTCACGGTGCCGAGCTCGTTGAAGAATGACTCGATGCGCGGCAGTGCCGACTCGAGGTCGTCCATGCCCTCGAGCAGGCCAGGGAAGAACCCCTCCGCGGAGGCATCCACCGTCGCCGCGGCGATGGCTGGGCGAAGCCTGCCCACCTCGCGAGCGAACTCCCGCGCCTGCGGAGACAGCTCAGACAGCGCGTCACGCATCTTCTGCAGGTTCTCCGCAGTCGGATCCAGACGGGCGGCCTCGATCGACGTCAGCGCCTCCCCCACGCCCTGGAAGGCCAGCAACGCCGACGAGCCAGCCGCAGCGGCAATCGAGAGCTGAGCAGCGATGCCCGCGATGGCGGGCACAGCGAGGCCGGCCATCGGGATCAGCGCAGGGCCGAGCGTCAGCGCAACCTGACCAGCGAGCCGCAGCCGGCCGGTCAGGTTGTTGATGCCGGAGTCGAGCTGGCGGATGCTGCGCTCGGACGACACCGCATCCCGCGACAGCGACCCGAGCCCACCGCGGGACGTGCGTTGAGTGATCCGGTCGACGTCAGCGCTCGAGGCCCCGAGATCCTTCAACACTGAGGTCAGCAGCTTGAGTGCGGCTGCGTCCTTAGCAGCCTGAGTGGCCAGGTTGGAGGTGGCATGGATCCGGATTTCTTCCTTGCGGACACCCATGGCTCAGCCCTCCTGGCGCGCGGCGTAGTCGGCCAGGAACTGCTCGGCAAGCGTCCCCTTGGGCTGGCCATCGACGGTCGGGGTGGCGATCCGGTCGAGGTTCATCACCAGCGACTCGACCGCGCCCAGGAGCTCGGCCATCTCCTCGGTGGTGTGGTCGAAACGCCGGATGCCGGTGAGCTGCACCCGGGTCCCTTCCTTCTCGTCATGGCTCATCCCGCCGATGAGGTCGACGATGCGGAACAGTCGAGCCTGCGTGCCCGGGCCGAGGCAGGTGAACTGGTCGGTCAGGTCGGGGAGCAGGGCGCCGGCAGCTGCGACCCGGGCCGTGATGTCGGCGATGGAGTGCCGCGGACGGTGCGGGCTTCCTTGCGGGCGGCCCTTGGGTCGACTCGCCCCCATCAGGCCGCAGGCTCCGGCGAGAAGCTGTCGGCCAGTCTGTCGATCTCGTAGTCGGGCACCCCGTCGAGCTCGGCGGGGCGAGCCTGCAGGGCCATGCTGTCCATGAACGTCTGCTGCAGGCTGGGCTCCGCGTGCTCCCACAGTTCCTGGAACCGCGGGGCGACATCGGGCCGCGCTCCGAGGAACTGGTCTGCGACCTCGGGCCAGCGCATCTCGTAGGCCCGTTCTGCGATCGCACGAGCGAGCGGCTCATCGCCCTGCCGCTCGGCGCGAGCAAGGAGGGCTGCAGCCTGTGTCGGGGACTCCAGTTGCTCGGCCCGGTCCCCCGCATCACGCCGCGAGATGGCCCACGAGGGGTCCGAGGCGCCCTGACCCGCGAAGATGTCGCGCTCGAGCGTGCGCCGGTATTCATCACGTGCGGCGTTGCGCTCCTCCACTAGGCGGTCACGCACGGCGCGCATCTGCTGATAGGCCTTGGCGATCTCAGCCTTCTTGTAGTCGTCGGTGCGTGAGGTGTCGCGGCGGATCTGGACGAGCGTGGCCGCGATCTCGGCTTCGGCCCTCTGCATGATCTCGGCGTTGGACATGAACGTCTTTCGCATCAAGAACTCCTAGGTCTGGTGAGGGCCTGCGGCCCCGGTGAATCCAGACTCAGCGCAGTTCCCGTTGCGCCGCGACAGCACTTCCCCCGGCGGAACTAGGCCCCGGTCCGCGCCCGATGCCCTTGGGCGCGGACCGGCAACTCTCACGTCGCGGAATATTTGAACCCTCCGCGCATAAGAGAGGCCTTCCCCGCGGTCCTGTGAAGATGCGGTCCGGCCCACCCCCCTGGGGTCCATCAGGCAGCCCGGGAGTTCTCGAAGACGGCGAGCGCCTCCCGGCTGACCCGGTACCGCTCGCCCACACGCTCTGCCTCGAGACGTCGGTCCTCGATCGCCCGACGGACACCGCGCGGTGTCATGCGCAGCTTGTCGGCGACCTCGCCAGTCGATAGCCACTGCGACCGCTCGACACCAGGCTCCACCGCAGCCGGCTCGGCCTCACCCGTGAGCGCCACCCGGTACTCGAGCGCCACCTCGTGGATCTCGCTCAGGTACTTCGATGCACGGGGGTTCGTCCCACGGACCTCGACGCGTAACTGACTGAGGTTCGCATGGCGGTCCAGCCAGGCCACGAAGTCGGCCGGGAGGATCAGACCGGGCCCGCCACGGAAGATCGTCACGACGCCACCCCCTCTCGACGGTGACGACGCACAGTCTGCGGGTGACGGGTCCTGTCCTGTCCGCCCCAGACGTTGTTGGTCTCGCCTGCCTCGGTCGCGTAGGCAGCGCACACCTCAAGGAGCGGGCACCAGCCACACGCCTTCGCCGCCTCCCGTCGCTCAGCACGGTCGTCGGAACCAAACGGGTCGGGGTCGGACTGGCACGGCGTCAGTCGGCCAGCAGCAGCGAGTTCATCGAGACCAGCAGCAAGAGCTAGCCACGACACCTGCGCTTCGGGCCTGATGCTTTGCGCCTCGCTCATGCCGACCACCCACTCGGGACGGGGGACGAGGCAGGTCGCTGTCCTGCATCCCATCTCCTGGCCTCGTCCTCGTCCCCCCTAAGGGAGGGGGACGAGGGACGAGGTGTGTGGAGGGTCGTCCGGGACGAGGTGGGACGAGGTCGGGACGAGGGGACGAGGTGCTGAGTGAGCCCGATCAGGTGTCTTCGGAGACCGAAACCGGAAGATCCTGAACAATTTGCCCAGTTAGCAGGACGTTCACCCCGTCCCGCTGCCGGGACGAGGTGCCTGACCGGACAGATTGCGGTCGCATCAGTCATCCGACCCAGCTCCATCCCAGGGCTTGAGCAACTGGAACGGCGCTGTCTCAGACACGTACCCATCGACCTGGAGCAGCGACCTGGCCTGCCTGACGTAGGTCGCTCTACCCCTCACCTGCGCCTCGATCTGAGCGCCTGAGAGCGGCTTGTCGGCCTTCTCCATCGCCGCGCAGATGTCACCCATCAGCTTGGTCGGACGGAACTCCCCCGCCTCCTTCACTTCGGGCGTGACGACCTCGACCTCGGCGAACTCCTCACCGTGCGAGGTGAGCACTAGGTCTCCGAACCACGGCTCGCCCGTCGAGGCGAGGGCGTGCTTGCGGAGTTGTCCGGGTCGGTCCTTGGCGATGCGCACCGTCGAGCGGCCGGTGATACCAACGCCGAACGGGGTGCGGTTGGTCAGGGTGTAGGCCGCACCGTCGATGCCGTTGAGCTTGTGCACCGCACCGATGGAGTAGCGGCCCCTCCCCTCTGCTGACTTGGTGACGTGGTCCAGCGAGACCGACGCGGCCCCTGCCTGAGCCAGCCGGCGGGGCAGCATCCGCCCGAACTTGGCTGCGTCGCTGTTGCTGTTCGGGTCGAGCCCGTTCAGCGTCATCGCCTCGGTGACCCCGTCGACCACGGCCAGGCTCGGCGTGGTCTCTCGCAGTAGGAAGTCGAGGTCGTCGCTGTGCACCCCGGACCCGAGACCGTCCTCAGGACGGACGTAGTGGAACCGCTCGGCGATGGAGCGGCGATCCCCGCCGAGGGTCAGCAGCCGCCCGACGATGCCGCCCGCGTCGTCCTCGAAGTCGAGGTAGACCACCGATCGGCCGGCCTTGAGCTCGTCGAGGACCACCGAGAGGATCAGCCAGGTCTTGCCGCCCTCGGTCTCACTCGAGACGGTGTGGACCTTGCCGGGGTAGAACATGCCCACCCCGTCGCTCCTGCGGCCCACGGTGGGCTCTGGGGGTTGCCAGGCGCCGTCGAGCACCTCGGTGAGGTCCGCGGGCTTCCACGACCGACGGAAGACCGGCATGGGCTCGTCAGGGTGCGGGACATAGACGTCGTCGAAGTCCTGGAATCCGTATCCCGTCACGCGACACCTCCCGGCTTGCCGTTAGGCCAGGTGCCGGCGCGGAACGCCTCGGTCTGCGAGTAGGTGGTGTCGTTGCGGACGACCCGCAGGTGCTTCCACCGCTCCTTGTGAGCAGCCGCGCGCTCCTGATAGCCGCGGTCCTCCTCGACCTTGAACGCACGACGTGCCAGCGCGACCTCGTGGCGCAGCTTCTCCTCGAGCTCGTCACCCTCGCGTGCCCAGCACTCAGCCGCACGCACGACCGCGGCGATCTTCTCCGGGCTGCTCTCGGGCAGCGCCAGCCACTCGGCGGTCCCGTAGGCCGGCGAGTTCGGCGCAGCCTTCCTGACGAGCTTGTAGGCCCACTGACGCCGACGGTTCATCGCATCGCGGGTCGGCCGCACCTCCCTTGGCCCGGTCTGGGCGGTCACCTGGCGTGGGTCGTCGCGGGTCTCCCCGCACGAGCACGACCAGAGACTGGTCGGGGTGCCACACCGAGGGCACATGACGGCGTTGCGGGTGCTCGTCGACGTCGTCATCGGCGCTCACCAACCTCAGCCACGACACCGCGGTGCTCGAGGGCAGCGAGCAGGTCGGGCAGCTTGCTGGCGTCGAGCATCCAGCCGCCAGCCGAGCCGGAGAAGATCGGACGCATCCCGGCCCCACGCATGAGGTCACGCGCCCCGTAGCCGCGCACGACGATGATCTCGTCGGACGCCTCGACAGTGATCCGGGTCCTCATGCCACCCCCTGCTCGAGGAGCAGACGGCACTGACGGCCAACTCGGCGCGGGACGCTGCGAGGGCTACTGAGAGGCCGTCCGCACCGAACACAACGCACGGCGCGGTCGGAAGTCCTACCGTGGATCTCGATCTGGTTCGCCGACGAGATCTCTGGCCCTGTCACCTTTGCCCGGGTGGCGGGGCCCTCTCGGTTCTCAGCCATGAGACGCACCCCCAGCAGCGGGGATGGGCGACAGCAGACCGTCGAGGTCGCGCTGGTCGATGCGGATCAGTCGGGACCCGCGCACGCGGTGGCCAACAAGCTGGCCGCGTGAGACGTAGTTGCGGATGGTGCGATCGGTGACGCCGAGGTAGTCGGCTGCTTCGGCTTGGGAAAGCCATCTGCGGTTCTGGGCAGGCACAACGGAACCCTTCAAAGGTTCCGCGGCGGCCCATTGCGCGCGGGGATCCGGCGAGTACGCCAGGCAATAACCTCACTCTATAGGAAAGGAGCGGCTGGCGGGCGGCGGTCACGACCGGCGTGGCGGACCTACTCCTGAACTACAGCGTCGTACCGCCCGGGCTTGATCGCGAGCAGGAAGATCTGACGCTCGTTAGACATTACGAACCACCGGCTTCGGCAGCCTGGACATGAGGCGACCCCGTAGGGACAGGGCTGCCGCCAAGTGGGACCGTGCATCAAGCGGGAGCCAGCCTCGGCCTGGCGGACACCGTTCGGTCGCTTCTCGACAGCGGGATCGATCCAGATGGTGGCGGTCGGACTGTGCACCCACACGTAGACGATCGCCCGGGCCCCACCCTTCTTCTGCGGGCACTTCTCGCAGTAGATGGTCCGCTGCACGCGCCAAGCCCCCTCTTCATCTACCGAGGGTTGAAAGGCGTTCAAGCGCGCAATGTCGTGCTGATGTGGTGGGAGGTCTGCGAACGGATAGTCCTCCTCGAGCCGATAGGTCGTCACCACCCCACCAGCGACAAACGGGTCGCTCGGGTCCGGTCCCTCCCTGTGCACCAGGTCCCGCATCAACGACCACCGGCCAAGTCCGAGAGTCGGCGCGCAATCTCTACGTCACGCTCGGCCGCCGCGTGCTGATACCTCAGTGCGGCCGCCGGCGTCGCGTGGCCGAGCCGACCCATCAGCTCGGCGAGGGTGGCGCCTGTCTGCGCCGCCAGCACTGCGCCGGTATGCCGTAAATCGTGCCAGCGCAGGTCAGGTCGGCCAGCCGCTTCCCGCGCCCGGTAGTAGACCCGGTACAGCGAAGACGGCGCGAGGTGACCCCCACCTCGAGCCGGGAACAGCAGGCCATCGCGACCTGGTTCGGCGTGCGCGAGCAGATGTTCTCGGACCAGCGGCATGAGGTGCGGTGGGATCGCCACGTCGCGCGACCCAGCGTCGCTCTTGGGTGTCTTGACGATCGTCTGCCCGCCGGCCCTCACGACACCGCGCCGGATGCGGAGCTGACCCGCCTTGGTGTCGACATCCGATCTGCGCAGCTCGGCCAGTTCGCCAAACCGAAGGGCACACCATGAGGCGAGCAACGTCATCACGCGGTACCGCTCGGGCATCGCGGTGACAATCGCCTCGAGCTCGTCGAGGCTGGCTGGTCGGACTTTCTTCACCCGTGTCGTGGACCCGCCCCCGCGCACCTTGGCCGGGTTCGCGGTACTGATGAGGTTTCGGTCGACGGCCGTCCCTAGGATCGTCCGCAGCAGGCTGTACGCGTGCGCCTGTGTCGTTGGTCGACCGACAGCGGTGACGGCGTACCAGTGATCCACCGACTCTGGGGTGATGTGCTTCAGGGCAATGGGCCCGAAGGTCGGGAGGACGTAGGTGTCGAGCAAGGTTCGGTAGTGGGCGCGCGTGCGATCCGCGAGTGGTCGACCGCGCACGGTACGACCGGCGAGCCAGGCCTCCGCGTAGTCGCCGAATGTGAGGGCACGCGGGGCCACTCCCGAGCTGCCTGGTCGCCAGGTGTCACGCACGAGATCCGTCCGCACGGTCGCCAACCACGCCTCGGCGTCACCCTTGGTCTCGAAGGTGGTGTGCGCCTTATGCGTGCGGCCATCCGGGCCGGCGTAGCGCGCCTGCCATCGGCCAGAGGGCAGCTTCCTGATGCTGCCGAAGCTGCTCTTCGATCCCCTGCGATTCGTCACCTGACCCCCGCCCGTGCCACTTGCGTGCCAGATCAGTCTAGCAATTGGTTCCGTTGCATTCCGCTAGGTGCCGCGCTACTGTTCCGCGTAGTTGCAGGTCAGGACCGGGTTTCCGCAGGTCAAGGCCAGTGACGCAGAAGTACTCGGGAACTGGTTCAAACCCAGTATCGCCCACCACCTGGTGAACCGCCTCTGACCTGCGACAACGCGGAGTCGGAGGCGGTTTTTTCGTGCCCCCCGCAGCCCGGACACGGTCGACGGCCCCACGTCCGAGTGCCGCTGTCGCAAGAATCCCGCAAGAAAGCGCAGATCATCACGTGAACGGCTGATGCTTGCGGCAGGGGCGGCCGTCGGGGCTCGCCCGCGGGGAGCCTGGGAGGGCCCATGTCCCGAACCACGCGTCGCGCCGCCTGGATCGGCGGGATGGGCCTGGCCGTGGCTGCGGCCTGCAGTCCCGGTCTCACCACCGCCGCATCCGCCGCGGCGGCGGAGCGGCCCGACCTCATCGCGACAGAGCTCGAAGGCTCGGTCCGGCTCCTCCCGGGCGACTCCACCCAGACGACGTCCCTCGGTCTGGGCGGCGTCCGCAAGTCGTCGACCGCGGTGGCTCCGAACGGCGACCTGTGGGTGGCGGGCGGAGACAGGGTTCGTCGCCTGTCGGCGGACGGCGGCGCGGTCGAGGTCTACCGGGGCTACGGCAACGCCTATGGCGTCGTGGTGGGGTGGGACGGCACGGTCTACGTGTCCGACCTGAGAGGCACGGTCTACATCCAGCCCGAGGACGGCGCACCACAGCCGTTCGAGGAGTTCACGACCCCGTCACAGCTGTCGCTCGACGGTGACGGCAACCTCCTCGTACCGGACTTCTCCTCAGGAACCGTGACTCGGGTCACACCCGGGGGTGACGGCACCGTCGTCGCCCAGGGCCTTCGATATCCGCACGACGCAGCGGAGGCTCCCGACGGTTCGATCGTGGCCACCGAGCAGAACAGCGGCAGGGTCAAGAGATTCACCGCGGTCGACACCGCGACCACGCTGACCACCGTGCTGGGCGGAGCCGACGGTGTGACCGTCGGGGAGGACGGCACGATCTACGTCGCGAGCTACGACGCCGACGCCATCGTGTCGGTCCCCGCCTCGGGCGGGTCCGCGACCCGGATCGCCACCCTCGACGGTCCGATCAGCCTGACCCTGGCGGAGCCGCCCGGGCCGGCTCCGTCACCGCAGACGATCACCATCACCTCGACCCCACCGGACGACGCGACCGTGGGTGACACCTACACCCCCACCGCCACCGGCGGTCCGTCCGGCAACCCGGTGACCTTCTCCGTCGCCGACTCCGCGGCCGAGGTGTGCTCCATCGACGCCGTGACCGACGAGGTGACCTTCGACGGCCCCGGCACCTGCACCATCGCCGCCGACCAGGCCGGCGACGAGGAGTACGCCGACGCCGAGCAGGTCACGCAGGACGTCGTCGTGAACGTGCCCGAGCTGTTCATCACCGGCCAGGTCAGCAGCGAGGTCCCGGAGAACGGGGCCGGCTGGTACCGCACCCCGGCCACCGTGACCTACACCTGCGGAGGCGGCACCGCCCCGCTGGTGTGCCCGGCGCCGGTGACCCGTCAGGACACTCGCCCCGGGTTCGCGGTCGCCCGCAAGGTCACCGCCGCCGACGGTCAGGAGACCAAGGTCCGCACCCCGCTCCAGGTCGACACCACCGCACCGCGGATCGAGATCACTCGCACCGGCACCGCCCCCTACGCCCGCGACGCCGAGCCGATCAGCTGCACCGGCGTCGACGCCGGCTCCGGAATCGACGGCGACTGCACGGTGACCTACGGACGGATCGTCCAGGGCCCCCAGGGCCCCCAGCGCGGTGGAACCCGCCGCTGGCTCGCCACCGTCACTGACGTCGCCGGCAACACCACCACGGTGTCCCGCGCGTTCCGCGTCCAGGGCAGGGCGCCTCAGCGGGCCACGCCCACCGGGACCCGCTGAACAGCGACGCCACGCGCGATGAGTCGGTGCGCCCGCACCGGTCGACCCCGCTGTGGACCCCACCCGAGACCGCGGCCCGACCTTCGACGGCATCACGATCGGCAGGCCGGCGACCGGCGCGCTCGTCGACGCCGGCTACGTGCGCCTCGCCGACCTCCCGGACGACCTCGACGAGCTCCTGCCCCTGCACGGCGTCGGACCATCCGCTCTGCGCCGGCTGACAGCGGCCAGAGCGGACCGCGCACGGCGGACCACCACCCGATCGAAAGGCGGGACAGCGGGCCCGTGACCGGGCGAGATGGGTGACCGTCCCGCCCAGCATGGGGTCCAGGCGGGACGGTCGAGGACGACCTTAGGCTCCGAACCGCCAGCGGTCCGCAAGTCGAGGACGACGCGGGTGCTCGACTCCTGCAAGACCCGATCAGGTCCTGGGGCCCGTCCTGCTAGTCGAGGGCCAGCAGCTCGTCGGCCGACAGGGTGTTGTCGGACGACGCCGCCTGCTCGAGGATGCGGCGACCCCGCTCCTCGTCGACGTCACTGGGGACGACGAGCAGGCGCAGCGCACGGTCCTGGGAGAGCTTGACGACCATCAGGTGGGTGTCGTCGCGGGGGAAGGACCCGACCTTCACGGGACCGCGGGCGGCCCTGATCTGGTGGGCGCTCCGGACGCCGGGCTCGGCGTCCCAGTCGGGCCGCGAGAAGAGCAGCCGCCCGACCCGGCCCACCTCGACGGGGAAGTGGTCGACGAGGTCGGCGCCCTCGCGGCGGAGGTCGCGGGACCGGGGGTGCCAGGCACCCTCGAGGGGGATGCCCCTTGCGGGGGCGCGCAGCGCGATGCGTAGTCCGCCGTGGTCGGCGGGCGCCGTACCGGCGGGGCCGGCTGCGGGGAGGGACGGTGCTGATGGCGAGGTCGTCATGACGCTCGACCTTTCGTTGTCGACCTCGCGCGCTCGACGAGCGCGGCTTGTCAGACTCGATTGCTCCGAGAGTAGGCCCTACGGGCCGTCCACCGCGGTTCGCCGTGGCCCCGGCGGAGCCCGCGGGCGAGATCAGTGGCCGCGGTCGTGGGCGAAGATCTGGGCGAGGGTGCCGTCCGCGCAGTCGCACGACTGGAGGGACCACACCGCCCCGCTGCCGTCCAGGGCAACCCAGGAGGCGAGGGCGCCCTCGCGCGAGAGCTCGTGACCGTCGCCGATCTCCGCCATCAGCGCGAGCTCGACGGCGTCCTCGGCGAGCGCACCCCAGTGGCTCAGCGCCGAGTCCATCACCGCGTCGATGGCCTCCCCGACCGTACGGAACGCCGGCCGGTCGCTGGGATAGGCGATCGACGAGATGCCGTCGAGGTGGTGCACGGGGCCGTGGGCGAGGTTCTCGACCACGTGGAAGTGCATGGAACCCCTCCACCGCCTCAGTCGTGCCCGTGGTCCGACGGTGCCCTGCGCACCGATCGGTACACATGCCCCGACGTCCTGTCCGCCGGTTGGACCGACGGCCGCGGACGGGCACCCGCCTCGCGGCGATGCTTGTTGCGCCCACCCGTTGGCAGGGACACAGTGGTCCCACCAGACCGGGACCTCCTCCCCGCTGGACCGGAGCTCCCATGGTCATCGCCGTCATCATCGGCATCGTCGTCGTCCTCGCCGTGCTCGCGTTCCTGCTCCCCCGTCTGTCCCGTCACCCCGAACGGGCGACGAAGAAGACGTTCGGGACCGCCGGGAACGTCGCCGGCAAGATGCCCGGCCCGTTGGGTCGCTGGGGTCGCAAGCCGTTCGACTCCACCTCGAAGTGGGCCGGCAAGGGCGCCTCCGCCGGGCGCAAGGGTCGGGACAAGACCCCGGGCTGAGCCGCCCCGGGGCCCGCCGCTGCGTCCGGACGCACGCGGGCCCCAGATCCTCCATTCGTCTGCGAAACAGCGCCGGCGCTGCTGTCATGACGGCCGGGGGTGATCACATGTCGATCTCGGACGATGGAGTCTGGGCGATCGAGGCGCTCGAGACGCGGCGTTGGAAGCGGTACGGGCACGACCGCCTCTACGTCGCCGTTCCCGACGGGCGGCAGCTGGGCTTCCGTGACCTGCTCACCGGACAGGACCATCCCGAGACCCCTGGGGACGCCGCAGCACTGTCATCACGGGCGGACCAGTGGTCCGCGGACCACCGGGTTTCACGCACCCCGACGCCCCGGGACCCGGGTCCGGCCACTGAAGGCGCTGCCTCCGGGCGCTCCGATCCCTGGACAGACCTCGCCCGCAACCTCCCCGGTCAGTCAGCAGGTCGAGAGGCCTCTGCCAGACGGACCGAGGCCCCCGTGCGGACCACCATCGACCGGCTGATGGGCAGGCACTCCGACGAGCGGGCCTGGCGGATCGGAGCCAAGGGCGAGCGCCTCGTCGGCGAGGAGCTGCGCAGGCTCTCGGGCCGCGACCCCCGGTGGACCGCCCTCCATGCGATCCCGGTCGGTCGGCGTGGAGCCGACATCGACCACCTGCTCATGGGCCCGGGAGGCGTCTTCGCCCTGAACACGAAGCACCACCCCGACGCTCGGATCCGGGTGAACGGGTCGACGTTCACCGTGAACGGTCACCGGGTGCCGTACGTGCACCGGTCCGAGCGGGAGGCAGAACGAGCGACACGTCTGCTGTCGGCCGCTGTGGGGCGACCGGTCCCCGTCACCGGGGTCATCGTGCCGGTCGGCTGCCGGGCACCCATCACCGTCGCCGTGCAACCGCGCTGGGTGCACGTCGTGACCCGCCGCGACCTCGTCGGCTGGATGAGCGCCCTCGGCCCCGTGTGGAGCGTGCCCGACCTGCACCAGATCTGGGAGAAGGCACGGCGCTCGACGACCTGGGCTCGGGACTGACCAGAGACCGGTTGCCGTCTCAGCCCGCCCAGGTGGCCTCGGTGCGCGCGACGAGGTCGGCGACCACGCCTTGCACGCTCCCGCCACGCTCGTACGACGCCCGCTGGTACGACGCGCCGCTGCCGGCGAGGACCCGCTCGATGCCGTCGTCCACCCGGTCGAGGTCACCGGCCTCGTCGAGCAGCCCGCGCAGCTCGCCGCGGACCAGGTCCAGCACTCCCCGGGCCGGGGTCACCTCGCCCGTCGCGGGGTGCAGCAGGGCGCCCGAGACGCCGTCCCGGGAGGCCCGCCACTGCGCAGCCCGCAGCTCCTGCACCCGCCACGCGCCGACGGGCTCGGACGCCGCCTCGGCGCGGACGCACCGCTCGACGAGGGCGCGCGCGAGGGCGGCGACGAGCAGGGCGTCCTCGACGTCGGTGCACACATCGGTGACCCGCAGCTCGACAGTCGGCTGCGCCTGCCCGAGACGGGCGTCGAAGTAGAGCATCCCCTCGTCGCGCGCCGCGCCGGAGGCGACGAGCCGCTCGCCGACGCGGCGGTAGGTGGCCAGGGATCCGAACGGCTCCGCCGGGCCGGCCGTCGGCCAGCGCGACCACACCTGCGCGCGGTAGGAGGCGTACCCGGTGTCTCGGTCGTCGTAGAACGGCGAGTTCGCCGAGAGCGCCAGCAGCACGGGCAACCAGGGGGCGATCCGGTCGATCACCGCGACGCCCTCCTCGGGCGAGTCCACCCCGACGTGGACGTGCATGCCGCACGTCCCGGCGGCCCGGGCCACCGCCCCGAAGCGGTCGACGATGTCGCGGTAGCGGTCGTCGGGTGAGGGGACCGCGCCGTCCGCCGTCCGCGGGACCACGCCGCAGGCGACCAGTGCGAGGCCCTCGGCCCCCGCCGCCTGTCCCGCCGTACGACGGGCGCGGCGCAGGTCGTCACCGATCTCCGCGAGCGACGTCGACGGCGCCGACGCCGTCTCGACCTGGTGGCGGAACAGCTCCATCTCGACCGGCATCGCCCCGTCGGGGGTGGCCGCCTGGCCCTGCAGCACGCGCGGGGCCGCCGCGCTGACCTGGCCCGACGCCGGGTCGACCAGCAGGAGCTCCTCCTCGAGTCCCACGGTGCGCACCATCCCGCGACGCTAGTCCACCCCGGACGATGTCCCGTCAGCGCAGGAGGGTCGTCACGCCGAACGCCGCGGCGAACGTCACGAGCAGCACGACGAGGCGCCCGCGCCGACGCCCGCTCGGTGGTGCGCGCAGCCGACCCCGGGTGCGCCGGCGTGGCGGGTCCGGCCGGCGGTCCTCCCGAGTCTCGTGGTTCGGCCGTGGCCGGCCTCGTCCCCCGACCACCGTCGCGCGCGGACGGCGCGGGGCCGCGGAAGCGGACCCCCCGGGCTCGGTGTTCACCGAGCGTGACCCTGACGATCCCGGACGACAGTCTCGAGGCCGACGGCCCTCCTCGCACCTGGGCGCCGCGACACGTCCTGGTCACCCGGTCCGCCGCCGAGCGCGAGCATGGGCGTCGGATAGTCGAGCGGTGCGAGGCCGCCGGGGTCGACGACATCCGCCTGCTGGACGGCGACCGCCTGCCGAGCCTGCGGGGCGACAGCGAGCGGGAGACGTACGCCCGCGCGAAGCGCACCCTCGCCGTCGTCGTCGCCCCGCCGAGCCAGCTGAAGCCCCAGCCGATCCCGCCGAGCGCGGACTGGCGCCTCGACCTCGCGAAGGGCTGCCCCGCCCACTGCCAGTACTGCTACCTCGCCGGGTCACTCCAGGGCCCGCCCATCACCCGCGTGTACGCCAACCTCGACGACGTCCTGGCCCCGATCGCGGGCCTCGCGGGCCAGGGGACGGTGACCACCGGCGACGCGGAGCGCGGCGACGAGGGCACCACCTTCGAGCTGTCCTGCTACACCGACCCGCTGGGCCTCGAGTCCGTCACCGGCTCGCTCTCGACCGCGATCGCGCGTGTCGGCCGTGGCGAGCACGGCGACGGCGTGGGCCTCCGCTTCACCACCAAGTACGACGACGCCACGGCGCTGGTCGGCCTGCCGCACGGCGGGCGCACCCGGATGCGGGTCTCGGTGAACTCGGCCGCCGTCGCCCGTCGCTTCGAGGGCGGCACCGCGTCCGTCGCCGCACGTCTCGCGGCTCTGCGCGCCGTCGCCTCCGACGGCTACCCCGTCGGCCTGACCGTCGCCCCCGTCATGCCGCTGCCCGGCTGGCAGGACGAGTACGCCGCCCTGCTCGACGACGCCGCCGCGGCCCTGGCCGGCGTCCCGGGCGTCGACCTGACGGTCGAGCTCATCACCCACCGCTTCACCGAGGCCAGCCGGAAGGTCCTGCTGTCGTGGTACCCGGGCACCCGCCTCGACCTCGACGAGTCCCACCGGACGCAGAAACGCTCGAAGTTCGGTGGCGTGAAGTACGTCTACCCGACGGACGTCATGCGCGACATGCGCGACGTCCTCACGACGCAGGTCGCGCGGAGCCTGCCGCAGGCCCGCGTCCTGTACTGGACGTAGGACAGGTCGCTCACCTCGCGGCGGTGACGTCGTCCTGGGCCGGGACCGGTGGATCCGTCGTGCTCGGCCGTCGCCGCGGGGCGACGTAGTACGACAGCACCCACAGCGGCACGAGCCAGATGATGAGCTTCATCAGGACCTGGTTGTCCCACCCGAGCGGCAGCACGAACACGGCCGCGACCACCGCGATCCCGGTGTTGAAGCCGCTCGCGGGACGCCGTCGCTGCGCCGCCGCCAGCATCCCGATGACGAGCCCGGACAGCAGGCCACCGAGCGGCAGCCCCCACCAGCCGAAGTTGAGGTACCAGACCGCGGCGGCCCCCATCGGCCACCCGTTCAGCTTCCGTGGCTCGTAGACCTGGCGGAACCACTTGCCCGGCGGGATGCCGGTGGGCTTGCCCGCCCAGAGGAACCGGGGCACCACGCCGACGGCGCCGTTCGCGAAGTCCTCGCCCTGCCGCAGCGGGTAGCGCGACGGGAAGTCACGGAAGGACAGCATCGCCGCGTCGAAGTAGATGGAGTTCGTGCCGACCGCGGCCTGCCGCCAGGAGCTCGAGGAGGCGTAGTTCGCCTGCACCTCCCCGTGGCTCAGGTTGTCCCGCGCCACCCTCATGCCGCTGGCCGCCACGACGACGAGGACGACCGCGACCAGCAACCGCACCAGCACCCGCTCGCGACGCACGGTCCGACGCCGCCGTCGGTCCGACTGCAGCCCCAGCACCAGGACGACGGCCACCACGATGAGGACACCCCTGCTGCCCCACATGAACACGAAGAACGCGTTCGCGAAGGCGCACAGCAGCGTGCCGGCCCGGATCCACCGCGACGGCAGCCCCTGCCGGCGCATGTCGATGAACGTCGTCACCGCGACGATCGCGCCGACCCCCGAGACGGATCGCAGCGCGTACAGGCCACCGAGCGCCTTGTCGTACTTGCTGGCGACGATGACGCCGCCGACCCCGCCGTAGGAGGCCATGAGGTAGACCGACACCAGCGTCCCGATCGCCGTGAGCACGACGGTGACGGTGGTGGCCCGCCGCAGGTCGGTCTCGCGGGAGGCGAAGAACGGCGCCCACCCCCGGACCCCGGAGCGGCTGATCGCGGCGATCCCGACCATGGCGGCGACTAGGTACAGGCTCAGCGCGAGCAGCGTCGACGGCAGCAGGGCGGGCATCTCGTCCGGGAAGAACAGCTCCGTCGGGTAGGGCACGTCGAGGCCCAGGACGAACATCAGCGGGCGGAACCCGTAGAAGAGGCAGAAGACCAGGACGAACAGCAGCACCATGTCCGTCGGGCCGCTGCCTCCCAGCATCACCGCGCAGGTGGCGAGCAGGCTGAAGAAGAGGATCGCGGACAGGACCGCCGCGAACGTGAGCTCCATGGGCGCCCCCCCTAGCCGGCCGTCCTTCGCAGGAGCGACAGCTCAGGACGGAGTGTGACGTGGGTGGCGATCCCGAGAGCCCGGCGGCTCCGCCACCACATCACTGTGGGGACGATCGACGAAACAAGCAAGGCCGAGATCGTCAGGCCGAGCAGCCCGCCCACCAGCGCCGCGGGGACACCGAGGCCGACCCGCAGCACGACGCCTGTCCACTGCACCCGGGCGGCGACGTCCTCGCGACCCAGCATCGACAGCGTCGTGCCGGCCATCCCCGAGGCCACGTTGCCCAGCGAGCCGAGGGAGACCAGGAGCAGCACCGGGACGGCCCGGGAGAAGCCGTCGCCGAAGACGAGCCCGACCACGAGGCCCGGGGCCACCATGATCGGCAGGGCCAGGACGAGGGCGAGGGCGGTGGCGACGGTCGCCCCGGTCCGGACCAGCCGCTCCAGCTCCGACCGCTCCGTGGCACCCGCGCGCGCCCGCGCCACGACCGGCGCGAGGACGACCTGCAGGGCGGTGAGGGGCAGCACCAGGAGCAGGGCGAGGCGCTGTCCGGCGGAGAACATCGAGGTGTCGACCGCGGTGAGCAGCAGGCCCGCCAGCCAGATCTCCGTCGTCCCGTTGAGGAACGTCGCCACCTGGGCGCTCAGGAACCGCCAGTCCCGTCCGACGGTCCTCCGCAGGTCCCGCCAGAGCCGGGGCGGGGGCCCGACGAGCCCGTGCCACCGGTGGCGGACCACGAGCCACGCCGAGGTCGTCGGCACCAGGAACCCCGCCGCGACCGCGCCGACCGCGCCGGCGAGGCCCCACCCCGGCACCAGGACCCAGACGAGGACCACGCACAGCGCCTGCAGGGCGGCCACCAGGGCGCCGCCCGAGCGTCCCTCCAGCAGGCTGGCGAACCGGACGTGGCCGAGCCCGCGGACGTAGTTCGCCCAGAGCTGCTGCTGCCCGCCGAGGACGACGAGCACGGCCAGGGCCACCGCGAGCGCGAGCCGCTCGGCGGGCGGGTCGCCCGCGGTCAGGAACCAGGCCGCCGTCCCCGCGACGAGCCCCGCGAGCGGGAGCGTCGTCAGGCACACCACGCGCACCCCGTTGCGGAGCACGACCATCGCCGGCGGGTCGTCGGCGTCGCGCAGCCGGGCGACCTCGCGCAGCCCGGAGCGGTGCGACCCGACCAGTCCGACCTGGCTCAGCAGGCCCGCTGCCGTCAGCGTCACCACGAAGAAACCGAAGTCGTCGGGGCCGAGCCAGCGCCCCGCCGCGGCGTTCAGGGCGAGGACGCCGAGCACCGAACCGGCGTACGACGCCACGAACCAGACCATGGCCCCACCCACGGAAGTCCTGGCGCTCCGGGGGTCCATCCGCCTTAGACTGCCCGAAACGGGGCACGCGGGGGGCGATCGCGATGACGGACACCACTGTCGCGTCACCGGACCGGCCTGGCCTGCGCGACCACGCCCGGGTCCTGCGACGCCGCTGGCGGACGGGCACCGCCGTGCTCCTGGTCTGCGTGGCCCTCGCGCTCGCCTACTCGCTGGCGGCGACCCCCACGTACGTCGCGTCCGCCGACGTCCTCCTGGAGCCCTCGGGCCCGCAGGCCGAGGCCACGGGTGGCGGCCAGATCGACGCCGAGGAGGTCGCGACACAGACCCAGGTCGTCACCTCCCTGCCGGTGGCCCGCCTCGTGCAGGAGCGTCTGGGGCTCGCCGCCGCACCCGACCTGTCCGAGCTGGTCACGGTGCAGGCCGTCGGCACGAGCCGCGTCCTGCGGGTGACGGCGCAGGACGCGGACCCCGAGCGGGCCGCGCGCACGGCCTCGGTCGTGGCCACCTCGTACCTGCAGCTGCGCGAGCAGGACTCCGTCGGGAGCTATGAGCAGGCCCGGGAGCGCCTCGTGTCCGAGCAGTCGGACATCGAGACCCGGCTCGCCGAGATCGACGACGAGCTCGCCGACGACCCGGCCCAGCGGGAGCTGCAGAACGAGCGCCGCACCCTGCTGAGCACCCTCAGCCAGCTCGCGACCCAGACGGACACGCTGACCGAGTCGCTGACCACCGCTGCCACCGGCGGGGAGCTCCTCCGCACCCCGGAGACGCCTGAGGACCCCGTCACGCCGCAGACACTGCTGAACCTCGTCCTCGGTGGCCTCGTCGGACTGATCCTCGGCGTGGGTGCGGCCCTGCTGCGGGACCGGCTCGACGACGTGGTCCACGAGGAGCAGACGATCCAGCAGGTCCTGGGCGGCGCCGTCCTCGGGCGGGTCCCCGAGTGGCGCGACCGCGCCCTCGCCGACCGGCTGGCCACGCTGCTGAGCCCCCACGACCCGGTCAGCGAGGAGTACCAGCGGCTGGCCGTGAACCTGCGCTTCCTGCTGGCCACCCGCGCGACGGACACGCAGGGCACCGGCGCCGTCGTCCTCGTGACCTCGGCCCAGCAGGGCGAGGGCAAGACCGTGACCAGCGCGAACCTCGCGGTGGCCGCGGCGCGCCTCGGGCTCGGCGTGGTCCTGGTCGACGGCGACCTCCGCCGGGCCGGGGTGGCCCCCCGTTTCGGGCTCGGCGACCCGCCCGGCCTCTCGGACCTGCTCGCCAGCGGTGAGGCCGCCACGACCCACCTCCTCGACGTCGGGGTGGACGGCCTCCTCGTGCTGGCCGCGGGGACGCCGGCCCCGAACCCGGCGGCACTGCTCAGCTCGCCGCGCATGGGCGAGGTCCTCGACGACCTCACCGGCCGCGCCGACCTCGTCGTGCTCGACAGCCCGCCGGTGCTGCTCGGCGCCGACACCCTGGAGCTCGTCACGCGCTCCGACCTGGTGGTCGTCGTGACGCGGGCGCGCGTGACGCGGCGCCGACAGCTCGTCGCCCTCCGGGAGGCGCTGCGCACGGTGGAGGTGAGGCCCGCCGGGGTGGTCGTCAACGGTGTCGACGACCCGAACCGGGCTCGGTACGACTACCGGCGGGTCCAGCCGCACGAGCCGGACCAGGACGTCTCCCCCGACACCGACCACGACTCCGACACCGGCACCGACGCCGACACCGACGCCGACGCCGGCACCGACGCCGAGCCCTCGCCCCGCCTGCCGGGTCGCCTCCCCGGCTGAGACCGGTCTCAGGGGCCCGCGACGCCGGTCAGCCGGTCGCACGCCCGCGCCAGTCGACCGGCCACCTCCCGCAGCTCCGCGGTCCCCCGTCCGACGGGGTCCGGCACGTCCTCCGGTGCTGCCGCGCCCGCCACGAGCGGTCGGCGCCGGTGCGCCCGGGTCGCGAGGTCGGCCAGGCACCCGTCCAGCGGCCCACCGGTCACCGGGGCGGACACCTCCTCGGCGGCCAGCAGCCGGACGAGCTCGAGCAGGGTGAAGGTGCGTCCCGTGAGGGAGGGTGCGAGCCGGACGACGCCGGACCGCTGCTCCTCGGTCATGGTGAGCACCAGCGAGGCCCCCGCCACCACACCCGCCGTGGCCGGGCGGGCGACGTGGGTCGTGAGGTCCAGTCCCCACTCCCCGCCCAGGGCGACGGTGTCGGCGTCCGGTCGTGCCCCCTCGTCGGCGTGCAGGCCGGCCGACGCGACCTCGTGGGTGGGACCGCCACCCGCCGCCAGCCTCTGCCGCAGCAGGCCGGCGGCCCACGGGCTGCGGATGAGGTTGGCGCGGCAGACGACGAGGAGGGTCTCGCGGGTGCCCGGCGGCACGGCGTCCCGCCCCACCGGTCCGGTCACCCCGGCACCCGGACGCAGAGGATCTCGCTGTCGGCCCCCTCGCTGCCGAGGAGCACCCGTCGCCCGTCCGCGGTGAAGGTCACCGCCTCCCCCTGCCGCTGGCGAGGCAGGTCCACGGCCGCACCGGCCCCGCGGAAGCCGGGGCCGAAGAACGCGCGTGCCTGGGTGCGGAGGACGATCGTCCGGCCGTCGGGCGAGAAGTCGCCCCCGCTGACCCCGGACGGCGCCTCGGCCACGAACCGGAGGACGTTGACGCGGTCGGGGTCGAGACGGAAGGGCGCGACGTAGGACCGGCCGACCTGCTCGTCCTTCGTCACCACCCAGACCCGGTCGTCACGGGGGTCGACGAGCAGGGACTCCGCGTCGTGTGGCCCGTCCTCGTACCGCAGCTCGTACGTCGTCGACGGCAGCGAGGAGCTCACGAGCACCTCCGGCTCGTCGACCACGGTGACCGAGACGGTGTCGCGGACCTCGTCGTTGTCGCCGATGTCCCCGACCCAGATCCGGCCGTCGGGCGTGGTGGCGACGTCCTCCCAGTCGAGGGCCGGCACGGCCAGGTCGAGGACCGCCCTCGTCCCGCTGGCGTCGACGGCGAACAGCGACGGCGCGTTGCCCCGGTCGTTGTGGGTGTAGAGGACGCCGGGGTGGAGGTGGCTCAGGGCGAGGCCGCTCGACTCGGTGATCCGGGGGTCCTCGAGCGTCCAGCCGTCCGGTCCCGGGCAGGACGCCGGACCCCGACCCACCGGGCTGCTCCCCGCCTCACCGTCGGCGCGGGACCCGGCACCGGACGGTTCGAGCGGATCGGTCGGCACGGGGCTCCCGCAGCCGGCGAGGACGGCGGCGAGGACGGCGGCGAGGACGGCGGCGAGGACGCGGACGAGGGCGGGCGCGACCCCGGCGCGAGTGCTCCGTCCCACAGCCCCACCCCCGGTGCTGTCGCGGCCGCCGGTCGTACGACGACTCCCCTAGTCTGCCTCCACGAGCTCGCCGGGGACAACGGACAAGGGGGGTGGTGCGGGTGCCCACGTCCTCCGACCTGCTGCTCGACACCGCCCGCGTGCTCTGGCCGGGCGAGGCGCCCGTGCGGGTCACCCGCCGTACCCGGCCTCCCGCGGGGACGGCGGACTGGATGGTCCTCCCGCGCCTCGGGGCGCCCCGCTGGCTGCTCCCCACGGCCGCGCCGACGACGGCCGGGGCGCTGGCGGGCCAGAGCAGCTCGCTGCCCCGGCGGGTGGCGCTCGGCGCCGTCGTGGCCGCCCACCGGCGCGCCCTGCCGCAGCGCCTCCCGGTCCGACGGCTCCGGGTCCCCGAGACCCCGGACTCCCTGGTCGCGGCCGTGCGCGGCGCCCTCGGCGCCGAGGTCGACGTCGCGGTCCGGCTCGGGAGCTGGCAGCACGCGCGGACGGTGGTCCTCCGCGTCTTCTCCCCCGACGGCAGCACCCTGGCGTTCGGCAAGCTGGGCATCGACGACGCCGGCCGCGCCGCCGTCCTCGCCGAGACCGACGCCCTGGCCTGCGTCACCGCGCTCGGTCTGCGGCGGGTGGTGCACTCCCGGGTCCTGCGCCACGACGCCTGGCGGGGCCTCGAGCTCCTGCTGGTCACCCCGCTCCTGGCCGACGGCGGCCCCTCCCACCGCGTGGCGGACGAGGAGTCCGAGCCGCCGCTCGACGCGATGCGCGAGCTGACCGGGTCCGCCGGGGCGAGGACGGCGCCCCTGGCCGACAGCGCGTGGGCGGAACGCACCGGCGAGCGCGTTGCCCGGGTCGCCGACCCCGTCCTGCGGGGCGAGCTCGGGGCACACCTCGGCCGGCTCGGCCGGGTGGCCGCACCGCTGTCGCTCGGCCCGAGCCACGGTGACTGGACCGCCTGGAACATGACGCGGGACGGGGCCCGGGTGCTGCTGTGGGACTGGGAGCACTTCGGCACCGACGTGCCGGCGGGGTTCGACCCGGTCCACTTCCTGGCCCAGCGGCTGCGGGTCGCCACCGGCACCGGTCCCCCCGCCGAGGCGGCGTGGCAGGCGCAGGCCCGCGCCTGCCTCGAGCGGGACCTCGGGGTCCGGGGCCCCGCACCGGACGTCGTCCTGGCGGCGTACCTGCTCGACGTGAATCTGCGCTTCGTGCTGGACCGCCAGGGCACCCCTCTCGCCGCCGCGACGCGGGAGGGGTGGGGCCTGCCGCTGCTGCGTGCGCTGGTGACGTCCCTGCCCGGGGGCTCCTGACGCTCGGACGTCCCCCAAACAGGTGACGACGACGGGCACGACGGCGCGGACCCTGGACCCCGGCGGCGTCGACACGAGGGGGTCCGATGGCGGGGTGGACGGGGGACGTCCCGACCTTCGTGGTCGCCGGAGCGGGGCGGGCGGGCACGACGGGGCTGCTCGAGGGGCTGCGCCGTCGTCCCGACGTGTTCGTGACCAGCCCCAAGGAGCCGCACTACCTCGCCCTGCACGGCACCCGCGTCGACTTCACCGGACCGGGCGACGACGAGTCGTTCAACTCCTCGGTCGTGACGACGGAGCGCGCCTACCGGGCGCTCTTCGCGCCCGGGGCCGACCGTCCCGTCCGGGGCGAGGGCTCCGTGTCCACCCTCTACCACCACGAGCGGGCGGTCCCGGAGCTGCTGCGGCTGAACCCCGACGCGCGGGTGGTGGTGCTCCTGCGCGACCCGGTGGCCCGCGCCTGGTCGAGCCACCAGTACCTGCGGGCCCAGGGCCGCGAGCCCGAGCCGGACCTGCTGCGAGCCGTGGCCGACGAGGCCCGGCGTGCCGCCGCGGGGTGGCACCACCTGTGGCACTACACCGCGATGAGCCGGTACGCCGACGCCCTCGACGACCTCACCGACCTGCTGCCGCCCGGGCGGCTCGGCGTGTGGTTCCACGACGACCTCGAGCGGGACTACCAGGGGACGCTCGACGAGGTCGCCCGCTTCCTCGGCCTGCCCGACCTGCCGGGCCCGCGCGAGGAGGTGCCCCGGGTCAACGTCTCGGGGAGTCCGCGGCACCCGCGGCTCCAGCGGCTCCTCTGGGACGTGCAGGGGCACGAAGCCGCCCGGCGTACGGGTCGGCTCCTGACCACGTGGCGGTTCCGCGAGGCCGTCCGGCGTCGGATGCTGCGCCACGAGGACGTGCCGGCCGCCGTACGCCGGGAGCTCGCGCCGCGGTTCGCCGACGACCTCGCCCGCCTCCGGGTGGTCCTGCCGCCGTCGACCCGGCGACCCGCCTGGCTCGCGGAGGCGACGGCCGGACGCACCGGCGGTCCCGCGCGGTGAGGGCCGCGGGACCGGCGCCGCCGCGCCGGCTGAGCATCGACGGCCGCTTCCTGCTCCAGGACGTCACGGGGGTGCAGCGGGTCGCGATCGAGCTCGTCCGCGCCCTCGACGCCCTCCTCGCCCGCGGCGCGCTCCCTGGCCTCGAGGTCGTCCTGTGGGTGCCCCGCCGTGGCGAGCTCGTCACCACGCCGCACCTCGAGGCGGTCGAGCTGCGACGCGCCGGACGGCTGTCGTCGCACGCCTGGGAGCAGCTCGAGCTGCCGGGCCTGGTCGGCTCCGACCCGCTGCTGTGCCTGGGCAACCTCGCGCCCCTGGCGCTCCTGCTGGCGCGCCGCCGGCAGGTCCACACGATGGTCCACGACCTGTCGTACGCCTACTTCCCGCAGGCCTACAGCCGCAGCTTCCGGCTGCTCTACTCCGCCCTCGTGCCGATCGTGCTCGCGCGGTCGCACCGCGTCTTCACCGTCTCCGACAGCGAGCGCACCGCGATCCTGCGGCACCACCGGCGCCTCGTCGCACCCTCGCGCCTGACGGCCGTGCAGAACGGCGGTGGGGAGGGCGCGGGGCTCGCCCGGCCGTCCGCGGACCACCGCTCGCTGGCCCCCGGCCACCCCGACGTCCCCGCCCGCGACCTCCGTGAGCGGCGCTGCCTGTACGTCGGGTCGCTGACGCGGCGCAAGAACGCCGACGGCCTCGGGCGGGCCGCGGTGGAGCTGGTGGGAGCGGGCGACGTGGAGGTCGTCGTGGTGGGCGGCACCGGAGCCGGCTTCGAGGCCTCGGGGGTCCACGTCCCGGCCCACCTCGCCGACCGGATCGGGCTCACGGGCCAGGTCAACGACCCCGCCCGGCTGGAGGAGCAGTACCGGCGCGCGGCCGTCTTCCTCTTCCCGTCCCACTACGAGGCGTCCCCGCTGCCGCCGGTCGAGGCCATGCGGTTCGGCTGCCCCGTCGTCGCCGCCGACATCCCGAGCCTGCGGGAGCGTTGCGGCGACGCGGCCCTCTACTGCGACCCGCACGACGTGCCCGCCATGGTGCGCCAGGTGCGCCGGGTGCTCGACGACCCGGACCTCTGGGCCCGGCTCCAGGTGGCGGGCCTGGCCCGTGCCGCCCGCTACTCCTGGGAGTCCCAGGCCACGGCCGTGCTGCGCCACGTCGTCCCGGCCTGACCCCGCTCCGCCCGGGCGCGCGGGCGGGCCCGGCCGGGGCTGCGGCTCAGGCCCCGGCGCCGACCTGCGTGCGGTCGCCCGCGAGCAGCGCCCGGACGGTGCGCTGGAAGGCGGCCGTCGTCCATCGCGTGGCGTGCCGGCGGGTCCGCTCGGGGTCGTAGGAGCCGGGCAGGCGCTCGAGGGCCTCCAGGAACGCCTCCTGCGTCGGGGCCTCCGCGAACACGCCGGTCACACCCTCCACCATCGAGTCGAGGAACCCCCCGTCCCGCAGGAGGACGGCGGGGGTGCCGAAGCCGAACCCCTCCACGGGGGTGAGCCCGAAGTCCTCGTGCGACAGCGACACGACGGCCGTGGCGTTCGCGTACAGCCACCGCAGCTCGTCGTCCGAGACGTCCTGCAGGCGGGTGACGTTCCGCAGCGCCTCGACGCCGTCGTACCCGCCGACGACGACCAGCCGGGCCGTGCCGTGGCGGGCGACGGCCTCGGCGACGACGTCGATGTGCTTGTAGCCGCGAGCCCGCCCGACGCTCAGCAGGTAGCCCGGCTCGACGCCCGGCACCGGACGCCGGGGCCCGGACGGGTCGAGCGCGCTGGGCGGGTTCACCACGACGGCGTCGATGCCGTAGACCGCCTTGATCCGCCGGGCCACGGCGCTGGAGTTGGCGACGTAGAGGTCGGCGGACTCCGCGGCGTCACGGTCCCACCGCCGCAGCCGCGGCGACATCGAGCGCGCGGCCACCGCGACCGCCCGGGAACGGTCGCCGAAGTAGTCCTCGGCCTGGTAGAGCCAGCGCGCCGGGTTGTGGCAGTAGACGAGCTTGCGCACACCGGGTGGCACCCGCAGCCCGTGCGCCCAGCCCGAGCTGCTGCAGATGACGGCCGACGAGCCCGGCGGCGTCATGCGGTCCCAGGCGTGCGCGAGCAGCGGGAAGGCCCGGCGCGGGTCGTGACGGAGCACGACGTACTTCTGCAGGTGGGAGGTCCGCACCGGGTGATCGCCGAACCCGGCGAACGTCCGGCGGGACTCGTGGAGGGACGTGACGAGGACCGAGTCGTCGAAGGCCTCGAGGAGCGTCAGGGCGACGCGCTCGGCGCCGCCTCGCTGCGTGCAGTAGTCGTGTGCGATGCAGACGGTCATGGGTCACCTCGTCAGGTAGTCGTGCGCCGGGTCAGTCCCAGCCGAGGTCACGGCCGAGGCGCTCGGAGAGCGCCGCGTTGTGGGGCCGGTAGTACTCCGCGAGCCACGCGCGGGTCCGCGGGTCGATGGGCGGCTTCGACCGCTCGTTGTAGGTGCGCAGGTCGATCGCGGAGCACGGACGCAGCCCGAGGAAGCGCTGGACGCGCGCGAACTCCGCGGCCGGGTCGGCGTACATGTCCTCGGCCCGCAGGACCAGCACCTGCTCCGGGGGGTAGGTGTCGAGCCACGTGCTCAGGTGCTCGAGGTAGCGACCGCGCGCCAGGTAGGTGAACTGGTCGTGCGCCAGCGAGTAGTAGGAGGGGTCGTGCCGCAGGCGCTCGTGGTCGACGTCCGCCAGGCGGGCCGGCTCGGCCTCGAGGGCGGCCTCGAAGGTCGGCATCGTCTCGGTGCCGGCCGAGACCCGGTCCCAGTAGTTCGAGTACGCCCGGCTCACCGGGTTCCGGAGGACGGCGAGGACCTTGGCCCCCGGCACCACCGACCGGGCGCGGGCGGCGGCCGCCGGGTGGAACATGTAGTACGGGCTGGCCTCGCCCACGATCGCCCCCGGGTGCCGCGCGCGGGTGCGGGCGGTCGGGAAGTGGCCCCGGTACCAGTCCACGCCCTCGTGGAAGCCGATGTCGAAGAAGTGGGGGCTCTTCAACGGCTGGTACGACGGGAACATGCGCAGGTTGTCCGGGTGCTGGAGCAGCCAGTTGGTCAGCGACGACGTGCCGCCCTTCTTCGCCCCGATGATCAGGTAGTCGGGCAGGGGCCGCTGCGAACCGGTCGCGGCCCCGAACCGGCGGACGGCGGACTTCAGGGCGAGCTGGGCGGGCCGCGGCGTCGCCCGTCGGACGGCCCGGACCGACGCCGGCATCGCGACCCCCCGGACGGGGCGGACTGTCTGGGACACGGGTGCCTCCTCGGCGGTCGATCGGTCGCTCGGGTCGGGTGCGGTCGGGTGGGGTCGGGGCGCGGGTCGGGGCGCGGGTCGGGGACCCGGCACGGCGCGGTCGGCGCATGGGGTCGCCGTCGCGCCGTGCCGGGAGCTGGGCTCAGGGGGCGCGGAGGAACAGGGCTCCGCTCCCCCACTGGCGACCGTCGACGTCGGGGCCGCTGAGGACCGTGCCGGTCCCGACGGGTCCGTCCTGCCAGGCCACGGACCGCAGGGCCCCGTCGCTGCTGGCGTAGTGCAGGCGACCACCCGCCAGGAAGCCCCCGGTGACGCCGGCCCAGTCGATCCCCCCGGGCGAGCCGAGGGAGAACCGCACCGCGCCCACCACCGAGCTCTCCGGGGTGAAGTAGCGGTAGTAGAGCTGGTTCTGGCCGCGCAGCGTGTAGTAGAGACGCCCCGTCAGCCGGTCGAACCACATGCCCCGGACGCCGGCCAGCTCCGTGGAGAACTGGGTCAGCTCGTTCAGGTCGACGGTCCGGGGGGTGCCGAAGGTCGTGCCGTTGAACGGACGCCAGGTGAAGGTGCCGTCGGCCCACCCGGTGTAGAGGCGACCGTCGACCATGAAGGCGCCGCGCGCACTGCTCCAGTCGACCCCGCCCGAGCCCACCTGGGTGGTGCCGGTGGCGCCGGTCGTGGTCAACCCCGTGCGGTAGACGTCGTCGGTGCTGGTGTCGATCGGCGTGACGTCGGTGCGCACGAGCTCGATCGCGCTGACGAGCGGGTTCTCGACCACGTGGGAGAAGTCGATGTCGACGTTGCCGTCGCTGGTCACGTCGAACGTCCGGGTGGTGCCCCTCGAGTCGCCGCCGGCGTCGGCGACGATGTCGTAGTCGTCGAGGACCGTCGAGCCCTCCACCGCCACGTCGAACACCCGCTGCCCGACACCACCGGTGCCGCCGTAGCCGTTGGCGAAGGAGAGTCGGACCTGCACGGGCACCCCGGCGGGCACCGGGAAGTCCCACTGCATGCGCGGGTCGCCGTTCGGGTCCCACCGCTCGTCGGAGAAGACCTCGGTCGGGGTGGAGGCCGGGACCTGCGGGGTCCTGGTGAAGGCCTGGCCCCACGACGCGGCGGTGCTGCCGGTGCTGCGCAGCGGCGAGCTCGCGTCGAGGTCGGCCGCCCAGTCGGCGTAGGAGTCCGTGGCGGGGACGGCGGGGCCGCCCGCGTTGACGCGGTACAGGACCGGGCTCGGCCCCGTCGGGACGCCCCGGGTGCCCGCCAGGTAGGCGTCGCCCGGCAGGGAGCCGGTGTTGTCGGCGGGCACGGCCTTGCCGCCGGTCAGCGGCATCAGGCCCACCCTGCCGGTGGCCTCGTTGCCGAGGGTGTCGCCGTCGTGGGCCACCCAGAGGCCCTGGTCGGTCGAGACGAAGCGGTTGACGCCCCACCGCAGGGGCAGCTTGCCCGCGTTGAAGGACAGCGGGAGACCGTTGCGGGGGTCGAGCGCCGCCATCCCCTTGCGGCCCACGGACCCGGGTCCGGCGGCGTCCCCGGCGAAGGGGTCGTTGGTCCAGCGGAAGTGCCCGCCGATGTAGACGGCCGACCCGGTGACGTGGATCGCGTTGCTGGTGTCGCCGCCCATGTAGTCCACCCAGGTCGGCTGCTGCTCGGGCCCCGTCCGGTCGAGCTCGAAGCGGCTGATGGAGTCGCAGAGGGTGCCGGAGGCCACCCCGCCGTAGAACGCCCCGCCCGTGGCGACGGCGAACCACCTCCCGTCGGGCGAGACGTCGACCCCGAGCGTGTACGTCGGGAAGTTCTGCGAGCACGCCATCGAGAAGCGGGAGGTCGACCAGTCGCTGACCGTCGCCTGGGCGGTCCCGGTGTTCACCACGGCCACCTGCACCCGGGGCTGCCCGGAGACGGTGCGGAAGTTGCCGATCGCGACGAGGCGCGAGCCGTCGGGCGTCATCGCGAACTTCTCGACGCCGACCCCGCGGTTGCCCGACGGGATCGAGGCGGTCGGCGAGTCGCGGAAGACGTCGGCGAAGGTGACCTGGTCGAGGTGGTTCGTCACCGCCCCGGTGGCCGCGTCCAGGGCGACCAGGCCGACGCGGGGCGTGCTGCCCACGGTCTTGAAGTACCCGCCCACGTAGAGCCGGCCGTTGGCGACGTGCAGGTCCGTGACGATGTTGTCGAAGCCGGGCGACCGGAACGACGACATCACCTGGCCGGTGGTGACGTTGATGCGGGCGATCCGGTTGGTCCGCGCGACCCCGTCGACGTTCGAGAACTGCCCCCCGACGAAGACGCTGACGCCGTCGCCGGCGGGGACCACGTCCCAGACCCGGGTCGCGATGTCCGGCGTGAAGGTGGTGCTGATCCGGCCGCTGGAGTCGAAGGCGACGATGTTCTCGCGGGTCACCGCGGTCCCGCCGCGCGGCCTGACCCGCGTGAAGCTGCCGCCGACGACGGTGGTGCCACCGACCGTGGCGACGCCGAAGGCCCCGGCACCGTCCTCGATCACCGGGACCGTGTCGGCCGGGTTGGTCGCGACCACCCGGTCGTGCTGGGTGCCCGCGTACGCGGGTGACAGGGTCGCGAGCAGCAGTGCCGCCCCCACCCCGGTGCAGAACGTCCTCGACCGCCGCATCTCGTGCTCCTCGTGTCCGGGGACGCGTCTCGCGCGTCCGGCTGTTCTCCTGTGTCGCGGTCGGCCCCCGGCGGCCCTGCGGCGATCACAGTGTTCGTGCGCGCCGCGCCGTCCGCGTGCCCGAAATCGATGAGATCCGGCGCCCGTCGCGACCCGCGCCGACCGGCCCCGGGCACCCCCGGGCACGCCTGTCGACCGACCCCCGGACGGGGCCGGTCGGGGCGTGGGGCCCGGTCTCGCCGGGCGGGGATCAGGCGTCGCGGCGTCCGTAGTCGTCGCTCAGGCGACGGATGTCGTCCTCGCCCAGATAGGCGCCGCGCTGCACCTCGACGACGACGAGGTCGTCGCCCTCGGCGTTCGCGAGCCGGTGCGCCGCCCCCCGCGGGACGTCGACGCACTCACCGGGGCCGGCCACCCGGACCTCCCCGTCGAGGGTGCAGGTGGCGCGACCGCGCACCACGACCCAGTGCTCGCTGCGGTGCTCGTGGGTCTGGTACGACAGGCGCCGGCCGGGCAGGACGACCAGGCGCTTCACCTGGTAGCCGGGGCCCGTGTCGACGACGTGCCACGACCCCCACGGCCGCGTCTCCGACGCCGGCACCCGGGCGACCCCGGTGGCTCGGGCCAGCACGGTCTCGACGGTCTCGACGGTCTCGACGCTCATGGTTCCTCCCGGAGCCGGTGGGTGGTGGCGGTGCGGTCAGTAGGCGCCGCGGTGGCCGAGCACGGCCCCGACGGTGCGCCAGAGGATCGTGAGGTCGAGCCCCAGCGACCAGTTGTCGACGTAGGCGAGGTCGAGGCGGACCGTCTGCTCCCAGGACAGGTCCGAGCGGCCCGAGACCTGCCACAGGCCGGTCAGCCCGGGCTTCACGGCCAGGCGGCGCGTCGGGTCCACGTCGTACGCCGAGACCTCGGCGGGCAGCGCGGGGCGGGGTCCCACCAGCGACATCTCCCCGCGGACGACGTTGACGAGCTGCGGGAGCTCGTCGATCGAGTAGCGGCGGAGCCGGGCGCCGAGCGGGGTCACGCGGGGGTCTCGTCGCATCTTGAACAGCACGCCGCCGGCGCAGTCGTTGCGGGCGGCGAGGTCGTCGACGACGGTGTCGGCGCCGTCGGTCATCGTCCGGAACTTGAACATCGTGAAGGCGCGTCCGTCCCGGCCGACGCGCACCTGTCGGTAGATCGCCGGTCCGGTGGACCCGTGGCGCACCGCCAGGGCGACGCCGACCATCAGCGGGAGCGCGAGGGCGAGGACCGACGCGGCGACGACGCGCTCCCCCACCTCCTTGACCCACCGGCGGGGTCCGTGGCTGGGCGCGGGCTGGACGTGCAGCATCCGCAGGCCCCCGGCGCGCACGAGCCGCGCCCGTGAGGGTGAGACGTCGAGGAGGCCGGTGCCGACGTACAGGTCGATGCCGGCGCTCTCGAGCGCCCAGGCGGACCGGCGCAGGCAGGCCGGGTCGAGTCGACCGCCCGGGGCGACGACGACGGTGGCGGCGCGACTGTCGAGGGCGGCGGCGGTGAGGTGGGTGAAGCCCGAGGTCACCGGCACCCCGAAGCCGACGCCCGGCTCGGCCTCCGGCAGGCAGACGCCGACGACCTCCCAGCGGCGGTCGGTGGCGGTGTGGAGCTCGACGAGGATGCGTACGACCTCGTCCGGCTCCCCCGCGAGCACGACGGGCTCCCTCCGCGTGTGCCGCCACGCCGCCGCGGCGACGCGGTGCGTGGTCGAGAGGGCCGTGACCGTCGCTGTCAGCAGCAGGAGCCGGCCCAGGTCCACGGCGGGGCCGACCACGACCGAGGACACCGCGGCCCCCAGGGCCAGCTGCGCCCCGCCGGCGCCGACGGTCCGGACGGCGGTCGACTCGCGGCCGCCGCGGTAGGCGCCGGCACCGAGCAGCAGCCCGAGCCAGACCACCGGCAGCGCCCAGGCGTACGACGGCAGCGGGCCGTCGAGCCAGGCGAGCAGGGCCAGCGCGGCGACCGCACCACCTGTGTCCAGGGCGGGGCGCAGTCCGCGGGACCAGGAGCCTGCCCGCAGCCGTCGTCCCTGGCGTCGGACCTCGTCGGCCAGCGCCGGCGCCAGCGGGGTCGAGACCGGTGTCGTCGCGGTCACCCCCACCACCCCTCCCCTGTGATCGGCATCCTGGAGTCGGCTCCCGGACGTCGACGTGGCGTCACAGTAGGAGCGCCCCGACCGGGGGGCATGCCACAAATTGGGCATGTCCCGCGGCGCCGCGGACCGCCGCCCATGGCCGGGTCCAGCGCCCGGGCCCGCCCGGGCGCGCACCGGCGTCCGCCCGCTCCGAGGCGTGGAGGGGCGGACCGTCGGGGCCCCGGTGCCGGGGGCGGGTCAGGTGCGGGACATGCTCCAGCCCGCGCGGTGCGCGACACCGACGGCCGCCAGCTGCGAGGAGACCTCGAGCTTGGCGAGGATCGACTTCACCTGGGTGCGGACGGTCGCCTCCGCGACCACCGCCCGCTCCGCGATCTCGCGCACGGTCCTGCCCTCGACCAGGTGGTCCAGCACCTGCTGCTCGCGCCGCGTCAGCCTCCCGAGCCGGGTGTTGAGCTCGTCGACCTCCTGCCGCTGCTGGAAGTAGGTCCGCAGCAGGTCGTCCCGCTCCGCGACGGTCATCACGGGGAACCCCTCCTGCATGCGACGCACCCTCGTCACGACCTCGCGGAGCGGATGGCTCTTGGGGACCACCACCCGGGCGCCGTGGCGCAGGCACTCCCCCCAGCGTCCCCGGTCCGGCGACGCCGTCAGGACCACCACCTGCGCGCCGGCGCGCGCCAGCGGGCCGATCAGCCGCACCCCGTCCCCGGCGAGCCCGAGGTCGAGGTCGAGCAGGACGATCTGGGCCCGGGCCCGGAGGATCGTCGAGAGCAGCAGGGCGGTGGAGATCGTCTCGTCCACCGGGGGGTCGATGCGCCGGACGTCGAACCCCTCCGCCGACAGGGTCATGTCGAGGGCGTCCGCCAGCAGCACGTGGTCCTCCACGATGGCGAGGCGGCCCCTAGCTCGCGAGCCCGGCGACGGCATGGGCGGAGCTCCTGACGGCTGGTAGGTCCACGACGAAGGAGGCACCGGCGTCGGGGTCGTGCAGCAGTCGGAGGTGCCCTCCCTGGTCGGTCACGAGCTGTCGCGCGACGTGGAGACCGATGCCCTGACCGGTGGAGCCCTGACCCCGGACGCCCCAGTCGAACAGCGAGTCGCGCAGGCCCGGCGCGATCCCCGGGCCGTCGTCGGACACCACGATCTCGACGCGGTCGCGGCACGGCCGGACGTCGACGGACAGCCCCTCACCGCCGGCGTGGCAGGCGGAGTTCTCGAGGAGGATCCCGACGATCTCGGTGACGTCGTCGGGCCGTCCCCGCGCCTGCACCTCGCTCGGGCTCCACTCGATCTCCACTCCCCGGGCCCCCATCCGGGTGACGAGCGGGCGGATGGCCTCGTCCAGGTCGACGGGCTCCAGGGCCGAGGGGTCACGGGCGGCCAGCAGCCGCTCGAGCCGTGCGGTCTCCGACCCCAGCATCTCGGTGAGCCGTGCCCGGTGACCCGGGGTCATCGCCTCCGCGTCCTGGATCAGCGCCGACGCCGACGCGATCCCGGCGACGGTCGCCCCGATCTCGTGCAGCCGGGCCCGGTCGGCCCTGTCCTGCTCCTCGAGCTCGGCCAGACGCGCCCGCAGCCGAGCGACGACCTGGTGGCCCTCGCGGATCGAGTGGCGGAGCAGCGCGATGCTCGTGGCCAGCAGCAGGACCCCGGCCCAGACGTGGGAGACCGTGGTCAGGAGGTACGCCGACGGGCCGACGCCGAGACCGGGCGCGAGGTGCATCACGGTCTCGCCGACGACGAGGAGCGCGACGGCTCCCCCGAGCCGGGTGACCACCCATCCCGGGAGCCCGGGCACGCGGCTGATGCCCCTCGCCACCGCGAGACCGCCCACCAGGAGCGCCAGCGAGAGCACCACGACCACGGCGTACGTCGGCGACAGGGGTGGGGCCAGGTCGACGAGGACCCAGCGCAGCCCCGCGGTCCCCAGCCCGAGGGCCAGCCCGAGGAAGAACGGGTCCACGAGCAGGACGGCGCGCCGGACCGCGGTGGCCCCACCGAGGAGCGCCAGGCAGAGACCGACGTGCACGACCAGCATCCAGCCGGCGCCACGGGCCATCCGCTCGGGCTCGGCGACGTACAGCGTCTCGAGCAGCGCCGCCTGGGTCGCCACCGCGGTCACGGCGGCCACCAGCCACGCGACGGCCGGGTGGGTCGCCAGGCGCCAGTGGACGTAGAGGACCAGGGACACCCCCAGCCCGATGACGGCGACGTTCAGGCCACCGTGCGCCAGGAGGCGCTCGGCGGGCAGGTCGGGCTGCGTCGCTAGCAGCACCAGCGGCGCCGCGAGCACCGCGACGACGACGGCCGTGCCGCCCCCGCTCCAGACCCCGTTCGGCATGCTTCGGACACTCATTGCTCCCCCTCGGATGCACCGACAGGGCCCCCCACCGACGACTTGCTTCCCCATGGCCGCGACGGACCCCGGAGCCGGGGCGCCGCCCTCACAGCGCCCGGCCCCTTTCTCCCCCCTGCAGTCCCGAGACGTGGCGGGACCCACGTTACGCCCCTCGATGAGGTCGTGGGATACCCCAAATGGGGTACGTCGCCCGACCACGACCACCGACCACCCTCCCGGACCCACCAGCCACCGGTCCGCCGCGCTGACGCGCGGGCGCCGTGACACGGGGGCGGGCCCCGAACGAGAGGGGGGATGTCCGAGGCCTGCGCCGCCCGGCCGACGCGACCGGTGACTGGTGAGCCGACCCGGGGGGCGCGGTCCGACCCACCTCCACGGTGCGCCGCGGGAGCACCCCGCCGCATCCCAAGAGTTGGGGACCCTCGACCGGTGACCGGCCGGGCCGGGGCGCGGGCCGCCCGGAGGTCAGGCGGTGCCGTCGACCTCGGCGAGGAAGCCACGCAGCTCCTCGCAGAACACCTCCGGTGCCTCGAAGAACGGGAAGTGGGAGCCGCCCTCCTCCCGGGAGAAGATCCGCAGCCGGGCCCCGGGCACCTGGGCGGCGATCCACTCCTGGGACGCCGGCGCCACGTGGCTGACCTCGCCGCCGACGACCAGCGTCGGGACGTCGATGCGCGGCAGGACGTCGCGCCAGTCCTGCATGATGTGGTCGTTCAGCAGCTTGGCGCCGTACGGCATCGGCAGGAGCAGGTTCTGCTCGAGCAGCCAGTCGCGGTCGGCCTGCCCGAGGTCGGGGCTCAGCATCGAGGTGAGGAACGCTGCGCGGGCCGCCTCCGCCTCGGGCGTCAGCATCGCGGCCACGAAGGCCTCCGCGCCGGCGAAGTCGACGATGGCCCCGGCCTCGGCGGCCTCGGTGGCGTCGAGCCACGGCAGGATCGCGCAGACGCTCGGCTGGTCGACCAGGGTGGTCGACGCGAGCCGGCCGGTGCCGTGGGCGTCGACGTACGACCAGAGCACCGAGGCGCCGAGCGAGTGGCCCAGGGCGTGCACCGACGACAGCCCCAGGTCCTCGAGGAGCTCCGCGAGGTCGGCGGCCAGCGTGGCGACCCGGGCCCCGCCCTCGCTGCGACCGGACGCGCCGTGGTTGCGGTGGTCCAGGGTGATGACGCGTCGGTCGGGAGCCAGCAGCGCGGCCGCACGGTCGAAGACCGCCGCGGACTGCGACCAGCCGTGCAGGACGACGAGCGCCCGCTCGGGCGAGCCGGCGGGGTCCGAGTCGGTGTAGTGCAGCCGGGTGCCGTCGCGGGTGAGGAGCTCGGTCATGGCGCCGAGCATGCGACGCCGGGCGTCACGTGACCACCGTCACCCGACGAGAGCGCCGGCCCGGTGTTCCTCCCGTTGTCGCAAGCCGCGAGGTCGGCCATCGCGAGCCCGACGTGGAGCGCGAGGCGGACCCGGCCGTCGTCCAGGTCGAGCCCGGCGAGCGTGCGGATCCGGTCGAGCCGGTAGTAGAGCGTCGTCCGGTGGACGTGCAGCTCGTCGGCCGCCGCCGGGATGTTGCCCGCCCGGTCGAGGAAGACACGCAGCGTGTGCACGAGGCGCCCGTCGGTGTCGACCCGCAGCAGCCGCTCCAGCTCGTCGGGCAGCACGGGCGCCCCGGGCGACCCGGCCCGGCCGACCTGCAGGAGCGCGGCGTGGACACCCAGGTCCTCCCACGCCGCGACCGGTCCCGGGACGGCCGTGCCCGCGCCACGGCTCGCGACGACGGCCTGCTCCCCCGACCGCCACGCCTCGCCCCAGCCGTGGTGCCCCGTCCCGACACCGACCACCGCGTCGAAGCGTCCGGCGGACAGCTCGTCCGCCCGGCGCACCAGGCCCTCGGCGTACGCCGTCACGACGGCACGCGGGAGGGGCTCGGCCGAGACGAGCAGGACGACGGCGTCGGTGTCGCGGACGGTGACGACCGTGCGCGCCGGGGTCCGGGCGTCCCGGAACCCGACCGCGTGGCGCAGCGCGGCCGCCGCGTGCGCGGGCTCCACCTCACGTCCGGGGTCGTGGCCCACCGCGGCGAGCACGAGGGCCTGCACGCAGGGGGTCGCGGCGGTGTCGAGCAGCCCTCCGGCGGCGCGGACCGCGTCGAGTCGGACGGCGGGCGCGGGGTCGAGCACCGCGTCGAGCAGGCTGTCCAGGGCGGCGTCCCGCGGCTCACGGTCCCGGTGCGCGGCCTCGGACCGCCCCGCCAGCAGGAGCACCGCGACCTCCTCGGCCACCGCGACGACCTGGTGCACCTCCGCGGGGTCGAGGGTCCCCTCGGCGTCGACGACGAGCACCATGCCGAGCATCTCCCCGCGCCAGCGCACGGGCACGCAGAGCCGCGCGTGCATGCCGAGCGCGGGCTCGCCGGGGATGGTGCCGGGGCGGCTCCAGCGCCCCACTCCCTGTGCCAGGACGTGGCCGACCGCGCCGGCACCGGCCTGACGCTGCAGGATCGCCTCGGTCCGCACGCGGTCCTCGTCGCCGTAGTGGGGGCTCGCGCAGAGGAACCGCACGTCCGGGTCGTTGACCACGACCGAGCGCTGCAGGCGCTCGGCGAGCCCGTCGATCACCGCCTGCACCTGCGCCAGCACGGCCGGAGCCTACGCAGCCTCCTACAGGGAGAGGAAGGCCGTCGTCCCGGGCTCGGCCCACGACGGGTGCCGACGCGTACCGCACGGGCCACGATGGACGGGCGACCCGTCCCCCGCCTCGTCGACGAGACCACCCCCCGGAGCCGCCGTGCCGACGTCCAACCCGACCGGCCGCTCCGGGGACCTCGAGGGCACCGTCGTGCTCGTGTGCGGGGCCGGCTCCAGCGGCGAGGCGGTGAGCAACGGCGAGGCCGCCGCGCGCACCTACGCCCGGGCCGGCGCCGCGGTCGCCTGCCTGGACCGCGACAGCGACGAGGCGGAGCGGGTCGCGGCCGAGATCGCCGCCGAGGGCGGGACCGCGCTGGCCCTGACCGCGGACGTCTGCCTCGAGGACGACGTCGCCCGGGCGGTGCGCCGGGTCGCGGAGGTCTGGGCCCCGCCGGCCGGCCTGCACAACAACGTCGGGGCGCCCGTGGTCGGCGACGTCCGCGAGCTCGACCGCGAGCGCTGGGACCAGGCCCTCGCCGTGAACCTCACGAGCTGCTACCTCACCGTCCGCCACGTGCTGCCCGCGATGCTCGACGCCGGCCGCGGCGCGATCGTCAACGTCTCCTCGACGGCGAGCATCCGCGCCACGGGCTACACCTACCCCGCGTACAGCGCCGCCAAGGCCGGGGTGAACCAGCTGACCGTCTCCCTCGCCCTCACCTACGCCGACCGCGGGATCCGGGTCAACGCGGTGCTCCCCGGCCTCATCGACACCCCGCTGGTCGGCCGCTCCGTCGTCGAGGACGCCACGGCGCTGGACGAGCAGCGCGCCGCCCGGGCCGCGGCGAGCCCGACGGGGCGCATGGGCAGCCCCTGGGACGTCGCCGAGGCGGCGCTGTTCCTCATGAGCGACCGCGCGGCGTACGTCAACGGGGTGCTGCTGCCGGTCGACGGCGGGCTGAGCGCGCGCAGCACCTGAGGGCCCGCGAGGGCGGCCCGGGTCAGGTCAGCGTCAGGTCAGCGTCAGGTCAGCACGTCCTTGCGCGCGAACACGACGTACGACGCGCCGAGCAGCAGGACCGCCCAGCCGACGGACCAGGTGGCCCCGGTAGCCATCGCCGAGGCGTCGACGTCCGCGGCGAGGACGTCGGCCCAGGCGAACTGGAAGTGCGTGGGCAGCGCGTCGCGGAGGTCGCCGAGCGCGTCGATGGTGTCGAGGATGCTGGAGACGATGGTGACCACCACCGCGGTGCCGACGGCGCCGAGCGGGGCGTCGGTGACGGTGCCGACGAAGAACGCGAGCGCGCCGACGAAGAGCAGGTTCACGAACAGGTACGCCACCGCGACGCCGAGACGCGGCCAGAGGTCGACCCACGCGATGGTCTCGCCCGCGAGGCCCCGGTAGGGCTCGGTGCCGTAGGCGACGAGGCCCACCAGCATCGTCCAGGCCGGCAGCAGCACGAGGGCCACGGCGGTCGACAGCGCGGCGACGAGGAGCTTGACGCTCAGCAGCCGCGACCGCGGGACCGGCGCGGTGAGCAGGTAGCGCAACGACCCCCAGCTGGCCTCCGCAGGCACGGCGTCGCCCCAGAACAGCGCGACCACGACCACGAGCAGGAACCCGGTCGAGGCGAACAGCGTGAAGACCACGAGGTTCGGCGCCCCGGTCTGCGCGAGGTCGACGAAGGACGGCGCCCCGCCGGGCTCGTCGTCCCCGCCGAGCGAGAACGCGCCGACCAGCAGCAGCGGCAGGACGAGGAGGAACCCCAGGATCAGCCGGGTACGACGACGTCCGAGCTGGCGGCCGACCTCGGCGCGGAGCGGGAGCGGGCGGCTCATGGGGCGGCCTCCTCGAGCTGGGCGGGACGGTCGCCACCGACGAGGCCCATGAAGACCTCCTCGAGGTGGCGGCGGCTGTCGACGCCGACGACGCCGTACCGCGCCCGCACGAGCGTGCCGACCACGCGGGCGCGGTCGACGTCGCCCTCGACCCGGAGCCGGCCGTCGTCGGTCGCCCGGGCCGAGGTCACCCCGGCCAGGCCGCCCATGAGCAGCGCGGCGCCGGCGACGTCCTCGCCGTCGGCGAGGGTCACCAACGTCGTGCCGGCGTCGTCGGTGAGGTCGTCGACGGACCCGGTCAGCACGACCCGGCCGCGGTGCATGACCACCACGTGGGTGCAGGTCTGCTCGACCTCGCCGAGCAGGTGGCTGGACACGACGACGGTGCGGCCCGAGGCGGCGTAGGAGGTGAGCACGTCGCGCATCGCGCGGATCTGGGGCGGGTCGAGGCCGTTGGTGGGCTCGTCGAGCAGCAGCAGGTCGGGCATGCCGAGCATCGCCTGCGCGATGCCGAGCCGCTGCCGCATCCCCTGCGAGTAGGAGCGCACCGGCTTGTCGGCGGCCGCACCGAGGTCGGCGACGGCCAGCGCCTCGTCGAACCCCGCCTCGGCGGGCCGGCGGCCCGTCGCGGCCCAGTAGGCGCGGAGGTTCTGCCGCCCGGTGAGGTGCGGCAGGAACCCGGGTCCCTCGATGAGGGCGCCGACCCGGGCGAGCACGCCGGAGCCCGCCGCGACGGGGCGTCCCATGACGCTGACCGACCCGGCGTCGGCGCCGATGAGCCCGACGAGCATCCGCATCGTGGTGGTCTTGCCGGCGCCGTTGGGGCCGAGCAGCCCGACGACCTGGCCACGCTCGGCGCGCCAGGAGACGCCGTCGACGGCGCGGAAGCCGTTGCTGTACTCCTTCACCAGCCCGTCGACGACCAGCGGCACCTCGTCCACGCCGGCCGGCCCGGGACGGCGGCGGCGTCGGCCGCGCACGGCCCCGACGAGGGCGAGCAGCACCGCGAGGGCCAGCAGCCCGCCGACCCCGGCGAGCAGGCCGAGCGGCACCAGGCGACCGGTGGTCCCGCCGGGCTCGGTGGCCGGGGTGGGCAGCGTGAGGGTGCCGTCGACGAGCCCGACGGTGTAGGCGCGCGGCTCGACGGGGACGGCGTACGCGGAGTCGGTGCTGGCCACGACGAGCCGCAGCCGCTGGCCGGCCTCGACGCGGTACGCCGACGTCGGCAGCCGGACCGTCACCTGACGGGTCTCCCCGGGGGTGGGGGTCTCCAGGCGCAGCGGCGAGACGAGCTGGCGCGGGAGGCTGGCGCTGCCGTCCTCGCCGACCAGCCACAACGACGCGAACAGGGTCGCGTCGTCGGCGGTGGAGGTGACCTCGAGGTCGACCGTGGGGGCGCCGACCACCGTCGTGGTCGCGGTGACCGGCTCGCTCTCGAACGTCGCGGTAGCGCCCGGGAGGGCGGCGAGCGCGTAGCCCTGCCCGAGTCCGCCGAGGGCCCCGAGGGCGCCGCCGGTGCCGGGCAGCGCGGTCAGCGCGGAGGGCTCGCCGCCGGCCGGGCTGAGCACCGGCTGGGTGGCGCCCGTCAGGGCGACCTCGATGGTGGTCGGGTCCGCCACCACGGCGTACGACGGCGCCGTGCGCTCCTCGGCCTCGCCGTCACCGAGGGGCGGGGCGGGAAGCACCAGGTCGAACGCGGTGCCCGGGTCGGGCCCACCACGCAGGTGGTGGTCGAACCAGTCGAGCGCGGGGCCCAGCAGCTCGTCGTCGTCGATGACCGGGATCGTGTCGTGGCCGGAGTCGACCCAGCGCACGGCGACGGTCGTCCCCGCCTCCGTCAGCGCGCGGGCCGTGGCGTCGGCCGCGTCGAGCCCGAAGAGCGAGTCGGACTCGCCCTGCAGCAGCAGCGTCGGCGCCTCGACCCGGTCGAGCACGGGCGCGGGCGAGGAGCGGCGCCGCAGCTGCTGCAGCGTGCCGGGCGCGGGCTCGCCGTCGACCGCGGCGTCCTGGTAGATCCGGCAGATGCGGGGGGCGAACCGTCCGCAGAGCGGGTCGGCGTCCGCGTCGGGCGCGAGCTGGTCCAGCACGGCGCCCGGGTCGGCCCCGGAGAGGCCCTGCCCGGCGCCGAAGAGCAGCGCGGCCCAGCGCTCCTTGAACACCCCGGCCGCCGCGGGGCCGCCGCCGTCGGACGTCGCGCCCTGCGGGAACAGCGACGCGCCGAGGTCGTTCCAGGTCACCGCGGGCACGACGGCGTCGACGCGGTCGTCGTACGCCGCGCCCATGAGCGCCGCTCCCCCGCCGTACGACGCCCCGGTGATGCCGACGACGGGGTCGCCGTCGGCGTCGAGGCGGACGTCGTCCCGCTCGGCGAGCGTGTCGATCAGCGTGGAGACGTCCGCGATCTCCCAGTCGGGGGCGGAGAGGTGGATCAGACCGCCGGAGGCGCCGAACCCGCGGGCCGACCAGGTGAGGACGACGTACCCCTCCGCGGCGACGCGGCGCGCCTGGTCGGTCAGGTCGTCCTTCGAGCCGCCGAAGCCGTGCGCGAGCATCACCGCCGCGCGTCGGCCCTCGGTGTCGGCGCCGGGCGCGTCGTCGGCGGGGGTGAACACGGAGACGTCGAGCTCGGTCGGTCCGCTGTCCGGCTCGGCCTTCGCCGCGACCCTCTGCTCGGTCTCGGTGACCTCGACGCCGCTGGAGCCCCGGGTGAGGACCACCCCGGTGACGGCGGCCGCGGCGAGCAGCACCACGACCAGGGCCGCCACGGCCCGCTTGCGCCTCAGCTCCGGCCCCCGTCCATGACCCCAATCTAGGCGGCGGCTCCTGAGCCCCGGGCGGTCACGACAGCTCGCTGAAGCGCTCCACGTCCTCCTTGCGGCCCGAGACGATGACCAGGCAGTCCCGGGTCACGACGGTCTCCGCGGTCGCGTGGTGGAAGTCGGCACCGCGCTCCTTCACCCCGATCACCGTGACTCCGTGCCGGCGGCGTACGCCGGTCTCGCCGAGCGGGGTGTCGAGGATCGCCGCCGGGGGGTGCATCTTGACGATGGCGTAGCCGTCGTCGAGCTCGATGTAGTCGAGCAGCCGGCCGGCCACGAGGTGGGCGATGCGGCGGCCGGTGTCGTGCTCGGGCCGGACGACGTGGTCGACGCCGAGCTGCTCGAGGATCCTGGCGTGGGCAGCCGAGATGGCCTTCGCCCAGATCGAGGTCACGCCCAGCGTCCTCAGCACCGAGCAGGTGAGGATCGACGCCTCCAGGTTGGAGCCGATGCCGACGCAGACCCGCTGGAACTCGTCGATGCCGAGCTGGCGCAGGGCCTGCTCGTCGGTGGAGTCGGCGGCGACCGCGTGGGTGACCTCGCCCGACATGCGCTGGATGGTGTGCTCGCTGGAGTCGATGACCAGCACCTCGGTGCCCTGGGCCATCAGCTCGCGGGCGAGCGACTCCCCGAAGCGTCCGATGCCGATGACCGCCACGGCGTCCCTGTCTGCCACGGCCTCATCCAAGCAGGGCCGGGCCGGTCGGTGTCAGCCGATGAGGGGACGACCCTCTGGGTAGCGGTACAGGTTCGGACGGTCGCGCAGCGCCAGCGCGGAGACCAGCGTCAGGGCACCGATGCGACCGACGAACATGAGCACGATCAGCAGGACGTGGGCGGAGCGCGGCAGGTCGGCCGTCCCGGCGACGGACAGCCCGGCGGTGGTGAACGCCGAGGCCGTCTCGAACGCCGCCACCTCCAGGTCGAGGTCGGTCAGCACCATCATCACGAGCGTCGCGCCGAGCAGGATGGTGAGCGTCAGCGTCGCGACGGCCAGCGCCTGGCGCTGGGTGCGGTCGCCGATGCGGCGCCCGGCGGTCTCCACGTCGCGCTGGCCCCGGACCTCGGCCAGGATCACGAGGCCGAGCAGCACCCAGGTGGTCACCTTGATCCCGCCGCCGGCGCTCGCGGCACCGCCGCCGATGAACATGAGGATGGTCGTGACCAGGGCGGACTCGCCCGTGATGGCGCCGTAGTCGACGGTGGTGAGACCCGCCGAGCGCGGCATCACCGACATCGTGAAGCCCGCCAGCAGGCGGGTGCCGGCCGGCTCGCCGCCGAGGGTGGCGGGGTTGGTCCACTCGAACGCCGTCAGCGCGAGCCAGCCGAGCAGCAGCAGGGCGACCCAGCCGCCGAGCGTCATCTTGGTGTGGAGCGACCACTCCCGGACCGGCAGCACCCGCTTGCGCAGCTCCAGCAGGACCGGCAGCCCGATCGAGCCGAGGAAGACCCCGACGCAGACGGGGACGACGACGAGCGGGTCGCCGACGAAGCGGGCGAGGCTGTCGTCCCACAACGAGAACCCGGAGTTGTTGAACGACGACACCGCGTGGAACAGCCCGTACCAGAGGGCCCGGCCGAACGGCTCGTCGTACCCGAGCCAGAGCCGGAGGGTCAGGATCACGGTGAGCGTGGCCTCGATGACGGCCGTGACCTTGATCAGGCCGAAGAGGACCTCACGCACCTCGCCGAGACCGACGGTGTTGGTCTCGGCGACCGCGGTCAACCGGCTGCGCAGCCCGAGCCGCTTGGTCACCAGCAGGCCCAGCAGCGAGGCGAGCGCCATGATCCCGAACCCGCCGGCCTGGCAGAGCACCAGGATCATCACGTGCCCGAACGACGACCAGTACGTCGCGGTGTCGACGGAGGTCAGCCCGGTCACCGACACCGCGCTCGTGGCCGTGAAGAGCGCGTCGAAGAAGGACGGCGAGTCGGCACCGGCCCGCGAGACCGGCAGCAGGAGCACCACCGTGCCGACGGCGATGACACCGGCGAACCCGAGCACGATCGCCGGACCCGGCCGGTCGGAGAGCCTCCGGCGGCGCCGGCGCCCGAACTGCTGCGACTCGAGCGTGCTCATCCGTGGCGTCGCGGGTCAGTCGTCGGACTCGGTGGAGACGGTCTCCCCGTGGGTGCCGGGTCGCGGGGCCCAGGGCCGCTCCTGCGCCGGGCGGACGACGATCAGCCGGTCGCCGCGCGCCAGCCGGGTCACGACGGGGTCGAAGTAGCGGTAGACCTTCTCGTCGCGCACCACGGCGATGACCTGGTCCGGCACCGACTGCGGCGGGGAGCCGACCTCGGCGACCAGCAGGTCGCGCTCGGCGACCTCGAGGCCCTCGCCGCGCGTCAGCAGGTCCTCCATCACCGTGCCGAGCGTCGGCGACAGGGTCGAGAGGCCCAGCAGCCGACCGACGGCGTCGGAGGAGGTGATGACGGAGTCGGCCCCGCTCTGCCGGACCAGCGGCACGTTCTCGTGCTCGCGGACCGCGACGACGATCTTCGCCTCGGGGTTGAGCTGGCGGACGGTGAGGGTGGCGAGCACGTTCGAGTCGTCGCGGTCGGTGGTGATGATGACCTGCGCGGCGTCGGCCACCCGGGCGCGACGGAGCACCTCGCGCCGGGTCGCGTCGCCGACCACCACGGCGAAGCCGTCCTCGTGGGCGTCCTCGCGGGCGTGGGGGTCGGAGTCGACGACGACGACCTGCTCCCGCGCCAGCCCGTTGCCGATCAGGACGTCGACCGCGCTGCGGCCCTTCGTCCCGTAGCCGACGACCACCACGTGCTGTCCCATCCGTCTCCTCCATCGCAGCACCCGCAGCGCCTCGCGGCCCTGCGAGGCGAGCACCTCGAGCGTCGTACCGATCAGCAGGACCAGGAAGGCGATGCGCAGCGGCGTGATCACGAACGCGTTGACCAACCTGGCCTGCTCGCTGGCGGGCGCGATGTCGCCGTACCCGGTCGTCGAGAGCGTGACGGTCGTGTAGTAGATCGCGTCGACGAGGCTGATCCGGTTGTCGGGGTCGCCGTTGTCGTTGTAGCCGCCGCGGTCGAAGTACACCAGCGCGACGGTGAGCACGAGGATCCCGAGCGCCAGGAGCAGCCGCTTGGCGAGCTGCCAGACCGGCGAGCTCTCCTGCTCGGGGAGGTCGACGCGACCCCGGTCGCCCGGGGCGGACACCTCCACGGGTTCACCGGCCACGTGCGGAACCTAGTCGACCACGGCGCCGTAGATCAGCACCCGCCCCGAGGCGTCGTCCGGATCGTCCGTCGCCTCGTCGGCGGGGGCGTCGGTGGTGCGGACCACCACGAAGCGGAACTCGTCCCCCGCCGAGGGTCGTTCGGAGCCCGCGCTGCGCTCCCAGCGCCCGCAGAGCAGGTCGTCGTCGCCGCTCTCGTCGGCCACGTCGGAGGCGGCCTCGTCGAGCGCCGCGACGTCGTCCCCCGAGAGGCACAGGACGCTGCCGGCGGCGTCGAAGGACTCCACGGTGCCCACGGTCCGCTCGGGTCCGTCGGGTCCGGCGACGACGCCGAGGAGGTAGCCCGCGAGGAGGATGAGAGCCCCCATGGCGACGGCGACCGGGGTCGGCATTCTGACGGTGCCCACGTTTTCAGTCTGGCAGAGGCCCCTCGTCGTCCTGCGGGGGCTCCGTGCGGCGTCGCAGCGGGCGGCCGTTGACCGTACGGCGCAGGCGCGCGGCCAGCTCACGGCGCGCGGTGGCCGTCGACTTCTGGCCGATCACCTCGTCGAAGGCCGCGTTGACGGCCGCCCCGATGAGCACCGCGATGGCGAGCAGGTAGAGCCACAGGAGCACGGCGATCGGCGCCGACAGGGGACCGTAGACCGAGCGCGACTCGGCGGCAGTCACGGTGAGCACCCACCGCAGCACCGAGGAGCCACCGACCCACACCAGCAGCGAGAACACGGCGCCGGGGAGGTTGAAGCTCCACTGCGTCCGCACCGGCACCGACACGTGGTACAGCGTGGCGAGGAAGCAGATGCACACCACCAGGACCGTCGGCCAGTAGAACATCGCGAGGAACTCGAGCCGCTCGGGCAGCAGGCTGGTCACGAGCCGCGGCCCGGCGACGACCAGCGGGATGCCGAGCATGCCGGTGAGCAGCCCGAGCAGGTAAAGCCCGAACGACAGCATGCGGGTCGCCACGATCCCGCGCTGCCCGCCGAGCCCGTGCATGATCGTGATGGTGTCGACGAACACGTTGAGGGCACGCGAGCCCGACCACAGCGCGAGCACGAAGCCGATGGAGATGACGTCGGCGCGGCCGCCGGACAGCACCTCGTCGATGGTGGGGGCGATGATCCGGTCGACCGCTGAGTCGGTCAGCGCCTGCGTCGACAGGTCGAGGACCGCCTGACGGACGTCCGTGACCTGGGCCGGCGGGAACCGCTCCGAGACGAACCCGATGGCACCGGCGAGCGCGAAGACCAGCGGCGGCAGCGACAGCACCGCGAAGAACGCGGCCTCCCCCGCCAGGCCGGCGACGCGGTGCCGCAGGCACGACGCGACGGTCACCGTCACCAGGCGGCGGAGCAGGAACAGGGCGCGGGCGCCCCGCCCCTCCCGCGAGTCCTCCCCCGCGGCAGGCGCGGGCACAGCCCGACCACCTGCACTCATGGACCTACGGTATCCGCATGCACGCCCCCTCCGAGGTCTCCGGCGAGGGCTCCGCGCGCCTCTCGCCGCGGGTCGCCTCACGCACCGCGCCGAACCAGCCGCCGCCCCTCGTCGGGCACGACGTGGTGTCCGGCGACGCCGCCCTCGTCGACGCCGTACGCCGCCACGCGCGGGGCTCGGCCGACGACCTGCTGGCCGACCTCGGGCCGCTCGGTCGGCTCGCCGGGTCCGAGCAGGCCCGCGAGCACGGCCGCCTCGCCAACGAGCACCCGCCCACGCTGCGGACGGTCGACCGGTACGGCAACCGGGTCGACGAGGTCGAGTTCCACCCCTCCTGGCACTGGCTGATGGAGCGCGGTGTCGGGTTCGGGCTCGGCGGCACCCCGTGGGCCGCCGCACCGGACGCGCCCGACGCGCACCTGCGCCGCGCGGCCGGCTTCCTGGCCTGGAGCCAGGTCGAGCCGGGTCACGCCTGCCCGCTGTCCATGACGTACGCCGCCGTCCCGGCGCTGCGGGCGACCCCGGCGCTGGCCGCGACCTGGGAGCCCGCGCTCACCTCGACGTCGTACGACCCGGGGCTGCGCCCGGTCGGCGAGAAGCTGGGCGCGCTGGCCGGGATGGGGATGACCGAGAAGCAGGGCGGCTCCGACGTCCGCGCCACCACGACGACCGCGACCCCGGCCGGGGAGCACCACGTCCTCGACGGCCACAAGTGGTTCACCTCGGCGCCGATGAACGACGTGTTCCTCGTGCTGGCGCAGGCGCCGGGCGGGCTGTCGTGCTTCGTCGTCCCCCGGGTGCTGCCCGACGGGACCCGCAACCCGCTGGAGGTCGTGCGGCTGAAGGACAAGCTCGGCAACCGGTCGAACGCCTCCGCGGAGCTCGAGCTCGACGGCACGCACGGGTGGCTGCTCGGCGAGGAGGGCCGCGGTGTCCGCACCATCCTTGCGATGGTCTCGGCGACCCGGCTGGACTGCGTGCTGGGCTCGGCGGCCCTGGTCCGCCGCTCGGTGGCGGAGGCGTCGTGGCACGTCGCGCACCGCTCGGCCTTCGGGCGCCGGCTGGCCGACGCCCCCCTGATGCGCAACGTGGTCGCCGACCTCGCGGTGGAGTCCGAGGCCGCCACCGCGCTCGCGCTGCGGCTCGCCACCGCCGTCGACCGCGACGACCCGCTGCTGCGGATCGGGCTGCCGCTGGCGAAGTTCTGGGTGTGCAAGCGCACCCCGGCGGTCGTCGCCGAGGCGCTGGAGTGCCTGGGGGGCAACGGCTACGTCGAGGAGTCCGGCATGCCGCTGCTGTTCCGCGAGTCGCCGTTGAACTCGGTGTGGGAGGGCTCCGGCAACGTCAACGCCCTCGACGTGCTGCGGGCACTGGGTCGTGAGCCCGCCGCGCTCGACGCCTGGGTCGACGAGGTCGGCCGGGCCCGCGGCGCGGACGCCCGCCTCGACCGGGCGGTCGACGACGTGCTCGGCCTGCTGGGCGAGCTGCTCGCCGACCCCGTGGGCGCCGAGGGCCTCGCCCGCCGGCTCGCCGGGCGGATGGCCGCCTGCCTGCAGGGGGCGCTGCTCGTCACCGGCGGGCAGGAGGAGGTGGCCGACGTCTTCTGCGCCTCCCGGCTGGCCCCGACCACCGACGGCACCTTCGGCGCCCTCACCTCGGGCGACCACGCCGCGATCGTCGAGCGCACCACCCCCGTCGTCGCATGACCCGCTACCTCGCCCTGCGGGAGCCCTCGGCCAACCACGTCTACACGCGGGCGGCGGGCCGCCTGGCGTTGGCCGAGCTCGCCCTGCTCTGCCCCGAGGTCACCGACGTGGCCCCGGTCGAGCTCGCGGGCATCCAGTACCTCGGCTTCGACGCCGACGAGGTGCCCGAGCGGATCGGCCACCACTCCGCGCTCCTCGCCCTGTACGCCCTCGAGGACGGCGACCTGCTGCGGCCGGTGGCCGTCGAGCGGCCCGAGCTGCTGGACGACGACCTCGTGACCATCCCGAAGTACCCCGGCAAGACCAACGAGCAGTTCACGCGGTTGATGCTGAACCTCGCCCTGGCGGCCGTCCGGCGCCCGCCGGGGCGCCGCCGGGTGCTCGACCCGATGTGCGGGCGCGGGACGACCCTCACCACCGCGGTCCGCCTCGGCCACGAGGCGGTCGGGGTCGACCGCGACCCCAAGGCCCTCGACGCGACCGCGGCGTTCCTCAAGACCTACCTGCGGCGCGGCCGGGTCAAGCACACCGCCGACGTCACCCCGATCCGCCGCGACGGCCGGCGCATCGGCCGCCGGCTCGACGTCGCGCTGACGCCGCCGACCCTGCAGGAGCGGATCTCGCTGGCCCTGCTCGAGGGCGACGGGCGCCGCTCCGACGAGCTGTGCGGCCGCCGGGGCTTCGACGCGGTCGTCCTCGACGCCCCGTACGGCGTGGTGCACGGCGCCCGCCGCGGCTCCGACGCCGCCGCCCGGGAGCGCTCCCCCGCCTCGCTGCTGGCCGAGTCCGTGCCGGTCTGGGCCGCACAGCTGCACCGCGGCGGGGCGCTCGCGATCGCCTGGAACACGCACACCATGAGCCGGGAGGACCTCACGACGACGGTGCGCGAGGCCGGGCTCGAACCGCTGGACAGCGGCCCGTGGCTCGACCTCGCGCACCGGGTGGACTCCTCGATCCACCGCGACCTGCTGGTCGCGGTGCGACCTGTGGACTAGCTCTTCGCCAGCGTGGGCGTCGTCCCCGTCGTCCGGGTCGGGGCGTCCTCGACCATCGGGGCGTCGTCGCCGTGGTCGTCGACCATCGTCGACTCGTCGAAGGGCAGGTCGCCCCGCAGGACGCTGTCGAAGCGGGCGCGGTCGATGCCGCCGGTCCAGTGGCCGATGAGCACCGTGGCGACGGCGTTGCCGGCGAAGTTGGTCAGCGCGCGGGCCTCGGACATGAACCGGTCGATGCCGACGATGAAGCCGACGCCGTCCACCAGGTCGGGACGGTGGGACTGCAGGCCACCGGCGAGGACGGCCATGCCGGAGCCGGTGACGCCGGCGGCCCCCTTCGCGGCGATCATCATGAACAGCAGCAGGCCGACCTGCTCACCGATGCTCAGCGGGTCGCCGAGGGCGTCGGCGATGAAGAGCGACGCCATCGTCAGGTAGATCGCGGTGCCGTCGAGGTTGAACGAGTAGCCGGTCGGGATGACGACGCCGACGGTGGTCTTGTCGATGCCGGCGTGCTCGAGCTTGGCGATCACCCGGGGCAGGGCGGACTCGGACGACGAGGTGGCGAGGATCAGCAGGAACTCGCGGCCGAGGTACTTCAGCAGGCCGAAGATGCCGACGCCGGTGGCGGCCTTGAGCAGCGTGCCGAGGACGACGAGGACGAACAGCAGGCAGGTGATGTAGAAGCCGATCATCAACACGCCGAGGCTGGCCAGCGCGCTGACGCCGCCCTGGCCGGTGACGGCGGCGATCGCGCCGAAGGCGCCGACGGGGGCCGCCCACATGATCATGGCGAGGACGCGGAAGACGACCTTCTGCAGGTGCCCGATGACGGTCAGGACCGGCTTGCCGGCGCTGCCCATCCGCTGCAGCGCGAAGCCGACGAGCAGGGCGACGAAGAGGGTCTGCAGGACGCTGCCGGAGGTCAGCGCGGAGAACAGCGAGGTCGGGATGATCCCGAGCAGGAACTCGGTGGTGCTGGCGTGGCCGTCCGCGGCCTTGGACTGGCCCTCGGCGGCGAGCTCCGAGGTCAGGTTCAGCCCTGAGCCCGGGTCGAGCAGGTTGCCGACGACGAGGCCGATCGCGAGGGCGACGGTGGACATCACGAGGAAGTAGCCGAGCGCCATGCCGCCGACCTTGCCGACCTTGGTCGCGCTGGCCACGGAGCCGACCCCGAGGACGATCGTGCAGAAGATGACCGGCTGGATCATCATCTTGATCAGGTTGATGAACCCGTCGCCGATCGGCTCGAGCTGCACCGCGAAGCCCGGTGCGACGAGCCCGACGAGGATGCCCAACGCCACCGCGGCGATGACGGCGAGGTAGAGGGCGTGCGAGGCGCGGGCGGAGGAGCGCTTCGGCTGCCCCTTCTGCTGCCCCGTGTGCGTGGTGGCCATGGGTTGTTCCCTTCGTTCGCGACCGCCGCGGACGTGGCGGTCGTCACGCACTCTGGTCGCGGCTGTGAGCCCGGTCACCCTTGTGGTCGTTGAGTTCGCGGGCGGCATGATGACCCCATGGGCGCCCGGGGCTGGTCGGTCGCACGCCAGGTGCTGCTGCTCCAGGTCGTGCTGGTCGTGACGACCGTGCTGGTCACCGCCGGCCTCGCGGCGTACGACGCCCAGCGCGACGCCCGCGCCGCCGCGACGGAGCGGGCGGTCGCGGTCGCCCGCGCCGTGGCCGACTCCCCCGCCGTGACCCAGGCGCTGCGTCGCCCCGACCCGAGCGCGACCCTGCAGCCCTTCGCGGAGTCGGTGCGCACCGACGCCGACGTCGACTTCGTGACGATCATGACGACGGAGGGGATCCGGTGGACGCACCCGGACCCCGACCTCATCGGCGAGCGGTTCGTCGGCGACCTCGGCGACGCTCCGCGGGGCGGCGTCCTCACCCAGGAGTTCGAGGGCACGCTGGGTCCGTCGATGCGGGCCGTCGTGCCTGTCCGCGGCGACGCGGGTCCGGTGGCGCTGGTGTCGGTCGGGATCACGGTCGAGTCGATCCGACGCAGCCTGGGCGACGACCTCGCGCTCGTCGGCGTCGCTGCGCTCGTCGTCCTCGCCCTCGGCCTGGTCGGCTCCGCCCTGGTGCACCGACGGGTGCGCCGGCAGACCCACGGGCTGGGCGAGCGGGAGATCACCCGGATGTACGAGTACTACAGTGCCGTCCTGGGCGCGGTCCGCGAGGGCCTGCTGCTGCTGGACCGGGACGGCCGTGTCCAGCAGGTCAACGCCGAGGCGAGGCGGCTCCTGTCGCTTCCCGAGGACGCCGCGGGCCGGCCGCTGAGCGACCTCGACCTGCCGCCCGGGCTGGTCGACGCCGCCACCGGCGGGGACACCTCCCCCGACGACCTCTACCTGGTCGGCGACCGGGTGCTGCTGGTGAGCACGTCGGCGGCCACCTGGCAGGACAGCGAGGTCGGCTCCGTCGTCACCCTGCGCGACCACACCGAGCTGCGGGCAGTGACCGGCGAGCTGGACGCCGTCCGCGGGCTGACGGAGTCGCTGCGGGCGCAGAGCCACGAGTCGGCCAACCTGCTGCACACCGTGGTGTCCCTGCTGGAGACCGGACGCGTCGAGGAGGCGGTGGACCTGGTGACCGAGGAGCTGCAGCTGGCGCAGCTGCTCACCGACCAGGTGATCGAGTCCGTCGGGGACCCCGTCGTCGCCGCCCTGCTGCTCGGCAAGCTCGCCCAGGCGACGGAGCGGGGTGTCGCGCTGGAGGTCTCGGGCGACCTCGGCGCCGGCGGCGAGGTCCCCCGGGAGGTGTCGCGGGACCTGGTCACCGTGGTCGGCAACCTCGTGGACAACGCCTTCGACGCGGTCTCGGGCGAGGAGACCCGCCGGGTCCGGGTCGAGCTCGGCGGCGCCGAGGCGGTGCGGGTCGTCGTCGGTGACAACGGGCCCGGGTTCGACGAGGACGCCGTGTCCCACGCGCTCGAGCGGGGCTGGAGCACGAAGGCCGGTGGCGACGCCGTCGGCCGCGGTCTCGGCCTCGCGCTCGTCGCCGCCGCGGCGCGCCGCCACGGCGGCGAGGTCACCCTGGGCCGCTCCGACCTCGGGGGCGCCCGGATCGAGGTCGTCATGGCGCCGGCACCGAGCGCCGCGCCCGCCGTCCCGCTGGCGGGCCGGTCGTGAGCGCCGTGAGCGTGCGCGTGCTCGTCGTGGAGGACGAGCCGATCGCCGCCGAGACCCACGTGTCGTACGTCGGCCGGGTGCCGGGCTTCACCGCCGTCGGCTCCGCGGCGTCGCTCGGCGAGGCGGTGCGGGTGCTCGAGGCCGAGCAGGCCGCGGGCCGCCCGGTGGACCTGCTGCTCCTCGACCTCCACCTGCCCGACGGGCACGGCCTGGCCCTGCTCACGCGGCTCCGCGCCACCGGCCACTGGTGCGACGTCATCGCCGTCACCTCGGCGCGTGACGCGGACGTCGTACGCCGGGCGGTGGCGCAGGGCGTGGCGCTCTACCTGCTGAAGCCGTTCACCTTCGCGACGTTCCGCTCCAAGCTGCAGCGGTACGCCGAGTACCGCGGCAGCCTCGTCACCGACGGCACGGAGGTGGTGCAGGACGAGATCGACCGCGCCTTCGGCACCCTGCGCTCACCGGTCTCGGACGCGCTGCCGAAGGGCATGAGCCCCGAGACGCTGAGTCGGGTCACCGCCGCGGTGCGCGAGGCCGCCGGTGCAGCCGCCGGGGGCGCTGGGGGCCTGTCGGCCAGCGAGGTCGCCGCCGTCACCGGCGCCTCCCGGGTCACGGCCCGCCGCTACCTCGAGCACCTCGCCGAGTCGGGCGCCCTCGAGCGCCGCCCCCGCTACGGCGCCGGCCGCCCCGAGCTGGAGTACCGCTGGCGCTCCTGACGGCTCCCCCGCTCCTGGGCCGCTTCGTCCCACGGGCCCCATCTGCCTCAGGTTTCACGGGTTGGCTGGTGAAACCCCGACTGGGCTGACGAAGTTTCGTCCGCCAGGTCGGGGTTTCGTACGCCCGGCGACGCCGCCGCCGATCCGGCGGTCCCACGAACCTCACGAGCCACACAGGCCCCACGGACCTCGGGGTTTCACCAGCCGGCTGGTGAAACCCCGACCGGGCCGACGAAACTTCGCCAGCCAGGTCGGGGTTTCATCGCCGGGCGCTCCCGGAGGTCGAGCGGGAGCGACGCGGGCGCGGGTCAGGACAGGTCGATGCCCGGGTAGAGCGGGTGGGCGTCGAGCAGGTCGGCGGCCTCGGCGCGGACCTTCTCGGCGACGCCGTCGGCCAGGCGGTACGTCGCCTTCGACGGCGCGCCGGCCTTCGTCGTCCCCGGCTCGGTCTGGGTGAGCACCTGGGTGACGAGCTCGGCGACGGCGTCGAACTCGTCCTTGCCGAAGCCGCGGGTGGTCAGCGCGGGGCTGCCGAAGCGGATACCGGAGGTGTACCAGGCGCCGTTCGGGTCGGCCGGGACCGAGTTGCGGTTGGTGACGATGCCGGCCTCCAGCAGCGCGGCCTCGGCCTGGCGGCCGGTGAGGCCGTAGCCGGAGACGTCGAGCAGCACGAGGTGGTTGTCGGTGCCGCCGGTGACGAGCTTCGCGTCGCGGCGGTTGAACCCCTCGGCGAGCGACTGGGCGTTGTCGGCGACCTGCTGGGCGTAGGTGCGGAACGAGTCCTGGCGCGCCTCGGCGAACGCGACGGCCTTCGCGGCCATGACGTGCGACAGCGGTCCGCCGAGGACCATCGGGCAACCGCGGTCGACGCTGGGCGCGTACTCCTCGGTGGCCAGCACCATGCCGCCGCGCGGGCCGCGCAGCGACTTGTGGGTCGTGGTCGTGACGAGGTGGGCGTGCGGCACCGGGTCCTCGTTCCCGGTGAACACCTTGCCGGCCACGAGGCCGGCGAAGTGCGCCATGTCGACCATGAGGGTGGCGCCGACCTCGTCGGCGATCTCGCGCATCTTCGCGAAGTCCACGCGGCGCGGGTACGCGGAGTAGCCGGCGACGAGCACCAGCGGCTTGAACTCGCGGGCCTTGGCCGCGACGGCGTCGTAGTCGAGCAGGCCCGTCTCCGGGTCCGTGCCGTACTGCTGCTGGTGGAACATCTTCCCGGAGATGTTCGGGCGGAAGCCGTGGGTGAGGTGGCCACCGGCGTCGAGGCTCATGCCGAGCAGGCGCTGCTCGCCGAACTTCCGGCGCAGCGTCTCCCAGTCGGCCTCGGAGAGCTCGTTCACGTTCTTCAGACCAGCGTCGGCCAGCGTGGGCTGCTCGATGCGGTGGGCCAGGATCGACCAGAAGGCGACGAGGTTGGCGTCGATGCCCGAGTGCGGCTGGACGTAGGCGTACTCGGCCCCGAACAGCTCACGGGCGTGCTCGGCGGCGAGCGACTCGACGGTGTCGACGTTCTGGCAACCGGCGTAGAAGCGGTGGCCGACCGTGCCCTCGGCGTACTTGTCGGAGAACCAGGTGCCCATCGTCATCAGCACGGCGGGCGAGGCGTAGTTCTCCGAGGCGATGAGCTTCAGCGACCCCCGCTGGTCGGCGAGCTCGGCGCGGGTGGCCTCGGCGATCCGCGGCTCGACGGAGGCAATCACCTCCAGCGCCTGGGAGTACGCGGAGCTGGTCAGGGCGTTCACGTCGGCCATGGCTCCCAGCGTAGGTCCACGCCGGCCCTGGGCGGGAGTCGTGGGTTTCCCCTGGGGTCCCGCGGGCATCGTGTCGGCATGCCGACCGCACCTCGTGCCCTCCTCCCGGTGGCGTCCGCTGCCGCCGGCGCGGCACTCCTCGTCTCGTGCAGCAGCGCCCCGCCGGAGCTCTCGGAGGCCATGGAGGCCGTCTGTGACGAGGGCACGATCTCCGAGCCGGAGCCCTACCCCTACCCCGACTCCGAGCCCGAGGACTGGGCCGAGCCGGTGGAGGAGCTGCGCTGCGACCACAGCGAGCTCACCCTGTCCGGTGACGTGTACGACGAGGATCCGTCGGACCGCCTGCAGGGCGTGTCCGACAGCGTGGAGTCCGGCGACGGGGGCGACTACTGGACGGCTGTCGCCGAGGGCGACGGACGGTGGGTCGTCGTGAGCTTCAGCGCGGCGCCGAGCGACGAGGACCCGGAGTTCCTCGACCCGCTGAAGGACATGGGCTTCGAGGTCGACGAGTGACGGCGAGACGGTCCCGCGGCCGTGAGGTCCTCCCCCTGGACGACGGGGAGGCCGACATGCGCTTGCTCGAACCGCTTGAGGACGACGGGTGGGAGATCGGTCTCGGGTACCCGGAGGAGTGAGTCGTCGCAGGGCGCCGTGTCCACATGATGGACTCGCCGTCCGCATCATGAGATCTCAAGTTGTGAGCACGGTGTCCGGAGGGTGAGACTGACTCCATGATCTCGCCGGTGACGCACGCCCATCTCGTGGCGCGTCGCCACGTGGACCTCGGGCGCACCCGCTCCGCGATGTGTCCGTCCTCCTGAGGCGCCGACCCGCACCCCCGCGCCCGACACCGCCGTCGGGCCTCCTGCGACCTGATCGAGGACTTCCTCCGCATGCCTGACCTCCGGTACAAGCCCGAGCCCGCGAAGCACACCGAGATCCCGCGCCCCAAGCGCGCCGAGGGTCAGTGGGCGCTCGGGTACACCGAGCCGCTGAACAAGAACGAGCAGTCCAAGAAGGACGACGACCCGCTGAACGTGCGGGACCGCATCCTCCACATCTACTCGAAGCGCGGCTTCGACTCGATCGACCCGGCCGACCTCCGCGGCCGCTTCCGCTGGATGGGGCTCTACACCCAGCGCAAGCCCGGCATCGACGGCGGCAAGACCGCCGTCCTCGAGGAGGAGGAGCTGGACGACCGCTACTTCATGCTGCGGGTCCGCTCCGACGGGCAGCTGCTCACGCCGGCCGCCGTCCGGGCCCTGGGCACCATCGGCGTCGACTTCGCGCGCGACACCGCGGACGTCACCGACCGCGAGAACATCCAGTACCACTGGATCCGCATCGAGGACGTCCCCGAGATCTGGAACCGCCTCGACGAGGCGGGCCTGTCCAGCCTCGAGGCCTGCGGTGACTCGCCGCGTCCCTTCCTGGGCTCGCCCGTCGCCGGGGTCGCGGCCGACGAGATCATCGACGGCACCTCCGCGCTCGACGAGATCCGCGCCCGTTTCATCGGCGACCCGGCGTTCTCGAACTTCCCGCGGAAGTTCAAGACCGCGCTGACCGGCCACCCGAGCCACGACGTCTCCCCCGAGACCAACGACGTGGCCTTCGTCGGCACCGTCCACCCCGAGCACGGCCCCGGCTTCGACGTCTGGGTCGGCGGCGGTCTGTCGACGAACCCCAAGCTCGCCGTGCCGCTCGGCGTCTGGATCCCGACCGACGAGGTCGCCGACGTGTGGGCCGGCGTCGCGGGCATCTTCCGCGACTACGGCTACCGCCGCCTGCGCTCCAAGGCCCGCCTGAAGTTCCTCGTCGCCGACTGGGGCGGGGAGAAGTTCCGCGAGGTCCTCGAGAAGGAGTACCTCGGCCGCGAGCTCGTCTCCTGCCCCTCGCCGCCCTCGCCGGGCACCGTGCGCGACCACATCGGCGTCCACGACCAGAAGGACGGCCTCAAGTACGTCGGCCTCGCCCCGACCGCCGGCCGGGTCTCGGGCACGCTGCTGGCCGGCCTCGCCGACCTCATGGAGAAGCACGGTGTCGCCGGGGCGCGCCTGACGCCGTACCAGAAGATCGTGCTGATCGGTGTCCCGCCTGCCGCGGTCGACGCGCTGCTGGACGACCTCGACGAGCTCGGCCTGACCGCCCGGCCCTCGCAGTGGCGACGCAGCACGATGGCCTGCACGGGCATCGAGTTCTGCAAGCTCGCGATCGTCGACACCAAGGACCGCGCCCGCGACCTGGTCGCCGAGCTCGAGCGTCGCTTCCCCGACCTCGACACCCCGATCACCGTCAACGTCAACGGCTGCCCCAACGCCTGCGCCCGCACCCAGGTCGCGGACATCGGCCTCAAGGGCCAGCTCGTCACGGTGGACGGCGAACAGGTCGAGGGCTTCCAGGTCCACCTCGGCGGCGCCGCCGGCCTCGACGCGGTCTTCGGGCGCAAGCTCCGGGCCCACAAGGTCACCAGCGCCGGGCTGGACGACTACATCACCGCCGTCGTGAGCAGCTACCTCGCCGACCGGGCCGACGGCGGCGAGTCCTTCGCCGCCTGGGTCGCCCGGGCCGACGAGGAATTGCTGCGGGGTGACAAGACGCTGGAGAACGCATGAGCTCCTCGCGTGCGGCCTCGCCGTTCCACTGCCCGTACTGCGCCGAGACGGACCTCTGGCCACGTGAGGAGACCGGCGGCTGGGAGTGCCGGGCCTGCCTGCGGGCCTTCGCGGTGACCTTCCTCGGCCAGATCACCCCGTCCGGCGGTGCGCGATGACCACGGCCACCACCCAGGCCGCCCGGGACTTCAAGGGCACCCACACCGAGGGCCGCAGCTCCGAGGAGCTGCGCGAGCTGGTCAGTCACATGGGCGCCGAGCTCGAGCTCGCCCCCGCGGAACAGATCATCGAGTGGGCCGTCGCCACCTTCGGGGCGCGCTTCTGCGTCACCGCCTCGATGGCGGACGGCGTGCTGTCCCACGTCGCCTCCCGCGTCGCCCCCGGGGTCGACGTCGTCTTCCTCGACACCGGCTACCACTTCGTCGAGACCATCGGCACCCGCGACGCGGTGGCCGCGACGCTGCCCGTCAACGTCATCAGCGCCACGCCCGAGCTGACCGTGGCCGAGCAGGACGAGAAGTACGGCAAGGACCTGTTCCGCCGCGACCCCGACGCCTGCTGCGCCATGCGCAAGGTCGCGCCGCTGAGCCGGATGCTGTCCGGGTACGACGCCTGGGCCACCGGCATGCGCCGTGCCGAGACCCGCAACCGGGTCGTCGCCCCCGTCATCGGCTGGGACGCCCGCAAGCAGAAGGTCAAGGTCTCCCCCCTCGCCCGCTGGTCCGACGAGGACGTGGACCGGTACGTCGCCGAGAACAACGTGCTGGTGAACCCGCTGGTGCACGACGGCTTCCCGTCGATCGGCTGCGAGCCCTGCACCCGCCGCGTCGCCCCGGGCGAGGACGCCCGCAGCGGCCGCTGGGCCGGCACCTCGAAGACCGAGTGCGGCATCCACCTCTGAGCTGGCCCGACTCGACCCACCCATCCCACCCGGCACCCGCCACCGCCCGACAGGAGACCGCGATGACAGCTCCCGCGCTCGTCGCCCTCGCCCACGGCAGCGACGACCCCCGCTCGCGGAGGTCCGTCGCGGACCTCGTCGCCGAGGTCCGGCGCTCCCGCCCCGACCTCCGCGTCGAGTCCGCCGCGCTGGAGCACGGCGGCCCGACGCTGCTCGAGGTCGTCGCCCGCCTCGCGGCCGACGGGGTCGAGGAGGCGGTCGTCGTGCCGCTGCTGCTCACCGAGCCGCACCTGTGCGGTGCCGACGTCGACGCCGCGATCGCCGTCGCCGCCGTCCGGCACCCCGGCGTCCGGCTGCGCGCCTCGGCGGTGCTGGGCCTCGAGCCGGCGTTCCTCGAGGTCCTCGACGTGCGGCTGCGCGACAGCCTCGCCGCCGCCCGGGTCTGCGAGCTCGACGCGCTCGTGCTCGCCGCGTCGGGCACCAGCGACCACCTGACCAACGCGGCCGTCGCCCGCCTGGCGCGGCTGTGGGGCACCCACCACAAGCTGCCTGTCACCGCGGCGTACGCCGCCTCCGCCCCGCCGGCGACCGGCGAGGCCGTCCGGGCGTTCCGCGGGGAGGGACGACGCCACATCGCCGTCGGATCGCTGTTCCTGACCCCGGGCTTCCTGCACGACCGGGCCTCCGAGCTCGCCCTCGAGGCCGGCGCCGTCGCCGTCTCGGCCCCGCTCGGCGCGCACCCCGAGGTCGCCCGCGTCGTCCTCGCCCGGTACGCCGTCGGCGCGGTGGAGCTCGTCCCCGTCTAGGGCCCCGAGGTGGTCGAGCGGGGAGGAGCCCCGCGACGACCGCGTCGCGACCGCCGGTCTCCGTTCAGCGGACGAGGATCTCCAGGAGCCGCTCCAGGCACGCCTGCGGGTCGTCGGCGACGCCGCCGTGGACGGGCCCCGGCCGCAGGACGGTGCTGCGCGGCGCCTTGAGGTAGCCGAACCGGCTGCTGCGGGTGCCGCGGGCGGGCTCTCCCCCGGTCCCCGGGTCGCCCGCGCAGACCGCGTCGACGAACCGCAGCGCGGTCTCGACGTCCACGGGGTCCACGGAGGGGTCCAGGGCCCGGAGACGGTCGGCGTCGACGTGCCAGGCCGCGGCGAGCAGGTCGGCGTCCTGGCTGTGGAGCACCACGCCGACGTTCAGGAACTCCTCACGGTGCGCGCGGGGCACGCAGCGCAGGACGACGTACTCGTACGCCGCGCTCACGCCTCGCCCCCGGGGAGCCACTGGCGGGTGCCGAGGCGCGCGGTGAGGAACGCGACGTACGCCGCCCGCAGCGCCGCCGGGTCCTCGGCGCCGGGCACCGGGTCGAGCCAGGCGTCGGGCACGCGGGCGAGGACGCCCTCCAGGCGCTCCGTGGTCAGCAACGAACCGAGCTCCTCGTCGAGCTCGCGGGCGCGCCCGGCGTGGGTGGTGAGCAGGTGGTCGCTCGCGTCCCAGCGCTGGGCCGCGAAGCGGGCGGGGTCGCCGACGCCGCCGGGCCAGGAGTGGTGGAAGTACAACGCCGCGCCGTGGTCGATCACCCACAGGCGCCGGTGCCACCACAGCAGGTTCGGGTTGCGCCAGCTGCGGTCGACGTTGGCGCACAGCGCGTCGAGCCACAGCACGCGGGCGGCGACGTCGGGCTCGGCGGCCGCCTGGCCGTCGTACCCGAAGGCGCCGGGGAGGAAGTCCACGCCCAGGTTGAGCCCGACGCTGGCGCGCAGCAGGTCCTGGACCTCCTCGTCGGCCTCGTACCGGGTCAGCGCCTTGGTGAGGTCGACCGTGACCTGCCGCGGGGTGGCCAGGCCGATGGCCTCGGCGATGCCGGCCACCACCACCTCGGCCACGAGGACCCGCGGGCCCTGGCCGGCGCCGCGGTACTTCACGACGTAGGTGCCGAGGTCGTCGGCCTCCATCAGGCCCGGCAGCGACCCGCCCTCCCGGAGCGGGGCGACGTACCGGGTCGCGGAGACGGCGGCGAGCGCCCCCTCCCCGGTCACGAGATCGGGTCCTGCTCGAGCAGCCGGCGCCGCTCACCCTCGACGTCGACCTGTGCGGGCGGCCAGACGGGCGCCATCTCCGCGAGGGTGTCGCGCAGCAGGTGGGCCACGGCCAGGTTGCGGTACCACTTGCGGTCGGCCGGGACGACGAACCACGGGGCGACCTCGGTGCTGGTGCGCTCCAGCGCGGTCTCGTAGGCCGCCACGTAGTCGGACCACCGGGCCCGGTCGTCGATGTCGGAGGTGGCGAGCTTCCACTGCTTCGTGGGGTCGTCCATCCGGGACAGCAGGCGCTCCTTCTGCTCCTCGGGCGAGATCAGGAGCAGGCACTTCACGACCCGGGTCCCCGACTCCACCACCTCGGCCTCGAAGTCGTTGATCGCGCCGTAGCGGCGCTCGATCTCGGTGTCGTCGGCGAGCGAGCGGACCTTGGCGGCCAGGACGTCCTCGTAGTGGGAGCGGTCGAACACCCCGACCTGACCGGCGGCCGGCAGCGCCCGGCGGATGCGCCAGAGGAAGTCGTGGGCGAGCTCCTCGTCGGTCGGGGCGCCGAAGCCGGTGATCCGCAGGCCCTGCGGGTCGACGAGCCCGGCCACGTGACGGACGGTGCCGCCCTTGCCGGCGGTGTCCATGCCCTGCAGCACGAGCAGCACGCTGCGCGTCGAGCCGGTCACCCGCTCCGCGAACAGCCGCTCCTGCAGGTCGCCGAGGTCCGGCGCCAGCGCGGCCAGGGCCTCGCGCCCGGCCGCCTTGTCCCCCTCGAACCCGGGCGTGGCCCGGGTGTCGTACGAGGACAGGTCGACGGCGCCGGGCGGGAGGCGGAGCAGCTCGAGCATGCCGATCACCCTAGGGCGCACCCCGGGGCGGTCAGGTGGCGATCTCCTCGGGCAGGTCCGCGGCGTCCGCGCGGTCCTCGGCCAGGACCTCCCGGACCACGGCGTACGCGACCCCCGGTGGGTGCCCCTTGCGGGCGAGCATCCCGACCAGCCGCTGGGTGGCCCTGGCGGTCTCCACCCCGCGGACCGAGCGCAGGCGGCGCCGGACCAGGACCCGGGCCGCCTCGCGCTCGTCGTCGGGGTCGAGCTCGTCGAGGGCGGTGCGGACGTCGTCGTCCGCCACCCCCTTGCGGCGCAGCTCCGCCGACAGCGCACGGCGGGCGAGGCCCTTGCCCGGACCGCGACTCGCGACCCAGGCCCGGGCGAACGCCTCGTCGTCGATCAGGCCGACCTCGGTGAACCGGTCGAGCAGGCGCTCGGCCACGTCGTCGGGGACGTCCTTGGCCGCCAGCTTGTCCGCCAGCTGCGACCGGCTCCTCGCCTGCGCGGTGAGCTGGTTCAGCAGGATCGAGCGGGCCCGCTCCTCAGCCTCGGCCTCGGTCTCGACCCGCTCACCCGACGCGGGCTCAGAAGTCATCGACACCGATGGGGTCGTCGGTCAGGTCGTCGGCCGGGTTGTCGACCGTCGGGCCCACCCCGAGCTTCTCGAGGATCTTCTTCTCGAGCTCGTCGGCGAGGTCGGGGTTGTCGCGCAGGAAGCCGCGGGCGTTCTCCTTGCCCTGGCCCAGCTGGTCGCCCTCGTAGGTGTACCAGGCACCCGACTTGCGGACGAGGCCCGCCTCGACGCCCACGTCGATCAGACCGCCCTCGCGGCTGATGCCCTTGCCGTACATGATGTCGAACTCGGCCTGCTTGAACGGCGGGGCGACCTTGTTCTTCACGACCTTGACCCGGGTCCGGTTGCCGACCATGTCCTGGCCGTCCTTCAGGGTCTCGATGCGACGCACGTCGAGGCGGACCGAGGAGTAGAACTTCAGCGCGCGACCACCGGTCGTGGTCTCGGGCGAGCCGAACATCACGCCGATCTTCTCGCGGAGCTGGTTGATGAAGATGGCGGTCGTGCCGGCGCCGTTGAGGGCACCGGTCATCTTGCGCAGCGCCTGGCTCATCAGGCGGGCCTGGAGGCCGACGTGGGAGTCGCCCATCTCGCCCTCGATCTCGGCGCGGGGCACCAGCGCGGCGACGGAGTCGATGACGATCAGGTCGAGGGCGCCGGAGCGGATCAGCATGTCGGCGATCTCGAGGGCCTGCTCACCGGAGTCCGGCTGGGAGACCAGCAGCGCGTCGGTGTCGACACCGAGCGCCTTGGCGTAGTCGGGGTCGAGCGCGTGCTCGGCGTCGATGAACGCGACGACACCGCCGCCGCGCTGGGCGCTGGCCACCGCGTGCAGGGCGACCGTCGTCTTTCCGGAGGACTCCGGACCGTAGATCTCCACCACGCGGCCGCGCGGCAGGCCGCCGAGGCCGAGGGCGACGTCGAGGGCGATCGAGCCCGTGGGGATCACCTCGAGCGGTGCGCGGGTCTCGTCGCCGAGCCGCATCACCGACCCCTTGCCGAACTGCTTCTCGATGTTCGCGAGCGCTACGTCGAGCGCCTTCTCGCGGTCTCCACCGGCCATGGTCCACTCCGTCCTCGGGTCTGCCGGCCGGGCATCTGCCGACCTGTCCGCGACGTTAGGTGCGGCCACCGACAACGGCCGGGACACCGTCCCGGCGCTGTGGAGAACTCGACCCGTCGTCCGCCTGTGGACACCACAGTAACGAACAGATGTTCGACGCGGCAGGAGCGCTACGGCGTGTCGGGGCGTGTCTGGTCGCGCCGGTCGGCAGGCGCCTCGTCCAGCGGGGCGCTGAGGTCCTCCGGGCGCGAGCGGCGACGCGCCGAGCGCACCAGCGCCCCCGCGAGGACCAGCCCCAGGACGACGCCGACCAGCACCAGGTAGCCGGTCGTGTAGTCCCGGTCCAGCAGCGTCGGGTTGTCGGGCAGCGCACCGAACCGGCCGAGGAACGGCACGGCCAGCACGGTGACCGTGGCCAGGACGACGAAGGCCACCCCGGCCGGCGCTCGCCACGACGCCGGCAGCAGCCGGCCCAGCAGCGCGAGGACGAGCAGGGCCAGCGGCGCCAGGAGCAGGTCGTGCACCAGCGCTCCCCCGACCAGCCACACCAGGGCGGACGGCAGGTCGTCGAGACGGTCGTGGACCAGCAGGAAGCCGCCGTACGCCGCGACGGCGGTGCCGACGACGGCCAGGACGAGACGCCCGGCGCTCACAGCGTCTCCAACCGGGTGACCCACTTGGTCTGAAGGACGCCGGGCCGGTTCGGGGCGATGATCCGGCAGGGGTAGCCGTGGTCCGGCGACAGCGTCTCCCCGTTGACCTCGAGGGCGAGCAGCGTGAGGGGGTCGTCGGCGAAGTTCGCAGGCAGCCGCGACGTCGAGAACGCGCCCCGCGTCTGCAGGGAGTAGACGCCGACGTCGGCGCCGCTGGTGCCGACCAGCGCCATGACGTCGCTCATGCGGGGTCCGGTCCAGGTGGCCGAGGCGCTCCACCCCTCGACGCAGGCGATCGGCAGCTCGACCGTCTGCTGCGGCAGCGCGCGCAGGTCGTCGAGCGTGAGACGCCGTCCGGAGTCGCCCCGGAGCACGGTGAGCCGCCAGGACGACCCGGTGGCCTCCTCGCTCACGCCCGCCGCGACGGCGGTGCGGTTGATCGGCAGGCCCTGCGGCCCGTCGCCGGTGCGGACCCCGAGCACGGAGACCTTCCGCAGCAGCGGGACGGTGGCGCCGGCGGTGGCCACGACGGCGACGGTCGCGGCGAGCCAGGTGCTGCGCAGCAGGCCGCGTCGGCTCATCACGCCGTCCCGCGAGTGCTCCACGTCGTACGGCGGCGGGTGGTCGGGGTCGTCCTCCTCGACGTCGCGGGCGTACGCGCCGCGGATGGCCGGCAGCTTGAGCGCGACGTGGACGACGATCGCGCCGATCGCCAGCCACGCCACGGCGTAGTGGGTGGGCCGGAAGGAGAACTCCCACGGGTACCACTGGGTGGAGTTCATCAGCCCGGTGACGAGCTGGAAGACGCCGGAGGCGACGAGCACCAGCGTCGCGAGCCGCTCGAGCCCGTGGACGACGGCCGCCCGCGGCGGCCACGCGACGACCCGCCCGAACAGGCGCGGGTAGACGGTCCACAGCTTGACGAGCAGCAGCGGGATCGCGGCGGTGCCGGTGATGACGTGCAGCCCCTGCGTCACGCGGTAGCCCCAGGCCGGCCGCGTGGGGAAGGCCACCAGCGGGTCCGGCACCTGGGCCCAGTGGCTGACCAGGCCCGTCAGGAAGCAGATCCCGAAGGTGATGCCGAGCCACGTGCCGACGCGCGCGGCGACGGCCGGGCTGTGCAACCGGGAGGTGAAGTCCGTCTGCGAGGGCGTGCGGACGGCCACGGGCGCTGTCCTCAGCTCGACGAGACGAGCACGGTGAACCACCGGTCGCCGTGCTGGTGGAACTCCTGGACGGACAGGCCCACCTCGGCGGCCACCTCGTCGACGGCGTCCGTGCCGACGACGGACCAGCGGAACGGACGGCTGCGCAGGCCGCCGGACTCCAGGCAGGCCCACATGGTCACGAAGCCCGCACCGGGCGGGGAGAGCTCGACGACGACCCGACCCCCGGGGTCGAGCAGCTCCTTGATCCGTCCGAGGAGCGCGATGGGGTCCCCGCCGATGCCGATGTTGCCGTCGGCGAGCAGCGCGGTCTGCCAGCGGCCCTCGCCGGGCAGGGTGTCGAAGACGTTGCGGACGATCGCGGACACGCCGCGGTCCCGGGTCTGCAGGACCGCCTCGTGGACGACGTCGATGCCCAGCACGGTGTGGCCGACCTCGGAGAGGTGCTCGGCCATCCGGCCGGGGCCGCAACCGATGTCGAGGGTCGGGCCCTCGCACAGCGCGAGCAGCGCGCGGTCGGCCTCGTCGGCCTCGCGCTTCCACTCGGAGACCGGCAGGTGCTCGGGGGCGTCGCCGATGCCGACGACGGTGCAGGCCTCACCGCGCAGGGCGGCGGCGAAGACGTTGGTGAAGGAGGCGTCGGAGGTGACGCCGGCGTCGGCCAGGACGTCGTCCGCGGGCTCGAGGCTCATCGGGTGGCACCCACGTCCGTCGAGCCGACCCGGGCGGCGAGGCCGGCCCAGGCCCGGGCGAACTCCCCGTCGGGGGCGAGGCCGACGACGGCCTCGGCGTCGGCGACGGTGTCGACGTCGCGCAGGACCGGCAGGTCGGCCACCTCGACGCCCGCGGCGACGAGCGCCGCACGCGTGTCGGCGTACGTCGTGGGTGTCGACATCGGCACCGGCGCCAGGCTGGCGGCCCGGGCGGGGTCGCGCAGCGCGAGCACCCACCAGCCGCCGTCCTCGGCGGGCCCGAGGGCTGCCTCCGCGGTGTCGAGGGTCGCGGCGGCGGCGCGCAGCGCGGCCCCCGTGACCTGGGGCGTGTCCATCCCGATCTGCACCGTCGTCCCTCCCGCGCCCGACGCGTCGATCGCGTGGGCGGTGTCCTCGTGGGCGGCGGCGATCCGCTCACCCAGCTGCTCGCCGCGCTGCGGCACCACGTGCCAGCCAGCGACGGCGGCGGTCAGCTCCTCACCGCGCACCGCCGCGGCCAGGTCCCCCTCGAGCGCGAGGTGGCAGTGCTCGGCGCCGAACGCGTCGGTCGCGGCGCGCAGGGTGTCCAGCAGCGAGGCGGCGGCCACCTCGGCGGCCTCCTCGAGGCCGATGTCGGCCCCCAGGCGCGTCTTCACGGCACCGGCCACCGGCGCCTTCGCCAGGACCAGGGCGTGGGCCTGCCACGTCGTCATGAGAGCACCTTCCAGAAATCCCGAGCCGTCCGCACCGTTCCGGTGACCGACCCGGAGACCTTGGAGCGGGTGCCCTCGGCGCGGGGGTGGTAGCCGACGTCGTGCTCGCTCACCCGCCAACCGTGCAGGGTCACCTTCTGCAACAGCTCGACAGGATAACCGAAGCGCCTGTCCTTCACGTCAAGGTCGAGCAACTCCTGCCGCCGGCACACCCGCATGGGGGCGATGTCGTGGGCGTCCATGCGGATGCGGCGGCGCAGCCAGGCGACGATCAGCTGGTTGCCGGCACGCGCGTGCCAGGGCCACACGCCCCGTCGTACGGGGCGGCGTCGGCCGACGGACATGTCCGCCCGGCCGGCGCGCACGTCGTCCAGCAGGACCAGCAGCTCGTCGGGGTCGAAGGACCCGTCGCCGTCCATGACGGCGAGGAACTCGCGGGTCGCCGCCTCGACGCCGGCGTGGACGGCGGCGCCGTACCCGGGCACGGTCTCGCGGACGACGAGGGCGCCGTGCTCGGCGGCCACCGCCGCGGTGTCGTCGGTGGAGTTGTTGTCGACGACGATGACGGAGAAGGCGCCCGGGATCCGGGGCAGGAGACCGCGCAGCGCCGGGCCCTCGTCCTTGCAGGGCAGGACGAGATCGCAGCAGGGCTGCTCGCCCGACGACTGCTTCTCGGTCGACGACATGAGGGACAACCTATGTCGGACGCGGTTGGAGCATCTCCTAGGCTCCCCGGCATGTCGACCACCCGGCGAGCCGACGAGACCTCGACCACGCCGGAGGCGGCCTCCGCCCGGGGCGCCGCCCTCGGTCTCGGTGTGACCCTGGTCATCATGGCAGCCTCCACCGCCGTCCCGCTGCTGACGGGGTGGCAGGTGTGGACGCACTCGACGATCGAGGGTCGCGAGTTCCCGCCGCTGCACTCCCGCTGGTCGCCCAACGTCGGCCCGGGGACCATCCCCGCCGTCGTCATTGCCCTGGCCGCCCTCGTCGGCGCGCGACGGGTCGCGGAGCGGTTGTCGTGGCGTCCGCTGCTGGCCGTCGCGTTCGTCGTCGGGCTGGCCTGGATGCTGTCCCTGGCGTACGTCGACGGCTCGTCCGGGATCTCGCGGGTGCTCGGCAACCCGTACGAGTACCTCATCACCGCCCGGGAGATCGACGACATCCCGGCGATGATCGACGGGTTCACCGAGCGGATCCCGTACGCCCACCCGCAGAACTGGGTGGTCCACATCGCCGGCCACCCGCCGGGGATGTTCCTGTACTTCGTGTGGCTCGACCGCCTCGGGCTGGGTGACGACTGGACGGCCGGGATCATCGTGACCGTCGCCGCCGCCACCACTCCCCTGGCCCTGATGGTGGCGATGAGGGCGCTCGGCGCCGAGGCGATGGTGCGCCGCGCCCTGCCCTTCCTCGTGCTCGGGCCGGCCGCCCTGTTCGCCGCGGTCTCCGCCGACGCGCTCATCGCGGTCACCGCCTCCTGGGGCCTGGCCCTGATGGCGATCGCGGGCACGCGCGCCTCCCGCGGCGCGATGGCCGCCTGGGCCGTCGCGGCGGGGCTGACGCTCGGCTGGACCGTGATGACGTCCTGGGGCATCGGCCTGATCGGCATCCTCGCGCTGACGATCCTGTGGCTGACCCGGTCGTGGTGGCTGTTCCCCGTGATCGCCGCCAGCGCGCTGGTCGTGGTCCTCGTCTTCTCGTTCTACGGCTTCCACTGGTGGGAGGCCTTCCCCGTCCTGCAGGAGCGCTACTGGGACGGTCTCGCCGCCGACCGCCCCGCGGCGTACTGGATGTGGGGCAACCTCGGCGCCCTCGCGTACGCCGCCGGACCCGCCGTCGGCGCCGGCCTCGGCCGGCTCGCCACGATGCGGCCCTCGCGGTTCGACGAGGTGGCCGCCGACACGGGCACGGACCGCCGCGCGGTCGCGGTGACCGTGGCCCTGTCGCTGGCGATGACCGCCGTCGTCCTCGCCGCCGACCTGTCACGCATGAGCAAGGCCGAGGTCGAGCGGATCTGGCTGCCGTTCGTGCCGTGGCTCCTGCTCGCCACCGCCCTGCTCCCCGCCCGCTGGCGCACGCCCCTGCTCGGGCTCGGCATGGTCGTGGCGCTCGTCGTCCAGCACCTCTTCTACACGTCCTGGTAGGTCGCGCGGCCCGCCGCGGTCGGTGAGTCACACGCGTCCCTCTGGGCGCGGTGGTCACTCTGGTCTCAGAAGCCTTCGGGGGGTTTCACCAGCCGACCCGTGAAACCCCGGCCGACGCCCCACGAGCCCCAAGAAACCCACACGCCCCACGCGCCCCAGCAGCGGTCAGCTGCGCAGCGGCGCCGTGGCGAAGGCGGCGAGGCCCTCGGTGGGGCCGACCTGGGCGGTGAAGCCGAGGTCGGCGGCAGCGCGGGCCGGGGAGGCGACGATGTGGCGGACGTCGCCGAGGCGGTACTGGCCGGTGACGACCGGCTCGATCCCGCTGCCGGTGCCGGCGGCGACGCGGCGGGCGACGTCGAGGATCGCCACGGGCTCCCCCGAGCACACGTTGTACGCCGCGTGGGACTGCGTCGGCGCCTCCCGCACGGCGTCGATCGACAGCACGTTCATGCGCGCCACGTCGTCGACGTGGACGAAGTCGCGCATCTGCCCACCGTCCTCGTAGACCGTGGGGGCCTCGCCGCGCTCCAGGGCGGACCGGAACATCGCCGCCACCCCCGAGTACGGCGTGTCGCGGGGCATGCCGGGGCCGTAGACGTTGTGGTAGCGCAGCGAGACCGCCGCGGCGCCCGCCTGCCGCACCCACGCGACCGCGTAGTGCTCCTGGGCGACCTTGGACGCGGCGTAGCTGCTGCGGGGGTCGAGGCGGGCGTCCTCGTCGACGGGCTCCCACCCGAGCGGCTCGCCGCAGACGGGACAGGGGTTCTCGAAGGCCCCGCCGTCGAGGGCGTCGGTGGTGCGGGTGCCGGGCAGCTGGTGGCCGTGCGTGGCGCAGGCGTAGCGCCCCTCGCCGTACACGACCATCGAGGACGCCTGCACGAGCCGGTCGACGCCGTGCTCGGTCATCGCCGCCATGAGGACGGCGGTGCCGAGGTCGTTGTGGCCGGCGTACTCGGGCATGTCCGCGACGGTGACCCCGGCGCCGACCATGGCCGCCTGGTGGCACACGACGTCGATGCCGTCGAGCAGCTCGCCCCAGGCGCCGGCGTCGCGGACGTCGAGCTGGTGGACGCCCTCGGGCGCGGTGGCCGAGCCGTGGGCCGCGGGCAGCATGAGGTCCACGCCGACGACCTCGTCGCCGCGGGCGGTCAGCTGGTCGGTGATCCTCGCGCCGATGAAACCGGCGGCGCCGGTGAGCAGGACGCGCATCAGCGGCCCGGGATCTCGTAGGTGACGTCGACGCCGTCGGTCCAAGCGGCGCACGAGCAGCCGTCCGGGTCGGGCAGGTCGCCGATGGTGGCGCCCAGCAGCTCCTTGAGCCGCTCGATGCGCGAGGCGAAGAGCGCGAACACCTCGTCCTGGGAGACGCCCGAGCCCTCCTCGACGCCGGCGTCCATGTCGGTGACCAGCGCGACCGCGGAGTAGCACATGGTCATCTCGCGGGCGAGGACCGCCTCGGGGTGGCCGGTCATGTTGACCAGCGTCCAGCCCTGCGCGGCGTAGTGCTGCGACTCGGCGCGGGTGGAGAAGCGGGGGCCCTCGATGACGACCATCGTGCCGCCGTGGGCGACGTCGTCGCCCTGCACGGCGGCGGAGAGCCGCGCGCAGTACGGGTCTGCGAAGGGCAGGTGCACCGCGCCGGTCTCGACGTACGACTGGGTGCGGGTGAAGGTGCGGTCGACGAGCTGGTCGGGGACGACGATGTCGCCCGGTGCCACCTCGGTGCGCAGACCGCCGACGGCGCAGGGCGCCAGCACCTGGCGGACGCCGAGGGAGCGCAGCGCCCAGAGGTTCGCGCGGTAGTTGATCGCGTGGGGCGGGTAGGCGTGGTGCTGCCCGTGGCGCGGGAGGAAGGCCGCCGACCGCCCGTTGACGGTGCCGATCGCGATCGACGACGACGGGTCGCCGTACGGCGTGGAGACGGTGTGCTCGACGGGGTCGTCCAGGAAGGAGTAGAAGCCGGTCCCGCCGATGACGGCGACGTCGGCGGTGGGCTGCACGCTGGGCTCGACGGAAGGGGTGCTCACGGGCGGAACTCTGCCAGCAGCGGCGCTCAGCGCTGGGACGCGGGCAGTCCGAGGACCTCCCACACGGCGGCCCACACCTGCTTCGGGGGCACGCCGTCGGCCAGCGCCTGGTGGGGCGTGCGGCCGTCGAGGGCGGCGATGACGGTCCGTCCGGCCCAGAAGTCGGCGTAGCCGTCGCCCAGGGCCTCCCGCAGGCGCGCGTCCAGCTCCGTGTGCCTCACGCCCGACATCTTCCCAGCCGGGGCCAGGGGCGCCCAGGGGCCGGTGTTGCGATGATGGCCGGATGCCCGGCTACGCCACCCGCTCCGCGACCGAGCGCGACCTCGCCGCGATCGCCTCGATCTACAACCACGCCGTGGAGCACAGCCACTCCACCTTCGACCTCGAACCACCGGACCTGGACTACTGGCGGGCACGCCTCGACGGTCAGCACCCCGGGGACCACCTGCTGGTCGCCGTGACCGAGGACGACGACGTGGTCGGCTACGCCTACTCCTGGTCGTTCCGCCCGCGGCCGGCGTACGACTACACCCGCGAGACCTCGATCTACCTCGACAACTCCGTGCGCGGCCAGGGGATCGGCCGGATGCTCTACCCGGCGCTGCTGCAGACCATGGCCGTCTCCGGGGTCCACACCGCCATCGCCGCCGTCGCGCTGCCGAACCCCTCCAGCGAGCGGCTGCACGTCGCCTGCGGCTTCGAGCACGTCGGCACCTTCCGCGGCGTCGGCTGGAAGTTCGGCGGCTGGATCGACATGGCCTTCTACCAGCGGATGCTCGTGACCCTCCCCTGACCTGCGTCGACCGGAGCCGGACCGGCACGACGGGCCGGCCTGGGTACCCCCTCGGGTGCGCGGACGTCCCGGCGCGGCTGTCGGTGGTGTCGGAGAGGATGGTCGGGTGAGCGACGAGCAGGCGGCGCTGGAGGCGTTCAGCCCCGCCACGCGGACGTGGTTCGCGGCGGCGTTCGCGGAGCCCACCCCGGCGCAGGCGGGGGCCTGGGCGGCGATCCGGAGCGGACGCCACGCCCTCGTCGTCGCCCCGACGGGGTCGGGCAAGACGCTGTCGGCGTTCCTGTGGTCGCTGGACCGCCTGCTGACCACCGCTCCTCCCGAGGAGGCGCAGCACCGCTGCCGGGTGCTGTACGTCTCCCCGCTGAAGGCGCTGGCCGTGGACGTCGAGCGCAACCTCCGCGCGCCCCTGGCGGGGATCGGCCACACCGCCGACCGCCTCGGCGAGACGCTCCGCGACGTCGCGGTGGGCCTCCGCTCCGGGGACACCTCGGCCGCCGACCGTCGCAGCCTCGCGAGCCGGCCGCCGGACATCCTCATCACGACGCCGGAGTCGCTGTTCCTCATGCTGACCTCGCAGGCGCGGGAGTCGCTGCGGGGCGTCGAGACCGTGGTCGTCGACGAGGTCCACGCGGTCGCCGGCACCAAGCGCGGCGCCCACCTCGCGCTCACCCTCGAGCGCCTCGACGGGCTGCTCGAGCGGCCCGCGCAGCGCATCGGGCTGTCGGCGACGGTGCGACCCCACGAGGAGGTCGCCCGCTTCCTCGGCGGGACGGCGCCCGTCGAGGTCGTCGCCCCGCCCACGACCAAGGAGTGGGACCTCACGGTTGTCGTCCCCGTGGCCGACATGGCCCAGCCCGCGCCGTACGACGACTCGCGGCTCGCCGCGCCGCCGTCCCCGCCGCCGGCCGAGCCACCCGCGGAGGACGCGGCGCCGGCGCCCGAGGAGGACTCCGACCCGTTCGCCGACCTCTTCGGCGGCTCCGGGCCGGGCCCGGGGAGGAACGCGCCGGGCACGCCCGCCGACCCCGAGCGCTCGGGGTCGCTGTGGCCCCACGTCGAGCGCAGCGTCCACGACCTCGTCGTGGCGCACTCCTCGACGATCGTGTTCGCCAACTCCCGGCGCCTCGCGGAGCGGCTGACCGCGAAGCTCAACGAGATCGCCGCCACCGACGCGGGCCTCGCGGCCGACGACGCGGCCGACCCGGACCTCCCCGCCGCGCAGAACCCGGGGCAGTCCGGGACCGCCCCCGGCGCGGCCCCGCTGGTGGCCAAGGCGCACCACGGGTCGGTGTCGAAGGAGCAGCGCGCCGTCATCGAGGACGAGCTGAAGCGCGGCGTCCTGCCCTGCGTGGTCGCCACCTCCAGCCTGGAGCTGGGCATCGACATGGGCGCCGTCGACCTCGTCGTCCAGGTGGAGTCGCCGCCGTCGGTGGCCAGTGCCCTGCAGCGCGTCGGCCGCGCGGGCCACCAGGTCGGCGAGGTCTCGCGCGGCGTCCTGTACCCCAAGCACCGCGGCGACCTCGCCCAGACCGCCGTCGCCGTCCAGCGGATGCGGTCAGGCGCGATCGAGTCCATGCGGGTGCCCGCCAATCCGCTCGACGTGCTGGCCCAGCAGGTCGTCGCCATGACCGCGCTGGACGCCTGGGACGTCGAGGAGCTCTACGCGCTGGTACGCCGCAGCGCCCCGTTCTCCCAGCTGCCCCGCGGCGCCTTCGAGGCCACCCTCGACCTGCTCAGCGGGCGCTACCCGTCCGAGGAGTTCTCCGAGCTGCGCCCCCGCATCGTGTGGGACCGCGTCGCCGGCACCCTGACGGGCCGCCCCGGCGGGCAGCGGCTCGCGGTCACCAGCGGTGGCACCATCCCCGACCGCGGCATGTTCGGCGTGTTCCTCGCCGGCGGCGAGGGTCCCGGCCGCCGGGTCGGCGAGCTCGACGAGGAGATGGTCTACGAGTCCCGCGTCGGTGACGTCTTCGCCCTCGGGGCCACCAGCTGGCGCATCGAGGACATCTCCCACGACCGCGTGCTGGTCACCCCGGCGCCGGGTGTGCCGGGCCGGTTGCCGTTCTGGCGCGGCGACTCCCTGGGCCGTCCCTCCGAGCTCGGGGAGGCGATCGGCGCCTACACCCGCGAGCTCGCCGGCATGGCGCCCGACACGGCCCGCGCACGCGCCCGGGAGAACGACCTCGACGAGTGGGCCGCCGACAACCTGGTGACCTACCTGAACGAGCAGACCGCCGCGATCCCGACGCTGCCCAGCGACCGGTCGCTCGTCGTCGAGCGGTTCCGCGACGAGCTGGGCGACTGGCGCCTGGTCCTCCACTCGCCGTACGGCACCCCCGTGCACGCCCCCTGGGCGCTCGCGATCAACGCCCGCATGCGCGAGCGGTACGGCGTCGACGGACAGGCGGTCGCCTCGGACGACGGCATCGTCATCCGGGTCCCCGACACCGACGCCGAGCCGCCCGGCGGCGACCTCGTCGTCTTCGAGCCCGACGAGATCGAGGACATCGTCACCACCGAGGTCGGCTCGTCGTCGCTGTTCGCGTCACGCTTCCGCGAGTGCGCCGCCCGGGCCCTGCTGCTCCCCCGCCGCGACCCCGGACGCCGCTCCCCGCTGTGGCAGCAGCGCCAGCGCGCCGCCCAGCTGCTCGAGGTCGCCGTCCGCTACCCGTCGTTCCCGATCGTGCTCGAGGCGGTCCGCGAGTGCCTCCAGGACGTGTACGACCTGCCCGGCCTCGTCGGGCTGATGCGCCGCGTGGACCGGCGCGAGGTGTCGGTCTCGGACGCGGAGACGTCGTCACCGTCGCCCTTCGCGCGGACGCTGCTGTTCGGCTACGTCGCGCAGTTCGTCTACGAGGGCGACTCGCCCCTCGCCGAGCGGCGCGCCGCGGCGCTGTCCCTCGACCCCGGGCTCCTCGCCGAGCTGCTCGGCCGGGCCGAGCTCCGGGAGCTGCTGGACCCCGACGTCCTCGCCGAGGTCGAGGCCGAGCTGCAGCGGCTGGCCGAGGACCGGCGCTGCCGCGACGCCGAGGCGGTCGTCGACATGCTGCGGCTGCTGGGCCCGCTGACGCTCGAGGAGGTCGCCGCGCGCAGCGTCGAGGAGGCCGGCACCGACGAGGTCGCGGCGTGGCTGGCCGACCTGGCGAAGGCGCGACGTGTGGTCGAGGTGCGTGTCGCCGGCGAGGCCCGCTGGTGCGTCGTAGAGGACGTCGCCCGCCTGCGCGACGGCCTCGGCGTCCCGGTCCCGCCCGGCACGCCGTCCGCGTTCACCGACCCCGTCGAGGACCCCATCGGCGACCTGGTCTCCCGCTACGCCCGCAGCCACGGCCCGTTCACCGCCGACGAGGTCGCGGTCCGGCTCGGCCTCGGCACCGCCGTCGTACGCCAGGCCCTCACGCGCCTCGCCGCCTCCGGGCGCGTCGTCGACGGCGAGTTCCGCCCCGCCGGGGCCGGCACCGAGTGGTGCGACGCCGAGGTGCTGCGCAAGCTGCGGCGCCGCTCCCTGGCCCGGCTCCGCAAGGAGGTCGAACCCGTCGACCCCCAGGCGCTGGCCCGCTTCACCGCCGCCTGGCAGCACGTCGTCGTCCCCGCCACGGGGCGCCGCCGCGGCGGCCGCGCGGGCCTGCGGGGCACGGACGGCGTCCTGACCGCCGTCGAGCAGCTCGCCGGCACCCCCGTCCCGGCCTCCGCGCTGGAGTCGCTGGTCCTGCCGGCCCGGGTCTCGGACTACTCCCCCGCGATGCTCGACGAGCTCACCGCCTCGGGCGAGGTCGTGTGGTCCGGGCACGGCTCGCTGGCCGGGTCCGACGGGTGGGTCTCGCTGCACCCCGCCGACATCGCCCCTCTGACGCTGCCCGACCACGAGGCGGCCGCGGCCCTGGAGGGCAGCGAGCTCGCCGAGCAGGTGCTCGAGGCGCTCGAGCCCGGCGGCGCCTGGTTCTTCCGCCAGCTCGCCGACGCGATCGGCAGCACGGACGACACCGCCCTCGCCGCCGCGCTCTGGGACCTGGTGTGGGCCGGGCGGGTCAGCAACGACACGCTCGCCCCGCTGCGCGCCCTCGTGGGCGGCGGGCGGACCTCCCACCGCAGCCGACGGGCGCCCGCCCGGACCCGCGCGCGCCGGCCCGGCCGTCCCGGTCGCGGCGGACCCGGGGCGGTGGCGCGCTCCGGCCCCCCGGAGACCGTCGGCCGGTGGGCCGCCCTCCCCGCGCTCGACGACGACCCGACCCGCCGCGCCCACGCCGCGGCGGAGAACCTCCTCGAGCGGTACGGCGTCGTCGTCCGCGGGTCGGTCGTCAACGAGCGGGTGCCCGGTGGGTTCTCCGGGGTCTACAAGATCCTCTCCGCGTTCGAGGAGTCCGGCCGCTGCCGCCGCGGCTACTTCGTCGAGGGCCTCGGGGCCGCCCAGTTCGGCACCGCAGGGTCCGTGGACCGGCTGCGGACCTTCGCCGAGCTCGCCCCCGACGCCGAGCCCGTCGCCGTGGCCCTCGCCGCGACCGACCCGGCCAGCCCGTACGGCGCGGCCCTGGCGTGGCCGGACCGGGAGACCGGCGAGGACGGCGCGACCGGCACGGGACACCGCCCGGGCCGCAAGGCCGGCGCGATGGTGGTGACCGTCGACGGCGCCCTCGTGCTGTACGTCGAGCGCGGCGGCCGAACCCTGCTGACGTGGAGCGACGACCCGCAGGTCCTGAACCCGGCGGCCGCGGCGCTCGCCGACGCCGTCGCCGCGGGCTCGCTGGGCCGGCTCACGGTCGAGAAGGCCGACGGCGCCCAGCTGCTGGGGGCCGGCACCACCCCGTTGCGGGAGGCGTTGGACGCGGCGGGGTTCGTGTCGACCCCGCGAGGCCTGCGACTGCGGTCCTGAGCGCGGCCCTCTGCGAGCGGTCGCTCAGGCGGCGCTGGCGCTGGGGACGCGCCGCGGAGCGGGGATGACGATCGGCGTGGGCACGCGTGCGGCCTCCTCGACGGCGGTCAGCTCGCTGACCTCCCGCAGGACGTCGGACAGCGCCACGTCGAGCGCCGCGCACAGCGACGCCAGCAGCTCGGAGGACGCCTCCTTGCGGCCGCGCTCGACCTCGGAGATGTAGCCCAGGCTCACCCTCGCGTCGGCCGAGACCTGGCGCAACGTGAGGCCGCGCTCGGTGCGCAGGCGACGGAGGACCTGACCCAGCAGGCTGCGGAACACCACCACGGGGTCCTCCTCTCCACGTCGCCGACTTCCCGAGTGTTCTCGCAACGCTACTAGAGGCCCGGTTCTTCCCGACGCCGCCCGGTCACCCGGGCCCGGTCGCGGCACCGGTGGTGGCGGCTGGATGAGCTGCCGTTTCGTCACAAACGGCAGTTCCCGGCCGGTTCTGCCTTCCGTTTGTGACAAAACGGCAGCGCAGCTGCCCGTGCTCGGGAGGCCGGGCGGCGAGGCCGGGCGGTCCTCCGGACGCGGCAGGAGCCGCCCCCCGAGGGGGACGGCTCCTGTCGTGCAGCGGGTGGGGCGCCTGGATCAGCGCACCCCGGTCAGCGGGCCGCGACCACCCGGAAGGTGAGCGACTGCGGGCCGGCGTCGTTGACCACGGCGTCGTCAGCGCTGTCGAAGGTCACCTCGACCGTCTTCGCGCCCGGCCCGAACGTGCGGGTGAGCTTGAAGCGGCCGTTGGCGTCGACCTCACCGGAACCGAGGACGCGACCGTCGCGGGTCACGGTGACCGTGCCGGTCACGGGCAGTGCCGTGCCGTCGCGCTCGGCCTGGACCCGGGTGACGATGTTCGTCGGCTGACCGGCGACCGCCGGACGGGGGTTGGCCACGACCTTGAGGGTCGGGTCCACCGGCTCGTCGATCGGCGGCTCCTCGCCCGCGGCGACCGGGACGGTCACCGTCGTGCCACTGGGGCCGGCGACGAAGTCGACCACCGAGCCCTCGGGGGCGTCGGCGGGGACGTCGACGCTGACCTGCGAGGTGCCACCGGACACGGTCCCGACCTGACCCAGGTCGGTCTCGGTGCCGTCCGGGGCGACCAGCGTGGCGGTCACCGTCGTGTTCGCCGGCGAGCCGGCGGACTTCATGTCGAGACGGCTCAGGGTGAACGTCTCGGTCGTGCCCGGGGTCAGCTCGGCCGGCAGCCCGGTCTCGTCCACCTGCTGGCGGGCGAAGTCGGGAGCGATCGGCTCGCTGCCGTCGCCCTGCGAGACGTCCTGCAGGTAGCCGATCCACACGTCACGGTCGATCAGACCCGTGTCGCGGGCGTCGCCCTCGGTGAAGGCGGTGAAGTTGTCACCGCCGGCGGCGAGGAACGAGAAGGTCGAGACCGTGTAGGTCTCGGCCGGGTCCACCGCCTCGCCGTCGATCCGGACGGACGTGATGCGCTCACCCTCGGGGGCGGTGCGGTCCATCGTGACCTGGACGTTGTCCGACAGCCCCAGGTGCAGGTAGGGACGGTCCGCCCCGGCCGGCTGGAACTGCTGCTCCATGACCGCGAGCAGCTGCTCGCCCGTGAGGTCCACCAGCGACACGTTGTTGGTGAACGGCAGGACCGAGTTGGCCTCCGCGTACGTCACCACGCCGTCGGTGTTCTCCGGGTTGTTCGCCGTGTTGCCGGCGAACGTGAGGTCGGCCCGCAGGCCGCCCGGGTTGACGATGCCGAGGTCCGGCGTGCCGGCGCTCTCGGGCAGCCCGTCGCGCAGGGCGTTGCCGACGAGGTCGCCGACGGTGGACTCCTCGCCCCGGTCCTCGCCCCCGCTGGAGGTCCGGGCCCGGGTGATGTCGGCCGTGATCCGACCGACGGGGACGTTGCCGACGACGGCGGCGTCCGAGATCGCCTGGTCGACGATCTGCTGGACCTCGCGGACCACCGGGTAGCGGTTCACCAGGTCGGCGCGGGGGGTGGTGATGCGGTCACGGACCCCGATGGCCTGGGTGGTGACCTCGCCCGACTCGCGGTCGAAGGTCAGGGTCACCCGGCCGACGTGCTCGCCGTACTGGCCGGCCTGCACGATGGCGCGACCACGCGGGGCGCCGTTGGGCTGACGCAGCGCGTAGACCTGGTGGGTGTGACCGTTGAAGATCGCGTCGATCTCGTCGCTCACCCCGGCCAGCTGCTGGAACTCGCTGTCGGGAGACGTGGCGGCGACCGCCTCGTCGTACGTGGCGGTCTCGGCGAAGCCCTGGCCACCGGCGTGGGCCAGCAGCACCAGGACGTCGGCCTCGCCGTTGGAGTCGTCGCCGTCGGAGAGCTGGGCGGCGACCCGGTCGGCCGCCTCGGCGGCGTCACCGAACTCGAGGCCCTCGATGCCGGCCGGGCTGACCAGCGACGGGGTCTCCTGCGTCACGACGCCGATGGCGCCGATGGTGACGCCGTCGATCTCGTACGTCGCATACTCCGGAAGCGCCGGGGTGGTGGTGCCCTCCTCGTAGACGTTCGCCCCGAGGTAGGGGTAGTCGACGAGCTTGTCACCCTCGACGCCCACCCGGCCGACCAGGTCGTCGTACCCGGCGTCGAACTCGTGGTTGCCCACCGAGGAACCCGCCAGGCCGAGCGCGTTGAACACGTCGAAGGTCGGCTCGTCGTCGTTGATCGCCGAGTTGAACTCCGAGGCGCCGTACAGGTCGCCGTTGCCGAGCAGGAGCGTGTGGTCACGACCGCCGGGCAGGTTCGTGCGCATCTGCTCGATCGTGCCGGCGAACTGCGCCGTGCCGGTCTGGCTGCCGTCCGTGGCGGTCGAGTTGTTGATGCGACCGTGGAAGTCGTTGACGCTCAGGATGTTCAGGTCGACCGTCGGGTCGTCCTCGAGCGGCTGGATCCCCACGACCATCGGGTCGTGGTCGGAGGCCCGGAACACGTTGTCCTCGTAGAACAGCGTCCGGTTGTAGTTGTACCGGCTGTACTCGAAGGCGATGGACTCACCGGAGTTGATCGACCAGTAGTCGGCGCCGGTGACGAGCGCGCGGGCGGCGTCGTTGGCGACGAAGTGGTCCAGCGAGCCGGACAGCCCGGAGAACGAGTACGAGTAGTCGTTCGGCTGGTCCGAGTTGATCTTGCTGTAGCCCTCGTCGTAGAGGACCTGCATCGGGTCCTCCTGCGTGTAGGAGTTGAAGTCACCCGTGAGGAAGACGGCCTCCACGCCCCGGTCGGCCGTGAACTCGTCCACGAAGGCCGCGAGGGCCGTCGCCTGCCGGGTGCGGTCGCCGTTGTAGCCGCCCTGCCCGGTGTCGGTGTTGTCGCCGCTGGCACCCGAGGTGCTCTTCGACTTGAAGTGGTTCACGACGACGGCGAAGTCGCCGGCGGGACCGCTGCCCACGGGGCGGAACACCTGGGCCATGGGCTCCCGGGCGTTCGCGAAGACGGGCTCGTCGCCGATGGAGGCCGACGCACCGACCGTGCGGACCGCGGCCCGCTTGTAGATGATCGCGTTGCGGATCACGTCCTGGTCGGCGACCGACGGCAGCTGCGAGGCGTCCGGGCTGGGCACGAACGCCCAGGTGCCGGCGCCGGCCGAGGCGTTGAGGGCGTCGACGAGCTCGCCGACCGCGAAGTCGCGGTCCTTGCCGAACTTGGCCGAGTTCTCGATCTCCTCGAGGGCGACGACCTCGGCGTTGGTGCCGAGGATGCCCTTGACGATCTTGACCTCCTGGCGGGCCAGGTTGGCCTCGTTCCAGGCGCCGCGCGGGCCGGCCGGCGTGCAGCTGTCGACCGTGATCGGGTTGCCCTGGCGGTCGGTGAACGCGTCGCAGTCGGCCGGGCCCTCGTCGATCCACTCCACGCCCGTGGTCGGGAAGTAGTTGAGGACGTTGAAGGTGGCCAGCTGCACCGCACCGCCGACGTTGCGGGGGGCGGCGTTGGCGCTGCGCGTGTTGGTGAAGGTCGCCGGCGCGGTGTCGTTGCCGGTGATCCGGCTGCGCGGCTGGAACTTCCACACGTTGTTGCGGTAGTCCATGACGACCGGCTGCGTGATCGTCGCCCGCGAGCCGACCCGGATCGGGTTGGCCTTGGTCAGGTAGGGCAGCGGGACGCTCTTCTGCGTGCTCGTGTAGTTCACGCTCGCGCCGTCGTCGAGATTGATCCGACGGTTGGCGTTGGACGCGTTCGCCGCGGCGATGGCCGCGGTCTCCTGCGCGTCGATCGTCTCGGTCGGCTGCACCAGCGGCGTGGTGCCGGTGGCGAGGCCGACTTCGCCGAACGAGTTGATGTTGAAGGTGTCGGTCACCGTGAAGGCCACGGAGGACGCCGGCAGGACCAGCATGCTCTCGATCGTCTCGCGCGCCGCGTTGCTGCCCGGGTACGTCGAGAAGGTGGTCGGCGTGACGGCCGGGAGGGCGGTGTCGAGCGCGGTGACGGAGCCGTCGGCGCCCGGGGTGATCTGGGTCAGCCCGCCGAACTCACCGGCGGTGCCGGTGACCTCGACCGAGTCGCCCACGGCGGGGTAGCTGGAGAACCCGGAGCTGCCGCCGTACACGAAGATCGCGTCGGAGGCGGTCCGGGAGGCGAGCGCCCCACCGGTGCCGCCGGTCTGGATGACGAAGCCGTTGAAGCCGCCCGTCGGGTACGCCGCGGTGACGACGCCCTCGGTGGTGACGGTCTGCCCGGCGTACTCGGTCGAGGAGCCGGTGCCCTGGATCTCGGCGATCGTCAGCTCCTCCGGCGGGAGCGGCGGGGCGGTGGTGTCCCCCGCGGCGGCGTCGGGCGCCGGGGCGGCGGAGGTGAAGTCGGGCGCGTTGTCGTCGGAGTCGACACCCTCGGTCGCACGGACGGCGGCCAGGGCGTTGCCGAGGGCCTCGCCGGTGGCGTTCTTCTCGTAGCTCGTGGTGGCGGTGTTGCTCGCGCCGTAGCCCACCATGTCGACGACCCCGGAGGTCGCCGACAGGTCACCGGTGGCGGTGACCGCGCTCGTGCTGCTCGCGAGGATCACCTGACCGCCGCTCGAGCCCATCGGCAGCGCGTTGCCACCGTCCTGGTCGGGCGACAGGGCCGTGCCCGTCGCGCCCGGGTTGCTGACCTTGACCAGGAAGCTGTCGTTCGCCGGGACCTGCTGGGCCGCGTCGAGCGGCAGCACCGAGGGCGTCTGGGTCGACGGGTTGAAGGCCGCCGGGCGGTACTGGAGGCTCATGCCGGCCAGGCGGATCGGCTCGTCCGTGGGGTTGAACAGCTCGACGTAGTCGGCGTTCAGCGGTGCGCCGCTGTTGCCTCCCCCGCCGTACACCTCGTTGATGACCAGGCCGGAGCCGTCGGGCTCCGCCGCGGCCGGGGCGACGGTGGTCACCGCGAGGCCGGAGGTGGCGACGGCGAGGCCGGCGAGGCCCGCCAGGAGGCGCCGGGTTCGGCGCCGTGGGCTGGTGGTCGCGCCGGGGGGCGCGGCGGAGGGGGGTGCGAGGGTCACTCGGGAGGCCTTTCGGGCACGGGTACGTCGTCGACGGGGAAGTCGTCTCGGACAGTAATCGCGTCCACCGACACCGTGGCCGTCCAGCAGGTAACGGTCAGGTGTCGATTGGTCTAGACCACTACTGCACGCGCTTCGAGCTGGTGCGCGCGGTGTCCTGACGGGCCCGCCAGACGTCGCGGAAGAACTCGTAGCCGGACCAGAGCGTCATCACCACGGCGGCGGCCAGGACGGCCTGGGTGACGTAGAAGAGGATCTCGCCGGGCAGGTCGAGCGACCCGTCGACCTGGCGCAGCGGCAGGCTCAGGCCGCCGAGCGCCAGGGCCTGCAGGGTGGTCTTCACCTTGCCGCTCTGCGCGGCCGGCAGCACGACCCGGCGCAGCAGGGACAGGCGCAGCAGGGTCACCGACCACTCGCGCAGCAGCACGAGGATCGTCACGGCCCACCAGACGTCCCCGACGATGCTGAGGCCGATGAAGGCCATCCCGGTCAGCGCCTTGTCGGCGATCGGGTCGGCGATCTTGCCGAAGTCGGTGACCTGGCCGCGGGCGCGTGCCAGGTCGCCGTCGATCTTGTCGGTGATCATCGCGGCGGCGAAGAGCACGAAGGCCACGGTGCGCCAGGTCACGGACTCGCCGCCGTCGACGAGCAGGGCGGCGCCGAAGAACGGCACCATCGCGATCCGCAGCGCCGTCAGGGCGTTGGGGAGGTTGAAGTTGCTGACCTTCGCCTGTTGGGTCACGGGCCCACCGGCTCGGCGACCAGGTCCGCGCCCGCGGAGTCGACGACGACGGCGTCCACGAGGTCACCGACGGCGTGGCCGGTGCCGGTCAGCAGCACGGTGCCGTCGACGTCCGGGCCCTGGTGCTCGGCCCGGCCCTCGGCGCCGTCCTCGCCGAGCGACTCGACCAGCACGCTCACCGACTCACCGATGCGCTCCTCGGCGCGCTGCGCCGTGAGCTGCTCCACCAGGGCGGTGACGTGGTCGACGCGGGCGGCGACCTCGTCGGCGTCGTGCTTGCCGTCGAGGCCGGCGGCCTCCGTGCCGTCCTCGTCGGAGTAGCCGAAGACACCGGTGACGTCGAGGCGGGCGGCGACCAGGAAGTCGCACAGCGTCTCGAGGTCGTCCTCGGTCTCGCCGGGGAAGCCGACGATGACGTTGGAGCGGACGCCGGCCAACGGCGCGGCGGCCCGCACCTGATCGAGCAGGCCCAGGAACGCCTCGGAGTCACCGAAGCGGCGCATGCGCCGCAGCACCGGCCCGGAGGCGTGCTGGAAGGACAGGTCGTAGTACGGCACGACCCCCGGGGTGCCCGCGAGCGCCGCGACCAGTCCCGGGCGGGTCTCGGCGGGCTGCAGGTACGACACCCGCACCCGGTCGACGCCGTCGACGGCCGCGAGCTCGGGCAGCAGGGTCTCGAGCAGCCGCAGGTCGCCCAGGTCCTTGCCGTACGACGTGGTGTTCTCGCTGACGAGGAACAGCTCACGCACGCCCTCGCCGGCCAGCCAGCGGGCCTCGGTGAGGACGTCGGCGGGGCGACGCGACACGAAGGAGCCACGGAAGGCCGGGATCGCGCAGAAGGTGCAGCGCCGGTCGCAGCCGGACGCCAGCTTGAGCGGCGCGGTCGGGCCGGACTCGAGGCGTCGGCGCACCGTCCGCGGGCCGCTCGCCGGGGCGAGGCCCTCGGGGAGGTCGGGGGCGTCGAGGACGTCCGCGCCGGTGGCCGCACCCTGGTGACCGGGGACGCTCACGGTGGAGGCGTCGCGGTCGACCGGGGAGATCGGCAGCAGCCTGCGCCGGTCGCCCGGGGTGTGGGCGACGTGCTGCTCACCGGCCAGGATCGAGCGGAGGCGGGCGGCGATGTCGGGGTAGTCGTCGAACGAGAGCACCGCGTCGGCCTCGGGCAGCTCGCCGGCGAGCTGCTCGCCGTACCGCTCGGCGAGGCAGCCGACCGCGACGACGGCGCGGGTGACGCCGTCCTCCTTCAGGTCGGCGGCGGCCAGCAGGGTGTCGACGCTGTCCTTCTTGGCCGACTCCACGAAGCCGCAGGTGTTCACCACGACGGTGCCGGCCTCGGCCGGGTCGGTGACGAGCCGGAACCCGTCGGCCTCGAGCCGTCCGGCGAGCTCCTCGGAGTCCACCTCGTTGCGGGCGCAGCCCAGGGTGAGCACGGCGACGTCGAGGAGGCCCGGGGCCCCGGTCGACGTCTGGGTCGGCTGGCTGGTGGTGGTCGTCATGGCGATCACCCAGTATGACGGCCGGGCCGGGTCCGCCCCAATGCGCGGCCCGGCCGTCTGCTCGGGCCCCGGTCCTCCGCGGGGCTCAGCGCGGGACCAGGGTGTCGCTGGCGGGCTGACCGGCCTCGCCGAGGCGACCGTTGTCGCGGCCGTCGAGCGTGGTCTCGATCGCCCCGCCGTCGGAGGACTCGATGCGGACCGGCGGCGCGAGCTCGAGCTCGGTGCTCTCCCCCATGGCGAGGTCGCCGGTGTACTGGATGTCACCCTGCCCGTCGGTGATCGTGACCGTCGCGCCGCCGGCCACGGCGGTGACGACGAGCGGCACCGGCTCGGCGACGGGGGCCGGGGACGCGGGCCCGGCGGACCCGTTGAGCGACGGGACCGGGGCCAGGTCGACCGGGTCGTCCAGCACGAGGCGGGCGATGGACCAGGCGAGCACGACGACCATCACCGCGGCGACGAGCACCGTCCACGACGGCCCGCCGCGGGTGCCCCGGATGGAGCCGTGCGAGCCGGTGGCCAGCTCGGCCGCGAAGACGCGGCGCGGGTCGATCGGGGCGTCGGAGTAGCGCTCGTCGTACCGCGCGAGCAGCGGGGCGGCGTCCACGCCGAGGACCCGCGCCAGGGTGCGGAGGTGGCCACGGGCGTAGAAGTCGCCGCCGCAGGGCGCGAAGTCGTCGACCTCGATGGACTCGATCACGTGGGGCCGGATGCGCGTGCGCTCGGCGAGCTGGTCGACCGACAGCGACAGCCGGGTGCGGGCGGCGGCGAGCTCGGGCCCGACGACGGGGTCCGCGGCGGGCTCCACGTCGAAGTCGTCGATGGCCAGGGGCTCGACCGGGGCGCCGCCCCGGGCGATCGGGCGGACCCGGGCGCCCCAGACCTCGTCGTCACCGACGAGGTCGACGCTGCCCGGACGCCGCAGCTCGCGGACCTCGGGCAACGCGCCGGCCGTCTCCGTCCGGGTCGCGACGGGGTCGGCGTGGCGGACCTCGCTGCGCGCGGCACCGCGGCGGTCACGGGCCGGCTCGGGGGTCGCGGTGACCTCCTCGGTGTCCTCGACCTCGTGGTCGACCTCGTGCTCGACCTGGTCGCCGACCGCCGGTCGGGACTCCTCGCGGTCCGCGGCATCGCGGTCCTCGACCCCGCGGTCGTCGTCGCGGTCGTCGTCGAGCTCGTCGCGCTCGTCGTCGCGGTCGGACAGCCAGGCGATGAACCGGGCGATCGTCGGGCGGGGGTCGCGGACGCGGCGCTCGGCCGGGCCCTGCCCGTCGTCCTCGGTCGGCTCGTCCTGCTCGAGGGGCTCGTCACGGTCCAGGGGCTCGAGCGGCTCGGGCTCGGCGACCGGGGCGACGGGGGTGGTCGCCGCCGCGGTGGGCTCGGTGACGACCCGGGGCTCGGCGTCGGGAGTGACCTCGACGACCTGGGTGTCGGAGCCGGCGAGGCCACGGAGGACGTCGCCGACCTCGTCGGCGGAGACGCCGGACAGGCGGGTGGAGAGGCTCAGCGGGACGGCGAACGGCGCGCCGTGGAGGCGCGCGGCGACCCCGGCGTGGCGGCGGCCCGAGCGGTCGAGGCCCTCGAGCAGCGGGGTGGTGGCCCGCGGGACCAGGACGATCCGGCCGTCGCGGCCGAGGCCGCGACGGGGGTGGTGCTCGATGCGGTCGAGGCCCCGCCAGGGCAGGCCCTCCCAGGTGCGGCCGAGGCGGACGCGGACGCCGTGGGCGTCGGCGACGAGCAGCGGCGTCCGGGCGTCGAGCAGGCTCCACAGCCAGGCGACCGCGAGGACCGCGGTGACGCCGGTGAGCGCCCAGTCCAGCGGCGCGCCGGTCGTGGTGGCCCGCCCGAGGTAGGCGATGGCGACCGCCGCGGCCACCACCCCCACGACCCCGGCGAGAACCCGGTTGCGCCGGACCTCGACCACCCGTGGCTCCGGTCGCTCCGCGGGGCCGTGGGCCCGCGAGCCCTCGCCCTCGCCGTCGACCGCCGTCATGGAGGTCGCGGGCGCACCCGTGGTGACCCCGTGGTCCTCGAACCGCTCTGCTGCACCCATCACTGCTCTCCCTGCACCGTGGCGATGACGCCGTCGACCTCGTCGGGCTTCACGAGCACGTCCCGCGCCTTGGAGCCCTCGCTGGGCCCCACGACGCCACGGCTCTCCAGGATGTCCATCAGTCGTCCGGCCTTCGCGAACCCGACGCGCAGCTTGCGCTGCAGCATCGAGGTCGAGCCGAACTGCGTGGAGACGACGAGCTCGATGGCCTGGACCACCAGCTCGAGGTCGTCGCCGATGTCGTCGTCCAGCTCGCGCTTGGACGTCGCGGCGACGGTGACGTCCTCGCGGTACGTCGGTGTCAGCTGCTCCTTGCAGTGCGCGACCACCTGGGCGATCTCGCCCTCGGTCACCCACGAGCCCTGCACGCGGACCGGCTTCGAGGCCCCCATCGGCAGGAACAGGCCGTCACCCTGGCCCACGAGCTTCTCCGCGCCCGGCTGGTCGAGGATGACCCGGCTGTCGGCCAGCGAGGAGGTCGCGAACGCGAGCCGCGACGGCACGTTGGCCTTGATCAGGCCGGTGACGACGTCCACCGAGGGGCGCTGGGTGGCGAGGATCAGGTGGATCCCCGCGGCCCGCGCCAGCTGGGTGATGCGGACGACGGCGTCCTCGACGTCGCGCGGCGCCACCATCATCAGGTCGGCGAGCTCGTCGACGACGACGCAGAGGTACGGGTACGGCGTGAGCTCGCGCTCGCTGCCCGGCGGCACCTCGACCTTGCCCGCACGCACGGCGCGGTTGAAGTCGTCGATGTGGCGGAACCCGAAGTTGGCGAGGTCGTCGTACCGCATGTCCATCTCGCGCACGACCCACGCCAGCGCCTCGGCGGCCTTCTTCGGGTTGGTGATGATCGGGGTGATGAGGTGCGGGATGCCCTCGTAGGCGTTCAGCTCGACCCGCTTGGGATCGACCAGGATCATCCGCACCTCGTCGGGCGTGGAGCGCATCAGCACCGAGGTGATCATCGAGTTGATGAAGCTCGACTTGCCGGAGCCGGTGGCGCCGGCGACCAGCAGGTGCGGCATCTTCGCGAGGTTCGCGACGACGAAACCGCCCTCGACGTCCTTCCCGAGCCCCGCGACCATCGGGTGGTGGTCGCCGCGGGCGACGTTCGAGCGGAGCACGTCGCCGAGGGAGACGATCTCCTTGTCGAGGTTCGGGATCTCGATCCCGATCGCCGACTTGCCCGGGATGGGCGACAGGATCCGGACGTCGGCGCTGGCGACGGCGTACGCGATGTTCTTGCTCAGCGCGGTGACCTTCTCCACCTTCACCGCGGGGCCGAGCTCGACCTCGTAGCGGGTGACCGTCGGGCCGCGGGTGTAGCCGGTGACGGTGGCGTCGATGGTGAACTCGCTCATCACCTGCGTGAGGCGGTCGACCACGGCGTCGCTGGCCTTCGACCGCGCCTTGTGCACCGAACCGGGCTTCAGGACCTCGTGGTTCGGCAGGGAGTAGGTGACGTCGCCGGACAGCGCGAGCTGCTCGACGCGCTGCGGCAGGTCCGCGTGCGGCGGCGGCTCCAGGTCGACCTTCTCCTCCGGCTCGGCCCGCGCGCCGGGGCGGCGGCGGGGCGAGGTCGGGGTGGGCTCGGCGGCCACGAGGTCGAGCGCGGGGTCCACGGAGGCGTGCCCGTCGTCGGGGGCGACGTCGGCCACGGCGTCCGGGGACCCGGTGGCCGGCCCGTCCCAGTCGTCGTCGAGCTCCTGCGCGACGTCGAGGGGGTCGCGCCCGGTACGACGACCGCGGCGGGGGGTGGGCTCGGCGAGCACCGGCGAGTCGTAGGCGGGGTCGCCGTCCCAGGGGTCCAGCTCGGGCTCGTCGTGGTCGTGGCGGTCCGCGCCGGGGGTCATGCCCATGAGGCGCTCGTAGCCCTCGCGCAGCCGCGTCGGCACCCGGTGGACCGGGGTGGCGGTGATGACGAGGAGACCGAACAGGGCGAGGAGGACCAGCAGCGGCACCACCAGGTACGGCGTCCGCAGCAGGTCGAGCAGCAGGCTCGCGACCACGAAGCCGACGGCGCCGCCGCCCTCACGGAGCGGGGTGGCGTCGCCGAGCACGGGCTGCGGGTCGCCCGCGGCGATGTGGACGACGCCGAGGACGCCGAAGGCCAGCGCGGTCCACCCGATGACCTGGCGGCCCACGGGGCCGTTGCGCTCGGGGTCGCGCATCGTGCGCCAGCCCATCGCGACCAGCATCAGCGGCACGAGCCAGCCGACGGTGCCGACGGAGCCGGTGACGATCGTGCGGACCAGCTCCATCGCCCCGCCGGGCAGCTGGAACCAGACGCCGGTGGCCACGACCAGCGCGAGGCCGACCATGAGCAGCCCGGCGCCGTCGCGGCGGTGCTCGGGCTCGAGCTCGCGGGCGCCGTGGCCGGCCCGTCGCACGACGGAGGCGACGGCGGTGGCCGCACCGCTCCAGAGGGCGGCCAGGGCGCGGAGGACGACGCCGAAGAAGCGGGCGACCGGTCCGGGGCCGTTGCGGACCGCGCGCGGCGGCACCCGCTTCGGCGCAGGACGCTTCGCCGGGGGGCGCTTGGACGCCGGGGTCTTGGTGGTCGTCCCCCGGGTGCGGGTGCTCGCTCCTCCCGCCGTCGACGACCGCGACCGGGTGGTCGCCGACGTGCCGGAACGGGTGCTCGAGCTCCGCGACCCCGACGGGGAAGACGTACGGGTCGCCATGGAAACCGACCCTAGGGGTTCGTCACACCAGTCACACGCTTCACACGCGTGTGTCGGCCGACCTGTCTGTCACAGCCTGTGTCCGGGGTCGCGGACGGGCTGGTCGAGCAGCCCGCCGGCCCCGGCGCGCCTCGTCCCCTGCGGGTCGAGGCCGCCGTACGACGCCCGGCGGTCTCGACGACGCGGACTCGCTGCGCTCGTCTGCTGCTCGACCAGCTGAGGAGCTCCCGGCGGCCCGGATCGGTGCACGCGTGTCGGCTACCGGGGGGTACGGCCCCGGAACGAGGCGTCGGGCGGTGCCCTGCGTACGTTCGAGGGGCCGACACCCAGGCACATCTCCGACGTCAGGACCCATCCGTGTCCCTCAACTCGACCCACCACTACACCCGCGCCTCCGTGCTCGCCGTCGAGCGCGTCGAGGCCCCCGTCCGTGTCACGTCCGCCGAGATCGACGACCGCCTCGTCGACGTCTACCGCCGCACCCGGATGCGGGGCGGGCTCCTCGAGGGCCTCGTCGGCATCCGCGAGCGCCGCTGGTGGGGCACCGAGGAGGGCGATGCGGACTTCGTCGCCGGCGCCGTCGCCGCCGGACAGGCCGCGATCGCGGCCAGCGGGGTGGCCACCGAGCGGATCGGGCTCATGGTCAACACCTCGCTCAGCCGCCGCTGGCTCGAGCCCGCCACCGCCGTGGTCATCCACGACGGCATCGGCCTGCCGACGTCCTGCCAGAACTTCGACACCACCAACGCCTGCCTCGGCTTCATGAACGGCATCGAGATCGCCGCGACGATGATCGAGACCGGGATGATCGACTACGCGCTCGTCGTCGACGCCGAGGACTCCCGCCCCGTCTCCGAGGCGACGATCACCCGCCTCTCCGACGACGTGTCCACGTCCCGCGACGTCATGGCCGAGTTCGCCGCCCTGACCCTCGGGTCCGGTGCCGTGGCGATGGTGCTCGGGCCGGCCGAGGACCACCCCGAGGGCCACCGGGTCGTGGCCGCCGTCAGCCGCGCCGGCACCGAGCACAACCAGCTCTGCGTCGGCGACAACGAGTCGATGGTCACCGACCTCAAGGGCCTGCTCGAGGCCGGGCTCGACCTGTCCTCGGCGCTCTGGGACGAGGCCGCCGCGCCGCACGGCTGGGACGCCGGGATGGACCGCTACGTCATCCACCAGGTCTCCCAGGTCCACACCGACGCCCTCTGCGAGCGTCTCGGCATCGACAAGGACCGGGTGCCACGCTCCTTCCCCGAGTTCGGGAACATCGGGCCCGCCTCGGTGCCCTTCACCCTCGCCGGGGAGAGCGACTCCCTCTCCCGGGGCGACCGGGTGCTGCTCATGGGCATCGGGTCCGGCCTGAACGCCTGCTGCCTCGAGCTGGCGTGGTGAGCGCCGTGCGCACCGTCGGCACCGGCCCCCTCCCCCACGCCCTCCCGGGCCTCGACCCCACCTGGTCGCGCACGGTCGTCGTCCCCGACGGCCGCGGCCGCGAGCGGACCTGGCACCTGCTCGACAACGGTGCCGAGCCCGTCCACGGCACTCTGGTCTGCGTCCACGGCAACCCCACCTGGTCCTACCTGTGGCGGGGCCTCCTCGGCGGGGTCCCCGCCGGCTGGCGCGTCATCGCGCCCGACCAGCTCGGGATGGGCTACTCCGAGCGCCTCGGGGACGACGAGGAGCCCTGGACCGTCGCCGAGCGCGTCGCCGACCTCGGCCGCCTCACGGACGCCCTGGGCGTCGACGGCCCCGTGGTCAGCGTCGGTCACGACTGGGGCGGGATCATCTCGCTCGGCTGGGCCCTCGACCGCCGCGAGCGCGTGATCGGCGCCGTCGTCGGCAACACCGCCGTCGCCCAGCCGCCCGGTGACTTCGGCCCGCCGCTGATCCGTCTGGCCCACACCCCCGGCGTCCGTCCGTTCGGATGCGTCGCGACCCCGATCTTCGTGCGCGCCACCTCGGCGCTGTCGTCGCCCGCGCTGCCGAAGGACGTCCGCGACGCTCTCGCCCTGCCGTACGGCGACGCGCACCGCCGGCGCTCGGTCGGGGACTTCGTGGCCGACATCCCGTTCGCGCCCGGCCACCCGTCGTACCCGGTCGTGGCGGGGATCGCCGAGGACGTCAAGAACCTCGACGTGCCCGCCCTGATGATGTGGGGGCCGCGGGACCCCGTGTTCGGGGAGCGGTACCTGCGCGACCTGCGCGACCGGCTGCCCCGGGCGCGGGTGCACCGCTTCGAGGGCGCCTCCCACCTCGTCACCGAGGACGCCCCGGAGCACGTGGACGCCGTCGCCGCGTTCCTCGACGACCTCCTCGACCCGCCCGCCAGCGACGACGCCCGCCCCGCCGCCGAGGGGTCCGGCGACCGGATGTGGACCGCTCTCGAGGCCCGCGCCGACGACGACGCCCTCGCCGTGGCCGCCGGTGGCGGCACCGTCTCCTGGCGCGACCTCGCGTCCCGGGTCGCGGCCCTCGCAGCCGGCCTCCGCGCCGCCGGGGTGCAGCCCGGCGACCGGATCGGCCTCCTCGTCGAGCCGTCGACCGACCTCACCACGATCGTGTACGCCGCGTGGCGGGCCGGCGCGGTCGTCGTCGTGGCCGACAAGGGGCTCGGCTTCGCCGGCATGCGCCGCGCGCTGCGTGGCGGGACGCTCGACCACGTCGTCGGGCACCGCACCGGCCTGGCCGCCGCCCGCGCCATGGGACTGCCCGGCTCGCGGATCTCGGTCGAGCCGCTGCCCGCCCCCGTCGCCCTCCTGCTCGGCGTCTCCCAGGACCTCGAGGGCCTCGTCGCGCTCGGCGCCGGGGCCGAGGCGCCGCCCGAGCCCGACCTGGACGCCGACTGCGCGATCCTGTTCACCTCCGGGGCGACCGGTCCTGCGAAGGGCGTCGCCTACACCCACCGCCAGGCACGCGCCGAGGTCGACCTGGTCCGCGCGACGTACGACCTCGGGCCCGACGACGCGTTCGTGGCGGCCTTCGCGCCGTTCGCGCTGTTCGGACCGGCCTTCGGGATCGCCTCGTCCGTCCCGGCCATCGACGTCACCGCGCCGCACACGCTGACCGCCCCGCTGCTCGCGGACGCCGCGTCCGCCGTCGACGCGACCGTCGTCTTCGCCTCCCCCGCCGCGCTGCGTCGGGTGGTCGCCACCCGCGACGACCTCACGGACCCCCAGCGTACGGCGCTCGCCGGCGTCCGCCTGCTGATGTCGGCGGGCGCGCCCGTGCCGCTGCCCGTGCTCGAGCAGGTCGCCGAGGTCGTCCCCGGCGCCGCGCTCCACACGCCGTACGGGATGACCGAGGCGCTGCCCGCCACCGACGTCTCCCTGGCCCAGATTCGCGAGGCCGGTCCGGGCGAGGGCGTCTGCGTCGGACGCCCCCTCGCCGGCGTCCGGATCGGGGTCGTGCCGTTCGGGCGGGAGTCCGACGGACCCGTCGAGCACGCCCTTCCCGAGGGCGGGACCGGCGAGATCTGCGTGAGCGCCCCCCACGTCAAGGACCGGTACGACGACCTGTGGCTGACGCAGCGCCGGTCGGCGTCGTACGTCGGGTGGCACCGCACCGGCGACGTCGGCCACCTCGACGACGAGGGCCGGCTGTGGGTCGAGGGCCGCCTCGGGCACGTCGTCCGCACCGCCGACGGGGTCGTGACCCCGGTCGGGGTGGAGCAGCGCGCCGAGTCCGTGCCGGGCGTCTCCGCGGCCGCCGCGGTCGGCGTCGGTCCGGAGGGCACGCAGCAGCTCGTGGTCGTGGTGGTCCCGGACGGCGCCTCCTCGCGCCGTACCGGCCCGCGTGGCCCGATCGGGGTCCGCGGCGCGGACCTGGACCTCGCCGACGCGGTCCGTGCGGCCGTCGGCACGCCGGTGGCGGCGGTGCTGGCCGCCGACCGGCTGCCGCTGGACGTGCGCCACTCCTCCAAGGTCGACCGGTCCGAGGTCGCGCGGCAGGCCGCGCGGTCGCTGGCGGGGCGCTGAGGTCGTGAGGGTCCTCGTCACCGGGGCCTCCGGGCTGCTGGGCGCCACCACCGCGCGGGCCCTCGCCGCGCGCGGGGACGACGTCACCGTGATGCAGCGCCGGCCCTCGGGTCTCGCGGACGCGGGGCTGCGCGAGGTGCTCGCCGACCTCGGCGACCCTGCCTCCGCGGGGCTGGTCCGGGGGGCGGCGCGGGGGCAGGACGCGGTCCTCCACCTCGCCGCGAAGGTCGACGTGGTCGGCCCGGCCATCGACTTCGAGCGCGCGAACGTCGGCGGCACCCGTGCCGTCGTCGACGCCTGCCGCGCCGAGGGCGTGGGGCGTCTCGTCCAGGTGTCCTCGCCCTCGGTCGCCCACGCCGGCGACGCGCTGGTCGGGGTCGGCGCCGGACCCGCCGACCCGGCCTCCGCCCGCGGGCACTACGCCCGCACCAAGGCCGTCTCCGAGCTCCTGGCGCTCGACGCGGACTCGGCGACGACCGGGCTCGCCGTGCTGGCCGTCCGCCCCCACCTGGTCTGGGGGCCGGGCGACACCCAGCTCGTCGCGCGCCTGGTCGAGCGGGCCCGCGCCGGACGCCTCCCGGTGCTCGGCGCGGGCACCGCGCTCATCGACACCACCTACGTCGACGACGCCGCCGACGCGCTCGTGGCGGCGGTCGACGCGTGCGGGGTCTCCGCGCGGGGCGAGGCGCTGGTGGTCTCCGGCGGCGAGCCGCGGACCGTCGCCGAGATCCTGACCAGGGTCTGCCGCGCCGCCGGGCTTCCGGCCCCTCGCCTCCGCCTCCCCGTCCCGGTGGCCCGCGCCGCGGGGGCCGTCGTCGACGGCGTCTGGGCGGCCACCCGTCGTACGGACACCCCGCCGCTGACCCGCTTCCTCGTCGAGCAGCTCACCACCGCGCACTGGTTCGACCAGCGCCGCACCCGCGAGCTCCTCGCCTGGACCCCCGCCGTCGGCCTCGACGAGGGCTTCCGCCGCCTCGCGGCGTCGTACGGCACCACCTGACGGTCGCGTCGGGCCCACGAAACCCCGACCTGGCGGGCGGAACTTCGTGGGCCCAGTCGGGGTTTCACCAGCCAACCCGTGAATCCAGAGGCCGCGGGAACTCCTGTGACAGGTGAGGTCCGGGCGCGTTCGCCGTCCGGCCGGCCCCACGACCGGGCCCACGAAACCCCGACCTGGCGGGCGAAACTTCGTCAGCCCAGCCGGGGTTTCACCAGCCGACCCGTGAAACCTGAGGCTGTTGAGGCCCGTGTGACACGCGCGACGACGGCGCCGCAACCCCCGTCACATCAGCGACGACGCGAGGCGACAGACGTTGTCGACGTACCGGGTGCGGAGGGGCTGCCGGCGCCACTCGGCGAGGGTGAGCTCGCGGGAGACGGCGAGGTACTCGGCGTCGCTGGCGAGCAGCCGGTCGACGAGGTCGCCGCCGAAGCCGAGGAGCATGATCTCGTAGTTCAGGGCGTACGAGCGGTAGTCCATGTTCGAGGACCCGATGACGCCGACGTGGCCGTCGACGGTCATGTACTTCGCGTGCAGCACCGCCGGCGCCGGGTAGAGGTGCAGGTGGACGCCGGCCTCGAGCAGCGTCGTGTAGTACGACCGCTGGGCGTGGCCGACGACGAACTGGTCGGCCTTCTCCCCCACGAACAGGTCGACGCGCACACCCCGGTACGCCGCCGAGGTGATCGCGGTCAGCAGCGCCTCGTCGGGCACGAAGTAGGGGCTCGTGATCGACACCGACCGCAGCGACTGGTGCACCAGCTCGGTGAACATGCGCAGGTTCGGCTCGGTCGGGAAGCCGGGTCCGGACGGCACGAGCTGCATCGCGTCGTACCGCCCGCCGATGCGCCGGGACTCGTGGTCGGTGAAGAACAGCTCGGGCGCGAGCCGCTCCCCGGTCTCGGCGAACCAGTCGGTCGAGAACACCGCCTCGACCGCGGTCACGATCTCCCCGCCGACCTGGATCGTCAGGTCCTTCCAGAAGCGGCCCACCGTCGCGTTCTTCTCGCTGCCGTACGACGGCCCGATGAGGTTGTGCGACCCGACGAACGCCCGGCGCCCGTCGACGACCAGGAGCTTGCGGTGGTTGCGCAGGTCCGGGCGGCGCCACTGCCCGCGCAGGGGCTGGATCGGCATCATCAGGTGCCAGTCGACGTCCGCCTCGGTGAGGCGGCGCTGCAGGGCCTTGAACCCGTCGTACGAGCGGGAGCCGAGGTGGTCCATCAGCAGCCGGACCTCGACGCCCCGGGCGCGGGCCGCGACCAGTGCGCTGAAGACGGGGTCGGTGACCTCGTCCCAGCTCGCGATGTAGAACTCGACGTGCACGAACCGCTCCGCGGTGTCGATCGCGGCGCCCATCGCGACGAACGCCGCCGCAGTGTCGCCGTACGTGCCCTCGTCGGAGCCGACGACGCACGGCAGGCCGGTCAGGGTGCGGTTCATCCGCAGCACCGAGGTGAGGCCGGCGCCGGGCGCGGCGCCGTCCGGGACGCCCGGCATCGCCATCGTGTGCTCGATCAGCAGCCGGTTGGCCTCGGTCTGCAGCTCGTGGCGGCGACCGGTGACGAACGGGCTGCCGATCATCCAGTACAGCGGCAGCCCGACGACCGGGATGAAGAAGATGGCCATCAGCCACGCGGAGGACGACCCGGGGTTGCGACCCTCCGGGACCGTCCCCACGGCGGCGATCTTGACGACGTACTCGACGACCAGCAGCGTGCTGGCGACGATGCTGGCGACGTCCACGGCCGCAGGCTACGACTCGATGACCACCGGGATGATCATCGGACGACGCTGCAGCGACTTGTTGACCCAGCGGCCGACGACGCGGCGCACCGTCTGCTGGAGCTGGTAGGAGTCGCGGACCCCCTCGGCCACCGCCGCGTCGATCGCGTCGATGATCGGCTGGCGGATGTCGTTGAAGCGCTTGTCGTCCTCGGCGAGCCCGCGGGCCTGGATCGTCGGGCCGGCGGCCACCTTCCCGGTCACGGAGTCGACGACGACGATGACCGAGACGAAGCCCTCCTCGCCCAGCACGCGGCGGTCCTTCAGCAGCGACTCGGTGAGGTCGCCGACCGAGGAGCCGTCGACGAACACGTAGCCGCAGTCGACCTTGCCGACGACCGTCGCGACGCCGTCGGCGAGGTCGACCACGACGCCGTCCTCGGCCATGACGACGTTCTCCACCCCGGTACGACGGGCCAGGTCGCCGTTGGCGCGCATGTGGCGGTACTCGCCGTGGATCGGCAGCACGTTCTTCGGCTTGACGATGTTGTAGCAGTACAGGAGCTCGCCGGCGCTGGCGTGGCCGGAGACGTGGACCAGGGCGTTGCCCTTGTGGACCACCTCGGCGCCCCAGCGGGTCAGGCCGTTGATGACGCGGAAGACGGCGTTCTCGTTGCCGGGGATCAGCGAGCTGGCGAGGACGACGGTGTCGCCCTCCTCGATGTGCACGAAGTGGTGGCTGCGCTGCGCGATCCGCGACAGCGCGGACAGCGGCTCGCCCTGCGAGCCGGTCGAGACCAGCACCTGGCGCTCGGGCGGCAGCTTCGCGAGCTCCTTGGCGTCGACCATCACGCCCGGCGGCACCGTGAGGTAGCCCAGGTCCTGCGCGATGCCCATGTTGCGGACCATCGAGCGGCCGACGTAGGCCACCTTCCGGTTGTTCGCGACCGCGGTGTCGAGGATCTGCTGCACGCGGTGGATGTGGGAGGCGAAGCAGGCGACGATGATCCGCTGCTTGCTGCGCGCGAAGACCCGCTCGAGGACCGGGGTGATCTCCTGCTCGGAGGTCGTGAAGCCGGGGACCTCGGCGTTGGTGGAGTCGGTCATGAACAGGTCGACGCCCTCGTCACCGAGCCGCGCGAACGCGTTGAGGTCGGTGATCCGGCCGTCGAGCGGCAGCTGGTCCATCTTGAAGTCGCCGGTGTGCAGCACCGTGCCGGCGCCGGTGCGGATGACGACCGCCAGCGCGTCCGGGATGGAGTGGTTGACCGCGACGAACTCGAGGTCGAACGGGCCGAAGGAGACGGTGTCGCCCTCCTTGACCGGGTGGTGGACGGTCTCCTTCAGGCGGTGCTCGCGCAGCTTGGGCCGCACCAGCGACAGCGTCAGGTTGGAGCCGACCAGCGGGATGTCGCCCCGCTCGCGCAGCAGGTACGGCGTCGCGCCGATGTGGTCCTCGTGGCCGTGGGTCAGCACCAGCGCCTCGACGGCGTCGAGGCGGTCCCGGATGGGCTCGAAGTCGGGGAGGATCAGGTCGACGCCGGGGTGGTGGTCCTCGGGGAACAGCACGCCGCAGTCGACGAGCAGGATGCGGCCGTCGTACTCGAAGGCCGTCATGTTGCGGCCGACGTCGCCGAGGCCGCCGAGGGGGATGACGCGCAGGGCGCCGGGAGCGAGCGGTCCGGGTGCGGACAGCTCGGGGTGGGTGTGGGTCATGGGTCCTTTCCAGGAACGTGGCTCAGAGGAGCCCGGCGCCGACCAGGCTTGCGCGGAGCGCAGCCACCTCGTCGTCGTCGAGCTCGACCAAGGGGCCGCGGACGCGGCGGTTGTCGAGCACGCCGAGCAGCTGCAGCCCGGCCTTCGCAGTGGTGGCGCCGTAGTTCGCGACGCCCATCACGGCGTCGACGGCGGGCAGGGTGGCGGTGTACGCCGCGAGCGCGGCGGCCGTGTCGCCGGCGAGCCAGGCGTCGACCATCGCGCGCAGGCGCGGGCCCACGACGTGGCCGACGACGCTGACCATGCCGACCGCGCCGTGGGCGAGGTAGCCGAGGTTGAGGGCGTCCTCGCCGGAGTAGACGGCGTAGCCCATCTCGCGCAGCCGCACGCTGCGGGGCAGGTCGCCCGTGGCGTCCTTGACCGCGACGACGGGCTCGAGCGCGAGGGCGGCCTCGTAGGTCTCGAGGGCGATCTGGGTGGCGGTGCGGCCCGGGACGTCGTACAGCATCACCGGGACGTCGGTCGCGCCGACGACGGTCCGGAAGTGCTGGAGGATCCCGGCCTGGCCGGGCTTGGAGTAGTACGGCGCGACGAGCAGCAGCCCGTCGGCGCCGACCTTGGCGGCCTGCTCGGCGAGCTCGACGCTGTGGGCGGTCGAGTTGGTGCCGACGCCGGCCACCACGACGGCCTCGTCGCCGACGGCGTCGCGGACGGCGGCGAGGATCTCGCCGTCCTCGGCGACGCTCGTGGTGGGCGACTCCCCCGTCGTGCCGGACACGACGACACCGTCGTGGCCGGTCGCCACGAGGTGCCGCGCGATCGCGGCGGTGCCGTCGAGGTCGACCGAGCCGTCGGGGGCGAAGGCGGTGGCCATCGCGGTGAGCACGCGACCGAACGGTGCTCCAGGGTCGGAGAGGGTCGCAGCGCTCATGGTCCTCAGGCTATCTCCGGCCGCCGACAACCCCCGACACCGGCGCGCACGCCGGCTGACGCGCCGACTCGCACCCGGCTCACACGTGCGGCATGACCTCCGCGGCGACGAGACGGAGGTGGTCGAGGTCACCGAGGTCGAGGACCTGCAGGTAGACGCGGTCGCAGCCGGCGTCGGCGTACGCGCGGAGCCGCTCGACCGCCTGCTCGGGGGTACCGGCGACGCCGTTCTCGCGCAGCTCGTCGGGCTCACGGCCGATCGACGCGGCACGGCGGGCGACCTCGGCGTCGTCCGCGCCGACGCACAGCACCTGCGCGGCGGACCACTGCATCGTGGCGGGGTCGCGCTCCGCGCTCTCGCACGCCGCCCGGACCCGGTCGAACGTCTCCCGGGTGGTCGCGAGGTCGCTGAAGGGCACGTTGAACTCGTGGGCGTACCGCGCGGCGAGCGCCGGGGTCCGCTTCTTCCCGCGGCCACCGATGATGATCGGCAGCGACTCCTGGACCGGCTTGGTCAGCGCCGGGGAGTCGACGACCTCGTGGGCGCGGCCGGCGTACGAGAACGTCTTCTGGGTCGGCGTGGCCCACATGCCGGTGAGGATCGCGAGCTGGTCGGTGAGGCGGTCGAACCGCTCGCCGAGGGTGCCGAACGGGATCCCGTACGCCGTGTGCTCGCCCTCGAACCAGCCGGCCCCCAGCCCGAGCTCGACCCGGCCGCCGCTCATCTGGTCGACGCCCGCGACGGTGACGGCCAGCGGTCCGGGGTGGCGGAAGGTGGCGCTGGTGACCAGCGTGCCGAGCCGGATCCTGGACGTCTCCCGGGCGAGCCCCGCCAAGGTCGTCCACGCGTCGGTCGGCCCGGGCAGGCCGTGGCCGTCGCCCATCGCGAGGTAGTGGTCGGAGCGGAAGAACGCGCCGTACCCCTCGGTCTCGGCGGTGCGGGCGACCGCCAGCAGGTCGTCGTACGTCGCGCCCTGCTGGGGCTCGGTGAAGATGCGCAGCTCCATGCGCCCCAGCCTGCCAGCCCGTTTGGCCGGGCCTCGCGCGGGACAGGATCAGCCCGTGACCGCCGCCCGTCCCCTCGTCGCGCTGCTCGCCGCCCTCGCTCCCGCCCTGGTCGCGTGCAGCGCGGTCCCGTTCCCCGGTGACGACCTCCCGGAGCTCGCGGACCTCGAGCCGGCCTGGGAGGCCGACGGCGTCGCCCCGTACGTCACTGGCGACGGCGAGCCCCCCGCGCTGTGGCGCACCGACGACCTGCTCGTCGTCGTCAGCGCGCCCGTCCGGGAGAACCTCGTCACCGTGACGGCCCTGGACGCCGGCGCCGGCACGGCAACCTGGACCGCGAGCCTCGACGGCACCCTCTGCGGCACCTCGTCCGACGTCACCGACGACGGGCTCGGGGTGATGCTGTTCCGCCCCGACCCGAACGCCGAGTGCGTCGGCGTCGCCGCCCTCGACACCGCGGCGGGCGAGGTGGCGTGGACGACAGAGCTCGAGGTCCCCCGTCGGCTCGGCCGGGACCGGCAGGCGATCGTCCCCGGGGTGGGGGTCGGCGAGACCTCCGTCAACGCGACCGCCGGCTGCGGCCGGGTGACCCGGCTCGACCCCGCCGACGGCACCCCGCTCGAGACCGTCGGCGCCCTGCCGGGCGGTTTCGGCTGCTCGGGCCCCGGCGGGGTCGGCGGCAGCCTCGTCGCCTGGACCGAGGGGCGGGGCCGCGACGCCGTGACGATCCTGCGCGACACCGACTCCTCGGGTCCGGACGCCGTGCTGTGGCGGCGTCCGGCCGCGGGCGTCGTCGAGGCCGTCCCGTCCACCGACCCGCTGCTCCTGGACCGCTCGGACGCGACCGGCCGCCTGCTGCGCGCCGTCGGACCGGGTGGCGCCACGACCGACGTGGGGCTCCGCATGGGCTACGGCGTCGGCGGCTTCACGACCACCGCCGCGGCCGACGACGTGGTGGCGGGCCGCTACGACACCGCGGAGGAGGTCGTCGCCCTCGACGTCGCCTCCGGCGACGTCGCCTGGACCCGCCCGCAGGTCCGCTACGGGCCCCAGCGGCGACTGGTCGGCGCGTGGGACGACGAGCTGGTGTGGGTCCAACCCTTCTCCGACCCCGACGCGCCCGGCGAGGACCGGGTCTGGGTCACGACGAGCGACCCGCGCGATCCGGACTCCGGACGCACCCTCGGGTCGATCACGACGGGTTTCCTGGGCGTCGGGGACCAGTGGACCGTCGCGGGCGACCTGCTGCTCAACTCGAGCTCGAGCCGGACCACCGCCTACGACCTCGCCGCCGCCGAGCCCGGCGCGACCGACGGCGTCGAGGAGGTGCCCGCGGCGTACGCCGACGACATCGACGACAGCCTGGACTGGGCCGAGGACGACGTCCGACCGGTGGAGGTGATCGGCGCGTGCCGCGCCGTCTCCGACGCGACGCTGGCGGCGATCGGACTGAGCACCGAGCTGCCGGAGCCCGCCGACTGCCGGTGGACCGAGTCCACGCCCGGTGGGAGCGCGAGCCTCGACGTCACCGTCACCGCCGCGACCCCGTCCTCGGAGGGCAGCGCGGCCGACTCGGCGTCCGACCAGGTGACCGGGACCGAGCCTCCGTTCGGGGTCGCGCGGGAGGTCGACCTGGGCGACGGGGCCACGCTCGTCACGGACGGCGGCGTCGTCGCCCCCACCCCGACCGAGGAGTCCGCGGCCACCGCGTTGCTCGAGGTCCGCCGGGGCAACGTGGTGGCGACGGTGACCCTGACCTCCTCGGGCACGTCCTCCGAGCGGCCGCGGCGCCCCCCGCTGGAGCGCCTCGAGACCCTCGCGGCCGAGGTGGCCCGCGACGTCCTGGACTCGGTCGACGTCGACCTCGAGGTGGCCGCACCGGAGGACGACGGGCCGGCGACGGCCGCCCCGACGGGCGGCTGCGCGGACTCCCCCGCCCTCGCGCGTCTCGTGCCGGACGGCGTGGCCCTGCCCGTCCGTGCGTCGTCCGACGGGCGGATCCGGATCTGCGAGCGACGATCCCGGGGCGGCGGACCGTACCCGGACGCCCGGACCCGCGTGAGTGCCGAGGCCGTCGGCCCCGGTCTGGGCAGCACCGCGGTCGAGGCGGCGACCGCCCGGCTCGACGCCGCGGGTGGCCAGGTCGTGGACGGGCCCGGCGACCAGGCCGTCCTCGTCGACGGCGGCACCTACCCCGACGCCCGCACCCTGCTGGTGCGCGCCGACAACCTCGTCGTCACCGTGGCCGCCGAGCGGGACGACGACGGGGAGATCAGGCTCGACGACCTCCGTCGGGTCGCGGCCCGGCTGCTCGCCGACGCACGAGGGTGAACCCCTCCCGGGCCTCCCGGGAGACCTCCACCCAGGCGGCGGCGTCGTACGCCGGGAAGCGGACGTCGCCGTCGGGCTCGAGGTCGATCTCGCTGATCAGCTGCTCGTCGGTGAGGCCGTCACGCCCCAGCACCGCGGCGTAGACCGCCGCCCCGCCGGCGACGTACAGGTCGGTGCCGGACGGGACCTGCGCGAGGGCCTCGTCGAGGGTGTGCGCCACGAGGACGCCGTCGGCGCGCCAGCCCGCGTCGCGGGTGAGGACGATCGTGGTCCGTCCGGGCAGCGGGCGGCCGATGGAGTCATATGTCGCGCGCCCCATGAGCAGCGTGTGCCCGGTGGTGGTGGCCTTGAAGTGCGCGAAGTCGGCGGGGACCCGCCAGGGGATGTCCCCGTCGGCGCCGATGACGCCGTTGCGGGCGACGGCGGCGATGAGGACGACGCGGGTGCCGTGCTCGGACGCCATCAGACGGCGATGGGGGCCTTGATGCCCGGGTGGGGGTCGTAGCCCTCGACCGCGACGTGCTCGAGGTCGAACGCGTCGAGCGCGGTGACGGACGGGTCGAGCCACAGCGTGGGCAGGGCCCGCGGCTCACGGGTCAGCTGGAGGCGGGCCTGGTCGAGGTGGTTGGAGTACAGGTGCGCGTCGCCGAGGGTGTGCACGAAGTCGCCCACCCCGAGCCCGGTGACCTGGGCGACCATGTGGGTCAGCAGGGCATAGCTGGCGATGTTGAACGGGACGCCGAGGAAGACGTCGGCGCTGCGCTGGTAGAGCTGGCAGCTCAGCCGGCCCCCGTCGGTGGGGTCGACGTAGAACTGGAACATCGTGTGGCACGGCGCGAGCGCCATCGACGGGATGTCGGCGACGTTCCACGCCGACACCACGTGGCGCCGCGAGTCGGGGTCGGCGCGGATGGCGTCGACGACCTTCGCGAGCTGGTCGACGTGGCCGCCGTCCGGGGTGGGCCAGGAGCGCCACTGCGCGCCGTACACAGGCCCGAGGTCGCCGTCAGCGTCCGCCCACTCGTCCCAGATCGTCACGCCGCGGTCCTGGAGCCACCTGACGTTGGTGTCGCCCCGGAGGAACCACAGCAGCTCGGCGAACACCGAGCGGGTGTGGACCTTCTTGGTGGTGACCAGCGGGAACCCCTCCCGCAGGTCGAACCGCATCTGGTGCCCGAACACGCTGCGCGTGCCCGTCCCGGTGCGGTCCGACTTCTCCACCCCGTGGCTCAGGACGTGGTCGAGGAGGTCCAGGTAGGCGCGCACGCGGCCAATCTAGTGCCGCCCACCGACGCCCCTCGACCGCCGCACCGGACGTCGAAGAGACCCGGAGCGCCGCAGGAGCGCAGGGACGACGAGACCCGGCGACCCGAGCAGCGGATGTCAGCGTGTCGTCCCTGACGCACGCGGTAGATCAGGGACGACACACAGGTCGACGACCAGCCCCCGGGGTCTCGTGGCTCCTCGCCGGGGCTCGTCGCACCTCGACCTCCGGGAGGCCGGAGGTCGAGGTGCCCCGGAGCGCCGCAGGAGCGCACGGGCGACGAGACCCGGCGACCCGAGCAGCGGCCGACACCGTGTCGTCCCTGACGCACGCGGCAGGTCAAGGACGACACACGGGTCGACGACCAGCCTCCGGGGTCTCGTGGCTCCTCGCCAGGCTCGTCGCACCTCGACCTCCGGGAGGCCGGACGTCGAAGGGACCCGGAGCGACGCAGGAGCGCAGGGGCCAGGAGACCCGGCGAGATGACCGCAGGTCGTCAGCGTGTCGTCCCTGACGCACGCGGCAGATCAAGGACGACACACAGAGGTCGACGACCAGCCTCCGGGGTCTCGTGGCTCCTCGCCAGGGCTCGTCGCATCTCGACCTCCGGGAGATCGGAGGTCGAGGGCCACGAGGCCCGGTGAGACGAGGTGCGGCCGGACTGGCCTCAGACGCTCAGCGACATCGGCCCGTAGACGCGTCGCTCGAGCTCGAACAGCGTCACGGCCGCGACGCCCTCGTCGGCGAGCTCGCGCCAGACCTCGCCCACCCATGACTCGGCGTCGCCCTGGGTGGGGAAGCGTGCGCCGGCGTGGGTCTCACCCACGGCGACCTCCGCACCGGAGGCGTCCTCGAGACGCCACCACCAGGGCCGCTCCGCCGGTGTGGGCGGGCGGAAGGTCGGCGGCTGGTCGGGCAGCGTCATGCCCGCAGGCTACGCGGGACCACGGACACCACCGGGGACCGGCGAGGGAGACCTCAGGACCGCACGGACGTGTCCACGAACGGCGGGCGGACGACCTCGAACGGCTGCGGGCGACCGCGGACGTCGACCTCGACGACGGCGCCGTCCTCGATGCCCCGCCCGGTGGCGAGGTAGGCCAGCCCGACGCCGACCTTGAGCGTCGGCGAGAACGTCCCGGAGGTCAGCTCCCCCACGACCTCCCCGTCGAACGACACCGCCATGCCCGGGCGCGGGATGCCGCGCCCGACGGCGCGCAGGCCGCGCAGCGACCGCGACGCCCCCGCCTCGCGCTCGGCGCGCAGGACGGCGTCGCCCCAGAACCGGGGCTTGTCCCAGCCGATCGCCCACCGCATCCGCGCCTGCACCGGCGTCGTCGCGAGCGAGAGGTCCTGGCCGTGGAGGGGGTAGCCCATCTCGGTGCGCAGCGTGTCCCGCGCGCCGAGCCCGGCCGGGGTCAGCCCGTGCGGCTCGCCGGCGGCGACGAGCGCGTCCCACAGCGCCCCCGCGTCGGCGGCCGGGACGACGAGCTCGTAGCCGTGCTCGCCGGTGTAACCGGTGCGGCAGACGACGAGGTCACCGTCCCCACCAGGCACCGGGGCCTCGACGAAGCTCATGTAGTCGTGCCCGGTCGGCAGCCCGACGGCCTCCAGCACGGCCGCGGACGACGGGCCCTGCACGGCCAGCACCGCGTAGTCGGCGTGCTCGTCGTCGACGCGGACGCCGTCGGGCGCCTCGGCGACCAGGCGTCGTACGACCTCGGCGGCGTTGGCCGCGTTCGGCATCAGCAGGAGACGCTCGTCGGAGTGCAGGTAGACGATCAGGTCGTCGACCACGCCGCCGGTCTCGGGGTCGCAGCACAGCGTGTACTGCGCCTGGCCCGGGGCGATGCGCCCCAGGTCGTTGCTCAGCGTCGCGTTCACGTACGCCGCCGCCCCGGGCCCGGTGACCTGGACGGTCCCCAGGTGGCTGACGTCGAACAGCCCCACCCGCTCGCGGACCGCGGTGTGCTCGGCGACCACGCCGGTGGCGTACTCGAGCGGCATCTGCCAGCCGCCGAACGCCGCGACCTTCGCGCCCAGGGCGACGTGGCGGTCGTGCAGCGGGGAGGGCTGGAGGGTTGTTGCGTCGTCGGCGTCGTCCACAGGCGGCGACGCTAGCGCAGCCCCTCTCCCCTTAGGCTCGTGCGGATGACCACCTACGCCCTGCGCAAGGCCAGTCCCGCCAGCACCCGCGCCGACGCCGTCGTGGTCGGGGTGCTCCCCACCGACTCCGGACCCCGGTTGCACCCCGCCGGGGACGCCGTCGCCGAGGCCTGGGGACGCCGTCTCCAGCCGCTCCTCGCGACCCTCGGCGTGACCGGCGAGGCGGGCGAGGTGCACCACGTCCCCACCGCCGGGTCGATCACCTCGCCGCTGCTGGTGCTGGTCGGGCTCGGCTCCCCCGACGCCCCGGCCAAGGGTTCGAAGGGCGCGTCGGGTCGCCGGCGCGGCTCCCTGCCGACCACCGTCGGGCACGACGCCGTACGCCGCGCCGCGGGTGTCGCCGCCCGCAACATCCCCAACGCCGCCTCGGTCGCCCTGGCGCTGCCGGCGGACACCCCGGAGCTGGTCCGCGCGGTGCTGGACGGGTGGGTGCTCGGCGGGTACGCGTTCGACCGCTACCGCAGCGACGACAAGGCCGCCGACCGCCGCCCCGGCGAGGTCGTCGTCCTCACCGACGGCGCGAAGCGCAAGGAGACGGTCGCGGCGTTCGAGCAGGCGCAGGTCGTGGCCTCCGCCGTCGCCGCCGCCCGCGACTGGGTCAACACCCCCGCCGGCGACCTCACCCCGCCGCAGTTCGTCGAGGCCCTCACCGCGGCGCACGGCGAGCTGACGAAGGGCCGCGGCGCCCCGAAGGTCGGCCTGCGGGTCATCGACGAGACCGAGCTCGCGGACCTCGGTTGCGGCGGCATCATCGGCGTCGGCAAGGGCTCCTCGGCGCCGCCCCGGCTGGTCGAGCTGACCTACGAGCCGAAGGGCGCCACCCGCCACCTCGCGCTGGTCGGCAAGGGCATCACGTTCGACTCGGGCGGGCTGTCGATCAAGCCCGCCGCGTCGATGGCGACGATGAAGCTCGACATGGCCGGCGCCGCCGCCGTCACCCACGCCACCTTCGCGATCGCCGCGCTCGGCCTGCCGGTGCGGGTCTCCACCTTCGTGCCGCTCGCCGAGAACATGGTCTCCGGCACCTCGACGCGTCCCGGCGACGTGCTGACGATGTACCGCGGCAAGACCGTCGAGGTCTCCAACACCGACGCGGAGGGCCGTCTGATCCTCGCCGACGCCCTCGGGCGCGCCGTCGAGGCGGAGCCCGACGCGATCGTCGACGTCGCCACGCTCACCGGCGCCATGGTGATGGCGCTCGGTGACCGCGTCACCGGCGTCCTCGGCACCGACGACGTCGTCGAGCAGGTCCTCACCGCCGCCGGCACCGCGGGCGAGGCGTCGTGGGGCATGCCCATCCCGGAGGAGATGACGGACCGGGTCCGGAGCAGCAAGATCGCCGACCTGGCGCAGGCGGACGGCGTCCGCTGGGGCGGGGGGCTCTTCGCCGCGGCGTTCCTGCGCGAGTTCACCGACGGCCGCCCGTGGGCGCACCTCGACATCGCCGGCCCGTCGTTCAACACCGGCGAGGCGTGGGGCCACGTCACCCCCGGCGGCACCGGCACCGCGGTCGCCACGCTCGTCGACCTCGCGCGGTCGTACGCGGAGTAGGCGGAGCGCGCGGCCCGGGCGCGGTCTCGACGACCCGCGCTCGCTGCGCTCGCGTGCTGCTCGACCACCTGGTCCGCGGCACCGGCGATCGAGGTGCGGGGCCGGCCACGGCCGAGCCACGAGATCCGGTGACGGTCCGCGCGACCCTCACCGGGTCTCGTGGCTCGTCGCCAGGGCTCCTCGCACCTCGACCTCCGGTGACGGGGGCTCAGCCCCCCAGCAGGCGCTTGCGCTCGGCCTTCTCCGCGGCCGTCCTGCGGGAGTTGAAGTCGCGCATGCGCTGCGGGATGCCGACGACGGCGGCGTCGTAGCTCGGCACCTGGTGCTTGTTGCAGAAGCTGTGCGCCCACTGCACCGACGGGACCCGGCGGCGGGTCCACTCGCCGTCGTGGGCGACGAGCAGCAGGGTGACGTCGCTGACCGCGGTGCGGGGCTCGACGAAGCCCTCGACGCCGTGCCGGGCGGTGACGAACTCACGCAGGTGCTTCTCGTCCTCGTGGTCCGAGGCGCGCACCGTGGTGGACCCCGTGCGGGCGGAGTCGGAGCCGGGACGACGCATCCGGGGGCCGCCGCCGCGGCGGAAGCGGTCGAACAGAGCCATGCCTCCATCATGCCAACTCCGTGTGCACCCGGTGTCCCCTCGACCCCCATGGGTGGTTGGATGGTTCCGCCGCGACGGCAGGCACCGCGAGGACGGGGAGGCGACCAGCAGTGACGCAGGACAGCCCGAGCACGCACGCCGACGTGCTGGTGCTCGGAGCCGGTTCGGGTGGCTACGCGTGCGCGCTCCGCGCGGCACAGCTCGGTCTCAGCGTCATCCTGGTCGAGAAGGACCGCCTCGGCGGGACCTGCCTGCACGTCGGCTGCATCCCCACCAAGGCGCTGCTCCACGCCGCCGAGGTCGCCGACTACGCCCGACACGCCGCGTCCGTCGGTGTCCGCGCGACGCTCGAGGGCATCGACATGCCCGCCGTGAACGCCTACCGCGACAAGGTCGTCGGCCGCCTCTACAAGGGCCTGACCGGCCTGATCTCCTCCCGCGGCATCACCGTGGTCGAGGGCGCCGGCCGGGTCACCGGCCAGCGCCAGGTCACCGTCGACGGGACGACGTACACCGGTGAGCACCTCGTGCTCGCCACCGGCTCCTACGCCCGCTCGCTGCCCGGCATCACCCCGGACGGCGACCGCGTCCTGCTCAGCGACCACGCGCTCGCGCTGGACGAGGTCCCGACCTCGGTCGTCGTGCTGGGCGGCGGAGTCATCGGCTGCGAGTTCGCGTCCGTGTGGGCCAGCTTCGGCGCGCAGGTCACGATCGTCGAGGCCCTGCCCCGGCTGGTGCCCGGCGAGGACGAGGCCTCCTCGAAGGCCCTGGAGCGTGCGTTCAGTAAGCGCGGCATCACCGTCCGCACGGGCACGGCGTACGAGAGCCTGAAGGTCGGCGACGGCAGCGTCGCGCTGACCGTCACCGGTGGTGAGACCATCGAGGCCGAGCGGATGCTCGTCGCCGTCGGCCGCGGCCCCTCCACCGACGGCATCGGGCTGGAGACGATCGGCGTCGAGGTCGACCGCGGGTTCGTGCTCGCCGACGACCGGTGCCGCACCGCCGCCGAGAAGACGTACGCCGTCGGCGACATCGTCCCGGGCCTGCAGCTCGCCCACCGCGGCTTCGCGCAGGGCATCTTCGTCGCCGAGGACATCGCCGGCCTGGAGCCCGAGCCCGTCGACGAGTCCGCGATCCCCCGCGTCACCTACAGCCACCCGGAGGTCGCCTCCGTCGGGTTCGACGAGGCCGCCGCCGTGCTCGCGTACGGCGAGGACCAGGTCGAGACCGTCACCTACGACCTCGGCGGGAACGGGAAGTCGCAGATCCTGGGTACCTCCGGCTTCGTGAAGCTCGTCCGCCGCACCGACGGCCCCGTCGTCGGGATCCACCTGGTCGGCGAACGGGTCGGCGAGCTCGTCGGCGAGGCCCAGCTGATCTACGGCTGGGAGGCTCACCCCGAGGACGTCACCCCGCTCGTCCACGCCCACCCCACGCAGCACGAAGCACTCGGGGAGGCCCACATGGCCCTCGCCGGCAAGCCGCTCCACGCTCACGCCTGACCTGAAACCCGCGAAGGAAGAGACCTCATGGCCACCGAAGTCACCCTGCCGGCCCTCGGCGAGTCCGTCACCGAAGGCACCGTCACCCGCTGGCTGAAGTCCGTGGGCGACGAGGTCGCCGTGGACGAGCCGCTGCTCGAGGTCTCGACCGACAAGGTCGACACCGAGATCCCCTCCCCGGTCGCCGGCACGCTGCTGGAGATCAAGGCCGAGGAGGACGAGACCGTCGAGGTCGGCGCCGTCCTCGCGACCGTGGGCGAGGAGGGCGAGAGCGCCGGCGACGCCGACGACACCGCCACCCCCGAGGCCGAGCCGGCCGACGAGGACGAGGCCGCGAAGAAGGCCGAGCAGGAGGAGCAGATCGCCGAGGAGAAGGGCGGCGAGCTCCCCGACGGCGACGTGACCCCGGAGAAGGAGAAGCAGGACGACACGTCCGCTCCCGCCGCCGAGTCCGGTGACGCCTCGCAGGCGTCGTCCGACGGCGACTCCTCCGGTGGGTCCTCCGGCGGCTCCGGCGACGCGACCGCCGTCACGCTGCCCGCGCTCGGCGAGTCGGTCACCGAGGGCACCGTCACCCGCTGGCTGAAGTCCGTCGGCGACGAGGTCGCCGTCGACGAGCCGCTGCTCGAGGTCTCCACCGACAAGGTCGACACCGAGATCCCCTCCCCCGTCGCCGGCACGCTGCTGGAGATCAAGGTCGAGGAGGACGAGACCGTCGAGGTCGGCGCCGAGCTCGCGCTCGTCGGATCCGGCGAGGGCGGTACGGCGACCCCCGAGGCGCAGCCCAAGGACGAGGGCGAGGCCGAGAAGAAGGCCCAGCAGGAGGAGGAGATCGCCGAGGAGAAGGGCGAGCTGCCCGCCGGCGACGAGACCCCCGAGTCCGATAAGGGCTCGGCCGCCCCGGCCGCCTCCGACGACCACTCCGACGAGGGCGCCGCCGCCGAGACGAACGCCGAGGAGCCGGCCGCCGAGAAGGCGCCCGCCCCGACCAAGGAGAGCGCCGCCCCCGCGGCGTCTTCCACCACCTCGGGGTCCTCCGACTCCGGGTCGTCCTCGAAGCCCTCGGGCTCCGGCGACGGCGGCAGCTACGTGACGCCGCTGGTCCGCAAGCTCGCCGCGCAGCACGACGTCGACCTGTCCAGCCTGACGGGCAGCGGCGTGGGTGGCCGGATCCGCAAGCAGGACGTCCTCGACGCGGCCAAGGCCCGCGAGTCCGCCGCGGCCGAGGCCCCGGCGGCCTCCGCCCCGGCCGCGTCCGCTCCTGCCGCCTCGGCGCCCGCCGCCGGCGGCAGCGCCCCCGCGGTCAACCCGTCGCCGCTGCGCGGCACGACCGAGCCGATGTCGCGCCTGCGCAAGGTCATCGCCTCCCGCATGGTCGACTCGCTGCAGACCTCGGCGCAGCTGACGCAGGTCATGGAGGTCGACGTCACGAACATCGCGCGCCTGCGTGACGCGAAGAAGGCGGAGTTCCAGGCCCGCGAGGGCGTGAAGCTCACCTACCTGCCGTTCTTCGCGAAGGCCGCGATCGACACCCTGAAGCAGCACCCGAAGCTCAACGCGACGATCGACACCGAGAAGGGCGAGGTCGCCTACCACGACCGCGAGAACGTCGCCTTCGCCGTCGACACCGAGAAGGGTCTGCTGACCCCGGTCGTCAAGGACGCCGGCGACCTGTCGATCGCCGGGCTGTCCAAGAAGATCGCCGACGTCGCCGAGCGCACCCGCACGAACAAGATCGGCCCCGACGACCTGTCGGGCGGCACCTTCACGATCACGAACCTCGGCAGCTTCGGGGCCCTGTTCGACACCCCGATCATCAACCAGCCGCAGGTCGCGATCCTCGGCCCCGGCGCCGTGGTGAAGCGTCCCGTCGTGATCGACGACCCCAACCTGGGCGAGACCATCGCGGTGCGCCACATGGTCTACGTGGCGCTGACCTACGACCACCGCCTGGTGGACGGCGCCGACGCCGGCCGCTTCCTGCGTGAGGTCAAGCAGCGCCTCGAGGCCGGGCAGTTCGAGGTCTGAGCTCCACCCGTCCGCACCACACCGGCACGTCAGACAGAGGGGCACACCCCATGAAGGTCGTCGTCGCAGGATCCTCCGGGTTCCTCGGCAGCCACCTGGTACGACGCCTGCGCGAGCGCGGCCACGAGGTCACCCGCCTCGTGCGCCGCGCGAGCGAGGGGCCGGACGAGTCCACCTGGGACCCGGACGGCGGTGCACTGGACCGGACCCTGGTCGGTGGCGCCGACGTCGTCGTCAACCTGGCCGGCTCCCCCACCGCGGGCAACCCGCACTCGAAGAAGTGGGCCCGCGAGCTCCGCGAGTCGCGGATCCGGACGACCAGCCTGCTGGCCGGCGTGATCGCGGACGCGGAGCGGAAGCCCGCCTACCTCGCGGGCAACGGGATCTCCTACTACGGCGACCACGGCTCGGCGGTGCTCACCGAGTCCGCCGACAGCCGCGGCGACGCGCTGCTCACCTCGGTGACCCGGGAGTGGCAGGCGGCCGCCGACCCGGCCGCCGACGCCGGGGCCCGGGTCTGTGTCCTGCGCACCGCGCCGGTGATGGACCGCCGTGCCGCCCCCCTGAAGCTGCTGCTGCCGCTGTTCAAGGCGGGTCTCGGCGCGCGGCTCGGGGACGGCAGCCAATACATGCCGATGATCTCGTGCCGCGACTGGGTCGCCGCGACGGTGCACGCCGCGGAGCACGACACGCTGAGCGGGCCGCTGAACCTGGTCTGCCCCGACGTGCCGACCAACGCCGAGTTCACCCAGGCGCTGGCCTCGGCCGTACGGCGACGCGCGTTCTTCGCGGCGCCGTCGTTCGTGATCGACAAGGCGGCCGGCGCGATGGGCGACGAGCTGCTCGGCTCGGTCCGCGCGCGTCCGCTGGCGCTCGAGGAGTCGGGCTTCACCTTCCGTGACGCCGACGTCCGCGACGTCATCGCGACCGGCCTGCGCTGACGGCCTCCCCGCCTACCCGCCCACCCGGGCGAGGAGCCAGCGGCCCTCGACCAGCCGCCACGTCGTGCGGTGGGTGGTGGCGGCGTCGTCGGGCAGCGCCCGGGAGCTGGCGCCGTCGGTGACCTCGCCGCCCGCGACGCGGTCGGTGACCACCAGCACCCGTCGTACGGGGGTGGCGCGGCGCATCTCCGCCGACAGCACCTGGGTCCGGAGCCCCTCCACCCGCAGCCCGCGGTCGACGTACCGGCTGAGCATCGCGACGTCGCGCTCCCCCGTCGTCGACCCCTCGGTGTAGAGCGCCGTCAGGGCGGCGGCGTCCCCCTCGGCCCACGCCTGCGACCGAGCGGCGTCGAAGTCACGCAGCATGTCGAGCCCGTCGGGGGTGTCCGGGACCGCCAGCGGGTCCTCGGGCGAGACCGCCGGCTCGTCCGGCGTCGCGTACCGCGGCGTCGCCTCGCTGGCCGGGTCCCCGATCAGCCCGGTCACGACCACCGCGGCGGCCACCACCACCGCCGAGGCGAGCACGGCGAGCAGGACCGCGACGGGCGGTCCGGTCCGGTGGCGGGCGACGTGCTTCACGCCTCCCACCCTGCCCCCGCGCCGCCTCCCCCGCATCCGGTCGTCCACAGGTCACGGCTCGACCGCGCCGGACTACCCTCGGACCCGTGGATCTCGACGTGCAGGTGCTGGGGCTGGGCGACGACGCGGTGGACTACCGCGAGGCCTGGGAGCGCCAGCGCGAGGTGCACGCCGCGGTGGTCGCGGGTGAGCGTCCGCCGACGCTGCTGCTGCTCGAGCACCCGCCGACCTTCACGGCGGGTCGTCGTACCCGCCCCGAGGACCACCCCCTCGACCCCGGCGGCGCGCCCGTCATCGACGTCGACCGCGGCGGGACGATCACGTTCCACGGTCCCGGCCAGCTGGTCGGCTACCCGATCGTGGCGCTGCCGGAGCACGTCCGCGTCGTCGACTACGTACGCCGCGTCGAGGAGGCGCTGATCGGCGTGTGCGCCGAGCTCGGGGTCGAGACCGCCCGCGTGCCCGGGCGCAGCGGGGTGTGGCTGCGCGCCGACGAGCCGGGCCGCGGGATCCGCCCGGAGCGGAAGGTCGCCGCGCTCGGCATCCGGGTGTCGAAGGGCGTGACGATGCACGGCTTCTCCCTGAACTGCGACGTCGACCTCGGCTGGTTCGACCGCTTCACCCCCTGCAGCATCGACGACGCCGGCGTCACCTCCCTGTCCTCCGAGCTGGGCCGCCGGTTCACGCCCGCCGACGTCCTGGGCGTCGTGGAGCGGCACGTGAGCGAGCTGCTCGCGTGGGCGCCGTACGACGCGACACCGGACTACGAGCCCCGCCCGGACCCCGCCAGGCGTGGCCCCCGCGTCGAGCTGGTGCGTCCCGGCGCCTGAGGTGTGACCCGCCGGCACGCCGGGAAGGCTGCCGGTCGTGCGCACCCCCACCGACGAGCGGACCGGTCGTCACGGGGTCGCCTGGGCCGGCGCCCTGCTGCTCCAGGGCAGCGCCACCCTCTTCGCGGGCCTGGACGTGCTGGCGCGTGCGGGGGCGTCGACCTCGGCGCGTGAGCAGCTCGACCTGGCGGCCCCGCTGGTCGTCGGTGTCGGCCTGGTGCTGACCGTGGTCCTCAGCTCACTGCTCGTCCGGTGGCGGGCTCCGGCGCCCGAGCTCACCGCGGTCGTCCCGGTCCTGGTGCTGGCGCCGTACGGGGTCCTCGCGCCCTGGACCGCCCTGCTGTGGACCGACTCCGGCTTCCCCCTCGCCGAGGAGGGGTCGTGGACCGGTGGCCTGCTCGTCACGGGGCTGACCCTGGCCGCGCTGGGAGTCGGAGCCCTGCTGCTGGGGTGGGTCGCCGGTCGTGTGCCGGCCGACCCCGTCGTGCTCTGCGTGGTCCTGCTGGGGCCGGTGGCGATCGCCCGGATCGTCGACCTGACCCGCACGTCCGTGCCGGCGGTCACGGACCTCGACTTCCCGGTCCGCTTCAGCCTCGGCGTCGTGGCCAGCGGTCACCCGCAGCGGTACGAGGGGTGGGCCTGCTCGGCCCTGGCCGTCGGGATCTGCGAGCGGACGGTCGGACCGGTGGGCGCCGGCGTCCACCTGCTCGCGCTGCTCGCCGTTCTGGTCGCGGTCGCCGTCGCGGCGAGTGCCGCGAGTCGGGGCCTGCGTCGGCCCCGGCGTAGGCTGAGCCGGTGACCATCGCACCCGACGGACGCAAGATGCTGCGCCTCGAGGTCCGCAACAGCGAGACCCCGATCGAGCGCAAGCCCGAGTGGATCAAGACCCGCGCGAAGATGGGGCCGGCGTACCGGCAGCTCCAAGACCTGGTGAAGGGCGAAGGCCTCCACACCGTGTGCCAGGAGGCCGGCTGCCCCAACATCTTCGAGTGCTGGGAGGACCGGGAGGCGACGTTCCTCATCGGCGGCGACCAGTGCACGCGCCGCTGCGACTTCTGCCAGATCGACACCGGCAAGCCGCAGCCGCTCGACCGTGACGAGCCCCGCCGCGTGGCGGAGTCCGTGCAGAAGATGGACCTGCGCTACGCCACCATCACCGGCGTCGCCCGCGACGACCTCGAGGACGGCGGGGCGTGGCTGTACGCCGAGACCGTGCGCGTCATCCACGAGCTCAACCCCGACACGGGCGTCGAGAACCTCATCCCCGACTTCAACGGCAAGCCCGACCTGCTGCGCGAGGTCTTCGAGTCCCGCCCCGAGGTGCTGGCCCACAACGTCGAGACGGTGCCGAGGATCTTCAAGCGGATCCGTCCGGCGTTCCGCTACGAGCGGTCCCTCGACGTGATCACCCAGGCCCGCGACTTCGGGCTGATCACCAAGTCGAACCTGATCCTCGGCATGGGCGAGACCCGCGACGAGGTCTCGCAGGCACTGCGCGACCTGCACGAGGCCGGCTGCGAGCTGATCACCATCACGCAGTACCTGCGCCCCTCCGTGCGCCACCACCCCGTCGAGCGGTGGGTGAAGCCCGAGGAGTTCGTCGAGCTCAAGGACGAGGCCGACCAGATCGGCTTCTCTGGCGTGATGAGCGGGCCGCTGGTGCGTTCGTCGTACCGGGCGGGGCGGCTGTACCGTCAGGCGATGGACGCGCGCGCGACCGCCGCGACCGCCTGACCGAGGAAGAGGCACAGCACCACGATGTCGAGCACCACCGGGCAGTCCCGCGCCGAGAAGCGAGCCGCCAAGAAGGCGGCCAAAGCCGACGGGGGCGAGCAGAAGCAGGGTCGTCTCGCGCAGATCCGCGACACGTACACGATGACCAAGCGGGCCGACCCGAAGATCGGCCTGATCCTCGCGGCCAGCTTCGTCGTCGGTGCGCTCATCGGGTTCGGGATCTTCTTCTTCATCCCCGGCCCGAGCCTGCTGTTCGCGATCCCTGGCGCCCTGCTGTTCGGCCTGCTGGCCACGATCATCGTCTTCGGACGCCGCGCCCAGGCGTCGGCGTACTCGCAGATGGAGGGGCAGAAGGGTGCCGCCGCGGCTGCGCTCACCATGCTCAAGCGCGGCTGGAAGACCGACCCCGCGGTCGGCTTCAACAAGCAGCAGGACGTCGTCCACCGCGTCATCGGCCCGCCCGGCATCGTCCTCATCGGTGAGGGCGACAGCGCCTCCCGCCTGCGGACGCTGATGGTCTCCGAGCGCAAGAAGCACGAGCGGGTGCTGTCCGACATCCCGGTCCACGAGGTCGTCTGCGGCCGCGGCGAGGGCGAGGTGCCGCTGCCGAAGCTCGTGAAGCACCTCCGTAAGATGGACAAGCAGGTCAAGCCGGCCGAGCTCACCGACGTCCGCGCCCGCATCAAGGCCGTCGACGCCCGCCGCGGCACCGTCCCGCTGCCCAAGGGCCCGGTCCCGTCGAACATGAAGGGCATGCGGCAGAACATGCGCGGCCGCTGAGCCGTGCGACCTGCCGCCGTCGCCCCGCTGGCGGTGCTCGCCGCGCTCCTCGCGGCGTGCGGCACCGACTCGTCGAGTGACACGTCCGGGACCGAGACAGCTGCGGCGTACGACGCCGAGCGGGTCGCCCCGCCCGCGGACCAGAGGCGCCCGTACTCGGAGACCGAGCCGGAGAGGCTGACCACCGAGGTCGAGCTGGACGGCGGCGGCGTGATGGCGCTGTGGATCGACCCGGACGGCTTCCGCAAGGTCTGGGCCCAGCACTCCGACCCCGACGACCCCGACGCGTGGACCGAGCCGGTCCTGCTGTTCGAGGCCGGCGACGGGTGCCTCGAGGTCGAGGCCGACGCCGCCGGCGGCACCGTCGCGGCGACGCTGGACTGCTACGAGACCGACGCCTTCGTCCAGCAGGCCCCCGACGAGTCCCAGGCCGCCGTCACCACCGACCTCGACACCTGGGACGTCGAGTTCTTCCTCGAGCTCTACACCGAGCCCGTCGTCAGCGCCGACGGCAGCAGCGTGGACTGGAAGGACTCCTCCGTCGCCTGGACCGCCGACGGCGGCTTCACGGACTGACCCGGACACCCACGGCGGGCGCCCCGGGGTCTGCGTGTCGTCCGTGACTCACGGGATGCGTCACAGACGACACCGTGAGCGCTCACGCACTACCGTCGCGGCCATGTCGGAGCACACACGCGGTCGCCGTCCCCGACCTCCCGGGAGCTGACGTGCTGACCCTCCTGCTCGTGTACGCCGCGGGGTTCGTCCTGACGGGCGTCGCCGTCACCCTGCTCGCGCGCCGTCACGGCTCCACGGGCCCCCACCGGACCCTCCTCTTCGCTGCACTGTGGCCGTTGGTGGCTGTGGGCCTGCTCGTGAGCGCCGCGGTCTTCGCGCCGATCGAGGTCGCCGCTCGGCTCCGCCGCCGCAGCTGACCTCCGCCCGGTTCCCCGTCACCGGGTGTCGAGGCTCACCCGCTCCTGCCTCGCGGGCTCACACCTCAACCACCGAGGCGGTCAGACCGCCACGAGCGCCAAGGACCCCAGCGCCAGCGACCAGCTGACGAAGCTGCCGACGAGGAAGTACTCGGTGAGCTGGTGGACCTTGGCCTGCTCGCGGGGCGACTGCAGCTCCGGCCAGCGCAGGAGGCCCTTGGCGGCGATCACGATGCTGGCGGCGGTCACCTGGCCCGCCAGGCCGAGTCCGAGGATGACGAGGCGCTCCATTGGCCCCAGCAGCCGGCCGCCCTTGAGCTCGGTCGGCGGGTGGTCGGGGCTGTCGATGATCTCCGGCGCGGCGGTGTCGGTGGCGGCGAGCACCAGGCGGACGACGAGGTTGCCGGTGGCGAGCTGGACGCCGCCGAGCGCGATCACCAGCAGCAGCCGGTCGGGGTCGCCGGCGGCGACCGTCCACGGCAGGTCGGACGCCCAGCGCTGCCACGGCCCGCCGGCCGCCGGGGCCAGCGGGGAGACCAGCAGCGCGAGCACGACTCCCCCGCCCAGCACCGCCAGCGCCAGCAGGGAGGCCAGCGCGGTGCCCGAGGGCGCGATCGCGACCCGCACGAGCAGGCTCCACGCCACCACGACGAGCGCGGCGCCGAACAGCGCCGGGATGCCCGCGGGCCCGACACCCACCAGCGCCCCGAGGACCAGCACGACGAGCGCCCCCACGGCCTCCGGCACGACCGGACCGGGCCAGCGCCCCCGGACGAGGTCGACGACGGCCACGCCGAGCAGCAGCAGCGACAGCCACGTCATCTCAGACCTCCTCCAGCAGGTTCTCGGCGGCGACCAGGGCGGTGATGCCGTCGTTGCGGACCCGTTGGGAGACCGCCGAGGCCGAGATCCGCTCGGACTCCGCCAGCTCCAGCTGGGACCGCCCCTCCAGGACGCCGAGCAACAGCCTGCACGAACGCACCGACATCGCCCCGACGACCTGGTCGCGCAGGATGAGCAGCGCCTCCACCAGCGCAGGGTCGGGGCCGGCGGGCAGGGCCACCCGGTACGACGTCCGCCGGTGCCGCAGCCCGGAGCGCTCGGCGTCCGCCTCGACGCCGGTGAGGGCGTCGCGGGCGACCCACCAGGCGGTGCCGTCCTCGATGCCCCGCTCGGCGTCCACGACGCTCACCTCGCCGCGCCCGAGCCCGAACCGGACGTCGCACGACGGGTCGCCGGTCAGCAGCGCCATCCGCAGCCACAGCGTGCAGCGCAGCGCCTGCCCCAGCGACGCGAAGGCGCCCTGGAACTCGTCGCCGACCGTGACCCGCAGCAGCGAGACCGGCGCGAACCGGGCGTTCGCCTCCTCGAGGACGGCGACGACACGACGGTGCAGCGCGGCCCGGTCGGGCGTCGTCCGCGACGCCACGAGGTCGGCGATCACCACCACGGCCGGTGAAGCCTCAGGCTGCACATCCATCTGATGAAGATATCACCTTCATCGGAGTCAGATGAAGATCAGGACTTCACCAGACGGACGGTGCGGGTGCCGGCGGCAAGGTCGTGGAGCCCGCGGCCGTCGTCCTTGAACACCAGCGGCGGGATCACCAGCGCCACCAGCGCCTGCCGCGCGAGCAGCCGCAGCGGGTTGACCATCGCCCCCACCGTCGCGCCCGCCCCGGACGGGATCGTGCGCAGGCCGGTGACGAGCTTGCCGAACGAGCCGCCCGCGAGCGCGGTCAGCAGCGAGGACTCCGCCACGAACACCAGCAGCGTCAGCAGGCCCGGCAGCTGCTCACCGCTGCGGTAGTAGCGGTCGACCCCGACGAACGCGACGACGGCCAGCGTCGAGGCGATCCAGTCGACCAGCAGGGCGACCATGCGGCGCGGCCAGCTCGCGTACGTCGGGTCGACGGTCCCGGTCGGCTCCGCGGCCTGCTTGCTCACCCCTCGAGGCTAGCCAGCGGCCCCAGCGGCACGCCGTCCAGGGCGCGGTGAGTCCTGTTACACGCACGAAACAATCGGGATACGGTCAAGAAATCGCGCGTCCCTAGGTTGGGACCATCCCGCAGCAACCCCACACGGCCGCCCGCGGCCCAGGAGGATGAATGTTCGAGTCCAGCGAGGACCTGCTGAAGTACATCAAGGACGAGGGCGTCGAGATGGTCGACGTTCGCTTCTGCGATCTGCCCGGCATCATGCAGCACTTCACCGTCCCGGTCTCCTCGTTCGACCAGTCGGTCTTCGACGACGGCCTCGGCTTCGACGGGTCCTCGATCCGTGGCTTCCAGGCCATCAACGAGTCCGACATGCAGCTGTTCCCGGACCCGACGTCGGCGTACATCGACCCGTTCCGCACGGCGAAGACGCTGAACGTCAACTTCTTCATCCACGACCCGATCACGGGCGAGGCCTACTCGCGCGACCCGCGCAACATCGCGCGCAAGGCGCTGGCCTACCTGGCGAGCACGGGCATCGGCGACACGGCGTACTTCGCCCCGGAGGCCGAGTTCTACATCTTCGACTCGGTGCGCTACTCGACCGACGCGAACGAGGGCTTCTACCACATCGACTCGGTCGAGGGCTGGTGGAACTCGGGCAAGGAGGGTGACGACAACCTCGGCTACAAGACCCGCCTGAAGGGCGGCTACTTCCCGGTCGAGCCGTACGACCACTACTCCGACCTGCGGGCCGTGATGGTGAAGAACCTGGAGTCCTCCGGTCTCCACGTCGAGCGCGCCCACCACGAGGTCGGCACCGCCGGGCAGTCGGAGATCAACTACAAGTTCGACACCCTGCTCAAGGCCGCCGACGACGTCATGAAGTTCAAGTACCTCGTCAAGAACACCGCGTGGGCGGCCGGCAAGTCCGTCACGTTCATGCCCAAGCCGATCTTCGGTGACAACGGCTCCGGCATGCACGTGCACCAGTCGATCTGGAACGAGGGCTCGCCCCTGTTCTACGACGAGGCCGGGTACGGCGGCCTGTCCGACATGGCGCGCTGGTACATCGGCGGCATCCTCAAGCACGCCCCGTCGCTGCTGGCGTTCACCAACCCGACGGTGAACTCCTACCACCGCCTGGTGCCGGGCTACGAGGCCCCGATCTCGCTGGTCTACTCCTCGCGCAACCGGTCCGCCTCGGTCCGGATCCCGATCACCGGGTCCAACCCCAAGGCCAAGCGCATCGAGGCCCGCTTCCCCGACCCGTCGGCGAACCCCTACCTCGCCTTCAGCGCGCTCCTGCTCGCCGGCATCGACGGGATCAAGAACAAGATCGAGCCCCCGGCGCCCGTCGACAAGGACATCTACGAGCTGCCGCCGGACGAGATGGCCGAGATCGACCAGGTCCCGACCTCCCTGGGCGCCGTCCTCGACGCCCTCGAGGCCGACCACGAGTTCCTCCTCGTGGGCAACGTCTTCACCCCCGACCTGATCGAGACCTGGATCGACTTCAAGCGCACCAACGAGATCGCGCCCGTGCAGCTGCGCCCGCACCCGCACGAGTTCGAGCTCTACTACGACATCTGAGCCACGTCGTACGACGACCGCCGGTCCCCGCTCTGGGGGCCGGCGGTTTCGTCGTCCGCGGCCCGGGCCGGTCGCGGGACCGGTCAGCGCACCCGCACCTCGACGTCGTGCCCGACCGTGCGGGCGAGCCGCTCGTCGCGCGTGAGCAGCGGGCACCCCAGCGCCTCGGCCAGGGCGAGGTACGCGGCGTCGTACGCGCTCACGTTCGCCCGCAGGGAGTACGACCGCGACCGCAGCTCCGCCGCGCTGGGCCAGGTCGTGACCGGGAGCGCGTCGTAGTCCGCGAGCACGTCACGACCCCTGGCCTCGCTGAGATGGCCTCCCAGGGTCAGCCCACGCACGGCCGAGACCACCTCGTAGTCGAGGAGGGACGGCGCGTGCAGGTCGCCCACCGACAGCTCGTCACGCAGGCCGTCGCTGCCCTCGACCCTGGTCAGCGCGTCGACGAGAGCCGCGCAGTCGACGACGATCACGCCGTACGACGACCAGGGTCGTCGTCACGCTCCGACCTCGCGGCGGCGACCGCACCCAGCGCCGAGGCCGTGGCCCGCTCATCGCGGCGGGCGGCCCTGTCGAGGACCTCGGCCACGGTCGGGCGAGAGACCTCGCGCCGGATCAGTCCGAGCATGTACGCGTTCAGCGACAGACCCTGCGCCGCGGCACGGGCCTTGAGCTGGCGGCGTTCCTCGTCCGGGACGTCCCTGACCTGCAGCAATGACCCCATGCACCCAGAGTAGCTCTTAATACATCCATTCTGCATTGATTCGTGCTCCGTTGCCGCTGGGTCGTGGGGAAGGCGGCCGTCGCACGTTTCGCACTGACGAAAGCGAGGAACGAGTGCGCCAACCCCCGTGACAACCCACGGATGACCCCGGACGACTCGGAGCCGACACGATGACGTACGACGAGAGTGATCCGACCGACCCCACCCCACCGGGGCGACGGCCGGTGCCCCGCGACGAGCTCCGGCGTACGGCGTGGCTCGCGCACCTGCGGTCCCACCTCGGACCGGAGGCTGTCGTGCTCTGCGAGCGCGCCAGCCTGGACGTCCACCTCGACCTGGTGGTGTTCCCTCCGTCGCCGGACCGGACCTTCGTCACCGTGGTCACCTCCGGGATGGCCGACGTACCGACGAGCGGCTCGCCGTCGGCCGCGGGCGAGGAGGCTCCCCGGGTGGAGCTGGCGATCGCCGTACCCCTGGGGTGGCCGGGGCTGGACCCGCTCGCGGCGGATCCGCTGCACGACGAGGCGAACTACTGGCCGCTGCGAGTCCTGAAGCTCGTCGCCCGGCTGCCCGGCGACAGCGGCACGGACCTCCGGTGGGGTGACACCGTCGGCCGGCTCGAGTCGCTCTACCCGGCCGGGACGCCGTTCTCGGGCGCGGTGCTCGGCCCGCCGGTCGGCCTGCCGCCCGCGATCACGGGCCACGACTCCCCCCCGGGCCGGACGCTGCTGCTGGCGGTGTTCCCCACCACCCCGAGCGAGATGGACTACCGCACCAGCCTCCCCGGGGGCGGGGACTCACTCCTGGAGCGGCTCCTCGGGGCCGGGGTGTCGATGGCGGTGAACCCCGCCCGCCCTCCGGCGGTGGCGGCACCGCCGTACGCCTTGCACGTGCTGTACGACCGCGTGCCCGCCCACCTCGGGGAGGTGCTCGAGCCCGTGGTCCCGAACTACGCGGCGCGGCTCGCCGAGGAGGGGCGCGCGGAGGCGGTGTTCCCACCCGAGCCCAGCGACCGGCTCCCCCAGGTGCGGATGCGGGTCGGCCCGCGGCTGGACCCCGCGCTCCTGGCCGACCACGTGGCCGACGACCCGGCGCTCACCGCCGTCGTGGACGAGCACTGGGCGACTGTGACCCTGTTCCTGGAGGGCGAGGTGGACCCCGACGACCTGCCGACGAGCCCGTACTCGTTCGCGAAGCAGCTCGCCGAGGCGCCCGGGCCCACGGCGGTGTGGCTGCCGCACCAGCGGCGGGTGCTGAGCGCGGCCGACTACGTGCGCGCCACCGACGCCGAGCCCATCACCCTGGCGTCGGTGCACGAGACCACCACCCCCGAGGGCGGGCCGGCCGCCCGCACCCACGGCCTGGCGGCGGTGGGCGGACGCGAGATCTGGTTCGACGAGCCCGGGATGACGGGCCCGAGCGCCGTCAAGCGCGTCACCGCCATGCTGGACGGCGGCGGGGACGGCGAGCTGCCACGACCCGGCGACCAGGTCCGCTACGGCTTCACCCGCTACGGCCTCACCGAGGGCACCGTGCCCGGGACCGGCGAGCCCGTACTGGTGATGGCTGAAGAGCCGAAGGGGAGGCGCAGGCTGTTCGGTCGCCAGGCCTGACCCCGGGGCCCGGCAGCAGCCCGTAGACGTGCGTAGACATTTCGCTAGACTCGGGGCATGAAGACCATCACCGTCGGTCAGCTGCGGCAGAACCCCACCCAGATGCTGTCCGACGTCGAGTCCGGCGAGACGTACACCGTCACCCGGCACGACCACGAGATCGCCCGGGTCGTCCCCCTCGACCACGGGGTCGGCGCCCGTCCACGCAGGAGCGCCTCGGGTTCGAGGCTCGCGCAGCTCCCCCGCCACGAGCTTCGTACGGCGGCGAGCATCGACGAGCTCCTCGCCGAGGAACGCGACCGGTGACGGTGTTCCACCTCGACTCGTCCGTGGCCCTGCGCGCCCTGCTCGGCCACTCCCGGTCGGCCGCGCTGTGGATCGACGAGGTCAGCGCGGACGACCGTCACGAGCTGACGTCCTCCCGACTCCTGCGGACGGAGCTGACCCGGGTGCTCCGACGCGAGGGCCTTCCGGTCTCGCTCCGCGACGAGGTGCTCGACGTCGTGTCCCTCGTCCCACTCACGGAGTCGACGCTCGCCGCTGCTGAAGCCATCGAACCGCACGTCAAGACCCTCGACGCGCTCCACCTCGGATCCATCATCGCTCGGGGTGGGGACGTCACGGTGGTCACGCACGACGACGGGATGAAGAGCGCCGCAGCACGACTGGGGTACGACTGCCTGGACCCCGTCGATGCCGACTGACGTGTCTCGCCGGTCGCCAGCGGGGCCGGGACCCTCGAACGATCCGACCAGGTCAACCGATCGCGCCGGCCGCATCGTGGTAGCTGCCGTGGAGGTCGACGAGCGGCCCACGATCGAGCCGGCGGACGGTCGCTCGCCGACGTGCGCCGACGTGCAGCGAGGGCGCCGTGCCGTCCGGCTCTGACACCCCGGTCTGGCGGGCGCCGGTGCGGTACGTCGAGTGCGACCAGCAGGGCGTGGTCTTCAACGCCCACTACCTCACCTGGGCCGACGAGGCGTCGATGGCGTGGTACGCCGACGTCGTCGGCCTGGCCGCCACCGACCACGCCGCGATGGTCGAGGCGCTGATGGTGAAGACCAGCACGCTCGAGTGGTTCTCGGGCGCCCGCTGGGGCGAGACCGTGGAGGTGCACGTCGACGCCCTGTCGCTGGGCCGCAGCTCGCTGGTCCTCCGGTTCACCATCACGGCCGAGGGTCGCCCCTGCTGCGTCGTCGAGACCACCTACGTGTGGACGGCTGACGGTCGGTCCGCCCCCTGGCCCGAGCACCTCAGAGCGGCGGTCGGGGCACACCTCGAGCCGTAGCTCCGCACTCTCCGAGATCTGGCGCGGGGACCGGTCCGGTGACGCCGCCCGGCGGTCGGGGCATCGGCTGGGCCAAGGCGTCAGAGACCGACCTGGTCCACCGCGTACGTCGCCTCCTCGACGGTGAACTGGGAGCCGTACGGGCTCGACAGCTGGTCGATGAGCCCCTGCCGCGAGAAGGATTGGAAGTCGAGGTAGGACCGTGCCGACCTGACCGCCTGCCTGTTCCAGTCGGCTCCGACCGCGTCGACGGCCCAGGTGGCGTTGGCCACCTCGTAGCCGTCCGCGTACTCCGAGGACAGCTGGTCGATCAGCCCCTGGCGCGAGAACCCCTGGAAGTCGAGGTAGGACTCGGCCGAGTCCAGGGCGTTGCTCATGGCCAGCGTGATCTTCGACCGCGTCCCGTCCGCCGGGAAGGCGTCGACGGCGTTCGCGACGCCGTCCCCGTCGTCGTCCACGCTATACCGGGCGTCGCGGGGGAAGGCGTCGACGCGGTCGGCGACCCCGTCGCCGTCGCCGTCGGTCGTGAACGCCGGGTCGTTAGGGAAGTCGTCCTGGTAGTCCGCGACGCCGTCCCCGTCGGTGTCGACGTCGTCGGCGGAGGCGATGTCGGCGTTCCTCGGGGCGTAGTCGTCCTCGTCCGTCACGCCGTCGCCGTCCGTGTCGACGGGCTCGGGCTCCTCCTCGTCGACGGCCTCGGCCTCCTCCTCGTCGCCCGGAGCCACGACCTTGTCCTCCACGGAGGAGGACGCCGTGGTCGAGGCCGTGCCGCTCCCCTGCTCACCTCCGGCGACCGCGCCGGCGGCCCCGATCACGACGAGCAGCAGGACGGCTCCGACGGCGCTGCTCAGCACCTTGTGGCGCAGGACCCAGCTCGGCTGCGGCGACGCGTGACCCCCGACCGTCACCTGGAACGGTGTGGGGTGCGTGAAGGGCGGAGGCATCGGCCGGCCGCCGGGCGCCACCCGACCCCGGGCGTCGTACGGACCGGGTCCGGGTGCGACGTACGACGGAGGGCCGGCGTGCGCCCCTGGCCCACCCCCAGCGGCAGGCCTGGTCTGCGGGGTCCACCGGACACCGTCCCAGTAGCGCTGCAGCCCGCGGACCTGCTGGTCCGGGTACCACCCGGCGGGCGGCGGTGGTGGCGGTGCGTGGTGGTCGTGCACGGTCGGACCTCTCCCCCTGCGGCTCGACCCGTGCGAGCACGCCGCGTGACCGTAACCGCGCACTCGCCACGACACACCAGGCTTGCCGATTTGTTGCAGAGAGCAACTGATACTCCGACCCGGCAGCCGTGTGCGTCCCGCTGGCTACGATGCGCCGGTGCCGACGCCCCACCCGCCCCGACGGGTGCCGGTGGTCGCCCTGACCGGCCACCTGGGCGCGGGCAAGACCACGGTGCTCAACCACCTGCTGCTGCACCCCGGCGCCCGGGTGGGCGTCATCGTCAACGACTTCGGCGAGATCAACGTCGACGCCGGGCTCATCAGCGGCCAGGTCGGGGACGTCGGGTCGATCGCCGGTGGCTGCGTCTACTGCCTCGAGGGCGGCGACGACCTCGACGCGGCGCTGGAGCAGCTCGTCGACCCCCGCCTGCGCCTCGACGTGGTCGTCGTCGAGGCCAGCGGCATCGCGGAGCCGGCCTCCCTGGCGCGGATGCTGCGCTACAGCGGTGTCGAGCGGGTCCGGCTCGGCGGGGTGGTCGAGGTCGTCGACGCGGTGAACGACGACGCCCTGCTCGGCGCCGCGGTCCCGCCCGCCCGCTTCGCCGCCGCCACCCTTGTCGTCCTCAACAAGGCCGACCTGCTCCCCTCCGACGCCCGGGAGGAACGCCTCACCCGCCTCGAGGACCGGATCCGGGAGGTGAACCCCGCCGTCCACGTCGTCCGGACCTCCCGGGGCCACCTCGACCCGACGCTGGTCTTCGACGCCGCCGCGGGCACCCTCGGCGCGACGCCGGAGGACCCGGAGGGCCAGCTCCCGATCGAGGCCCTCCTCCGTGAGGCGCAGGAGGAGCGTCGCGCCCGGCGCCGGTCGGCCGGGGCCGACCGCGACGACCACGCGCACGACGACCACCACCACGCCGCGTCGGTGGCCGTCCGCACCACCGGGCCCGTCGACCCCCACGCCCTGGTCGCCCTGCTGGAGGACCCACCGCCCGGCGCCTACCGCCTCAAGGGCACCGTGGCCGTCGAGACCGGCCGCTCCCGGCGCGGGTACGTCGCCCACGTGGTCGGCCGCCACGTCCACGTCCTGCCGGCCACCGCCCCCGACAGCTCGGAGATGGTCGCCATCGGGGTCGGCCTCGACACCACGGCCGCCCGGGAGCGCCTCGAACGCGCCCTGGCCCCCGCGGGCCGCTGCGACGCGGACGGCTATCGCACCCTCGAGCGCCTGCGCCGCCTCAGCGAGTAGCCGCGGGCCGGCGTACGACGGATGGCAGGCTCGTCCTCGTGACCCGCGGCGCCCGGAGGACCCTCGCCGGCCTCCTGCTGCTCGCCGTCACCGTCGTGCTCGGCGGGTGCGCGGACGACACCACGCGGGCGGCCGACCTCGGCTGGTACCGCCCGGATCCGGGGCAGCGATGGTGCGACGTCCTCACCGACGCGCAGGTGGAGCGCCTGGCACCACCCGGCGCGTCGGGCCCCTGGCAGAGCCCGCCAGTCCCCGGGGACGCCGGGTCCTGGGACTGCACCGTCGCGCCCGACCTCGACGGCCGGGACGGCACGGGCGAGACCAGTCCCAGCCTTGTGAGCCTGACCTCGCGCCTCTACCCGCCGCGTACGCCGGCGGTCGTCGCCGCCGGCAACTACTCGCCCGTCGACGAAGGACTCGAGGGCGAGCTGATCCCGCGAGGCGGCGGGCTGCACACGGCCGAGCACCTGGGCCTGTACGTGCTGCGCCGCCCGTGCGGCCCCGCTCGCGGCGGGGAGGTCCCCGACGACCTCGAGGTGCGGATGTTCCTCACCCCCGACCGGCTCCCCGCGGGCGAGTCGGTCGACGTCCTCCGACGCGCCTGGGACCTTGCCGCACCGACCCACCACTGCCCGCCCACTGACTGACCACACGGGCCTATGAAGGCCGTCGGGTTTCGCCGATCAGGCTCGGGGGTGGCGGGGGCAGTAGCGTGGGGATAGTGGTGTCTTTTGATGAGGTCCGACCGTTCCATGTGACTCGAGCCCTGCGGGAGTACGACGAGCTCGGTGGTGACGAGTTCCTCGCGAAGTACGGCTTCGGGCGTGCGACGGACTACCTCCTCACGCACGAGGGCCAGGACTACGACTCCAAGGCCGTGCTCGGCGCCGCCCAGGGCTTCGCGACGGGCACACCCGCCACCGCCGAGGAGTTCAGCGGCGGCCGCACGGGCGCCGCACGGGTCCTGCGGGACCTCGGCTTCGAGGTCACCGACTCGTCCTCGCGGGACAGCGACGACGTCGACCCGGCGGAGGCCCGCGAGGTCTGGGCCGCCGCCGCGCGGGACGCCCTGATCGAGGTCGCGAAGCGCTACCAGGCAGTCATCACCTACAGCGAGCTCGCCACGCAGGTGCAGCGTCGCTCCGGGGTGACGACCAAGCAGCCGATGCGCCGCTGGATCGGAGACGTCCTGCTCGAGGTCGCCCGGGACAACACCGAGCGGTCCGAGCCCGCCCTCATGGCGCTCGCCGTGGACGGCAAGGGACAGGTCGGGCGCGGTTACGCGACCGCCGTGGAGACCACGACCGGCGAGACGCTGGCCGTCGAGGACACCGACGACCACGCCGCCCAGCAGCGGCTGGAGTGCCACCGCCACTTCGAGGCCGTCGACCTCCCCTCGAACGGTGGCCGGGCGGCCCTCACGCCCCAGGTCGCGCGGGCGCGGGCGGCCCTGACGCCGAGCCGCGCGGACCGCGCCCCCGACGTGTGCCCCACCTGCAACATGGCCCTGCCCGGGACCGGGGTCTGCGACAACTGCGGCTGAGCTCGGCCGGGGTGCCGGCCTAGCTCCGGTTGTGCCCCAGCGAGCGGGCGTGCAGCACTCCTTCGGACCAGCAATCAGGTCTCACAGGCGACGCCGTCACCGTCGTTGTCCAGCTCGTACGGATCGGACCCTTCGATGTAGACGGGACCATCGATGTAACCGGGCCCGTCTCCCTCGCCGCCAGCACAGTCGTAGTCCGTCATCGGCGCCAAGCACGGGTCGTATCCGGAGGTGCAGTCCTCAGGCGGCTCGCTTGGCTCGGGCGCCGGCGCCACGAGGTCGAGCACCACCACGTCGATGAACGCGTTCGGCGCGACACGGCGGCCGGCCCGGGGGCTCTGCCGCAGGATCGACCCGTCAGCTCCGGAGGTTCTCTCCTCAGAGGTCACACGGACACGGAACCCGGCCTCGCGCAAGATGCGGCGCGCTTCTGCCTCCGACCGGCCGCCCACGACAGGAACCTTGGGATACGGAGCTGCCACGAGCAGCTTGATTGCGCTGCCGGGCAAGAGCGGCGTTCCAGCGCGCTTGCCCTGACGGATGACCGTTCCCCGCGCCTCAGCAGAGGGCACTCGCACAATAGTCTTCACCGTCAGGCCAGCGGCCACCAGCAATTCCTCAGCCTCGTCCCGAGGGGTTCCGACGAGAGCCGGCACGTCGACCTTCGTCGGCTCACTGGGCGTGGGTTCGGCCGACGGGGCGGACTCAGTCGGCGACTCAGACGAAGGCGTGGCGACCTCAGCCTGTGCCGGGGCCTCGTCTGGTGTCGGCTCTCCCGAGAAACCAGCGGCAAAGATAAGCACCACAGCCAGGACCGTCATGGTCACTCGAACGGCCGTTGAGGCCCCTGGGCGGCGCCACAGACCTACCAGGCCAACAGGCATGCACAAAACCAGCGTGGGGACAATGAACCACCAGGTCTGCCACCACTTCACCCGCCGGCGACTCGCTACTGACGGCCACCTGCTGTCAGGCGGTCCGCCCCACTGGGGCGGGCGCTGACCCTGCATACCGCTCACAAGCAGACCGCCTTGACGTCGGATCTACGCAAACGGGTAACGGTCACACACCTGACCGCAGTCCAAACCAACGACATAAGCATCGCACCCGATCTCCCGCTATACCCCTCCCGCGGACACGCGCCGACGCGGTGAGTGGCCGTGATCGGCACCCGAGGCTCCGTCAGTATTGGGGGTCATCAGTTGCATCCACAGGGGCTGTGGCCGACTTGTGACAAAGCTTCCGCTGGGCGTTGGGCAGCTGGGCCAGCCTGAATCGATGGCCCCCGACGTTGTCGCTCGAATGCATCATTGGTCTGACAAGCTTCCTCGGTGGATGAGGGCCTTTACGACGACGTACTGACCAGCGAACTGGCGGCCCGGCTAAGAGATCTGTCGGACCTCGAGATCGACCGGGCGAAGGTTGACGACGCCGACGCCGCGCACATTCTCGCCCGGTACCTCGCCGAGACCGTTGAACGGCGACTCTCAGCGGTGAAGGATCCAGAACGTCGGTTGGCACTTGCTAACGACGTGCTCGCGGCAGTTGGTGCCGCGACCGACATCCCGGCCCCTCTCGAGCAACTGCATGCTGTACGCCGACCCGACCGGCCAGGTCACATCGGTCGCTACCGCCAGCGCCCGAGTACGCCCTTGAATGACCCAGCCCTGTTGACCAACGCGCACGGTGAGCCGAGCCTTGCTGCAGAGCTCAAGGCGGAGATTGGGTCGGCCGACTCCATCGACCTCCTGTGCGCTTTCGTGATGTGGCGCGGACTCCGCCTTCTGGAGAAGCCACTCCTTGATGCCCGCGCCGCCGGCGTGCCCATCCGCGTGCTGACGACGACGTACATCGGCGGCACCGAGCGCGAGGCGCTCGACCGGCTAGTGCGCGACTTTGGTGCGGACGTCCGTGTTCAGTACGACGCCGCCCGGACCCGCCTGCATGCCAAGGCGTGGCTGTTCCGCCGCAATTCCGGCTTCAACACCGCCTACGTCGGCTCCTCGAATCTCTCCACCAGCGCCCTCCTCGAAGGTGTCGAGTGGAACGTCCGTCTTTCCCGAGCCGCGACTGGCAGTCTGCTGCAGAAGTTCGAGGCGACGTTCGACTCATACTGGAACGCCGGCGAGTTCGAGACCTACGACCCCGAGCATGACCGCGACCGGCTCGACGATGCCCTCGCGGCGGTGCGGGGTCGGGGCTCGGCACCGTTGAGCTTGGAGATCTCCGGACTCGAGGTTCGGCCCTATCCGTACCAGCAGGAGATTCTCGATGTCCTGGACGCCGAGCGCACCGTGCACGACCGCCACCAGAACCTCGTTGTCGCCGCCACCGGCACTGGTAAGACCGTGGTCGCCGCCCTCGATTATCGTCGACTTCCTGGTCGACCACGCCTCCTCTTCATCGCGCATCGCAAGGAGATTCTCCAGCAGTCACTGCGCACCTACCGCGAGGTACTGAACGATGGTGCCTTCGGCGAGTTGTACGTCGACGGTAAGCGCCCGGAGCGGTGGCAGCACGTCTTCGCTAGCGTTCAGTCTCTCAGCGCCTATGGGGTCGCCAATATCCCCCGGGACGCGTTCGACGTGGTCGTGGTGGACGAGTTCCACCATGCCGCGGCCCGCACGTATCGCGGCATTCTCAACCACCTCTCGCCGGTCGAGTTCCTAGGGCTCACTGCAACTCCCGAGCGCGCTGACGGCACCGACATTCGCTCCTTCTTCGGCGGACGGACCGCGGTCGAGCTCCGGCTCTGGGATGCCCTCGGGGCTGACCTCCTCTGCCCGTTCCACTACTTCGTCATCGCCGACGGCACCGACCTTCGCCGCCTCGGCTGGGTCCAAGGCGGCTACAACTCGGACGAGCTATCGAATCTCTACACCGGCAACGACGCGCGGACGCGAGTCGTGATCACCGAGCTGCGCGACAAGGTGTCGGACGTCAGCTCGATGCGCGCGCTCGGGTTCTGCGTTGGCGTGGAACACGCCCGCTACATGGAGGAGCGGTTCCGTCAGGCCGGCATCCCTGCGCAAGCAGTGAGCGGCGAGACACCCGCAGCCGAGCGAGCACAAGCACTCCTCGACCTTCGCGAGCGCCGACTGAACATTCTGTTCGCCGCCGATCTGTTCAACGAGGGACTCGACATCCCGGACATCGACACTGTCCTCATGCTGCGCCCGACCGAGAGCGCGACGGTCTTCCTGCAGCAGCTGGGGCGCGGCCTCAGGCGCACCCCTGACAAGGCAGTACTGACGGTTCTCGACTTTGTGGGACTGGCTCGCAAGGAGTTCCGCTGGGACCAGCGCCTGCGAGCGCTGACCGGCGACACCCGAGCAGGCATCATCCGACAAGCCGAGAAGGGTTTTCCGTTCTTGCCCTCCGGATGCCAGATCGAACTGGACCGCGAGTCGCAACAGGTCATCTTGGAGAATCTCCGCTCACAAATCTCGAGTCGCTGGTCCCAGATCGTCGCGGAGCTCAGGTCGTACGGCGACCGAGACCTGGACAGTTTCTTGCGCGAGTCGGGGCTCGAGCTCAGCGACGTCCTCCGCAAGGGCAGCCGCTCCTGGACGCAGCTTCAGCGCGATGCTGGCCTCTCCACCGCACCGGGCTCTGACCGGGAGGAGAGGCTTCTGAAGCGGGTGCGGGCGTTCGCTCACGTCGATGACCGCACTCGAGCAATCACTTACCAGCGACTGCTCGCTGACGATGCACCCCCGTACGCGGGAATGACGCTTAGCCAACAGCGAATGGCGCGCATGCTGACCTGGTCGCTCTGGTCAGACGGGGGTGGCTACGGCTCTATCGACGACGCACTGGCATCGCTGCGGGCCGAGGTAGCCACTCGTCGGGAGATCTCCAGTGTCGTTGACTTCTCTTTCGAGGCTTCCCAGCGGGTCACCCTCGATCTGGACGGGCACTTCCGTCAGGTGCCACTTCGGGTCCACGCTCGGTACCAGCGGGAAGAGATCCTCGCTGCGCTTGACTTTCCGCGGTTGCCGAACAGCTTTCGTGAGGGAGTCTGGTACTCCCCCGAGCACGGGGTTGATGTCTTCTTCGTGACGCTGAAGAAGTCGGAGGCCGACTACAGCCCGACGACGATGTACCGCGACTACCCGATCAGTCCCACGCTCTTCCACTGGGAATCGCAGTCGACGACCTCTGTGGGTTCGCCGACAGGGCGCCGATACATCGAAGGCGGGAGCACCGTGCTGATCTTCGCCCGGCATGAGCAGACCGACGAGTTCGGCACCTCGCCCTACCTCTTTCTCGGGCCCGCGACCTACGTCTCGCACACTGGCGACCGGCCCATCGCCTTCACATGGAGACTCGCACACCCTGTCCCCGCAGACTTTTTCACCGCGGCATCGGTTGTCGCGCAGTAGCGGCCGCGCCACCCACCGGGAGAGATGAGTTCGCCTGAGCCATCGTCCGCAGTGGAAACGGCGCTCTGTAGGGCGCGCCCCTCGCTCTTGCCGCTAGAGCGAGGGGCGTGCGGCAGCTCCGGCTGCGAGTGTTGTCCGGCCCAGGCAACCTGCTCCCGGTACCGGTCATCGACGGGCGTGCGTTGTGACATCCGATCGCCAAGTTCAGCTGAGCGCACACACGTCGTGATTGGATTCAGTAGTAATCCGTTCGGCATGACAGTGCGAGTCGAAGGCAGACGAGCCTCCAACCCGGTCGGGAAGTCAGTGATGCCTTCCTGGAGTCGCCGTGCCGTTGTATCGAGGGTCGGTCACCTCAGTGAGCCAGCAGCTACATGCCGGCAGCCTGATCGACCACATGACTGAGCAGTTCAGGTTCACCTACGGGTACCACCCCAACGCCGCGGAGCAGCGATCGTGGGACCGCAGTCTGAGCGTGCTGATGAACGACTTGGCCGACGCGGGTCTGTCCGCGGTCGAGGTCCTGTTGGAGTATCGACTCCCGCTGACGAGCCGCCGCGTCGACGCACTGCTGTGCGGCGTCCACCCCAGGACAAGCGAGACGTCGTACGTCGTCGTCGAGCTGAAGCAGTGGAGTCGCGCGCTGCCCGTCGACGGGACAGACCAGGTCGTCCTCGAGGACGGGCGAGGGCATCGGCTGCACCCTGCAGAGCAGGTCGGTCGGTACTGCGAATACCTCGCCGACTTCAACGCCGGCCTCGAAGGATCGACCCGCCGCCTGGCTGGTGTCGCCTACCTCCACAACGCCACGGACGAGGGCATTGCGGGCCTCTGGTCGGCTGAGACATCCGACCTGCGGCGCATGTTCACGGGCGAGCGGCGCGGAGCCTTCCTCGACTTCCTGCGGTCGCGGCTCAGCCCTGCCTCGGGCGTCGGCGCGGCCGACGACCTGCTCAATGCCGCCGTGAAGCCGAGCAAGCAGCTCTTGGCGCTTGCGGCCCCGGAGATCCAGCAGCGTGAGCAGTTCGTGCTGCTCGACGAGCAACAGGTCGCCTACGCGATGGTGATGCTCGCCGTCGACCAGTCACGGCGCTCCAACCACAAGCAGGTTGTCGTGGTTACCGGCGGGCCGGGAAGTGGCAAGAGCGTCATCGCCCTGAGCCTGCTGGGCGAGCTCGCCAGGCGGGGCCGAACGGCACTGCACGCCACGGGGTCGAGCGCGTTCACCCAGTCGCTGCGAAAGATCGCCGGGCACCGGGCGCCGCGCGTGAAGGCGCTCTTCAAGTACTACAACCAGTTCATCGATGCCGACAAGAACGGCTTCGACGTCCTCATCAACGACGAGGCCCACCGGGTGAAGGAGACCTCGACCAACCGGTGGACTCCCGCGACCCAGCGGACAGGCAGACCTCAGGTCGAGGAGCTGATCGATGCGGCCAGAGTTCCCGTCTTCCTGCTGGACGAGCACCAGGTCGTCCGGCCGGGCGAGCGAGGCAACGTCCGCGAGATCGTCGGTGCGGCCGAGCGCATGGGCTGCGAGGTGGTGGCCATCGACCTCAACGACCAGTTCCGCTGCGGCGGGAGCCGCGCCTTCGAGGAATGGGTCCTTCGGCTGCTCGGCCTGTCGCCAGGTGGCCCTCTGCCCTGGGCGGGTGACGAGGCGTTCCATCTTGACGTTGCGGGGAGTCCCGAGCAGATGGAGTCGAGGCTCAGGGTCACTCTCGATGAGGGCTACAGCAGCCGCATCTCGGCCGGGTACTGCTGGTCGTGGAGCAAGCCGCAGCTCGACTTCCTGTTCCCCGACGTGCAAATCGGTGACTGGCAGCGCCCGTGGAACAACCCGAAGGAGTCGCGGGTCGGGGATGCTCCCGCTCGGTCGTTCTGGGCGTACGACGACGGCGGGTTCGACCAGGTGGGCTGCATCTACACCGCGCAGGGCTTCGAGTACGACTACTCCGGGGTGATTATCGGCCCGGACCTGGTGTGGCGTCAGGACAGGTGGGTCGCCCGTGCCGAGCACTCGAAAGACAGCCAGGTGCGGAAGGCTGACCCTCCGGCCTTCGACCGAGCCGTGCGGAACACCTACAAGGTCCTGCTCACCCGCGGGATGCGCGGCACCCTCGTCTACTCCACCGACCGTGAGACCCAGGAGATGTTGACGGACCTCGTCGGCGTTCCCACCCGACGCATGGCTGGTCGGGACTAGCGACGCCTGTCGCAGGCGTGGAGGCTCAGCCCAGCGCCGCCGACACGACCTCCCGCGCCTCGGCCTGCACCTCGGCGAGGTGCTGGGGCCCGCGGAACGACTCGGCGTAGATCTTGTAGACGTCCTCGGTGCCGCTGGGGCGGGCGGCGAACCACGCCGACTCGGTGGTCACCTTCAGTCCGCCGATCGCCGCGCCGTTGCCGGGGGCCTCGGTGAGCTTGCCGGTGATCTCCTCCCCCGCCAGCGACGTCGCCGCGACGTCGTCCGGGCTCAGGGCGGCCAGCTTCGCCTTCTGGGCGCGGTCGGCGGGCGCGTCGACCCGGGCGTACGCCGGCTCGCCGTGCTCGGCAACCAACGCGGCGTAGTGCTCACTCGGCGACTTGCCGGTCGCGGCTTGGATCTCCGAGGCCAGCAGGCACAGCAGCAGGCCGTCCTTGTCGGTGGTCCACGTCGAGCCGTCGCGGCGCAGGAACGACGCGCCCGCCGACTCCTCGCCGCCGAACCCGAACGAGCCGTCGATCAGCCCCGGCACGAACCACTTGAACCCCACCGGCGTCTCCACCAGCGGCGCCCCCACCTGCGCGGCGACCCGGTCGATCATCGACGACGACACCAGCGTCTTGCCGATCTGCGCCCCGGCCGGCCAGTCGGGCCGGGCGCCGCCGAACAGGTAGCCGATCGCGACCGCCAGGAAGTGGTTCGGGTTCATCAGCCCCGCGTCGGGGGTGACGATGCCGTGGCGGTCGGCGTCCGCGTCGTTGCCGGTGGCGATGTCGAAGTCATCCTTGCGCCCGATCAGCGAGGCCATCGCCGACGGCGAGGAGCAGTCCATGCGGATCTTCTCGTCCCAGTCCAGCGTCATGAACCGCCACGTCGGGTCGACCAGCGGGTTCACCACCGTCAGGTCCAGGCCGTACCGCTCGGCGATCTCGCCCCAGTAGTGGACGCTCGCGCCGCCCAGCGGGTCCGCGCCGATCCGCACCCCCGCCTCGCGGACCTTCGCCAGGTCCACCACCGAGGGCAGCGCGTCGACGTACGCGCCGAGGAAGTCGTAGCGGTGCACCTGCCCGCGCGCCTTCTCGAGCGGCGTACGCCTGACCTCGGCGAGGCCGCCGCGGATCAGCTCGTTCGCGCGGGCGGCGATGGTCTTGGTGGCGTCGGAGTCCGCGGGGCCGCCGTGGGGCGGGTTGTACTTGAACCCGCCGTCCCCGGGCGGGTTGTGCGAGGGGGTGACGACGATGCCGTCGGCGAGCCCGGAGCCGGTGGTGCGGCCGCCGTTCGCGTCGATGATCGCCAGCGACACCGACGGGGTCGGGGTGTAGCCGTCACGGTCGTCGACCATCACCGTCACGTCGTTGGCGACCAGCACCTCCACCGCGCTCGCCCACGCCGGCGTCGACAACGCGTGGGTGTCGGCGCCGAGGAACAGCGGGCCGTCGTAGGACTGGCTGCGGCGGTAGTCGACGATCGCCTGGGTGGTGGCGAGGATGTGCGCCTCGTTGAACGACGTCTTCAGCGACGACCCGCGGTGGCCGCTGGTGCCGAAGGCGACCTGCTGGTCGGCGTCCTCGGGGTCGGGCTGGCGGGTGTAGTACGCCGTGACCAGGGCGGGGACGTCGACGAGGTCCTGCGGCTGGGCGACGGTGCCGGCGCGGGATGCGGTCATGGGAGTCTCCTGGGCTGCAGTCGTGATCAGGTCGTCGGGAGGGTCACCGGGTTTCGAGGCGCCTCGCTGGCGCTCGGCACACCTCAACCACCGGTGGGGCGGCTGGCGCTCGGCACACCTCAACCACCGGCGTCACTCGATGACCTGGTCCTTCGCGAGCACGGTGAGCCCGTCCTCGACGGTGAAGCCGCGGGCGCGGTCGGCCTCGGGGTCGACGCCGATCTGCGCGCCGGGCGGGACGACGACGTTCTTGTCGAGGATGGCGTTCTTGATGACCGCACCCTCCCCCACGTGGACGCCGTTGAGCAGGACGGCGCCGTCGATCCTCGCCTCGGAGTCGACGCGCACCGAGGGCGACAGCACGGAGTCGCGCACCGAGCCTCCGGACACGAGAACACCCGGAGAGAGGATCGAGTTGAAGACCGAGGTCGGGGCCATCCCCGGGCCCTCGGTCAGCTTCGCCGGGGGCAGCGGGCCGTAGTCGGTGTAGATCGGCCACTCGTGGTTGTAGAGGTTGAACACCGGCAGGTGGGCGACCAGGTCCATGTGGGCGGCGTAGTAGGAGCCCATCGTCCCCACGTCGCGCCAGTAGCCGCGGTCGCGGTCGTTGGCGCCGGGGACGTCGTTGTCCTTGAAGTCGTAGACGCCGGCGGCGTTCCGGTCCACGAACGCCGGGATGATGTCGCCGCCCATGTCGTGCTTGGTCTCCCCCTCCTCGAGCGCGCCGTCGCGGACGACGGCCTCCCGCAGCGCGTCGGCGTCGAAGACGTAGTTGCCCATCGAGGCCAGCACCTCGTGGGGAGCGTCGGGCAGGCCCTGCGGGTTCGTGGGCTTCTCGAGGAAGGCGCGGATCCGGGACGGCGAGGCGGGGTCGACGTCGATGACGCCGAACTGGTCGGCCATCTCGATCGGCTGCCGGATCGCGGCGACGGTCGCGGCGGCGCCGGACTCGACGTGCGCGTCGACCATCTGCGAGAAGTCCATGCGGTAGACGTGGTCGGCGCCGACCACGACGACGATGTCGGGCTTCTCGTCGTTCAGCAGGTTCAGCGACTGGTAGATCGCGTCGGCGGAGCCGAGGTACCAACGCTTGCCCATCCGCTGCTGCGCCGGGACCGGGGTGACGTAGTTGCCGAGCAGCGTCGACATGCGCCACGTGGTGGAGACGTGGCGGTCGAGGCTGTGGGACTTGTACTGCGTCAGCACGACGACCTGCAGGTAGCCGGAGTTCACGACGTTGCTGAGCGCGAAGTCGATGAGCCGGTAGATCCCGCCGAACGGCACCGCCGGCTTCGCCCGGTCGGCGGTCAGCGGCATCAGCCGCTTGCCCTCCCCGCCGGCCAGCACGATCGCCAGCACCTTCTTGCGGCCACGGCTGCGTCCTGGGGAGGTGGTCATGGCGTCACGCTAGTAGTGAGGGGGGTCACGGGGCGAGGGTGGCGCACCAGCTCCTGGCCCGAACCCCCGGTGGTCGAGCCTGTCGAGACCTACACGGTCGTCCCGGTCTCGACGAGCTCGACCACAGCGGGCCACTCTCGGCTCGCGGGATCACCTCTGTCACGGGTGTAGCACCAAGACCAGATGGAGCTACACTTCGGGATGCCCACCACGCGACCGCGGCACTTCGTCACAGAGACGGACGACCTCGCCCGCGCCCTCGACGACGCAGCCAGGCGCTGGCCCGACCTGAGCCGGGCGCAGCTCCTGGTGCGGCTCGCGATGGAGGGCGACCGCGCCGCCCACGCGGAGCAGGAGGAGCGCCGACGGCGGCGCATCGCCGCCGTACGCCGTCACAGCGGCGCGCTCGAGGGCGTCTACGGTCCGGACGCCCTCCGGGACCTGCGGGACGACTGGCCGTCGTGATCGTCCTCGACGCGAGTGTCCTGATCGGTTACCTCGAGACTCAGGACGCGCATCATGCGCGAGCGGAGGACCTCCTCGCGGCCGAGATCGAGGACGACTTCGCCGCCAGTGTGGTGACGCTCGCCGAGGTCCTCGTGGCGCCTGCCCGCAGCGGACGGGTGGCTGCGGTGGAGGCAGCGCTGTCCGACCTCGAGGTGGCCGAGCTCGCGCTGCCGTCCGACGCGGCACGCGAGCTGGCGGAGCTGCGAGCGACGTCGGCGCTGAAGATGCCCGACTGCTGCGTCCTTCTCGCCGCTCTGAGTCACGGCGCGCGCCTCGGCACGTTCGACGCTCGTCTGGGAACGGCGGCCGCCGAGCGCGGGGTGACCGTCCTCGGGGGATGAGCCCTCAGCACCGGAGGTAGGGGTCTCGACAAGCTCGACCACCGGGGGTCGGGCTTGACACCGGGGGTCGGGCACGACCACCGGGGGTCGGGCTTCGCTGCCACTAGGTTGTCGCCATGCGAGTCGACGTGCTGAGCAAGGAGTACCCGCCGGAGATCTACGGCGGGGCGGGGGTCCACGTCGCCGAGCTGGTGCGGGCGCTGCGGGCGGTGCCGGACGTCGACGCGCGGGTGCACTGCTTCGGTGCGCCGCGCGACGAGGCCGGGACGACGGCGTACGCCGACCTCGCGGAGCTGTCCGGCGCGAACGGCGCCATCACGACGCTCGGCGTCGACCTCGCCATGGTCGGCGGGTGCGCGGGGGCGGACCTGGTGCACTCCCACACCTGGTACGCCAACATGGCCGGCCACCTCGCCTCGCTGCTGCACGGCGTCCCCCACGTCGTCTCCGCGCACAGCCTCGAGCCGATGCGGCCGTGGAAGGCCGAGCAGCTCGGCGGCGGGTACGCCGTGTCCAGCTGGGTCGAGAAGACGGCGTACGAGGCGGCCGCCGGGATCATCGCCGTCAGCGCCGCGATGCGCGACGACGTGCTGCGCAGCTACCCCGACGTCGACCCGGCACGCGTCCACGTCGTGCACAACGGCATCGACACCGACCTGTGGAGCCCCGTCACCGACCCCGACCGGGTCCGCTCGCACGGCGTCGACCCCGACCGCCCGAGCGTCATCTTCGTCGGGCGCATCACCCGCCAGAAGGGGCTGCCGCTGTTCCTCCGCGCCGCCGCGCAGCTGCCGCCGGAGGTGCAGCTCGTGCTGTGCGCCGGCGCCCCGGACACCCCCGAGATCATGGCCGAGGTCCGCGGCCTCGTGGACGGTCTCGCCGCCGAGCGCGACGGGGTCGTGTGGATCGACGAGATGCTCCCCCGAGCCGACGTCGTCGCGCTGCTCAGCGCTGCCACCGTCTTCGCGTGCCCCTCCGTCTACGAGCCCCTCGGGATCGTCAACCTCGAGGCCATGGCGTGCGAGACCGCGGTGGTCGCGACGGCGACGGGCGGCATCCCGGAGGTCGTGGTCTCGACAGGCTCGACCACCGATTCACCGACCGGCTGGCTCGTCCCCATCGAGCAGGTGCAGGACGGCACGGGCACCCCGGTCGACCCCGAGAAGTACGTCGCCGACCTCGGCGCCGCCCTGGTCGACGCGGTGTCCGATCCCGACCGCGCCCGGGAGTACGGCGTCGCCGGGCGCCGGCGGGCGCAGGAGTCGTTCAGCTGGCCCGCGATCGCCGAGCGCACCTTGGAGATCTACCGCTCGCTGGTCTGAGGGCCGACGGCGCCTCCGGCGCCGATAAACCTGGCGCAGCGTCGGCGTGCAGGTATGTACTGCCGCCATGAGCCCCCTGCGACGTGTCGTCGCCCTGACCGCGGCCGGCGTCGTCGCGACCGCGCTGACCCAGGTCGTCCCGACGACCGCGAGCGTCGGGACGGTCGCGCTGCCGGCCGCCCCGTCGCCGTCCGCGGCGGACGACGACCGCGCCCTCGGCAACGGCCTCGGCCGGCTGGTCGCGCAGAAGGACGCTGCCGGCGTGCCGGGGTACGCCGGCGGGCTGGTCGTCGACCAGGACGCGCTGGCGATCCGGGACGACGAGGGCCGCGTGCTGGTGCAGCTCGGGACGGCGACCGGTGGCGACACCGCCGCGCTGCGCGAGGCCGTGGCCGACCTGGGCTTCGTCGAGACCGCGGACGACCCGGCGACCGGCGTCCTGGAGGGCTTCGCCCCGCTGTCGGCCGTCGAGGACCTCGCCGGGCTCGACGACCTCGGCACGCTCACGCAGGTCCCGCGCCCGCTGACCTTCAGCGGCGACGCGACGTACCAGGGCGCCGCTCTGCAGCGGGCCGACGTACTGATCGAGCAGGGCATCGACGGCGACGGCATCACGGTCGGCGTGCTCTCGGACTCCTACGACACCGCCACGCTGTCCGTCGATGGCGGTCCCGTCGCGACCCGCGCCGCCGACGACGTCGCCTCGGGCGACCTCCCGGGTGCGGGCAACCCCGAGGGCAACACCGACCCGGTCGTCGTCCTCGAGGACAACGACGACCCCGCCGCCCGCGACGAGGGCCGGGCGATGCTGCAGGTCATCCACGACAGCGCGCCCGGGGCGCGGCTGTGCTTCGCGACCGGGACCGACGGCGAGCTCGGGTTCGCCGACAACATCCGCGCGCTCGCCGACCCCGACGGCCCTTGCGGTGCGGACGTGATCGTGGACGACGTCCGCTACCCCAGCTCGCCGTTCTTCTCCGACGACGCCATCACGCGAGCGGCCGAACGGGTCGCGGTGCGGCAGGGCGTGGCCTACTTCTCCGCCGCCGGCGACAACGGCGCCCAGAACACCTTCCGGACCGCGGTCGACCTGCTGACCCCCGCCCAGGCCCGGGCCAACGCCCGCAAGGTCGGCCTCGACCTGTCCGACGTCGACCCGGCCCTCTACGCCGGCGGGATGCAGGACATGGAGTTCCGCCGCGGGGTCGACGTCGCCCAGACCCTCCAGCTGGAGCCCGGCGGGGGCCTGTTCAACCTCCAGTGGGCCGACCCGGTCGACCCCGACGGCGGGACGCCCGGCGAGCCGTCGGACACCTCGACGGACTTCGCCGCCCTGCTTTTCGCACCGAACGGCGACTACCTCGGCGCCATCGACGAGGACAACCGGCTGACCGGCCGGCCCGGCGAGCTCGCCCTTCTCTCCCGGTCCGAGACCCGCTACACCGCGGTGCAGCTGGTCCTGGCCCGAGCCTCCACCGGGCCGACGGAGGTGCAGGAGATCGGCTACGTCAACGACGGCGGGATCCGCACCGACGAGTACTACATCGCCCGCGACCCCGGGATCTACGGCCAGGCCGGCTCCGACAACGTGATCACGGTCGCCGCGTACGACGGCCTCGGTCCGTACCTGCCCGAGGCGACGACGTCACCCGGCGGGAAGATGCGCTACTACTTCTCCCCCGACGGCGACCGGTACCGGTTCGGCGACCTGCGCCGCAAGCCCGACATCTCCGCCGTCGGCGGCGGCAACACGACGTTCTTCGGGACCGACGACGTCCGTGACGCCGACGACCTCCCGAACTTCGGCGGCACGAGCGCGTCCGCCGCCCAGGCCGCCGCCATCGGCGCCCTGGCGCTGCAGAAGGCCGGTGGCCCCGGCTCGGTGCGTCCCGGGCCGCTGGAGCGCGCGATGGAGTCGTCGGGCTACGAGCACAACCGGCTCCCGTTCTCGGCCGGCGACACCGTCTTCAGCGACGACTTCGAGAACGACGTCCGCCTGGGCGTGGTCGGGTTCCCCGGTCTCGAGCGCTCGGGCAGCGACCTCTCGATCGCCGACCCGGACGCGTTCCGCCTGCGCTACGAGGGGGAGGTCCCGCTCAGGTCCGTCACCCTGCTGGGCGACACGGCGGGGCCGACCGCCCCCGGCGCGACACCCGGCGCACCCTCGGGCGGCATCGTCTTCGACCCCCGGCCCCTCGGGCCGCGAGGGCGCTACGACCAGGGCGGCTACCCGTTCACGCTCGGCTACCGCTACAACGTGGACCGCGCCGACATCCGGACCCAGCTGCTCCGGCGGGTGGGGTCCACGCCGTTCCACCAACGCCTCCGCATCACGTTCACCAAGCCCGTCACAGAAGGTTTCCTGCGTTTCGGCATCGACCGGGACCTCCGGTACCCGGGACCGCCGTCCGGCGGCAACTCGGGAGACCAGCTCGGTGAGCAGACCCTGTTCGCGGGCAGCGGGGTCCCGGCCCAGGGCATGAAGTTCGTGGCCGTCCTGCGCAACGGCGACCGGCTCACGGGACGGATGGGCGGCCTCATGAGCAGGCGCTACACGCCCACCGACGGCTTCGGCGTCACGATCGCGCCGTCCCTCGCGAGCAGGTACTGACCGTGGTCACGCCCGGGGCGGCGCGGGCGACGCGAGCGCTCGGGTCCGGTCCGGCGTGCGACCCGACGTGACCGCGGCACTGTACGAGGGGTCCGCCCGGGCGACACACTGAGGGACATGGGCAGGCACGGACTGTCGCTGCCCGGCCTGTGGGCCGCGACGGCGCTCGCCTTCCTGTCGTTCACGCCGTCGCTGCTCCCGCGCGGGGTGGCGTACCAGGGACTCGTCGCCGGGGTGGTCGCCGCGATCGGCTACGGCCTCGGGGTGCTCGTGACCGCCGTGGTCCGGGAGCTGGGTGACCGGGCGGTGGGCGTGTGGAGCCCGCGGGCGTGGCGGGTCTGGTGGATCTGGCTGGGTGTCGGCACCGTCGTCTCGCTGATCGCCGGACACGTCTGGCACCGCCAGTCCAGCGCGCTGGTGGGACTCGAGCCGGTGAGCCCCTGGGCGGTGCCGCTCAGCCCTGTCGTCGCAGTCGCCGTCTTCGCGCTGCTCCTGGCGGTGGGTCGCGGGCTGCGCGGCATCACCCGTCATACGGCGCGCTGGTTGGAGCGTCGTACGAGCGCCCGCGCCGCCCGTGTCATCAGCACCGGGGCCGTGGTCGTGGCCACGGCGCTGGTGTTCAGCGGGGTGCTGCTCGACGGGATCGTGGCGACGGTGGACCGGTCCGCCAGCGTCGGTGACCTGCTCACCCCCGACGGTGTGACGAGGCCGACCACCCCGCTGCGCTCCGGGAGCCCGGAGTCGCTGGTCGACTGGGACGAGCTCGGCCGGGAGGGCCGGGTCTTCGTGGGCCGGGGACCGACCGCCGAGGACATCACCGCGCTGACCGGCGAGCCCGCCGAGGAGCCGGTCCGGATCTTCGCCGGGGTGGCCTCGGCCGAGGACGAGCGGGAGCGGGCCGAGCTGGCCGCGGCCGACCTGGAGCGCGCCGGAGGCTTCGAGCGCGAGCGGCTGCTCGTGGTGACCACGACCGGCACCGGGTGGGTGGAGCCGAGCGTGGCGACGAGCTTCGAGTACCTCGCCGACGGCGACTCCGCGATCGTCGGCATGCAGTACTCCCACCTGCCCTCGCCCCTGTCGTACTGGGTCGACGAGGAGCGTGCCCGCGACGCCGGGCGGGCGCTGTTCGACGCGGTGTACGCGCGACTCGCCGCGATCCCCGCCGAGGACCGCCCCGAGCTGTACGCGTTCGGCGAGTCCCTCGGCTCGTTCGGCGGGGAGGCGGCGTTCAGCGGCAGCGGCGACATGGCCACCCGTCTCGACGGTGCGCTGTTCGTGGGGCCACCGCGCTTCAACCCGCTCTACCGCGAGCTCCTCGCCTCCCGCGACCCCGGCAGCCCGGAGATCGAGGCCGACTACCGGGACGGCGAGACCATCCGGTTCACGCTCGACGCCCGCCGTCCCGCGCCGCCCGAGGACGCCCCTTGGTCGGGCTCACACATCCTCTACTTCCAGCACGCCTCGGACCCCGTCACCTGGTGGAGCCCCGACCTGATCCTCCAGCGACCCGACTGGCTCGAGGAGGAGCGCGGCCCGGACGTCTCCGCGTCGATGGTGTGGATCCCCTTCGTCACCTTCGGCCAGGTCTCCGCCGACCTCGCGCTCGGCTTCGGCACCCCGCCCGGCACCGGGCACATCTTCAGCGGTCGGCACGCGTACGCCTGGGACCAGGTCCTCGGCACCAACTGGCCCCGCGAGCAGCTCGACGCGCTGTCGGAGCTCACGACGCGGCGGTCGGATCCGTGAACCGGTCCGGCGGCGTCGCCTCCGGTCGATCGAGGCCGGCGAGGCCCCGTCAACGTCTCGGGGAGTCCCGCAGCGCCGCGACCTCGGCCCGGGCCTGGTCCAGCAATCCCGTGACCCGGTCGAGCGCCCCGGCCTCGACCTCGCTCCCAGAGCCGCCGCCGGGCCGCAGGCCGACGTCGAAGGCGACGAGGTCGGAGCGGTGCCAGGTGGAGAACACCTCGACCACCTCGCCGCGCTGGTCGACGCTGGTGCCCTCGAGCAGCAGCAGGGGGTCTCTCTCGTCGACCTCGAGGGCCTCCGCCAGCGGGGAGCTCGCGGCGACCGCGCGGATGGTCCGGCGGCCCCCGGCGACGCCGCGCCCGGTGGCCGCGCGGACCACCTTGTGCAGCGAGCCGTCCTCGAGGTCGGCGACGTCGATGGCGGTCACCACGGACGCCGGCAGGTAGGTGCGGATGAACGCCACCGGGCGTCCGTCGACGCGCCGCAGCCGCTCGAGCACGTGGACGTCGTCGCCCAGCTCGTCGGCGTGCTGCGGCACCGAGGCCGGCTCGCAGCGCAGCACGGTCGTGGAGGTGGTGCTGCCCGCGCCCTGGAGCTGGTCCATCAGCCCGGACGACATCTCCACGTCGCGGTGCAGCTCCGGCTGGGGGGCGACGACGGTGCCCCGGCCCTGGGCGCGGCGTACGAGTCCCTCGGCCTCGAGGGTGGCGAGCGCCTGACGGACGACCGACCGGGAGACCGAGAACTCCTCCTGCAGCGCGCTCTCGCTGGGCAGCAGCTCGCCGGGCGTCAGCTCGCGGTCGTGGATCCGGCCGCGCAGCTGGGCGGTGAGTCGGGCGTGCAGGGGCGTCCTCGCCATGGGCGTCACGCTAGGGCCTGCTCCGCCTCCTGCGCGGTGCGCCACACGTGGTCCCAGCCGGGGGCGAGCGCGGCGGCCCGCTCGGCGGCGAGCACGAGGCTGGCCTCCCGCGCGACGCCCTGCCCGGCGATGTCGAAGGCGGTGCCGTGGTCGACCGACACCCGTACGACGGGCAGCCCGACGGTGATGTTGACGCCCTCGTCGCCGTACACCGCCTTGAACGGCGCGTGGCCCTGGTCGTGGTAGCAGACGACCACGAGGTTCCACTTCCCGTTGACGGCCTGCGGGATCAGCGCGTCGGCGGGCAGGGGGCCGTGGACGTCGAGCCCGGCGGCGCGGGCGCGCTCGACGGCGGGGGCGAGGACGTCGGCGTCCTCGTCGCCGAAGATCCGGTTCTCCCCGGCGTGGGGGTTGAGGCCGGCGAGGCCGATCCGCTCGTCGGGCCGGCCGAGCGCCTTCGTGAACGCGCCGACCAGCTTGAGGACGGCGTCGGTGCGCTCGGGGGTGACGTCGTCGATGGCCCGGCGCAGCGAGACGTGGGTGGTGAGGTGGAAGAAGTAGAGGTCGCCGGCCGAGAGGACGAGCGAGAAGTTCGTGACCCCGAACTCGTGGGCCAGCAGCTCGGTGTGGCCCGGGAACTGGTGTCCGCCCGCGTGCATGGCGGCCTTGTTGAGTGGGGCGGTGACGATCGCGTCGACGACGCCCTGCTTCGCGAGGTCGCAGGCGGTGACGACGAAGCGGTGCGACCCGTCGCCGGCGTCGGGGTGGATCTCGCCGAGCCCGACGTGGCCCAGCGACGGACCGGCCTGCAGCACCTCGAGGGTGTCGGGGTCGTTGGTGGCGTCGCGGACGTCGTCGAGCACCCGCACCTTCGCCGGGTCCTCCCCCACGGTCTCGCAGCCGCGGCGCAGCGCGTCGGCGTCCCCGATGACGACGGGGACGGCCCTCTCGCGCAGGTCGGGGTGGTGCAGCATCGTCCGCGCGGTGATCTCGGGGCTGATGCCGGCGACGTCGCCGAGGGTCAGGGCGAGCACGGGCTTGGTCTCGGGCGTGGTCGTCATGAGGCGTTCTCCGTCGTGTCGTCGGTCATCAGGGTGTCGAGCAGGGTCAGCAGGGTGGTGTCGTCGCCGAAGCCGCCGGCCTTCGTGACGACGGGGAGGCCGTCCAGGTCGCCGCCCGCGACCTCGCCGTACGGCACGCCCTCGAGGAGGCGGCCGTGGATGCGCAGGCCGTCGGCGGACGCGGCCCGCAGCGTGGCCTCCGCCCCGTCGCCGCCGACGAGCACGATGGCGTCGACGCGGTGGCGGGCGTCGCCGGCCCAGGCGGCGGTACGGCGTCCCAGCGCAGCGGCGAGCGCGGCGCTGCGGTGCGGCTCGGTGCGCTCGTCGGGCGAGACGAGCACCACGGGGCCGTCGCCGTCGGGCGCCGCGGGCAGCGGTGCGTCGCCGAGCAGCTCCTCCGCAGCGGTGGCGACCCGGGTGACGTCCGGGCGGCCGGCGACCAGCGCGTCGACCTGCTGCCGCGCGGTGGCGTGGTGGGAGGAGACGAGGACGAGCGGTCGTCGTACGCCGGCGGGCGGCGGGGTCGCCTCGCCGTCGCCGCCCCACAGCCGGGCCAGGGGGGCCGCGAGACCGGCGGAGCCCGCGGGGACGGCCCGCGGGCCGAGGGCGACGAGGACCGCGGCGACCCGGGCGAGGTCGGCGTCGTCCGCGGCGTCGACGACGAGGACGTCGGCGCCGGTGGCGCCCCAGACCGCCGCGGTCGCGGTGGGGTCCTCGCCGCTCGGCGCGGGGACGGGGACCGAGCCGCCGACCAGGTCGGTGACCAGGTCGTGGCGCACCGGGGTGACCGGGTCGCGCCCGGCGGGCGAGGCGGTGACGGGCTCGCCGTGCACGGTCAGCAGGCCGCCCTCGACCCGGCGTCCCATCGCGGGGTAGGCGGGGCAGAGGACGACGAACGCGTCAGGCCGGGTACGACGCCGCGCGGTCAGCGCGCCGCGGAGCTGTCCGGCGACCGACCCCCGCAGGGTGGAGTCGACCTTGAGGTAGACGTGGTCGCCGGCGGCGAGCTCCTCGGCCGCGACGGCGTCGCGGGTGACGGCGGCCGCCGCGTCGTCGTCCAGGGCGCGGCTGTCGGTGGACACCGCGACCGTGCCGGGCACGGGGGCGGCGTCGCGGTCGACCCGCATCCGCAGGGTGCTGGGCCAGCCGGCCGCCGCGAACTGCACGCCGCAGTCGTTGGCGCCGGTGAGGTCGTCGGCGACGACGAGGACGCGCGGGTGGGCGTCGCTCACGCCTTCGCCTCCCCGACGAGCTCCACGCCGTCCTCGTCGACGACGGTCAGACCACCCTCCCGCTTGAGCACCCACGCGGCGATGACCGGCGCGAGGATCGCGGTGATGAGGGCCGAGGCGGCCACCTGGGCGGTGGCCGTGGCGACGTACGGCTCGAACGCGGGGTCGGCCGCGGCGACGATCGCCGGGGTGGCGATGGCGTTGCCGGCCGTCGTCCCGGCGGCGAAGCCGAGGCCGCTCTTGGCGCCGCGGCGCAGGACGATCTTGTAGCCGAGGTAGACGAACAGCCCGGTCACGGGGGCGACGATCGCGCCGACCAGCAGGCCGGAGGCACCGCCGGCCACCACGGCGCCGAGGTCGATGCCCGTGCCGAGCGCGAAGGCGAAGAACGGGATGACGATGGTCGGCGTCGGGCGCATGACCTCGCGCCACTTCGGGTCGAGGTTGCCCACGAGCATGCCGAGCAGGAACGGGATCACGGCGCCGAGCAGCAGCAGGCCGGGTATGGCGGCCAGGCCGGACGCGCCCAGGAACAGCATCGAGAAGAACGGGCCGTCGTTCAGCGCGGAGGCCATGTAGGCGCCGCGGTCCCGCTTGTCGCCGTACCGGCCCGTGAAGGCGAGCCACAGCCCGCCGTTGGAGTTGTCGACGGCCACCAGCAGGGCGAGGATCGACACCCCGGCGACCCCGTCGATGCCCACGAGCAGCCCGAGACCCACGACGAGGGACGCCGGGATGATCGACTTCGTCACCAGGATGACCGCGGAGTGCGCGAGCACGGGCCCGCTGGTGCGGAGCGTGACGTGGGTGCCGGTCGCGAAGATCAGCAGGGCGATGAGCGCGAGGGCGCTGTCGCGGAACAGCGCGGTGGTGAAGCTGCCGATGTCGAGCGCCGGCATCGCGAAGGTGCCGATGATCGATCCGAGCACCAGCGGCACGAGCATCAGACCGCCGGGGATCCGGTTCATCGTGTCGTAGATCGGGACGAGGGTCTTCTCGGCTGTGGGGTGGGACATGGGGCTCCGTCGTCGAGGGATCAAGGCGTACGACTTGTACGTACAGGTTGTCCCTACATTGGCGGTCGCCACAGCGATCTGTCAACGCCCGGACGGCCGAGCGCGGCGCAGTCCCCCGACTGCGGATGTCCCGGCACAGCAGGGTCTACCCGCGTGCGGGCGGGCCAAACCCGGCGGATCAGGCCGGGAACGGCCCGGCCCGCAGGAGGCCGCTGGGCAGGCGGGTGCCGAGGCGCTGCTCGAGCCAGGCGGCGGCGTCGGTGAGCGTGGCGAGGTCGAGCCCGGTCGCGACGCCGGTGCGGTCGAAGAGGTAGGCGAGGTCCTCGGTGGCGACGTTGCCCGTCGCGGCGGGCGCGAACGGGCACCCGCCGGCCCCGCCGATGCTGGCGTCGAGGGTGGCGACGCCGGCCGCGACGCCCGCGACCGCGTTGGCGACGCCGGTGTGGCGGGTGTCGTGCAGGTGCAGCCGCAGCGGCAGGTCGTCACCCGCGACCTCCCGGGCGAGCGCGACGCGGGCGGTGACGTCCGCGGGGACGGCGACGCCGATCGTGTCGGCCAGCGCCAGCTCGTCGGGCCCGGCGTCGACGACGCGGCCCACCACCTCGCGGAGGCGGTCGAGGGTCACCTCACCCTCGAACGGGCAGCCGAACGACGCCCCGATGGTCACCGTCGTGAACACCCCGGCGCCGCGGGCCTCGGTCACCAGGTCCGCGGCGAGGTCGCACATCGCGGCGGTGTCGACGCCCTGGTTGCGGCGGCAGAAGGTGTCGGTGGCGACGACCACCACGTCGACCTCGTCGACGCCCCCGGCCAGGGCCCGGTCGAGGCCGCGCCGGTTCATCACGAGGCCGGCGTACGAGACACCGTCGGGACGGGGCAGCGCCGCCATCAGCTCGTCGGCGTCCGCCATCTGCGGCACCCGGGCGGGGTTGACGAAGCTGGTGACCTCGATGCGGCGGGCGCCGGCGGCGACCGCGCGGGCGACGAGCTCGACCTTGTCGGTGGTGCTGAGCACCGTGTCCTCGTTCTGCAGCCCGTCGCGCGGGGCCATCTCGACGATGCCGACCCTCGTCGCCGACGAGGGGTCCGTCATGCGTCACCCCCCAGGTACCGCACGGCGAACCTCTCGTCGACGACCTCGGCGTACTTGCTGCGCAGGTCGAACAGCGTCGCCTCGTGGACGGCCGGCGTCCGGTCGCCGACGGCCTCCTCGACCACCAGGGGGACGAAGCCGTGCTGGATCGCGTCCACCGCGGTGGCGCGGACGCAGCCGCTCGTGCTGACGCCGGTGATCACGACGGTGTCGGCGCGCATCGCGGTCAGGGTCGAGGCCAGGGACGTGCCGAAGAACGAGCTGGCGTACTGCTTCACCACCACCAGCTCCCCGTCGACCGGGGCGACCTCGGGCATCAGCGCGGCGAGCGGGCCCCCGCCGTACAGGTGGCGCAGGGCGGGGACCTTGCGCACGAACATCCCGCCGTCACGCCCGTCGGGGGCGAACTCGACCCGGGTGTGCACCACCGGTACGCCGGCCTCCCGCGCCGCACCGAGCACCCGCGCGGCCGAGTCGAGGCACGACCGCGAGGGGAGGTTCAGGGGGCTGTCGTCGTCGAAGTAGGCGCGCATGAGGTCGACCATCACGACCACGGGCGCACTGCCGGGGGTGAGTCCGCCGCCGAAACCCTCGTCGGGTGCGTCGGTCATGGGGTGGCCTCCGGTGCGTCGGTCTGTCGGCTGCGGCGATCTCGTGGCTCGGCCGTGGCCGGCCTCGCACCTCGATCTCCGACGCGCCGGAGGTCGAGGTGCCGCGAGCCCGCGCTTGTACTGAGCCTGTCGAAGTGAGGAGCCACGAGACCCCAGCACCGGACCGACTCCCCCGTCACCGGATCTCGTGGCTCGGCCGTGGCCGGCCTCGCACCCTTCGACAGGCTCAGGACACCGCCTCGATCTCCGGGATGGTGCGCCTGCCTCACAGCGGGACCGGGGGCTTGGGGCGCGGGAGGCCGGTCTCCTCCTCGCACCGCTCGAGGATGGTCTCGAGGGGTGGGCCCATGTCGAAGGTCGGGAGCGGGTCGGGGCGGCCGACGGCCATCTCGGCCCGCAGGCTCTCGGTCGCCGCGGTGTCGACGACACCCTCGTCGTCGCAGACGACGCCGAAGCGGCGCGCGCCGTCCACGCTGACGAGCCCGCGGAGCACCTCGAGCCCGACGGTCTCCGGCTCGCGGGCGAGCGGGTCGCCCCAGCCGCCGCCACCCCAGGTGACGAAGTGGAGCAGCTCGCCGGCCTTCACCGGGTAGTCGTGGATCTTGCTGGCGAGCACCTCGGTGGTGCCGTCGGGCCGCTCGATCCACTTGCGCCCGCGGGTGCCGGGGTGGCCGCCGTTGACGCCCCACGGGTAGGTCAGCCAGCGGTCGTCGTGGATGGCGATGGTGCCGTCCTCGAGGAACCGGTAGGCGACGTCCACGCCGTTGCCGCCGCGGTGGAGCCCGGCGCCGCCGGTGTCGGCGACGGTCTCCCACTGCTCGATGCGCAGCGGGTAGTACGACTCGAGGTACTCGCAGGGGATGTTGACGAACGACGGCCACAGCGAGTGGCCGTCGGGGCCGTCGCCGATCGGGCGGCCGGGGATGCCGCCGAAGCCGATCGAGTACAGCTGGAACCACTCCCCCTTGCGGGCGCCCTCGCCGTACGTGCCGGAGTACATGAAGTGCGGCGAGGAGGAGAACCCGGCGGCGTTCAGCAGGTCCGGGTTGGTCTGCCCGAGCAGGCCGCCGAACAGGTCGAAGACCCGGCCGATGCCGTGGTTGCGGGCGTTGAGGGCGGCCGGGTACTTCGGGCGCCAGAACGACTCCTCCGGGATGACGACGTCCACCAGCGGGTAGAAGCCGTCGTTCCAGAGGATCTGCGGGTCGGCGACGGTGATCATGTAGATCCCGAAGAACATCCGGACCAGGTTCTCGTTGATGAAGTAGTTGATCGGTCCCTGCGCCTGCGGGCTCGACCCGGTGAAGTCGAGGACGACCTTGTCGCCGGTCCGGGTGAGGCTCAGCTTGAGCTCGTACGGCCCGAAGCCGACGCCGTCGTCGCAGATGTAGTCGGTGAACGAGATCGTCTGGCCCTCGGCGAAGACCATCTGCAGCAGCGTCTTCATCGCCCGGTAGTTGCGGTCGAGCAGCGCGTCGAGCGCCGAGGTGTAGGTGTCGACGCCGAAGCGGGCGCACATCTCCTGGACCCGGCGCGACGCCGTACGACAGGCCGCGACGATGCCGTTGAGGTCGGCGCGGTTCCAGTCGGGCTTGCGGACCTGGTTGAGGATGATCCGCAGCGCGTCGTCGTCCAGCTTCCCCTTCTTGTAGAGGGTGAAGGGCGGGATGACGACGCCCTCCTCGAAGATCGTGCGCGCGTCGGTCGGCATGGACGCCGGGGTCTTGCCGCCGACGTCGGACATGTGGCCGAACATCGACGCCCAGCCCACGATCCGGCCCTCGAAGAAGATCGGCATCACGACCAGCCAGTCGTTCGCGTGGCTGATGGCGGCGCCGCAGGAGTACGGGTCGGAGGTCAGGAGGACGTCGCCCTCCTCGATGTCGCCGTCGTAGTTGGCCAGGAAGTCGGGGATCGACAGGCCGAACTGGCCGACGACCATCTTGCCCTCGGGGTCGCCGATGAGCGGGAACTCGTCGTGCTGCTCGCGGATGCCCGGCGACAGCGCGGTGCGGAACAGCACCTCGTCCATCTCGTAGCGCGCGTTGCGCAGCCCGTTCTCGATCAGGTCGAGGGTGACGACGTCGACGTCGACGGGGCTCAGCGGCCCGGTGGCGGTCTCGATGAGGCGTGCCATGGCTCAGCCTTCCTGGTGCTCGGACGGGGACTGCTCGAGGGGGCGGATCAGCATGCTGCCGCTCGTGTGGACCGTCGCGGCGTGACCGGGGAGGACGAGGGTGGTGGAGTCCATCTCGGTGACGACCGCGGGACCGGTCACGACGTCGTCGGCCCGCAGGCGTTCCCTGTCGTAGACGCGGGCGTCGGCCTCGGCGCCGCCGACCCACACCCGGGTGGTGCCGACCTCGGCGGCGGACGGGTCCCCGCCACCCCCCTCCAGGTCCTGCCCGGCCACCGACGGGCGGGGCCCGTGGGCGGTGGCGCGGACGGTGACCAGCTCGCACTCGGTGCCGAGCACGAACGAGAACAGCCGCTCGTGCTCGACCTCGAACGCCTTGCGGATCGACTCGAGCCCGGCCCCGGCGCCGTCGAACGCGTCGCGGTCGATCGTCACCGGGATCTCGAAGCCCTGCCCGTGGTAGCGCAGGTCGGCGGTGAAGACGGTGCGCTGGTCGGCCTCGGCGATGCCCTCCCGGCTCAGCGTCGAGGACGCCGCCGCGGCGAGCTCGTCGAGGATCGCGCCGAGGCTGTCGTCGGTGAGGTCGTCGAAGCGTCGTACGAGGGTGCGGACGGCCTCGTCGCGGACGTTGGTGGTGGCGTCGCCGTACGCGCAGAGCACGCCGGGCGACGGCGGGATGATCACCGGCCAGGCGCCGGTCAGCACGCCGAGCGCGTTGGCGTGCAACGGTCCCGCGCCGCCGAAGGCGACCAGCGCGAAGTCGCGCGGGTCGAAGCCCTGCTGCACCGAGACCAGGCGCAGCGCGCCGAACATGTTCTCGTTGACGATGTCGACGATCCCCGCGGCCGCGGCCTCCGGGGTCTCGAGGCTGGTGGCGTCCGCGATGGTGCCGACCGCGGCGCGGGCCGCGTCGCGGTCCAGGGCGATCTCGCCGCCGGCGAGCTGCGTCGGCAGGTAGCCGAGGACGACGTTCGCGTCGGTCACGGTCGGCTCCTGCCCGCCCGCGCCGTACGCCGCGGGGCCGGGCGAGGCGCCCGCCGACTGCGGCCCGACGCGCAGCGCCTGGGTCAGCGGCGGCACGTGCGCGATCGACCCGCCGCCGGCGCCGACGGTGCGGACGTCGACCGAGGTGGCGCGGACGGTGAGGTCGCCGACGCGGGTCTCCCGGCCGATGCGGGGCGTGGAGTCCTGCACGAGGGCGACGTCGGTGGAGGTGCCGCCCATGTCGAAGGTGAGGAAGTCGGTGTAGCCGACCTGCGCGGCGACCCAGGCGGCGCCGGTGACGCCGCCGGCCGGCCCGGACAGCAGCAGGTTGACCGGGTTGTCGGCGGCGACCTCGCCGGAGACCAGGCCGCCGTCGCTGCGCAGGATGCTCAGCTTGCCGGGCACCCCGCCGTCCCTCAGCTGGGTGGCCAGGTTGGCGACGTACCGCGAGACCTGCGGCTGGACCGCCGCGTTCGCGACGGTGGTGATGGTCCGCTCGTACTCCCGCAGCTCGGGCAGCACCGCCGACGACAGCGACACCGCGACGCCGGGCAGCTCCTCGGCGGCGAGCTCGCCGATCCGGCGCTCGTGGGCGTCGTTGGCGTAGGAGTTGATGAGGCTGACGCTCAGCGCCTCGACACCGCGCCGGTGCAGGCGGCGCAGCTGGGTGCGGACGGCGTCCTCGTCGAGCGCGGTGACCACGCTGCCGTCGGAGGCGACCCGTTCGGGCACCTCGACGGTGTCCTCCAGGGCGGCCAGCGGCTCGGGCTTCGGCCAGATGATCCAGCCGGCGAGCCCGCCGGGGACGTAGGACCGGGCGATCTGGAGGACCTGGCGGAAGCCCTGGGTGGTCACGAGACCGACCCGGGCGCCCTTGCCCTCGAGGATCGCGTTGGTCGCGACGGTGGTGCCGTGGAGGACCTCGGAGATCTCCGCCATCGTCACGCCGGCGGCCTCGCAGACCCGCTCGATGCCGCGCAGGACCCCGACGGACTGGTCCTCGGGGGTCGAGGACGTCTTGGCGCGGTGGGTCTCGCCGGTCTCCTCGTCGACCAGCAGGATGTCGGTGAAGGTGCCGCCGACGTCGACGCCCAGTCTGATTGCCATGGTGTCCTCCTCAGATGACGCCGGAGTCGCGCAGCGACGACATGGTGTCGTCGTCGAGCCCCAGCAGGTCGCGGTAGATCTCTTCGTTGTGCTGTCCCAGCTCGGGCCCGACGGCGCGGACGCGCCCGGGGGTCTGCGACAGCTTGGGGACGACGTTGTGCATGGCGAACTCGCCGATCTCCGGGTGCGTGAGCCGGACGATGGCCTCCCGGGCGGCGAAGTGCGGGTCGGCCAGCATGTCCTGGGCCTTGAAGATGCGACCCGCGGGGACGCCGTTCTCGTGGAGCAGCTCGAGGAGCTCCTCGGCGGGCAGCGTCGCCGTCCACGCGGCGACCGTGTCGTCGAGCTCGACCATGTACCGACCCCGGGCGCCGTGGGTGGCGTAGCGCTCGTCGACCGCGAGGTCGTCCCGGCCCATGGCGGCGGCCAGCCGCTTGAACACGGTGTCCTGGTTGGCGGCGACGAGCACCATCTCGCCGTCCGCCGTCGGGTAGACGTTGCTCGGCGCGACGTTCGGCAGCGTGGTGCCGGTGCGCTCGCGCTGGTAGCCCGCGACCTGCCACTCGGGGACGAGCGACTCCATCATCGCGAGCACCGCCTCGTAGATCGCGGAGTCCACGACCTGCCCGCGGCCGGTGCGCTCGCGCTGGTGCAGCGCGACGAGGGTGCCGAGGCAGGCGAAGGTCGCCGCGAGCGAGTCGCCCAGCGAGACCCCGGCGCGGGCCGGCGGGCGGTCGGGGTCGCCGGTCACGTAGCGGATTCCGCCCATGGCCTCGCCGATGGAGCCGTAGCCGGCGCGGGCGGCGTACGGGCCCGTCTGGCCGAAGCCGGTGACCCGGGTGATCACGAGCCGCGGGTTCAGCTCCCACAGCTGCTCGGGCGACAGGCCCCAGCGCTCGAGCGTGCCGGGACGGAAGTTCTCGACGAGGACGTCGGCGTCCGTGAGGAGCCGACGCAGGAGGTCCTGGCCCACGGCGCTGCGCAGGTTCGCGGTCACCGACTTCTTGTTGCGGGCGACGACGGGCCACCACAGCGAGCGGCCGTACGGCTTCTCGCGGCCCCACTGCCGCATCGGGTCGCCACTGCCCGGGTCCTCGACCTTGATCACCTCGGCGCCGAAGTCGCCGAGCAGCTGGCCGCAGAACGGCCCCGCCAGCAGCTGGCCGAGCTCGATCACGCGGAGGTCGTCGAGGGGCATGCCCGCGACGTCGTCGTGCGCCATGCACACCGTCCTCTTCGTATACAGCGTAAGACGTGAGTGAGCCAGATCACGGGCTCAGGTGGAGCAACGTAGGGGTGCCGTTCGAGAGAGGTCAAGGGCCCATCCCCCAGATTGCATGCAATTCCGAGGAGCGGTCCCCACCCTCGGCCGGTGCTAGGTTCCGGGCATGACGACGGTGACCCCCGGCGGGGAGGTGTCGGGACGACGGTCCGCCGACGACACCTACGCCGCGATCCGGCAGGAGATCCTGCGCGGCGAGCGGGCCGCCGGCGAGTGGCTGCGCGAGGAGGACCTCGCCGCCTCCCTCGGGGTCAGCCGGACGCCGGTCCGTGAGGCCCTCCGGCGGCTCGCCAGCGAGGGGCTCGTGCGCCACGAGCGGCACCGCGGCGTGCAGGTCGAGAGCTGGAGCCTGGCCGACCTCGACGAGATCTTCAGCCTGCGCTCGGTCCTCGAGCCGTGGGGCTGCGCCCTCGCCGCCACCTCGGGGCTGGCCGACCTCGACGCCCTGCGCGACCTGGCCGACCGCATGGACGCCGCCGCCCTCGGCGCGTCACCGGACCTGGACGAGATCACCCGGCTCAACAACGGCTTCCACGGCGAGGTCCTCGCGGCGTCCGGCAACGGGCGCCTCGTGCAGCTCGTCGCCACGGTGGTCGCCGTACCGATCGTGTGGCGGACGTTCTCCCACTACTCCCCCGCGGCCATGCGCCGCAGCCTCGCCCACCACCACGAGCTCGTGGACGCCCTGGCCGCCCAGGACCCGGCCTGGGCCGAGTCGGTCATGCGCTCCCACGTCCGCGCCGCCCGGGCGACCCTGGTCGACCAGGACCCCGACCCTGCCACCTGAGCGCGTCACGGGACCTAGGGCTCAGGGCAGGATGCGCCCCTCGCGGGCGTGGTCGAGCACCGTCGCGAACGGCAGCTCGCGGGCGACGATCTCGCCTGCGACGTCGCTGAGCTTGCGGCCGTGGTCGCGGGAGTAGCGGCGCAGGACGGTGAAGGCGACGTCCATCTCGAGCCCGCCGGCGTGGGCCAGCACGCCCTTGGCCTGCTCGACCACGACCCGGCTGCTCAGGGCGTGCTGCAGCTGGGCGTTGACCGTGGCACGGTCGTGGGCGGAGCGCTCGTTGACGATCGCGACGCTGGCCACGTGGACGAGCGCCTGGGCGAGGGCGAGATCCTCCTCGCCGAGTGCGCCGGCCTCGTCACCGAAGAGTCCGAGGGTGCCGAGCACGTTGTCCTTCAGCCGCATCGGCAGGGCGTGGACGGACCGGAAGCCCACGATCTCCGCGGCACGGCAGAACTCCGGCCACCGCGCGGTCTCCGCGTCCAGGTCGGGGGTGAGGACGGCACGCTGCTCGCGGTAGCAGTCCAGGCACGGCCCCTCGTCGCGCTGCAGCTGGAACACCTCGAGGTGGTGGGTCCGCTCGGAGGAGGACGCGACGAGGTGGAGGGTGTCCGCGCCGTCGGCGAGCAGCAGGCCGGCCGAGGAGATCCCGAGCAGGCGGGCACAGCTCGCAGTCAGCTGCGCGAGCATCTCGACGACGTCGTAGTCGTCGACGAGCTCGTTGGACAGCTGCACGAACGCAGCGATGATCTCGCGCTCCCTGGACTCGTTCACGGCGTGCTCCCGCCCGGCCTGGACGACCCCGGCGACCCGGGTCTGTCGTCGCGGTCGAGCACCAGGCGGCGCTCGATGATCGCCCTGGCCACCTCGGTGGCGGTCAGGCCGCTGCTGATCGCGTGGGCCCGCAACCGGAGCAGGGCCTCGTCGGCGTCGACGTCCAGGGCGGAGATCAGCATCCCGGTGGCCTGGTAGACCTCGACCCGGTCCATCTCGGAGGTGCCACCGTCGGCGTCCCGACGTGTGAGGGGGTCGTCCTCGGCGCCGTCCTGCCGGCCGGCCTCCGCGGCGACGTCCTCGGCCAGCAGGTCGAGCAGCGGCGCGGTCGCGAGCTCGGCGGCGAGGTGCGCGCCTGCGAGGACCAGGTCGTCCAGGGGGCCCGGACGCACACGGTAGAGGTCCAGCGCGCCGACGCACTCGGAGGTGACGACGATCGGGACGGCGAAGACCCCCCGGATGCCGTCGGAGAGCACGGCGTCGCGGAAGGCGGGCCACCGGCGCTCGGAGAGGGCCTCGAGGTCGGGGACGAGCACCGGCGACCCCTGGGTCACCGCGTCGAGGCACGGCCCCTCGCCGAAGGTGAACTGGTACTCGTCGAGCCGGCGGCTGGTCTCGTTGCTGGAGCCGAAGGTCCCCGACGACGCTCCGTCGAGGATCACCGACATCGCAGCGCCGTCGACGTCCAGCACGCCCACGCAGGTGGCGCACAGGGCGTCGGCGGTGGACAGGCCGGGGGCGGCGCTCGACAGCGACGCGTTGAGCTCCGACCTGATCGCGTCCAGGGACATCGTCATCCGGACCCCTCCTGGTCGTGGGTCGGGCCACCCGGCCGTACGACCGCGTCCCGGCCACCCTAGTCCGCCGGACCCCTGTCCCCGCCATTCGTGGTCGGCTAGCCTGGACGTTCTTCGTGGTGTTGCCCCGGACCCGGCGACCTGCGGCGCGCAGTGCGCGCCCGGCCGTGTCCTGGGGGGGCGGCCGGGCACGTCCGCTCGGAAGGATCCGCCATGAGGATCGCGATCACCGGCGCCACCGGGACCCTGGGCACGGCTCTCGTCCGTCGGCTCCTCGCCGCCGACGCCCGCACCGAGATCATGGGGCTGGCGCGGCGTCTGCCCGTCGGCACCACCGCCCGGAGTGCCGGGCAGGGGCGGCTGCGGTGGACGACCGTCGACCTCGGGGACGAGACCTGTGTCCCCCGGCTGCGGGCAGCGTTCTACGACGTCGATGCCGTGGTCCACCTGGCGTGGGGACACAGCCCCGCGGACCGGACGTCGCGCCTCGAGCGGGTCGGTGTCGGCGGCACCGGGCGCGTCATGGCCGCCGCGACGAGCCAGCGGGTGCCGCACGTCGTCCACCTGTCCTCGGCCGCCGCCTACTCCCCCAAGGTCGACGACCGCCCCGTCGGGGAGGCCTACCCCACCGGCGGCATCGACGGGTCGGCGTACAGCCGGCACAAGGTCGCCGTCGAGCGGCTGCTCGACGACGAGCACCCGGGTCTCCGGGGCCCCGCGGGCGGCAGCGGCCCGCCCGCCGTGACCCGGATGCGGCCGGGGTTCGCCGGCCACCACCCGTCCTCCGGCGACCGGGCGCCCGGGCGGCGAGCGGTCGGCTGGCTGCCCCTGCTGCCGCTGGACCGCCTCCTGGTCCTGCCGGTGGTCCACCCGGACGACGTCGCCGACGCCGTCGTCCGTGCGCTGGTACGGCGCGCGGCGGGCTCGTTCAACCTCGCCGCCCCGCTCCCCGTGACACCGCCGATCATCGCCGCGGCGCTGGGCGGTCGGGCCGTCCACGTGCCGGCCGGGATCGTGCGTGCGGTCGCCGCCGCCTCGTGGTGGAGCCGGGTGCACCCGATCGACCCGGGATGGGTGGACCTCGCGATGCAGGTCCCGCTGCTCGACACCGGGCGCGCCGAGGCCGAGCTCGGGTGGAGCCCGGTCCACGGCGCCGAGGCGGTGCTCAGCGGGCTGCTGGCCACCCTGCGCCCGACCCCCGCCGCCGGTCCGCGGACCGAGCACCGGACGGGGGTCGACGCCGGTCACGGCACTGACCTACGGTGATCCCTCCCGTCGTCCCGGACCCCGACGTGAGCCCACTCGTCCTCGAGGGGTCCCGATGCTCGCACCCGCTCCCCGCTCGCTCCGGCTCGTGCCGTCCGCGTTCGACCCGCTCCACGCGCTCGGGCTGCTCGACGCCCACGGCGACGACCTCCTCGCCCTCGCACGGCTCGTGGCCGGGGACATCGAGGTCGCCCGCGTCGTCGTCGCCGACGTGCTCCACTCGGCGTCCGTCGAGGGGGCGCCGTCCCGCGCTCGCACCCGGGGGGCGCTGGCCACGGCGACGTTCCACGGCTGCCGCGCCGTCGTCGAGGTGGCGTCGGGGAGCGCGGGGGCCGCCGACCTCCCGCCGTCGCCGCACCCCGTCGACCGGCTCGCCCGCACCAGCGACCAGCAACGCTGCGCGGTCGCGCTCCACCTCCACGGCCACCTGACCGCGCTGCAGATCGCGATCCTGCTCGACCTCTCCCCCGGCGCGGTGGAAGACCTGCTGCGCGCCGCGCTCGGCGAGCTCTCCGCCGTCCGGCGGCCGACCTAGGGCGTGTCTCTCCATGTCTGGCCCGTCGCGAGCGGCGCCTGGCGCCTCGCGTCGCAAGGCGGAGGAGGGAGGCGGCCCGGGTTTGGCCGCCGACTGACGAGAACGCAGCGAGGCGACGCGCCAGGGGTCGCGTAGCAGGCCACGACATGGGGAGACATGCCCCAGCGCCCAGGCTCAGGCGCCGTCAGACCAGCAGGGTCGGCAGGACGCGGCGGACCTCGGCGTCGAGGTCGACCAGGGCGTCGTCGCGGCCCACCAGGTGGCCCAGCAGGGCCTGCTGGAAGACCCCGTCCAGCAGCCCGTACGCCGCCCGGGGGCCGAGCGCCGGCGCCGCGCCGGCGAGGTCGGCGTACCGCGCGACGACGCGCCACACCATCTCCTCCAGCGTCGCGTCGATCGCGAGGACCGCCTCCCGCAGCTCGGCGGTGAACATCGTCTGGGCGCGCAGGTCGTACCAGAGCCGGTGCATCGGGGCCTCGTCGAGGATCGTCCGCACCAGGGCGTCCGCGAAGGCCGCCGCCAGCCCGTCGGCGCTCGCGGCGTCGTCGACCACCCCGTCGTAGCGGTGCACGCAGGTCGCCTTGTACTGCCGCACGCAGGAGACGATCAGGTCGAGCTTGTCGTGGAAGTAGTAGTGGACGACGCCGTGCGAGAACTCCGAGCTCTTCGCGATCTCGCGCAGGCTCGCCCGGGCGTAGCCGAGCTCGCCGAGCGTCGTCAGGGCCGACGCGGCCAGCGCGCGGCGGCGCTCCTCGTGCTTCTCCGCCGGCGTACGACGGGTGGCCGCGGTCGTCATGCGTCGGACGGTACCCGCGCCCCGCCGTCCGCCGGATCAACGTCTTGACAACTGTCCAGAGGACCGTTGACACCCGCCGCGGCGCTCGGCTTGTGTGAGGCGCACCACACAGGGATCGGACCCACCCGCGGACGCCAAGGAGCCCCCATGACCTCACTCGACCTGACCGGACGACGCGCGCTCGTGACAGGGGCCGCGCAGGGCCTCGGCGAGGGCATGGCCCGCGCGCTGGCCGCCGCGGGCGCGACCGTCGTCGTCGCCGACGTGCAGGACGAGCTCGGCGGCAAGGTCGCCGAGTCGGTCGGCGGGCACTTCGTGCACCTCGACGTGACCGACGAGTCCTCCTGGGAGGCCGCGGTGGGCTCGGCCGTCGAGCAGGCCGGGGGCCTCGACGTCCTCGTCAACAACGCCGGCGTCGAGATCAGCGACCTGATCATGAACGTCGACCCCGACGACGTCCGGAGGATGCTCGAGGTCAACGTGCTGGGCACGACGCTCGGCATCAAGCACGCCTTCCGCACCATGGGGCCGGGCGGCGCGGCCGGGGCCGGCGGCGTCGTCATCAACGTCTCGTCGGTCGCCGCGACCATCGCCTTCCCGGCCATCTCGGCGTACTCGGCCACGAAGTCGGCCGTCGACCGCCTCACCCGGGTCGCGGCGATGGAGTCCGGCAAGCTCGGGCTCGGCATCCGCGTGAACTGCGTCTACCCCGGGCTCGTGCCCACCGAGATGGGCGCCGGCCTCGCGAACGACATGGCGCGCCTCGGGCTGTTCGGCTCCGCCGAGGAGGCCGTCGGCGCCGTTGTCGAGCTCACCCCGTCGGGACGGCTCGGCACCGTCGAGGACATGGCGGACGCCGTGGTGTTCCTGGCCTCGGACGCGGCGAAGTTCGTCAACGGCATCGGCCTGCCGGTCGACGGCGGCATGGGGATGTGATCCGGGCTTGAGCAGCGGCTCGGCCCGGCTGGTCGACCACCTCGACAAGGGGGCCTCGCTCGGCGGCGACGCACCCTGCCTGGTCTGCGACGGCGAGACGTGGACCTACGACGAGGTCGTCGGGATCACCCACCGCGTCGCCGGGGCCCTGCACGCCCACGGCGTCGGACCGGGAGCGAAGGTGGCGGTGCTGTCGGCCAACGACCCCGTCGCCTTCGCGACCGTCCTCGGGATCAGCCGCGCCGGTGCCGTCTGGTGCCCGGTCAACCCGCGCAACGAGGCCGCGGAGAACCGCGAGCTGCTCGACCTCTTCGACTGCTCGGCGCTGGTCTTCACGGCGGCGTACGCCGACCTCGTCGACGCGATCCGCGGCGACCTGCCGGCGATCACGACCCTGGTGTGCCTCGACGGCGAGGTGGGGTGGGCGCTGACGTGGGAGGCGTTCCTCGCCACGGGTCCGGCCGCCGGCCCGAACGAGGTCGTGGACGTCGTGCCGGACGACGACCTCGCGATGCTCGTCGGCACGGGCGGGACGACGGGTCGCCCGAAGGGCGTGATGCTCACCCGGACCAACCTCGAGACGATGACGGCGCTCACCCTGATGAGCTATCCGTGGCCGACCCTGCCGGCGCGGCCGACGTACCTCGCGCTCGCGCCGCTCACCCACGCCGCCGGGGTGCTGTGCTTCCCGGTGCTGGCCTCGGGCGGGTCGATCGTGGTGATGCGCGCGCCCGACGTGGGCGGGTTCCTCGCCCGGATCGCCGAGCACCGGGTGACCCACACGTTCCTGCCGCCGACGCTGGTCTACATGGTGCTCGACCACCCCGACGCCGCCGCGACGGACCTGTCGAGCCTCGAGTGCTTCTGGTACGGCGCCGCCCCGATGTCGACCCGCCGCCTCACCGACGCCCTCGAGCGGGGGTGGCCGATGGCGCAGCTGTTCGGCCAGACCGAGGCGCCGATGATGATCTCGGTGATGCCGCCGGCCGACCACTACGACGCCGACGGCGCCATCGCGACCGCGCGGCTGTCGTCGGCCGGGCGCCCCACGCCCCTGGTCACCGTGGGGCTGATGGACGACGGCGGCCGCCTGCTCGCGCCCGGCGAGCGCGGCGAGATCGTCGTCCGGGGCTCGCTGGTGATGCGCGGCTACTACCGCGACGAGGCCGCGACGGCCGAGGCGTCGGCGTACGGCTGGCACCACACGGGCGACATCGGCTTCCTCGACGAGGAGGGCTTCCTGCACATCGTCGACCGGGCGAAGGACATGGTCATCACCGGCGGCTTCAACGTGTACTCCACCGAGGTCGAGCAGGCGCTGATGGCGCACCCGGCCGTCGCGGACTGCGCCGTCGTGGGGCTGCCCGACGAGAAGTGGGGCGAGCGCCTGACCGCCGTCCTGCAGCTGCGGGCCGGCGCCGAGGGCTCTCTGGGCTCCGCGGTCGACGTCGCCGAGGTGCAGGCGTTCGTGAGGGCCCGGATCGGGAGCGTGAAGACCCCGAAGCAGGTCGAGGTGTGGGCCGACCTGCCGCGCTCGAAGGTCGGCAAGGTGCTGAAGACGGAGATCAAGAAGCAGCTGGGGTCCACGGGCGGGTAGACGGGAGGGGGTAGACCTGAGGGGCACGCAGCCCCCCGCGAACGGAGCACCGTCATGAGCAACCTGGCCGACGCCGTCCTCGCCCACGCCGCGGACGACCCCACCCGGGTCGCCGTCCGCGTCGGGCAGCACGACGTGTCGTACGGCGAGCTGCGGGACCTGGTCGCCACGGTCGCCGGGCGGGTCGCCGGCGCCGGGGTCTCCCCCGGCGACCGGGTCGTGCTCGTCGCGCCGACGGGCGCGGAGTTCGTCGCGGCCTACTACGGCCTGCACGCCGCCGGCGCCGTCGTGATCACGATGAACGTCATGGCGACCGCGCCCGAGGTCGACCACGTGCTGGCCGACTCCGGCGCCCGCCTGGTCGTGGCCTGGCACGCCGCCGCCGACGCCGCGAGGTCGGCGGCGGGCGAGCGGGGGCTGCCGGTGTGGACCCTGACGCCGCTCCCGCAGTGGGGCGAGGAGTGGACCGGCGCGACCCCGCTGGCCGAGCCCGTGGACCGCGCCGACGACGAGACCGCGATCATCATCTACACCTCCGGGACGACCGGGGTCCCGAAGGGCGCCGAGCTCGCGGTCGGGGGCATCGCGGCGCTCGTCGACGCGGCGCGCCACCAGCTGCGCTTCGACCCGGCCGTCGACCGCAACGGCACCGCGCTGCCGCTGTTCCACGTCTACGGGCAGCTGATGGTCATGCACATCGCTGTCTCGCTCGGCACCCCGGTCTCGCTGCTGCACCCCTTCGACGCGGCCGGGATGATCGCGATGATCCGCGACCACCGCCTGACGTTCGTCGCGGGCGTGCCGGCCATGTGGATCGCGATGCTGCACGTCCCCGGTGACGCCGGCCGCAAGGACCTGGCCACCCTCCGGGCGGCGTCCTCCGGCGGCGCCCCGCTGCCCGCCGAGGTCATCGACGCCTTCGAGCGACGTTTCGGCGTCCGGATCCGGGAGGGCTACGGCCTGTCCGAGACCTCGGGCTGGGCGACGTCCACACCCTCGGACGCCGACGCGAAACCGGGCACCGTCGGGCGCGCCGTCCACGGCATGCAGCTCGAGGTGCGGGACGCCGGGGGCCGGGCGGTGCCCACCGGCGAGGTCGGCGAGGTGTGGGTCAAGGGCCCCATCGTGATGAAGGGCTACTGGAACCGCCCCGAGGCGACCGCCGAGGTGCTCCGCGACGGCTGGCTGCGCACCGGCGACCTCGGCACGCTGGACGCCGACGGCGAGCTCCGGATCGTCGACCGCCTCAAGGAGATGATCATCCGCGGCGGCTACAACGTGTACCCGCGCGAGGTCGAGGAGGTCCTCCACGCCCACCCCGACATCGTGGAGGCCGCCGTCGTCGGCGTCCCCGACCCGACCCGCGGCGAGGAGGTCGCCGCCGCGGTCGTGCTCCGTGACGGCGCCACCCTGGACGCCGACGAGCTGCGCCGGTGGGCCAAGGAGCGGCTCAGCGCCTACAAGGTCCCACACCTCGTGCAGGTGCTTCCTGCCCTGCCGAAGGGACCGTCGGGGAAGATCCTCAAGCGCGCGATCGACCGTGAGGGGCTGCGGACGGCGCCCCCGACCTGATCGGCTACTCAGCGTTGGGGGTGAGGTCCGGGAACGAGTGGTGCTCGTGGGTGACCACCCAGCGGCCGCCCCGCTTCACCAGGCCGACGGTGAGGCGCAGCCGGAGGTCGGGATCCGCGGCGAGCTCGCCGGGCTCGCCGCAGCGCAGGAGCGCGACGGCGAACGCGACGTCGGTGCCGCAGGTGACGTCCAGGCGGGTGATCTCGAAGACCGCGCCCGCGCTCTGCCAGGCGAAGAACGGCGGCCACGTCGCGCGGTAGGCGTCGATCCCGCGCACCCCGTCCCGCGGCGGCGGGACGTCGTACATCACCAGGTCGTCGGCGTGGTCGGCCGCGACCGCCTCGAGGTCGCCACCGTGCACCGCGACGGCCCACCGCTCGATCAGGTCCCGGATCCGCTGCTCGTCGTCCATGGGAGTACCGACCCCGCGACGGGTCCGATCTCATCGGCGCCCGCGGGCCGGGCCGGGCAGGGTGAGAGTCAGACGCTCAGCCGCATCACCCAGCGCCACTTCGCGATGCGGCGGTCGCGGGTGAAGCCGAAGCCGGCGTACAGCTCCTCCGGGCCGGTGTGGAGGTAGGCGCCACGCTGGGGCTTCCGGTCCTCGGTCTGCTCCGGGTACGCCTCGACCACTCCCCCGCCGGCCGCACGGATCTCGGCGAGCACGCCACGCACCGCCGCGCGGGCGACACCACGGCCCCGGTGCTTGCCGGCGGTGAACACGCAGCCGATCCGCCAGTCGGGCGGCTCCCCCGCGCCCTTCTCGTACGCCGCCGCGTTCTTGATCCGCGACACCTCGCCCGGAGGTCCCCACTGGCACCAGCCGACGGCGGCGTCCACCCCGTCGACCCGGTCGTACACGAGCAGCTGGTGGACGGTGCCGGCCTCGGTGCGGGCGCGCTTGCGCTCGCGGTTCTCCTCCGGCGAGGCGCCGAAGCCCTCCGGGTGGAACCCGATGCACCAGCAGCCGCCCCACACGCCGCGGTGGGCGTCGACCAGCGCGGCGAAGTCGGCCCACGTGTCGGGCGTCAGGAGCGCGGTCGAGTACGACACGGCTCAGCGCAGGTGCATCGGGCACGCCGAACCGCTGCGTCGGCGCACCGACTCGGCGTACACGAAGGAGCGGATACGCAGGATCGGGTCGTCGGAGGGCTCGATGCCGTCGATCAGGCGCATCGGGTCGTGCATCAGAACGTCGCCGCCGGTCTCGCGGGTCTCGTCCTTGCCGGTGATCTCGATCGCGCCCATGTCGACCCACTCCCGGTCGGCGGGCCACGCCTTGCTGGCGTCGGTGGTCTGGTCCTCGTCGGCGGCGAGCTGGGCCATCACCCGGTAGGTGATCGGCAGCTCGTCCACGACGCCGGCCATGAGGTAGTCGGGGTCGGCGGTGGTCCACTCGGCCTCCGGGAGGCTGTGCTCGCCGGCGTCGGGGACGAGCTTCCAGCGGACCCACTGCCCCTCGCCGGCCGCGTCGACGAGCCGGAACGCGTTGAGGGAGTGGAAGACCATCGTGGCCCAGCTCTGCGGCGGGGCGCCGACGGTGTCGACAATCGCGCCGGCGGCCGCGACGTCCGGGTGCTCGGCGAGGAAGCGCTCGGTCGCCTCCGGGCCCTCGTGCTGGGCTCGCAGCAGGTCGCGGAAGTGCTCGGGGGTGCCGGCCGGGAAGACCGGCCAGTCCTGGCAGACCAGGTCGGTACGACGACCGTCGTCCAGGTAGAACTTCACGGCCATGCCGCGCGGGTCGCCCTGGGTGGTGTCCGGGCCGTCGCTGCCCGGGTCCGCGCTGGGGAAGCCGTTGGAGTAGCGGACCGTGACGCGCACCGGGTCGCCCTGCAGGTGCGTCGCGCGGCTCAGCTCCCGCGCGCGGGGCGTCGCGGTGAAGGTCCCCTCCATCACGACGCCCTTGTGGTGGGTGACCCGCTGGCCGTCGGGCGACCCGAGCACCTCCACGACGGTGTCGGTGAGGTCGAGTGCCAGGGCCTGCATGTCCGCGTTGGACGCGTCAGGGGTGGCGGCGCTGCGAGGGGTGCTGTCGTGGGTCACGGTCATGACGGGCTCCGGAGAGGTGAGGGGTGTGGCGATTCTCACCCCGGCACAGCGGAGCCACAAGCAACCTGACCTGTGCGCTCGATCAACCCTCGGCCGAGCGGGACGGGCAGCCGGCGTTCGTGCACACCCGGACGTCGGGCCCGTCGTCGGCGGTGCCGACGACGCCGTCCTGCGGACCCACGGGCCCGTCGGGCTCCGTCACCGCACCCGGGTGGGCCTCGAGACGCACCTCGGCGCCGCAGACGGAGCAGGGGCGGTGGTCGGCGTACACGTCTCGCAGGCTACGCAGGCGCAGGGCGGGCCTGTCGAGTCGTGGTGGAGTGGTGCCATGAGCGCCCCCGAGACGTCCACCGACCTCGTCCCCACCGCCGACCTCGTCGACACCCACGGCGAGGCGCTGGAGTCCTGCGACCTCCAGCTGCGCCGCCTCGGCCGTCGCGACCGCTTCTCCGGCGAGATCGTCACCGTGCGGTGCTTCCAGGACAACGCGCTGCTCAAGGCGGTCCTCGGCGAGCCGGGCCACGGCAAGGTGCTCGTCGTGGACGGCGGCGGCTCGGTGCACACCGCGCTGGTCGGCGACATGATCGGCGACCTCGCCGTGCAGAACGGCTGGGAGGGGCTCGTGATCCACGGCGCCGTCCGGGACTCCGCCCAGCTCGACGCGCTCGACCTCGGCGTGAAGGCGCTCGGCACCAACCCGCGGAAGTCCTCGAAGGACGCGACCGGTGAGCGGGACGTCGTCGTGGAGTTCGGCGGCGCCGTCTTCACCCCCGGCCGCACCCTGGTCAGCGACGAGGACGGGATCGTCGTCCTGCCCTGAGGCCCGGCCCGCTCAGGGGGCGATCGCGAGCTCGGTGACGAGGCCGTCGGCGAGCGCGAACCGGTAGCGCAGGTCCGCGACCCCGCCCGGGAAGTCGCCCTCGAGGTGGAGGACGGCGACCCAGCGCTCACCGTCGGGGTCGTCCACGCGCTCGGCGCCGACGACGTCGGTCGTGTAGGTGAACTCGGTCCCGGCGTCGCGGAGCCAGGGCCGGATCTCGTCGTGGCCGCGCAGGGTCCGGCCCTCGTCGGTGACGATGGCGTCCAGGGCGAAGGCGCGGAGTGCGCGCTCGTCCCGGGCGACGTGGGCCGGGAGGAAGTCGCGGACGACGGCGGGCAGCTGGTCGGTGTCGATCGGTGTGGTCATGACGTCGACGGTGGGGCGTCCCGCGCGGGGAGGGTCAACACGGTGGACCCTCACCCGGGGAGAGGGTGCACACTCGCCGACGTGCTCGCGATCGGCGACTTCTCCCGTCTGACCCACCTCAGCGTGCGGACGCTGCGGCGCTACCACGAGGCCGGCCTGCTCGTGCCCGCCCGCGTGGACGCCGCGACCGGCTACCGGTCCTACGACCCCGACCAGATCCCGACCGCGCAGGTTATCCACCGGCTGCGGGAGCTGGACGTCCCGCTGCCCGACGTGCGACGGGTGGTGGAGTCCCCCGACCCGGAGGAGCGGGCCGCCCTGGTCGCGCGTCACCTGCGGCGCCTCGAGGCCGAGCTGGACCGCACCCGCGCCGCCGTGTCGTCCCTGCGTCGGCTGCTCGACCCCGAGCCCGCCCCGCTCGCCGTCGAGCTGCGCGCGGTCGGTGAGCAGACCGTGGCCGCGGTCGCCGCCGAGGTGGACGCCGGCGACGTCCCGGCCTGGTACGCCGGCGCGATGGCCGAGCTCGCGGCGGTACTCACCGCCGACGGCGCGGACGCCGGGCCCGGCGGACCCGCGGGCGGGGTCTACGACAACGCGCTGTTCGAGGAGGGCCGCGGCCGGGCCGTCGTCCACCGTCCCTGCCCGGACCCGCCGCGGCGGGGTCGGGTCCACCCGCTGACCCTGCCCGCGGTCGAGCTGGCCGTGGCCACCCACGTCGGGCCGCACGACGCCTCCGACGTCACCTACGGCGAGGTCGGCCGCTGGCTCGTCGACAACGCCCTGACCGTGGCCGGGCCGGTGCGCGAGACGTACCTCGTGGGCCCACCGGACACCGACGACCCGGCGGCGTGGCGCACCGAGGTCGGCTGGCCGGTGTTCCGGGTCGTCCCCTGAGCCGGGTCGCGTTGGACCGACCCGTGATGATCGGCGGGTGCCCGAAGGCCACAGCATCCACCGCCTCGCCGGGCGCCACCGCCGGCTCCTGCGCGACCGCACGGTCGCCGCGTCCAGCCCCCAGGGGCGGTTCGTCGAGGGGGCCGCGCTGATCGACGGCGCCCGGCTGGTCGCCACCGAGGCCTGGGGCAAGCACCTGTTCCACCACTACGCCGACGACGCCGGGTCCGAGCCGCTCGTGCTGCACGTGCACCTCGGCCTGTACGGGAAGTTCCGCGAGGGGACGGGCGAGCCCGACGAGCCGCGCGGCGCCCTGCGCCTGCGGCTGCTCTCCCGGGACCCGGACGACGCCGACGACGTCCGCTGGCTCGACCTGCGCGGACCGACGGCGTGCGAGCTGCTGACGCCGCCGGAACGGGAGGCGATCCTCGCCCGCCTCGGCCCGGACCCGCTGCGGAGGGGCACCGACCCCACGCCCTTCGTCGACCGGCTGGGGCGCAGTCGGGCGCCGCTGGGGACGCTGCTGATGGACCAGTCCGTCGTCGCCGGGATCGGCAACGTCTACCGCGCCGAGATCCTCTTCCGCCACGGCCTCGACCCGCACCTGCCCGGCCGCGAGGCCGACCCCTTCACGCTGCTGGCCGCCTGGAGCGACCTCGTCGACCTCATGCGGGCCGGCGTCCGGTCGGGCCGGATCGTCACCACCGAGCCGGACCACCGGGAGCGGTACGCCGGCCGCGCCCGTCGTACGGACGCCCACTACGTGTACGGCCGCGACGGCCTGCCCTGCCGGGTCTGCGGCGCGGAAGTCGTCGCCGCGCAGCTCGCCGCGCGCAGGTTGTTCTGGTGCCCGTCCTGCCAGCCCCCGGGCGGGGGCCGGCGGGCCATCTGAGCCTCGGCTGGTCGAGCAGCACAAGGCTCCGGAGGTCGAGGTGCCCCGGGCCCTGGCGAGGGGCCACGAGACCCCGCGCGGCGGTCGGCGGTCGCTGTGACAGCGAGGTGGTCGAGCAGCACGCGAGCCCCCGGCGAGCGCGCGTCGTCGAGACCCGGCGAGCCGCCACGGCTGAGCGCGGCTTGTGCCGCGGATTCATCGCGCCATCACGGATCGATCCGCGGCACAGCGGTCTCGACGACGCGGACTCGCTGCGCTCGTCTGCTGCTCGACCACCTGAGGAGCCGACGCGGACTCGCCGGCGCAAGTCAGCTGCTCGACCGCCTGTTCCGTCCCCGCTGGTCGCGGCTCCGTCGGTCAGCGGGCGCCGGGCCAGCCGGTGTAGGCCTCGGCGAGGTACGTCGACCCGGCCGTCGAGGAGCTGATCAGGGCCAGCTCGCCCTCCTGGCGCCGTACGTCGAAGGGGCTGGCGTCGGGGAGCGTGTGGAGCATGGTCGTCATCCAGTACGAGAAGTGCTGGGTCTTCCAGACCCGGGCCAGCGCGCGCTCGCTGTAGGTCTCCAGCGGGGCGGGGTCACCCTTCGCGATGACGCGCTCGAGCTCCTCGGCCAGCACCCGGACGTCGGCGAGGGCGAGGTTGAGGCCCTTGGCGCCGGTGGGCGGCACGGTGTGGGCGGCGTCGCCGGCGAGCACGAGGCGGCCGTGGTGCATCGGCTCCTGCACGAAGCTGCGGAACGGCAGCACGCTGCGGGAGGTGATGGGGCCCTCCTTCAGGGTGTAGCCGTTGGCACCGAGCCGGCCCTGGAGCTCCGACCAGATGCGGTCGTCGGACCAGTCGTCGACGTCCTCGGAGGGGTCGCACTGGAAGTACATGCGCTGCAGGGTCTCGGTGCGCGAGCTGATGAGCGCGAACCCGGCCGGGGAGTGGTTGTAGATCAGCTCGGGCGCGGACGGCGGCGCCTCGGTCAGGATCCCGAACCAGGCGAAGGGATATTCGCGGAAGTACTGCTGCCGCGACGCCTCCGGCACCTGAGCACGGCAGTGGCTGCGGGAGCCGTCCGCCCCGACCACGACGTCGGCGACGAGCTCGACCGCGGTGCCGTCGGCGTCGGTGAACAGCACCCGCGGCGTGTCGCTCTCGATGTCGTGGACGCTCACGTCGCTGACCCCGAACCGGACGTCGCCGCCGTCGCGGGCGCGGGCGTCGGCGAGGTCGACGAACACGTCGGTCTGCGGGTAGAGCTGCGTCGAGGCGCCGACGAGGCCCTGGAAGTCGACGCGGTGGCTGACCCCGCCGAAGGCCAGCTCGATGCCGTCGTGGCGGTAGCCGTCGCGCAGCACGCGGTCGGAGACCCCGGACTCGACGAGGACGTCGACGGACTCCTGCTCGAGGATCCCGGCGCGGTGGGTCTCCTCGATCTCCCGCCGCGTCCTCACCTCGAGCACGACGGACTCGATGCCGGCCCGGGCGAGGAGGTGGGTGAGCAGCAGCCCCGCGGGGCCGCCGCCGACCACGGCGACCTGGGTGCGAGTGCGTGTGGTGGGGGTCACGGGACCACGGTGCCCCGCCGGCGGTCCGTCGTACGAGGGGGGGCTTCCGCTGGACGGAAGTCCGCCGACCGGCGTCGGTCACGGGCGGGCTGAGCCCGACCCCCGTGTCACGCGGAGTCGCCACTGCACACGGGCCCGGCGACCCGGCGGCTCGTCAGGACCGCGCGGCCAGCACCTGCTCGCGGAGGATGTCGGCGTGGCCGCTGTGGTGGGCCAGCTCGCGCAGCACCTGGAGCCGGAGCGCCCACACCGTGCGCGATCCCTTGCCGGTGACCTCGTCGTCCATCTCCAGGTCGGCGAGACGGCGGCGGGAGTCCTCGCCGGCGGCGCGGTAGGCCTCCTGCACCGACGCGATGGTGTCCTCCTTCCGGAGCGCGAAGGAGCGGGTCGGCGTCGACGCCACCCCGAGGTCCCTCAGCGCGGCGCCGGTGACGGCCTGGTCGAACCAGACGCGCTCGACGTACGTCACGTGCTTGACGAGTCCGAGCAGCGTCGTCGCCGAGGGCACCAGCCGTCGCCGTGCCTCCTCCTCGGTGAGCCCGTGGAGACTCGCCAGCAGGTGCGTGCGGTACTCGTCGAGGAGCTCGTCGAGCCGTCCTTCGAGGTCGTCGGTCCACGTCATGCGTCCAGCCTCGCCCGACGGGCCCCGGATGCGCACGTCGTGTTGCCGGTGCGGCAACCCGGCTGACCGCCCCTCGGGTAGACCGGGGACATGCGAGCCATCGGAGTGACCGAGTACGGCGGGCCCGAGGCCCTGCACGAGCTGGACGTCCCCGCGGAGGACCTCGGACCGCACCAGGTGCGCGTCCGGGTCGCCACGGCGGCGGTGAACCCGACGGACACCGTCCTGCGGTCGGGGGCCCGCGCCGACGGTCCGACCGCCCCCTCCCCCGGTGCCGTGCCGGGCATGGACGTCGCGGGCACGGTCGTCGAGGTGGGTGACCGCGTCGAGGGCCTCGCCGAGGGCAACCGGGTGATGGGCGTTGTCGTCCCCGACGGACCGCACGGCGGCTACCGCGAGGACCTCGTCCTGTCCGCGCGGTCGGTGACGCCCGTCCCGGACTCGCTGTCCGACGCGGAGGCCGCGAGCCTGCCCATGAACGGGCTCACCGCGATGTTCGCGCTCGACCTGCTCGCGCTCGAGCCCGGTCAGGTCCTCGCCGTGACCGGAGCCGCCGGCGCGTTCGGCGGGTACGCCGTCCAGCTGGCCGTCGCCCGCGGCCTCCGGGTCGTCGCCGACGCGAAGGAGGGCGAGGAGGAGCTCGTGCGCGGTCTCGGCGCGGACGTGGTCGTCCCGCGGGGCGACGGGGTCGTCGACGCGGTGCTGGCCAAGTTCCCCGACGGCGTCGACGGCCTGGCCGACGGGTCCGTGCAGGACGCCGCGGTGCTCCCGATGGTGCGGGAGGGCGGGTCGGTGGCGACCGTCCGCGGGTGGGCCGGTGACGGGTCTCGTGGCCTGCGGGTGCACCCGGTCTGGGTGCGCGAGGTCCACGAGCGCCGCGACTGGCTGGACGAGCTGGTGCGCCTCGCCGTCACCGGCGAGCTGACCCCCCGCGTGGCCGACGTCGTCCCCGCGTCGCAGGCCGCCGACGCCCACCGCCGACTCGAGGCCGGTGGCGTGCGCGGGCGGCTCGTGCTGGACCTCAACGCCTGAACCAGCACCCCGGCGCCTGCTCTGCTGTGGCGGACGACGGGACCAAGGGCGCCGAACCGGTCGCGACAGGCCCGATCGCCGGCCTTCGTCCCGTTCTCCCCGACAGAACCGCGCCCGCGGGACGGAGGATGGTTCGTCACCGGGTTTCGAGGTTCCTCGCTGGCGCTCGTCACACCTCAACCACCGAGGACGACGTCCACGTGGGCAGGGTCGAGCGCGAGCTCGACGACGGCCGTGGCGGCGCCCTTGAGGGCGGCGTCGTCGCCGTAGCGGGCCGCCTCCAGGCGGACGTGCCGGCTCGCGGCGGGGACGGCGGCGCGGTAGAGGCCCTCGCGCAGGCCCGCGACGAGGTGGTCACCGCCGTCGGCGAGGTAGCCCCAGACGACCACGACGTCCGGGTTCAGCAGGTTCACGGCCCCGGCGAGCACCTCGCCGATCCGGCGGCCGGCCTCGCGGACGGCGTGGATGGCCTCGACGTCGCCCCCGGCCGCGAGCGCCGCCACCTGCCGTGCCGAGGCCACCTCGTGGCCGGCGGCGGCGAGGTCACGGGCGAGGGCACCCCCGCTGGCGACCGCGTTGAGGCACCCGGCGTTGCCGCACACGCAGGGGGCGTCCGCGCCCGCGACGGCCGTGTGGCCGATCTCGCCCGCGATGCCGCTGCCGCCCCCCACACTGCGGCCGTCGACCACCACGCCGCACTCGACGACGGTGCCGACCTTCAGGCCGAGCAGGACGGACGCGCCGGGGTGGAAGCTCCGCTGCTCGGCACTCGCGAGCAGGCTGACGGCGCGGTCGACGCAGATCGGGACGTCCCAGGTCTCCGCCAGCAGCGCACGGACGCCGTACGGCGACCAGGCGGCGGGCGCCGTCGTGCCCCCGGGGGCGGACTCGAGCTCGATGCGCCCCGGCAGGCCGACGCCGACCCCGGCGACGTCGTCGCGGGTGCGTCCGGTGGCGAGCAGGGAGTCGTCGAAGAGCCGCTGCACGTGGTCCACCAGCGCCCGCGGCCCCTCCCCGACGGCGACGTCCGCGGTGACGGTGTGCAGGATCCCGCCGGCCAGGTCGGTGACACCGACGCGCATCCCGCTCATGCCGACCTGCGCGACGAGGGCGACCCGTGCCGTGGGGTCGAAGCGGAACACCGACGCCGGGCGACCGCGGCCCTGGGCGGGGGCGAGCTCAGCGCTCACCAGCCCACGGCCGACCAGGAGGTCGACCCGCTCGGAGACCGTCGAGCGCGCGAGACCCATGGCCGCCGCGAGCTCGGCGATGGTCGTGGCGGAGCCGTTGCGGATCAGCGCGAGGGTCTCCCCGGCGCGCGAGGTACGGCCGACGAGGTCGGAGGTGAGGCTCACGCGGGCTCCTCGGGACGGCGATCAGGGTGCCAGGAATTTGGGTGTTGACCGATCGTAAGACGGTCGTTGACAGTACGTAACAGCACAATTACGTTGCTCGTCAACATATACCGATCGAGTCCAGTTTGGGGTCCCCATGCGCGTCCGACGACTGTCGATGACCGGCGCCCTCGCCGTCACCGCCTCCCTGGTCCTGGCCTCCTGCGGGGGCGGCTCCGACTCCGAGGAGTCGAGCAGCGGCCCGCAGACGCTGACGATCTGGCACTACTACACCGCCGACGGCCAGATCGCCGCCCTCGAGCGGCAGAACGAGCTCTTCGCCGAGGCCAACCCGGACGTCGAGTTCGAGGTCGTCCAGATCCCCTTCGAGCAGCTGCCCACCCGGCTGCTCTCCACCGCCACCACGCAGGACGGACCCGACATCGTCCTCGACAACGTCGTCGTCGACTTCCCCGCGCTCGCGGGCTCCGGCGTGCTGACGGACCTCACGCCGTACTGGGAGGACTACGCCGACGCCGAGGAGGTCTCCGACTCCTCGGTGTGGCGCCTCGACGACGAGGTCTACAACGTCATGTCGTACACGAACCTGCTCGGCCTCTACTACAACGCCGACATCCTCGACGAGCTCGGCATCGAGCCGCCGCAGACCGTCGACGAGTTCCAGGCCGCGCTCGAGCAGGTGGCCGACGACGGCCAGTACACGCCGCTGACGATGGCCGGCGCCCCGACCGTGGAGGGCGCGTGGATGTACTTCCCGCTGCTGCTCGGCGAGGGCGTCGACTACTGCAACCTCGACCAGGACTCGCTCGAGGGCGCCCTGGGCCGGCTGCAGGGGTGGTCCGAGGACGGGATCCTGCCCCGCGAGGCCGCGAACTGGGACCAGACCGACGCGTGGACGCAGTTCGCCTCCGGCGACGCCGCCTTCGGCATCAACGGCAACTGGAACCTCGGCGCTGCCCCCGACCTGCCGTTCGAGCTCGGCTCGACGCAGTTCCCCGCCGGCAGCGAGGGCAGCCGGGTCTTCCCCGGCGGCGAGGGCCTCGGCATCGGCGCCTTCGCCGACGACCCCGACCTGGCGTGGCAGTACATCGAGGACGCCTGGCTCTCCCCCGAGGCCGGCCTGATCAACTTCGAGGACTCCGGCCAGATCCCGACCCGCGCGGACGTCGCCTCGCAGCCCGAGGTCGCGGACGACGAGCTGGTCGCCCCGTTCGTCGAGGCCGCGAGCAACACCGCGTCGTGGCCGCTGAACGAGGAGACCGCGCAGATGCAGACCGTCATCGGCCAGGTCGGCAGCTCGGTCATCTCCGGTGAGACGGAGGCCGCCGAGGCCGCCGAGCGCGGCGTCACCGGCGTCGAGGAGGCCAAGGAAGAGGGCGGCGGGGGCTGCGAGTGACCTCAGCCGCGAGCACCACCGACTCCGCCGGGGGCCCCTCCCCGGTGGTGGCGAAGGGGCCGGTGCCGGAGGGTCCGGGGGGATCCCGGCGCCGGCTCCCTCGGCCACGGCTGGCGGCGTACCTGCTGCCGGCCGTGGTGGTCTGCGCGGCCCTCGGGGTCTACCCGATCGTGCAGATGGTGCGGATGTCGGTCAGCGACGTCGGCCCCGCCACCCTCATCGCGGACTGGGAGTTCCTCGGCGCCGAGAACTTCCGCGAGGTGCTCGACTCCGACACCTTCTGGCCCGCCGTGAAGGCCACCCTGGTCTTCACCGGCGTCCTGCTCGTGGTCGACCTCGTCATCGGGTACGTCGCCGCCGCGGTGCTGGCGCGCCCCAGCCGGCTCACCAGCGCGGTGCTGTCGCTCATGGTGTTCGTGTGGGCGCTGCCGCCGCTGGTCTCCGGCAGCGTGTGGAAGTTCCTGCTCGCCGGTGACGGCCTGGTGAACTCGACCCTCGAGCTCGTCGGGCTGCCCGCCGTCGACTGGCTCAGCGACCCCGACCTCGCGCTGTGGTCGGTGAGCCTGGTCGCCGCGTGGGCGAGCCTGCCGTTCGCGATCCTCATCATCCGCGGCGGGATGCTCGCCATCCCGAAGGAGGTCCTCGAGGCCGCCTCCCTCGACGGCGCCGGCCCGGTGCGGCAGGCCGTCAGCGTGACCATCCCGCTGCTGCGCCCGACGCTCGCGGTCCTCACGATCCTGGTGGTCCTCTACGCCTTCCGCAGCTTCGACTTCGTCTACGTGATGACCTCCGGCGGCCCCGGCACGGTGACGACGACCCTGCCGTTCCTGGCCTACCAGGAGGCGTTCCGCACCTACTCCTTCGGCATCGGCGCCGCCATCGCCTCGATGCTGATGGTGGTCATCGCCCTGCTCGCCGTCCCCTACGCGTGGGGCGTGCGCAAGGAGGAGAGCGCATGAGCGCCCGGACCGCCACCCGCCCCGCCCTGCGCCGGACGCAGCGCCGGCCGCGCCTCGGCACGCTCGCGGCGCTCCTGCTCGGTGTCGTCTACCTCGTGCCGCTGCTGTGGATCGTGCTGACGGCGCTGAAGTCCGACGAGGTCATCGCCTCGCAGCCGAACGCGATCCTGTTCACCCCGTCGCTGTCGACGTTCTCCGACATCCTCGAGGTCGCCTCGACCTCGGTGTGGACGTCGTTCCGGGTCGCCGCCGCGGTGACGGTGCTGGTGCTCGTGGTGGCCGTCCCGGCGGCGTACGCCCTCGGCCGGCGGACGGGCCCCGTGTGGGCGAAGGTCGTCGCGTGGGTGCTCGCCGGGTTCCTCGTGCTGCAGATGGTGCCGCAGCCGATGGCGGTGATCCCGCTGTACGGGATCCTCGCCGAGTGGCAGCTCGTCAACGACGTGTGGGGCCTCGTGCTCGCCGACGTCGCGCTGCTGGCGCCGTTCGCGGTGCTGCTGATGCGGCCGTTCGTGCTGGGCATCCCCACCGAGCTGTACGAGGCCGCGCAGATGGACGGCGCCTCCGGGTTCCGGACCTTCCGCTCGGTGGTGCTGCCGATGCTGCCCAACGGCATCGCCACCGTCGGCGCGATCGTCTTCATCATCACGTGGGGCGAGTTCATCTACGCCACCACGCTGCTCACCGACCCCGCGCAGCTGCCGGTCTCGGGGCTGCTGGCGCAGCAGACCTCGCTGTACGCGACGAGCTGGAACCGGCTGATGGGTCTCGCGCTGCTGACGTCGATACCGCTGCTCGTCGTCTTCCTCGTCGCCAAGCGGCGCCTCGTCGAGGGCCTGTCGGTGGGGGCGGTCAAGTGAGCCCACGGACCCGGAGGTCGAGGTGCGAGGCCGGCCGCGTCCGAGCCACGAGACCCCGCGACCGGACCCGGGACCCCTCACCGGGTCTCGTGGCTCCTCGCCAGGGCTCGGAGCACCTCGACCACCGAGGGCGGACCGGAGGTCGAGGTGCGAGGCCGGACCGGAGGTCGAGGTGCGAGGCCGGCCACGGCCGAGCCACGAGACCCCGCGACCGGACCCGGGACCCCTCACCGGGTCTCGTGGCTCCTCGCCAGGGCTCGGAGCACCTCGACCACCGAGGGCGGACCGGAGGTCGAGGTGCGGGGCCGGCCATGGCCGAGCCACGAGACCACCGACAGCGACACCCCGACCACCGCGGAACGAAGGAGATGACGTGCACCGCATGACGATCCTGTACGGGCGGCCCGACGACCCGGCGGAGTTCGACCGGTACTACCGGGAGGTCCACCTGCCCATCGCGGAGAAGATGCGGGGGCTGACCGGGTGGAACCTGACGTGGACCGACGACCAGGTCGGGGACTCCCCCGCGATCGGCGGGCCCGTCCACCTCGTCGTCGACCTGCTCGCCGAGAGCGCGGAGGCGATGGACGCGATCCTCGCCTCCCCCGAGGGGCAGGCGGCGTCGGCCGACGTGCCGAACTTCGCCACCGGCGGCGCCGTCTTCCTCCGCGGCACCCAGGAGCAGGTCGACGTATGACCCGCACCGTCGACGTCGCGATCGTCGGGCTGGGGTTCGGCGAGGACTTCCTGCCCGTCTACCAGGCCCACCCCGCCGTGGGGCGGGTGGCGATCGTCGACCCGTCCGAGGCGCGCCTGGCCGACGTCGGCGACCGGTACGGCGTGGCCGACCGCTTCACCGACCTCCACGCGCTGCTCGCGACCGACGCGTGGGACGCCGTCCACGTGCTCGCGCCGGTGTCGTTCCACGCCGAGCTCAGCCTCGCGGTCCTGCGCTCGGGCCGGCACTGCGCGTGCGCCGTCCCGATGGCGACCACGCTGGAGGACCTCCACGCGCTCGTCGAGACCCAGCAGCGCAGCGGGCTGGTCTACACGATGATGGAGACCGCCGTCCGCGGCCGCGAGTACGCCGCCGTCGAGCGGCTGCACCGCGACGGAGCGCTCGGCACGCTCACCGGCTACCACGGCTTCCACGTGCAGAACCTCGACGGCTACCCGGAGTACTGGCGCGGCTTCCCGCCGATGCAGTACGCCACCCACGCCCTCGCCCCGGCCCTCGCGCTCGAGGCGACGCACGTCGAGCAGGTCGTCTGCCTCGGCTCCGGGCGCCTCACCCCGGACCGCGTCGGCAGCTCCGGCAACCCCTTCCCCACCCAGGTCGGGCTCTTCAGCCTCGCGGGCTCCGACCTGACCGCGCAGGTGACTCTGTCGTTCTTCCAGACCGCGCGGCCTTACACCGAGGGCTTCGACGTGTACGGCGACGCCGGCAGCGTCGAGTGGCCCCGCGTCGACGGCGACCCGCTGCGCTTCTACGCCCTGCAGGACCTCGACCCCGGGCTGCCCGACCGGGGCCTGCGCGGGCGCCGCTCCACGCTCACCCCGCTCGAGCCCCTCGACGAGGCGGCCGGCCTGCCGGACGCGATCACGCCGTACCTGCGCGCCTTCGACGTCCCGGACGGCGCCGGCGGGACGGTCCGCCGCCCCGCCGAGCACGGCGGCTCCCACCCGCGGCTGGTCCACGAGTTCGTGACCGCCTGCGTCGACGGCACCCCACCGCCGCTGGACGCCGTCACCTCGGCGCAGTACACCGCGCCCGGCATCTGCGCGCACGCCTCCTCCCTGCAGGGCGGCGCACCGGTCGCCGTCCCCACGTTCGACCTCCAGCCCGCCACGAAAGGACTGCACCCATGACGACCCGTGACGAGGTCCTGGCCCGGCTGCGTGCGCAGGTGGAGCAGGGCCGGCCGATCATCGGCACCGGGGCCGGCACCGGCATCTCCGCCAAGTTCGCCGAGCGTGGCGGCGCCGACCTCATCCTCATCTACAACTCCGGCCGGTTCCGGATGGCCGGCCACGGCTCCAACGCCGGGCTCCTCGCGCTGGGCGACGCGAACGCGATCGTCCTCGAGATGGGCGAGCGGGAGGTGCTGCCCGTGGTCCGGGACGTCCCCGTCATCGCCGGCGTCAACGGCACCGATCCCACCCGCGTCATGCCCCGCTTCCTGCGCACCCTCGAGCAGGCCGGGTTCGCCGGCGTCATCAACTTCCCCAGCCACGGCATCATCGACGGCCGCTGGCGCGAGAGCCTCGAGGCCACCGGGTTCGGCTACGACCGCGAGGTCGAGATGATCGCCACCGCCGCGTCGCTGGGCTTGTTCACCATGGCCTACGTGTTCACCCCCGACGAGGCGCGCCGCATGGCCGAGGCCGGGGTCGACGTCGTCGTCGCCCACATGGGGCTGACCGTCGGCGGCTCGATCGGCGCCTCCAGCGACTTCGCGAAGACCCTCGACGACTGCGTCGTGCTCATCGAGGAGATCGCGACCGCCGCGCGGAAGGTGAACGAGGACGTGCTCGTCGTCAGCCACGGCGGACCCCTCGCCGGGCCGGACGACGTCGCCTTCGTGCTCGAGCGGACGACGACCGTCGGCTTCGTCGGCGCCTCCAGCATCGAGCGGATCCCGATCGAGGAGCCCATCGCCGACGTCGTCGACACCTTCAAGCGGCTGCCGATGGGACCGCTGCCGTGAGCGACCGGCCCACCGTCGTCCTGCTCGGCGCGTGGGACACGAAGGCCGAGCCGCTCACCCACCTGTACGACGGCCTGGTGGCGCGCGGCTGCGCCGTCCACCGGGTCGACTTCGGCACCGGCTCCACCGCCGACGCCGAGACCACCGCCGCCGACCTCGCGGCGCGGGCCGGCACGCCCGGCTCACGGTCGGGTGGCGGGTCGGGCGGCGGGAGCCCGGGGCGCGCCGCCACGCTCGACGCCGCCGGCGCCGCGGCGGCCGCGGTGGTCGCGGAGCTGCAGGCGGCCGGCGCGGTCGACGGCCTGGTCTCGGCCGGCGGGTCGGGCGCCGCGACGGTCTTCGCCGCGGTCGCGCCGGTGGTGGCGTTCGGGACCCCCAAGGTGCTGGTCTCCACGATCGCCGCCGGCGACACCCGGCCCTACCTGCAGGGCCTCGACGTCGAGCTGGTCTTCCCGGTCGTCGACGTCGAGGGCGACAACCACGTCCTGCGCTCCGTGCTCGACCGAGCCGCGGCCGGCCTCGCCGCCCAGGCCGCCGAGCACCACGCACGACGCGCCGAGCCCACGCCCGCGGAGCACCCGCACGAGACCGTCGCCGTCTCGATGTTCGGCATCACCACCCCGTGCGTCGCCCACGTGCGGCGCCGCCTGAGCGCCCGCGGCGACGAGGTCCTGGCGTTCCACGCCAACGGCACCGGCGGCGTCTCGATGGAGCGCCTCGTCCGCGACGGCCTCGTCGACGCGGTCGTCGACGTCACCACCACCGAGCTCGCCGACCTCGTCGCCGGCGGCACCCTCCCCGCCGGGGACGACCGGTTGACCGCCGCCGCGGAGGCCGGCGTCCCGCAGGTCGTCGTCCCCGGGGCCCTGGACACGATCAACTTCGGGCCCCCGGCCACCGTGCCCGAGGCGATGCGTGGACGGACGATCCACGCCCACAACCGCTTCGTCACCCTCGTCCGCACCGACGCCGCGGAGTCCGCCCGGCTCGGCGAGCTCGTCGGCGCGCGGGTCTCGGCCGCCCCCGCCACCACCACGGTCGTCCTCCCCCTCGGGGGCGTCTCCGCGCTCGACGCGCCCGGTGGGGACTTCTGGGACCCCGAGGCCGACGAGGCGTTCCGCACCGCGCTGCGCCGTACCGCCGGTGACGCGCGGGTCGTCGAGGTCGAGCACCACGTCAACGACGAGGCGTTCGCCGACGTCCTGCTCGCCGAGCTCGACCTCCTGCGGGGCCGCCGATGAGCCACGGTGGCCAGCGGCCGGATGTCGTCGTCCTCGGCGCCGGCATGGCCGGCCTGGCGGCGACCCGCTGGCTGCGCTCGGAGGGGTTCGCCGTTCTCACCCTCGAGGCGTACGACGACCTCGGCGGGCAGTGGCACCGCGACAACCCGACGTCCGGGGTGTGGCCGCGCATGCGGACCAACACCGCGTCCTTCCTCACCCGCTTCTCCGACGTCGACTACCCCGACGGCACGGCGGTCTTCCCCCGCAACGGCGAGGTGCTGGACCTGCTGCGCACCTACGCCGAGCGCCACGACCTGCACGCCTCGATCACGTACGGCGCCCGCGTGACGGGGGTGAGCCCGCTCGACGCAGGCGGCTACCGGGTCACCTGGACCCACCGGGGCGAGACCCGGAGCGTGGACGTGCCCCGCGTCGTCGTCGCCACCGGCCGCTACACCCACCCGGAGGCGCCGCCGGTGCCCGGCTGGGACACCTTCGCCGGCCGCACCGAGCACGCCTTCGACTACACCGGCCCGGAGGCCTACCGCGGCGAGCGGGTCGTGGTCTGCGGCGGGAGCATCTCCGCCCTCGAGGTCGTCACCGACCTCGCCGTCGGCGGGGCCGACGACGTCCACCTCGCCCAGCGGCGCCAGCGGTACGTCATGCCCAAGATGTACGTCGGCACCCCGGTCGAGTCCTACGTCTTCACCCGCGCGCTCGCCGAGGGCATCGCGACCACCCCGCCCGAGACCCAGCTCGCCGCCGCCGAGAGCCGCGTACGACGCCTCGCGGGCGACCCCGCCGACTACGGCGCCCCCGCCCCGCACCCCGACTTCGCGCTCGCCGGGGTGACCGGCAGCCCGTCGTACCTCAACCTCGTCGCCGAGGACCGGATCACGGTGCACGGCTGGCCGACGGCGATGTCGGGGCGCACCGTCCGCTTCGCCGACGGCGACGTGCACGACGTCGACGCCGTCGTCGCCGCGACCGGCTTCGACCTGCGCCTGGACTTCCTCGACGAGCGGATCCGCACCACGCTCGCGCTCGGCCCGAAGTCGTACGCCGCCGCCGAGTTCACCTTCCACCCCGACCTGCCCGGCCTCGCGCTCGCGGGGCTCTGGGCGCAGCTGGGGCCGTACGCCGTCGGGCTTGAGCAGCAGGCCCGCTGGATCGCCTACACGTGGAGCGGCCGCGGCCCGTCGTACGACGCCGAGCAGCTGCGCGAGCGGGTCGCGGCGGGGGTCCGCGAGGGCCACCACGTCGGCTACCGCGAGCAGCACGAGATGGCGCTGCGGTTCGGACGCCTCGCCGGCGTCGACCCCACCCCTCAGCGGCTCGCCGAGGACGACGTGCTGCGCCACCTGCTGCCCCGGGTGGCGATGAGCGCGGACGTGTTCCGCCTCGTCGGCCCCGACGCCGACCCCTGCGCGCGGGAGCGGGTGCTGCGCGACGCGCGTCGCTTCGCCGCCCCCGAGGTGCGCCACTCCCTGACCGACCCGAGGACGACCGAGGAGCAGACATGGCCGGCGTGAGGTTCGAGAAGGCACGACGTGTCTACCCCGGCTCGACCGAGCCCGCGGTGCACGGCATCGACCTGGAGATCGCCGACGGCGAGTTCATGGTGCTCGTCGGCCCGTCCGGCTGCGGCAAGTCGACGACGCTGCGGATGCTCGCCGGCCTCGAGGAGGTGGACGGCGGCCGGGTGCTGATCGGCGACCGCGACGTCACCGCCGTGGCACCGAAGGACCGCGACATCGCGATGGTGTTCCAGAGCTACGCGCTCTACCCCCACATGAGCGTCGCCGACAACATGGGCTTCGCGCTCAAGGTGAGCCGTGTCGGCAAGGCCGAGCGTCGCGCGCGGGTCGAGAAGGCCGCCGCCATGCTGGGGCTGACCGACTACCTCGACCGCAAGCCGCGGGCGCTGTCCGGCGGCCAGCGGCAGCGGGTGGCGATGGGCCGGGCGATCGTGCGCAGCCCCCAGGTGTTCTGCATGGACGAGCCGCTGTCGAACCTCGACGCGAAGATGCGGGTGCAGACCCGCGCCGACATCGCGCGGGTCCAGGCGGAGCTCGGCACCACCACCGTCTACGTCACCCACGACCAGGTCGAGGCCATGACCATGGGCGACCGGGTCGCGGTGATGAAGGACGGCGTCCTGCAGCAGGTCGACACCCCGCTGGCGCTCTACCGCGACCCCGCCAACCTCTTCGTCGCCGGCTTCATCGGCTCCCCGCAGATGAACCTCGTCGACGCCGAGGTGGACGGCGACCGCGCGCGGGTCGGGGAGGGGGTCGGGGCGTACGCCGTCCCGCTCGCCCCGGCGGTCACGGCCCAGGTCACCGGCGCGGTGACCCTCGGCGTACGGCCCGAGGCGTGGCGGCTGCTCGGCGCGGGCGACACCGCCGACGGACTCGAGGCGGAGGTGCTCGTGGTCGAGGAGCTCGGCGCCGACTCCTACGTCCACGTCCGCCGGGCGGGGTCGGGGATCGACACGCTGCCGCTCGTCGTCCGCACCGACCCCCGGGCGCTGCCCGGCGGTGGAGCGGTCCGCGGCCAGACGGTGCACGTCGCCGTCGACCCCGCCGACGTCTACGTCTTCGACACCGCCACCGGCGCGCGGCTGCGGGCCTGAGGCGCCGTGACACCCGCCGAGCTCCGGTCCCTGCTGACCGGCGAGGACTCCCACGACCGCGAGGTCGCGGTGCTCGACGTCCGCTCCCCGCTCGCGCGCAGCCGCGGGCACCTCGCCCGCAGCAGCGGCGTCCCCCTGCACGGGCTGGAGCAGCGCGTGACGACGCTGGTCCCGGTGCGGACGACACCCGTCGTCCTCGCCGGCGAGCCCACCCTCGACGCCTGGGCGGCGCGGGTCCTGGCCGGCCTGGGGTACGACGACGTCCGGCTGCTCGACGGCGGTGCCGCCGGCTGGGCGGCGGCCGGGGAGCGGCTGCACACCGGGAGCGGGGTGCGTCCGAAGACCCTCGGCGAGCAGGTCGAGCGGGACCTCGGCACCCCCACGGTCGACCCCGCCACGGTCGCGGCGTGGCGGGCGGCGGGCGAGGACGTCGTCGTCCTCGACGCGCGGCCGCACGCGGAGTACGTCCACCACCACGTCCCCGGCGGCCTCGACACCGGTGGCGGCGCCGAGCTCGCCCTCCGCGCGCTGCCCGCCCTCGCCGCCCTGCCGACGTCGACCCGGGTCGTCGTCAACTGCGCCGGCCGCACCCGCGGGATCGTCGGCGCCCAGACGCTGCGCGAGCTCGGCGTCGCCCAGACGGTCCACTCGCTGAGCCACGGCCTGCCCGCCTGGGGCTGGGCCGGGCTGGACGTCGAGTCCGGCGCCCGGGAGGCGCTCGCCGCGCCGGGACCCGTGCCGGACGAGGTCCGCGGGCGGGCCCTGGCGTCCCTCGGGGCGCTGGGGGTGCCGGTCGTCGACCTGCCCCTCGAGCCGGACGCCGGGCGGACGACGTACCTCGTGGACGTGCGGAGCCCCGCCGAGCACGCGGAGGGCCTCGTCGCCGGGGCCCGCGGCATCCAGGGCGGGCAGCTGGTGCAGGCGACCGACGACCACCTCGCCGTGCTGGGCGCCCGGGTGGTGCTGGTCGACTCCCGTGACCTGGTGCGGGCCGCGACGACGGCCCGCTGGTTGCGGCTGCTGCACGACGGGCCGCTCGCGGTCGCCGTCCACGACCCCGCCCTCGTCGGCCACTCCCCCGCGGCCCCGGAGCCGCCCGCCGTGCCGCGGCTCCACCCGGGCACCGTGCCGGACGCGGACGACCTGGTGCTGGACCTGCGCACGTCGGCGCACTACCGGGAGGGGCACCTGCCCGGTGCCGTGCTGGCCCGGCGCGAGGAGCTGCCGGCGCTGACCGAGCGCGTGACCGGCCGGGGCGTCCTCGTCGGGGGCGGTGGTCACCCCGCGCCCGAGGGCCACGACCTGCAGGCGCCGCCACGGGGCGCCGTCCGCGCCGAGTGGGCCGCCGCCGAGCTGCGCGCGGCCGGGGTCGACGCCGTCGTCCTGGAGTGGTCGCCGGACCTGCCCGCGACGACCGACGACGAGCGCGTCGCGGGCGACGAGGTCGTCGACCACGTCGGTCCGCCGGACTTCGGGCCCGCGCGCGACGCCTGGTACCGCGACTACTTCGCCTGGGAGCACTCCCTGCTCGGCCTCACCGCCGGCGACCCCGACTTCGCGTTCGACCTGACCACCGACACCACCGCAGACGAGACCCAGGAGCAGCCATGAGCCGGGACCAGCGGCAGATGAAGCTCATCGTGAACATGCAGCCCTCGGGGGTGCACCAGGGCGCGTGGATGGCGCCGGGCGCGAACCGTCGCGCGTTCGTCGACCTCGACAACTACCGCCGCATCGCCCGGCTCTGCGAGCGCGGCCGCATCGACGCGGTGTTCCTCGCCGACTTCCTGGCGCTGCAGCCTGAGTCGTCGCGGCAGCCGCGGTGGACCCTCGACCCCGTCGTCCTGCTGTCGGCGCTCGCGGCGGAGACCACCCACCTCGGGCTGGTGTGCAGCATCTCGACGACGTTCTCCGAGCCGTACCAGGTCGCGCGCGTGGTGGCCTCCCTCGACCACGTCAGCGGCGGCCGCGCGGGCTGGAACGTCGTCACCAGCTTCGACCCGAACTCGGCGCGCAACTTCGGGCTCGCCGACCTGCCGGAGAAGGCCGACCGCTACCGGCGCGCCGGGGAGTTCCTCGACGTCGTCCAGGCGCTGTGGAGCAGCTGGGAGCCGGACGCGCTCGCGCTCGACCCGTCGTCCGGCACCTTCATCGACACCGACAAGGTGCACCCCGTCGACCACGACGGCGAGTTCTTCACCGTCGCCGGGCCGCTCCAGGTGCCGACCCCGCCGCAGGGCCGGCCCGTGCTGTTCCAGGCCGGCGCCTCGGGGCCGGGCCGCGACCTCGCGGCGCGGTACGCCGACGCGGTCTTCGCCGCCCAGCTCACCCTCGAGTCGGCCCGCGACTACCGCGACGGCCTGCGCGCCGGCGCCGTCGCCGCCGGCCGGCCCGCGGACGACGTGACGCTCTTCCCCGGCGTCACCGTCGTCGTCGGGGAGACCAAGGCGGAGGCGGTCGCGAAGCGCGCCGCGCTCGACGACCTGATCGGCGGCGCCCCGGCGCGGCTGACGAGCCTGGAGTACTTCCTCGGCCTCGAGCCGGGCTCGCTGAAGGTCGACGAGACGATCCCCGACGAGGCGCGGGTTCCGACCACCACCGGCACGGAGGGCTTCCGACAGGCGGTCGTGTCGTTCTTCGACACGCCGGGTCGCACCGTCGGCGACTTCCTGCGGGAGGGCTCCATCGGCCACCGGTCGCTGGTCGGCGACGTCACCGAGGTGGCCGACGACCTGGAGCGGTGGTTCACCGAGGGCGCGGCCGACGGGTTCGTGCTGATGCTCGACGCCTCCCCCGGCGGGGTGGAGGACGTCGTGGACCTCGTGGTCCCCGAGCTGCAGCGGCGCGGGCTGTTCCGCACCGAGTACGACGACGACCCGCGCCTCGGCGTCCGGCTGGGCGTGCGCTGAGGTCGGCTCCCCCGGGTACCGCGAGGGCATGGATCCCCTCGTCGTGTCGCTCGAGCTCGACGAGACCCACCAGCGGCGCTTCGACGCCGAGCGGGCCGAGCTGTTCCCCCGCACGGCGGTCGGGGCGCACCTGACGCTGTTCCACGCCGTCCCGGGCGAGCGGCTGGACCGGGTGCTGGCGGACGTCGCCGCCGAGGCCGACCGGCCGTCGTTCGACCTGCGGGTCGCCGAGGTGATGGCGCTCGGCCGCGGGGCGGCGTACCGGCTCGAGGCCGACGAGCTCGTCGCGCTGCACCGGCGGCTGCAGCGCGCGTGGTCGGACGACCTCACCCGTCAGGACTCCCAGGGGCTGCGGCCGCACGTGACGGTCCAGAACAAGGTCTCGCCCGAGGAGGCCCGAGCGACGGTGGACCGGTTGCGGGCGTCGTTCGAGCCCAGCACCGCGACCGCCGAGGCCCTCGCCGTCTGGCGCTACGTCGGCGGGCCCTGGGAGCCCGTCCAGCGCTTCGCGTTCGGCGCCTGACCCGCCCGCTCGGGCACCAATGGATATGTCTAGTATCTGAGTCGTCTTTGTAGTCCAGACTCAGGGGTGCCCGTGTCCGTCACCGACCGGCCCACGACGGCCGACCTCGCCACCACCCGGCGACGGGCCCGGCTCGGCTCGTTCGTCGGGACGACGATCGAGTGGTACGACTTCTACCTCTACGGCACCGCGGCGGCGCTCGTCTTCCCGCAGCTGTTCTTCCCGTCGTACTCGCCGCTGACCGGGACGCTCCTGGCGCTGCTGACCTACTCCGCCGGCTTCATCGCCCGCCCCCTCGGCGGCATCGTGATGGGCCACTACGGCGACAAGGTCGGCCGCAAGGCGATGCTGGTGACCTCGCTGATGGTCATGGGCGTCGCGACGACCCTGATCGGCCTGCTGCCGACGTACGCGACGATCGGCGTGTGGGGGCCGGTCGGGCTGCTGACGCTGCGGATCGTGCAGGGCTTCGGCGTCGGCGGCGAGTGGGGCGGCGCCGTCCTGGTGGCCGTCGAGCACGCCCCCGAGACCCGCCGCGGGGTGTTCGGGGCGTGGCCGCAGGCGGGCGTCCCGGCGGGCCTGCTGCTCGCCAACGGCGTCTTCACCGCGACGTCGCTGCTGCTGTCGGAGGACGCGTTCCTGGCCTGGGGCTGGCGCGTCGGGTTCCTCGGCTCGGCCGCGCTGATCGTGGTCGGCCTGGTGATCCGGCTGCAGATGGAGGAGACCCCGGACTTCGACAGGGTGAAGGCCGAGGGCGCGGTGGCGAGGTTCCCGCTGGGCCAGGTGCTGCGGCGGCAGTGGCGCGAGGTGCTGCTCGCGATCGGGCTGAGGCTGTCGCAGAACGCGATCTTCTACATCCTCACCGTCTTCTCGCTGACCTACGTCACCACCACGCTCGGGCTCGACCGGACGTACGCGCTGGCCGGCGTCCTGGTGGCGTCCGCCATCAGCATCGGCGGCCTGCTGTTCACCGGGTGGCTCTCGGACGAGTACGGACGCCGGCGGGTCTACCTCGTCGGGGCCGTCGCCTCGGGACTCTTCTGCTTCCCGTTCTTCTGGCTGCTCGACACCCGCAGCGGGCTGCTGATCGTCGTGGCGATCGTGGTGGGGATCTTCTTCCACGACCTGATGTACGGGCCCCAGGCCGCGTTCACCTCCGAGCTGTTCGAGCCCGAGCACCGCTACACCGGCGCGTCGCTCGGCTACCAGACCTCCTCGGTGGTCGCCGGTGGCCTGTCCCCCGTGCTCGCCGTCCTGCTCCTCGGGTGGTCGGGCGGCGAGCCGTGGTCGGTGGCGCTCTACCTCGTCGGGTTCAGCGCCGTCACGATCGCCGCGACGTGGCTGTCGCGGGAGACCCACGCAGGGAACCGCACCTCCGCGGGGTGAGGAGGACCGGCCTCCCCTATCGTCTGTCCGTGACGCAGATGGACGACCGACTGGAGCGTGCGCGCTCGTGGCGCGGCGTCCGCACCATGACGCGGGCCGAGGTCCGCACCCCGATCCTGCAGGCGCTGAAGGCCACGATCGCCGTGTCCGCCGCCTGGGCGCTGGCGGACACCTGGCTCCAGCTGCAGCAGCCGTTCCTGGCCCCGTGGGCAGCGCTGCTGACGGTCAGCGCGACCGTGTTCCGCTCGGTCAAGGGCGGCGGGCAGATCGTGCTGGCGTCGTTCCTCGGCATCCTGCTGTCGTTCGCGGCCGTGGCGGTGCTCGGGTACGGCGGGCCCGCCCTGGCCGTGTCGGTGCTGATCGGCCTCCTGATCAGCAACGTCCCCGGGCTGCGCACCGAGGGTGCCACCGTGGCGACCACGGCCCTGTTCGTGCTCACGGCGGGCTTCGCGCAGAACGAGACGATCCTGCTGCACCGCTTCGCCGACACGCTGCTCGGCGTCGGCGTGGGGCTGGTGGTCAACATGCTCATCGTGCCGCCGCTGGACCACGGGCTGGCGAGCCGGCAGCTCGACGACGTCACCACCCGCCTCGGCCGGCTGCTGAAGCAGATGGCCGACGACATGTCGCTGCCCGCCCGCCAGGAGCACACCGAGGTCTGGATCGAGGAGACCCGTCGGATCGACCGGGACCTCGACCGCGCCGAGGAGCTGCTGCACTTCACCCGGGAGAGCCACCGCTGGAACGCCCGCCGACACCGGTCACGGCGTGCGACCGACGTCAAGGTCAGCGAGGAGCGGCTGATCCGCCTCGAGGACGCGATCGCCCGCACCCGCTCGATCGCCCGGATCATCGCCGAGGCCGTCGCCTCCGCCGCCGAGTGGGACCCCCGCTTCCGCGAGCCCTGGCTGGCGATCCTGCGCGAGACGGGCGAGCTCGCCATCCAGTGGGACCCCGACGTCGGCGAGCTGCGCGGCCGGCTGACCGCCCTGGTCGAGGACCTCGACGAGGCCGGCCTGCCCGGCCGCTCGTGGCCCGTCTACGGCGCGCTCATCCAGTCGCTGGAGGTCGTCGTCAGCGTGCTCGACGAGGTCATCGGCGTCGGCGTCCTCGGCCCGGGCACCGCCCGCGCGATGCAGCGATCGCAGCGCCGTCGGGACGGCAGCGACGGGTCCGAGGGCGAGGGCTGACCCAGCCCCACCCAGTCGGTCGAGTCGGCACGTCTGCGCAGCTGTAGGGCCTCGAGTCGGCACATCTGCGCACCCCCAGACCGCCGAGTCGGCACGTCTGCGCACCCCCAGACCGCCGAGTCGGCACGTCTGCGCACCCCCAGCCGGTCGAGTCGGCACATCTGCGCACCCCCAGCCGGGCGGATTCCACCGGTCGGGTCGGCGCTTGTGAGCACCTGGGAGGAACGGCCCAGGCGCCGTACCCGCGCAGACGTGCCGACTCGACGCCGTACACCTGCGCAGACGTGCCGACTCGACCCGATTGAGCTGCGCAGACGTGCCGACTCGGGCTCTCCTGCTGGATGTGTGGGCCACGTGGTCCGATCACCCTCCGGAGCCGTGGTCGCGGTACTCCGTGACGGTACGCACCATCCGCGGGTCTGAGCTCGTGCGAGACGTCACGGAGTACCGCTCCTCCACAGCCGGCCGGGTCGCCCCGGTACTCGCCTGGAGAACTGCCGCTCCGGACCTTGCCGGACAGCAGGACCTCAGGGGACTAACCCTGCAGCTCACCCGGTCACGGTGGACAACGCCTCGCGACCCACGTCGACCACCGGCGCGCCACGCGCGTGGCGCCGCCGCCATCGCCGCGAGGACCCTCGCGGTCCCGTGCACGAGCGCACACAGTTCGACACCCGGCGGGCTCCCTCGCCGCCTCACACCGCACCAGGTCGCGCCGGCGCACCCACCGCCGAGGCGAACTGTGTCCCTTCGTGCAGCCTCCGCCCGACTCGACGCCGTACGGCTGCGCAGACGTGCCGACTCGACGCCGTACGGCTGCGCAGACCTGCCGACTCGACGCCGTACGGCTGCGCAGACGTGCCGACTGGGCCCTCAGGGGCGCAGGCGGTCGGCGACGGTGCGGGCGCCGCCGGGGGCCATGACGATCGTGTAGTGGTTGACGTCCTCGACGTCGTACGCCGCGAGCAGCGGCAGGCGCTCGGCGGCGGCCTCGACGGCGGCGGTCGGGTAGAGCGGCTCGGGCTCGTCCATCAGCCCCCGCGGCGCGCGGAGGAAGGTCAGCGGGAGCCCCGCCTCGGCGACCGCGTCGAGGGCCGCGAGGTGGCCGGGGTGGCCGAACAGCTCGGCGCCGTCCGCGGCCATCGCCTCGACCGTCGTGCTGGGCCGCAGCTCGGGCTCGGTGCCGCGCAGGTCGTAGTCGAGGTAGGCCTCGACGGTCGGGCTCCAGTCCGCGGCGAAGGCGGGGTGCTCGCGCCAGAAGTCGCGGTAGGCCTCCCGCGACGGGAACGTCATCGTCAACCGCTTGCCCGCCGGGCCCAGGGCCGCGGCGACGTCACCGACCTCCGCGGGGGCGGTGGGGTCGGTCGGAGCGGGTGCCGCCGGTGCCGCCGGGGCGGGCAGGGGCAGACCGCCGTCCACGAGCAGCAGCCTGCTCACCCGCTCGGGCATCAGCGCGGCGAGCTGCACCGCGACGAAGCCGCCCATCGAGTGCCCGGCGACCGCGACCGGGCCGGACGTCAGCGCCTCGAGCACCGCGGCGACGTCGGCGGCGTGCCGCGCCATCCCGTACGGCGGGGGCAGGTCGGCGCTGCGCCCGCGTCCCCGCAGGTCGGGGGCGACGACCCGCACGCCCGGCAGCGCCTCGGCGACCAGCGGCCAGCACCGGTGCGAGGCGGTGATCCCGTGGATCGCCACGACGGTCGGGGCCTGCGGGTCGTCGGGTCCCCACACGCCGACGGCGAGGTCGCCCCCGTCGACGGCGACGGTCGTGGTCCGGTAGGTCGCCTCGGCTGCGCTCATGCCTCCCACTGTGGCACCTCCGCCGTGGCACCCCGAGTGTTCGCCGGGCCGTCATCCACCGCTCGCCCCACGGCACCCCGGCACCGGGCCGTCATCCCTACCGTGCGCGCATGCCTTTCCGGATGTCCGCGCCCTCCGGCCGACGACGCGCCGTACCGGTCCTCCGGTACGCCGCCCCGCTCGCCGCCGCTGCCCTCGGCCTGCCCCTCCTCGTCGGCCTGCCGACGGCCTCTGCCCAGGGCTCCGTCGTGCCCGAGCCGGTGGTGCTCTCGGCCGACGACGCCGCGCTGTCGGTCGAGCCGATCGGCACCTACCGCACCGGGGTGTTCGACCGGTCGGCCGCGGAGATCGTGCACTTCCACGCCGCCACGCAGCGCCTCTTCGTCGTCAACGCGCTCTCCGGGGAGCTCGACGTCCTCGACGCCGCCGACCCGACCGACCCCACCCGGGAGACGTCCCTGGTCGCCTCCGACGCGGCCGGGGTGCCGACCGGGGTGACCGTGAACTCCGTCGCCGTCCGGGACGACGGCCTGCTCGCCGTCGCGGTCGAGGCACCGGTCAAGACCGACCCCGGCTGGATCGCCTTCGCCGACGCCGACAGCCTGACGTGGCTCGGGTCGGTCCAGGTGGGCGCCCTGCCCGACATGGTGACGATCACCGACGACGGCGCCCGTGCCGTCGTCGCCAACGAGGGCGAGCCCGCCGACGACTTCTCGGTCGACCCCGAGGGCTCGGTCGGCGTGATCGACCTCGGCGAGGGCGTCGTCGCGCCGCCGCAGTCCGCCGTCCGGACCGCCGACTTCCGCGCCTACGAGGACGGCGGCACCAAGACCCTCCCCGCCGGCGTCCGCGTCTTCGGCCCGCACGTGGGCGAGGGCTTCCGGGTCTCCCGCAACCTCGAGCCCGAGTACGTCGCCACCGAGGCCGACGGCTCCGTCGCGTACGCCGCGCTGCAGGAGGCCAACGCCCTCGCCGTGGTCGACCTCGACACCGCCGAGGTGACCGACCTCCTCCCGCTCGCGCCGGTCGACCACGCGGTCGCGGGCAACGGCATCGACCCCTCCGACCGCGACGGCGAGATCGCGATCGAACCCCGGCCCGTCCTCGGCCTGCCGATGCCCGACGGCATCGAGTCCTACCGCGCCGGCGGCACGACGTACCTCGTCACCGCCAACGAGGGCGACGCCCGCGAGTGGGGTGACTACGCCGAGCCCGCGCGCGCCGGCGGCCTCGAGGTGTGCCCGGGCTCCCCCGCCGACGGTCGCCTCGGCGTCGCCGACCTCGGTCGCCTCAACGTCACGACCGCCTCGGGCATCACCGACGGCGCCAGCTGCTACGAGCAGCTCTACTCCTTCGGGACGCGGTCGTTCTCGATCTGGACCACCGACGGCGAGCGGGTCTTCGACTCCGCGGACGCCTTCGAGCAGCTGACCGCCGAGGCCGTGCCGGACTTCTTCAACTCCAACCACAGCGAGAGCAACCTCGAGGGCCGCAGCGACGACAAGGGCCCGGAGCCGGAGAACCTCGACCTGGGCCGTGTCGGCGGGCGCACCTACGCCTTCGTCGGCCTCGAGCGGGTCGGCGGGCTGATGGTCTTCGACGTCACCGACCCCGCCGACTCGGTGTTCGTCACCTACGTCAACAACCGTGACTTCTCGGTCTCCGTCGAGGACGCCGACGACCCCGAGGCCGTGCTCGACCAGGCCGGTGACCTCGGACCCGAGGGCGTCGAGTTCGTCGCCGCCGCCGACTCCCCCACCGGTCAGCCCCTGGTGGCGGTCGGAAACGAGGTCTCCGGGACGACGACCCTCTTCGGCGTCGACCGCCTGACGCGGGGCGAGGCTCGGCTCGACGTCCGCGGCGTCCCGGACGCGGTCCGGTACGGCCGCGACCTGCGCCCACGTGTCGAGGTGTCCGAGACGGGCGCCGACGACGACACGAGCGGGATCAGCGGCACCGTCGAGGTGCGCCGTCGGGGCGTCACGATCGCGACGGCCGAGGTAGTGGACGGCGTCGCCCGGCCGGTGGTGCCGGGCACGCGCCTGGGGACCGGCGAGCAGCGCCTGGCGTTCGTCTTCGTACCCGACACCGGGGCCGACGTCACCGGGGCCCGCACCCTTGAGGAGCTGATGGTCCGTCGCGCCCGCACCGCCACGACGATCCGGTGGGCGCAGCGCCCGACCCCGCAGCGCAGCGGCGTGGCCCTGGTCACGGTGCGCAACACCGACACGGAGCCGACCCCGATCGGTCGCGTGACGGTGCAGGTTGCCGGGCAGACGCGCCGGGCGCGCCTCGAGGACGGGACCGCCCGTCTGCGGGTCGGTCCCGCCTCCCGGGGCACGCAGGCGCGGGCGTCGTACGGCGGGTCGGCGCGGTTCGCCCCGTCGTCCGCCACCACCGGCTGAGGTACGACGAGCGCCAGCGAGGAGCCTCGAGACCCGGCGAGAAGTCCGCTGTCGTCTCCCGGGATCTCGTGGCTCGGTCGCTGCGCGACGCTCGCACCTCGATCTCCGGCCGGTCCTCGGGGCAGTGACCGCCTCAGACGCTGAGCGGGACCCCGACGGCCTCCTCGGACAGCGCCCACATGCGGGCGGCGTCCTCCGGGCTGCGGAGGCTCGCGTACGGCGTCCGCTCCGCGGGCCGTCCGCCGAGCCCGCCCGGGCCGCGGGGGCCGTAGAACCGGCCCCCGGCGTCCGGGGTGGTCGCGGCCATCACGGCCGGCAGTGCCGCGGACTCGGGCGTACCCGTGATCCCGAGCCGCGAGAGCACGCGGATCACCCGGACGCCGGCGGTGTCCCGGCTGCGTCCCACCTCGGGTCGGGCGGCCAGCAGGCTGGTCGGGGCCACCCCCGGGTGGGCGAGGTTGCTGCTGATCCCCCACCCCTCGGCGCGGCTGCGGCGGTCGAGCTCGAGCGCGAACAGGCCGACCGCGATCTTCGAGTGGCTGTAGGCCCTCATCCCGTCGTACGAGCGCTCCCAGCCCGGGTCCTCCCAGTGCACGCCGTTGCGGTTCGCCGCGATGCTGGTCTGCGAGGTGACCCGCGCGCCGCCCGCGACGAGCAGCGGCAGCAGGTGGGCGACGAGGGCGACGTGGCCGAGGTGGTTCGTGCCCCACTGCAGCTCGAGGCCGTCGGCCGTCGTCCGCCGCTCGGGCGGGGTCATGACCCCGGCGTTGTTGACGAGCAGGTGGATCGGGCGGCCCTCGTCGGACAGCGTGGCACCGAGCGCGGCGACCGAGTCGAGGGACGACAGGTCGAGGTCGCGCAGCGAGACGCGGGCGCCGGGCACGCGGTCGCCGATCGCGGCCACGGCGCGGTCGCCCTTGGCGCGGTTGCGGACGGGAAGCACCACCTCGGCGCCGGCGGCGGCGAGCCGGGCGGCGAGGTGGACGCCCATCCCGTCGCTGCCGCCGGTGACGACGGCGAGGCGTCCGGAGAGGTCGGGGACGTCGAGGGTGGGAGTACGGGGCACGGGTGGCTCCTCATCGAGGGGATCGACGTGGTGTCGATCCGGTGCTCCCACCCTGCGACGGCCGCGGCGGGGCATCCAGGGTCGGCGGATCCAGGGACCGGTGATCCGTGGTTGTGCCAGGACGAGCGGGGTAGAACGGACGTCCGCACACGTCGAGAACCGAGGGACACCGTGGACCGCACCGGACTGGCCGACTTCCTGCGTCGGCGGCGCGAGTCGCTGCAGCCGGAGGACGTCGGCCTGCCCCGCGGGCGACGGCGCCGTACGACGGGGCTGCGGCGCGAGGAGGTCGCCGTGCTCTGCCACATGTCGACCGACTACTACTCGCGGCTGGAGCAGGAGCGGGGACCACGGCCCTCGGAGCAGATGCTCGCGTCGATCGCCCAGGGCCTGCACCTCACGCGGGACGAGCGGGACCACCTGTTCCACCTGGTCGGCCACCCGCCCCCGACGTCAGCCGCCGCCGGCGCCCACATCAGCCCCGGGGTGCTGCGGGTGCTGGACCGCCTCGACGACACCCCCGCCGAGGTCACCACCGAGCTCGGCGAGACCCTGCGGCAGAACCGGCTCGGTGCCGCGCTCACCGGCGACGCCAGCCGATTCCAGGGGTGGGAGCGGAGCCTGCCCTACCGGTGGTTCGTGCTGCCGGGGGCCCGGGCCCTCTACCCGGAGGAGGACCACGCCTTCCTGTCGCGGCTCTTCGCCTCCCATGCGCGGGCGCTGGTCGCTCAGCGGGGTCCGGGGTCGCGGGCCGCGCTCCTCGCTGAGGAGATCCTCGCGCGGAGCCCCGAGTTCACCGCGTTGTGGGCCGAGCACGAGATCGGCGTCCGCCCACGGGAGTCCAAGACCTTCCTGCACCCGCAGGTGGGGCGCCTGGAGCTGACGTGCCAGACGCTGCTCGACCCGTACGAGGGCCACTCGCTGCTCGTCTACACCGCCATCCCGGGCACCGAGAGCCACGAGCGCCTGCAGCTGCTCGACGTGCTGGCGGCCCCCGCCGGGGTGTGAGACTCGCTCGGTTCACGGCCGCCTCACGGCGGCCTCGCATCGAGCTCCCGCACGAGCCGCGCCGGCGCCAGCACGCGCCAGCTCTCGGTGACCAGCTCACTGATCTCCGCCCAGTCCGTGGCGTCGTCGAGCACCACCGAGAGCACCTCGTCGTCGTCCCCCGGCAGGTACGGCGGCCCGATCGCCGCGAGCGCGGCCCGCTCCGGACCGACGCAGCGCAGGCGGACGACCGTCACCACCCGCCCGTCGGTCACGCCGAGCCGGGACGCCGCGTCGGCGTGGTGCAGCGCCAGGACGTGGGCGAACGTCCGACCCCGCACGCGCCACCGCAGCCCGGTCCAGGCGTCCTCCTCGACCGCACCCGGCAGCGCCAGCGCGAGGGGGGCGACACGCACGGCCAGCGAGGAGTCCGGGTCGGGTCGCCGTGCCGCCATGCGCGGGACCGTACGACGCCCCGCCGACACCCGCCACCGACCGACGAGGCGGCCGAGGGGGCTGTACGCCTAGCGTGGGTCCCATGACCTCGGGCGACGACACGGCGACGGGCGGGGCCCGTCCGGACTTCGCCGAGCGCAGCCGCCGTACGCAGCAGCACGTGCTCGACGCAGCCGTGGAGGTCCTCATCGAGCACGGGTACGCCGGGGCGTCGACGCTGCGGATCCAGGAGCGCGCAGGCGTCAGCCGGGGCCGGTTGCTGCACCAGTACCCCCAGCGGGACACCCTCCTGGTCGCCGCCGTCCAGCACCTCGTCCAGGCCCGGCTCGCCGCGCAGCGCGAGCGCACCGACTGGCCGACCGACGCCGGGGCGCGGATCGACGAGGCGGTCGGCGAGATGTGGCGCACCTACCAGCAGGGCTTCTTCTGGGCGGCGACCGAGCTGTGGCTCGCCTCCCGCCACCACCGGGCGCTCGCCGACGCGCTGCGCCCGCTGGAGCACGCGCTGGGCCAGGACATCCGCCGCTCGACGGACGCGATGTTCGGCCCCGCACTGTGCGCGCACCCGCGCTACCCCGCGGTGCGCGAGCTGGTCACCACGAGCATGCGGGGCGTCGCGCTCACCTACTCGTTCGCGCCGCGCGACCCCGCCACGGACCCGCAGCTCGCCGCCTGGCGCCAGCTGGCGCGGCGCGAGCTGCTGGGCTGAGCCCGGGCGGGGCTCACGCGAAGCGCGCCGCCAGGTCCTTCTTGACCAGCTTGCCGGTCGCCGAGCGCGGCAGGGCGTCGACGAAGTGCAGCTCGCGCGGCACCTTGAACCGGGCGATCCGCCCCTGGAGGTCGGCGAGGATCTCCTCGGCCAGCGCCGGGGACGGCTCGACGCCGTCCGCGGGCTGCACGACCGCGACCGGGACCTGGCCGAGGTCGTCGTCGGCGGCGCCGACGACCGCGACGTCCAGGATCGCCGGGTGCAGCGCGAGGGCGTCCTCGATCTCCTGCGGGTAGACGTTGACGCCGCCCGAGATGATCGTGAAGGCCGCCCGATCGGTGAGGTAGAGGTAGCCGTCCGCGTCGACGTGGCCGATGTCGCCGGTGGTGGTCCACGTCGGGTGGTCCGGGTGGGTCGCGGCCGCGGTCTTCGCGTCGTCCTTGTGGTAGCTGAACGGCCGCACGTCGCGCTCGAAGTACACGATCCCGGTGTCCCCGGTGGGCACCTCGGCGCCGTCGTGGCCGCAGATCCGGACGACGCCGAGCTTCGCCTGCCCGACGGTGCCGGGACGCTCGAGCCACTCGTCGGGGGTGACCATCGTGATGCCGTTGGCCTCGGTCGAGGAGTAGTACTCGTGCAGCACCGGGCCCCACCAGTCGATCATCCGCTGCTTGACCTCGACCGGGCACGGCGCGGCCGCGTGGACGGCGACCCGCAGGCTCGAGACGTCGTACGACGCCCGCACCTCCTCGGGCAGCTTCAGCATGCGCACGAACATCGTCGGCACCCACTGGCTGTGCGTGACGCGGTGCGTCTGGATCACCTCGAGCGCGTCCTCGGCGTCGAACCGGTCGGCCATGACCACCGTGCCGCCGGTGGCGTGGACGACGCCGCCGAACCGCAGCGGCGCCGCGTGGTACGTCGGGGCGGCGCTGTAGTAGACGGTGTCGGTGTCGAAGCCGTACGCCGGTGCGAAGACCATCGTGAACAGATCGAGCCGCTCGTCGATCCCGTGGCCGGGCAGCGGCGCCTTGACGCCCTTCGGCCGGCCGGTGGTGCCGGAGGAGTAGAGCATGTCGACGCCGCGCGGCTGGTCGGCCAGCGGCGCGTCGGAGGTCGTCCCCTGCACCTCGTCGTACGACGTCCAGCCGGCGGGGGCGCCGTCCTCGCCGGGGTCGAGGAGCACGCGGATGCCGATGGCGTCACCCAGCTCGGCGAGCGCGGCCCCAGCCAGCTCCAGGCACGAACGGGACACCAGCAGCGCACGGGCGTCGCAGTCGCCGAGGATGTAGGCGACCTCGCCCGCGGTGAGGTGGTGGTTGACGCCGGTGACGACGAAGCCGGACCGCAGGCCGGCCCAGTAGACCTCGAAGACCTCCGGCAGGTTGCCGGACAGGAACGCGACGTCGTCGCCCTCCCCCAGGCCCTGCTCGCGGAGGTACCGCGCGAGGCGGACCGACCGGGACTCGAGGTCGGCGTACGTCCGGACGACACCTGAGGTGGTGTGCACGATCGCGGGCTTGTCGGGCTGGGTGGCGGCGTGGGTGCCGGGGAACATGCGGACCTCCGGGGGCGGGGGTGACGCACGCTACAACGGTCAGCGTTGACCGTATAGTGCCCGGATGAGCGACTCCGACCTCCGCGTCGACGACCGCGACGGCGTGCTGGCGCTGACGCTGGACCGGCCCGACGCCCTGAACGCCGTGACCACCGACCTCGTGCTGCAGGTCGTGGACCTCGTCGAGGCCGCCGGCGAGCGCGACGACGTCCGGGTGATCACGCTGACCGGCGCCGGCCGGGCCTTCTGCGCGGGCGCCGACCTGGGCTCCGCCGGCCTCGGCACCGGGTCCGCGGGCGGAGAGGCGGGCCTCCCGGACGCCTCCACCATCGACAGCGTCAACCGGCTCGCGCTGGCCTGCCGGGAGGTGCCGCAGCTCGTCGTCGCCCTGGTCAACGGTCCCGCCGCCGGGGTCGGGGCGTCGTTCGCGATGGGCGCGGACCTGGTGCTGGCGTCCGACGCGGCGTACCTCAAGGGCGGCTTCGACGCCATCGGCCTCATGCCGGACGGTGGCGCGACGGCGTACCTCGTCGCCGCGCTGGGCCGTCCGCGCGCGATGGCGTACGCCGTCCTCGGTGACCGCATCACGGCCGACGAGGCGCTCCGCCTCGGACTCTTCGCCCGGGTCTGGCCCGCCGACGACTTCGTCGCGGAGTCAGCGGCCCTCGTGGCCCGCCTCGCCGCCGGACCGCGTCACGCGTACGCCGCCGCCAAGCGCGCCGTCGACGCCCGCGGACTCCCCGCCTTCGCCGAGGCCCTCGAGACCGAGCGCCGCCAGCAGCGCCGCCTCCTCGCCTCCGCCGACTTCGCCGAGGGCGCCGCCGCCTTCCGCGAGCGCCGCGAGGCCCGCTTCGGCCACTAGGCCGAGTCGGCACGTCTGCGCAGCCCAGGACCGCCGAGTCGGCACGTCTGCGCACCCCAGGACCGCCGAGTCGGCACGTCTGCGCAGCCGTACGCCGCCCGGTCGCCGCAGCTGTCCGCCTCACCGGGTCTCGACCCGCGGTCGTGGCCTCGCAGGCTCGGCCACGCGCTCGCTCGACCTGCGCCGCGTCACGGCCTCGCGAGCTCGGCCGTGGCGGCTTGACTCGACCCCGTACAGCTGCGCAGACGTGCCGACTCGGCGGTCAGGCGGTGAGGGAGGCGAGGCGGGCGCGGGCCTCGTCGAACTCGCGCTCGAGGCGGGCGACGAGCTCCTCGGCGGGCACGACCGCGTCGACGGCGCCGATGCCCTGGCCGGAGCCCCACACCTGGCTCCAGGCCTTCGCGGAGGTGGCCTTGTCGTCGGCGGAGCCGAAGTCCATCGCGGAGGGGTCGGAGGTCGGGAGGGAGTCGGGGTCGAGCCCGGCGGCCTCGATGCTGCCGCGCAGGTAGTTGCCGTGGACGCCGGTGAACAGGTCGGAGTAGACGATGTCGCCCGCCCCCGAGTCGACGACCATCTGCTTGTAGTCCTGCTCGGTGTTGGCCTCGGTCGTCGCGAGGAACGCCGAGCCGACGTACGCGAAGTCCGCACCGGCGGCGAGGGCCGCGAGCACGGACCGGCCGTGGGCGATGGCGCCCGACAGCAGCAGCGGGCCGTCGAACCACTGCCGGATCTCCCCCAGCAGCGCGAACGGCGACTGCGCGCCCGCGTGCCCGCCGGCGCCGGCCGCGACGGCGATGAGGCCGTCGGCGCCCTTCTCGACGGCCTTGCGGGCGAAGCGGTCGTGGATGACGTCGTGCAGCACGATGCCGCCGTAGGAGTGCACGGCGTCGTTGATCTCGGTGCGGGCGCCCAGCGAGGTGATCACGATCGGCACCTCGTGCTCGACGATCGTCGCCATGTCCTCCTCGAGCCGGGAGTTGGACCGGTGCACGATCTGGTTCACCGCGAACGGAGCGACGAGGGCGTCCGGGTTCGCCGCGGCATACGACGCGTTGCCCTCCTCGATCTCGGACAGCCACTCGTCCAGGACCGACGCGGGTCGCGCGTTCAGCGCGGGGAAGGAACCGATGACGCCGGCGCGGCACTGGGCGCCGACGAGGGCCGGGCCGGACGCGATGAACATCGGCGAGGCGACCACGGGCAGGCGCAGCGGGCGGGCGAGGACCTCGGGCAGCGGCATGCCGCGACCCTACAGTCAGGATTGACCGCGCCCGGTGAGGGACCGTACGGCGGGCTCGGCCGGGGCGTCAGCAGGTGATGGTGCGGGTGAACGTCGGGCCGGTCCAGCTCCGCAGGCGGGGCTGGATGGTCACCCGGAAGGATCCGCCGGCGAACAGCTGGGCCGGCACCGAGAGGGTGGCCGACCGCGACGTCGACGTCTCGGAGTCGACCGGTGTGGCGCTGGAGCCCCGGTACAGGGCGTAGGCGAACTCGACCCCGGTGAAGTCGTTGCCGCTCGACCCGCTGACGGTGACGGTGACGCCCCGGCCGAGGAAGTTCCCGCTGCACTGGTTCGTCAGCCCGACGTTGCCGGGCTCGGTGAGCGTGGCCGTGCTGACGGTCATGCTCTGGGACGCCGTGCCCAGGAACGCCGCGTGCGCGATCTGCGGTGCGACGAGCAGCGCGAGCGCGGTCAGGACGACGACGACGGCGCGTCGGACGTGGTCTGTCATCGATCCCTCCCGTCAGCGTGAGTACGCCGGCCCCCCGACCGGTGTCACCAGTGTGTCGGGACGGACGCAAGCGCCCTGAGTGTTCCTGCTCAAGGAAGCCGCAAGGTCTGGCATCCTTGCGCTCATGAGCATCCCTGGCACGGCGGAGCGGCGCGCCCTGGTCGTCGAGGACGACGAGGACATCAGCGAGCTCATCGGCTTCACGCTCGCCAAGCAGGGCTTCGAGGTGCGCACCGTGCACGACGGCCCGTCCGCCGTCACCGCCGTCCCGGAGTTCGACCCCGACCTGATCACCCTGGACCTCGGCCTGCCCGGCCTGGACGGCCTCGAGGTCTGCCGCCGGGTCCGCACCGAGACCGACGCGTACGTCGTCATGATCACCGCACGCGGTGACGAGGTGGACCGGCTGATCGGTCTCGAGACGGGCGCCGACGACTTCCTGGCCAAGCCGTTCAGCTCCCGCGAGCTGGCCGCCCGCGTCAACGCGATGTTCCGCCGTCCCCGGCGTGGACCGCAGGCCGAGGCGGCCGTGCCCGCGGAGGTCCCGGCCCCGGCGATGCCCGGCGAGGACCACGAGGTCCTGCGCCACGGCATGCTCACCGTCGACGTCGACGGTCGTCAGGTGCACCGCAACGGCGAGGAGCTGGAGCTCACCCGCACCGAGTTCGACCTGCTGACCGAGCTGATGCGCACGCCGGCCCGCGTGTGGAGCCGTGAGGCGCTGCTGCGGTCGGTGTGGGGCAACGAGTGGGCCTCCGACACCCACCTCGTCGAGGTCCACGTCGGCAACCTGCGTCGCAAGCTGAGCCAGGGCGCCGGCGACCAGCGCTTCATCCGCACGGTCCGCGGCGTGGGCTACCGCATGGAGGCCGCGGTCAACGCCTGAGCGGCGCCCAGCCCCTCAGTCGCGCAGGTACGCCGTCAGCGCACGGTCGGCGCGAGCGGCGGCGTCGCGGAGCGAGTCGCAGCGACGACGCGCGGAGCCGAGGTCCATCGTGCGGACGTCGGCCTCCATGCCGGTGGCCAGGGTTGCGAGCTCGCGGGTCCCCGCGGTGGTCGAGGAGACCTTCAGGCTGAGCAGCGCGTCCATGGCACGGTCCAGGTCGGCGTCCTCGAGCGCGCTCTCGATGCGGCTGACGCGTCGCTCCAGCAGCTGCTGGTAGCGGCGGGCGAAGGCCAGGGCGAACGACTCGTCCTCCATGTCGGAGGCGAGCTTGCCGAGGGCCGAGCGGTCGAGTGAGGGCTCGCCGGCGACCGTCACGGGGTCGTCGGTCATGTTCACTCCTCGCTCCGCCCGGTCACCGGCGCGCCGCCGGCGTGTGCGGGGACGATCGTAGAGCCCTCGGACTCGTCGCGGGCCTCGTCCTCGGACTCGTCGCGCCAGATCATGCTGAGGACGAGCATCATCAGGACGCCCAGGCCGCCCCAGAACACGTACTTCTGCACGAGCGGGGAGCGCATGAGCTGCACGACCTCGCCGAGGTGCGGGACGACGGCGACCTGCTGCCAGACGGTGTCGTCGGCGAGGTGCGCGGTCCACGGGTCCTTGTTCGGGTTCGCGTCCCCCTTGGTGACGACCACGGGGAGCCCGTCGTCGGCGTACGACACCTCGACCACGCGGTGGGTCTCGACGCGGTGGTCCTCGACGGGGATGTGGTAGCTGATGACGTCGCCGACGGCGACGTCGGAGGCGGGCCGCGGGACGGAGACGACCACGTCGCCGGGCGAGATGCCGGGCTCCATGCTGCCGGTCAGCATCGTCGCGGTGCGGTAGCCGAGCACGTGCGGCCCGATCGCGAGGAAGGCGAACGAGGCCAGGGCCAGGGCCATCACGACCCAGAGGACGACGGACCCGAGCCGGCGGAGCCAGCGCAGCGGCGCACCCGTCGTGCGGGCCGCGGCGGTGCGCCTGGTGCCGGAGACCGTCGGCGCGGCAGCCGTGCGGGGTGCGGTCCCGCGCTCCGCGCGGTGACCGCGGTGACGCGGCACGTCGGAGGATCGCGGCCCGAGCGAGGCGATCGACATGGTGGCTCCTGTGCGAGTGGCTGCTGGCTGGGTGCTGATGGGTCAACTCTGGCGGGACAGGCTCAAGCGAGGAGGTCCCGCAGGGCCTCGGAACGTGTGAGGTTTGCTCAAGGTGTCCGTGGGCTTGCTCAAGACCTGCGCAAGCGCCGGACACGCCCGGGAGGGCGTGGCCGGCGCCGCGCGGGGTGCGGACCCCGGGGACAGACGGTCGATCAGCGGAAGTCGGCGGTGCGCTGCGTGGCGTCGAAGGTGAACGTGACGGTGTTGCTCAGGTTCTTGAAGGAGTTGTCCGCGGCGGTCGGGAGCACCAGCTCGGCGCGCAGGTTGGCGACCTTGTCGGCGCTGTTCAGGGACGTGGTGGCGGCGCCCAGGTCGAGGTTCTGACCGATCACCGCACGCTGGGCGACGAGGTTGGTGGTCGTGCCGGAGCAGGTCAGCTCGTTGTTCGCGGCCTTGACCCACGCGACCGAGCACTGGTCGACCTTCAGCTTGAGGCCGTTGGCGTCGGTGGTGAGCAGGTTCGAGGAGGCGGCGGTCGTGGTGAGCTTGACCGAGCCGAAGGTCTCGGAGGTGCTGGCCCGCGTCAGCTGGACGGCGCGCTGCACGGTGTCGCCGGGGACGAGGTTCGTGGCGGCGACGTCGAGGCCACGCGTGGCCTGGCCGGCCGAGGTCAGCGTCACCGTGCCGGTGGAGACCGACTGGTCGGCGGCGGTGCTGGAGGTGAACGAACCGAAGGTGCCGAGGCCGGCGACACCGGCGGCGCCGGCGACGAGGACGACGGAGGCGAGGACCTTCGCGGAGGTGCGGCGACGGGTGGACTTCACGGTCTTGGCGGCGTTGCTCATGGTCTGCTCCTGAGTGATGGGCCTCGGCCCCCCGGCCTCGGTCACTGGTTGATGAGGACAACTCTGGCGGCGCAGGTTCAAGCCAGGGCCGTCCGGCGGGCGAGGGAACCCGGGAGGTTCCCGCAAGCCACCCGTGGGCTTCCTCAACGCTCCCGCAACCAGGTGGTCGAGCAGGGAGCGAGCCCACCGGTCGTCGAGGTGATCGGGGTGATGGAGATGGTCGAGGTGCGAAGCAGCTCCGGCGAGCGACCGCGTCGACTCACGCCGTCCGGGCACGGCGCCGCAGGTCGCACGCAGAGGGTGCGTGCGATCTGCGGCTCCAAGGCGTGCGCCGGCGTTCGGGGACGAGGCCCCGGCCGTCGCGACGGTCTCGACGAGCACGACCGCCGGTCGTCGACATGGTCGAGCTGGGAGCGAGTCCCGGCGAGCGACCGCGTCGAGACCGCCGTCCGGACGGAGCCCTGCGTGATCCCCTCAACGGTCCGTCGACCGGGGGTGGGGACGACGAAGGGGCCGCGACGGCGTGTGCCGTCGCGGCCCCTGCTGGTCGTGCGGGTGGTGCGTGATGAGGCCAGGCGGACGCTGCTCCCCCCCAGGTGTCAGCGCCCGCCCGGCGGTCCGGGTGGGGCCGCTCAGCGGAAGTCGGCGGTCCGCTGGGTAGCGTCGAAGGTGAAGGTGACGGTGTTCGTCAGGCCCTGGAAGGCGTTGTCCGCACCGACGGGCAGCACGAGCTCGGCGCGCAGGTTCGCCACCTTGCCGGAGCCGTTCAGCGCGTCCCTCACGCTGGCACCCAGGTCGAGGTTCTGACCGATGACCGCGCGCTGGGCGACCACGGTGGTGGTCGTGCCCGAGCAGGTCAGCTCGTTGCTGGTCGCCGCCTTGACCCACGCCACCGAGCACTGGTCGACCTTGAGCTTCAGGCCGTTGGTGGTGTCCGTGGTCAGCAGGTTGCTCGCACCCGCCGTGCTCAGCTTGACCGAGCCGAAGCCCTCCGAGTCGTTGGCCCGGGTCAGCTGCACCGCACGCTGCACGGTGTCACCGGGGACCAGGTTGGCGGCGGGGACGTCGAAGCCGCGGGTGGCCTGGCCGGCCGAGTTCAGGGTGACCCTGCCGGTGGAGACGGCCTGGTCGGCGGCGGTGCTGGAGGTGAACGAGCCGAACGTGCCCAGGCCCGCGACACCGGCGGCGCCGGCGACGAGGACCACGGAGGCGAGGAGCTTCGCCGAGGTGCTGCGGCGGTTGGACCTCGAGGCGGTCTTCACGGCCTTGCGGGTGCCCTTGCTGCTCATGTCGTTCTCCTGGGTGATCGGCCTCGGCCCCCCGGCCTCGGTCACTGGGTGATGTGACAACTCTGACGGCGCAGGCTCAAGCCAGGACCCGTCCGGGGAGCACGGAACACCCGAGGTTCGATCAAGCCCGCGCACGGTTTTCTCAAGAGCTCTGCAATCGCCTGCGGACCTGTCGTTCGGTGTCGTCGGGCGGTGCTGCCGGGCGGGGTACGACGAAGGGGCCGCGACGGCATGTGCCGTCGCGGCCCCTCAGGTCGTGCAGGTCGTGCAGGTGGTGCCGGGCGGGCGCTGCTCCCCCCCAGGTGTCAGCGCCCGCCCGGCGGTCCGGGTGACGTGACTCAGCGGAAGTCGGCGGTCCGCTGGGTGGCGTCGAAGGTGAAGGTGATGGTGGTGGACAGGTTCTTGAAGGTGTTGTCCGCGGCGGTGGGCAGGACCAGCTCGGCGCGCAGGTTGGCGACCTTGTCGGCGCTGTTCAGCGAGGTCGTGGCGGCGCCCAGGTCGAGGTTCTGACCGATCACCGCACGCTGGGCGACGAGGTTGGTGGTGGTGCCCGAGCAGGTCAGCTCGTTGCTGCCCGCCGCCTTGGTCCAGGCGACCGAGCACTGGTCGACCTTCAGCTTGAGGCCGTTCGTCGCGTCCGTGCTCAGCAGGTTCGTGGCCGAGGCGGCCGTGGTCAGCTTGACCGAGCCGAAGGTCTCCGAGTTGCTGGCCCGGGTCAGCTGCACCGCGCGCTGCACGGTGTCGCCGGGGACGAGGTTCGTGGCGGCGACGTCGAGCCCGCGGGTGGCCTGGCCGGCCGAGGTCAGCGTCACCGTGCCGGTGGAGACCGCCTGGTCGGCGGCGGTGCTGGAGGTGAACGAACCGAAGGTGCCGAGGCCGGCGACACCGGCGGCGCCGGCGACGAGGACGACGGAGGCGAGGACCTTGGCCGACGTACGGCGACGGGTGGACTTCACGGTCTTGCGAGCGGTGCGACCCATGACGAGCTCCTGGTGTGATCGGCCTCGGCCCCCCGGCCTCGGTCACTGGTTGATGTGACAACTCTGGAGGCCGGACCTCAAGCCACCACCCGACCCAGGAGCACGGAACTCGTGTGGTTCACGCAAGCCGCCGCACGGCTTCCTCAAGACCTCCGCAATCACCTGCGAACGCCTGCTGACCTGCTGCGGACCTGCTGCGGACCGGCTGCGGACCGGGGCCCTCAGCCCCAGAAGACGCGCTCGACGACCTCGGAGGCCCGTCGGGTCGTGCGGAGGTGGTCGTTGACCAGCTCGTCGGTGTGGCCGGGCCCGTATCCCATGAGCGCCGCGACCCCGGCCGCCTCACGCGGGTCGGAGGGGATCTGGTCGGCCGCCTTGCCGCGGACCAGGGTGACCGCGTTGCGCAGGCGGCTCACCAGGCGCCAGGAGTCGGCCAGCAGCGCGGCGTCGTCCGCGGCGACGAGGTCGGCGGCGACGGCCGCCTCGAGCGCCGGGAGGGTGCGGGGCGTGCGGAGCCCCTCGACCCGACCGGCGTGCTGCATCTGCAGCAGCTGGACGGTCCACTCGACGTCCGCGAGCCCGCCGTGGCCGAGCTTGAGGTGGGTACGGCGGTCCGCGCCGCGGGGCAGGCGCTCGGCGTCCACGCGCGCCTTGATGCGGCGCACCTCGGTGATCCCGTCCTGGTCGAGGCCCGCCGCCGGGAAGCGCAGCGGGTCGATCAGGGCGTGGAAGCGCCGCCGGAGCTCGGGGTCGCCGACGACGGCGTCCGCGCGCAGCAGCGCCTGGAACTCCCACACGTGCGACCAGCGGGCGTAGTACGCCTCGTAGGAGGCCAGGGTCCGGACCATCGGACCCTGCCGGCCCTCGGGACGAAGGTCGGCGTCGACCTCGAGCGGCGGGTCGGTGGCGGGCAGCGACAGCAGGCGGCGCAGCTCGCCGACCACGGCGTTGGCGTACGACGTCACCAGCCGGGCGTCGTCCTCCCCCGCCGTGCCCGGGGCGGCCTCGGCCACGAACATCACGTCGGCGTCGGAGGCGTAGGACAGCTCGAAGCCGCCGTAGCGGCCCATCGCGACGACGGCCATCCGTGCGGGCCGCTCGTCGAGCCCGCGCTGCTCGGCCACGGTGCGCAGCGCGATCTCGAGGGTGGCCTCGAGGGTGGCGTCGGTGAGGCGTGAGAGCGCCTCCGCGACCTCGGTGACGTCGAGGGTGCCGCTGAGGTCGCCGGCGGCGGTGCGGAACAGCTCGCGGCGGCGGACCCCGCGGACTGCGCGCACCGCGTCCTCCGCGCCCGACCGGCGACGGGCGACGCCGAGCACCTCCGCGGTGAGCGCCTCGGCGGCCGGCGGGCGCAGGGTGTCGCCGAGCATCCGCACGCCCTCGGGCTCGCGCTGCAGGAGGTCGGTGGCGTAGCGGGACGTCGCGAGCAGCGAGGCGAGGCGCTGCGCGACCTGGCCCTCGTCGCGGAGCAGGCGCAGGTACCACGGGGTGTCGCCGAGGCTCTCGCTGATGCGCCGGAAGCCGAAGAGGCCCGCGTCGGGGTCGGGGGCGTCGGCGAACCACTCCAGCATCACCGGCAGCAGGGTCCGCTGGATGGCGGCAGCCCGGGAGACCCCGGCGCTCATGGCCTCGAGGTGGCGCAGGGCGGCCGCGGGGTCGTCGTACCCCAGGGCGGCGAGGCGGGTCCGCGCCGCGTCGGGCGACAGGCGGGTGTCCTCCCCCGGGATGCGGGCGACGGCACCCAGCAGGGGGCGGTAGAAGAGCTTCTCGTGCAGCCGGCGGACCTCGCGACGGTGGTGGCGCCACCAGCGGTCGAGCTCGCCGACGGGGTCGCGCAGCGCGCCCATGGACCGGCCGAGGCGCCGCAGCGTCTCCTCGTCGTCGGGCACCACGGCGATGCGCCGCAGCCCGTCGAGCTGCATGCGGTGCTCGAGGGTGCGCAGGAAGGCGTAGGCGTCGTGGAGCGCCTGCCCGTCCTCGCGACCGACGTACCCGCCGCGGGTGAGGGCGGCCAGCGCGCTCAGCGTGGTCGGCTGCCGGATCGCGGGGTCCCCGCGGCCGTGGACCAGCTGCAGCAGCTGGACGGCGAACTCGACGTCGCGCAGGCCGCCGGAGCCGAGCTTGAGCTGCCGCTCGGCCTCACCGGAGGGGATGTGCTCGACCACCCGCAGCCGCATCTTCTGCACGTCGACGACGAAGTTCTCCCGCTCCGCGGCGTGCCAGACCATCGGCTCCAGCGCCTCGACGTACGCCGTGCCGAGCTCGACGTCCCCGGCCACCGGGCGGGCCTTGAGCAGCGCCTGGAACTCCCACGTCGCGGCCCACCGCTCGTAGTAGCCGACGTGGCCCGCGAGCGTCCGCGTCAGCGGGCCCGCCGAGCCCTCGGGGCGCAGGTTCGCGTCGACGGGCCAGATCGTGCCCTCGCCCGTGTGCTCGCCGCAGACCTTGATGAGCTCGGAGGCGAGGCGGGTGGCGACGCGGCGCGCCTCGTCGTCGTCCGCGCCGTCGGCGGCCTCGTGGACGAAGACGACGTCCACGTCGGAGACGTAGTTCAGCTCGTGACCCCCGCACTTGCCGAACGCGAGGACGGCGAGGCGGGCGCAGGCGTGCCGCTCCCCCACCACCGCCCGGGCGACGGCCAGCGCCGCCTCGAGGGTCCCGGCGGCGAGGTCCGACAGCTCCGCGGCGACGTCGTCGACGCCCAGGTGGTGGGCCAGGTCGCGGGAGGCGAGCCGCAGCAGCAGACGGCGGTACTCGACACGCAGCGCGTCCATCGCCCCCACGGCGCCCCCCGTCCCGAGCAACGCGACGGGCACCGGCCCCTCCGGACCGGTCCAGGGGTGGGCCTCGGCGCCGACGGCGGCGAGGAGCGCGGCGCGCAGGGCGTACGCCGGGGGGCGGGTCGACCCCAGCGCCGGGTCGCGCAGCTCGCGCCACTGCTCGGGGTGGCGGCGCAGGTGGCGGCCGAGCGCCTCGCTCGCGCCGAGGACGCTGAGCAGACGCATGGCCGTGCCCTCGTCCTCCTCCAGCGCCCGCCACAGCTCGGCGGGGTCGTCGAGGGCGTCGGCGACGTCGACGAGCGCCCCGAGCGCCCGGTCGGGGTCCGCGGTCGCCCCCAGCGGCGCGACGAGGCTGTCGGCGCCCTCCCCGAGGGCGAGCAGGCTGGTCTCGGCACGCTCGGCGTCGACGAACCCCGCACGGAGCAGGGTGCCGCGGAGCGTGCCCCGGTTCACCGCTGCGCCGCCGGCCGTGCGGCGCGGTCCCGGCAGCGGTCCCGGCGGTCCTGGCAGAGCGCGGCGAACGAGCGGGCCAGGGGCTCCCAGGCGGCCGCGAGCTCCTCCTCCGCGTCGGCGATCGCGGCCAGCAGCGCGGCCTGGTCCCGCCCCTGGGCGGCGTGCCGCTCGGCGTCCCCCTCCGCCCACGGCTCGACGACGGCACGGTCGGCCTCGGGGTGCAGCTGCACCCCCCACGCGGTGGCGGCGAAGCGCGCGACCTGCAGGGCACCGTCGGCGGTGCGGGCGAGCGCCACCGTGCCCGACGGCTCCTCGAGGACGACGTCGTCGTTCCAGTGCACGCCGCGTCGCGACGTCGTCCCGCCCGCCAGGTCCCCCACGAGGCGGTCGTCGGCGGCCTCGGGGGTCCAGCCGATCGTGGTGAGCCCGACCGTCTGGCCGGCGGGGTTCGGTGCGACCCTCCCGCCGAGGGCGGCCGCGAGGAGCTGGTGGCCGAGGCAGATGCCCAGCGTCGGCACCCCGTCGGCCACGGCGGAGCGCAGCAGCGCCTTGACCGGCGCGAGCCAGGCGACGGTGTCGTCGTCGTGCGCGCCCATCGACCCGCCGAGGACGACGAGGCCGTCGGCGTCCCGAGGGTCCACGGCGTCGAGGCGGTCGGGGGCCGGTCGGCCGCGCCAGGGCTCGAGGACCTCGACGTCGCAGCCGGCGGAGCTCAACCAGGCCCCGAACCACGCGGGTGCGCAGTCGGCCTGGTGCTGGACGACGAGCACCCGGGGTCGGTGGCTGTCCTGCGTCTCGGCCGGCTCGCTCACCCTCGGAACCTACCGCTGGGCGGCGGGACGACGGCCGCGGACCAGGGCGGTGATCGCGCAGGCGACCGCCGCGAGGGCCGCCACCGTGGCGAGGAGCACGAGCCCGCCGAAGACCAGCTGACCGGCGGCGGTGGGGGCCGCGAGGACGAGCAGGGCCGAGGCGACCAGGAGGAACCAGCCGGCGAGGGTGGCCCGCGCCCGGGCGGCGAGCACCCAGGCGATCACGACCAGGAGCGTCGGTACCGAGACGAGGACGACGCTGATGCCGCCGATCACCAGGCCGAGGCCCGCGTAGTCGTCACCGGGGTCGTCGAGCCACTCGACGATCCACAGCACGGGCGCGACGTAGCAGAGGACGCACAGCAGGCTGGCGAGCACGAGACCCACCAGCAGGAACGGGCCGCTGGTGGTGGTGGTGGTGGGACGGGCGGGGCTCGACACGGACGACACCTCAGACCACCGGCAGCATGCGGTCCCGCTCGTAGGCGTGGACGTGGCCGCGGTAGTCGTCCCACTCGGCGCGCTTGTTGCGCAGGAAGAAGTCGTAGACGTGCTCGCCGAGCACGTCGGCGAGCAGCTCGGAGCCCTCGGCGACCTCGATCGCCTCGGCGAGGCTGCCGGGCAGCGGTTCGATGCCGAGGGCACGGCGCTCGCGGTGGGTGAGCGACCAGACGTCGTCCTCGGCCTCGCGCGGGAGCTCGTAGCCCTCCTCGATGCCCTTCATGCCGGCGCCGAGGATGGCGGCGTACGCGAGGTAGGGGTTCGACGCGGCGTCGATCGTGCGCAGCTCGATGCGCGTCGACTGGCCCTTGTTGGGCTTGTGCATCGGCACCCGCACCATCGCGGAGCGGTTGTTGTGGCCCCAGCAGATGTACGACGGGGCCTCGCCGCCGCCGAGGATCCGCTTGTAGCTGTTGACCCACTGGTTGGTGACGCAGGTGATCTCAGCGGCGTGGCGCAGGATCCCCGCGACGAAGCTGCGGGCGGTGCCGGAGAGCTGGTACTCGGCGCCGGCCTCGAAGAACGCGTTGGAGTCGCCCTCGAACAGCGACATGTGGGTGTGCATCCCCGACCCGGGGTGGGTGGTGAACGGCTTCGGCATGAAGGTCGCCCAGATGCCCTGCCCGAGCGCCACCTCGCGGATCACGGTGCGGAAGGTCATGAGGTTGTCGGCGGTGCTCAGCGCGTCGGCGTACCGCAGGTCGATCTCCTGCTGGCCGGGCCCGCCCTCGTGGTGGCTGAACTCCACCGAGATGCCCATCGACTCGAGCATCGTGATGGCCTCGCGCCGGAAGTCGGCGCCCTGGCTCTGCGCGGTGTGGTCGAAGAAGCCGCTGCGGTCGACCGGCACCGGCTCGACGCCCGGCTCCGGGGGGTTCTTGAACAGGTAGAACTCGACCTCGGGGTGCGTGTAGAAGGTGAAGCCCTTCTCAGCCGCGGACTGCAGGGTCCGCTTCAGCACGTGCCGCGGGTCGGCGTACGACGGGGAGCCGTCGGGCATCTCGATGTCGCAGAACATGCGCGCCGTCGCGGGGCCCTCCCCGCGCCACGGGAGGATCTGGAACGTCGACGGGTCCGGCTTGGCCAGCATGTCGGCCTCCTGGACGCGGGCGAAGCCCTCGATCGCCGAGCCGTCGAAGCCGATGCCCTCACCGAACGCGCCCTCGAGCTCCGCCGGCGCCACGGCGACCGACTTCAGCGAGCCCAGCACGTCGGTGAACCACAGCCGCACGAAGCGGACGTCCCGCTCCTCCAGCGCCCGGATGACGAAGTCCTCCTGCTTGCCCATGGCGCCAGTGTGGCGCATCCCCCGGGGCGCCCCCGACGGGCGTCGCCCGCGCGCGTGGTCGGGTGCTCGTCGTCCCACGGGCCCCTGGTTTCGCCGCCTGGCCCCCGGAACCCCGTCCTGGCTGACGAAACGTCGTCAGCCCGGTCGGGGTTTCACCAGCCGAGCGGCGGAACCCGGGACGGGAGGGACGCGTGTGACCAGCGGTACGACGCCCCAGCGGAGCGAGCCGAGACCGCGCGCGGTCAGTCGTCGTCCCCGGGGAGGGTGTTGGTCTCGTAGTCGGCGAGCTCGGGCTGGCCGCGGTTGCAGTAGACCTCGAACTCGATGGACCGTCCGCGGTTGCTGAACACGGCGTCGACGTCGTCGTCCGGGCCGGGCTCGAACGACACGACCTCCCAGCCGGCGGCGGTGTCGGGCCGCGCGTCCGTGGCGTACGCGACCGCGCCGCGGCACTCGACGTCGAGCTCGCCGAACTCGCGGCTGACGGTCGTCGCGACCCGCTCCGCCCCGGGTCGCGGCGAGGCGACGAGGTCGGCCTGCTGCGGGCGCTCGATGTCGCCGTCGCCGAGGGGACCTCGACCGCGGACCGACGCCCCCACCGTGGTGACGGCCGCGATGCCGATCGCGATGGCCACGACGGCGCAGATCACCCACGCCACCGCGTAGCCGACCCGCTTGTCCACGACGACAGTCTGCGACAGCGACATTCCTGGCCGGACCAAAGGACGGTTAAGGCGCGGATAAGGACTCGGGGGTCGCGGGGGGCCCCGGTACCGTTCCGGCGTGGTCCAGGTGCTGGTGATCGAGGACGACGACCGGATCCGTCCGCTCGTCGTGCGCTCCCTCGCCGACCACGGGTTCGCCGTGTGGTCCGAGCGCACCGGCATGCAGGGCCTTGCGGCCGCGGTCGACACGAAGCCCGACCTGGTGGTCCTCGACCTCGGGCTCCCCGACGTCGACGGCACCCAGGTGCTGTCGATGCTCCGCGCCGTGAGCCAGGTCCCGGTCATCGTCGCGAGCGCCCGGGACGACGAGCCGTCCCTGGTCAGCGCCCTCGACGCCGGCGCGGACGACTACGTCGTGAAGCCCTACACGACCACCCAGCTCGAGGCGCGCATCCGCGCGGTCCTCCGGCGGGCGGCCGCCGGGCGCACCGTGCGGCAGAGCCTCGTGGTGGGCGGTCTCGTGATCGACGTGGCCGCGCGCCGCGCGACCCTGGACGACGTCGCCCTCGACCTCAGCCCCCGGGAGTTCGACCTCCTGGTGCACCTCGCCGAGCGGGCCGGGGACGTCGTCACCAAGCGGGAGCTGCTCAGCGAGGTGTGGCAGCAGGCGTGGGGCGGGTCCGACAAGACGGTCGACGTCCACCTCTCCTGGCTGCGACGCAAGCTCGGCGAGTCCGCGACGGAGCCCCGGTACCTGAGCACCGTCCGCGGGGTCGGCGTACGACTCGCAGCCCCGGAGTGACGCGACCGTGAGAGGTCAGCTGCGCCTGACGGTGGCGGCCACGGTCTCGATCGTCCTGCTGGCGATGCTCGTCCCCATGGCGGTGCTGGTGCGTGACTACGCCCTGGAGGACCGCATCGTCCAGGCCGCCCTCGAGGTGCAGGCCACCGAGACCGTCGTGTCGGGGGCGGGCGAGGACCGCGGCGAGGTCTCGGTCTACGTCGAGCGCATCAACGACGGGAGCCCGACGACGACGACCGTCTACTTCCCCGACGGCGACGCGGTCGGACCCGACGCCGAGGCGGACGACCGGGTCGAGGAGGCCCGCGAGACCGGCCAGGCCCGCATCGACGACACGTCGGACGGCGGCGCGCGGATCCTGGTGCCGGTGTCGCTCGGGCGCTCGAGCGAGGCGTCGATCCCCGTCATCCAGGTCGACGTGGCCCAGCCGGGCCTGGGCTCCGGGGTGCTGCGCGCCTACCTGGTGCTCGCGCTGCTCGGCATCCTGCTGCTGGCCGGCGCGATCGTCCTGGCCGAGCGCCTCGGCCGCACCTTCACCACCCCGATCCGGGCCCTCGCCGGCTGGACCCAGCAGCTCGGCGAGAGGACCCGCCCGGACCCGGTGCCGGTGGGCGGGCCGTCGGAGGTCCAGGACCTCGGCTCGGCGCTGGGACGACTGGTCGGCCGGATCGAGCAGCTCCTCGACCGGGAGCGTGAGAGCGTCGCCGACCTCTCCCACCGCCTCCGGACGCCGGTGACCGCGCTACGGCTGCGGATCGACCAGGTCGAGGACCCGGTCGCCCGGCTCCGGCTCACCCAGGACCTCGAGGACCTGGAGCACGCGCTGGACTCCGTCGTCCGCGAGGCCCGCCGCTCCCAGCGCGAGGGCATCGTCGCGCAGACCGACGCGCGCGCGGTGGTCGAGGAGCGGGCCGCCTTCTGGGGGGCGCTGGCCGAGGACCAGGCCCGCGACTTCACCGTCGACCTGCCCCGGCACCGCGTGCCGGTCGCCTCGGGCCACGAGGACCTGGCCGCCATCCTCGACGTCCTGCTCGACAACGCCTTCTCCTACACCGACGAGGGCGCCGCGCTCCGCGTCACGCTCGGCGCACCGGACGGCGGCGGGGCGCTCGTGGTCGTCGAGGACTCCGGTCCCGGCTTCCCCGACGGCCTCGACGTCGCCGGGCGCGGGGAGAGCGGCAGCGGGTCCACCGGCCTCGGCCTGTCAATCGTGGCCCGCACCGCCGAGGCGTCCGGCGGGGACGTCGAGCTCGGGTCGTCCGACCTCGGCGGCGCCCGCATCGCCGTCCGCCTCGGCCCCCCGCACTAGGCCCGTGGGCCCCGCGCCGGCCAGGACGCCGGGACCCCGGACGCACCTCGCCCCCGGTCCGCGGGTGCGGGCCGGGGGCGAGAGCGTCAGCGGGAGGAAGAGGAGACCCGCCGGGGGTCGTCAGCGGACGGTGATCGTCCGGCTGCAGACCTTGTCGGTCACGGTGTTGCGGTACTTGAAGAGGAAGGTGTCGGCGCCGGAGGTGTTGGCGCGGTTGCGCTCGACCTCGATGTCGCCCTCACGGTCGGGGGTGCGGGCCGCGTTGTAGTAGGTGTTGCCGTTCTGCTTCAGCACGACGCGGTACTTGACGTCGGCCGCGCGGTCCAGGTCGAAGCTGATCTCGTAGCTGTTGCGACGGTCGTCGTCGCGGTCGACGCTGAAGTCGAACTGCGCGCCGCCGCAGCTGCCCTGACGGTCGACGTCGGCGTTGGCCGCCGGGGCGTTGAGCAGGGTGACGGGCAGGGCGATGGCGGCGGTGGTGCCGACGAGGGCGGCGGCGCGGGTGACGATGTTCATCGGGTTCTCCTCGGGGATGTGTGTCGGGGTGACGAGAAGAAGAGTGCGCCGAGCGCCACTAAGGACGAACCAGCGTTCCGCTAAGGCGCGGCAAAGGTTCGCAGGAGCGGGGTCAGCCCGGGGGCGGGCCCTGCAGACGGGCCGCTCGCGACCCCTCGTCAGCGGCGTGGAGCTCCCGCAGCAGGCGCAGCAGGCCCGCCGGGTCGGGGACCAGCGGCATGCGCACCGCCACCGCGAGCTGGTCCGGCAACCGGTCCGTGGGCAGCAGCAGCCGCCGCGTCCGGGCGTCGTACGACGGGGCGCCGCGCACGGCGAGGAGCGCGACGGAGGCGTGCCGCGCACCGCCGGCGTTCTCCACCGTCGCGACGTCGCGCCACGCCACGACCGCGTCGAGGCCGGGGCTGCGCAGCTCCACCCGGTCCGCGGTGAGCGTCAGGTGCGGGCGTCGTACGAGCGCGATCCGCCACATCTCGACCGCCCCGACGACCACGAGGAGGCCGGGGACCCCGAACAGGACCAGGCGCCCGGGCACGGGGTCGGCGGCGACGAGCCCGGCGAGCAGCACCGTCAGTGCGGTGAGCACCACCGCGACCAGGACGGCGCCGACCGGGTCACCGAGACGGAGCCGCCACGCGGGACGACCGTCCACGTCGGTGGCCGTCCATCGTGACCGGACGGGGCGCTGCGCGGCCCCGACGAGCAGGGCGACGCTGCCCATCACGGCCGCCACGACGAACGCGCCGGGCCGCTCCGACGGCTGCGTCGCGCCGAGCCAGGCCAGGGACGCCGCGACGACGCCGCAGACCGCGACCGTGAACCACGCGACGGGCCGGCTGGCGTACCAGGGCCGGGCGGGTCGGTCAGAAGATCGAGTCGAAGGCGTTCCCGATCCCATCGGCCACCGCTCCTGCCCCGTCCGCGATCGAGCTGCCCATCTCCTCGACCTCGTTCCAGCCCTCGCTGACGGCGTCCCCGACCGCGGTGACGCCGTTGTCGAACATCGAGTCGATCGCGCCCGAGGTGAAGGCGCCGACGACGCCACCCACGACCGCGCCGCCGACGATACCGATGGCGGTGCCCACGCCCGGGATGGGGATGAAGCTGCCGGCGACGCCGCCGATGTAGGCACCGGCGGCCATGCCGGACGCGATCCCGGCGGCGGCCGGGACGGCGTTGGACACGATCGCCTGGGTCGGGCCCTCCTCCTCCCAGTCGGAGTAGATGCCGTAGCCGGCGGCCGCGACGTCCAGGATCGCGAGCCCGCGGGTCAGGCCCCGCGGCAGCTCCCAGCTCGGCAGGTTCGCCCGCGCCGGCGGTACGGCGTCGTCGAGACGTTGCGCCTCGTCGAGCAGGTCGTAGTAGCGGGGCGGGTCGACGACGTGCCCGCTGGGGGTCTTGAGGGCGTCGGCGTGGGCCCGCAGCTGCTCGGCACGGGTGATCATCTCGTCGACCTGTCCGACCATCACCGGGGTCACCCGACGCACCACCTCGAGCTGGAACGCCGAGCCGAGCAGCCCGGCGGTGAGCCCGGCGTACTGGGTGTCGTAGCGCTCCCACAGGCTGCCGGCGGAGTCCAGCGCGTCGATCCACGCCCGGTGGGCCGCGTCGGCGTCCTCGACGCACCGGTTCCAGACCTCGACCTTCCGGTTGTGCTCGCGCACCGCCTGGTCCTTCGCCTCCCAGGCGGACACCTCCGCCTGCGAGACGTCCCCGGTCGGCGACGGGCCGGCCTCGGGCGGCCCCTGGCCGGGGTCGCGGACCCAGTGGCCGTCGACCCTCAGCTCACCCCCGCGGGCCCGGGAGCGGACGCCCTCCATCGCCTCCAGCGCGGTCCGCAGGTCCTCGGCGACGTCGTCGCACAGCTGCGCGACGACCTCGGTGTGGGAGGCGCCGTCCTCGCTGGAGACGACGAGGGTGCGGGCGCGCTGGCCGAACGCCGTGCCCGCCTCGCCCTGCCAGTCGCCGGCGGCGGCGTTGCGCTGCCGCCCCACGGCGGTGCCGTGGTCGCTGAAGCCGCTCTTCAGGTCGCCGCGCAGCCAGCGGGCGACGGCCCGGATGTTGGCGACCTCGCCCTCGATCTCGGTGTCCAGGTCGCTCATCCGGTCCCCTCGGTCAGCATCGCCTCGGCGTTCGCGGCGTCGGTGCTGCTCGCGTCACCGGCGCAGTCCGCGACCGCGCCCGCCAGCAGGTCCGACTCGAACGCGACCCGGCTCGCTGTCTCGCAGGCGCGGGTCAGGATCGTCACGAGCAGCGGCTCGGCGAGCCCGGTGCCCCCGGTGCTCGCCCGGGACCCGCCCGCGGCGTCGAAGGTCTCGGCGGCACGCTTCAGCCCGTCCTCGACCGCGGTCATGGTCGCGGCGTCCATCACGATGGTGCTGCCACCACCGCCTCCGCCGCCTGCGTCGACGGCCATCAGACGGACACCTCCGCGCGACGCTCCTCGGGCACGTACATGTCGGTGTAGACGACGTCGAACGGGTGGGCGTCGTAGAGCAGCTGGAGGCTGGCCGTCGGCAGCCCGAACCACGGCTGGTCCTTGCCGCAGCACGAGTGGAGCCGGTCCAGCGCCGAGTAGACGAGCAGCGCCCAGCGGCCGTCGCGGGTGCGTCGGTACTGCGCGCGGGCCTGGGACCCGTCGGTCACGTGCTCCATGCACGGGATGTAGAGGAAGGGCGGGTAGTCGTCGGGGATGCTGCGCCCCGAGGCCGGTGAGTGGTCCGTCGTCAGGTCGTCCATGTCAGCGCAGACTTCCCCGGGCCCCCCGCGCCGAAACCCGTCGACCCGCTCCAACTAGGTTCGCGGTGATGACCACGACGACCTGCAGGCGCCTGCTCCTCGGGGGCGTCGTGTGGCTCCTCGTGCTGCAGTACGTCGTCGTCGAGCTCGTCGCGATCGGCGCCTGGACCGGCACGTCGTACGACGCCGCGCGTGACGTCGTCAGCGACCTCGGCCGACCCGCGTGCATGCCCGACGGCGGCTGCTCACCGAGGGCGACGGCGTTCAACGTCTCGCTCGGGGTGCACGGCCTGCTGGTGGTCCTCGGCGCCTCGCTGCTCTCGCCGCTGCTCCCCCGCTGGCGCGGGCTGGTCGTCGCCCTCTTCGTCGTGACGGGGGCGGGCAACGCCGGGGTCGGGCTCTTCCCCCTCGGCGAGGGCGTCACCGCGCTCCACCTCGTCGCCGCGACCGCGGCCATCGGCGGCGCCACGCTGGCGGTCGGCGTCGCCGGCGTCGCCTCGCTCGCCGACCCCGCCCTGCGTCGGTACGCCGTCGGCACGCTCGCGGCCACCGTGCTGGGCGTCGTGGGCGTCGCGCTGCTCCTCGTCGACGGCGCCACCGGGCTCGCCGAGCGGGTCGCGATCTACCCGGTGGTCGCCTGGTACGTCGTGACGGGCGCGCTCGCGCTGCTCGCGTCCCGCGCGTCGTCGTAAACGGCCCGGGCCTCCTCGATCGACGCGAGGTTGTCCCGCGCCCAGGCCTCCAGCACCGCGAGGGGCCCGGTCAGGGACCGCCCCAGCGCGGTGAGCTCGTAGTCGACCCGCACCGGCACGGTCGCGTGGACCGTCCGCGTCACGAGTCCGTCACGCTCGAGGTGGCGCAGGGTCTGGGTGAGCATCTTCTGGCTCACGCCGTCGATGGCGCGGGCCAGGTCGCCGTACCGCCGCGGGCCGGGCGTCAGCACCCCCATCACCAGCACGGTCCACTTGTCGCCGATGCGGTCGAGCAGCTGCCGGCTGGGGCACAGCCGCGAGTAGGGATCCGGTGCGTGGACCATCATGCTCTCCTCGGGGTTGCTACGGCACTTCAAGGTGCCTGCTCTCCAACGGGAAGTAGCAACAGGGTGTTCCCGTTCCTCCCACGACCGGCCCCGCACGGGGCCCACCACCCGGGAGGAACCCTCATGTCGATCGTCGTCACCGCCGCCTCCGGCCACTTCGGCCGCGCCGCCGTCGAGTCCCTGCTCGCCCGTGGCGCCGACCCGGCCTCGGTCGTCGCCACCTCGCGGCGCCCCGAGTCCCTCGCCGACCTCGCCGAACGTGGCGTCGACGTCCGCCGCGCCGACTACTCCGACCCCGACTCGCTGCGCACCGCCCTCGCGGGCGCCGAGCGGGTGCTCCTCGTCTCCGGGGACGAGTTCGGGCAGCGGGTCGCGCAGCACACCGCCGTGATCGAGGCCGCCGTCGCCGCGGGCGCGAGCCTCGTGGCCTACACCTCCGCGCCGCACGCCGACACCACGTCCCTCGCGCTCGCCGCCGAGCACGCCGCGACCGAGAAGGTGCTCCTGGCCGCCACCGCGGACGAGGGCGTGGACCACGTCCTGCTCCGCAACGGCTGGTACGTCGAGAACTACACCGGCCAGGTCGACACTTTCCTGGAGCACGGCGTCGTCGGCGCCACCGGCGAGGGCCGGGTCAGCGTCGCTCTGCGCCGCGAGTACGCCGAGGCGGCCGCCGCCGTGCTGCTCGGCGACGGCCACGCCGGGGCGACGTACGAGCTGGGCGGCGAGGCCGTGACGCTCGCCGAGATCGCCGCCGCCGTCGCCGAGGCCACCGGCCGCGAGGTCGCCCACCACGACGTCACCGTCTCCGAGCTCGAGCAGGTGCTCCTCGGTGCCGGCCTGCCCGAGCCCGCCGCGCAGACGTTCGCGGACGTCGACCGCGGCATCGCCGCGGGCGAGCTGCAGGTGCCCACCGACGACCTCACGCGTCTGCTCGGCCGCGCCCCGCTCGGGCTGCGCGACGCGGTCCGCGAGGCGCTCGGCGCCTGAGGGGTCACACCGCGTCCGGCACCTCCGAGAGCTCCGCCAGCCAGGCGGCGGCGGAGGCGTCGGACGGCATCCGCCAGTCCCCCCGCGGGCTCATGGTGCCGCCCGCCGACACCTTGGGCCCGTTGGGCAGCGCCGAGCGCTTGAACTGCGCGGCGAAGAAGCGCCGGCAGAACAGCTCCAGCCAGTGCCTGATCGTCGCCAGGTCGTACGACGTCCGCCCGGCCTCCGGGTGGTCGGGCGGCCAGGCGCCGGCCCCGGCGTCCCGCCAGGCGTGCCAGGCGAGGAACGCGATCCGCGACGGGCCGTGGTGCTGGCGGGCGAGGTGGAACAGCGCGAAGTCGGCCAGCGCGTAGGGCCCGACCGCGGCCTCGGTGGACTGCGGCGCCTCGCCCTCCTTGGCCGGCACGAGCTCGGGCGAGATCTCCTGGTCGAGGATCTCGGTCAGCACGGGGCCCGCCTCGTCGGGCAGCTCGCCGGAGCCGGCGGCCCACCGGATCAGGTGCTGGATCAGCGTCTTCGGCACCCCCGCGTTGACGCCGTAGTGCGACATCTGGTCGCCGACGCCGTACGTGCACCAGCCGAGGGCCAGCTCGGACAGGTCGCCGGTGCCGAGGACGATCCCGCCCCGGTGGTTCGCCAGCCGGAAGAGGTAGTCGGTGCGCAGACCGGCCTGGACGTTCTCGAACGTGACGTCGTAGACCTCCTCGCCGTCGGCGTACGGGTGGCCGAGATCGGCGAGCATCTGGGTCGCGGCGGGCCGGATGTCCAGCTCCTCGAACCCCACCCCGAGGGCGGCGCAGAGCCGGGTCGCGAGGTCCTTCGACGTCGCGCCCGTCGCGAAGCCGGGCATCGTCACCGCGTGCACGTCGCTGCGGGGCCGGCCGAGCCGGTCCATCGCCCGCACCGCGACGACCAGGGCGTGCGTGGAGTCGAGACCGCCGGACACCCCGATGACGATCTTCGGCGACCCGATCGAGGTCAGCCGGCGCTCGAGCGCGGCGACCTGGATGTTCCACGCCTCGTAGCAGTCCTGGGCGAGCCGGTCGGGGTCGTCGGGCACGAAGGGGTAGCGGTCGACGCGGCGCTCGAGACCGATGTCACCGGTCGGCGGGTCGAGGGTCGTCGTCACGCGGCGGAAGCCCCCGACGCGGTCGGCGTGGGTGCGGCGGTTGTCGTCGAAGGTGCCCTGACGGCGGCGCTCCGCGGCGAGGCGGCGCAGGTCGACGTCCGCCACGGTGAGCTGCGGCCCGGCGGCGAACCGCGGCCCCTCGGCCAGCAGGTCCCCGGCCTCGTAGACCATCGTCTGGCCGTCCCAGGCGAGGTCGGTGCTCGACTCCCCCGCGCCCGCCGCGGCGTACACGTAGGCGGCGAGCCCGCGCAGGCTGGCGCTGCGCACCAGCAGGCGCCGCACGTCGGCACGGGCGATGGTGATGGGGCTCGAGGAGACGTTGAGCAGGACCGTCGCCCCCGCCAGGGCGGCCTCGGCCGACGGCGGCACGGGGACCCAGAGGTCCTCGCAGACCTCGACGTGGACCACGAGGCCGGGCACGTCGACGACGTCGAGCAGCAGGTCGGGCCCCAGGGGGACGTCGGCGCCCAGCAGCCGGAGGCTCCCCCCGCGGTGCTCGTCGCCGGCGGCGAAGTGGCGCCGCTCGTAGAACTCGCCGTACGTCGGGAGGTAGGACTTCGGGACGACGCCGAGCACGGCGCCGCGGTGCACGAGGACGGCGCAGTTCAGCAGGCGGTTGCCGACCCGCAGCGGCGCGCCGACGACGAGGACCGGCAGCAGGTCGGCCGACGCCGTGACGACCTCGGCCAGCCCGGCCTCGACGGCGTCGAGGAGGGTGTCGGAGAGCAGCAGGTCGTCGATCGCGTAGCCCGACAGGCACAGCTCGGCGAACGTCGCGACGGCCACGCCGCGGTCGTGGCAGGCGCGGGCCTGCTCGACGACCGTCCGGGCGTTGGACGCCGGGTCGGCCACCACGACGGGCGCGGTGCAGGCGGCGACCCGGGCGAAGCCCTGGGCGTACGCGGAGGTGAAGGTGGCGGCGTCCACACCGCCAGTGTCGCGCATGGCACCGACAGGCGTGCGCGCGGAGGAGGAACCCCGGGAAATGCAGAACCGCGGAGCCGTCTCGGGTCAGCTCCGCGGTTCTGGAGTACCGAGAAACCGTCTCGGGTCAGTTCCTCGGTACGAGAAGAATCATGCCGGACCGCGACGCGGCGTACCAGTGGGTGAATCCGCAAGCAAGGCACAAGCGTTGCGCAAGCCCCCGGGCGGCCGGACGGCGCGCCCGTGGCGCCGGTCACACAGCGCGGGCATATGGTGGGTCGGCCGCGCAGCCCGTGGGCCGGGCGCCAACCCGTGCTCCCGCGAGCGCCGGCACGACGTACGCCGAGCACCGGGAGCAGCGACATGGCCACCGACACCACCACCCCGCCCGGCGCGTCCGGGCCCTCCGGCACCCCGCCCGGCGGGTCGGCCACGCCACCCACGTCCCGCCGTCCCACCCCGCTGTCGATGGCGATCTGGGTGCTCGTCGCCCTGGTCGGCGCCGCCTGCTGGACGGTCCTGGCGCTGCACCGTGGCGAGGACGTCTCCGCGCTGTGGATCCTGTTCGCCGCGGTCTCGTCGTACCTGATCGCCTACCGCTTCTACTCGAAGTTCATCGCGCGCCGGGTGCTGAAGCTGGACGACACCCGCGCCACCCCCGCGGAGCGGATGGAGGACGGCTCCGACTTCGAGGTCACCGACCGCCGGGTGCTCTACGGCCACCACTTCGCCGCCATCGCCGGCGCCGGCCCGCTCGTCGGCCCGGTCCTCGCCGCGCAGATGGGCTACCTGCCCGGCACGATCTGGATCGTCGTCGGCGTGATCCTCGCCGGCGCGGTGCAGGACATGGTCGTCATGTTCTTCTCGATGCGCCGCGACGCGAAGAGCCTCGGCCAGATGATCCGCGAGGAGCTCGGCGTCGTCGGCGGCGTCGCCGCGCTGATCGCCGTCTACGCGATCATGATCATCCTGCTCGCCGTGCTCGCCCTGGTGGTCGTCAACGCCCTCGCCGAGTCGCCGTGGGGCGTCGTCGCGATCGGCCTGACCATCCCGATCGCCCTCTTCATGGGCGTCTACCTCCGCTTCCTGCGTCCCGGACGGGTCATGGAGGTCACCGCGATCGGCGTCGCCCTGCTCCTCGGCGCCATCGCGCTGGGCGGCGTCGTCGAGAACTCCGGCCTCGCCTCCACCTTCGAGCTCAGCCCCGAGACGTTGACGATCATGATGGTCGTCTACGGCTTCGTCGCCTCGATCCTGCCCGTCTGGATGCTGCTGACCCCGCGCGACTACCTGTCGACCTTCATGAAGGTCGGGGTCATCCTCCTGCTCGCGATCGGGCTGATCCTCGCCCGTCCGGTGCTCCAGGCCCAGGCCGTCACCCCGTTCGCCGGCAACGGCGAGGGACCCGTCTTCGCGGGCTCGCTCTTCCCGTTCCTGTTCATCACGATCGCCTGCGGCGCGCTGTCCGGCTTCCACGCCCTCATCTCCTCGGGCACGACCCCGAAGATGATCGCCAAGGAGAGCCACGTCCGGATGATCGGCTACGGCGGCATGCTGATGGAGTCCTTCGTGGCCGTCAGCGCGATCATCGCCGCCTGCGTCATCGACCAGGGCCTGTACTTCGCGATGAACTCCCCCGCCGGCGTCACCGGCGGCACCGCGGAGGGCGCCTCGGAGTTCGTCCGCACCCTCGGGTTCACCATCAGCCCGGACCAGCTGAACGCGTTCTCGGAGTCCGTCGAGACCGAGCTGGTCTCCCGCACCGGCGGCGCACCCACCCTGGCGTTCGGCATCTCGATGATCTTCAGCGAGGCGTTCGGCTCCGGGATGACCGCGTTCTGGTACTACTTCGCGATCATGTTCGAGGCGCTGTTCATCCTCACCGCCATCGACGCCGGCACCCGCGTGGGCCGCTTCATGCTGCAGGACACCATCGGGAACTTCTGGCCCAGGTTCGGCGACACCTCGTGGAAGCCGGCCGCCTGGGCGGCGTCCGCGGCCACGACCGGCGCCTGGGGCTACATGCTGTACGTCGGGGTCACCGACCCCCTCGGCGGCATCAACCAGCTCTTCCCGCTGTTCGGCATCGCCAACCAGCTGCTCGCCGCGATCGCCCTGACCCTCTGCGTCACGCTGTTCTGCAAGCACGGCTGGTGGAAGTACGTGTGGGTGCCGGCCGTGCCGCTGGCGTGGGACCTCGTCGTCACGCTCACTGCGAGCTACCAGAAGGTGTTCAGCGACAACCCGGCCATCGGCTACTTCGCGCAGGCCGACCGCTACCGCAGTGCCCGCGACGCGGGCGAGGTGCTCGCCCCCGCGCAGGACGTCGGCCAGATGGACACCGTGGTCTTCAACTCCACGGTGAACGGCTTCATCCAGGCCAGCTTCGCGGTCCTCGTCCTGGTCATCGTGGTCAGCGCCGTCCAGGTCTGGGTCAGGGCCGCCCGCGCCGGCTCGCTGCCGACCACCGAGGTGCCGCACACCCCCTCGCAGATCGTCGCCCCGGCCGACTTCTTCGCCACCGCGGAGGAGAAGGAGGCCGTCCGCGCCGCCGAGGCCGGGCGCCACGAGACCGCGGGCTCGCACCGGTGAGCGCCGACGTGACGGGCCCCGCCCGGGAGCGCCCCAGCGACACCGTCCGCCGGTGGGCGGCGGGGGTGCGCTGGTACGTCCGGGAGCTCTCCGGCGAGGCCAAGTGGGACGACCACCTCGAGCGCTGCCGCCGCGACGGCCTCGAGCCCATGACGCGCCGGGAGTTCGAGCGCCACCGCTCCGAGGCCCTCGAGCGCAACCCGCAGCGCCGGTGCTGCTGAGACACCTGTCGCCGCCCGGGCGGGGTGGTGTGGGATGAGGCCATGAGCGACGAGCAGCCCCCGCCGTACGGCACGTCCGCGCCGACCCCGGCCGCCGGCGGGAGGACGCGCAAGCGCCTCCGCACCCACCACCTGGCCGAGATGCGCGAGAACGGCGAGAAGTTCGCCATGCTCACGACGTACGACCAGTACACCGCGGGGATCTTCGACGAGGCGGGCATCGAGGTGCTGCTCGTCGGCGACAGCGCCGGCAACAACGTGTACGGCTACTCCACGACCGTGCCGGTGACCGTGGACCAGCTGATCCCGCTCACCGCGGCGGTGTCGAGGTCGGTCACCCGGGCGCTCGTGGTCGGCGACCTGCCGTTCGGGTCGTACCAGGCGTCCCCCGAGCAGGCCTACCTGACCGCCGCCCGCTTCATGAAGGAGGGCGGCGCCCACTGCGTGAAGCTCGAGGGCGGCGTCGCGATGGCGCCCCAGGTCGAGCGCCTGACGCAGGGCGGCATCCCCGTGATGGCCCACCTCGGGTTCACCCCGCAGAGCGAGCACACCCTCGGCGGCTACCGGGTCCAGGGCCGCGGCGACGCCGTCGAGTCCCTGCTCGCCGACGCCCGCGCCGTGCGCGACGCCGGGGCGTTCGCCATGGTCCTCGAGATGGTGCCCACCGAGGCCGCGGCCCGGGTGACCGCCGAGGTCGGCATCCCCACGATCGGGATCGGCGCCGGCGTGGAGTGCGACGGCCAGGTCCTCGTGTGGCCGGACGCGTTCGGCCTGCGGACCGGCCGGATCCCCCGGTTCGTCAAGCAGTACGCCGACCTGCACGGCGCCCTGCTCGAGGGCGCCCGTGCGTTCGCCGCGGACGTCCGGTCGGGCGAGTTCCCCGCCGCGGAGCACTCCTTCGAGTCGTAGGGACCGCGGGGACCGGTTGGGCCGAGCTCCTGCCGGACGTCAGTGCTTCGGACTAGTTTCTCCCCATGCGCAGACCACTCCCCCTCCTCCTCAGCCTTCCGCTCGCCGGGCTCCTCGCCCTGCCGGTGGCCGGGGTCCCGGCGGGCGCCGCCCCGGCGCCGGCCTCCTCCCCCGCCTCGAGCCTCGCGGCCGCCGACCAGCCCGACCAGCAGGCCACCCCCGGCCTGCGGGTGACCCGTGCCGTGACGGGCCTCAGCCAGCCCTGGGACGTCGCGGTCATCGACGGTGGTCGCCTCCTGGTCACCGAGCGCGAGACCCGGCGCCTCCTGGTCGCGGACGGCAACCGGACCAGCCGTGTCGCCTTCCCCGCGCGCACCTGGGCCAGCGGCGAGACCGGTCTGATGTCGGTCGAGACCGACCCCGGCTTCGCCGAGAACCGCCGGTTCTACACCTGCTACGGCGGCTTCCGCAGCGGTGGCGCCCGCGACATCCGCGTCGTGGCCTGGACCCTGAACCAGGCCGCGACCCGGGCCACCCAGGCCCGCATCCTGCTCACCGGGCTTCCCACCAGCGGTGGTCGCCACGGCGGGTGCCGCCTGCTCGTGGCCCGCGACGGGTCGCTCGTCGTCGGGACCGGTGACGCAGCCGTCTCCAGCAACCCGCAGGACCTCACGTCGCTGGGCGGCAAGACGCTGCGGCTGAACCGGTTCTCCGGCAAGCCCTGGCCGCAGAACCCGTTCCCGAAGGCCGGCAACCGGAACAAGCGCTACGTGCTGACCTACGGCCACCGCAACGTGCAGGGCCTCGCCCAGCGCAAGGACGGGTCGCTGTGGTCGGTCGAGCACGGCCCGAACCGCGACGACGAGGTCAACAGGCTGGCGCGCGGCGGCAACTACGGGTGGGACCCGGGCCCGGGGTACGACGAGAGCGTCCCGATGACCGACTTCTCCCTGCCCGGCCCGCAGATCGGCGCCCGCTGGAAGTCCGGGGACCCGACGAAGGCCACCTCCGGTGCGGAGTGGGTCTCCGGCTCGCGGTGGAAGAGCTACAACGGCACGCTCGCCGTGGCCGCGCTGAAGGACAACAGCGTCCGCTTCATGCGGTTCAACGCCGCCGGCAAGCTCCAGGGCGTCCGTCGCCCGGCGGCGCTGACGAAGTTCGGCCGGCTCCGCTCCGTGACGAAGGCCCCCAACGGCGACCTGCTGATCACGACCGCGAACGGCTCGAACGACTCCGTCCTGCGGGTGCGCCCGCGCGGCTGACCACGGCCGGACCGCAGGGCCGGCGGCTCACGACAGCAGTCGTGCGCCGCCGGTCACCGCGGCGAACCACACCGCCAGCGCGACGACCGGCACCAGCACCGTGGCGCGCGGCCGCGTCCTGAACCAGCGCAGCACCACGGCCAGCAGTCCCGCCCAGACGGCGAGCAGCAGGAGACCGGCCCACCACGGCAGCACGCCGAAAGCGACGCCGTACAGGAAGAGGACGGCCGTCATCCCCACCAGGGCCGCGAACGGCCACGGGGAGACCTGTTCACGCACGAACCGGGCCCTCAGTCGTCGCGGTCGGCCTCGTCCCAGGCGTCGTTGCGCTCGGCGACCGTCTCCAGCGCGTGCTCGGCGGCGTCCCGCGTCGGGTACGGCCCGAGGCGGTGTCGCGCCGCGCAGCCCTCGGGGCCCTCGACGGTCTTGTGCTTCACGCAGTAGTAGTACTCGTCGCTCACACGGCGAACCTACTCCAGTCGGATGCCCTACGATCGGCGCAGCGGATGGGCTGGCCGGGCGACCGCGTTCCTCCTCCGGGAGGGCCGAGGAAGGTCCGGGCTCCACAGGGCGAGGTGGTGGGTAACACCCACCCGGGGTGACTCGCGGGACAGTGCCACAGAGAGCAGACCGCCTCCCGGCTCCGGCCGGGCGGTAAGGGTGAAAGGGTGGTGCAAGAGACCACCAGCGTGCCGGGCGACCGGCGCGGCTCGGTAAACCCCACCTGGAGCAAGGTCAAGAAGCCGCCCCCACGGGGGCGGTGCGCGAGTGTCCGAGGGCGGCCCGCCCGAGCTCGCGGGTAGACCGCAGGAGGCCGTCGGCAACGGCGGTCGTAGATGGATGGTCGCCGACCCCGGCGTCGTGAGACACGGGGAGACAGAACCCGGCCTACAGGCCAGCCCGTCCGCACCCGGGAAGCATCGACCGGAGGTCGAGACCCTCACGGCGGTCTCGACGACGCGCGCTCGCTGCGCTCGCGTGCTGCTCGACCAGCGGAGGGCCGGCGGTCTCGACGACGGCTGCTCGACCAGCGAAACCCCCGGAGATCGAGGTGCGAGCGTCGCGCAGCGACCGAGCCACGAGATCCCGGGACCGGCCAGGCGGTCCGAGCGGGCTCAGCCCTCGAGCACGCCCACGATGACGCGACCGGCCAGCCAGAGCACGACCCCACCGAAGACGGTGCCGGCGGCGACCTTGAGGGCGACCAGCCGGGACGACCGCAGCTTGACCATGTCGAGCGCCCACAGCAGCACCAGCACGGTGAGGACACCGGTCACCACGGACGCGATCAGGAAGGTCTGGGGGGACACGCACCAAGCGTGACAGGGCCGTGGGTGGGGGACGGCGACCACCCTCCTAGGCTGACGCGGTGCTCATGCTGCTGCCCCCGAGCGAGGGCAAGACGGCCGCCCGTCGGGGTCGTCCGATGGACCTGTCGACCCTCTCCTCCCCCGGTCTGCGGGACGCCCGCCAGGAGGTCCTCGACGCCCTGGTGACCCTGTGCGAGGGCGACCCGGCCGCCGCGGCCGGCGTCCTCGGCCTCACCTCCGGGCAGCGGGACCTGGTCCACGCCAACGTCGACCTGCCGCACGCGCCGACCGCGCGGGCCGACCGGGTCTACACCGGGGTCCTGTACGACGCCCTGGACCCGGCGGGCCTCGACAGCGCCGCCCGTCGGCGCGCCACGTCGCGGGTCGCGATCACCTCCTCGCTCTTCGGGGTGCTGCGACCCGGCGACCGCGTCCCGGCGTACCGGCTGTCCGGGTCGGTCACCCTCCCCGGCCTCGGCTCGGTCGCCGGCCACTGGCGCCGCCACCTCGGCCCGGCCCTGGACGACCTCCGCGGCGACGGGCTCCTCGTCGACCTGCGCTCCGGCACGTACGCGGCGTTCTGGAAGCCCCCCGCCGAGCTCGCCCGACGCGTGGCGACCGTGCGGGTGCTCAACGTCGCCGACGACGGCACCCGGACCGTCGTCAGCCACTTCAACAAGCACACCAAGGGGCTGCTGGTGCGCGCCCTGCTGCTGGACGGTGCCAACCCCCGCACCCCCGCCGCCCTCGCCGCCGTGCTGCGCGACCTGGGCTGGGCCGTGGAGGTCGACGAGCCCACGCCGGCGGGGACCCGGCTCGACGTCCTGCTGCCCGCGGGCTAGAGACGGGGCGTGTGCGGGCCGGTGTCGAAGCCCCTGACCGACGCCCGCCCACCCGCGTGGGCGACGACCGTGACCGAGGCCGGTGACAGCTCCATCGCGTAGAGCGCGGACAACGGTGCACCCAGCGCGTCGGCGACGAGCACCTTGATCGGGGTGACGTGGCTGACGACCACCACCGTCCGACCGGCGTACGACGCCAGCACGCGGTCCCTGGCGGCCAGGACGCGGTCGCGCACGGCGCCGAACGACTCCCCCGTCCCCCCGGCGGCGACGTCCGGGGAGGCGACCCACGTGTCCAGCGCCGCGGCGTCCGCGGCCCGGACCTCCGCGAAGGTCATGCCCTCCCAGCCGCCGAAGTCGGTCTCGGCGAAGCCGTCCTCGGTTCCTGCCGGCCCGAGGCCGGTGACCTCCGCCAGCACCCCCGCCGTCTCGACCGTTCGACGCACCGGCGAGGTCACCAGGACCGCGTCGGCGGGCAGGGCCGGAGCCAGCCACGCCGCGGTGGCCCGTGCCTGCTCGCGCCCGGCGTCCGACAGCGGCGGGTTGGCGCCGGTGAGGCCACCGGAGAACCGCTTCTCGGCGGTGTGCACGGTGACCCCGTGCCGCACCAGCACGAGCGTGGTCGTCTCGCCCCCGCCACCGCCCCAGCCGCGCTGCGGCGTCTGCGGCGTCTGCGGGGTCGCGGCGGTGGGGTCCGTCCCCGCCGTCACAGCCCGGACTCGGCGGTCCGGACCAGGATGCGCTGGCACTCCTCGCAGCGCACGACCTCGTCGGGCGCCGCCGCACGGATCGTGTTCAGCTCGGCCGCGTCGACGGACAGCTGGCAGCCGCCGCAGGCCCGGGCCCGCAGCAGCGCGGCGCCGACGCCGTCCTTGGCGGCCCGCAGGCGCTCGTACAGCGCGGTGAGGTCGTCGGGCACCTGCTCGGCCACGGGGCCGCGCTCGGCCTCCAGGGTCACGAGCTCGGCGTCGATCTCGGCGAAGGCGGCGTCCCGGGCGGCGGCCAGGTCGGCCAGTCGGTGCTCGACCGCCTCGAGGCGCTCCTGCGCTCCCGTGAGCCGTCCCTGCGCCTCCTCCTGACGCTCCATGACCTCGAGCTCGGTGTCCTCCAGCGAGGCGATGCGGCGGGCCAGGGAGACCAGCTCGGCCTGGATCCGCTCCAGGTCCTTCGGCCCCACGGAGCCGGTGTCGAGCCGCTCCTGGTCGCGGCGCTGCCGGGCGCGGACGGCCTCGACGTCGGAGTCGGCCTTCGCCTGCTCGGCCGCCAGGTCGTCGACCGCGATGCGGGCGTCCCGGACCTCGTCGTCGACGCGCCGCCGCTCGGCCTCCAGCGCGGCGATCTCCACGAGCTCGGGGAGGTGGGTGCGACGGTGGCGCAGGCGGTCCGCCCGGGTGTCGAGGTCCTGGACGTCGAGCAACCGGAGCTGGGCGGCGGGGTCGGCCTTCAGCGTGTTCTCCTTCTCTGCCCCGGGACGCTCAGAGCCGCAGGTCCCAGGGGTCGGTGCGCGTCGTGCTGACGCGCGTCTCCACCGTATCGCCCACCGCGGCCGTCAGCCGGTCGGCGAGGGCCGGGAGCCAGGTCGACTCGGCCGCCCAGTGGGCGACGTCGACCAGCGCGGGCCCCCCGGCCGCGGCGGACTGCTCGGCGAACTCGGCCGCGCGGTGGTGCCGCAGGTCGCTGGTGAGGTAGACGTCGACGTCGGAGCCGGCGAGCTCGTCGAGCAGGAAGTCGCCCGACCCGCCGCAGACCGCGACCCGGCGTACGACGCGCTCGAGGTCACCGAGCACGCGGACGCCCTGCGCCGTCGCGGGCAGCGCGTCCACGACGGTCTCGGCGAAGCCGCGCAGCGTCGTCGGGTCGACGACGCCCCTCCGGCCCGTCCCGGCCTCCCGCGAGCCCGGCGAGGCCAGCTCCAGCAGCGAGTAGGCCGGCTCCTCGTACGGGTGCGCCGCCAGCAGGGCCGTCATCACCGCGCCGCGGAGCCGCCGCGGGAGCACCGCCTCGATGCGGTCCTCCTCGACCACCGTCAGCGACCCGACCTCGCCGATGGCCGGGCTCGCGCCGTCGAGGGGGCGGAACCGTCCCAGGCCGGGGACGGTGAACGTGCAGTGGTCGTAGTCCCCGATCGCCCCCGCACCGGCCTCCGCGATGGCGGCGCGCACCGGCGGTGCGGCGTCGGTCGGCACGCAGGCGACCAGCAGGTCGAGCGGCTCGGTCGCCGCGGGCCGGATCGGCCGCAGGTCACGCAGCCCCAGGGCGTGGGCGAGCGCCTCGGAGACGCCGCCGACCGCGTGGTCCGCGTTGGTGTGCGCCGTCAGCAGTGCGCAGCCGCCCTTCGTCAGGGTGGCGAGGGTGCGCCCCTTGGGCGTGGTCGCCGCCACGCCGTGCACGGGGGTCAGGAACAGCGGGTGGTGGCAGACGAGCAGGTCCGCCCCCCACGCGACCGCCTCCTGCGCGACCTCCTCGGTCGGGTCGACCGCCAGCATCACCTTGGCCACGCCGTCGGCCGGGTCGCCCGCGACCAGCCCCACGGCGTCCCACGACTCCGCGGTGCTCGGCGGGTACCAGGCGTGGAGCAGGTCGACGAGATCGCCCAGGGTGCGCATGGCGGTCAGGCTAACGACGCCTCCCCGCTCAGTTGACCTGGCGGTCCCGCCCCTCCCAGTACGGCGCCCGCAGCTTGAACTTCTGCAGCTTGCCGGTCGCCGTACGGGCCAGCTCGTCGCGGAACTCGATCGACGTCGGCGCCTTGTAGCGCGCCACCCGCTCCTTGCAGTGCGCGATGAGGTCAGCCTCGGTGGCCTCCTGGCCCTCCGCGAGGACGACGAGGGCCAGGATCGTCTCGCCCCACTTCTCGTGGGGGACGCCGATGACGGCGACCTCGGCGACCGCCGGGTGGGAGAACAGCGCGTCCTCGACCTCGATCGACGACACGTTCTCGCCACCGGTGATGATCACGTCCTTGCGGCGGTCCGCGATCGTCAGGTAGCCGTCCTCGCCGATCGTCCCGCCGTCCCCGGTGTGGAACCAGTCGTCGCGCAGCACCCGCGCGGTCTCCTCCGGCTGCTCCCAGTAGCCCTCGAGGACGACGTTCGACCGGGCGCGCACCTCGCCCTCCTCGTTGGTCGACAGCCGGACCCCGAGCGCCGGGGCGCCGGCGCGGACCAGCTTGCTCGCGCGCTCCTCGGTGCTCAGGTCGTCCCACTCGGCGCGGGTGCGGTTGACGGTCAGCAGGGGCGAGGTCTCGGTGAGGCCGTAGATCTGGATGAACTCCCACCCGAGCTCCTCCTCCACCCGCGCCACCGTCCGCGACGGCGGCGGGGCGCCCGCGACGATGATCCGGGTCCGGTCGCGACCGGGGATCTCGCCCTCCCAGGTCTGCGCGGCCTCGAGGACCGAGGCCACCACCGCGGGGGCGGCGCACATGACGGTGACGCCGTGGTCGCGGACCCGGCGCAGGATCTCGGCGCCGTCGATCTTCCGGATCACCACGTGCGGCACGCCCAGGCCGGTCATGGCGAACGGCATGCCCCAGCCGTTGGCGTGGAACATCGGCAGGGTGTGCAGGTAGACGTCGCGGTCGGTCACGCCGGCGTGCAGCGCGAACGTGGTGGCGTTGACCCAGATGTTGCGGTGGGTGATCTGCACGCCCTTCGGCCTCGCGGTGGTGCCGGAGGTGTAGTTGATGCAGGCCGTCGCCGCCTCGTCCGGCTCCCACGCCCGCGGCGTCGACCCCGGCGCGGCGTACAGCTCGTCGTCGTCACCGAGGACGTGCTTAACGGGGGCGGTCACCGACGACAGGGAGTCCTCGAGCTCGGGGTCCACCCACAGCACGGAGGCACCGGAGTGCTCGACGATGTAGGACACCTCGTCGCGGCTGAGGCGGAAGTTGACCGGGACCAGCACCCGGCCGCTGCCCGCGACGCCGAAGAACGACCCGAGCAGCCGGGCGCTGTTGTGCGACACCACGGCCACCCGCTCCCCGACGCCCACCCCGAGCTCGTCGAGCCGGGCCGCCTGCCGCCGGGCGAGGTCGCCCAGCTCGGCGTACGTCAGGGTGCCCAGCGAGGGCGCCGGCTGGTCGGGCTCGTCGACGACGCCGGTGCGATCGGCGTACACGGTGGTCGCACGGTCGATGAAGTCGTTGACGGTCAGCGGGACGTGCACGGGTGACCTCCATCACGTGGGCAGTGGCGACACAGTAGTCCGGGCCGCCGACGAACATGAGAGACCTCTCATGCCGGTCTCACCTCCCGTCCACCTGGGCGGGTCAGGATCGCTCCATGTCCACGTTGGTCAAGGTGCTCCTGGGTCTCGCGCTCGTCGTCCCCATGGGCGCGTACGTCGTCGGCTCGCTCGTCGCCTCGTCCTCGGAGCCCGTGGCGGGACAGTCCGCGGTCGTCGTCCCGGCTCCGCTCGGGGAGCGCGTCGTCGAGCCAGGGGTGCGCTTCGAGAGGCGACCCACGCCCGAGCCGCGCGCCCAGGACGACGACGACGCGGACGACGCCGACGACGGGTCGGCGACGGGTGGTGACGACGCGGGCGGTGGGGTCCCGGACGACGACGGCGTCGAGGTCGTCACCCCGGAGCCGCAGCCCGTCCCCCCGCCCGCGGGCGACGACGACGATGATGACGATGACGACGACGACGGCGGGGACGACGATGACGACGACGACGGGGACGACGACTGAGCCCTCGCCGCGCCGCCGCCTGTCCGGGGCCTTCTCGGTCCGCACCCGGATCACCGTCGTCATCACGCTCCTGGCCAGTCTCGCGATGGCCGGGGCCGGCCTGCTCGTCTACGTCCTCGAGGCCGCCCGGGTGGAGCGGCAGACCATCGAGCAGATCGACCAGGAGACCGCCGAGTTCCGTGAGCTGCAGCGCGGGGACGACCCCGAGACCGGCGAGCCCTTCACCAGCGCCGACCGGCTGCTGCGCCTGTTCATCCAGCGCAACGTGCCGGACGACGACGAGATGCTCGTGATCTACCCGCCGGGCACGGGCCGGCCGACCGCGCGCACGCCCGGCTCCTACGGCGACACCCTGCTCGACGAGGACCGCTACGCCGAGGCGGTCGCCGACCTGACGGACACCGGCGGGACCTCGGTCCTGAACGACTTCGAGCCGTACGGCGAGACCTGGGTGACGGTCCTGCCCGTCCTCGAGGAGGACAGCCCGGAGCCCGGCGCCCTGGTGATCGTCAACTTCCTGGACGACGAGCGCTCGGAGATCAGCAACACGATCCGCACGTACACGATCGTGGCCGTGCTGAGCCTCGGTCTGATCGTGCTGCTCGCGGGCACCCAGTCCGGACGCCTCCTGGCGCCGCTGCGGACCCTGCGGGACACCGCCGAGGACATCGGGACCACCGACCTGTCGCGCCGCATCCCCGAGCGGGGGAACGACGACATCACCGCCCTGACGCGCACCGTCAACACGATGCTGGACCGCCTCGAGCACGGCTTCGGCGCCCAGCGCCAGTTCCTGGACGACGCCGGCCACGAGCTGAAGACCCCGCTGACCGTGCTGCGCGGCCACCTCGAGCTGCTCGACGCCTCCGACACCGAGGACGTCGAGGAGACGCGCGCCCTGCTGCTCGAGGAGATCGACCGCATGTCGCGGCTGGTGGGCGACCTCATCCTGCTGGCCAAGGCCGACCGTCCCGACTTCACCCGCGTGCGTCCCGTCGGCGTCGGCTCGCTGACCAGGGGGGTCCTGGCCAGGGCCCGGGGGTTGGGCGACCGGGCCTGGCGGGACGACGGCACGGCCACCGACGCGCTCGTGTCGGCGGACTCCCAGCGGCTCACGCAGGCCCTGCTGCAGCTCGCCGACAACGCCGTCAAGCACACCGGTCCGGGCGACGTCGTCGCCGTCGGGTCCGACGCCGACGAGGACCGGGTGCGGCTGTGGGTCCGCGACACCGGCGACGGGGTGCCCGATGCGGACCGCGAGCGCATCTTCCAGCGCTTCGGGCGCAGCACGGTCCGCGACGGGGACGAGGGCTTCGGCCTCGGCCTGTCCATCGTGTCCGCGATCGTCGCCGCCCACCACGGCACGGTGCACGTCGAGGACGCCGAGCCCCGCGGCTCTCGCTTCGTGCTCACCCTCCCCCGCGCCGTCGTCCCGGCCCACGCCGCCGACGAGTCCCCCGTCCTGCCGCCACCGTCCACACGGTCCGCGGCGCCGTCCACCACCGAGGAGCACCCGTGGCCCGCATCCTGATCGTCGAGGACGAGGACCGCATCGCGTCCTTCGTCGCCAAGGGACTCAAGGCCGACGGCCACGTCGCGACGACGGTCGGGGACGGCCACTCCGGCCTCGACGAGGCCCTCTCGGGCGCCTACGACCTCGTGGTGCTCGACATCGGCCTGCCCGGGATGGACGGGTTCGAGGTGCTGGACCAGCTCCGCTCCTCCGGTTCCCGGGTGCCGGTGGTGGTCCTCACCGCCCGCGACTCGGTCACCGACACCGTGGCGGCCCTCGAGACCGGGGCCGACGACTACATGCCCAAGCCGTTCCGCTTCGCCGAGCTGCTCGCCCGGATCCGGCTGCGGCTGCGCCAGGGCTCGGACGGCCCGGCCGCCCGCGACGACGCCCTCGCCGTGGGTGAGGTGACCCTCGACCTACGCACCCGCCGGGCGAGCGTCGGCGGCCGGCAGGTCGACCTGTCGGCGCGCGAGTTCACCCTCGCCGAGATCTTCATGATGAACCCCGGCCAGGTGCTCTCCCGCGAGCAGCTCCTCGACCACGTCTGGGGCTTCGACTTCGACCCCGGCTCCAACGTCGTCGACGTGTACGTCGGCTACCTGCGCAAGAAGTTCGGCGCCGGCACGATCAGCACGGTGCGCGGGATGGGCTACCGCTTCGACGCGTAGGTCCAGGGACCACCGGAGGCCGGCTGCCCATGCTCGTGCCGCGGATCGCACGCAGTGGGTGCGTGCGATCCGCGGCACAGACCCGGACCGGGTCCGACCGAGTCGGGCTAGCGCACCTTGAAGCCCGCGAGCCGCTGGCGCGGCAGCGCGGCGAGGACGGGCTCGAGGCTCTCGGCGACCTCGCGGGGGGCGGGGCGGGACGCGGGGTCCGGGTCGAGCATGGCCAGGACCGTCCGGGCGACGTCCGGGTGCACGTGGCGCGGCAGCGCGGACGGCGACGCGGCCGTCTGCGGGAAGCGCCCGGCGAGGCTCGCGGCGTGCGGGTCGCCGTCCTCGAAGGGGCGGTGGCCGGCGACGGCGTGGAAGAGGGTGGCCCCGAGGCCCCAGACGTCGCTGGCCGGCCCGGGACGGCCGGTCCTCGGCGGGTCGCACTGCTCGGGGGCCATGTAGGCGTCGGTCCCGATGACGTGGTCGAGGTCGGCGGCGGCGTCCACCTCGCGGGCGACCGAGAGGTCGATGAGGCGGGCGGGCGAACCCATGATGACGTTGCTCGGCTTGATGTCGAGGTGGACCCAGCCGAGGCGCCGGAGGTAGTGCAGCGCGGAGGCGATGTCGATCGCCAGCGGCAGGTACTGGTAGTCCTCCAGCGGGCCGTACCGGCGTACCAGGGAGGACAGCCGGGGGCCGTCCACCGCCTCGAGCACGACGTGGGGCCGGGGACCGTCCAGCTCGTGGCGCAGCCCGCGGACGACGACCGGGTGGTTGATCGTCGCCAGGGCCCTGACCTCGCGGCGCAGGCCGCGCAGGCTGCTGCGGTCGTCCACCTGGTCGGGTCGGACGACCTTGACGACGACCGGGGAGAACGTGACCTCGTCGAAGGCGAGGTAGGCCTCGTAGGCGGATCCCCCACCCAGGAGCCGGGTGGCGGTCAGCTCGTCGGTGATGGGGTCACCGTCGCCGAACCTCCAGCGGTCGTCCGGCTCCTGGGTGGCGGCGCTCATCGGCGGGTGTCGTTGCGGGAGCGGTCGTTGGTCGAGCCGGCGGTCTTGTCGCGCGTCTTGTCGCCGCCGTCGCGGGTCCAGTCCTTGGTCTTGTCGCCGCGGCTGTTGTCGCGGTCCCGGCTGACGCCGGTGAAGTTGGACCGGGTGTTGTCGTTGGTGTTCTTCGACTGCTTCGACCGGGTGTCCCTCGTGTCCTGGTCGCGGGTGTCACCGTCGTTGGTGTCGTCGTCGTCGTCATCGGCGACGAGGACCAGCTCGGGGGTCTCGTCGTCGCGCTTCGAGAACTCGTCGCCGGCGTTGGCGGCGCCGCCGCTCATCGCCAGCAGGGCGACGGTGAGAGCGCCGGACACTCCCAGCGTGGTGATCGACATCAGCTTCCTCATGGTGCTCCTCCTCCGGGGGTGCGGGTCGGCGACCCGCTGACGAGAAGAAGCGTGGCGCTCCGCCGTGAGGTGGAGGTGAGGCCCGCATGAGAGGCCTCTCACGAGCGCCCGCGGAGTGCCCGAGGAGTGCCGGGGCCCGGGGACCTGGTGGGCGCAGAGGGGATCGAACCCCCGACCACCTCGTTGTAAGCGAGGTGCTCTACCGCTGAGCTATACGCCCCGATCGGGTCGGACCGTACACGGCGGGCCCGGAGACGACGAAGTCGCGCCGCTGGCGTCTCGGGTCACCAGCGGCGCGACGGCACCGAGTATGGCACCCGACCCCCGACCTGTGTCGAGTCCACAGATCCGTCCCGCATGGCGGGACGACCCGGGTCTCAGCCCGCCTGGTCCGCTGCCGCGCGGAGCTGGCGCAGGTGCTCGTCGAGGTCACGGCCGTCGGGGATCGCGTTGTGCACCGACCAGCGGATCGTGCCCAGCGGGTCCACGACGTACGACGACCGGCGGGCGACCCCGCGCTCGGGGTCGAAGACGCCGTACGCGCTGCTGACCTCCCCGTGCGGCCAGAAGTCGGAGAGCAGCGGGAAGTTGAGGCCGTCGGTGTCCGCGAAGGTCCGCAGGGAGAACATCGGGTCGCACGAGATCGCGAGGATCTCGGTGTCGAAGGTGAGGAACTCGGCGAGCCGGTCGCGCACGCCGGACAGCTCACCGGTGCAGACGCCCGAGAACGCCCACGGGTAGAACAGCACCGCGACGGCCTTGGAGCCGCGGTAGTCCGACAGGGACACCTCCTGGCCGAACTGGTCCTGCAGCGTGAAGTCCGGGGCCGGCGAGCCGACCTCCAGACCCACGCGCTCGGAGGCGGCGCTGGTCGTCATGCGCTCATCCTTGCACCGCCGCCCACGCTCCGCGCACGGTCGTACGGACCGGGGAGGCTACTCGGCGTCCAAGTCCTTCTTCAGGACCTTGCCGGTCGCGTTGCGCGGCAGCTCGTCGAGGAAGACGAAGTCGCGCGGGACCTTGTAGCGCGCCAGGTTCGACTTCACGTGCTCGCGCAGGGTGTCCTCGTCGACGGCCCCCTCGGAGGTGAGGACGACGAAGGCCCGCAGCCGCTTGCCGAAGTCGTCGTCGTCGACCCCGATGGCGGCGGCCTCCACGACGGCCTCGTGCCGGGAGAGGCAGTCCTCGACCTCCTGCGGGAACACGTTCTCGCCGCCGGAGACGATCATGTCGTCGTCACGGCCCTCGACGTACAACCGGCCGTCGTCGCCGAAGCGGCCGACGTCGCCGGTCGACATCAGCCCGTCGATCGTCTCCTTGTGCCCGCCGCCGGTGTAGCCCTCGAAGAGCAGGTCGTTGCCGACGAAGATGCGCCCCGACTCCCCCGCCGGCAGCTCCTCGCCGTCCTCGTCGACGACCTTCACGACCGTCGCGTGCGGCGGCTTGCCGGCCGAGTCCGGGGCCGCCCGGAGGTCCGTCGGGTCCGCGATGCTGACCCAGGAGACCTCGGTGGAGCCGTAGATGTTGTAGAGCGTGTCGCCGAATCGGTCCATCCACGCGGTGGCGAGGTCGCCCGGCATCGCCGAGCCGGAGGCGGCGACGGCCTTGACGTGGGAGAGGTCGTAGCGCTTCAGCCGGTCCTCGGGCAGCTGCAGGATGCGCTGCATCATCACCGGGATGACCACCAGGGAGTCGCACCGCTTCTCCACGACCGTCTCGAGGCAGTCCTCGGGGTCGAAGCGGCGGCGCAGGACGATGGTGGAGCCGAGCAGCATCGCCAGCATGTAGTGGGCGTAGCCCCAGGTGTGGAACAGCGGCGCCGCGATGTGGGTGCGCCACCCCTGCTTGAGCGGCATCCGCGACAGCATCGAGACCGCGGCCTGCACGCCGGCCTCCTTGCGGGGGGCGCCCTTCGGCGTCCCGGTGGTGCCCGAGGTCAGGATCACCACGCGCCCGGAGCGGCCCGGCGGGTCGAGACGCTCGTCGCTGCCGGCCTGGATCAGGCCCTCGACCGTGGGGGTGTCCCCGGCGTCGCCGTCGGTCCAGGCCAGGACCCGGTCGACCCCGTCGACGTCGGCGAGGCTCTCGGCGAACTCCTCGTCGTGGACCAGCGCCTGCGGTCCCTCGCGCTCGAGCACCTCGGTGAGCTGCGGGCCGGAGAAGGCGGTGTTGAGGTACAGCGTGTCCGCGCCGAGCTTCGCGACCGCGACGCTGGCCTCGACGAAGCCCCGGTGGTTGCGGCACATCAGGGCCACCGAGTCACCCTCGGCGACGCCCCGGTCGCGCAGGGACCGCGCCAGGGCGTTGGTCCGACGGTCCAGCTCGGCCCAGGTCAGCTCGCCGCGCTCGTCGACCAGGCCGATGTCGTCGGGGGCCCGCACGGCCAGCGACGTGAAGCCGCCGGCCGGGCCGGTGCCCCACCGGTGCAGCGTCGTCCCGAGGCCGACCAGGCGCTTCGGGGAGTAGGGCCGGATGATCCCGGCCGAGCCGAGCACGCGCAGACTGACGAGGGCCGACGAGGCGCCGGCAGCGAGCTTTCCCATGCGGTGGGGAGGTCCTGTCGTACGAAGGGGCGTGGGTGCGGACGCGCCGAGGGGTCGGTGCGTCCCCCGGCGGCGCGTCAGGTGGTCTGGATCAGTCGGGGGTCCGGGGGGCGATCAGGCAGGACGCCGCCCACTCCTTGCTGACGGTGGCGGTGGTGGTCTGCGACAGGCCCGCGATCGGCGCGGCCTCGGCGATGTCGGCGGCGGCCACGGCGTTCGGCCGGCCCACCTTCGGGGTCAGCAGCCAGATGGTGCCGCCACCGACGAGGTCGGTGATCGCGTCGACGAGGCCGTCGACCAGGTCGCCGTCCTCCTCGCGCCACCACAGCACGACGGCGTCGACCACGTTGCCGTAGTCGCCGTCCACCATGTCGGCGTCGAGCACGTCCTCGATGGCGATGCGCAGGGCGTCGTCGGTGTCGGAGTCCCAACCGAGCTCCTGGACGACCATCCCGGCCTTGAACCCCATGCGTCCGGCCGGGCTAGCAGTCGCCCCGGTCTGGGTGGTCTCGCCACCCGCGGTCGAGCTCACGAGCACCTCCTGCTCCTCGTCCGGCGCGCCCGCGTGGTCCACGGGTGCCGGTGCCTTCGGTTCCCTGCCCGGTCGGGCAGGGGTGGGGAGTAGTCCAGCCGAGATGCGGGGCGGGCGCAACCCTGCCGCGCTGTGACGCCCGGCCCAGTGGCCGCCCGGCCGGCGCGAGGGGCTACTCGTCGGTAGATTCTCTCGCCTCGCGCACCGTGGAAGGATGGGGTGTGTGAACGACGATCGCAGGTCCGGTCCCGCCGTCCGCTCTGTCATCCACGAGGGGCTCCCGACGCAGCTGCCGGACATCGACCCCGACGAGACCACCGAGTGGCTCGACTCCTTCGACGCGATGCTCGACGGCCGGGGCCGCGACCGCGCCCGGTACGTGATGCTGCGCCTGCTGGAGCGCGCCCGCGAGAAGCAGGTCGGGGTGCCCGCGCTGCGGAGCACCGACTACATCAACACCATCCCGCCCGAGCGGGAGCCGTGGTTCCCCGGTGACGAGGACGTCGAGCGCCGCATCCGGGCGTTCATCCGGTGGAACGCCGCGGTCACCGTGACCGCCGCGAACCGGAAGGGCCTCGAGGTCGGCGGCCACATCGCGACGTACCAGTCGTCGGCGAGCCTCTACGAGGTCGGCTTCAACCACTTCTTCAAGGGCAAGGACGCCCCCGGCGGCGGCGACCAGGTCTACATCCAGGGCCACGCCTCCCCCGGCGTCTACTCCCGCGCCTTCCTCGAGGGCCGGCTGGCCGAGGAGCAGCTGTACCGGTTCCGCCAGGAGGTGCAGCACGGCGTGGGCAAGGGCCTGCCGTCGTACCCGCACCCGCGCCTGATGTCGGACTTCTGGGAGTTCCCGACGGTGTCGATGGGTCTCACGGCGATCAACTCGATCTACCAGGCCCGCTTCAACCGCTACCTGCAGAACCGCAACATCAAGGACACCTCCGAGCAGCACGTGTGGGCGTTCCTCGGTGACGGCGAGATGGCCGAGCCCGAGTCGCTGGGCGCGATCGGCGTGGCCGCCCGGGAGGAGCTCGACAACCTCACCTGGGTCATCAACTGCAACCTGCAGCAGCTCGACGGCCCGGTCCGCGGCAACGGCAAGATCATCCAGGAGCTCGAGTCGCAGTTCCGCGGCGCCGGCTGGAACGTCATCAAGGTCGTCTGGGGCCGCGAGTGGGACGAGCTGCTCGCCCGCGACGTGGACGGCGTGCTGGTCAACGCCATGAACACCACCCCGGACGGTGCGTTCCAGACGTACTCGGTCGAGGGCGGCGACTACGTCCGCGAGAACTTCTTCGGCGGCGACCAGCGCCTGCGGGCGATGGTCGAGCACATGAGCGACAACCAGATCCGCAAGCTCCCCCGCGGCGGGCACGACTACCGCAAGGTCTACGCCGCGTTCGACGCCGCGACCAAGCACGTCGGCCAGCCGACGGTGATCCTGGCGAAGACCATCAAGGGCTGGACGATCGACGCCCTCGAGGGCAAGAACGCCACCCACCAGATGAAGAAGCTGACGCCCGAGGACTTCAAGAAGTTCCGCGACCGGCTCTACCTGCCGATCAGCGACCGCGACCTCGAGCGCGCCTACGAGGAGACCGGCTCGGCGCCGTTCTTCCACCCCGGCAAGGACGCCCCGGAGATCGAGTACATGCTCGAGCGCCGCAAGGCCCTCGGCGGGGCGGTCCCGCGTCGCGTCGTCCGCTCGAAGTCCCTGACCCTGCCCGGCGACGACGTGTACGCCGAGCTGAAGAAGGGCGCGGGCAAGAACAAGGTCGCCACGACGATGGCCACCGTGCGCCTGCTCCGCGACTGGATGAAGGACCCGGAGATCGGTCAGCGCATCGTGCCGATCGCGCCGGACGAGTACCGGACCTTCGGCATGGACTCGATGTTCCCGACCGCCAAGGTCTACAACCCGGGCGGCCAGCGCTACGAGGCCGTGGATCGCAAGCAGCTGCTGGCCTACAAGGAGTCCACCTCGGGCCAGCTGCTCCACGAGGGCATCTCCGAGGCGGGCGCGATGGCGTCCGCGACGGCCGCGGGCTCGGCGTACTCGACGCACGGCGAGCACATGATCCCGTTCTACATCTTCTACTCGATGTTCGGCTTCCAGCGGACCGGCGACTCGATCTGGGCGATGGCCGACCAGCTGTCGCGCGGCTTCCTCGTCGGGGCCACCGCCGGCCGCACCACGCTGACCGGTGAGGGCCTGCAGCACGCCGACGGCCACTCCCCGCTGCTGGCGGCGTCGAACCCCGCGATCGTGCACTACGACCCGGCGTTCTCCTACGAGATCGCGCACATCATGCGCTCGGGCCTGCACCGCATGTACGGCGAGGGCGGCGCCGAGGGCCACGGCGAGGACGTCATCTTCTACCTCACCGTCTACAACGAGCCGGTCGCACAGCCCGCCGAGCCCGAGGACCTCGACCACGAGGGTCTGCTCAAGGGCCTGCACCGCACGACGGTGGCCGACGGCGAGGGCCCGCGGGTCCAGCTGCTCGCCTCCGGCGTCGCGTACCCGTGGATCGAGGACGCCGCCCGGATCCTGGCCGAGGACTACGGCGTGCAGGCCGACCGCTGGTCGGTGACGTCCTGGAACGAGCTCGCCCGCGACGCGATCTCCGCCGAGGACTGGAACCTCACCCACCCGGGCGAGGAGCCGCGGACGGCGTACGTCGCGGACAAGCTGAGCGCCGGCAACGGCGGCCCGGTGGTGGCCGTCAGCGACTACATGGCCGCCGTACCGCTGCAGATCGCGCGGTGGGTCCCCGAGGACTACCGCGTCCTCGGCACCGACGGCTTCGGCTTCGCCGACACCCGTCCGGCCGCCCGGCGGTTCTTCAAGGTCGACGCCGCCTCGGTGGTCGTCGCGGCGCTGCAGGCGCTCGCGGAGGCCGGCGAGATCGGCATGGACGTGGTCGAGAAGGCCTTCGCCACCCTCCGCATCGACGACCCCACCGCGGTGGCCGACGTGAAGCAGGAGGGCGGCGACGCCTGAGGCGTCGTCCTGACCCGCCGAGCCGGGTGCCGCCACGCGCGGCACCCGGCTCGTGTCGTCTCCGGCCGGCCCCCGCTGGTCGAGCGGGAGTCCTGCCCCCCCGCTGGTCGAGCAGCAGACGAGCGCAGCGAGTCCGCGTCGTCGAGACCCGGTGAGAGATCAGCTCGCGTCGATCGGCACCCAGTGAGCCGGCTGACCGCGACGAGCAGCACCCGGCGAGCCTGCTGACCGCGACGAGCAGCACCCGGCGAGCCCGCTGACCGCGACGAGCAGCACCCGGCAAGCCAGGTAGCAAGGACGAGTGGCACCCGAGCCGAGTCGACTGAAACGCACCGAGCGAGCCCTGGCGAGTGAGGGCGGCTTCTGCCGACTCGGCGATCGGGAGGGACGGCGGGTGGGCCGGGGACCAGCCGACCCGAGCGGGTTGGTCTGTACGACGAGTGCGCCGGCGAGCAGGAGCAGCCGCCAGCGGCCGACGTACGCCCCCGGGGGGGCAACCCGGTGCCGACTCGACCCGGGTGACCTGCGCAGACCTGCCGACTCGACGCCGTACACCTGCGCAGACGTGCCGACTCGACGCCGTACAGCTGCGCAGACGTGCCGACTCGACGCCGAAAACCTGCGCAGACGTGCCGACTCGACCCTCAGGCCCCGGGGAGCGCCGCGACCGGGGCGCAGACGGGGGTGGGGTGGACCGGGAACTCCCCCGCCTCGGCGCGGGCGACGGCGACGGGCGGGCCCTGGCGCAGCAGGCGGCGCCACTGGGTGCGGGTGTGGTTGGCCGGGACGGTGGTCGCGTGGAACTCGGTGAGGAGCTCGACGAACCGCTCGGGGTGGTCCTTGTGGGCGAAGTGGCCGGCGTCGGGGATCACGACGACGCGGGCGTCCGGGGCGAGCGCGGCGGCGTTGTGGGCGTGGCTGACGGGGATGACCCGGTCCTCCGCGCCCCAGACGACGAAGATCGGCATGGCCTCGGTCAGGTAGGCCCGGTCGCTCATCGTGACGATCTGGCCCTTCCAGTCGACGACGGCGCGGACGACGTGCCGGATGGCGTGCCGGGCGCGGGGGTCGCGGAAGCTGTCGTAGATGTCGGCGACCTCGCCGAGGTCGCGGGCGGCCCGCACGGGTCCGCGGGCGAGCAGTCGCAGGCCGGTGCGGCCGACGTGGCGGACGCCGGGGAGCGTGAGGGCGCCCATCAGCTGGTGGAAGCCGGGGGTGGTCACCGCGCGGATCAGGGGGCTGACCTCGGGGCCGAGCCCGCCGGGGCTGACGAGCATCAGCCGCTCGGTGCGCTCGGGGAACTGGTAGGCGAACTGCATGGCGACGCCGCCGCCGAAGCTGTGGCCGACGACGGTGACGCGGTCGATGCCGAGCACGGTGAGCAGGTCGCGCATGCCGTTGGCGTAGCCCCCGACGCTGTAGTCGGCGCGCGGCTTGGCGGACTGCCCGTGACCGAGCAGGTCCGGGGCCACGACGGTGAACCGCTCCGCCAGCTCGTCGATGACGGGGCCCCACGTGGTGTGGTCGCAGCCGAGGCCGTGGAGGAGGAGCAGGGCGGGCCCGCGCCCCCGCTTCACGTAGGCGCGTCGATGACCGTGCACCGTGACGTACGACACCTGGTCCGACGACATTTCCGGATTCAACCACGTCCGCGCCACCGCGGGCGGACGGGCCCCCGGGGAGAGCGCGGGCGGTCCACTAGCCTGCCCGGATGGGCAGGGCGGGATGGTCGCGGGAACGCGCCGTGACGGCGCTCCAGCGAGCCACCGGCAGCCTGGCCACCGCGGCGACGGCCCGCATGGAGAGCGACATGCCGTGGTTCTCCGGGCTCAGCGCCCAGGAGCGCTCCTGGGTCGGCCTCATCGTCCAGGCCGGCATCCGCGGGTTCGTCGACTGGTACGCCGCCCCGGCCGGCTCCGACGCGGACCCCGGCCGCGCGGACACCGACGACGCCGCCACCGATCTGGCCTCCCAGGTCTTCGGCGCCGCGCCCCGCGAGCTCACCGGGGTGATCAGCCTGCGCCAGACCGTCGACCTGGTCCGCACGGGCATCGAGGTGGTCGAGGCGAACCTCGACGGGGTGCTCGACCCCCGCGACACGGCCGCCGTGCACGCCGAGCTGCTCCGCTACGCCCGCGAGGTCGCCTTCGCGACCGCGGAGGTGTACGCCCGGGCGGCCGAGGTTCGCGGGGCCTGGGACGCCCGGCTGGAGGCGCTGGTCGTGGACTCCGTCCTGCGCGCCGAGGCCGACGAGACCGTCCTGTCCCGGGCGAGCGCGCTGGGGTGGTCGGGCCGCGCGGGCGTCGCGGTGGTCCTCGGTCGGCTCGGTGAGGCGCGCACGGAGACCGACCTCTTCGACGACGTACGACGCCGCGCCCGCGCCGCGGGCACCGACGCGCTGTGCGCCGCCCAGGGCGAGCGCATGGTGGTGGTGCTCGGCGGAGTCGAGGTGGACGGCGACCCGCTGCCGGCGGCGTCCGCGGTCGCCAGCACGTTCGGCCCCGGCCCGGTCGTCGTCGGGCCGGTGACGGGCGACCTGGCCTCGGCCCACCTGTCGGCGCGGGCGGCACTGTCGGCCCAGCGCGCGGCGGACGGCTGGCCCGCGGCCCCTCGACCGGTCCGCAGCGACGACCTCCTGCCCGAGCGCGCCCTCGCGGGCGACGGCCACGCCCGTCGCCACCTCGTGGAGGAGCTCTATCTGCCCCTGGCCGCCCAGGGCTCCATGGTCGCGACGCTCGACGCGTACGCCGACGCGGGCGGCTCCGTCGAGGGGACGGCGCGGGCGCTGTTCGTGCACGCCAACACCGTCCGCTACCGGCTCCGGCAGGTGTCCGAGCTGACCGGCTACGACCCCACCGACCCCCGCGACGGCCTCACGCTGCGCGTGGCCCTCGTCCTGGGCCGGCAGTCCCGCCGCACGGGAACGCCTCCGTTGTAGGAACCCGACAACGCCGCGCCGGTGATGTTGGTGCGTGGTGGAGGCGAGGTCGGGGCTCCCCGCCCGTCAGGCTGAACGTGTGCTGGTCATCGTCGCGCCCGGTCAGGGGGCCCAGAGCCCCGGATTCCTCGAGCCATGGCTGGAGGACCCCACCTTCAAGGCCCGCTTCGAGTGGCTCTCGACCGTCGCCGGGATCGACCTGGTCACCCACGGGACCGTCTCCGACGCCGAGACCATCCGCCGCACCGAGATCGCCCAGCCGCTGCTGGTCGCCTCCGGCCTCGTCGCGGCCCTCGAGCTGTTCCCCCACCCGGCGGACGCCTTCGGTCGCATCGGTGCCGTCGCCGGCCACAGCGTCGGCGAGCTGACCGCCGCCGCCGGTGCGCGCGTGCTGAGCGCCGAGCAGGCGATGGTCCTGGTCCGCGAGCGCGGCCGCGCGATGGCGGAGGCGGCGAAGGCCACCCCGACCGGGATGACCGCCGTGCTGGGCGGCGTGCGCGAGGAGGTCCTCGCGACGCTCGAGAAGCACGGCCTCACCCCCGCGAACGTGAACGCGGACGGCCAGGTGGTCGCTGCGGGCACGATGGCGCAGCTCGAGGCGCTCGCCGCCGACCCGCCCGCCAAGGCGCGGCTGACCCCGTTGTCGGTGGCCGGGGCGTTCCACACCGAGCACATGGCGCCTGCGGTGGGGCACATGGCGTCGCTGGCCCAGGCGGTCTCGACCCACGACCCCCGCACGGCGCTGATCTCCAACCGCGACGGCATGGTCGTGCACGACGGCCGCGACGTCCTGGCCCGGCTCGTCGGCCAGATCGCCGCGCCGGTGCGCTGGGACCTCTGCATGGACGCGATGCTCGACCTGGGCGTCACCGGGATGCTCGAGATGCCCCCGGCCGGCACGCTCACCGGCATCGCGAAGCGCGCCATGAAGGGCGTCGAGACCTTCGCGCTCAAGACCCCGGACCAGCTGGACGACGCCCGCGCGTTCTGCGAGAAGCACGGCGACGCCTCCCCGCTGGACTCCTCGCCGACCTGGCGGATGGTCGTGGCGCCCGGGAAGGGCACCTTCCACCGCACCGAGGGCCTCGCGGAGGGCGACCTGCTCACCGCCGGCGCCCCGGTCGGCGAGATCGCCAGCCTGCGCGACCGGTTCCCGGTGGGCGCCACGCACGGCGGCCAGGTCGTCGAGTGGCTGGTCGAGGACCAGGACCCCGTCGCCCCGGGCCAGCCGCTGCTGCGCCTGCACCCGGAGAGCGGGTCCTGATGGCCGCGATCGAGATCGCCCCGGGCGCGCCGTACGCCGCCCTGCTGGGTCTCGGGTCCTACCGACCGAGCCGCGTCGTCCCCAACTCCGAGATCGTCGGGGCCATCGACTCGAGCGACGAGTGGATCCAGCAGCGCTCCGGCATCCGCGAGCGTCGGTGGTCGACCGAGGACGAGACCCTGCAGATGATGTCGGTCGAGGCCTCGCGCCGCGCCCTCGCCGACGCCGGCGTCGACGCCCGCCAGATCGACTGCGTCGTCGTCGCCACCGTCAGCCACATGATGCAGACGCCCGCGGTCGCCACCCTGGTGGCCCACGAGCTCGGCACCGACCAGGCCGCGGCGTTCGACGTCTCGGCGGCCTGCGCCGGCTTCTGCCACGGCGTGGCGATGGCCAACGACATGATCCGCTCCGGGTCGGCCCGCCACGTGCTGGTCGTCGGTGCCGAGCGGCTCTCCGAGATCACCGACCCGACGGACCGCGGCTCCGCGTTCATCTTCGCCGACGGGGCCGGCGCCGTCGTCGTGGGACCCAGCGAGACGCCGGGCATCGGCCCGGTCGTGTGGGGCTCCGACGGCGAGCAGTACGACCTGATCCGCTCGCGCCAGGACTGGCGCGACGTCATCAAGGATCCCGAGCCGCGCATGCCGCACCTGGTGATGCAGGGCGCCGCGGTGTTCCGCTGGGCGTCGTTCGCGATGGCGAAGATCGCCCAGCAGGCCCTCGACCGGGCCGGCGTCTCCGTCGAGGACCTCGACGTCTTCGTCCCCCACCAGGCGAACATGCGGATCACCGACGCCATGGCGCGCTCCATGAAGCTCCCCGCGTCGGTCCGCATCGCGCGCGACATCGCCGAGCAGGGCAACACCTCGGCGGCCTCGATCCCCCTGGCCCTCGACCGCATGAAGGACGAGGGCGAGGCGAGCACGGGCGACCTGGCCCTGCTCGTCGCGTTCGGCGCAGGCCTGGCGTACGCCGCCCAGGTCGTCGTCGTCCCGTGAGGACCGGCGTCCGGCAGCCCCGGACGCCGCCCCGGTGCCGACCGGCACCCCAGACCACCCACAAGCACCACCCACAGAAGAAGGAGGCCCCCGTGGCCAGCACCGAAGAGATCCGTTCCGACCTCGCCGAGATCGTCAACGAGGTCGCCGGCATCCCCACCGAGGACGTCCAGCTCGACAAGTCCTTCGTCGACGACCTCGACGTCGACTCCCTGTCGATGGTGGAGGTCGTCGTGGCCGCCGAGGAGAAGTTCGGCGTGACCATCCCCGACGAGGAGGTCAAGAACCTCAAGACCGTCGGTGACGCCGTCGCCTTCATCGAGAACGCCAAGGGCTGAGACCACCCAGCCCGACCGCAGCGAGCGCCCGGCCCCCCAGGAGGAACCCGCATGTCGAACACCCGTGTCGTCGTCACCGGACTCGGGGTCACGAGCCCCGTCGGTGGTGACGTCCCCAGCACCTGGAGCGCCCTGATCGAGGGCCGCTCCGGGGTCCGCCTGCTCGAGGAGGAGTGGGCCGAGCAGCTGAACGCGAGGATCGCCGCGCGCGTCGCGGTGGAGCCCTCCGAGGTCCTCGACCGCGTCAAGGCGCGGCGGATGGACCGCTCGGGTCAGTTCGCCGTGGTGGCCGCCCTGGAGGCCTGGCGTGACGCCGGCTTCAGCGTCCCCGACCCGAAGGCCGAGCCCGAGGACGTCGACGCGTCGGCCTCCGGCGTGGAGCCGGAGCGCCTGGCCGTCGCCATGGCCTCGGGCATCGGTGGCGTGACCACCCTGCTGTCGAACTACGACAACCTGGTGGCCAAGGGCCCGCGGCGGGTCTCCCCGCTCGCGATCCCCATGCTGATGCCGAACGGCCCCTCCGCTGCGGTCGGGCTCGCCCTGGGCGCCCGGGCGGGCGTCCACACCCCGGTCTCCGCCTGCGCGGCGGGCAACGAGTCCATCGCGCTGGGGATCGACCTGATCCGGCTCGGTCGCGCCGACGTCGTCGTGGTCGGCGGCACCGAGGCCGCCATCCACGCGCTGCCGATGGCGGCGTTCGGCCAGATGATGGCGCTCTCGCGCCGCAACGACGACCCCGAGGCGGCCTCGCGGCCCTGGGACAAGGGCCGGGACGGCTTCGTCCTCGGCGAGGGCGCGGGCGCCCTCGTGCTCGAGTCCGCGGCCCACGCCGAGGCCCGCGGCGCGCGGGTGTACGCCGAGGCCGCGGGTGCCGCGGTGACGGCCGACTCCCACGACATCGCGCAGCCGGACCCCGCCGGGGCCGGCGCCACGCGGGCGATGCGGCGCGCGCTGGAGGAGAACGACCTCTCCCCCGCCGACGTCGTCCACATCAACGCCCACGCCACCTCGACGCCCCAGGGCGACGTGGCCGAGGCCCTCGCCATCCGCACGGCCCTCGGCGACCGGTCCGACCAGGTCGTCGTGACGTCCACCAAGTCGCTCACCGGCCACCTGCTCGGTGCCGCCGGTGCCCTGGAGTCGGTCGCCACCGTCCTGGCCCTGCACCACCGCGTCGTCCCGGCCACGATCAACCTCGACGACCCCGAGGACGTCGGCCTCGACATCGCGGACAAGAACCGCGACCTGCCCGCCGGTGACCTCGTCGCCATGAACAACTCGTTCGGTTTCGGCGGCCACAACGTCGCGATCGCCTTCCGGAGCGTGTGATGACCCAGACCCCGACCGCCCCGCCCGCCCCGCCCTCGGGCAAGCGGGAGAAGCTCCCCCGCGACCAGGACCCCCGCAACCCGGTCACCCGGCTGCGCGCCCTGCTCGACGAGGGCACGCTGGACCTCATCACCCCGGACGACGACTCCGGGATGGTCGCCGCCGTCGGCACGGTCCACGGCACCCGCGTCGTGGCCTTCAGCTCGGACGCGACCGTCATGGGCGGCGCGATGGGCGTGGACGGCTGCGGCGTGGTCGTGAAGGCCTACCACCGCGCCATGACGGACAACGCCCCGATCATCGGCCTGTGGCACTCCGGCGGCGCCCGGCTCGCGGAGGGCGTGCTGTCGCTGCACGCCGTGGGCGAGATCTTCCAGGCCATGACCCAGGCCTCCGGCGTGGTGCCGCAGGTCTCGGTCGTCCTGGGGCCCGCCGCGGGCGGCGCGGCGTACGGCCCGGCGCTGACCGACGTCGTGATCCTCGGCCCCGAGGGCCGGATCTTCGTGACCGGGCCCGACGTGGTCCGCTCGGTGACGGGCGAGGACGTCGACATGCTGCGCCTCGGCGGCCCCGAGCCCCACGGGCGCCGGTCCGGCGTCGTCCACGTGCTGACGGAGTCCGAGACGGAGGCGCTCGAGCGCGCCCGCACCATCACCTCGTTGCTCGGCACCCAGGGCTCGCTGGAGGTCGACGACGTCGAGGACCGCGACCTCGCCGCCGAGCTGCCCGAGAACCGCAAGCGGGCGTACGACGTCCACCCGCTGGTCGAGTCGATCCTCGACACGGGCACGACGCAGGAGCTGCACGCCCGCTGGGCGCCGAACATCGTGACCGCGCTCGGTCGCCTCGGCGGACGCACCGTCGGCGTGGTCGCCAACAACCCGCTGCGCCTCGGGGGCTGCCTCGACTCCCTGTCGGCGGAGAAGGCGTCACGCTTCGTGCGCCTCTGCGACGCCTTCGGTGTCCCCCTCGTCGTGGTCGTCGACGTGCCCGGCTACCTGCCCGGTGTCGGCCAGGAGTGGGACGGCGTCGTCCGACGGGGCGCGAAGCTGCTGCACGCCTTCGGCGAGTGCGTCGTCCCCCGGGTCACCCTGGTGACCCGCAAGACGTACGGCGGCGCCTACATCGCCATGAACGCCCGCTCCCTGGGCGCCACCCGGGTCTTCGCCTGGCCGGGCGCCGAGGTCGCCGTGATGGGTGCGGTCGCCGCGGTGCGGATCCTCCACCGCCGGCGGCTGGCCGACGTCACGCCGGACATCCGGCCGCAGGTCGAGGCCGAGCTGGCGGCCGAGCACGAGAAGATCGCCGGCGGCGTCGAGCGCGCCATCGAGATCGGTGTCGTCGACGAGGTCGTCGAGCCCGCCGTGACCCGGTCCGCGCTCGCCCGTGCGATCGCGGACTGCGTCCGTCGTGACGGGGTGCGCCGGGGCCGGCACGGGAACATCCCCCTGTAGGGCACCGGCGCCAGGACGCGCGAAGGAGGCCGGACCCCGTGGGGGCCGGCCTCCTTGTACGTGCGAGGAGAGGAGAGGGGCTCAGACCACGTGGTGCAGCCAGCGCACGGGGGCGCCGTCGCCGGCACGCCGGAAGGTCTCGAGCTCGTCGTCCCAGGGCTTGCCGAGCAGGCGGTCGAGCTCGTCGGCGAGGGAGACGTCGCCCAGCGACGCCTTGACGGCGGCGGCCTTGAGCCGGTCCTCGGGGATCATGAGGTCACCGTGCAGGCCGGTCACGCCGTGGAAGACCCCCAGGGAGGGTGTGTACGACCAGCGCCCGCCCTCCGTGGAGGACGTCGCCTCCTCGGTCACCTCGAAGCGCAGGTGCTCCCAGCCGCGCAGCGAGGACGTGATGGCGGCCGCCGTGCCGGCAGGACCGCTCCAGGAGAGCTCACCGCGCTGGGTGCCGGGTTGCGCCGGCTGGACGATCCACTCGATGCTCACGGCAGCGCCGAGCACACCGGCGGCTGCCCACTCGACGTGCGGGCACAACGCCGTGGGCGAGGCGTGCACGAACAGGACTCCGCGGGTCGCCGGACCGGACGCGGGTCGCGTGGGGATACGTGTGGTCACTGTCGTCTCCTTCTCCTCCGGCGTCGAGGTACGCCTTCCCCAGCGGACTCGAACAGGACGGTGAAGTGATCCGTCGGTGACGCGTGTGAACTTGTGGTGTCGCTGGTGTCATTGTGACGCACGGATGGCGCCACCGCCAGTCCTCAGCCCCGCTGGCGCGCCTCCAGCGCGCCGGCGCGCTTCTCGGCGTCGGTGAGCTCGTCACCGTCGATCGCCATGGTCCGGTGGAACCAGGCGAGCGCCTCCTCGTCCCGGCCTGCGGCCTCGAGGGTGTCGGCGTACGCGTAACGCAGCCGCACGACCCAGGCCTCACGGTTCTTGGAGGCCAACGGCGCCAGCTCGAGCACCCGCAGGGCGGCGTCGAGCTGACCCTGGTCGCGGCGGGCGCCGGACTCGACCAGCGTCATCTCGGCCTTGGCCGCGGGCGCGAAGTTCTTCACCGAGGGGCTCTGCGCCAGCTTGAGCGCCTGGTCGGCGCGGCCGAGGGCACGGTGGCAGTCCGCCATGATCGGCAGGTAGGCGGTCGCGCCGTTCATGCGCTTGGCCGCCCGCAGGTCGGCCAGCGCCTCCTCGTAGTGGCCGGACGCGTAGGCCGCCTCGCCGTTGGCCTCACGCACCACCGCCAGACGGGCCGCACGGGCCCGGGCGGCCTGCGTGTGCTTGTACGCCGTCTCCGGGTCCTCCTCGACCAGTCGCTGGGCCGCCGCGAGGTGCCGCGCGACGCGCGCCGCGAGCTTCTCGGGCAGACCCTTGAGCTGGGAGGTCACCGACGGGTCGAGCTCCTTGGCGCTGACGTCCTCCGGGATCGGGGGACCGTCGTACGTCGCCTGGTCGACCGTGCGCGGAGCGCGGTCCTCGCGGGGGGCCCTGTCGTCACGCGACGGACCACCACGACGCTGGCCGGCGCCCTGGGGCGCACCTCGACCACCGCGCTGCGGGGGCCTCGAGCCCTTCCGGTCGCGGCCGGGCCCACTGGGCCCCGACGGTCGCTTCTGGTCGGCCATGGGGGTCGTTCTCCTGGTCCTCGGTGGAAATGCAACGAGGGGCCACCCGGATGGGTGACCCCTCGTCGTGAGTAGTAGTCCGGCGGCGTCCTAGTCTCCCACAGCCTCTCGACTGCAGTACCTTCGGCGCTGGAGGGCTTAACTTCCG
>NZ_CANLDB010000008.1 GCF_947489365.1 uncultured Nocardioides sp.
CGAGGAGGCGGGTCTCGGGACCGACCCCGACGACGCGGACTCCGACGACGACGGCCTGAACGACGGCACCGAGGTCGGACTCGGGACGGACCCGCTGGACTCCGACACCGACGACGGCGGCGTGCTCGACGGCGCCGAGGTCGACCGCGGCACCGACCCGCTCGTCGCGGCCGACGACTTCCCCGTGGTCGACGCCGACCGCGACGACGACGGCCTGACCAACGACGAGGAGGCCGACCTCGGGACCGACCCCGACGACGCCGACTCCGACGACGACGGGTTGACCGACGGCACCGAGGTCGAGCTGGGCACCGACCCCCTCGACGCCGACACCGACGACGGCGGCGTGGACGACGGCCCCGAGGTCGACCGCGGCACCGACCCCCTCGACGGGACCGACGACCAGGAGGTCGTCGACGACGACCCGGACAACGACGGCCTCACCAACGACGAGGAGGCCGACCTGGGCACTGACCCCGACGACGCGGACTCCGACGACGACGGCCTCACCGACGGCCGCGAGGTCGGACTCGGGACCGACCCGCTCGACGCCGACACCGACGACGGCGGCGTCCTCGACGGCGCCGAGGTCGACCGGGGCACCGACCCGCTCGTGGCAGCCGACGACTTCCCCGTCGTCGACTCCGACCGCGACGACGACGGCCTGACCAACGACGAGGAAGCCGACCTCGGGACCGACCCCGACGACGCCGACACCGACGACGACGGCCTCACCGACGGCCGCGAGGTCGGACTCGGGACCGACCCGCTCGACCCCGACACCGACGACGGCGGCGTCCTCGACGGCGCCGAGGTCGACCGCGGCACCGACCCGCTCGTGGCAGCCGACGACCTGCCGGTCGTCGAGGACGATCCCGACAACGACGGGCTGACCAACGACGAGGAGGCCGAGCTGGGCACTGACCCAGACGACGCGGACTCCGACGACGACGGCCTCACCGACGGCGAGGAGGTCGAGCTGGGAACCGACCCGCTCGACGCCGACACCGACGACGGCGGCGTGGACGACGGCCCGGAGGTCGACCGCGGCACCGACCCGCTCGACGGGTCCGACGACCTGCCGGTCGTCGACGCGGACCGCGACGACGACGGCCTGACCAACGACGAGGAGGCCGACCTCGGGACCGACCCCGACGACGCCGACACCGACGACGACGGCCTGGACGACGGCGACGAGGTCGAGCTGGGCACCGACCCGACCGAGCCGGACAGCGACCGCGACGGACTGTCCGACGGCGAGGAGGTGGAGCTGGGGACCGACCCGCTGGACTCCGACTCCGACGACGGCGGCGTGCTCGACGGCGCCGAGGTCGACCGCGGGTCCGACCCTCTCGACCCCACCGACGACCAGCCGGTCGTCGACGCCGACCGGGACAACGACGGCCTGAGCAACGACGAGGAGGCCGAGCTGGGCACCGACCCCGACGACGCCGACTCCGACGACGACGGGTTGAACGACGGCACCGAGGTCGAGCTGGGCACCGACCCCCTGGACGCCGACACCGACGACGACGGCCTGGACGACGGCAGGGAGGTCGACGACCTGGGGACCGACCCGAACAAGCGCGACACCGACGGTGACGGTCTGACCGACGGAGCCGAGGTGAACGGGTCCCCGGGCTCGTGCGCGGGCGGCACCGACCCGCTGAAGGCCGACACCGACGGCGACCAGCTGTCGGACCGGCAGGAGGTCAAGGGCGTCGTGGTGAAGCAGACGGTGACCCGGGCCGGCGGCAGGACCAGTCAGATCGGTCGGGTCAGGACCGACCCGTGCCGCCGGGACACCGACCGTGACGGGCTGGGCGACCGGCTCGAGGTCACCGGCTACACGATCAACCAGCGGATCCAGGTCCGGGGCGGCACCTACTTCCTGGGCAAGCGGAGGAGCGACCCGACCAGGAAGGACACGGACGGCGACTCGCTGACCGACAAGCAGGAGCGGACCGGCAGCAAGAACACGAAGTTCAAGAAGCGCCGGACCGACCCGACCAACTACGACACCGACCGCGGGAAGGTCGGGGACGGGCAGGAGATCAAGAAGGGGTCCGACCCCGCGAACTCCCGTTCGACGCCGAAGAACCCGCGGCGCTGAGGCGAGGGCCGGCCGGACGGCCGACCGGACCGGGGCTGCACCCGGGCCGGTCGGCCGTCGTCGTGGGTCGGCCTTCTAGGCTCGGCGTCGTGAGCGCGACGTGACCGGGGGTGGCGGGCTGCGCCGCCTCCTGAAGGGCGGCGCCGGGGTCGCGGTGGCCATGGCGGTCCTGAACGTCACGACGTACGGCTTCACGATCCTCGCGGCCCGCCTCCTCGGTCCGGCGGAGTACAGCGCCGTCGCGGCCCTCATGGGCCTGCTGCTCGTCATCAACGTCGTCTCCCTCGGCCTGCAGGCCACCGGGGCGCGGCAGGTCGCCGCCGCTCCCGAGGCGCGCGAGGAGATCGAGGCCCGCATCCTGCGGGCCGGCCGCCGCTCCGGGCTCGTGCTGGCCCTGGTGTGCCTGCTGCTGGCCCCCGTCGTGACCCTGGTGCTCGACCTGTCGTCCCCGCTACCCGCCCTGCTCGTGGCGCTGGCCGCGGCGCCCCTCAGCCTGATGGGGGCCCAGGCCGGGGTCCTGCAGGGCGAGGAGCACTGGGGCCCCCTGTCGGCGATCTACGTCGCCGCGGGCACGGGACGGCTCGTGCTCGGAGGCCTGGGCCTGCTGCTCCTCGGAGACGCGACGGGCGCCATGGCCGGCGTGGCCGTCGGCGCCGTCGTCCCCGTCCTGGTCGGCTCCTGGGTGCTGCGCCGGCGGCGGTCCGCCCCGGTGGCGCGCTCCTCCACCCGGATGATCCTGCGGGAGGTCGCCCACAATTCCCACGCCCTGCTCGCGTTCTTCGCGCTCTCCAACGTCGACGTCGTCCTCGCCCGCGTCGTCCTCGACGCCGAGAACGCCGGGCTCTACGCCGGGGGGCTGATCCTCACGAAGGCCGTGCTGTTCCTGCCCCAGTTCGTGGTCGTCATCGCGTTCCCCCGCATGGCCTCGGGGGCCGACCGTTCCCGCGCGACCCGGTTGAGCCTGCTGGCGACGGCTCTCATCGGTGCGGTCGCCACCGCCGGCGCCGCGGTGCTCAGCGGCCTGGCCGTGGTGTTCGTCGGGGGCAGCGCCTACCGCGACATCGAGCCGCTGATCTGGGTGTTCGCGGCCGTCGGCACCCTGCTGGCGATGATCCAGATCCTCGTCTACCAGGTCGTCGCGGACCAGCACCGACGGGCGGTGCTCGTGGTGTGGGCCGGCCTGGTGGCGCTGCTGGCCGCGACCCCCCTGGCGGCCACGGAGCCGAGGCTGCTGCTGGCCGTGGCCGTCGTGGACGTGCTCGTCCTCGCCGGCCTGCTGGCGGCGACCCGGAGCCGGCGCTCGGACTCACCGGCTCCCGTCCCCGGCGTCGCCGAGACCTCGCGCTGAGCAGGCGCGGGCGTCAGTGGGCCGCGGCGTGCCAGCTCGCGCCGGTGCCCACCGAGACGTCCAACGGCACCGTGAGGTCCGCGGCGCCCGCCATCTGCTCCCGCACGAGCGCCTCGAGCTGCTCGGACTCCCCCGGTGCGACGTCCAGCACGAGCTCGTCGTGGACCTGGAGCAGCATCCGTGAGGCCAGTCCCGCCTCGCGGAGCGCGGCGTCCACCCGCAGCATGGCGACCTTGATCAGGTCGGCGGCCGAGCCCTGGATGGGCGCGTTGAGGGCCATCCGCTCGGCCATCTCGCGGCGCTGACGGTTGTCGCTCGACAGATCGGGCAGGTAGCGGCGGCGTCCGAGGATGGTCTCGGTGAAGCCGCTGCGGCGGGCCTCGTCGACGACGCCCGCGAGGTAGTCGCGGATGCCGCCGAAGGTCTCGAAGTACTCGTCCATCAGCCCGCGGGCCTCGGAGGTGTCGATGCGCAGCTGCTGGCTGAGCCCGTACGCGGACAGCCCGTAGGCCAGCCCGTAGTTCATCGCCTTGATCTTCGCCCGCATCTCCTGGGTGACCGCCTCGGCGTCGACGCCGAAGACACGAGCGGCGGTGACCGAGTGGAAGTCGTGGCCGGAACGGAAGGCCTCGATCAGCCCGGCGTCCTCCGAGAGGTGCGCCATGATCCGCATCTCGATCTGCGAGTAGTCCGCGGTCATGAGGGTCTCGAAGCCGGACCCGACGACGAACGCCTCGCGGATCCGTCGGCCCGCCTCGGTCCGCACGGGGATGTTCTGCAGGTTCGGGTCGGTGCTCGACAGCCGGCCGGTGGCCGCGATGAGCTGGTTGAAGGTGGTGTGGATGCGGCCGTCCTCGGCCACGGTCTTCAGCAGCCCCTCGACGGTCTGGCGCAGCCTGATCACGTCGCGGTGGGCGAGCAGGTGCTCGAGGAAGGGGTGCGGCGACTTCTCCTGCAGCGTCTTCAGCGCGTCGGCGTCGGTCGTGTAGCCGGTCTTGGTGCGCTTCGTCTTCGGCATGTTCAGCTCGTCGAACAGCACCACCTGCAGCTGCTTCGGCGAGCCGAGGTTGATCTCGCGCCCGATGACGTCGTACGCCGCCTGGGCCTGCTCGCGCACCCCCTCGCCGAACTGCGACTCCAGGTTCTCGAGGAGCTCGGTGTCGGCGGCGATGCCGACCTGCTCCATCCGGGCGAGCACGTCGATCAGGGGCAGCTCGACGTCGGCCAGCAGGCGCGTGCCGCCGCGCTCCTCCAGCTCGTCGTCCAGCGCCGCCGCCAGGTCCAGGACGGCACGGGCGTGCAGCATCGAGGTCTCCGCCGCCTCGGCGGACTCCTCGCCGTCCACGTCCAGCGCGAGCTGGCCGTCGTCGGTGGCGCCCTGCTTGAGCTCGCGCTTGAGGTAGCGGACCACCAGGTCGGCGAGGTCGTAGGAGCGCTGGTCGGGCCGCGCCAGGTACGCCGAGAGGGCGGTGTCGCGCTCCAGCCCCGCCAGCGGCCAGCCGCGGGCGGCGAGGGCGAGCATCGGGCCCTTCGCGTCGTGCAGCACCACCGGCACGGCGGGGTCGCCCAGCCAGGAGGCCAGGGCCTCGTCGTCGGCCGGGTCGAGGCCCACCACGTCGACGTGGGCGGCGGCCCCCTGCTCGGTCGCCAGCGCGAGGCCGGTGACCTCCCCGGTGCCGCGGCCCCAGGTGCCCTCCACGATCACCCCGGTGCGGGCACCGGTCCGGCCGTGGGAGTCGAGCCAGGCAGCCACCTCGCCGGTGCCGAGCCGGGCGCCGGAGAGGTCGAAGCCGGAGTCGTCGATCTCCTCGGCCGAGGTGAGGGTCTCGAAGAGACGGTCGCGCAGCACCCGGAACTCCAGGCTGTCGAACACCGTGTGGACCGCCTGGCGGTCCCAGGGTCGCATCGCGAGCTCGCTGGGCTGCAGCTCGAGGTCGAGGTCGACCACGAGGGCGTTCAGCTCACGGTTGCGCATCACCAGGTCGAGGTGGGCGCGCAGCGACTCCCCCTTCTTGCCGGTGATCTCGTCCGCGCGGGCGATGACGTTCTCCAGGCCGTCGTAGGCGTTGATCCACTTCGCGGCGTACCCCTGGCCGACGCCGGGCACGCCGGGCAGGTTGTCGGAGGTCTCCCCCACCAGCGCCGCCAGCTCGGGGTAGCGCCCGGGCGGGACGCCGTACTTCTCCTCGACCGCGGCCGGGGTCATGCGCTTCATCTCCGACACTCCGCGCATCGGGTAGATCACGGTCGTGTGCTCGTCGACGAGCTGGAAGGAGTCACGGTCGCCGGTGCAGATCAGCACCTCGAAGTCGTCGGCCCGCGCCTGGGTCGCGAGCGTGCCGATCACGTCGTCGGCCTCGAACCCCGGCTTCTCGAGGTACGGCACGTTCAGGGCGTCGAGGACCTCCTTGATGAGGGACACCTGCCCGTTGAACTCCGACGGCGAGGACGACCGGTTGGCCTTGTAGTCGGCGTACGCCTCGGCGCGGAAGGTCTGCCGGGACACGTCGAACGCGACCGCGAGGTGCGTCGGCTCCTCGTCGCGCAGGACGTTGATGAGCATGGAGGTGAAGCCGTAGACGGCGTTGGTGTGCTGGCCCGTCGTCGTCGAGAAGTTCTCGACCGGGAGCGCGAAGAACGCCCGGTAGGCCATCGAGTGCCCGTCGACGAGCAGCAGCCGGGGGCGGGGGACGACGGGGCCTGCGGTCGCGGTCGGGCTCACGTCCCGACTCTGCCACAGCGCACCGACGTCGGTCCCCCGGCGTCGGACCGCCCCGGGGGTGCCATCATGACCGCGTGTTCCCCGGGGTCGGCACGCTCGTGAACGTCGTCGCGGTGCTCGTCGGCTCGACCGTCGGGGCGCTCGCCGGCGACCGGCTGCCCGAGCGGACCCGGACCGTCGTCACCGACGGGCTGGGGCTGGTGACGCTGCTCATCGCGGCCTCCTCGGCCGTCGCCGTGTCCGACCCGGTGCTCGCCGCCGCGGTGGGGGACGCGGCCCCGACGCTGATCGTCCTGGGCGCCGTCCTGCTCGGAGGGATCACCGGGTCGCTCCTGCGCCTCGAGGACCGGCTCGAGGACCTCGGCGCGATGCTGCAGCGGGTGCTGGTCCGCCGCGGCGGCACGGAGGGGGCGGCGGACGAGGCGCGGGTGCGCTTCGTCCAGGGGTTCGTCGTGGCGTCCCTGGTCTTCTGCGTCGGCCCGCTGACGATCCTCGGCTCGATCGAGGAGGGCCTCGGGGGCGGCGCGGAGCAGCTGCTGCTCAAGTCGGCGCTCGACCTGTTCGCCTCCGTGGCCTTCGCCGCGGCGTTCGGCTGGGGCGTCGCCGCCTCCGTCGTCTCGCTCGTGGTGGTGCAGGGCGGCCTGACCCTGCTGGGCGCCACCCTCGGCGACGTCGTCCCCGACGCGCAGCTGGCGGCCATGACCGCCACCGGCGGGCTGCTCCTCGTCGGGGTGGCCCTGCGGCTGCTCGACCTGAAGCAGGTGAAGGTGGCCGACCTGCTGCCGTCGCTGCTCGTCGCCCCCCTGCTGGTGTGGGCTGTCTCGGCCCTCTGAGGCGCCCCGCGGACCCCCCAAGGTCACAAGCTCGCATCTCCCGCGTCTCGGGGCGTCCCACCAGCCCGTTCTGTCGCTAGAGTCCCGTCTGCCATGCCGCCCCTCACCCCTCGGGCGACGAATCGGAGGAACCCTTGCGCTCCCTACTGTTCCGGCCTCCTCGCCGCCTCCTCGGAGCGGTCGGAGTCCTCGTGATCGCGGTGCTCGCGCTGCTCGCGCCGGCCGCGGCCACCGCCGCCGCACCGCTGCCCACGGCGGACGCCGGCAGCGTCTGCCAGGTCCCCGAGCGCGACGAGGCCGACGCCTCCATCTACATCACCGGGTGCCTCCGCGACCTCCGCGAGGACCCTCCGACCCCGGTGCCCGGCGTCGCGATCACGCTGAGCGACGCGGAGGGCAACGAGCTCGCCGCGGCGGAGTCCGACGAGAACGGCGCCTTCGCGGTCGCGATCCCCGGCGACCCCATCTCGGCGCTCGGCCAGCAGTTCGTCGTGGCCGTCGACGAGGAGTCGCTCCCCGAGGGCTCGGGCCTGCGGAACCCCGACGACGTCGAGCAGACGATCACCGTCAACACCGACGCCGACCAGTCGGTCGCCTTCCCCATCGGCGACCCGCTGCCGGAGTCCGCGGGCGGCCTGACGCTGGCCCTCCAGCTCACGGTCGGCGGCCTCGTCTTCTCCTCGCTGCTCGCGATGGCAGCCCTCGGCCTGTCGATGATCTTCGGCACCACCGGGCTGACGAACTTCTCGCACGGCGAGCTCATCACCTTCGGCGCGGTCGTCGCGCTCGCGGTCGACCGGCTGCCCGGCCAGATCGCGATCGGCGGGCTGAACATCACCGTCATCGTCGGCGTCCTGGTGGCCTTCGTCGTCTCCGCGGCGTTCGGCTGGCTGAACGACGCCGCCCTGTGGCGTCCGCTGCGCAAGCGCGGCACCGGCATCATCGCGATGATGATCGTCAGCATCGGTCTGTCGATCTTCCTGCGCAATGTGTTCCAGTACGTCGCCGGAGCGCAGAGCCAGAACTACTCGCAGTACTCCGCGGTCACCCCGATCCAGGTCGGGCCCGTGCAGGTCACGCTGAAGGAGATCGCGGTCTTCCTGATCGCGGTCGCGGTGCTGCTCGGCACCACCGCGTTCCTGAAGTACACGCGCACCGGGAAGGCGACCCGCGCGGTCGCCGACAACCCGGCGCTGTCCGCGGCGACCGGCATCAACGTGGAGCGGGTCATCTCGATCGTCTGGATCGGGGGCGCCGCCCTCGCAGGCCTCGCGGGTGCGCTGCTCGGCGTCACCCAGGGCTTCGACTACCAGATCGGCTTCAAGCTCCTGCTGCTCGTCTTCGCGGCCGTCGTCCTCGGCGGTCTCGGCACCATCTGGGGCGCCATCGTCGGCGCCTTCATCATCGGCACGTTCACCGAGCTCACCACCCTGTTCGTCCCCGCGGAGTTCAAGTTCGTGGGTGCGCTGCTGGTGCTGATCCTGGTGCTGCTGGTCCGACCGCAGGGTCTGCTGGGCCGCGCCCAGCGGGTCGGCTGAGGAAAGGGACACGCACATGGACTTCGTGGCCATCCTGGGCAGCGCCATCCAACAGGCGTTCGGGCCCACCGCCGTCATCTACTGCCTGGCCGCCATCGGCCTCAACGTGCACTTCGGCTACACCGGCCTGCTGAACTTCGGCCAGGCCGGCTTCATGATGGTGGCGGGCTACTCGATCGCCTGCGCCGTCACCATCTTCGCGACCTCGCTGTGGGTGGGCGTCGTCGTCGGGCTCCTGCTGGCCGCGCTGCTGGCGCTGGCGCTCGGCGTACCGACGCTGAGGCTGAGGGCCGACTACCTGGCGATCGTGACCATCGCGAGCGCGGAGATCATCCGGCAGACCGTCGCCGCGGCGTCGTTCTCGGAGTACTTCGGCGGCCAGGACGGCGTCACCGACTTCATCTCGGGCTTCCGCGACGCCAACCCCTACTCCGGCTCGGTCGGGATCCCCGGCCTGTTCCGCTGGAGCGCCTTCGACATCTGGGTCATGACGGTCGGGTGGCTCCTCGTGGCGCTCAGCTGCCTCGTGGTCTTCCTGCTGATGCGCAGCCCCTGGGGCCGGGTGCTCAAGTCGATCCGCGAGGACGAGAACGCCGTCCGCTCTCTCGGCAAGAACGTGTACGCCTACAAGATGCAGGCCCTCGTCATCGGCGGCATCTTCGGTGCGCTGGCCGGCTTCATGGTCTCGCTGCGGTCCGCCGCCGTCGGGCCGTCGTTCTTCGCCACCGACGTGACCTTCTTCGCCTACACCGTGCTGCTGATCGGCGGCGCGGCCCGCGTGATGGGACCGGTCGTCGGCGCCATCATCTTCTGGTTCCTGATCACCGCCCTCGGCGGGTTCTTCAGCCAGGCGACCGCCGGGGCGGACCCGCTGATCCCCGAGGCCATCATGGACCCCAACCAGGCCAGCCTGATGCGCTTCATCTTCCTGGGCCTTGGACTGATGTTGCTGATGATCTTCCGACCACAGGGGATCTTCGGCGACCGGAGGGAGCTGGCCATCGATGCCCGCTGAGACAGAGCCGAGCCTGGCCAAGGCCACGCCCCGCAGCGACGCCGCGCGTGCGGCGCTCGTCGACGTCGAGCACGAGCCCGGCGCGAAGAAGCCGGACCCGATCCTCGTGGCGCACGGCATCCGGCGCCAGTTCGGCGGCCTGACGGCCGTCGACGTGGAGCACGTCGAGATCCAGCGGGGCGTCATCACCGCGCTCATCGGTCCGAACGGTGCCGGCAAGACGACGTTCTTCAACCTGCTCACCGGCTTCGACCGCCCCAACGAGGGCACGTGGTCCTTCAAGGGCACCACGCTCGACAAGGTGCCGGCGTACAAGGTGGCGCGACTGGGCATGGTGCGCACCTTCCAGCTCACGAAGGTGCTCTCCCGCCTGACCGTCATCGAGAACATGCGGGTCGGCGCGACCGACCAGCGCGGCGAGGGTCTGCTGAGCGCCATGTTCTCGTGGTTGTGGCGCGGCCAGGAGGAGACGAACACCGTCAAGGCCGACGAGCTGCTCGAGCGCTTCCTGCTGCACAAGAAGCGCGAGGACTTCGCCGGCTCGCTGTCGGGCGGTCAGCGCAAGCTGCTCGAGATGGCGCGCGCCCTGATGGCGGACCCCGAGCTCGTCATGCTCGACGAGCCGATGGCGGGCGTGAACCCGGCCCTGAAGCAGTCGCTGCTGGGCCACGTGAAGTCGCTGCGCGAGGAGGGCCGCTCGGTCCTGTTCGTCGAGCACGACATGGACATGGTCCGCGACATCTCCGACTGGGTCATCGTGATGGCGCAGGGCAAGGTGGTTGCCGAGGGGCCGCCGGACCGGGTCATGAGCGACCAGCGCGTCATCGACGCCTACCTGGGCTCGCACCACGACCAGGACCTCAGCGAGGACATGGAGGAGACGATCCTCGCCGAGGCCCAGGCCGAGATCGACGCCGAGCACACCGAGGAGAAGTCGTGAGCGACACCACCGTCACCGAGGGCAGCGCCACCGACGGCGTGCCCGCGGCCGACCGCAGCGAGCACCTCGGCGCGGCCGACGGCGCGATCCTGCGGGCCGACGAGCTGATCGCGGGCTACCTGCCCGGGGTCAACATCCTCAACGGCGCCGACCTGTACTGCCACGAGGGCGAGCTCGTCGGGATCATCGGCCCCAACGGCGCCGGCAAGTCGACGCTGCTGAAGGCGCTGTTCGGGCTGGTCCGCATCAAGACCGGCACGGTGACGCTCAAGGGCGACGACATCACCAACGCCCGCGCCGACGTGCTGGTCTCGAAGGGCATCGGGTTCGTCCCCCAGACGAACAACGTGTTCCCGTCGCTGACCATCCAGGAGAACCTGGAGATGGGGTCCTTCCAGCGGCCCTCGTCGTTCAGGAAGCGGTTCGAGTTCGTCGGCGACCTGTTCCCGGCGCTCATCGACCGCAAGGCCCAGCGGGCCGGGTCGCTGTCCGGCGGCGAGCGCCAGATGGTCGCCATGGGCCGCGCCCTCATGATGGAGCCGTCGGTCCTGCTGCTGGACGAGCCCTCCGCGGGCCTGTCCCCCGTGCTGCAGGACGAGGTCTTCGTCCAGACCCGTCGCATCAACCGCGCCGGCGTCTCGGTGGTCATGGTCGAGCAGAACGCCAAGCGCTGCCTGCAGATCTGCGACCGCGGTTACGTCCTCGACCAGGGCCGCAACGCCTACACCGGCACCGGCCGCTCCCTGGCGAACGACCCCAAGGTCATCCAGCTCTACCTGGGCACGCTCGGCGAGGCCTGAGCCGCACGACACCGTCCGCTCCGCCCCCGCGCCGTCCCCGGTGCGGGGGCGGTGGTGCGTCCGGGGGTGGGCCCGGGCTGACTCGGGCCGACTCGGGCCGACTTCCCAGGGTAGGCAGTGACGTCGGCACCTACCGTGTGACATTGCGCGTGGTGAGTGCGCAGGTCACCACCTACCCTGGGAAGTCGGCACACCCCGGGCTCGCGGCCACCGGGCGCTCCGGGTCGGTCACGCCGCGGCGAGGCCGAGGGCGCGGCGGACGCGGGCGACCAGGGCCGTCGGGTGCTCCAGGTCGGCCCAGACGACACGGATGACGGTCCAGCCGGTGAGCTCGCGGATCCGGTCCTCCCGTCGCTTCTCCGCGACCAGGACGTCCGCGACGGACTGACCGGGCCTGAGCAGCCGGCCGTACTTCACGAGGCCGTCGAACTCGAGGACGACGCCGTGCTCGGGCCAGGCCAGGTCGCAGTACGCACGGAAGTCACTGTCGGGGTCGACGACCTCGTGCTGCAGCACCGGCGTCGGCAGGCCCTGACCCCACAGGATCCAGCGCAGCCGTGACTCCCCCACGCTCTCCGCGGCACCGTCGGCCAGTCGGACGGCGACGCTGAGCTTGTGACGGTCCGGCCACCGCTCCATCGCCACCCAGGTACGACCCAGGTCCGCGCGCGTCGCGAACCCCGCGTGCAACAGGGCGTCGGCGGTCGGCAGGAAGGTGGCGGGCGTCCCCAGGATCCCGGTCTCGATCGCCGCCCGCGTCGGGCCCACGCACGGCACCCCTCCGGCCTCGACGACGTCACCCGGGTCCAGTCTTCCCACGTGGTGGGTGACGTCGGCCTGCCGGCGACCGGGTACGTCGTCGACGCGAGTCAGGTGCACCCGGTCGAGCGGGACGCCCCAGACGGGGAGTCCGTGCAACAGCGCGGCGGAGACGTGACTCGCGACCGCTTCCCCTCCGAGCCGGTGGATCACCGCCCGCAGTCGCAGCAGGTGGCGACCCTCCGCGTCGAGGGCGCGCCACCGTGACGTCCTGGTGTACGTCCCGTGCCGGAAGCGTGTGAGCCGTTCCGCCCGTCGCTCGGCGGTGAGCACCTTGTCGGTCACGCCGAGGTCGAGCGCCTCGGCACGCGTGGCGAATCCCTGACGGTCGATGAGGGCGAGGAGCAGCTCCATGACCGCAGGGTCGCCCGGGACGGCCACCAGGCGCGACGTCCCGTCCCCGGGCTGGGGAGAACCCGTCGCGGCCCGCACCTGTGGACATGATCCGGCCGGTCGCCGCACGGCAGCCGTGGGCCGGCTTCCCAGGTGAGGCAGTGAGGTCGGCACCTACCGCGTTGAATTCGGCGAGGTCGGTGCCGACATCGCCACTCACCCTGGGAAGTCGTCCCCAGCCCCGTCCAGTCCCAGCCCCGTCCGGACCCGGCCGCACGGGGAGCCGACCCGGGCCAGGACGCACGGGAGCCCCCGGCCGCGTGGCGGCCGGGGGCTCCGGTGGTGGTGCGGGTGCTACGAGAGCGAGATCAGCTGGTCTCGGGGACGACACCGGAGACGGTGTCGATGCGCTCGTAGGTGTTGCCGTCGTACTCGTTGATGCCGTACGTGCCGGCGACGAGGCTGCCGGAGTCGGTCATGTCGGTCGGACCCGACTTGCCGTCGTAGTCGATGTCCTCGCCGTCCTCGAGGAGCTGAGCGCACTCCTCGAACTCGGTGCACTTCGTGCCCTCGCGGGTGATGTTGACGATCTCCGAACCGATGGCCTCACCGGAGTCGTTGCCGGCCGCGATGGCCGCCAGCGCGGAGATGACGACGGCGTCGTAGGACTCGGCGCCGTAGGTCAGGTCGTCGACGTCGGGGTTCTCCCGCAGACGGTCCTCGAAGTCGGGGTCCGGCTCGGCGGCACCGGGCGCGGTGCCCTTGACGCCGGTCAGGTCGAAGTTCTCGGCCGAGTAGTCCGCCAGGTTGCCGTCCACGAAGTAGATCGGGATGTCCTGGGGGCCGATCCCCTTGGAGATGAGCTGCGGGATGATCTTGGTGGTCTCGTTGAAGGACACCATGACCAGGGCGTCGGGCTCGGAGGCCGCGATCTGGTTCACCTCGGCCGTGAAGTTCTGGGCGTCGGCGGCGTAGAGGACGAAGTCCGCGACGGAGGCGCCCTTCTCCTCGACGACCTCCTGGACACGCTCGGAGAGGCCCTCGCCGTAGAAGTCCTGGCGGCCCATGATGGCGACGTTGGAGGCGCCGTCCTCGACCACGAGGTTCGCGAGGATCTCGCCCTGCAGCACGTCGGACGGGGCGGTGCGGAAGTAGAGCCCGCCGTCGTCGTAGGTGTCGAAGCCCGCGGCGGTGTTCGCCGGCGAGAACTGGACGACGCCCGCGCCGGTGATCTTGTCGATCACGGAGACGGACACGCCGGAGGCGGCGGCACCGATGATGGTGTCGACGTCCTCGGCGAGCAGGTTGTCGACCTCGGCGCCCGCGATGTCGGGGGTGCCGTCACCGGAGTCGGCCTTGATGCCGACGACGTCCTGGCCGAGCACACCGCCGGCCGCGTTGATGTCCTCGATCGCGAGGTCGACGCCCTGGAACTCCGGGGGGCCGAGGAACGCGAGGTCACCGGTCTGGGGCAGCAGCGAGCCGACGGTGAAGACCCCGTCGCCCTCGGGGAAGTCGCCACCCGAGGCCTCCGAGGACTCCTCCGAGCCGGAGCCGGACGTCTCGCCGCCGTCGGAGGAGTCGTCCTCCGCACCGCACGCGGTCATGATCAGGGCCGCAACGGCAAGGGGGGCGCCATAGCGGATGGCGCGGGATCTGCGGGTCATGTGGCCTCCGGCTCACTAGGTCGACAACCCGGGCGGAACCACCCGCCGGGCAGGGTGCTGCGGGAGGAAAGTAGCGTTCTCCGGCCCCATCGAGGAGTCACGGGCAGGTCACAGTTACGCCTGTTGCCGAACCGTGACCTGACCTCACCCCTCGGCGATCCCCGGACCGTGCTCGACGACGCCCTCGGCGACCTGTCGCATCGACAGCCGGAGGTCCATCGCGGTCTTCTGGATCCACCGGAAGGCGTCCGGCTCGCTGAGCCCGAGCGACTCCGACAGCACCCCCTTCGCCCGCTCGACCGCCTTGCGGGCGGCCAGCTGCTCGTCGCGGGCGGCGACCTCGGACTCGAGCGCCGCGATCTCGGCGTACCGGCTCAGCGCCATCTCGATCGCGGGCACCAGGTCGGAGGCCCCGAAGGGCTTCACGAGGTACGACATCGCGCCGGCGTCGCGGGCGCGCTCCACCAGGTCGCGCTGCGAGAACGCGGTGAGGATGACGACCGGGGCGATCCTGGCCTCCGCGATCGCCGCCGCGGCGCTGATGCCGTCGAGCACGGGCATCTTCACGTCGAGGACGACGAGGTCGGGGCGGAGCTCGTGGGCCAGCTCGACGGCCCGCTGGCCGTCGGCGGCCTCGCCGACGACGTCGTACCCCTCCTCGGCGAGCATCTCGGCGAGGTCCATGCGGATCAGGGCCTCGTCCTCGGCGATCACGACCCGGGGGCGCGTCGACCCACCGGACTCTGCTCTGGTCACGCGATCAGGCTAGTCACCGCGCCGGGCGGCCGCGGGGCCCGGTAGCGTGCGCCCCGCGCCGGCCCCGGTATCCCAACGGCAGAGGAAGCGGTCTCAAACACCGTCCAGTGTGGGTTCGAATCCCACCCGGGGCACCCTCAGGTGCGACGCTGGTACGCCGGGGCCGCCTCGTTGATCGCGTCGCCCATCCGGTGGATGCGCAGCGCGTTGGTGGACCCGGGGATGCCGGGCGGGCTCCCGGCGATGATCACCACGAGGTCGCCCTCGACGACCCGACCGATGCGCAGGAGCTGCTCGTCGACCTGGCGGACCATCTCGTCGGTGTGCTCCACCGCGGCGGTGCGGAACGTCTCGACCCCCCACGTCATGGCCAGCTGGGATCGCACCCGGTCCTCCGGCGTGAACGCCAGCGTCGGGGTGGTCCCCCGCAGGCGGGACAGCCGCCGCGCGGAGTCGCCGCTCTGGGTGAAGGCGACGAGGTACTTGGCGCCGATCCGCTCGGCCACCTCGGCGGCCGCCTTCGCGATGACGCCGCCGCGGGTGTGCGGGTTCCACTCGATCGTCTTCATGCTGTCGCGGCCGTGCTCCTCGGCGGCGCCGACGATGCGGGCCATCGTCTCGACCGTGTGCACGGGGTACTCCCCCACGCTCGTCTCGCCGGAGAGCATCACGGCGTCCGCGCCGTCGAGGACGGCGTTCGCGACGTCGTTGGTCTCCGCGCGGGTCGGGGCGGGGCTGCTGATCATCGACTCGAGCATCTGCGTGGCCACGATGACCGGCTTGGCGTTGCGGCGGGCCTTGTCGATGACCCGCTTCTGCAGGAACGGCACCTCCTCGAGGGGGCACTCCACGCCCAGGTCGCCGCGGGCGACCATGAAGGCGTCGAAGGCGTCGACGACCGCGTCGAGGTTCTCGATGGCCTGGGGCTTCTCGATCTTCGCCACGATCGGGAGCCACACCTGCTCCTCGTCCATGATCGCGCGGACGTCGTCGGCGTCCGCCGCGTCGCGCACGAAGCTGAGGGCGATGAAGTCGACGCCCATGCGCAGCGCGAAGCGCAGGTCCTCGACGTCCTTCTCGCTCAGCGCGGGCACGGAGACGGCGACCCCGGGCAGGTTGATGCCCTTGTGGTTGCTGACCGGGCCCCCGACGAGCACCTCGCAGCGCACGTCGGTGCCGTCGACGACCTCGAGCACCCGCAGCCGGACGCGACCGTCGTCGATGAGGATCGGGTCGCCGGTGGCCACGTCGCCCGGCAGGCCGGCGTACGTCGTCCCGCCGATCTCGGCGTCGCCGGGGACCTCGCGGGTGGTGATGGTCCACTCCTGGCCGCGGTGCAGGGTCACCGGGCCGTCGGCGATGGTCGACAACCGGATCTTGGGGCCCTGCAGGTCGGCGAGGATCGCGACGCCGTGCCCGCTGGCGTCGGCGGCCTCGCGGACCAGCCGGTAGCTCTCGCGGTGGTCGGCGTGGGTGCCGTGGCTCATGTTGAGCCGGGCGACGTCCATCCCGGCGTACACGAGCTCACGGATCCGGCGCTCGCTCGAGGTGGCCGGGCCGAGGGTGCAGACGATCTTGGCTCTACGCACCCTGCGACCTTACCGGTTTGAACGTTCAAACCGGTAAGGCCCAGGTCGACGGACGGGTGAACGGCGTCAGACGGTGAGGGGGCGCTCCGAGGCCTTGATCGGGGCAGGGAGGTTGGTCGACCCGGTGAGGTACTCGTCGACCGCTGCGGCCGCCGCACGACCCTCGGCGATGGCCCAGACGATGAGCGACTGCCCGCGACCGGCGTCCCCGGCCACGAACACGCCGGGCACCGACGAGGCGTACGTGTCGTCACGCCGCACGTTGCCCCGGTCGTCGAGCTCGACCCCCAGGCCGGGGACCAGCTCGCCCTGCTCGGGCCCGGTGAAGCCCATGGCCAGCAGCACCAGCTGGGCCGGGATCTCCCGCGCGGAACCCTCGACCTCCTCGAAGCGGCCGTCGCGCATCTCGACCTCGACGAGGCGCAGGCCCCGCACGTGGCCGTCGTCGTCGCCGAGGAACTCGCTCGTCGACACCGCGTAGACCCGGTCGCCGCCCTCCTCGTGCGCCGAGGAGACCTTGTAGGTCATCGGGTACGTCGGCCACGGCTGCGCGTCGGGACGCTCCTCCGCGGGCCGCGGCATGATCTCGAGCTGGGTGATCGACGCCGCCCCCTGGCGGATCGACGTGCCGAGGCAGTCGGCGCCGGTGTCGCCGCCGCCGATGATGACGACGTCCTTGCCCTCGGCGGTGATCTGGTCGGGCACGTCCTCGCCCAGCGCGGCGCGGTTGCCCTGCGGCAGAAACTCCATCGCCTGGTGGATGCCGCCCAGCTCGCGGCCGGGGGCCGGCAGGTCGCGGCCGATCGTGGACCCGATGGCGAGGACGACGGCGTCGTAGCGGTGCCGCAGGTCCTCGGCGCTCAGGTCGACGCCGACCTCGACGCCGGCGCGGAAGACCGTGCCCTCGCGGCGCATCTGGTCGAGGCGCTTGTCGAGGTGGCGCTTCTCCATCTTGAACTCGGGGATGCCGTAGCGCAGCAGGCCGCCGATCTTCTCGGCGCGCTCGTAGACCGCCACGGTGTGGCCGGCCCGGGTGAGCTGCTGGGCCGCCGCGAGGCCGGCCGGACCGGAGCCGATGACGGCGACCGTGCGCCCCGAGAGCCACTCCGGGGGCTGCGGACGGACCGCGCCGGACTCCCAGGCCCGGTCGATGATGGTGACCTCGACGTTCTTGATGGTCACCGGGTCCTGGTTGATGCCCAGGACGCAGGCGGTCTCGCACGGCGCGGGGCACAGCCGCCCGGTGAACTCCGGGAAGTTGTTCGTCGCGTGCAGCCGCTCGATCGCGCCGTCCCAGTCGTCGCGCCAGACCAGGTCGTTCCACTCCGGGATGATGTTGCCCAGCGGGCAGCCCTGGTGGCAGAACGGGATGCCGCAGTCCATGCAGCGTCCGGCCTGCTCGGTGATGATCGGCAGCAGGGCCCGACCCGGGGAGCCCGGGTAGACCTCGTTCCAGTCGTTCTTCCGCTCCTCGACGGGGCGACGGTCAGCGACCTCGCGACCTGCCTTGAGGAAGCCCTTCGGGTCAGCCATGCAACGCCTCCATCATCCGCTCGGCGGTCTGCTGCTCGTCGAGGCCCTCGGCCTCGGCGGCGGCCTGCGCGTCCAGCACTGTCCGGAACTCGGTGGGGACCACCTCGGTGAACCGCTCGAGGGCGGCGGGCCAGTCGGCCAGCAGCTCGGCGGCCACGTCGGAGCCGGTCTCCTCGTGGTGACGGCGCACCAGGCCCTCGAGCTCCTCGGCCGCGTCGTCGACGACGGGCCCGAGCTCGACCTGGCCGCCCTCGAGCGCCTGGATGTTCATCCGGCCGCGGTCGAGGTCGAGGATCCAGGCGACGCCGCCGGACATGCCGGCGGCGACGTTGCGGCCCGTGGCGCCCAGGATCACGACCCGGCCGCCCGTCATGTACTCCAGGGCGTGGTCGCCGACCTCCTCGACCACCGCGAGGGCGCCGGAGTTGCGGACGCAGAACCGCTCACCCACGCCGCCGCGGATGAAGATCTCGCCGGAGGTGGCGCCGTACCCGATGACGTTGCCGGCGATGATCTGCCGACGCGCGTCGAACGTCGCCGCACGGTCGGGCCGGACGACGACCCGGCCGCCGCACAAGCCCTTGCCGACGTAGTCGTTGGCGTCGCCCTCGAGCCGCAGCGTGATGCCGGACGTCACGAAGGCGCCGAACGACTGGCCCGCCGAGCCGGTCAGGGTGAGGTCGATCGTGCCGTCGGGCAGGCCCTCGCCGCGGTACCGCTTGGTCACCTCGTGGCTCAGGATCGTGCCCACGGTGCGGTTGACGTTGCGGATCGCCAGCTGGGCCCGCACGGGCTCACGGCGCTCCAGGGCGGGCTCGGCGAGGCGGACGAGCTCGTTGTCGAGCGCCGCCTCGAGGCCGTGGTCCTGGGTCGTCGTACGACGCAGCGAGGCGCCCTCCGGCAGCTCCGGGCGGTGCAGCACCGGCGCCAGGTCGAGCCCGGCGGCCTTCCAGTGCTCCACCGCGCGACGGGTGTCGAGGGACTCCACGTGGCCGATCGCCTCGTCGAGCGTGCGGAAGCCGAGCGCGGCGAGGTACTCGCGCACCTCCTCGGCGACGTACTCGAAGAAGGTGACGACGAAGTCGGCCTTGCCGGAGTAGCGCTGGCGCAGCACGGGGTTCTGCGTCGCCACGCCCACGGGGCAGGTGTCGAGGTGGCAGACCCGCATCATGATGCAGCCCGAGACCACCAGCGGCGCGGTGGCGAAGCCGAACTCCTCCGCGCCGAGGAGCGCCGCCACGACGACGTCGCGGCCCGTCTTCATCTGCCCGTCGGCCTGGACGACGATGCGGTCGCGCAGCCCGTTGAGCAGCAGCGTCTGCTGGGTCTCGGCGAGGCCGAGCTCCCAGGGTCCGCCGGCGTGCTTCAGCGAGGTGAGCGGCGCCGCGCCCGTGCCGCCGTCGTGCCCGGAGATCAGGACGACGTCCGCGTGGGCCTTCGAGACGCCCGCCGCGACCGTGCCGACGCCGACCTCCGCGACCAGCTTCACGTGGACCCTCGCCTCGGGGTTCGCGTTCTTCAGGTCGTGGATGAGCTGGGCGAGGTCCTCGATGGAGTAGATGTCGTGGTGCGGCGGGGGCGAGATGAGCCCCACGCCCGGGGTGGAGTGCCGGGTCTTGGCCACCCACGGGTAGACCTTGTGGCCCGGCAGCTGGCCGCCCTCGCCGGGCTTCGCGCCCTGCGCCATCTTGATCTGGATGTCGTCGGCGTTGGTCAGGTACTCCGCGGTGACGCCGAAGCGGCCCGAGGCGACCTGCTTGATCGAGCTGCGGCGGGTCGGGTCGTAGAGCCGGTCGGCGTCCTCGCCGCCCTCGCCGGTGTTGGACTTGCCGCCGAGGCGGTTCATCGCGATCGCCAGGGTCTCGTGGGCCTCGCCGCTGATCGAGCCGTAGCTCATGGCGCCGGTCGAGAACCGCTTGACGATCTCGCTGACCGGCTCGACCTCGTCGATCGGGACGGGCTGGCGGCCGAGCTCCTCGGCGTCGCGCAGCGCGAACAGGCCGCGCAGCGTCATCAGCCGGGCGGACTGGCCGTCGACCTTCTCGGTGTACTGCTTGAACACGTCGTACCGGCCCTGGCGGGTGGCGTGCTGCAGCCGGAAGACGGTGTCGGGGTCGAACAGGTGGGGCTCGCCGTCGCGGCGCCACTGGTACTCGCCGCCGACGAGGAGCTCCCGGTGCGCCGGGGCGATGCCGCCGCGCGGGTACGCCGAGGCGTGACGGGCGGCGACCTCCTGGGCGATGACGTCGAGGTCGATGCCACCGAGCTTGGAGGTGGTGCCGGTGAAGTAGCGGTCGACCACGGCCTGGCTCAGGCCGACGGCCTCGAAGATCTGCGCGCCCGTGTACGACGCCACCGTGGAGACGCCCATCTTCGACATCACCTTGAGCACGCCCTTGCCGAGCGCCTTCACGAGGTTGGCCACGGCGTCCTCGGCCTCGGCGGTGACGTAGTAGCGCTCGCGGGCGAGGTCCTCGACGGTCTCCATCGCGAGGTACGGGTTGACCGCGGCCGCCCCGTACCCGACGAGCAGGGCGACGTGGTGGACCTCGCGGACGTCGCCGGCCTCGACGAGCAGCCCGACCTGGGTGCGGGTCTTCTCGCGGACCAGGTGGTGGTGGATGGCGCCCGTCAGCAGCAGCGACGGGATCGGCGCGAGCTCACGGGTGGAGTGCCGGTCGGAGAGCACGAGGACGCGGGCGCCCCCGGCGATCGCCTCGGACACCTCCGCGCACAGCTCGTCCAGCCGCGCCGCGAGGGCCTCGCCGCCGCCCTCGACGTCGTACAGGCCGCGGACGATGTGGACCTGGAAGCCCGGCATGTCGCCGTCGCGGTTGATGTGACGGATCTTGGCCAGGTCGTCGTTGTCGATGACCGGGAACGGCAGGACCACCTGGCGGCACGACGCCGGGGTCGGCTCGAGGAGGTTGGCCTCGGGGCCGATCGAGCCGTGCAGGGAGGTGACGAGCTCCTCGCGGATGGCGTCCAGCGGCGGGTTCGTGACCTGGGCGAAGAGCTGGCTGAAGTAGTCGAAGACCAGACGGGGCTTGGTCGACAGCGCCGCGATGGGCGTGTCGGTGCCCATCGAGCCGATCGGCTCGGCGGCCGTGTTCGCCATCGGGGTCAGCAGGACCCGCAGCTCCTCCTCGGTGTAGCCGAAGATCTGCTGGCGCCGGGTGACCGAGGCGTGCGTGTGGACGATGTGCTCGCGCTGCGGGACGTCGTCCAGGTGGAGCATGCCGCCGTGCAGCCACTCGTCGTACGGGTGCTCGGCGGCGAGGTCCGCCTTGATCTCCTCGTCCTCGATGATGCGGTGCTCGTCGGTGTCGACGAGGAACATCCGGCCCGGCTGCAGGCGGCCCTTGCGGACGATGCTCGCGGGGTCGAGGTCGAGGACGCCGACCTCGGAGGCCAGGACGACGAGGCCGTCGTCGGTGACCCAGTAGCGGGAGGGGCGCAGGCCGTTGCGGTCGAGCACGGCGCCGATCTGCGAGCCGTCGGTGAAGACGACGCAGGCGGGGCCGTCCCAGGGCTCCATCATCGTGGAGTGGAACTCGTAGAACGACCGGAGCGCGGGGTCCATCTCCCGGTGGTTCTCCCACGCCTCGGGGATCATCATCAGCACCGAGTGCGGCAGCGAGCGACCGCCGAGGTGCAGCAGCTCGAGGACCTCGTCGAACGACGCGGAGTCCGAGGCGCCCGGCGTGCAGATCGGGAAGAGGCGCTCCAGGTCGCCGCCCAGCAGCTCGGACTCGAGGAGGGCCTCGCGGGCGCGCATCCAGTTGCGGTTGCCCATCACGGTGTTGATCTCGCCGTTGTGGGCGATGAACCGGAACGGGTGCGCCAGCGGCCAGCTCGGGAACGTGTTCGTCGAGAAGCGCGAGTGGACGACGGCCAGGGCCGAGGCGACCCGCTCGTCGCGGAGGTCGGTGAAGAAGCCGTCGAGCTGCTCGGTGGTGAGCATGCCCTTGTAGACCAGCGTGCGCGACGACAGCGACGGGAAGTAGACGCCGGTCTCGGCCTCCGCGCGCTTGCGCAGGCAGAAGGCCATGCGCTCCAGGGCCATCCCGGTCACGGTGGAGCCGGCGCCGCCGACGAAGAGCTGGCGGAACGTCGGCATCACGCCGAGGGCGATCGAGCCGAGCTCGGCGGACTCGACGGGCACGTCGCGCCACCCGAGGACGGTGAGGCCCTCCTCGGAGGCGAGCTCCTCGATGCGGGTCTGGGCCTTCGCCACCTCCTCGGCGTCGCCGGGCAGGAACGCCGTGCCGACGGCGTACGTGCGGGCGGCGGGGAGGGTGAAGTCGACGACCTCGCGCAGGAAGGCGTCCGGCACCTGCATGAGCAGGCCCGCGCCGTCCCCGGAGTTCACCTCGGCGCCGGCAGCGCCGCGGTGGTCCAGGTTGCGCAGGGCGGTCAGCGCCTGCTGGACCACCTCGTGCCCGGCCTCGCCGGACATGCGCGCCACGAACGCGACGCCGCAGGCGTCGTGCTCGCGTGCGGGGTCGTACAGGCCCTGGGCCGCGGGGAGGTCCCCGCGGAACGAGCTCGGAGAAGAGGACGGCTGGTGCACGTGGCAGGCCTCCCGTGTCGACGGACGCCAGAGCGCCCGAGTCGGTGGGTCAGGCGGGCAGGGGACAGCGTTGGCCCCAGCGCCTTCGCGAAGATTATCAGTGAGCGGCGACACCTCCACCCCCGCGAGGCAGCGCTGAGACTCCGTCGTGCCGACTCGACCCCGTACGGCTGCGCAGATCTGCCGACTCGGCTTCAGTCCTTGGTCTCGGGCTCCCCCGCGTCGGCCTTCTCGTCGGCCTTCTCGTCGGCCTTCTCGTCGGCCTCTGCGTCCGCCTTCGCCCCCGACTCCGGGGTCGCGGACGCCGCGACGCGGGCGAGGTGGGCGTCGGTGTAGATCGGCTCGGGCTGGGCCGGGGGGTGGCTGCGGGTCCAGAGCAGGTACGCCGCGGCGAGGGCGAAGACGACGATCGAGGTCCAGACGTTGAGGCGCAGGCCGGCGACGTCGTTCATCTGGACGTCGTCGATGCGGAGCATCTCGATCCAGCCGCGGCCCGCGGTGTAGACCATGACGTACGCCGCGACGAGGCGGCCGCGGCCCATGCGGAACCGGCGGTCGAGCACGAGGAGCAGCGCGACGCCGGCCAGGCTCCACAGCGACTCGTAGAGGAACGTGGGGTGGAAGGTCGTGCCGGGCTCGAACGTCTGCCCCGACGGCCAGTTCGCGGGGTCGATCTCGAGGCCCCAGGGCAGGTCGGTCGGGCGGCCGTAGAGCTCCTGGTTGAACCAGTTGCCCCACCGACCGACCGCCTGGCCGAGCAGCACCCCGGGGGCGAGGACGTCCATCACGGGCGCGACCCGCATGCCCGCGCGGCGGGCGCCGATGTAGGCGCCGAGGGCGCCGAGGGCGATGGCGCCCCAGATGCCGAGACCGCCGTTCCAGACGTAGAGGGCGGTGACCGGGTCGCGGCCCTCGCCGAAGTAGAGCTGGTAGTCGGTGACGACGTGGTAGAGCCGGCCCCCGACGAGACCGAACGGGACCGCCCACAGCGCGATGTCGCTGATCTCGCCGCGGGTGCCTCCGCGGGCGGCCCAGCGGCGCTCGGAGAGCCAGATCGCCAGCACGACGCCCAGCACGATCGAGAGCGCGTAGCCGCGGATCGGCAGCGGGCCCAGCTCCCAGACGCCGGTCGAGGGGCTGGGGATGGTCAGCAGGTCGATCACGGCCTCAGCCCTCCAGCAGCGCGGACACGTCCTCGGCGAGCTGCGCCGCCGAGGTCTGCTCGTCCCACACCACGGGGACCCGGTCGTCGCCGTCGACGGCGGCGATGTAGGAGCCGTGGGCGACGTCGTACCCGCCGGAGGGCAGCTTGTCGCCCTTCTCGAAGAAGATGCTGAACGCCGCCGCGGCCTCCTGCAGCGACGCCATGTCGCCGGTCAGGCCGGTGAAGGACGGGTCGAACCGGTCCAGGTAGGCGCGGATCGTGGCCTCGTCGTCGCGGGCGGGGTCGGTGGTCACGAACACGACCTCCATCTCCTGGCGCTGCTCGTCGGAGAGGCGCGTGCGGGCCGAGGCCATGGAGGAGAGCACCACGTTGCAGATGTCGGGGCAGTTGGTGAACCCGAAGAACACCAGCGTCAGCGGGGCCTCGGTGTCGCTGACCAGGTCGTACGGCGCACCGTCGGTGTCGGTGAGCGTGACGTCCGGGACGACGTACGGGTCGTCGAGGACGTCGCCGTTCATCCCGTCGCCCTGGGTCCCGGCGGCGGCCTCGCCCACCTGCTCGGTGCCGCCGCAGGCGGCGAGCAGCATCAGGGGGACCACGGCGAGCCCCGCCGCGGTCCGGCGCAGACGGTCACGCACGTCGGCGTACCCCCTCGGCCAAGTCGGCGGCGGTGTCGCGGAGCGCGGCGAGGCCGGACTCGGTGTCGGGGGCGTCGAGCAGGCAGCGCACGAACGCGGAGCCCACGATCACGGCGTCGGCGTACGACGCCACCTCGGCGGCCTGGTCGCCGTTGGAGACGCCGAGGCCGACACCGACGGGGGTGTCGGTGGCGGCGCGCGTCCGGGCGACCAGCGGCCCGGCGAGCGAGCTCGTCGTCGTCCGGGCGCCGGTGACGCCCATCACCGCGGCGGCGTAGACGAAGCCCCGGCAGGCCTGCGCGGTCGTCGCGACGCGTGCGTCGGTCGACGACGGCGCGACGAGGAACACCTTGTCGAGGCCGCGCTCGTCGGCGGCGGCGATCCAGTCGGCGCCGTGGTCGGGCGTCAGGTCGGGGGTGATGAGCCCGGCCCCGCCCCCGGCGACGAGGCCGTCGGCGAACCGCTCGACGCCGTGCGCGAGCACGGGGTTCCAGTAGGTCATCACCAGCGTGGGCGCACCGGTGGCCGCGACCTCCTGCACGATCTGCAGGACCTCCGCGGTCCGGCAGCCGCCGTCGAGCGCCTGCTGGGCGGCGGCCTGGATGACGGGGCCGTCGAGCACGGGGTCGGTGTAGGGCAGGCCGACCTCGATCGCGTCGACGCCGGCCTCGACCATCGCCGTCATCGCGCGGACGGACGTCTCCACGTCGGGGAAGCCGGCGGGCAGGAAGCCCAGCAGGACCGCACGGTCCTCGGCGTGGGCGGTCGCGAAGGCGTCCGCCATCGTCCGGCCGGTCGTCACGGCGCTCATCCGCGGGGGTCCGTGTCGGGGTCGCCCACGGGGTCGGTGGTCGCCGCCTCGGGGTCGAGGCCGAACCAGCGGGTCGCGGTGACCATGTCCTTGTCGCCGCGGCCCGAGAGGTTGACCAGCAGCAGGGCGTCCGGGCCGTGCTCGGCCGCCAGGCGCGGACCCAGCTTGAGGGCACCGGCGATCGCGTGCGCCGACTCGATGGCCGGGATGATGCCCTCGCTGCGCGCCAGCAGGGCGAGCGCGTCCATGGCCTCGGTGTCGGTGACGGCCTCGTAGTGCGCCCGGCCGGTCGCGGCCAGGTGCGCGTGCTGGGGGCCGACGCCGGGGTAGTCGAGGCCGGCGCTGATCGAGTGCGACTCGACGGTCTGGCCGTCGGAGTCCGCGAGGATCATCGTCCGGCTGCCGTGGAGCACGCCCGCTCCCCCGCCGACGATGGTCGCGGCGTGACGGTCGGTGTCGACCCCGTCGCCGCCGGCCTCGTAGCCCCACACGGCGACGTCGGGGTCGTCGAGGAAGGCGGTGAACAGCCCGATGGCGTTCGACCCGCCGCCGACGCAGGCGGCGACCGCGTGCGGCAGCCGGCCGTAGCGCTCCAGGCACTGCGCCCGGGCCTCGTCGCCGATGCCGCGGGTGAAGGACTGCACCAGCGAGGGGAACGGGTGGGGCCCGGCCGCGGTGCCGAACAGGTACGCCGTCTCGTCGACGCTCGCGACCCAGTCGCGCATGGCCTCGTTGATGGCGTCCTTCAGCGTGGCGCTGCCGGACTCGACGGGCACGACCTCGGCGCCGAGCAGCCGCATGCGGGCCACGTTGAGGGCCTGGCGGCGGGTGTCGACGGCGCCCATGTAGACGGTGCAGTCGAGGCCGAAGAATGCGGCCGCGGTGGCGCTGGCGACGCCGTGCTGGCCGGCGCCGGTCTCGGCGATGACGCGCTTCTTGCCCATCCGCTTGGTCAGCAGGGCCTGGCCGAGGACGTTGCGGATCTTGTGCGCGCCGGTGTGCAGCAGGTCCTCGCGCTTGAGCAGCACCCGCACGCCGGCCTTCTCCGACAGGGCGCGGGCCTCGTAGAGCGGGCTGGGCAGGCCGGCGTACTCGCGGCCCACCTGGTCCAGCTCGGACCGGAAGGCCTCGTCCGCCATCGCCTCGGTCCAGGCGACGGTCAGCTCCTCGAGCGCGGCGACCAGCGCCTCGGGGATCCAGCGGCCCCCGAAGTCGCCGAACCAGCCGTTCTCGTCGGCGTCCCACGCCCCGTGGGCCACGCCCAGGCCCGCGGCGGTGCCGGCGGTGGTGGCGGTGGTGGTGGTGGTGCTCGTCGTCTCGTCCGTGGTCACGGTGCTCCTCCGGTGGTGCTCGGGACACCGGCCCGCAGGCCGGTCATGGCGGCGACGGCCGCCGTCGGGTCGCCGTGGCGCACGAGCGCCTCGCCGACGAGGACCGCGCGGGCCCCCGCGTCGACGTACGCCGCGGCGTCGGCGACCCCGCTGACGCCGGACTCGGCGACCAGCACCGTGTCGGCGCCGACCAGGGGTGCCAGCTCGGCGAAGACCCCGGGGTGCACCTCCAGCGTCTTCAGGTTGCGGGCGTTGACGCCCACGAGCTCGGCGCCGAGGTCGACGGCGCGGGCGGTCTCGGCCTCGTCGTGGACCTCGACGAGCGGGGTCATGCCCAGCTCGCGGACGAGGTCGTGCAGGCGGCGCAGGTCGTCGTCGGCGAGGGCCGCGACGATCAGCAGCACCAGGTCGGCGCCCGCGGCGCGGGCCTCCAGCACCTGGTAGTCGTCGACCACGAAGTCCTTGCGCAGCAGCGGGACGTCGACGGCGGCCCGGACGGCGACGAGGTCGGCGAGCGACCCGCCGAAGCGGCGCTCCTCGGTGAGCACGCTGATCGCGGCCGCGCCGCCGGCGGCGTACGCCCGGGCGAGCGTGGTCGGGTCGGGGATGTCCGCGAGGTGGCCCTTGCTGGGGCTGCGGCGCTTCACCTCGGCGATCACGCTCGAGCCGGCGTCGCGCAGGTGGGGCATGGGGTCGCGGGGCGCCGGGGCGTCCGCGAGGGCGGCCCGCACGGCGGCTGCGGGTCGGTCCGCACGGCGGCGGTCGAGGTCGTCGCGGACTCCGGCGACGATGTCGTCGAGCACCGACATGAGCTGCGGACCTCCTCGGGAGGGGACGGCGGGGGCCGTGCCCCAGTCTCGCACCCGGCTGGGCAGCGGCTCCTAGGAGGCCAGCCAGGGCCCGGGGGGCACCGGGGTGTTGCGGAGGACGGTGAAAGCGAGGACCACCACGCCCAGCGCCCACCAGGCGGCCCGCGGCACCCTCGACGCGTCCAGCGGGCCGGCGGGCCCGCGGCTGAGGACGACGACGCGACGCACCCACAGCGCGACCACGACGGGCAGCGCCACGACGAGCAGCAGGTTCGACGACACCGCCGCGCCGAGGTCGAGCGCGGTCAGGTCGTGCACGGCGCGGAGGCTGCCGCACAGAGGGCAGTCGAAGCCCATCAGCGCGGTCGGGCACACGCCCCAGGACCCGGGCCGGTGCGGGTCGCGCACGGCGAGGGCGGCGGTGGCGGCCACCACGAGGGCACCCGCCGCGAGCGGCGACGCCAGGCGGCGGGCCCGCGCGCCCACCGGGACCGTCAGTGCATGCCGAGCTTCGCCATGACGGCGAAGACCGGCAGGGCGGCGATCCCGAGGGCGACGCCGACCCAGAACAGGACCATGCTGACCGGGCTGAGCATGAGGGCGATGCCGCCGACGACGAAGCCGGCGATGCCCACCGTGACCGCCGTCCAGGCCGCGGGGGTGTTGCCGTGGTTGCTCGCCATGCCGGGTGCTCCTCTGTGTCGCGCGGATGCCGGTCCCGAGTCTAGTGGCGGGGTCCCTCGGTGGGGTCACGACCCTCGTCGAGCTCCCGCCAGATCTCGAGCGCCGAGCGTTCCGCGGGCGGGACCGCGGTGCCCGGGTCGTCCGCCGACCCGTCGCGGCCGGCGGCGCCCGTCGGCGCGTCGTACCGGCGGCCCATCTCGGGCCACCGCCGCACGTCGCGGACGGCGAGCGCGCAGGCGGCCAGCAGGAGGACGGCGGCGGGCGGCGAGGTCCACGCCCAGGCCGTCCAGGAGGTGGCCGCCCCGTCCAGGGGGCCGTCCGCGACCTCCGCGGCGACGCGGTCGTCGATGCCGAGCCAGCCGGTGAGGACCGCCGCGGCGGTCCCGAGGGCGGCGAGCACCGCCAGGGCGGCGACGACCCGTCGTACCCGGCCACGCACGACGAGGACGACGCCGAGCGCGGCGAGCGCCACCAGGGCGAGGGCGGTCACGGTGGGGTTGGTCGTGGCCAGGTCGAGGCCGGTGACGACCGTCTGGCCCGCGCCCTCGGCCGGTTCGGGGGCGCCGGCGACGTCCACCCAGGGCCGGTTGCCGGCCACGGCGAGGAGCGCCCCGGTGACGACCGCGACGAGCAGGACGGGGCCCATCGTGCTGCGACGGCGCCCCTCCGGTCGTCCGGGCGCCGGCTCGTCAGCCACCGGCGCGCCAGACGAGGTCGGCGTCGAAGCAGGTGGCGTCGCCGGTGTGGCAGGCGGCGCCCTCCTGGTCGACGACGAGCAGCAGGGTGTCGCCGTCGCAGTCGAGGCGCACCTCGCGCACCCACTGGCGGTGCCCGGAGGTCTCCCCCTTGACCCAGTGCTCCTGCCGGCTGCGGCTCCAGTACGTCGCCCGGCCGGTGGCGAGCGTGCGCGCCAGCGCCTCGTCGTCCAGCCACGCGAGCATCAGCACCTCGCCGCTGCCGTGCTGCTGCACGACGGCGGGCACCAACCCGTCGGCGGTGCGGGTCAGCCGGGCGGCGACGGCGGGGTCGAGGTCGGGCACCCCTCCAGTATCCCCGCCGTGCGGGCGGCTCAGGACACCGCCTGCTGGGCGACCCAGGACGCGTGGAGCGCGCCGTAGGTGCCGCCCTCGGCGAGCAGGTCGGCGTGCGGCCCGCGCTGCACCACGCGGCCGGCGTCGACGACGAGCACCTCGTCGGCGTTCTCGGCCGTGGTGAGCCGGTGCGCGATGGTGACCGAGGTGCGGTCGACCAGCAGGCGTTCGAGGGCGCGCCCGATGCGGACCTCGAGCTCGGGGTCGACCGCGCTGGTGGCCTCGTCGAGCACGAGCAGGTCGGGGTCGGCGAGCCGCGCCCGCAGCAGGCTGACGAGCTGGCGCTCCCCGGCCGAGAGCGCCTCGCCCCGCTGGCCCACCCGGGTCGCGAGACCGCGCGGCAGGCCGTGGACCCAGTCGTCCAGCCCGAGCTCCTCGGCGGCCTCGACGATCTCGGCGTCGGTGGCTCCGAGCCGTCCGTAGCGGATGTTGGCACCGACGGTGTCGTCGAAGAGGAAGCCCTCCTGCGGCACGAGCACGACGCTCGAGCGCAGGGACCGCTGGTCAACGCCGCGCAGGTCGACGCCGTCGAGCAGCACCGCGCCCTCGGCCGGGTCCATGAGCCGGGTCAGCAGCTTCGCGAACGTCGACTTGCCCGACCCGGTCTCCCCCACGACGGCCAGACGCGTGCCCGCGGCGAGCACGAGGTCGACGTCGCGCAGCACCGGCGGACCCCCGGGGTAGGCGAAGGTGACGTGGTCGAAGCGCACCTCGATCGGCCCGCGCGGCAGCGTCACGCCCTTCTCACCGGGATCGACCAAGTCGGCCGGGGTGTCGAGGATGCCGATGACGCGCCGCCAGCCCGCGATGGCGAGCTGGGCGTCGGTGAGGATCTGCGTGCCCATCTGCACCGGGCCGACGAACAGCGTGACGATGAAGGCGAACGCCAGGATCTCGCCCGCCGTGATGTCGCCCGCCAGGCCCAGCTGGATGCCGACCACGAGCACGCCCGCGTTGGCGAGACCGCCCGAGAGCCCACCGAGCGAGAACGAGACGGCCGTGAAGCCCTGCGCGCGGGTGCTCGCCTGCTGGTGACGCCGGATGGCCTCGTCGATGCGCTGCTGGGTGCGGTCCTCGACGGCGTAGGTGCGGACGACGGCGGCGCCGACGACCGGCTCCGAGATCGCCGAGAGCATCGTGCCGACCTGGCGCCGCACCACGCCGTACGCCGCGGAGAGGCGCTGCTGGAAGTAGCGCAGCGACAGGAACAGGGGCGCGAACGCCAGCCAGACCACGAGGGTGAGCTGCCAGGAGTAGACCGCCATCACGATCGTCGCGACCAGCACCTGCCCGACGCTGACGACGAAGAGGATGCCGCCGAAGACGAGGAACTGGCTGACCTGGTCGACGTCGGAGGTCACCCGGGACACCAGCGCGCCCCGCGACTCGGTGTTCTGGGTCAGCAGGGGCAGGTCGTGGACGTGGCGGAACGCCTTGGTCCGCAGCGTCGCCAGGCCCGTCTCCCCGGTGCGGAACAGCCGCGTCGTCATCAGGTACGACGCCACGCCGGTCAGCAGCACGGCGGCCGCCGCGAGCAGTCCCGTGCGGATGGTGAACGCGACGTCGGGGCCGCCGGGGGCGCCGAGGCCGTTGTCGAGGGTCTGCTGGATCGCGATCGGGACGACGACCTGACCACCCGTCGACAGCAGCGCCAGCAGCAGCGTGCCGACGATGCCCTGCTTGAGCTCCGGGGAGTGCACCACGCCGCGCCGCAGCGTGGCCCACATCCCGTTCGCCTCGCCGGAGTCCATCCGGGTGCTCATCGGGTCACCCCTGTCGGCTCCGCGGCCTCACTGTCGCTGTCGCTCTCGCTGTCGTAGGCGTTGACGAGGCGGGAGTACGACGGGCTGGTGGCGAGCAGCTCCGCGTGAGTGCCGCGACCGACGACCCGGCCGCCCTCGAGGTGCAGCACCTCGTCGGCGAGCGCGATGGTGGCCTTGCGGTAGGCCACGACGAGCAGCGTCGCGCCGTCGCCGTCCTCGGCCTCACGGAGCCCGGCGAGGATCCGTCCCTCCACCTCCGGGTCCACCGCGGACGTCGCGTCGTCCAGCACCAGCAGGCGGGGTCGCCGTACCAGGGCGCGGGCCAGGGCGATCCGCTGCCGCTGGCCGCCGGACAGGCTGGTCCCCCGCTCACCGAGGCGGGCGTCGAGGCCGTCGGGCAGGGCGGCCACGAAGCCGTCCGCCTGGGCGGTCCGCAGCGCGGCCCACACGTCCTCGTCCGCGACGTCCGCCCCGAGGGTGACGTTGCCCCGGACGGTGTCGTCGAACAGGAACGCGGTCTGGGGGACGACGGACACGGCGGTCGACAGCTCGCCGTGGTCGAGGTCGCGCAGGTCGACGCCGTCGACGAGGAGCCGACCGTCGTCCGGGTCGACGAGTCGGGTGACGAGGTCGGTCAGGGTGCTCTTGCCGCTGGCGGTGGCGCCCACGAGCGCGACGGTGCGCCCGGGCTCGACGGTGAACGTGAGGTCGCGCAGCAGCGGCTGGTCGGTCGCGTGGGAGAAGGCGAGGCGCTCGACGTCGAGCCGGGCGCCGCCCCGCGCGGAGGACGTCGCGAGCGTCGCGTCGCCGTACGGCATGCGGGCCGTCTCGTCGAGGACGTGGTGCACGCGGCGGTAGCCGACGACGCTGCGGGGGAACTCCCCGAGCAGCCAGCCGAGCGAGCGGATCGGGAACGAGACGACGGTGAGCAGGTACGCGACCGTCACCACGTCGCCGGGCTGGGTGGCGCCGGACAGGACGCGGGAGACGCCGACCACCAGCACGACCATGACGCCGAGGTTGGGCAGGGCGGCGAGGGCGGGGTCGAAGGCGGCGCGGATCCGGCCGGCGCGGACGAGGGTGTCCCGCAGCTCGCGGGCCCGGGCGCCGAAGCGCTCGGTCTCCTCGGCCTCCCGGCCGAGCGTCTTGACGACGAGCGCCCCGTCGAAGGACTCGTGCGCGATCTCGCTGACCTCGGCGCGCAGCTGCTGCGCGCGGGTGATCAGCGGCGAGGTCAGCCGTTGGTAGACGAGGTTCACGCCGATGACGGCGGGGAAGACCAGGAGGCCGACGGCGGCCATCACCAGGTCGGCGGTGAGCATCTGGGCGATGGCGATCACCATCATCGCGATGGTGCCGAGCGCCATGGGCAGCGGTGCGATCGGCGACCAGGCCGCCTCGACGTCCGCGTTGGCGTTGCTCAGCAGCTGGCCGGTGGGGTGCCGGGCGTGCCACGACATGGGGAGCGCGAGGTACTGGCGGGTGACCTCGCGGCGGTACGCCGCCTGCAGCCGGTACTGCATGATCCCGGCGCCCAGGCGGCGCGCGACGATGCCGACCGCGCGCAGCAGGGCGACCCCCACGAACAGCGCGACCACGGCGACGAGCACGCCGGTGCCGATCTCGCCGTCGCGCATCGCGGGGATCAGCGCGTTCTGCGTCGCCCACCCGAGCACCCACGCGTCGGCGACGGTCAGGGCGCCGAACAGCACGCCGCCGAACGTGGCGATCGCGAAGACGCCCGGCTGGCGGCGGATGCCGACCCCGAGCACGCGGAAGCCGTCGCGCATCGACACCGTCCGCGCGGCGTCACGCCCCGCCGCCAGCTCGGGGTCGAGCGACTCGTCCGTGGTCACCGTGTCCTCCTGGTCCCGAGAGCGTGCCGTCGGTCAAGTCGTACCCGGTGCACGGTATTCCGGCGCACCGACATCGCCGGCCCGCGGTGGGCGTCCTCACAGGTGTCACAGGGGTCCCATCCTGCTCTGGTTTCACCAGCCGGCTGGTGAAACCCCGACTGGGCCCACGAAGTTTCGTCCGCCAAGTCGGGGTTTCGCGGGTCGGCTGGTGAAACCCCCAGGCGGGCCCGGGCCTCTCCCGCGAGCGGCAGGCCAGGGCAGGAGGTGCGGGGCGTCAGCGGACGGGGTGACCGGCGGCGGCGAGGGCGGCCTTGGCCTCGCCGATCGAGACCTCGCCGAAGTGGAAGACGGTGGCGGCGAGGACGGCGTCCGCGCCGGCGTCGACGGCGGGGGCGAAGTGGTCGGCGCGGCCGGCGCCGCCGGAGGCGATGACGGGGATGCTGACGGCGGCGCGGACGGCGGCGATCAGCTCGAGGTCGAAGCCGTCGGTGGTGCCGTCGGCGTCCATCGCGTTGAGCAGGATCTCCCCCGCGCCCAGCTCGGCGGCGCGGACCGCCCACTCGAGGGCGTCGAGGCCGGCGGACTTCCGGCCGCCGTGGGTGGTGACCTCGAAGCTGGACGGCGTCCGGTCGGGGCCGGTGGTCCGCCGCGCGTCGACCGACAGCACGAGGACCTGGTTGCCGAACCGGTCCGCGATCTCGGCGACGAGCTCGGGCCGGTGGATCGCCGCGGTGTTCACGGCGACCTTGTCGGCGCCGGCGCGCAGCAGCCGGTCGACGTCGGCGCACGAGGCCACTCCCCCGCCGACGGTCAGCGGGATGAACACCTGCTCGGCCGTCGCCGACACGATCTCCAGGGTCGTCTCGCGACCCTCGTGGGAGGCGGAGATGTCGAGGAACGTCAGCTCGTCGGCGCCCTCGGCGTCGTAGGTGCGCGCCAGCTCGACGGGGTCGCCGGCGTCGCGGAGGTCGACGAAGTTGACGCCCTTGACCACGCGACCGGCGTCCACGTCGAGGCACGGGATCACCCGGACGGCGAGGCTCACGCGCCGGCCCCCGACTCCCGCGGGTGGTCGCCCCGGGTCAGGGCGAGGGCGGCCTCCAGGGTGAAGCGGCCCTCGTAGAGCGCGGTCCCGGCGATGGCGCCCTCGACCCCGTCGTCCACCAGGTCCATCAGCGCGCGCAGGTCGTCGAGCGTGGTGACCCCGCCGGAGGCGATCACGGGCGCGTCGGTGGCGGCGCACACGTCGCGCAGCAGCTCCAGGTTCGGGCCGGCGAGCATGCCGTCCTTGTTGACGTCGGTGACCACGTAGCGCGCGCACCCCTCGGAGTCGAGCCGCGCGAGGACGTCGTACAGGTCGCCGCCCTCCCGGGTCCAGCCGCGGGCGGCCAGGGTGCGGCCGCGGACGTCGAGGCCGATCGCGATCCGGTCCCCGTGCTCCGCGATCACCTTCGCGCACCACTCCGGCTGCTCCAGCGCGGCGGTGCCGATGTTGACGCGGCGGCACCCGGTGGCCAGGGCGGCCTCCAGCGACTCGTCGTCGCGGATGCCGCCGCTCATCTCGACGTCGATGTCGAGGGCGCCGACGATCTCGGCCTGCAGCGCGCGGTTCTGCCCGCGGCCGAAGGCGGCGTCGAGGTCGACGAGGTGCAGCCACTCGGACCCGGCGTCCTGCCACCGCATCGCGGCGGCGACGGGGTCGCCGTACTGCTTGCCGGAGCCGGCGACGCCCTGGGCGAGCTGGACGGCGCGGCCCTCGGTGATGTCGACGGCGGGCAGGAGCTGGAGGTAGGTCACGGGAGGTCTCTCTCAGAGGGTGGCGATCCAGTTGCGCAGCAGCGCGGCGCCGGCGTCGCCGGACTTCTCGGGGTGGAACTGCGTGGCCCACAGCGGGCCGTTTTCGACGGCCGAGACGAAGTCCGCGGTGCCGTGGGTCGTGCGGGTGACGAGCGGGGCGCGGGTGCGGCCGTCGGTGACGAGCTTCCAGGTGCGCACGCCGTAGGAGTGCACGAAGTAGAACCGCTCGTCGGTGATGCCCGCGAACATCTGCGTGCCCTCCGGCGCCTGCACGGTGTTCCACCCCATGTGGGGCACGACGGGCGCCTGCAGCCGCTCGACCGTCCCGGGCCACTCCCCGCAGCCCTCGGTGTCGACGCCGTGCTCGATCCCGCGGGAGAAGAGGACCTGCATGCCGACGCAGATCCCCAGCACCGGCCGACCGCCGGCCAGGCGGCGTCCGATGGTCTCGTGCCCGCGGACGGCCCGCAGCCCGGCCATGCAGGCCGCGAACGCGCCGACGCCGGGCACCAGCAGGCCGTCGGCCGCCATCGCCGCGCCGCGGTCGGCGGTCAGCTCGACCTCGGCACCGGCCCGCTCGACCGCGCGGACGGCGGAGCGGAGGTTGCCCGAGCCGTAGTCCAGGACGACGACCCGCTTCGCGCCGCTCAGAGCGCACCCTTGGTCGAGGGCACGCCGGTCTCGCGCGGGTCGAGGGCGATCGCGTCGCGCAGCGCCCGGGCGACGGCCTTGAACTGCGCCTCGACGATGTGGTGCGGGTCGCGGCCACCGAGCAGCCGCACGTGCAGCGTGAGGTGGGCGTGGTGCGCGATCGACTCGAGCACGTGGGCGGTCAGGGAGCCGGCGTACGGCACGCCGGAGCCGCCGATGAGCGCGTAGGGCTGGCCGTCGGGCTCGCCGGAGTGCACGAAGTAGGGACGACCGGAGACGTCGACCACCGCGTGGGCGAGGGCCTCGTCGAGCGGGACGGTCGCGTCGCCGTACCGGCGGATCCCGGACTTGTCGCCGAGCGCCTCGCGCAGCGCCTGGCCGATGACGATGGCGGTGTCCTCGACGGTGTGGTGGCCGTCGATGTGGACGTCACCCTCGGCGCGGACGACCAAGTCGACCAGCGAGTGGCGGGCGAGCGCGTCGAGCATGTGGTCGTAGAAGCCGACGCCGGTCGACACGTCCGCGCGGCCGGTGCCGTCGAGGTCGAGCTCGACGGTGATCGACGACTCCTTGGTGGCGCGCTCGAGGCGGGCGGTCCTGTGCGTGCTGCTCATCGGGGGAGCTCCTTCAGGCTGGTGGCCAGCGCGTCGCGGAAGGCCTGGTTCTCGTGCGGCGTGCCGACGGAGACCCGCAGCCAGCCCTCGGGGCCGGTCTCACGGACCAGCACGCCGTGGGCGAGCAGCGCCTCCCAGACGGCGTGACGGTCGTCGAAACGCCCGAACAGGACGAAGTTCGCGTCGCTGTCGGCGACCGCGAGGCCCTGCTCGCGCAGCCAGCCGACCAGGGCGTCGCGCTCTGCGCGGAGCTCCGCGACGCGGCCGAGGAGCTCGTCGGCGTGGCGCAGCGCGGCGAGCGCGGCGGCCTGCGTGAGCGACGACAGGTGGTAGGGCAGGCGCACCAGCCGCAGGGCGTCGCAGACCTCCGGGGCGGCGGCGAGGTAGCCGACGCGACCGCCGGCGAGGGCGAACGCCTTGCTCATGGTGCGGCTCACGACGAGGTTGCGGTGCGCGCCGAGGCGCTCGACCGCGCTGGGGGTGCCGGCGCGGCGGAACTCGCCGTACGCCTCGTCGATGACGACCAGCCCGCCGACCTCGGCGACCGCGGCGCAGACGACGTCGGTGGTCTCCGGCGCCAGCGCGGTGCCGGTGGGGTTGTTCGGGCTGGGCAGCAGCACCACCGAGGGCCGGTGCTCGGCGACCAGCGCACGCACGTGGTCGAGGTCGAGGGTGAAGTCGGCCTCGCGGTGCCCGGTCACCCAGGTGGTCGAGGTGCCGCGGGCGTACTCCGGGTACATCGAGTACGTCGGGGTGAAGCCGAGCGCCGTGCGGCCCGGCCCGCCGAAGGCCATGAGCAGCTGCAGCATGACCTCGTTCGAGCCGTTCGCGGCCCACACCTGGGAGACGTCGAGGGCCACGCCGGTGTCGCGGCCCAGGTACGCCGCCAGCGCCTCTCGCAGCGCGACGTGCTCGCGGTCGGGGTAGCGGTTCAGCTCCAGCGCGGCCTCGCCCACCGCCGCGGCGATGTCGGTGGCGACAGCCTCGCTGGGCCCGTACGGGTTCTCGTTGGTGTTCAGCCGGACCGGGACGTCGAGCTGGGGGGCGCCGTACGGCTCGAGGCCGCGCAGCTCCGGACGGATCGGCGGCCAGGCCGCGTCCGTCACCTGCTCGGCGCTCACCGGGGCTCGACCCGGATGCGGACGGCCTCGCCGTGGCCGGGGAGGTCCTCGGCCTCGGCGAGCGCGACCACGTGCGGCGCGACGTCGCGCAGCGCGGACTCGTCGTAGGTGACCATGTGGACCGTGCGGGTGAAGGCGCGCACCGACAGGCCCGACGAGTGGCAGGCGCAGCCGCCGGTGGGCAGCACGTGGTTGGACCCCGCGCAGTAGTCGCCGAGCGAGACCGGCGTGTGCGGGCCGACGAAGATGGCGCCCGCGTTGCGCACCCGCAGCGCCCACTCCTCGGCGTCGACGGTCTGGACCTCGAGGTGCTCCGCGGCGTACGCGTCGACCACGGCGAGACCCTGCTCGAGGTCGTCGACCATGACGATCGCGGACTGCGCGCCACGCAGCGAGGTGCGGATCCGCTCCTCGTGCCGGGTCCGGGACACCTGCTCCTCCAGCGCCACCTCGACCTTGTCGGCCAGCGCCTCCGACGGCGTCACCAGGACGCTCGCCGCGAGCTGGTCGTGCTCGGACTGGCTGAGCAGGTCGGCGGCGACGTGGGCCGGATCGGCGGTGTCGTCGGCGAGGACGGCGATCTCGGTCGGGCCGGCCTCGGAGTCGATGCCGACGACGCCCTTCAGCAGCCGCTTGGCGGTGACGGTCCAGATCGAGCCGGGCCCGGTCACGAGGTCGACGCGGCGGCACGGGCCGGCGCCGTACGCGAACATGGCGACGGCCTGGGCGCCGCCGACGGCGTACACCTCGTCGATGCCGAGCAGCGCGCACGCGGCGAGGATCGTCGGGTGCGGCAGGCCGCCGAACTCCTTCTGCGGGGTCGACGCGAGCGCGATCTCGCCGACGCCCGCGACCTGGGCGGGGACGACGTTCATGACGACGCTGGAGACCAGCGGGGCGATGCCGCCGGGCACGTACAGGCCGACGCGGCCCATGGGGACGACGCGCGTGCGGACCTGGGCACCCTCGGCGGGCGTCGAGACCACGTCGGTCTCCAGCTCGGCCTCGGACGTCGCCCGCAGCCGGCGGATGGACTCCTCGAGCCCGGCGCGCACGGCGGGGTCGAGCTCGGCGAGGGCCTTCTCGCAGGCCTCCGGCGGGACGGCGATGTCGTCCTGCTCCACGCCGTCGAACCGGGCGGAGTACTCCGTGATCGCGACGACGCCGCGGCGTCGTACCTCGTCGCAGATGGCCTGGACGGCGGGGATCGCGGCCTCGATGTCGAAGTCCGCGCGGGGCAGGGCGTCGCGGTAGTCGACATGACCGTGCTCGGTGCCCTCGGTGGCAGCCGTCGTCCGGAGGTCGATGCGTCGCAACATGCCTGCGATTCTAGGCGCCGCGCCGGGACCGGCGTGACTCGGCCGGGGCGCGGGCCGGCGGGCGCCGCGAGAGTGGGGACTAGAGTCGCGGACGTGACCGAGGCGCTGCCGATGTTCCCGCTGAGCAGCGTCCTGTTCCCCGGCGCCCGCGTGCCGTTGCGGGTGTTCGAGGACCGCTACACCGCCCTGGTGCGGCACCTGCTGACCGAGCCCGACCCCGCGCAGCGGCTCTTCGGCTCCGTCGCGATCCGCGAGGGCTTCGAGGTCGGCGACCACGGCAACCAGTCGTTGCACCGGGTGGGCTGCCGGCTCCAGCTCGGCGAGGTCGAGGAGACGCCCGACGGCGGCTTCACCGTCGTCGCCACCGCCCGCGACCGGATCCGCCTGGACGGGCTCGAGACCGACGGGGAGTTCCCGGTCGGCCGGGTGGAGGTGCTTCGGGAGGACGACGTCGCGGTCGCGCCGGAGACGGTCGAGCGGGTGAAGTCGACGTTCACGGCCTACCGGGCGACGCTGGCGCAGATCAGCGGCGACCCCTACACGGGGCGGCTGCCCCACGACCCGGTGATGCTGTCGTGGGTGCTCGCCGCCACCGCTCCCCTGCCCCACCCGGACCGCCAGCGGCTGCTCGAGGCCGACGACGTCGCCGTGAGGCTCGACATGGTCACCGAGATGCTGCGCTCGGAGCTGCGGGCGATGAACGCCATCCCGTCCCTCCCCGCGACCGACGTCGCCCGCACGGGCTGGTCGCCCAACTGAGCCGTCGCCCGGCCCGGCGGGGCGGCGCGTCCCCGGGGACGCCGGCGACGCGCGCCGCCGCGGCGGCCGGGGTCGAGGTCGTCGCGCACCCCTACGACCACGACCCTCGCAGCGCGTCGTACGGCGAGGAGGCGGCCGACGTGCTCGCCGACCGGCTCGGCGTCGAGGCCGGGCGGGTGCTGAAGACCCTCGTCGTGCGCACCGCCGCCGGGCTCGCCGTCGCCGTCGTCCCGGTCACCGAGCGCCTCGACCTCAAGGCCGTCGCCCGCGCGCTCGGCGCCCCGCGCGCGGAGATGGCCGACCCCGCCGACGCCGAGCGGTCCTCCGGCTACGTCGTGGGCGGCATCTCGCCGCTGGGCCAGAAGCGCCCGCTGCCGACCGTCGTCGACGAGACCGCGCTCGGCCACGCCACCGTCTTCGTCTCCGGCGGTCGCCGGGGCCTCGACCTCGAGCTGGCCCCCGCCGACCTCGTCCGTGTCACCGGCGCGACGACCGCCCGCGTCGGCCGGCCCCGCTAGCCGAGTCGGCCCGAACGCACGCCGTACCAGGCCCGAGTCGGCCCGTACGCACCCAATATCAGGCCCGAGTCGGCCCGAACGCACGCCGTACGAGGCCCGAGTCGGCCCGTACGCACCCAATATCAGGCCCGAGTCGGCCCGAACTGTCACCGTCGGGGCCGACCCGACCTCCCCGACGTCTGCGTGCGGGCCGACTCGGCGTCGCTGACGCGTGCGCTCGGGCCGACTCGACGCCCCTGGCGCGTGCGTTCGGGCCGACTCGACCTCCCCGACGCGTGCATTCGGGCCGACCCGACCTCCCTGACGCGTGCATTCGGGCCGACTCGACGCCCCTGACCGTGCGCTCGGGCCGACTCGACGCCCCTGACGGGTGCGTTCAGGCCGACCCGACCTCCCCGACGCGTGCATTCGGGCCGACCCGACCTCCCTGACGCATGCATTCGGGCCGACTCGACGCCCCTGACCGTGCGCTCGGGCCGACTCGACGCCCCTAACAAGTGCGTTCGGGCCGACTCGGCGTCGCTGGCGAGTGCGTTCGGGCCGACTCGGCGTCGCTGACGCGCGCGTTCGGGCCGACTCGACGTCGCTGGCGCGTGCGTTCGGGCCGACTCGGCGCCCCTGACGGGTGCGTTCGGGCCGACTCAGCGTCAGGGGGTGCGCTCGGGCCGGGTCCCGCGCCAGTCCAACGAGGCCGTCCCCGCAGCGGGGTCGCCGAGCCCGGCGCGCGGGCCGCGGTCGGCATGGGTGGCGTCGTCGCCGTGCTCCCCGGGCCCGCCGTGCTCGGCGTCAGGGCGGTCGGCGGAGCGGGCGAAGCCGAGCAGGGTGACGACGAGGCCGACGAGCAGCCCGCCGGGGAGGGCGAGCCACGGGGCGGGGCCCGCGAGGGTGAGGTCGCCCACCAGCGGGGTGTAGTCCTCGGCGCCGTCGGCCAGGGACGACGGGTCGGGCGGGCCGAGCAGGTGGCCCACGGCGTACATCAGCAGCCCGGCGACGACCGCGGCGACGGTGGCCACCCCCACCACGGCGAGCTCGTCGCGGCGGGTGACCCAACCGACGACCAGCCCGGCCACCAAGCCCAGGGCGAGCGCGATGACCACGAAGGTGCCGGTGGCGTCGAAGGCCGAGCGGGCGCCGTCGGAGTCGAGGACGAACTCGCCGGCGAGCGCCACCCCGGTCGGCGGCGTCCACAGCGCCCACCACAGGACACCCGCGACCGCACCGGCGACGAGCAGGGCGACCGCGACCGCGGCCGGCCAGACGACGCGTCGCTCGCGCGTCGGTCCCGTCGCCCTCACCCGGCGAGGCACCCCGGACCCAGGAGCTGCTTCAGGTCGGCGAAGAGCGCCGAGCTCGGCGTCACGCGGAGCGCGTCGTCGAGGCGGAGCACGGTGGTCTGCTGGCGGGCCATCAGCCTCAGTTGTACCTCGGTCGTCCCCGGGTGGGTGCCGAGGACGGCCTTGAGGGAGGCGACGACCGGCGGCGTGCAGCGGGTCGACGGCAGCGACAGCACGACCGGCCCGGAGCTGCCCTGCGACAGGTCGGGGACCGTCACCTCCTGGCCGCGCAGCTCGGGGGTCTCCTTGTCGCGGGAGAGCCGGCCCTTGACGGTGAGGATGGCGTCCTGACCGAGGAACGGGGCGGCCAGCTGGTAGCTGTTCGGGAACAGCAGCACCTCGATCCCGCCCTCGAGGTCCTCCAGGGTGACCGTCGCCCAGGCGTCGCCGCGCTTGGTGATCTTGCGCTGCACGGCGGTGACCAGGCCGGACACGGTGACCATCGCCCCGTCGGGCCGCTCCTCGTCCAGCAGCAGCGCGCCGATGGTGCAGTCGGTGCCCCGCGACAGCACGTGCTCCATGCCCAGCAGCGGGTGGTCGGACACGTAGAGACCGAGCATGTCGCGCTCGTGGCCGAGCAGGGTGGTCTTGTCCCACTCGTCGAGGTCGGGCACGGCCACCGAGACGCCGAACCCGGCGCCACCGTCCCCGTCGTCGAGCCCCGCGAACAGCGAGTCCTGGCCGATGGCCTCGTTGCGCTTGATGTCGACGTACTGGTCGACGGCGCCCTCGTGGACGGCGACCAGAGCCCGACGTCGCAGCTTCATGTCGTCGAACGCGCCGGCCTTGATCAGCGACTCCACGACCCGCTTGTTGCACACCGGGGCGGGGACCTTGCCGAGGAAGTCGTCGAAGCCGGTGTAGCGGCCCTGCTCGGCGCGTGCCGCGACGATGCCGTCGACGACGTTGGCGCCGACGTTGCGGACCGCGGTGAGGCCGAACCGGATGTCGGCGCCCACCGAGGTGAACGTCGCCTGCGACTCGTTCACGTCGGGCGGGAGGACCTGGATCTTCATGCGACGGCACTCGTTGAGGTAGATCGCCATCTTGTCCTTGTCGTCCTTCACGGACGTCAGGAGCGCGGCCATGTACTCCGCGGGGTAGTTCGCCTTGAGGTACGCCGTCCAGTACGACACCAGCCCGTACGCCGCCGAGTGCGCCTTGTTGAAGGCGTAGTCGGAGAACGGCAGCAGGATGTCCCACAGCGTCTTGATGGCGGCCTCGGAGTAGCCCCGCTCCTTCATGCCGCCCGAGAAGCCGACGTACTGCTTGTCCAGCTCCTCCTTCTTCTTCTTGCCCATCGCGCGACGCAGGATGTCCGCCTGGCCGAGGCTGTAGCCCGCGAGCTTCTGCGCGATGGCCATGACCTGCTCCTGGTACACGATCAGGCCGTACGTCTCCCCCAGGACGTCCTCGAGCGCCTCGGCGAGCTCGGGGTGGATCGGCTCCACCGGCTCGCGCCCGGTCTTGCGGCGGGCGTACTTGTTGTGCGAGTCCGCGCCCATCGGGCCGGGACGGTAGAGCGCGCCGACCGCGGAGATGTCCTCGAAGGTGTCCGGCTTCATCGAGCGCAGCAGCGCACGCATCGGGCCGCCGTCGAGCTGGAACACCCCGAGGGTGTCGCCCCGCTGCAGCAGCTCGTACGTCGGGCCGTCGGTCAGCTCGAGGTCCTCCAGGACGACGGTCTCGCCGCGGTTGAGCTCGATGTTCTTCACCGCGTCGTCGAGGACCGTGAGGTTGCGCAGCCCCAGGAAGTCCATCTTGATCAGGCCGAGCGACTCGCACGTCGGGTAGTCGAACTGCGTGATCATGGCCCCGTCGGCGGGCCGCTTGAGCAGGGGGATCACGTCGATCAGCGGCTCGCTGGACATGATCACGCCGGCCGCGTGGACGCCCCACTGGCGCTTGAGGCCCTCGATGCCGATCGCGGTGTCGACGACGCGCTTGACGTCGACCTCCTGCTCGTACAGCGAGCGGAACTCGCCGCCCTCGCCGTACCGCTTGTGGTTCGGGTCGAAGACCTCCTGCAGGGGCACGTCCTTGCCCATCACCGACGCCGGCATGGCCTTGGTGATCCGGTCGCCCATCGCGAACGGGTAGCCGAGGATCCGGCTGGAGTCCTTGACGGCCTGCTTCGCCTTGATGGTGCCGTAGGTGACGATGTAGGAGACCCGCTCGTCGCCGTACTTGTCGGTGACGTAGCGGATGACCTCGCCGCGACGACGCTCGTCGAAGTCGATGTCGAAGTCGGGCATCGAGACGCGGTCGGGGTTGAGGAACCGCTCGAAGATCAGGCCGTGGACCAGCGGGTCGAGGTCGGTGATCCGCATCGCGTAGGCCACCATCGAGCCCGCGCCGGAGCCACGACCAGGGCCCACCCGGATGCCGTTGTCCTTCGCCCAGTTGATGAAGTCGGCGACGACCAGGAAGTAGCCGGGGAAGCCCATCGTCGTGATGACGCCGAGCTCGTAGTCGGCCTGCTTGCGGACCTCGTCGGGCACGCCGTGCGGGTAGCGGACGGCGAGCCCGCGGTCGACCTCCTCGACCAGCCAGGTCTGCTCCGTGTGGCCCTCCGGCACCGGGAAGCGGGGCATGTAGGTGCCGTTGCCGGGGGTGAACTCGACGTCGCACCGCTGGGCGACGAGCAGGGTGTTGTCGCAGGCCTCCGGAAGGTCGCGCCAGATCTCCCGCATCTCGGCCGCGGTCTTCAGGTAGTAGCCGTCGCCCGAGAAGGCGAACCGCTGGCCCGGGCCGTCGCCGGCGGGGATGTCCATCGTGGAGCCGGAGTTGATGCAGAGGAGGTGCTCCTGGGAGGCGGAGTCCTCCTTCATCACGTAGTGGGAGTCGTTCGTCGCGAGCAGCGGGATCTTCAGGTCCTGCGCCAGGCGCAGCAGGCCGTCGCGGACCTGGTTCTCGATGGACAGGCCGTGGTCCATCAGCTCGAGGAAGTAGTTCTCGCGGCCCAGGATGTCCTGGAACTCGCCCGCCACCGCGCGGGCCGCCTCGTAGTTGTCGTGGCGCAGGTGGACCTGCACCTCGCCCGACGGGCAGCCGGTCGTGCCGATCAGGCCGCGCCCGTGCTGGCTCAGCAGCTCGCGGTCCATGCGGGGCTGCTTGAAGTAGCCGTCGCGCCACGAACCGGTCGAGAGCCGGAACAGGTTGTGCATGCCCTCGGTCGTCTCCGAGAGCAGCGTCATGTGCGTGTAGGCGCCGCCCGCCGAGACGTCGCCGCGGGGGTCCTTGCGGCCGTCGTAGAAGAAGTGGCCCGACTTGTCGAAGCGCGAGGAGTTCGGCGTGAAGTAGGCCTCGATGCCGATGATCGGCTTGACCCCGGCGTCCTTCGCCTTCCGGTAGAACTCGTAGGCGCCGAAGACGTTGCCGTGGTCGGTCATGGCCACGGCGGGCTGGCCGAGCTCGGCGGCCCGCTGGGTCAGCGCGCCGAGGCGGGCCGCGCCGTCGAGCATGGAGTACTCGGTGTGGACGTGCAGGTGGACGAACTGGTCGTTCGCGGGGGTCGCCATCGTGGTGCCGGGTTCCTCGCCGGGTCGGAGGTGCAGGACGGTGGAGCGGTTCTGCCGGTGGGGTCGTGACGGACGATCAGGCGGGGAAGAGCCGTCAGCCTACGCCAGCGGTCCGAGGCTGCCAGGGACCGCCGACAGCGGGTCCGGCGGTCCGTGGGAGCCCGCGTGGGAGGCCGTGCGGGACGCCGCCGCGTCGAGGCTCTCGGCGATGAGGACCGCCATGACCCGCGCCACCCGGTCCTCCCCCAGGGCGGGCGCGCGGGCGGCCACGCGGCGCACGACGTCGGCCTCGCGGCCCGGGTCGCGGGCGGTGTCGGTCTTGAGGTCCTGGATGACCCGGGTGAGCGCGACGCGGCGCTGCAGGAGGTCGCCCAGCTCGTGGTCCACGTCGTCGACGAGGCGGCGCAGCGTCCCCACGGGGTCGGCCCCGGGCCACACCATCCGCAGGTCGGGCGTGCGCTCGGGGTTCGCCGACCCGTCGGTGTGCTCCAGCTCGAGCAGCCCGTGGGCGGCGTAGAACGCCCGCGCCGGGGCGTTGTCGGTGAACACCCACAGGCAGAAGCCTCGCGGGCGCAGGGCCGTGACCACCTCGAGCAGCATCGAGCCGACGCCGGCGCGCTGCGCGTCGGGGGCGACGTACAGCGCCTCGAGCCAGTCGTCGACCACGGCGGCGAAGCCGACGACGTCCTGTCCCTCCACGGCGACCCAGACCTCGCGGCGGTCGAGGTCCCAGGAGGCGATGTCGCGGCGGACGTGGGGCACCGCGGCGGCGGGGACCGGCGGCATCGCCGGGGCCGCGGCGGCCCGGGAGGCGAGGAACACCTCCGCCAACGCGGGGAGGTCCGCCGGGACCGCCGGTCGGCAGCCGGTCACGCGCTGCCTCGCACCACGTCCAGGGCGCGCTCGAGGTCGGTCGGGTACGGCGAGTCGTAGGTGACCCACCGCCCGTCGTCCGGGTGGGCGAAGCCGAGCCGGACGGCGTGCAGCCACTGCCGCTCCAGCCCGACGCGGGCGGCCAGGGTCGGGTCGGCGCCGTACGTCAGGTCGGCCACGCAGGGGTGGCGCAGCGCGGACATGTGCACGCGGATCTGGTGGGTGCGGCCGGTCTCCAGGTGCACCTCGAGCAGGCTCGCGAAGCGGTGGGCCTCGAGCGTCGCGTAGTGCGTCACCGACGGCTTGCCGTCCTCGCGCACCGTGAAGCGCCAGTCCGCACCCCGGTGCCGTCCGATCGGCGCGTCGATCGTGCCCTCCAGCGGGTCGGGGTGGCCCTGGACCAGCGCGTGGTAGGTCTTCTCGACCTCGCGGTCGCGGAACGCGTTCTTCAGCACCGAGTAGGCACGTTCGGACTTGCAGACCACCATCACGCCGGAGGTCCCGACGTCGAGCCGCTGGACGATGCCCTGCCGTTCGGAGGCGCCGCTGGTGGCGATGGTGAAGCCGGCGGCCCGCAGGTGCCCGACGAGGGTCGGGCCGGTCCAGCCCGGCGAGGGGTGCACGGCGACGCCGACGGGCTTGTCGACCACCACGACGTCGTCGTCGTCGTGGATGATCCCGACCCCCTCGACGACCTCCGGCCGGATCGCCAGCGGGTCGGCCTCCTCGGGGATCGTGACCTCGAGCATCGCCCCGGCGTCCACCCGGGCCGACTTCGCGGCGGTGTCGCCGTCGAGGACCACGAGGCCCTGGGAGATCAGCTCCGCGCACCGGTTCCGGGAGAAGCCGAACATCCGCGCCATGGCGGTGTCGACGCGCTCCCCGGCCAGGCCGTCCGGGACCGACACGACCCGCAGCTCCGACGACGCCGTCACGGGGTCCGCTCCCCCGTGTCGCCCGCCGTGTCGCCCGCCGTGTCAGCTGCCGGGTCGCCCGCCGTGTCGTCCGCCGTGTCGTCCGCCGGGTCCTTCTCGCTCGGGGCGTGGTCGGCCTCGCGGGTCCCGTCCACCCGGACGCCCCGGAAGGCCTGCAGGATGATGACACCCGCCGCGACGTTGATGCAGATGTCCGCGATGTTGAACACCGGCCAGTTCGGCAGCCGCAGGAAGTCGATGACCTCGCCGTGGAACGGGCCGGGGGCCCTCAGCATCCGGTCGGTGAGGTTGCCGAGCACCCCGGCGAGGAGCAGGCCGAGCCCGACGGCCCACCAGCGGCTGGCCACCCGTCGCGCCACCCACAGCACCACGAGGGCCGCGGTGATGGCGATGACGCTGAGGACGGCCGTGAACTCCGTGCCGGTGGAGAACGCCGCGCCGGGGTTGCGGACGAGCGTCAGCGTCAGCCAGGGGCCGACGAGCTCGACGTTCGAGGACGGCTCGAGCCGCTCGACGGCCAGGATCTTCGTCGCCACGTCCAGCGCGTACGCCGTGGACGCGACGAGCGCGAGCAGCACCAGGTACGGCGCCCGCCGGCGCGACGGCCGGGGGTCGGTGCTGTCGGCCTCGTCCGTCGACGTCGGCGGGTCCGCGGAGGTCAGCGGCGTTCCTCGCGCTGCTTGCACGCCAGACAGAGTGACGCACGGGGAAAAGCCATCTGCCGTGCCTTGCCGATCGGGTTGCCGCAGGACTCGCACAGCCCGTAGGTGCCGGCGGCGATCCGCGCGAGGGCGTGGTCCATCTGCTCGAGCGCCTCGCGCTCGTTGTTGACCACCGTCAGCTCGTGGTCGCGCTCGAAGCTGGTGGCCCCGACGTCGGCCTGGTCGTGGCCCGCGCCGTCGCCCGCGTCGCGCATGAGGCCGGCGAGCTCCTCCTCCTGGCCACGCACCAGCGCGCCGAGCCGCTCGCGCGCCTGCTGCAACTCGTCCAGCACCTCGGTCACCTCGGCGGCGGTCCAGGGGTCGTCGCCCTCGGCGACCGCCAGGCGGGGCGCCACGGACTCGGCCGAGATGGTCTCGGGTGTCGCGTCGGACTTCGTCACGGTGGCCCTCTTCGTCGTCGTCGCCTGGGGGCCGGGGCCCCGTCTCCACGGTGCTGCGTGCCGCTGCACGGCGCACCCTCCGCCGTACCCCCGACACGCCTGGTCGAGTCCCGTGGCGACCTCGGGGGGCACACGGGCGAGCAGAACCCTAGTGGCTGGACGACGGGCGGCCACAACCGACCGCGTCCGCGCCCGCCGGACGCGACTCGGCCCCGGGACCCGCGACGGTGCGCGGGTTCCGGGGCCGGTGTCGTGGCTGGCCGTGACGGGGAGGCTCAGGCCTCCTCGTCGCCCAGGATGGAGCGCAGGCGCTTGGGCGCGGGCGTCCCCTCCGTGGGCTGCTGCGGCGTGTCGGACGACGGGTTGCCCAGCGCCTCGAGCTGCTGCGTGAAGTAGCTCTTGAGCCGCGAGCGGTACTCGCGCTCGAACGAGCGGAGGTTCTCGACCTCGCTGTTGAGCTTGTCCCGCTCGCGCTCCAGGTCACCGAAGACCTGCTGACGACGCTCGGCGGTCTCCTGGTCGAGCATCTGCGCGCGGGTGCGCGCGTCGGACTCGAGCTGGTCGGCCTTCGTCTTCGACTCGGTCGTCAGGCGGTCCGCCTTGGTGCGGGCGGCCCCGACGATCTTGTCGGCCTCGTTCTTGGCCTCCTCGACGAGCTCGTCGGCGTTGCGCGTCGCGATCTCGAGCAGACGGGCCGCGGCGTTGGACGCCTCGGGGACCGTCTCCACCCGGATGGTCTCGACCGGAGCGGCGGCCGGGGCGACCGCGACGGGCTGCGTCACGGGGGCCGGGGTCGGCGCCGGGGTCGGCTCCGGGGTCGGCTCCGGCTGCTTCTGCAGCTGCGGGGCCGGCTCGGGCTTCGGCGGCGTGGACGGCGTGGACGGCGCGGACTGGCCGCCGTACGCCGGGGACCCGCCGCCCGACTGGGCGGCCGCGAGCTTCGAGCGCAGGTCCTCGTTCTCCCGTACCAGTCGGGCCAGCTCGGCCTCGACCTCGTCGAGGAACTGGTCGACCTCACCCATGTCGTAGCCCTCGCGGAGCCGGACGGGCGTAAAGCGCTTGTTGCTCACGTCCTCAGGCGTCAGCGGCATGACCTCACCCATTCGATAGACAGCAGTGTCGGGTCCGCCTCGACGGACCCATCCGAACGACCATAGCGCCTCGGGCCCCTGACCTGCGAAGTCAGGCGACCCGGGCGCGACCGGGCGGACGACGGAGCCCGCGCCGGGCCCGGAGGACCGGACGCGGGAGCGTCAGGCCGAGAGCAGCGTGGCGGCGTTGAGCTGCAGCAGCAGGTAGGCGCCGAACAGCACGATGAGGAAGCTGAGGTCCAGCGCGACCGAGCCCAGGCGCAGCGGCGGGATCACCTTGCGCAGCGCGTTGATGGGCGGGTCGGTGACCGAGTAGACGACCTCGAGGACGACGAGGAGGAACCCCGACGGCGACCAGGAGCGCGCGAAGACCTGCACCCAGTCGACGACGAAGCGGATCCACAGGAGGGCGATGAAGATCCACAGGATCGTGTGGATGACCTGCCCGACGAGTAGCACCGCGTCAGCTCTGGTTGAAGAAGCCGCCCTCGACGATGCGCTGCTTGTCCTCCGCAGCCACGGTCACGTTGGGGGGCGAGAGCAGGAACACCTTGTTGGTCACACGCTCGATGGTGCCACGCGTGGCGAAGGTGAGGCCGGCGGCGAAGTCGACGAGGCGCTTGGCGTCCGAGTCGTCCATCTCCGAGAGGTTCATGATCACGGGCGTGCCGTCGCGGAAGTTCTCGCCCACGGTGCGCGCCTCGTTGTAGGTGCGCGGGTGCAGCGTCGTGATCTTCGACAGCTCGGCCACCGACTGCGGGGCCGGGGTCGGACGACGTCGCTCGGCCAGGTCGGCCACGGCCGCGGGGCGGGCGACCGCACGCTCCGCCGACGTGGCGGCCTGCACCGAGTGACCCGGGTGGGCGGAGCCCTCCGGGTGCTGCGTCCGCGCCGCGGGGCGGGCACGCTCGGGAGACGTCCCGGTGCGGGCCAGGTCGACGTCCTCGTCGTACTGGTCGTACCGGTCACTGTCCTCGAGCAGGCCGAGGTACTCGCCGAACTTGCGCATGCCACCAGCCATGGGTGAAATCCTCCGGGCTCCTGCGCCCCGGCCGGGGCGCCGATCGTGTTCTGGACACTACTGGCTCGAGGGCCTCTCGCCGAGGACCGCGCGGCCGACACGCACGTGTGTCGCGCCGACGGCCACGGCCTGCTCGAGGTCGTTGCTCATGCCGGCGGACAGCCAGGTCGCGTCCGGGTGGTCGGCGCGCAGGCCGGCGTGCAGCGAGGCCAGCCGGTCGAACGCGGCGGCGGGGTCCTCGCCGGTCGGGGCCACCGCCATCAGGCCGCGCAGCCGCAGGTGCTCGGAGCCGGCGACGGCCTCGGCGAGGCGGGGCAGCTCGTCGGGCGGACAGCCCGCCCGGGCGCCCGAGGAGCCGGGGGCGTCGAGGCTGACCTGGACCAGGCAGTCCAGCGGGCGGTCGCGGTCCGCGGCCCCGGCGTCGAGGCGTCCGACGAGCTTGGTGCGGTCGACGGACTCGACCACGTCGGCCCACCGCGCGACGGCGCCGGCCTTGTTGCTCTGCAGGCCGCCGACGAAGTGCCAGCGCAGGCCGAGGTCGACGCACTCCGCGGCCTTCTCCTCGGCCTCCTGGTGGCGGTTCTCCCCCACGTCGGTGACGCCGAGGGCGGCCAGGGCGCGCACGTCGGCGGCGCCGAAGAACTTGGTGACGGCGACGAGGGTGACCTCGTGGGCCCCGCGGCCGGCGTCGGTGCAGGCGGCGTCGATCCGGGCCCGGACGGCGGCCAGGCGCTCGGCGAGCTCCTGCTCGCGCGCGGCGCTCACGCTCGGCCCTCCGTCCAGACCAGACCGGCCAGACGGCCGGACGCCGCCCCGTCGCGGCGGTAGGAGTGGGCGGCGGGATCCTCGAGCGTGCAGCCGCCGACGGTCTCGGCCGGGACGCCGGCGAGGGCCAGCTGGGCGAGCACCCCGGCGCCGAGGTCGAGGGCCGGCGTGCCCGTGCGGGTGCGCGCGGCGGTGGCGGGGACGACGTCCGCGACGGCGGTGCGCATCGCCGCGGGGACCTCGTAGCAGGACCCGCACACGTGCGGTCCCACCCAGGCCCGCAGGGCGGGTCCGGCACCGAGTCGGCGCAGGCGCTCGACGGTGCGGGTGACCACGCCGAGCCGCACGCCCTCGCGGCCGGCGTGCGCGACACCGAGGACGCCGGTGCCGGGGTCCGCCAGGACGACGGGGACGCAGTCGGCGACCCGGACCATCAGCCCCACCCCGGGCACGGCGCCGACCAGGCCGTCACCGACCGGCACGTCGTCCCGCGGGCCCGGGCCCGGGTCGGCGACGACCTCGTGGACGACGTCGGAGTGGACCTGGCTCAGCCGGGCGAAGCGGGCGCCGGTCTCGGCCTCGAGCGCGGCCAGGTCGGCCGCGAAGCCGGGCCGGTCGCCCTGGAGGTCGAGGCTCGCGTCGGTGAAGCGGACCTCGACGGTCCCCCCTGCCGCGGTGGGGACCGAGGCGGCGTGGAGGAACACGCCTACTTGAGGAAGTCGGGCACGTCGAGGTCGTCGTCCTCGAACTCGACCGGCTTCGGCGCGGGCTTGGCGGGCGCCTGGTCCCGCTGGTCCCGCTCCTCGCGGCGGGGCTCCGGCGCGGCCGGGGTCTCCCGGGGTGCCGGGGCGCCCGCACGCTCTGTGGCGCCCTGCCCGGGGGACGGACGGGACGAGCGGTCGGACGACGGCGCGGAGCCGCCGGGGCGCGAGGCGCTGGCCCCGCCACCCGACGGGGCGGACCCGCCGGAACCGCCCGAACCACCCGCGGGGGCTCCCGAGGACGCCGGCCGCGCGCTGCGGCGCAGCGCCATGCCGTCGTCGCGGCGCTTGGGCATGCCGCCGTCGAACCCGGCGGCGATGACGGTGACGCGGACCTCGTCGCCGAGCGCGTCGTCGATGGTCGCGCCGAAGATGATGTTGGCCTCGCCGTGGGCGGACTCCGCGACCAGCGCGGCGGCCTCGTTGATCTCGAACAGACCGAGGTCGGAACCGCCGGCGATGGAGAGCAGGACGCCCTGGGCGCCCTCGATGGAGGCCTCCAGCAGCGGGGACGACACGGCCATCTCGGCGGCGGCCACGGCGCGGTCGTCGCCGCGGGCCGAGCCGATGCCCATGAGGGCGGAGCCCGCGTTGGCCATGACCGACTTCACGTCGGCGAAGTCGAGGTTGATCAGGCCCGGGGTGGTGATGAGGTCGGTGATGCCCGAGACGCCCTGGAGCAGCACCTGGTCGGCCTGCTTGAACGCGTCGAGCACCGAGACGCTGCGGTCGCTGATCGACAGCAGCCGGTCGTTCGGGATGACGATGAGGGTGTCGACCTCCTCGCGCAGGGCGGCGATGCCCTCCTCCGCGGAGTTGGCGCGACGGCGACCCTCGAACGCGAAGGGGCGCGTGACGACACCGATGGTCAGGGCGCCGAGCGAGCGGGCGATCTTGGCGACGACGGGGGCACCGCCGGTGCCCGTGCCGCCGCCCTCGCCGGCGGTCACGAAGACCATGTCGGCGCCCTTCATGACCTCCTCGATCTCGTCGGCGTGGTCCTGGGCGGCCTGGCCGCCGACCTCCGGGTTCGCGCCGGCGCCGAGGCCGCGGGTCAGCTCACGGCCGATGTCGAGCTTCACGTCGGCGTCGCTCATGAGCAGCGCCTGCGCGTCGGTGTTGATCGCGATGAACTCGACACCCTTGAGACCGACCTCGATCATCCGGTTCACGGCGTTGACGCCGCCACCGCCGATGCCGACGACCTTGATGATGGCCAGGTAGTTCTGTGCTGCCACGGCGTGATCGCCTCTCGGTGGGGTGCCCGGTCGCTCTCCGGGTCCTGCTCGGTGCTCTGGTCGTTCGAGGTAAAACCTTAACCCTCTTGCTGAGGGTTATAGTTATGTCAACCCCGCACGGGTAGAACGTTAGGGCCGGGGCGTCGCCTTCGCGACCGACACGCCCGGTTCCGCCGCACCGAAGTCACACGCGTCACTCGGGTGACGGGCCGGAGGCCCGGTCGGGAGCCGGTCCAGCGCCGGTCCAGCGCCGGTTCAGGCGCAGGCGGGGTCGGTGCAGTACGTCGGGTCGCTGGGCACGCTGACGTCGTACGCCAGGGCGTCCTCGCGCAGCAGGACAGCGAGGACGGAGGACTTCTGCTCCGACGACTCCGCGCTCCCCCACCGCACCGTGCGGCCGTCGCGCAGCGACAACGTGATCGCGTCGACGGAGTCGACCCGGACGGCCTCGACGCGTCCGGCGAGGTCCGCGGGCATCGCGACCACCACGCGGGCGGCCTCCCGCAGCGCCTCGGCGGTGACGGAGGAGTCCGTCTCGACCCGGGGCATCGACGGCGGGTCGCCGGAGTAGCGGCGGAACGCGACACCGTCGACGTCCATCCCACGCACGACGCCGCCGATCTCGACCAGGGCGACGGCCTGACGCTCGGTGACCGAGACGCGGACGGCGTCGGGCCACTCGCGGGACACGTCGGCCGAGCGGACCGCGGCGAGGGACTCGACGCGGCTGCGGATGGCGTCCAGGTCGACGCGGGCCAGCGGCTCGCCCTCCTCGACGGCCGCGGCGCGCCGGACGTCCGCGGCGGTGACGGTCTCCTCGGCGCCGGCGACCTCCACGCCCTTGACGGACAGGACGTCGGACCACCCGACGAGCCAGGTGCCGGTGCCCACGAGGGCCGTGACGAGGACGAGCGCGAGCACGGTGCGCCACCCCGCGAGCCGGCGCGCCCAGCGGCGACGGGCGAAGCGGCGGTCGTCGCGTCCCGTGCGGGCGCGCTCCTCAGCCATCGCGGCCCTCCCGCTCGCGGAGCAGCCCCAGGGCCAGCGGGGCCAGCCGGGTGACGTCCCCCGCGCCGAGGGTGAGCACCAGGTCCCCCGGACGGGCCAGGGAGGCGAGCAGCGCCGGCACCGCCTCGGCGTCGGGCTCGTGGCGCACCGAGCCGGCGGGCAGGGGGACGGCGTCGGCCACCAGCGCACCGGTGACCTCGGGGTCGGCGTCCTCGCGGGCGAGGTAGACGTCGAGGACGACGACCTCGTCGGCGGCGCCGAGCGCGGCACCCATCTCGGCGCCCATCAGGCGGGTGCGGGAGACCAGGTGCGGCTGGAAGGCGACCAGCACGCGGCCCTCGCCCGCGACCGAGCGGGCGGCCTGCAGGTCCCCGGCGATCTCCGCGGGGTGGTGGGCGTAGCTGTCGTAGACGTCGACGCCGGCGGCCGTGCCCTTGTGCTCCATCCGGCGTCGGGTGCCGGTGAAGGCCTCGAGCCCGGCGCGGAGGTCGTCGAACGCGAAGCCCAGCCGCAGCCCGCACGCCAGCGCGGCGAGGGCGTCGAGCACGTAGTGGCGCCCGGGGATCCGCAGGGTCACCGTGCCGAGCCCGACGCCGTCGTCGTGGACGGTGAACGACGAGGTGCTCCCGGCGAAGACGAGGTCGGCCGCGCGCACGGACGCCTCCTCGGACTCCCCCACCGTCACGGTCCGCAGGCCGCGCGCGCGGGCGGCGTCGGCGAGGCGGGCGGCGCCGGGGTCGTCGACGACGAGGACGACGAGCCCGCCGGGCTCGACGCGGTCGAGGAAGTCGACGAAGGCCGCGGCGTACGCCTCCTCGGTGCCCCAGGAGTCCAGGTGGTCGGCCTCGACGTTGGTGACGACCGCGGCGTGCGGGGTGTAGACGAGGAACGCGCCGTCGCTCTCGTCGGCCTCGGCGACGAACAGCTCCCCCGTGCCCTCGGCGGCGTTCGTGCCGGTGGCCGTGAGGTCGCCGCCGACGGCGTACGTCGGGTCGGCGCCGGCCGCGAGGAGCGCGGACACGAGCAGCCCGGTGGTGGTGGTCTTGCCGTGGGTGCCGGCGACGGCGACGGTACGACGACCGGCCATGACCGCGGCGAGCGCGGCCGAGCGGGGCAGCAGGCGCAGGTCGCGGGCGAGCGCCTCGACGACCTCCGGGTTGGTCTCGCGGACCGCGGTCGAGACCACGACGGTGTCGCCCGGCCCCAGGTGGGCCAGGTGGGCCGCATCGTGGCCGAAGTGGACCTCGGCGCCCTCGGCCCGCAGCGCGGCCAGGGTCGGCGAGTCGGTGCCGTCGCTGCCGGACACCGTGACGCCGCGCGCCAGCATCAGCCTCGCGATGGCGGACAGTCCGGCGCCGCCGATGCCGACGAAGTGGACGCGGCCCAGCTCGGACGCACCGAGGATGACCTCCGGGACGGCGACCCTCATGCCGACTCCCCCACCGCGGGGCCCGTCGTCCAGCCCGCCGCGGCGAGCACGATGCGGGCCAGCCGCTCGTCGGCGTCGCGGGGCACGCGTCGTCCCGCGGCCTCCGACATCGCGGCGAGCCGTGCGGGGTCGCGGAGCAGGTCGGGCACCGTCGCCGCGACCCACTCGGCGGTGATCGCCTCGTCGCCGACGAGCAGGGCGCCGCCGTCGTCCACGACGGGGCGCGCGTTGTGGTCCTGCTCGCCGTTGCCGATCGGCAGGGGGACGAACACCGCGGGCAGGCCCACGGCGGCGGCCTCGGTGACGCTGGAGGCGCCCGCGCGGCAGACGACGAGGTCCGCGGCGGCGTACGCGAGGTCCATGCGGTCCACGAAGCCCTCGACCACGTACGGCGTCGCGACCTGCGGGGCGGTGGTGAGGTCGGTGTTCTTGGGGCCCACGACGTGCAGCACCTGCACGCCCGCGTCGGCCAGCGCCCCGGCGGCGCCGGTGATGGCCTCGTTGAGACGTCGGGCGCCCTGCGAGCCGCCGGTCACCAGCAGGGTCGGGCGGTCGGCGTCGAGCCCGAAGTGGGCGCGGGCCTCGGCGCGGAGCGCGGCCCGGTCGAGGGTGGAGATCATCCGGCGGATGGGCAGGCCCACGTGCTCGGCGCGCGGCAGCGGGGTGTCGGGGAAGCTCACGGCGACCCGGGCGGCGACGCGGGCGCCGACCTTGTTGGCCAGCCCGGGGACGGCGTTCTGCTCGTGGACGACCAGGGGCAGCCGGCGACGCCGCGCGGCGAGGTAGACGGGCAGCGAGACGTAGCCGCCGTACCCGACCACCACAGCCGGGTCGACGCGGTCCAGCACGGCGCCGGCCTCGCGCACGGCGGCGCGCAGGCGGCTGGGCACCCGGGCGAGGTCGGCCGACAGCGACCGCGGCAGCGGCACCGGCGGGATCAGCTCGAGGGGGTAGCCGGCGGCGGGGACGACGCGGGTCTCGAGGCCGCGGCTGGTCCCGACGCAGGTGACGGCCACCGTGCGGCCGGCGGCCTCCGCCAGGCGGCCGAGGGCGTCGGCGGTGGCCAGGAGCGGCGAGGTGTGGCCGGCGGTGCCGCCGCCGGCGAGCAGGACGCGGAGCGGGGAGGTCTGGGGGGTCTCGGAGGTCGACATCGTGGTGAGGAACCTAGCCGCGGCGACGCTCGGCCAGCGCCTTGGCCGCCTCCGGCTGGCGGCGGGCGAACCCGATCAGCAGGCCCAGCGCGACCAGGGAGGGCAGCAGCGCCGACCCGCCGTACGAGACGAGCGGGAGGGGGATGCCGATGACGGGGAGCAGCGCGAGCACCATGCCGAGGTTGATGAGGGTCTGCCCGAGCAGCCAGACCACGATCCCGAAGCAGGCGTAGCGGACGAAGGGCTCGGTCGAGGCGGCCGCGATGCGGACGGCGGCGAAGGCGATGGTCGCGAACAGCACCAGCACGAGCAGAGTCCCGACGAGGCCGAGCTCCTCGCCGAGGACGGCGAAGATGTAGTCGGTGTGGGCCTCCGGGAGGTAGCCCCACTTCTGCTGGCTGGCGCCGATGCCCTGCCCGAAGACCCCGCCGCTGGACAGGGCGTAGAGGCCGTGGGCCGGCTGCCAGCCCGCGTCGTGGTAGTCGGAGAACGGGTCGGTGAAGTTGAGGAGCCGCTCGCGGCGCTCGCTGCTGGTCGAGGCGAGCCACAGGGCGACGGAGGCGACGGCGGCGAACGCGATCGCGAACAGGCGCAGCGGCGCTCCGACGACCCAGAGCATCCCCAGCAGGATCGCGGCGAGCACCAGTGCGGTGCCGAGGTCGCGCTGCCACACGACGAGCCCGGTGACACCGAGCAGCACGGGCGCGACCGGGAGCAGGACGTGGGACAGCTCGCCGAGTCGCCGCTCCTTGAGCGCGTAGACGTGCGCGGCCCACAGCACGACGGCGAGCTTGGCGATCTCGGACGGCTGCACCCGCAGCGGCCCGAGGGCCAGCCAGTTGGTGTTGCCGTTGACCGAGGTGCCGAGCGGGGTCGCGGTGAGCGCGAGCAGGAGGACGGCGACGCCGAGCGCGGGCCACGCCAGCAGGCGGATCGCCCGCAGCGGCAGCCGGGAGGCGACGAACGCGCAGGGCAGCCCGATGACCACCCACAGCAGCTGGCGGGTCACGACGGCGTACGAGTCGCGGTCGTGGACGTTGTAGGAGTAGACGCTGGACGCGCTCAGCACCATCAGCAGCCCGATGGTCAGCAGCAGGCCGGACGCGCCGAGCAGCAGGTAGTACACCGCGAGCGGACGGTCCAGGGAGGCGCGCAGCGCGCGCCACCACACCACCGGGGCGGCGAGGCGGGCGCGGAGCCCGGGGCGGGGCGCGGTGTCCGTGGCGACGGGCCCCGTGGGGGCCGTGCGCCTCGTGGGCGCCGTGCGGGACGGCCCGGGGTCGAGGGTGGTCATCGTGGTCCCTGCCTCCGGGGTGGCGTCAGTCGGTCGGCCTACGCAGGTGCTCTCGGACGGCCTCCGCGAAGGCGTCGCCGCGAGCGGCGTAGTCGGTGAACTGGTCCATCGACGCACAGCCGGGAGCCAGGAGCACGGTGTCGCCCGGCTGGGCGAGTCGTGCGGCGGCGTCGACCGCGCGGCCCATGGGGCCGGTCCGCTCCGCAGTCTCGCCGTCCTCGACCTGCGTGACGGGGACATCCGGGGCGTGTCGCGCGAGAGCCTCGGCGATCACGTGACGGTCGTGGCCCAGGAGCACCGCTCCCCGCAGCCTCGGCGCGACGTCCCGGACGAGGTCGTCGAACCGCGCGCCCTTCGCCAGCCCGCCCGCGACCCACACCACGGGGTCGTAGGCCAGCAGGGAGGATCGGGCGGCGTGGGGGTTGGTCGCCTTGGAGTCGTCTACCCAGCGGACGCCGCGCCCGGCGTCACCCTCGGCGACGACCGCGATGCGGTGCCCGTCGGGGCGGAAGTCGCGCAGGCCGTCCCGCACGGCGGCCTGGGTCACGCCGTGGGCGCGGGCCAGGGCGGCGGCGGCGAGGGCGTCCTCGACGACGTGGGGCGCCGGGGAGAACAGGTCGTCGATGGTGCACAGCTCGGCCGCGCTCGTCGCGCGCGCCTCGACGAAGGCGCGGTCGGCGAGGATGTCCTCGACCAGGCCGACCATGCCCACGCCCGGGGTGCCGAGGGTGAAGCCGATCGCGCGGGCGCCCTCGACGACCTCGGCGTCGCGGACCAGCTGCTCGGTGGTCCGGTCGGCGGTGTTGTAGACGCAGGCCCGGGAGACGCCGGCGTAGACGCGGCCCTTGTCGCGGGCGTAGGCGTCCATGTCGGCGTACCAGTCGAGGTGGTCCTCGGCGACGTTGAGGCAGACCGCGGACTCGGCGGCGACGCTGCGGGTGTGGTGCAGCTGGAAGCTGGACAGCTCGACCGCCAGCACGTCGTACGGCGTGGGGTCCATGACGGCCTCCGTCAGCGGCAGGCCGACGTTCCCGGCCGCGACGGTGCGCAGGCCGGCGGCGCGCAGGATCGACTCGAGCATCCGCACGGTGGTGGTCTTGCCGTTGGTGCCGGTGACCGCCAGCCAGGGGGTCGCGGTGCCGTCGGGCCGCTTCTCGCGGAGGCGCCAGGCCAGCTCGACCTCGCTCCAGACGGGGATGCCGCGACGCTCGGCCTCGGCGACCAGCGGGGCGTCGGGACGCCAGCCCGGGGAGACCACGAGGACCTCGGCGTCGTCGGGCAGGGCGTCGGCCCCGGTGCTGCCGGGACCGAGCGAGACGTCGGCGCCGAGCACGCCGAGGAGCTCGGCCCGCTCGGCCAGCGCCTCGGTCTCGCGGTCGTCGACGGCGACGACGCGGGCGCCGACGTGGGTGAGGTTGTCGGCCGCGGCGAAGCCGGAGACCCCGAAGCCGGCGACGACGGCGCGGACGCCCTCCCAGTCGTCGCGGCCGAGCCGCTCGACGCGGGCGCCCTCGTGTGCGTCAGACATTCGCCACCCACTCGGCGTAGAAGATGCCGAGCCCGACGACCACGAACAGCCCCGTGATGATCCAGAAGCGGATCACCACGGTGACCTGCTCCCAGCCGAGCATCTCGAAGTGGTGGTGCAGCGGGGCGAGCCGGAACACGCGGTGCCCCGCCTTCACGCGGAACACGGTGCGGAACAACCCGCTGGCGCGGCTGACCTTGAACACCCCGACCTGGACCATCACCGAGAGGGTCTCGAGCAGGAACAGGCCGCCGAGGATGACCAGGAGCAGCTCGGTGCGGGTCAGCACGGCGAAGCCGGCGAGCGCGGCGCCGAGGGCGAGCGACCCGGTGTCGCCCATGAAGATGGCGGCCGGGGACGCGTTCCACCACAGGAACCCGAAGCAGGCCCCGGTGATCGCCGCCGCCACCACCGCGAGGTCGAGCGGATCTCGCACGTCGTAGCAGGAGCCGGTGGGGTTGGTCTGGCAGAACTGGTTGTTCTGCCAGATGTTGACCAGCGTGTAGGCGCCGAAGACCATCACCGAGGCGCCGGTGGCGAGGCCGTCGAGGCCGTCGGTGAGGTTCACGCCGTTGCTCGTGCCCGCGATGATCAGCCAGATCAGCAGCACCGCCAGCACGAACGGCAGCGCCAGCCAGTCGATCTCGCGGATGAAGGAGACCTTCTCCGAGGCGGGGGTGCGGCCGTTCTCGTCGGCCAGCCACGGCGACAGCGCGAGGACCCCGAACACCAGCGCCACGACGGTCTGCCCGACCATCTTCGCCTTGCTCCGCAGGCCCAGGGAGCGTTGCTTCCAGATCTTGATGGCGTCGTCGAGGAAGCCGACCAGGCCCATGCCGACGAAGAGGAACAGCAGCAGCAGCGCCGAGGCCGACGGCACGCTCATCGTCAGCAGCTTGGCCGCGAAGTAGCTGACGACCGTGGCCAGGATGATGACGATCCCGCCCATGGTGGGCGTGCCGCGCTTCGTGTGGTGGCTGGTCGGGCCGTCGTCGCGGATCTCCTGGCCGTAGCCCCGCTTGGACAGCACCGAGATCGCGACCTTGGTGCCGAGCAGCGAGATGATGAGCGCCAGCCCACCCGAGAGGAGGATCGCCCTCACGTCGGGTCTCCCTCCCTCGATGACTCCGTCGATGACTCCGTCGGTCCGTGCGTCAGCGTCTCCGCCACGCGCTCCAGCGCGACGCCGCGGCTGGCCTTGACCAGGACGACGTCGTCCGCCGCGACATTCTCACCTACCCACGCCGTGGCCTCGTCGCGACCCGTCGTGCGCACGACGAGCGGGGTGTGCTGCGCCGTCCCGGGGGTGTCCTCGGCCGTCTCGGCCCCGTCGGCGAGGCCCGCCGCGGCGCCGCCGGGTGCGCCGTCCACGACGACCAGGACGTCGACGCCCTGCCGGGCGGCGGCGCGGCCCACCTCGACGTGACCGTCGTACGCCGCCCCGCCGAGCTCCTTCATCTCGCCGAGGACGGCGACCGTCCGCCGGCGCGCCCCGGAGCCGTCGCCGGCGGCGAGGTCGACGAGAGTGGCGAGCGCAGCGTGCATGGAGGCGGGGTTCGCGTTGTAGGCGTCGTTGAGCACGAGCAGGCCGTCGGCGCGCTCGGTGACCTCGGTGCGCCACCGCGAGTCCGGACGGGCCGCGGTCAGGCCGGCGGCGACGTCCGCCAGCCCCACCCCGGCGGCGAGCGCCATGGTCGCGGCGGCCGTGGCGTTGGCGACCTGGTGACGGCCCGGGAGGGCGAGGGTGACCTCGGCGCGCTCGTCGCCGTGCGACAGCGTGAAGCGGGGCCGGCCCCGAGGGTCGAGGGCGAGGAGGTCGCCGGCGACGTCGGCGCCGGGCCCGCCGAAGGTGAGGACCGCGGCGGAGGTGCGGGGACGCATGGCGGCGACCCGCGGGTCGTCCGCGGCGAGCACGGCGACGCCGTCCGGGGCGAGCGACTCCACGATCTCGCCCTTGGCCCGCGCGATGGCCTCGACGGAGCCGAACTCCCCGAGGTGGGCGGAGCCGACGTTGAGGACGGCGGCGACGTCGGGCCGGGCGATGCCGCAGAGCAGGGCGATGTGGCCGACGCCGCGGGCGCCCATCTCGACGACGAGGTAGCGGGTGGTGGGGGTGGCGCGCAGCACGGTGAGGGGGACGCCGAGCTCGTTGTTGAGGTTGCCACGGGTGGCGACCGTCTCGGCCCCCGTGTGGGCGAGGAGGCCGGCGAGGTAGTCCTTCGTGCCGGTCTTGCCCTGGCTGCCCGTGAGGGCGAGCACGGTGGCGGCGAGGCGGTCGCGCACGTGGCGGGCGAGCACCCCCAGGGCCGCGGCGGGGTCCTCGACGAGGACGGCGGGCACCCCGACGTCGCGGGCCCCGAGCACCCCGGCGGCCCCGTCGGCGACCGCTCCGGCGGCGTAGTCGTGGCCGTCGACCCGCTCCCCCGGCAGGGCCACGAAGAGGCTGCCGGCGGGGACGTCACGGCTGTCGATCGTGGCGGGTGCGGTGACGAGCTCGTCGCCGGTCGCGTCGGCGAGCCGGCCACCGACGACCGCGGCGACCTCGGTCAGCGTCATCGGGATCATCGCGACGCCCCCGCCCGGGCGGCGAGCTCCTCGCGGACCACGGCGCGGTCGTCGAAGGGGTGGACGACGCCGTCGACCTCCTGGCCGGTCTCGTGGCCCTTGCCGGCCACGACGACCACGTCGCCCGGCCCGGCGAGCGCGAGCGCCCGTCGTACGGCGTCGCGGCGGTCGCCGACCTCCTCCAGCAGGCACCCCGTGTCCTCGGCGCGGGCACCGTCGAGGACCGCGGCCCGGATCGCGGCGGGGTCCTCGGAGCGGGGGTTGTCGTCGGTGACGACGACGACGTCCGCGAGGCGGGCCGCGACGGCGCCCATCAGGGGTCGCTTGCCGGGGTCGCGGTCGCCGCCGGCCCCGATCACGACCAGGAGCCGGCCGGTGGTGAGGGTCCGCATGGCCGCCAGCGCCGCCTCGACCGCGTCGGGCTTGTGGGCGTAGTCGACGACGACGGTGACGTCGGTGTCGCCGTCCGTCCTCCCGTCCCCGACCCGCTCGAGCCGACCGGGGACGCCGCCCGCGGTGGCCATCACGCCGGCCGGGCCCGCGACGTCGAGGCCGGCCTCGCCGAGGCACGCGAGGGCGGCGAGGGCGTTGGCGACGTTGAAGTCGCCGGGCAGGCCGACGCCGGTGCCGAGGGCGAGGCCCTCCGGGCCGTGCAGCGTGTACGACGACCCGGTGGCGTCGGAGCGGACGTCCGCGGCCCACCAGTCGGCGCCGGGGGTGCCCGACCCCGAGAAGGTGCGGACGGGCAGCGTGGTCTCGGCCAGGAGTCGACGGCCGTGCTCGTCGTCCAGGTTCACCAGGGCGCGGCGGGCGCGCCGGTGCGTGAACAGCGAGGCCTTGGCGCGGTAGTAGTCCTCGACCTCCGTGTGGAAGTCGAGGTGGTCGCGGCCGAGGTTGGTGAAGCAGGCGACGTCGAACACGACCCCGTCGACGCGACCGAGGACGAGGGCGTGGCTGGAGACCTCCATCAGGCACACCTCGACGCCCTCCTCGACCATCAGCGCGAGCAGGGCGAACAGGTCGGGGGCCTCGGGGGTGGTGAGCTTCGTCGACAGGTCACGGCCACCCACCCGGGTGCCGACGGTGCCGATGGCCGCGGCGCGCACTCCGGCCGCCTCGAGCGCGGACAGGGCGAGGCGGGTGGTGGTGGTCTTGCCCTGGGTGCCGGTGACCGCGACGAGGCGGATCCGGCCGGCGGGGTCGCCGTACACGCGGGCGGCGAGGGCACCGAGCAGGCGGCGGGGGTCGTCCACGACGACCACGGGTACGGCCCCGTCGGCGACGTCGCCCGGCAGGCGCCGCAGGCCCTCGGCGTCGGTGAGGACGGCGACCGCCCCGGCGGCCAGCGCCGCGGGCGCGTGGTCGGCGCCGTGGGCACGGGCGCCCGGCAGGGCGGCGTACAGGTCGCCGGGCAGGACCCGGGAGGTGGCGAGGGTCAGGCCGCCGACCCTGACGGCGGTCGCGTCACCGTGGACCTCGACGGTGCCCGCCCCGTCCTCCAGCGCCGCCACGAGGTCCCCCAGCGGCACCGGCTCACGGTGCCTCGGCCGCGTCGCGCGCAGCGTCTCCACCCGATCCTCCTCGACCACCCGGCGAGGCTATCGGCCCCGGGCGCCGCACCCCGGCACCCGCGCCCGTGACGTGGGGTCGCTCACCACTCGATGGGGAGCTCGGCGGGGCTGGAGTTGGTCGGCGGGACGGAGTAGTGGCGCAGCAGCTGCCCCATGATCGAGGAGAACGCCGGACCGCCGACCGACCCGCCGCCCCCGCCGTTGCGGGGGTTCTGCACGGCGACGTAGACGGTGAAGCGGGGGTCGTCGGCCGGGGCGAAGCCGCCGAACGACACGGTCAGCGTGCCGTCGTAGCAGTTGCACTCGTCGTTGGCGCGCTGCGCCGTGCCGGTCTTGCCGGCGACCCGGTAGCCCGGGACCGCCGCCCCGGGGGCGACGCCGGTCTCGGGGTCCACGACCTGCTCGAGGACGTCGGACGTCTGGCGGGCGGCGACCTCGGAGACGACCCGACGGCGCTCGACCTCGTCGGTGCCGACCTCGTCGCCCGCGGCGGTGGTGGCCGAGCCCCGGACCAGGCTGGGGCTGACGTACACGCCGCCGTTCGCGATGGCGTTGATCCCCGCCGTCATCTGCAGCGCGTTCACCGACACCGACTGGCCGAAGGCGATGCGGTCGGCGGCCATGGGGGTCCAGACCTCGCCGTCGGGGAGCGGCAGGGTCGACTCCCCGCCCACCCCGACACCGGTCGGGGCCCCCTCGCCGAACCCGACGAGGTAGTCGTGGAGCCGCTCGGGGTCCATCCGCCGGGCGGCGAGGACGGTGCCGATGTTGGACGACTGGGAGATCGCGCCGGCGACGGTGAGCCGCAGCGTGTCGTGGTCCCAGTAGTCGCCGATCACGGTGTCGCCGCTCTCGAGCTCGGACGGCACGGTGATCCGCGTGGTCGGGGTGACCTCCTCGGCGTCCAGCAGCGAGGCGAGGGTGAGCGCCTTCTGGACCGAGCCCGGCTCGTAGACGTCGCTCAGCGCGCGCGAGCCCAGGTCGGCCTTGTCCGACAGCAGCGGCTGGGACGCGTCGAAGGTGGGGTGGTCGGCCAGGGCGAGGATCTCCCCCGAGCGGGTGTCCTGGACGATCGCGACCCCCGAGTCGGCGTCGGCACCCTCGACGGCGTTACGCAGGGCCCGCTGGACGAACCACTGGACGTCGCGGTCGATGGTCAGCGTGAGGTCCTCGCCGTCGACCGGGTCGACGGTGCTGGTCTCCCCCAGCGGGATCCGGTTGCCGCCGCCGGTGGAGTAGCGCGCCTCGCCGTCGGTGCCGTGCAGCATCGACTCGAACGTCAGCTCCAGACCGGCGCGGGGCTCACCCTCGGCGCCCATGAAGCCGACGAGGTTCGCGGCGACGTCGCCCGCGGGGTAGTCGCGGACCGGGTCCTCCTCGAGGCTGAGGCCGTCGAACCCGGCGTCCTCGACGGCCTCGAGGGTCTCGTTGGCGACGGTGGACGGCACCCGGCGGGCGACGTAGCGGAACTGGTAGCGCTGGTCGCGGACCTGGGTGAGGGTGTCGAAGTAGTCGACGTCGAGGCGGTCGGCGAGCAGCCGGGCCAGCTCGGGGGCGGCGTCCTCGTCGACCAGCTGCGGGTTGACGACGACCATCATCCCGTCGACCGAGCTCGCCAGCGCGACACCGTTGCGGTCGAGGATCTCGCCGCGCTGGGCGGGCAGGACCGCGTCGACCGTGCCCTCGGCGGCGGCCATCTCGGCGTACGAGTCGGGGTCCACGCCCTGCAGCTGCACCAGGCGGGCTCCGAGGACGGAGAGCGCCATCGCGATCACGACCATCGCGACGCGCAGGCGGAGGACCGACTGACCTCGCAGGCTCGGACGGGCTCGGCTCACCGGGTGGCTCCTCCCCGGCGTCCACGGGCGGTGCCGTCGTCGCCGCGGTCACGGTCGCGGTCGCGGGCGCCGCGGTCGGCGCCCCGTGGGTCATTCCTAGACCCCCGGGCGTCCCCCGCGCCGCCACGCGAGCCCGTGTCGCCCACCTGGTTCTGCTCGGCGGGCGGGTCGACGTACGTCGGGGCGGGGTCGAGGACCCCGGGCCGGGCCTGGGGCTGCGGCTCGATGGGCATGCCGTCGGCGGCGGTCGCGGGGGTGCAGGGCCCGCTGGTGGCGCCGTCGGCCAGGGAGAGGAAGCAGGTGCTGCGACCGACGACCATGCCCGCGTCGCGGGCGGCCCGCGCCACCCGCTGCGGGTCGCGGAGGCCCTCCAGCTCCATCTGGAGCTTCTGCTCCCGGGCGGCGAGGGTGCCCGCGTGCCGCTCGAGGGCGCTCGCCGCGAAGGAGGCCTGCTGCATGGAGGTGTTGAACAGGAGCAGGCCGACGACGCCGCCCAGGGCGACGAGGGCGACCACCACGACGAAGGGCACCTTCGGCGGTCGCGGGCGGCGGCGGGGCGCCAGGCGCAGCGGGGGCCGCGTGCGGCGGGGCTCGCGCGCCTCGCGGGGGTGCGGGTCGGGGAGACGGAGCGGACTGCTCATCGGGCACCTCCGGGGGCGCGTTGCTGAGAGCGGGAGGAACCGGTCGGTCGGACACGCTCGACCGCCCGCAGGCGGACGCTGGCGGCGCGGGGGTTCGTGGCCCGCTCGGCGGGGTCGGCCTGCTCGGCGCCGCGGGTGACGGCGACCATCGACGGCTCGAGCTCGGGCGGCACGACGGGGAGGTCGTGCGGGGCGGTGCTGGTCGTGGCGGCGCTGAATGCGCGCTTGACCAGGCGGTCCTCCAGCGAGTGGTAGGACTCCACGACCACGCGGCCACCGACGCCGACGGCCTCGAGCGCGGCCGGCAGCACGCGGCCCAGGCCGCCGAGCTCGTCGTTGACCTCCATGCGGAGCGCCTGGAAGGTGCGCTTCGCCGGGTGGCCCCCGGTCCGGCGGGCCGGCGCCGGGATGACGTCGTACAGCAGCTCGACGAGGCGCCCGGAGGAGGCGAAGGGCTCGGTCGCGCGCTCGCGCACCACCGCCTCGGCGATGCGGCGGGCGAACTTCTCCTCCCCGAAGTGCGACAGCACGCGGGAGAGGTCCTTCGCGTCGTAGGTGTTGAGGACGTCGGCCGCGGTGACGCCACCGGTGGGGTCCATGCGCATGTCCAGCGGCGAGTCGGCGCGGTAGGCGAACCCGCGGTCGAGCCGGTCGAGCTGCATCGAGGAGACGCCGAGGTCCAGGAGGACCGCGTCCACGGTGCGCAGGCCGAGGTCGTCGAGGACGTCGGCGAGCTGGTCGTAGGTGGCGTGCACGCCGGTGAAGCGGTCGCCGTACGACGCGAGCCGCGCCCCGGCCCGCTCGAGGGCGGCCGGGTCGCGGTCGATGCCGACGACGCGCGCCGTGGGGCAGGCCTCGAGGACGGCGGCCGTGTGGCCGCCCAGGCCCAGCGTGCCGTCGACCAGGGTCGCGCCGTCGTGGGTCAGGGCGGGCGCGAGGAGCTCGACGACCCGGGCGAGCATGACGGGCTCGTGGGTCGCGCCCGAGCCTGCGTCCGCCCCGTCGTCCGCTCCCTGGGGGGACACCGGCTCGGTCACGGCGACTACCGGCCCAGGGACAGGACGAGGAGGAGCCCGGCGGCCAGCGCCGTCGAGGCGACCGCGGAGAAGGCCATCACGGCGAGGACGTCACGCGCCTGCTCGCGCACCCGGCGTACCGGCGGCGTGCCCTGGGGGGCCTGGCGCGTGCTCACGATGTCTCGACCCTTCCGGTGGTGGTCCCGTCGGCGGGAGGCGCCGGTCCAGGTCCCTTGCCCGCCCGCCGGGGGTCCTCTGGCGCCGGGGAAGGTGCGTCAGATGACTCCTCGCGGGCGGGCCAGAGGCCTCGTCCTGCGCGTCCCGCTGTCGAGTTGTGCTGCTGGTGGTGCCGGTCCTGCTGGTGGTGCTGCGCGTGCCGTGGTGCTGGATCAGATGCCGGGGAAGACCTCGTGGGCGAGCTCGGCGAACTTGGGCTCCTGCTCCGCGGAGTAGGACTCCCACGTCCGCGGGTTCCACATCTCCACGTGGTCCATCACGCCGAGGACGACGACCTCGCGGTCGAGGGAGGCGTAGTCGCGGAGGTTCGTCGGCACGCCGACGCGCCCCTGCTTGTCGGGGACCTGCTCGTGGCCGCCGGTGAAGAGCATCCGCACGTAGCCGCGGACCTCGGGGTTGGTCATGGACGCCTCACGGAGGCGGACGGCCTTGGCCTCGAGCTGTGCCGACGTCTGGAGCTCGATGCAGCGCTCCTGCCCCTTCGTCATCACCACTCCCCCCGCGAACGCGTCCCTGAACTTCGCCGGGAGGATCAGCCGGCCCTTGTCGTCGAGCTTGGGTGCGAAGGTTCCGATGAACATCGAACCCCCCGTTCCCACGATCCTCCACTGCGCTCCACTCTAACCCACTTTCCTCCACCTGCAACCACATCCGACCCCTTTCCCCGCCTTTCCGCGCCTTTTCGCGCCCGCGCACGGCAGCGACCCGCGAACCGGGGACGCCCGGGACGGCCTCCCGGGCCCGACGTGGGGCCGACCAGGACGCCGTACGGGCGGGGTGGAGGGAAGTGGAGGGACGGGAGCCCACCGGGTGGAGGCAGGTGGAGGGACCGGGTGGGGCGGGCCGACTACGGTGGTGTCCTCACCCACAGGAGAGGGACCAGTGACCCGACCGGAAGCGGCCGAGAGCGACACGATGCGGCACCAGGCCGGCGCGCCGCCGGACCGCAGCGGCGACATCGCGACCCTCGTCTCCGTCGTGGAGCGCATCCGCGCCAACGTGGAGCGCGTCATCGAGGGCAAGCCGGACGTCGTGGCGTCCGCGATCACCGTCCTGCTCGCCGAGGGTCACCTGCTGGTCGAGGACGTGCCCGGCGTCGGCAAGACGATGCTCAGCAAGACGCTGGCGCGCAGCATCGACGCGAGCGTGCGGCGCATCCAGTTCACGCCGGACCTGCTGCCCTCCGACGTCACGGGCGTCTCGGTGTTCAACCAGGAGACCCGCTCGTTCGAGTTCCGCCCCGGCGGGATCTTCGCCAACCTCGTCGTCGGAGACGAGATCAACCGCGCCTCCCCCAAGACGCAGTCCGCCCTGCTGGAGTGCATGGAGGAGCGCCAGGTCACCGTCGACGGGACGACGTACCCCCTGCAGGCGCCCTTCATGGTCGTGGCCACGCAGAACCCGGTGGAGATGGAGGGCACCTACCCCCTCCCCGAGGCGCAGCGCGACCGCTTCATGGCGCGGGTGTCCATGGGCTACCCGGTCGAGGCCGCAGAGCTCGCGATGCTCGAGCACCACACGTCCGCCGACCCGCTCGACGACCTCGAGCCGGTCGCCGACGCGGCGGAGATCCGCAAGCTGGTCGGCATCGTCGGCGGCGTGTACGCCGCCCCCGCCGTGCAGCGGTACGTCGTCGCGCTCACCACCGCCACCCGCGCCTCCCGCGAGCTGACCCTCGGCGCCTCGCCCCGGGCGTCGCTGCACCTGCTGCGCGCGGCGAAGGCCCGCGCGGCGATGGCCGGCCGGGACTACGTGCTGCCCGACGACGTCCGCGACCTCGCCGAGCGCGTGCTCGCCCACCGCCTGCTGCCCTCGGTCGAGGCCACGATGGCGGGTCGGGGCACCTCCGAGGTCCTGCGCGGGCTGCTGGCCGAGGTGCCGGTCCCCGAGCCCGGCCGCTGAGGACGGGAGCGTGCGTGAGGCCCTGGCGGGACTGACGGTCCGCGGGCGCGCCTTCGTCGCGGCCGGCCTGACCGCGGTGCTGTGCGCCGTGGTGCTGGGGCAGTCCGCGTTGGTGCGGGTCGGCGTCCTCGTCGCCCTGCTGCCGCTGCTCGCGGCGTTCGCCATCGGCCGCAGCCGCTACCGCCTGACGCTCGAGCGCACCGTCACGCCGTCCACCCTCACCGTCGGCGAGGCCGCCCGCGTCGACCTGCTGCTGGTCAACGAGGGCCGCACCCCCACCGGGGTGCTGCTGCTGGAGGACCACGTGCCGCACGCGCTCGGCTCCCGCCCCCGGTTCGTGCTCGAGGGCATCGGGCACGGCTGGCGGCGCCACGTCTCCTACCCCGTGCGTCCAGGCGTGCGGGGCCGCTACCCCGTCGGCCCCATGGACGTGCGGGTCAGCGACCCCTTCGGCCTCGTCGAGGTGGGCCGGTCGTTCCGGTCCGAGACGTCGCTGGTCGTCGTCCCCGCGGTCGTCCCGCTGGCCCCGGTCGCCCTCGGCGGGCAGTGGACGGGCGCCGGTGACGAGCGCCCCCGCTCCTTCGCCACCGGCAGCGCCGAGGACGTCACGGTGCGCGACTACCGCGTCGGGGACGACCTGCGCCGCGTCCACTGGCGCAGCTCGGCCCGGGCGGGCGAGCTGATGGTGCGCCGCGAGGAGCAGCCCTGGCAGCCCCGGGCCACGGTGATGGTCGACGACCGTGCCCGCGCGCACCGCGGGCAGGGTGCGGCGTCCTCGCTCGAGCTGTCCGTCGCGGCGGCCGCCTCGGTGGCCGTGCACCTGACCCGCCGGGGCTACATGGTGCGGCTGGTGACCGCCGCGGGCGAGCACCCGGGTGCCGGCTGGCACGACCGCACGGGCACCACCGACTCGACCGCGCTGCTGGAGGCCCTCGCCGTGCTCACCCCGACCTCCCGCGTCGACCTCGACACCTCCTGGCTCACCGACAGCGCTCGGGGCGGCATCCTCGTCGCGCTCCTCGGCGGCTCCGAGCCCGGCGACGCGCCCGTGCTGCGCCGGATGCGGCACCACGCCGGGACCGCCGTGGCGCTGCCGGTCGACCTGTCGGCCTGGGGGGACGGCACCGACGGGCGCCCGGCGTCCCCGACCCGGGCCGTGCTGGCGAGCCAGGGCTGGCGGCTCTCCGAGCTGTGGCCCGCCGAGACCGTCGACGTCGCCTGGGCCCGCCTGGCCCACCCGTCCGCGACGAGCGCGCCCCTGACGGGACTCGCACGATGAGCGCGTCGTACCGCCGCGGCCGGATCTCCGGTGGCCGCGACCTGCTGCTCGCCCTGACGGCGTGCCTCACCGCGTGGACGACGACGATGGCGTGGCGCGGCTTCACCGAGAACCCGGACCGCTTCCTCGTCCCGCTGCTGGGCATCGGCCTCGTGGTCGCGGTCGTCGGCAGCGCGCTGCGCACCCTCGGCGTGCCGGCGGTGCTCGTCGTCGTGGCACAGCTCGGCGTCGCCGCGGTCGGGTTCCTCCGCAGTGCGACCGGGTCGTGGCTGCCCACGCCGGACACCGTGGCGCTCGCCGTCCGGGCGCTCGAGGACGCCGTGGTCAGCGCCGGGCGGTACGCCGCCCCGGTCGGCGGCGACGTCCCCCCGGTGGAGCCGCTGCTGCTGCTCGCGGGCCTGGCGTGCCTGCTGATGGTCGACGTGCTCGCCTGCAGCATCCGCACGGTCTCGCTCGCGGGCCTGCCGCTGCTGACGGTCTACACGCTCCCGGTCAGCATGCTGGGCGGCGAGGTGACGTGGTGGGTCTTCGCGGCCCCCGCCGCCGGGTTCCTGTGGATGCTCTTCCAGAGCACCGCCGCCGAGCTGGACCGATGGGACGCCGCCGAGGACGGCACCGCGGGAGACCGCGACGACGCCGTCCAGGACACCGGGTTCGGCGTCCGGACCGGCGGGGTGGGGGCCACGGCGCTCGGCCTGGGCGCGACCGCGACGGGCCTGGCGCTCGTCGTCCCCCTCGCCGTCCCCACCCTCGGCCTGGCCGCCCTCGACGGGGACGGCACGGGCGGTGGTGACCGGGAGATCTCGCTGACCAACCCGATGACCGACCTGCGCCGCGACCTGCGCCGGCCCGAGGACACGCCGCTGCTGCAGCTGCGCACCTCCGACCCCGACCCGTCGTACCTGCGTATCTCGGTGCTGAACCGCTTCTCCGACGAGGCCTGGACGAGCGGCAACCGGGACCTGCCCGACGACCAGAGCGCGTCCGGGCTGATGCCGGCGCCGGAGGGCGTCGCGGAGACCGTCGCGCGGCGCGAGCACGACTACGACATCCGGGTCTCCCCCGACTTCGTCTCGGCCTGGCTGCCCACGCCGTTCCCCGCGCAGCGCGTGGACGCCGAGGGGTTGTGGAAGTACGACGTCTCCACCCGCGACTTCATCGCCGCCGAGGACGACCTCACCACCGCGGGGCTGCGCTACACCGCGACCGGTCTCGACCTGGACATCACGCAGGCCGCGCTCGTCACCTCGACCCCCAGCAGCAGCGCGCTGGGCTCGGAGTTCACCGAGCTGCCCGACGACCTGCCGCTCGAGGTGCGCCAGCTGTCCCGGGCCGTCACCGACGGCGCCACCACCGACCTGGACCGCGCGGTGGCGCTGCAGCAGTGGTTCCGCCGCGACGGCGGGTTCACCTACAGCCTGCAGGCCGACAGCGGCAACGGCGCCGACGACCTGGTGTCGTTCCTCGACGACGGCCCCGACGGGCGCACCGGCTACTGCGAGCAGTTCGCCTCGGCGATGGCCGTGATGGCGCGCGCGCTCGACATCCCCGCCCGGGTCGCGGTGGGCTTCCTGCACCCCGAGCAGGTCGGCAGCGACGGCGACGAGGCCCTGTGGGAGTACTCCTCCGACGACCTGCACGCCTGGCCCGAGCTGTACTTCCCCGGCTCCGGCTGGGTCCGCTTCGAGCCCACCCCCGCCGGCCGCGCCTCGGAGGTCCCGGACTACACCCAGGGCCTCGGCGACACCGACCGCCCGGACGTCACCGAGCCCGGGCAGGGCGCCGGGGACGCGCCGATCCCCGACCAGGGCGGCGGCGAGGGCGGGGTCCCCGAGCCGGCCGACCGGCAGGTCGCCGTCGAGGCCTCGGCGACGTCCTCCTCACCGCTCGCGGCGTGGCGCACGGTCGCCCTGTCCCTGGGCGGCCTCGCCCTCGTGGTGCTCCTGGCCGCGGCGCCCGCCCTGCTGCGACGCCGTCGCCGCACCCACCGCCGGACCACCTGGAGCCCGGTCGAGGCCGCCTGGGCCGAGCTCCGCGACACCGTCGTCGACCTGCGTCAGCCCTGGCCCGCCGGGCGCTCGCCCCGCCAGGCCCTCGCCCTGCTCGAGCCCCTGCTGCAGCCCGACCCCGACTCCCGGTCGGACCGTGCGGCCAGCGACCACGCCGCCGCCGTCCCCGCGCTGCGCCGGCTCGTCGCCGCGGTCGAGCAGGAGCGCTACGCCCGCGCGACCCCCGCCCAGGACCCGGGCCACGCCGCCGCCCTGGACGCCGACGTCGAAGCCGTCCGGCTGGCCCTCGCCGGTGCCACCGGCGGACGACGCCGCCGCCTCGCCCGCTGGCTGCCCGCCTCGGCGCTCCCCACGGCGGCGCGGCCCGCCGCGCCCACGCCGGCCACCCGTCGTACGGGCTCGGGGGCGGGACGCCCCGGCACCGTCGTCGACCGCCTGGTCTGAGGAGCCGAGTCGGCACGTCTGCGCAGCTGGGAGCGGTCGAGTCGGCACGTCTGCGCACTTCATCAGGCTCGAGTCGGCACGTCTGCGCACTTCACAGGGCTCGAGTCGGCACGTCTGCGCACTTCACAAGGCTCGAGTCGGCACGTCTGCGCACTTCACAAGGCTCGAGTCGGCACGTCTGCGCACCGTACGAGCCTCGAGGCGGCGCTTGATCACGCCGTACGTCGCCCGAGTCGGCACCTGCGCGCACCGCGAGCCCCATGAGTGAGCGAAGCACGTGCCTTCCGACGCGACCGCCGCCCGGCTCAGCGCGTCCAGCCTGCGCAGACCTGCCGACTCGACGCCCTCCGGCTGCGCAGACGTGCCGACTCGACGCCCTCAGCCTGCGCACACGTGCCAACTCGACGCCTTCAGCGTGCGCAGACGTGCCGACTCGACGTCAGGGAGTGGGGCTCAGAAGCCCTGGCCGCCCTCGCGGCGGCGGCGCCACCGCTCCTCCATGCGCTCCATGAAGGAGCCGGAGGCGCGCTCACGCTCGCGGCGCTGACGGTTGCGGCCACGGCCTCGGCTGCGGCCGCCCTCGATGACGGTGAAGGGGCCACCGGTGGCTTCGCCGGCGTCGTGGGGCGCGCCGTCGCCGACCTGCTGGCGGCTGCGGACGGCGGCGATGCCGAGGGTCGCGGAGGCCAGCATGATGACGAAGCCGACGACCCCGATGACGGTGTAGCCGGAGACGGCGCCACCGAGCATGACGGCGACTCCGCCGAGGAACACGACCCCGGCGCCGATGGCACGACGGCGGGCGGCACGCCGGAGCGTGGTGCCCCGCAGGGTGGACGCCAGCTTGGGGTCCTCCTCGACCAGCGCGCGCTCCATCTGCTCGAGCATGCGCAGCTCCTCTTCCGAGAGCGGCAAGGGGACCTCCCAAGTACACAGGGGTCCTCGGGGACCCCGGCGATGACGAGACGACAAGTCTAGGCAGCCTCTGCCGACGACGGTACCCAAGGTGCGGAAATCACCGACGCCCGTCCGTGGTGCGGCCGGGGTCAGGGACGCCCGCCGCGAGCCACGACGTGGAGCTGGGTCGCCAGCGGGAACAGCTCCGGGCGCACCGCGGCCGCCTGCTCGAGATCGACCAGCGCCTGCGAGGCGCCGGGCTCCAGGTCGAGCAGCGCCCCGGGCACCAGGTCGGCGAACACGCGGACGCCGTGGACGGAGACCACGTCGAGGCCGGCCCCGCCGAGCAGGGTCCGGAGCTCCTCGTGGGTGAAGCGTCGACCGCGAGGGGCGGCGGCGGGCGGGGTCGCGGGGTCGAGCAGCTCGCGGGCCTGCACCAGGTGGCCCGCCATGGCGCGCGCCAGGACGGCGGCGTACCGCTGGGCGACGACCAGGCTCAGCACCCCGTCGGGCCTCAGGCAGCCGGCGAGTGCGGTCAGCGCGGCGACGGGGTCGGTCACCACCTCGAGCACGCCGTGGCACAGGACGGCGTCGACCTGCTCGACGCCACCCAGGTCGGCCAGGTCGCCCAGGACGCCGTGGACCCGCTCGGCCACCCCACGCTCGTCGGCTCGGCGCGCGAGCATCGCCAGCGCGTCCGGGCTGGGGTCGACCACGGTGACCCGGTGCCCCAGCTCGGCGACCCGGACGGCGAGACCACCGGTACCGCCGCCGACGTCCAGGACGTCGGCCGGCTCGGCGGGCAGCGCGTCGCGCAGCGTGGCCCACAGCACCGTCGTCCGCGCGGCACCGCGACGTTCGGAGGGTCGCTCGGGTGTCGGCGCGGGCATGGCGCACACCCTAGTGTCGGCGCCGCCCTCGGCCGCGCTCAGGCCGACGGGCGCTCGAGGTCGTACGCCGCTCGCCCGGCGACGGCCGTCCGCCGGGGGCCGGTGTGGTGGGGCACGAGCCCCAGCGCCGACTCCACCGTGGCCAGGAACCGGTCGGCGTCACGGACGAGGTCGTCGGCCTCCCGCTCGGAGACCGCTCCCCTCGCCCCCGCCTCGGCGGCGGCGCGCCGGGCGGCGCCGTCGGAGAAGAACCGGGCCCACTCGGCGAGCTCGGGGGCGACGCGGGTCAGGAGCACCCAGGCGTTGCGCTGCGGACGACGCCGCGGGTCCGGCTGGGCGCGGGCGGCCAGCAGCGCGGCAGCCGCCTGGAGGGCGGCGACGTGGGCGGTGGCGTAGCGACGGTTGACGTCCGGGGTGGTGGCCGCCACCTCCAACGAGGCCGCCGACCGGTCGAGGTAGGCGTGGGTGCTGGCCGGGAGGGCCTGGGGGTGGAGCATCGTCTGTGGTCGCACGGCGGCCTCCGGGTGGGCGCGGGCGGTCGCCGACCGCCCGTCGGGAACGGGGACTCGACCCGGGGGTGACCGTGGTGACGCCGGGGTCGAGGCGACGCCACCACGGTCGATCGAACGCGTGTTCGATGTGACCAGAGTAGGTCGGGCGTCGGCCGGGGTCAAGCACCCCGGCGCGGGCTGTACGTCAGGCCGCCGGGGCGCGACGGGCGAGCCAGCGCGAGGTCCCCGGGTGCCACAGGCAGGCGACGAGCGCGACGCACGAGAGACCGGTCAGGACGGCGAGGCCCGTGAAGGCGAGGGGCGCGCCTGTCCGGGCGGCCAGGGCCGCGGCGACCACGCCGGCCGCGGCGCCCGCGGTCAGCCACGTGCGGACCCAGCCGGCGCGGTGCCGCAGCATCGCCGCGAGCACGGCGCCGATCGGCACGAGGGTCAGGAACACGACCACGGCGAGCGGCACGAAGTCGGGGACGGCGACCGGCGACTCCTCGAGGGCCGTCAGACCACCCTGCTCCACGACCGCGCCGGCGGCCGGGTTGTCCGAGGCCCACGCCGTCACCAGGAGGTCCTCCCACACCACGGTCGCCCCGACGAGGGCGGCCAGGAGCACGGCCTGCACGCCCATCACGGCGGTGGCGGCCCGGACCGACGCGGGGGGACGCTCGGCGCGCCGTGCCTCGACCTGGCTCATCCGCGCCCTCCAGCGTCCGTCGTGAGGGGTCCATTCTGCCGCCCACCACGGAGGCGCGCACATCCGCGCACCGACGTCCGCCTAGCCTGGCGCCATGGCGCGGGTGGTGGTGGTCGGCGCCGGGTTCGGCGGGCTGGCCGCCGCGGCCCGCCTCGTCCGGCTCGGCCACGAGGTCGTCGTCCTCGACGCCGCCGACGCCGCGGGCGGCGTCTGCAGGCGCGTCGAGCGGGACGGGCACACCTGGGACGCCGGTCCGACGTACACGCTGCTGCCGGCCGTGCTGCGCGACCTGTTCCGCAAGAGCGGACGGCCGCTCGAGCGGGAGATGGACCTGGTGGCCCACGACGTGGTCCGCGAGCACCGGTTCGCCGACGGCACCTCCCTGGCGCTGCCGGGCGGCTCGCGGGGCGCGCAGGTCCGGGCCGTCGACGGCCTCGGCGCGGGCCTGGGCGAGCAGTGGGCGGCGTACGTCGCGTCGTACACCGAGACCTGGGAGCTGCTCCGCACCGACGTGCTCGAGCGCCGCTGGTCCCCCGAGGTGGGGCGGACCGCGACGGCCCGCCTGCTCGACTCCCGGGCCACCCTGCAGCGGGCGCTGCGCCGGGGGCTGCGCGACCGCCGGCTGCGGCTCGTGGCCAGCCACCCGTTCGACGTCGACGGCCACGAGCCCGGCGGCGTGCCGGCGTGGGCCGGCGTGGTGGCCTACCTCGAGCAGCGCTTCGGCACCTGGAGCGTGCCGACCCACATGGCCACGGTGACGGAGGTCCTCGCCGACCGGCTCGCGGGGCGCGGGGCCGAGGTGCGGCTGGGCACCCGCGTGCACGACGTCGTCGTGCGGGGCGGACGCGCGGTCGCCGTGGCGACGTCGGCGGGCGAGGTCGACGCCGACGTCGTCGTCTGCGCGATCGACCCGCGCCGCCTGCCCGTCCTGGCCCCGCACGTCGGCGCGACGCAGCCGGCCATGCCGCCCGTCGTCGCCCACCTGGGGCTCGAGGGCGACCTGCCCGACCTGCCGCACCACGAGACCGTGATCCACGGCGACCCGCTGCTCGTCGTCCGCGTCCAGCCCCCCGGGTCCGCGCCGGCCGGGGGTGCCGCCTGGACGGTCGTCGCCCGCGGCCGGGGCGCCGAGGACCCCGTGCGCTCGCTCGCCGAGCGCGGCGTCCACGTCCGGCCGCACGTCGTCACCCGGATCGACCTCTCCCCCCGCGCCGCGGCGGAGCGGTGGGGCGGGTCGCCGTACGGCGTGCGCTGGGAGGGGCGCGGCACGACGCGACAGCGGCTGGGGCCGCGCACCCCGGTCCCGGGCGTGCTCGTCACCGGCGCGCACGCGGCCGTGGGGCCGGGGCTGGCGTTCGTCGGGCTCGCCTCGGCACTGGTGGCCGCGGAGGTCCCGCCCGTCTGAGAATCCGGGAGGGGTCGGCGAGCCTCAGGCCGTGATGCGCAGCGCCGAGAAGATCTCGCGCGTCGCGGTGGAGCGGTTGAGCGTGTAGAAGTGCAGCCCCGGCGCGCCGGCGGCCTCGAGCTCCACGCACAGCTCGGCGGCCATCGCGATGCCCTCCGCCCGGACCGCCGCCTTGTCGTCGCCGTGGCGCTCGACGCGCTCCCGCACCCGGGCGGGCAGCTCACGGCCCGACAGCTCCGCCATGCGGGCGACCTGGCCGAGGTTCAGGATCGGCATGATCCCCGGGAGGATCGGGAAGTCGACGCCCCGGGCGCTCGAGCGCTCCAGCAGGGCGGCGTAGTCGGAGGCCTGGAAGACCATGTCGGTGATGGCGAACTCGGCGCCCGCCCGCTGCTTGGAGAGCAGCACCTCGGTGTCGCGCTCGACCGACTCGGCGCCCGGGTGGACGCCGGGGAACGCCGCGACGCCGACGGTGAACCCGCCGCCCGCGGCCAGCCGGACCAGCTCCTCGGCGTAGGTGAAGCCGCCCTCGGTCGGCGTCCACGGCGAGCGCGGCCCCTCACGCGGGTCGCCCCGCAGCGCGAGGACGTTGTGCACCCCGGCCCCGGCGTACGACGCCAGGATCGACCGCAGCTCGGCCTCGCTGTGGCCCACGCAGGTCAGGTGGCCCAGCGGCACCATCGACGTCTCGCGGGCGATGCGGCCGGTGACCCGGACGGTGGTGTCGCGCGACGAGCCGCCGGCGCCGTACGTGACGGACACGAAGGTGGGCCGGTAGGGCTCGAGCTCGCTGATCGCCGTCCAGAGCTGGGCCTCGCCGGCCTCGTCCTTGGGCGGCATGAACTCGAACGAGTACGACCGCTCCCCCGCCGCGATCAGCGCCGCGATGCTGCGCCGCGCGTCGCGCGGGTCGTGGAAGTGCTCACCCGAGCCCGCCTGGGACTGCACGCCGTCGGCCACGGATCGGAGTCTAGGCACGCCCCGGCGGCCGCCCCGAATCCCGACGCGGCCCGGCCCCACTAGCCTCGGACCCGTGCCCGACAGCGACGACGCCACCTTCCGCGCCGCGGTCTCCGCCCAGGTCGCGGGCTTCCTCGACTCGATGGCGCCGCGGCTCGAGCCCCTCGGCGCCGACGCCGCGCGGCTGCTCGCCGAGGCGCGGACGGCGACCGCCGGTGGCAAGCGGCTGCGGGCCGCGTTCTGCTGGTGGGGCTACCGGGCGGTCCGCCCGGACGTCGTCGACGAGACCGCCCTGCTGCGCGCCTGCGCCTCGCTGGAGCTGCTCCACGCCAGCGCCCTGGTCCACGACGACTACATGGACGCCTCCGACACCCGCCGCGGTCACCCCGCCGCGCACCGCGCGCTCGAGGCCGAGCACCGCGCCGCCGGCTGGAGCGGCCCCCCGGAGCGGTACGGCGCCGCCGGCGCCATCCTGCTGGGCGACCTGCTGCTCAGCTGGTCCGACGAGATGCTCCGCCGCTGCGGGCTGCCCGCCGAGCAGGTCGGCGCCGCGCTCGACGTCCTCGACCTCTGCCGCACCGAGGTGATCGCCGGGCAGTTCCTCGACATCTCCGTACAGGCCCGGGGGCTCGAGGACGTCGCCGAGGCCATGACGGTGCTGCGCTACAAGTCCGCCAAGTACTCCGTCGAGCAGCCCCTGCACCTCGGGGCGGCCCTCGCCGGCGCGGACACCGCCACCCAGGACGCCCTCGGCGCCTTCGGGCTGCCGCTGGGCGAGGCCTTCCAGCTGCGCGACGACCTCCTCGGCGTGTTCGGAGACCCCGCCGTCACCGGCAAGCCCGCGGGCGACGACCTCGTCGAGGGCAAGCAGACGGTCCTGGTCGCGCTCGCCCTCGACGGCCTGGCCGCCGCGGGGAGGACGGCGGACCGCGACGAGCTCGCCGCGAGCCTCGGACGCCCCCACGACGCCGCGACCCTGCGCCACCTCCAGGAGCTCATCGTCGACTCCGGCGCCGAGGCGCAGGTCGAGGAGGCGATCACCGGGCTGGTCACGCACGCCGACGCGGCGCTCGACCGGGCCGGGCTGGACGAGACCGCGACCGCGGCGCTGCGGGCCCTGGGCGCCGCGGCGACGTCCCGGACGGCCTGACGGCCTGAGGGCCTCCCCGGCCCCGAGGGACTACAGCGCCATCGCCTGGGCGCGGCGCTTGGCCTCGCTGCCCCGGTTCTCGCGCAGCGCGTCGATCGGCCGACCCGGCAGCCCGAGGTCGGTGAAGAGCCAGGCGATGCACTCGCGGTCGTCGTACCCGCCGTCGTGGAGGACCGTGAGGATCCCCGGGAGGCCCTTGACGACCTCGCCGTCCTGCACGAACGCCAGCGGCACCCGCTGGCCGGCGCCGGGGCGCGGCACCGCCGCGGCGAGGCGGTGCTCGCGCAGCAGGGTGCCGACCTTCGTCCGCGGGACGTCGAGGAGGTCGGCGACCTGCGCCCAGTCGCCCCACTCGTCGACGAGGGCGTCGAGGTCCGCCGCGGCGAGGGGTCCGTCGAGGGGGTCCGGGGAGGGACTGCCGGTGGTGCTGCTCATGGCTCCATGGTGTCGCACGGGCGGCGCGCGCGACACGGCCGGTGCGCGTGGGCGGCACGGGAGGACCGGGTCTTCGTACGATGGACCACCGACCGGCGCCGGGCCGGACGGCGGGGAGGGACGATGACGGACGGCGACGTGCGCCAGCGCGGTCCCGCCGACGCCTCCCTCGAGGGACACCTGGTCGACGGCCGCTACCGCGTCGGACCGCGGATCGCGCGCGGCGGGATGGCCACCGTGCACGTCGCGGTCGACACCCGCCTCGACCGCACGGTCGCCCTCAAGGTCATGCACAGCGCGCTCGGCGACGACCAGGAGTTCGTCGCCCGGTTCGTGCGGGAGGCCCGCTCGGCGGCGCGGCTGTCGCACCCCAACGTCGTCGCCGTCCACGACCAGGGCGAGGACGACGGGCTGGTCTACCTCGTCATGGAGCACCTGCCGGGCCGGACGCTGCGCGACGTCGTCCGCGACGAGGCCCCGCTGCCGCCCGCGGCGGCGCTGCGCACGCTCGAGCCCGTCCTCGCCGCACTCGCCGCGGCGCACCGCGCCGGGATCGTCCACCGTGACGTGAAGCCGGAGAACGTGCTCATCGCCGACGTCAGCGCCGGCCACACCGACGCCGGCGCGCGCGTCAAGGTCGCCGACTTCGGCCTCGCCAAGGCGGTCAGCGCGGAGAGCCAGCACACCGCCACCGGCGGCGTCCTCATCGGCACCGTGTCCTACCTCGCCCCCGAGCTCCTCACCGACGGCCACGCCGACCCCCGAGCCGACGTGTACGCCGCGGGCGTCGTCCTGCACGAGCTGCTGACCGGCCTCAAGCCCCACCGGGGCGACACCCCCATCCAGATCGCCTACCACCACGTCCACACCGACGTGCCCGCCCCGTCGGCGACGGTGCCCGGCATCCCGGCGTACGTCGACGCGCTCGTGGCGCGCGCCTGCGTCCGGGACGCGGGCCAGCGGCCGGCCGACGCCGGGGTGCTGCTGCGCCACGTCCGCCGCGTCCTGCAGGCGCTGGACGCCGGCGCCGTCGACGACCCCGAGCTGGTGGGCGACCTGCGGCCCCTCCCGGTCGGCGGGCCCGACGTCCCCACGCCGTACGACGACGCCGAGAGCGCGACCGGGCCCGAGCCGGAGGACAGCGGCACCTGGCTCTTCGGGGCCGGCGAGGCCGAGGCGCGGTGGCCGCCGGCGGACGACGCCGACTCGTGGGAGCCCCCGGTCGCGCTGCCCCGTCCGGACCCGACCCGCGAGCGGGCCGGTGGCGCGACGCGGGTGCGTCCCCCGGTCGGACCGCGACGCGACACCCAGGACCTCCCGGTCGTCCCCCCCGCCCCGGCGCCGTCCCGGCCGGCGCCGGTGCCCGCCGGGGGCTACCCGCCGCGCCCCCCGCGGAGCGGCCCGGGTCAGCCGGGGCGGCCGGGCCGTCCAGCCCGGTCACGGCGGGGGACCCTGCTCGTCGGCGCCCTCGTGCTCCTGCTCCTCGCGGCGGCCGTCGGCGGCTGGTGGCTCGGCTTCGGCCGCTACACCTCGACCCCCGGCGTGGTCGGCCTGGACGAGCAGGCCGCCACCGAGCGGCTCGAGGCCGCGGGGCTCGACGTCGACGTCGACGAGGACTACTCCGAGACGGTCCCCGAGGGCGAGGTCATGTCCACCGACCCGGACCGCGGCGACCGGGTCCTCGACGGCGGCACGGTGACGCTCACGCTGTCCCTCGGGCCCGAGCGGGTCGAGGTGCCGCGCCTGCGCGGCGGCAGCGAGGACCGTGCACAGGACGCGCTCCTCGCGCTCGACCTGGTCGTCGACGACGCCACCGAGCAGTACAGCGACAGCGTGGCCGAGGGCGACGTCATCGGCACCGACCCCGAGGCCGGCACGGAGCTGAGCCCCGGCAGCCGGGTCTCGATCGTCGTGAGCCTCGGGCCGGAGCCGGTCGCAGTCGACGACCTCGTCGGGCAGGACGCCGACGAGGTCGAGCAGCGCTACTCCGACGCCGGGGTCGAGGTGGTCCGGACCGAGGAGTCCTCCGAGACCCTCGAGGAGGGGCTCGTCGTCTCCAGCAGCCCCGGCGCGGGCGAGGAGCTCCTGCCCGGCGACACCCTCGAGCTCGTCGTCTCGAGCGGTCCCGAGGGGGTCGTGATCCCCGAGGGGATCGTCAACAGCAGCGTCGAGGAGGCCCGACGGACCCTCGAGGACCTGGGCCTGGTCGTCGTCGAGGAGGGCGGCGGGATCTTCGAGCTCGGCTACGTCACCGCGGTCGACCCCGGCGAGGGCGAGACGGTCGACCCCGGCACCCGGGTCACGCTCACCGTCATCTGAGCCGCCAGCTCAGCAGTCCGACAGCCGCCAGCCCTCGTCGGTGTTCGTCCACTCCTCGTCGTCCTGGACGAGGCCCTTGGCGCCGCGGAACGTGTAGTCGACCGCCGCCACCTCCTGCGGGCCGGCGTCGGTCTCCTCCTCCGAGACGGTCGCCTCGTACGTCGCGAACGGCAGCGGCTCGCCGTACACGGCGCCGGCGCGCTTCACGATGAGCAGGTACGTGCCCTGCGGGACCTTGGTCTGGCACTCGGCGGTGTAGAAGGCGTAGGCCAGCTCGCCGTCCCCGGTCAGCAGCGCGTCGCTGAAGGTGCGCACCGCGGAGCGCAGCTCGGTGGTCGAGGCGGCCACGTCGTCGGGCAGGGGCGTCGAGTCCGCGGTCGGGTCGAGCGTCTCCCCCACGGAGACCTCGTCGCCGGGGGCGCCCGAGCCGGGCTCGTCGTCGCCTCCGCCGCACCCCGCCAGCACCGTGACGGCGACGGCCAGCGCCGTGGTGGACAGGACGGTCCGGGATGGCCTCACGGGCACACCGTAGGAGCACCGGGCCAGCCAGTGGGTACCCGGAGGCCATGACCGAGCCCGTCACCCCCGCCACCCCCGACGACGACCCCCGCGTGGAGGCCCTCCAGGCCGCCGTCGACCGGGTCGTCTCCTACGAGGAGTCCGCGCCCCGCGAGACGATCCGCGCCGAGCTGGACGGCGCCGTCTCCCAGGCCGGCCTCGACGTCGGCGACGACGTCCTCGAGCGCCTCACCGACGCCATCGACTCCGGCGACGGCGAGCACCTCGACGTCCGCCCGTTCCTGGCCTGACTTCACCCGACCCGGAATCCGCCACCCACCGGTGGCGTTGCACCCAGCACAGTCACACGACGCCAACCCCACGAGGAGAACACGTGTCCTACACCGTCCCCGGCCTGTCCACCGAGCAGGCGCACACCGTCATCGGCCTGCTCCAGGGCCGTCTGTCGGCGTACAACGACCTGCACCTCACGCTGAAGCACGTCCACTGGAACGTCGTCGGCCCGCACTTCATCGCGGTGCACGAGATGATCGACCCGCAGGTGGAGCTGGTCCGCGGGTACGCCGACGAGGTCGCCGAGCGGATCGCCACCCTGGGTGGCTCGCCGAAGGGCACCCCGGGCGCGGTCATCGCGGACCGCACCTGGGACGACTACTCCCTCGGCCGCGACACCGCGCTGGCGCACCTCGGTGCGCTGGACCTGGTGTACGTCGGCGCCATCACCGACAACCGCAAGGTCATCGAGACCACCGGCGACATCGACCCGATCACCGAGGACATGGTGATCGCCCAGACCGCCGAGCTCGAGAAGTTCCAGTGGTTCGTCCGGGCCCACCTCGAGAGCATCGGCGGTGACCTGACCAGCGAGGGCGCCGGCAGCGAGACCGGTGCCGCCGACGCGAGCCGCACCGACGGCTGACGCCCGCCGCGCGCCCGACCCCGCGGGGTCCGGTGTGCCCGGCCGTACGACGGGCCGGGGCCCTGCCGCTACCGTGGAGGGCTCCCGGCCCGTCGTCGTCGACGCAGGAAGGAGGTCGTGATGTCCCCGAGCTGGTCCGACTGGCGCACCGACACCGCCGAGCGCGACTCGTTGCCCGCGGTGCCGGCGGACGAGCGCGACCTCGTGCTGACGCCGTACGCCCCCGGCTCGTCGCCGGACGAGACCCGCAGCGCGGCACCCCTCCTGGTGCCCGCCGAGCCCACCGGCGACCTGCCCCGCTCCCCGCGCTGGCCGCTGTACGCCGACGAGCCGACCACCACGGCCACCACGGCCACCACGGCCACCACGTCCGTCCAGGCCGCGACTCCGCTGACCGGGGCTGCCGCCGGCCGCCGCGGGGGCACGTCCTCCCGGCCGGTCCTGCCCCTGGTCGCCGCCGCCCTCGCGGTCACCCTGGCCGCCGGCACCGGCGTCTGGCTCGGCTGGCAGCCCGACGGCGCGGTCACGAGCGACGCCCCGACCGCCGGCCGGCAGGTGGACGACGCCGCCGAGCCCCGCGAGGGCGGCACCTCGCGCGGCGAGCAGCGCGAGGACCAGCAGCGCCAGGACCAGCAGGGCCGGCGCGACCGCGCCGACCGCACCGACCGCGCCGATCGGGGGGCACGCCCGCCGGACCTCGCGAGCCGCGCCCGCCGCGCCGCCGAGCCGCTGACGGAGGCCGTGACGGCGACCGCGCCGTCCACCGCCCCGCCGAACGAGGACCTCTCCGGGCGCACCGTCAGCTACGCCGCGCCGAACATGCTCGACGGGCGCGACGAGACGGCCTGGCGCATGGTCGGTGACGGTCGCGGCTCCGTCCTCACCTTCACCTTCGAGGAGCCCGTCATGGTGACGACCGTCGGACTGCTCAACGGCTACGCGAAGACCGGGTCGACCGGTGGGCGCGACGTCGACTGGTACGCCGGCAACCGCCGGGTCCGCCAGGTCGAGTGGTTCTTCGACGACGGCTCCCGCGTCGTGCACACCCTGCGCGACACCCCGCAGGTGCAGCGCACCGACATCCGGCCGCGCACCACGTCCACGGTCCGACTCCGGCTGACCCGCGTGTCCGGTCCGGGCGGCGGGCCGGACAGGCGCGACTACACGGCGATCAGCGAGGTCGCCCTGGACGGCGTCCCGCGCTCGTCGCTCGACTGAGGGTCGCCGCGGTGCTCGACTCCCTGGCACCGGCCCGGCGCCGGCTGGTGCTCGTCCTCGCCGGGGCGCTGGGGCTCGCGCTGGTCGCCGCGGTCGTGGCCGTGGTGCTGACCCGGACGCCGGACGCCGCCACCGCCGTGGCGCAGGACGACCCCGGCCCGGTGCTGCTCGTGCCGGGGTACGGCGCGTCCGGCGCCGGCCTCGAGCCGCTCGCCGACGCCCTGCGGGCCGAGGGACGCGAGGTGGTCGTCGTCGATCCCGTCGACGGCGGCACCGGCGACCTGCGGGCTCAGGCGGTCGCCCTGCACGAGGTGGCGCAGGAGACCGCGGACGAGGCCGGCGCGGCGTCCGTGGACGTCGTCGGGCACTCCGCCGGCGGCGTGGTCGCCCGGCTGTGGGTCGCCGAGGAAGGTGGCGACGCGCTCGCCCGCCGCGTGGTGACGCTGGGCTCGCCGCACCACGGCACCGAGGTGGCCGACCTGGGCGCCGAGCTAACCCCGGACTCCTGCCCGGAGGCCTGCCGCCAGCTCACGAGCGACAGCCCGCTGCTCGCGGGCCTGAACAGTGGCGACGAGACCCCGGAGGGCCCGGTGTGGGTGAGCGTCTGGACCGAGGGCGACCAGGTCGTCGTCCCCCCCACCTCGGGGCGGCTCGACGGCTCCGTGGCGTACGCCGTCCAGGACGTCTGCGGGGGCCTCGCCGTGGAGCACGGCGACCTGCCCTCGGACCCCGCGGTGATCGCGATGGTCCTCGACGCCCTCGGCGTCGACGTCCCCAGCGGCCCCCCGCCCCCCTCCGTCTGTTAGTCGAGTCGGCACGTCTGCGCACCCCATGACGGCCGAGTCGGCACGTCTGCGCACCCCACGGGTGCCAGCCGACGTCGCACACCTGCGCAGACGTGCCGACTCGAGCCCGTACATCTGCGCAGACCTGCCGACTCGGCGTCGTACGGCTGCGCAGACGTGCCGACTCGACCTAGCGGGTGACGTCCTTGGTGGTGAAGTTCGCCCAGGCGGCGCCGAGGAACACCGCGACGTAGAGCAGCTGCAGGCCGACGCCGCGCAGGATGTCGCGCCAGAAGATCGGGTCGCGGAAGAGGTCGGTGAACGCGAGCCAGTACCGCGTGATCAACCACGGGTGCAGGGCGCTCGCGGCGTCGAGCGTGAGCAGCAGCGTCGAGGCGATCAGGACGGCGATCGCGCCGAGCGCCGCGGCGAGCGGGGTGTCGACCAGGGTCGAGCAGAACAGCGCGATGGCGGCGACCCCGAGCATGCAGAGCATCGCGTAGCCGAGCGACATCAACGTCCGCGCCACGAGCTCGGGCGTCGTCAGGGAGGTGCCCGAGAAGGTCGCCGTCCCGGTGGTGACGTCCTGCTGGCCGAGCAGGGTCACGCCGACGACGTACGCCGTGACCGCGACGACGACGACCGCCAGCAGGGCGAACACGATGACGGCGACGAGCTTCGCGACGAGCAGCCGGGTCCGGCCGACGGGGCGGATCAGGACGTAGCGCAGGGTCCCGGCCTGACCCTCGCCCGCGACGGCCTCGCCGGCGGTCACGGCGACGGCGACCGGCAGGAACAGCGGCACGACCATCGCGAGCGCGGCCAGCGGGTAGAGGGTGCCGTCGGTCAGCACCGCCGAGAGGAACGCGGGGCCGCTGCCGGGGCGCGGCCCGACGCCCGTGACGGCGAGCAGGATCGCGACCAGCACGGGCAGGGCGTCGATCAGCGCGATCGTCACCCAGGTCCGACGGCTGCGGAGCAGCTTGACGAGCTCGACGCGGATCACGAGGCACGCTCCTGGCGGTCCCGCCGGTCGCCGGTGCCCTGCGAGGCCTCGAGGACGACGTCCTCGAGGCTGCGCCGCTCGGGCGCGAGCAGGGAGACACGGCAGCCGGCCTCGACGAGGTGGCGGTTGAGCCGGCCGGGGTCGCCGGCCCGCACCAGCAGGCGGTCGCCCTCGCGGTGCTCGACGGCGTCCCCGAGCAGCGTGGCGGCGCGGTCGGCGTCGACGGTGACGACCTCGGTGCGCCCGGTGGGTCCGTGCAGCGTCGACAGCTCGTCCTGCAGCACCAACCGCCCCCGGTCGAGGACCCCGACCCGGGTGCACATCTGCTCGATCTCGGCGAGCAGGTGGCTGGAGAGGAACACGGTGACGCCCGTGCGGTTCAGCTCGAGCAGCAGCTCGCGGATCTCGTGGATGCCCTGGGGGTCGAGACCGTTGGTCGGCTCGTCGAGCACGAGCAGCCGCGGCGAGCGCAGCAGCGCGGAGGCGAGCCCGAGCCGCTGCCGCATGCCCAGCGAGTAGGCCCGCACGGGTCGCCGGTCGATGCCGGCGAGGCCGACGCGCTCGAGGGCCTCGCCCACCCGTCGCTCCCGGGTACGACGCCCTCCCGCGGCGCCGGCGCGGCCCATCGCGTCGAACAGGCGCAGGTTGGCGCGGCCCGACAGCTGGTCGTACGCGCCGGGGCCCTCGACGAGGGCCCCCACCTGCGGCAGCACCTCGTGCCGGTGGCGCGGCATCGACAGGCCGAGCACCTCGGCATCGCCGCGGGTCGCCAGCACCAGCCCCAGCAGCATCCGCACCGTCGTCGTCTTGCCGGACCCGTTCGCGCCGAGGAAGCCGTAGACGTCGCCGTCGCGGACGTCGAGGTCGACGCCGTCCACCGCGGTGACGCGGCCGAACCGCTTGGTGAGACCCGCGGTGCGGATCACGGACCCGCTCACGACGCCTCCAGCGCGGTCGTCATGAACGCCCACGTCGGCGTCAGCGCCCGGCCGGCCCGCTCGAGGGTGTCGGTGGTGACGGGCCCGGTCACGAGCCAGCCGCCCCCGCTGCCGTCGTCGGTCAGCAGCACGCCCAGCGGCCCGAGGGCGACGACCGTCCGCTCGGGCGTCACCGAGGCCCCGGGGGTCAGCGCGAGCTGCTCGCGCAGCGGGCCGGCTCCCCGGTCGTCCAGCGGCAGCGCCATCATCCGGGTGACCCCCCGTCCGTAGATGCCGACGGCCCCGGAGGAGTCGGCGGTGCGGGGCAGGCCCGCGAGGCGCCCGGGCGGCGCGACCTCGGCGTACCGGCTGACGGCGTCGACGATGTCGAGCACCTCCTCGTCCTCGACGACCACGCCGTCGGGTGGGTCGAACGCCACCGTGGAGGCGGCGGGGGTGGCGTCGTCGAACTCGGCGAACGCCGTGCTCAGCACCGGGTCGTCGCCGTCGCCGTACACCTCCACCGCGAGGGGGACGGCGGTCTCGGCGTCGGCCCAGACGTCGACGTGGCGGACGGTCGCCTGCTCGAGCGACGGGGTGACCCGCAGGCCGAGGGCGTCGCGGCCGGCGACGCGGCGGGCGCCGATCCGGGAGACCTCGTCGTCGCGGACCCCGGCCATCACGTGGCGGGCGAGCTCGGGCGGCAGCAGGTCGACGGTGCGGGGCAGCCGGACGTCGGGGTCGCGCGACCGCTCCGCGGTGCCCTCGGCGATGCCGGTCTCGTAGCTCCACTCGGTGGTCCGCACGCCCTCGTGCCGCAGCCCGACCTCGCCGGCGGTCCGCAGCTCGTCGACGCGCCAGACGTCCGGGCCGCGCCACCAGGCACGCAGCCGGGTCTCCTCGCCCAGCAGGTCGCCGACGGAGGAGAACCGGTCGGCGTCGGGCAGCGCGAGGCTGCCCCGGGAGACGGCGTACCCGGACCACGGCTCGTCCGTCGAGGCCTGCACCCGCTCGGCGAGGGCGACCGCGTCGACGTCGGAGTCAGCGGCCGGCCAGGAGCGGACGGCGACGACGGCCGCGACGAACAGCGCCAGGCCGACGGCCAGGACCAGCCAGCGGCGCCCTGCGCCCGTCGCCCCGCTCATGTCCACCGACGCTACGTGGCCGGTCCACGAACGGACCGAGGCCGTTCCGTGACCTGCCAGCCATGGACGTGGTCCGCCGGACCGGGTTAGAACGGAGTGCGCGCCTCTGCACTGGTCCAGACCGGTCTGTCTCGGGTCCCGACCGCCGTCACGCGGCGCGCTGATCGCAGCACCTCTCGGATCCCCTCTCGGAACGGACCACTCTGTGAATCCATCACCCCTGCGCGCGCGCCGACAGCGCCGCGTCGTCGTCGCAGCGGCCACCCTCGCCGCCGCGGCCGTCACCGCCTCGACCCTGGGTGCCGTCGCCCCGGCGTACGCCGCCCCCACCGGGCCCGGTAGCAGTCCCGCCGGCGTCGCGGCCGACCCGAGCGAGGTCGGCGCCCCCGACAAGGGCTACGGGCCGGCCGACACCCAGCGTCTCGCCGACGCCGAGGAGGCCGGCCAGGAGCGCGTGTCGCTCCTCGTCGCCGCCGGGGAGGGTGAGAGCGACACCGCCCTCGCCGCCCTCGCCGACCTCGGCGGGCGCCTCGAGGCCCGCGACGAGTCCGTCGACTACCTCCGCGTCTCCGTGCCGCTGGAGAACGCCGAGGACGTCCCCCGCCTCGGCTCCGTCAAGGCCGTCGACGTCGACGGCCTGGTGGAGCTCGACGACCCGCGGCCGATCGGCCAGGGCCAGGAGGACCCGCAGCCGCAGAAGGCGCCGAACAAGCGCACCCCGGTCGCGAACCCCTACATGCCGACCCAGGACACCGGTGCCGCGCAGTTCGCCAAGGGCGCGCGCGACGGCCGCGGCGTGACCGTCGCGATCCTCGACTCCGGCGTCGACATGGACCACCCCGCGCTCCGCACCACCTCGCAGGGGCAGCGCAAGGTGATCGACTGGTACAACGCCAACTCCCCCACCTCCGGTGACGGCACCTGGCTGCGCATGTCGAGCGCGACGTACACCGGTGAGTTCACCGCCGCCGGCGGCACCTGGACGGCGCCCGCCTCGGGCGGCCCGTACAGCTTCGCCGTCCTCAACGAGGGCGCCCAGGACCTGGGGCAGGCCGGCAGCGACTTCGGCGCCGACCTCGACCGGGACGGCGTCCTGCGCGAGAACATCGGCGTCATCCAGGACACCACCACCAAGGAGGTCCTCGTCGACCTCGACGGTGACCGCGACTTCACCGACTCGAAGCGCCTGATCGACTACAAGGTGAAGAAGGACGTCGGCTTCTTCGGCGTCGACGACGAGCAGACCGCGATCCGCGAGCGGATGGCGTTCGTCGTCCAGACCGACCGGTCCCAGTACGGCTCCGGCATCCCGTGGGTCGGCATCGGCATCTCCGGCAGCCACGGCTCGCACGTCGCCGGCATCGCCACCGGCCACGCGCTGTTCGGTGGCGCGATGAACGGCGCCGCGCCCGGCGCGAAGGTGATGGCCATCAAGGCCTGCCTCGCCTCCACGTCCTGCACCAGCTCCGGCCTCGTCGACGGCGTCCTGTACGCCGCCCGCAACGGCGCCGACGTCGTCAACATCTCGATCGGCGGCCTGCCCGCCCTCAACGACGGCGACAACGCCCGCGCGGAGCTCTACAACCGCGTGATCGACGAGTACGACATGCAGCTCGTCATCTCGGCCGGCAACTCCGGCGCCGGCCTCAACACGGTCGGCGACCCCTCGGTCGCGAGCAACGCCCTCAGCGTCGCCTCGTCGATCACCGACGACACCTGGCTGTCGAACTACGGCGCCGAGGTCACCGCGCCCGAGGACCTGCACCAGTTCTCCTCCCGCGGGCCCCGCGAGGACGGCGGCTTCAAGCCGCAGGTCTCGGCCCCTGGCTCGGCGATCTCCACCACCCCGCCGTGGCAGCCGGGCGGCCCCGTCGCCGGCACCTACGCGCTGCCCCCGGGCTACAGCCAGTTCAACGGCACCTCCATGGCCGCGCCGCAGACCACCGGCGCCGCGGCGCTGCTGATCGGCGCCTACAAGCGCCTCAACGACGGCGAGCGTCCGTCCGCCGAGGACCTGCGCACGGCCATCATGTCCAGCGCCCGCTTCATGCCCGCGGCCGACGCCGCGGAGCAGGGCACCGGCGTGGTCGACGTCCCCGCCGCCTGGCAGCTCCTCAAGGCCGGCATCGACACCGAGTCCATCGAGACCCGGGTCCAGGTCAACACCGTCCTCGCCGACCAGCTCGGTGAGCCCGGCGTCGGCGTCGGCATCCACGACCGCGAGGGCGTGAGCGGCAGCTACACCCGCACCTACAGCGTCACCCGCACCGAGGGCCGTCCGGGCACCCACCCGTTCACCCTGTCGTGGGTCGGCAACGACGGCACGTTCACGGCGCCCTCCAGCGTCGACCTGCCGCTGGGCCAGGCCGTCGACGTGCCCGTCCGGATCACCCCGAAGGGCAAGGGCGCGCACTCCGCCGTCCTGCGCATGGACTCCCCCGACACCACCGGTGTCGACGGCCAGACCATGAACGTCGTGGTGAACCCGAACGTCGCCGGCGAGGGCAACGGCTTCTCGGTGCGCAAGCGCGGCACCGTGGGTCGCAACGAGACGAAGAGCATGTTCGTCCGGGTGCCCGAGGGCGCGACCGCGCTCCGCGTCGACATGACCGGGGGCGGCGAGGCCGCCGGCGCCGGCCAGATCCGGTTCAACCGCATCGGGCCCGACGGCCTGCCGATCGACCCGGCCGGCTCGCTGGCCTGCTACACCCCGGTCGTCACGCCCGGCGGCAGCTGCGCCACCGGTGACCCGGACAGCCGCACGACCCTCAACCCGACGCCCGGCGTCTGGGAGGTCGTCGTCGACGCCCGTCGTACCTCCGACACGAACGCGGCCCGCTTCACCGTCGAGGCCACCGTGCTCGGCGCCGTGGTCACCCCCGACCCGGACGTGGTCGAGCAGGCCGTCGTCGGTGAGCCCGTCGAGCGGAGCTACGAGATCACCAACCAGTTCGCGGCATTCGAGGGCCGGGCCCGCGGTGGCGCGCTGAGCAGCGCGTTCATCGACCGTCCGACCATCGCGGACCTGGCGCAGAACGAGCAGGAGATCGAGGTCCCGGCCGACGCGACGTCGCTGTCGGTGCAGATCGGCAACCCGTCCGACGCGGGGTCCGACCTGGACCTGATCCTCTACTACTGCCCCGCCGACGGGGACTGCGTCGAGCGGGCGTCCTCGGCGGGCGGCACCTCCGAGGAGGCCGTCCGGGTCGCGAACCCGCAGGCCGGCACCTGGGTGGCGCTGGTGGACGGCTACTCCGTGCCCGCGGGCACGACGGAGTACGACTACCGCGACGTCATCGCGGCGCCGGGCTACGGCTCGCTGGTGCTCGACGACACCGACAAGCAGCGCGCCACCGGGGAGACCTGGACCGTCGAGGGCGTGCTGACCGCGGAGTCCGACCCGGGCGAGGGCCGCTCCCTGCTCGGTGAGGTCGCCGTCGTCGACACCGAGGGCGAGCGCGTCGGCTCCGGCCAAGTGCTCGTCGAGGAGGTCGTGCCCGCGCAGGGCTGACCGACCGACACCATCGGTGACCCGCCGCGGCCCGTCTCCCCCCGGGGAGGCGGGCCGTCGGCGTCCAGGGGGCGTTCAGGCGGCGAGGAGACCGGCCAGCACCGACGCCGCCCGGTCCACCTGGGCGGTGTCGACGTCGAGGTGGGTGACCACGCGCAGCGTGCGGGCGCCCACGGCCCCGACGCGGACGCCCTGCTCGGCGGCCCGTCGTACGACGTCGGCGGCGCCGCCCGGCCCGTCGACCTCGACGACGACGATGTTGGTGTCCACCCCGTCCGGGTCGACGCCGCAGGCCTCGGCGAGCCGCTTCGCGTGGGCGTGGTCGTCCGCCAGACGCTCGACGTGGTGGTCGAGTGCGTGCAGGCCCGCGGCCGCGAGCACGCCGACCTGCCGCATCCCGCCACCCATCCGCTTGCGCCAGGTCCGCGACTCCGCGATCGCGTCGGCGCTGCCGAACACGAGCGACCCGACGGGGGCGCCGAGACCCTTGGACAGGCAGACGGCGCCGACGTCGACCAGCCCGCCGTACGTCGCGAGGTCGACGCCGCTCGCGACGTGGGCGTTCCAGATCCGGGCGCCGTCGAGGTGGACGGCGCAGCCCTGGGCGTCGGCGAAGGCGCGGACCGCCCGCAGGTCCTCCAGCGGCACCACGGTGCCGCCGGCGAAGTTGTGGGTGTTCTCGAGCGCGATCGCCGCGGTCGGCACGAAGTACGGGCCGAGGTCGGGGGCGAACATCCGCTCGACGGTCGGCAGGTCCACCCCGCCGCGCGGGTGGTGCCAGGTCCGCATCGTGACGCCCGTGTACGCCGCGTGGGCGCCCAGCTCAGCCCGCGCGATGTGCGCCGAGGCCTCGCACAGCACCTCCTGCCCGACGCCGACGACCGTGCGCAGCGCGAGCACGTTCGCCATCGAGCCGGTGGGGGTGAACAGCGCCGCCTCGTGGCCGAGCAGCGCCGCCACCCGCTCCTCGAGCGCGGCGACGGTCGGGTCCTCGCCGTACACGTCGTCGCCGACCTCGGCGCGGGCCATCGCGGCGCGCATCGCCTCGGTGGGGCGGGTGACGGTGTCGGACCTCAGGTCGATGGGGGCGTCCACCCGTCGAGCCAACCAGACCCCGTCGAGCCCCTCACCGGCGGCAGGGGGCCCGCGCGGGTCGGGCGCGGGTCACGTGTGGCGGCTCAGGCGCGGCGGAGCATCGCGGCCACGAGGAAGGCCAGCTCGAGGGACTGCACGCGGTTGAGGCGCGGGTCGCAGACCGACTCGTAGCGGTTGTGCAGGTCGACCTCGGCGAGGTCCTCCCCGCCGCCGACGCACTCCGTGACGTCGTCACCGGTGAGCTCGACGTGGATGCCGCCGGGCCAGGTGCCGAGCGAGCGGTGGACGTCGAAGAAGCCCTGCACCTCGTCGGTCACGTCGTCGAGGCGCCGGGTCTTGTAGCCCGAGGACGCCTCGAAGGTGTTGCCGTGCATCGGGTCGCAGATCCACGCGACCGAGAGGCCGGCCGCGGTGACCTTCTCGACCAGCGACGGCAGGCCGTCGCGGATCTTGGAGGCGCCGAAGCGGGTGATGAACGTCAGCCGGCCCGGGGTGTTGTCGGGGTTGAGGCGCTCCGCGAGCGCGATGGCGTCGTCCGCGCTGGTCGTGGGCCCGAGCTTGACGCCGATCGGGTTGCGGATGTGGCGCAGCAGCTCGACGTGCGCCCCGTCGAGCTGGCGGGTGCGCTCACCGATCCACACGAAGTGCCCCGAGACGTCGTACGGCGCCTGCGTGCGGGAGTCGATGCGGGTCATGGCGTGCTCGTACTCGAGCACGAGCGCCTCGTGGCTGGAGTGCACCTGGGTGGTGGCGAGCTCGCTCGGGTCGGCGCCGATGGCCTTCATGAAGGTCATCGCGCGGTCGATCTCGCCGGCGAGCACCTCGTAGCGCTGCCCGGCGGGCGAGTCGCGGACGAAGTCGGTGTTCCAGGTGTGGACCTCGCGCAGGTCGGCGTACCCGCCGGTGACGAAGGCGCGGACGAGGTTCAGCGTCGCGGCCGACGAGTGGTAGACGTCGACCAGGCGCTCGGGGTCCGGCACCCGGTCGGCCTCGGTGAACGGGAAGCCGTTGACCGCGTCGCCGCGGTAGGCGGGGAGCGTCAGCTCGCGCCCGTCGACCGTGCGGGTCTCGGTGTCGGAGGAGCGCGGCTTGGCGTACTGCCCGGCGATCCGGCCGACCTTCACGACGGGCACGGAGGCGGCGTACGTCAGCACGACGGCCATCTGCAGCAGCACCCGCAGCTTGTTGCGCACGTTGTCGGCGGTCACGCCGGCGAAGGTCTCGGCGCAGTCGCCGCCCTGCAGGACGAACGCCTCGCCCCGCGCCACGGCCGCCAGCTGGTCGGTCAGGGCGTCGCACTCCCCGGCGAACACCAGCGGCGGGAACGTGCGCAGACGGGCCACGGCGGCGTCGAGCGCGGCACGGTCGGGGTACGTCGGCTGCTGGGCCGCTCCGCGTGCGTGCAGGCTCTCGAGGTCGGGGATCGTCACGGCCCCCAGGGTACGGCGGTCCCGCCTCGCGCCCCGCACCGGTGACGAGGCGCGGACTAGCCTCCTCCGGTGGCCATCCTCATCGACCCGGCGGCGTGGCCGGCGTACGGACGGCTGTGGTCGCACCTGGTCAGCGACACCTCGCTCGCCGAGCTGCACGCGTTCGCCGCGGACCACGGGGTGAGCCGTCGGTTGTTCGAGGGCGACCACTACGACGTCCCCGACGTCGCGTACGACGCCCTCGTCGCGGCCGGCGCCCGCCCGGTGACGTCCCGTGAGGTGGTGACGGCGCTGCGCGCGGCCGGCCTGCGGCTGCGGAAGCGGAAGGGCGAGCGGCCGGTGGAGCGGCTGACCGGCCTCGACCTCGGCGACGGCGTCCCCCGCGAGGTCGACCTGCTGCTGTCGGACTGGCCCCCGCCGGCCGAGCGCACGTACGCCGCCAGCGTGCTGCTGCGCGACTCAGCCGGCCGCTGCGCGGTCGTGTTCAGCACCCGCCGCCGGGTCTGGGGCCCGCCCGCGGGCCGCACGGAGCCCGGCGAGGACGCCGTCGCGACCGCGGTCCGCGAGGTGGCGGAGGAGACCGGCGTCCGCCTCGACCCGGCGGACCTGCGGCTGCTGGGCCACGAGGTGTTCCGGCCCGCCCTCGCCCCGGGCCGAGACCTGCTCGCGTTCCTCACCGCCACCGTGCCCGGCAGCCCCCCGCTCGCCGGCGAGGGCGACGAGACCACCGGCCACGCCTGGGTGACGCCGACCGAGCTGGAGCGCCGCTGCTCCGGCGAGTTCTGGTGGCCACTCGTCGGCCACGTCCTCGCGCTGGGTCCCTGGGCGCGGCGCTGACGCCTGCTCCGTGGTCGCGTCCGGCTCCGGCCGCCCGCGGCGCGGCTACGGCGGCCGGCGGCCCTCCGTTTGTGCGGAAACGGTGGCTTCCGGTGCCGAACGACTGCCGTTTGTGACGAAACGGCACCTCGACGACCGCTGCCGGACGACCCGCACCCGACGGACGGGTCACCGGCCGCCGCACGGCGAGCGCGGGTCAGTCCTCGAGGTGCTCGATGTCGCGGAAGCCGGTCTTCTTGGCGCGGATGCCGCGGTTGGTGAGCCAGGTGAAGGCCCAGAGCACGATGCCGAGCAGCAGGAGGCCGCCGGCGACCTCGTACTGCACCCAGTCCTCGGAGTCGCGTGCCCACGGGCCGACGAGGAAGGCGCTGGCGACCGCGCCGGCGACCGGGATGGGGGTGGGGGCCCGGAAGGCGCCCTGCGGGGTGGGGTCGCGACGCAGCACGAGGCAGGCGACGTTGACGATGGTGAAGACGACGAGCAGGAGGAGGCCGGTGGTGCCGGCCAGCGCCGAGACCACCGTGGTGTCGCCGAGCTGGGCGACGACCGTGATCACGCCGAGCGCGAGCACCGTGGTGAAGAGGATCGCGGACCACGGCGACTGCCGCTTCGGCAGCACCTTCGCCAGCGACCGCGGCAGGACGTCCTGCTTGGCCATGCCGTAGACCAGGCGGCTCGCCATCAGCATGTTGATCAGCGCGGTGTTCGCGACGGCGAAGACGGTGAGGAACGGGAAGATCGTGTCCACGGGCAGGTCCGGGGCGCCGACGCGGACGACGTCCAGCAGGATCCCGGCGTCCGGGTTCACGGGGTCGGCGATGTCGCCCGGTGGGATCACCGCGACCACCATCACCGCGACGACCATGTAGATCAGGACGGCGATCCCGAGCCCGGTGAGCATCGTGCGGGGGAAGATCCGCTGCGGGTCCTTCGTCTCCTCGACCATGTTCACGGAGTCCTCGAAGCCCACCATCGCGAAGAACGCGATCGCGGTGGCCACGGTGACGGCGGCGAACATGCCGCGGTCGGAGCCGGACTCGAAGACCACGACGCGGCCGAGGTCGCCGTCCCCTCGGCCGATGGCCCAGATCCCGACGCCGATCACGATCGCGAGCGCGGTGACCTCGACCATCGTGAGGACGACGTTGAACTTCACGCTCTCGCCGACGCCGCGCAGGTTGATCAGCGCGAGGACGACCATGAACAGCAGCGCGACCGGCAGCGCCGGGGCGTCGTCGAAGCCCAGGCCGATCAGCAGGTTGCTGGCGAGCAGGTTGGACGACGTGGAGGCGCTGGTGATGCCGGAGCAGACGACGGCGAAGGCGACCAGGAACGTCACGAAGTGCAGGCCGAACGCCTTGTGCGTGTACAGCGCGGCGCCGGCCGCCTGCGGGTACTTCGTGACCAGCTCGAGGTAGGAGAAGGCCGTCAGCGTGGCGATCGCGAAGGCGACGAGGAACGGCAGCCAGGCCATGCCGCCGACCTCGCCGGCGATGTCGCCGGTGACGGCGTAGATGCCGGCGCCGAGGATGTCGCCGACGATGAACAGCAGCAGCAGCCGTGGACCCAGCACCCGCTTCAGCGGTGGTTCCGCGGCGGTCCGTCCCCCGAGGTCCTGACCCGCCAGGTCCGACATGACACTCCCCTCGTCCGCGGGCGCGTCCGCGCCCGTCGCCGGAGGCACCCCCCAGCGCATCCGTGGCCCACCACTGTGGCCGCCCCACCGGACGATGTCCACGACATCGGCAGTTTCCGTGGCCACCTGTCCGGTGGGCCCGCGGTGCTGCCGGAAGCGAATAACCGGATGAGACTGTCCGGACGCACGCCTACTGTGGATCCTCGTGTCGACCACCACCCGGGCCACCGAGGCCTCCGCCGTCCCGGACCCCCTCACCCCCGGGACGACCGACGACCCGGCCCGCCGGCTCGACCTCGGCCGGCTGCGCAGCCCGCAGGCCACGACCGCGGTGTCGGTGGCCGCCCTCGGGGCGCTCGGCTCGGCGCTGGGCAGCGTCGTGGCCGGCCGGATCGCCGACGACCCGACGAGCCTGCTCGTGGGGCTGCTGGCGATCGCCGTCGTCGGCGGCGCCCTGCTCGACACCGCCGGGCGCACCGTCTGGTCGGCCGTCGTCGACCGTGCCGAGGGCCGGCTGCGCGCCGACCTCGTCACCGCCGCGCTGTCGCAACCGCTGGCGGCGCTGTCCGAGCAGGCCGTCGGGGAGATCCTCGACCGGGTCGACGACGACACCCACGAGATCGGGACGCTGCTGCGCGGGCCGGCCTGGGAGGCGCTGCGCACCACCCTGGTCGCCCTGCCGCTCTGGGTCGTCGCCGGCGTCACCTGGTGGCCGATGTGGCTGCTGTTCCCGCTCGCCGCGGCGCTCGCGCTGGCCGCCGTACGACGCACGCTCGGCGAGATCAAGCGGCTGCGGATCATCGAGGAGATGGCGTGGACCGACCACGCCGCCGCGATGGAGGAGGGCATCGCCGGGCGCGACGACCTCCGCACCAGCCTCGGCCGCTCCTACCTGCTGCGGCGCACCAGCGAGCTGGCGGCCGCCTGCCACGCCCGCTTCGACGACGTCCTGCGGCTCGAGGTGTCCGTGACGCGGCGGGCCGGGCTGATCCTGCACCTGCTGCTGGCCGGCATCGCCGTCGGCGGCGTCGCGGTCGCGATCGACGGCGGCCTGGGCGTCGGCGCGCTCGTCACGCTCTTCCTGGTCACCTCGACCTTCGTCGGGCAGGTCTCCCGACTGGCCGAGCAGCTCCCCGACCTGCAGGCCGGCCTGGGCGCCGTCGTCCGGCTGCGACAGCTGCTGGAGGTCCCGCCCGAGCCCGTCGGCGGACGCCCGCTGCCGCCCGGCTCGCTCGACCTGGAGCTCCGCGACCTCCACTTCCGCTACCCCACCGAGACCGGCGGGGGCGCGTTCGCGCTCCAGGGCCTCGACGTGCACCTCCGCGCCGGGCGCACCCTGGCGCTCGTCGGTCGCACCGGGTCGGGCAAGTCCACGGTCGTCTCGCTGCTCTCCCGGGCGGTCGAGCCCCCGGCCGGGAGCGTGCTGCTCGGCGGCCGCGACGTCCTCGACGTCGACCTCGAGGAGCTCCGCCGCGGCGTCGGCGTCGTCAGCCAGCGCACCGAGATCGTCGCCGGCACCCTGGCCGAGAACGTCGCCCTCTTCGGCGACGTGCCGCGCCACCGGGTCGAGTCGGCGGTCGCCGAGCTCGGGCTGGAGGGCTGGGTCGCCGGTCTCCCCCGCGGCCTCGACACCCTGCTCGGCCCCGGCGGCGTGACGCTGTCCGCCGGCGAGGAGCAGCTCGTGGCGTTCGCGAGGCTGCTGGTGCGCGACGTCCGCCTCGTCGTCCTCGACGAGGCCACCGCGCGCATGGACCCGCACACCGAGGCCCAGGTCGTGCACGCCGCCGACCGGCTCCTCGCCGGGCGCACCGGCGTCCTGGTCGCCCACCGCCTCGCGACGATCGCCCGCGCGGACGACGTCGTCGTCCTCGAGGCGGGCCGCGCGGTCCAGCAGGGCTCCCGGATGCGGCTCGCCGCGGAGCCGGGGCCGCTGCGCGACCTGCTGGACGCCGCCGGGTTCGACCACACCTTCGGCGCCGAGGTCGAGGCCCCGCCGGCCCCGTCCGGCCCGGACGGCGGTCCCGTCGCCGTGGGCGGTCGCCGTCGTACCGGTCCCCCGCCGGAGCGCGAGAGCCCCGGACCGGGCCTGCCGCTGGCGCGGCTGACCCGGCGCGTGCTGTCGATCCACCCCTGGTGGGGCCTGTTCTGCGCGTTCCTGTTCCTCCTCTGCTCGCTGGTGGGGGCGTTCGGCGCCGTCACCGGGCTGGCGTGGGGCCTGGCGATCGAGGACCTGCGTGACGGCGGCCGCCCGTGGTGGCTGCTCGTCGGCGTCGTCGTCTCGCTGCTCCTGTCCCCGCTCCTGATCGCCCAGGCGATCCGCGGCTACCCCCGGTGGTGGATCGCGGTGATGCTGCGCGTGCGCACCTCGGTGCTCGCCGCGCAGACCGACCAGCACCGCCTGCCCCGCACCCCGCCCGGCGAGGTCGTCGCCCGCGCCATGGACTCCGACCGTCTGGCCCGGTACGGCGACCGCTGGGTCGACGTCACCAACGGGCTGCTGGTCGCCGTGGTCACCGCCGCCCTCGGGCTCAACCTCGGCGCCGGTCTCGTGCTGCTCGTGGTCATGGGCGTCTCGGCGATCGCCTCCGTCATCGGGGCGCCGTACGCCGGCCGTGCGGCGGCGGGGGCCTCGACCAGCCGGGCGCGCTTCGGCCGCGCCCTGGTCTCGGCGCTCGACTCCGCCCGCACGCTCAAGCTCGCCGCCGCCACCCGCGACGCCCGGACCCACCTCGCCGCCGTCGACGGCGGCCGGGTGGACGCAGCGGTCAAGGAGCACCGCATCCTGGCGCTGCTCGAGGGCGTGCCCGTCGTGATGGTCCAGGTGGGCGTGGTCACCGCGTGGGCGGTGTACCTGCTCGAGGGCTGGGACCTCGCGACGGCGCTGCTCGTGTCCGGCGCCGTCCTCGGCTTCGGCTGGTTCGGCCAGGTCGCCGCCCGGGTCATCACCGAGGCCCCCGGCGTCCGGGCCTGGGCCGCCGAGACCTCCCGCTTCGCCGGCGGCCGCGACCTGATGACCCTCCCGGACGGCGTCGACCTCGTCGCGGGCAGCGCGCCCGCACCCCCGCCCGCCGCCCGCCAGCGCCTGGAGAGCATCGAGCTGGCCGACGTCGACGCCATCCACGACGACGGGACGATCGGCGTCAGCGACGTCGACCTGCGCGTCGACCGCGGCGACCTGGTGCTGCTCGTCGGCCAGGTCGGGTCGGGCAAGTCGAGCCTGCTCTCCGCGCTGGCGGGGCTGGTCACCCACACCGGGGCGATCCGGTGGAACGGCGTCGCGGTCGACGACCCGGAGCACGACCTGCGACCCGCCCGGGTGGCGCACGTCGCGCAGGTGCCCCGGGTGCTGTCCGGCACCTTCGGCGACAACGTGCTCCTCGACCACGCCGACCGCACGCTCCACCCGGCGGTGGACGACGCCCGCCTCGGCCGCGACCTGGAGGAGGCCGGCGGTCCGGACTCCCTGGTCGGGCACCGCGGCGTCCGGTTGTCGGGCGGCCAGGTGCAGCGCCTGGCCCTCGCCCGCGCGCTCGCCACCGACGCGGAGCTGCTGCTCGCCGACGACGTGTCCTCGGCACTCGACGCCACCACGGAGATCGAGCTGTGGTCGGCGCTGCGCGAGCGCGGGACGACCGTCCTCGGGTCGACGTCCAAGGCCGCCGCCCTGGCGCTCGCCGACACCGTCGTCGTCCTGGTCGACGGCCGGATCGCCGCGCAGGGTCCGTGGACCGAGCTGTCGTCGACCTGGGGCCATCTGGCCGGCTGAGGTCCGGGCGGACCGCCGGGTGCGACTCAGCCGAAGAAGACCTGCGCCTCGGCGTACTCCTCGGCGCTGACGAGCTTCAGCTCGCCGGTGGCCTCGGCGAGCGGGACGCGGACGACCTTGGTGCCGCGCAGCGCGGTCATGACGCCCCAGTCCTGCTCGGCCACGGCGTCGATGGCGTGCAGGCCCAGCCGCGTCGCCAGCCACCGGTCGAACGCGGTGGGGGTGCCGCCGCGCTGGATGTGACCGAGGACGACGGAGCGCGCCTCCTTGCCGGTGCGCTCCTCGATCGCCTTCGCGAGCTGGTCGCCGATCCCGCCGAGGCGGACGTGGCCGAAGGCGTCGGTGTCGCCGGCCTGCAGCGCCATGTCGCCGTCCTGCGGGGTGGCGCCCTCGGAGACCACGACGATCGGCGAGTACTGGCTGCGGAAGCGGGACTCGACCTGCGCGCAGACCTCCGCGATGTCGAAGGGGACCTCGGGGATCAGCACGATGTTGGCGCCGCCGGCGATGCCGGAGTGGAGCGCGATCCAGCCGGCGTGACGGCCCATGACCTCCACGACGAGCACCCGGTGGTGGGACTCGGCGGTGGTGTGGAGCCGGTCGATCGCCTCCGTGGCGATGTTGACGGCGGTGTCGAAGCCGAAGGTGAAGTCGGTCCCGGACAGGTCGTTGTCGATGGTCTTCGGCACGCCGACGACGTTGACGCCGAGGTCGGCGAGCTTGGTGGCGACGCCGAGGGTGTCCTCGCCGCCGATCGCGACGAGGGCGTCGACGCCGTCGGCCGCCAGGTTGTCCTTGATGCGCTCGACACCGTTCTCGATGCCGAACGGGTTGGTGCGCGAGGAGCCGAGGATCGTCCCGCCGCGCGGCAGGATGCCGCGGCACTGCTCGACGCCCAGCGGCATCGTGTAGCCCTCCAGCGGGCCCTTCCAGCCGTCGCGGTAGCCGACGAACTCGAAGCCGTGGGCGGCGACGCCCTTGCGGACCACCGCACGGATCACGGCGTTCAGGCCGGGACAGTCCCCGCCTCCGGTCAGCACTCCGACGCGCATCAGGCCTCCGTTGTTGGATCGTTCACATTGCGGCCCACCCTAGGGGCCGGAGGGCCCCGGCGACGAGAGTGACCAGCGCCTAGGCTGGTCCGGTGACCTTCTCGATCGTGGCCCGGTCCGACGACGGCGAGTCCTGGGGCGTCGCGGTCGCCTCCAAGTTCCTGGCCGTCGGCAGCGCCGTCCCCGCCGCCGTGGCGGGTGTCGGCGCGATCGCCACCCAGGCCGACGCCAACGTGGCCTACAAGGGCCTCGCGCTCTCGCACCTCGACGAGGGCGCCACCGCCCCGGTCGCCCTCCAGCGGCTCCTCGAGGAGGACGACGGGCGGGACCACCGTCAGGTCGGCCTCGTCGACATGGACGGCACGGCGGCCAGCCACACCGGGGCGTCGTGCTTCGACTGGGCCGGGGGCGTCACCGACGACGGTGTGGCGATCCAGGGCAACATCCTGGCCGGCCCCGAGGTGGTCGAGGAGATGCTCGCCGCGTGGCACCGCTCCGCCGGGGAGCCCGACCTCGCCCGGCGGCTGCTCGCCGCGCTGGCTGCGGGCGACGAGGCCGGCGGGGACAAGCGCGGACGCCAGTCCGCCGCGCTGCTCGTCGTCCGCGACGAGGCGGGGTACGGCGGCCGTGACGACATCGCCGTCGACCTGCGGGTCGACGACCACGCCGACCCCGTGACCGAGCTCGCACGGCTGCTCGACCTCAACGACCTGTACCTGACCGCCTCCACCGAGGAGGAGAAGGTCGCGGTCGACGACGCCCTCGCCGCCGAGCTCCAGCAGCTCGTCGAGGGGCTCGGCCACCCCGACCTCGCGTCCTGGGTCGGCACCGAGAACCACGAGATGCGCGTCGCGGACGACGGGTCGTGGATCGACCAGCGGGTGCTCGCGATCCTGCGGGAGCAGGGTCGGCGGACCTCCTAGCCGCGCTCCTCCAGCCGGTCCAGCGCCGCCTGCGCGGCGGCCCGGTCCCGCTCGGCCGCGCTGAGCGCGTCCCGGGCGTCCGCCCGCTCGTCCTCGGCGGCCTCGAGGTCGTCGTCGACCTCCTCCGCCTGCTCCTCCAGCTCGGCGAGCGCGCGGCGGTGCTCGTCGATCTCGGCCTGCAGCTGCAGCCCGCGGGCCTCGAGCCCGCTGACCGCCTCCTCGGCCTCCTGGGCCGCGGCCGTGGCCTGCTCCAGCGCCGCCGCGGCCTCGTCGAGCGCCTCCTGCGCGGCCGCCCGGGCCTTCGCCCCGGCGTCGGGGTCGGGGACGACGCGGAGGGCGGGCCCGCCGCCGTCCTGCCGCTCCGCCCCGGCGCCCGCGCCCGTGCCGGCGCCCTCGACGGTCCGGGGCAGGAAGCCCGCGGCCTCGGGCAGCGCCGCGGCCTGCGCAGGGTCCTCGGGGTCGGTCATCCCCGGCCCGGTGGCCGACACGGTGGCGACCAGCAGCCCGCTGCGGACCAGCGCCGCGCAGGACTCGTCGATCATGGCTGCCGTCAGCGAGCCCTGGACCTGCTCGGCCACCGCCTCGCTGACCTTGTGCCCCGACTCGCGGGCAAGCCGCCGGGCCCGCGTGGTCACGGCGGCGGTGAGCTGGCGGCGCTGGGTGGTGAGCTCGCGCATCGCGGCCGCGTCGAGGTCGGCCGCGGCCTCGCGCAGCGCCCGCCCGACGGCCAGCACCTCGTCGACCTGGCCGGCCTCCCGCCGTACGAGGAGGTTGAGGACCCAGGCGGCGACCGACGGCTTGCGGAGCTTCTTGACGCGGGCGGAGAGCTCGGCGGCGCCGTCCTCGCCCGAGCCCTTCAGCTCCTTCGCCCGGGCGTCCCGCGCCGCGGTGAAGTCGCCGGGCAGGAGCCCGTACAGCGCGTCGGCCTCGGCGAGGACAGGGTCAGCGGCCACCCGGCGATGGTAGGGCCGTCGCGACCAGCTCGACCTCGACCGGCCACGGCGGCCAGGGGGTACGACGGGTGGTCCCGGTCGGCGTCCAGCCGTGGCGGCCGTAGAGGGCCAGGGCCCGGGTGTTGCGCTCCAGGCACCACAGCGTCGACCCGGGGCCGTGGCCCTCGGCGAAGCGGGCCAGGGCCGCGGAGCCGATCCCGAGGCCCCACACCGCGGGCTCGACCGACAGGTGCCGCAGGACGTGGGCGTCGTGGCACAGCAGCGCCACGGGGCGGTCGGTCCCGTCGAGGACCTCGGTGACGACGCCCGGCTCCGCCAGCGTCGCCCGCCAGCGGGCGAGCACGTCGTCGTCGGGGAACGGCTCGGCGCCGAAGACGTGCCCGAGGCCGGCGAGGTTCGCCCGGCGCTCGAGGTCGCGCAGCGCCACGGCGTCCCCCGGCCCGGCGGTGCGCCAGGGCAGCGGCTCGGTCCTCGCCGGGGTGCTCAGCCGTCCAGCCCCCGCTCGATGGCCCACCGGGTCAGCTCGACCCGGTTGTGCATCTGCAGCTTGCGCAGGGTGTTCTGCACGTGGTTCTGCACCGTGCGGTGCGACAGCACGAGGGCCTCGGCGATCTGCTTGTAGCTCAGCCCCGTCGCGACGAGGCGCAGGATCTCCACCTCCCGGTCGGTCAGCTCGGGGGCCGGGTTCTCCGGCTCGGCGGGGCCGTCGGCCATCCGGCGGAACTCGCCCAGCACCAGCCCGGCCAGGCCCGGGGTGAAGACGGTGTCGCCGTCCGCCACCCGTCGTACCGCGGCGAGGAGGTCGGCCGCCGACGCCGACTTGACGAGGTATCCCGTCGCCCCCGCCTTGACCGCCGCCAGCACGTCGGCCTGCTCCCCGGACGCCGACAGGATCAGCACCCGGGCGGACGGGTCGTGGGCGAGCACCTCGCGGGTCACCTCGACGCCGTTGGGCTCCGGGATCTGCAGGTCGAGGACGACGACCCGCGGCCGGGCGGCCTTGAACCGGGCGATCGCCTGGGTGCCGTCGGCGGCGACGGCGACGACCTCGCAGCCCGCGGCGGCGAGGTCCCGCTCGACGGCGTCGCGCCACATCGGGTGGTCGTCGACCACCATCACGCGCAGGGCCGCGTCGGTCCCGCTGCCGCTGTCCGCGTCGGAGGAGTCAGGTACGTCGCTCACGCGGCGGAGGCTAGCGCGCGCCGGCGTCGGGACGCCGGTAGCGGCCCCGACGGTGCTCCAGGACCGCCCCACCGCCGTCGTCCGACTCGTCGCCGACCACGACCCGCTCGGCGACGCAGGTGACCTGGGTCGACCAGCCGACGGTCGCGGTCGACTCGAGCCGGACGTCGGCCCAGGTGCCGGCCGCGGTCAGGCGCGGGCCGTGGTCGGTGTCGTCGAAGGCGGCCTGCGCGAACATGCCGCCGGGGGCGGGTGCCTGCCCGGCGAAGACCTCGGCGAGGTCGCGGTCGTCCCACCGCAGCAGCTGCACCACGGCCCGCCCGGTGCGCTCGACGGCGTCGAGCAGGTCGGAGTCGGGGTCGAGCATGGCCACCAGGCGGGTCTCCTCGCCGGCGACGACGAGCCAGGAGCTGACGGTCAGGCCGGCCCGCTCCCCGCCGTCCGGGACGCCGGGCCCTCCGGCGGTCCACAGCGACACGGTCCCGGTCAGCCGGCCCCGCAGGCGACGGCCGGGCTCGCGGGCGCCCTCGGGGTCCGCGAAGGGGTGGGTGTCGTGGATGGTCACCCGTCCACGCTAGCCAGCGGTGCCGGCGCCCGTCCGGGGCCAGGTGAGCTCCCAGGACGTGCCGCCCGTGCCGGTGGTGAGCGAGGCGGTGCCGCCGAGGTCGGCCAGGCGACCGCGGATGGAGCCGGTGACCCCGAGGCGGCCCTGGGCCTCGGCGTCCTCCAGGCGGCCGGGTGCGATGCCGGGGCCGGTGTCGCGGACGGTCAGGACGACGGAGCCGGCGGTGTCCTCGAGCAGCACGAACGCGGGCGCGTCCTCGCCGACGTGGCGCGCCACGTTGTCGAGACAGGCGCCGACCGCGTCGACGAGCTCGGTCGCGACCGCCGCGGGCACCAGGACGGGCGCGCCCGTCCCCACGAGCGACCCCGCCGGTGGGCGGCGGGCCACCCGGGCGGCGAGTGCCTCGGCGAGGTCGACCGTCGAGGCGGCCTCGGGCCGCACCAGGGCGTCCTGGCGGTTGATGAGCGTGCGCAGCGACGTCTCCTGCTCCCCCGCGAGCCGCCCGAGCTCGGCGCCCTCGGGGCCGAGGACAGGGCCCTTGCGCTGCACCATCGCGAGCACCTGGAGGACACCGTCGTGGACCGCCCGCGCCAGCCGCGCGCGCTCCTGGGCCAGGGCGGCCGCCCGCTGCGCCGCGTCGCGCTGGGCCGCCATCTCCTGCAGCGAGCCGCAGAGGTAGCCGACGATCGGGCCGCCGATGAGGACCAGGAAGACGTTGCCGAGGTTGGTCTGGGTGATCTCCGGGCGCACGGCGAGGTCGCAGGCCGTCAGCACGACGGCCGCCAGCAGCCCGCCCGGCCACCCCAGCCGCACCGCCCAGACCAGCAGCGGCGCCATCACCCAGAAGCTGGGCAGGGATGTGGTGAAGTCGGGGCCCTCGACCAGCGGGGAGGCCAGCAGCGCGCCCGCCGCGACGGCCAGGTCGAGGACCAGGACGGGCAGAGTGCGACGCCGCGCCCGCCGCAGCACGAGGACGACCACCAGCGACCAGACGACCAGCAGCCCCATGACCGTGAGCCCGAGCGCGGGCCGCTCGATGCCGTCGTACCGGAACCCGAAGACGACGAGGGTGTTGGCGAGCACGAGGGCACGCAGGACCGCCAGGGCCCGGAACATCCGGTCCTGGACGGCGACCGCCGCCGTCCGACCCGGGCTGGTGGTCGGCTGGGCGCTCAGGACGCCTTCGCCTCCGGGGCGTCGGGGTCCTCGCCCTCCGCGGCCGCCTCGGCGGCGGCCTTGCGGGCGGCCTGCTCGGCGGCCTTCGCCTGGGCGGCGTACTCGTCGACGTACTCCTGGCCGGAGAGCCGCATGATCTCGTACATGATCTGGTCGGTCACCGACCGCAGGATGTAGCGGTCGCCCTCCATGCCCTCGTAGCGGGCGAAGTCCAGCGGCGGCCCGAACCGGACGACCGGGCGGGTGATCCGGCCGAACTTCTTGCCGGGCGGGGCGACCTCGTCGGTGCCGACGACGGCGACCGGGATCACCGGGACGCCCGTCTCCAGCGCGAGCCGCGCGACGCCGACCTTGCCGCGGTAGAGGCGGCCGTCGTGGGAGCGGGTGCCCTCGGGGTAGATGCCGAACAGCTCGCCGCGGCCCAGGACCTTCTTGGCGGACATCAGCGCGCCGGCGGCGGCGTCCACGCCGGAGCGGTCGATGGGGATCTGGCCGGCGCCGGAGAAGAAGCGCTTCTGCAGCCACCCCTTGACCCCGGGGCCGGTGAAGTACTCCGCCTTTGCCACGAAGCTGACCCGCCGCGACAACGTCAGCGGCATGAACAGCCAGTCGGCGTACGACAGGTGGTTGCTGGCCAGGACGGCCGGGCCCTCGTCCGGGACGTTCTCCAGACCCTCGACGCGCGGGCGGAACACCAGGCGCAGCGCGGGGCCGATGGCGACCAGCTTGAGGAACCAGTAGAACACCGCGTGCTCCTCCCAGGGCGCCGTCGACCCGGCCGGGTCGGCTGACCGAAGAGTAGTCCCACGCGGCGCACCTGCCGAGGTGCGGCATGATCGCGCCGTGACGAGCTCGCAGACCGTCCGGGACCCGCGGGCGGAGGCCCTCTCGCTCGCCGCCCGCCCCGAGCTGACGGGTGGGCGCCGCGTGGGCGTCCTGCTGTCCCACGGCTTCACCGGGTCGCCCGCCTCGATCCGGCCGTGGGCGACCGCGCTGGCCGAGCGGGGGTACGGCGTCGCCGTCCCGCGGCTGCCCGGGCACGGCACCTCCTGGCAGGACATGGCGACGACCGGCTGGGACGACTGGCACGCCGAGCTCGACCGCGCCCTCGACGCGCTCGTCGCCGAGCACGACGTCGTCGTGGTCGGCGGGCTGTCGATGGGCGGCGGGCTCGCGCTGCGGCTCGCCGCCGAGCGGCCGGGCGACGTCGCGGGGCTCCTGCTGGTCAACCCGGCGGTGACGAGCCGCGACCGCCGGCTGGTCGCCGTACCGCTGCTGAAGCGGGTGCTGGCCACCCAGCCCGGGATCGTCGGCGACATCCGCCTCGAGGGCCAGGACGAGGTCGGCTACGACACCGTGCCCCTCGCGGCCCTGCACACGATGCTGCGCGGGTGGCGCGACCTGCGGCGCGAGCTGCCCCGCGTGACGGCGCCCGTGCTGCTGTTCCGCTCGGTGGTCGACCACGTCGTCGACCCGTCGTCCGCGGCCCTGATCACCGCGTCGGTGTCGTCGGACGAGGTGACCGAGCAGCTGCTGACCCGGAGCTGGCACGTCGCGACCCTCGACCACGACGCGCCGTTGATCGCGTCCGCGTCGGCGGACTTCGTGGCTCGGGTCGCCCGCCTCGCTGACGTAGTGTGAGGGGCGTGGACCGGTCGAAGGAGGACGCGCTGTGGCGCGCCATCGTCGAGAACTACGGCGAGCGTGCCGACATCGACGCCTCGACCCCTGACGGCGCGGGCGCCGCGGCCGTCAGCACGGCCGACGTGCCTGACACGGCCGACCCCTCGGGCGACACGGCGACCGACACCGTCGAGTCGACGCCCGCCGAGGACGCGGGTGCCGACGCCCCGGCGTCCGACGGCGCCGACCACGAGGCGGCCCGGGCGGCCGAGGCCGCCCGCCGGGAGCAGGAGTTCGAGGCCCAGCACGAGGTGCCCGAGCGGTTCGTCCCGCCGGAGCCGCCCCCGCTGCCGTACGTGCCCCCCTCGCGGCTGCTCGCCTGGTGCCTGATGGTGGGCGGCCCGGTGCTGCTGCTCCTCAGCCTGGTCCTGGACTTCTGGCTGCCGGGGATCATCCAGCTCCTCGCGGTCGCCGGCTTCGTGGGCGGGTTCGTCTACCTCGTCATCCGCATGCCCCGCGACCCCCGCGACCCCTGGGACGACGGCGCCCGGGTCTGAGCGCCGAGTCGGCCCGAACACACCCGCCCGGAGCGCCGAGTCGGCCCGAACACACCCGCTCCGAGCGCCGAGTCGGCCCGGACGCCGGACTCACCAGTCCAGGTGGACGCGTCGTCCGGCACGTCGTCGCGCCTCCCGCACGCCCTGACGCAGCAGGAGCTCGGCGTCCTGGTGCGGCCCGACGAGGTGGTGGTTCACGACGACGACGATCGTCCAGTCCTGCTTCTCCTCCAGGGCGGACCGACGGGTGCGGTCGTCGCTCACCTGCTGCGACGAGCTGTGGAACGCGACGCCGTCGTACTCCGCGGCGAAGCGCAGCTCCTCGTCCGCGAGGTCCAGCCGAGCGAGCAACCGGCCGTCGTCGTACACCTCCACCTGGGGCACCATCCCCTCGATCCCGGCCTGCAGGCAGCGCAACCGCAGCACCGACTCCGGAGGCGACTCGGCCCGGGCGTCGGTGAGCGGGGCGATCTCCCGCAACGTGGTCACCCACCGCGCACCGGCGAACCGAGCGGTGCTCGCCACGAGCTCGTCCTGGGTGAAACCGCCGAGCCGGAGCATGGCGTCCATGCCCGCGATGGCCCGGTCCGGGTTCCGCACGCGCCCGAGGTCGAGTGCCGTGCGGAGGCGCGTGGTGACGGGCAGGCCCATCACCTCGGTGACGTCGTACGACGCGAGCGCACGCTCGCCACCGACGGCGAGGGCGCCCTTGACCCGGCCGTGGTCGCTGGGGCGCGCGACCGAGACCGGCGACAGGTGCAGGTGCTCGTTGGGCGCCAGGGTCATGTCGGTCCCGTGCAGGTAGCCCGCGTGACGATCGCAGACGACAGCGTCGGGGGGCATCACGAGACCGAGGGACTGCGCTCGGAGCAACGGGGAGTCACCCGCCTGCGTCGCGAGGTAGACGCCCCGCACGGGTCTGCGCAACAGACCCGACTCGCACAGGCGGCGTAGCACCGGCGGTCGGACGCCCTCGGCCCGGGACTGCGCGAGCGTGAAGGGCTGGTCGAGGGGCAGCGGGAAGTCGCTCCCCAGCAGGGAGGTCTCGGTCCAGGACGGGTGGGTCGGCATGCCGAGGGGTCTCCCCCCGCCGACCCGACGTACGCCCATCGGGCGCCCGCCTGTGGACAGTGGCGGCCCGGCGGCGCCTGTGCAGACGCTCGGGCCGACTGGACGCCGCTCCGTGGTGCGTTCGGGCCGACTCGGCGTCCTGAGCAGGTGCGTTCGGGCCGACTCGGCGTCCTCAGCGGGTGCGTTCGGGCCGACTCGCGAGCAGGGCCGCACCCACCATGCCGGCCTCGGGGCCGAGGGCGGCGGGGCGGAGGTCGGGGACGGTGCGGTACGACGCGCCGACGAGCGAGCGGCGCAGGGCGGTGCGGGCGGGGGCGAGCAGCAGGTCGCCCGCCGCGACGAGGCCGCCGCCGATCACGACGACGTCGGGGTCGAGCGCGGCGACGAGGTTCGCGACCCCGACGCCCAGCCAGCTGCCGACCTCCTCGAAGGCGTGCAGCGCGACGTCGTCCCCCTCCGCCGCGGCCCGGGTCACGAGCGGTCCGGTCAGCGCGGCCGGGTCGCCGTCGCAGAGCGCCGCGAGCGGACCGGCCGAGGTGCCGACGGCGGCGCGGGCGTGACGGAGGAGGGCGTTGCCGCTCGTGTACTGCTCCCAGCACCCGCGTCCGCCGCACTCGCAGGGCCGGCCGTCGGGCACGACCTGGGCGTGGCCGAACTCCCCCGCCATCCCGCCGGAGCCCCGGTGCAGCCGACCGCCGACGACCAGCCCGCCGCCGATCCCGGTGCCGAGGGTGACGACGACGGCGGTGTCGGCACCGCGGGCGGCGCCGAGGGTGTACTCGGCCCACGCCGCCGCGTTGGCGTCGTTGTCGAGCACGACCGGTGCCCCGCAGCGATCCTCGAGCCGGGCCCGGACGGCCTCGCCGCGCCACGGCAGGTGCGGCGCGAAGGCCACCCGCTCCCCCGCCGCGTCGACGAACCCGGCGGCGGACACCCCGACCGCGTCGATCGGGGCGCCGCCCGCGGCCTCGACGACGGCGGACACGACAGCGTCCTCCGTCGCGCCGACGGAGGCGAGACGCCCCGGCGTGGAGCGTCGTACGACGCGGGCGACGGCCCCGGACGGCTCCACGACCCCGGCGAGCACCTTCGTGCCCCCGACGTCGACGCCGACCACGGTCACGGGCGCCTCACGCGGGCGCCACGAGGCGGCGGCGCGCGAGGTCGGCGGCGCCGATCATGCCCGCCTCGCCCCCGAGGACGGCGACCCGCAGCTCGGGCTCCGGCCGGTAGCCCCGACCGGTGAGGTGGCTGGCCAGGACCTCGCGGGCCGGGTCGAGCAGCAGGTCGCCGGCGGCGGCGACGCCACCGCCCACCAGCACCACGGCGGGGTCGAGGACGGCGGACACGATCGCGACGCCCTCGCCGAGCCACCGGCCGAGGTCGGCCAGGTGCTCGAGGGCGAAGCGGTCGCCGCCCAGCGCGGCCTCGGTCACCATCGGGCCGGTGATGGCGGCCGGGTCGCCGCCGGCGCGCTCGACGAGGATCCGTGCCCCGGGCACGCCCCGCTGCGCGGCCTCGTGGACGCCGCGCACCAGCGCCGTGCCGCTGGCGTACTGCTCGAGGCAGCCGAGGTTCCCGCACCCGCAGGGGCGCCCACCGCGCTCGATCCGCAGGTGGCCCAGCTCGCCGGCGACGCCGAAGCCGCCGCGGTACAGCTCACCGTCGGTGACCATCCCGCCGCCCACGCCAGTGCCGAGGGTGAGCATCAGCAGGTCGTCGGCGTCGCTCGCGGCGCCGAAGCGGAACTCGCCCCAGGCGGCGGCGTTGGCGTCGTTCTCGACGACGACACCGAGGCCCGTGAGCTGCTCGAGGTCGCGACGCAGCGGCTCGTCGCGCCACGCGAGGTTCGGGGCGAACATCACCGTCGAGCCCGTCTTGTCGACGAAACCGGCCGCGCCGACGCCGACGCCGCAGAGGTCGTGGTCACGGCCGAGCTCGGCCACGAGGTCGGCCACCGCGCGCTCGATGGCGGTGCTGTCGGTGGCCGGGGAGACCACGGTCTCCTGCCGCAGGATCGTGCCGTCCGCGTCGACGACGCCGCCGGCGATCTTCGTGCCGCCGATGTCGATGCCGCACGCCGGTCGCGCCTGGTTCATGACTCCTCCTCGCCGGGCCCGGGTCCGGGGTCCAGGTCGATGTGCTCGAGACCGTCGTCGGACGGCGATCCGCCGTCCCCCTCCGTCGTGGCCCCGCCCGCCGAGGCCAGCAGCGACGCCGCGGCCTGCAGCAACGACGACGCCGCCGTGGCCAGGTGGTCCCGGACCTCCGGGCTCGCCGACCGCACGACGTGCACGGCACGGCAGACCGGGCACCACTCGCACTCGGGGGCGCCGGTGGCGACGTGCTCGTCGACGCTGCGGGTGAAGCTCGCGAGCACCCCGAGCAGGCGCGCCGCCTCCTCGCCGAGGTCGCCGACCCCGTCGGTGCCCCCAGTGCCGGCGGAGCCGTCGTCCGGGCCGCGGTCGGTCATGCCCCACGCTCCGCGAAGCGCACGGTCAGCTCGCCGTCGGCCACGCTCGCCCCGGTCACCGGGCAGCCCGCGAGCCCGGCGGGCAGGGCGAGCAGGCGGCGGTAGGAGCCGACGGTCACCACGAGCTCGTCGCCGCGGCGGGCGAGGTCGACCTCCTCGCGGGACGCTCCGGGCAGCGACAGCCGCAGCTCGGGGCCGGCCCCGGCCTCCCGTCGTACGACGAAGGGCGCGGCGCCGCCGGGCGTCGCCCACGGCTCGTCGTAGCCGTACAGCGCGGTGGCGAGCGCGACGAGCGCCTCACGGCCCACCGGCTCGGTCGCGGCGTACGTCGACCGCCACAGCGGCAGGCCCGGGAACGAGACGGCCGCCTCCTCGAGGACGGCGTCCTGCGCCAGCACCCAGCCGGCCCGCCAGTCGTCGGCCTCCGCGGGCGGGAAGACACGGTTCGCGACGACGCCGTCGACGCGGTAGCCGAACAGCGACAGCGTCGTCCACGACCGGCGCGCCTCGGCGAGGACGACGGACTCGGGCGTCAGGACGAGCCGGACCGACGCGTCGGGCCCCGTGAGCAGCCGGCGGACGTCCTCGAGGTCGGCGTGCAGCCGCACGAGCGCGTCGAAGACGTCGTCGGTGGGCATCGGCACGCCCGCCGCGCGGGTGAGCACCGGCTTGAGGACCTTCACGATCCGTCGCTCGGCGGGCAGGACCCGGTCCATGTACCACCCGAGCGCCTCGGGCAGCGCCAGCAACCGCAGCGTCTCCGCGGTGGGCGCGCAGTCGACGACGACGAGGTCCCACGGGACCCCGTCCGGGCACCCCTCCTCGACCTGGCGTCGTACCTCGAGCAGGGCGAGGACCTCCTCGGCGCCGGGCAGCACGGTGATCTCGCCGGCGGCGACGGCGTCGACGCCCGCGGCGTCCAGCACGGCGAGGAGATACCGCTGCACCTCGCTCCACGACTGCTCGAAGCGCAACTGCGCGTCGACCTGCTGGGCCCACAGGCCCGGGGCGACGGGGGTCGGCTCGGCGCCGACGGGGTGGTCGAGCGCGTCACCCAGCGAGTGGGCGGCGTCGGTGGACAGCACGAGCGTCCGCAGGCCGGACGTCGCGGCGAGGGCAGCGGTCCCGGCGGCCACGGTCGACTTCCCGACCCCGCCCTTGCCGGTGAACAGACAGACCCTCACCCTGGCCCTCAGGGGTGCTGCTCGACGCGCTTCTTGAGCCCCTTGAGGGCGGTGTCGATGAGGATCTTCTCGCCCTTGCGCTTGATCATCCCGATGAGCGGGATGGTGACGTCGAGCGAGAGCCGGTACGACACCTCGGTGCGCGCGCCGCCGTCGAGGGGCCGCAGCGTGTAGGCGCCGTCGAGGGTCTTCAGCATCGTCCCCTCGACGAGGCTCCAGGTGACCTCGCGGTCGCCGTCCCACTCGTAGGCGAGCGTGTACTCGTCGCGGATGGGCGTGACGTCCAATTCGAAGCGGACCCGCTCGGCGCGGGCGCCCGCGGCGCCCGGCTCGACGACCTCGACGCTCTTCATCCCCTTGGCCCACTGCGGGTAGGACTCGAAGTCGGCGATCACGTCCATCACCTGCGCCGGCGGGGCGTCGACGACGATCGAGGACGTCGTCTGCTCGGCCATCGGGTCTCCTGGTGGGGCGGGTCGGGGTGTGGACGACGGGCGCGGCGGCGTCCGGCTGACCTCCGCGGAGCGTACCGGACCCGGGCCCGCCGACCGCACGCCGGTAACCTGCACCGAGGTCGCGCGGCAGCGCCGAGCAGAGCAGGTGGAGGAGGGGCTGTGCGGGAGTTCTCGACCCCGATGACCGTGCACGTCCCCAGCCTCGTCGAGCGCACCGGCAACCTCACCGACGACCTCCTGCGCTGGGCCGGGACGGACCCCGACCGTGCGGTCCTCGCCCGCCGCGGCGACGACGGCACGTGGGTCGACGTCGGTGCCGCCACCTTCCTCGCCGAGGTCCGCGCGGTCGCCAAGGGCCTCGTCGCGGCCGGCATCGAGGTCGGCGACCGGGTCGCGCTCATCTCCCGCACCCGCTACGAGTGGACGCTGCTCGACTACGCGATCTGGTTCGCCGGCGCGGTGTCCGTCCCGGTCTACGAGACCTCCTCGACCGAGCAGGTGGCCTGGGTGCTCGGGGACTCCGGGGCCCGCGCCGCCGTCGTCGAGAGCCGCCGCCACCTCGCCCGGGTGTCCTCGGTCCGCGCCGACCTCGAGGAGCTGCGGCAGGTGTGGTCGATCGACGACCACGCCGTCCACGTGCTGCGCCGCCTCGGCGGGGACGTCACCGACGAGCAGCTCGAGGAGCGACGCCGTACGGCGGGGCCGGGCGACCTGGCCACGCTGATCTACACCTCCGGCACCACCGACCGGCCCAAGGGCTGCCGCGTCACCCACGGCAACCTGGACGTCGAGCTGTCCGTCGCCGTCGCCGAGCTCGCCGAGGTGTTCCGGCCCGCGGAGGCCGAGGACCCCGACGAGCAGGAGCCCGGCGAGCAGGCCTCCACCCTGCTGTTCCTCCCCCTCGCCCACGTCTTCGCCCGGATCATCCAGCTCGGCTGCCTGCGCGCGGGCGTCCGTCTGGGCCACTGCGGTGACGTGAAGGACCTGGACGACGACCTGCGGTCCTTCGCGCCCACGTTCCTGCTCGCCGTCCCGCGCGTGTTCGAGAAGATCTTCAACGCGGCGTCGCAGAACGCCGCGGCCGACGGCCGCGGCCCGGTGTTCGACGCCGCCGTGCGCACCGCCATCGACTACTCCCGGGCCATCGACGGCCCCCGAGTGCCGCTGCGGCTGCGCGCCCGCCACGCCCTGTACTCCCGGCTGGTCTACGGACGCCTGCGCGCGGCCCTCGGCGGCGCCTGCCGGTACGCCGTGTCCGGCGGCGCCCCGCTGGGCGAGCGGCTGGGCCACGTCTTCCGCGGCGTCGGCGTCCCGGTGCTCGAGGGCTACGGCCTGACCGAGTCGGCCGGAGCCCTGACCGTGAACCTGCCGGACGCCCACAAGGTCGGCACGGTCGGCCGGCCCCTGCCGGGCGTCACGGTCCGTGTCGCCGACGACGGCGAGCTGCTGTTCCGCGGCGCCCAGGTCTTCGACGGCTACTGGGCGCCGCCCGGTCGGGACCGCTCCGAGGCCACCGCCCAGGTGCTCGACGGCGACGGCTGGCTGCGCACCGGGGACGTCGGGGAGGTCGACGACGAGGGCTTCGTCCGCGTGACCGGCCGCAAGACCGAGATCCTCGTGACCGCCGGCGGCAAGAACGTCGCCCCGGCCGTCCTGGAGGACCGCCTGCGGGCGCACCCCCTGGTCTCCCAGTGCCTGGTCGTCGGCGACGGGCAGCCCTTCGTGGGTGCCCTGGTGACGATCGACGAGGAGTCCTTCCCCGCCTGGGCGGAGGCGCACGGCAAGCGCGGCACGGTCGCCGACCTCGTCGACGACCCCGACCTCCGCTCCGCGGTCGCCGACGCGGTCGAGGAGGCCAACGCCGCGGTGTCGAAGGCCGAGTCGATCCGCCGCTTCGCCGTCCTCGGCCACGACTGGACCGAGGAGGCCGGGCAGCTCACCCCCAGCCTCAAGCTCCGCCGGTCCGTCGTGCTGCGCGAGCACCGCGACGACATCGCCGACCTCTACCGCTGAGCCCCCGCCCCGCCCCGCCCCGGGCGGGTCCGGGATGGGCCGGCCCGACGCAGCGTCTGGTCACGACGGACTACGTCCCGCGGGTCTCTGGTGGTCCGAACGGGCCATTCCCGGATAAAACCGCTCGCCACGGCCCCGCCGGTTCTTTACTTCGGAGGGGAGGTGATCGCGCCGACCGCCACCGGTCACGCGCGTCCCCCGTCCCTCCCCGTCCCTCCCTGTCGAGAGGTCCCCCGCCCGATGAACCGACGCAGGCTCCTCCTGGTCGCCGCCACCCTCGTCGCGGCGATCGGCGTCGTCATGGTCCTCGCCTACGTCCGCGGCGCCGACGCCCGTGCGCAGGAGGGCACGCAGACCGTCGACGTCCTGGTGGCCGTGGCCCCCATCGAAGTCGGCGAGTCCGTCGACGACGCCTACGACACCGGCAAGATCGTGACGAGCAGCCTCGCGGCGGACGCCGTCATGCCGAGCGCCCAGACCGACCTCACCGCGCTCGAGGGCCTGTTCGCCACCACGCAGATCTTCCCCGGCGAGCAGATCATCACCGAGAAGTTCGGCGGCCAGCAGCAGGCCAGCTCCCCGCTGGCCATCCCCCGCGACAAGATGGCCGCCTCGGTCAACCTCACCGACCCCGCCCGCGTCGCCGGGTTCGTGAACCCCGGCTCGGAGGTCGCGGTCGTCTACACCGGCCAGGGCCCGGACGCGACGCCGTTCAGCCGCGTCCTGTTCGACCGCGTCCAGGTCCTCGGGGTCGGGTCCACCACCCCCACGACCACGACCACCACGACCGAGGCGGGCGCCGAGACCACCGAGCAGCTGCCGACGACGCTGATGACGCTGTCGCTCGACCAGGACGAGGTCCAGCGCATGACGTTCGCCGCCGCCAACGGGGAGCTGTCCTTCGCCCTGCTGACGGAGGACAGCGAGGTCGACGCGGGCGAGCCCACCGACTTCTCCAACCTCTTCGGGGAGTAGACGTGCCCGTCGTCGTCGACCCCGACCCCGCCGCGGCCGAGAAGCTCCTGGCGGCCCTGCCACCGGGCGGCCACTCCGTCCCCGCCGCGGACCGGCTGCTCGCCTGGCTCGCCATCCGCTCCGAGGAGTACGTCGTCCTGCTGGGCCCCAGCCTCCCCCTCGAAGAGGCGCTGGCCGTCTGCGAGACGCTGCGGACGGCCCGACCGACCATCTCGGTCCTGCTGGTGCGCAGCCTGGTCGACACCGAGGTGCTCGGCCGCGCCATGCACGCCGGTGTCCGCGAGGTCCTCGCCCTCGACGACCTGCCCGCCCTCGAGGGGGCCGTGGGCCGCGCCTACGAGCTGTGGACCGCGCTGCGCGGCCCCGGCGGGGCGGCGCACCACGGCCGTGTGGTCACCGTCTTCTCCCCCAAGGGGGGCGTCGGCAAGACCACGGTGGCCGTCAACCTGGCCCTGGCGCTCGCCGACCGCGGGGCGCGCCAGGTCTGCCTCGTCGACCTCGACCTCGCCTTCGGCGACGTCGCGATCACCCTGCAGCTGTTCCCCAGCCACTCCATCGAGCACGCCGCGGGCGCCGAGCAGAGCCTCGACTACGCCCTGCTCGAGCCGCTGCTGACCCGGCACCCGGACGGCGTCGCCGTCCTGGCCGCGCCGAGCCTCCCCGACGCGCTCGACCGCATCAGCACCCAGCTCGTGGGTGCGGTGCTGCACACCCTGGCCGGCCAGTTCGACTTCGTCGTCGTCGACACCGCCCCCGCCTTCGACGAGCACACCCTCGCCGCGCTCGACGACACCGACGACCTCGTGCTGGTCGCCACGCTCGACGTGCCGACGCTGAAGAACGTCAAGATCGCCGGCGGGACGCTCGACACCCTCCGCATCGCGGAGGGCCGCCGGCACCTGGTGCTCAACCGTGCCGACGACGCCGTCGGCCTCGGTGCCGACCAGGTCGAGGGCATCCTCGGCATGCCGGTCGCGGTGCGGCTGCCGTCGGCCATGGAGGTGGCCGCGTCCACCAACGCCGGCCGTCCCATCGTGCTGGCCCGCCCCGACCACGCGGTGACCGCGGGCCTGCGCCAGCTCGTCCGCGTCGTCGCGGGCGAGCCCGCCGCGCCCCTGCCGGGCGGGTCCACCCGGTCGCGCAAGGCGGACTCCCGGCGGCGCCTGTTCGGGGGACGGCGATGAGCAACCTCTCCGAGCGGCTGGCGGCGTCCCGGGCCGCGCGGGCGGACCGCGCGCGGGCCGACGAGCCGGCCGACGCCCTCGTCGGCGCCTCGACCGCCGTCGACGCCACCGGTGCCACGCCCGCCCAGCTGCTCACGCAGGCCGCCGTGCCCCCGCCGCCGACGGACCTGCCACCGGTGGTGGAGACGCCGACCGCACCCGCCGGCGTCGAGGTGTCCCGTCGCCGCGGAATGGCCCAGGCGGACCGGGTGGAGGAGCTCAAGCGGACCGTCCACGCGCAGCTGCTGACCCAGCTCGGCCCCCAGCTGTACGCCGCCGACATGGACCACGACGAGCTGGCGCGGAACGTGCGCGTCGTCCTCGCCGACGTCATCAGCACCCAGGACCGCCCGCTGTCGGCCGCCGAGCGGCAGCGGGTGACGCAGGAGATCTCGGACGACGTCCTCGGCTACGGACCGATCGAGGAGTTCCTGCGCGACCCCGACGTCTCCGAGGTCATGGTCAACGGGCCTCACAGCGTGTGGCTGGAGAAGAACGGCCGCCTGGTCGTCACCGACGCCCGCTTCGACGACGAGGACCACCTGCGCCGCACCATCGACAAGATCGTCACCCGGATCGGGCGCCGGGTCGACGAGTCCAGCCCGCTCGTCGACGCGCGGCTCGCGGACGGCTCCCGCGTCAACGCCGTCATCCCCCCGCTGGCCATCGACGGCTCGGCGCTCACGATCCGCAAGTTCTCCGAGGACCCGCTGCGGGTCGCCGACCTGGTCCGCTTCGGCTCCCTGACCCCGCGCACCGCGGAGTTCCTCGACGCCTGCGTCCGGGGTCGCCTCAACATCATCGTCTCCGGGAGCACCGGCGCCGGGAAGACCACCACGCTCAACGTCCTCAGCGACTTCATCCCCCGCGACGAGCGCATCGTCACCATCGAGGACGCCGCGGAGCTGCAGCTGCAGCAGGACCACGTCGTCCGGCTCGAGTCGCGCCCGGCCAACATCGAGGGCAAGGGCGCGATCCACATCCGCGACCTGGTCCGGAACAGCCTGCGCATGCGACCCGACCGCATCATCGTCGGCGAGGTCCGTGACGCCTCCGCCCTCGACATGCTCCAGGCGATGAACACCGGCCACGACGGCTCCATCTGCACCCTGCACTCGAACGGCCCCCGCGACACCCTGTCCCGGATGGAGACGATGGTGCTGATGGCGGGGATGGACCTCCCGGTCCGCGCGATCCGGGAGCAGATCGCCTCGGCCGTCGACCTCGTCGTGCACCAGAGCCGCTTCAAGGACGGGTCGCGCCGCATCACCCACATCACCGAGGTGGAGCGGATGGAGGGCGACGTCATCACGCTCCAGGACGTGTTCGTCTACGACCACAAGGCCGGCTTCGACGCCCAGGGCAACACCCGCGGCCGGCTCCGCTCGACCGGCCTCCGCCCGAAGTTCCTCGAGAAGCTCGCCTACGCCAACGTCACGGTCGACCCGTCGGTCTTCGCCCTGGACGAGCCGTGAGCGCCGACCTCGTCCTGTACGGCGGCGTGGCCGCCCTGGGCGTCGGTCTCCTCGGCGTGCTGGTGGTGCTGGTCCTCCCCCGCTCCGAGCAGCTGTCGCCCGCCGAGCGGGTCGGCGCCTACACCGCGCGGGCGTCGGCGGCCAGGCCCGGCGCGGGGGACGCCGACGCCGCGCCCGGACCCGACCGGTTCGCCTCGTCGAAGGCCGCGGCGCGTCGCACCCTCGACGGGCACCCCGGGCTCGAGGCGCGCATCGCCGGCAGGCTGGAGGCGGCGGGCAGCCCGATGAAGGCCCACGAGTGGCTGCTGCTCCACGCGGCGGTGTTCGTCGGGCTGACCCTGCTGGTGCTGCTCGTCAGCGGCGGCAACCCGCTGCTCACGCTGCTGGCGCTCGTCCTCGGCGCGGTGGGCCCGTGGGTCGTGCTCGGGCTGAAGGTCGCCCGACGCCGGAAGAAGTTCGACGCCGCGCTGCCGGACACCCTGCAGCTCATCTCCGGCTCGCTGTCCGCCGGTCTGTCCCTGATGCAGTCCGTCGACACCATCGTCCGCGAGGGCGTCGAGCCGATGGTCTCGGAGTTCCGGCGCGCCATCGTCGAGACGCGGCTGGGCGTGGACCTCGAGGACGCGCTCGAGGGCGTCGCCGAGCGGGTGGGCAGCCGGGACTTCGGCTGGGTGGTCATGGCCGTCCGCATCCAGCGCGAGGTCGGCGGCAACCTCGCCGAGCTGCTCGACACGGTCGCCGCCACGATGCGGGAGCGGCAGTACCTGCGCCGCCAGATCGCGTCGCTCTCGGCGGAGGGCCGGCTCTCGGCGTACGTGCTGGGCGGGCTGCCGCCGGTCTTCCTGGGCTACCTCGTCCTCACCAACTACACCTACGTCGAGCCGCTCTTCACCGACCCCCGGGGCTGGATCATGCTCGGCGCCGCGACCCTGCTGCTGCTGGTCGGCTTCTTCTGGATGACCAAGATGGTCAAGATGGAGGTCTGAGGTGGCCGTCCTCGTGGTCGGGCTCGCCCTCGTGGTGCTCGCCCTCGTGCTGCTCGGGCTCGCCACCCGCTCCGAGAGCGGCGGCGTGGCGCGCTCCCTCGCCCTGGTCGAGGCGGTCGGCGGGCCCCCGAAGTCGATGACCGACGAGCTCGACGTGCCGTTCTCGGAGCGGGTCGCCGGTCCCCTCCGCGCCCGCACCCTCGGGCTCGGTCGCACGCTCGTCGGCGCCAACGGGCCCGCCAAGCTGCGCCGCAAGCTCGAGCGGGCGGGGGCACCCGCCGGCTGGGACGCCGACCGGGTCGCGTCGGCGAAGGTCATCGCGGGCGCCACGGGCCTCGTGGTCTCCCTCGTCGTGGGCCTGCTGTGGGGCCCGAGCCTGCCCGTCCTCGCGCTCGTCACCGTGGGCGGCACGCTGCTCGGCTTCCTCGGACCCGACCTGTGGCTCTACCAGCGGGCCTACGACCGGGAGGAGCGGATCCGCAAGGAGCTCGCGGACGCCGTGGACCTGCTGACGATCAGCGTCGAGTCCGGCCTCGGCTTCGACGCGGCGCTGCAGCAGGTGGCGCAGAACACCGAGGGTCCGCTGTCCGAGGAGTTCTCCCGCGTGCTCCGCGAGATGCAGATCGGCTCCGGTCGCGGCCCCGCCATGCGGGCCCTCGGGGAGCGCTCCGAGCTGCCCGACCTCAAGTCGTTCGTGAGCGCCCTGGTGCAGGCCGACACCTTCGGCATCCCCATCGGGCAGGTGCTGCGCGTCCAGACGACGGAGATGCGGACCAAGCGGCGTCAGTACGCCGAGGAGAAGGCGCAGCAGCTGCCCGTCAAGATCACCGTGCCCCTGATCTTCTGTATCCTGCCCTGTCTGTTCATCGCCGTGCTCGGCCCCGCGGCGATCACCATCATGGAGGGGGGCCTGGCTTGACCCGCTGGCTCTCCCCCACCCCCGAGGCCCTCAGCACGTCGGCCCGGGTGTTCGTGCTGCTCACGCTGGGCGGCCTCAGCCTGTACGAGCGCGACAGCACCGCGGTGGTCGCCCTGCTCGTGGTCGGTGCCGTCTGGATCCTGGTGCACTCCGCCCCGGTGCGCCGCCTCCCCGGGGCCGTGCGCGTCGCGCTCGAGGCCACGCTGGTCGCCATCGTCTGCGGCGCCGTCGTGCACGACACGCTGCTCCCGCTGCCCGCCCTGGCCGTCCTGCCCTTCGTCGCCGGGCTGCGGCGCGGGTCCCGCGGGGTGGTCGAGGCGCTCCTGGTGCAGTCCGTGGTGGTCGTCGGGGCCACGCTGGCGGTCGGCGGGCCCTTCAGCGCCGCGGAGGGCGTCGAGCTCACGACCTGGATCGTGCTCGGGCTGGGCCTCGGCATGATGGCCACCTTCGTGCGCTCCGACTCCGACGGCGACGCCGAGGGCGAGGCGCCGTACCGCGACGCCCGGCACCTGATCCGCCAGCTCCTCGAGCTGTCCGACGACCTCCGCGGCGGCCTCGACCCCGTCTCGATCGGCCACCGCCTGCTGGTCCGGACCCGCGACGTCATCCCCACCACGCGCCTGGCGCTGCACGTCCCCGCCGGGGACGGCCTCATCGTGCTGGCCGGCAAGCCCGCGTCCGGGCGGGCTGCCGCCGGCCGCGAGGAGGACGCCGCCGCGCTCGCCGCCGCTGTATGGGACGACGGCGTGGCACGGGTCCAGGGCTTCGACTTCGCGTTCCGCGTGGCCACCGACGCCGGCATGGTCGGCGTGATCACGGGTTCGGTCTCCGAGCGGGTCGACCCCGACCCCTTCGAGCTCCACCGCACCCTGCGGGACCTGCTCGGCCGTCTGCAGCCGCTCGCGCTGCAGCTGGACGCCGCCCTGCTGTTCGCGGAGGTCCGCGACGCGGCCACCCTCGAGGAGCGCCGGCGCCTCGGCCGGGAGATGCACGACGGCGTGGCGCAGGACATCGCGTCGATGGGCTACATGGTCGACATGATGCTCGAGGCCCCGTCGTCCCCCGAGCAGCAGGCCGACCTCGAGCTGCTGCGCGCGACGATGACCCGCGTCCTGTCCGAGGTCCGCCGGTCGGTGCAGACCCTGCGCGCCGACGTGGACACGAGCCCGAGCCTGGGCGCCGCCATCGGCGACCTGGCCCGCAACCTCACCGACGTCTCCGGGGTGCCGATCCGCGTCCGGATCGAGGAGGGCACCACCCGGCTGTGGCCGTCCGTGGAGGCCGAGCTGGTGCGCATCACCCAGGAGGCCCTGCAGAACGCCGTCCGGCACGCCCGCGCGGACGTCGTGGAGGTCAGCTGCCGCGTCACCCCGCCCGGCTACGACATCACGGTCCGCGACGACGGGCTCGGCATCCGCTCCATCCGCCCCGACTCCCACGGCCTCACCATCATGCGCGAGCGAGCAGCGCTGATCGGGGCCGAGCTCGACATCCGCGACGCCCCCGGCGGGGGCACGGTGGTGTCCGTGCGGCACCAGTCACCGACGGAGGACGACCCGGGGTCCGAGCCCGGGGTCGAGCCCGCCGGGGTGACACGCGTCCCCGCGAGCACCGCACCGGGTGACGTCGCCGCGGACTAAGGTGGTCCCACCATGCCGGAGACCACCACCCGCGTGCTCCTGGTCGACGACCACGAGCTGATCCGCCACGGGCTGGCGGCGGCCTTCGGCCGTGACCCCCAGATGGAGATCGTCGCGCAGGCCGGCGACGTCGGCGAGGCGCTCGAGGCGTGGGAGGCTCACCGTCCCGACGTCATCGTCACCGACCTCCAGCTCCCCGACGGCACGGGGCTGGACGTCGTCCGCTCGGTGCGCAAGGAGAGCCGGGACGTCGGCCTCATCGTGCTGACGATGCACTCCGGGGACGACCAGATCTTCGCGGCCATGGAGGCCGGCGCGTCCGGCTTCGTCGGCAAGGACGCGCCCTCCGGCGAGGTGGTCGGCGCCGCGCGGCACGCCGCCTCCTCGCCGCGCAGCTTCGTCTGCGCCGGGCTCGCGCAGGCCATGCTGCGCCGGGTCTCCGGGGAGTCCACCCGGATGACGCCCCGGGAGCACGAGGTCCTGGTGCTGCTCGCCGACGGCGCCGGCACCTCGACGATCGCCCGTCGGCTGCACATGAGCGAGTCGACGGCGAAGTCGCACATCGCGAAGATCTACCAGAAGCTGGGGGCGACCAACCGCGCCCAGGCGCTGGTCACCGCCATGCGCATCGGGCTGCTGTCGAGCGTGCAGCCCGCCGCCCGGCCCTGAATGACCAGACGGTCCCGTCGCAGGGCGCCGGCAAAACCGGGCCGCCGGTGGGTACACGGACCCCATCTGACCTGCACGAACGGGGTCCTGTCAGGCGATTCCTCAAAGTTCCTACAAGAGTTCTTCAGGACTAGCTCAAGATGACTAGGGAGCTCGGTGCGAAGTCCCGATACCGGTGAGGGCGCGGCGATCGCATCCTTGATCCATCGGGACGACCGGGTGACTCGGGAGCCTCGACCTACCCCGCTCCCTCCTCCTCGAACAGGACACGACCATGACCGAGACCCTCCGCACCCTCGTCGACCGCCTCTCCCCTTTCCGCTCCCGCGACGAGCGCGGCGCCTCCGCCGTGGAGTACGGCCTGCTGGTCGCCGGCATCGCCGCCGTCATCGTCGGCGTGGTCTTCTTCCTGGGCGGCAACATCACCGGCGCCTTCTCCGACACCTGCACGAAGGTCGGCGCCAAGGTGTCGGGCGACGGAACGTCGAAGACGTGCGAGGACGCCCCCGCCACCACCCCGTGATCGCACCTACGACTTGACCGCGACGGTCGTCGGGGGCCTCGAGCCCCCGGCGGCCGTCGTCCCACGTCCGGACTCGCTCAGCCGCAGTCCAAGCCCCGGGCGAGACCGATCCGCTGGAGCGCGGTCGGGTGGGTGCCGAACACGACCTGGGACCACCCGGCCGGCTCCGGGTCGGCCAGGGACCGCACGGCCAGCATGGTCTGCAGCCGCTCGAAGGCCTCCGGGTCCCGCGTCACGCACAGCGCGTCGACGTCGGCCCGCAGCTCGATCTGCCGGCTGATGGTCGACTGCACCGGCGTCGACACCAGCACCGCCACCGCCACCAGGCCCAGTACCCGCGGCACGAGGAGGACCTCGTCCGCCCGGTCCCCCGGCTCGCTCGCGTCCTCGCCGCGCCGGCGACGCCCGGGCAGCAGCAGACCCAGCAGCCCGGCGCCGAGGGCCGCGCCTGCGGCCCCGAGCACGGAGCCCACCAGCACGTCGTCGTGGCGGGCGTGGGCCAGCTCGTGCGCCACCACCGACACCACCTCCGGGGTCTCCAGGCCGCCGACGAGGGTGTCGTACACGACGACCCGGCGGGTGCCGCCGAAGCCGGACACGTACGCGTTGAGGGTCGTCGTCCGACGGGACGCGTCGGCGACGAGGACGTCGTCCACGGCGATCCCCTCCTCGCGCGCCACGTCGAGGATCTCGGTGCGCAGGGCGCCGTCCGGGAGCGAGGTGAAGTCGTTGCGCAGCGGCTCGACGACCACGGGGTAGGCGAAGGACGCCCCGAGCACGAGGGCGGCCATCAGGACCCCCGCCACGGCGGGCCAGGCGGTCGGCAGCCGCCGGCGCACCCCGAGGAGCACGAGCAGCGCCAGCGACGTCGCCACCGCCTCGACGCCGAGCGACACGAGGACGTCGACCGACCAGGCCCCCCACCCCTGCTCCGTCAGGCCGTACCGCAGCGCGTTCACCCGCGAGGCCGCGGAGAACGGCAGCGTCGCGAGCCGGCCCACGACGAGCACCGCGACGGCGGCGAGCGGGACGCCGACCCACCAGGGACCCGGCAGCCGGCCCACCAGCCACCGGCCGGCCCGGGTGAACCCCAGCAGGAGCGCGACGGCGAGCGAGGCCACCAGCGACAGGCGGCTCCACAGCCGTGCGGTGCCCGAGTACGCCTCCGCGCGCGAGAGCTCGGCCGCCGAGAACACGCTGTCGGCGTCCGCCGCCGGCGGACGAGCCCCCGGCACGGGGTCCCAGGGCACGCCCAGGGCGGCCAGCACCACGAACAGTCCCCCGGCGGCCAGGACGACCACGAGGGCGACCCGCCGGTGCCCCGTCACGAGGCCCTCCGGGCCACCGCGCGCAGCCGCTCCTGCCACAGGCGGGTCAGCGCGGCCACGTCCAGGTCGGTGGCCCCGGCCAGGGCGCTCGGGAGGGGCTCCCCCGCGTCGGCGCGCTCGTAGACCCGCCGCAGCCCGTCCGGGCCCGCCCGCTCCGCCAGGAGGACGCAGGCCAGCCAGGCCGCCTCGTACGTCGCGCCGGCGTGGGTGCCGTTCAGGTCGAAGTCGGCGGGCGTGGGCAGGGTGGCGGGGGCGCCGTCCTCCCGCACCCGCTCCGCGACCTGGGCGGCGGCACGCTGCTCGTCGATCCCCGCCCCCTGGAGGGCGACGTAGTCGGCGTACCCCTCGACGAGCCAGGTCGGCGCCGGGCTCCCGGGCGCCCGCGTGGCGACGTGCACCGCCTCGTGGCTCATGACGAGCTGCGCGCCCCGGGCGCCCAGCGGGTCGAGCACCGCGGGGTTGACGAAGACGTGGACGCCGCCCGCCTCCGCGCCGGGGCTGCCGTCGACGGCCGCGGTGATGGCCGCCGCGGCGGCCACCGACCCCTCGTCCGACCCCACGGCCGCCGCCAGTGCCGCACCGTCGCGCGGCACCTCGACCACGAGCCGGCGGTCCCAGTCGGGCACGTCAGCGGCCACCGCGGGGACGGCGGCGTCGGCGAGCGCGGCGTAGCGGTCCAGCTCCCCGGCGACCTCGGAGGCCGCCAGGACGAGCACCCCGGGGCCCCGGCGGACCTCGACCGGTCCGCTCAGCCACACCGGCGTCCGGGTGCCGGCGGAGGTCGAGGCGCCCGAGCCGCCGAAGGGAGCCTCACCGGTGGCCGCGCCGGCGGCCGGACCGAAGCCGGTGACCGCCACCCGGTCGGCGTCGCGGGCGAAGCCCACGACGGTCTCGACGCTGGAGCGACCCGGGTCGAGGCCCTCGAAGCGCCAGGTGAGCTCCACCGCGGCCGGCCACCGGCCCGCCGGGGTGCCCTCGGCGGCCGGCACCTCGTCGACGTAGCGGAGGCCCAGGTCGTCGACCCGCAGCGCCTCGACGTTGTCGACGACCGCCTCCAGCAGGTCGGCGGCCGCCGGGTCGTCGGAGGGGGCGAGGGCACGGGCCGTGCCGCGGTCGCCGTCGACCAGCGCGGTCCGCAGCTGCGCCAGGGCGCGCGCCGCCAGCCCTGGTGACACCGTCCCGGCCGACCGGCCGGCGGTGTCGCCGAGGTCGCTGGCGTACGGACGCTGGACCCACCACGCTCCCGCACCGACGGCGACGAGGACCACGACGAGGACGCCGACCGCGAGCCGCCGCGGGACACGGGCGACCCACGCTCGGGGTCCACGCACGACGGAGCCGGTCACCCGAGAAGGATGACCGGCTCCACCTGACGACGTGGGAGGGGGCTCAGCCGGGGCGCACCGCGCCGGAGACCGGCATGGTGGACACACCGGCCACGACGACCCCGGTGCCCGGGTTGGCGGCGTGCACGATCTGGCCGTTGCCGATGTACAGCGCGACGTGGCTGACCGGGCTGTAGTAGAAGACCAGGTCGCCGGGCTGCAGGTCGCTCATCGAGACCGGGGTGCCGCCACCGGCCATCTGCGCGCCCGAGGAGCGGGGCAGCGCGACCCCGGCCTGCGCCCAGGCCATCGAGGTCAGACCGGAGCAGTCGAACGCGTCCGGGCCCGAGGCGCCGTACACGTAGGAGTCGCCGACCTGGGCGAGGGCGTAGTCGACCGCGGCCTGCGCACGACCGGCGGGCGGGACGTCGGTGGGCACCTCGGTGGTCGAGCCGGAGGACGCGGCCGCGGCGATCTGCTCGGCCTGCTCGGCCTCGAGGCCGTCGAGGATCTCCTGCGCCTCGTCGGCGTTGTCCTCGACCGTCTCCATCTCCTCGCGGAGCTCCGCCTCGGTGTCCTCCACCTCGGCGGTCCGGGAGGCCACGGCGTCCTCGCGCAGGTCGAGCGCGTCGAGCTCGGTGGCGTAGTCGTCGAACATGTCGTCCTGCATGTCGTTGAACGACGACATGGTCGACAGGTCGGAGAGGAAGGCGTCCGGGTCCTCGGAGACGGCCAGCTCGCCGACGGTGCCGACCCCGGCGCCGGCGGTGTACTGGCTGACGATCGAGTCCTCGACCTGGGTGCGGACGCCGTCGACCTGCGTCGACTGACGCTCCTCGTCGGAGCGGAGGCCGCGCAGCTCGCGGCGCAGCTCCTTCAGCTCGATCGAGGCGTCGTGGTGGCGCTCCTGGGCCTGCTCGGCCTCGTGCCAGAGCCGGTCGACCCGATCGGAGACCTTGTCGATGTCGTCGACGTCCGGGTCGGCGTTCGCCGGGCCCACGGCGAAGCCGAGGATCACCAGAGAGGCGGACACGGCCGTGATCGCACGCATGCGGGGGTAGGGCACGGGGGGTGGATCTCCTTGGTCGTTCGCCTACCGGGTGAGCTGACGGGTTCGGGCACGACCGCCCTACCGTGGCTCCTCGGCGCGGGGGCGCCGGTCTCGCCGCGGATTCACCCCAGTGGATGTGGTTCCCCGGTTCCGTCCCCGTGTGTGCCACGGCTCAGGACTCGACGTGGTGCCCGTGCGGATCCGGTCTGACCCGCGGCCACGGCCACCGCGGACGAGGCTAACCCCGGGACCACCACCCGGCAAACTGCGGGTGTCCTCCTGTGGACACCACGGCCCGGGAGCCCCACCGAGGGCCCCGCCGGCGTCTCAGGCGCTCTCCACCTCCGGCGCGGACACCGCCCGCACCAGGCGCAGGGGCGGGACCAGTCCACCGTCGGCCAGGACCGCCAGGGCGCGGGTCTGGTCGTCGTCCAGCTCCAGCTCGGGCGGCGGGCCCAGCAGGGCGGTGACCACGCAGTCGTGGCAGTGCAGACCGCGCACCAGGCAGGAGTCGCAGTCGATGAGTGTCGTCATGGTCGGGACCGTGCCAGGGGCCACCGACAACGGCGGCGGACGGCGTGTCGGGACCCCGCGGCGGGCTCAGCCGAGCAGCGCCAGCAGGACCGGCGAGGCCACGGCACGCGCCCCGTGCTGCGCGGCGTGCCTCGCGACCTCCTGGTCGCTCGAGACGACCACGACCATGCGTCCGGTCGGCTCGGCCTCGACCAGCTCGGCGATGACGTCGTCGGCGATCACCCCGGACGGGCTGAAGAGGACCCGCACGCCGCGGGGGGCCTGGGTGGCGCTCTGGCGGGTCGTGGAGGCCGCCGCGTCGAAGACCACCGTGGTCTCGGCCCCGGTGCGGGCGACCAGCGGGGCCAGGGCGCGCAGCAGCCGCGCGCGCTGGGCCTCCAGGGACGACTCCGGCCAGGCCGTCTTGCTGACGTTGTAGCCGTCGACGAGCAGCCGCGGCCGCGGTGCGGCGAGGTACTGCTCCAGCCGCGCCGACCCGTCACGTCCGGCGGCGCCGGGACCGGCCGTCCCGCCGCCCGCCGACGCGGCCTCCGCCAGTCGGCGCTCGACGCGGTCGGCGGGGGCGGCCTCGGAGACCGGGAGGGCCAGCTCACGGCGCAGCCCCGCGGCGGCCTCGACGACGGTGTCCAGCAGCACCCGGGCCCGCAGCCCCACCTCGCTGCGCTCCTCCCGGGTGAGACGCCGCAGGCCCGCGTTGGCCGCCTCCAGCTCCTCGACCCGCGCCCGCAGGCGGCGCCGCTCGGCCTCGCCGTCCTCGGTCGCCCGGCGGACGTCGTCCTGCGCCGCGGCCACCGCGGCGGCGGCCTCCTCGGCCTCCTGCCGGGCGTCGCGCTCCCGCTTGCGCGTCTCGCCGAGCCGCCGACGCAGCGTCGCCACCTCGCCGCGCAGCTCGTCGACCTGGCGCCGTCGCTCGCCGCGCAGCTCGCGCAGCGCCTGCTCGGCCCGGTCGGCCCGCTCCGCCTCCCGCGCGGCGTCCTGGCCCTCCCGCACGGCGGTCTGGAGCTCCAGGCGCGCGGCGAGGCGGTCCGTGGTGGCCTCCCAGGTCTGCTGCCACCCGGGCTCGCGGCGCAGCCAGGCGAGCGCCGCGGTCTCGGCCGGGTCGCGCTCGGCGTCGGCCCGCTCCCCCAGCAGCTCGGCCGCCCGGGCGCGGAAGTCGTCGTCCGTCTCGAGGACGCCGACGATCTGCTCGCCGCCCAGCCGGGCACGCCGCGCCGGTGCGAAGTCGGCGATCCGCCGCAGCCGGGCGGGCACCGGGTCGGCCGAGGGGAGCACGTCGGCCACGAGCGCGGCCAGCCGCTCGCGGACCGCGCCCGTCGTGGCGGGCACCTCGGACATGGCACCAGCGTAGGGCGCGCCAGGGCGCGCCGCCCGGCCGTTGTCGGTGGTCCGTCCTAGCGTCCGCCTCGATGGACACCAGGACGAGCACGAAACCCGACGAGCGGGCCGCCGCGGGGTCGCGGTGGGAGGAGCAGCGCAGCTTCGACGAGCTCGGGCGGGCCCTGCGGGACGAGACGTTCTGCGTGGTCGACCTGGAGACCACCGGCGGGTCCGCCGCGGGCGGCGCCATGATCACCGAGATCGGCGCCGTGAAGGTCCGCGGCGGCGAGGTCGTGGGCGAGTTCCAGACCCTGGTCGACCCGGGCACGGCCATCCCGCCCTTCATCGCGGTGCTGACCGGCATCACCGACGCCATGGTCGGCGGGGCGCCCCGCATCGAGGCGGCCCTGCCCGCCTTCCTCGACTTCGCCCGCGGCACCGTGCTCGTCGCGCACAACGCTCCCTTCGACGTCGGCTTCCTGCGTCACTTCGCCGAGCAGCAGCACCGCGCCTGGCCGCGCTTCGAGGTCCTCGACACGGCCCTGATCGCCCGACGCGTGGTCACGCGGGACGAGGCGCCCAACTGCAAGCTCGCGACCCTCGCACGGGTCTTCCGGGCCGGGACCACGCCGAACCACCGCGCCCTGTCCGACGCCCGGGCCACGGTCGACGTCCTGCACGGCCTGCTGGCGCGGCTGGGCGCCCAGGGCGTGCACACCCTGGAGGAGCTCCGCACCTTCAGCTCCCGGGTCAGCCCCGCCCAGCGCCGCAAGCGCCACCTCGCCGAGGGCCTCCCCCACGCGCCGGGGGTCTACCTGTTCCACGACGCCTCCGACCGGGTGCTCTACGTCGGCACGTCGCGCGACCTCCGCACCCGGGTGCGGTCCTACTTCACCGCCTCGGAGACCCGGTCCCGGATGGGCGAGATGATCGGGGTCGCCACCGGCGTCCGCGGCATCGCCTGCGCCACCCCGCTCGAGGCGCAGGTCCGCGAGCTGCGGCTGATCGCGGAGCACAAGCCGCGCTACAACCGCCGCTCCCGGTTCCCGGAGAAGGTCCACTTCCTCAAGCTGACCCGGGAGCCCTGGCCGCGTCTCTCGACGGTCCGCAAGGTCCTCGACGACGACGCCGACTACCTCGGTCCGTTCTCCTCCAAGAAGGTGCTGGAGCGCTGCCTGGCGGCCCTCCACGAGACGTTCCCCGTCCGCCAGTGCGGTGGTCGGCTCCCCCGCACGCCGTCCGGCTCGGCGTGCGCGCTCGCCGAGATGGGCCGCTGCCTGTCCCCCTGCGACGGCTCCGTCGACGCCGCGACGTACGGCGCGCTGGTCGGTCGGCTGCGCGACGCCCTGCTCCACCAGCCGCAGGAGGTCGTGTCCGACATCAACGCCCGCATGGCGGCGCTGGCCGCCGACGAGCGCTACGAGGACGCCGGCACCGCCCGCGACCGCCTCGCCGCCTTCGTGCGGGCCGCGGCCCGCACCCAGCGGCTGGGCGCCCTCAGCGGGTGTCCCGAGATCGTCGCCGCCCGCAAGGAGGACGACGGCCGCTGGGCGGTCCACGTCGTGCGGCACGGGCGCCTCGCCGCGGCCGGCGTGATCCCGCCCGGCCACGACGCCCACGCGTGGGTCTCGACGCTGCGCGACTCCGCCGAGACGGTCCGCGGCGGCCCCGGCCCGATCCCGGCCGCGACGGCGGAGGAGAGCGAGAAGGTGCTGCGCTGGCTCGAGTCACCCGGCGTGCGCCTCGTCGCCGTCGAGGGCGAGTGGACCTGTCCGCTCGCCGGCGCCGGGCGCCACCTCGCGCTGTACGACGCCGCCTCCCGGTCCCGGCTCGACCTCGTGCCCTTCGACCAGCGACGCGACGTACGACCCGTGCGCGGGCCCGAGCAGACCTGAGCCGACCGGGGCGCGCCGCTACGGTGAGCCCATGATCACCGCCATCGTCTTCGTCAGCGCCGACGTCGCCCGGATCCCCGAGGTGGCCGAGGGCATCGCGGCCCTCGACGGCGTGAGCGAGGTCTACTCGGTCACCGGGCAGATCGACCTGATCGCGCTCGTGCGGGTCCGCACCCACGAGGAGGTCGCCGACGTGGTCGCCGACCGGCTCAACAAGGTCGAGGGCGTGCGGTCCACCGAGACCCACATCGCGTTCCGCACGCACTCGCGCCACGACCTCGAGACCGCCTTCTCGCTCGGTCTGGACTGAGGTCCCGGCCCGACGGGCGACCCCTCAGCGCGCCGAGGCGCCGACCCAGCTCTCCAGGGTCGCCGCGGCGGCGCCGGAGTCGAGGGCCTCGCGAGCCCGCTCGGCGCCCGCGGCGAGGCGCTCGGTCACCGAGCCCTCCCGCCGCTCGTGGACGGCCAGCGCCGCGGCGGTGTTGAGGACGACGGCGTCCCGGACGGGGCCGGTCTCCCCCGCCAGGAGCCGTCGTACGACGTCGGCGTTGTGCGCCACGTCGCCGCCGCGCAGGTCCTCGGCGCTCGCGCGCGCCAGACCGAGGTCGTCGGGGTCCACCACGTGCTCGGTGACCTCGCCGTCCTCGACGCGCCACAGGGCGGAGGTGGTGGTGGTCGTCAGCTCGTCCAGGCCGTCGTCGCCGCGGAACACCCAGGCGTCGACGCCCCGGGCCGCGTAGACGCCGGCCATCCGCGGGGCCATCCGCGCGTCGGCGCAGCCGATGGCCTGGGCCTGGGGCCGGGCGGGGTTCGCCAGCGGCCCGAGCACGTTGAACGTCGTCCCGATCCCCAGCTCGCGGCGTGGCACGGCGGCGTGGCGCAGGGCCGGGTGGAAGGCCGCGGCGAAGCAGAAGGTGATGCCGGCCTCGCCGGCCACCTCCGCGACCCGCTCGGGGGCCAGGTCGAGCCGGATGCCGAGGTGCTCGAGCACGTCGGCGCTGCCCGCCTTCGACGACGCCGACCGGTTGCCGTGCTTGACCACCGTCGCGCCGGCCCCGGCGGCCACGATCGCCGACATCGTCGAGATGTTCACCGACGCCGACCGGTCCCCGCCGGTGCCGACGACGTCCAGCAGCCGGCCCTCGACGTCCATCGGGTGGGCGTGGAGGTACATCTGCTCGACGATCCCGGTGAGCTCCTCGACGGTCTCGCCCTTGGCGCGCAGCGCGACGGCGAACCCGGCGATCTGCGCGGGGGTCGCCTCGCCGGCGAGGATCTCGCCCATGGCCCAGGAGGTGGAGTCCCGGTCGAGGTCGGTGCCGGCGACGAGGGCGCCGAGGACGTCGGCCCAGCTCGTCACGGGGCTCAGGCCCCGGCGGTCGTCACGCGGCGGCGCAGCAGCGTGATGACGGACTCGGCCAGCTGCACCGGGTCCAGCGGGTGGGGGCAGACCGCCTCGGCGCGCGACCAGGTGGCGAGCCAGGCGTCCTGCGGGCGCCCGGTCAGGACCATGATCGGCGGGCAGGAGTAGATCTCGTCCTTCAGCTGCTTCGCGATGCCCATGCCACCAGCGGGCACGGCCTCGCCGTCGAGGATCGCCAGGTCCACGCCGCCGGCGTCCATCTGCTGGACCACGACGGGCTCGGTGGCGACCTCGACGTACTCGCACTCGGGCAGGTCCGGGTGGGGACGGCGGCCCAGCGCGAGGATCACCTGCTCACGGACGTTGCGGTCGTCGGAGTAGACCAGCACCCGCAGCGGGGCGGTCCGGTTCACGGTCTGCTCGTCCACGGCGGCGATGCTAGCCGTCCCGCGGCCCGGGCGGCTCGCCCCCCGTGCCCTCCCGCCGTGTCCGCCCACCGGCACCGCCGGCTGCGGCGGTGGACCGGAGGCGGTACCCCCGGAGGAGGTCGTCGGAAACCACCCGACGACGGCTCCGAGGAGCGACAGGACACGGCCCGGTGACGACGGAGGGGCCGACCGGACAGACGCCAGGTGCGAGGGCATAATGCTCGCGTGGCGACAGCAGCAGCGAGCATCCCGGCCTCCCGGCTCCACGGGCACCGTGACCGACCCGACATGGTCAGCGTGGGCACGATCATCTGGCTCGCCAGCGAGCTGATGTTCTTCGCCGCGCTCTTCGCGTCGTACTTCACGATCCGCGCGGTCTCCCCCGACCTGTGGGCACAGCAGACCGCCGAGCTGAACATCCCGTTCGCCTCGGTCAACACCTCGATCCTGGTGGCGTCGTCGATCACCTGTCAGCTGGGCGTCTTCGCCGCCGAGCGCGGGCAGCCCGGCCGGTCCGGCACGGTCTTCCAGATCAAGCAGTGGGGCCTGCGCGAGTGGTTCATCCTCACGTACGTCATGGGCGCCGTGTTCATCGCCGGCCAGGCCATCGAGTACGCCGAGCTGATCCACCTGGGCGTCACGATCCCGGACTCCGCCTACGGCACGATGTTCTACCTGACCACCGGGTTCCACGGCATCCACGTGACCGGCGGCCTGATCGCGTTCCTGTTCGTCCTCGGACGGACGTACCTGGCCAAGCGCTTCACCCACGAGCAGGCGGTCAGCGCGATCGTCGTCTCGTACTACTGGCACTTCGTCGACGTGGTGTGGATCGCGCTGTTCGCGACGATCTACCTGATCCGCTGAGGCGTTCCGCGTCCCCGCCCTGGGTACCGGAGACTCGACCCGAACCACTGTGAGGAACAGCGTGCGACTCCTGAACCGCTCCGCCGGCCGGCTCACCCGAGGACGTCGGGGACCCCTGGCCGGCCTGGTGGTGCTGCTGCTCGGGCTCCTGATGACCGGGGGCCTCTACAGCGCGTTCGCGCCCTCGCAGCAGGCCGCCGCCGACCAGGCCTCGGCCGACGAGGAGCTCGTGGCCCAGGGCCGCGAGCTGTTCCTGGTGGGCTGCGCCTTCTGCCACGGCAAGAACGGCGAGGGCATCGAGACGTCCGACGGCCAGCAGCTCGGCCCCGTCCTCGTGGGCGTGGGCGCCGCGGCCGTCGACTTCCAGGTCGGCACCGGCCGCATGCCGCTCGCCGCCCCCGGCCAGCAGGGCCCCGCCAAGAAGCAGGCCTACTCCGACGAGGAGCGCGAGGCGCTCGCCGCCTACGTCGCGTCGCTGGGCCCCGGCCCGGCGATCCCCTCCGAGGAGGACTGGTCGCTCGACGGCCTGACCGAGGAGGAGCAGGAGGAGGCGGTCGTCCGCGGCGGCCAGATCTTCCTCACCAACTGCACCGCCTGCCACAACTTCGCCGGCTCCGGTGGCGCGATGCCCGAGGGCGGGTACGCCCCGAACGTCCGCGAGACCGAGGAGGAGTACGTCTACGAGGCGCTCCTCACCGGCCCCGGCCAGATGCCGTCCTTCTCCGACGGCAACCTGTCGCAGACCGAGAAGCGCGACGTGATCGCCTACCTGAACTCCATCGACGAGACCCCGGACTACGGCGGCTTCAGCCTGGGTTCGCTCGGTCCCGTCGTCGACGGTGCCGTGACCTGGATCGTCGGCATCGGCGTCCTCGTCGGCTTCGCCGTCTGGATCGCCGCCCACACCACCCGCACCGATCGCAAGAAGAAGGGCCAGGTGACGACGTGACCCTCGAGCAGGAACGCAAGCAGCCGCGGCTGCCGATCGAGGACCCGGGCCTCGGGGAGCACACCTGGCGCCCGACCGACGTCGACGAGGCGAAGGAGCGTCGTGCGGAGCGACAGGTCGCCGGCCTGTTCGTCTTCTCGATGGTCTGCACCGTCCTCTTCGTCGTCGGCTACTTCCTCATCGACATCGGCGACAACTGGACGACCTTCGGCGGCCTCGGCGCCTCCACCCTGGTCCTCGGCCTCAGCCTGGCCGGTGCCCTGCTGTCCATCGGCGTGGGCATCATCCACTGGGCCCGCAAGCTGATGGCCGACAAGGAGATCGTGGAGATGCGCCACCCGGCGGCCTCCAGCGAGGAGGACCGCGAGGCCACCCTCAAGGCTCTCGACGAGGGTCTCCAGGAGTCGGGCATCGCCCGTCGTCCCCTGATCCGCAACACCATGATCGGCGCCGTGGGCCTGCTGGGCATCCCGGCCGTCGTCGGCCTGCGCGACCTCGGTCCGCTCCCCGGCGACAAGCTCTTCTCCACGATCTGGGAGGAGGGCATGCTCCTCGCCCGCGACGTCGTGGGCACCCCGATCCGGCCCTCCGACATGGAGATCGGCGACCTCATCAACGGCCAGCCGATCGCCCTGTTCGAGACCGACGAGGAGGGCGAGCCGCTGTACGAGGGCGAGGACCTCCTGGTCAACAAGGCGAAGGCGTCCATCGTCATCGTCCGCATGGACCCGTCCGACAACACCCCCGCCGAGGGCCGCGAGAACTGGGCCATCGACGGGATCCTGTGCTACTCCAAGATCTGCACCCACGTCGGGTGCCCGATCAACCTGTACGCGCGGAAGACCCACCACCTGCTGTGCCCGTGCCACCAGTCGACGTTTGACCTGTCGGACGGCGCACGGGTGGTCTTCGGTCCTGCGGCGCGACCCCTTCCGCAACTTCCGCTGGCGGTGAACGAGGACGGGTACCTGATGGCACAGTCCGACTTCACCGAACCTGTCGGACCCAGCTTCTGGGAGCGTGGCTGATGAGCACGACAGAGTCCAACGGCACCGGAGGCTCGGTGGCCTCGCAGGTCGCCAGCACCAACGGAACGAAGGCCTCCTCGGCCAAGAAGGGCTCGCCCGTCGGCAAGGCGGCGACCTGGGCCGACGAGCGCCTCGGCCTCGCCACCGCGGCGAAGAAGAACCTGCGCAAGGTCTTCCCGGACCACTGGTCCTTCATGCTGGGCGAGATCGCCCTGTGGAGCTTCGTGGTCCTGCTGGTGACCGGCGTGTTCCTCACGCTGTGGTACCGCCCCTCGATGGCGGAGGTCACCTACACCGGTGCGTACGACCAGATGCGCGGGCTCCACGTGTCCGAGGCGTTCGCCTCGACGCTGGACCTGTCCTTCGACGTCCGCGGCGGCCTGCTCATGCGCCAGATGCACCACTGGGCGGCGATGCTCTTCATCGCGGCGATGATGGTGCACCTGCTCCGCGTCTACTTCACGGGTGCGTTCCGCAAGCCGCGCGAGCTCAACTGGGTGATCGGCTGCCTGCTGCTGCTCCTGGGCACGCTCGAGGGCTTCACCGGCTACTCGCTGCCCGACGACATGCTGTCCGGCACCGGCATCCGCGCCGCGGACGGCTTCGTGAAGTCGATCCCCGTGGTCGGCACCTACGTCTCGTTCTTCCTCTTCGGCGGCGAGTTCCCGGGCGACTCGATCATCCCGCGGCTCTACACGATCCACGTGCTGCTGATCCCCGGCCTGCTGCTGGGCCTCATCGCGGCCCACATGCTGCTGCTCGTCTACCACAAGCACACGCAGTGGCCCGGACCCGGCCGCACCGAGGAGAACGTCGTCGGCTACCCGATGCTCCCGGTGTACGCCGCCAAGGCCGGCGGGTTCTTCTTCATCGTCTTCGGCGTCACCGCGCTCCTCGGTGGCCTGTTCACCCTGAACCCGGTGTGGGCCTACGGCCCGTACGACCCGTCCAAGGTGACGGCCGGCTCGCAGCCGGACTGGTACATGGGCTGGCCCGACGGCGCGCTGCGGATCTTCCCCGGACCGCCGCTGGAGTACTCGTTCTTCGGCGTGACGCTGTCGCTGAACGTGTTCCTGCCGATCATCGTGCTGCCCGGCCTGATGTTCACCATCCTGCTGCTGCTGCCGTTCATCGAGTCCTGGATCACCAAGGACAAGCGGGACCACCACCTGCTCGAGCGTCCGCGTGACGCCCCGGGTCGGACGGCGACCATGGTCGCGCTGATGACGTTCTACGGCCTCATGTGGATGGCCGGCGGCAACGACATCCTGGCGATCGTGTTCGACCTCAGCATCAACCAGATCACGTACTTCCTGCGGGTGGCCGTGATCCTGGGTCCGATCCTGGCGTTCATCATCACCAGGCGCTGGTGCATCTCGCTGCAGCGCAAGGACAACGAGGACCTGCTCCACGGCTACGAGACCGGCATCATCATGCGGTCGGCCCAGGGCGGCTTCTCCGAGCGTCACGAGCCCCTGCCGCTGGACAAGGCGTACGCCCTCACTCAGCGCGACCCGGACCAGCCGGTGGCGCTGGAGCGGGCCACGGACGAGAACGGCGTCCCCTCCCCCACCACCCGGTCGGGGCGGATCCGGCACCGCCTCTCGTCGTACCTGCACGGCGGCGGGATCGCGACCCCGACCCGGGAGGAGCTGGAGGAGGCCCACGCGCACGCGGCCCACGAGCACGAGCTCGAGCCCGCGCACGACGGCGCCTCCGACAGGAGCCTCACGGCCCGCGGGGAGAACACCCCGCACTGACGGCACGGACGTGACCGGAGTCTGACGACGGACCCCGGACCTGACCCCCACGGGTCGGGTCCGGGGTCTTTCGCGTTCCCCTGTCACGCGTCCCCGGTCCCACCGCGTCCTAGGGGTGTGACGACGACGAGCGAGACCCCGCCGGAGGTGGTCGCCATGGGTGAGCCACCGACCGGACAGCCTCCCCTCGACTTCGACCGGTTCGTGGCCGACACCGCGACCCGGCTGCACCGGACCGCGGTGCTGCTCTGCGGTGACCACCACCTCGCCGAGGACCTCACGCAGACGACGTACGCGAAGCTGTTCTCGCGGTGGTCGGCAGTGCGGGCGTCGACGAACCCGGTGGCCTACGCGCGGACCACGCTGGTCCGCACCTTCCTCTCCCAGCGGCGTCGCCGGTCCGCCGGGGAGCGTCCGACCGACGTCCTCGCCGAGGTCCCGACCGAGGCGCCCGACACGGCGCGCCGGCTCGACCTGCTCGCGGCCCTCGCCGAGCTCTCCCCCACCGACCGGACCGTCCTGGTCCTCCGGTACTACGACGACCTCAGCGTCGCGCAGACCGCCCACCTGCTGGGGGTCTCCGAGCCGACGCTCCGAGCCCGCAGCTCCCGGGCGGTCGCCCGGCTCCGCACCCGCTTCCCCGACCTGGAGGACCCCTCATGAAGCTCGACGAGATGATGCACGACGCCGTCGCCCCCGTGGCGGTCGACGTCCACGACCTCACCGCCGCCGCCCGGGCCCGCGGCACCGTACGACGCCGCCAGCGCCGCCTGGCCGTGGTCCTGGCGGGGGTCGGCGCAGCGGCCACCATCGGCGGTGTCGCAGCCCTCGCCGTCCCGTCGCTCGGCGGCGGCGGTGACCCGGCCCCCGCGACCGTCGCCTCGGAGGGGCCGTCGCAGGCGTCGCCGCTGCCCGACGTCCGACTCGACGGCCGCTCCACGCTCGCTGTTCTCACCGATCTGCTGGACGAGGTCGGCGCCGACGGGACCACCGGGGCGTACGCCGGTCAGGGGGCCTCGGGCGGCGCCCCGGACACCTACGCCGAGCTGCACCTGACCCCGGAGGGCGAGGGTCTCGGCGAGGTGGGGGTCAACGTGCAGGGACGCGACATGATCGGCATCGTGGGTCGGACCTGCGAGGGCTACATGGCCGACTGCAGCGTGCGCACCCTGCCGGGCGGCGACCTGCTCCGCCTCTACAGCGACACCGACAACGGGCCCGGCGAGCGCCGGGTCGCGGAGCTGCTGTCGGAGGCCCGCGGGATCAGGGTCGTGGTGGCGGCGACCAACGGTCTCGACCTGCCCTCGAACCGCTGGGACGTCACCCGCGACGGCACCGTTCTGGACGACGACGAGCTCACCGCGATCGCCACCGCCGACGTCTGGGCGTTCCGCGTGCCCGGTGAGTACGCCGAGCAGGGGGCGGCACTGACGCCGTACACCGACCTCGACGCCGAGATCGACGGGGACCCTCAGCCCACCGCCGAGCCCTCGGCGTAGTCCCGGAACGACTCGTTCCAGTCGCCCCACCCGTTGTCGACGGTCATGGGGCGGCTGGAGCCGGTCACCTCGACGACGTCGCCACGCTTGGTGTTGTCGTACACCCAGGCGGCGTCCTCGGTGCTCATGCCGACGCAGCCGTGGCTGACGTTGGCCGAGCCCTGGGAGCCCACCGACCACGGGGCGGCGTGGAGGAACTCGCCGGAGTTCGTGACACGCAGGGCGTACTCGACGTCGTCGATGTTGTAGTACTCCGGGTCGCCCGGCTGGATGCCGGTGGTGGCGGCGTCCATCGTCTTGGTCCGGAACTTCTCCATGATGACCTTCGTGCCCGAGCGGGTCTCGAACCCGCCCTTGCCGGCGCTGATGGGCATGGTGCGCGCCAGGTCGCCGTCGATGAACGTCTTCATCGTGTGGGTCGCGATGTCCACCCGGTTGATGACCGACGAGCCGACGGTGAAGTCGATCGTGCGGCTCTCCTGGCCGTAGATGCCGTCGCCGGCGTCGACGGAGTTGATGTCCGCGTCGACGGTGACCTCGGTGCCGGGCTCCCAGTAGTCCTTCGGGCGCCAGCGGACCTCGGTGTCGCTGATCCAGTGCCAGGAGCCGGTCTGCTCGGGCGTGCTCTCGACCGACAGGTGCCGCTCGATCGACGCACGGTCGGTGACCGGGACGTCGAAGGCGACGATCACGGGCATCCCGACGCCGACGGTCTCCCCCTCGAGCGGGGCGACCGAGGGGAAGGTCTGCTGGTCGAGCGTGAGGTCCTGGGTGGTGAAGCGGGTCCGGGAGGTCGTGGACTCGCCGCCGGCGCCGGTGGCCTCGGCGGTCAGGGTGTACGTCGTCCCCGGCTCCAGGCGGTCGGTGGCGACCCAGCCGCCGTCGTCCGCCATCACGCCGTCGAGGTCCTTCCGCGGACCGCTGAGCGTCACCGTGTCGATCTCGCCGCCGGAGACCTGGACGGTGGGGCGTGCGTCGACGGGGACGGCGCCCTGCCCGTCCCCGGGCGTGGCGGTGATCTCGAGGGAGCCGGTGTCCGAGGCCGAGTCGCCCGACGAGCCGTTCGACCCGGATCCGCCGGGGATGGCGTCGGCGACGTCGGCCGCGGAGCAGCCGGCGGTGACGGTGAGGCCGAGGACGGCGGTGGCGGCGACGGCCGCGCGGCGCATGCGCACGACGGGCACGGGATCCTCCAGGGCGGACGAGGGGGCGGACAGGGTGGCCGCGAGGACACCCGTCGTCCAGGTTAACCCGGCGTCCACACCCCCGAACGCAGCGGACGACCCCCGCGCGTGGCGGGGGTCGTCCGTGGTCGTGCCGGGCCGGGGTTGCGCCTCAGTGGGCGTGGACCCCGCGGTAGTACTCGAACACCCACCCCGACAGGGCGATGGCGCCGAACACGACGCCGATGATGAACAGCCACCAGCCGAACACCACACCGAGCACGCAGACGGCGAGAGTGGAGGCGCACCACAGCGGCCACCAGGAGTACGGCGGGAAGAAGCCGAGCTCCCCCGCACCGTCGGCGATCTCGCCGTCCTTGCGGTCCTCGGGCCGCTGGTCCATGCGGGCGCCGGAGGCGCCGAGGTACAGCGCCACCATGAGCACCAGCAGAGTGGCCATCACGAGGGCCGAGGTGCCGGTCCAGTCGCCGGCGACGAACCAGTACACGGGGCTGACGGCGGCGAAGAAGATCGCCGCACTGCCGAAGACCCAGGTCTCCGCCTTCATCGGTCGGTGTCCCTCTCGTCGTCGATCTTCTTCTTGCGGTCGTCCACGACCCGCTCACGGAGCATCTCCGCGCGGCCCGCCATGTCCGGGGTGTCGGTCGGCGTCTCCCCGAGGATCGCGCCGTTGTCCTCGAGCTCGAGCGCCGCCACCTCCGGGTGGTGCAGGTCGAACGCGGGCGACTCCGAGCGGATCCGCGGCAGCTCGTGGAAGTTGTGGCGCGGCGGCGGGCAGCTGGTGGCCCACTCCAGGGAGCGGCCCCAGCCCCAGGGGTCGTCGACCTCGATCTTGCGCGACCGACGCGAGACGTAGACGTTCCAGAGGAACGGCAGCGTCGAGGCGGCGAGCACGAAGGAGCCGATGGTCGAGATCTGGTTGAGCGTGGTGAACCCGTCGTCGGGCAGGTAGTCGGCGTAGCGACGCGGCATGCCCTCGACGCCCAGCCAGTGCTGGACCAGGAAGGTGGTGTGGAAGCCGACGAACAGCAGCCAGAAGTGCAGCTTGCCGAGGCGCTCGTCGAGCATCCGGCCCGTCATCTTGGGCCACCAGAAGTAGAAGCCCGCGAACATCGCGAACACCACGGTGCCGAACACGACGTAGTGGAAGTGCGCGACCACGAAGTAGGAGTCCGAGACCGCGAAGTCCAGCGGCGGGGAGGCCAGCAGGACGCCGGTCAGGCCACCGAACAGGAAGGTCACGAGGAAACCGACGGACCAGAGCATGGGGGTGTCCATGGACAGGCTCCCGCCCCACATGGTCCCGATCCAGTTGAAGAACTTCACTCCTGTCGGCACGGCGATCAGGAACGTCATGCCGGAGAAGAACGGCAGGTCCACCGCCCCGGTGACGAACATGTGGTGCGCCCAGACCGCGACCGAGAGGATCGCGATCGCCAGGGTCGCGCCGACCAGGCCGACGTACCCGAAGATCGGCTTGCGGCTGAAGACCGGGAAGATCTCCGTCACGATGCCGAAGAACGGCAGCGCGATGATGTAGACCTCCGGGTGGCCGAAGAACCAGAACAGGTGCTGCCACAGGATCGGCCCGCCGTGCGCGGCGTCGAAGACGTGCGCACCGAGCAAGCGGTCCGCCTCGAGCGACAGCAGCGCGCCGGCCAGGATCGGGAACGCGATGAGCACCAGGAGGCTGGTGACGAGCGTGTTCCAGACGAACAGCGGCATCCGGAACATCGTCATGCCGGGGGCGCGCATGCAGATGATGGTGGTGATGAAGTTGACCGCGCCGAGGATCGTGCCGAGGCCGGCCAGCCACAGGCCCATGATCCAGAGGTCACCGCCGGCGCCGGGCGAGCGGACGGCGTCCGACAGCGGCGTGTAGGCGAACCAGCCGAACGCGGCCGCGCCGTTGGGCGTGAGGAAGCCGGAGGCGGTGATGAGGCCGCCGAACAGGAACAGCCAGTAGCTGAACATGTTGAGCCGCGGGAAGGCGACGTCGGGAGCCCCGATCTGCAGCGGCATGATCACGTTCGCGAACCCGAAGAACAGCGGCGTCGCGAACAGCAGCAGCATGATCGTGCCGTGCATCGTGAACAGCTGGTTGTAGAGGTCGTCCGAGACGACCTGCTTGCCCGGGAACGCCAGCTCGGAGCGGATCAGCATGGCCATGAGGCCTGCGACCAGGAACCAGCCGAACGACGTGGTCAGGTACATCTTGCCGATCAGCTTGTGATCGGTCGTGGTGATCATCCGGACCACCAGCTGACCGAGCGACTGCTGCCGCTCGGCGCCCGGCGTGGCGGTGGTGGGGGGCAGTGTCGCGGTCATTCGGAGGCCTCCTCTTCCTCGAGCCCGGCCACGGTGTCGGCGTCGTCGCCGCCGGTCACCGGCTCGGGGCTGAAGTTCTGACCGGTCGCGGCCAGCTCGTCGAGGTAGGCCTCGTACTCCTCGGGGGAGACCACGTCGACGTTGAACAGCATGCGGGAGTGCGAGACACCGCAGAACTCGGTGCACTTGCCCTTGAAGAAGCCCTCCTGGTTGGGGACCACCTGGAAGTTGTTCGTGCGGCCCGGGATGACGTCCATCTTCATGAGGAAGCCGGGCACCCAGAAGCCGTGGATGACGTCGGGCGAGTGCAGGTTGAACTGGACCCGCTCACCCTCGGGCAGCACCAGCGTGGGGATCTCGGCGGCCGTCCCGGTGTAGTAGACGTAGCCCTCGTCGCCCTCGTCGGAGGTGTAGGGGTAGTTGAAGGTCCACGACCACTGCTGGCCGACGACCTCGAGCTCGACGTCCGGGTCCTGCTCGTCGAGGACCTGGTTCTGGACCGTCAGGGTCCAGTAGAAGAAGACGATCACCATCATGATCGGGGCGACCGTGTAGAAGATCTCGAGCGGCAGGTTGTACCGCGTCTGCACGGGGACCTCGTCCTCGCTGCGGCGGCGGTAGCGCACCACGACGTAGCCGATCAGGCCCCACACGATGATGCCGACGAGGATGGCGGCGAGCCAGGACCAGCGCCACAGGTCGTAGATGGCCGGCGCCTGCTCGGTGGCGGGCTCCGGCATCGCGAGGCCACGGATCTGGCGCTCGGTCTCCGCGGAGCAGCCGGTGAGCAGGAGAAGCCCCACGCCACCGGCCACGGACAGGCCGACCCGCTTGGCCCGGTTCCTGGCGGAGCGGGGACCTCCGGGGTAATCAGAAGGCACTCGACGAGCCTCTCTCTGCTACGAGCACGACGTCTGAACAGTACCCGTACTCGGACCCGGGAACGCCCCTGGGTGGACGGTAGGTTCGGGGTCGTGGCGTACCTCGACACCGCCTCGTCCACGCCCCTCCACCCGGCGGCACGTGCGGTCCTGGACGACGCCCTGCGCAGCGGCTGGGCCGACCCCCGACGCCTCCACGGCCCCGGCCGCTCCGCCCGCCTGCTCCTGGACAACGCCCGCGCCGTCGTGGCGGAGGCCCTCGACGTGCGACCCGACGAGGTGACCTTCACCCCGTCCGGCACCGACGCCACCCACCGTGGCCTGCTCGGGCTCCTCGCCGGGCGTGTCCGTGCCGGTCGCGCCGCCCCCGGCCCGGTGGTGGTGGGCGCCGTCGAGCACTCCTCGGTCGCCCACGCCGCCGCGTGGGCCGAGCGCTGGCTGGGCACCACCACGCGCGAGCTCGGTGTCGACCGGCTCGGTCGGGTGCTCCTCGACGACCTCGGGTCGCTGCTGCCCGGGGCGTCGGTGCTCGCGGTGCAGTCGGCGAACCACGAGGTCGCGACCCGGCAGCCGGTGGCGGCCTGCGCCGCCGCGGCGGCGTCGCACGACGTCGGGGTCTTCGTGGACGCCCGGGCCTCGGCGGGCCGCGAGCCCCTCCCCCGCGGCTGGGACACCGCCGCCGCCTCGGCGCACCGGTGGGGCGGTCCCGCCGGGGTCGGCGTCCTGCTGGTCCGCCACGGGACCCGCTGGCGCTCCCCGTTCCCCGCCGACGACCGGGTCGACGAGCGCGCGACGGGCTTCGAGAACGTGCCGGCCGCGCTGGCCGCGGCGGCCGCCCTCCGCGCCGTCGTGGACGACGCCGAGGCGACCGCGGCCCGGCAGCACGCGCTCGTGGACCGGCTGCGGGCCGGCGTGGCCCGGGTGCCCGACGTGGAGGTGGCCGGGGACCCGGTCGACCGGATCCCGCACCTGGTGACGTTCTCCTGCCTCTACGTGGACGGCGAGGCGCTGGTCACCGAGCTCGACCGGCGGGGCCTGGCCGTCGCCAGCGGGTCGGCGTGCACGGCGTCCACGCTGACGCCGAGCCGGGTGCTGGAGGCCATGGGGGTGCTCACGCACGGCAACGTGCGGGTCTCGCTCACCGACGACGCGACCGAGGCCGACGTGGACGCCCTGGTCGCCGCCGTCGCCGAGGTCGTGCCGCGTCTGCGGGCCGAGGTGGGCCTGTGAGCGAGGAGCCGGACCTCGAGCTCGACTGCCGGGGCATGCGCTGCCCGCTGCCGGTGATCGAGCTGGCACGCCACGTCGAGGACGTCGCGGTGGGCCACCAGGTCGCGGTGGTGTCGACGGACGTCGCCTCGCGCACCGACGTCCCGGCCTGGTGCCGGATGCGGGGCCACGACTACGTCGGCGAGGACACCGCCGCGGACGGCGTGCCGCGCTTCCGGGTCAGCCGCGCGCGCTGAGGCCCTGCGGGTCCGCAAGGCGCGGACCCACCTCGGCGCCGAACCCCTCGCCGTACGCCGCGGTGCCGCGGGCCAGGAACGCGTCGGGCTGGACGTCGTACTCCTGGGTGCCGATGCACTCCACGACGTGGACGGCGAGCAGGCAGCCGAGCTGGGCGGCGCGCTCGCGGCTCAGCCCCCAGCCCTCCGCGGCGAGGAAGCCGGCGCGGAAGGCGTCACCGACGCCGGTCGGGTCCGGGGTGGCGGTGGCCGGGACGGCGGCGACGTGGACGGGCTCGGCGCCGGCCTGCTCGATCCGGACACCGGACGCACCGAGGGTCACCACCCAGGTGCCGACCCGCTCCAGGACGTCCTCGCGGGTCCAGCCGGTCTTGGTCGTGATGAGCGAGGCCTCGTACTCGTTGCTGAACAACAGGTCGGCACCGTCGACGAGGTCGCGGATCAGCTCGCCGTCGCCGAAGGCCAGCTGCTGGGAGGGGTCGGAGGCGAACCGGTAGCCGCGGTGGCGGCACTCCGCGGTGTGGCGACGCATCGCCTCGGGGTCGTTCGGCGCCACGAGCACCAGCTCGGCGTCGCCGACCCGGGTCACGATCGGCGCCAGCTCGATCTCGCGGGCCTCGGACATCGCGCCGGCGTAGAAGGAGGCGAACTGCGCGTGGTCGGCGTCGGTGGTGCAGACGAACCGGGCCGTGTGGCGCGTCTCGGAGTAGTGGACGGACTCGCAGTCGACGCGGTGGCGCTCGAGCCAGGACCGGTAGTCGCCGAAGTCCTCGCCCACCGAGCCGACGAGCACGGGCGACAGGCCCAGCGCGCCGAGGCCGAAGCAGATGTTCGCCGCGCACCCGCCGCGGCGGACCTCGAGGTCGTCGACGAGGAAGGAGACCGACAGCTTGTCGAGCTGGTCGACCACCAGGGAGTCGGTGAACCGACCCGGGAAGGTCATCAGGTGGTCGGTCGCGATGGAGCCGGTGATCAGCAGGGACACGGGCGGCGACACTACCTGCGAGTAGGCCTTCGGGTACTCATCGGTAGCCCCTAGCGTCGCCGTCATGGACCCCCGACCCGCGTACGACGACGCGGCCTCGCCGCAGCAGATGGCCCACGACGGACGGGTGACGCGCAAGCGCCTGCGCCTGCTGGAGCAGGCGGCGCGCCTCGCCGTGCGGCCCGCGCCTGAGCTGTCCTGGGAGGCGTGGTTGCGCCGCGAGCGAGAGCCGGAGGTCAAGCCGGGGATCAGCATCGACGCGGCTGCGGCCCGCCTGGGCGCGTCCTACCTCGACTGAGCCCACGGACGACGAACGGCCCCGGTCACCGTGGTGACCGGGGCCGTTCGTCGTGCGATCAGTGGAAGCTGTCGCCGCAGGCGCAGGAGCCGGTGGCGTTCGGGTTGTCGATCGTGAAGCCCTGCTTCTCGATGGTGTCGACGAAGTCGATGACGGCGCCGCCGAGGTAGGGGACGCTCATCCGGTCGACCACGACCTTCACGCCGTCGTAGTCGTGCGTGACGTCGCCGTCCAGCGTGCGCTCGTCGAAGAACAGCTGGTAGCGCAGGCCGGAGCAGCCGCCCGGCTGCACCGAGATGCGCAGGGCGAGGTCGTCACGACCCTCCTGCTCCAGCAGCGCCTTGACCTTCTGCGCCGCCACGTCGGACAGGTTCACCTGGTCCGACAGCGTCTGCTGGGTGGTCTCGACCTGCTCGGTCATGGCTACTCCCTCGAAAGCTCGGTGTGGCGGCCTGCTCCACGGCGGTGGGGCCGCTCTCATCCAGTACCAATCCTGTCACACGCCTGCTTGTTCCCCCAGGAGCCGACGGCACGGCCTCGTCACACCGGGCCGGGCCGGCCAGGTCACATGGACCAGGTGCGGGCGACGCGCGCGGCGAGGTCGGCCAGGGCGCCGGCCGGGTCGGCGACCGCGCGCTCGTCGCCGATCGTGTCGCTCACGCCGTACGCCGCCTCGATGCCCTGGGTGCGCAGCTCGCGGCGACCCAACACGACCCGGCCGGCGAGGACGACGCAGGGCCGCATCGCGTCGGCGGCGACGCGGGCCACGGCGCCCGGGACCTTGCCCGAACGACCCGAGAAGTCCAGCGAGGCCTCGCCGGTGAGGACGACCTCCGCGGTGGCGGCGCGGGTGGGGAGGTCGAGCGTGGCGGCGACCAGTCCGAGGCCGTCGACCAGCTCGGCGCCGAGCAGCCGCAGGGCGTGCCCGCAGCCGCCGCCGGCACCCGTGCGCTCCTCGAGCGCCGTACGGCGGCCGGTGGCGGCACCCCACGCCTCCAGGAGCGCGTCGACCCCGGGCAGCCGCTCCTCGTCGATGCCGCGCTCGGCCCCGGCCGCCTTCGTCGTCCCGAAGAGCCCGGCGAGGAGGGTGGCGTCGTCGCACGCGGCCCGCAGCCGCACCCCGTCGACCGCGGCCCGGGCGGGGGCGAGATCGACACCCTCGACACCCTCGAGGCCGGCCGCGCCCGCGTCGAGGGACCGGTCCGCCGTCGTCCCCAGCGCGGTCAGCAGTCCCGCCCCGCCGTCGTTGCTCCCGAGCGCGCCGAGGCCGACGACGACCTCTCCCCCCGCACCCACGGCCGCGGCCGCCGCGGCCACCAGCTCGCCCACGCCGTACGACGACGCGCGTTCGCCCCGCTCGCCGCCGGTCAGGTGCAGGCCGCACGCCTGCGCGGCCTCGACGTACGCGGTGGACCCGAGCACCAGCACCGAGGCGGGGACGGGGTCCCCGAAGGGACCGCGGACCGTCCGCGCCAGCAGCTCCCCGCCCAGCGTGGACTGGAGGACGTCGACGAACCCCGGCCCACCGTCCGACATCGGCGCGAGGTCGACCTCGTCGCCGGGGGCGCGACGCTGCCACCCCTCCCCGATCGCGCGGGCGGCCTCGACCGCGCTCAGGGCGCCGGCGAAGGCGTCGGGTGCCACGAGCAGACGCATCGCTCCATCCTGCCCGCCCTTCCGTCCACCCCGGTCGGTGGTCCTGAGGTGGTCGAGCAGTGAGGAGTCCCGGCGACGAGGGCGTCGAGGCCGCAACCGGCGTCCGGAGGTCGAGGTGCGAGCAGGCGAGGAACGAGCGCGCGAGCCACGAGACCCGGAGAGACGTACGACGGCTCAGACCCGCGGTGGTCGAGCCTGTCGAGATTCTCACCGGGTTTCGAGGTTCCTCGCCAGGGCTCGTCACACCTCAACCACCGACGGGCCCGGCCCCGCGCCGGAGGTCGAGGTGCGAGCCCGCGAGGGACGAGCGCGCGAGCCACGAGACCCCGCAAGAAGTACGCCAGCCCAGACCCCCGGTGGTCGAGCTTGTCGAGACCCCTCCTGCCCGCCAGGCAGGCCGATCCAGGTGTGGACGAACCATTGTGGTCGAACACATGTTCGACTATCATCAGGGCATGACCACACCCACTTCCGCCGCCGAGCACGACGGCGTGCGCGAGTGGGAGATGTCCCCGACCGACGAGGTCCTGTTCCGTGCCGAGGAAGCCGTACGGCGGCGTCGTGAGGCCGAGCTCGACGAGCTGCTGGCGTGCTGACGTGGTGTGACCGGTTCGCCTCCGACCCCCGCGAGGAACCCGGCTACGTCGCCACTCCTGGTGAGGTGCTGGGTGGGGAGAGGCTGGTCGCGATCGCGGGTGAGGGGGCGCCGCTGGTGCGGGACCTGTCGCTGCTCGAGCTCGGCGTCGCGCTGTCGCGCCATCCGGTCGGGGTGCGGGCGATGGCCGCGGACGCCCTGGACCTGCGTCACCGGCTGCCCCGGACCTGGCGCCACGTCATGGACGGTCGGGCCGAGGTCTGGGTGGCCCGCAAGGCCGCGTCGATCTCGCGTGCCGTGCCTGAGGCGGGGATGCCGGTGGTGGACGCCGCCGTGGCCGAGGCGATCATCGGGGTCTCACCGTCGCGGGTGCTGGAGATCGCCGAGGCCTCGGTGATCCTGGCCGACCCCGACGGCCACCGCGCCCGGGCCGCGGCGTCGCGGGCGAAGCGGTACGTCGGCCTGGGCCGTGCCGACGCCACCGGCATGCGCACGTTGATCGCCCGTCTCGCGACCGGTGATGCGGTCTACGTGGCCGCGATGGTCGACCGCGTCGCCGACATCCTGACCGTGCAGCGTGCCGCGGCCGGGCTGCCCGAGCAGACCCGCGACTGGCTCCGCGCCGAGGCCATGGGCTGGCTCGCCCGCCCCGCCGAGCTCATGGCCCTGCTCGTCACCCACGGCGCCGACCCCGCCGACCCCACCGGTGAGGCACCCGCGGAGGAGAACCCGTTCACCCCGGACGAGCAGTGGGTCGAGGACGAGCGCCGCGCCGAGCGCTCCCGCCGCGGCGGACCCGCACCCGAGACCGAGCCCGACCCAGGGCCCGAGCACGACACCGTCGTCCCCGACAACATCGCTCACGCCATCCCCGACGACGTCCCAGGGGACATCAACGTGGAGCCCGAGCACGACGTCGACGACGAGCCGCAAGAGCCGGTCGTGGCCTCACCGCTCGGGCTGACCGACGACGTCCTCGCCAAGCTCGACGCCAAGGCCCTCACGAGGCTGCGGCCGAAGGCGACGCTCTACGTCCACCTCCACGAGTCCGCTCTGGACGGCACCACCGGCCGCGCCGGGGTCGCCCGGATCGAGGGCCACGGTCCCCTCGACATCACCCACCTCGCGACCCTGCTGCGGCGCCACGACCTCACCGTCCAACCCGTCATCGACAACCGCGAAACCCACGCCGTCGACGCCTACGAACACCCCACCTGGATGCGCGAACGGATCTTCCTCCGATCACCGGCCGAAGCCTTCCCCCACGCCACCAGGAGAGGTCGAACCATGGACCTCGACCACCCCGTCCCCTACCAACCGGACGGACCACCCGGCCAGACCACCACCGACTCCCAACCCCTCTCGAGGACAACGCACCGCGCCCGCACCCACCTCGGCTGGACCATCACGCCCACCCCCGCCGGCACCGTCTGGACCAGCCCCCACGGCCTCACCCGACTCCTCGACACCCACGGCCGCACCCACCCCCTCACCGAGGGCGAAACCGCACTCCTCATCGACGGCCAGACCACGACCGACGCCCTCATCGACCGCGCCCTGCGCCGCCTGGTCGGGTCCGACGACCAGTAGCGTGCGGAGCGTGGGCGCCCCCGCGATCGTCATCAGGCCGATGCGTCTCGACGACGTGGCCGAGGTCGAGCGCATCAGTGGTGACTCCTTCTCCGACCTCGAGCGCCGTCTTCCGGTCCCGACCGGGGCTGCCGCGACGGGGCGCGATCCCGCACGCTCCGCGCAGTGGCGGCGTCGTACCGAGCACCTCCTCGCGACCGACCCCGGAGGCTGCTGGGTGGCCGAGGACCCGGCGGACGCCGGCGGCGGGGTCGTCGGCTTCGCGGTCTCGTTCACCCGGGAGCTGATGTGGGTCCTCGCCTCGTACGGCGTCCGGCCCGGCCTCCAGGGCCGCGGGACCGGGCGGGTGCTGCTCGAGGCCGCCCTGCACCACGGCCGTGGCTGCCTGCGCGGGATGCTCGCCTCCTCCCCCGATCCCGCGGCCGTGCGGCGCTACCGCCTGGCGGGGTTCGACCTCCACCCGGCGATGCTGATGACCGGCGCGGTCGACCGTGCTGCGCTGCCGGTCCTCGGACGGATCCGCGAGGGGACCCTGGGCGACCGTGACCTGATGGACTCGGTCGACCGACGTGCCCGCGGCGCCGCCCACGGGCCCGACCACGACGTGCTGCACGCCACCACCGCCCGGCTGCTCGTGGTCGACCGGCCGGCCGGGCAGGGGTACGCCTACCTCCGTGGGAGCGGCGAGCCCGCCCTGCTCGCCGCGACGACCGTCGCTGTCGCCCGCGACCTGGCGTGGGAGGCGCTGGCCTCGGCGCCCGCCGGGGAGCCCGGGACGCGGATCGGCCACCTGACCGCCGCGAACCAGTGGGCGATCGACGTCGGCCTCGCCGCCGGTCTCGCGCTGCACCAGCGGGGCTACCTGGCGCTGCGTCGCTGCCGCCCGCCGACGCCGTACCTGCACCACGGCTCGCTCCTCTGACGACGCGGCGGCCGAATCGGTCGGGACGGCGACCAGCCGTACGATCAGGGCATGACGACGGTGGACCTGCCGCTCCTCCCCCTCGGCCGCGGCCGGGACCTCGGTTCCGAGCGTGGCGTCGACTGCCCGGGTGACCTGCCCCCGGCCTCCGACCCCGACCTGGTCGCCCGTGCCCGCGCGGCGCGCGAGGCCCTCGGCGACCGGGCGTTCATCCTCGGTCACCACTACCAGCGCGACGAGGTCATCGCCTTCGCCGACGTGACCGGTGACTCCTTCAAGCTCGCCCGGGAGGCCGCCGCGCGGCCCGACGCCGAGTACGTCGTGTTCTGCGGCGTGCACTTCATGGCCGAGTCCGCCGACATCCTCACCGGCGACGACCAGCAGGTGATCCTGCCCGACCTGGCCGCCGGCTGCTCGATGGCCGACATGGCCCGGCTGGGTCAGGTCGAGGACGCCTGGGACGCCCTGGAGGCCGCCGGCGTCGCCGACGCCGTGGTCCCGGTGACCTACATGAACTCCTCCGCCGACATCAAGGCGTTCTGCGGGCGCCACGACGGCGCGGTGTGCACCTCCTCGAACGCGAAGCGGGCCCTGGAGTGGGCCTTCGCGCAGAAGGACGAGGCCGTCACCGGCATGCCCACGAAGGTGCTGTTCCTGCCCGACCAGCACCTGGGCCGCAACACCGCCGTCCTCGAGCTCGGCTTCTCCCTCGACGACTGCGTGGTGTTCGACCCGCACCGCCCGGGCGGCGGACTGACGCCCGAGCAGCTGCGCGACGCCCGGGTGATCCTGTGGAAGGGCCACTGCTCGGTCCACGGCCGCTTCACCGCCGAGGTGTGCCGCGAGCTGCGCCGGACCATCCCGGACGTGAAGCTGCTCGTGCACCCCGAGTGCCGCCACGACGTCGTGCTCGAGGCGGACCTCGTCGGCTCGACGGAGTTCATCATCGACACCGTCCGCAAGGCCCCGGCCGGGACGTCGTGGGCCATCGGCACCGAGCTCAACCTGGTACGGCGGCTCGCGAACGAGCACCCCGAGCAGCGCATCACGTTCCTCGACAAGACGGTCTGCTACTGCTCGACGATGAACCGGATCGACCTCCCGCACCTCGTGTGGGCGCTCGAGTCGCTCGTCGCCGGGCAGGTCGTGAACCGCATCAGCGTCGACCGCGACACCGAGCACTGGGCCAAGGTCGCGCTCGAGCGGATGCTGTCGCTGCCCGGCTGATCCAGGGCTAGATGCCGGGGGCGCCCCAGATGGCGAGCCACCGCGAGGTGTCGGTCTCCATCGGCAGCTCGCCGGACAGGTGGTCGCGCACCGACAGCTCGAGCAGGTTGTCGCGCGACTGCTCGCCGTTCGGGGCGAACGGGTAGAAGGTGCCCTGCTTGTAGAGGTAGACCACCGCGAGGCGGCGTCCGGAGGCGTCGGCGAAGCCGAGGTGGGAGCACAGCAGGCCGTCGGCGAAGCCCGCCTCACCCAGGATCGTGTTCACCGCGTGCAGGTCGGTGGCCAGGCCGGAGGTGTCGCTCGGGTCCCGGCGTACGACGAGCCAGGTGAAGCCGAACGAGTCGAGGCTCTTCTCCACCTTCGGCGCGTTTGGGTCGGCGTCGAGGAGCTCGACGATGTCGTCCTGGGTCTGGCTGAACGCCGCCCCCGCCGCGCCGCGGTAGCAGACGGCCCCCACGCCGGTGGGCTCGAGACCGGCCGCGGTCTGCAGGGTCACAGCCGCGTTGGGCAGGTGGAACAGGTCGTCCAACCGGTTGGGGCGCGGCTGGCGCCGGCCGAGGATCGCGTCGAGGAAGCCCATGCGTCCAGCGTCCCAGGCCGGCGGCTCAGCCGACCGGCCGGTCGAGCTCGGCCTGGATCCGGGCGAGCTGCTCGAGGCGCTGCTCCAGCGACGGGTGGGTCGAGGTGAGCTGGGAGAAGGAGATGCCGCTGACCGCCGGGGCGATGAAGAAGGCGTTCATGGCGGCGTTGGCCCGGAGGTCCCGCTGCGGGATCCGCGCCATGTCGCCGCTGATCTTCTGCAGCGCCGAGGCCAGGGCGGCCGGCTTCATCGTCAGGTAGACGCCCGACCGGTCCGCGCACAGCTCGCGGTAGCGCGACAGCAGGCGGGTGAGGAAGAAGCTGATGGCGTAGACGACGAGGCTCACGACCAGCGCCAGCACGAACGCGATGCCCGCGTTGCTGTTGCGCGAGCGCGACAGGGCGAACCCGCCGTACTGGGCTCCGTTGGTCAGCATCCCCGCGACGATGCCCGCCGACGAGGCGGCGGTCATGACGAGGACGTCGCGGTGGGCCACGTGGGAGAGCTCGTGGGCCAGCACGGCCTCGAGCTCCTCGGCGTCCAGGGTGCGCAGGATGCCGGTGGTCACGCAGACCACGGCACGCTCCGGGGACCGTCCGGTCGCGAACGCGTTCGGCATCGACATGTCCGCGATGCCCACGCGGGGCTTCGGCATGTCGGCCAGCGCGCAGAGCCGGTCGATCATGCCGTGCAGCTCGGGGGCCTCCTGGGGGCTCACCTCACGGGCCCGCATCGCACGCATGGCGACCTTGTCGGAGGACCACCACTGGTAGAACGCCATGCCGATCCCGACCAGGCCCACGATCACCACGAGCCCGCCACCCCCGGCACGACCCGCGATCGCCATCAGCGCGACCATGAGCGCCACGAACAGCGCGCCCAGCAGGAACATCACGAGCGTCATGCGGGCCGTCAGCCCGGTGTCCTTGATGAAGCGGGAACGAGCCATGGCTCCATCATCCCCCGCTCCGCCAAGCGGTCTCAGGCGCCTCTCAGACGAGGATCAGCCCGGGATGAGCCCGTCGTCGGCGAGCATCTCGCGGACCTCGCTGATGCTCGCGTCCGCGGGCGGCAGGACCAGGTCGGAGGCGTCCAGCGCGTCCACGTCGTGCGGCGCCGCCGAGGCGCGGACGGCCTCCAGCAGCGCGGCGAACGCGGTGGTGAAGGCCGCCTCGTCGTCGGCGGCGATGGCCGCCTCGACGGCGTCGTCGAGCTCGTTCAGGGTGTCGAGGCGGTCGTCGGCCACGTCGAACTGGCCCTCGTTGAGGATCCGGACGATCATGCCTGGCCCCCCTCGTTCTGCTTCTTGAGCTGGGCCAGCTCGGCGTCGAGCGCGTCGGTGGCGCCGCCGGCCGAGCCGGAGCCGGCGCCCAGCTGCTGGGGAGCGGCGCTGCCGCCACCCTTGAGGCGGGCGAGCTCGGCCTCGACGTCCGAGCCGGAGCTGAGGGACTCGAGCTCGCGGGAGATGTCGTCGCTGCCGTTCGGGTTCGACACGTCGTCGAGCGCGCCCGAGGCGATGAGCTCGTCGATCGCGCCGGCACGGGCCTGCATGTTCGCCGTCTTGTCCTCGGCCCGCTGGATGGCGAGGCCGACGTCGCCCATCTCCTCGCCGATGCCGCTCATGGCCTCGCCGATGCGGGTCTGGGCCTCCGCGGCGGTGTACGTCGCCTTGATGGTCTCCTTGCGGGTGCGGAAGGACTCGACCTTCGCCTGCAGCCGCTGCTGCGCGAGGGTGAGCTTCTCCTCCTCGCCCTGGAGCTGCGCGTGCTGGGTCTGCAGGTCCGCGATCTGCTGGGCCAGCCCCGACTTGCGGGTCAGCGCCTCACGCGCCAGGTCCTCCCGGTCGACCGAGATCGCCTTCTCCGCCTGCGACTGCAGCTTGTCGGCCTGCTGCTCCAGCTGCTTGACCTGGAGCTCGACGCGCTTGCGGCTGGTCGCGACGTCCGCGACGCCCCGCCGCACCTTGCTCAGCAGCTCGAGCTGCCGCTGGTAGCTGTAGTCGAGGGTCTCGCGAGGGTCCTCCGCGCGGTCCAGGGCGGCGTTCGCCTTGGACCGGAAGATCATGCCGAAGCGCTTCATCAGGGCCATGGGTGGACCACTCCTCGTGGGTCTGTGGGCGGTGCTCGTCGGGTCAGCCGGGGTGACCTGCTTCTCTCCCGCCCAGACTAGGCGCAAACCCCAGACGTCTGCGACCGCCGGTAGAGTGGGCTCTCCCGCCCGTCCGCGACCCGTGAGGCCCACCGCGTTGTTCCGCCGCGACAAGACCGAGACCACCGACACCGTCGTGAAGACGCCGACCGCCGACGGCACGCCGGCGGTGGGCAAGGGCCGGCCGACGCCGACGCGCAAGGAGGCGGAGGCGGCGCGCAAGGCGAAGGCCAAGACGCCTCGCACGCGCAAGGAGCAGGCCGCCGCCGAGCGCGCCGCACGGTCGAGCCGCAGCCAGGACATCCGCCACGGGATGAAGACCGGCGACGAGCGCTACCTGCCGCCGCGCGACAAGGGCCCGGTGCGCCGCTTCGTCCGCGACTACGTCGACACCCGCCTGTCGTTCGTCGAGCTGATGCTCCCGCTGCTGATCATCACGCTGATCATGGGCTACTCCGGCAGCACCTACCTGGCCAGCATCGGCAACTTCGTGCTGCTCGGCACGCTGCTCCTCGTGGTGCTCGACATGGTCTTCCTGCGCATCCGCCTGCGCCGCGAGCTGGGCCGCCGCTTCCCCGGCGAGTCGGTGAAGGGCACCACGTACTACGCCATCTCCCGGTCGCTGCAGATGAAGTTCATGCGCCTGCCCAAGCCGCAGGTGAAGCTCGGTCAGACCCTTCCCGAGACGTACCGCTGAGCGGGCCGGGCACCCCCGTGCAGCCTCCCGCCGGATCCGGGCCGACCGCCGACGTCTCCGTCCGCCTCGCGTGGGGTGACGACGCCACCGCCATCGCGGGCGTGCAGACGCGAGCCTGGCCCGTGACGTACGACGGGGTGCTGCCGGCCGCGCTGCTGGACCTCGACGCGGTCGAGGCGGCCCGCGCGTGGCACGCGTCGATGGCTTCGCCGCCCGACGCCCGGGTCCGTGTGCTCGTCGCGCTGGAGCGCAACCGCGTCACCGGGTACGTCGTCACCGCGCCCGCCACGGACCCCGACCTCGACCCGGTCGCCGACGCCGAGATGGTCGACCTGGTCGTCGACCCGGCCGACCGCGGGCGCGGGCACGGCTCACGGCTGCTGCAGGCCGCCGTCGACACGGTCGTCGCCGACCGGTTCACCCGCCTGGTGACCTGGAGCCCCGCGACCGACGAGCGGACACGCGCGTTCCTCACCGGGGCCGGCTGGGCGCCCGACAGCGCCCACCGTCAGCTGGACGTCGACGGTGCGGGCGAGCACCTGCTGACGCAGGTCAGGCTCCACACGACGGTGGGCTGAGCCTCAGGCGCGGGGCTCGGTCTCGATCGGGCCCCGCGGCTCGGTCTCGATCGGTCCGCTCGCGCTGACGCGCGGCTCGGTCTCGATCGGCCCCGTGGTCCGGGGCTCGGTCTCGATGGGCTGGGCCTGCGCCGGGAGCGCGAGGACCAGGGCGGCGGCGGGGGCCGCGAGGGCTGCGGCGAGCCGCAGGGTGGGGCGCAGGAGCTGACGCATGGACACCTTCCGAGTCAGTGTGTACGGCGGCCAGCCTCTCATCCGAGGGGGCCGGTCACCAAGCCCGGTGTGGCCCGGATCACCTCGACCAGAGGATCTCCTCGAGCCCGACCGTGAGACCCGGGCGCCCGCCGACAGCCCGCACCCCCGCCAGCACCCCGGGGGTGAACGAGGCGCGGTCGAAGGAGTCGTGGCGGATCGTGAGGGTCTCCCCCTCGCCGCCGAGCAGCACCTCCTGGTGGGCGACCAGCCCGCGCAGGCGCACCGAGTGCACCGGCACCCCGGACACGTCGGCACCGCGGGCGCCGTCCAGGGCGGTCGACGTCGCGTCGGGCGCCGGGGGCAGGTCGGCCTCGGCGCGCGCGGCCGCGACGAGCTCCGCCGTACGACGGGCGGTGCCGGACGGCGCGTCCGCCTTGTGGGGGTGGTGCAGCTCGACGACCTCGACGGAGTCGTAGAACGGGGCGGCCTCGGCGGCGAACCGCATCATGAGGACGGCCCCGATGGAGAAGTTGGGGGCGATGAGCACGCCCACCTCCGGCGAGGCGTCGAGCCAGCCGCGCAGCGTCTCGAGGCGGTCGTCGTCGAAGCCGGTCGTGCCGACCACGGCGTGGATGCCGTGGCGCACGCAGAAGTCCAGGTTGCCCATCACGGCGGACGGGCTGGTGAAGTCCACGACCACCGACGCGCCGGAGCCGACGAGGTCCTCCAGGTCGTCGTCGACGTCCAGCTCGGCGACCAGCTCCAGGCCCTCGGAGCCCCGTACGGCGCGGCAGACCTCGCTCCCGACCTTGCCGCGCGCACCGAGGACTCCGACGCGCAGAGGGGCCAGAGGGGCCTGTGGGGTCTCGTCACCGTCCATGTGGCCAAACCTAGTGCGCGGGATCTGGCAGGCTACGACCCATGGTGCGGCAGACGGTCCCCCCGCGCATCCGCTGGGCGGTCGGGGCGATGGACGTGCAGGGCACCGACCATCTCCTCGAGATCGGCTGCGGACCCGGGGCGGCGGCGGAGGTGATCTGCCCGCGCCTGTCGTCGGGCAAGCTGTTCTGCATCGACCGCTCGGAGTCGGGCGTCGACCGCACGCGGCGGCGCAACCAGCCCCACGTCGACTCCGGCCGGCTGACCGTCCGCCAGATCGACCTGGCGACGCTGCGGGTGCCGGTACGCCGGCTCGACAAGGCCTTCGCCTTCAACGTCAACCTGTTCTGGGTGCGGGACTGCGCGGACGAGGTGGCGCTGCTGCACGACCGGCTGGTGCCGGGCGGGAAGCTCTTCCTGTTCTACGAGGCGCCCCGCGTGCGCGAGGACCTCGCCCGTGTCGTCGGCGGGGCGAGCAACGCGCTCGCCGGCGGCGGCTTCGAGGTCTCGCGCCTCGACTCCGCCGACCCGGCGGTCATCGGGATCGTCGGCACCCGGGTCTGAGGGCCCGACGTCCGGTGCCCAGGGGGCCTACGGACCGACGAGCGCCAGGGTCTCCGGCTCGGTGAGCAGCTCCGCGGCCAGGGCGCCGCAGGCGTCGGGCGTGACGGCGCCGATCCGGTCGAGGACGTCGTCAACGCCGAGATGGGGGTCGCCCGCCAGCTCGGAGCGGCCGAGGCGGTACATCCGGGAGCCCGGGTCCTCGAGGCCCAGGACGGTGGCGCCGCGCAGCTGCCCCTGTCCCCGCCGTACCTCCTCGGGGGACAGCCCGGTGCGGGCGGCCTCGGCGAGCTCGGTGCGGACGACGTCCACCAGCGCGTCGACCCGCTCGGGCAGGCACGAGGCGCCGACGGCGAGGATCCCCGCGTCGCGGTACGACGAGGAGTAGGCGTAGACCGAGTAGGCCAGGCCGCGTCGCTCCCGGACCTCCTGGAAGAGCCGGGACGATGTCCCGCCGCCCAGCGCGGTCGTCAGCACGCCCATCGCGAAGCGGCGCGGGTCGCCGCGGACGAGACCCCGGTGGCCCAGCAGGACGCTGACCTGCTCGAAGGGCCGGCTGAGGCGTGAGGCACCCCCGACCGGCACGAGACCGGTGGTGGCGCGCTCGACGGCGCGTGGCTCGCCCGCCACGTCGAGGAAGCCCCGGCGCGAGAAGGACCGCTCGACCTGGGCGACGACCTCGTCGTGGTCGAGGTTGCCGGCGGCCGAGACGACGATCGACCCGGGCCGGTAGTGCTCGGCGTGGAACGCCGCGACCTGGTCACGGGTGAGGGCGGCGATCGAGTCGGCGGTGCCGGCGACCGGCTGGCCCAGGGGCGAGTCGGGCCAGGCCCGCTCGGCGAACAGGTCGGCGACCACGTCGTCGGGGTCGTCGGAGTGCATGGCGATCTCGTCGAGGATCACCTCGCGCTCGGCGTCGACGTCCTCGAGGGTGATCAGCGAGTCGGTGACCATGTCGCCGAGGACGTCGACCGCCAGCGGCAGGTCGGTGTCGAGGACGCGGGCGTGGAAGCAGGTGTGCTCGCGGTCGGTGAAGGCGTTGACCTCTCCCCCGACCTCGTCGAGCGCGACGGACAGGTCCATCGCGGTGCGGGTGGAGGTCCCCTTGAACAGCACGTGCTCGAGGAAGTGCGAGCAGCCGTGCAGCGCGGGTGTCTCGTCGCGCGAGCCGACGCCCACCCACACGCCGAGGGAGGCGGAGCGGACGCCCGGCATCGCCTCGGTGATCACTCGCAGGCCGCTGGGCAGCGTCGTACGACGCACCTGCGGGGGCAGGACGGAGGGGTCACCCACGCCGGACGGCCGGCCCGCAGCGATGTGCTGCGAGCCGGCCGTCACGGGGTGCTGGTCGAGGACCACGCGGCGCTCAGACCTCCGCGGTCTCGGCGCCGTCGGCCGCCGGGGCGTCGGTCTCGGCCGACTCCTCCTCGACGACGGGGATCAGCGACAGCTTGCCGCGGTCGTCGATCTCGGCGATCTGGACCTGGACCTTCTGGCCCACCGAGACGACCTCCTCGACGGCGTCGACGCGCTTGCCGCCGGCGAGGGCGCGCAGCTTGCTGATGTGCAGCAGGCCGTCCTTGCCGGGGAGCAGCGACACGAAGGCGCCGAAGTTGGTCGTCTTCACGACGGTGCCGAGGTAGCGCTCGCCGACCTCGGGCATCGTCGGGTTGGCGATCGCGTTGACGGCCGAGCGGGCGGCCTCGGCGGCCGCGCCGTCGGTGGCACCGATGTAGATGGTGCCGTCGTCCTCGATCGTCAGCTGCGCGCCGGTGTCGTCCTGGATCTGGTTGATCACCTTGCCCTTGGGGCCGATGACCTCGCCGATCTTGTCGACGGGGATCTTCACGGTGATGATGCGCGGCGCGTGGACCGACATCTCCTCGGGGGTGTCGATGGCCTCGGCCATGACGTCGAGGATCGTGAACCGGGCCTCGCGGGCCTGGGTCAGCGCGGCGGCCAGCACGTCGGCGGGGATGCCGTCGAGCTTCGTGTCGAGCTGGAGCGCGGTGACGAACTCGTTGGTGCCGGCGACCTTGAAGTCCATGTCGCCGAACGCGTCCTCGGCGCCGAGGATGTCGGTCAGCGCGACGTACTGCGTCGCGCCGTCGACCTCGCCGGAGATGAGGCCCATCGCGATGCCCGCGACGGGCGCGCGCAGCGGCACGCCGGCCTGGAGCAGCGACAGGGTGGACGCACAGACCGAACCCATCGAGGTGGAGCCGTTGGAGCCCATGGCCTCGGAGAGCTGGCGGATCGCGTACGGGAACTCCTCGCGGTCCGGGAGCACCGGCAGCAGCGCGCGACGCGCGAGCGCACCGTGGCCGACCTCGCGGCGCTTCGGCGAGCCGACGCGGCCGGTCTCGCCGGTGGAGAACGGCGGGAAGACGTACTTGTGCATGTAACGGCGCGACGACTCCGGGGAGAGCGTGTCGAGCTTCTGCTCCATGGTGAGCATGTTCAGCGTGGTGACGCCCAGGATCTGGGTCTCGCCGCGCTCGAACAGCGCCGAGCCGTGGACGCGCGGGATGACGGCGACCTCGGCGTGCAGCGGACGGATGTCGGCGAGGCCGCGGCCGTCCATGCGGACCTTCTCGCGCAGCACGCGCTCGCGGACGATGTCCTTGCCGAGGCTGCGGAACGCGGCCCCGATCTCCTTCTCGCGACCCTCGAACTGACCGCCGACCTTCTCGAGGAGGTCGGCCTTGATCTCGTCGAGACGACCGTCGCGCTCCTGCTTGTCGCCGATCGTGTAGGCCTGCGCGGCGTCGTCGCGCACGGCGGACTCCACGGCGGCGTACACGTCGTCCTCGTAGTCGAGGAAGACCGGGAAGTCGGCGACCGGCTTGGCGGCCTCCTTGGCCAGCTCGGCCTGGGCCTCGCACAGCTGCTTGATGAAGGGCTTCGCGGCGTCGAGACCGCCGGCGACGACCTCCTCGGTCGGGGCCTGCTGGCCCGAGCGCACCTTGTGCCAGGTCTGCTCGGTGGCCTCGGCCTCGACCATCATGATGGCGACGTCGCCGGAGTCGGTGACGCGGCCCGCGACGACCATGTCGAACACGGCGTCCTCGAGCTGGGAGTGCGTCGGGAAGGCGACCCACTGGCCGTCGATGAGGGCGACGCGAACGCCTCCGACCGGGCCGGAGAACGGCAGGCCGGAGAGCTGGGTCGACAGCGACGCCGCGTTGATCGCGAGGACGTCGTACGGCTGGTCGGGGTCGAGCGCCATGACGGTGATGACGACCTGGACCTCGTTGCGCAGACCCTTCTTGAAGGTCGGGCGCAGCGGACGGTCGATGAGGCGGCAGGTGAGGATCGCGTCCTCGCCCGGGCGACCCTCGGACCGGAAGAAGGAGCCGGGGATCTTGCCCGCGGCGTACATCCGCTCCTCGACGTCGATCGTCAGGGGGAAGAAGTCGAAGTGGTCCTTCGGGTGCTTCCCGGCGGTGGTCGCCGAGAGGAGCATGGTGTCGTCGTCGAGGTAGGCCGTCACGGAGCCGGCGGCCTGGCGGGCGAGCAGCCCGGTCTCGAACTTGACGGTGCGGGTGCCGAAGGAGCCGTTGTCGAGAACGGTCTCCACGGCGGAGATGACAGGTTCGGTCACAGATGACCTCTCTGATCGCGAAACGGCCGCGCCACCTGTCCGCGTAGCCGCCCCGTCGGGGCGGATCGCCGGCCTTCGATCGAGACCCGCAGGAGTCCGCCACGCGGGCGGGGCCTGAAGGTCACTACCGAGGACCGGGCGAGGGAGTGGGCGCGCGGACCGCTTCTGGTGTGGTTGCAAACACCACGACGCTACCAGCGGGCCTCGGGGCGACCCAATCCCACGCCCGTCCCACGCCCGTCCCACGGCCGTCCCGGGCGGGACGGCTCAGAGTCGCGCGCAGAGCCATCGCGCGACCTCCTCGCCCGCCAGCGGGCCGCCCCGGCGCTGCGTGCGCTCCCCGGTCGGGTGGGCCCAGCCGTGGCGGTCGAGGTAGGAACCGGCGGGGGTCAGGGCCGCGGCGGCGAGGGCGAGCATGTCGGCGTCGAGCAGCGAGTCGCCCGCGGCGGCGGCCAGCGGGAGGCCGGTGCGCTCGAGCAGCCGGGCCACGCCCGCACCCTTCGTCAGCGGGGCCGGGGTCAGGTAGGTCTTCGTGCGCTCGGGCGTCATGACCCAACCGGCGTCGGCCACGCCGGCGCCGAGGCGGTCCCACCAGGTCGCGGGCGGCTCGTCGCCGGTCATGAGGAGGTAGCAGAACACCCCGTCGGCGTCGCGGACCCGGCGTACCCAGGGCACCTCGAGGAGGTCCCCGAGACCGTCGACGAGGCCGGCGGCGGACGTCACCGACGCGACGGCGGCGGAGGTCGCGGCGGTGAAGTCGGCGTCCTCGACGCCGTCGACCAGCAGGCGGCCCGCGTTGAGGCACAGGGCGTGCCGCACGGCCGGCAGGCGCAGCCGGCGCAGCTGGTCGGGGGTGCGGGTGGTGACCCAGACCAGGCGGTCCGTGCGCGCCCCCTCGGCGAGCTCGTCGTACGCCGCCCGGGTGACGTAGGCGTGCTCGGCGCCGTCCAGCTCCTCGACGCACACCAGCGGGCCCGGGTCGGGGTCGACGGCGCGGTCCCAGGTCCGGCGCGACCACACGAGGGTGCGGTCGAGGTCGGAGAGCACCAGTCCTCCCGCTGCTCCGGCCATCAGCCCTCCCCCGCGCCGACGCCGGGCCTGATGATCCCGACGCAGGAGTAGGCGAGGTCGTCGACCTCGACGACCGGCACGCCGCGCTCGGCCGCGAGCTCGAGGACGTGGCCGAGGTGGGCCCGGCGGTCGGGCCGGACCAGCACCCGCCACGGGACGCGGCGCAGCAGCACCCGGGTGGTCTCCCCCACGCCGGGTTTCACGAGGTTGAGGTCGTCGATGCCGTGCGCGGCGGCGACGGCCTCGACCGAGCGCCAGCCCGACCAGGTCGGGGTCCGGTCGGACGCCGCGAGCCGGCGCGCCGCCTCGCGGGCGCTGTCGGCGACGTCGTCGAAGGACGCGCCGACCGCGTCGAGGTAGCGCCCCGAGACGTCCTCGTCGGCGAGCTCGGCGTAGAACTTCGCGCCGTGGAAGTCACCGGGACCGATCAGCTCGTCGTTGAGCACGGTGCGCGAGACCAGCCCGGAGACGGTGGAGTTCAGGCACGCGGACGGGATGAGGAAGTCGTCGCGGGTGCCGAACAGCTCGGTGCAGGACCCGGGGTCGGCGAGGACGGCGACGCGGGGGTCGAAGCCGGGGTGGGCGCCGATCGCGGCGGTCAGCTCGCGGGTGATCGCGCCCTTGCCGGTCCAGCCGTCGACGAACACCACCCGGGCGGGGTCGTGGTGGGTCGCGAGGTGCTCCAGCGCGACCCCGTCGATGCCGCGGCCGCGGACGATCGACAGCGTGTGGTGCGGCCAGTCGAGGCCCAGCCGGGCGGCGTACCGGCGCAGCAGGACGCCCACGGGGGTCCCGGCGCGCGCGAGCGAGGCGAGGACGAGGTCGCGCCCGCGGACCTCCACCAGCAGGTGCGCGAGCGTCGCGACCGCGTGCGCCACCCCGGGGCCGTGCTCGACGAGCGCCCGCTCGAACAGCGCGGCGTACGCCGGGCCCGGGCGGTACTCGACCGGCAGCGACTCGGCGTAGTGCGCGCGGCCCGACTGCACGGCCGCCTCACGCTGCTCGGTGGGCGCCTCGAGGTCCACGTGGGACAGGTCGGTGAGCAGCCAGCTGACCTCGTCGGGGGCGTAGCTGCCGAAGGCCGGGCCGTGGAGCGGGACGGCGCTCATCCGGCGTCGTCCCCGTCCCGCAGGCGGAGGACGACCACCCGCGGCGCCACCACGCGCAGGCGTGCCACGAGGTCGGCTGCCCCGTCCGGGCCCGTGGCGGGGTCGAGCACGAGGACGGCGGTCCCGAACGCGCCCGGCGCGAGGTTGTAGGCGTAGCGGGCAGGAGTGTCGTCGGGGCCCGAGCCGCCGTCGTGGCTGCGGAACGCCAGGCCGTGGCGGACGGCGTACCCCGGGTCGTCGAGGACGACGACCGGCGACCGGGTGGTCGACGAGACCGTCACCTCGTCGTCGTGCCCGGCGGTGAGCGCCTCGGCCAGGCGCAGCGGCAGGTGCATGAGCTCCTCGGTCCCGAGGACGTGGACGCGCCCGTGGAGGAGGGGGCGCACGCGGTCGGCGAGGTCGGCGACGGCGGCGTCGAACGCCGCGGCGTCGGTCGGCCGGAAGGCGTGCCGCCCGCCGTCGGGGACGCCGGCGGGCCAGGGGGCAGTGACGTCCTCGACAGCCCCGGTGGCGGCCGGCAGGGGGGCGTCGGGGTCCGGCGGGTCGGCCGCGAGGGCGGCGGCGACGTGCTCGTCGCGCGCGCCGTCCGTCCGGGTCTCGGCCCGCAGCAGGGCGACGTGGTGGACGACGGCGCCGGCGACCTCGTGGGTGTCCGGCTCGGCCGCCGGCCGGAGGTCCAGCAGCGACGCCACGACGTACGACGACCGCGGCGCGAGCCGCTGGAGGGCGGCGACGGTGTTGCGGGCCGTGGTCCCGGTGGTGACCTCGTCGTCGACCAGGACGACCGGCCCGTCACCGTGGAGCAGGTCGGGGTCGTCGGGCAGCAGCCGGTGGGTGGTGGCGTGGCTGTGCTCCTCCTCGAAGTTCAGCGCCGAGGTGCCGGGCCGTCGCGTCGAGTGCAGGTACGGCGCGCCCGCGTCGCGGGCGGTCAGCCGCTCGGCGACGAGGTGGCCCAGCCCGGTCGCGGTCTCGGCATACCCGAGGACCAGCGACGGCGTCGCGCCGTCGAGCGCGTCGAGCACGGCGTCGGCGAGCCGGTCGGCGACCTCGCGGGCACGGGCCGGGGCGACCGGGACGTGCTTGGCCAGCACCGGGGACACCACCAGGTGCAGGCGCCGCGGGTTGCGGCGCAGGGCGAGCCCCCACAGGGCCTCGTCCGCCCTGTCGGGGTCGAGGGGCACGAGGTCCAGCCCGAGGTGCTCGCGCACCCAGGAGCGACCGTCCGGAGCGCTCACGCGTCGGGTCCGATCGCCGCGGAGAGCAGGTCCACGAACGTGACGTCGGGCCGGGCGACGCCGAACACCGAGGCGCGGAGCAGCAGCCGCCGCGCCCAGGCCGCGTGCGGGGTGCCCTCGTTCATCTTGTTGCCGTACGCCGACCGCACGACGCCGCCGCCGGAGTCGGCGGCGGCGAGCACCTCGGTGGCGTCGGCCCACTCCTCGTGGCTGACCACCGACATGGCGTGGACGACGGGGACGTGGCTGGGGTGGATGACCGTCTTGCCGAGCAGCCCGTTGGCCCGGTCGAGGAGCACCTCGCGGATCAGCCCGTCGAGGTCGCGGGCCATCAGCTCGGCCCGCAGGCGCTGGTCCTCGCGGCTCGCGAACGGGGTGGCCCGCAGCTGGGGCCGCAGGACCCGGTCGGCGGAGGTGAAGTACTCCCACACCGGCCCGCTGACGGCGTGGCCGACCTCGGGGCGCCCGAGCACGTTGACGACGTCGCCGATGGCGGCCGCGACCAGCCGGACGTCGTACACGGTGAGGTCGGGCGGGCGCCGCAGCGCGAAGGCGGAGCCCATGTCGGTGGCGCCGATCCGCACGGCGAGCACGCGGTCGCGGTGGCCGGCGAGCAGCTCGCGGATCGCGACCAGCTCGGCCACCCGGGTCTCGGCGTGGACCACCCGGGCGGTCTCGACGACCGGCATCGCGAGCAGCCGCCGTCCGAGGCGCTGCTCCCCCGCTGCGACGGCGTCCAGGTACCCGGGTCCGCACCCGACGCCGAACTTGGGCAGCACGAAGCCGTCGAGCACCCGCGGGTGCGCCGCGGCCATCGCCGTCACGAGCCCGACCTGGTCGGCGTCGCGCACACGCACGAAGACCAGCGGCAGGTCCTGCTTCCCGGCCAGGACCGCCAGGGCGCCCTCGACGTTCTCCAGCGCCTCGCCGACGGCGCCGTCCGGGATGGCGTCCTCCAGGCAGAGCACGACGCTGCCGGCGCCGAGGCCCCGCACGCGGACGACGTCCGCCGCCAGGTCGGGCCGTGTGGCCGGGATGTAGAGGGTCGCGCCCAGGGCGTGGGCGAGCTGGTCCAGGGGACCCTCGGGGTCCACGTCGGCGGGCTCGGCGTGGAACAGCCGTGCCCGCTCGTCGTCGTCCAGGAACGCGAACTGACGCACCTGTCTCTCCCTCCCCCGATCCGCACCGCACCCTAGGGGTACGGCGCTGCGCCGGGTCCGACTCCCGGCGCACCGGCCGGACCATGCCCTAGCGTGGGCACGTCAAACGCGCCCCGATCGGGCGCATCGCCCCACGCCCGGAGGTGTGTCCCGTGCCCGTGTCCCTGTCCAAGGGCGGCAACGTCAGCCTGACCAAGATGGCCCCGTCCCTCTCCTCGGTCCGCGTCGGTCTCGGGTGGGACCAGCGCACCACGACCGGTCAGGACTACGACCTCGACGCCTCCGCCCTGGTGTGCGGCGAGGGCGAGAAGGTGCTGTCCGACAGCCACTTCATCTTCTACAACAACCTGACCTCCCCCGAGGGCACCGTGCGCCACACCGGTGACATCAAGGACGGCGCCGCGGCCGGGGACGACGAGGTCCTCGAGGTCGACCTCGCCGACCTGACCCCGCAGACCGACCGCGTCGTGTTCTCGGTGACGATCCACGACGCCGACGCCCGCGGGCACAGCTTCGGCCAGGTCAAGAACGCCTTCATCCGCGTCGTCGACAGGTCGAACGACGAGGAGCTCGCCCGCTACGACCTCTCCGAGGACGCCTCGACCGAGACCGCCATGGTCTTCGGCGAGCTGTACCGCAACGGGGACGAGTGGAAGTTCCGTGCCATCGGCCAGGGTTACGCCTCCGGCCTGCAGGGCATCGTGAGCAACTACGGCGTCAACCTCTCCTGACCCGCCGCCACACCACACGCCGGCAGCCCGGCCCGACACCCAGAACCGAGGACACCACGCCATGGCCATCAACCTGACCAAGGGTCAGTCCGTCTCGCTCGCCAAGAACGACGGCAGCAGCCTCACCCACGTCCGCATGGGCCTGGGCTGGGACGCCATCAAGAAGAAGGGGTTCTTCGGCAGCAAGTCGCAGTCGGTGGACCTCGACGCGAGCGCGGTCGTCTTCGACGCGGGCGGCCAGGTGCTGGACCAGGTCTGGTTCAGCCAGCTGCGCAGCCGCGACGGCGCGATCATCCACTCCGGCGACAACCGGACCGGTGACGGCGAGGGCGACGACGAGTCGATCACCGTCCACCTCGACCGGCTGCCCCCGCAGACCGCGCAGATCGTCTTCCTGGTGAACTCCTTCACCGGGCAGAACTTCTCGCAGATCGAGAACGCGTTCTGCCGCCTGATCGACGAGACCACCGGTCAGGAGACCGCCCGCTACGAGCTCACCGGCTCGGGCGTGCACACCGCGCAGATCATGGCGAAGGTGAGCCGCGACGGCAACGGCTGGACGATGACCGCCATCGGCTCCATCGCCAACGGCCGCACCTTCCGCGACCTGATCCCGGCGGTCGCCCAGGTCCTCTGAGGCCTCCCGGTCACCCGCCGTACGGCGCCCGGCCCCGTCACCCCGCCCGGGGTGGCGGGGCCGGCGCCGTCGTACGGCCGAGTCGGCCCGAACACACGCCTCCAGGACGCCGAGTCGGCCCGAACGCACGCCTCCAGGACGCCAAGTCGGCCCGAACGCACGTCTCCGGGACGCCGAGTCGGCACATCTGCACACCCCTACCGCGCCGAGTCGGCAGACATGCGCACCCAGGGACACGCCGGCCCGGCGACTCGGCGTCCCCCGGGCGTGCGTTCGGGCCGACTCGACATCCTTCGGGCGTATGTTCGGGCCGACTCGGCGTCCCCTGGGCGTGCGTTCGGGCCGACTCGGCGTCCCTCAGGCGTGCGTTCGGGCCGACTCGGCGGTCAGCGGCGGGCGAGCTCGCGGTAGCGCTCGACCTGGCGGCGTACGCCGTCCTCGACGCGGCGGGCGGCGCGGAGCATGGCGAGGTAGTCGGGGTGGGCGCCGGTCAGCATGCCGCGGAGGCCGTCGACCTGACCGGCCAGCGCGTCGAGCTCCCGCGCTACTGACTGGGTGTCGTTCACGCGACTGTTCGCGACCAACTGCTGGGCGTCGCGGAGCTGGAAGCGGACCCCGGACATGAGCTTCTCCGGGTCGGCCTTCACAGCGCGGAGCTCCTCGACGCGCTCGCGGGGGCGGTCGACGACCTCCTCCACGTCGTCGAGGAGACCGCGGACCTCCTCGAGCAGCTCCAGCGGGCGCGCCCAGGGTGCGCCGGCGGCGACGAGGCGGTCGTACTCGACCAGGCGCTCACGGACGGAGACGAGTCCGGCCTCGACGTCGCGCTCGACGCTGTCGAGGTCGCGCCAGTTGCCCACGCTGAACTCGCGACGCAGGGCGGCGAGGTCGTCCGGCACCCGCTGGGTGCGCGACTCGATCATCTGCACCTTCGTCGAGAGCGAGCGGCGTCGCCGGGTGGCGCGCTCGACCCGCTCCGGCCACTCCGCCGCGATGACCTCGAGGGCGTCGGCGAGCTCGGCGAGCCGAGCGCCGTGGCGCTCCAGCTCGTCGGTGGGACTGCCCGGCGTCCAGGCCGCGACGGCGCGGCCCGCGGCCCGCGCCTCGTCGACCAGCGCCGCGGCCTCGGGCACCTCGTGCCCGGCCCGGGCGAGACCCACGGCCGCCTGGAGCGCCCGCTCGAGCGAGGCCCGGGCCTGCTCGCGCAGCTCCCGGGAGGCCTGCACCACCCCGCCGATGCGGCTGAGCTCGGCGTCCCAGTCGTTCATGAACTGCTGCATCACGTCGGCGTGCGCCAGCAGCCTGGGCCCGACGTCCTTGTAGGCGTGCTGGGCCGCCGCCATCTGCTGCGGCTCCAGGTCCTCGGCGAACGGGAAGCGGTCGAGCACCGACAGGTAGGCGCCGATCAGCTCGTCGGCCTGGCCGTCCACGACCCGGAAGCGCGGCACCAGGCCCGAGCGGCCCGCGCGCTCGGGCAGGTAGGCGACGAACTTGTCGACCATGGCCTTCGCGATCCGCTGCGTCTCGTCGACGCGGCGGAAGCCCTCCATCATGTCGCCGAGAGCGCGCTCGGTCGCCGCGAGGAGCGCGGGAGGAACGCGTGACGCCACCCGTCGATCCTACGAGTGGACGTCGGCGCCGGGTGCGGCGGACGGGCCCGTCAGGCGTTGATGCCGTAGTCGCGGATGATGCCCAGCAGACCGGAGGCGTAGCCCTGGCCCACGGCGCGGAACTTCCACTCGCCGGAGTGCCGGTAGACCTCGCCGAAGACCATCGCGGTCTCGGTGGAGGCGTCCTCGGAGAGGTCGTAGCGGGCGAGCTCGGTGCCGGTGAGGGAGTCGACGACGCGGATGAAGGCGTTGGCGACCTGGCCGAAGCTCTGGCCGCGGGCGTCGGCCTCGTGGATCGAGACGGCGAAGACGATGCGGCCGACGGCGGCGTCGAGCGCGTCGACGTCGATGTCGACGACCTCGTCGTCCCCCTCGCCCTCACCGGTGAGGTTGTCGCCCTGGTGGGTCACCGAGCCGTCGGGGACCGACAGGTTGTTGTAGAAGACGAAGTGACCGTCGGACAGCGCCTTGCCGCCCTCGCCGCACACGACGGCGGAGGCGTCCAGGTCGAAGTCCACGCCGGTCGTGGTGCGGACGTCCCACCCCAGACCCACGGCGACCTTGTGCAGCCCGGCGCTGCCGGCCTCCTTGGTCAGCGAGACGTTGCCACCCTTGCTGAGGCTGACGACCATGCCTGACTCCCCCTCGTGCTCATCGACGATCCGTTGCGACCGACCCTACCGAGGACCGGGTACGACGACGGGCCGCCGGGAGGTCCCGGCGGCCCGTCGTGCGTGGAGCGGTGGTGCGTGCGTGCGTCAGACGCGCACGCCGTCGAGCACGGCCAGCACCTCGGCCGGGGTCGAGGCGGCCCGGAGGCGCTCGACCTGGGCGTCGTCGGTGAAGACGCGGGCGAGCTTGGAGATCAGGGCGAGGTGCTCCTTGCCCTGGCCGGCGATGCCCACGACGAACTCTGCGGGCTTGCCGTTCCAGTCGACCGGCTGGTCGTAGCGGACGAACGAGAGCGCCGTACGACGCACCGAGTCCTTGGACTCGTTGGTGCCGTGCGGCAGGGCCAGGCCGTTGCCCATGTGGGTCGAGACCGACTGCTCCCGCTGGTGCATCGCCGCGACGTACGACTCGTCGACCGCACCGGCGGCGACGAGCAGGCGGCCCGCCTCCTCGATGGCCTGGTCGCGGTCCAGGGCGTTGCCGCCGAGGACCACGGAGGACTCGGTCAGCACGTCACCCGTCGCGGGCGACTCGTCCTCCACCGGTGCCGCGGCGCCGGAGCCGCCGCCGTTGGCCGCGTCGACCATGGCCACGATCTCGTCGTACTTCGGGCTGTTCATGAAGTTCTCGACGGAGACGTGGACGGCGGAGCCAGCCTTCTGCCTGGCGCGGGCCGTGAGGTCGCGGTGCGTGACCACGACGTCCTGGTCGTCGCCGAGGTTCGAGATGGCCTTGTTGACGACGCTCACGTCGCCGTGGCCCGCGTCCTGGATCTTGCGACGCAGCACCGAGGCGCCCATGGCAGAGGAGCCCATGCCGGCGTCGCAGGCGAAGACGATGGAGCGGATCGGGCCGTTCGGCGTCGCCGAGCCGGCGAGGGAGGAGGCGACGGACGACTTCTTGCCCTTGTTGGCCTCCATGTCGGCGGTGGCGGCGGCCAGGTCGCCGTCCTCGGCCTTGTCGAAGCGGAGCAGGACGGCGGCGATGGCGAACGAGACACCGGCGGCCGCGACGACCGAGAGGGTGACGCCGACGAGCGAGCTCGGCGGGGCGGAGGCCCACACGGCGATGATGGAGCCGGGCGAGGCCGGGGAGCGCAGGCCGGAGCCGAAGGCCAGGTTGGTGGCGATGCCGGCCATGCCGCCGCCGATGACGGCGAGGATCAGCTTCGGCTTCATCAGCACGTACGGGAAGTAGATCTCGTGGATGCCGCCGACGAACTGGATGAGGATCGCGCCGGGCGCGGAGGCCTTGGCGATGCCCTTGCCGAAGAACATGAAGGCCAGCAGCAGGCCCAGGCCGGGTCCGGGGTTGGCCTCGACGAGGAACAGGATCGACTGGCCGGCCTCGTTGGCCTCGGTGATGCCGAGCGGGGTGAGGATGCCCTGGTTGATGGCGTTGTTGAGGAAGAGGATCTTGGCGGGCTCGACGAAGATCGAGGCCAGGGGCAGCAGGTTGTTGACGACGAGGAAGTCGACGACCTTGCCGGCGGCGGTGCTGAAGGCGGTGACGGCCGGCCCGGCGACCACGAAGCCGACGACGGCCAGGAAGCCGCCCCAGATGCCGGCGGAGAAGTTGTTGACGAGCATCTCGAAGCCGGGGCGGATCTTGCCGTCCCACAGCGCGTCGAGCTTGCGCATCGACCAGCCGCCGAGCGGGCCCATGATCATGGCGCCGAGGAACATCGGGACGCTCGCGCCGGCGATCGCGCCGAAGGTGGCGATCGCGCCGACGACGCCGCCGCGGATGTTGTCGCGGTACATCATCCGGCCGCCGGTGTAGCCGATCAGCAGCGGCAGCAGGTACGTGATCATCGGCCCGACGATCCCGGCGCTGTCGTGCAGCGGGTTGCCGTCGGCGTCGGTCCAGGCCCCCAGCACGGAGACGAACCCGTACGAGTGGTCGCTGGTCGGGTAGCCGAGCGCGTCGCCGATGAGGGCGATCCAGCCCGTCTGGATGAAGAGGGCCGTGATGAGGCCCCACGCGATGAAGGCCCCGATGTTCGGCAGGACCATGTTGGACAGGAACGTGCCGAACCTCTGCACGTGGACGCGGGCGCCTGCCCGCTCCGCGCCCGTCTGGGGCGCCTTGGTGATGGTGGCCATCTCATCCTCCGGGTCGGGACCGCACTGCGTGAGCACAGTCACATGTGGTTCACGCGCAGTTAACCTCACGAACGGGCACGTTGCCAAGCATCCGGGCACGATTTGTTGCCCGAATGTGTGGCTTTGATCGGCGGCGGGTCGATACTGTGCGTGACAGGCGCCACCCGCGTCGTACCCGAACCCGCTGGAGGAGACCCATGAAGGCACTGCGCTTCTACGCACCGGAGGACGTCCGACTCGAGGAGGTCCCCGAGCCGGAGTGCGGGCCCGACGAGGTCAAGCTGCGCGTGCGCAACTGCTCGACGTGCGGCACCGACGTGAAGATCCTCCACAACGGCCACCAGAACCTCACTCCCCCGCGCATCACGGGTCACGAGGTGGCGGGCGAGGTCGTCGAGGTCGGCGGCGACGTCAACAGCACCTACGGCAGCGACTGGGCCGTGGGCGACCGCGTGCAGGTCATCGCCGCCGTCCCGTGCGGCGAGTGCCACGAGTGCCGGAAGGGCTGGATGGCCGTGTGCGCCAACCAGACCTCCGTCGGCTACCAGTACGACGGCGGCTTCGCGGAGTTCATGATCGTGCCGAAGCAGGTCCTCAAGGTCGACGGCCTCAACCGCATCCCCGACAACGTCGGCTTCGACGAGGCCTCGGCCGCCGAGCCCTTCGCCTGCGCCATCAACGCCCAGGAGCTGCTCGACATCGAGCCCGGCGACACCGTCGTCGTCTTCGGCGCCGGCCCGATCGGCTGCATGCACATCCGCATCGCCCGCGGCGTGCACCAGGCCGGCCCGGTCTACCTCGTCGACGTCAACGCCGAGCGGCTGCAGATGTCCGCGGACGCCGTGTCGCCCGACGAGGTCATCAACGGCGCCGAGGTCGACGTCGTCGAGCGCGTCATGGAGCTGACGGGCGGCCGGGGCGCCGACGTCATCATCACGGCCACGTCGGCCAACGTCACCCAGGAGCAGGCCATCTCGATGGCCGCGCGCAACGGACGGATCTCGTTCTTCGGGGGCCTGCCGAAGACGAACCCGACCATCACCTGCGACTCGAACGTCGTGCACTACCGCCAGCTGCACATCCACGGGGCGAACGGGTCGGCGCCGGAGCACAACAAAAAGGCGCTGGAGTACATCTCCACCGGTCAGGTCCCGGTCAAGGACCTCATCACGCGCCACATCCCGCTCGACGAGGTGCTGTCGGCGTTCGACATCGTCCAGGCGGGCGAGGCCATCAAGGTGACCGTCGAGCCGTAGTCAGGACGCAGGAACCGACAGGCTCGACCGCCGGTGGTCGAGCCTGTCGAGGCCTGACCCGACTCAGGCGGTGGTGCCCAGGACCGCCACGACGTCGGCGGGGGTGGTGGCGGTGCGGAGCCGCTCGACGAGCGCGTCGTCCGTGAAGACGCCGGCGAGGCGCTCGATGAGGCCGAGGTGCTCGGTGCCCGAGCCGGCCAGACCCACGACGAACCGGACGCTCTGCCCGTCCCAGTCCAGCGGCTCGTCGTACCGGACGAAGGACAGCCCGACCCGGTTGACCGCCTGGCCCGAGGCGGCGGTGCCGTGGGGAAGGGCGAGGCCGTTGCCCATGTACGTCGACACGGACCGCTCGCGCTCGGCCATGGCCTCGACGTAGGCCCCGGTGACGGAACCGGAGGCCACGAGCAGGGCTCCGGCCTCGGCCACCGCGCCCTCGCGGTCGCGGGCCGTCCCGGTGAGGACGACGGACGACTCGTCGAGCGGCGGGTGCTCCGGGGCCGCGGGGGCCGGGGTCGGCTCGGGGTGGGTCTTGCGGCGGCGGCCGAAGAGGCTGCTCATCAGGACTCCTGGGTGGTGGCGGTCTCGGGGACGACGACGCCCCTCGGACCGGGTGGTCGGAGGGGCGTCGGGGGCTCGGCGTACGGCGTCAGCGGCGCAGGCCGAGGCGCTCGACGATCGAGCGGTAGCGCGCGATCTCGACCTTCTGCAGGTAGTTCAGCAGCCGGCGACGCTGGCCGACGAGCAGCAGCAGGCCACGACGGCTGTGGTGGTCGTGACGGTGCTCCTTGAGGTGCTCGGTCAGGTGCGAGATGCGGTGCGTGAGCAGCGCGATCTGCACCTCGGGCGAGCCGGAGTCGCCCTCGGTGATGGCGTACTCGGCGATGATCTTCTTCTTGGTCTCCGCGTCGGTCCCAATGGCCATGACGGGCTCCTCTCCACTCGCTGCGCGGCGCTCCGGGGCTGGTCCACCCGGGCTCTACGATCCGCGGCCGTTACACGGCGTCAGCACAACCGGATCAAGTTATCAGCGGGGGCCCGCGGCGTCCGAATCGGCGGCCGGCTCCCCGACCTCCTGCCGGGCGGCCAGGTAGACGGCCCGGACGCCGACGGCGCGGTCGAGCTCGCCCTTGACCTGGGTGAAGAACTGGTCGCGGTAGGTCTCGTCCGTGACGGCGTAGACGGTGAACGACAGCCCGGCGAAGGCGGCGAGGAACGTCGAGACCTGCGCGAGCTCGACGGACAGGTTGCCGAGGACGGGCAGCGACGTGGTCCGCTGCTCGCCGATCCAGCCGCTCTGGACGCTCTCGTCCATCGCGACGCCGCCGAGGAGCATGAGGAAGGCGAAGACGGCGAGGGCCACCAGCAGGACCTGGGCGGCCTGCACGATCACGAGGACCAGCACCAGGTTGGCGCGCTCGAAGCGACGGACGTCGGTGAGGTCGGAGGCCGGGTGGTCGGCGACGACCCGCTCGGCGTGGGCCGCGAGGGGCGTGCCCCGGCAGGCGCCCACGAGGCCCTCGTCGGAGACGCCGTGGTCGGCGGCGTCGAGCTCGTCGGGGAGCCGCACCAGCAGGAAGAGCACCGCGAACGACGCGAAGAGCAGCACCACGAGCCACAGCCGTCCCCCGTCGAGGGTCGCGCTGACCTCCCAGACCTCCGCGTTGATGAACAGGAAGGTGATCGCGAGCAGGAGCAGCGGCAGCGCCCGGGTGACCAGCGGGACCAGCAGCCGCAGCCCGGTCACGGTGCGTCGCAGCGCGAACCGGGCGACCGGGGCGCCCCGCATCGCGGTGACGCCGTACACCGCCAGGCTGCCGCCGACCACGAGCGTGAGGAGGGCCGGTGCCGTCGCGGGGTCGTCGGTGACCCGGGCGAGGAGGACCCCCACCGCCAGCGAGACGGCGGCGACGAGCACGAGCACCACCAGGGAGCGGCGCGAGCGCAGCGCGGCGCGGGCGGCCGCCCGCTGCTCGGGGACGAAGTACGGCAGGCCCTGGGCGATGAACCACCGCTCGGTCGCCCGCACGGCGTCGGGCAGGTCCGCGGGGACGCCGCGCCGCGAGCGCGGCCGTGGCGGGGTCACGGCGCGGTCACCGCGCGAGCGCCCGGCGCGTGTTCTCGACGTCGGTGGCCATGGCGGTCAGCAGGTCCTCGACGCCGTCGAAGCGGGTCATGCCCCGCACGTGGGCGGTGAAGGTGACCTCGACCTGGCGGCCGTACAGCTCGAGGTCGTCGCGGTCGAGGACGTAGGCCTCGACCCGTCGCTCCCGCTCCCCCGCGAACGTCGGGTTCGAGCCCACGGAGATCGCGGCCGGGTGGGGGACGCCGGCGTCCGGGCCGTCGTCGAGCACGCGCAGCCACCCGGCGTACACGCCGTCGGCGGGGGCCGCGCCGGTGCCGACGGGCACGTTGGCGGTCGGGTAGCCGAGCTCGCGGCCGCGCCGGTCGCCGGAGACGACGACGCCGCGGACGGCGTACTCCCGGCCGAGCGCCTCGGCGGCCCCGGTGACGTCGCCGGCGGCGACGCACTGGCGCACGTACGTCGAGGACCAGACCTGCGGTCCGCCGTCGAGCGCGACGCCCTCGGTCTCGAAGCCGTGGCGCGCCCCGGCCTCGCGGAGGAAGGCGACGTCGCCGGCGGCGCGGGAGCCGAAGCGGAAGTTGGCGCCCACGACGACCGCGCAGGCGTGCAGCGCGTCGACGAGGATGCGCCGGGTGAACTCCTCGGGGCTCCAGTCGGCGAGCTCGCGGGTGAAGGGGACGACCAGCGCGTCGTCAGCGCCGGCCTCGGCGAGGAGCCGGAGGCGGTCGTCGATGCCGGTCAGGACCTGCGGGGCGTGGTCGGGCCGCAGGACGGCGAAGGGGTGCGGGTCGAAGGTGACCACGGTGACCCGCTCCACCCCGAGGCGCTCCGCCGCCGCCCGGGCCCGCCGGACGACGAGCTGGTGACCGAGGTGGACGCCGTCGAAGTTGCCGACGGTGACGACGCAGGCGTCGAGGTCCGCGGGCACCTCCTCGAGGCTCCGCCACACGCGCATCCCAGGCACGGTCCCAGGTTCCCACAGGGCTCCCGACCGGGCGCCCCGACCACCCGGGGCCGGGCCCCGGACGCCGTTCAGCGGCCCTCGAGCACCTGCAGCACGGCGGCGCGGCCGGCGGCCGGGTCGGAGGCCGCGAGGGCGGCCTCGGCGGCCTCCTCGCAGTCCGTGGCGCTGACCGAGGCGAGCCGGGCGCCCACGGCGCGGACGGCGGCCGGGGCCATCGACAGCGACGTGATGCCCATCCCGACCAGTGCGCACGCCAGGAGCGGGTCGGCCGCGGCCTCGCCGCAGACCCCCACCGGCTTGCCGGCCTGGATGCCGGCCTCGGCGGTGATGGCGATGAGCTGGAGGACGGCGGGCTGCCACGGGTCGGTGAGGTGCGCCAGGTCGCTGGCCATCCGGTCGGCGGCCATGGCGTACTGGGTGAGGTCGTTGGTGCCGATGGAGAGGAAGTCGACGACCTCGAGCATCCGGTGGGCGAGCAGGGCGGCGCTCGGGACCTCCACCATCACGCCGGCCTTCAGCCCGCGCTCGTGGACGGCGGCGGCGAACTCCTCCGCCTCGGCCACCGTCGCGACCATGGGGGCCATCACCCAGGTCGGCGTCCCGGTGCGCTCGGCGGCCGCCGCGATGCCGTCGAGCTGACGGGTCATCAGGCCGGGGTTGCCCTTGGCCAGCCGCAGGCCGCGGACGCCGAGGGCGGGGTTCTCCTCGCCGGGGAGCGTGGCGTAGGCGACGGGCTTGTCGGAGCCGGCGTCGAGGGTGCGGACGACGACGTACTGCTCACCGTCGCCGGCGAACGCGTCCAGGACGCGGGAGTAGATGTCGGCCTGCTCCTCGACGGTCGGCTCCTCGGCGCGGTTGAGGAAGCACAGCTCGGTGCGGAACAGCCCGACGCCCTCGACCGGGCCGGTCGCGGCCTTCGCGGCGGATTCGCCGTCGGCGACGTTGGCCAGCAGCTTGATGCGCAGGCCGTCGGAGAGACGGCCGGGGCCCTCCCACGACGCGAGGGCCTCGCGCTGCTCGGCGTCGGCGGCGACGCGCGCCCGCGCCTCGTCGGCGTCGGGGTCGGCGGTGACGGCCCCCGAGGTGCCGTCGACGAGCAGGGGCGTGCCGGCGGCCAGGGACATCGCGCCCTCGGTGCCGACCACGCAGGGGATGCCGAGCTGGCGGGCGATGATCGCCGTGTGGGAGGTGGGCCCGCCCTTCTCGGTGACCAGGGCGACCACGAGGGCGGGGTCGAGCCCGGCGGTGTCGGCCGGGGAGAGGTCCTCGGCGAGCAGCACGGACGGCTCCGACGGGCTCGGTGCACCGGGCTCGGGCTCGCCGACGAGGCGGGCCAGGATGCGCTTCTCGATGTCGCGCAGGTCGGTGACGCGCTCGGCCATGAGGCCGCCGGCCTGGGTGAAGAGGCCGACGAACTGCTCGACCGCCGCCGCCAGGGCGTCCGGGAGGTTCTCGCCCGAGCGCAGGGTCTTGCGGACGGCGTTGCGCAGCCCCCGGTCGGAGGCGAGGCCGGCGGAGGCCGTCATGACCTCGGCGGCGTGCCCGGTCGTCTTCTCGGCGCGCGCGGTGAAGCCGGCGGCCACGGCGCCCGCGGCCTCCTCGTAGGCGGCCAGCGCCTCCTCCTCGCCGAGGTCGGCCGCGCGGGCGGCGTACGCCTCGACCGCGGCCGGTGAGACCTCGGTGCGGGCGAGCAGGGCGGGTCCGTACGCGAGACCCGGGACGACGGGCGTCCCGACGAGAGGGGGCTCGGTGGCGGACGAGGTGGCAGTCGTCTCAGTGGTCACGGTCACAACCTAAACGGGTGCCGCCCTTGACAGTCAACACATTCGGGCATAAAACAACACAAGCGCAGATCCCCTGCGACGTGTCGAACCCCTCACGAGGAGGTCGGTGGATGTACCCCGAGGAGCGACGTCAGGCCATGAGCCGGCTCGTCGCCGAGCGTCGACGCCTCTCCGTCACCGAGCTGGCCGACGAGTTCGACGTCACCACGGAGACGGTACGCCGCGACCTGTCCCACCTCGAGCGGTCCGGCGCGATCCGTCGTACGCACGGGGGCGCCGTCCCCGCCGACGCCCTGAGCGCCCCCGAGGCCGAGGTCGCCGAGCGCGACCGCACCAACACCGACCTCAAGGAGCTCATCGCGAAGGCCGCCCTGGCGCAGCTGCCGGAGGACGGCGCGAGCGTGGTCGTCGACGCCGGCAGCACGACCGTGCGGCTCGCCGCGGCCATGCCGGGTGACCGCCGCCTGTCGGTCCACACGCACGCGGTCCCCGTGGCCGCCCGGCTGCTGGTCCTCCCCCACGTCGAGGTCAACCTGCTGCCCGGCCGGGTCCGCTCCACCACCCAGGCCGCCGTGGGCGGCCCGACGGTGGCCGCGCTCGCCGCGCTGCGCGTCGACGTGGCGTTCCTCGGCACCAACGCCGTCAGCGCCCAGCACGGCTTCTCGACCCCGGACGCCGACGAGGCCGCCGTCAAGTCGGCCCTCGTGGCCTCCGCGCGGCGGGTCGTCGTCCTCGCGGACTCCACCAAGCTGGGCCGGCGGTCGACGGTCCGCTTCGCCCGCACCTCCGAGGTCGACGTCCTCGTGACCGACCCGGGCGCCGACACCTCCGAGCTGCGACGCCTCGAGCAGGCCGGGATCGAGGTGGTGGTCGCGTGATCGTGACCCTCACCCCCAACCCGAGCACGGACCGCACCGTGACGCTCGCCGGCGAGCTCCGCCGGGGCGCCGTGCTCCGCACCGAGTCGGTGATCAGCCAGGCCGGCGGCAAGGGCGTCAACATCTCGCGGGCCTGCCTCGCCGCCGGGGTGCCGACCACCGCGGTCCTGCCCTGCGCCGCCGACGACGCGTTCGCCCTCGAGCTGCGCGCGGCCGGCATCCCCGCCACGCTCGTGGCCGTCGACGGCGCCGTCCGCGTCAACCTCACCCTCAGCGAGCCCGACGGCACCACGACCAAGCTCAACAGCCCCGGCATCCCCGCCACCCCGGCCGTCCTCGACGAGCTCGGCGCGCGCCTCCACGAGGCCGCCGTCGGCGCCGACTGGGTCGTGCTGGCCGGCTCGCTGCCACCCGGCGCGCCGGACGGCTGGTACGCCGACCTGGTCGCCGACCTGCGGAGCGTCACCCGGGTCGCGGTCGACACGAGCGACGCCCCGCTGGCCGCGCTCGTCGAGCGGCTCGAGGGCGGTGCCCCGCACCTGATGAAGCCCAACGGCCACGAGCTGGCCTCGCTCATCACCAGCGGGCTCGACGGCGACGCCCTCGAGGCCGACCCGGCCGCGGCGGCCGCCGCGGCGCACCAGCTCCTCGACCGCGGCGTCGAGACCGTCCTGGTCACCCTCGGCGGGCACGGCGCCGTCCTCGTCGGTGCCGACGGCGACCACCACGCCTCTCCCCCGCCGACCCGTGTCGTCTCGACCGTGGGCGCCGGGGACTCCAGCCTCTTCGGCTACCTCCTCGCCGACCGCGAGGGACGCGGCCCCGCCGACCGCCTCGCGCTCGCCGTCGCCTACGGCAGCGCCGCCGCCGGCCTGCCCGGCACGACCATCCCGCACCCCGACCAGGTGCACCCCGAGCTGGTCGCCGTCGGCGACCTGGGCCGCCCCGCGGCCCGCCCGCGGGCCTGACGGCCCGTCGTACCGCCCCTCCCACCCGCCCCGACCGCGGCACCCCGCCGCAACCAGCCCCCTCATGGAGAGTGACCCCATGGCCGACGTGATCACCACCGATCTCGTACGCCTCGACGCCGCGTACGGCGCCGACAAGCTCGACGTCATCCGCGCCCTCGCCCAGGTCGTCGGCGACGCCGGCCGCACGAGCGACGTGGAGCAGCTGACCGCCGACGCCCACGCCCGCGAGGCCACCTCGCCCACCGGGCTCAAGGACGGCATCGCGATCCCCCACTGCCGCACCACCGCCGTGAGCGAGCCCACGCTGGTCTTCGCCCGGCTCTCCCCGCCGGTCGACTTCGGCGCGAAGGACGGCGGCGCCGACATCTGCTTCCTCATCGCGGCACCCGAGGGTGGCGGCAACGCCCACCTCCAGCTGCTGACCAAGCTGGCCCGCTCGCTGGTCAAGCCCGAGTTCCGGGCCGCCCTGCGCGAGGCCTCCACCCCCGACGAGGTCGTCGCCACCGTCATGGCCGTCGTGGAGCCGGAGCGGCAGCCCGCCGGCGCGGCGCCCGCCGCCGGTGCCGCGAGCCTCGACAAGGGTGCGTCGTCCGCCTCGGGCACGCCGGCCACCGGTCGCCGCCTCGTCGCCGTCACCGCCTGCCCGACCGGCATCGCCCACACGTACATGGCCGCCGAGGCCCTCGAGGCCGCCGCCGCCAAGGCCGGCGTCACCATCGACGTCGAGACCCAGGGCTCGGCCGGCTCCACGCCGCTGTCGCCCGACACCATCGCGAAGGCCGACGCCGTGATCTTCGCCGTCGACGTGGGGGTCCGCGACCGCGGCCGGTTCGCCGGCAAGCCGCTGCTGTCCTCCGGGGTCAAGGGCCCGATCGACGACGGCGACGGCATGATCGCCAAGGCCCTGCGCCTCGCGGACGACCCGAACGCCCCCCGCGTCGAGGGCTCCGGCTCCGACGCCGCCGAGTCCAAGGGCTCGGAGTCGTTCGGCGGGTCCGTGCGTCGCGTGCTGATGACCGGCGTGTCGTACATGATCCCGTTCGTCGCCGCCGGCGGCCTGCTCATCGCCCTCGGCTTCCTGCTCGCGGGCTACGAGATCGCCCTCGGGTACGCCGACGGCCGCCCGAGCAGCGTCGCGCAGGACATCGTGCTCAACTCCAGCTTCGCGAACCTGCCGAACCTGGCCGACTACGAGCTGGCGAACAACGCCGCGTTCACCCACGGCGCGCTCCTGACGTACGTCGGGGCGCTCCTGTTCGTCCTCGGCGGCGCGGCCTTCGGGTTCCTCGTCCCCGCGCTCGCGGGCTACATCGCCTACGCCATCGCCGACCGCCCGGGCATCGCGCCCGGCTTCGTCATGGGCGCCGTCGCCGGCCTCACCGGCACCGGCTTCATCGGCGGCATCATCGGCGGTGTCCTCGCCGGCCTCGTGGCCGCCTGGATCTCCCGCTGGAAGGTCCCGGCCTGGGCCCGCGGCCTCATGCCCGTGCTCGTGATCCCGCTGCTCGCCACGCTGATCACCGGCCTCATCGTCATCGTCGTCCTCGGCCGCCCGCTCACCGCCCTCACCGGCGCCCTGACCGACGGGCTCAACAGCCTCGGCGACAACCCCGGCCTCGCGATCCTGCTCGGCGTCGTGCTCGGCCTGATGATGGCCTTCGACATGGGCGGCCCGCTCAACAAGACGGCGTACGCGTTCGCCACCGCCGGCCTCGGCGCCGCCGCCACCGCCACCGGGGACGCCCCGGAGCTGAAGGTCATGGCCGCCGTCATGCTCGCCGGCATGGTGCCCCCGCTGGCGCTCGCGCTGGCCACCGTCGTCCGGCCGAAGCTGTTCACCGTGCAGGAGAAGGAGAACGGCAAGGCCGCCTGGGCGATGGGCGCCAGCTTCATCACCGAGGGCGCGATCCCGTTCGCCGCGGCCGACCCGCTGCGCGTCATCCCCGCGATCATGCTGGGCTCCGCCGTCACCGGCGGGCTCTCGCAGGCCCTCGACGTCACCCTGCGGGCCCCGCACGGCGGCATCTTCGTGCTGTTCGCGGTCGGCAACATCACCGGCTTCATCATCGCCCTCGTCGCCGGCACCCTGGTCGCCGCCGCCGCGGTCGTGGGCCTCAAGTCGATGGCCAGCAAGCCGGTCGTCGCGCCGGTCGCCTGAGACCGCCCGCGTCGGTCGCTAGGTTCTACGCACCACCGTCACGAGGAGGAGCACCACATGCCCACCAAGTCCGTCGTCGTCGGCTCCGCCGTCGGCCTGCACGCCCGCCCCGCCGCGATCATCTCCGAGGCCGCGGGTGACCTCGACTCCGAGGTCCTCATCGGCCTGCCCGGCGACGAGCCGGTGGACGCCGGGTCCTCGCTGATGATCATGACCCTCGGCGCCGGCAACGGCGACACGGTCGAGGTCTCCGGCGACGACCAGGCCGACGTCGACGCCATCGCCGCCCTGGTCGAGAAGGACCTCGACGCCGAGTAGCACCACCGAGCAGCACCACCGAGCCGGCCGGAACCGGCACCCGTACGACCTCGAGTCGGCGGATCTGCGCCCACGGGGTGCGCAGATCTGCCGACTCGAGCCGTTTCCGGCGTGCACTTCTGCCGACTCGGCGTCAGGCGGGGGCGAAGACGGTGACGGCGCGGGCGGTGCCGTCGTCGCGGCCGGCGTACAGCGCGAGGAACTCACCGGAGGCGTCGTCGAGGACGGCGACGGGCCCGTCGTCGGCCCAGGTGCGGGCGATCGCCCGGCCGTGGCGGACGTCGGTCACGCCCTCGGGGTCGAGCCGGACCACCGGGAAGCAGCGGGCGACGGTCTCCTCCATCGTGAGGAGCCGGTCCGCAGTGACGTCGTCGAGCGCGGCGGCGTCGTCGAGGGTGAAGGGGCCGACCTCGGTACGACGCAGCGCGACCAGGTGCCCGCCCACGCCGAGGGCCGCCCCGGCGTCGCGGGCGATCGCGCGGACGTAGGTCCCCGACGAGCAGCGCACGGTGAGGGCGACCTCGGGCAGGTCCACGTCGGTGACGTCGAGCGCGTCGATCCGCACCCTCCGGGGCGGGAGCACGACCGTCTCGCCGTCACGGACGCGGGCGTACGCCCGCTTGCCGTCGACCTTGACCGCGGAGACCGCCGAGGGCACCTGGTCGAGCTCGCCGACCATCGCCCCCAGCGCGTGACGCACCGCGTCACCGGTCAGGCCGGACACGTCCGCCGGGTCACCGAGCGGCTCGCCCTCGGCGTCGTCGGTGGTGGTGGCGACGCCGAAGCGCGCGCGGGCGTCGTACGCCTTGGTCGTGAGCGTCAACTGGCCCAGCAGCTTGGTGGCGCGGCCGACGCCGAGGACGAGCACGCCGGTGGCCATCGGGTCCAACGTCCCCGCGTGACCGACCTTCCGGGTGCCCAGGGCCCGCCGGGCCCGCGACACGACGTCGTGGGACGTCATGCCGCCGGGCTTGTCGACCACCAGGATCCCGGTGGGGTCGCTCACGGCGCGCCGGGCTCCCCGCGGGACTCCTCGGGGGCCGGCTCCCCGCCGGGCTCCTCGTCGGGCTCCTCGTCGTCGCCGTCCTCGCGGGGCTTCTTGTACGGGTCCGGCTCCCCCGCGTACGACGCGCCCTGCGAGCGCTGGGCGGCCTCGGCGTCGGCCTCGGCCACCCGCGACAGCAGGTCGTCGATCGCGCGGGCGCTCTCCGGCAGCGCGTCCTGGACGAACTCCAGGGACGGCACGTGGCGGATGCCCAGCTGCTTGCCGACCTCGCTGCGCAGCAGGCCCTTCGCGGACTCCAGCGCGGCGGCGGTGGCGGCCAGGTCGTCGGCGGCGGAGCCCTGGCTCAGCACCGTGTAGAAGATCGTGGCGTGCTGCGTGTCGCCGGTGACGCGGACGTCGGTCAGGGTCACGAACCCCAGGCGGGGGTCCTTGATCCGCCGCTCCAGCATCTCGGCGACGACGACCTTGATCCGGTCGGCGATGCGCCGGGCCCGGGGACTGCTCATGGTGCTCTCCTCCGTGACTTCGACGTCACTGTGACGTGAGACGACCCGGTGGGCCAGGTCGGGACCTGGCCCACCGGGTGTCGGTGCTCCTCGAGACTGCTTCTCGAGCGGCGCCTACGCGCGCGGGATCTCCCGCATCTCGAACGCCTCGACGACGTCCTCGATCCGGATGTCCTGGTAGTTGCGCAGGACCAGACCGCACTCGAAGCCCTCGCGGACCTCGGACGCGTCGTCCTTCTCGCGGCGCAGCGAGGCGAGGTCGAGGTTGTCGGCCACGACGGCACCGTCGCGCAGCAGACGCACCTTGGCGTTGCGACGCAGGACGCCGTCGGTGACCATGCAGCCCGCGATGTTGCCGAGCTTGGACGAGCGGAAGATCTCGCGGATCTGCGCCTGCCCGAGCCTGATCTCCTCGTACACCGGCTTCAGCAGGCCCTTGAGGGCCGCCTCGATCTCCTCGATGGCCTGGTAGATGACCGAGTAGTACCGGATCTCCACGCCCTCGCGGTCGGCCATCTCGGACGCCTTGCCCTGCGGGCGGACGTTGAACCCGATGATGATCGCGTCGGAGGCCGCGGCCAGGTCGACGTTGGTCTCGGTGATCGCACCGACACCGCGGTCGATGACCCGGATGCTGACCTCGTCGCCGACGTCGATCTTCGCCAGCGAGTCCTCGAGGGCCTCCACCGAGCCGGACACGTCGCCCTTCAGGATCAGGTTGAGCTCCTGGCGCTCGGCACCCTTCTCCATCGAGGCCATGAAGTCCTCGAGGGTCCGGCGCACGCGACGCTTGGCCTGCATGGCGGCGCGCTCGCGCGACTCCCGCTTCTCGGCGATCTGGCGGGCGATCCGGTCGTCCTCGACGACCAGGAAGTTCTGGCCCGCTCCCGGCACCGCCGAGAGACCCAGCACCATGACGGGGCGCGACGGGTCGGCCTCCTCCACGGTGTCGCCGTGCTCGTCGAGCATCGCGCGGACACGGCCGTGGGCCGGTCCGGCGACGATCGAGTCGCCGACGCGCAGAGTGCCGCGCTGGACCAGGATCGTGGCCACCGGGCCGCGACCGCGGTCCAGGTGGGCCTCCACGATCAGGCCCTGGGCGTCCTGCTCGGGGTTGGCCCGCAGGTCCAGCGACGCGTCGGTCGTCAGGACGATGGCCTCGAGCAGCGCGTCGAGGTTCAGCATCTCGCGCGCCGAGACGTCGACGAACATGGTGTCGCCGCCGTACTCCTCGGGGACCAGGCCGTACTCGGTGAGCTGGCCGCGGACCTTGGTCGGGTCGGCGTCGGGCCGGTCGATCTTGTTGACCGCGACGACGACCGGCACCTCGGCGGCGAGGGCGTGGTTGAGCGCCTCCACCGTCTGCGGCATCACGCCGTCGTCGGCCGCGACCACCAGGACCGCGATGTCCGAGGACTTCGAGCCTCGGGCACGCATGGCCGTGAACGCCTCGTGACCGGGGGTGTCGATGAAGGTGATGCGACGCTCGTCGCCGTCGACCTCCGTCGCCACCTGGTAGGCCCCGATGTGCTGGGTGATCCCACCGGCCTCCTTGTCGACCACGTTGGCGCTGCGGAGCGCGTCCAGCAGCTTGGTCTTGCCGTGGTCGACGTGGCCCATGACGGTCACGACCGGCGGACGGGCGACCATCAGCTCCGCGGCGCCCTCGTCCTCGCCGAACTCGAGGTCGAACGACTCGAGCAGCGCCCGGTCCTCGTCCTCGGGCGAGACGACCTCGACGACGTAGTTGAGCTCCTCGCCGAGCAGCTCGAGGGTGGCGTCGTTGACCGACTCGGTCGACGTCACCATCTCGCCCAGGTGGAACAGCATCTGCACCAGGGCTGCGGCGTCGACGCCGATCTTCTCGGCGAAGTCGGTCAGGGACGAGCCGCGCGCCAGGCGCACGGTCTCGCCGTCACCCTTGCGGACCCGCATGCCGCCGATGGTCGGGGCCTGCATGGCCTCGAACTCCTGACGACGTGCCCGCTTCGACTTGCGACCACGACGCGACGGACCACCGGGACGCCCGAAGGCACCCTGGGTCTGACCGCGCTGACCCGGACGACCGCGGCCGGGACCGCCGCCGGGACGGCCGGCGAAGCCACCACCGGGAGGACCACCGGGACCACCGCGACCGGGTGCGCCGGGACGGCCACCGGGGCCACCGGGGCCACCGCGACCGGGGGCACCACCGGGGCCGCCGCGGCCGGCGGGGCCGCCACGACCGGCACCGAAGGTGGCCGGGGACTTCGGCATCATCGCCGGGTTGGGGCGAGGCATGCCGGGACGGCCCGCCGGGGCTCCACCCTCGCGGGCGGCCGGGGGACGCGGCGGACGCTGCGCGTCACCGGGGGCGGCCGGGGCTGCGCCCGCACCCTCCCGCGGCGGCGCGGGGCGACGGCCCATGCCCTGGTTGGAGCTGAACGGGTTGTTGCCCGGACGCGGCGTGCCGGCCGGCTTGCCGACCGGGCGGGGTGCCGGGGCCTTCGGGGCGGGCGCACGCGGCGTCGGGGACGGCGTGCCGCCCGTGCCGGCCGTGTCGGCCTTGGCGGCCGGCGCCTCGGGGGCCGCCGCGGCGGGAGCAGCGGGGACCTCGGGGGCCGCGGCCGGGGCGGGCGCCTCGGCAGCGGGCTGCGCGGGGGCGACCGGGTCGGGCACCACCGGGGCGGGCTCGGGCTCGGCCGGCGCCTGGCGCGGGCCGGGGCGAGGACCGGGGCGGGGTCCGCCGCCGGGTCGGGCCGGCGCGGCGGTGCCGCCACCGGACGCAGGGGCGGCCGCCGGCGCGGACTCGCCGCCGCCGGAGGACTTCAGCTCCTCGCCGTACTGCTTCTTGAACCGCATCTCGACGGGCGGTTCCACGGTGGAGGACGCCGACTTGACGAACTCCCCCATCTCCTTGAGCTTCTCGAGAACGAACCTGCTCTCGACGCCGTACTCCTTGGCGAGCTCGTGAACTCGGGTCTTGGCCACGTTTCTCCTTCTGGCCCGAGACCCGGTGGAGCCGGCGTGCGCCGGCGGGGGGGAGTCGGACCGTTAGTGGTGGTGCAAACTCATCGTGAGGTACTCATCGAGTGCTCATGAGCTGCTGCTCCAGCTTCTGTCGGTCGGTGTGTCGGTCGGTTCCAGCAGTCGTTCCACGCCCTCGGTGGCCAGGGGGCCGGGCACCCGCAACGCGCGCGGGAACGCCTTCCTCCTGATCGCGAGGTCGTAGCACGATCGGTCGAGGTGCACGTGTGCCCCCCGTCCGGTCGCCGTGCGACCCGGGTCCGGCACGACGGCCTGGTGGCCCTGCGCATCGGTCCCGACGGTCACCCGCAACAACTCGCCGGCGGCGGCCCGTCCACGACATCCCACGCACGTGCGCACAGGGGAAGTCCGGGAGAGTGCCACCGTGTGACAACACTACCCCTCGTCGCCACCTGCCGCCGAACCGGACGGGCCTCGGAGCGGCGTTCCGGGCCTATCCTCCCGGCATGGACCCGCCACGGCGTGTCGAGGACTTCGGCGGAGGGCGGCTGGACCGCACCGTCTGGGTCCCGCACTACCTGCCCGCGTGGTCCTCCGCGGCCGCCACCGCCGCGGCGTTCCGCCTCGACGGGGGTCGTCTGGACCTCGAGGTGCCCCTCGACCACCCGCTGTGGTGCCCCGACCGCCACGCCGAGCCGCTCCGGGTCTCCGGGCTGCAGAGCGGGTCGTGGTCGGGCCCGGTGGGCTCGTCCCTCGGCCAGCAGCGGTTCGCGGACGGCCTGACGGTGCGCGAGGAGCAGCCCCGGCACGAGGGGTGGCTGCCGCGGTCCGGCGAGGTGTCGATGCGCGCGGAGATGCACCTGTCGCCCCGGTCGATGGCCGCGCTCTGGCTCGCGGGCTTCGAGGACGACCCGGGCCAGCGACAGTGCGGGGAGATCTGCGTGGCCGAGGTCTTCGGCCGCTCCGTCGTCGGCGGCCCGGACCACCCGGCGGAGCCCTCCGCGGAGGTCGGGGTGGGGATCAAGCCCTTCCGCGACCCGGACCTGGCCGACGACTTCGCGGCGGTCCGGCTGCCGCTCGACGTCGCCCGGCCCCACGACTACGCCGTCGACTGGGACGCCGGGGAGGCGGCGTTCAGCGTGGACGGCCGGGTGGTCCGCCGCTGCGCCGCGCCGCCGACGTACCCGATGCAGCTGGTGCTGGCCGTCTTCGACTTCCCGGACTGGCCGGGTCCGGACGACCACGTCCCGCGGATGGTGGTCCACGAGGTCACCGCGACCGTCTGAGCCGGGGCTCAGGCCCCCGCGGCGTCGCCGTCCGCGGCGTCGCCGTCCGCGGCGTCGCCGTCCTCGGCGGGCGCCTCGTCGGAGCGGATGTCGATGCGCCACCCGGTGAGCCGGGCGGCGAGGCGGGCGTTCTGGCCCTCCTTGCCGATGGCCAGCGAGAGCTGGAAGTCCGGGACGACCACCCGGGCGGCGCGCGCCTCGGCCGAGACCACCGTCACCGACGTCACCCGGGCCGGGGACAGCGCGTGGGCGACCATCCGCGCCGGGTCGTCGGAGTGGTCGACGATGTCGATCTTCTCGCCGTTGAGCTCGGCCATCACGTTGCGCACCCGCTGGCCCATGGGGCCGATGCAGGAGCCCTTCGGGTTGACGCCCGGCACCGAGGTGCGCACCGCCATCTTCGTGCGGTGGCCGGCCTCGCGGGCGATGGCGACGATCTCGACGGTGCCGTCGGCGATCTCCGGCACCTCGAGCGCGAACAGCTTGCGGACCAGGTTGGGGTGCGAGCGCGACAGGGTGACCTGCGGCCCCCGCATCCCGCGCCGCACCGAGACCACCAGGGCCTTGATGCGGGTGCCGTGGGTGTACCGCTCGCCGGGGACCCGCTCGCCCGGGGGCAGCATGGCCTCGAGCCGGCCGAGGTCGACGAGCACGTCGTCGGGGTTGCGGCCCTGCTGGATCACCCCGGACAGGATGTCGCCCTCCTTGCCGGAGAACTCCCCGAAGCGGACGTCGTCCTCGGCGTCGCGCAGCTTCTGCAGCATCATCTGCTTCGCGGTGGTCGCGGCGATCCGGCCGAAGCCCGCGGGGGTGTCGTCGAACTCGCCGACCTTCTCGCCCTCGTCGTCGAGCTCGGCGGCCATCACGGCCACGCGTCCGCTCTTGCGGTCCAGCTCGACGCGGGCCTGCTCGTGGGCGCCCGGGGTCCGCTGGTAGGCCGTGAGCAGGGCCTGCTCGATCGCCTCGACGAGGACGTCGAAGGAGATCTCCTTCTCGCGCTCCAGCATCCTCAGGATGCTCAGGTCGATGTCCATCAGTCGTCCTCCTCGGCGCTCGCGGGCGCTGCGTCCTTGCGGTTGAACTCGACCTGCACGACGGCGCGGGCGACGTCGGCGTAGGCGACCTCGCGGGTCTCGCCTCCCACGTCCAGCGTCGCGGCGCCGTCCGCCTCGTCGGCGGCCGCGGTGACGCGACCGGTGAACGGCTCGCCCTCGGTCGGGGTGACACGGACGAGACGGTCGGTGTTGCGGCGCCAGTGGCGCGGCAGCTCCAGGGGCCGGTCGACGCCGCGGGAGGTCACCTCGAGGGTGTACGCCCGCTCCCCCATCACGTCGGACTCGTCGAGCACCCGGGATATCTCGCGGGTGGCGTCGGCGACGTCGTCCATGGTGACGCCGCCGTCCTTGTCGACCGCGACCCGCAGCAGCCGCTTCGCGCCCGCCGGGGCGAGGTCGAGGGCCTCCAGGTCCATGCCCAGCGCGGAGACGGGGCCCGTGAGGACCTCACCGATCCGCCGGGTCATGGCGTCGTCCTTTGCCTGCTGCACGGCTACGCCGACCTCCTTCTGCTGTTGTGCCTGCTGGTCCTGCCGTCACGCCGGAACGTCTCTCGGGGCCCGGCCTCGGCGGACCCACCACTGTAACGGTGACCTACCCTCGTGCGGTGCCCGACCGTCAGCCCCCCGGACCGGCCCACGGCCTGCCCCGCCGTGCCGTGCTCGGCGTCGCGGGCGGACTGCTGGGCCTCGCGGTGGCCGGGCTCACGGGGTGCGGCGTGCGGGGCTCGGGCGCGGGCTCGGGTGCGGGCCCTGCCACCGACACCGTCCCCGGCGACGACGACGTCCTGGGCGACGCGCTGGCGCTCACGGAGGACCTGGCCGCCCGGGTCCGCGCCACGGTGCGCCGTCACCCCGGCCTGCGGTCCGACCTCGGGGCGCTGCGCGACCTGCACGCCGCCCACGACGCCGAGCTGCGACCCGAGGACACGCCGAGCGGCCCGAGCGGACCGGGCGACGCCGAGGAGGTCCCGGCCCGGCCGCCCCGCGCCCGCGCCGCCGTCCTCGCCGCCGAGCGGGAGGCCGTCCTCGCGTACGCCGACCTCGCCGCCGCGTCCGAGTCCGGACGGCTCGCCCGGCTCCTCGCGTCGGTCGCCGCGGGGCTGGCCCAGCGGCTGACGGTCCTCGACCCCACCGGCGACGCCGTGCTGCCTCGGCCGGCCGGTGTGCCGGTGTCGGCCCCGGGACTCCCGGCGGACGCCGTGGAGGCGCTGCAGCTCGCCCTCGGCGCGGAGCACGCCGCGGTCTTCACGCTCGCGGTCGTCGGCGCACGGACGTCGTCCTCGGCCAGCCCCGACCTCTACGCCGACGTCGACGGGGCCTACGGGGTGCACCTCGCCCGCCGCGACGCCCTGACCGACGCGCTGCGCGCGGCCGGCGAGGAGCCCGTGGCGGCCGCGCCGTCGTACGAGCTGCCCGCGGTGGGCGCCTCCGGCGACGAGTCCGGCGCCCGTGACGCCGCCCGCGGGGTGGAGGACGGCTGTGCGACGACGTACGCCTACCTCGTCGCGGGCACGACCGGCGAGGTCCGCACGTGGGCGGTGCGGGCGCTGGTCGACGCGTCGCTCGTGCGCCTCGGGCTCGGCGGCGAGCCGCAGGACCTGCCGGGGCTCTGAGACCGCCGGGTCCGGCCGGTCCGGCGAACCGACGGCCGACGGGCCGGAAGAGAGGCGGCCCGCCCGCTGCGAGGAAGTCCCGAGATCATCCTCGCTGCGGGCGGGCCGTCGTGCCGGGGCCGGTCAACTCGGCGCCCGGCAGGGTCGTCGCCTGCAGAGGGCGACACCCTGATTCTTCTGTGGGGGGTACGAGGTCTGGCGCCCGAGCGCCTCACCTCGTTGCACAAGCATGCAACGCGGGACGGCCTCCGCGCGACCCCTGTGAACTGCATAAGTGTGCAGTGCACGAAGTCGCAGGAACGAACCTCAGCCCTCGGCGCGCACGACCTCGACCACGCGGTCGACGACGGCGTCGGTCGGCAGGTCCTCCCTCTCGCCGGTGCGCCGGTCCCGCACCTCCACGACGCCGTCCGCGAGCCCCTTGCCGACCACGACGAGGGTCGGGACGCCGAGGAGCTCGGCGTCCTTGAACTTCACGCCGGGGCTGACCTTGGGCCGGTCGTCGTACATGACCTCGACGCCGCGGGCCTCGAGCTCGGTGGCGATCGCGTCGGCGGCCTCGAAGACCGCGGCGTCCTTCCCGGTGGCGACGAGGTGGACGTCGGCGGGGGCGACCTCGCGCGGCCAGCACAGGCCGAGGTCGTCGTGGGTGCCCTCGGCGATGGCGGCGACCGCGCGGGTCACGCCGATGCCGTAGGAGCCCATGGTCACCGTCACGAGCTTGCCGTTCTCGTCGAGCACCCGCAGGTCGAGCGCCTCGGCGAACCATCGGCCCAGCTGGAAGATGTGGCCCATCTCGATGCCGCGGGCGCTCTCCAGCACCCCGTCGTCGCAGGTCGGGCAGGGGTCGCCGTCACGGACCTCGGCGGCCTCGATGGTGCCGTCGGGCGTGAAGTCGCGCCCCGCGACGAGGTCGAGGACGTGGCTGCCGTCGACGTCCGCGCCGGTCACCCACGCCGTGCCGTCGACGACCCGGGGGTCGACGAGATAGCGGATCCCGCTGGCGTTGTCCGCGCCGAGGACGCCGGGGCCGATGTAGCCCTTCACCAGCGCCGGGTGCCTCGCGAGCTCGGCCTCGTCCATGGGCTCGACCTCGATGGGCTCCAGCTGGCCCTCGAGGCGCTTCTGGTCGACCTCGCGGTCGCCGGGCAGGCCCACGGCGAGGGGCTCGCGCGTGCCGTCGGGGTGCTTGAGCACGAGCAGGACGTTCTTGAGGGTGTCCCCCGCCGTCCAGGCCCGGTCGTCGCGCGGGTGCTTCTCGTTGAGGTGGTCGACCAGCGTGGCGATGGTGGGGGTCGCGGGCGTCTGCTCGGCGTGCGCGGCGGGCAGTCCCTCCGTGCTGCGCGGGGGCTCCGGCCGGACCTCGACGGCCTCGACGTTCGCGGCGTAGTCGCAGGTCGTGCAGCGGACGTAGGTGTCCTCGCCCGAGTCCGCGCGGGCCAGGAACTCCTCCGAGCGTGACCCGCCCATCGCCCCCGAGGTGGCCTTGACGATCGCGTAGTCGAAGCCGAGCCGGTCGAAGATCCGGACGTAGGCCTCGCGGTGGGCGGCGTACGAGCGCTCCAGGCCCTCGTGGGAGACGTCGAAGGAGTAGGAGTCCTTCATGATGAACTCGCGGCCGCGCAGCACCCCGGCGCGGGGCCGCGCCTCGTCCCGGTACTTCGTCTGGATCTGGTAGAGCCAGACCGGCAGGTCCTTGTACGAGGAGTACAGGTCCTTCACCGCGAGGGTGAACATCTCCTCGTGGGTGGGGCCGAGCAGGTAGTCGCCGCCGCGGCGGTCCTTGAGGCGGAAGATGCCGTCGCCGTACGTCGTCCAGCGGTTGCTGGCCTCGTAGGGCTCGCGGGGCAGCAGCGCCGGGAACGACAGCTCCTGGGCGCCGATCGCGTCCATCTCCTCGCGCACGATCCCCTCGACCTTGCGCAGCACCCGCAGCCCCAGCGGCAGCCAGGTGTAGATCCCCGGGGCCGTCCGGCGCACGTAGCCGGCGCGGACCAGCAGCCGGTGGCTCGGCACCTCCGCGTCGACGGGGTCCTCGCGCAGGGTGCGGACGAAGAGCCGGGAGAGTCTGAGGATCATGCGTCGAAGGCTAGTCGTGGGCCGTGGACGGGCTCGAACCGGTTTCCGTCCCGGCCGAGTCGGCCCGAACGCACGTCCACGCACCGCCGAGTCGGCCCGAACGCACGCCCACGCACCACCGAGTCGGCCCGAACGCACGTGGTGGGACGCCGACTTCCCTCTGACCGGGTCCCGACCCGCGGTCGCGCCCTCGTTCCTCGGCCGCGGTGGGTCAGAACATCAGTGTCGAGAACGTCGCGGTCTGGCGGAAGCCGCAGGCCTCGTACGCCCGGCGGGCGGGCTCGTTCCACTCGTTGACGTACAGCGACAGCGAGGGCGCCAGCTCGGGCACGACCAGCCGCGCGACGGCGGCCATGCCGCGGGTCGCGAGGCCCTCGCCGCGGCGGTCGGGGGGCACCCAGACCCCCTGGATCTGGGCGGCGGCCGGGCTGACGCAGGCGACCTCGGCCTTGAAGACCACGCGGTCGTCCTCGAAGCGGGCGAACGACCACCCCCGGCTGACGAGCTGGGTCACCCGCGCCCGGTAGAGCGCGGACGAGCCGCCGCGCTCGGGCGAGACGCCGACCTCCTCGGAGTACATCGCCACGCACGCGGGGTAGAGCGTCTCGAGGTCGGCCTTCGTGGTGACCCGCACCTCGGGGTCGGGCTCCACCAGCGGCTCGCCGATCAGCTCGAGGTGCGGCTGGTCCCACCGCTCGTCGCGGGGTGCCTCCCAGGTGGCGGCCGCGACGTCCCAGAACGCCCGGACGGCGGCCTGCGGACCCACCAGGGTGGACACCGAGCGGGGACGTCGTACCGCGCGCTCCGCGAAGGCCCGGGCGTCGTCCGCCGACGCCTGGATCGGCACGAGGTTGGCGCCGAGGTGGCAGGCCGCGGTGAGGCGGCCCCCGTCGTACCGGCCCCACACCTCGCCGCCGAGCCAGCGGGGGTCGAGGCGGGTGGTGCGGGCGCGGTAGTCCGCGAAGCAGTTGACCACCGGGTCGAGGGCGGTCAGCACGAGGAAGTCCTCGAGGTCCTCGGACCCCAGGACGTGCAGTCCCTCCCGCATCGCGAGCACGGCGCGAGCCTAGCCCCGGCGTCCCGTGGCCGTCGGTCGGCTCAGGACACCGAGACCGTGGGCTCGCCCGACTCGGCGTCGAGGCCCATCTCGTCGGCCAGGCGCATGGCCTCCTCGATGAGGGTCTCGACGATCTGCGACTCCGGGACGGTCTTGATGACCTCGCCCTTGACGAAGATCTGGCCCTTGCCGTTGCCGGACGCGACGCCGAGGTCGGCCTCGCGGGCCTCCCCCGGGCCGTTGACGACGCAGCCCATGACGGCCACCCGCAGCGGGACCTCGAGCCCGTCGAGGCCGGCGGTGACCTCCTCGGCGAGCGTGTAGACGTCGACCTGGGCGCGACCGCAGGACGGGCAGGACACGATCTCGAGGCGGCGGGGCTTGAGGTTGAGGCTCTCCAGGATCTGGATGCCGACCTTGACCTCCTCGACCGGCGGCGCGGACAGCGAGACCCGGATGGTGTCGCCGATGCCCTGGCTGAGCAGGTGGCCGAAGGCGACGGACGACTTGATGGTGCCCTGGAACGCGGGACCGGCCTCGGTGACGCCGAGGTGCAGCGGCCAGTCGCCGGCCTCGGCGAGCAGCTCGTAGGCGCGGACCATCACGACCGGGTCGTTGTGCTTGACGGAGATCTTGAAGTCGCGGAAGCCGTGCTCCTCGAACAGCGACGCCTCCCAGATGGCCGACTCGACGAGCGCCTCCGGGGTGGCCCGGCCGTACTTGTCCATGATCCGCTTGTCGAGCGAGCCCGCGTTGACGCCGATCCGGATCGACGTGCCGTGGTCCTTGGCCGCGGCCGCGATCTCCTTGACCTGGTCGTCGAACTTGCGGATGTTGCCCGGGTTCACCCGGACGGCGGCGCAGCCGGCCTCGATCGCCGCGAAGACGTAGCGCGGCTGGAAGTGGATGTCGGCGATGACGGGGATCTGCGACTTGGTCGCGATCGCGGGCAGCGCGTCGGCGTCGTCCTGACTCGGGCAGGCGACACGGACGATGTCGCAGCCGGCGGTGGTCAGCTCCGCGATCTGCTGCAGGGTGGCGTTGACGTCGCTGGTCAGGGTCGTCGTCATCGACTGCACCGAGACCTCCGACTCGCTCCCGACGCCGACCTTGCCGACCTTGATCTGGCGGGTGGGACGCCGCGGGGCCAGCACCGGGGGTGGGGGTGCGGGCATGCCCAGGCTCACGGTGCTCATGGTTCTGAGATTACTCGCCGGGCGTGGGGATCCCCGCCTCGCCGGGGCGCACCGACCCGCCGCCGGCGGGTCGTCGTCCCGGTCAGTCGGGCAGCACGGAGAGGGGCACGACGATGTCGCCGACGATGAGGACGACGCCCATCACCAGCAGCGCGGAGGCGACGACGTACGCGACGGGGAGCATCTTCGCGACGTCGGCGTACCCGGGGTCGGGGCGCCGGCGCAGCCGGGCCACCCCGCGGCGTCCGGCCTCGTACAGCGCGCCCGCGATGTGGCCGCCGTCGAGCGGCAGCAGCGGCACGAGGTTGAGCGCGCCGATGAAGAAGTTGAACCCCGCCACGAGCAGCAGGAGGAACACGAGGCGGTCCAGGCCCGGGATGAGGTCGGTGGACGCGGTCTCGCCGGCGATCCGACCGCCGCCGACGACGCTGATCGGGCTGTCGGGGTCGCGCTCCTCCAAGCCGACGATGGCCTTGCCGACGCCGTACACGCGCACGGGCAGGGTGACCAGCGCCTCGGCGGTCTGCACCGCCATGGTGCCCATCTCGCCGAGGGTGTAGAGCGGGCCGCCGGTCGTGCGGGCGGCCTCGGGGCTCACGCCGAGGAATCCGACCTCGGTGAGCCGCTCCGGGTCGACGTCCGCACCGGTGCCCGGGCGGGCCTGCACGGTGGTGCTCGTCTCCCCCGTCATCTCCTGCCCGTCGCGCACCCAGGTCAGCACGGCCTCGCCGTCGCTGTTGTCACGGATGAGGCCCTGCAGCTCGTCCCAGTCGCTGACCGGGGTGCCGTTGAAGGCGGTGATCTCGTCGCCGGGCCGCAGTCCCGCCTCGGCGGCGGGGGCCTCGGGGTCCCCGGCCGCGCAGGGGCGGTCGGCCTCGTCGTACGGCAGGACGCACGCCGAGACCTCCTCGACCTGCGTGCCGACGGGCTGCACGTCGCTCGGGTTGCCGTACGTCGAGAAGATCCCGAGGAAGATCACGAAGGCGATGACGATGTTGACCATCGGCCCGCCCGCCATCACGACGACCTTCTTCCACCACGCGAGCCGGTAGAAGAGCCGGTCGTGGTCCTCCGGCCCGACCAGCTCCCACTCGGCGGCGCGGGCGTCGGACACGAGCTGTGCGAACAGGCCGGTGTTCGACTTCCGCACCTTGTACGCCGGGCGGCCCTCCTCGTCGTACCCCTGCGGCTCGGCGAGGTCGCCGGCCCCCGGCGGGAGCATGCCGACGATCTTCACGTAGCCGCCGAGCGGGATCGCCTTGACGCCCCACTCGGTCTCGCCGACCTGCTTCGACCACACCGTGGGGCCGAAGCCGATGAAGTACTGCGTGACCTTGCCGCCGAAGGCGCGCGCCGGCACGAGGTGCCCCAGCTCGTGGAGGCCGATCGAGACCAGGATCGCGAGGACGAAGAAGAGGACGCCCGCCGTGTAGAGGAGTAGGGTCACCGGCTCAGCTGTCTCCCTCGTGCGGCGTCGTCAGGCGGGCGGTCGCCTCGGCGCGTGCCCACGTGTCCGCGGCCAGGACGTCGTCGACGGTGAGCCGCGGCGAGGTCGAGCGTACGCCGCCGTCCTGCGCGGAGGTGTGCGCCGCGAGGACGTCGGCCACGACCGCGACGATCCGGGTGAAGGGCAGCCGGCCGTCGAGGAACGCGGCGACGGCGACCTCGTTGGCGGCGTTGTAGACGGCGGGGGCGGTGCCGCCGGCCGCACCGGCACGGCGGGCGAGCACGACCGCGGGGAAGGCCTCGTCGTCGAGCGGCTCGAAGGTCCACGTCGACGCGGTGGTCCAGTCGCAGCCCGGACCGGCGTCGGGCACGCGGTCCGGCCAGCCCATCCCGAGGGCGATGGGGATGAGCATCGACGGGGGCGAGGCCTGGGCTATGGTCGAGCCGTCGACGAACTCGACCATCGAGTGCACGAGCTGCTGCGGGTGCACGACGACGTCGACACGCTCGAGCGGCAGGTCGAACAGCAGCGCCGCCTCGATGACCTCGAGGCCCTTGTTCACCAGGGTGGCCGAGTTGACCGTGATGACCGGACCCATCGCGAAGTTCGGGTGCTTCAGTGCGTCGGCGGGCGTCACGTCGGCGAGGTCGTCGGCGCTGCGACCCCGGAACGGGCCGCCGCTGGCGGTCAGGACCAGGCGGCGGACCTCGGCGCCGGTCCCCGCGCGCAGGGCCTGGGCGACCGCGGAGTGCTCGGAGTCGACGGGCACGATCTGGCCGGGGGCCGCGAGGTCGAGGACGATCGGGCCGCCGATGATCAGCGACTCCTTGTTGGCCAGGGCCAGCGTGCTGCCGGCCTCCAGCGCCGTCAGCGTGGGGCGCAGCCCGGCCGCGCCGGTGATGCCGTTGAGGACGACGTCGCACGGGGTGCCCGCCGCCTCGAGCGCGGCGGCGTCGCCGAGCCCGGCGTACGACGGGGCGAACTCGTCGACCTGCCGCTGGAACTCGTCGGGGCGGGAGCCGCCGGCGGCGAGGCCGACGACGCGGAACCGGTCCGGGTGGGCCCGGCAGAGGTCGAGGGCCTGGGTCCCGATCGACCCGGTGGACCCGAGGATGACGACGTCTCGACGCATCCCGTCATGCTCGCAGGCCGCGCCACGGCCCCGCCGTCACCCCAGCGCGCCGTACGCCGCCGCCTCGAAGTCGAAGTAGCCGCCGACGGACGCCGGGTCGGCGAAGGGGAAGATCTGCGTCGCCCAGAAGCCGCCGATGCCGTGGCGGCGGTCGATCCAGTAGTAGAGGTTGGCCAGTCCGGCCCACGCCAGCGACCCGGCGGGACGACCGGTCGGGGCGTCCTCGTCGTTGATCATGAACGTCAGCGCCCAGGTCTTCGGCATGCCGGGGAAGAACTCGGCGTCGTTCGAGAGCTGCGGGATCACCCCGGGCAGCCCGGTGATGGTCATGTCGCCCTCCAGGTGGTTGCGCGCGGCCATGGCCACGGTCTCGGGGCGCAGCACCTGCGTCCCGTCGGGCGCGGCGCCGTCGTTGAGCCACAGCCGGATGAACTTCATGTAGTCCGGCACCGTCGACCAGAGGCCGTGCCCGCCCATGTGGACCTCGGGCTCGGGCAGCTCGAAGTCGGTGGCGGCCAGCACGCCGTCCTCGCCGCGCTGGTGCATCGTGACCTTCCGGTCCCGCATGCCGCCGTCGAGGGTGAACGAGGTGTCCGTCATCCCCAGCGGGGCGAAGATCCGCTCGGCGAACACCTCACCGAGACGCTGCCCGGTGATGCCCTCGACGACCTGGCCCGCCCAGTCGATGTTCGAGCCGTACTTCCACTGGGTGCCCGGGTCGAAGGTCAGCGGGGTCCGCAGCGCCGCCCGGGAGGCGGTGACGACGCTGGGCTGCCCGTGCTCGGTGGCGAGCCGGGCGTAGTCGTGGTCGAAGAAGTCGTACGCGAACCCGGCGGTGTGGCAGAGCAGCTGACGGGTGGTCGGCGCGCTCGCCGGGGGCCGCAGGCGGGGTGACCCGTCGTCGTCGAAGCCGTCGAGGACCTGCACGTCACCCAGCTCGGGCGCGTACGTCGAGGCCGGGGCGTCCAGGTCGAGCCGGCCCTCCTCGACCAGCTGGAGGCAGGCCGTGCCGGTGATCGCCTTGGTGGTGGAGAAGATCGCGAACACCGAGTCGGCGGTGATCGGCTCGTCGGAGTCCAGGCTGCGGCGACCGACGGCGCCGCCGTACAGGTCGCGCTCGCGGTCGGTCACCATCGCCACCACCCCGGGGACGCCGCCGGAGCCGACGACCCCCTCGAGGACGGCGTCGCAGGCGGTCTTCAGGTCGGGTCGCTGGTCGGTGGTCATGGCGTTCCTCCGTCGCGGGCGGGTGTCCTGCGACGGTAGGCCGGGCCCGCGGCGCGGACCCCCTCCGAACGGAGGGGTCAGCGCAGGTCGACGAGCCGGCCCGCGCCCAGGTCGGCCAGCGCCGCGCCGAGGAACGTGCCGGTCTCGGGCTCGTGGACCTCCCGCTCCCCCACGACGTACGCCGGGCGCCCGGGCAGCGGCTCGGACACCGGGGCGGGGTCCGTGCGACCGGCCCGTAGAGCGGCCGGCAGGGAGAGGTCGCGGGTCTCGACCACCGTCGGAGCCTCACCGGTCACCAGCACGGCCGGCGCGGTGGTCGCCCCCGCCGCGGGCGCCTCGTCGACGAGCAGCAGCGCGGGCGCCTCGGCCGGGCCGTCGAGCACCGGCACCGCCCCGAGCCGCAGCGCGGCGAGCCCGGCGACGAGCCGGGTGCGGGGGTCGGCCACGTCGATCCCGACGACCGAGCCCGGTTCGACACCCAGGCCGCGCATCGCGCCGCCGATCGCGCCGACCTCCTCGAGCAGCCGGGCCACGGTCCAGGTCGCGGAGCCGTCGACCACGGCGGGGACGTCGGCCCGGCCGACGATGACCTGCCGGTCGAGGGCGTCGAAGCAGAGGTTCACGCGGCGACCCTACGGAGCGCGGCGGAACGCCTCGACGCGCCACCCGTCCCCGGTCTGCACCCAGCGGGTCTCACCGTGGACCCGTCCGCTGCCGCAGGCCTCCAGGCCGAGACCGGCGCAGACGGCGGCGACGCGGTCCGCCGCGTCGGCGTCGGTGCGCCGGACCGGGCCGTGGGCGAGGTCCTTGTCGACGGTGGTCACCAGGACGCCGCCGGGTCGCAGCACCCGCGCGGCCTCGGCCAGCACGGCGTCCGCGTCGGCGACCGGGAGCAGGTGCAGCAGCCAGACGACCGACACGGCCGGCACCGCGCCGTCCCGGAGCGGCAGGCGGCGGGCGTCGGCACGCACGACCCGGCCGGGCAGCCGTCGTACGGCGTGGCGGAGCATGCCCGCGCTCGCGTCGAGGACCAGCACCTCGCGACCCGTCGCGGCGAGGGCCGAGCCGACGCTGCCGGTGCCCCCGGCGACGTCGAGCAGCAGCCCGAGACCCGGCGCGAGGCGAGCGACCTCGGCGGCCACCGCGGCGGCCCGGGCGTCACCGCCGCGGGTCCCGTCGTAGTCGTCCGCCGCAGCGTCGTACCGCGCGGCGAGGTCGTCCATCGCCGGGGCGGTGGCTACTCGGCCGCGGCCAGCTGGCCGCAGGCGCCGTCGATCTCGCGGCCGCGGGTGTCGCGGACGGTGGTGGAGATGCCCTTGGCCTCGAGCCGGCGGACGAACTCGCGCTCGTCGGCGGGGTCCGAGGCGGTCCACTTCGAGCCGGGCGTCGGGTTGAGCGGGATCAGGTTCACGTGGACCCAGCCGCGGTCGCCGCGCTCGAGCAGGACGTCGGCGAGCAGGTCCGCGCGCCACGCCTGGTCGTTGATGCCGCGCATCATGGCGTACTCGATCGAGACCCGGCGGCCCGTGGTGCGGGCGTAGTCGGCGGCGGCGTCGACGGTCTCCCCCACCGACCAGCGGGTGTTGACCGGGACGAGGGTGTTGCGGAGCTCGTCGTCCGGGGCGTGGAGCGACAGCGCGAGGGTGACCGGGATGCCCTCCTCGGTCAGCTGGCGGATGCGCGGCACGAGGCCGACGGTCGAGACGGTCACGTTGCGCGCCGACAGCCCCAGACCCTCGGGCGCCGGCGAGACGAGCCGCCGTACGGCGCCGATGACGGCCTTGTAGTTGGCGAGCGGCTCCCCCATGCCCATGAACACGACGTTCGACAGGCGCCCGGGGCCGCCGGCGACGTCGCCGTTGCGCATGGCGCGGGCGGCGGAGACGACCTGGTCGACGATCTCGGCGGTCGACATGTTGCGCTGCAGGCCGCCCTGGCCGGTGGCGCAGAACGGGCAGGCCATGCCGCAGCCGGCCTGGGACGACACGCAGACCGTCGCACGGTCGGGGTAGCGCATCAGCACCGACTCGACGAGCGCGTTGTCGAACAGGCGCCACAGCGTCTTGCGGGTGGTCCCGCGGTCGGCCTCGAGGGTGCGGACGGGGGTCATCAGCGTCGGCAGCAGCTCGGCAACGAGGGCGTCGCGGGTGGCGGCGGGGAGGTCCGTCATCTCCGCCGCGTCGGCGACGAGGCGACCGAAGTAGTGGTGGCCCAGCTGCGCGCCACGGAACCCGGGCAGACCGGCCGCCTCGAGCGCGGCCTTCCGCTCCGGACCGGGGAGGTCGGCGAGGTGGCGCGGCGGCTTCGCGCGCCCGCGGGGCTCGGCGAAGACCAGCGGCAGCGGCTTCGGCTCGCTCGGCTGCGCCGTCTTCTCGGGTGCGGTCTGGGGTGCGGGGTCCGGCATGGTGGTCCCATCGTCCCACCCGCGGCGTCGTCCGCCCAAAGGCCGAGGTACGCCGAGTCGGCACGTCTGCGCACCCCCGGGGCCCCGAGTCGGCACGTCTGCGCACCCCTGGCGCCCCGAGTCGGCACGTCTGCGCACCCCTGGCGCCCCGTCGTACGGCGCTGCGGCGTCGCGCGGCGGTCACGCCGGAGGACCGGCCTGCGCAGACGTGCCGACTCGACGCCGTACAGCTGCTCAGACGTGCCGACTCGGCGGACCTCCGCTACACCAGGAAGATCAGGACCGCGAGGACGACGGCGGCGACGCCGACGACCACCACCGCGGACAGGCCCACCCCGAGCAGCATGTAGCGCCCGAAGGTGCGGGTCTGAGGGATGGCGGTGAGGAAGACCGGCACCAGGATCGCGGCGAGCAGCCACGCCAGGTCGACGCCGACCGAGTCGGCGATCGAGTCCGGGTCGGAGAGCCACACGTACAGGACGGGCAGACCGAGGATGTAGGCCATGCCGGTGAAGAACCCGGTCAGCGGCACCGCCACCGGACGGGCGGCGACGGACGACTCGTCCTCGCCGTCCCAGGAGTCGTCGTCCCAGGAGTCGCCGTCCCAGGAGTCGGGGTCCACGTCGTCCGCGGCCTCCGCCCTCCCGTCAGGACGGTCGGCGTACAGGTCGGGGCCGACGGCGCGCACGGTGCGGGTCCGGTCGTCGTCGCGCCGCGCACCGAACACCGGGTGGTCGTCGTCGGCGTCGTCGTCGGCGTCGACATCGGCGTCGACATCGGCGTCGGGCTGGTCGGCGACCGGGAGCCGTACGGCGGGCCGCTCGACGGTCTCGCCCCGCTCGAACGCGGTGTCCGGGCGGGCAGCCGGCCCGGGCTGCTCCGCGGGGTCCTCGCCGACGTGCTCGTCGTGCTCGTCGGGGGTGGGTCGGGCCGCCCGCCAGCCCGGGGGACGGCGACGCTGCGGGGAGGCCTGCTCGTTCACGCCGCCCAGCATCCCATCCCCGTCGCCCCGGGACCGACTCAGGACAGCGGGACCATGTCGGGCGCCCCGAGCCGGGCGGCGTCCGCGGTCTCGTCGTCGGGCATCTGCTGGCTCTCCCGCTCCGCGGCGACGCGGGCGCGGTAGTGCTCGATCTCGACGGACTTCTGCTCGTCGCTCCAGCCCAGCGGACCCGCCATCAGCTCCGCGACCTCCTCGACGGCCCCGACCCCGCGGTCGAAGGTCTCGATGGAGAGCCGGGTACGCCGGGTCAGGGCGTCGTCGACGTGGCGGGCGCCCTCGTGGGTGGCGGCGTACAGGATCTCGACGCGCAGGTGGTCGGGTGCGCCGGTCAGCGGCTCGGCCAGCGACGGGTCGTCGGCGACCATGTCGAGCAGCTCGTGGACCAGGGTCCCGTAGCGCTCGAGCAGGCTCTCGATGCGCGCCTCGTGGATGCCCGAGCGCTGGGCCAGGAGCTGCCGCGAGTTCCACAGGGCGTGATAGCCCTCGGCGCCGAGCAGCGGGACGTCCTCGGTGACGGACGCCGGCACGCGGCGGCCGGCGTGGGCCTCGAGACCGTGCACGGCCTCGTCGACGGCGTCCTTCGCCATCACCCGGTACGTCGTGTACTTGCCGCCGGCCACGACCACCAGGCCGGGCGCGGGGTGCGACACGGCGTGCTCGCGGGACAGCTTCGAGGTGGCGTCCGACTCCCCCGCCAGCAGCGGGCGCAGGCCGGCGTACACGCCCTCGACGTCGTCGCGGGTCAGCGGCTTCTCGAGCACGTTGTTGACGTGCTCGAGGATGTAGTCGATGTCGGCCTGGCTCGCCGCCGGGTGGGCCTTGTCGAGCTCCCAGTCGGTGTCGGTGGTACCGACGATCCAGTGGCGGCCCCACGGGATCACGAACAGCACCGACTTCTCGGTGCGCAGGATCATGCCGACCTCGGAGCGGATCCGGTCCTTCGGCACGACCAGGTGCACGCCCTTCGAGGCGCGGACGTGGAACGGGCGGGCCTGCCCGGCGAGGTCCTGGGTGTCGTCGGTCCACACGCCGGTCGCGTTCAGGACCTGGCGGGCGCGGATCGTGACGTGCTGGTCGTTCTCGAGGTCGTGGACGACCGCGCCGGTCACCCGCTCCCCCTCGCGGAGCAGCTCGACGACCCGTGCCCGGCTCGCCACGTGGGCGCCGTACGCCGCCGCGGTGCGGGCGATGAACATCGTGTGGCGGGCGTCGTCGACCTGGGCGTCGTAGTAGCGCAGCGCACCGACGAGCGCGTCCTTGCGGAGCGCGGGCGCGAGCTTGCGGGCGCCCCGGCGGGTCAGGTGCTTGTGCAGCGGGACGTCACCGGTGCCGGCGATGCGGCTCATGGCGTCGTACAGCGCGACGCCGGAGCCGACGTACCAGCGCTCCCAGCCGCGGTGGGTCAGCGGGTAGAGGAACGGGATGGGACGCACGAGGTGCGGGGCGAGCTTGTCGATCATCAGCCCGCGCTCCTTGAGCGCCTCCGCCACCAGGGCGAAGTCGAGCATCTCCAGGTAGCGGAGACCGCCGTGCATGAGCTTGCTGCTGCGGCTCGAGGTGCCGGACGCGAAGTCGCGGGCCTCGACGAGACCGACGGAGAGGCCGCGGGTCGCGGCGTCCAGCGCCGCGCCCGTGCCCACCACCCCTCCGCCGATCACCAGGATGTCGAGCTCGTCGGCCGCCATGGCGGCCAGGGAGTCCTCGCGTCGCTGCGGGGACAGGGGAACCGACCTCATCGTTCACGCCTCCTGTGGGTTGGTGGTGCGGAACAGCCGGTACCCGAACGAGGACCCCCTCGGGGGCCTCAGTCCACGTCGACCCAGTCGAGCGTGCGCTGGACGGCCTTCTTCCACTGGGCGTAACCCTCCTCGCGCTGCGAGTCATCCCACTGCGGCGACCAGCGCTTGCCCTCGTTCCAGTTCTCGCGCAGCTCGTCGGTGGACGACCAGAACCCGACGGCCAGGCCGGCGGCGTACGCCGCGCCGAGGCACGTCGTCTCGGCCAGCACCGGACGGGAGACCTCGACGCCCAGCACGTCGGCCTGGATCTGCATGCACAGCTCGTTGGCCGTGACGCCGCCGTCGACCTTGAGGACCTCGAGCTTCACCCCGGAGTCGGAGTGCATGGCGTCGGCCACGTCCTTCGACTGGTAGCAGATCGCCTCGAGCGTCGCCCGCGCCAGGTGGGCGTTGGTGTTGTAGCGCGACAGCCCGACGATCGCGCCGCGGGCGTCGGAGCGCCAGTACGGCGCGAACAGGCCGGAGAACGCCGGGACGAAGTAGACGCCGCCGTTGTCGTCGACCTGCCGGGCCAGGGACTCCGACTGCGCGGCACCGGAGATGATGCCCAGCTGGTCGCGCAGCCACTGGACCGCCGAGCCGGTGACCGCGATCGAGCCCTCGAGGGCGTAGACCGTCGGCTCGTCGCCGAACTTGTAGCAGACGGTGGTCAGCAGGCCGGCCTCCGAGCGGACCAGCTCGGTGCCGGTGTTGAGCAGCATGAAGTTGCCGGTGCCGTAGGTGTTCTTCGCCTCGCCGGGCGCAAAGCACACCTGGCCGACGGTCGCGGCCTGCTGGTCGCCGAGGATGCCGGTGAGCGGGACCTCGCCGCGGACGGGACCGTTGGTGAGCGTCGTGCCGTAGCTCTCGGGCTCCGAGGACGCCTTGATCTCCGGGAGCATCGCGCGCGGGATGTCGAACAGCGCGAGCAGCTCGTCGTCCCACTCGCAGGTCTCGAGGTCCATCAGCATCGTGCGGCTGGCGTTGGTCACGTCGGTGACGTGCACGCCGCCGTTGGTGCCGCCGGTGAGGTTCCAGACCACCCAGGAGTCGGTGGTGCCGAAGATGGCCTCGCCCCTCTCGGCCGCCTCGCGCACGCCGTCGACGTTCTCGAGGATCCACTGGATCTTGCCGCCCGCGAAGTACGTCGCCGGCGGGAGGCCGGCCTTGCGGCGGATGGTGTCCCCGTGGCCGTCGCGCTCCAGCTTGGAGGCGATGCGGTCGGTGCGGGTGTCCTGCCAGACGATCGCGTTGTACCAGGCCCGGCCGGTCTTGGGGTTCCAGACCACGGTGGTCTCGCGCTGGTTGGTGATGCCGATGGCCGCGAGGTCGGCGGCGCTCACGTTCGCCTTGTTCATCGCCTGCTGGATGACCGAGGACGTGCGCTCCCAGATCTCGATCGGGTCGTGCTCGACCCAGCCGGCCTTCGGCAGGATCTGCTCGTGCTCGAGCTGGTGGCGCGCCACCTCCTCGCCGGCGTGGTTGAAGATCATGAAGCGGGTGCTGGTCGTGCCCTGGTCGACGGCTCCGACGTAGTCAGCCATGGATGCCTCTCTCGTTCTCGGGTCTCGAGTGGTGCGGCGGTCTGCGGGTCTGCGGGTCTGCGGGTCTGCGGGTCTGCGGGTCTGCTGCGGGGTCAGGCGTTGGGGCGTGCCTCGCCGACGGCCGACCCCTCGTCCTCCGGCGCGGTGAGGTGGACCTCGATGAGGAACTTGAAGGCCGCGCCGCCGACGAGGCCGCCGATGAGCGGGGCGACGATCGGCAGCCAGAAGTAGATCGGTCCCTCGGCCGGCACGAACGCCTCGCCGTAGCCGGTGAGGAAGGCGGCGATGCGGGGCCCGAGGTCGCGGGCCGGGTTGATCGCGTAGCCGGCGTTGGCGCCGAACGCCATGCCGATCGCCACGACGAGCAGGCCCACGAACAGGGGCCCGATGTTCGCCAGCGGCGGGTTGTTCCACGCCGTGGTGAGGGCGAAGATCACGAAGACGAGGATCGCGGTGCCGACGATCTGGTCGACGAAGGCCGTCGTGATCGACACGGTGTCGCCGTTGGGCATCGCGCCGGGCGCGGTGAAGAAGATGCCCTGGGTGGCCGCGGTCGTGTCGGGGTCCACGGCGCCGATGAAGTCGGCGTACACGGCGCGCACGATGAGCGCGGCCACGAAGGCGCCGGCGAGCTGTGCCAGGCAGTAGGGGCCGACCTTGGCCCAGCTGAAGCCCTTGAACGCCGCGAGGGCGACGGTCACGGCGGGGTTCAGGTGCGCCCCGGAGAGCCTGGCGGCGGTGTAGACGCCGAGCGTCACCCCGATGCCCCAGGCCCAGTTGATCGACTGGTAGTCACCGCTCGCCCCTTGGGCGAGCACGACCTGCGCCACCACCCCGGTGCCGAACAGGATGAGGATCATCGTCCCCGCGAACTCGGCGCTCAGCTCGCCGATCAGTCCACCCTTGCGCATGGCGTCTCCGTTCCGGCGACACCTCGTTGTGTCGCGGGCCACACCCTTCCGCTCCCCGACCGGACGGTCAACCACCGCCCCGCCACCGCCGCCCGTGGCGTCTCAGGCGTCGAGGGACACCACGTCCGGCATGCCCCAGGAGCGCCACCGCGGCAGCAGCGTGCTGTCGACGGGCAGGCCGAGCAGGTGGGCCACGAGCAGGGTCCAGGAGGTCCCGTGGCCGACGAGCACCAGCGGGGCGGTCGGGTGCTCGGCCCGCAGCCGCTCGTACGCCGTCCGGACTCGCTCGCCGCAGGCCCGCAGGGGCTCCCAGCCGGGCACGGCCTGCGAGTCGGGGTCGGTGAACGCACGCGCCACGGCGTCGTCGAAGTCCTCCAGCCACCCGGCGTCGCGGTCGTGCTCGCGCAGGTCGTCGACGACCGCGACGGGTCCGCTGGTGAGCGCACGGGCGGTCTCCAGCGCCTTCATCTCCGGCGACGTGGCCCACACGGCGGCGGCGGGGACGCGGCCGGAGCTGCGGAGCTCGCGGACGGCGTCGACGTGGGCGTGGTCGAGACGCCAGCGCCGGGCGGGGACGGCGGGGTCGATGGCAGGCCGCCCGTGGCGGACGAGGTGCAGCACGGTGGGGCCGCTCAGAACACCAGGTAGTGCAGCAGCAGCCAGGTCGGCGCCGCGGTGGCCAGCAGGGAGTCCAGGCGGTCCATCAGGCCGCCGTGGCCGGGGATCACCTGGCTCATGTCCTTGACACCCAGGTCGCGCTTGATGACGGACTCCAGGAGGTCGCCCAGGGTGGCCATCACCCCGGCGATGGCGCCCAGCAGCATGCCGACCCACCAGTCGCCGTCCAGCAGGAACGTGACCAGCAGCCAGCCGGCGAAGGTCGAGAACGCCACGGAGCCGGCGAGGCCCTCCCACGACTTCTTCGGGGAGATGACGGGCGCCATCGGGTGGCGGCCGAACAGCACCCCGGCGACGTACCCGCCGGTGTCGGAGGCCACCGTCACCAGGATGAACACGATGATGGCCTGCACCCCGTGGTCGTCGAGCCCGGCGCCGGTGACACCGCCCTCGGCGAGCAGCAGGGCGACGAACGAGCCCAGGAAGGGGACGTAGACGAGGGTGAAGACCGCGGTGGAGGCGTTGGCGACGTAGCCCTCGATGCCCCGGCGCAGCAGCCAAAGCATGATGACCAGGGCGGTGACCGCGGTGACCGTGACGAGCACGTCCGCGCCGTACAGGTAGGCGACGACGACCATGACGACGCCACCGGCCATCAGGGGCTGCTCGGGCAGGTCGGCGCCGGTCTCGAGCAGCGCCCGGCGCAGCTCCCAGATCGCGACCACCACGGCGATCGCGACGATCACCATGAAGGCGGGCTTCCAGAACAGCAGCGACGCCGCGATCGCCCCCAGGAGCACGACCGCCGAGACGACGGCGGCGGGCAGGTTGCGCCCGGCGCGGCCGTGGTCCTTGACGGGGGCCTGTGTTCCGGGGGTCGACTGGTCGCTCATGGGCGGCGTGGCGGCGTCGGGAGGTCCTCAGACCTCCAGCAGCTCGGACTCCTTGTTCTTCAGCAGCTCGTCGATCTCGTCGGTGTGCTTCTTGGTCATGCCGTCGAGGCGCTTCTCGGCGCCGGTGACGTCGTCCTTGCCGACCTCGCCGTCCTTCTCGAGCTTCTCGAGGCTCTGCTTGGCGGTGCGGCGGATGTTGCGCACGGAGACGCGGCCGTCCTCGGCCTTGGCCCGGGCGACCTTGATGTACTCCTTGCGGCGCTCCTCCGTCAGCTCGGGGAAGTTGCAGCGCAGCACCTTGCCGTCGTTCGAGGGGTTCACGCCGAGGTCGGAGTCGCGGATCGCCCGCTCGACGTTGCTCATGGCGCCCATGTCGTAGGGCTGCACGAGGATCACCCGGGCCTCGGGGGCGGTGAACGACGCGAGCTGCTGCAGGGGCGTCGGGGAGCCGTAGTAGTCGACCATGATCTTGCTGAACATGCTCGGGTGCGCGCGGCCCGCGCGGATGGCCGCGAACTCCTCGCGGGTCGAGTCGACCGACTTGCTCATCTTGCCGTCGGCCTCGCGGAGGACGTCGTTGATCACCGGTGCTCCTTCTGGGTCTGTGTCGGGTGGGTGAGCGGGACGGATCGGGCGATCAGGTCCCGGCGGTCACCAGCGTCCCGATCCTCTCACCCCGGACGACGCGGAGGATGTTTCCCTCGGGCTCCATGCCGAACACCACCATCGGCAGGCCGTTCTCGCCGCAGAGGGCGAAGGCGGTCTGGTCCATGATCCGCAGCCCGCGGGACATCGCCTCGTCGTAGGTCACCTCGTCGAGCTTGACCGCGGCGGGGTCGAGACGCGGGTCGGCGGTGTAGACGCCGTCGACGCCGCTCTTCGCGACGAGGACGACGTCGCAGCGGCTCTCGAGGGCCCGCTGGACGGCGACGGTGTCGGTGGAGAAGAACGGCATGCCCATCCCGGCGCCGAAGATGACCACGCGCCCCTTCTCCATGTGGCGGATGGCGCGGCGCGGCACGTACGGCTCGGCGACCTGGCCCATGGTGATGGCGGTCTGGACCCGGGTCTCGACGCCCATCTTCTCGAGGAAGTCCTGGAGCGCCAGGCAGTTCATGACGATGCCGAGCATGCCCATGTAGTCGGCGCGGACACGGTCCATGCCGCGCTGCTGCAGCTCGGCGCCGCGGAAGAAGTTGCCGCCGCCCGTGACGACGGCGACCTGGGTGCCGGCCTCGTGGACCGAGGCGATCTCGCCGGCGATCTTCTGGACGACGTCGGGGTCGACGCCGACGCGACCGCCCCCGAACACCTCGCCGGACAGCTTGAGCAGGACACGCTGGTAGCCGCTCACGCGGACCTCCTGGGGTCGACTTGCACCGGACTCGGCACCGGACACGGCACGGCCGCCGGTCCCCGAGGGGAGCCGGCGGCCGCAGCCTTGCACACTCTGGGCGGGGCCTGCCTCAGGCGCCGACCTCGAAGCGCGCGAAGCGGGTCACGGTGGACCCGGCCTCGTCGAGCACCGTCTTGACGGACTTCTTGTTCTCCGTCACCGACGGCTGGTCGAGCAGCACGACGTCCTTGTAGAACGCGTTCACGCGACCCTCGGTGATCTTCGCGATCGCCTGCTCGGGCTTGCCCTCCTCGCGGGCGGTCGCCTCGGCGATGCTCCGCTCGTGCTCGACGACGTCCGAGGGGACCTCGTCGCGCGAGAGGAACTGCGGGCGCATCGCGGCGATCTGCATCGCGGCGGACCGCGCGGCCGCGTCGGAGCCGTCGTACTCGACCAGGACGCCCACGGCGGGCGGCAGGTCGGCGGCGCGACGGTGCAGGTAGGTCACGACCGAGCCGTCGAACCGGGCCACGCGGCCGAGCTCGATCTTCTCGCCGATCCTGACCGCGAGGCCCTCGACGAGCTCGCCGACGGTCTTGCCGTCGAGCTCGACCTTCGCCAGCGACTCGGTGTCGGTCGCGCCCGCGGCGTCGGCGGCCTCGGCGAAGCGCTGGGCGGCGCTGACGAGCTCGTCGCCCTTGGCGACGAAGTCGGTCTCGCACTTCAGCTCGACCAGCGCGTTGCCCGCGCCGGCGACGAGACCGGCGCTGGCCTCGCGCTCGGCGCCACGCTTGGCGGCCTTGGCGGCCCCTTTGACGCGGAGCACCTCGATGGCCTTCTCGAAGTCGCCGTCGGCCTCGGTGAGCGCCTTCTTGCAGTCCATCATCCCGGCGCTCGTGGCGTCACGGAGCTTCTTGACGTCGGCAGCGGTGAAGTCAGCCATGGTCCTTCTTCCTCTGGGTCATCGGGCGGGTCCTCGTACGGCGAGGACGGCTCGGGTGGGTCAGTCGGCCTTCGCGGGCTCGGGGGCCTCGGTCGACTCGGCAGCGGCCTCGGCGGGGGCGTCGGCAGCGGCCTCGGCGGGGGCGTCGGCGGGAGCACCCGCAGGCTCCGGCGCGGCGACCTCGGCGGACTCGGCGGCGGCACCGGTGGCCTCGGCGGCCGGGGTGTCACCGGCCTCGCCGGAGGTGGCGGCGGTCGCGGCCTTCTCGGCGTCGCCGGCCAGGAGCTCGCGCTCCCACTCGGCCAGCGGCTCCTCGGCGGTGCCGGACTGGGCCTCGCCGCCCTCGCGGGCGCCGGAACGGGCGATGAGGCCCTCGGCGACGGCGTCGGCGATGACGCGGGTCAGCAGGCCCACCGCGCGGATGGCGTCGTCGTTGCCCGGGATCGGGAAGTCGACCTCGTCCGGGTCGCAGTTGGTGTCCAGGATGCCGATGATCGGGATCCGGAGCTTGCGGGCCTCCTCTACGGCGAGGTGCTCCTTCTTGGTGTCGACGACCCAGACGGCGGCGGGCGTGCGGCCCATGTCGCGGATGCCGCCCAGGGTGCGGTCGAGCTTGTCGCGCTCACGCTTGAGCTGCAGGAGCTCCTTCTTGGTGCGGCCCGACCCGGCGACGTCGTCGAAGTCCAGCTCGTCCAGCTCCTTGAGCCGGTTGATCCGCTGGTGCACGGTCTGGAAGTTGGTGAGCATGCCGCCGAGCCAGCGCTGGTTCACGTAGGGCATGCCCACGCGGGTGGCCTGCTCGGCGATGGCCTCCTGGGCCTGCTTCTTCGTGCCGACGAACATGATGCTGCCGCCCTTGGCGACCGTGTCCTTGATGAAGGCGAAGGAGCGGTCGATGTAGGCCAGCGACTGCTGCAGGTCGATGATGTAGATGCCGTTGCGGTCGGTGAGGATGAACCGCTTCATCTTCGGGTTCCAGCGACGGGTCTGGTGACCGAAGTGGACGCCGCTCTCGAGGAGCTGGCGCATGGTGACGACTGCCATGGTGGTGCCTCTTCCTGGGCGGGGCCGCCGGCCGCGCTGACGCGCGGGAGGCTCCCCTGTAGTTCTCGGTTTGTCGCCGCCGACGGTCGTCGGTGGCCCTGACGCTCGCGCGCGACCCCACCCGCCTCCCGACACGGGGTCGGGTCGCGGGACCTGGAGGTCGTCGCCCACGGGAGACCGGGACCCGGGGGCCCCGTCGCGGTCTGCGAGCGTGCGAAGTCAGCCCACGCGGGGCTGCTGACGCCAGCGTAGTCCAGCCCGTCGGACGGTCCTAATCAGGTGGAGACAGCCCCCGGGGCCCGATTCCGTCCCCACGACCCGCGGCCGTCGCGCTCGTCCACAGGCTGTGGCAGCCCCCACCGCGGCCGGCGCCCCGGCGCGTGGACTGGGCGGATGAGAAGACGACTGCTGCCCCTCGTGCTCGGCGTGCTCGCCCTGGTCCTGCTGGGCTCACCGCCCGCCGCGGCGGCCCGCTCGGCGGACGCGGTGCCCGTCGGCACCTGGCCCCTGCCGGGCGTCCCCGAGGTCGTCGCCTCCTTCGACCCGCCGACGACGCCGTACGGGCGGGGGCACCGCGGGGTCGACCTCGCGGGGTGGGTGGGTGCGCCGGTGCGGGCCGCCCTGCCGGGCACCGTGACGTACGCCGGCTCGCTGGCCGGGCGTGGTGTCGTCGTCGTGGACCACGGGCCGACGCGGACGACGTACCAGCCGGTGGCCGCGTCGGCCGCGGTCGGCGACGTCGTCGGGGCCGGCGCGGTGATCGGCCACCTCGCCGCCGCCGGCAGTCACTGCGCGCCGCGGGCCTGCCTGCACTGGGGCTGGATCGAGGGCGAGACCTACCTCGACCCGCTGCTGCTGGTCGGCGCCGGCCCGGTGCGGCTGCTCCCGCTGGACGGCCTGCCGGCCCCGGCGCCCTGGCAGCCCCTGACGACGTGGTGGTCGGCGCAGGCTCAGGCGCGCGGGTGGGCCTGGCGGTAGGCGCGGCGCAGCCGGTCGGTCGTCACGTGGGTGTAGCGCTGCGTCGTGGCCAGCGAGGCGTGGCCCAGGAGCTCCTGGACGCTGCGGAGGTCCGCCCCGCCCTCGAGCAGGTGGGTGGCCGCGGAGTGCCGCAGGCCGTGCGGGCCGATGTCGGGGGCGCCGGGGACCTCGGCGATCCGGCGGTGCACCAGCGTGCGGACGGCGCGCTGGTCGAGGCGGCCGCCGCGGGTGCCGAGGAGGAGCGCCGGGCCGGAGGTGGGGGTGGCGAGCCGGGGACGGCCGGTCCGCAGCCAGGCGGCGAGGGCCCGCTCGGCGGGCTGGCCGAACGGCACCGTCCGTTCCTTGCGGCCCTTGCCCAGGACCCGCAGGACGCGGCGGCCGCCGTCCACGTCGTCGACGTCGAGGCCGCACAGCTCCCCGACGCGGACCCCCGTGGCGTACAGCAGCTCGAGGACGGCGACGTCGCGCAGGCCCGTCGGGGAGTCGTCCACCACGGCGTCGACCGCGGCGCGGATCAGGTCGGAGGCCTCGTGGGCGCTGAGCACCGCGGGCAGCGTCTGGTGGGCCCGCGGGGAGGCGAGCGCGGCCCCCGGGTCGGACGCCGTCCGCCCCGTGCGGGCCAGCCAGGCGGTGAAGACCCGGGCGGCCGTCGCCCGGCGGGCCAGCGTCGTCCGCGCCTTGCCGGTGCTCTGCTGCAGCGCGAGCCAGCTGCGCAGCGTGCGCAGGTCGAGGTCCGCCGGGGCGTCGCGCCCCATCCGGCGGGCGTGCTCGAGGAGGCCCGCGACGTCCGCCAGGTAGGCCCGGGCCGTGTGGGCGCTGACGTCCCGCTCGGCGACGAGGTGGCGCTCGTAGTCGGCGAGGACCTCGCACATGGCCTCGGACAGGCCCTCCGGGCCCCCCAGACCCTCCGCCCCGCCGGGGGTCCGGTCGTCCGCCGCCGACTCGCTCACCCGGCGAGGCTAGGCCGCACCGGCCCCGGGGCGGGGGTGCCGCGCCTGTCGGACGCCGTCAGTCCATCGCGAGCGGACCCAGCCGCCAGCCGTGCTCGTCGCGCTCGACGTGGCCGCCCTCCTCGAGCCGGGCGAGCGTGCCCTGCACCTCGACGACCCCGAGGCCCGCGGCCCGGGCGACGGAGTCGGCGCGTGCCCCCTGGCCGACGGGGACGCCGTCGAGCACCTGCCGCTGCCGGGCGGTCAGCCGGTCGCGGGGACGGTCCGGTGCCCGCGGCACCGTCACGAGGTGCTCCCCCGCGACGCCGAGGACCTCCAGCACGTCCTCGCCGCACGTCACGAGCGTCGCCGCCCCCTCCCGCACGAGCTGGTGCACCCCGGCGGAGGAGGCGCTGGTCACCGGCCCCGGCACCCCGAGGACGGGGCGCAGGAGGCGACCGGCCCAGTTCGCGGTGTTGAGGGCCCCGCTGCGCACGGCGGCCTCGACGACCACCGTGCCGGTCGTCATCGCCGCGATGAGGCGGTTGCGGGCCAGGAAGCGGATGCGCTGCGGCGCGGCGCCCGGCGGGGCCTCCGAGACCACGGCACCCTCCCGCGCCAGGTGGGCGAGCAGCCGCTCGTGGCCGCGGGGGTAGACACGGTCGGCACCGCAGGCCAGCACCGCCACGGTCCGTCCCTCGGCCGCCAGGGCACCGGTGTGGGCGCGGTAGTCGATCCCGAACGCCGCTCCCGACACGACGGTCCTGCCGGCGGCCGCCACGGTGGCGGCGAGGTCGGCGGCCACCACGTTGCCGTACGACGTCGACGAGCGCGCGCCGACCACGGCGACGGCGCCCGCGACCTCGTCGAGCCGCAGCGGGCCCCGGACCCACAGGCCGAGGGGCGGCCCGCCCCGCTCCTGCACGGAGGAGACGCCGGCCAGGTCGTCGAGGCCCGGCGGCCACTCGGGGTCGCCCGGGATGACGAAGCGCAGGCCGAGGCGGTCCGCCCGCTCCAGCTCCTGGACGCCGTCGGTCGCGCTGAGCCGGGCTCCGTAGTCGGTGCGGACACCGGCGAGGTCGCGCTCGTTGCTGAGCGCGGTGTGCATCTGCACCCCGCCGATCTCGGCGACCAGGCCGGTGCAGCGGGTGTCACCCGGCTCGAAGACCCGGCTTAGCTCGGCGCGGGCGACCCGCTCGGCCTCGAGGTCGACCGCGGCGGGGGCGTCCGCCGTCACCGGGCACCCGCCGGGAGCCCGGGACCGGTGCTGAGCAGCGGCTCGCCGGTCCGCAGCCGCAGGGCCACCTCGACCTCGGCGCGGTCGGGCACCACGTCCGCGCCGGAGCGCACCGAGGCCAGGTCGGCGACGGTCCAGGCGAGGCGGTGCACCCGGGCGCCCCCGCGGCTCGACAACCGACCGCTGAAGACGGCCTCGCGCAGCAGGGCGGTGGCCTCGTCGCCGAGCGGGTAGTCGTGGGCAAGCCTCGTGCCGGGGGCCTGGCCGTTGAGGCGCCAGCTCTCGGCGGCGTACCGGCGCACCTGGCGCGCCCGCGCCGCCGCCACCCGGGCGCGCACCTCCGCGGAGGTCTCGACCACCGCGAACGGGTCGACCTCCCCGCGGCGCAGGGGCTCGACGTGGCGGGTGACGTCGATGCGGTCGGCCACGGGGCCGGTGACCCGGGAGCGGTAGGCGCGGCGCTTCACCTCGGTGCAGTCGCACCGGTCGAGCGCCGGGCTGTGGTGGTACTTCCCGCAGGGGCAGGGGTTGCTGGCCAGCACGACCATCCCGCCCGCGGGGAGGCGCACCGACTCGTCGCTGCGCGCGATGGTCACGTCGCCGCTCTCGAGCGGCTCCCGCAGCGCCTCGATGACGTCCGCGCGGAACAGCGGGAACTCGTCGAGGAACAGGACACCGGCGTGGGCACGGCTGATCTCCCCGGGACGGACCTGGCCGCTGCCGCCACCGATCAGGCTGGCCTTGCTGGCGTCGTGGTGGGGCGCCGAGAACGGCGCGCGCACCAGCCGCCCGTCGCCGGGCTCCAGCGCCCCGGCGAGCGAGTGGATGGCGGTGAGCTCGAGCGACTCCTCCGCGGTCAGCGGCGGCAGGATCGTGGGGATCCGCTCCGCGATGCTGGTCTTGCCCGCGCCCTTCGGGCCGGACAGCAGCAGGTGGTGGGCGCCGGCGGCGGCGACCTCGACGGCGTACTTGACGTCGGCGAGGCCGTGCAGGTCGGCGAGGTCCACCTCGTCGAGGCGTCGCTCGGTCCGCCACGAGAGCAGCCGGGTGCCCGACATCGGCGCGACGGGCTCGGCCTCGGGCGGCTCCTCCCCCGTCAGGCAGGCGACGACCTGGGCGAGCGAGCGCACGCCGAGCACCGTCGTCCCCGGCACCATCGCCGCCTCACCGGCCTGCGGCTCGGGCACGAAGACCCGTCGCAGGCCCCGGTCGGCGGCGGCCAGGACCATCGGGAGCACCCCGGGCACCGACCGCAGGCCGCCGTCGAGGGTGAGCTCGCCGATGAAGACGGTGCCGTCGAGGCACGCGGGCGGGACCGTGCCGGACGCGCCGAGGATCGCGGTCGCGATGGCGAGGTCGAATGCCGCGCGGTGACACGTCTACGTGTCGGCCCGCACAGGTGTGACAGCACCTGACGGGCCTAGGCACTAGCCCCCAAGGAGGGCCAGCACCATGACCGCACTCTGCACCACCCCACCGATCCGCCCGACCTTCGACGTCTGCCCGCCCTGGTGTGCCGGCCACCAGGACGGCTACCAGCGCTGGGAGCAGCACAACGACGGCACCATCCGTCGATACCACGACGATCACGGCGTCGTGGTCGGCGACGTCACCGTGACCGTCGGTGTCGAGGAGGTGCTCGAGCAGGGTCTGCAGGCGCCCCGCGTCAACGTCACGCTCGAGAACCTCGACAACAGCGACTTCACCGAGCTGGCCGACGGTGACGCCCACGAGCTCGGCATGGCGATCGTCCGCGCAGCCGACACCGCCCGCCGGTTTCGTCTCGCCCAGGAGGCTGGCCGATGAGCACCACAGCCGTCCGCGTCTGGTGCCCGGACTGGTGCACCGTGACCGAGCAGACCCACCTGGATGACCTCCGCAACAACGATGGCGAGGTCATCCACAGCAGCGACGACTTCGGCCACGTCGACAGCGAGGACTACGCCCTCTCAGCCATCGGCTCCCCCGACGGGGTCCTGCGCCCCGAGGACCCCTCGCACGCCCTGGTCATGTGCATGGCCGGCAATGGCGAGCTCGTCCACCCCGACGACATGGAGCGCCACGCCCGCGCGCTACTCGACATGGTCGCACGCGCCCGCAGTAGGCAGAGGGAGCGTCAGGATGACCCTGGCAGTCACTGAAGAGCGTTTACGGCTCACTGCTTGCTCATTCGCGGGGCACGCACGACTGATGGACATTCAGACGGGCAAGTACGACCCGCTGACTCACCTCGCCGACGAACGTTTCGCCGGCGTGAGACTCCGGTGGGGCCCCACAGGCGAAGGACGGTGGGCCACCACACAGTGGTGGACGACCGAGGCCGGCACCCCGATGGGCACCATCACCCTCCGACGAGGACTGACCTCCGCTGAGACGCGCTCGACCTTGGCTCACGAACTTGTCCACGTCGAGCGCGGCCCCTGCGCCACGACCGAGGCAGCCACCGACGAACTAGTCGCTCTCGACGAGGGCATCACGGACTTCGTGGCCGCCGCTCGCCTGCTACCGACCGCTGCTCTGGCAGGCCTGAGCGAGGGCGTCGCCCATCGCGGTGTCGAAACCGTCGCCCTCGAGTTAGAGGTCGACGTCCGCACCGTCGAGGTCGGGATAGCGCTCGCCGCAGCGGCAGCCGCCTGGGCTGACGCAGATGGAGACGCATGAACGCCAACTTGCTCCCTCTGCGAGCTCCACCATCAGCCCGCCCCACACCGGGGCGGGCTGACTCCGCGTCTGAACCCGCCAAGTGGCGGCTTCATCCCGACCCCGAGAGGCACCATGACCGACCAACCCACACCTGCGGGATATCCCGCAGCCGAGCCCGCCGTCGAGATCGTCGAGGTCTCCCCCGCGCTCGCCGAGACCTGGCTGAGCCGCAACCCGAACAACCGGAACCTGCGCCGGCCCGTGGTCGACGGCTACGCCCGCGACATGGAAGCCGGACGCTGGCGCCTGAACGGCGAGACGGTGAAGTTCTCCGCCGACGGCCAGCTCTTCGACGGTCAGCACCGCCTCAACGCCATCGTCCAGGCAGGCGCCACCGTGCCGATGGTCATCGTGCGCGGCCTGACCCCCGACGTGATGCCCACCGTCGATGCCGGCGCCAAGCGCACCTACTCCGACGCCCTCAAGCTCACCGGCGAGGAGAACACCGCCACCCTCGCCGCGGTCTGCCGACGAGCGGTGATGTGGGAGCGCGGGATGCGCACCAACACCGGAGCCATCAGGCCCACGCCGCTCGAGATGGACGACTGGCTCACCCGCCACCCCGAGATCCGCAACAGCGCAGACCTCGCCAACCGCCTGGCCTCCCGCGAGCGCCTACCCGCATCTGTCATCGGGCTCTGTCACTGGCTGTTCAGCGAGCTCGACGGCGACGCAGCAACGACCTTCTTCCTCCGCGTCGCAGACGGCGATGGCCTCGCCGCCACCGACCCCATCGCCGTGCTGCGCAACCGCGTCACCCGGCTGCGGCTGTCCGGCGGACGCATCAACGAGACCGAGGGGTTAGCTCTCACCATCCGGGCATGGAACGCCCACCGCGACGGCGAGACCCGAACCAAGCTGCAGATGCCGCGGGGCGGGCTCACGAACGAGAACTTCCCGGTGCCGCGGTAACTGTCAGCGTAGCCCTACGACCAGTAGGTAGGTCGCAGGTAGGCACGGTCGCGCCCTTCAACACGCTCCGGGAACTGAGCACCGCGGATCTTCGACGCATTGATGTGGAAAGAGGCATCCGTCGCCGCGGCTAGGTCGGCCGAGTAGCGGGCCGGCGGGAAGGCAGCCACTACTCGAAGACCCTCCTCCTGCGCCTTCACCGCGCGCACGGCGGGAACCATGTCGCTGTCCCCGGTGACGAGCAGCGCCGTCTGAAACGCATGATTGTGCGCATCGGAGAGGACTTGCACGCAGAAGTTGACGTCGCTCTGCTTCTCCTCGTAGGCGCGCCAGGTGTCATGGCACCCGTAGCACTCGATGGTCTGCTCCTGGAAGCGTCCGAGGACCACCTCGACCCCGGTTGCTCGCAAGGCCCCCAGGTAGGCGGACTGACGTTGTTGAGAGTCGGGAGCGTTGCGCACGGGGGCGCTGAAGTACTTCACTCCGAGTAGGCGCTGGTCACGTCGGAGCAGGCTGTTGGCGAGCGCCATGAGATCGAGCCACAGCAGCCGACGACCGAACTTTTCCCTCACCCCGTGGTACAGGTTGAACCCGTCGACATAGACGATCGTGCCCGCGACGCGCTGCGAGAGTTGAAGCGGGGTCGCCGTTGCGCTACGTTGTGAAGACCCCGCCAGCGGCTCGCCCGTTGGCTCAACGGCCTCCTTCGGGAGGCCGTTTCTTTTTGTGTCACTCATCCGCCTGCCCCTCAGGTGGGTCTCCTCGCCACTCGCGAGGCGCGAAAGTGTCGCCAGGGAGGGTCTGCACTCGCCCAGCCTTGGCCGCGCGGTTCAGGGCATTGCCTACTGCATTGCGTGGGTTGGCCCAGCTCTTGGGGAAGCCGATATGAACCTCGAAAGCATTGACGATCTGGTCGCGAGTCATGGGCTCGGTGGCCTGGTTGACCAGTGTCGCAACAAGGTCGGTTGATCTGATCCGTCGCTTCTTCGGCGTTGAGGTTGAGGACGGAGCCCCTGGCTCGCGGGCGTCGCCCTCGTCGTCCTGCTCGTTGGACGCATCTTCCAACGCGGCCTCCTGCTGGGACCGCTCCTCAACTCCGGGGGCGAGACTAAGCCGGCGGAAGCCTGTGATGACGGCGTCGAGGTCTCGCAGGCGACCTTCGACTTCCTCAAGCTGACGATGCAGTTCGCCAAGGCGCGCCCGAGCTGCGGCGCGCTCGGAGCGCAGCGCCTCCCAGGCCTCACCGAACACCTCGCCACTTGTCATGCGACACACCATACACCTCATGTCATCCGACACGATCGATGAGATGAGGGCTGTCATGCGAACATATGTTCGACGACATGGAGACGTCAAGCCGATTTTTCGAACATCTGATCTAGTGTTTGCTTGTGCCGACAGCGAACCTGTTTCCTCGCCACGTCTGGCTCGTCGACGAGGCCACCAACAGCCGCAAGGCGCCGATGATCGCCCTACTCCTCGAGGTGCGGCGCATCGAGAACGACGGGCCGGCGCACTCCCGCGCGGCCGAGCCCCACTGGCGGGGGCTCGTCGCCGTCGCCTACCCGGGTGGCGGGATGCGCGTGTGGTGGGAGCGGACTGAGGTGCTGATGCCGTTTGAGGCGTGGCCGGCGCCCGTCTGACTATGGAGCGCGCGAGGCCCGCTCCCCCCGGACTCGGGCCCCGCGCGCGCACCGAATTTAGGACAGCAGCGAGTTAGTTGCATAGAGCACAAACATGCCCAAAACCCGCCGCCTTGTACCCCCATCGCGCCTGCAAGTTGAGCTTGACGGACCGTCGTCGTCGACGGCGGAAGAGCTTGGGCGAGCCAGTTGGACAAGCGGGTGCAACTTCGGGTCGCGCCACCGTCGCGCCGTTAGGGTCGCGGCCATGCCGGGCCAACGGTTGACCTACCGCGAGGCCGCGCGACGCCTCGGCGTGGGTGAAGCCACCGTGCGCACTCTGCTGCGCCACGGCGTCCTAGAGCAGACTCCCCCGCCGGCCGACAGGTCACGACGAGTGAAGGCCCACGCCTCGATCCACGTCGACTCCCTCGACCGAGCTCGGGCATGGCTAGTAGAGCGTGAGACCGACCGGGCCGAACGGGAACGGCGCCGCGAGCAGCACGGCAACCCGCCCGACTACGACCACGTCTGGCTCGACACCGCCACCGTGGCTGCGATGGCTGGGCTCACCGTGAACTGGGTGACCTGGCAGATCCGTGAGGAGCGGATGCCGGCGACGTTCCACGGCGGTCAGTACTGGGTCAGGCGGGAGCACGCCGAAGTGATCGTGGCGGCGCGGGCGTTCGCCGAGCGGGCCGACCGCAGACCTCCGGCCTGAGCTGTTGTGTGTCAGCCAGCCGACACAACTAGCCCTGAACACCAGGCTG
>NZ_CANLDB010000009.1 GCF_947489365.1 uncultured Nocardioides sp.
AACCGTTGGCCCGGCATGGCCGCGACCCTAACGGCGCGACGGTGGCGCGACCCGAAGTTGCACCCGCTTGTCCAACTTGCCAGCCCAAGCTCTTCAGCCGTCGACGACGACGGTCCGTCTGGCCCAACCTGAGGGCGCAGATGGGGGTACAAGACCGCGGTTCTTGGGCAGGTTTGTGCTCTATGCAACTAACTCGTTGCTGCCTTAAATTCGGTGCGCGCGCGAGGCCCGACTCCGGGGGGAGCGGGCCTCGCGTGCGTATCGTCAGACGGGCGCCGGCCACGCCTCGAACGGGATCAGCACCTCAGACCGCTCCCACCACACGCGCATCCCACCGCCCGGGTAGGCGACCGCGACCAGACCCCGCCAGTGGGGCTCGGCCGCGCGGGAGTGAGCGGGCCCGTCGTTCTCGACGAGGCGCAGCTCGAGCAGCAGCGCGATCATCGGCGGCTTGCGGCTGTTGGTGGACTCGTCGACCAGCCAGACGTGGCAGGGGGTCGAAGCTTGCCCAGATGGTCTGCGCCGCATCCGTCACCGGGTTTCAGAGGACTTTGTCGTGACAAAGTAAAGACGGGAGCGGCCCCGGTGTAGGGGCGACTCCCGTCTGAGCTGTCCGGCGCTAAGTCCGTGTACACACACTAGCCTACGGCCGTGGCAGCGCAACCCCTAAGTGTCCAGGATCTCGTCCCAGCTCGACTGCGAGAGCTGGTCGCCCTCAACACGCCTTGGCATAGGTCTCTCTGGCAACCAGGCTCGATCTTGATGCTGCGCGAGGTGCTCGAGTATGCGGACGGGTTTCGCGCTGGGGCGATGAACCAGGAGGGACTCAACTTCGTCTGCGCATCGGCCCGGGCCCAGGTTGAGCGAGACCATGGGCTCGGCCCACAGCCCGTGCGAGAGCAAATGCTGGCAATCCTTGCGCACGGCGCTGACAAGCAAAAAGGGGTGTTCGTCCAACACGTCGCCGACAGTCTGGCTCAACTGGTTCGGCGAAGTGAGCACGAGTACCTGAAGCGGTGGGCCGACGAGGTGAGGAGCGGTCGAGTTCGCCTTGAGGATGCGGAGATCCTGGCTCGTCTCGCGGCGGCCCATCTGCTTGACGCTGGTTTTGCTGCCCAACATGTGCACGGTTGGCTTGTGGCGAAGAAGACGGTCGCGCTCGACGAATTGCTGGAACTGGGCGACCAAATGTGCGCAGACCCAGAGCAATCTTTCGAAGTTCTCGTTCCCTTTGTCAGTCTGCCGTCCGCGGTCCGCACTGCTGCCGGGACCCGATTTCGGACTGCTGAGCAGACTGAAGCGTTCTTGGAGGAGCGCGGAGCGGAGAAACCACCGGGCAGGCAGGGAGCTGGTTCGCTGACTTTCGCAGTAACGGCTCGAGAGCCGTGGTCAGCGGTCGCCGTGGTCGATACCGAGATTCGCCGATTGAATGCCCGCGTAGCCGTGGCGCTGCGAAACAAGACGGCGACTCCGCTCGGTAAGGCCATCGTGCTGGACTCCATACACAGCAAGTGGCGCGACCTCGAACCCCGCGGTCGCGAGATTCTGGTAACTGGTATCGAACGCCATGGCCTCCTGCTTCCGGACGCGTCAGACGCCACCAAAGAACTAGACGACGCGTTCGAGTTGCTGGCGGCAGTCAGGACTTCGACCTCGTGGGCCTCCGTCGCAGCAATCTGGGCTGCGATTGAGGGGCTGTTGGGTCGCGCTACAGACAAAGGAACTTTGGCCGCGGATCGGATGGCGGCGGTTGTAGCAGCAGGTCTCGTTCGCACCGAGTTGGTGCTGCTGGCCACGCGTTACAACGAGGATGACGGCTCCGTCGGGACCATGTTGCGGGATGACAGCCGAACTTTCAGCGAGCGCGTCGACGATCTCTTCGACCTCATCAGTAGCAGGTCACCTCTGCCGGAAACCACCGTGGAGGACGATGCCGCCGTGATGCGACTCCAATCGATCGTTGATGACGCCGCAGTGCTTCGCCGCATTGAGGAGTACCTCAAGGCCGCCTTCCGGAGGCTTTATCAACAGCGCAACCTGTTGCTTCACGGTGGGCGCTTTGACTCGGTGGCATTACCGCTGACCATGCGAACGGTTCCTGCTCTAGCTGCGGCTGGCTTGGACCGCTTGGTGTTCTCTGTCTCAGAGAGGCGCGGCAGCCCTCCACTTGCGCTTGCTGCGCGGGCGCAGAATGAGATCGCGCTTCTCGGTGGCGACGGCGCTCGATCGCTGCCGCACCTACTGGACTAATGGCTTAGCGCGGCACCGGGAAGTTCTCGTTCGTCAGCCCTCCCCGCGGCATCTGCAGCTTGGTGCGGGTCTCGCCGTCGCGATGGGCGTTCCAGGCTCGGATGGTCAGCGCGAGGCCCTCGGTCTCGTTGATGCGCCCGCCGGACAGGCGTAGGCGGGTGACGCGGTTGCGCAGGACAGCGATGGGGTCGGTGGCGGCGAGGCCGTCGCCGTCTGCGACGCGGAGGAAGAAGGTCGTTGCTGCGTCGCCGTCGAGCTCGCTGAACAGCCAGTGACAGAGCCCGATCACAGAAGCGGGTAAGCGCTCCCTGGATGCGAGGCGGTTGGCGAGGTCGGCGCTGTTGCGGATCTCCGGGTGGCGGGTGAGCCAGTCGTCCATCTCGAGCGGGGTCGGTCTGATGGCTCCGGTGTTGGTGCGCATGCCCCTCTCCCACATCACGGCCCGTCGGCAGACCGCGGCGAGGGTGGCGGTGTTCTCCTCGCCGGTGAGCTTCAGAGCGTCGGAGTAGGTCCGCTTGGCGCCGGCATCGACGGTGGGCATCACGTCGGGGGTCAGACCGCGCACGATGACCATCGGCACGGTGGCACCGGCCTGCACGATCGCGTTGAGGCGGTGCTGGCCGTCGAAGAGCTGGCCATCGGCAGAGAACTTCAGCGTCTCGCCGTTGAGGCGCCAGCGGCCGGCCTCCATGTCTCTGGCGTAGCCGTCGACCACGGGCCGGCGCAGGTTGCGGTTGTTCGGGTTGCGGCTGAGCCAGGTCTCGGCGAGCGCGGGGGAGACGTCGATGATCTCGACGGCAGGTGAGTCAGGTGACTCACCTGTTAGCTCCCTAACAGATGTTGCAGATGCAACAGGTTGGTCGGTCATGGTGCCTCTCGGGGTCGGGCAGGTGTCCCGAAGCGGGACACCTCAGCGGACATGGCTCTAGCCCGCCCCGGTGTGGGGCGGGCTGATGGTGGGGCTCGCAGGGGGAGCAATGGCGTGTTCATCGCTGGGCGCTCCTGACCTCGGCGGCGGGGTAGCGCTGCTGGGCGCCGTCGTTGCGGTTGTCCCGGTCGGCGAGGTCGGCGTAGCGAGTGAGGGCCGCGGCGAGCATGCGTGCGTCTTCGGGCTCGAGCCAGGTGTCTGCCTGCATGGCGCTGCCGTCGGGGTTCTCGATCTCGGTCTGTCGGATGAGGAGCTGGACCTTCGTCGAGCCGTAGTTGCGGCCGGCCTTGGCGTAGTTGTCGTTGTGGATGAGCCGGACGGTGTTCTCGCAGGCGTCGGCGTTGGAGGGCCACATGGTGCCGAGGGAGTGGTGGGTGCCGTCGCCGGGCAGGTCCAGGACGCCGTGGGTGGGCTCGCAGGTGGAGAGCTGGCACCAGTCGGGGTGCGTGACGTCCTCGACGGTCGCGGCGGGGCGCTCCGGTGCGGTGGTCATCGCTGACGCTCCTGTCGTGAGGCGCGAGCCCGGGTGACCAGCTCGAGGAGCGCCAGGGCGTGCAGCTCCATCTGATCGGGGTGGATCAGCTCTCCGCCGCCGGCAATGCACATGACCTCGGCGTGGTGGGTCTCCTCGGGCGTCGGGGTTCCGTCGGGCAGCCCGATCATCGTGAGTGCGTAGTCCTCGCCACGGATGCGGCCGAAGTCGTCGCTGCTGTGGATGACGCAGCCCTCCCAGCTCTCGAGGTCGTCGAGGTGGGTCCGCTCGGGGACGGTGCACCAGTCGGGGCACCAGATGCGGACGGCGGTGGTCGTCATCGTGCCCCCTTGTCGTACTGCCGGCGCTGGTGTGCGACGAAGGCTCGGAGGCAGTTCTTGCAGTCCTCGGGCTCGGGCAGGGGCACGAGGCGGCCGACGGTCTGCAGGTGCTCTCGGGCGGTCGGCTTGCCGTCGATGAACTGCCAATGGCCACACAACGTGCGGCACTGAACGCCCATGTCTGCAGCGGCGTTCATGGCGCTGACCCAGAACAGGTGCTCGACTTGGCGGCGCTTGGGCCTGGCCGGTGTTGGCGTCTCGTTGGTGCCGGCCTCGGATGGGGTGGTGCAGACTTCGGTCATGGTGCTGGCCCTCCTTGGGGGCTAGTGCCTAGGCCCCGTGCGGTGGGCAAACACCGCTGCGGGGCCGTTCCAAGGAGCCGGCGCCAATGACACGATCTGGCACATACATGGCACGAGGCCGGCCCCTATTGCTAGGAACCGGCCTGTGACCTGCGTAAACGCTGGTGGGCGATACTGGGTTTGAACCAGTGACCTCTTCCGTGTCAAGGAAGCGCGCTACCGCTGCGCCAATCGCCCGTGTGGAGTTGTCGTGCAGAGGTGGGTACGGGATTTGAACCCGTGTACACGGATTTGCAGTCCGTTGCCTCGCCTCTCGGCCAACCCACCATGGAGGCCCAACCAAGAGAGTGCCTCTCCGAGCGGACGACGAGGCTCGAACTCGCGACCTCAACCTTGGCAAGGTTGCGCTCTACCAACTGAGCTACGTCCGCTTGCGGCTCCCAACCCTGCGGCTGTGAGTGCGTCAGGAACACTAGCCGATGCCTCAGGGGCCGCAAAATCACCCCCCTCCCCGAGCGCGGCGGCCCCGTCGCAGGCGGGAACGTGGCGGTCCTGACGCACCAGGTGGGTCAGGGACGACACGTCGTCCTCCTAGGGTGGCGCTCGTGCACGTGTGGGTGAACGGACAGCTGCTCGACGACCCGACCGCGCCCACGTTGCGCGTCGACGACCACGGGCTGGTGGTCGGGGACGGGGTCTTCGAGTCCGTCGAGGTGACCGACGGCAGGGCGTTCGCCCTGACCCGGCACCTCGACCGGCTGCTGGTCTCCGCCGCCGGCCTCGGTCTGGGCGGCGTCGACCTCGACGAGGTCCGCGCCGGGGTCGACGCCACCCTCGGCGCCGAGCACCTCGAGCGCGGCAAGCTGCGGATCACCGTCACGGGTGGCCCCGGCCCTCTCGGTTCCGCCCGCGGGGACGGCCCGCTCACCGTGGTGGTCGCGGCCGAGCCGATCGGCCCCAGCGACGCGTCGGCCGCGATCGTCACCGTGCCGTGGCTGCGCAACGAACGGGGTGCGCTGGCCGGCCTGAAGACCACGTCGTACGCCGACAACGTCGTCGCGCTCGCCGAGGCCCGCAAGCACGGCGCGAGCGAGGCGATCTTCGCCAACCTGGCCGGCCACCTCTGCGAGGGCACCGGCAGCAACGTCTTCTACGTCGTCGACGGCGAGCTCCGTACGCCCACCCTGGCGTCGGGCTGCCTCGCCGGCGTCACCCGCGCCCTCGTCCTCGAGTGGTACGGCGGCCGCGAGGTCGACGAGCCCATCGGGGTCGCCGAGGACGCCGACGAGGTCTTCATCGTGTCCACCACCCGGGCGGTGCAACCCGTCCACCGGTGGGGGAGCAGGGAGTGGTCGACCCCGGGTCCGGTCACCGCCGAGGCGCAGGCCGCGTGGCGTGCCCGGGAGGGGGAGGACGTCGACCCCTGAGCGATGCGTTAAGGTCGCGGTCGCCGCGCAAGCGGCTCAGCAGGGCGATTGGCGCAGTGGTAGCGCGCTTCGTTCACACCGAAGAGGTCACTGGTTCGAACCCAGTATCGCCCACCCTCCAGCCCGAGCCCCTGGTCCGACGACGCCGGTCAGGGGCTCCCGTGCTCCGTGACCGTTCGCGTGCTGCTGTGTACGGTCTGCGCCCATGGGGGAAGGACCGGAGGACGAGGCACGCCCGGACCGGCCGTCCCTCCCGCCGACCCAGCAGCGCGTGGTCGAGGCCGCCCTGCGGCTCAGCCGGGCTCGCGACGCCGTCGCCCTCCGGTACGCGGTCAGCGAGGGTGACGACCACGGTCGGGTCGTGGCCCGCGGACCGGACCTGCTCGACCACGTGATGGAGGCGTCGCGGGGGTGGCGGGACCTCGTGGCCACCCGTACGGCGGGTCCGTTGTCCTCGGCGGGGATGGTGCGCGCGCTGCAGAACAACCAGCGGATCCTCGGCGACGGCACCCGCATGCAGAGCGTCTTCGCGGACCACGGCTTCGACGACGACCTGCCGGACCTGCTCAGCGGGCACTCGACCCACTACCGCATGGGGCTCGTGCCGTTCGAGATGAAGATCCTGGACCAGCGCACGGTCATGCTCGAGGGTCCGACCGTCGACCACGGGCGCTCCGTGATGCTCGTGAGCCACCCTGCGGTGCTGTCGGCGGCCCTCGCCTACTGGTCGGCCGTACGGCGGGCCAGCGACCCGGCGGTCGCGGTCGCCGAGAGGGGTGCGGGACCGCTGAGCGTGTTCAGCGCCCGCCAGCGTGCCGTGGTCGCCCTCCTCGGACGCGGGGTGGCGGACGACCCGGCCGCCGACCTCCTCGGGATCAGCGTCCGCACGCTGCGCGCCGAGGTCGCGGCCGTGAAGGACCTGCTGGGGGTCGACACCCGGTTCGCGGCCGGCGTCGCGCTCGGTCGCCTGCACGCGGAGCGCTGACCGGCCCGCGCCCGTTGCAGGTTGCTGCAGTCCGCCCCGCTCCGGGCCGTGGTGGCCCGTCCGGTGCCGCACGATGGGACCGGCGACCCCCGCGACCCGAGATCGCGGGGCGTCCGCCGGGTGCGTCCCGGCCCGCCCTCTGTCACGGGGGTGAGGGCGGTCCGGGTCGCGGGCGCCCCGTCCGGTCCCCGAGACGCTCCTGGGCAGGTCCAATCTGGACTACGTTGGTCGACTTACACGTCCGCCGACGAAGGAGCACCAGATGACCCACCGTCCCGAGACCCTCGCCGTCCACGCGGGCCAGGAGCAGGCCGACCCCACCACCAACGCCCGCGCGGTGCCGATCTACCAGACGACGTCGTACGTCTTCGACTCCACCGAGCACGCCGCGAACCTTTTCTCGCTGGCCGAGCCGGGCAACATCTACACGCGGATCATGAACCCGACCCAGGCCGTGTTCGAGGAGCGCGTCGCCCAGCTCGAGGGCGGTGTGGGCGCCCTCGCCACCGCGTCGGGCTCCGCCGCGACGACGTACGCCGTCCTCAACCTGGCGAGCGCGGGCGACAACATCGTCGCCCTCTCCACCCTGTACGGCGGCACCTACGCGCTGTTCGCGCACACGCTCCCGCAGTTCGGCATCACGGTCCGCTTCGTCGACCCCGAGGACCCCGCCGGCCTCGCCGCGCACGTCGACGACCACACCCGCCTGGTGTTCGCCGAGACCGTCGGCAACCCGAGGATGAACGTCGTCGACATCCGCGCCTGGGCCGACGCCGCCCACGCGGCGGGTCTGCCGCTGATCGTCGACAACACGGCCCCGACGCCGTACCTGGCCCGGGTCTTCGACCACGGCGCCGACGTCGCGGTGCACTCCGCGACCAAGTTCATCGGCGGCCACGGCACCTCCGTGGGCGGCGTCATCGTGGACTCCGGCAGGTTCGACTGGGCGGCCCACGCCGACCGCTTCCCCGGCCTGACCGGGCCCGACGGCGCCTACCACGGCGTGGTGTGGACCGAGGCGGTCGGCGAGCTGGCCTACATCATCCGCGCCCGCACCGTCCTGCTCCGCAACACCGGCGCCGCGATCACCCCGCAGAACGCCTGGCTGTTCCTCCAGGGACTCGAGACGCTCCACCTGCGTATGGAGCGGCACAGCAGCAACGCACTGGCGGTCGCCGAGTACCTGTCGGGCCACCCCGAGGTGTCGTGGGTGAGCTACCCGGGCCTGCCCGACTCGCCGTACAAGGAGGTGGCGGACCGCATCCTCACCGGCAAGGGGTATGGCGGCCTGCTGAGCTTCGGCCTGAAGTCCGGCCGCGAGGGCGGCACCCGGTTCATCGAGTCGGTCGAGCTGTTCAGCCACCTGGCGAACATCGGCGACGCCAAGTCGTTGGCGATCCACAACGCGTCGACGACGCACTCGCAGCTCACCCCGGACGAGCTCGAGGCCGCGGGCGTGCCGGAGGACATGGTGCGGCTCTCGGTGGGCATCGAGCACGTCGAGGACCTGATCGCCGACCTCGACCAGGCCCTGATCGCCGCGAAGGCGTGAGCGGGCGCCACGGCGAGGAGGGCCTCGGGCTCGTCACCACCCAGCGGGCGGTGGTGGCGACGCCCGAGGACCCGCTGCGCCTGGCGCGGGGCGGGGTGCTCGAGCACGTCGAGGTCGCCTACGAGACCTACGGGACGCTGTCGCCGGCGCGGGACAACGTCGTCCTCGTCGCGCACGCGCTGACCGGTCACGCCCACGCGGCGGGCCACCACGGGGACCCGACGCGTCGCGGCTGGTGGGACTCGATGATCGGCCCGGGCCGTCCGGTCGACACCGACCGCTTCTTCGTCGTCAGCCCCAACCTGCTGGGCGGCTGCCAGGGCACGACCGGCCCGTCGAGCCCTGACCCGAGGACGGGTCGGCCCTACGGCCCCGACTTCCCGGAGCTCGAGACGACCGACCTGGTCGCCGTCCACCGCCGGCTGCTGGACGTCCTCGGGATCGGTCCGGTGCACGCCGGGGTCGGCGGCTCGATGGGCGGCATGCAGGTGCTGCAGTGGCTCGCCGACGAGCCCGGTCGCGTGCACCGGGCGGTGCTGGTTGCGGCGACCGCGCGGCTGACCGCGGAGAACATGGGGTTCTCCGCGGTCGCCCGCGAGGCCATCACGTCCGACCCCGACTTCCACGGCGGCCGGTACGCCGAGCACGGGGTGATCCCGGCGCGCGGGCTCAAGGTCGCGCGGATGCTGGCCCACCTGACCTACGTCTCCGCGGAGGGCCTCGAGGCCAAGTACGGCCGCGAGGGCATTGAGTCCTACCTGCAGGCCCAGGGCGACAGCTTCCTCGAGCGTTTCGACGCCAACACCTACCTAGTCCTGTGCCGGCTCCTCGACCGGTTCGACCCCTTCGCCGACCCGGCCTTCGCGGCGCGGGTCGCGTCGGGAGGTCCGGAGGTGCTCGCCCTGAGCTTCACTTCGGACTGGCGCTTCGGCACCGCGCACTCGGCGTACCTCGTGGAGCGGCTCGCCGCCGCCGGGCTCCCCGTCGAGCACGTGGAGCTGGCGTCGGCCTGGGGTCACGACTCGTTCCTGCTCGACCCACCCGGCTACCACGCGCGGGTCGCCGCGTTCCTGGCCCGGGCGGTCGGCTGAGCGTCAGGACGCCCGCGGGTCCTCCGCGACCGCCCGGATCTCCACCAGCGTCCCCGGGACCGCCAGCTCGGCCACCCCGATCGCCGACCAGGCCGGGTACGGCGCCGCGACGTACCGCTGCTTCACCGCCGCGAACGTCTCGAAGTGCTCCCGCAGCCCCACGTGGTACGTCGTCAGCTCGACGACGTCCGCCATGTCGGCCCCCGCGAGGGCCAGCGCCGAGGCGAGGTGGTCGAAGGCCGCCGCGAACTGCGCGGCCGGGTCGCCGTCCACGGTCCCGTCCGGTCGCGCGCCGGTCACGCCGGAGCAGAGCAGCAGGCCCCGGCTGGCCACCACGTCGGCGAAGCCCCAGCGCTCGGTGACGGCGGCGTTCGCGGGGGAGCGCAGATGGTCCATGCGGCCGATGCTGCCCGAAACCCCGTCGCCCGTCCCCGCGGGGCGCCGATACGATCGGCCCACCCACGAGCCGCGGCGCCGTATGCCGCAGCGCCACCAGGAGTGCCGCATGCCCGAGATCACCCTCGTCCACGCCGATGACCGCGAGGACCGCAGCGTCGAGGCCGGCACCCGGCTCTGGGAGCTGTTCCGCGACGCACCCGACGTCGTCGCCGCGCGCGTCGACGGCGAGCTGCGCGACCTGTCCCGCGACGTCGAGGCCGGCCAGGTCGTCGAGGGCGTCGCCATCGACAGCGCCGACGGCCTCGACATCCTCCGCCACTCCTGCGCCCACGTGATGGCGCAGGCGGTGCAGGACCTCCACCCCGACGCGAAGCTCGGCATCGGCCCGCCGATCCGCGACGGCTTCTACTACGACTTCGACGTCGAGACCCCCTTCACCCCGGACGACCTCGAGAAGATCGAGACCCGGATGCGCAAGATCATCAAGGAGGGCCAGCGCTTCGACCGCCGCGTCACCTCCGACGCCGACGCTATCGACGAGCTGAGCCACGAGCCGTACAAGATCGAGCTCATCGGCCTCAAGGGCGGCGCGGGCGTCGAGGACGCCGCGGAGGGCGCCTCCGTCGAGGTCGGTGCCGGCGAGCTCACCATCTACGACAACGTCCGCCGCGACGGCGAGGTCGCCTGGTCCGACCTGTGCCGTGGCCCGCACCTGCCCACCACCAAGCGCATCCCGGCGTTCAAGCTCATGCGATCGGCGGCGGCGTACTGGCGCGGGGACGAGAAGAACAAGCAGCTGCAGCGCCTCTACGGCACCGCGTGGCCGAGCAAGGAGGCGCTCGCCGACCACCTCCACCGCATCGAGGAGGCCGAGAAGCGCGACCACCGCCGCCTCGGGCGCGAGCTCGACCTGTACTCGTTCCCCGACGAGATCGGCTCCGGTCTGCCCGTCTTCCACCCGAAGGGCGGGGTGATCAAGCGGGTGATGGAGGACTACGTCCGCCAGCGGCACATCGAGGAGGGCTTCGAGTACGTCGGGACCCCCCACATCTCGAAGGAGCACACCTTCCGCCTGTCCGGCCACCTGCCGTACTACGCAGACGGGATGTTCCCGCCCATGGCCATGGAGGGGGCGAACTACTACCTCAAGGCCATGAACTGCCCGATGCACAACCTGATCTACCGCTCCCGCGGTCGGTCCTACCGCGAGCTGCCGCTGCGGCTGTTCGAGTTCGGGCACGTCTACCGCAACGAGAAGTCCGGCGTGATCCACGGCCTGACCCGCGTCCGCGGCTTCGCGCAGGATGACTCCCACTCCTATGTCACCAAGGAGCAGGCGCCCGGCGAGATCAAGCACCTGCTCGACTTCGTGCTCGGGCTGCTCCGCGACTTCGGGCTCGACGACTTCTACCTGGAGATCTCCACCCGCGACGACTCCAAGCCGGACAAGTTCGTCGGGGACGACGCCCAGTGGGTCGAGGCCACCGAGGTGCTCGAGCGGGTCTGCCGCGAGTCGGGGCTCGAGCTCGTGCCCGACCCGGGCGGCGCGGCGTTCTACGGGCCGAAGGTGTCCGTCCAGGCGCGGGACGCCATCGGTCGCACCTGGCAGATGTCGACCATCCAGTACGACTTCAACCAGCCCGTCGGCTTCGACCTGACCTACCAGGCCGCGGACGGCAGCCGGCAGCAGCCGGTGATGATCCACTCCGCGAAGTTCGGCTCCATCGAGCGGTTCGTCGGGGTGCTCGTCGAGCACTACGCCGGCGCCTTCCCGCCCTGGCTCGCGCCGGTCCAGGTGCAGGCCATCCCGATCGCCGAGCGGCACGCCGACTACCTGTACGACGTCGCGCGGCAGCTGAAGGCGCGCGGGCTGCGGGTCGAGGTCGACGACTCCGACGACCGGATGCAGAAGAAGATCCGCAACGCGCAGCTGCAGAAGGTGCCGTTCATGGTCATCGCCGGCGACGACGACGTCGAGGCCGGCGCGGTGTCGTTCCGCTACCGCGACGGACGCCAGGACAACCAGGTGCCGGTGGCCGAGGCCATCGAGCGCGTCGCCGCGGCGGTCGCCGCGCGCGAGCAGGTCTGATGGGCGCACGACGGGGCGCGGCGGCCGCGGCCGCCGTCCTCGTCGGTGCGCTCGCGCTGGCGGGGTGCGGCGGGTCCTCGTCGTCTCCGTCGTCCTCGTCGTCGGAGGGGGCCGGGGACGGCGGCGTCCCCAGCCCGTCCGGGGAGCCGGACCCCTCGCCGTACCCCACCCAGGCGACGCCGTCCCCGACCGACGGCGACCGCGCCGGCGAGCCGGGGGAGGGAGCGCAGGACCTCGCCGAGCAGGCGGAGGGACTGGCCGAGGAGTCCCGGATCGCGCCGCGCTCCGGCAACGTCCTGGGCAGCGACATCTCGTGGCCGCAGTGCCCGGTCGGGATGGGCATCCCGGAGAAGCGGACCCTCGGCATGCCGGGCCCGCTGCCCGCGGCGGAGTACGTCGTCGTCGGGCTGACGAACGGCCCCGGCTTCACGCCGAACCCCTGCCTGGCCGACCAGGTCGCCGACACGCGTCGGTCCGGGAAGCTGATCTCGGCGTACTCGGTCGCGAGCTACCCCGACGCCGCGCAGGTCGCCGAGCACGGCGACGACGGGCCGTACGACGGCTCGACGCCCGCCGGTGCGCTGCGCAACACCGGCTACCAGCAGGCGCTCTACAACGTGGCCTCGATGGACGCGACCGGCTTCGAGACGCCCTTCGTGTGGATCGACGTCGAGCCGGTGCCGGACTTCGAGTGGAGCAGCGACCTCGCGGCCAACGCCGAGGTCGTCCGGGGCATCGCCCGCGGCTACACCGACTCCGGCTACGGGATCGGCGTCTACTCGACCCCGGCGCTGTGGGCCGGCGTGGTCGGCACCTTCGAGCTGGGCGTGCCCGAGTGGCGCGCCGCGGGGGAGACCTCCGCGGCCGAGGCGCTGAGCCGCTGCGGCGACGACTGGGTCATCCAGGGCGGGGACGCGGTGATGGGGCAGTGGGTCGAGGCCTCCCGCGACCAGAACCTCACCTGCGACGGCGCCGCGCGCGACCTGGACCTGTACTTCCACCAGTACTGAGAGGTGCCCGTGAGGCGACGACTGGCCGGAGCGCGACCCGTCCTCGACGTCCTGATGGGGCTGGGTCTCCTCGTGATCGCGGTGCAGGTGGTGCTCGCGGTCGTGGGGGCGCCCGGTCTCTCGCCGCTCGCAGGGGTGCTCGTCACCGGGACCGGGGTCGTGCTGGTCACCGCCTGCTCGCTGCTGGTGGCGGTGGCCCCGGTGGCGGACGACGTCGGGCCCGTCGTCCTGGCCTCACCCGTCCGCGGACGGTGGGCCGCGGTGAACAGCCCCGGCCAGCGGCTGCCGAGCCACGGCACCCGGGCGCGGGGTCAGTACTGCGCGGTCGACGTCTGCGGGCCCGACACCCCCGGCACGCCGCCGGTGGTCTCGTGGTCGCTGCGGGGGAGCCGGCCGGAGGAGTACGCCTGCTTCGGGGCGCCCGTCCACGCCATGGCCGGCGGCCGGGTGGTCACGGCGTACGACGGCCGACGCGACCACCGGTCCCGCAACACGTGGCCGCTGCTCGCGTTCATGCTCGTCGTCGAGGGGCTGGCCCGGGAGGTCGCCGGCACCCGCGCGATCCTCGGCAACCACGTCGTCGTCGACCACGGTGACGGGACGTACGCGGCGTACGCCCACCTGGGGCGGGGGTCCGTCGCCGTCCGCGCCGGCGACGAGGTCGCCGTCGGCGACGTGCTCGGCCGGCTCGGGAACACCGGCAACACCTCGATGCCCCACCTGCACGTGCAGCTCATGGACCGCGCGGACCCCGACGCCGCAGCCGGGATCGCGATGACCTGGCGCGACGCCGTACCGACCGGCGAGCTCGACCCCGCCCTTGCCCGCTGGGCCAAGGACCCCCACCCCACCGCCCTGCTCGGCATGCCCCGCAACGCGGAGCTCTTCGAGACCACCACCCCTTGACCGCCGAGTCGGCACGTCTGCGCACGAATTCGGGGTCGAGTCGGCACGTCTGCGCAGTTGAACGCGGTCGAGTCGGCACGTCTGCGCAGGAATTCGGGGTCGAGTCGGCAGGTCTGCGCAGCTCACCGCACCGGTCGTACGCCGATCCGTCGCCGGGCGTCGACGACGGCCGTCCGGATCCGGGCCTCGAGCAGGACCTGGTCCGGTCCGAACAGGTCGTCGCGGACGACGACGACGAAGGTCCAGCCGTGCACGCGCGACAGGTACTCACGACGGCGCCGGTCGTGCTCGCGCTGGTCCGGGTCGGAGTGCCACTCCTCACCGTCGTACTCGACGGCCAGCTTGAGCTCGCGGTTGGCGAGGTCGAGGCGGGCGATCTCGACCCCGTCCTCGTAGACCTTCACCTGCGGCTCGAACGGCGCCTCGCCGACCTGGAGGCAGCGGAGTCGGAGGACGGACTCGGCCGGCGACTCCGCCCGGCCGTCGACCAGGGGCGCGATCTCGCGGAGCGTGGTCACCCACCGCATGCGGGCGTACCGCTCGACGCCGCCGAGCAGCTCCTCCGTCGTGAAGGCGCCGAGGCGCGCGACGGCGTCCATCCCGGCGATGGCGCGGTCGGGGTGCCTGACGCGGCCCAGGTCGTGCGCCGTACGGAGCGGGGTGGTGACGCGGACGCCGTGCACCGTGGTGACGTCGTCCGCGCGCAGGTTGCGCTCGCCCCCGTCCACGATCCCGGTGCGCACCCGCCCCCGTCCTGACGGACGGAAGAGCGACAGCGGTCGCAGGGCGAGGTGTTCCCCCGGGGCGAGCGCGCCGGTGGTCCCGAGCAGCCACGCCGCGTGCTGGTCGCACACGACGTTGTCCGGGGACGCGACCAGGGCGATCGCCTCGGCCCGCAGCGCGGGGGAGTCGCCCGCCTCGGTGGCGAGGTAGACGCCCTTGACCGGACGACGCAGCAGTCCCCGCTCGCACAACCGCGTCAGGTCACGTGCCGTGGGCAGTAGGTCGAGGGCCTCGCGCCGGGTGAAGGGCCGGTCCCGGGGGAGCGGCGAGTCGGGAGGGAGGAACGGCGCCGTGGGGGTGGCAGAGAGAAGAGTCATGGCGCAGGACTTCCCGGGCGTCGTACGACGGACACCTCGGTTCGCGGAGCCTGTGGACAACCTGCGCAGACGTGCCGACTCGACCCCGAAACGGTGCGCAGACCTGCCGACTCGACCCCGGGGAAGTGTCCGTGACGGCGTGTCTGCGACAGCGTGTCGATAATCGGGACGTGATGTCACGCATACTGCTGTACACGGGACGCGGTGTCGCGCTAACCTAACTGCGACACAGCGTCACGACACATGCGTCCCACGTCCCCGAACCACGAGGAGTGCACCATGACCGCCGTCGAGCAGGAGAACACCGGCGTCGCGTACGAGGACCGCCTGCGGATCCTCAGCGAGGCCAGCGTGGAGACGCACTTCGACGCCTTCGAAGACATCGCGTGGGACGACCCGGCGTACGCCGTGGACGCCGACGACCCGCGGTGGATCCTGCCGGAGGTCGACACCCTGGGTGGTCATCGCTGGTACCAGGCGCTGCCGCAGGAGGAGCAGATCCGCGTCGGCCTGCAGCGCCAGGCCAACGTCGCGAAGGTCGGCCTGCAGTTCGAGCAGATCCTGGTCGCGGGCCTCATGAACTACACGTTCGCGCTGCCCAACCGCTCGGCGGAGTTCCGCTACTGCACGCACGAGGCGACCGAGGAGACCCACCACACGCAGATGTTCCAGGAGTTCGTGAACCGCACCGGGGTCGACGCCCCCGGCGGTCCGCTCCTGTTCCGTCTGCTCGCGCCGTTCCTGCCGCTGTTCGCCCGCTGGACCCCGCTGCCGTTCTTCCTCGGCGTGCTCGCCGGCGAGGAGCCGATCGACCACCTCCAGAAGTCGATCCTGCGCGCCGGCAACACGATGCACCCGCTGCTGCAGCGCATCATGCAGATCCACGTCGCCGAGGAGGCGCGCCACATCGGCTTCGCCCACCAGTACGTCGAGAACCACGCGCCCCGCCTCAGCCGTGTCCGCCGCGCCGCGGTGGCGCTGATCCTGCCGATCCTCATGCGGTTCCTCTGCGACGTGATCGTCGTGCCGAGCCGCAAGGCGCAGGCGCAGATGGGTATGCCGCGCTGGGTCGTGAAGGACCTCTACTGGCGCGACCCCGCGTCGCGGAAGATGCTGCGCGACCTGTTCGCCGACGTCCGCATGCTGGCGGAGAACACGGGCCTCATGACCCGGTCCTCGCGCGTCCTGTGGCGGCTGCTGAAGATCGACGGCCGCGCCGCCCGCTTCCGCAGCGAGCCCTCCTCCGCCGCCGCCTGAGGCGGCGCCCGGCACGAGCCCCAGGAGCAAGGAACCGCGCCATGGCGTACGTCGTCACGCAACCGTGCTGCGCCGACGCCTCGTGCGTCCTGGCGTGCCCGGTCAACTGCATCCACCCCGCCCCCGGGGAGCCCGGGTTCGCGGAGGCCGAGATGGTCTACATCGACCCTCGCTCCTGCGTCGGGTGCGGCGCCTGCGCGACCGCCTGCCCCGTCGACGCGATCAAGCCGGACACGGCACTGGCGCCCGACCAGCAGGTCTTCGCCGGCATGAACGCGGACTACTACGACGTCTTCGCCCATCCTGACCGGACGCCGTTGGCGGTGGTGGGCAAGCAGCGACGGCTCCGCGGTGACCGCGGGGAGCGTGAGGTCGCCGTGGCGGTCGTCGGCGCCGGACCGGCGGGGCTCTACGCCGCCGACGAGCTGCTCAAGCACCCTGAGATCGGCGTCGACGTGCTCGACCGGCTGCCGACGCCGTACGGGCTGCTGCGCGCGGGCGTCGCCCCCGACCACCAGCACACCAAGCAGGCCGAGCGGCTGTTCGGCCAGATCGAGACACAGCCGGGGTTCCGCTACCTGCTCGGCGCCGAGGTCGGCACCGACCTGACCCACGACGAGCTCGCCGCGCGCTACGACGCCGTCGTGTACGCCGTCGGCGCGTCGGCCGACCGTCGCCTCGGCATCGAGGGCGAGGACCTCGCCGGCTCGCTCTCCGCCACCGACCTGGTCGGCTGGTACAACGGCCACCCCGACCACCAGGACCTCGGCCTCGACCTGTCCCACGAACGGGTCGTCGTGGTCGGCAACGGCAACGTCGCCCTCGACGCCGCCCGGATCCTGACCTCGGCGCCCGAGCGGCTGGTGGGCACCGACATCGCGCGCCCGGCGTACGAGGCGATCGCGGCCGGCGGGGTGCGGGAGGTCGTCGTCCTCGGACGGCGGGGTCCCGGACAGGCGGCGTTCACGGTGCCGGAGCTCGTCGGCCTGGTCGGCCTCGCGGACGCCGGCGAGATCGACGTCGTCGTCGAGCCCGGTGGCGCCGAGCTGGGCGACAGCCAGGCCGAGCGGCTGCTGGCCGACCTGCTCGCTCGTACGCCGACGCCCGGGCGCCGCCGCATCGTCCTGCGGTTCCTCACCGCGCCCGTCCGCGTGCTCGGCGAGGGTGGCCGGGTCAGCGGCCTCGAGGTCGTGCGCACCCGTCTCCAGACCGACCAGGACGGCGTGAGCCGCGCCGTGGCCACCGACGACACCGAGGTGCTGGCCACGGGCACCGTGCTGCGGTCGGTCGGCCACCAGGCCCGTCCCGTGCCCGGCCTGCCGTTCGACGACGCCCTCGGCACCGTCCCGCACCAGCGCGGCCGCGTCGCCCCTGGCACGTACGTCGTCGGCTGGATCAAGCGCGGCCCGACCGGCTTCCTCGGCACCAACAAGACCGACGCGATCGAGACCGTCACGAGCATCCTCGACGACCTCGACGCCGGCACCGCCGTCCGTCGTGACGCGTCCGCCGACCCCTCCGACCTCCCGCGGCTGCTGCGCTCCCGCGGCGTCGTGACCCACGGCCGCCGGGGATGGGACGCCATCGACGACGAGGAGCGCCGACGGGGTGCCTCCGAGGGCCGGCCGCGCAGCAAGATCACGGCGCGGGCCGAGCTCGACGACGTGGCTGCCCGGGCCAAGCGGTCGCGGCGTTACGCTGGTCTCGTCCGCGGGTGAGGCGGACGCCGCGCACCTGATCGGCACGTGGACGACATGGGGCGGCACGACGCGACCGGGACGGGGTGTGATGGCGACCAAGCAGCCCGCCGACGGGCGCCAGCTGCGCTGGAACCGCCACAACGAGGAGCGCCGCGAGCAGATCCTCGACGCCGCCCTCGAGACGCTCGAGGCCGCCGCGCCCGGCGTCGACGTCCACGTGCAGGAGATCGCCGAGCGCGCGGGCCTGTCGCGCACCGTCGTCTACCGCCACTTCGACGACCGGGCCGACCTCGACCGCGCCGTGCGCGCCGAGATCCTCGACCGGCTCTGGGCCGCGCTGATCCCGGAGGTCACGCTCGACGGCACGATCCCCGAGATCGCCGAGCGCATCGTGTCCACGTACGTCGGGTGGACCGTCGCCCACCCGTCCCTGCACCGCTTCGCCGAGACCGACTCGTCGGCGGGTGAGGAGGACCCGCTGCAGGAGGGCCTCGCGCGGATCGCCGGCCAGGTGGCCGACCTGATCACCACCGCCATCGACCTCCTCGGCCTCGAGCCGAGCGACGACGAGCGCGCCGCCGTCGACCCCCTGGTCTTCGGCCTGGTGGGTGCCGTGTTCGCCGCCGTCCGTCGCTGGATGTCGCGGCCCGTGCGCACCCCGTCGGCCCCGGTGTTCGTCTCCATGGTCACGGAGTCCGCGTGGCACCTGCTCCAGGGCTTCGGACGACGCCTCGGCATCGAGCTCGACCCCGACCAGCGGGTCGAGGACCTGCTCGCCGCCGCGGGCCAGGCGACGTGAGCACCGGCGACGTGAGCACCGGCGACGGGCAGGAGGACGAGACCCTCGTCCAGGACGGCATCGGCGAGCCCGACGACCTCGACCGGCTGTGGACGCCGCACCGGATGGCGTACATCCGCGGCGAGAACAAGCCGTCCGACGCCAGCGAGGGGGAGTGCCCCTTCTGCCGCATCCCGACGGCGGGGGAGGACGGCCTGGTCGTCCTGCGCGGCGAGCTGTGCTTCGTGGTGCTCAACCTCTACCCGTACGCGCCCGGCCACCTCATGGTCTGCCCCTACCGGCACATCGCGGACTACACCGAGACCACCGACCCCGAGGCCGCCGAGATCGCCGACCTGACCCGGCAGGCGATGCGGACCCTGCGGGCGGTCTCCGGGGCGGCGGGGTTCAACCTCGGCATGAACCAGGGCGCCATCGCCGGCGCCGGGATCTCCGCCCACCTGCACCAGCACGTCGTCCCGCGCTGGCCGGGGGACCAGAACTTCATGCCGGTCATCGGGCGCACCAAGACCCTGCCCGAGCTCCTCACCGACACCCGCGACCTGCTCGCCGCCTCCTGGGTCGGCGCCTGAGGCCGGCTCGGTGACGAGCCGGGCCCCTCGCTAGCCTCCTCCCACCATGCTCGAACGCTTCCGCGGGTTCTGGACCCGCCTGGTCTCGCCGATCGCGCACCTGCTGATCCGGCTCGGGGTCAGCCCGGACGCCGTCACGGTCGTCGGCACGCTCGGCGTCGTGGCCGGTGCCCTCGTCTTCTTCCCTCAGGGCATGCTCCTGACCGGCGTCCTGGTCATCACGGCCTTCGTGTTCTCCGACCTCGTCGACGGCCACATGGCCCGGCTCACCGGTCGGACCAGCCCCTTCGGCGCCTTCCTGGACTCCACGCTCGACCGGGTCGGCGACGGCGCGATCTTCGGCGGGCTGGCGCTGTACTTCGCCGGGCCCGGCGACTCGACCCTCTACCTCGTGCTCAGCCTGGTGTGCCTCGTGATGGGCTCGGTGACGTCGTACGCGCGGGCGAAGGCCGAGTCGCTCGGCTACCAGGCCAAGGGCGGCATCGCCGAGCGCGCCGACCGGCTGGTCGCGATCCTCGTCATGACCGGGTTGTCGGCCATCTTCTCGCTGCCGTTCCTGCTGTTCCTCACCCTGTGGGTGCTGGCCGCGGCGAGCACGGTCACCGTCGTGCAGCGGGTCCTGCTCGTCCGCGGGCAGGCGCTCGCGGGCCCTGCCGGCGACGCGGCCTGACCGGCGCCAGGGCAAAATCTCGTCACGTCACGGTAAAAACCCCACGGAAACCGCCGCACGCAGGTAGGTGATACATCACCCTGGATGTGCGCCCGGGACGTCTCGGTTCCCGGCACTACCTGGGGGGGTACGCGTGGTGAACACGCACGTCAAGAGGGGGATGCTGGCCGGAGGAGCGGCGGTCCTGCTGCTCGGAGGCGCCGGCTCGCTGGCCTACTGGAACAGCACCGACGTGGTGCCGGGAGGACAGCTGGACAGCGGTCGGCTGGCCATCGACGCCGCCGAGTGCGACAGCGCGGGCTGGTTCGTCAGCAACACGGTGGAGGGCGTCTCGGGGGAGGCGTTCGACCCGGACACGGACCGGCTCGTGCCGGGCGACGAGGTCAGCCGCAGCTGCACGATCAGGGTGGACGCCGAGGGCGACAACCTGCGGTCCGTCTTCGGCGTGACCGGCGGTGGGCTGGGCGGGACCACGATGGCCGTCGACGACCTGCAGGTCGAGGGCGGTCTGTCCCGCGGGGGACAGGAGGTCGACTTCGGGCAGCCGGTGCTGCTCGAGGACGGCGACGCCCTCGAGGCCAGCATCACGATCGCCGTGCCGCTCAAGGCCGACGAGGTCGACAACGACTCCATGCTGAGGTCGATCCGGCTCGGCGACATCACGCTGACGGCGACGCAGGCGACGACTGCGCGAGCCTCCGGCTGACCGCGGTGGCCGGCCGGAACAGGGCCGGCCACCGCGCCCCGGCGGGGGCGGGCGCCCGCCTCGCGCGGGCGCTGGGGGTGTCGCTGCTCCTGCTCGCCGGGATCGTGGTGGTCGTTGCCGTCGTGGTCCCGCGAGTGACCGGGTCGACGCCGTACACCGTCCTCACGGGGTCGATGACCCCCGAGCTGCCGGTCGGCACGCTGGTCGTCGTCAGGCCGGTGGCGCCCGCCGACATCGAGATCGGCACGGTGCTGACCTACCAGCTGCGCTCCGGCGAGCCCGAGGTCGTGACGCACCGGGTCATCGGCACCCGCCGGGGGGACGACGGCCGGGTGTTCCTCACCCAGGGCGACGCCAACCCGGTCCCGGATGCCGCTCCCGTGCTCGAGCAGCAGGTCCGTGGCGAGGTCTGGTACGCCGTTCCCTGGTTGGGGTACGTCTCCCAGGCCCTCGCCCACGAGCAGCGGAGGCTGCTCACGACCGTCCTGGCCGGTGGGCTCGGGACCTACGCCCTGGTGTCGTTCGCGAGAGCCGGTGCGAGCCGGCGCCGCGACCGGCCCGCCCGCCGTGCCGGCCCGGGGGTGCCGGCGTGAGCGGGCGGCACCGCGCGGCCCGGACCGCAGGGGGGCGGTCCGGGTCGCGTCCGGGGAGCCGGGCCGCGCCGTTGGCGGCGGGCGTCGGTGCGGTGCTGCTCCTGGTCCCCACGGCGGGCACGACCCTGGCCGCCTGGACCGACCGGTCCACCGTGGCCGGCGACGGGTTCACCTCCGGACGGCTCGACCTCGTGGTCGACGGGCGGACGGGGCTGGACACCACCCACGCCCGACCGGACCTGGCGTTGGAGGGCATGGTGCCGGGGGAGAGCACGGCGGCGACGCTGAGCGTGGCCAACGGCGGGGACGCCGACCTCGACTGGACCCCGACCGTGACCACCGGGGGTGGACTCGGCCCGGCGCTGACCGTCGAGCTGTGGTTGGGCGGGCGTGCCTCCGCGGACGACACCACCTACCCGCGGACCGAGACGTGCACCGGCGGCACGCGGCTCCTCCCGGGCCGGTCGGTGCGTGCCGACCGGGGGAGCACGCGGGACCTCTGCGTCCTCGCGACCCTGCCCACCAGCACCGACGACGCCTACCAGGGCCGGACGTCGGGCTCGGTCACGGTGCGGCTGGACGCCACCCAGGTGACCACGCCGTGACCTCCCGCGCGGGGTTGTCGGCCCTCGTGGTCACCCTGCTCCTGGTCGGGCTCGGCTGGGTCCCCGCGACCCGGGCGGCCTTCACCGACCGTGCGAGCGTCGACAGCGGCACCGTCACGTCGGGGTCGATGACGACGCCGGCGACGCCGACGGTCGCGCAGCGGTCCGGCACCGGACTGACCCGGGTCAGCTGGGCGGCGTCCCGTGTGGGCACCCTGGGTGGCGTGCCGACGGCCTACGAGGTCTACCGGTACGCGGGGGCGACCGGTGGCACGCCGGTCCTGACCTGCTCGGTGACGGTCGCCGACGGCGCGGCCCTCGCGTGCGACGACCCGTCCCGTGTCGGGGGCACCGTCCACTACGCCGTGCGGGCGACGTTCGGCGACCACTGGCGGGCGGAGTCGTCCAGGCGCACGTTCGCCGCCGACCGCACCGGTCCCGTCGTGGCGGTGGGCGAGCCGCCGGACGGCTTCCGCGGCGGGGCGAACGCCCTGCGCCGCGAGGTCAGCCGCGGCTGCGGGTCCGACGTGCCCGCCTGCGGGACCGCGACGGACGCCGCCGGCGTCTCCTCGGTGGTCTGGGCGCTGACGGTCGTCGGGACCGGTCCCCGGGCCACGACGCGCTGCTGGAACGGCACGCGGTTCACGGACCAGCCCGCGAGCGGCTCCTGTCCCCAGGCGGCGGCGACGACCAGCACGACGAGGGACGGCCTTCGGTGGACGGTCCCGGGCTCGGTCGAGGACGTCTACCGGGACCGCGGTGAGTACACCCTCACCGTCGTGGCCACCGACGCCTTCGCGAACGTGACGACCACGACAGTGAGCGTCACCGCCACCTGACGGACCCAATCATGTGCTCACCACAAGTTTTACCCGGAAGACGCTGACAGAGATAGTTGTATCGGCCTACCTTTGGGCACCTGCCGCGCGCCCGGAGTCGCGCGGCCCGATCCCGGGAGCGCCCGATGAGAAAGTCCACCAAGTCCGTCCTGGCGGCCGGAGCAGCGGTCGTCGTCCTCACGGGGGGTGCGGGCTCGCTGGCCTACTGGAACGCCACGGCCGACGTCGAGGGCGGTCAGGTCGAGGCTGGCGAGCTCGCGCTCGATGCGGTCGGCACCGGGGTCTGGGAGCTCAACGGGACCGCCGTGGACGACCCGGACACCGACGTCGTGCTCGTCCCCGGCGACGTCCTGACCTACACCGCCGACTACACGGTCGTCGCGGTGGGCAACAACATCCAGGCCACGCTGTCCGCGGTCGGTGGCGACGGGTCCGGCACCCTGGCGCCCTTCGTCGAGACGGAGCTGACGGCCACCGATGCGGCCGGCGACCCCGTGACCACCATCGGCGGCGGGGACAACAACAGCACCCTCAACGTCGACCTCGAGATCGACTTCCCGTTCGGGGCCGCCGTCGACAACGACTCCCAGGAGCAGGTCCTCGACCTCTCCGGCGTCTCGATCGTGCTGACCCAGACCGACGCGACCCCCTGAGGTCGGCACGGTCCCGACCCGGCTGACGATGACGACCACGGCCCCGGCGCCCGCCGTGCCGACCGGCGACGCCGTCCCCTCCCCCCGGACGGCGTCGCACGGCCGGCACCGGCGGCGTCGGGTGCTGTCCGTGCTCTGGTCCGGTGCGTGCTGGACGGTCGTCCTGGCCGCTGCCGCCGTCGTCGTGGTGGCCGTGCTCGTGCCCAGGGCCGCGGGCGCGACGCCGTACACGGTGCTGACCGGGTCGATGACGCCCACCTACCCGCCGGGCACGCTCGTCGTCGTCCGGCCGGAGCGGGCCGAGGACCTCGCGGTCGGCGACGTCATCACCTACCAGCGCTCCTCGGGCGAGTCGACCGTGGTCACGCACCGGATCGTGGCGGTCGCGACCGGCACGGTCGACGGCGAGCGCTTCTTCCGCACCCGCGGCGACGCGAACGACGCCGTCGACACCGACCCGGTCCAGCCGGTGCAGGTCAAGGGCGCGGTCTGGTACGCCGTGCCGTGGCTGGGGCACCTGAACAGCTGGCTGTCCGGAGGTCAGCGCCAGTGGGCGTCGTACGGCGTCGGCGCGGGGCTGGTCGTCTACGCCCTCGTCATGGGCGTCGGCGGCTTCCGCGACCGCCGTCGCCGGCGGCGGGGGGCCACGTCGTGAGGCCCGCGCTCCTCCTCGTGCCCCTGCTCGCGGCGCTCCTCCTCGCGGCCCCCGGGACGGCGTACGCCGACCCCGTCGACGGGCCCGTCGGGCTCAGCGCCGACGGCCAGGACTACGCCGACGCACTGGAGGGGCCGCTCTTCGCGGCGTCGCTCCGCTGGGTCCCGGGGGACCGGCGCAGCACCTCGTGGTGGGTCCGCAACGAGGCCACCGACCCCGCCCTGCTCGCCGTCGAGGTGCCGGAGAACGCGGTCCTGCCGTCCTGGCTCACGGTCGAGGCCCGCGCCGGGTCGACCGGGTCGACCGGGTCGACCGGGTCGACCTGGACGCCGCTCGCGACGGGCCGGTCCCTGGAGGCCGGGATCCTCGATCCCGGCGCCACCCGGAGGGTCGACGTACGCGTCGGGATGCGGTCCGACGCCGGCAACCGCACGATGACGGAGGCCGCCGACCTGCGGCTGCGCGTCCGGCTCACCGAGGACGACCGGGGCCTCGGCCCGGGTGGCGAGGGGCCCGGCGGGCCCGGTGGCGAGGGCCCGGGCAGCGGTGGACCGGGCGCCGAGAGCGCCGACCAGGACGGGTCCGGGGACGGCCTGCTGCCCGGGACCGGCTCCTCCCTCGGGCTGCTGTCCCTGCTCCTCGGGCTGCTGATGGTGGGGGTCGGCCTCGCCCTCCTCCGACGCCGCGACGACGACCCGCACCCCGAGCACGACAGTCCCGTCCCCGACCGCGAGAGACAGGAGGTGGCACCGTGAGCCGCCACCGCGCGGAGACGCGCACCCGCCCGGGGGGCTCCCGTCACCGGACGGCCCTCGCCCTCGCCCTCGTGGCCGCCCTCGGGGTCGGCGCCGGCGGCGCGGGGACGTACGCCTTCTGGAACGACACGGCGAACGTCACGACCGGGACGCTGCGCGCCGGCACGCTGGACCTGCGCGTCGACGACAACCAGGCCACCGGGCTCAACACGGGCTGGACGAAGAGCAGCATCGCGTTCGCCGGACGGACCCCGGGCGAGTACGAGGCCTACCCCCTGACCCTGCGCAACGTGGGGGACCCGCCCGGCACCTACACCCTGGCCGTCCTGCGCGGCTCGACCTGGACCTACCTCAACGACGCCGTGCTCGTGCAGGCGTACACCGGCGCGCCCGTCGAGGACACGACGTACCCGGTGCAGGACACCTGCTCCGGCACCGCCGTCGGGCCCGAGCGGCTCGTGAGCACCACCGCCGAGCTCCCGCTCCTGACCGCGTCCCGGTCGCTGGCCGCCGGCGGCTCGGACACGCTGTGCCTGCGCATCGGGCTGGCCACGACCGCCGGTGACGGCAACCAGGACAAGTCCGGCACGCTGGTGTTCCGGGCCGTCCTCACCCAGACGTCGTGACGCCCGTCCGCCGCCCGGCGCCCGTGGCGCTGGCCGCCCTCCTGGCGGGGGTGCTCCTCCTCGTGGTGCCGGCCGTCGTCCGACCGACCGGGGCGCTGTTCACCGACACGGCCGCCACCACGACCGGGGTGGTCGGGGCGGGGACGTTCCGACCCGCCCCTGCGAATGCGGTGTCCTGCTCGACGACCGGGCCCGTGCTGAACCCGGCGTCGACGATCACGTTCACCACCCCGCTCGTGGCCGCCCCGCCGCGGGGCACGGTCGAGTACGTCGTCCGGATCTACCGGACCGACGTGGCGCCCGAGCAGAAGATCGGCGCGGACGTCCTGATGACCGTCGGCGCCACGACGGCGACGGCGAGCTGGAGCGGCGGCGGTCTCACCCTGCTGCAGAACACCAGCTACCAGGCGCGGGTCACCACCCGCCTGACCGGGGCGGTGCTCGAGTCGAGCCCGATCAGGACCCGGAGCTTCACCAACACCGGCCTGCTGATCGCCAACTTCGTCTGCGGCACGGGCACGTGAGGCTCCCCGGTGGCCGGTCGGAGCGGCCTCGGGCTCGGCCCGCCGGTCGGTAGGATCGTCGGACACGGCGGGGGTCGGTGACCCCGGCCGACGCGCCGCGACGACGAAGGGACGAGGGATGTCAGGCCACTCCAAGTGGGCGACCACGAAGCACAAGAAGGCCGTCGTCGACCAGCGGCGCAGCAAGATGAACACCAAGCTCGTCAAGAACATCGAGGTCGCGGCCCGGATGGGCGGCGGTGACCCGGCGGGCAACCCGACGCTGTACGACGCCATCCAGAAGGCCAAGAAGTCCTCGGTGACGAAGGACAACATCGAGCGCGCCGTGCAGCGCGGCTCCGGCGCCGAGGCGGGTGGCGCCGACTACCAGACGATCATGTACGAGGGCTACGGCCCGGGCGGTGTCGCGCTGCTCGTGGAGTGCCTGACCGACAACAAGAACCGGGCCGCCATGGAGGTCCGCACCGCCATGACCCGCAACGGCGGCACGCTCGCCGACCCGGGGTCGGTGTCCTTCCTCTTCCACCGCAAGGGCGTCGTCGTCGTCCCGCAGGAGCAGGACGGCCGCACCCTCGCCGAGGACGACGTCCTCGAGGCGACGCTCGAGGCCGGCGCCGACGACATCAACGACCTGGGGGAGTCCTTCGAGGTCATCTCGGAGGCCACCGACCTCCTCGGCGTCCGCACCGCCCTGCAGGCGGCCGGGTTCGACTACGACTCCGCCGACGCCTCCTTCGTCCCCGACGCCCAGGTCGAGCTCGACGCCGAGGCCGCCCCGAAGGTGTTCCGGCTGGTGGAGGCCCTCGAGGACCTCGACGACGTCCAGAACGTCTACGCGAACTTCGACGTCTCCGACGAGGTGATGGCGACCGTCGACGCCTGAGCGCGTGTCGTGCCGGCGGCGTCGGCGCGGGCCGCTAGCGTGTGCGAACAGGTGTTCGTACGGCGAGAGGTGGCGCATGCGCGTGCTCGGGATCGACCCCGGGCTGACCCGGTGCGGGGTCGGCGTGGTCGAGGGGGACGTCGGACGACCGCTGCGGCTGGTCGACGCGAACGTCATCCGCACCTCGGCGGGCGTCCCGATCGCCACCCGTCTCGTCACCATCGAGGCCGGCCTGGCGGAGTGGATCGAGGAGCACCGCCCCGACGCCGTCGCCGTGGAGCGGGTCTTCGCGCGCTCCGACGTCTCGACGGTGATGGGCACCGCCCAGGCCAGCGGCATCGCCCTGGTCGTCGCGGCGCGTCGCGGCATCCCGGTGGCCACCCACACCCCGAGCGAGGTCAAGGCCGCGGTGTCCGGCAACGGCCGCGCCGACAAGGCGCAGGTCGGCATGATGGTCGCCCGCATCCTCCGGATCCCCGAGGCCCCGAAGCCCGCCGACGCGGCGGACGCCGTCGCGCTCGCCATCACCCACATCTGGCGCGGAGGCGCCCAGGCGCGGCTCGACGCCGCCCTCGCCCGCTCGGGAGGAGCACGATGATCAGCAGCGTCCGCGGCCCCGTCCTCGCCGTGTCGTTGACCGGAGCCGTCGTCGAGGTCGGAGGCATCGGCCTGCACCTCGCCTGCACCCCCGGCACCCTCGCGGGGCTGCGCGTCGGCCAGGAGGCCACGCTGGCGACGTCGCTCGTCGTCCGGGAGGACTCCCTGACGCTGTTCGGCTTCGCCACCGACGACGAGCGGGACTGCTTCGAGCTCGCCCAGACCGCCTCCGGGGTCGGCCCCAAGGTGGCCCAGGCGATGCTCGCGGTCCTGGGTCCGGACGACCTGCGCCGCGCCATCGCCGGCGAGGACGTCAAGCGCCTCACCGCCGTCCCCGGGATCGGCCAGAAGGGCGCCCAGCGCATCATCCTCGAGCTGAAGGACCGCATCGGCCCGCCCACCGGCGTGGTCGCGACCACCGGCGCGGGCGTCGCGGTCGCCCCCGGCGACGCGTGGCGCAGCCAGGTCCACGAGGGCCTCGTGGGGCTCGGCTGGTCCGCCAAGGAGGCCGACCGCGCCGTCGACGTCGTCGCCGACCAGGCCGGACCGACCCCCGACGTCGGCGCGCTGCTCCGCGCCGCGCTCCGCGCGCTGAGCAGGGCCTGACCCGGTGGACCGGACCGGGCCCGACCCCGACCTCGACGCGCTCGTGGCGGCCGAGACCGGCCACCTGCGTTCCCTCGTGTCGGCCGACGCCGACGGGGACGAGCGGGCCGTCGAGGCGGCGCTGCGTCCGCGCTCCCTCGACGAGGTCGTCGGTCAGGTGCGGGTGCGCGAGCAGCTCGGGCTCGTCCTCGAGGCCGCCCGCATGCGCGGCCGCGCCCCCGACCACGTGCTCCTCTCCGGCCCGCCCGGGCTCGGCAAGACCACGCTGGCGATGATCATCGCCGCCGAGATGGGCGCACCCCTGCGCATCACCAGCGGCCCTGCCCTCACCCACGCGGGCGACCTCGCCGCGATCCTGTCGGGCATGAACGAGGGCGACGTCCTCTTCATCGACGAGATCCACCGCACGGCCCGCCCGGCCGAGGAGATGCTGTACGTCGCGATGGAGGACTTCCGCGTCGACGTCGTCATCGGCAAGGGCCCCGGCGCCACCGCGATCCCGCTGGAGATCCCGCCGTTCACGCTGGTCGGCGCCACCACCCGGGCCGGGCTGCTGCCCGGTCCGCTGCGCGACCGCTTCGGGTTCACGGCGCACCTCGAGTTCTACGAGCCGGCCGAGCTCGACCTCATCGTCCGCCGCTCCGCGGACCTGCTGGGCGTCGACGTCACCCCGGAGGGGACCGCCGAGATCGCCTCCCGCTCCCGCGGCACGCCCCGCATCGCCAACCGGCTCCTGCGCCGGGTCCGGGACTGGGCGCAGGTCAAGGCGGACGGCGTCGTCGACGAGCGTGCGGCCCGGGCCGCCCTGGAGCTCTACGAGGTCGACGAGTCCGGCCTCGACCGCCTCGACCGCGGCGTGCTCGACGTGCTCTGCCGCCGCTTCGGCGGCGGCCCCGTCGGGGTCTCCACCCTCGCCGTCGCGGTCGGCGAGGAGCGCGAGACCGTCGAGGAGGTCGCCGAGCCCTTCCTCGTCCGGCAGGGCCTGCTCGCCCGCACCCCCCGCGGCCGGGTCGCCACCCCCGCGGCCTGGGCCCACCTCGGCCTCACCCCGCCCGTCGTCACCGGCGGCGACAGCACGCTCTTCGAGGGCTGAGCACCCGCTCGACCGAGACCGGTTCGCGTGAACGGAGGCGATCACTGTCGCTGACAGGCAGTGATCGCCTCCGTCGTCGCTCCGGGGGGTCGTACGGCGATGCGGGGCGCGGACAGCCCTCTCCTAGACTCGGACGGTCCCGCCCGCTTGTGAGAGGTCTACCCGTGGAGCAGTTCTCGGCCCTTCTGCCGATCATCGCGATCGTCGCGATCTTCTACCTGCTGGTGATCCGGCCGCAGTCCAAGCGCGCCAAGCAGCAGCGCCAGATGCAGTCGGCGCTGTCCGTCGGCTCCGAGGTGATGCTGACGTCCGGCATCTTCGGGACGCTGGCCGCCACCGACGACCCCGAGCGGGTCGACGTCCGCATCGCCGACGGCGTCGTCGTCACCGTGGCCCGGGCGGCCATCGCGTCCGTCGTGCCCGAGAAGGCGCCGCTGGACGAGCCGGCACCCGACGCGCACGTCGAGACCACCGACGACACCCGCAAGGAGCTCTGAGTGAGCGACCGCGGCACCGACGCCGCAGCCGCGCTCGACCGGGCGCAGGAGGCGATGGGGCGGCTCGTCGTCGACGTCCCCGACTTCCCCACGACGGGTGTCGTCTTCAAGGACATCACCCCGCTGCTCGCCGACCCGGCGGCGCTCGGTGACGTCGTCGAGGCCCTCGCCGCGGCCGGCCGCGACGCCGACGGCGCCACGAACGTGGACGCCGTCGTCGGCATGGAGGCCCGCGGGTTCCTGCTCGCCGCCCCCGTGGCGCTCGCGCTCGGCGTCCCCCTGGTCCCCGTCCGGAAGGCCGGCAAGCTGCCGCGGGAGACGTACGCCGTCTCCTACTCCCTCGAGTACGGCGAGGCCACCCTCGAGATCCACACCGACGCCCTCGGCGCGGGCGACCGCGTCCTCCTCGTGGACGACGTCCTGGCGACCGGCGGCACGCTCGCGGCGACCCGCGAGCTCGTCGACCGGTGCGGTGCGGCGACCACCTCGGTGGCGATGCTGATGGAGCTGACGTTCCTCCCGGGGCGCGAGTCGCTGGGCGACATCCCGCTCACCTGCCTGCTCGCGGTCTGAGCGTCCGGGACGCGCCTACACTGGAGGCGTGACCGACGACACCGGGCGCGCTCCCTCCGGGACCGCCACCGAGCCGCGGGACACCACTGCGCACGACGCGACCCGGGGAGCGGCTCCCGAGCCGCCGCGGCCCGCCCCGGAGCCGGTCACCTCCGCCCGCGGCATGCGCGCCCGCCTCGCGCGGATCGGCACGCGGAGCGGCGCGGGCGACAACCCGGTGCTCGGCCCGCTGTTCAAGGCGGTCAAGGTCCACCACCCCAAGGCCGACCTGGCCCTGCTCGAGCGGGCGTACACCACCGCCGAGCGGCTGCACGCCCACCAGACCCGCAAGAGCGGCGACGCCTACATCACCCACCCGCTCGCGGTGACGACGATCCTCGCCGAGATCGGCATGACCGAGCCGACGCTGGTGGCGTCGCTGCTCCACGACACCGTCGAGGACACCGAGTACACCCTCGAGCAGCTGCGCAAGGAGTACGGCGACGAGGTCGCGCAGCTCGTGGACGGCGTCACCAAGCTCGACAAGGTCAAGTACGGCGACTCCGCGCAGGCCGAGACGCTGCGCAAGATGATCGTGGCGATGGCCCGGGACATCCGGGTGCTCGTCATCAAGCTGGCCGACCGCCTGCACAACATGCGCACACTGCGCTACGTCAAGCCGGAGACGCAGGAGCGCAAGGCCCGCGAGACCCTCGACATCTACGCCCCGCTGGCGCACCGGCTGGGCATGAACACCCTCAAGTGGGAGCTCGAGGACCTCGCGTTCGCGACCCTGCACCCGAAGATCTACGACGAGATCGTGCGCCTGGTCGCCGAGCGCGCGCCGTCCCGCGACCAGTTCCTCGCCCAGGTGATCAGCGAGGTCGAGGCCGACCTCAAGGCCGCGGGCATCAAGGCGACCGTGACCGGCCGGCCGAAGCACTACTACTCGATCTACCAGAAGATGATCGTCGGCGGCCGCGAGTTCACCGACATCTACGACCTGGTCGGCATCCGCGTCCTCGTCGAGCAGGACCGCGACTGCTACGCCGTGCTCGGCGTCCTGCACCACCGCTGGAACCCGGTGGTCGGCCGCTTCAAGGACTTCGTGGCGCTGCCGAAGTTCAACATGTACCAGTCCCTGCACACCACGGTCATCGGCCCGCAGGGCAAGCCGGTCGAGCTCCAGATCCGGACCTACGGCATGCACCGCCGGGCGGAGTACGGCGTCGCGGCGCACTGGAAGTACAAGGAGGACGGCCGCTCGGGTGCCGACACCGAGCGTCGCGGCGACCTCGACGACATGACGTGGGTCAAGCAGCTGCTCGACTGGCAGAGCGACGTCGCCGACCCGGGGGAGTTCCTCGAGTCCCTCCGCTTCGAGGTCAACCAGACCGAGGTCTACGTCTTCACCCCGCGGGGCGACGTGATCGCGCTGCCCGCCGGCGCCACCCCCGTCGACTTCGCGTACGCCGTCCACACCGAGGTCGGCCACCACACGATCGGCGCGCGCGTCAACGGCCGTCTGGTGCCGCTGGAGTCGCAGCTCGACAACGGCGACAACGTCGAGGTCTTCACCTCGAAGGCGGCGAACGCGGGACCGTCGCGCGACTGGCTCGGCTTCGTGAAGTCGCCGCGGGCCCGCTCGAAGATCCGGCAGTGGTTCACCAAGGAGCGCCGCGACGAGGCCATCGAGCGCGGCAAGGACCAGATCGCCCGCCTCATGCGCAAGGAGGGCCTGCCCCTCAAGCGGCTGATGTCCCACGAGACCCTCACCGAGGCCGCGACCCACTTCCACCTGGGCGACGTCACGGCGCTGTACGCCGCCGTCGGCGAGGCGAACCTCTCCGCACAGGCCGTCGTACGTCGCGTGATCGAGCTGCACGGCGGCGACGCCGGGGCCGCCGAGGACCTCGCCGAGGCCGTCACGATCACCGGCCGCCGCGGCCGGTCGAAGCCCGCGGCGGCGGGGGACCCGGGCGTCATCGTCGCCGGTGCCCCCGACGTGTGGGTCAAGCTCGCCAAGTGCTGCACCCCGGTGCCCCCGGACCCGATCCTGGGGTTCGTGACCAAGGGCGGCGGGGTCTCGGTGCACCGCGGCGACTGCACCAACGCCAGCGCGCTGACCAGCAAGCCGGAGCGGCTGCTGGCGGTGGAGTGGGCGCCGACCGCGCAGTCGGTGTTCCTGGTGAACATCCAGGTGGAGGCGCTCGACCGTGCCCGTCTGCTCTCGGACATCACGATGGCGCTCTCCGACGTCCACGTGAACATCCTGTCGGCGAGCCTGTCGACCACCCGCGACCGCGTCGCGAAGAGCCGGTTCACCTTCGAGATGGCCGACGCGAAGCACCTCGACTCGGTGCTGCGCGCGGTCCGCACCGTCCCCGGCGTCTTCGACGCCTACCGCGTCACGGCCTGAGCGCCGCCGGTCCGGCTCCGGGCCGGTCCCGTGGGCTCACCCACCTAGCGTGGTGAGTCGCCGGTGAGCGAGGTGAGCCCACCGCGCCAGGCGTCGGCTCACCCACCTAGCGTGGTGAGCCGCAGGGTGCCCCGCTCACGCCGGGATCACCCTCGCCAGGAACTTCTTCCTCACCATCACCCAGATGATCGCCAGCACGACGGTGTGCACGAGGAAGCCCTGCCACCAGCTGGTGCGGTCGAGGCCGGGGACGTTGCCGACGGCGAGCACGAAGAAGACGTGGACGATGAAGACGTACAGGCTCACCCGGCCCAGCGGGACCAGGAACCAGCCGGCGACGCCGGCGATCGGCTTCCAGACGCAGGTCAGCAGCGCGTAGGCGACGACGATGACGAGCGCCAGGTCGAGCAGCCGCCCGCCCTGCAGCTCGGTGCGCTGGTAGAGGTTCGGGTAGAGCCAGTCGTACGCCGACCCGTGCTGCAGCCACAGCACGCCGAGGGTCGCGGCGTACGCACCGAGCGCGACCGTCACGGCGACGACGCCGGCCCGGCTGGTGAGCGCCCGGGTGATCTCGCGGCGGTAGCGGCCGACGACGAGGCCGACGCAGAACGGGACCTGCCAGATCGCCAGCGGGAAGACGTCGTCGAACTGCGACGGCAGGAGGTCGAGGCCCACCCAGCGGTCGAGCCCGTAGAGCGCGGCGCTGCCGAGCAGCACGGCCCACCAGTAGCCGCGCTGGATCAGCCACATCAGCGCGGGGACGAACAGCGACAGCACGACGAACAGGCCCATGATGTTGAAGACCCAGGGGCCCATCTCGAGCAGCAGGAGCTGGCGGACGGCGTACCAGGGCGGCGGGTAGTCGAACAGCCGCGGCGCGTTGACGTACAGGTCGTAGACCTGGCCGCTGGCCTCCGGCCCGCCGGAGCCGGTGCCGCGGTCGGTGAAGGTCGTGATCACCGAGGCGTCGACGAACGGCAGCAGGGAGATCAGGAAGACCAGCACGACGACGACCAGGGCCGTCAGGTACTGCTTGCGGGCGCGGAGCAGGGCCTGGACGGCGGCGACGTACTCACCCTGGCGGCGGACGGCGACGGGGTAGACCATCCCGAGCACGATCCCGGACAGCAGCACGAACAGCTCGGCGCCGGTGATGGCGCCGATGGCGTTGCGGGCCACGTAGCTGTACGGCCCGGCGACCTCGATGTGGGTCACGACGACGGCGACGATGATCCAGCCGCGCAGCAGGTCGAGCCGCTGGTCGCGGGGGTCGTCGGGGGTGGGGTAGCGCCACGACGGGACGAACCGGCCGACCAGCCCCGAGACCAGCAGCGTCACGAACGCGAGGACGACGAGGGCGGTGATCCACCCCATCTGGTCCCCGGCGTCGATGCCGTCGAGCAGGTACTGGTTGCTCGCCTCGTTCGACGTCTGCTGGTCGATGACGCGGGTGACCGGGCCGAGGTCGACGTCCGCGGCGCGCAGGTCACCCAGCAGCGCGTCGGCGAGCGTGGACGTGTGGGTGACCCGCCAGTCGACGACGGAGTCGCCGGTCTCGGCCTCGGCGCGGCGGACCTCGAGCCAGCTGACCAGCGCGATCCGCGGGTACGACGACCGCAGGTCGGGGTCGATGACCTGGCGCCACCAGGTGCGCTTGATGTCCAGGGGTCCGTCGTCGCCGGAGGCGTCGGGGTCGTAGAACGCGCCGGTGCGGACCGCCATCGGCTTGTCGAGGGCCTCGGCGAACCGGGAGTAGAAGCTCTCACGGACCCGGTCGTCGCCGTACCCGGCGGCCTCGTCGAGCCGGGCCGCGTAGGCGCCGGGCTCGGGGACGGTGTTGGTCTCCTCGTCGAGGCCCTCGTCCTCGTCGTCGCGCTCGCCGGTGTCGAGCCGCACCCCGTAGTGGTAGATCGACAGGCCCACCCAGTCGACGGCGTCGGTGCCCGGGAAGTAGGGCCCGTACGGGTCGTCGGCGGCGTCGACCAGGCCGTCGCCGGTGGTGTCGAGCCGCTCCAGGTCGCGGTCGCCCAGGCCCTCGATGCGCCCCGAGCTGCCTGTGAACGGGTAGCCCGAGCCGTACGACGGCGCCCAGACCATGGCCGCGTCCGGGGCGGAGGCGTGGACCACGTCCGCGACCTCGCGGAAGGCGTCGACGTACGCGCCGGGCTCCTGGCCCCACGGGGTCCAGGAGCCGTTCATCTCGGGCGCGAACCGCAGCAGCACCGTGGAGTCGTACTGCTCGTGGACGTCGACGAGCGTGTCGACGAGGTCCTCGGCGTCCTCGGCCGTGAGCTCCTCGAGGGGCACCGACGGCTCGAGCGTCAGCTCGGCGAGCGCACCCTGCTGCGCCGCCTGCTGCGCGAACTGCTCCAGCACCGTGACGTCGGGCGCGGCGAGCGGGTAGGCGACCTGCTGGGCGTAGACGGACGGCCGGGCGCCCAGGCGGTCGGCGTACTGGGAGGCGGAGTCGTCGGTCCAGTCGAGCTGAGGACCGAAGTAGGGCCCGTCCGACGGGGGCTCGACCGGGTCGGCCGCCGCGGCGGGGGTCACCGGCGCCAGCACGAGCAGCAGGAGAGGGGCGAGCAGCACGCCCAGCAGACGGACCGGCAGGCGGGCGAGCAGCCGGGGGAGGGCGGTGGTCACGGGAGGTCCCCCCGCTGCCAGCGCAGCCGCCACCGGTTCGTCTCGCCGTCGCGCCGGTAGTGCAGCTCGTCGGTGACCAGGACGGCCAGGGCGAGGCCGCGCCCGCCGGTGGCGTCCGCGGCGGGCATGGTCGCGCCGGCAGGGTCGACCTCCAGCGCGGACCCGTCGTCGGCGACCTCGGCGAGGATCTCGCGAGCGTTGACGTGGAGCTCGACGACGACCTCGCTGCCGCCGCGGCCGGCGAGGGCGTGCTCGACGACGTTGCCGACCACCTCCACCAGCGCCGTCTCGACGCGCGTGCGGTCGGCGGAGGAGACGTCGGGGACGTCGCGCCACACCTCGGCGAGCTCCTGCCCGACGGTGTCCACGCTCTCGACCCGGCCCGGGAGCCGGATCGAGCGCACGAGCTCGGCGTCCATCAGAACGCGTCCGCCACGCTGTCCCGGGGGCGCAGGACCTTGTCGAGGTTGGTCAGCGACAGGATGGTCAGGACCTGCTCGGTGGGCGCGGCGAGCCGCAGGTCGCCGCCCGCCTGGCGGGCCGACTTGAGGCCGGCGATCAGTGCGCCCAGTCCGGACGAGTCGACGAAGCCGGTGCCGGACAGGTCGACGACGATCCGCGACGTGCCGCCGCCGATCAGGTCGGCCACGTGGCCGGTGAACCGCTTGGCCGACACCATGGTGAGCCGGTCGAGCGGGCGGACGACACCGACGCCGTCGTCGGTGACCGTGACCTCGAAGTCGCTCACGGGGCGCTCCCTTCCTTGGGCTGGGGCTGGGTCTGGGGTTCGGTCTCGGGTTCCGGACCGCGGTAGAGCACGGCCTGGATGACGACGCTGAAGATGAGGAGGTCGTAGAGGACCCAGGCCACGTTGGCCCAGATCCCGAGGGGGTCGGCCTGGCCGACGGCGAGCCGGACCATGCCGAGACCGACGGCGACGACGAGCGCCCCCATCACGATCAGCTGCGGCTTCACCAGGTGCCACTGGGGTCCGTCGGTGACGGGCCGCTCCTTCGGCGTCACCGAGAAGTCGAGGTGGCGGCCCAGGAACACGTTGCCGAACGCCGAGGTCACCGACTTGATCCAGGTCGGGAACAGCACCAGCGAGTACTGCTGCCCGCGCCAGGTCGGCACCCCCTTGCCCACGACCAGGAACATCAGCTGGTTGACGAGGAGGAACGGGATCAGCCGGGCGAAGAACTCGCTCGACAGCGACTGCACCGGCAGCACGCCGAAGGTGAGGTACAGCACCGGCGCGGTCACGTAGACCACGGCCGCGAAGCCGGACAGGTAGCTCCACATCGTGGAGAAGTACATGAGCCGCTGGGGGATCGAGAGCCCCTTCACGACCAGGGGGTTCTCCCGGAACATCACCTGCATCGTGCCCTGGGCCCAGCGCAGCCGCTGGGTGAGCATCGAGCCGAGGTCCTCGGGCGCGAGGCCGTGGGCGAGGACCTCGTGGTGGTAGACCGAGCGCCAGCCCATCGCGTGCATGCGCATGGCGGTGGCCATGTCCTCGGTCACGGAGATCGTCGCCAGCGGCATGACCGGCTGCGCCTCGTCGTCGCGGCTCATGTCGACCGCGCCGATGAGCGTCCGGACCGTCTCCAGCGCCCCGAGCGGCGACCAGGCCCGCCGCGAGACCCGGTCGAGCGCGACCTCGTCGAGGACGGCGAGCGGGCTCGACTCCTGGGCGATCGCGCCCTCGAGGCCGGCGATGACCTCGAGGTCGGCGCGGACGGCGGTGAGGTCGTCGGCCACGAGCCGGTCGCTGACGACGTCGATGCGCTGCTGGAAGCCGTAGGTGACGTCGGCCAGGGCCACGCCCTGGTCGAGCTCGGCGCGGGCGTGCCGCACCTCGGCGGCGACCTCGTCGATGGCCGCGACCAGCCGCTCGTCGTCCTCGTCGAGCTCCTCGCGCGCCGAGCGCAGCACCCGGTCGGAGGTCTTGAGCGCCCGTCGTACGGCGGTCTCGACCTCGGCGGCGTACCGCGAGACCCCGAGCTGCATGAGCGCCTCGCGGCGCAGCACGGCGTTGGAGCCGCAGAAGAACGCGGCGTTCCAGCCGTCCTTGCCCTGCTGGATGGGGCCGTAGAACAGCGGCGCCTGGCTGCCGAGCGGGTCGTGCTTCGGCACGTTCACGAAGTACTGCGGGGTCTGCACCAGCGCGACCTCGGGGTCGGTGAACCAGCCGAGCGTCTTGTCGAGGATCTCCGGGACGGGCACCTGGTCGGCGTCGAGGATGAGCAGGAACTCGCCCTCGGTCTGCATCAGCGCGTTGTTGATGTTGCCGGCCTTGGCGTGCCGCGGACGGTCCACCCAGTCCTCGCTGCGGCGGATCCAGCCGATCCCGTGCGCCGCGGCCCAGTCACGGAGCTCGGTGCGCGAGCCGTCGTCCAGGATCCAGGTGCGGTGCGGGTGGTGGATGTCGCGGGCGGCCAGCGCGGTGTTCTGCACCAGGTCCAGCGGCTCGTTGTACGTCGTGACGAAGACGTCGACCGTCGCGTCCGGCGGCGGCGGTGGGGCCGCCCCGCGCCGCTTGACCTTCCAGACGGTCGTCCCGAACAGCAGCGCGTCGATGATGCTGTAGGTCTCGGCCACGATCAGCGGGACCGCGATCCACCACGCGTTCCAGTTGACGGAGAAGAGCCAGCGCCACACGACGTAGTTCACGCCGAGGACGACGGTGAGCAGCACCGCGACCCGGATGAGCCACTGGGGTGCGGGGGAGGGGGGACTGTCCCGAGACACCCCTCGACCCTAGGTACCTACAAGGACCTTGTACGCCGAATCGCGAGAACGGTGACGTCGTCCCGCGCGGGGTCGGTGTCGGCCAGCGCGCGGACCTGCTGCACCAGGGCGGCCGGGTCCGCCGAGGCCAGGGCCAGCCGGGCGATCTCGTCCACCTGCTCGAAGGTGCCGCCGAGGAGGTCGAGCAGGCCGTCGCTGGTGAGGACGAACCAGTCGCCCGGAGCCAGCGAGACCCGCGACTCGGTCCAGGTCCAGTCGCTGGTGATCCCCAGCGGCAGGTCGCCGCCGCGGAGCGGCTCGACGGTGCCGTCGGAGCGGCAGACCATGGCGAGGCCGTGACCGGCGTCGACCCAGCGCAGGTCGCCGCTGGCAGGGTCGAGCCACCCCACGAACCCGGTCACGAAGGCGTCGCTCGCGGCGAGGTCGCTGACGAGCAGCGCGTTCACCGCCGAGACCACCGTGCCGAGGTCGGCACCGGCCTCGTGCCGCCCCACGCGGCCCTGCGCGTACGCCGTCGCCTCGGCGCGCAGCGAGGCGCGCACGGTGGCGGTGAGGATCGCCGCGCCGGTGCCCTTGCCCATGACGTCGGCGAGCGCGAGGAGGTGCCCGGTGTCGCCGAAGCCCGCGTGGTCGTAGAAGTCGCCGGCGACGACGGAGGTCGGCAGGCAGACGGCCGCGGCGTCGTACCCGTCGAGCACCAGCGGCGGCGGCAGCAGTGCCTCCTGGACGGCGCTCGCGCGCTGCGCCTCGCCCTCGGTCTGCAGCTCGGTGTCCACCCAGCGGGCGAGCTCCCGCAGCAGCTGGGCGTCGCGACCCTCCCAGGGCCGCAGCCGTCGGTCGGCCAGCGCCAGCGTCCCGATCGCGGTGCCGTTGGCATCGTGCACGGGCTGACCGGCCCAGAACCGGACCCGCGGCGCACCGGTGACCGTGGGCGCCCCGGCGTACGTCGGGTCCTCACGGGCGTCGGGCACCACCAGCAGCTCCCCGGACTCGACGCACGCCAGGGAGAAGTCGTCGGTCGCCGGCGGCTCCGGCACCTGCGGGATGCGCGTCAGCGACTTGAAGAACGTCCGCTCGCCGTCGACGAGCGTGATCGAGGCGATCGGGACGTCGAAGAGCACCAGCGCGAGACGGGTGAACCGGTCGAAGCGCTCCTCGGCCGGGGTGTCGAGGAGGTCCAGGGCGTCGAGGCCGCGGCTGCGCCGCTCGGGCTCGGCTCCCGGGTCGGGCGTCACGAGAAGTCCGCGGACGCCCGCCTCGCCGCCTCCAGGAACGCCCGGCGCGAGGCGAGGTCCGCCTCGATGCGCTCGACCCGACGGCCGTCCCCGGCCGCCCGGGCCTGCTCCTGGTCGGCCTCGAGGGCGGTGATGGCGGACTCGAGCTTGGAGACCATGTCCCCGGCCCGCGCGGACTTCTCGGGGTCCGACCGCGACCACTGCTGGTCCTCGGCGCCGCGGATCGCGGTCTCGACGGCGCGGAAGCGGCCCTCGAGCTCCTTCATCCGGTCCCGGGGCACCTTGCCGGCCTCGTCCCAGCGGTCCGCCAGGTCGCGCAGCGCCCGCTTGGCGGCGTCGAGGTCGGTGACGGGCACCAGCGCCTCGGCCTCGCGCAGGATGCCCTCCTTGACGACCGCGTTCGCGCCGAACTCCTCGTCCTGCGCGCGGTTCGCGGCGTCCCGGGCGCCGAAGAACTGGTCCTGGGCCCCGCGGAAGCGGCGCCACAGCGCCTCGTCGACGTCGCGCGGCGCCGGGCCGGCGGCCTTCCAGTCCCGCATCAGGTCGCGGTAGCGACCCGACGTCGGGCCCCAGTCGGTGGAGTCGGCGAGCGACTCCGCCTCGGCGGCCAGCCGCTCCTTGACGGCCCGGGAGCCCTCACGCTTGGAGTCCTGCTCCGCGAAGTGGGCCTTGCGCGCCTTCGTGTACGCCGTCCGCGCGCCCGAGAACCGCTTCCACAGCGCGTCGTCGGTCGGCCGGTCCAGCCGGGGTAGGGCCTTCCACTTCTCCAGCAGGTCGCGCAGCCGGTTGGCCCCGTGGCGCCAGTCGGTGCCGGCGGCGATCTGCTCCGCGGAGACGACGATCTCCTCCTTGCCGGCGCGGGCCTCCTCCTGCGCCTTCGCCTTCTCCGCCCGCTTGGCCTCCCGCTGGGTGGCGATGACGGCGCCGAGGGCGTCGAGGCGCGCCAGCAGCCCGTCGAGGTCGCCGACGGCGTTCGCCCCCGCGACCTGGCCGCGCACCCGGGCGACGGCGGCCGCGGCTTCGTCCGGCCCGACCACCCCACCGGTGACCCGCTTCTCGGTCAGCTCGACCTCGAAGGCGAGTCCGTCGTAGCGCTCGGTGAAGAACGCAAGGGCCTCCTGGGGTGTGCCGGCCGGGTAGGAACCGACGGCGCGCTCGCCGTCCGCGGTCCTCACGAAGACGGTCCCGTCCTCGTCCACCCGACCCCACTCGTGGCTGGTCACGGGCTCACTCTACTGAGGTCGCGGCCGGTGGGCGTCGCCTCCGTCCGGCGGCCCGGTCGGTAGTGTGCGGCGGGTGCTGATCGCAGGCTTCCCCGCCGGACCCTGGGGCACCAATTGCTACGTCGTGGCCACCGCCGACCGCAGCGAGTGCGTGGTGGTGGACCCGGGCAAGGACGCCGCCGAGGGCGTCGCGCAGGTGGTGCGCGAGCGCGGCCTGAAGCCCGTCGCGGTGCTGGCCACCCACGGCCACCTCGACCACGTCTGGTGCGTGACCCCGGTCGCCGGCGCCTACGACGCCACCGCCTGGATCCACGGCGAGGACCGCCACCTGCTCACCGACCCGCTCGCGGGGATGAGCGAGGACACCCGCCTGATGATGCCGCAGCTCCTGGGCGGCAAGGAGCACACCTGGGTGGAGCCGGACGACGTCCGGCTGCTCGACGACACCACCACGCTCGAGCTCGCGGGGATCACCTTCACCGTCGACCACACCCCCGGCCACACCCGCGGCTCGGTCACCTTCCGCACGCCCCACCCCGGGGACGGCGTCTCCGAGGTGCTGTTCGCCGGCGACCTGCTGTTCGCGGGCTCGATCGGGCGCACCGACCTGCCCGGCGGCGACCACGACACGATGCTGCGCACGCTGGCCGACAAGGTGCTGCCGCTGGACGACGAGGTCGTCGTGCTGCCCGGCCACGGCGAGCAGACCTCGATCGGCCGCGAGCGCGCCACCAACCCCTACCTGCTCGACCTCCAGCGCGGGGACGACGCGGGACGAGTCACCCGAGGTCTGTGAGCCCATGAGCAAGCCCACCCCGCTCAGCGGGTTCCCCGAGCTGCTGCCCGAGCAGCGGGCCGTCGAGCAGCAGGTGCTCGACACCCTGCGCGAGGTCTTCGAGCTGCACGGCTTCGGCGGCATCGAGACGCGTGCGGTCGAGCCCCTCGACGTCCTGCTGCGCAAGGGCGACACCGCCAAGGAGGTCTACCTCCTGCGGCGCCTGCACGAGACCGCGGAGGAGGGGCACGCCGGGTTCGGGCTGCACTTCGACCTCACGGTGCCGTTCGCCCGCTACGTGCTGGAGCACGCGGGGCACCTCGACTTCCCCTTCCGTCGCCACCAGATCCAGAAGGTGTGGCGGGGCGAGCGACCGCAGGACGGGCGCTTCCGGGAGTTCACCCAGGCCGACATCGACGTCGTCGGGCGCGACGTGCTGCCCGCCCACCACGACGTCGAGGTCACCCGGGTGATGGTGGACGCGCTGCGGCGCCTCGACTTCCTGCCCGGATTCACCCTCCAGGTCAACAACCGCAAGCTGGTCGTCGGCGCGTACGCCGCGCTCGGGATCACCGAGCCCGCCCTCGTCGACGAGGTGATGCGGCAGGTCGACAAGCTCGACAAGCTGCCGGCCGACGCCGTGCGCGACGCCCTCGTCGGCGCCGGCCTCGACGGCCCCACCGCCGACACCGTCCTCGCGCTGGCCGCGATCGCGACGCCGGACACCTCCTTCACCGCCGAGGTGGCCCGCGTGCTCGGGGACGACGCCCGCGAGCGCAGCCCGCTGCTGGCCGAGGGGCTCGACGAGCTCGCCGCCCTGCTCGCCGGCGTCGCCGACCTGGTCGACGACCGCACCCGCGTGGTGGCGGACCTCTCGATCGCCCGCGGCCTCGACTACTACACGGGGACCGTGTTCGAGACCCGCCTCGACGGCTTCGAGTCGCTGGGCTCCATCTGCTCCGGCGGCCGGTACGACGCGCTCGCCACCGACGGTCGCACCACCTACCCGGGCGTCGGCATCTCGTTCGGCGTCAGCCGGGTCGTCGTCCCGCTGGTGACCCGCACCGGCCTGCGCACCGACCGGTCGGTGCCCAGCGCCGTCCTCGTCGCCCTCACCGACGAGGCCTCGCGTCCCGCGAGCGACGCCGTCGCGGCGGCGCTGCGGGCCCGTGGCGTGCCCTGCGAGGTCGTCGCGTCCGCGCAGCGGTTCGGCAAGCAGATCCGCTACGCCGAGCGCCGCGGCATCCCGTACGTCTGGTTCCCCGCGGACGCCGAGGGCGGCACGCACCAGGTCAAGGACATCCGTTCCGGCGACCAGCAGGACGCCGACCCCGCCACCTGGACCCCACCCACCGAGGACCTGCGCCCCCGCGTGCAGGCGAAGGAGCAGCAGTGATCCGCACCCACGACGCCGGGAGCCTCCGCACCGAGCACGTCGGCCAGACCGTCACCCTCGCCGGCTGGGTCGCGCGACGCCGCGACCACGGCGGCGTGGCCTTCCTCGACCTGCGCGAGGCCTCCGGGGTGGTGCAGGTCGTCGTCCGCGACGAGGAGGTCGCCGGCGCGCTGCGCAGCGAGTACTGCGTGAAGGTGGTCGGCGAGGTCGTCGCCCGCAAGGAGGGCAACGAGAACCCGACCCTCGCCACCGGCGAGATCGAGGTCGTCGCCACCGACCTCGAGGTGCTGAGCGCCAGCGCGCCGCTGCCGTTCCCCGTCGACGACGCGTCCGGGCACGCCGGGGGAGAGGTGGGCGAGGAGGCCCGGCTGCGGCACCGCTACCTCGACCTGCGCCGCGCCGGACCCGCTCACGCGCTGCGGCTGCGCAGCAAGGTCAACGCCGCCGCCCGCGGCGTCCTCGCCGCCCACGACTTCGTCGAGGTCGAGACCCCGACGCTGACCCGCTCCACCCCCGAGGGGGCCCGGGACTTCCTGGTGCCCGCCCGGCTGCGGCCCGGGTCCTGGTACGCGCTGCCCCAGAGCCCCCAGCTGTTCAAGCAGCTGCTGATGGTCGGCGGGCTCGAGCGGTACTACCAGATCGCCCGCTGCTACCGCGACGAGGACTTCCGCGCCGACCGCCAGCCCGAGTTCACCCAGCTCGACGTCGAGATGAGCTTCGTCGACCAGGACGACGTCATCGCCCTGTCCGAGGAGATCCTCGTCGCGCTGTGGCGCCTGGTCGGCCACGACGTGCCGACCCCGCTGCCGCGGATGGCGTACGCCGAGGCGATGGCGCGCTTCGGCTCCGACAAGCCCGACCTGCGCATGGGCCAGGAGCTCGTCGACTGCACGGCGTTCTTCGCCGACACCCCGTTCCGCGTCTTCCAGGCGCCGTACGTCGGTGCCGTCGTCATGCCCGGCGGCGCCGACCAGCCCCGTCGCCAGCTCGACGCCTGGCAGGACTGGGCCAAGCAGCGCGGCGCCAAGGGCCTCGCCTACGTCCTGGTGCAGCCGGACGGCGAGCTCACCGGCCCGGTCAGCAAGAACATCAGCGAGGACGAGAAGGCCGGGCTGGCCGCCCACGTCGGGGCACAGCCCGGCGACTGCGTCTTCTTCGCCGCCGGTCCGCCCAAGTCCTCCCGCGCCCTGCTGGGCGCCGCGCGGCTCGAGATCGGCCACCGCCTGGGCCTCATCGACATTGACGCGTGGAGCTTCGTCTGGGTCGTCGACGCCCCGCTGTTCGAGCCCGCCTCCGAGGCCCAGGCCGCGGGCGACGTGGCCGTCGGCTCGGGCGCCTGGACCGCCGTCCACCACGCCTTCACCAGCCCGCAGGACCTCGAGACCTTCGACGTCGACCCCGGCGAGGCGCCGGCGTGGGCCTACGACATCGTCTGCAACGGCAACGAGATCGGCGGCGGGTCGATCCGTATCCACCGCGAGGACGTCCAGAAGCGGGTCTTCGCCGTCATGGGGCTCTCCGAGGAGGAGGCGACCGAGAAGTTCGGCTTCCTGCTCGACGCCTTCGCCTTCGGCGCGCCGCCCCACGGCGGCATCGCGTTCGGCTGGGACCGGATCGTGGCGCTGCTGGCCGGAGCGGACTCGATCCGCGAGGTCATCGCGTTCCCGAAGTCCGGCGGCGGCTACGACCCGCTGACCGCGGCGCCGGCGCCCATCAGCCCCGAGCAGCGGCGCGAGGCCGGCGTCGACGCGCAGCCGAAGGCGGCCCCTCGACCCGCCACCGACCCCGCCGCACCGACGGACGTCTCAGCAGGCTCATAGCGAGTCACGACGCGAGACGCAATCGTTATTCCGCAGTGATCCACCGCCCGTTCACTCTGACCTAGGCTCACCACGCGCTCCGCTCGGGGCGGAGTCATTCGGGTGACGGACACGAGGTGAGCATGACCCTGCCGCAGGCGGAGGTGCAGACCGAGTCGACGGCGGCCCCCGGGGCGCCGAAGAAGGCACCCAAGGCCATCGCCGGCAAGTCGCCGACGCGGATCGCGTTCGACCGGCTCCGTCGCGACTGGCTCGCCATGGCGTCGCTGGTCGTGGTGCTCGGCTTCGCGGTGATCGCGGTCTTCGCGGGGCAGATCGCGAGCCTGCTGGGCGTCTCGCTCGAGACGCCGCTGGCCAGTGAGCGGATCAACCTGATCAGCCAGCTCCCGCTGGAGGGACCGCCCTTCGGCGGCTACGACCCGGAGCACCCCTTCGGCGTGGCGCCCCGTGTCGGCACCGACAACCTCGCCGTGTGGCTCTACGGCGCTCGCACCTCGATGATCATCGCCTCGACCGCCGCGGTGCTCTCCACCGTGGTCGGCGTCATCGTCGGGCTGCTGGCCGGCTACCTCGGCGGTGTCGTCGACCGGGTGCTCATGTTCGTCACCGACCTGTTCCTGACGATCCCGTTCCTGCTCGCCGCCCTCGCGCTGGCGCCGATCCTGTCCGACCGGTTCGGCACGAACCCGGAGCGGCTCGGCGAGGTGCAGTTCTACTCGGTGATCGCCGTCCTGGTGATCTTCGGCTGGATGACGATGGCCCGCCTGATCCGCGGCGAGGTGCTGTCGCTGCGCGAGCGCGAGTTCATCCAGGCTGCGCGCGCCATCGGCGTCCCGACGCACCGGATCCTGCGCAAGGAGATCCTCCCCAACCTGGTCGCCCCCATCGTGGTGGCCTTCTCCCTGGCCCTGCCGGCGTACGTCGCCGCGGAGGCCGGGCTGTCGTACCTCGGCATCGGCGTCACCGACCGGCCCTCCTGGGGCCAGACCGTGGCCGGCGCGGTGACCTGGTTCGACGTCTACCCCCAGTACCTCTGGCAGCCGGTGATCGGGATCGTCCTCCTGGTCATCGCCCTCAACCTCCTCGGCGACGCGATCCGCGACGCCCTGGACCCCAAGACCAGGCGCTGACGCCTGCACCACTTCGAGGCGTCAACCGCGCTCTCGGGAACGCGGAAGCGGCCACCACGCCGCGACCGACCATCACGACAGGAAGGCTGGACATGAAGCGCAGCAAGTCCATGGCTGCGGTCGCAGGAGCGGCGGCGTTGTTCACGCTCGCGGCCTGCGGCGGCGGAGGCGGTGGAGGCGACCAGCCTCAGACCGGCGGCGAGTTCCAGGAGGGCGGTGCGGCGGGCGAGCTCAAGGACCCCGACGCGCAGGGCCCGGCGGACCCGATCGAGGGTGCGGAGGAGGGCGGCACGCTGAACGTGCTGCTCCCGCTGCCCGACGAGGGCCCGACCACGCTGGACCCGACGGCGGGTTGGTCGGTCACCGACAACTCGATCCTGCAGAACCTCGTCTTCCGGTCGCTCACGACCTTCAAGTACGACTACGAGACCGACGAGATGGTGCTGGTCCCCGACCTCGCCACCGACCTCGGCACGCCCAACGAGGACTTCACCGAGTGGACGTTCACGATCAAGGACGGCATCCGCTGGGAGAACGGTGACCCCGTCACCGCCGAGGACGTCGCCTTCGGCATGAAGCGCTCCATGGCCGAGTCCGCCGACCTCCAGGGCCCCGGCACGAAGTACTCCAAGACCTACTTCGAGGGCGCCGAGGACTACGCCGGCCCCTACGTGGACGGCGAGGACTTCCCCGGCATCACCGTCGACGGCAGCGACATCACGATCCAGATGTCCCAGCCGTTCCCGGAGATGGACTACTGGGGCTCCTTCATGGCCATGGGCCCGGTCCCGTCCGGTCCCGAGGGCGAGGCGCCCGGCTACGGCAACGCGCCGCTGGCCACCGGCCCCTACAAGGTCGCCGAGTTCCGCTCCGGCGAGATCCTGCGCCTCGAGCGCAACGACGAGTGGGACCCCGAGACCGACGCCTCGCGCCACCAGTACCCGGACGAGTACGTCTTCGAGTTCGCCCAGGACACCACGTCCAGCGACCAGGTCATGCTGAACAACACCGAGCAGTCGCAGACCACGGTCCTGACCGCGCTGCAGGGCTCGTCGTACCAGCAGGCCACCGAGGCCCTCGGTGACCGCGTCGTGCCGGCCTCGCAGGCCTGCACCTCGTTCTGGAACCCGGACTACGAGAAGATCCCCGAGAAGGAGGTCCGCCAGGCGCTCGCCTTCGCGTACCCCTACGAGGACGCCGCTGCCGCGGCCGGTGAGATCCCCGGCCTGACCCGTACCTTCGGCGAGCCGATCCTGCCCCCGGGCATGGCCGGTCGCGAGGACTACGAGGCCATCGAGGGCGAGACCATCGAGACCGACCCGGAGCGCGCCCGGGAGCTGCTCGCCGAGGCCGGCTTCGAGCCCGGCGAGTACGAGATCCGCTTCTCCTTCACCAACTCCACCCCGGAGGGCCGTGCGGCCAAGGAGCAGATCGAGACCGCTCTCGAGGACGCGGGCTTCGCGACCCAGGCGTTCGGCTACGGCGGCTCGCCGTACGACGTCTGGACCGACCCGGACAACAACATCTACAAGGAGCTGAACGTCCGCGGCGTCGCCTGGTGCTCGGACTGGCCGTCGGCCTCGACGTTCATCCCGGCGCTGTTCGAGACCGGCCAGGAGTACAACACCGGCAACTTCTCCGAGCAGGCGGTCGACGACCGCATCGGTGAGATCTCCGGTCTCCCCGTGGAGGAGCAGCCCGCCGCGTGGGCCGACCTCGACCGCACCATCCGTCAGGACTACTTCCCGACCCTGACGCTCGGCTACCTCAACAACCTGTTCGCCTACGGCGAGCGGGTGGGCAACTTCCAGAACGACGCCGCCCAGGGCTTCCCGAACTGGCGCGACATGTACGTCGTCCCGGAGTGACCCTGCTGAGCTAGCAGCACCACCCCGCACCAACCCCGTCGTGTCCCCCTCGGCCTGGCCGAGGGGGGCACGACGACCGTCGACCGGGCGGGCCACCGCGATCCTCGTGATCCTCCGTGTCCCGCCCGGTCGTACCGAGTCCCCCCAGGAGCGACATGTTCGCGTTCATCGTGAAGCGCCTGCTGGCCGGCCTCCTCGTGCTCGGCACGCTGGTCGTCAGCATCTTCGTGCTGTTCTGGTACGGCCCGCGCAGCCCCGTCCAGGGCCTGTGCGAGCAGCGCACCAACAACCGCTGCACCAGTGAGTTCCGAGCCCAGCTCGAGGAGAACTTCGGCTACAACAACCCGATGCTCTCCGAGCTCGGGAAGTACGTCGGCGGCATCTTCACCGGCCGCGACATCCAGCTCGGCGCCAGCACCTTCGTCGAGTGCTCCGCCCCGTGCCTCGGCCTGTCCTACCGGACCTTCGTGCCTGCGTTCGACGAGCTGATCCGCCGGCTGCCCGCGACCATCAGCCTCGCCGTGGGCGCCGCGGTGATCATCCTGCTCGTCGGCGTGACCAGCGGCGTGCTCGCCGCCCGCCGTCGCGGCACCGTCGCCGACAAGGCGCTGGTCAGCGCGACCCTGCTGATGAGCTCGATCCCCTACGTGCTCTTCGCCCTGCTGATCTACCTCTACCTGAACGTCATCAACGAGGTGTTCCCGGAGGCCGGCTACACGCCGCTGACGGAGAACCCGGTGGCGTGGCTGAGCGGCCTGCTGCTCCCGTGGCTGGCGCTCGGTCTCTACAACTCGACGCAGTACACCCGCTTCTCCCGCGGCGCGATGATCGACGCCCTGTCGGAGGACTACATCCGCACCGCGCGGGCGAAGGGCCTGAGCTCGCGGACCGTCACGTTCAAGCACGGCCTGCGCTCCGCGCTCGTGCCCATCGTGACGATCTTCGGCATCGACTTCGCGTTCCTGCTCGCCGGTACGATCTTCACGGAGATCATCTTCGGCATCAACGGCATCGGTCGCTGGGGCCTGGAGGCCATCCAGATCGAGGACTTCCCGGTCGTGCAGACCACCGTGCTCTTCGGTGCCATCGTGGTGATCGTGGCCAACATCGTGGTCGACATCCTCTACGGGGTGCTCGACCCCCGAGTGAGGATCTCGTGAGCACCGACACCGGCGTCACCACCAGCAAGTCCGCGTCGTCCGCGGCCGGCGAGCGCCTGCTCGAGGTCGAGCACCTCACGGTCAAGTTCCCGACGGCCGACGGCCTCGTCAACGCGGTCACCGACCTGTCGTACGGCGTGGCCCGCGGCCAGACCCTCGGCATCGTGGGGGAGTCAGGCTCGGGGAAGTCGGTGTCGTCCATGGCCGTCCTCGGCCTGCACGACCCCCGCCGTACCCGCATCGAGGGCTCCATCCGGATCGACGGCCAGGAGGTCATCGGGCTCTCCGAGTCCCGCCTGCGCAAGATCCGCGGCAACAGCGCGGCGATGATCTTCCAGGACGCGCTGGCCTCGCTGCACCCGTTCTACCGGGTCGGCAAGCAGCTCTCCGAGGCGTACGGCGCGCACCACCCGAAGGCCAGCGCGCGTGACGGGCGCCGCAAGGCGATCGAGATGCTCGACCTGGTCGGCATCCCGCAGCCCGACCGGCGCGTCGACGACTTCCCGCACCAGTTCTCCGGCGGCATGCGCCAGCGCGCCATGATCGCGATGGGCCTGATCAACGACCCGTCGCTGCTCATCGCCGACGAGCCCACCACCGCGCTCGACGTGACGGTGCAGGCGCAGATCCTGGACCTGCTCGGCGACCTCCAGCGGGAGTTCGACTCGGCGATCATCATCATCACCCACGACCTCGGCGTGATCGCCGAGATGGCCGACGAGGTGCTGGTGATGTACGCCGGCCGTGCCGTGGAGTACGGCGCGACCCGGGAGCTGCTGACGCACCCCGAGATGCCCTACACCTGGGGCCTGCTGTCGAGCGTCCCCGACGTGTCGGCCGACCCGGACGCCCGCCTGCTGCCGATCCCGGGCAACCCCCCGAGCCTCCTGGACCCGCCGACCGGCTGCTCGTTCCACCCCCGGTGCGTCCACGTCGACAAGGTCCCCGGTGACCTGTGCTCGACGTCGACGCCCGAGCTCACCCCCGGGGGACGCGGTCCCGGCCACCTCAAGCGGTGCCACCTCGCCGACCCCGACCGGATCTACGCCACCGAGGTCCTGCCCGAGATCGCGCCCGACCTCGCGGACGGCTCCGCCACCCCGGCTCCGTCGACGGCCACGCCCTCGACGACGCCCCCGACCACGAAGGAGGCGTGAATGGTCTCCGTGCAGAAGGAGTCCGACGCCACGCTCACCCGGCACCGCAGCGGGGGGCAGCCGGTCCTCGAGGTCGAGGACCTCAAGATGTACTTCCCCGTGAAGTCCTCGGGGCTCGTGCGTCGCACGGTCGGCCACGTGCAGGCGGTCGACGGGGTCTCCTTCCAGGTCCCCGCCGGCGGCGCGCTCGGCCTGGTGGGGGAGTCCGGCTGCGGCAAGTCGACGACCGGTCGGCTGATCACCCGGCTGCACGACCCGACGTCCGGCGCGATCCGCTTCGAGGGCACCGACCTGGCCAGGCTCAGCCCCCGGCAGATGAAGCCGATGCGGCGCGACGTCCAGATGATCTTCCAGGACCCGTTCAGCTCGCTGAACCCGCGCCACACCGTGGGTGCGATCGTGTCCAGCCCGCTGGTCACCCACTCGATGGTGCCGAAGGACAAGGTCCTCTCGCGGGTGCAGGAGCTGCTGGAGGTCGTCGGGCTGAACCCCGAGCACTACAACCGCTACCCGAACGAGTTCTCCGGTGGTCAGCGGCAGCGCATCGGCATCGCCCGCGCGCTGGCGCTGCAGCCGAAGCTGCTGGTGGCGGACGAGCCCGTCTCGGCGCTGGACGTGTCGATCCAGGCGCAGGTGGTGAACCTCCTGGAGGACCTCCAGAAGGAGTTCGGGATCGCGTTCCTCTTCATCGCCCACGACCTGGGCGTGGTCCGGCACTTCTGCCCCGAGGTCGCGGTGATGTACCTCGGCAAGATCGTGGAGATCGCGGACCGCGACACCCTGTACGACCGCCCTCACCACCCGTACACGCAGGCCCTGCTGTCCGCGGTGCCCGACGTGAAGCAGGCGGCGATCGGCGGTCGCCGTGAGCGCATCCGCATCGAGGGCGACGTCCCGAGCCCCATCAACCCGCCGTCGGGCTGCCGCTTCCGCACCCGGTGCTTCCACGCCAAGGAGATCTGCGCGCGGGTCGAGCCCCCGCTGATGCAGATCGGGCGCCGCCACAAGGTGGCCTGCCACTTCCCCGGCGAGCTCGGCAAGCACCCCGAGGAGCCGGTGACCGCCCGCCTCCTGGGCGTCGACGACCAGGGCAGCCCTGACCCGGGCGGCTCCCCGACCGACCTGGGCAACCCGCCCGGCTTCTCCGACACCTGGTTCGACCTGGAGAAGCGGACGATGGCCGGCGCGCGCACCACCCCGGGCGCGTCCGCGAACGACACCGCGAGGGACGCGGGCTGAGCGGCGACGGACTGTTCGACGTCCCGGGCGCCCCCTCGTCGGGGTCGTCCGGGACCGCCGGGTCCCTGGGGTCGAGCGACCACGCGGCGGCGCCGCTCGCCGTCCGGATGCGACCGCGGACGCTCGAGGAGCTCGCCGGGCAGCGCCAGCTCCGCGACGCGGGGTCACCGCTGCACCAGCTCGTCGAGGGCGACGCGTCGATGTCGCTGCTGCTGTGGGGCCCGCCCGGCACCGGCAAGACGACGATCGCCTCGATCCTGTCGCGCCAGACCGACCGCCGGTTCGTGGAGATCTCGGCGGTCGCCGCCGGCGTCAAGGAGGTCCGCGCCGCCATCGACCTGGCGCGCCGCGAGCTCGTCGCCAGCGGCAAGGAGACGGTGCTCTTCGTCGACGAGGTCCACCGCTTCAGCAAGGCCCAGCAGGACGCACTCCTGCCCGGGGTCGAGAACCGCTGGGTGACCCTGGTCGCCGCCACCACCGAGAACCCGTTCTTCTCCGTCATCTCGCCGCTGCTGTCGCGCAGCCTGCTGCTGCGCCTCGAGTCCCTGACGGACGCCGACGTGGCCGGCGTCCTCGCCTCGGCGCTGGTCGACGCGCGCGGGCTCGCCGGCGCGGTCACGCTGGCCGACGACGCCCGGGACCACCTGGTCCGCCTCGCCGGGGGCGACGCGCGGCGGGGCCTGACCTACCTCGAGGCCGCGGCCCGTACCGCGGCGACGCGGGGCCTGGACGAGATCGACCTGACCACTGCCGAGGCGGCCGTCGACGTCGCCGCCGTCCGCTACGACCGCCAGGGCGACCAGCACTACGACGTCACCAGCGCCTTCATCAAGTCGGTCCGCGGCTCCGACGTCGACGCGGCGCTGCACTACCTCGCCCGGATGATGGAGGCGGGGGAGGACCCCCGCTTCATCGCCCGGCGGTTGATCATCCTGGCCAGCGAGGACGTCGGCCTCGCGGACCCCACCGCGCTGCCCACCGCCGTGGCCGCGGCCCAGGCGGTCGCACTGATCGGGATGCCGGAGGGCCGGCTCACCCTCGCCCAGGCCACCATCGCCATCGCCGTGGCCCCGAAGTCGAACGCCGTCACCACCGCGATCGGCGCCGCCAGCGCCGACGTCCGGGCCGGCAAGGTCGGCCCCGTCCCCGCCCACCTCCGCGACGCCCACTACGGCGGCGCGAAGAAGCTCGGCCACGGCGCCTCGTACGTCTACAGCCACGACGCGCCGTACGGCATCGCCCAGCAGCAGTACGCCCCCGACGTGGTCGCCGACGCCATCTACTACCGCCCCACCTCCCTCGGCGCCGAGGCCGGCGTCAAGGAGCGCTGGCAGCGCGTGCGCCGGCTCATCCGGGGCTCCTAGGTCGAGTCGGCACGTCTGCGCAGGTGTGCGGCGTCGAGTCGGCACGTCTGCGCAGCTGTGGGACGTCGAGTCGGCACGTCTGCGCAGCTGTGGGACGTCGAGTCGGCACGTCTGCGCAGCTGTGGGACGTCGAGTCGGCACGTCTGCGCAGGTGTGCGGCGTCGAGTCGGCACGTCCGCGCAGGTGGACCGGGTACGTCGGCCGCTCGCGGTCTCCTGCGCTCATCGGCCCACCCGGGCTCCAGACCAACCCGCTCCGGCCGGTCGGCGCCTGACCCACCCGCCGTCCCTCCCGATCGCCGAGTCGGCAGAAGCCGCCCTCACTCGCCAGGGCTCGCTCGGTGCGTTTCAGCCGACTCGGCTCGGGTGCCACTCGATCCGGGCGGTCGTGTCGCCGGGTGCCACTCGATGTGGGTGGTCGTCGGCCCACTCGGGCTCCAGACCAACCCGCTCCGGCCGGTCGGCGCCTGCCCACCCGCCGTCCCTCCCGATCGCCGAGTCGGCAGAAGCCGCCCTCACTCGCCAGGGCTCGCTCGGTGCGTTTCAGCCGACTCGGCTCGGGTGCCACGCGATGCGGGCGCTGTTCTCGCCGGGTGCCACGCGATGTGGGCGCTGTTCTCGTCGGGTGCCAGGCGATGTGGGCGGTCGTGTCGCCGGGTGCCACCCGGGGCGACGGCGCGGGGCGTGGGGCGCGGGTAGGGTGACGCGTCATGGACGTCGCGCTGGTGGTGTGCGCCGGGATCGCCCTCGTGGCCGGTCTCGCGGCGCTGCTGCTCGCGGCGAGGACCCGCGCCGCGGGGCGCCGGGAGCTCGAGTCCGCCCGCGCCGAGGGCGCCGAGCTGCGTCGACGGGTCGACGAGCTCGAGCGGTCCCGCGCCGCCGCGAGGACCGAGCCCGTCGTCACCCCGAGCGTCCCGGTCCCACGCACCGGCGGGGAGCCGGTCGAGGTCGAGGCGCAGACGCTGCCCGCCCCGGTGTTCACCGACATGGTGGTGCGGGAGTCCGTCATCCGACTGGCCTCCCTCACCCACGGCGTACGACGCGCGCTGGGGGCCGAGACCCGCAACCGGGTCCGCTTCGAGATGCGCCGCGAGGTACGACGCTCCCGCAAGCAGCGCCGCAGCGACATGAAGGCCGCGCTGCGCCGGATGCAGGCCGAGGAGCGGGAGGCCGCCTGATGCCCAGGACCCTGTGGTTCGTCGCGGGGGCCGGTGCGGGGGTCTACGCGGTCGCCCGCGCCCGCCGCCTGGCGGAGTCGCTGACCGCCGACGGCCTGAGGGACCGCATCGGCGCCGTCGCGCTGGGCGCCCGCATCATGGCCGACGAGGTCCGTGCCGGCGCCGCCGAGCGCGAGGTCGAGCTGCGTGAGCGCTACGGGGTGGCCGAGCCCGGCCACCGGGCGCTGGAGTCGGGCCCCCGGACGGGCCCGACATCGAGAGAGGACCAGGACTGATGGACACCGCGGAGATCCGCCGCCGGTTCACCGCCCACTTCGAGCAGGACACGACGGTGGGCCCGCACACGGTCGTCCCGTCGGCGTCGCTGCTGGCCGACGACCCGACGCTGCTGTTCGTCAACGCCGGCATGGTGCCCTTCAAGCCCTACTTCCTGGGCCAGCAGACCCCGCCGTACGACCGGGCGACCACGGTGCAGAAGTGCATCCGCACCCCGGACATCGAGGAGGTCGGCAAGACCACCCGCCACGGCACGTTCTTCGAGATGTGCGGCAACTTCTCCTTCGGCGACTACTTCAAGTCCGGCGCCGCGCGCCTGGCCTGGGACCTGGCGACGAAGTCCGTCGCCGACGGCGGCTTCGGGTTCGACGAGGGCCGGCTCTACCCCTCCATCCTCGACGGCGACGAGGAGGCCCTCGCGGTCTGGCGCGACGAGGTCGGCGTGCCCGACAGCCGGATCGTGCGGCTGGGCAACAAGGAGAACTACTGGTCCATGGGCGTGCCCGGGCCCGGCGGCCCGTGCTCCGAGATCCTCTACGACCGCGGCCCCGCGTACGGCCCCGACGCGGACTGGGCCGCCATGGGCACGGAGATGGACCCCCGCCTCGAGGACCGCTACCTCGAGTTCTGGAACCTCGTCTTCATGCAGGACGAGCTGTCCGCCGTCCGCTCCAAGTCCGACTTCGACGTCGCCGGCTCGCTGCCGCAGCGCAACATCGACACCGGCATGGGCCTCGAGCGCGTCGCCTACCTGATGCAGGGCGTCGAGAACATGTACGAGATCGACGTCATGTTCCCGGTCATCGCCCGCGCCCAGGAGCTGACCGGACGCCGGTACGGCGCCGACCACGGCGACGACGTCCGCTTCCGGGTGGTCGCCGACCACGTCCGCTCCTCGATGATGCTCATCAACGACGGCGTCACCCCGGGCAACGAGGGCCGCGGCTACGTCTTGCGCCGCCTGCTGCGTCGCGCGGTGCGCTCCATGCGCCTGCTCGGGTACGGCGACCCCGCGCTGCCGGAGCTCATGCCGGTCAGCCGCGACAAGATGGGCGAGACCTACACCGACCTCGTCACCGGCTGGGACCGCATCGCCCGGGTCGCGTACGCCGAGGAGGAGGCGTTCCGCAGCACCCTGCGCTCCGGCACCCAGATCTTCGACCTCGCCGCCGGCGAGGTGTCCTCCCGCGGCGGGACCGTCCTGCCGGGCGACCGGGCGTTCGCGCTGCACGACACCTACGGCTTCCCGATCGACCTGACCCTCGAGATGGCCGCCGAGCAGGGCCTCGGCGTCGACGAGGACGGCTTCCGCCGCCTCATGTCCGAGCAGCGCGAGCGCGCCCGCGCCGACGCGCGCGCCAAGAAGGGCGGCCACGCCGACACCGGCGTCTACCGCACGGTCCTCGACGCCCACGGGCCGACCGAGTGGCTGGCGTACTCGACCCTCGAGACCGAGTCGAGGCCCGTCGCGCTGCTGCGTGAGGGCCGGCAGGTCGCCTCCCTCGCCGAGGGCGAGATCGGCGAGCTCGTGCTCGACCGGACCCCCTTCTACGCCGAGTCCGGGGGCCAGGTCGCCGACGCGGGCACCATCGTCAGCGGGGGCGCCCGCCTCGAGGTCGTCGACGTCCAGCGGCCCGTGCGCGGCCTGGTCGTGCACCAGGTGCGCGTGGTCGAGGGCGAGCTGGACCCGTCCGCGGGCGTGCTCGCGACCGTCGACCGCGAGTGGCGGACCGGCGCGCGCCAGGCGCACTCCGGCACCCACGTCGTCCACGCCGCGCTCCGGGAGGTGCTCGGCCCCACCGCGCTGCAGGCCGGCTCGTACAACCGGCCCGGCTACCTCCGTCTCGACTTCGGGTGGACCAGCGCACTGTCGCCCGAGCAGGTCCGCGACATCGAGACCGTCTCGCAGCAGGCGCTGCGCGCCGACCTCCCCGTCGGCTGGAGCTACATGACGCTGGCGCAGGCCCGCGACGAGGGGGCGCTCGCCCTGTTCGGCGAGACGTACGACGACCAGCAGGTCCGCGTCGTCGAGATCGGCGGCCCCTGGTCGCGCGAGCTGTGCGGCGGCACCCACGTCGACCACTCCTCCCAGATCGGCACCATCGTCGTCACCGGAGAGGCCTCCGTCGGCTCCGGCAACCGCCGCATCGAGGCCTTCACCGGCGTCGAGGGGTTCGCCTACCTCGCCCGCGAGCGCGACGTCGTCGGCGAGCTGACCACGATGCTGAAGGCGCGACCCGACGACCTCGTCGGCCGCGTCTCGGAGATGGTCGAGCGGCTCCGGGCCGCCGAGAAGGAGCTGGAGCGGGTCCGCGCCGCCCAGGTCCTGGCCGCGGCCGGCTCGCTCGCCGCGGGCGCCGAGCAGGTCGGGCGCGTCAAGGTCGTGGCCCACCGCGCCGACGGTCTCGGGGGCGGCGACGTGCGCCAGCTCGCCCTCGACGTCCGCGGCCGGCTGCCCGCCGACGAGCCCGGGGTGGTGGTCGTCCTCGGTGTCGACGGCGGCAAGGTCGCCTTCGTCGCCGCCACCAACGACGCGGCCCGCGCCCTCGGCGCGGACGCCGGGGCGCTCGTGCGGGCGGTCGGCGAAGTCGTCGGCGGCCGCGGCGGCGGCAAGCCGGACGTGGCCCAGGGCGGCGGCACCGACGTCTCCCGCGCCGACGACGCCGTGGGGGTCGTGGCCACCGAGGTGTCCCGGCAGGTCGGCGGGGCCTAGACGTGCGAGCGGGCACGCGCCTCGGCATCGACCCCGGCAAGGCCCGGATCGGTGTCGCGCGCAGCGACCCGTCGGGCATCCTCGCGACCCCGGTCGAGACGGTCCGCCGTGGCAAGGACGACATGGCACGCCTGGTCGCCCTCGTCGCCGAGACCGAGGCGGTGGAGGTCGTCGTCGGACTGCCACGGTCCCTGAACGGGGGCGAGGGCCCCGCCGCGGGGGAGTCCCGACGGTTCGCCCGACGCCTGGCGCGCCAGGTTGCCCCCGTCCCCGTCAGGCTGTGTGATGAACGCCTGACCACCGTGTCGGCAGAATCTATGCTGCGGGAGCAGGGACGGTACGGCCGCGACCGACGGGCCGTGGTCGACCAGGCCGCCGCGGTGCTGATCCTGCAGCACGCCCTGGACACCGAGCGCAGCACGGGGGCTGCGCCCGGAGAGGTCGTCAGGGCGGGCCGATCCACGACCCAGCCCGAGACACCGCCCGAGACACACCCCGCGACGGACCACCGTCCGTCCGCAGGAGGAGAGGCATGAGCGAACCGGGGAACCCCCGCCCCCACGGCGAGCCGTCGTACGACGACCAGTCGTCCGACCAGCACGCGTACGACGAGGTCCACGACCCTGCGTACGACGACGCGGCGTACGACGAGCACGCGTACGAGGAGCACCCGTACGAGGAGCACGCGTACGACGAGGTCCACGACGACCACGACTCCGACGTGCTCACCGCGGTCCGCCGCCCCGGCAGCCGGCGCGCCAAGCGCAAGCGGCCCCCCGGTGTCGGCTGCCTGGTCGCGGTGGTCGTGCTGGCGCTGGTGGTCGGTGGCCTCTACCTGGCCGTGTCCCGCGGGATCGGCGCCCTGGAGTCGCGGTTCGGCGACGGACCCGACGACTACCCCGGCCCGGGCTCGGGTCGCGTCGCCTTCGAGGTGCAGCAGGGCGACAGCGCCACCGACATCGCCGCCGGGCTGGTGGCCGAGGACGTCGTGGCCTCCGCCGAGGCGTTCACGAACGCCGCCGCCGCGGACGACCGGTCCACCGCCATCCAGGTCGGCATGTACGACCTGCGCCGCGAGATGAGCGCGCAGGACGCGCTCGAGGTCCTCGTCGACCCCGCCAACCTGGTCAGCGGTGGGGGGGTGACCGTGCCGGAGGGCCTGCGGGTCGAGGAGATCGTCGACGTCCTCAGCGAGGGCACCGGGGTCCCCGTGCGTCGCTTCGAGCAGGCGCTGGCGGACCCCGACGCACTCGGGCTGCCGTCGTACGCCGACGGCGACCCGGAGGGCTACCTCTTCCCGGCGACCTACGACTTCGGCAAGGGCGACTCGCCGCGCAGCATGCTGCGCGCGATGGTCGCCCGGTGGCAGCAGTCCGCGGACTCCGCGGACCTCGAGGGCCGTGCCGCCCAGCTCGGCTACACGCCGGGCGAGGTGATGACGGTGGCGAGCCTCGTCGAGGCCGAGGCCAGCCGACCCGAGGACCGGGCCCGCGTCGCGCGGGTCATCTACAACCGCCTCGAGGGCGACGAGACCGACGGGCTGCTGCAGCTCGACGCGACCGTCAACTACGCCTCCGGGGAGGACCTCGGTGCCCGCACGAGCTCCGAGGACCGCCAGATCCAGTCGCCTTACAACACCTACCTGGTGCCCGGCCTGCCGCCGACCCCGATCGAGGCCCCCGGCGACGCCGCCATCGAGGCGGCCGCGAACCCCTCGGACGGCGACTGGTTCTACTACGTGACGGTCGACCTGGCGACGGGGGAGACGAAGTTCGCCGAGACGTTCGCCGAGCACGAGCAGAACGTCGCGGAGCTGAACGAGTACTGCACCACCTCCGACGCGTGCTGAGCGACGTGCCGTGAGTCGCGAGCCGGTCCGCTGCGGGGTCGTCGGCGACCCCGTGGCGCACTCGCTGTCGCCGGTGCTGCACGCCGCGGCGTACGACGTCCTGGGCCTGGACGGCCGCTACACCGCCCACCGGGTCCCCGCGGGCGGGCTGGCGGACTTCGTGGCCGGCCTCGACGCCGGGTGGCGCGGCCTGTCCGTCACGATGCCGCTGAAGCGGGAGGCCCTCGCGCTGGCGGACGACGTGGACGACGCCGCCCGGCGCGCGGGCGGTGCGAACACGCTCGTCCTCGACACGGGTGGAGCGGTGCACGGCCACAACACCGACGTCCCCGGCGCCGTCGCGGCGCTCGCGGAGCGCGACGTGCTCCCCCGGGAGGTCACGGTGCTCGGGGGTGGCGCCACCGCTGCGTCGCTCGCCCTCGCCGCCGTGGACCGGGGGGCCACCTCGGTCCGGTTCTGCGTGCGCGACCCCGCCCGCGCGGAGGAGGCCGCGGCCGCCGTCCGTGCCCACCCCGCCGCGCCGCAGGTCGGGATCGACCTCCTCGAGCCCGCCACCGTGGCCGGCGACCTCGTCGTGTCGACCGTGCCGGCCGCCGCGCAGACCGAGGAGCTCGTCGCCGCCTGCGTCACCGCAGCCGGGCCCGACGGCGCGGTCTTCGAGGCCCTCTACGACCCCTGGCCGACCCCGCTGGCGCGCGCCGCCGAGGCCACCGGCACCCCCCTGGTGGGTGGCCTCGACCTGCTGGTGCACCAGGCGGCCCTGCAGCTCGCCCTGTTCACGGGCCACCCCGGCCCGCTGGCCGCGATGCGTGAGGCGGGGCGGGCAGCCCTGGCGGCACGGACCTGACGTGGACGCCGGCCTCGTCGTGCTCGTCGTCGGCTGTGCCGCGCTGTGCGGCCTCGCGACGCTGCCGGCGGCGTCCGTCGTCGCCCGCCTGCCCGAGCCCGCGGGGCCGCCCGCTCGGCGTGAGGACGAGGCTGCCAAGCCGACGTACGCCGAGATCGGCTCCGCCCGCGGCCTGAGGCTGGGCGCGGTGGTCGTGGCGGCGGCGCTCGGGGCGCTCTTCGCCGCCGTCGTCGGCGCGAGCTGGTCGCTGGTCCTGCTCCTGGTGCTCGTGCCGCCCGGCGTCGTCCTCGCGTACGTCGACCTGCGCACCCGGATGCTGCCCAACCGCCTCGTCTTCCCGGCGTACGCCGTCCTGGTGCCGCTCGCCCTGCTGTCCCGCCCGGTCACCGGGGACTGGGACGGCGTCGTCGGCGCGGCGCTGGGCTGGGGCGTCGGGGGCGGGTTCTTCCTGCTCGTCTGGCTGCTCTCCCCGGCCTCGATGGGGTACGGCGACGTGCGGCTCGCCGGCCTGATCGGCATCGTCCTGGGCCACCTGGGGTGGGCGAGCGCCCTGGTCGGGCTGTGGTCCGGCCTCGTCCTCGGGGGCGTCGGCGGCCTCCTGCTCCGGTCGCTCGACCGTCGGCGCAGCCGCGCCTACCCGCTGGGACCCTTCCTGCTGCTGGGCGTCGTCGTCGGCGTCCTGCTCGGCCCGGCAGCGGGGTCCTGGGCCCTGATGCGCCCGTGACAGACTCGCCCCCATGCTGCGCTGGCTCACCGCGGGGGAGTCCCACGGCCCGTCCCTGGTCGCGATCCTGGAGGGACTGCCCGCCGGCGTCCCCGTGACCACCGCCGACGTCGCGTCGGCGCTGGCCCGTCGCCGCCTCGGGTACGGCCGCGGTGCCCGGATGAAGTTCGAGGCCGACGAGGTCACCCTCGTGGGCGGCGTCCGCCACGGGCTGACCCAGGGCGGCCCCGTCGCGATCGGGGTCGGCAACACCGAGTGGCCCAAGTGGGAGCGGGTGATGTCGGCCGACCCGGTCGACGCCGACGAGCTCGCCGCCCTGGCCCGCAACGCCCCGCTGACCCGCCCCCGGCCCGGCCACGCCGACCTGGTGGGCATGCAGAAGTACGACTTCGACGAGGCCCGCCCCGTCCTCGAGCGCGCCTCGGCGCGGGAGACCGCGGCCCGCGTCGCGCTCGGCCAGGTGGCCGCCAGCTTCCTCGAGCACGCGCTCGGCGCCCACGTCCTCTCCCACGTCGTCGAGCTCGGCGGCGTCGGCGCCCCGGCGGGCGTCGTCCCGCAGCCCGGCGACGTCGAGCGCCTGGACGCCGACCCGGTGCGCTGCCTCGACCCCGAGGCCTCGGCCGCGATGGTCGCCCGCGTCGACGAGGCCCACAAGGACGGCGACACCCTCGGCGGTGTCGTCGAGGTCGTCGTCCACGGCCTCCCGCCGGGCCTCGGCTCCCACGTCCACTGGGACCGGCGCCTCGACTCCCGCCTCGCGGGCGCGCTCATGGGCATCCAGGCGATCAAGGGCGTCGAGGTCGGCGACGGCTTCGCGCTCGCCGCGACCCCCGGCTCGCTGGCCCACGACGAGATCGTCCACGCCGACGGCCCCGACGGACCCCTGGCCCGCGCCACCGGCCGCGCCGGCGGCACCGAGGGCGGCATGACCACCGGCGAGGTGCTGCGCGTCCGCGCCGCGATGAAGCCGATCGCCACCGTGCCCCGCGCCCTGCGCACCGTCGACGTCGCCACCGGCGAGGAGACCGTCGCCCACCACCAGCGCTCCGACGTCTGCGCGGTCCCGGCCGCCGGGATCGTCGCCGAGGCCATGGTCGCGCTCGTGGTCGCCGACGCGGCGCTGGAGAAGTTCGGCGGTGACTCCCTCGGCGAGACCCGCCGCAACGCCGAGTCCTACCTGGCCGCGCTGAGGTACCGGTGAGCCGCCCGCGCGTCGTCCTCGTCGGCCCGATGGGCGCCGGCAAGAGCACCGTCGGCCCCCTGCTCGCCGAGGGCTGGGGCGTCGGCTTCCGCGACACCGACGCCGACGTCGAGGCGACGGCCGGGACGACGGTCGCCGAGCTGTTCGTCGACTCCGGCGAGGCCCACTTCCGCGCGCTCGAGCAGGAGGCGGTCGCGACCGCCCTCGCCGAGCACGACGGCGTCCTCGCCCTCGGGGGCGGCGCGGTGATGGACCCGCTCACCCGGGAGCGGCTCGCCGGGCACACCGTGGTGTTCCTCCGGGTCGGGCTGTCGCAGGCGTCCTCACGCGTGGGCCTGAACTCGTCCCGGCCCCTGCTGCTCGGCAACGTGCGCAGCCGCCTCAAGACGATCCTCGACGAGCGCGCCACGGTGTACACCGAGGTCTCCTCCGTCGTCGTCGACACCGACGACCTCGAGCCCGCTGCCGTCGCCGAGGCGGTGCGCGCCGCCGTCGAGGACGTCCGCGCGTGAGCCCCGAGCGGGTCCGCGTCGCCACCGCCGCGCCGTACGACGTCCTGGTCGGCCGTGACCTGCTCGGCGACGTGCCGGCGCTGCTGGCCGACGTCGTGCCCGGCGTACGACGGGTGGCGCTGGTCCACCCCCAGCCGCTGGCCGCGCACGCCGAGCGCCTCGCCGCGTCGCTGACGGGCCCCGAGGTCCTGCTGCTGGCGATCCCGGACGGCGAGACCGCGAAGACCGTCGCCACCGCGGAATGGTGCTGGGAGCGGCTGGGAGCGGCCGGCTTCACCCGCAGCGACGCCGTCCTGACGCTCGGCGGGGGAGCCACCACCGACCTCGGCGGCTTCGTCGCCGCCTGCTGGTTGCGCGGGGTCGCCGTCGTCCACGTGCCGACCACGCTGCTCGGCATGGTCGACGCCGCCGTCGGCGGCAAGACCGGGGTGAACACCGGGGCCGGGAAGAACCTCGTCGGGGCCTTCCACGAGCCGGCCGCCGTGGTCTGCGACCTCGACCTGCTGACCACCCTGCCGCGCGCGGAGCTCGTCGCCGGGATGGCCGAGGTGCTCAAGTGCGGCTTCGTCGCCGACCCGGGCGTGCTCGACCTCGCCGAGGCCGACCCGGGTGCGGCGCTCGACCCCGCCGGCGACGTGATCGCCGAGCTCGTCCTGCGCGCCGTGCGGGTCAAGGCCCACGTCGTCGCCGGCGACCTCCGCGAGACCGGCGGAACCGGCGGACACCCCGGCCGGGAGGCCCTCAACTACGGCCACACCCTCGCCCACGCCGTCGAGCGCACCTCCGACTACGCGGTCCGCCACGGCGAGGCCGTCGCGCTCGGCTCGGTGTGGGTCGCGGAGGTCGCCCGGCGCTCCGGCGTGCTCGCCGACGACGTCGCCGACCGCCACGCCGCGGTGTTCTCGGCGCTCGGCCTGCCCACGACGTACGACGCCGCCGCGTTCGACGACCTGCTCGCCGTGATGCGCGTCGACAAGAAGGCCCGGGGCGCGAGCCTGCGGCTGGTGGTCCTCGACGCCCTCGGGTCGCCCCGGATCCTCACCGACCCCGACCCGGCCGTCATGGCCGACGCCTACGCCGCCCTGGGAGGCCCCCGATGAAGGTGCTCGTGCTGAACGGACCCAACCTCGGTCGCCTCGGTCGACGACAGCCGGAGATCTACGGCTCCACGACCCACGACGAGCTCGCCGCCCAGTGCGTCGCCTGGGGCCGCGAGCACGGCCAGGAGGTCGAGGTCCGGCAGACCAACCACGAGGGCCAGATGCTCGACTGGCTGAACGCCGCCGCGGACGAGGCGACCCCCGTCGTCCTCAACGCGGCTGCGTGGACGCACTACTCCTACGCGCTCTACGACGCGTGCGCCCAGCTCGAGGCGCCCCTCGTCGAGGTGCACATCTCGGAGCCCAAGGACCGTCCGGAGGAGTTCCGGCACACCTCGCTGGTGACGCCGTACGCCGCCACGGTCATCGCCGGCCGCGGCGTCGACGGCTACCGCGACGCCCTCGCCTTCCTCGCGGGCTGACGCACGCGCCGCGCGTCGCTAGGTTCGTCGCACCCGCGGGGCCCCGCGGGAGCGACCGAACCGCAGGGAGACGCACGTGGGTGACGAGCAGAAGGCCGAGAACACCAAGGACAAGCTGGCCGGCAAGGCCAAGGAGGCCGTGGGGAAGGTGACCGGTGACGAGTCGCTGGAGCGCCAGGGCAAGAACGACCAGTCGAAGGCCAACCTGAAGGACGCCGGCGAGAAGGTCAAGGACGCCTTCAAGCGCTGAGCCGGCCCAGGGCCGATTCCGTCGCCGTGCCCCGGCCTACCTAGACTCCGGGGCATGGCGACGACGAACGACCTCAAGAACGGCATGGTCCTGCGGCTCGACGGTCAGCTCTGGCAGGTCATGTGGTTCCAGCACCACAAGCCCGGCAAGGGCGGCGCCGTGGTGCGCTCGAAGATCCGCAACATCGAGTCCGGCAAGACGGTGGACCGCACCTTCAACGCCGACGTCAAGGTCGAGGTCGCGAACGTCGACAAGCGGACGATGCAGTACCTCTACAACGACGGCACGTCGTACGTCTTCATGGACACCGGCACCTACGAGCAGCTCGAGGTCTCGCCGGAGATCGTCGGCGACGCGAAGAACTTCCTGCTCGAGAACGGCGAGGCCATCGTCGCCACCAACGACGGACGCGTGCTCTACATCGAGCTGCCCGCCTCGGTCGAGCTCGAGATCACCTACACCGAGCCGGGCCTGCAGGGCGACCGCTCGACCGGCGGCACCAAGCCCGCGACGCTCGAGACCGGTCACTCCATCAACGTGCCGCTGTTCATCTCGGCCGGGGAGCGGGTCAAGGTCGACACCCGTGACTCCTCCTACCTCGGCCGCGTGAGCTCCTAGTCGATGGCGACCCGGACCACCGCGCGCTCCAAGGCGCGCAAGAGGGCGCTCGACGTCCTGTTCGCCGCGGAGCTGCGCAGCGAGACCCCGCTCGAGACCCTCGGTCACTTCGTCACCGACGGCAATGCGCCGACGAACCCCTACAGCGAGACCCTCGTCCGCGGCGTCGTGGAGATGCAGGCCCGCATCGACGAGCTCCTCACCCGGCACAGCCGCGGCTGGTCGCTCGCGCGGATGCCCGCGGTCGACCGCAACGTCCTGCGCCTCGCGGTCTACGAGCTGATCGCCGTGGACGACGTCCCCGACGCGGTCGCCCTCTCCGAGGCGGTCGCCCTGGTGCGCGACCTCTCCACCGACGAGTCGCCGCCGTTCGTGAACGGCGTGCTCGCGTCGGTCGCGGAGGAGCTGGCGGCCGTGGGCGGGACGTCGGCGGGGACGACCGACGACGAGCCCGGCGACGCTCCCGGTGACGCTCCCGGTGACACGGACTCGCCGGTTGTGCCCGAGGCCGGGGCGCCGAACGACTAGCGTGCACCCGGCGGACGAACGAGACGGTACGTGAGCACGAGGGGGACCCCGATGTCGCAGGACGAGCCCGGTGGGCCGACGGGTGCGCCGGCCCACGACCCGGCACACGAGCCCGACACCAGCGAGCGCCTCTACACGACCGGCGAGCTGGCCGAGTACGGCGCGCGCCTCGACAGCGCCGCCCCGGAGTCGGCCCGGCCGGTGACGGGCGACCCCCTGACCGACCCGATGGTCGGCGGCTCCCCGACGCCCGACCGCTCCGCGCCCGTCCCTGACCCCGCGGCGCCCGTGGTTCCCGCCGTCCCCCCGGTCGCCGACGACCACACCCGTCCCGCCGGCCGGCCGGTCCCCACCCAGGAGACCCAGCCGGCGCAGCGCGACCAGCCGTGGCCGTCGCAGCAGGCGCCGAGCCAGCCGCAGCAGGCCCCGCAGCAGCAGGCCCCGCAGCAGCAGGGCTCACAGCAGCAGCAGCAGGCCCAGCAGGACCGGCCGGCCTGGGGGCCGCCGCAGGGCCAGCGGCAGGCGCCGTACCAGCAGCAGCACCCCCAGCAGCAGCATCCGCAGCAGCAGGGGTGGGACCCGCGGCAGGGTCAGCAGCAGGGCCAGCCCGGTGAGCAGGGCGAGGAGGGGGAGCCGCGGCGGTTCATGACCGCCACCGACTTCCTCGACCGGCGGGCCGACGTCGTCGAGTACGGACCCGCGACCTGGGGCTGGCGCGGTCGTGTCGCCCGCTGGACCGGCGGCATGATCACGCCGCAGATGAGCGCGGCCGAGATGGTCCACGAGGACTACCGGCGCGTCATCCAGAAGGACTTCGACGGCCCGCGCACGATCGCGTTCCTCAACCCGAAGGGCGGCGCCGCGAAGACGACCGGCGTCCTCGCCGCCGGGTTCACGTTCGGCACCGTGCGCGGTGGCGCCGTGGTCGCCTGGGACAACAACGAGACCCGCGGCACCCTCGGCATCCGCGCGATGCGCAGCACGCACCGCAACACCACCCGCGAGCTGCTCGAGGACCTGGAGAAGTTCAGCGACGTCTACCAGTCCCGGATCGGCGACCTCGGCGCGTTCGTCCGCGCCCAGGGCGACGCGCACTTCGACGTCCTCGCCTCCGACGAGCGCCCGGACGTCACGGGCACCATCCGCGCGAAGGACTTCACCGCGGTCCACCAGCTGCTGGAGCGCTTCTACCGGATCATCCTGGTCGACACCGGCAACAACATGCGGGCCGAGAACTGGTTGGCGGCCGCCGAGGCCGCCGACCTGCTCGTGGTGACCAGCACGGTCCGCGAGGACACCGGCTACAGCGGCCTGTGGATGCTCGACGCCCTGCAGGACGCCGGCTACCAGGACCTGAAGCACCGCACGATCACGGTGCTCTCGGACCCGAGCCCCAACGTCGACACCACCCTCGCCCACGACCTGATGCAGGTCTACGAGCAGCGCACCCGCGAGGTCTTCCGCGTGCCGTACGACGCCTCGCTGGTGTCGGGCTCCGAGGTCCCCTACGCCCAGCTCTCCCGTGGCACCCGCGACTCCTGGCTCCGCGCCTGCGCCGGGATGGCCTCCGCCCTCTGAGGTCGGCCCGCCCGCCTCGAACGTGTGGTCTCCGACTCACCTCGTGAGTCGGAGACGACACGCTGCTGCTCGGAGCACCTCGACCTCCGGTGGGCCCGGAGATCGAGGTGCGAGTGTCGCGCAGCGCCCTTCGACAGGCTCAGGAACCGGCCACGAGACCCGGTGAGGCGCACGGGAGCGTCGGCCCCGGGTGGTCGGGCCCGCCGTGACTCTGCCTTGTGCCGTGGATCGGACCGTGATGGTGCGTGCGATCCGCGGCACAAGGCGACGCCCGGCCGGTGGGTCGGCTTGGTCTCGACGGCCGCTCCCTCGCCAGGGCTCGGTCGCTGCTCGACCTCCGGGTGGTGGCGGTCGCTCGTCGCCCGTCGGAGCCGGTGGGCCCGGAGATCGAGGTGCGAGCGTCGCGCAGCGACCGAGCCACGAGATCCGGTGGGACGTAGGCGGTCGGGTGGAGGGGTCTCGTGGCTCCTCGCCAGGGCTCGGAGCACCTCGACCTCCGGTGGCGGTCAAGGCTCGGAGCACCTCGACCTCCGGTGGTGGCGGTCGGGACCGCCGCGCGCCTCACAGGGTGCTGCGGACCTCCCAGAGGAGGGGGTAGTAGCGGAGGTCGAGGCGGCCGCGGAGGTACGCCGCGCCGCTGGAGCCGCCGGTGCCGGACTTGGCGCCGATCATCCGCTCGACCATGACGACGTGGCGGGCGCGCCAGCTGGCGGCGAGCTCGTCGTGCTGCAGCAGCGCCTCGGAGAGCGCCCAGGCGGCGGCGTACCGGCTGCGGTCGTGGGCCAGGGTGCGGATCGAGGCCAGGACGGACTCGTCGTCGTCCGCCGGCAGGTCGGCCGCGCGGAGGACGTCGAGGAACGCGTCCCACAGGGTGGGCTCCGTCAGGCGCCGCTCGAGGCGCGCCTCCTCCTCGGCGGTCAGGCCGCGGAACCGGCGGAGGTAGCCGGGGTCCTGGGCGCCGGAGAGGAACTCGAGCTCGCGGAACTGCACCGACTGGAAGCCGCTGGCCGGGGCCAGGCGCTGGCGGAACGTCGCGAAGTCCTGCGGGGTCATCGTCTCCAGGACGTCGACCTGCTGCACCAGCACCCGCTCGATGACGTGCGCCCGGCCCAGGAGGTGCTGGGCCCGCCAGAGCTCGCCCGACGTCATCGCGGTCCGCACGGCCTCCAGCTCGTGGAGCAGCTGCTGGAACCAGAGCTCGTAGACCTGGTGGATCGTGATGAACAGCAGCTCGTCGTGGGCCGGCGGGTCCGACTCGAGGTGCTGGGCGTCGAGGAGGTCGGTCAGGCGCAGGTAGCTGCCGTACGTCAGCTGCGCGCCCTGCTCGCCGAAGGAGACGAACGAATCGGTCACCGGGTCCACGGGCACCACCCAACCAGAGGGCGGCATGCTGAGCCCATGACGCAGGAGGAGACCCGATGACGCAGCAGGACCCGCAGGACGTGACCCAGGTGGACCTGGTGGTGCTCGGCGCCGGACCCGGCGGTGAGTCGCTCGCCTCCGGCGCCGCGGCGGCCGGTCTCGCGGTGGTCGTCGTCGACCGTCACCTCGTGGGTGGCGAGTGCCCGTACTACGGCTGCATCCCCTCCAAGATGATGATCCGCGCCGGCGACGCGCTGGCGGAGGCCGGGCGTGTGTCGCAGCTCGCGGGCGAGGTCTCGGTGAGCCCGTCCTGGGCGCCCGTGCACGCGCGGATCCGCGACGAGGCGACCACGAACTGGGACGACACCGTCGCCGTCGACCGCCTGAAGGACGCCGGCGTGACGGTGCACCACGGCATCGGCCGGCTCACCGGGACGGGCACCGTCTCGGTCGAGCTGCCCGACGGCTCCGCCGGCCCCGTGTACGACGCCCGCCGCGGCGTCGTCCTCAACGTCGGGACCCGTCCCGCAGCCCCACCCGTCGACGGCCTCGCGGACACGCCGTACTGGACCAACCGGGACGCCGTCCGCACCGACTCCGTGCCCGGCAGCCTCGTCGTCCTCGGCGGCGGCCCGATCGGCTGCGAGCTCGCGCAGACCTTCGCGCGCTTCGGCAGCCGCGTGACCGTCGTCCAGCACGGCGACCGGCTCCTCGGCGGCGACGAGCCGGAGGCCGGCGCGCTGCTGGAGGAGGTCTTCGTCGCCGAGGGCATCCGGGTGATGACCGGCGCCGAGCTGACCCGGGCGTCGTACGCCGACGGCACCTTCACCCTGACCCTGGACGACGGCGAGGAGCTGGTCGCCGACCAGCTGCTCGTGGCCGCCGGTCGCACCCCGAACCTCGACGACGTCGGCCTCGAGACCGTCGGGCTCGACCCGTCGGCCCGGACCGTCGAGACCGACCAGCGCCTGCGGGCCGGGGAGCGGCTCTGGGCGATCGGCGACATCACCGGCAGGGGCGCGTTCACGCACATGTCGATGTACCAGGCCGCCGTCGCCCTCGCGGACATCACGGGCACCGAGCACCACCCGGCCGAGTACCACGCCGTGCCGCACACGACCTTCACCGACCCGGAGGTCGGCGGGGTGGGCCTCACCGAGCAGGCCGCTCGCGACGCGGGGCTGTCCGTCCGCGTCGGCAGCACCCCGCTCGAGGCGTCGTCCCGCGGTTTCACGCACGGGCCGGGCGCGAAGGGCGTCATCAAGCTCGTCGAGGACGCCGACCGCGGCGTGCTCGTCGGCGCGACCGCCGCCGGCCCGGCCGGGGGCGAGATCCTCGGCCTGCTGGCCCTCGCGGTGCACGCCCAGGTGCCCACGGCGACGCTGCGCTCGATGATCTACGCCTACCCGACCTTCCACCGCGCCATCGAGACCGCCCTGTCCGAGCTCGCATGACCGACGCCGCCGAGACCGCGCGGGCGACGGCACGCCAGGCCCACGACAGCGCCTGGATGGACCGTGCCGCGCGACTCGGACTCGTCCTGTACGGCGTCGTCCACCTCGTCATCGCGACCCTCGCCGTCCAGCTCGCCCTGGGCGACCGGTCCGAGGCGCCCAGCGGGTCCGGCGCGATGGCGGCCGTCGCCGAGCAGCCCTTCGGCAAGGCGGCCCTGTGGTTCATCGCCTTCGGCATGCTGCTGCTGGTGGTGTGGGCCGCCGCCGACCTGGTCGCCGGCCACCGGGGTGAGGACGGCTTCGAGCTGGCCAAGCACCGACTCATCGACGTGGGCAAGGCGTCGGGGTGGGTCGTCCTCGGGATCGCGGCGGTCAGCAAGGCGACCGGGACCGCCGGCGGCGGGGGAGGCGAGGAGGCCCTGACAGCGCGCCTGATGAACCTCCCGGGCGGCCAGCTGCTCGTCGGCGTCGTGGCGCTCGTGATCCTCGCGGTGGGCGCGGTGCACATCCGCAAGGGCCTCAGCGGCAAGCACGCCGAGAAGCTGGCCACCGAGGGCCGCAGCGGCGAGGCCGGACGTGCCTACGTGCTGATCGGCAAGGTCGGCTACGTGGGCAAGGGCGTCGCCATCGTCCTCGTCGGCATCCTCTTCGCGATCGCGGCGGTCACCCACAAGTCGGGGTCCTCCGGGGGGCTCGACGACGGGTTGTCGTCGCTGCTGGACCTGCCGTTCGGGCCGTGGCTGCTGCTCGTCGTCGCCCTGGGCATCGGCTGCTTCGGGCTCTTCTGCTTCGCGCGGGCCCGTCACCTCACGCGATAGGGTCGCCGGGCACAGACGTCCTTTAAGTCACCGTCCCGTGAGGCGGGGAAGGAGGTCGGGGTTTGTCCTCCTCCGATCGTGGGGCCCCCACCGAGCTCGACGAGCACGGCCGCGCCGTCATGGACGCGCGCGACGTCTCCCGGGCGCTCAGTCGGATCGCGCACGAGATCCTCGAGCGCAACCGCGGCGCGACCGACCTGGTGCTGCTGGGCCTGCCGACCCGCGGGGTCCCGCTCGCCCGCCGCATCGCCCAGCGCATCGAGGCCGTCGAGGGCGCCCCGGTGGCCACCGGCTCCCTCGACGTGACGCTCTACCGCGACGACCTGCGCCGCCAGCCCACCCGCGGGGTGCATCACACCGAGGTCCCGCCCGGGGGCGTCGACGGCAAGGTCGTGGTGCTCGTGGACGACGTCCTGTTCTCGGGGCGGACCGTCCGCGCCGCCCTCGACGCGCTGGCCGACCTCGGCCGGCCGGCCGCCGTACGGCTGGCGGTGCTGGTCGACCGGGGCCACCGTGAGCTGCCGATCCGGGCCGACCACGTCGGCAAGAACCTCCCCAGCGCGCTCGCCGAGCGGGTGGGCTGCCGCCTGGAGGAGACCGACGGCCGGGACGAGGTGCTGATCGGATGAGGAAGCACCTGCTCGAGGTCGACGACCTCACCCCGGACGACGTCGACACGCTCTTCGCGACCGCGGCCGAGATGCACGACGTGCAGCGGCGCGCGGTGAAGAAGCTCCCCGCCCTGCGCGGGCGCACCGTCATCAACCTGTTCTTCGAGGACTCCACCCGCACCCGCTCCAGCTTCGAGATCGCGGGCAAGTGGCTCTCGGCGGACACCATCAACATCACCGGCAAGGGGTCGTCGGCGTCGAAGGGCGAGAGCCTGCGCGACACCGTGCTGACCATCGCCGCGATGGGCGTCGACGCGCTCGTCGTCCGCCACGGGGCCAGCGGCGCCGCTCGACGGATCAGCGAGTGGGTCGACGCCTCGGTCATCAACGCCGGCGACGGCACCCACGAGCACCCCACGCAGGCGCTGCTCGACGCCTACACGCTGACCCGCCGGCTCGGCGAGCTCGGCGACCGGCACGTCGTCCTCGTCGGGGACCTCACCCACAGCCGGGTGTTCCGGAGCAACGTCCGGCTGCTGCGCATGCTCGGCGCGCGCGTCACGGTCGTCGCACCGCCGACGCTCATGCCCTCGGGGGTCGACGCGTGGTCGGCCCGCGACGGCTTCGCGACGTCCTGGGACCTCGACGCGGTGCTCCCGACCGCGGACGCGGTGATGATGCTGCGCGTCCAGCGGGAGCGGATGACCGGTGGCTTCTTCCCGACCGCGCGGGAGTACACGGTCGGCTACGGCCTGACCCGCGACCGCCTCGCGCTGCTGGGCGACACCGTGCCGGTGCTGCACCCCGGCCCCATGAACCGGGGCCTCGAGATCGCCGCGGACGCCGCGGACGCCGCCCAGTCGCTGGTCCTCGACCAGGTCTCGGCGGGCGTCGCCGTCCGCATGTCCGTGCTGTACCACCTGCTCGCCGGGGAGACCGCATGAGCCACGAGACGCCCACCGCCCCGCTGCTGGTCCGGGGCGCGACCCTGCCCGACGGCACCCGCGCCGACCTGCTCCTCGCCGACGGCGTCGTCACCGAGGTCGGCCCCGGGCTGGATGCCGGCTCCGCCGAGGTGCTGGACGCCGACGGCCTCGTCGCGCTGCCCGGTCTCGTCGACCTCCACACCCACCTGCGTGAACCCGGCCGGGAGGACGCCGAGACCGTCGCCACCGGGTCGCGGGCTGCCGCCGCTGGCGGGTTCACGGCCGTCCTGGCGATGGCGAACACCTCGCCGGTCACCGACACCGCCGAGGCCGCCGAGCGCGTGCTCGACCTCGGGCGGGCCGCCGGCCTGGTCGACGTGCAGCCGGTCGGCGCCGTCACCCACGGCCTCGAGGGTCAGCAGCTCGCCGAGCTCGGCCTCATGGCGCGCTCGCGCGCCGGGGTGCGGGTCTTCTCGGACGACGGCCGCTGCGTTGCCGACGCCCGGGTGATGCGGCGGGCGCTGGAGTACGTCAAGGCGTTCGGCGGCGTCGTCGCCCAGCACGCCCAGGACCCCACCCTCGCCGGGCCGGACGCGTGCTGCCACGAGGGGGAGACGTCCGGTCGCCTGGGGCTGCCCGGGTGGCCCGGCGTCGCCGAGGAGACCATCGTCGCCCGCGACGTGATGCTCGCCCGTCACACCGGCTCGCGCGTCCACGTCTGCCACGTCTCCAGCGCCGGCACCGTGGAGGTGCTGCGGTGGGCCAAGGCGCAGGGACTCCCGGTGACCGCCGAGGTGACGCCGCACCACCTGCTGCTCACCACCGACGAGGTCGCCGGCTACGACCCGACGTACAAGGTGAACCCGCCGCTGCGCCCCGCCGAGGACGTCGCCGCGCTGCGCGCCGCCCTCGCCGACGGGACGATCGACGCGGTCGCCACCGACCACGCCCCGCACGCCCGGCACGACAAGGAGCACGCCTTCACCGACGCCGCCTTCGGGATGGTGGGGCTCGAGACCGCGCTCGCCGTCGTCTCGGCGGTGATGGTCGCCGACGGCCCGTTCGGCTGGGACGACGTCGCCCGCGTGATGAGCGCGAACCCCGCCCGGATCGCCGGGCTGGCCGGGCAGGGCCGGCCGCTGGCGGTCGGGGAGCCGGCCAACCTGGCGCTCGTCGATCCCGCGGCCCGGGTCACGGTCGACCGGGACGCCACCCACTCGCTGTCGCGCAACAACCCCTGGCACGGCCGGGAGCTCGTGGGTCAGGTGCGGGCGACGGTCCTGCGCGGAGCTGTCACCCACCGCGCCTAGCGGGAGCGCCGTGCCCGCACGGGTCGGGGACGGGTCAGGGCCGGACGAACCCCATCCCGGTGACCGTGGCGTCGTACCGGGTCAGGTGGGCGCCGTTGGACGGCGTGAAGATCCGCGTGGTCAGTGAGTTCGCGGTCGGGTCGACGGTGAGCAGCCGGACCGGGTTGGTGTCGGGGGAGTGGAACGCGCCGAGGAACGACGCGACCTTGTTGCCCTTCACGCCGGTGTCGGTCCGGTACGCCGCGGCGCCGGTGTGGCCGGAGAGCACGACCTTGATGTTGGCGTACTGCGACACCAGCTGCTGCCAGAGCTGCTGCGGGCTCGTCGCGCCGTACTCGGCGGAGGAGGCGATCCGTCCGTTCTCGTCGAGGTAGCTGTGGGTGGCGATGACGATGTTGCGACGCGGGTGGTGGGCGGCGACCGACTTCGCCCACTCGACGACGGCGGCGCGGGGCCACGGCTCGAGGCTCAGCACCATCCAGCGCAGGCCGCCGGCCTCGAAGTTCCGGTAGGCGTTCGCGATCCTGTCCGCCTCGAACCGGCCGGCGAAGCTGCGGGCGAAGGCAGCGTCGGTCTCGTCGGTGCGGCGCAGCAGGGAGGCGTCGTTGCAGGCCGAGCCGAAGCGCCGGGTGCACTCGGGGTTCTGCGTGTAGGGCAGGGAGCCGTAGCCGCCCTGACCGTTCCACCCGTGGCGGCGGCTGTCGTGGTTGCCCAGCGCCAGCTGCCACGGCACGCCCGCCGCTCCCAGGACGTCCATCGCCGAGCGGGCGCGGCTCAGCTGCTCGCCCGCGGCCCATCCCCAGTCGGTGACGTCGCCGGTGTGGACGACGAAGCGCAGGTCGTCACCGGTCGCGCGCCCCGCCAGCCAGCGCGTGCGCTGGGCGAAGCGGTCGTCGCCGGAGCGGGACACCTCGTTCTGGGTGTCAGGGATGACGCCGATCGTGAAGCGTGGGTCGGTGTCGTCCGCGGACGCCGCGGCGGCGGAACCGAGCAGGGCGGACAGGCCGAGGGACAGGACGAGAAGCAACCGGGGGAGGAGCACGGATCGATCTTGGCACCCTCCGCCGACGCTGGGGGTGTCGGCGGTCTCGACGACGCGCGCTCGCTGCGCTCGCCTGCTGCTCGACCACCTGGGTCGCCGCCGGAGATCGAGGTGCGAGGCCGGCCACGGCCGAGCCACGAGATCCCTGCACCCGACCGCGGGGGCTGAGGTGGGTCGCCGTACGCCGGTCTCGACGACGCGCGCTCGCTGCGCTCGCGGGCTGCTCGACCACCTGGGGCGACGCGCGCTCGCTGCGCTCGCGTGCTGTTCGACCACCCGGGGCGCGGCCGGAGATCGAGGTGCGAGGCCGGCCACGGCCGAGCCACGAGATCCCTGCACCTGGCCGCGGAGGCTGAGGTGGGTCGCCGTACGCCGGTCCTGACGACGCGCGCTCGCTATGGCAACTATGTCGAGTGAGCCGCTAGAGTTTTGTCATGGCACGACGTCGCGGTCCCGACTTCTTCCTGATCGGCGCACCGAAGGCGGGGACCAGCGCCCTGCACAAGGCGCTGGAGCAGCACCCCGGTCTGTTCCTGTCGCGGCCGAAGGAGCCGAAGTACTACATGTGCGGCGACTCGCCGCCGCCGGCGTACAAGGGCCCGGGCGACGCGCACAGCAACCAGGAGTGGGTCTGGCAGCGGGAGCGCTACCTCGCGCTGTTCGACGACGCGCCCGAGACGGCCCTGCGGGGCGAGAGCACGCCGTTCTACCTCTACAACCGCGACGCGCGGCGGCGGATCGCCGCCGACAACCCCGACGCGAAGCTGATCGCCGTCCTGCGCGACCCCGTGGACCGGGCCTACTCGAACTGGATGCACCTGTGGATGGACGGCCTCGAGCCGCGGTGCGACATCGTCGAGGCCGTCCAGCACGAGAAGTGGCGCATCGACCAGGGGTGGGCGCCGTTCTGGCACTACTCCTCGCTCGGCATGTACGGGCGGCAGGTCGCTGACCTGTACGACCACGTCCCGGCGTCCCAGGTGCTGCTCCTGCGCTACAAGGAGCTGGTCGACTCCCCGGGCGCGACGTTGCAGCGCGTCTTCGACTTCCTCGGCGTCCCGCAGGTCGAGATCGAGACCATCCCGGCCGACAACTCACGGCCTTTCGTCGAGGACGGCCTGCGCACGAAGCTGCTCGGGCCCGTCATCCGGGCCGGGGCCTGGGCCGGGCAGTTCGCGCCCCCGCAGGCGTGGCGCCGCGCGAGCAGCCCCCTGATCCGTCAGCTGCAGCGCAGCGGCCAGGGCGGGCGGCCGAGCCTGACCCCGGAGCAGCGGTTCACCCTGCTCGAGCCGCACCGCGAGGACATCGCCCGGCTGTCGGAGCTGACCGGCCAGGACTTCTCCGAGTGGCTGCAGCACCGCGACGGCGGATCGTTCGCGACGCGTGCGGGGCGCGAGGACGCGCTCACCAGCCGCTGAGGAGCCCCGTCACCAGGTCGTGCGCCCCGTCGGGGCGGGCGATCTCGGCGTAGCAACGCAGCCGGCCGTCGGGCAGCCGCACGGTGGCCGCGTAGCGCCACGCGCCGTCGGAGTCCCGTGAGGCGAGCGGCTCGGTGGTGCGGCTCGTCAGGACCGAGGCCGGGCCGGCGCCGGGCTCGCCGACCGCGACCCCGCACCGCTCGTGCCAGTTGTCCTCCTTACGGGGGCGACCGTCGTACAGGACGACGAGGGGGTCGAGCGAGACCACCGCGGTGACCCGCGCACCCCGGGCGTCCCACATGCCGGGACGGGGCGCGAGGACCGTGCCGTGCCGTGTCCACGAGAGCCCGTCGGTGCTCGAGTGGTACGACGTCGTCATCCGGTCCTCCTCACCCGCCTCGTCGAGCGGGTGGTCGCAGGACCACAGGTGCCAGCCGCCGTCGGGGTCGACGTGGACCACGGGGTCCTTGACCCCGACGGTGTCGTCGCCCGGCAGGACGAGGGTGCGTCGTCCGCGGGGGAGGTCCTCGACGGTGTCGGCGTCGAGCGCCTCGACCCACCAGTGCTTGGAGTCCGGGGTCGCGCAGGACAGGTAGAGCCGCCACCCGCCGTCCGGGCGGCGCAGCACCACGGGGCGCTCGAAGGACTCCGCGCCGAACTCGTCGCGCTCGACCTCGCAGACGGTCTCGAAGGAGATCCCGTCGACCGAGGCGGCGACGACCACGGCGACGCCGCGGCCCTCGGTGAGCGGGCGCCGGACGCGGTAGGTGAGGTAGGTCACGCCCTCGACGAGCACCGCCGACGCGGCCCCGCTCCAGTTGCCCGGGCCGGCGTCGGGCGCCGGCACCACCACGCGGGGCTCGTCGAGGAAGGGCAGGCCCAGGTCGAGGACGGTCATGGTCGAAGTCTAGTGAAACGGTCAGGAATGCGGGCGTCGGCGCGCTGCTAGAGTCACCGCGACCGACATCCTTTAACTGGCCGTCCCGTGAGGCGGAGAAGGAGGTACGGCGTGGTCCCGCCTGCGATCCTCGTGCTCGAGGACGGACGTACGTTCACCGGGGAGTCCTACGGCGCCGAGGGGGAGACCTTCGGCGAGGCCGTGTTCTCGACCGGCATGACCGGTTACCAGGAGACGCTCACCGACCCGAGCTACCACCGGCAGGTCGTCGTCATGACGGCCCCGCACGTGGGCAACACCGGCGTCAACGACGACGACCCGGAGTCGCGTCGCATCTGGGTCGCGGGGTACGTCGTCCGCGACCCCGCCCGGCGGCACTCGTCGTGGCGCGCCACCGGCTCGCTGGACGACGCGCTGCGCGACCAGGGCGTCGTCGGCATCTCCGGCGTCGACACGCGCGCGCTGACCCGCCACCTGCGCGAGCGGGGCGCGATGCGCGTCGGGATCTCCACGACGACCACCGACCCGGCCGCGCTGCTGGAGCGGGTCCGCTCCGCACCGGCCATGGCCGGGGCCGAGCTGGCGGGGGAGGTCAGCACCGCCGAGCCGTACGTCGTCCCCGCCGAGGGCACCACCCGCCTCCGCGTGGCGGCGCTCGACCTCGGCATCAAGGCCAACACCCCGCGCATGCTCGCCGCTCGCGGCGTCGAGGTCCACGTGCTGCCCGCGACCTCGTCGCTCGACGACGTCCGTGCCCTCTCCCCGGACGGGCTGTTCTACTCCAACGGTCCCGGCGACCCGGCGGCCACGACCGACCAGGTCGCGCTGCTGCAGGGGGCCCTCGGCGAGGGCTTGCCGTACTTCGGGATCTGCTTCGGCAACCAGCTGTTCGGCCGGGCGCTCGGGTTCGGCACCTACAAGCTCACCTACGGCCACCGTGGCATCAACCAGCCGGTGATGGACCGCACCACGGGCCGTGTCGAGGTCACCGCCCACAACCACGGCTTCGCCGTCGACGCCCCGCTGGACGCCGTCACCACGACGCCGTACGGCGCGGCGAGCGTGAGCCACGTCTGCCTCAACGACGACGTCGTCGAGGGCCTCGAGCTGCGCGACGACTCCGAGCGGCTGCGGGCCTTCTCCGTGCAGTACCACCCGGAGGCCGCGGCCGGGCCGCACGACGCGGCGTACCTCTTCGACCGGTTCTGCGACCTCATGGAAGGACGCCACTGATGGCCAAGCGCGACGACATCTCCAGCGTCCTCGTCATCGGCTCCGGCCCGATCGTCATCGGCCAGGCCTGCGAGTTCGACTACTCGGGCACGCAGGCGTGCCGGGTGCTGAAGGAGGAGGGCATCCGGGTCGTCCTGGTGAACTCCAACCCGGCGACGATCATGACCGACCCCGAGTTCGCCGACGCGACGTACGTCGAGCCGATCACCCCGGCGTACGTCGAGCAGGTGATCGCCCGTGAGCGCCCCGACGCGCTCCTGGCCACGCTCGGCGGGCAGACCGCGCTCAACTGCGCGATGAGCCTCGCCGCGGAGGGGATCCTCGAGAAGTACGGCGTCGAGCTCATCGGCGCCTCGATCGAGGCGATCGAGAAAGGCGAGAACCGCGAGACGTTCAAGCGGATCGTCGAGGACCTGCCGGCCGAGTGGGCCGCCGAGGTGGCCCGCAGCGCGATCTGCCACTCGATGGAGGACTGCCTCGCCGGGGTCGAGGACCTCGGCTACCCGGTCGTCGTCCGCCCCAGCTTCACGATGGGCGGCGCCGGCTCCGGGCTGGCGTTCGACGAGGCCGACCTGCGGCGCATCGCCGGCGCGGGCCTCGCGGCCAGCCCGACCACCGAGGTGCTCCTGGAGGAGTCGATCCTCGGCTGGAAGGAGTACGAGCTGGAGGTGATGCGCGACAAGGCCGACAACGTCGTCATCGTCTGCTCGATCGAGAACGTCGACCCCATGGGCGTCCACACCGGCGACTCGATCACCGTCGCCCCGGCGATGACGCTGACCGACCGCGAGTACCAGCGGCTGCGCGACATCTCCATCGGCGTCATCCGCGAGGTCGGCGTCGACACCGGCGGCTGCAACATCCAGTTCGCCGTCCACCCCGACAACGGCCGCATCGTCGTCATCGAGATGAACCCGCGGGTCTCGCGGTCATCTGCGCTGGCCAGCAAGGCGACCGGGTTCCCGATCGCGAAGATCGCCGCGAAGGTCGCGATCGGCTACACGCTCGACGAGATCGGCAACGACATCACCACCCGCCCCGACGGGCAGAGCACCCCGGCGAGCTTCGAGCCGACGCTGGACTACGTCGTGGTGAAGGTGCCGCGGTTCGCCTTCGAGAAGTTCCCGGGCGCGGACCCGGCGCTGACGACCCACATGAAGTCGGTCGGCGAGGCGATGGCCATCGGCCGCAACTTCACCGAGGCGCTGCAGAAGGCGCTGCGCAGCCTGGAGCGGCCCGACGCGGTCTTCGACTGGTCGAAGGAGTGGGTCGACCTCTCCAAGTCCGAGCTGCTGGAGGCGATCAGCGTCCCGCACGACGGGCGGCTGAAGCTGGTCATGGACGCCCTGCGCGCCGGGGCGACGCTCGAGGAGGTCTTCGACGCCACCTCGATCGACCCGTGGTTCCTCGACCAGCTCGTGCTGATCAACGAAATCGCCGTGGAGGTCACCTCCGCCGACGAGCTCACGCCCGGGCTGCTGCGCAAGGCGAAGCGGCACGGCTTCTCCGACGCCCAGATCGGCAAGATCCGCGGCTACACCCCGGACGTCGTCCGCGGCGTGCGGCACGCGCTCGGCATCCGGCCGGTCTTCAAGACCGTCGACACCTGCGCCGCCGAGTTCGCGGCGGCGACGCCGTACCACTACTCGTCGTACGACGAGGAGACCGAGGTGCTGCCCCGCGAGAAGCCCGCGGTGGTCATCCTCGGCTCCGGGCCGAACCGGATCGGGCAGGGCATCGAGTTCGACTACTCCTGCGTGCACGCCTCGCTGGCGCTGTCGGACCCCGCCGTCCCCGGCGGCGGCTACGAGACCGTGATGGTCAACTGCAACCCCGAGACCGTCTCGACCGACTACGACACCTCGGACCGGCTGTACTTCGAGCCGCTCACCCTGGAGGACGTGCTCGAGGTCATCGCCGCCGAGCAGGCCGCCGGCCCCGTCGCGGGCGTCATCTGCCAGCTCGGCGGGCAGACCCCGCTCGGGCTCGCGCAGGGCCTCGCCGCGGCCGGCGTCCCCATCGTCGGGACGTCGCCGGACGCCATCGACCTCGCCGAGGACCGCGGCGCCTTCGGCCGCGTGCTCGCCGAGGCCGGCCTGGTCGCGCCGCAGCACGGCACCGCCACGTCGTTCGAGGAGGCCCGGCGGATCGCCTCGTCGATCGGCTACCCGGTGCTGGTGCGGCCGTCGTACGTGCTGGGCGGGCGGGGCATGGAGATCGTGTACGGCGAGGACGCCCTGCGCGCCTACCTCACCAAGTACGTCGCCGCCGGGCTGATCGGGCCCACCGCGCCGGTGCTGGTCGACCGCTTCGTCGACGACGCCGTCGAGGTCGACGTCGACGCGATCTACGACGGCCACGAGCTGTTCCTCGGCGGCGTGATGGAGCACATCGAGGAGGCCGGGATCCACTCCGGGGACTCCTCCTGCGCGCTGCCGCCGATCACGCTGGGGGAGCGGGAGGTCGAGCGGATCCGCGAGGCCACCGAGGCGATCGCGCGGGGCGTCGGCGTCCGCGGGCTGCTGAACATCCAGTTCGCGCTGGGCTCGGACATCCTCTACGTCCTCGAGGCCAACCCGCGCGCGTCGCGGACCGTGCCCTTCACCTCGAAGGCGACGGGGACGCCGCTGGCACGGGCCGCGGCCCGGGTGATGCTGGGGGAGTCGGTCGCGGACCTGCGCGCCGTCGGTCTCCTCCCGGCGACCGGGGACGGCGGCACGCTGCCCCCCGACCAGCCGATCGCGGTCAAGGAGGCCGTGATGCCGTTCAACCGGTTCCGCACCCCGGACGGCTCCCAGATCGACACCGTCCTCGGCCCCGAGATGAAGTCGACCGGCGAGGTGATGGGCGTCGACGCCGACTTCGGCACGGCGTTCGCGAAGGCGCAGACCGCCGCGTTCGGCCCGCTGCCGACGTCGGGGCGGGTGTTCGTGTCGATGGCCAACCGGGACAAGCGCTCGATGATCTTCCCGGTCAAGGTGCTCGCCGACATGGGCTTCGAGATCCTCGCCACCGAGGGCACCGCCGAGGTGCTGCGCCGCAACGGCGTCGCGGCGACCGTCGTCCGCAAGCACCACGAGGGCGAGGGCCCGCACGGCGAGCCGACGACCGTGCAGATGATCACCTCGGGCCAGGTGCAGCTGATCATCAACACGCCGTACGGCTCGGCGCAGGCGCGCGCCGGCACCGAGAACGCCCGCCTCGACGGCTACGAGATCCGCACCGCCGCCGTGATGTCGAACGTCCCCTGCCTCACCACCGTCCAGGGCCTCGGCGCCGCCGTCCAGGGCATCGAGGCCGCCCTGCGCGGCGACATCGGCGTCGAGTCCCTCCAGGGCTGGGCCAAGCGCTTGGGTCGGTAGGGCCGAGTCGGCGCGTTCTCACGGCGGTGTGGCGCCGAGTCGGCGCGTTCTCACGGCGGGTGGGCGTCGAGTCGGCGGGTTCTCACGACGGGACGCCTCACCACCGGAGACGGGTGCCGAGACGACCGAGCGCCTCGGCGTGGCCGCCACGGAGGAGGGCGTCGACGTCCTGGTGATGTCCGAAGACGTTCTCCTTCCGCGCCGCGACGATGGTCCAGTCGCGCTCCCGGCACAGGTACGACCTCCGGTCCCTGTCGTGCTCCAGCTGCTCGGGCGAGGAGTGCCACTCCTCCCCGTCGTACTCGGCGGCGAAGCGGATCTCCTCGTGGCCGAGGTCGAGTCGGGCGAGCAGCCGACCGAGCTCGCGGACCTCGACCTGAGGGACGGGGCGGCCGAGCCCGGTCTCGAGCCACCGCAGGCGCAGGACGGACTCACCCGGTGACTCCGAGCGCGGGTCGACGAGCGGGGCGATCGCGCGCAGGGTCGTGACCCACCGCATGCCGGCGAAGCGTGGGACCTCGGCCAGCAGCTCGTCGAGGCCGAAATGACCGAGTCGCGCCGTGGCGTCCATCGCCGAGATCGCCATGTCGGTGGAGCGGACCCGGCCCAGGTCGAGTGCGGTGCGCAGCGGTGTGGTGACGCGGAGGCCGTGGACCTCGGACGTGTCACGGTCCAGCAGGTTGCGCTCACCGCTGTCGGCGAGCGCCCGGCGGATCCGTCCGTGCCCTGACGGGCGGAACAGGGAGATCGGCCGCAGAGCCAGGTGCTCACCCGGAGCGAGCGCCATCTCCGCGCCGCGCAACCACGCCGCGTGGCGGTCGCACACGATCGCGTCCTCCGGTACGACGAGTCCGAGCGCCTGGGCCCGGATGCGCAGCGAATCACCGGCCTGCACCGCCACGTACGCGCCCTGGACAGGCCGTCTCAGCAAGGACTGGCGCACCAGCCTCGTCAGCATGTTCGCGGTGACGCCCTCGGCCGCTGCCTCGGTGACGCTGAACGGACGGTCGAGCGGGAGCGGGAAGGAGTCGTCCAGGAGGGCCAGGGGTGGTGTCGTCGCGAGCGTCATGTCCCCATGGAGGCACCGCGATGGAGCAACGTGGTCCCGGCGAGCGTCGTCCTGTGCACAACCAGGCACGCCCGGCGCCGGTGGAGGAGATGCGGCTGCGAGAACGCGCCGACTCAGCGCTCTCCGCGCGTGAGAACGCGCCCACTCAGCGCTCTCCGCGCGTGAGAAGGGGCCGACTCACCGCTGTTCGCGCGTGAGAACGCGCCGACTCAGCGCTCTCCGGGCGTGAGAACGCGCCGACTCGGCGTCAGCGGGCGGGGTGGCCGGCGGCGAGCTGGGTGGTGCGGAGGCCCGCCAGGGCGAGGGCGACGACGGCGAGGACGACGGGGGGCGCGACGACGCCGGCGTACGGCGTGAGGACGGTCAGCAGCAGCGGCAGCCCGAAGCCGACGTAGGTGACGACGTAGAAGAACCCGGTGAGCACGCCACGGCGGGCGGGTGGGGCAAGGGACTCGACGTCGAGCAGGCCCTCACGCAGGCAGAGGCCGTAGGCGACGCCCATGACGACGCACGCGAGCACGAACAGCGGCAGGCCGACCGAGGCGCCGCCGAGAGCCAGGAGCCCGAAGCCGAGCGCGGAGAACAGCAGTCCCACGACCCCGGCGCGCGGACCCCAGCCGCGGTGTCGGGCCAGCGTCTGGACCGCGATGCCGCTGCCCAGCGACAGGATCGCCGAGACGCCCATGAGTAGTGGGCCGTCGAGGCCGGCCGGCAGGCGCGGGGTCAGCGTCACGAGGACGACGGTCGCGCTCGCGAAGACCACGATCGCGACCGGCATCGACCAGGCCAGGGTGACGGCCACGCCGCGGTGGGGGTCCACGGCGGCCGGCGGTGGGTCGTCGGCGGTACGGCGGACCGGCCGCGGGGTGGCCGGCACGCTCCACCGCAGCGCCGCCGCGACCGCGGCCAGCGACAGCAGCAGCGACAGCACGAACGGCACCTGGAGGGGGAAGGGCAGGAACTGTGCCACCACCCCGGAGGTGAGCGGCCCGAACCCGAAGCCGGCGGTGAGGAACACCCCGGCCAGCACGGTGCCGCGGGTGCCGCCGAGGTCCCCGGCCCAGGCGGTGCCCGCGCCGGTCGTGAGGCCGGCGCCGAGGCCCACCACGAAGCGCCCGAGCAGCAGCCCGGCGGGCTCGTGCCACGACAGCAGGACGACGGTCCCGCACGCGGCGAGCAACGCCCCCGGCAGGACGACGGCCGGCCGCCCCACCCGGTCGGACAGACCGCCGCCGAGGAACAGCCCGGGCACCAGCCCCACGGCGTACAGACCGAAGACGGCGTCGATCAGCGCCACCGACAGGCCCTCGCGGCCCGTGAGGACGGGGATCGTCGCCGAGAAGTGGTTCGCGGCCCAGCCCGTCGCCAGCAGGACGCCCAGCACGCCGGCCAGGGCACGGGAGTCGCGCACGCGCGGCATCCTCGCACCTGCGCTGCTGTTAGATTCACCCGCAGCCCGCCGAGCGGCGCGGCTCCCGGGGTACGTCGCGAGGAGGGCCGGAGGCGTGAGCACCTACCGACGCCTCTTCGACGTCGTCGCCACCCGGGTGGACGCCGAGCGGGCGCACCGGGTCGGCTTCGCCGCCGTCCGCGCCGCCCGCCCCGTCCTCACCCGGACGGCGGGACCCCGTCCCGTGCCCGGCGCCGGTCCGGTCACCGCGATGGGCCTGACGTTCGCGCACCCCCTCGGGCTGGCCGCGGGCTTCGACAAGAACGCCGTCGGCGTCGACGCGCTCGCCGGTCTCGGCTTCTCCCACGTCGAGGTCGGCACCGTCACCGGCCGTCCTCAGCCCGGGAACCCCCGCCCGCGCCTGTTCCGCCTCCCGGCCGACCGCGCTGTGGTGAACCGCATGGGCTTCAACAACGCCGGCGCCGAGGCCGTCGCCTCCCGCCTCGCCCTGCGGGCGGCGCGGGCCGCCCACACCGGGCGCGCCACCGACGTCGTCCTCGGCGTGAACATCGGCAAGTCCCGGGTCGTCCCCGACTCCGACGCCGTCGCCGACCACGTGCTGAGCGCCGGGCTCCTCGCGCCGTACGCCGACTACCTCGTCGTCAACGTCAGCTCGCCCAACACCCCGGGCCTGCGCGACCTGCAGAACGTCGAGCGTCTCGAGCCCATCCTCACCGCGGTACGACGGCGCGCCGACGCCGCGACCCCGCTCCGCACGAGCCCGCTCCCGCTGCTGGTGAAGATCGCGCCCGACCTGGCGGACGACGACGTCCTCGCCGTCGCCGACCTCGCCGTGGCGCAGGGCCTGGACGGGATCGTCGCGACCAACACGACCATCTCCCGCGACGGCCTGCTCAGCCCGCCGCAGGCGGTGGCCGCCGCCGGGGCCGGCGGGCTGTCCGGGGCACCGCTGGCCACTCGCTCCCGCGAGGTGCTCCGCCTGCTGCGCCGCCGCGTCGGCGACCGCCTCACCCTGGTGTCGGTCGGCGGCCTGACCGACGCCGCCGACGCCTCCGAGCGCCTCCGGGACGGCGCGACGCTGCTGCAGACCTACACCGGCTTCGTCTACGAGGGCCCCTCCTTCGTGCGACGCACCGTGGCGGGGATCGTCCCGTGACCACGCCCACCGCCGAGGCCCCGACCGGCCCGCGCCACGTCACCGGCGAGATCCTCACCACCAAGAAGGTGGGCGCCTACCAGCACCTCACGCTGGCCGTGCCCGACGTCGCCGAGCGCGCCCGCCCCGGCACCTTCGTCGCGCTGCCCGCCGGCGAGGGCCGGATGGGGCGCCGTGCGTTCTGGATCCGCGGCGTCCGCACGGTCGGCGGGTTCGGCAGTGCGGTCGAGGTCGTCGTCGACCCGACCGGACCGGGCAGCCGCTGGCTCGCCGCGCAGCCCGCCGGCACCCGGCTGGAGGTCACCGGCCCGCTGGGACGCCCGTTCTCCCTGCCCCGCGACCCCGTCTCGTGCGTGCTCGTCGGCGAGGGCTACTCCGCCGCCTGCCTCTTCCCGCTCGCGTCCCGGCTCAAGGAGCGCGGCTGCACCGTCGTCATCCTGCTCGCCGCCGCCGACGAGTCGCGCCTGCTCGCCGCCCTGGAGGCCCGTCGTACGGCGCGGTCGGTCACCGTCGTGACCGGCGACGGCTCCGTCGGCCGCTCCGGTGCGGGTGCCCCGCTGGCCGACCTGGTCGCCGCCGCCCTCCCCGAGGTCCTGCAGCGCGCCGCCGCCGACGTCGTGTACGCCGCCGCGCCCGCCGCGACCCTGGCCCGGGTGGCCCGCGCGGCCGAGGACGTCGGCGCCTGGAGCCAGACCGCCCTCGAGCAGCCCGGGCCCTGCCTCACCGGCCTGTGCCAGGGCTGCGCCGTGCCGGTCGTCGGCGAGGACCGGCTGGTCCGCATGGTCCGCGGCTGCACCGAGGGTCCCGTGCTGCGCGGCGACCGCGTCCGGTGGGACGACCTCGGCGGCGTGCCCGCCCCCGTCGACCAGGGAGCGCTCTGATGGGGCGCCACGTCGCGACGACCACGCATCCGGGGCCCGTCCTGGTCGCGGCCGGCTGCGGCGGCACCGGCCGCGAGCTCGCGTCGTACGGCGACCTGTCCGCGCTCGGCGGCTTCGTCACCCGCACCATCACCCTGCGACCCCGCCCCGGCGGCCCGCAGCCGCGGGTCGTGGAGTCGCCGTCCGGGCTGCTGCACGCCGTCGGCCTGCAGAACCCCGGCCTCGACCGCTTCCTCGCCACCGAGCTGCCCTGGCTGGTCCGCGCCGGCGCCCGGGTCGTGGTGTCGATCGCGGGGGAGACCGTCGCCGAGCACGCCGAGCTCGCCCGCCGCGTGGGCCAGTCGCCGGGGGTCGCCGCCCTGGAGGTCGACCTCGCCGAGCCCGACCCGACCGACTGGGGCCTGGTCGAGACCCGGGAGCCGATGGCCTCCGGTCTCGTCGCCACCCGCATCGTCGCCACCTGCCGCCGCGAGCTGCCCCGCGACGTCCCGGTCCTGGCGAAGGTCCGCCTGGACCCGCTGCGCGTGCTCGACCAGGCACTCGGCCTGGCCGAGGCCGGCGCCGACGGTCTCGTCGTCGGGCACTCCCTGCCCGCCCTGATGCCCGACGGGCGCCACGCCGGCCTCAGCGGGCCGTCGCTCTTCGCCGTGGCCCGTCGCTGCGTCGCCGAGGTCCACGCGGGCCTGCCGACCCTGCCCGTGATCGGCTGCGGGGGCGTGGCCACCGCCGAGGACGCGCGCGCCATGCTCGCCGCCGGGGCGGTCTCCGTGCAGGTCGGGTCCGCGATGCTCACCGACCCGACCACCGCCCACCGGATCAGCGCCGAGCTCGCCGCGGACGCCGCGGCCGCCGCGGAGTCCACCGGCGCCGGGACCCGGGTCGGCGAGGCACTGGCGTGACCCCCTTCGGCCCCCGTCTCCACGCCGCCCTCGCCGACCGCGGCCGGATGTGCGTCGGCATCGACCCCCACCCCGGCCTCCTCGCCGCCTGGGGCCTGCCCGACGACGTCACCGGGCTCGAGCGCTTCGCCCGCGACGCGGTCGCCGTCCTCGGCCCGCTGTCCCCGGTCCTCAAGCCGCAGGCCGCCTTCTTTGAGCGCTTCGGCAGCGCCGGCGTCGCCGTCCTCGCCCGCACGCTCGCCGACGTCCGGGCGACCGGCGCGCTCGCCCTGCTGGACGCCAAGCGCGGCGACATCGGCTCCACCTCCGCGGCGTACGCCGACGGGCTGCTCGACCCCGCCAGCGACCTCGCCGGCGACGCGGTCACCCTCAGCCCCTACCTCGGCCTCGGGTCCCTCGACCCGTTCGTCACGGCCGCCCGCGCCCACGGCGGCGGCCTGTTCGTCCTCGCGCTGACCTCGAACCCGGAGGGCGCCGCGGTGCAGCACGCCCGCAGCGAGGACGGACGGAGCGTCGCCCAGGGCGTGCTCGAGGGCCTGCGCGCGCTGAACCGCGAGGAGGGCGCCGGGCCGCTGGGCTCGTTCGGTGCCGTCGTCGGGGCCACCGCGACCCTGCCCGACGGCACGGACGCGAGCCTCCTCGACATCGGCGGGCCGCTCCTGCTGCCCGGCGTCGGTGCCCAGGGCGCCGGCGTGGACGACGTACGTCGCCTCGTGGGCGAGGCGGCGCCCGCCGCGCTGCCGAGCACCTCCCGCGAGGTCCTCGGCGCCGGACCCGACCCCGCCGCGCTCGCGGACGCCTGCCGCGCCGCCCAGGCGCAGGCAGCGGTGCTGGGCGGGCCGTGAGCGCCCGCACGGCCCTGCTCGCCCCCCTCGTCCTCGTGGCCGGCCTGACGGTGGGCTGCGGGGACCAGACCGACCGGTACTGCGACGCCGTCACCGACAACCAGGACCGCCTCGGCGAGATCGCCGGCTCCGGCGACGCGCTCGCGCTCTTCGAGGCGCGCGACGTCTACCGCGACCTGGCCGAGGAGGCCCCCGACGACATCGCGGACGACTGGGACCTCGTCCTCGACCGGATCGACGTCCTCGAGGACACCCTCGACGAGGCGGACGTCGACCCCGCGACGTACGACCCCCGCGACCCGCCGTCCGGGCTCTCGTCGCAGGAGCGGGCCCGCATCCGCCAGGCCGCCGACGACCTCGCCGCTCCCGAGGCGGTGCGCGCGATGGACGACGTCGAGCAGCAGGCCCTCGACGTCTGCGGCACGCCGCTGCGGGTGTGAGCCGCCCGCGGAACCCCACGAGCACACCTGTGCCCCCGATTGCCGGGGGCCGTGGGCATCTGACAGATTGACCCGACCGGCCCAGCCGTCGACGACGAGGACTCCTTTCCGTGGCACTGCCCCCCCTGACGCCCGAGCAACGCCAGGCCGCTCTGGACAAGGCCGCGGCATCCCGCAGAGAGCGCGCCGAGGTCAAGAACCGCCTCAAGCACGGCGGCGGCTCGCTGGTCGAGGTGCTGGCGGAGGGCGAGCGCAACGAGGTCGTCGGGAAGATGAAGGTCGTCGACCTCCTGCAGTCCGTCCCGGGCTTCGGCAAGGTCCGCGCCCGTCAGACGATGGAGCGGCTCGGCATCGCGGAGTCCCGTCGCGTGCGCGGGCTCGGCGCGAAGCAGCTGGCGGCCCTGCGCCACGAGTTCGGTCCGCGCGACGGCGCGTGAACGACTCCCCGAGCAGCCCCCCGAGCGACTCCCCGGACGTCCCCGGGACGTCCCGGCTCGTCGTCCTGGCCGGCCCCACCGCGGTCGGCAAGGGCACGGTCGCCGCCGCGGTCCGCGCCGACCACCCGGAGGTCTGGCTGTCGGTCTCCGCGACGACCCGACCGCCGCGCCCCGGTGAGGTGGACGGCGTCCACTACCGGTTCGTGACCCCCGAGCGGTTCGACGCCATGGTCGCCGAGGGCGAGCTGCTCGAGTGGGCGGTCGTCCACGGCACCCACCGCTACGGCACACCCCGCGCCCCGGTCGAGGCCGCCCTCGCCGAGGGACGACCCGCCCTGCTCGAGATCGACCTCCAGGGGGCCCGCCAGGTGCGGGCGACCATGCCCGAGGCGCTGTTCGTGTTCCTGAGCCCGCCGACGTGGGACGAGCTCGTGCGCCGGCTGGTCGGGCGCGGCACCGAGACCGAGGCCGAGCGGGAGCGTCGCCTCGCCACCGCGCGCACGGAGCTGGCCGCCGAGGCGGAGTTCGACGTCACCGTCGTCAACCACGAAGTTCGTGCCGCCGCGCAGGAGTTGGTAACGTTGCTGACGTCCGTGTCCGGCCGTCGCCGCTGAAGCGCACGTCCGTCGACACCCCGGTTACTCCGAGCACCAGCGAGGTCCACCTGTGTCTGCCCCTCCCATCGACGCCCAGGGCGTGACCAACCCGTCCATCGACGACCTGCTGACGAAGACCGACAGCAAGTACCAGCTCGTGCTCTACAGCGCCAAGCGCGCCCGCCAGATCAACGCGTACTACTCCCAGCTCGGCGAGGGCCTGCTCGAGTACGTCGGCCCGCTGGTCGACACGCACGTGCAGGAGAAGCCGCTGTCGATCGCGCTCCGCGAGATCAACGACGACCTGCTCACCTGCGAGGAGGCCGACCCGGCCGAGCTGGCTGCCGAGGAGGCCGCCATGCAGGCCGCCACGGAGGCCGGTCCCGCGTTCGAGGAGTGACCGGCTCCCACGTCGGATCCCACGGCGGCCCGCGGGTCGTCCTTGGCGTCGCCGGCGGCATCGCGGCCTACAAGGCCTGCGAGCTGCTGCGCGGCCTCACCGAGTCCGGGCACGCCGTGACCGTCGTCCCGACCGCCAGCGCGCTGGAGTTCGTGGGTGCGCCCACGTGGGCCGCCCTGTCGGGCCGGCCGGTGGTGGCCGACGTCTGGTCGGCGGTCCACGAGGTGCCCCACGTGCGGATCGGCCGTGAGGCCGAGCTGCTCGTCGTCGCGCCCGCCACCGCGGACCTGCTGGCCAAGGCCGCCCACGGGCTGGCCGACGACCTGCTGACCAACACCCTGCTCACCGCGCGCTGCCCGGTGCTGATGGCCCCGGCGATGCACACCGAGATGTGGGAGCACCCCGCCACCCGCGCCAACGTCGCCACGCTGCGTGAGCGCGGTGTCCACGTGCTCGACCCCGACTCCGGGCGCCTGACCGGCGCGGACACCGGCCGCGGCCGCCTGCCGCACCCCGACGCGATCCTCGAGGCCGCCCGCGACCTCCTGCTGCGCGGCGAGCGGGGCACCGACCTCGCCGGTCGGCACGTGGTGGTGTCCGCCGGCGGCACCCGTGAGGCGCTCGACCCGGTGCGCTTCCTCGGCAACCGCTCCTCGGGCCGTCAGGGTCAGGCGCTCGCCGTCGCCGCGCTGGGGCGCGGCGCCCGCGTCACGCTCGTGCGCGCCCACGTCGACCGGCCGACCCCCGCCGGGGTCGAGGTCGTCGAGGTCGACTCGACCTCCGACCTGCGCGACGCCGTCCTCGCCGCGGCCGCCGACGCCGACGCCGTGGTCATGGCGGCCGCGCCCGCGGACTTCACCCCCGCCTCGGCGAGCGCGACGAAGATCAAGAAGACCGACGACGCGAGCGTCCCGTCGCTCGACCTCGTGCAGACGCCCGACGTCCTCCGCGAGCTCGGGGCGACGCGACCCGGCGGCCGCGGCCAGGTGGTCGTGGGCTTCGCCGCCGAGACCGGCGGCGACGGCCACGACGTGCTGGACCTCGCGCTGGACAAGTTGCGCCGCAAGGGCTGCGACCTGCTCGTGCTCAACGACGTCGGCGAGGGCCGGGTGTTCGGCCGCCCCGACACCGAGGCGGTCGTCCTGGCCGCGGACGGCGCCGAGCCGGCGCCGGTGCCGGCGGGCGTGAAGGGTGCGCTCGCGCACGTCGTGTGGGACGAGGTCGTCCGACGTCTCCCCGTCGACCGACCGGCGTCCTGACCCGCCCCACGGGGTGCGGGACCAGCATCCGTGCGGTTTCCACCGATCACCACCGTCCTGGTTAGGGTTGCCGCGACGTGGACCCGGTGGGTCCGCCCCACCCGAGCGAGCAGGAGCTGAGCCGTGCCAGGACGCCTCTTCACGTCCGAGTCGGTGACCGAGGGTCACCCCGACAAGATCGCCGACCAGATCAGCGACACCGTCCTGGACTACCTCCTGGCGCACGACCCGGGCAGCCGGGTCGCGGTCGAGACGCTGCTGACCACCGGCCTCGTCGTCGTCGCCGGCGAGGTCGGCACCACGGCGTACGCGCCCGTCGCCGAGCTCGTCCGCAAGAAGATCCTCGAGATCGGCTACGACTCCTCCGAGAAGGGCTTCGACGGCGCCAGCTGCGGCGTCCAGGTCGCCATCGGCGGCCAGTCGGCCGACATCGCCCAGGGCGTTGACACCGGCCACGAGTCCCGCACCGGCTCCGTCGACGCGCTCGACAAGCAGGGCGCGGGCGACCAGGGCCTGATGTTCGGCTACGCCTGCGACGACACCCCCGAGCTGATGCCGCTGCCGATCACGCTCGCGCAGCGGCTGGCGCAGCGCCTCACCGAGGTCCGCAAGGACGGCACGCTGCCCTACCTGCGCCCGGACGGGAAGACCCAGGTCACCATCGAGTACGACGCCGAGGGCCGCCCGGTCCGCGTCGACACCGTGGTGCTGTCGACGCAGCACGCCGAGGAGGTCGACCTCGACACCCTCGAGAAGGACGTCAAGACGCACGTCATCGACCCGGTGCTCGAGTCGTTCGACATCCCCTCCGCCGACTACCGCCTCCTGGTGAACCCGACCGGACGCTTCGTCGTCGGCGGCCCCATGGGCGACGCCGGCCTCACGGGCCGCAAGATCATCGTCGACACGTACGGCGGCATGGCCCGCCACGGTGGCGGCGCCTTCTCGGGCAAGGACCCGAGCAAGGTCGACCGCTCCGCGGCGTACGCGATGCGCTGGGTGGCGAAGAACGTGGTCGCCGCGGGCCTGGCGAAGCGCTGCGAGGCGCAGGTCGCCTACGCCATCGGCAAGGCCGCCCCGGTGGGCGTCTTCATCGAGACCTTCGGCACCGGTGTCGTCAGCGACGAGCAGATCCAGGACGCGGTGCTCGAGGTCTTCGACCTGCGCCCCTCCGCGATCGTGCGCGACCTCGACCTGCTGCGCCCGATCTACGCCGCCACCGCGGCGTACGGCCACTTCGGCCGCGAGCTGCCCGACTTCACCTGGGAGCGCACCGACCGCGCCGACGCACTGAAGGCAGCTGCGGGCGTCTGAGGGCCGCCTCGGATACCCGCAGGGGCTTGTGGAGTCAGGTGACCTCGCCGTAGGGGTGTCGCTGACGGTCGCGCGAGAGACGCTCTCGCACGTCATCTGGCCCCACCCCAAGTTCCAGGGCCACCCAGGCACGGGTCGCAAGGACGCACTGTCGCCAGGCGTTGAGTACGTCAATCGAGTCCGGCTTGGCTCGATTGACGTGCTTGACTCCGTTGTAAGTGCGGGTAGTCAGTTCGACCCAGTTGGTGACGTCGAACGGCAGGACGGTGTCGACGTCTTCGGCGATTCGGTTTAGCCGCTGCTCAAGCGAGGTGTCCTTCGCACTCCGTCTCGTCATCCCGTCGCGTATGAAGAGCAGGTAGCCCAGCGCTTCAACCCCGGGGCCAACTTGAGCGAGGCGAGTCGAGTGCGTGGCTGGTCCGAGTTCTATGCTGCTTACTACCGGATCAAGAGCGCGCGAATACTGCTCTCGTAGTTGGATCCACCGCTGAACACCATGAACGCCGAGATCGGCAAAGCGGATCAGATGCGCCCGGTAGTCGGAGGGTGGTGACTGCGATACCCCGTTCGGCACCACCACCTCCCTCCACTTCTCACCGGCGCTCTCAGCGTTAGGTGACGTGACGGGGTCGTCCCGTCTCATGGCCTTGATGACGACACAACTCTCGTGACGCCACCGAGAGAGCACGAGTAGATCGCGAAGGGCCATGTGAAGATCAGCGTGGTCGCGCCAATCCCTCTCGCCGGTCGAACGGGTGCAACTTTCCAGCGTGTCGAGCAGCACGTACCTGTCCGGATCTTCGGTCCTGACCTCCCACCCGGGTTGTAGTGAGAGATCCAACCCGTTGAACTCACCCAGATGCACGGGCGCAGGGTCCACGCTTCTGACCTCGGCCCCGCCACCGACCTCGCTAGGAGTTCGGAAGTCCCAGGAAGTGACACCAAGCCACTCACGCAGCCCAGAGATGTGAGCCTTAAGACCGTCCGGGCTGCCGAAGTTGAGGTCTTCACCTACACCAATGACGGCCGCGCGCGCCCAGATGCGGCCTCTCCCGGGTCCGAGCATGTTTGCGTGATAGCCACGCGCGTAGCACCGAACGAGGAGAACAGCACCCTGCGAGTCGACAAAGAGCACCCGGTTTGGGGCATCGATCGGCACGTCATCCAGGTCGTGCGCGGGATCGGCGAGGTATGCGTCTTCGCCTAGGAACCATCGCGCGTAAGGGCTTGACGGTTCGGACCAGGTCAAAGTGACAGAGATTCCGTCTGCCGAATGTTCTAGGAGAACTTGTCGGGCTGGGGTGCTGGCGTGGAAATCGTAGAAGTCGCCGACTCGCTGCGTGCCCAGGCTGAGTCCATTCATTCGACCCCAGGCTAGTTCGAACGTGCCGACCGGGCTTGTGGATGGCCGCGGGCGGCCTGTCGGCGCCCGCTGCCAGGATCGGTGACGTGACCCACCGCGTGCCCGACGAGGGCCCCGAGGAGCAGCAGGACGCCGGCCAGCCGGCCCTGCTGCCCGCGGTGGTGCGCTCGCAGGCGCGTGCGGCGCGGAAGAAGGCGGAGGCGCGCGAGAAGCGGCCGCCGAAGCCGGTGGCCGAGGTCGAGCCGGTGGCGTCCGTCCTGGTGGACGTCCCGCTGGCCCACCTCGACCGGCCCTTCGACTACCTGGTGCCGGCGGACGCCGCGGAGACCGCCCGGCCCGGGGTGCGGGTCAAGGTGCGCTTCGCGGGGCAGGACGTCGACGGCTTCGTCGTCGCCCGTAAGGACGCCAGCGAGCACGGCGGCACCCTGCGCCCGCTGCGTCGCGTGGTCAGCGCGGAGCCGGTGCTGCACCCCGAGGTCGTAGAGCTCACCGCCACCCTCGCCCACCGGTACGCCGGCACCCGCGGCGACGTCCTGCGCCTCGCCGTGCCCCCGCGCCACGCGACCGTCGAGAAGGAGCAGACGCCCGAGGCGCCACCGCCGCCCGCGGCCGGCCCGAGCCTGGACGCCGCCCGCTCGGCCTGGGCCGACCACGACCCGGCAGCGGCGTTCCTCGGTCACCTCGCCGACCCGTCCGGCGGCCCGGCCCCCCGGGCTGTGGTCACGGTCGCCCCCGGCGCCGACTGGACCTCGATGCTCGCCACCGCGGCGGCCGTCGCCGACGCCGCGGGTCGTGGCGCGCTGCTGTGCGTGCCCGACGGCCGCGACGTCGACCGGGTCTCCGCCGCGCTGACGAGGGCGCTGGGGGAGGGGCGCCACGTCGCCCTGCGCGCCGACGCCGGGCCCTCGCGCCGCTACCGCGACTTCCTCGCCGTCTCCCGCGGCGCCGTGCGGGTCGTGGTCGGCACCCGCGCCGCGGCGCTGGCCCCGGTCGCCGACCTGGGGCTCGTGGTCATCTGGGACGACGGTGACGACCTGTACTCCGAGCCGCGGGCGCCGTACCCCCACGCCCGGGAGACGCTGCTGCTCCGCGCGGCCCAGCAGGACACGGCGGTGCTGGTCGCCGGGTTCGCCCGGACGGTCGAGGGGGCCCAGCTCGTCCGCAGCGGCTGGGCCCACGCGATCGCCCCGACCCGGGAGACGCTGCGCGAGCGCGTCACGGTGCGCCTCGCCGGAGCCGACGACCGCGAAGTCGCCCGCGACCCGGCGGGCCGGGGAGCCCGCTTCCCCACCGCGGCCCGCGACCTCGTGCGCGACGCCCTCACCGGACCCGCGCCGGGCCCCGTCCTGGTGCAGGTCCCGCGGGCGGGCTACGCGCCGAGCCTGGCGTGCGACACCTGCCGCACCCCGGCGCGCTGCCCGCGCTGCGCGGGGCCGCTGGCCGTCACCACCGCCGGCGGCGTGCCGACCTGCCGCTGGTGCGGGCACGCCGACGAGCACCACCGGTGCGCCGTGTGCGGGGCGACCGGCCTGCGAGCCCCGGTCCGGGGCTCGCAGCGCACCGTGGAGGAGCTCGGCCGGGCCCTGCCCGGGGCGCGGCTGCGGTCGTCGACGGGGGAGCAGGTGCTCGTCACCGTCCCCGACGAGCCGGCGGTCGTCGTCGCCACCCCCGGCGCCGAGCCCGTGGTGGAGGGCGCCGGGTACGCCGCCGTCGTGCTGCTGGACACCTGGCTCACCCTCGGCCGGATCGACCTGCGCAGCGACGAGGAGGCCCTGCGCCGGTGGCTGGGCGCCGCGGGGCTCGTCCGTCCCGGCGGGACGGTCGTGGCCGTCGGCGGTGACCCCACCCACCCCGCCCTGCAGGCGCTCGTCCGCTGGGACCCCGCCGGCTTCGCCGACCGCGAGACCGCGGCGCGGGCCGAGGCCGGGCTGCCGCCCGCCACCCGCATCGCCTCCCTGACCGCGCCCGCGGACGTCCTCGAGGAGGTGCTCGCCCAGCTCGACCCGCCGCCGCTGGTCACCGTCCTCGGGCCGGTGCCCGCGGGCCCCGCCGACACCGACGACCAGCGCCTCGTCCTGCGGGTGCCCCGCGCGGACGGGTCGACGCTGTCGACGGTCCTCGGCGACCTGCAGCGGACCCGCTCGGCGCGCAAGCAGCCGCCGGTGCGGGTGCAGGTCGACCCACCCGGCCTGTAGCGCCGGGACTCCCTAGACTCGACCGTCGTCCTGCAACCAGCAGACCACCCGAGAGGAGCGCCGGTGGCCGTCCGGCCCGTCCGCCTGTTCGGTGACCCGATCCTGCGCCGCCGCGCCGTCGAGGTCACCGACTTCGACGCCGAGCTGCGCCGGCTCGTCGCCGACCTCACCGACACCATGCTCGACGCCCCCGGCGCCGGCCTCGCCGCGCCGCAGGTCGGCGTCGGCCTCCGGGTGTTCACCTGGTCGGTGCACGGGGAGGTCGGCCACCTCGTCAACCCGGTGCTCGAGCTGTCCGACGAGCAGCAGGAGGGCCTCGAGGGCTGCCTGTCGCTGCCCGAGCTCACCGCCGAGTGCCGCCGGGCGATGAGCGTGGTCGCCCACGGGCAGGACATGCACGGCGAGCCCGTCACGGTCCACGGCTCCGAGCTGCTGGCCCGGGCGATCCAGCACGAGACCGACCACCTCGACGGCGTCCTGTTCATCGACCGGCTGGAGACCGAGGAGCGCCGACGCGTCATGGCGGAGGTGCGTGCGGCCGACTGGTTCGGCGCCGAGCAGCCGCGGGTGAAGGTGTCCCCGCACGTGACCGGCGGGCTGGGCCTGTGAGGGTCGTCTTCGCGGGCACCCCGGAGGTCGCGGTCCCCGCACTGCGCGCCGTCGCTGCCTCGGGCCACGAGCTGGTGGGCGTCGTCACCCGGCCCGACGCCCGGGCGGGGCGGGGCCGCTCGCTGGCCGCCAGCCCGGTCGCCGAGGTCGCCGCCGAGCTGGGGGTGCCCGTTCTCAAGCCCGGCCACCCCCGCGAGCCGGACTTCCAGGAGGCCCTGCGCGCCCTGGCCCCCGACTGCTGCCCCGTCGTCGCGTACGGCGCGCTGCTGCCCCGCTCCGCGCTCGACATCCCGCCCCACGGGTGGGTCAACCTGCACTTCTCATTGCTGCCGGCCTGGCGGGGCGCCGCGCCGGTGCAGCACGCCGTCCGGGCGGGCGACGAGATCACCGGTGCCACCACCTTCCGGATCGTGGAGGCGATGGACGCTGGCCCGACGTACGGCGTGATGACGGAGCGGGTCCGCCCCACCGACACCGCCGGCGACCTGCTCGAGCGCCTCGCCGTCGCCGGGTCCGACCTGCTCGTGGCCACCCTCGACGGCATCGAGGACGGCTCGCTGGAGGCCCGCGAGCAGCCGGACGACGGGGTCTCCTACGCCCCGAAGGTCGAGGTGGCCGACGCCCGCGTCGACTGGGCCGAGCCCGCGGTCGCCGTGGACCGCCGCATCCGGTCCTGCACGCCGGCCCCCGGCGCGTGGACGTCGTACGTCGACGACCGGGTCAAGCTCGGCCCCGTCTCCCTCGACGTGCCCGACGACCTGGGGCGCCCCGAGCCCGGGGCGCTCGCGGTCCGCAAGGACGCCGTGTACGTCGGCACCGCGACCACCCCGGTCCGTCTCGGCGAGGTGAAGCCCCCCGGCAAGCGCATGATGCCCGCCGCCGACTGGGCGCGCGGCGCGCGGCTGGCCGACGCCGAGCGGCTCGGATGAGCCGGCCCGACCCCGCGCGGCTCGCCGCGTACGAGGTGCTCAAGGCGGTCCGCGTCGACGACGCCTACGCCAACCTCGTCCTGCCCCGCCTCCTGCGCGAGCACGGGCTGAGCGGCCGCGACGCCGGGTTCACCACCGAGCTCACCTCGGGGACGCTGAGGGGCCGCGGCACGTACGACGCCGTGCTCGACGCCTGCACCGACAAGCCGCTCGCGTCCACGCCGGCCAAGGTGCTCGACGCCCTGCGGCTCGGCGCCCACCAGCTGCTCGCGATGCGCGTCCCCGCCCACGCGGCGATCTCGACCACCGTGGACCTCGTGCGCGACCGCGCCGGCGCGGGGGCCGGCGGGTTCGCCAACGCCGTCCTGCGGCGCGTCTCGCAGCGGGACCTCCCGGCCTGGCTCGACCACCTCGACCCCGCGGGCGACGACCTGTCCCTGCGCCACAGCCACCCCGCATGGGTCGTCGACCGTCTTCGCGAGGCCCTCGCCGCCGACGGTGCCGCCGACGGTGCCGCCGACGAGCTGCCCGCCCTGCTCGCCGCCGACAACGCCCCGCCCGCGGTCACCCTGGTCGCGCGGCCCGGGCGGATCACCCGGGACGCGCTGCTCGCGCAGGTCGAGGGGACCCCGACCGCGCGCTCGCCGTACGGCGTGGTGCTGGCCGGGGGCGACCCGGGCGCGGTCCCGGCCGTCCGCGACGGCCTCGCCGGTGTGCAGGACGAGGGCTCGCAGCTGGTCGCGATCGCGCTGGCCGAGGCGCCCCTCGAGGGCGCGGACGAGAGCTGGCTCGACCTGTGCGCCGGTCCCGGAGGCAAGGCCGCCCTGCTCGCCGGGCTCGCCGCCGACCGCGGCGCCCACCTCGTGGCCAACGAGGTCGCCCCCCACCGCGCCGACCTGGTCCGCCGCTCCCTGCGGGGGATGCCGGGCGAGCCGGAGGTGACCGTCGCCGACGGCCGGGACGGCCCCTGGGCGCCCGGCTCGTTCGACCGCGTCCTGCTCGACGCCCCGTGCACCGGCCTCGGTGCCCTGCGCCGGCGTCCCGAGGCGCGCTGGCGTCGTACGGCGGGCGACCTCGACAGCCTCGTGCCCCTCCAACGGGCGCTGCTCGCCTCGGCCCTGCGGTTCGTCCGTCCCGGCGGCGTCGTGCTCTACGCGACCTGCTCCCCGGTGCTCGCCGAGACCCGCGAGGTCGTGGCGGCGTCCGCCGACGCCGACGGCGTCTCGCTGGAGCACACGGAGCAGCTCTGGCCCCACCGCGACGGCACCGACGCCATGTTCACCGCCCTCCTGCGCCGCACCTGAGCGACGGCGGACCCCTCCGTGGGTGGTCACGGGACGTCAGGTGGTCGAGCAGCCGACGAGCGCAGCGAGGCCGCGTTGTCGAGACCGGGCGCGACAGGGGGTCTCGACGACGCGCGCTCGCAGGGCTCGCGTGCTGCTCGACCAGCGGCGGCGGGGTCAGGTGGTCGAGCAGCCGACGAGCGCAGCGAGTCCGCGTCGTCGAGACCCGTGCGAACGGGGGGTCTCGACGACGCGCGCTCGCCAGGGCTCGCGGGCTGCTCGACCAGCTGGGGTGGGTGCGCTCGCCGGAGCTCGCGTGCTGTTCGACCACCTGGGGTGGGTGCGCTCGCCGGGGCTCGCGTGCCGCTCGACCGGCCGACGCCTACTGGTCCAGCACGTGCCGCAGGTAGCGCATCGGGGCGTCGAGGTAGGCCTTCCAGTGCCGCACCAGCTCGAGGTCCTCCCACGCGGCCTCGCGCAGGCCCCACTCGCCGACCTCGAGCAGGCGCACGCCGGGCATGGCGGCGAGCACGGGGGAGTGGGTGGCGCAGACCGCCTGCCCGCCGTCCGCCACCAGGTCGGCGAGCGCCCCGACCAGGCCGAGCGTCGACGAGAACGACAGGGCGGCCTCCGGCTCGTCGAGGCAGTAGAAGCCGGGGGAGTCGAACCGGGTCCGCAGCACCGCCAGGAACGACTCGCCGTGGCTCATCTCGTGGTAGCGCGGCTCCCGCGACCGCGAGTGGTCGAGCGGCGGGTGGTCCTCCAGGAACGTGTACCAGGAGTGCATCGTCTCGGCCCGCAGGAAGAAGCCGTAGCGGCCCGTCCCCAGCCCCCGCTCCACCCGCAGCGCGCGACCCAGCGGAGACTCCGAGCGGCGCGTGCTGTGGTGCCCGTACGGCGTCCCGCCCTCCGGCGAGAGCCCGAACGCCTCGGCGAGCCCCTCGACCAGCGTCGACTTGCCCGAGCCGTTCTCGCCGACCAGCATCGTCACGCCCTTCGCGGGGGTGAACCCCTCCCGCAGCACCTGCGCGACGGCGGGCACGGTCGCGGGCCACTCCTCGCGGTCGATCCCGTCGTCGTCGCGCACCGCGAAGCGGCGCACCGGCGGCTGGTCGAAGTCCACGCCCGACAACCTAGAGGCCGTAGGTTGATCCGGTGGCGAGCAGCAGTCCGGCGACCGAGGTGGAGGTCGACGACCGGGTGGTCCGCGTCTCCAACCCCGACCGCGTCTACTTCCCCGAGACCGGTGCGACGAAGCTGGACCTCGTCGAGTACTACCTCGCCGTCGGCCCCGGCATCGTCAACGCGCTGTGGGAACGGCCCTGCATGCTGCACCGCTTCCCGACCGGGCTGTCGGGCGACAAGGTGCACCAGAAGCGGCTCCCCAAGGGCGCGCCGGACTGGGTCGAGACCGTCCGCCTGCACTTCCCGCGGTGGAACCGCACCGCCGACGAGCTGTGCGTCACCGAGCTCGCCAGCGTGATCTGGGCGGTGCAGATGTCGACGGTCGAGTTCCACCCGTGGAACAGCCGCCGCGGCCACGTCGAGGAGCCCGACGAGTGGCGCATCGATCTCGACCCGGGCCCGGACTGCGACTGGGCGACCGTGCAGCGCACCACCGCCGTCGTGCACGAGGTGCTCGACGAGCTCGGCGCCGTCGGGTCCCCCAAGACGAGCGGCGGTCGGGGTCTCCACGTCTACGTCCGCATCGCGCCGCGCCCCTTCGCCGACGTACGGCGGGCCGCGCTGGCGTTCGCCCGCGAGGTCGAGCGCCGCTCCGACGAGGTGACCACCGCCTGGTGGCGCAAGGACCGCGACCCCGCCGACCTCTTCGTCGACTACAACCAGAACGCCCGCGACCACACCATCGCCGCGGCGTACTCGGTGCGCGGGACGCCGCGGGGCACCGTGTCGACGCCCGTGCGGTGGGACGAGGTGGACGACGTCGAGCCCGACGACTTCACGATCGCGACCGTCCCCGCCCGCTTCGCGGACCTCGGCGACCTGCACGCCGGCATCGACGACGCGGTCTTCGACATCGCCTCGCTGCTGGAGTGGGCCGACCGCGACGAGCGCCGGGGCGCCGAGCCGCCGCCGGACCCGGAGGACGGATGAGAGGGCTCCGCCGATGAGAGGCAGCTGGGACGACCTCGCCCGCCGGCTGACCAGCGCGATGCTGTCGCTGGACGTGTACGACGTCGTGATCGTCGGCGACGAGACGGGTCCCCGCAGACGGCCGTTCTTCGGGTTCGGGCCCCTGCCGCCGGTCCCGGCCCGCCGGTGGGTCTCGGTGACCGCGGCGCAGTCGGTGCTGATCGGCGAGGTCGTCGGAGCCCGGTCCTGGGGCGGCGAGTGGGACCTGGCCCCCGAGACCGTCGACGCGCTCCTGGCGCAGGGCTGGGAGAAGCCCTGGTCCACCGACAGCACCACCCTGTGGCGCGAGGCTCCGCTGCAGTCGGCGCCGCGGATGGCCCGCGCCCTGGTGCGGGCGCTGCAGGCCATGGGGTGCGAGATGGAGACCCTCGAGGTCACCCGCACCCGCGAGGAACCCGAACCGTGAGAGGACGACCGTGAGAGCAGCGCTGCTGCACGGAGCGCACGACCTGCGCGCCGCCGAGGTGCCCGACCCCGAGCCCGCCGACGGCGAGACGCTCGTCGCCGTGGAGGCGCTGGGCATCTGCGGCAGCGACCTCCACTGGTACGACGAGGGCCGCATCGGCAGTGCCGTCCTGTCGCAGCCCGTCGTCCCCGGCCACGAGATCGGCGGCCGCGCGCTGACCGGCCCGTACGCCGGGCAGGTGGTCGCCCTCGACCCCGCGGCCAGCTGCGGCGCCTGCGCGCTGTGCCACGCCGGCAAGCACAACCTGTGCCGCGCCATCCGCTTCGCCGGCGACGGCACTGCTCCGGGCGGCCTCGCCGAGCGCCTCGCCTGGCCCACAGCGCTCCTCTTCCCCATGCCCGAGGGCAGCACCGCCGTCGACGCCGCCCTGCTCGAGCCCCTCGGGGTCGCGACGTACGCCGTCCAGCTGGTCGGGGTGCCGGTCGGCGAGACCGTCGCCGTGGTCGGCCTCGGCCCCATCGGCCAGCTGGTCTGCCGCCTGGCCCGCGCCGCCGGCGCCGCCCGCGTGGTCGGCGTCGACCCGCTGGCGCACCGCCGCGAGGCCGCGCTCGACGGTCCCGGTGCGGTCGACGCGGTCCTCGACGCCCCGGACGCCCGCGACGAGGACACCTGGCGCGAGGTCGCCCCCGACGGCGTCCCGGTCGTGTACGACGCTTGCGGGTCGCCCGACGCGCTCACCGAGGCGCTGACCGCGGTCGCGCCCGACGGCGACGTCGTCCTTGCGGGCATCCCCGACGGCAACGTCACGACCTTCCCGGCCGACCTCGCCCGCCGCAAGGGGGTGCGGTTCACCACCGTGCGGCGGATGCGGGACAGCTACCCGGCCGCCCTGCGGCTGCTCGCCTCCGGACGCCTGAGCCTCGACGGGCTCGTCGACCGCACCTGGGGCCTGGACGACGCCACGGCCGCGTTCGACCACGCGCTCGCCCGGCAGGGGCTCAAGACCGTGATCGAGCCCCACCGCTAGGTCCCCGCTAGGTTCGGCGCGTGGGCATCCAGATCACGCCGAGCATCCTGAACGCCGACTTCTCCCGGCTGGGTGAGGAGGTCGCCCGCATCCCGGGCGCCGACCTCGTCCACGTCGACGTCATGGACAACCACTTCGTCCCCAACCTCACGTTCGGCCCGACGATGGTCGAGGCCCTCGCACGGGTGAGCGCCGTGCCGCTCGACGCGCACCTGATGATCGCCGACGTCGACCGCCACGCCGTCACGTACGTCGAGGCGGGCTGCGCCTCGGTCACCTTCCACGTCGAGGCCGCCGCCGCCCCGGTGCGCCTCGCCCGCGAGATCCGCTCCGCCGGCGCCCGCGCGAGCATGGCGCTGCGCCCCGCCACCCCGATCGAGCCGTACGCCGACCTGCTGGGCGAGCTCGACATGCTCCTGCTGATGACCGTGGAGCCCGGCTTCGGCGGCCAGCCGTTCCTCGACCTCGTCCTGCCGAAGATCCGCCGCGCCCGCGCCCTCGTCGACGCCCACGGCGGCGAGGTCCGACTCCAGGTCGACGGCGGCGTCTCGCCGGACACCATCGGTCGCTGCGCCGAGGCCGGCGCCGACACCTTCGTCGCCGGGAGCGCCGTCTACTCCGCCGACGACCCCGACGCGATGGTCGCCGAGCTGCGGCGCCTCGCGGAGCAGCACTCCGAGGCCGCCGCGCCCCGGTGAGCGACGCCCAGCCCGACGGGCCCGCCGAGCCCGCCTCGTCGGCCGCGAGGCTCGCCGCCACCCGGTCCCCGCACGCTCTGCGCCGCCACCAGGCCGAGGCGCTGGAGGCCCTCGCGGCGACGCGGGCCGCCGGCCGCACGCGCGCCTGGGTGGCCCTGCCCCCGGGCGCCGGGAAGACGCTGGTGGGGCTCGAGACCGTCCGCCGCGAGCAGCGACCGGCCCTCGTGCTCTGCCCCAACACCGCCGTCCAGGGCCAGTGGGTCCGTGCCTGGGGCGCGATGCGCGACGCCGACGGCGGGGCCACCGCCGCGACCGTCTCCACCGAGCGTGACCTGGCCGCCGACCTCACGGTCCTGACGTACCAGGCACTCGCCGTCTTCCGCAGCGAGCAGGAGGAGGACACCGGCGAGGAGGAGAGCGAGGACCCGGGGGTCCTCGACCGGCTGCACCCGAACGGCCGGGCCCTCGTCGAACGCCTGCGGGGTCTCGGACCGGTGACCCTCGTCCTCGACGAGTGCCACCACCTCGTCGAGACCTGGGGCCGGCTGCTGGCCGAGGTCCTCGACCTGCTGCCGGACGCCGTCGTCCTCGGTCTCACCGCCACCCCGCCCACGGCGGTCCGGGGTGCCCAGGCCGCCCTCGTCGACGAGCTGTTCGGCGACATCGCGTACGCCGTCTCCGTCCCGGCCGTGGTCCGCGAGGGCCACCTCGCCCCGTTCACCGACCTGGTGTGGCTGACGACCCCGACGGCCGAGGAGTCGGAGTGGCTCGCCGGGAGCCGCCTGCGGTTCACCGAGCTGGTCACGGCGCTGACCGACCCCTCCTTCGGCTCGACGCCGTTCCTGACGTGGGTCGACCGGCGCTTCGCCGGTGACCTGCCGTTCGACCGGGTCGCCGCGTCGGCCCCGGCGCTGGGCGACGCCGCCCTGAGGCTGCGGCACGCCGGCCTGCTGCGTCTGCGGGACACCGACCACGTGCACAGCGCCGAGCGGCACCGGCGGGCCCCCGACGCGGAGGACTGGGGCCTCCTCGTCGACGACTGGTACGACGGCTGCCTGCTCGAGGGCACCGACCCCGCCGACGAGCAGGTGCGCGAGGCCCTGCGGCGCGCCCTGCCGGCGGTCGGCTGGCAGGTCACCCGCCGCGGGCTGCGTCGGGGCCGCTCGCCGGTCGACCGGGTGCTGGCCCGCAGCGCGGCGAAGTCGCGCGCCCTGGTCGAGATCGTCTCCGCCGAGCACCGCGCCCTCGGCGAGCGGCTGCGAATGCTCGTCGTCTGCGACCACGAGCGCGCCACGGCGACCGTGCCCGCCGACCTGCACGGCGTGGTCTCGGTGCGGGCCGGCTCGGCCCGGCTGGCCCTGGCCGACCTCCTGGCCGACCCCGTGACGGCCGCGCTGGACCCGGTGCTCGTGACCGGGCGCACCGTCGCCGCGGCGCCGGCGACGCTCGAGCGGCTGCGGGCCCGGGTGCGGGCCGACCGGGGGGTCGACCTGGTCGTCGGGCCACCCGACGACGACGGCGCCGCCGAGCTCGCCGGCGCCTGGACGAGCCGCACCTGGGTCCGGGCCGTCAGCGACCTCCTGGCCGACGGCGGCTGTCGGGTCCTCGTCGGCACCCGCGCGCTGCTCGGGGAGGGCTGGGACGCGCCGGCGCTCACCGGCCTGGTCGACCTCGGTACGGCCACGACCGCCACCAGCGTCGTCCAGACGCGCGGTCGGTCGCTGCGGCTCGACCCGGCTGACCCCGACAAGGTCGCGGTCAACTGGACGGTCTGCGCCGTCGCCCCCGACCACCCGCGGGGCGGCTCGGACTGGCAGCGGACCGTCGCCAAGCACCAGGGCTACCTCGGCGTCGACGCGACCGGCGAGGTCGTCGACGGCGTGGCGCACATCCACCCGTCGTTCTCGCCGTGGTCCCCGCCGGACGCGGTCACCTTCGACGCCGTCAACGCCTCGATGCTCCTGCGCGCCGAGCGGCGTCACGCCGTCGCGGAGGCCTGGGCCGTCGGGTCGCCGTACGACGACGTGCTGCGGGTGACCGCCCGGGTCACCCCGTCCGCCACCCTGAGCCCCGTGCGGACGCCCGCGGAGGGTGGGCTCGCGGAGGCGGTCGGAGCGGGGGATCCCCCCGACGCCGTCGTCGGCCCGGACGGCGTCGAGACCCGCGGCGCGACGTGGCCCGCCGGCGTGCCCCGGGCCCTGACGTGGGTCGTGCTCGCGCTGACCCTCACCCAGGTGGCGCTCTCCTGGGTGACCACCGCCCTGGGCCTGCTCGTGCTTGTCGGGCTCGTGGCCCACGACCGTCACGTCGTACGACGCCGGCGGGAGGTCGCCGTCCGCGCCCTGCGCCCGCCGGACCTGCTCCAGGTGGCCGCCGCGGTCGCCGACGGCCTGCGCGACGCCGGCCTGGCCTCGGCGGGCTCCGAGGCGGTCCGGTGGCGGCCGGACGCCGACGGGGCGGTCCGGGTCCGTCTCGACGTCGACGGCCGCGGGCCCGACGCCGTCGGGGAGAGCGAGCGGTTCGCCGAGGCCCTCGCCGAGGTCACCGGCGCCGTCGAGCAGCCCCGCTACCTCGTGCCCCGGTACACCGCTCCGGTGCCGACCGACCGGGAGCTGCGGCGAGCGAGGACCCTCGGTGCGCTCCGGCCCGCGGGGGAGACGTGGCACGCCGTCCCCACCGTCCTCGGCGTACGACGGGAGCGTGCCGACGCGTTCGCCGCCGCCTGGGACCGCTGGGTCGGCGGTCGGCCCGCCGTCCTCACGGCCGACCCGCGCGGGGCGGGCGCCCTCGCCGCCGCCCGCGGCGCCGACCCCCTGGCGGACGGCGCCGCGTTGCGGACCTCCTGGCACTGACACCGGTAGGTCCCGCCGGGGGACCCCTCGGCCGGACCGCGTGGGACGGTCCCGGGAACAAACCTCGGCTCTGGCATATTGAGCCACCAGACGAGCAACACGCTCGCGTGCTCTGGGGTCGGTGAAAGTCCGAGCCGGCGGTGACAGTCCGCGACCCGGCCACATCCAGTGGCCGGTTGACCAGGTGGGATTCCTGGACCGACGGTGAGAGTCCGGATGGGAAGTGCACGCAGGCAGGTGACCGCGCCCACGGTGCGGCCGCCGACCGCCAACGTCCCACCCCGGAGCCTCCGTCCACAGCAGGGGAAGGCTCAGCAGATGTTCACCGGGATCGTCGAGGAGCTCGGCACCGTCCGCGCCGTCGAGCGCGGCGCGGAGTCCGCACGGCTCACGGTGGCCGCGTCCACCGTCCTGGCCGACGCCGCCGGCGGCGACTCGATCGCCGTCAACGGCTGCTGCCTCACCGTCGCCGCGCAGGGTGACGGCACGTTCACCGCCGACGTCATGCTCGCCACGCTGGACCGCACCTCGCTGGGCGCGCTCGAGGCCGGGTCCCCGGTCAACCTGGAGCGCGCCGCCACCCTCTCGACCCGCCTCGGCGGGCACCTCGTGCAGGGCCACGTCGACGGCGTCGGCACCGTCGTGTCCCGCGAGCCGGGGGAGAACTGGGACGTCGTCACCGTCGACCTCCCCGACGCCGCGATGGGCCGCTACCTCGTCGACCAGGGGTCGGTGGCGGTGGACGGCGTGAGCCTCACCGTGCTGCGCACCACGCCCACCGGGTTCGCCGTCAGCCTCATCCCCGAGACGCTCGCACGCACCACGCTCGGTCACCGGCGGCCCGGCGACAGCGTCAACCTCGAGGTCGACGTCCTCGCCAAGCACGTGGAGAAGCTGCTGGGCCACCGGGCGACGGAGGCGGCGCGATGATCGAGACCGCCGTCCAGTGGCTCCTGCACGGCGTCATCCCGGTCGCCGGGGGAGCGCTCGCCGTCCGCGAGGTCGTCGGCAACCTGTTCGGGCTGGGCAGCGCTGTGCTCGGCATGCGCCGCACCGTCTGGGCCTGGCCCGTCGGTCTCGTCGGCAACGTCCTGTTGTTCACCGTCTTCGTCACCGGCGAGCTCGGCGGCCACACCGCCGGCGAGCCGCTGTGGGGCCAGGCGGGGCGCCAGCTGATGTTCATCGCGGTCGGCGTGTACGGGTTCTGGCGCTGGTCGCGCCACGGCGACGCCGCGGACGCCGCGGACGGCGGGGCGCTGACGCCCCGGTGGGCCACCGCCACCGAGCGGCTCACCCTGCTGGGCCTGGCCGCGGTCGGGTACGCCGCCGCGTACGGCCTGCTCCTGCTCATCGGCTCCTGGGGCCCCGTCACCGAGGCCTGGATCCTCGCCGGGTCGCTGCTCGCGACGTGGGGGATGGCCCGCGGGTACGTCGAGTTCTGGCTGGTGTGGATCGCCGTCGACGTGGTCGGGGTGACCACCCTGGTGCAGGCGGGCTACTACCCGACCGCCTTCATGTACCTGTTCTACGGCGGCTTCTGCGTGGTCGGCTTCGTGGCCTGGCTCCGCGCGTCCCGTCGCCTGCCGGCCCCGCACGGGACGGCGCCCCTCGAGAAGAGCCCGGAGGTCCCCGCATGAGCGTCCGCCTGGACGACGTCGAGCACGCCATCGCCGAGGTGGCCGCGGGTCGCGCCGTGGTCGTCGTCGACGACGAGGACCGCGAGAACGAGGGCGACCTCGTCTTCGCGGCGTCCAAGGCGACGCCGGAGCTGATGGCGTTCACCGTGCGCCACTCCAGCGGCGTGATCTGCGTGCCGATGGAGGCACGCACGCTGGACCGGCTCGAGATCCCGCTGATGACGCCGCACAACCGGGACCCGCTGCGGACGGCGTACACGATCACGGTCGACGCCCGCGACGGCGTGACCACCGGGATCTCGGCCGCGGACCGGGCGCACACCGCCCGGACGCTCGCCGACTCCGCGACCGAGCCGTGGGAGCTCACGCGGCCCGGCCACGTCTTCCCGCTGCGCTACCGCGAGGGCGGCGTCCTGGTGCGCCGTGGCCACACGGAGGCCTCCGTCGACCTGGCCCGCCTGGCCGGGCTGACGCCCGCCGGCGTGCTGGTCGAGATCGTCAACGACGACGGCACGATGAAGCGCGGGCCGGAGCTGCGGGAGTTCGCCGACGCCCACGGCCTGGCGATGATCTCGATCGAGCAGCTGGTCCGCTACCGGCGCCGTACCGAGCGCCACGCCCAGCGGGTGGCGACCACCCGTCTGCCCACGCGGTTCGGCGACTTCACGGCGTACGGCTACCGCGTGGACCTCGACGACTCCGAGCACGTGGCGCTGGTCCACGGCGACCTCGACGCGGCCGGTGACGAGCCCGTGCTCGTCCGGGTGCACTCCGAGTGCCTCACCGGCGACGTGTTCGGCTCCGACCGCTGCGACTGCGGGCCCCAGCTCGACGAGGCGATGGAGCGGATCGTCGCCGAGGGGCGCGGCGTCGTCGTCTACCTGCGCGGTCACGAGGGCCGCGGGATCGGCCTCGTCGCGAAGCTGCAGGCCTACCAGCTCCAGGACGGCGGACGCGACACCGTCGACGCCAACCTCGACCTCGGCCTGCCCGCCGACGCCCGCCACTACGGCACGGCGACCCAGATCCTCAAGGATCTGGGCGTGGGGTCCGTGCGCCTGATGACCAACAACCCGGACAAGACCGAGTCCCTCACCGAGTACGGCGTGCCCGTCGCCGAGACCGTGCCGCTCACCCCGCGGCCCAACGGCCACAACCTCGCCTACCTGGTGACCAAGCGCGACCGGATGGGCCACGTGCTGCCCGGCCTGCCCGACCTCGACGATCTCGCGCACGACCTGGAGGAGACACCCCGATGAGTGGCCACGGAGCCCCCGACGCGACGACCTTCGACGCGAGCGACCTGCGGGTCGCCGTCGTCGCCGCGAGCTGGCACACCGAGGTGATGGACGGGTTGCTCGCCGGCGCCCACCGGGCCCTGGAGCAGCACGGCGTCACCGACGTGACCGTTGTCCGCGTGCCGGGGACCTTCGAGCTCCCCGTCGCCGCGGCCGCCCTCGCCTCCCGCGGGTACGACGCGCTGGTGGCGCTCGGCGTCGTCGTCCGGGGTGGCACGCCCCACTTCGACTACGTCTGCTCGGCCGCCACCGACGGCCTGACCCGCGTCGCCGTCGACCACGTCGTCCCGGTCGGGTTCGGCGTGCTGACCTGCGACACCGACGAGCAGGCGCTGGACCGGGCCGGGCTGCCCGGCAGCAGTGAGGACAAGGGCCACGAGGCCGTCAGCGCAGCCCTCGCGACCGCCCGCGCGCTGCGGGTCTGACCACGCCGAGTCGGCAGGAGTGTGCGTCCGTAGGGCGCCGAGTCGGCAGGAGTGTGCGTCCGCAGGGCGTCGAGTCGGCAGAAGTGTGCGCCGGGCGCGGTTGTCGCCACTCGGCGCCATTGACTTGCATTCTCGGCAAGTCATAGTGTTGCCGACATGGCAATCGAATCGACGGGCCCCGTGACCCCAGACGCCGAGGAGGCGCGAGCCGCCCTGAGCGGGCTGGACGGCGACAGTGCCCGCTTGGCCGAGCGCGTCGTGACGCCGTGGTGGTACCACCCCGTCCTCGGCGCGGTGGTGGCCGGTGTCGCGCTGTCGTCGACCCTCCCGCCGTCCGCCACCGCGGCCGTCATCGCTCTGTGCGTGGTCGTCCTGTTCCTGCTCCCCGTCGCGTACCGGCGGCGCTACGGCGTGTGGGTCAGCGAGCCCGCGGGCCCCCGCAGCCGCCGCGTGCACACGGTGCTCCTGGCGATCATCTTGGCCTGCGTCGTCGGTGGCTTCCTGCTCGGCATGCTCGGTGTGGTCTGGGCGCTGGTGCCCGCGGGCGTGCTGTTCGTCGCCGTCGTCCTCCTAGGTCGCCGCTACGACGTCGCCCTGCGCGCGGACCTCGCCGGCCCCGGGCGCCGCCCGTGACCCGGCCCGTCGAGCCGGCCTTCGACGAGGTCGTCCACTCCGCCGTCCGGCTGCGCATCTGCGGGGTGCTGAGGCGGGTCTCGGAGGTCGAGTTCGCCCTCGTCCGCGACACCCTCGGCCTGACCGACGCCCACCTGTCCAAGAACCTCAAGGTCCTCGCCGACCGCGGGTACGTGACGCTGCGCAAGGAGGGCTCGCCGGGCCGCGGCGACGCGCGACGCCTCACCTTCGTGGGCCTCACCCCGGCGGGGTCGACCGCCGTCGAGGCCCACCTCGCCGCCCTGGCCGAGATCGCCGGGGACGCCGAGTCGTCCCGAACGCACGCCTGAGAAGCGCCGAGTCGGCCCGAACGCGCGCCTGCGGGGCGCCGAGTCGTCCCGAACGCACGCCTGCGAGGCGCCGAGTCGGCCCGAACGCGCGCCTGCGGGGCGCCGAGTCGGCCCGAACGCACGCCTGCGGGGCGCCGAGTCGGCCCGAACGTGGGACCCGTCGCGTTCCCGGCGATTTCGAGGACGGGCAATCGAGTTGTCGAGAGTCTCGTCGGCAGAGTGTTCGGGCCGACTCGACGCCGTACGGCGGTACGTCCGGGCCGACTCGACGCCGTACGGCGGTGCGTTCGGGCCGACTCGGGCTCGTACGGCGGTGCGTTCGGGCCGACTCGGGGTCGTACGGCGGTGTGTTCGGGCCGACTCGGGGTCGTACGGCGGTGCGTTCGGGCCGACTCGGGCTCGTACGGCGGTGTGTTCGGGCCGACTCGGCGACGGGGGCGGTGACCACCTCACGCCTCCCGCCGGGGCGCGCCTAGGCTGGTGCCTCGTGAAGACCTTCGAGGAGCTGTGGTCGGAGCTGTCGGCCAAGGCCGTCGAGCGGCCGGCCGGCTCGGGCACCGTGGCCGCCCTGGACGCCGGCGTGCACGCCATCGGCAAGAAGCTGGTCGAGGAGGCCGCCGAGTCCTGGATGGCCGCCGAGCACGAGGGCCCCGAGCGGGCGGCCGAGGAGATCAGCCAGCTGCTCTACCACGCCCAGGTGATGATGCTCGCCGTCGGCATCGGCCCCGACGACGTCTACGCCCACCTGTGAGCGCGCCGGTGACGACTCCGCTGCTGCGCATCGCCGTCCCCAACAAGGGGGCGCTGTCGGAGGCCGCGTCGGCGATCCTCCGCGAGTCGGGCTACCGCCAGCGCCGCGACACCAAGGAGCTCGCGCTCACCGACCACGAGAACGGCGTGGAGTTCTTCTACCTCCGCCCCCGCGACATCGCCCTGTACGTCGGGGAGGGCACCCTCGACCTCGGCATCACCGGCCGCGACCTGCTGCTCGACTCGGGCGCGGAGGCCGACGAGGTCATGGACCTCGGCTTCGGCGGCTCCCGCTTCCACTTCGCCGCCCGCCCGGGCCACTACCGGAGCTGGGCCGACCTCGCCGGCGCCCGCATCGCCACCTCGTACGTCGGGATCGTGACGTCGTTCCTCGAGCGCGAGGGCATCACGGCGAGCGTCACCCGGCTCGACGGCGCCGTCGAGACCAGCATCCAGCTCGGCGTCGCGGACGTGGTCGCGGACGTCGTCGAGACCGGCAGCACCCTGCGCGCCGCGGGCCTCGAGGTCTTCGGTGACCCGGTGATGACGTCCCGGGCCGTGCTCGTCACCCGCCGCGGCGGCGGCCTGCCCGCGGGCTACGAGGTCTTCCGCCGCCGGGTCGACGGCGTCCTGCTGGCCCGCAGCTACGTGATGATGGACTACGACATCGCCCGCGAGCACCTCGAGCCCGCCACGGCGCTGACCCCCGGCATCGAGGGTCCGACCATCTCGCCGCTGCAGCGCGAGGGCTGGGTCGCCGTCCGCGCGATGGTGCCCCGCGCGGGGGCGCAGCGCCTCATGGACGAGCTGTACGGCGTCGGCGCCCGCGGCATCCTGCTGACGGACATCCATGCCTGCCGCATCTGACGCGGGGTCGGGCGCCGGCCTGCCGCGGACCTTCCGCCCGCTCGCGACGCGGATGGCGGCGACGCTGTTCGGCGGGATGCTGCTCGTGATCTCCCTGGCCGCGTGGTTCCTGCTGGCCGCCGAGATCCGCGACCGGTTCACACCGTTCCAGATCGGCACGATGGTCTTCTTCGGCCTGCTGCTCTTCTCGGTCTGGTGGGGCCTCGTCCGGTCGCGGATCACCGCCACGACCGACAAGCTCGTCGTGGTGAACGGCTTCCGGCGCCACGACTACGACTGGGCCCAGGTGCTCGCCGTCCGGCTGCCCTCCGGTGCGCCGTGGGCCTCGCTCGACCTCGCCGACGGCACGACGGCGACGGCGCTGGGCATCCAGTCCTCCGACGGCGACCGCGCCCGCGCCCACCTCCGCGAGCTCCGCGCGCTCATCGACCGCTGATCGACCGCTGAGGGACGCCGGGTCAGCCGAGGACGAGGTCGGCTGAGTCGCGGGTGCCCTGCGTCCGGTGGTGGGCGTCCTCGTCCGCGGCCCAGGCGTCGAGGTGGGGCGCGACGGCGGCGCCGTCCCGCGCCAGCACGCGGGCGCGTCGTACGGCGGCCGGCGCGGTCAGCCACACCAGGACGGTCACGAGCCGCGAGTGGGCGGCGGCCCACGAGCCGACGCCCTCCACGACCAGCAGCGGTGTCGGCTCCACCGTGACCGTCCCGGCCCAGTCGGAGGCGTGCCAGTCCCACCGGCGGTAGGTCCCGGCCCCGCCCGCGGCGAGGGGGAGCAGCAGCGAGTCCAGCTGGGGGCCGACGTGCGCGAGGCCGGACCACCCGGCGTACAGGTCGTCGGCGTGCACCACCCGGCAGCCGGCGGGACCGGCGAGCGCCGCGATCTCGGCGGCCAGGGTCGTCTTGCCGCCGCCGGCCGGACCGTCGAGGCAGACCAGCCGCCCGGCGCCCAGGGTCGGCGGTCGCGACCGCGCGAGGTCGAGCACGTCGCGCGCCGAGCCGGGGCTCAGAAGACCTGTCCCAGGCCGCGGTACGTCGGGGCCTCCTCGACCACGTCGGCGCCGCGCAGCAGCAGCGCCCGGTCGACGTGCTCCATCAGCTCCCCGGCCTTGGCGTGCCGGAACCACACGGTGTCCCCGACGGCGAGGTCGGCGGCGCCGGGCCCGACCAGCGGGGTCTGGACCTCCCCGGCACCCTCCGTGGACGTCAGCTCCAGGCCGGACGGCGCCCACGGGGTCGGCAGGCGGTCGGCGCCGGCGGCGCCCGAGGCGACGTACCCGCCGCCGTGGACGGTCACCGTGGTGGCGTCGGGCCGCCGGGTCACCGGCAGGCCCAGGTACGCCGCGGGCAGCGGCTCGAAGGCGCGGTAGTGGTCGAACAGGCGCGGGGCCAGCAGCCCGGAGCCCGCGGCGACCTCGGTGACGACCGGGTCGGCCGCAGCCGCCTCGACGGACCCGGTGCCGCCGGCGTTCCACAGCTCCAGGCCGGCGCCGACGCGGGTCAGGGCGACGGCGAGCCGGCGCCGACGGCGCCGCAGCTGGGCGAGGTTCGCCGCCTGCAGGCGCCGCAGCACCGTGGTGCGGACACCCTGACCGGGCACGGCGTCGCCGAGGCCCGCGACCAGACCCTCGTACGTCATGGCGCCCACGAGGTCCACGCCGTCGCGGTCGAGCGCGGCCCGCGCCAGGCCGACGACGTCCGCTGTCGAGCGCAGCGGGGAGCGGCGGGGGCCCAGCGTGCGGGGCCCGGCCTGCAGGGCGGCGTCCACGTCCAGGGCGACCCGGACCGTGGCGGGGGCGTCGGCCGCGGCGCGGGCGCGGGCGACGAGGTCGAGGTGGGCCACGTCGTCGATTATCAGGGTGATGGCCGCGGCAGCCGCGGGATCGGCCGCGAGCGCGGCGAGCGCCGGCTCGTCGACGGTGGGGTACGCGACCAGCAGGTCGTCACTCACGCCGGTGGCGTGCAGCCACAGCGCCTCGCGCAGCGTGTAGGAGAGGACACCCGCGAACCCGTCGCGGGCGAGCACCCGGCGCAGCAGCGCCGGCACGCGGACCGACTTCGACGCCACCCGGATCGGCACGCCGCCGGCCCGTCGCTCGAGGTCGGCGGCGTTGGCGTCGAACGCGGACAGGTCGACCACGACGACGGGACGCTGCGCCCCGCGCTCGCCGTACGCCGCGAGCACCCGGTCGAGCCGGGCCGCGAGCAGGTCCCGGTCCTCAGGCACGAGGACCTACTCGATGCCGCGCCGGCGGAGGATGGCCTCGATGTCGTCCATGCCCTCGTCAGCGGGCTGGGCCGGCCGCTGGGCGGGCTGCCTGCCGCGCTGCCGGGACGGGGCGGCGGGGGCCTGGCCCGGGCCGACGGCGGCGCGGTCGGAGCCGGCCCCGGCGGCGGCCGGGTCCGGGCGGTGGGCCGTGATGCCCCGGCCGCGGGCCATCATCGACCCGCCGAGCAGGAACAGCACGACGCCGACGACGCCGAGGGCGACCCCGGACCACACGACCGGCGAGAACACCAGGCGCACGGCCCAGGAGCCGATCTCCTGACCGATGCGCACCACCAGCGGCAGGGCGTCGGTGAGGTAGAGCGCGGGGACCAGCAGGGTGACGCCCAGGGCCCGCAGGGCGGGGGCGGTGCCGCGGCGCTTGTACGCCAGGAAGGTCACCGCCAGGCCCACCACCGTGAGCACGAGGGTCAGGGCCAGCCACGTCGCGTCGTCCACGCCGTCAGCCTCCCACAGCGCCGTCCGGCCGACCCTGCCCTCGTGCGTGCCCCACCGGACCTCAGCGGGCGTTGTCCGCCGTCTCCTCGACGAGCGGGGCGAGCTGCTCGTCGTACCGGCCGTCGAAGTAGTCGGCCACGTCGACCGCCTCGGGCAGCAGGTCGGCGTCGGTGAAGGTGTCGGAGATCTCCTGCTCGGAGTCGACGACCTCGCCGTCGACGGGCAGGACGGTCAGCGGCCGCTTCTTCGCGGCGGCCAGCGTCACGTCGGGGGACAGACCCGTCTGCTCGGCCCAGACCTCGGACCACTCCTGCTGGTTGTCCGAGGCCCACACCTGCGCACGGGTGATCCGCTGCACGTAGTCCTCGACCGCCGCCTCGGTGGCCGCGTCGTCGAGGGCGACGTCGGAGGCGACCTGGAAGTTCATGCCGTTGACGACGTCCTCGCCGTCGGCCAGGACGCGGGCGTCCTCCTCGATGACGGCCTGCGAGACGTAGGGCTCCCACACGACCCAGGCGTCGATGAAGCCCTGGCTGAAGGCGGCGAGACCGTCGGCGGGCTGCAGGTTGCGCTGCTCGACCTCCTCCAGGTCGACGCCGGCCTCGCGCAGCTGCGCGAGGAGGTTGTAGTTGGCCGAGCTGCCCTCCGCCACGGCGACGGTCTTGCCGGCGAGGTCCTCGACGGACTGCAGGTCGGAGTCCTTCGGCACCAGGATCGAGTCGCCGAGACCGGTGTACGTCGTCGCCTGGACGACCTTGAGCTCCGAGCCGGACGCGGCGGCGAAGATCGGCGGGGTGTTCCCCACGTACCCGAGGTGGATCGCGCCGGTGCCGAGCGCCTCCATCATCGGCGGGCCGGAGGTGAACTCCTCCCACTGGATGTCGTAGGGGGTGTCGTCCTCCCCGGCGGCCTCGAGCATGGCCTGCTGGCTGGAGGACTTCTGGTCGCCCACGATGAGGGTGACCTGCTCGAGGTCGACGGAGCCGTCGTCGTTGACGGCCGCCTCGTTGCCGGTCTCCTCCCCGCCGCAACCGGCGAGGACGAGGGCCATGGACGCCCCGGCGACGGCGAGGGCGGTACGGCGACGGACGGTGCGGGGGGTGGTACGGCGGGTCATGCTGCTCCTCGGCTGTCTGCGGCCCCGCTCGGGGTGCTGGGGACGCGGTTCGGGTTGGGCGGGGTCGGCTCGACCCCGAGGGTCTGGAGGATCTCCTCGCGGACGCCGGCGATCTCCGGGTGCGAGGGGGACCGCTCCGAGCGCGGCAGGTCGATCTGCCACGTGCGGGCCATGCGACCGCCGTCCATCACGTGGACCAGGTCGGCGAGACCGAGCGCCTCGTCGACGTCGTGGGTCACGAGCAGGACCGCCATCTGGCGTCGGCGCCACAGCTCGATGACGAGCTGGTGCATCTCGATGCGGGTCAGCGCATCGAGGGCGCTGAAGGGCTCGTCGAGCAGCAGGAGGCTGGGGTCGGGCACCAGCGCCCGGGCCAGCGACACCCGCTGGGCCTGGCCGCCGGAGAGCTGGAGGGGCCAGGCGTCCATCTTCTCGGCGAGCCCGACCTCCTCGAGTCGCTCGCGGGCCAGGCGCACCCGGTCCTTGCGCTCGGGGGCGTTGAGCAGCGCGAGGGCGACGTTGTCGACGACGGACTTCCACGGCAGCAGCCGCGGCTCCTGGAAGGCGACCGCCGAGCGGCCGACGACGTCGACCTCGTCGGTCGGGGACGGGTCGAGGTGAGCCAGGCTGCGCAGCAGGGTGGACTTGCCGCAGCCGCTGCGGCCGAGCAGGGCCACGAAGTCGCCGGGGGCGACGTCGAGGTCGATCGAGCGGAGGACGTGGACGTCGCCGAAGGAGCGGTGGTGACCGCGGACGCGGGCGACGTGGCCCGCGGCGCGGTCGGCGCCGTTGGCGGGGTGCGGGTCGGGGGCGTGGGCCGGGGTGGACGTCGGGGTGGAGCTCGTGCGGTTCGTGGTCAGGCGCGCCATGAGAGCGCCCTCCTCTCGAGGTAGCGGACGACGGCATCGGTGGCCAGCCCGAGCAGGCTGTAGGTGACGAGGCCGACGACGATCACGTCGGTCAGCAGGAAGTCGCGGGCGCGGTTGATCATGTAGCCGAGGCCCGCGTCGGAGCCGATGGTCTCGGCGACGATCAGGGACAGCCACGCGATGCCGAGGCTCTGGCGCAGCCCGACGAGGGTCGAGGGCAGGGCGCCCGGCAGGACGACGTGGCGGATGCGCTGCAGGCGCGTGAGGTGCATCGAGCGGGCGGCCTCCATCACCTTGCGGTCGATGCCGCGGATGCCGGCGAAGGTGTTGAGGTAGAGCGGGAACGCGACGCCGAGCGCGATGAGCGCGACCTTGGGGGCCTCGTCGATGCCCATCCAGATGATGAACAGCGGGATGAGGCCGAAGTGGGGCAGCGTCCTCAGCATCTGCATCGGCGGGTCGACGGCGTCCTCGCCGATCCGGCTGAGCCCGGCGACCAGGGCCAGCAGGAGCCCGAGGACGGCGCCGAGGACGAAGCCGAGGGCGACCCGCTGCACCGAGACCAGGACCGCGTCACCGAGCGTGCCGTCGCCGATCAGCTCACCGGCGGCCGCCGCGATCTGCGCGGGGGAGGCGAGCTTGCGCTCGTCGAGCACGCCGGTGCTGCTGGCCAGCTGCCACAGCGCGACGATCGCGACCGGGGACAGCCAGCGCCGCCACGCGGTGAAGCGCGGCCGGGACCGTGGACGGGAGGACTTCGCGGGCGCACCGGGTTGCGGGCGTGCCGTCGTCGGGGGAGCGAGGGCTGACGTCATGCGCCCCATTGTCGTCAGAAGCAATCGACTTTATGCAAGTTGACTCGCGGAGCGTCGTCGGCGGTTCCTGTCACCATGGACGGGTGCGCGACATCCCCGACCCCGGATTCGCGGGGGACGACGGCCGCGCCGACCCCGGCCTGCTGGCGCTCCTCGCCGCGGCCGACGGCGACCCCGGCCCGGCACTGGCCGCCCTGGGCACGGCGCGTCTCCTCGTCCCCGTCACCGCGGTCGCCGGCGAGGTCGAGACGGGCCCCGACGGCCTGGCCCGCGAGAAGGACTCCGACATGGCCGTCGTGATGATGCGCGGCCGCGACGGGCGGGTGGCGCTCCTCGCGTTCAGCGGCACCGAGACCCTGACCCGCTGGGACCCGACGGCCCGCCCGGTGCCGGTCACGGGCAGGACGGCGGCCCGGGCGGCGCTCGACGACGGGGCGCAGGCCCTCGTGCTCGACGTGGCCGGCCCGACGTCGTACGCCGTGACGGGGGAGGACCTCCGCGGGCTGGCCGAGGGATGGCGGCCCGTCCGCGTCGGCGCCGGGCACGGCTGGATTGCGCCCGCCGGGGAATGATCGGCTAGTCTTCCGGGGTTGACCGATCGACCACCTCACCCGAGGTGTCGGTCCAGCAAGCGGGGGCGCCGCACGAACTGCCCCTCACCCGCACCGGCCGTCGCACCACTGCACTACAGGCCGTCGGGTCCCGGTCACGGCTCCCGTCCGCGGGCGCCACGAGTGCCGTCCCGCAGTCTGCGGGGTACTCGTCCGGACTCCCGCTCGCTCACCGAAGCGCTGAAACACGGGAGGACCCATCAGCACCGAGCACCGCATCAACGACCGGATCCGCGTCTCCGAGGTCCGGCTCGTTGGCCCCAACGGCGAGACGGTCGGCATCGTGCCGACCGGCGACGCCCTGCGCCTGGCCCAGGAGGCCGAGCTCGACCTCGTCGAGATCGCCCCGACCGCGCGCCCCCCGGTCTGCAAGCTCATGGACTACGGGAAGTTCAAGTACGAGAACGCGCAGAAGGCCCGCGACGCACGCCGCAACCAGACGAACGTCGTCATCAAGGAGATGAAGCTCCGCCCCAAGATCGACAGCCACGACTACGACACCAAGAAGGGTCACGTCGTGCGGTTCCTGCGAGCCGGGGACAAGGTCAAGATCACGATCATGTTCCGCGGTCGCGAGCAGCACCGCCCCGAGCTGGGGTTCCGGCTGCTGCAGCGCCTCGCCGAGGACGTCGATGACCTGGGCTTCGTGGAGTCCGCGCCCAAGCAGGACGGGCGCAACATGACCATGGTCCTCGGCCCGCACCGCAAGAAGGCCGAGGCCAAGGTCGAGATGGCGGCGGAGAAGGAGACCAGGGCCGCGGAGCGTCTGCAGGACGAGGCCGAGGAGCGCGCGGTGCGTGAGGCCCAGCGTGGCGACGGCCCGGTCGCCCAGAAGAAGACCCGAGGTCGTTCTGAGAACCTCGACCCCGAGATCGACGCTTGACCCACCAGGGTCACGCGTAGGAGGAGAGCAACGATGCCCAAGATGAAGACGCACTCCGGTGCGAAGAAGCGCTTCCGGGTCACCGGCACCGGCAAGCTCCGTCGCGAGAAGACGGGCCTGCGCCACAACCTCGAGAAGAAGTCCTCGAAGGTCACCCGCCGCATGTCCGGCACCACCGAGGTCGCCAAGGCCGACGTCCCCCAGGCCAAGAGGCTGCTCGGTCTTTGACCGAGTCCCCCGACCCCGAACCGAGCAGGAGCAATAACCCATGGCACGCGTCAAGCGGGCAGTGAACGCCCAGAAGAAGCGTCGTACCACCCTCGAGCGGGCCAGCGGCTACCGCGGCCAGCGCTCGCGTCTGTACCGCAAGGCCAAGGAGCAGGTCACCCACTCCCTGGTCTACAGCTACCGCGACCGTCGCGCCCGGAAGGGTGAGTTCCGCAAGCTGTGGATCCAGCGCATCAACGCCGCCGCGCGTGCGGAGGGCCTGACCTACAACCGCTTCGTGCAGGGCCTCAAGCTGGCCGGCGTCGAGGTGGACCGCAAGATCCTGGCCGACCTCGCCGTGACCGACCCCGCGGCGTTCTCGTCGCTGGTCGCGACCGCGAAGGCGGCGCTGCCCGAGGACGTGAACGCTCCCCGCGAGACGTCCCAGGCTTCTTGAACCAGCCCCTGACCGCGGGCAACCCCCGCGTCAAGGACGCCCGTCGGCTCAGCCGCCGCTCCGAGCGATCGGAGCGGCGGCTGTTCCTCGCCGAGGGGTCGAACGCCCTCACCTCCGCGCTCGCCCGTCCGGGCTGCGTCGTGGAGGTGTTCGCCACCGCCGAGGCAGCGCTCCGGTACGCCGGCCTGCTGGCCGGTGCGCCCGAGGTCACCCTCGTTGACGACCGGGCGATGGCCGCCCTCTCCGAGGCGGTGACGCCGCCCGGCCTCCTCGCCGTCTGCCGCTTCCTCGACGTCGCGCTGGACGACGTCCTGGCGACGTCGCCCCGCCTGCTCGCGGTCTGCGCCGACGTCCGCGACCCCGGCAACGCGGGCACCGTCGTCCGCACCGCCGACGCGGCGGGCGCCGACGCCGTCGTCCTCGCGGGCGACGCCGTCGACCTGCACAACCCGAAGACGATCCGCGCCAGCGCCGGGAGCGCCTTCACCCTCCCGGTCGCCGTCGAGCGCGACCCCGCTGTCGTCGTCCGACGCCTCCGCGCCGCGGGGCTCGCCGTCCTGGCGACCACCGGCGGAGGCGACCTCGACCTGTTCGAGGCCGACGACGTGCTGGCCGGTCCGGTCGCGTGGCTGCTGGGCAACGAGGCCGCCGGTCTGCCCGACGACCTGCTCGCGCTCGCGGACCACCGTGTCTCGATCCCGATCCGTGGCGGCGCCGAGAGCCTCAACCTCGCGACCGCCGCCGCCGTCTGCCTCTACGCCTCGGCGCGGGTCGCGTCGCCGCGACCGCACTGAGCGTCGCAGGAGAAACCCGGTCGAGCCCGGCCGACGGCGCTTCCTAGACTCGACCCCATGTCCGGACCCAACTCAGACTTCGACCCCGTCGAGGTCGCGGTGCTCCAGCCCGAGGCCGTCGACGCCGCCCGCGAGGCCGCGCTGGCCGCGATCGAGGCGGCGGGTGACCCGGAGGAGCTGAAGGCCGTCCGGACCGCCCACGCCGGTGACCGCTCGCCGCTCGCCCTCGCCAACCGCGAGATCGGGGCGCTGCCTCCGCAGGCCCGCAAGGAGGCCGGCCAGCGGGTCGGCAAGGCCCGCGGCGCGGTCGAGCAGGCACTCGGACGGCGGGCCGCCGTCCTGGAGGCCGAGCACGAGGAGCGGATGCTCGCGGTCGAGACCGTCGACGTCACCCTGCCCACGGACCGGCACCCCGCCGGAGCCCGCCACCCGCTGACCACGGGCGCCGAGCTCATCGCCGACGTCTTCGTGGCCATGGGCTGGGAGGTCGCCGAGGGCCCGGTCATCGAGGCCGAGTGGCTCAACTTCGACGCCCTCAACCTGGGCCCGGACCACCCGGCGCGCACGATGCAGGACACCTTCTGGACCGAGCCCGCCTCGGACCACCTCGTGCTGCGCACCCAGACATCGCCCGTCCAGGCACGCACCATGCTGACCCGGACGCCCCCGATCTACGTCGTCTCCCCGGGCCGGGTCTTCCGCACCGACGAGTACGACGCCACGCACAGCCCGGTCTTCCACCAGGTCGAGGGCCTGGCGATCGACCGCGGGATCTCGATGGCCCACCTGAAGGGCACCCTCGACCACTTCGCCACGGCGATGTTCGGCGAGGGCATCACGACGCGCTTCCGGCCGTCGTACTTCCCCTTCACCGAGCCCTCCGCCGAGGTCGACCTCGTCTGCTTCGTGTGCCGCGGCACCGGCACGGACCCCGAGAGGGACGGGACGGTCACCTGCCGCACCTGCAAGGGCGAGGGCTGGATCGAGTGGGGCGGCTGCGGCGTGGTCAACCCCCGCGTGCTGCGCGCCTGCGGCGTCGACGACACCGAGTTCACCGGCTTCGCCTTCGGCATGGGCATCGACCGGTCGCTGATGTTCCGCCACGGGATCGCCGACATGCGCGACCTGTTCGAGGGCGACGTCCGCTTCGCCACCACCTTCGGGAGTGAGCTGTGAGAGTCCCCGTCTCCTGGGTCCGCGAGCACGCCGACCTGCCCGAGAGCGCGACCAGCGAGGACCTCGCGGCGCGCCTGACCGCGCTGGGGCTCAAGCTCGAGGCCCTCGAGCGCCCCGCCGAGGCGATCACCGGCCCACTCGTGGTCGGCCGGGTGCTGACGATGGAGCCCGAGCCGCAGAAGAACGGCAAGACCATCAACTGGTGCACCGTCGACGTCGGTGACGCCAACGGCACCGGCGAGCCCCAGGGCATCGTCTGCGGCGCCCACAACTTCGCGCCCGGCGACCTGGTCGTCGTGATCCTGCCCGGGGGAGTGCTGCCCGGGAACTTCGCGATCTCCGCCCGCAAGACCTACGGCCACGTCTCGGCCGGGATGATCTGCTCGGGCGCCGAGCTGGGCCTGTCGGCGGAGTCCGACGGCATCGTCGTGCTGCCCGCCGACGCCGGCGAGCCCGGCCAGGAGGCGTTCGGCGTCCTCGGCCTCGACGACGACGTCATCGAGCTCGAGATCAACCCCGACCGGGCCTACGCGCTGTCCGTCCGCGGCGTCGCCCGCGACGCCGCCCTCGCGTACGACGTGGACTTCCGCGACCCCTGCGACCGCGACGTGCCGCCCGCCGACGACGCCGGCTGGCCGGTCCGCATCGAGGACCCGAGCGGCTGCCCGGTCTTCGCCGCCCGCCTCGTCTCTGGCCTCGACCCGACCGCCACCACGCCCGAGTTCGTCGCCCGCCGGCTCGCGCAGGCCGGGATGCGCCCGATCAGCCTCCCCGTCGACGTCACCAACTACGTGATGCTCGAGACCGGTCGCCCGATCCATGGCTACGACGCCGACAAGCTCACCGGCACCGTCGGCGTCCGTCGCGCGAACGCGGGGGAGACCCTGACCACGCTCGACGGCACCCGTCGCACCCTGTCGACGGAGGACCTCGTCGTCGTCGACGACTCCGGCCTCATCGGCCTCGGCGGCGTCATGGGCGGCGAGGACACCGAGATGTCCGGCACCACCACCCGCGTGCTCGTCGAGTCGGCGCACTGGGACCCGGTCTCGATGTTCCGCACCGGACGCCGCCACAAGATCACCTCCGAGGCCGGCAAGCGCAACGAGCGCGGCGTCGACCCCACGATCTGCGAGGCCGCCGCCGACCGCGTCGTCGAGCTCCTCGTGGCGTACGGCGGCGCGACGGCCGAGCCCGGCGTCACCGTCGTCGGCACGCCGCCGCCCCGCGAGCCGGTCACCATGGCCGCGGACCTGCCCGCCCGGGTGTCCGGGATCGAGATCCCCGCTCGGCGGACCGTGCAGACGCTGCGCGACCAGGGGTTCGTCGTCGAGGAGCAGGGCCCCGATGTCGTCGCGACCCCGCCGCAGTGGCGCCCCGACGTCACGGACCCCTTCGACCTGGTCGAGGAGGTCGTCCGCGTCGTCGGGTACGACGCCGTCCCGTCCGTGCTGCCCACGCCCGGCGCCGGTCGTGGCCTGACGCGGTCCCAGCGACTGCGGCGCCGCGTCGGCCGGACGCTGGCCGGGGCGGGGGCCGTCGAGGTCGTCAGCTTCCCGTTCGTCGGCGACGCCTCCCTCGACGCCCTGGGGCTCGACGCCGACGACGATCGCCGGCGGACCATCCGGCTGGCCAACCCCCTGTCGGCGCAGGAGCCGGCGTACACGACGACCCTGCTGCCGGGTCTGCTGCGGGCCGCGGCGCGCAACCTCGGGCGCGGCGCCACCGGCGTGACACTGTTCGAGACCGGCAGTGTCGTGCGCGGCGGGTCGAGCCCGACGCCGATCCTCGGTGTGGAGTCCCGACCGAGCGAGCTGGAGCTGAAGGAGCTGCTCGCCGGGGTCCCCGACCAGCCGCTGCACCTGGGCCTCGTCGTCGCCGGCGAGCGCGAGCGCGCCGGCTGGTGGGGCGCGGGTACCTCCCCTGATGGCTGGGCCGGCTGGGCCGACGCGATCGCGCTGGTGCGCCGCCTCGGTGACGAGCTCGGCGTCCCGCTGACGACGCGCGCCGCCGTCCTCGCGCCCTGGCACCCCGGCCGCTGCGCCGAGGTGCTGGCCGGGACCGGCGAGTCCGCCGTCGTCCTCGGGCACGCCGGCGAGCTGCACCCGCGGGTCTGCGACGCCCACGACCTGCCACGGCGCAGCGCGGCCGTCGAGATCGACCTCGACGCCCTGCTCGCCCTCGCGCCCGAGCGTGTCGTCGGGCCGGAGCTGTCGTCGTTCCCGATGGCGAAGGAGGACGTCGCACTCGTCGTCGACGTCTCCGTGACCGCCGCCGAGGTCGAGGCCGCCCTGCGTGAGGGTGCCGGGGAGCTGCTCGAGTCCGTCCGCCTCTTCGACGTCTACACCGGCGCCCAGGTCCCGGACGGCAAGAAGTCGCTGGCCTTCGCCCTCCGCTTCCGGGCGCCCGACCGGACGCTGACCGAGGCCGAGACCGGCGCCGCCCGCGACGCCGCCGTCGCCCTCGCCGCCGAGCGCTGCGGGGCCGTCCAGCGCTGAGGACCCGCGCCGCTCGACCTCCGGGTGCCGTGACGGAGATCGAGGTGCGAGGCCGGCCACGGCCGAGCCACGAGATCGCGGAACCGGACCGCCGTCCGCCTCACGGGGTCTCGTGGCTCCTCGCTGGCGCTCGCAGCACCTCGACCTCCGGTGCGGGTCAGGCGGTGAGGTCCGCCAGCAGCTCGAGGACGTGACGGTAGGACTCACCCGTCGCGCGGGTCATGCCGATCTCGCAGGTCCGGTTCACCGAGACGTACGCCGCCCCGCTCGGCAGCGGCATCGCCGCGACCTCGGCGGCCTCGGGGGCGGTGGCCGAGGCGGTGAGCTCGGGGTGCAGGAGGCCGCGGTCGCCGGCGAAGGCGCAGCAGCCCCAGGCGTCGGGCACCCGGACGTCGGCCGAGCAGGCCCGGGCCAGCGCGACGAGGTCGTCGGTGGTGCCGAGCGTCGTCGAGGCGCAGGTCGGGTGCACGACGACCGCGGGCACCGATCCGGTCACGGTGAGCCGGGGGAGCACCTCACGGCGCACGAAGGTGGTGGCGTCCTCGACCCTCACCCCGGCGTCGCCCAGGGAGCGGACGACGCCCTCCGTGCACGACCCCGCGTCGACCAGGACGGGCAGGCGGCCGCCGTCCGTGGCGTGCTCCAGCGAGGTCCGCAGCTTCTCGGCCATCCGCGCGTGCCCGGCCTCGTGGCCCTTCGACGACCACGGCGTGCCGCAGCACAACGACGGCAGGTCCGCCGGGGTGCGCAGGCGGACGCCGGCGCGCTCGCAGAGCGCCCGGACGGCGCCGTCGGCTTCCCCGCCGAACATCGTGTGGGTGCAGCTGGTGAAGAGCACGGCCTCGGCCGCGGGGTCGTCGAGCACCTCGCGGCGCGCACCTCCCGCGCCGAGCTCGGGGTCGGTGAGCGGGACGACGTCCGCGCCGAGCAGCCGGCGTCCGAGCCGGGCCGCCCCGGCGGCCAGGCCTGGCACCTTCGAGGCCACGCCCAGCCCGGCCGACGCCGCGCGGGTGGCGACGTCCCAGCGGTCGGCGGCGGCCGTCCACGCCCGGTCGCCGGGGGCGTCCTCGGCCCGGAGCCGCTTCACGAGCTGGCCGGTGTCGATCAGCACCGGGCAGGCGGTGGCGCACATGCTGTCGGCGGCGCAGGTCTCGACGCCGTCGTAGGTGTAGTCGTCGCGCATCTGCTGGGCGACGTCGTGCTCGCCACGGGCCTCGGCGTCCGCGATCTCGCGGCGCCCCACGATGCGCTGCCGCGGGGTCATGGTCAGCGACCGCGACGGGCAGATCGGCTCGCAGAAGCCGCACTCGACGCACCGGTCGACCTCGTCCTCGACCCGCGGGGCGGTCTTGAGGTCCCGCAGCCACAGGTCGGGGTCGTCGGTGAGCACCGACCCGGGGTTGAGGATCCCGGCCGGGTCGCAGAGCCGCTTCACCTCGCGCATCACGTCGGTGAGCTCCGCGCCGTACTGGCGCTCGACGAACGGCGCCATGATGCGCCCGGTGCCGTGCTCGGCCTTCAGCGTGCCGCCGAGACCGAGCACGAGGTCGACCATGTCGGTCGTGAACTCCTCGTACCGGCGCAGCGCCTTGTCGTCGTCGAACCGCTCGGCGAGCAGGAAGTGCAGGTTGCCGTCGCGGGCGTGGCCGAAGATGACGGAGCCCTCGTACGAGTGGTCGCCGAACAGCCCGGTCAGGCCGCGGCACATCTCGGCGAGGTGCCCCACCGGGACGGCGACGTCCTCGAGCAGCGCGTTCGTGCCCTGCGGGCGGGCGCTCGCCACCGCGGAGTACAGGCCCTTGCGCGTCCGCCACAGCGACGCCCGGGACGCCGGGTCGCTGGTGAGGTCGGCCGCCTCGGTCAGCGGGAGCGCGGCCAGCCCCGGCTCGGCCGTACGACGGGCCTCCTCGAGCTCCTCGACCGACTCCGCCTGCAGCTCGACGAGAAGCGCGGCGTGCTCGCGGACGTCGAGGCGCCGGATCTGGTCCGGGCAGCCCGGGTCCGCCTGCGCGACGCGCAGCGCGGCGGCGTCGAGCAGCTCGGCGGTCACCACACCGGTCGCGAGGAGGTCCGGTACCAGGGTGGCGGCGGTGGCGAGGTCGTCGGCGACCAGCAGGCCCGTGGCGGTGTGGGGGAGGACAGGGACGGTCCGGAAGACCGCGGAGGCGACGAAGCCGAGCGTGCCCTCGCTGCCGACCATGAGGCGGGCCAGGACCGCCGCCGGGGTGTCGTGGTCGAGGAAGCTGTTGAGGCCGTAGCCCATCGTGTTCTTCAGCGCGAAGAGGCGCTCGACGGTCGCCACCGAGTCGGGGTTGCCGCGCACCCGGTCCCGGAGCGTCAGCAGGCCGGCGTACAGGTCGGGCTCGCGGGTCCGCAGCAGCTCGTCGGCGTCCGGCGCGGCGGTGTCGAGGACCGTCCCGCTCGGCAGGACCAGCACCATCGACTCGCAGGTGCGGTAGCTGTTGCGCTCGGTGCCGCACTGCATGCCCGAGGAGTTGTTCGCCAGGACCCCGCCGAGGGTGCAGGCGACCTCGCTGGCCGGGTCGGGGCCGAGCGCCCGGCGGTGGCGGGCGAGGCGGGTGTTGACCGCGCGGACCGTCGCGCCCGGCTGCACCCGCACCCGCGCGCCCTCGTCCAGGACCTCGATGCCGGTGAAGCCCGCACGGACGTCGACGAGCACGCTGTCCGACAGCGCCTGCCCGGACAGCGAGGTGCCGCCGCTGCGGAACGTCAGCGGGACGCCGAGCCGGGTGCAGGCCCGCATCACCTCGGCGACCTGCGCCAGGTCCCTCGGGGTGGCGAGCGCCTGCGGGTGCAGCAGGTAGTGCGACGCGTCGTGGGCGTGCGTCCGCAGGTCCAGCGCACGGCCGGAGACCTCGACGCCGGGGCCGAGGACCCCCGACAGACGGGTGGCGAGACCTGCAGGACCCACGGTCGTCTGCGTCATGGGATCAACCTACGTCCGGCCTCGTGAGGTCTGGCACAGTTCCCGTCGTCGGAATCCCCCCGTAGCGAAGGAGACCCCCGCATGATCTTCATCTGCGTCCGTTGGAAGGTGAAGCCGGAGCACGCCGACGAGTGGCCCGAGCTCACCCGCACCTACACCGAGGGCACCCGCGCCGAGCCCGGCAACCTCTTCTTCGAGTGGGCCCGCAGCGTCGAGGACCCCAACGAGTACATCCTCATCGAGGGCTTCGAGGACGACGCCGCCGAGGCCCACGTCAACGCCCCGCACTTCAAGAAGGGCCAGGAGGAGCTCCCGCAGTACGTGCAGGAGACGCCGAAGATCCGCAACATGCAGATCCCCGGCGACCACTGGGACGAGCTGGGCGAGTTCGAGGTGAAGTAGCCCCACCCCCGCTCAGTCGAGCGGCGTCGCGACGGCGGCGCGGAAGGCCTCCAGGCACTCCGCGTCGCCGTCCTGCGTCATGGCCCCGTCGTCGGAGCGGCCCCACAGCCACAGATCGAGGTCGGCGGCCCGGCCGCGGACGACCGCGTCGGCCGCCGTGCCGGGGTCGGCCGCGAGGCGGTCCAGCGTCGGCTCGTCGTACGTCGTGCCGTCGTGGGTCCCCGTGAAGCGACCGGGTCGCACCCACAGGTGGTGGTCGGTGTCGCTCAGCTCGATCCGGACGACGTGGGGGCCCGGGGCGACCTCGCCCCACGGCGGGGGGTCGCCGCCGTACATCACGTCGACGAGCTCGGCGACGCCGTCCGCGGCCAGGAGCGGGTCGAGCGTGGAGGGGTGCCCCGCCGTCTGCTCCGCGTCGACGCGGTGCACCAGTGCCTCGTGCGCCTGGCGACGCAGGACGAACCCGACGGTCCGGTCCTCCGACCAGCTCCAGGCCGGCTCGGCCGGGTCGGCGGCCGCGAGCAGGTCGACCAGGCGGGTCGCCCGCTCCTCGTGCAGCGCCAGCAGGTCGTCGTACGCCGAGGGGCGCGGCGGGTGGGTCGCGGGGTCCTCCAGCGCGCCGGGCTCCTCGGGGCGGTGCTCGAGGACCCAGCCCCAGAAGAACAGCACGTCGGCGTGGTGCCAGAGCAGGTCCGCGGCGTCCCAGTCCGGGCAGGCGGGGACCCGGGCGGCGGGGTCGGTCCCGCGCAGCGCCTCGCGGAGCCGTGCGGCGTCCTCGGCGAGGTGTCGCCGGTAGTCGGCGGCGTCCAGACGGGTCATCGACCCACCGTAGGACGTGCTGGCGCTCCGCCGCCGTTGCTGCCAGGCTCGGGGGACCCCTCCTGCTCATCGCCATGCAGTCTTGTGTATAGTCATACGACATGACGGTGAGGGTGGCGGTGGCCGGGGCCAGCGGGTACGCCGGGGGTGAGGTGCTGCGGCTCCTGCTCGCGCACCCCGAGGTGGAGATCGGCGCCCTGACGGGCGGCTCCAACGCGGGGGAGACGCTGGGTGCCCTGCAGCCCCACCTGCTCCCGCTCGCCGACCGGGTGCTCGAGGAGACCTCCCCGCAGACCCTCGCCGGCCACGACGTCGTCGTCCTCGGCCTGCCCCACGGGCAGTCCGGACCGATCGCCGCGGCCCTCGACGACGACGTGCTGGTCGTCGACTGCGGCGCCGACTACCGGCTCTCCGACGCCGCCGACTGGGAGGCGTTCTACGGCGGCGAGCACGCCGGGACATGGCCGTACGGCATCCCCGAGCTCCCCGGGCAGCGCGAGGTGCTGCGCGGCACGAAGCGGGTCGCGGTGCCGGGCTGCTACCCGACGGTCTCCTCCCTCGCGGCCCTCCCGGCCGTCGCCGCCGGCCTCGTCGACCCGGACGTCGTCGTGGTCGCCGCCTCCGGCACCTCGGGAGCCGGCAAGAAGCCCGCGCCCCACCTGCTCGGCAGCGAGGTGATGGGCAGCGCGTCCGCGTACGGCGTCGGCGGCGTGCACCGCCACACCCCCGAGATCACCCAGAACCTCCGCGCCGTCACCGACGAGCCCGTGACGGTCAGCTTCACCCCGATGCTCGTGCCCATGTCGCGCGGCATCCTCGCCACCGTCTCGGCCCCCGCCCGCGAGGGCGTCACCGTCGCCGACGTCCGGGCGGCCTACGCCGCGGCCTACGACGGCGAGCCGTTCGTGCACCTCCTCCCCGAGGGCCGCTGGCCCGCCACGCAGTCGGTGCTCGGCTCCAACGCCGTCCACCTCCAGGTCGCCCTCGACGAGGCGGCCCGCCGCGTCGTCGTGGTGGGCGCGATCGACAACCTGGCGAAGGGCACGGGCGGCGCCGCCGTCCAGTGCATGAACCTCGCCCTCGGTCTCGACGAGACCCTCGGCCTGACCAGCGTGGGAGTGGCCCCGTGAGCGACGAGACCCCGGACGAGACCCCGGACGAGACCACCGGCGAGACCACCGGGCCCGTGGCCCGGACCCTGCACGTCTACCCCGAGAAGCTCGCGATCGTGCGCCTCGGCCCCGGCGCCGAGGTACCGCCGTGGGCGGAGGCGTCCTCGCTGCTGTCGATCACCGCGACGGCCACCGAGACCTCGGTGATCTGCGCGGGCCGCGACGTGCCCCGCAAGGTCCCGGCCCACCGCGGCTACACCGCCTTCGTGGTCGCCGGCGTGCTCGACCCGACCGAGGTCGGCGTGCTCCACGGGCTCCTCACACCGCTGGTGGAGGAGGGCATCGGGGTCATGACCGTCTCGACGCACGACACGGACTGGCTGCTGGTGCCCGCGCTGCAGGCGGAGCGCGCGGCCGAGGCGTGGCGACGATCCGGGCACACCGTCACCCCCGCCCCCGTCGCCTGAGCACGCGCTCGCCCAGATCCGAGAGAAGAGACCCCGTGAGCATCACCACCCCCGCCGGCTTCACCGCCGCCGGCGTCCCCGCCGGCCTCAAGTCGACCGGCGCGAAGGACGTGGCCCTGGTCGTCAACGCCGGCCCCACCTTCGACTCCGCCAGCGTGTTCACCGCCAACCGCTGCCGCGCCAACCCGATCCTGTGGAGCGAGAAGGTCGTCGCGGACGGCACCGTCCGCGCCGTGGTCCTGAACTCCGGCGGGGCCAACTGCTACACCGGACCCGAGGGGTTCCAGACGACCCATGCCGTCGCGGAGCGGGTCGCCGAGCACGTCGGCATCGGCGCCCTCGACGTCGTCGTCTGCTCCACCGGTCTCATCGGCCTCACGAACGACCGCGACGTCGTCCTGGCCGGTGTCGACGCCGCCCACGCCGCCCTGTCCGAGGAGGGCGGCGACGACGCCGCCCACGCGATCATGACCACCGACTCGGTGGCCAAGCAGGTCGTGGTCGAGGGCGCCGGCTGGAGCATCGGCGGCATGGCGAAGGGCGCGGGCATGCTCGCCCCGCAGCTGGCGACGATGCTCGTCGTCCTCACCACGGACGCCGTGGTGCCCCACGCCGACCTCGACGCCGCGCTGCGGGCCTCGACCGCGGTGAGCTTCGACCGCCTCGACTCCGACGGCTGCATGTCGACCAACGACACCGTCACCGTGATGGCCAGCGGCGCCAGCGGCATCACCCCGACCGCGGAGGACTTCACCGCCGCGCTCACCCAGGCGTGCACCGACCTCGCGATGCAGCTGCTGAGCGACGCCGAGGGCTCCGAGCACGACATCGCCATCACCGTGCTGAACGCCGCGAGCACCGACGACGCCGTCGAGGTCGGGCGCAGCATCGCGCGGAGCAACCTGTTCAAGGCCGCCGTGTTCGGCAAGGACCCCAACTGGGGCCGCGTGCTGGCCAGCATCGGCACCACGCAGGCCGCGTTCGACCCGCTCGACCTCGACGTCGCCATGAACGGCGTGTGGGTGTGCCGCGAGTCCACCCCCCACGAGGACCCGGCCGGCGTCGACCTGTCCGGGCGCGAGGTCACGGTCACCGTCGACCTCAAGTCCGGTGACGAGCGGGCCACCGTGTGGACCAACGACCTGACCCACGCCTACGTCCACGAGAACAGCGCCTACAGCTCGTGACCGGCCACCAGGACACGGACACGGACGCAGAGCAGGAGCAGCAGATGACCAGCACCACCGAGGCGGCCAAGGCCGCGACCCTCGCGGGCGCCCTGCCGTGGCTGAAGGAGTACAACGGCAAGGTCGTCGTCATCAAGTACGGCGGCAACGCCATGACCGACGACGTCCTGAAACGCGCCTTCGCCGAGGACATCGCCTTCCTCCGCTTCGCCGGGTTCAAGCCCGTCGTCGTCCACGGCGGCGGCCCCCAGATCTCGAGCATGCTCGACCGGCTCGGCATCGAGTCGGAGTTCCGTGGCGGCCTGCGCGTCACCACCCCCGAGGCGATGGACGTCGTCCGGATGGTGCTGGTCGGCCAGGTGCAGCGCGAGCTCGTCGGCCTCGTCAACGAGCACGGCCCGCTGGCCGTCGGGCTGTCCGGCGAGGACGCCGGCCTGTTCACCGCGAAGGCCACCAACACCGTCGTCGACGGCGAGGAGGTCGACCTCGGCCTCGTCGGCGAGGTCGCCAGCGTCCGCCCGGAGGCGGTCGTCGACCTCCTCGAGGCGGGCCGCGTCCCGGTCATCTCCAGCGTCGCCCCGGACGCCGACGGCCAGGTCCACAACGTCAACGCCGACACCGCGGCCGCCGCGCTCGCCGTCGCGCTCGGCGCCGCCAAGCTGCTGGTGCTGACCGACGTCGAGGGCCTCTACCGCGACTGGCCGGCCAGCGACGACGTCATCGGCGAGATCAACCCCGAGGCCCTGGGCCGGCTGCTGCCGGACCTCGCCAGCGGCATGGTCCCGAAGATGACCGCCTGCATGCAGGCCGTCCGCGACGGCGTGCCCAAGGCCACCGTCGTCGACGGCCGCGAGCCCCACTCGGTGCTGCTGGAGCTGTTCACCGACGAGGGGATCGGCACCCAGGTGCTGCCCGGGGTCGCCACCCGCACCCGCAAGGCCAAGGAGAAGCCGTTCGACAAGGGAGCCGAGTCGTGACCACCTGGACCGACCGGTACGCCGGCGCGCTGATGAACACCTTCGGCCCGCCGAAGATGGCGCTCGTCCGCGGCGAGGGCGCCCACGTGTGGGACGAGCACGGCACCGAGTACGTCGACTTCCTCGGCGGCATCGCGGTCAACACGCTCGGCCACGCGCACCCCGCGCTGGTGAAGGCGCTGACCGACCAGGTCGCCACCCTGGGCCACGTCTCGAACTTCTTCACCACGCCCGCCCAGGTCGAGCTCGCCGAGCGTCTGCTCGCACTCCTCGTGCCGGACGCCGAGGCCCGCGTCTTCTTCTGCTCCACCGGCGCGGAGGCCAACGAGGCCGCCCTCAAGCTGAGCCGCCTCACGGGTCGCAGCCACGTGGTGGCGATGGAGGAGGCGTTCCACGGCCGCACGATGGGCAGCCTGTCGCTCACCGCGAAGGCCGCCTACCGCGAGCCGTTCGAGCCCCTGCCCGGTGGGGTCACCTGGGTGCCGTTCGGTGACGCCGACGCGCTCGCCGCGGCCGTCACCGACGAGACCGCCGCCGTCGTCATCGAGCCGCTCCAGGGGGAGGCCGGCGTCAACGTCGCGTCCACGGAGTTCCTGCAGGCCGCCCGCCGCACCACCTCGGAGCAGGGCGCGCTGCTGTGGTTCGACGAGGTGCAGAGCGGCATGGGCCGCACCGGCTCCTGGTTGGCCAGCCACCCGTCGGGCGTGGTCCCGGACCTGGTCACCCTCGCGAAGGGCCTCGGCGGTGGCATGCCCATCGGCGCCCTGATCGGCGTCGGTGAGGCCGCGTCGATGTTCGACCCCGGCCAGCACGGGACGACCTTCGGCGGCAACCCGCTGTCGTGCGCGACCGCGCTCGCGGTGCTCGAGACCATCGAGTCGGAGGGCCTGCTGGCGCGCGCCACCGAGGTCGGCGACCGGCTGCGGGCCGGGCTCGCGGAGGACGCCCGCGTGGTCGACGTCCGCGGCGTGGGCGTGCTGGTCGGGCTGTCGCTGGCTGAGGAGGGGGCCCCCGCCGTCGTGGCCGCGGCGCAGGAGGCGGGGTTCATCCTCAACGCCACCGGACCCCGCCGGGTCCGCCTCGCTCCGCCCCTCGTCGTCACGGACGCCGACGTCGACGCGCTGCTCTCCGCCTGGCCCGGCATCCTCGACGCCGCCGGCGTCGGGACGGGGGAGGGGTCCTCGTGAGGCACCTGCTCCGCGACGACGACCTCAGCCCCGCCGAGCAGGCCGAGGTCCTCGACCTCGCCGCCGCGCTCAAGGCCGCGCCGTACGACAGCAAGCCGCTCGCCGGGCCCCGGTCGGTGGCGATGATCTTCGACAAGCCGACCCTGCGGACGCAGACGTCGTTCGCCGCGGGCATCGCCGAGCTCGGCGGCAACCCGATGCTCGTCGAGGGCCGGCTCGCCGGGATCGGCGTCCGCGAGTCGGTCGAGGACGTCGCCCGCGTGCTCGGCCGCCAGGTCGCCGTCGTGGTCTGGCGGACGTTCTTCCAGGCCGACCTCGACCTGATGGCCCGCTGGGCCGGCGTCCCCGTGGTCAACGCCCTCACCGACGACTTCCACCCCTGTCAGCTCATCGCCGACCTGCTGACGATCCGCGAGCACGCCGGCGACCTCGCGGGCAAGCGGGTCGCGTTCGTCGGCGACGGCGCCTGCAACATGGCGAGCTCGTGGCTGCTGGCCGGCGCGACCGCCGGGATGCACGTGACGGTCTCGGCCCCGGACGGCTACCAGCCCACCCACGAGCTCCTCGCCCGGACCGCGGAGATCGGCAGCGGCACCGGCGGCTCCGGACGGGTCGTCGTCGACCCCGTCGAGGCCGTCACCGACGCCGACGTGGTCGTCACCGACACCTGGGTCTCGATGGGCAAGGAGCTCGAGGAGCGGGCCCGGGCCAAGGCCCTCGGACCGTGGTCGCTGACCCCCGAGCTGCTCGCCCGGGCCACCGACGACGCCCTCGTGCTGCACTGCCTGCCCGCCCACCGCGGGCAGGAGATCAGCGACGAGGTGCTCGAGGGCCCCGCCAGCGTGGTGTGGGACGAGGCCGAGAACCGCCGCCACGCGCAGAAGGCGGTCCTCGCGTGGCTCCTGGAGCGGGCGTGAACGACGGCGCCCTCACCCCCATGACCAAGAGCGCCCGTCAGCAGCTGGTGGTCGACCTGCTCCAGCTGCACGACGTCCGCTCGCAGACGGAGCTGGCCGACCTGCTCGCCACCCGCGGCGTCTCGGTCACCCAGGCGACGCTGAGCCGCGACCTCCTCGACCTCGACGCGGTCAAGATCCGCACCCGCGAGGGCGGGCTCGTGTACGCCGTGCCCGCCGAGGGCGGCGACCGCACCCCGGCCGTCGGGACCAGCGCCGCGGCGGGCAGCCGCCTGGCGCGGCTGTGCGGCGACCTTCTGGTCAGCGCGGACTCCAGCGCCAACCTCTGCGTCCTGCGGACCCCGCCCGGGGCCGCCCAGTTCCTCGCCAGCGCCTTCGACCGCGCCGAGATCGGCGACGTCCTCGGCACCATCGCCGGCGACGACACCCTGCTCGTCATCAGCCGCGACGCCGAGGGAGGAGCGGAGCTGGCCCGACGATTCCTGGCGCTCGCCAACCGCGCGGGCGCCGCCCCCACCCACGCTGCCACCCCCGAGCAGCACCCGGACACCCCGATCCCCAGGAGCCAGCACGCATGAGCAAGGTCCTCGACACCCTCCCCGTCGGCGAGAAGGTCGGCATCGCCTTCTCCGGCGGCCTCGACACCTCGGTCGCCGTCGCGTGGATGCGCGAGAACGGCGCCGTCCCCTGCTGCTACACCGCCGACATCGGCCAGTACGACGAGTCCGACATCGCCGGCGTCCCCGGCCGTGCCCACGAGTACGGCGCCGAGATCGCCCGCGCCGTCGACATCCGGCTCCCGCTCGTCGAGGAGGGCTTCGCCGCCATGGCGTGCGGCGCGTTCCACATCCGCTCCGGCGGGCGCACCTACTTCAACACCACCCCGCTCGGCCGCGCCGTGACCGGCACGATGCTGGTCCGGGCCATGGCCGAGGACGGCGTCGACATCTGGGGCGACGGGTCGACGTACAAGGGCAACGACATCGAGCGGTTCTACCGCTACGGCCTCATGGCCAACCCTGACCTGCGCATCTACAAGCCCTGGCTCGACGCGGCCTTCGTGACCCAGCTCGGGGGCCGCGCGGAGATGAGCCAGTGGCTCACCGAGCGCGGGCTGCCCTACCGCGACAGCCAGGAGAAGGCGTACTCCACCGACGCCAACATCTGGGGCGCCACCCACGAGGCGAAGACCCTCGAGCACCTCGACGTGTCGCTCGAGACGGTCGAGCCGATCATGGGCGTGAAGTTCTGGGACCCCTCGGTCGCGATCGAGACCGAGGACGTGACGCTGCGCTTCGAGCAGGGCCGCCCGGTCGGGATCAACGGCACCACCTTCGACGACCCGGTCGCCCTGGTCGACGAGGCCAACCGCATCGGCGGGCGCCACGGACTCGGGATGAGCGACCAGATCGAGAACCGCATCATCGAGGCGAAGTCGCGCGGCATCTACGAGGCGCCCGGCATGGCGCTGCTGTGGGCGGCGTACGAGCGGCTGGTCAACGCGGTCCACAACGAGGACACCATCGCCTGGTACCACTCCGAGGGCCGCAAGCTCGGCCGGCTGCTCTACGAGGGCAAGTGGCTGGACCCGCAGGCGCTGATGATCCGCGAGGCCGTCCAGCGCTGGATCGCCTCACTGGTCAGCGGCGAGGTCGTGCTCCGGCTGCGCCGCGGCGAGGACTACACGGTGCTGTCGACGACGGGCGAGAACTTCAGCTACCACCCGGACAAGCTGTCGATGGAGCGCACCGAGAACGCCGCGTTCGGCCCCAACGACCGCATCGGGCAGCTCACGATGCGCAACCTCGACATCGCCGACTCCCGCGACAAGCTCGAGCAGTACGCCGGCCAGCCGCTCGACCAGGGCCACGTGCTCGTCGAGAACGGCACGCTGTACGGCGAGCTGCTGCCCGGCGGCTACGACCGGATCACCCGCAACCCCGCGGCGGCCGACCCCGCCGACGAGGCGCTCGACGCGGCCGCGATGGAGTACGGCACCGACTGATGGGCACCCCCGCCTCCGGCCCGGACCGCATCCGGCGCACCACCGCCCGCGTGCTGCCCGTCAGCGACGACGGCGCGGTCCTGCTGGTGTGCGACCACGACCCCGCCGTGCCCGACGCGCGCCGGTGGGGCAGCGTCGGCGGTGGGGTCGACGAGGGGGAGTCTCCGGAGCGCGCCGCGGTCCGGGAGCTGTTCGAGGAGACCGGGGTCATGGCCGTCCCCGCCCAGCTCGTCGGCCCGGTGCACGCCCAGGAGGCGGAGTACTCGTTCGGCGGCCTCGACTACCACGCCCACTCGACGTACTGGGCCCTCCACCTGGAGCGGGGCGTCCCGCTGAGCCTGGACCACCTCGCCCCGGACGAGGTCGGGCACGTGTTCGCCGTGGACTGGTGGACGCCCGACGCCCTGGAGGCCCCCGACGCGCCGGCGTACGCCGACGACCACCTGCCCGAGATCATGCGCGCGGCGGTCGCCGCCGTGCTCGGCGACGACACCGACCTGACGGACGAGAAGGACCACCGATGAGCGGCACCGGCACCGGCAAGCTGTGGGGCGCCCGTTTCGCGGGTGGTCCCTCGCCCGAGCTCGAGGCGCTGTCGCGCTCCACGCACTTCGACTGGCGTCTGGTGCCCTACGACCTGGCGGGCTCCCGGGCGCACGCCCGGGTGCTGCACGGGGCCGGGCTGCTCACCGACGCCGACCGCGACACCCTGCTCGCCGGGCTGGACCGGCTGGGGGAGGCGTACGACGCCGGGACGCTGCGTCCCGACGACTCCGACGAGGACGTCCACGGTGCGCTCGAGCGCCTGCTCCTCGTCGAGGTCGGCGACGAGGTCGGCGGCCGCCTGCGGGCGGGCCGGTCCCGCAACGACCAGGTCGCCACCCTGTTCAGGGCCTTCCTGCGCGACCACGCCCGCGTCGTCGCCGGCCTGCTCCTCGACCTGGCCGACGCCCTGACGGACCAGGCTGAGACCCACCTCGGCGCGGTCATGCCGGGCCGCACCCACCTCCAGCACGCCCAGCCGGTGCTGCTCTCGCACCACCTGCTCGCCCACGCCTGGCCCCTGCTGCGGGACGTCGAGAGGCTCCGCGACTGGGACGCCCGCACCGCGGCGGGGTCGCCGTACGGCTCGGGGGCACTGGCCGGCTCGACCCTGGGTCTCGACCCGGAGGCGGTGGCCCGGGACCTGGGCTTCACCGGGTCGACGCCCAACTCGATCGACGGCACGGCGGCCCGCGACTTCGTCGCCGAGTTCGCCTTCGTGTCCGCGATGGCGGGCGTCGACGTGAGCCGGCTGGCGGAGGAGGTCATCCTCTGGGCCACGAAGGAGTTCGGGTTCGTCCGGCTGCACGACAGCTGGTCCACGGGGTCCTCGATCATGCCGCAGAAGAAGAACCCCGACATCGCCGAGCTGGCGCGGGGCAAGGCGGGCCGCCTCCTCGGCAACCTCACGGGCCTGATGGCGACGCTCAAGGCGCTCCCGCTGGCCTACAACCGGGACCTCCAGGAGGACAAGGAGCCGGTCTTCGACTCGGTCGACACCCTCGAGGTGCTGCTGCCCGCGGTGACGGGGATGGTCGCGACGCTGGAGTTCCAGGTCGAGAGGATGGCCGAGCTCGCCCCCCAGGGGTTCTCGCTCGCCACCGACGTCGCGGAGTGGCTGGTCCGCGAGGGGGTGCCGTTCCGCGTGGCCCACGAGGTGGCCGGCGCCTGCGTCCGACGGTGCGAGGAGCTCGGCTGCGAGCTGTCGGACCTCGACGAGGACGAGCTGGCCGCCGTCGACGCCCGCCTGACGCCGGCGGTGCGCGAGGTGCTCACCGTCGAGGGATCGGTCGCCTCCCGCTCCGCCCGCGGGGGGACGGCGCCCGACCGTGTCGCCGAGCAGCTGGCCGAGGCCCGCGCCGCCTCCGCCTCCCTGCGGACCGCCCTGGCCTGAGGGTGACCGACGACCTCGCGGACCTGCTGGGGGACCCGGCGATCGAGGTCGCGCCGCGTCTGCTCGGGGCGGTGCTGCGCCACCGCGGGGTGGCGGTGCGGCTCACGGAGGTGGAGGCGTACGCCGGGGCGGACGACCCCGGGTCCCACGCCTTCCGCGGCAGGACGCCGCGGACGACGGTGATGTTCGGCCCGGCAGGTCGGCTGTACGTGTACTTCACCTACGGGATGCACCACTGCGCCAACGTGGTGTGCGGTCCGGACGGGGAGGCCGCGGCCGTCCTGCTGCGCGCGGGGGAGGTGGTCGAGGGCATCGACCTCGCGCGGGAGCGGCGCCCGAACAGCTCCGACCGGGACCTCGCCCGCGGACCGGCCCGGCTGTGCCGGGCGCTGGACGTCGACCGGCAGCAGGACGGTGCCGACCTGCGCCTCGGACCGGTGCTCGAGCTCGGCCCCCCGCCGACCGCGGGGACGGTGCGGACCGGCCCCCGGGTGGGACTGCGCCAGGCGCCCGATCGCCCGTGGCGCTTCTGGCTGGACGCGGAGCCGACGGTCTCGGCCTACCGGCCCGCAGCCCCGCTGCGCCCCCGCTGAGGCCCGTAGGACGGGGGCCTGGTGCGGAGGGGGACCCCCCGATTGGTGGTCCTCGGGCAGCCCTGCTAAGTTTTTCCATGTCGCCGCGAGCGGCCCCGAGAGGGGCGAAGCGGCGGCCGCCTCTCTGGCCGAGGGGCCGGGATTGACCGCGTCACGCGGCTCCGGTAACTTGGCGGAGGCCCTGCTGAGGGTGTTGCTCCCTGAGGGAGTGAACTGCAGCCTGGGTGTGTTGTTTGAGAACTCAACAGTGTGTCATTCATATGATGATGAATTAGTTTGTATGCCCTGACGGTTTCTA
>NZ_CANLDB010000010.1 GCF_947489365.1 uncultured Nocardioides sp.
GTGGTCGAGCAGCCCGCGAGCGCAGCGAGCGCGCGTCGTCGAGACCCCCTTCGACGGACGTCGGCCGTCTCACCGGGCTCGAGGCTCGGTCGCTGCGCGACACTCACACCTCGACCACCGCCAGAGGTCGAGGTGCTCCGAGCTCCAGCGAGGAGCCACGAGACCCCGTACGACGGACGCCCACCTGACCCACGGTGGTCGAGCAGCCCGCGAGCGCAGCGAGCGCGCGTCGTCGAGACCCCCTTCGACGGACGTCGGCCGTCTCACCGGGTCTCGAGGCTCGGTCGCTGCGCGACACTCACACCTCGACCACCGCCGGAGGTCGAGGTGCTCCGAGCCCTGGCGAGGAGCCACGAGACCCCGTACGGCAAGCGCCGATCGGACCTCGGTGGTCGAGCAGCCCGCGAGCGCAGCGAGCGCGCGTCGTCGAGACCCGGTGACCCGCGCCGTTCAGGCGCAGATCAGGCGCAGATCAGGCCCCGAGGCCCCCGGCGCCCGGGAACCCACCGCCGGCGTCCATCTGCTCGAGGAAGCGCCCGAGCTGCTCGACGAGCATGCGGGCCTGGGGCCCGAGGTCGCCGGCGAGGGCGCGGTCGTGGACGTCCGCGAGGGCGGCGAGCCGGTCGCCGGCGTCGCCGTTGCCGGCGGCACGGACGAGCTCCTGACGCAGCTCGGCCGGGACCTCGATCGGGAGCGTGTCGAGGTGGTCCGCCGCGAGCTGCTGGAGCTCGCTCTGGGTGGGCAGCTCGCTGTCGAGGCGGTCGACCTTGTCCTGGACCTCGGTGCCGTAGCGGCCGTCGGCGGCGCGGTCGTGGACCGCGGCCAGCGCGTCGAGACGCTCGCCCAGGTCACCGGACTGCCAGGCCTCCTCGAGGTCCGCCCGCAGCTCGTCCGGCAGGTCGGCGAGGACGTCGTCCAGGTGGCCGCCGAGCGGGCCGGCCATGCCCATCGAGTGGGGTCCGTCGAGGTCCTGGCCCTGGCTCGCGGGGACGACGGTCGCGGAGACCGTCCTGACCGGTTCGTCCTGGCTCAGGGCGAGGCCGGCGACAGACGCGGCGCCGATGGCCAGGGCGGTGAGGGTCCCGGTGAGGGCGAGCTTGACGGACATGGCTGCTCCACTGCTGGACGTCAGGTGTTCCCCTCCAGTGTGCACGGAGGTGGTGGGACGGCGTCCGGCGTCGACCGGCTCAGGTCGGGGAGACGAGCTCCTCGTGACGGCCGTAGTCGTCCTCGAGCCGCTCGATGTCGTCCTCACCGGTGTAGGCGCCGTGCTGCACCTCGATGATGACGAGCTCCTCGTCGTGCGCGTTGGAGATGCGGTGCGCCTGCCCGCAGTCGACGTCCACCGACTCCCCCGGGCCGGCGACGATGACCTCGCCGTCGACCACGCAGGTGGCGATCCCGAAGATCACCACCCAGTGCTCGGAGCGGTGCCGGTGGGTCTGGTACGACAGGCGCTGGCCTGGGTGCACGTGGATGCGCTTGACCTTGTAGCCGTTGGCGTCATCGATGACGTGCCAGGAGCCCCAGGGGCGTTCGGCGGAGTCGTGGGGCATGGCGTTGAAGATACCTGGGTCTCTCGTCCTAGCCGACTCGAGAGGTCCGCTCGACCGACCCGCTGAGGGCGGCGATGGCGTCGCGCACGTGGCCGGTCGATCCGGTCGTCGGCAGGTCCTCGGTCGCCGCGATCGAGATCGGCGGCACGGACACGTGGGAGACCAGCGGGTGCGCGGGCCGGGTGCCCTGCTCCTCGTCCTCGCCGAACAGGTCCTCGTGCAGCTTCTCGCCCGGGCGCAGGCCGGTGAACTCGATGTCGACGGTGGTCTTGCCGGAGTGAGCGATCATCTGGCGCGCCACGTCGACGATGCGGATGGGCTCCCCCATGTCGAGCACCAGCGCCTCGCCGGGGCGACCGATGGCGGCGGCCTGGACGACGAGCTGGCAGGCCTCCTCGACCGTCATGAAGAAGCGGGTGACGTCCGGATCGGTCACGGTGACGGGTCCGCCGACGGCGATCTGCTTGGCGAAGGCCGTCAGGACAGAGCCGCGGCTGCCGAGCACGTTGCCGAAGCGGACGGAGAGGTAGGCCTGGCCCGTGAGGTCCGCGCGCTGCGCGGTGAGGCGCTCGCTGAGACGCTTCGACCAGCCGAGGACGCTGCACGGGTCGGCGGCCTTGTCGGTGGAGATGTTGACGAACCGCTCGACCCCGGCGGCCTGCGCGGCGTCGAGGACGTTGCGGGTGCCCCACACGTTCGTCTTCACGGCCTCGGCCGGGTACTGCTCGAGCATCGGCAGGTGCTTCAACGCCGCGGCGTGGAAGACGACCTCGGGACGGCGCTCGAGCATCACGCGGTGCAGCGCCAGGGTGTCGCGGATGTCGCAGAGGATGACGTCGTCGGAGTCCAGCAGCGCGCGGTCCGTCAGGCTGAGCTGCACGGCGTGCAGGGCCGACTCGTCGCGGTCGAGCATCATCAGCTCCGCCGGCTCGTACCGGCTGATCTGGCGGCACAACTCCGAGCCGATCGAGCCGCCGGCACCGGTGACGAGGATGCGGCGGCCGGTGAGGTACTCCGCGATGGAGTCCACGTCGGTGTCGAGCTGGCTGCGCCCGAGGTAGTCGGTGAGGTTGATGTCGCGGATGTCGCGGATGTCGACCCGGTCGGTCAGCAGCTGCGCCGTCGAGGGCAGCACCTTCACGTCGACGGTGCGGTCCGTCGAGGCGACCGCCCTCCGGATGTCGGTGATGAGCTCTGTAGTGGCGCTCGGGATCGCGATCACCACCGCGTCGGCGCCGGTGCGCTCGAGGGTCGCCGCCAGGTCGGCCAGCGTGCCGGTGACGGCCACGCCGCGCAGGCGGAGGTACCGCTTGCGGGGGTCGTCGTCCAGGAGCGCCACGGGCACCCAGGTGCTGTCGGGGTCACGCTGCATGGAGCGCAAGAGGTCGTTGGCGGCGTCACCCGCGCCCACGACGACGGCCTGGCTGACCCCGTCGGTCCGGCGGTTCCCTGGTACCTGGAGCGCCAGGCGCCAGGCGGCCCGGACGCCCACCATGAGCGCCAGGGCGGTCAGGGCCGCGAGGGCCGGCGCACTGCGGGGCACCCAGATGGGCGCGAGGTTGACGACGAAGATGACGAAGCCGAGGCCGAGCGTCACCACGCCGAGTGTCGTCATCTCCTCCAGGCTCGCGGTGCGGGCCCGCCCCTCGTGCAGGCGCAGCGCCCGGCAGATCACGAGGTGAACGACGCCGGCGGCGGCACCGACGAGGGCGACCTGCGCCCACGGCACCGCCGAGGACTCCGAGAAGCGGAGCGCGGCGAAGAAGAGGAAGCCGGCGATCCAGGCTCCGAGGTCGAAGGCGCCCATCAGGACGGTGCGGCGCTGTCGCACCCACCGCACCAGGGTCTTCTCCCGTGCTGCCAGCAAGCTGCGCATCTGTCTCATCCCCATGTCGGCTTCCCCATGTCGCACGACCGCCCCCGATTCGCGGGCCGGACATGCCCAACCTCAGCGACCCTACGGGTCGCTCCTCAAGATCTCATCAAATCCGGGGTTGACGACAATTCGACCTGCTCCGGGCGTCGAGCGGTCGAGGAAAGGTCTCATGTCGCCCGCCACAGGTACGGTGTGCGCGATCATCGGGCACGGGAATGGGGCGACGTGGAGCTCAGGGACTACTGGCAGACGGTTCGTCGCCGGTGGAAGACCATCGTGGCGTGCCTCGTGCTCGCGCTCGCCGTGGCGGGTGTCGTCACCTGGCAAGCGACGCCCCAGTACGCCTCCACTGCGCAGCTGTTCGTCTCCACCAGCCAGTCCGACACGTCGTCCGACGCCTACACCGGCGGACTGTTCGCCTCTCAGCGCGTGACGTCGTACGCCGACCTCGTGGAGACCCGCGACCTCGCCGAGCGTGCCGCGGACAGCCTGGGCGGAGGGACCGACCCGGAGGACCTGATCGGCAAAGTGACTGCGACGGTGGTGCCCGAGACGGTCATCCTCGAGCTGACGGCGACCGATCCCGACCCGTTACGCGCGCGAGACATCGCCCAGGCGTATGCGGAGGGCCTCAGTGATCTGGTCGAGGACGTCGAGGCCGTCGAGGGCCGAGCAGAGGGGTTCATCAGCGCGTCGATCGTGGACGACGCCCAGGTGCCCGAGACACCCGTTTCGCCCCAGCCGGTGCGGAATCTCGGCCTAGCCGCCGCACTGGGGCTGCTGATCGGTGTCGCGCTCGCGGTCGCCCGCGAGCTGCTTGACACCTCCGTCAAGTCCCCGGACGACGTCGCGGCCGTGACCGAGGCCCCGATCTTGGGGAGCATCCAGGCCGACGGGGACGCGGCCGAGGCCGTGCCGGCGGACGTGCTGGACAACGTGACGCCGTGGGCCGAGACGTTCCGGGTGCTGCGGACGAACATGCAGTACATCCAGGTCGACAGCGAGACCAAGACCGTCGTGGTCTCCAGCGCGCTGCCGGGTGAGGGCAAGTCGACGGTCGCCGCGAACCTCGCCGTGACCCTCGCCCTGGCCGGGCAGCGGGTTTGTCTGGTCGACTGCGACCTCCGACGTCCCCAGGTCGCCAAGCGCCTCGGACTGGACGACGCGGTCGGCACGACCCGGGTCCTGGTGGGCCAGGTCGACCTGTCCGACGCGGTCCAGTCCTACGGCTCGACCGGGCTCCAGGTGCTGACCAGCGGCCCGATCCCGCCGAACCCGTCGGAGCTGCTGCAGTCCCAGGCCATGGCGGAGATGCTGAAGGACCTGCAGAGCCGCTTCGAGGTCGTCATCGTCGATGCGCCGCCGCTCCTGCCCGTCACCGACGCGGCGCTCTTGGCCGCGCAGGCCGACGGCGCGGTCGTGGTCGTCCGGCACGGCAAGACCACCCGGGACCAGCTCGACCACGCGCTGGAACGACTGGAGGCCGTCGAGGCCGCCCCGCTGGGTGTCGTCCTCAACCTGACGCCGTCGCGCCGGTCGGGCAAGGCCTACGGATACGGCTACGGATATGGCTACGGGTACGGCTACGGACCGGAGTCGGACGTGAAGAAGCCGTCCAGGCGACAGCAGAAGAAGGAGCGCAAGAAGGCTGTGGCCGACGCCGCGCGGACCCGCCCCGAGGGCGGCCGTCGCGCCCAGCGCTGACCGGGTCGGTCAGGAGCGCCGGAGCCCCCGAACGGCGGGCCGCACGTCCACGAGGAAGACGATCGCGGCGATCGTGAAGACGATGTTGAGGATGGCCAGCAGGCCCAGCAGCTCCACGACGAGACCAATGCCGAGGATCGCCAGCCACGACGGCTTGGTCAGCTTGTCGGCGGCGAGGTAGCCCTCGGCCGGGAAGGTCAGCGCGAGGATGAAGGCGTAGGCCTTCAGCGCGATGAGAGCGACGGTGACGGCGAGCATGACGCCGCCCTGCGCGTAGGAGAACAGGCTCATGTCCACGCCACGAGCCTATCGGGGCAACCCGACGACACCTGCGAGCGTGCAGCCCGACCAGGGTGGACGCGGCTCGACGCCGCTGGTCGACGTGCGACGAGCCCTTGGCGACGAGCCGCGCACACCGGTACTCGAAACCCGGTAGGGGCCCGGTGATCGGACCGCCGTCCTTCCCACCGGGTCTCGAGGCTCGGTCGCTGCGCGACGCTCGCACCTCGACCACCGACGAGGTGACCGAGCAGCCGGAGATCGAGGTGCGAGGCCGCCCGCGGCCGAGCCACGAGATCCCCGCAGCGCAGCGCCTGTCGCTCGCCGGGTCTCGTGGCCCCTCGCCAGGGCTCGGGGCACCTCGACCTCCGCTGACGATGCGGTCGGGATCCGCCACTCCCCCATGGACGGCGGTCCCGACGCCGACGCGGTGCGTCGCGGTCCGAGACGCACGCCGGCCCGCCACCCGTGACGGGTGGCGGGCCGGCGTCGTGCGGTGACCCGAGGGTCAGGGATCAGTCCCCGACCTTCGCGGCGGCCTCGGTGACGGCCTTGGTCGCGCTCTCGGCGGTCTTCTGCGCCGAGGTGTTCGTGGCCTTGGCGCTGGAGCGCGCGGGCGACTTCTTGGCGGTGTCGGCGGTCTTCTTGGCCGCCGTCTTCGCCGTGTTGGAGGTCTTGGTCGCGCCGCTCTTCGCGGCCGTCCGGGTCTGCGCGGCCGACTTCTTGGCGGTGGTCTGCGTCGACTTCGCGGCGGTCTTCGCGGTCTTGCGGGTCTCCTCCGCGCCCTGCTCGGCGACCTTCTCCACCTTCTCGGCGGTGTTCTTGGCCTGGGTGCGGGTCGTCTTGGCCTTGGCCTTGGTGGTCTTCGCGTTGCGGACGGTGTCCTGCGTCGACTCCTGGCGGCGGATGCGGGTGACGAGGCTCTCGCCGCGCTTGGCGAGACCGACGTAGGTCTCGGTGGCGGCCTCGACGCCCTCGCTGACCAGACCGGTCACACGACGGGGGAAGGACCGGACCTCGTCACGCACCTCGGCGACACGCTGCTCGGCGGCCTCCTGGGCGTCCTCGGCGGCCTTGCCGAGGGCCTCGACGCGCTCGTTGACGCGGCGGGTGGCCTGCTCACGGACCTCGGTGGCGTCGAGGTTCTCGATGCGCTTCTGCGCCTTCTCGGCGCGGGCGTGCACGCCGCCGACGACCTCACGGACGCGCTCGACGGCGAAGTCGGTGACGCCGATGCCGACGTACAGCGGGCGGGTCGGGACGATGCGGTTCGTGTTCTCGAGCTTGGTCTTGGCCATGCTGATCACTCCTTGTGTGACGTGATGGTTGCTGGTGGGTGCGGAAGGGTCAGGACGCGGCGGCCGTCTTGCGGCGGTCGGGGATCTCCCCGGTGGCCAGGTTGGTGGCCACGAACGACGCGTAGACGTCGAGCAGCGACTGCTTCTGCCGCTCGGTGAGCGACGGGTCGCCCAGGATCGACAGCTCGACCGAACCACCCATGCCGTCGGCGGGATCGACGATCCCGGCACGGACGTACAGCTGCTCGGCGCTGATGCGCAGCGCCTTCGCGATCTGCTGCAGGACCTCTGCCGACGGGCGGCGCAGTCCCCGCTCGATCTGGCTGAGGTAGGGGTTCGACACCCCCGCCTGCTCCGCGAGCTGGCGCAGCGACAGCTGCGCTGACACGCGCTGGTCCCTCAGGTAGTCGCCGAGAGACTCGACCGTCTTGCCTACCTTTCCCTTCGCCATGCCTCCATGATGCTAGCTGGTGCTAGCGCATGCAAGCTGCTAGCGCGTGAGGTGCCCCACATCCAGCCTAGAAAGCGCCCCTGACGGGCGATCTCGCCGCTAGCAGAGTTCGCAAACACCCCGAGGTGCTGTCACAGGACAGCACGGATCTGGCCCACCCGGACGCCGCCGCCCAGCAACGGCGCCTCCCCGGTGGCCCGCACCGCGGCACCGTCCACACCGTCCTCGCGGTCCACGCCGGCCCGGGCCAGCGCGGCCGCGAGCACGACCGGCCGAGCGCGGGGCGCGCCGTCGTCCACCTTGAGCGCGAACGCGCGGCCGTCGGCCAGCGCCATCGCGTGGCACGACTCCGCCCCGGCCTTGCCGATGGCACCGGGGACGGCGTGCAGCAGCGCCGCCTCGTCGCGCCGCGACCCCGAGACCATCTCGGGGTGGCTGCGGATGGCGTCCGCGATCCGGCTCTCCGGTGTCCCCTCCGCGGCGACGGCCAGCGCGCGGAAGGCGCGGGCCAGACCCGTCAGGGACGTCGACAGCAGCGGTGCGCCGCAGCCGTCGATGGCGGTGGTCGCCACGGGCTCACCGGTGAGGTCGGCGAACGTCTCGGCGATCGCCACCTGCAGCGGGTGGTCGAGGTCGCGGTAGGACGCGGTGTCCCACCCGTTGACGACGCAGGTGGCGAGCATGGCGGCGTGCTTGCCGGAGCAGTTCATGAGGATCGGCGCCTTCTCCCCGCCGGCACGGATGACCTCGTCCCGGGCGACCTCGTCGATCGGCCAGTCCGGAGGCGTCTGCAGCGCGGACTCGTCCAGTCCCGCGCCGGCGAGGATCCGACGTGCACCGTCGACGTGCATCGGCTCGCCCGAGTGCGACGCCGAGGCGAGGGCGAGGAGGTCGGGCGGCAGGTCGAGGCCGCAGCGGAGCATGCCGAGCGCCTGGACGGGCTTGTTGCAGGACCGGGGCAGGACCGGCGACTCGACGTCGCCGACGGACCATTCCACCGCCCCGGAGGCGTCCAGGGCGACCACCGATCCTCGGTGGTGGCCCTCGACGAACCCGGAGCGGACGATCTCGGCGACGACCTCGTGACTCGGCATGTCCGGACCCTACGAGGACCGGGTTAGGCTGCGCCGGTTGCCCGGCGCGCGCCGGGCCAGCCCGCCCCGCCCGAGCCCCTGGAGTCCGCTGTGTCCCGACGACCGTGGGCCGCGGCCCGCCTCGCCGCCCCTCTCGCTCTCGTGCTCTCCCTGGTCGCGTGCTCCTCCGACGAGGACGCGCCCGCTCCCGAGGCGGACCGGTCCTCCTCCTCGACCGCCAGCGAGGACACCGACCCGGGGGTCGTCACCGAGGACGACGGCAGCAGCGTCACCACCTACCAGGGGATTCCCCCGGGGTTCCCCCTCGACGAGGTCCCCCTCCTCGACGAGGACAACATCGTCAGCGGGAGCACCTCGGAGGAGAAGGGGCGCACCAGCTACTCCGTCATCGTCGGGTCCGACCAGCAGGCCCTCGACGCGCGGGCCGCTGCGGTCGACCAGCTCGCGGGCACCGATCTGCAGCTCCTCGGTGAGGTCCCCACCGCCGAGGACGAGCCCGTCGTCTACACCGGCGACGGCGGCCTCTTCGTCGTCCTGCTCGTGGCGGGCTTCGACGACGGGTCCGAGCTCACCTACAGCGTCGAGACGAAGTGACCGTGCCCCTGCCGCAGCACTGCCCCTCCCCCACCGAGCTGGACGACCTCGAGCTCCTCCTGTCCGGAGCCGCCGCACCGCAGACCACCTTCGGGGGTGCCCTCGCGCTCGATCTCCCGGGCGACGTCGCTGCCGCGCAGCACGACGCCGGGGCGGTCGAGCTGGTCGATCCGGAGGGCCTGCCGCTGGCGCGCCTCGCCCTCGACGGCACCCTGACGGCGCTCTCACGGCCCGAGTACGGCGCGTTCCGGCGCCTCTTCCTGACCCCCGCCGAGTCGCGGACCACCCACGCGGGCCGCGTCGTCGTGCCCGTGGACGCCGAGCTCGGCGACGACCAGCGCGCGAGCCTGGCCGCCGACGGTCGACCGCTGCTCCTGCTGCCGCTGGTCGGCGCCGGCACCTCCTCGCTGTCCCGTCCGGCGCTGCTGCGCACGACGCTGGCCGCCGCCGACGCCCTGCCCGACGCCGCCGTGGTCGCCGTGCCCCTCGCCGCCCACCCCGACCACCCGGGTGCCGACGCCGACCTGCGGCGCACGGTCCTCGCCCACTACGCCGGCGAGGACCCGGTCCTCGACGTGGGCGCCCCCGGCGCAGTGACGGGTCGCATCGCCGACATCGTCGCCGCCGACCGGCCCCCGCTCGCCGAGCAGGGCCTGGTGCTGTTCTTCACCGGCCTGTCCGGCAGCGGCAAGTCGACGATCGCCCGCGCTGTGATGGACCGGATCCTCGAGACCACCGACCGCACCGTCACCAGCCTCGACGGCGACGTCGTCCGCCGGAACCTCAGCGCCGGCCTGACCTTCTCCCGCGCCGACCGCGAGACCAACATCCGCCGCATCGGCTGGGTCGCCGCCGAGATCGCCCGTCACGGCGGTCTCGCCGTGTGCAGCCCCATCGCGCCCTTCGAGGAGACCCGGGCCCAGGTGCGCGCCATGGTCGACGACGCCCGCGGGGCCTTCGTGCTGGTCCACGTCGCGACGCCGCTGGAGGAGTGCGAGCGGCGCGACCGCAAGGGTCTCTACGCGAAGGCACGCCGCGGCGAGATCCCCGACTTCACCGGCATCTCCTCGCCGTACGAGGAGCCGAGTGACGCCGCCGTCCGCGTCGACACGACCGGCCGCACCATCGCCGACTGCGTCGACGAGGTCTGGGCCGCGCTGGTCGCGGCCGGTTACCTGGAGGGCTGAGCCCGTGGACGTGCTGTTCGTCTGCACCGCCAACATCTGCCGCTCGGCGTTCATGGAGCGGTGGGCCGCCCACGCCGCGGCCGGGACCGGCCTGCGCTTCGCCAGCGCCGGGACGCACGGCTACCGCGACCACCCGATGGACGACGAGATGCTCGCGACGCTCCGGCACCGCGGCGTCGACGCCACCGACTTCCGCAGCCGGCGTCTCACGCCGCGCATGGTCGCGGACGCCGACCTGGTGCTGACCGCGTCGCGGGAGCACCGCGACTTCGCTCTCGAGGACTCCCCTGGGGCCTTCCGCAAGATCCTCACCCTGGGCCAGGCGGTCGACGCCGCCGGCCAGCTCCCGCCGGACCTCGAGCCGGGACAGCTGCTCGCGGAGCTCGCCCGCCACCGCGCCGGAGCCGACACCGTCCCCGACGTCGCGGACCCCTACCGGCGGGGCCCCGAGGCCGCGGAGGCCTGCGCCACTACCGTCGTGCAGATGCTCGACGCCCTGCTGCCGGTCCTCGCCGGTCCACCGGTGACCTCAGCCGGTCACGCCCCCCTGGAGACTCCGGAGCCCTGATGGACGACCTCTTCACCACCGCCGCCCTCGCCGTCCTCGTGGTCAGCTTCGGCGTCGGCATCGTCGTCGGCCTGACCGGCATGGGCGGCGGCGCCCTGATGACGCCCGCCCTGATCTTCCTGGGCATCCCCGCAACGGCCGCCGTCGCGAACGACCTCGTCGCCGCAGCGGCCAACAAGACCGTCGGCGCCGCCGTCCACTGGCGCCACGGCAAGCCGAACCTGCGGCTGGCAGGGCTGCTCATCGCCGGGTCGGTCCCCTTCGCCGCCGCGGGCGGCTTCCTCGTGCAGTACCTCGGCGGTGAGTCCACCGAGGAGTTCCTCATCAAGGCGATCGGCGTCGCGCTGCTGTTCGCCGCCGCCAGCTACGCCCTGCGCATGTACCTCCAGCTCCGTGCCGTCACCTCCGGCAACGAGGCCCCGACCGACGACGTCGCCGTGCGCGTGGTCCCCACCGTGCTGGTCGGCGCCGTCGGCGGCCTCCTGGTCGGCATCACCTCCGTCGGCTCGGGCTCGCTGATCATGGTCGCCCTGCTGCTGCTCTACCCCACGCTCTCCGCGCTCCGCCTCGTCGGCACCGACCTGCTGCAGGCCGTGCCCCTGGTCATCGCGGCGGCCATCGGCCACGTCGTCGTGTCCGGGGTCGACTGGGCCGTCCTGATCCCGCTGATCCTCGGCGGGACGCCCGGCACCTTCCTCGGCGCCCGCATGGCGAGCTGGGTCAGCCAGTCCGTCATCCGCCGCGGCATCGTCATCGTCCTGTCGCTGACCGGGTTGAAGATGCTCGGCCTCTCCCCCGAGGCGGTCGGCATCATCGGCGCCGGCCTGCTGCTGCTCGGTCCGCTGGCCTGGGGCTTCGTCCGCCAGACCCGCGGCCTGCCCGCCTTCGACAACAACGCCGCGGCCTGGCGTTTGCCCAGCCGTGCCGACCGCGGACTCGGCAACGCCGACGACGAGAAACAGCCCGACGACAAGGTGCGCTGACTTTCTGAGGACCACCACAGCCACGGATGAGGGCTCGTGAGGTGGTGGTCGGATACTGGAGGGGCACGAGTGTTCCGACGCGGAATGGGGTCCGCTGATGAGTCCGATCACCAGGGTCACGAGGGTCAAGAGGGTCAAGAAGGCGCTGAAGCCGACGTCGCGGCTGCGTGACGTCGAGGGCGGCGTGGTCGAGCGCGACGGTCGGGTGACCGCCACGTGCGGCTGCGGCGCGGTGCGCCATTGGCTCGTAGGGCCGCGGGCCCACGGCTCGGCCGAGCGGTGGCTGAGCCGGCACACGCACCTGGGGTAGGCGTCACTGGGCGGTAGGTGCGGCTGCTCGGTCTCGACGACGCGCGCTCGCTGCGCTCGCGTGCTGCTCGACCACCTGGGCTGCGGCCGCGCCGCGCTGCGCGCGTCGAGACCACCGGCAACGCCATCAGCGCAGTGCGCGCCCCAGTGCCCCCGCCAGGTGCTCGGCGTACGCCGTGCTGACGTGGCCGCGGTCGCGCATGGGGATCATGTCGCCGATCACCGCGGGGCAGCGGCCGTCGGCGCAGAACCACGGCTCGGTGTCGACGAACCGCGCCGGGGTGCCCTCGGTGGCGCGGCGGCTCTGCTCCGTCACCGCCGCGGCCCGCTCGGCCGGCGACGTCAGGCACCCCTGGAGGGTGGCGCCCGACCGGCCGAGGCACTCGACGGGGTCGTCCTGGCGGCGGGGGACGTCACCGAGCATCGCCACCTGCCCGGCGTGGGGGGCGACGTCGTCGACGAGCTCGCGGTAGCCGTCGTACATCGCGGGCAGGGTCTTCTCGGCGTCCTGGGTGAACTCCCCGTCGACGAACATCCCCCGCGGCGCGGAGCCGGCGATGACGACGACATCGGGTGACAGCTCCTCGACCTGCTCCTGCGCCCAGGCGTTGAAGTCGGTGCACTCGCCCCAGGGGCGGTCGGCGTTGCGCGCGACCGAGACCACCCGGGCAGGGGTGCAGGCGGCCTTGACCAGGTAGTGGGTGCGGTAGCCCTCCCGCTCGGCCAGCTTCTCGAAGGCGGGGATCCAGTGGCGGCCGTGCGAGTTGCCGAGCAGGACGATCGACCTCTCGGCGTCGCGGTCGCCGCGGGTGCACAGCTCCCAGGGACCGGCGTCGTCGTAGTCGCAGGCGCCGAGGGGTGCCTTGTCGTCCTGCAGCTGCAGCAGGGTGGGCCGGAGGTCGGCGGGGATGTCCGCACCCTGCCGGGCCGCGACCACCGAGGACTGCACGAGGGCGACGGCGTCGTCGCCGCTCAGCCGGGCGCCGCCGGGGGCCCGGTCGAATCGCGAGGTCGTGATCGGTGCGCCGTCCTCGGCGCCGTCGCCGACGACCGCCATGCCCGCGCCGGCGCCGGTGACCACGAGCAGCAGCGACGCCGGGTACAGGACGAGCTGGCGGCGCAGCCGGGCCGGGGCGTAGGACCGGAACGGCGTCTCGACCCAGCGGTAGGTCAACCACGCCAGGCCGAACGCCAGGGCCACCACGACCACGGTCTCGACGAGGGTCAGCGGACGACCGGCGTACCCGGCCGCGATCACGAGCATCGGCCAGTGCCAGAGGTAGAGCGAGTACGACATGTCGCCCACCAGGCGCAGCGGCGCGACGCCGAGGGCCCGCTGAGCCAGCGGGAGGGGGCCGGTGATGCCGGTCCCGGCGGCCATCACCGCGGCCGTGCCGAGCACGGGCAGCAGCGCGGCGTAACCGGGGAACGGCGTCTGCTCGGTCACCACGAAGCACGCGACGGCGATGGCGAGCAGCCCGCCCGTCGCGAGCAGGTTGCGGGCGAGGGCGGGCAGCCTCACGAACGCCGGCGCCGCGAGCGCGACCAGCGCGCCGACCCCGAACTCCCAGGTGCGGGTCAGGGTCGAGAAGTACGCCGTCTCCGGGCTGGCCACCGAGGCGTGGAGAGACCACGCCAGGCTGAGCGCGGTCATCACGCCGAGCGCGACGCCGATCGCCGTCGTACGACGCATCCCGCGGCGGGCCGCCAGCCAGACGCAGGCCACGAGCAGGACCGGCAGCAGCAGGTAGAACTGCTCCTCCACCGCCAGCGACCAGTAGTGCTGCATCGGCGAGGGGGGTGCCTCGTCGGCGAAGTAGTCGGTGCCGACCAGCGCGAACCGGACGTTGGCGGCGAAGAACGCCGACCAGACCGCGTCAACCGCCGTCTCCCGGGCCCGGACGACGTCCAGCCACAGCGTCGACGCGGCGACCACGGCCACCGCGACCACGCTCGCCGCCGGCAGGATCCGCCGGGCCCGGCGGGCGTAGAACCGCCGCAGGGAGACCGTCCCGTCGCGCTCGACCTCGCGCAGCAGCAGCAGGGTGATGAGGAAGCCGGACAGGACGAAGAAGACGTCCAGGGTCACGAACCCGCCCGGGTAGGGGCTGAGCCCGGCGTGGAACAGGATGATCGCGAGCACCGCCAGGGCGCGCATGCCCTGGATGTCGTCACGGAAGCCCGCTCGCCGCGGAGTGGTCGGGTCGGGCACAGCGTCTCCCGGGCCGGAGGGCCTGGTGGGGGGCAAGGCAAAGCCTCGAACGTAACAGGGGGTCCAGGACCCGCGTCGATATCGGGGCCCGGCCCGGCCGTGGCTACGATGTGGGCTGCTCCCGACGAGAGGTCTTGCGTACACCCATGCCTGAAACCCACGCCGACTACCGGCTGAGCCAGCTCGACCAGCTGGAGGCGGAGTCGATCCACATCTTCCGGGAGGTGGCGGCGGAGCTCGAGAAGCCGGTGCTGATGTTCTCCGGCGGCAAGGACTCCATCGTCATGCTCCGTCTGGCGGAGAAGGCCTTCTACCCGGCGAAGATCCCGTTCCCGGTGCTGCAGGTCGACACCGGCTACGACTTCCCCGAGGTGCTCAGCTGCCGTGACTCCTGGGTCGACCGGTTGGGCGTGCGCCTGATCGTCGCCTCGGTCGAGCAGGCCATCGCCGACGGCGTCGTCGTCGACGACGGCAAGACGAGCCGCAACCGCCTCCAGATCGGCACGCTGCTGAACGCCATCGAGTCCGAGGGCTTCACCGCCGCCTTCGGTGGTGGACGCCGCGACGAGGAGAAGGCCCGCGCCAAGGAGCGCGTCTACTCCCACCGCGACGAGTTCGGCCAGTGGGACCCGAAGATGCAGCGCCCCGAGCTGTGGAGCCTCTACAACGGGCGTCTGCACGAGGGCGAGCACATGCGGATCTTCCCGATCAGCAACTGGACCGAGCTCGACATCTGGGACTACATCGGTCGCGAGGGCATCGAGATCCCCTCGATCTACTACTCCCACCAGCGGCGCGTGTTCCTGCGCGACGGCATGCTGCTGTCGGAGTCGGACTTCAACCCGACCCGCGGCGGCGAGACGGTCGAGGAGCGCACCGTGCGCTTCCGCACCGTCGGCGACCTGACCCTGACCGGCTGCGTCGAGTCGACCGCCAGCACGATCCCCGAGATCATCGCCGAGGTCGCCATGTCCACGGTCACCGAGCGCGGCGCCACCCGTGGCGACGACCGGTTCTCCGAGGCCGCCATGGAGGACCGCAAGAAGGAGGGCTACTTCTGATGAGCACCGCCAGCCAGGAGAGCACCGGCGAGAGCACCGCCACCAACATGGACCTGCTGCGGTTCGCCACCGCGGGCTCCGTGGACGACGGCAAGTCGACCCTCATCGGTCGCCTGCTGCTCGACTCGAAGTCGATCTTCTCCGACCAGATGGAGGCCGTCGAGGCCACCAGCGCGTCGAAGGGCTACGACTACACCGACCTCGCGCTGCTGACCGACGGTCTGCGCTCCGAGCGCGAGCAGGGCATCACCATCGACGTGGCGTACCGCTACTTCGCGACCCCGCAGCGCAAGTTCATCATCGCGGACACCCCGGGCCACGTGCAGTACACGCGGAACATGGTCACCGGCGCCTCGACGTCCGACCTGGGCCTCGTGCTCGTCGACGCCCGCCAGGGCCTCACCGAGCAGTCCCGCCGCCACGCGGTGATCCTGTCGCTGCTCCGCGTGCCGCACCTCGTGCTGGCCGTCAACAAGATGGACCTCGTCGACTTCGACCAGGCCACCTACCAGCGGATCCACGACGAGTTCACGCAGTTCGCGACGAAGCTGAACATCCCGGACCTCGAGGTCATCCCGATCTCGGCGCTCCAGGGGGACAACGTCGTGAACCGCTCCGAGAACATGAGCTGGTACTCCGGTCCCACGCTCATGCACCACCTCGAGAACGTCCACGTCGCCTCCGACCGCGACCTGATCGACGCCCGCTTCCCGGTCCAGTACGTCGTGCGCCCGAAGTCCGACGCCCACCACGACTACCGCGGCTTCGGCGGCCAGGTCGCCGGCGGCGTCCTCAAGCCCGGCGACGAGGTCGTCGTCCTGCCCTCGGGCATGACCTCGACCATCGAGGGCATCGACCTGTTCGACAAGGAGGTCCCCGAGGCCTTCCCGCCGATGTCGGTCACGGTGCGTCTCACCGACGACGTCGACGTCTCCCGCGGCGACATGATCGCCCGGGTCAACAACGCGCCGAAGCCCAGCCAGGACATCGACGCGATGGTCTGCTGGATGACCACCGCCCCGCTGAAGCCGCGTCAGAAGCTCGCGATCAAGCACACGACGCGCACGGGCCGGGCCCTGGTCAAGGACATCCAGTACCGCCTCGACGTCAACACGCTGCACCGTGACCAGGAGACCAAGGAGCTCGGGGTCAACGAGATCGGCCGCGTCCAGCTGCGCACCACCGTGCCGCTGCTCGCCGACCCCTACTCGAAGAACCGCACCACCGGCTCCTTCATCCTCATCGACGAGGCCACCGGCGTCACCGTCGGCGCCGGGATGATCAACTCCGGCACCTGAGCCCACCGTCACCACCCGCACGGCCCGTCGTCCTCATGGACGGCGGGCCGTCGCCGTTGACCCCTCGGGGCTCAGCCACGCACGTTCGAGGCCACCAGCGCGTAGTCCTGGTCCAGGGGTTCGTCGTTCCCTGGCACGCCATCGGCGTTCACACCGCGAGCGACCACCCGCACCGTGACCGGCCCGCTCACACCCGGCGGTAGGAACACGTTCTCGAGGTTGTTGCGGGGGTCCGCGGCACCGCCGGCGACGGAGGTGCTGCCGCTGAACACGTTGCCGCGGTAGGTCTGGCCGCCCGCGATGACCTCCAGGTCGAGGTCGTTCACCCACGCGTTGCCGGTGGTGGCGCCGGGGACGTCGGTGAAGGCGAGGCTCACCCGCACGGGTCGCGTGGAGTCGACGACCCGGCCGGACCACGACTCCTCCTGGCCCGCCGCCGTGAACGTCTCGTTGTCAGCCTGGTCGCGCACCACCCGGGCCAGTGACGACTCCGTCAACCGCCCGAGGTTCGGCACACCCCAGCCCTGGCCGGTTGCGGGCAGCGTGCCGCCCGCGCCATCGCCGGTGAGGTAGCGCGGGGTGTTCACCATCAGCGCGCGCAGCATGGCTGGGCTGGCGGTGCGTCCTGGCGCGAGCACGCGCCCGTAGTACTCCTGCGCCAGCGACACCGCACCGGCGACGGCGGGGGCGGCGTGGCTGGTGCCGCTGGACCAGGTGTACCGAGTCTGGCCCCTCGGGTGGTACCGGTTGTCTTGCGCCCCGCAGACACTGGCGCCGTCGAACGAGGGGTCTTGACTGGCCGGACCCTGGACGTGGGTGCCTGCCGCCACCACGTCCGGCTTGGCGCGCCCGTCGCGCGTGGGGCCCAGGGAGGAGAACTTGGCGATGTCCGAGTCGTTGTCTGCGTATCTCACCCCGCAGCCGTCGAGCCGGCCCTGCTCGCGCACGTTCTCGGTCGCTCCGACGGTGAGCACGTTCTTGGCCGTGCCGGGCGACCCGACGGTGTACAGGCCCCCGTCCTCCCCGGCGCCGTCGTTGCCTGCCGAGAAGACGTGCAGCATCTCCTGCGTCCCGGGCGTGAGCATGCTGGCGTCCCGCGTCAGGGCGTCGTACGCCTGCGCGTTTGCGGTGTACGCACCGTAATCGCTCGACCCCCACGAGTTGGTGGTGAGATCGGCACCCTCTGCGAAGGCCCGTTCGACGACCCCCACCGGCGTACCGCCGCAGCTGCTGCGATCGTGGCGGCCATCGAACCGGAAGACCTTGACCCCGGAAAGCCGACCGTACGGGGAGACACCGAGCCCGTACTGGTAGCCGGCCCGGTCCTCGTGCGCCGCGCCCGACCTGACGTTGTAACCGCCGACGATGCCCGCGTCGATCGTGCCGTGACCACTCGTGTCCCGGGCGGCTGGATCGCCAGTGCAGTTGCCGTTGACGACGAGCCGGTCCGGGCTTCCCGACCGCGGCCCGGCGAAGTCGGGATGCCTCGGCGTGTCCGAACCGGTGTCGATCCCGCTGTCGACCACCGCGACCTGGGGATAGCTCGAGGGGGTGGTCGGGAAGCCTCGGTTGCGGAGCCAGGCGAGGTAACCGGGCGCCCTCGGCACGGTCTTGCCCTCTCGCAGGACGACGTTGCCTGCCAGGAGCTGGCTCTGCCTCTCGTCCTGGAGCTCAGGGGCGAGGTACGGCTCGACGTTGAAGACCCCCGGCAAAGACGCGATGTCGTCGAGGTCCGACCGCGAGGTCGTCACGGTCACCGACCGCAGCGCCGCCACGTCGAAGGCGGGCTGCACGACCGTGCGGCCCGCCAGCACGCTCCGCATCGAGGCATCGACGCCCCGCACGACCTGCACCGTCACGTCGACGGTTTCCTCCCCTCCCCCGCGCGCGAGCGGGGCGAGGTCGGGTGAGAGGCGGTACGCCGGGTCGTAGGGCCCGCTGTACTGCACGTGCGGCGTCGTCCGGACCAGCGCGTCGAGGTCTGCCGCCGCGGCGGCGCTCGCCCAGACGATGTAGGCGTTGGTCGGCAGGTAGGCGACGATCTGCGCGCCGGTGCTCGTGATCTCGTCGAGCCAGGGCTGGGTGGCGGGACCGGCGAGCTGGACCAGGCGCAGCTGGTCCCCGCTGCTGACCGGTGCGGCGAGGTAGGCCGGCGGCGGGACGCTTTCGGACGTGTCCAGCGTGCGGTCACGCAGTCCGATGCTCGCCAGCTGCGTCGAGCCGGCGAGAGAGCGGACCCCGGTCAACGGCCCGTCGTCCTCCGCCCGCCAGAGCGAGAAGGCACCGTAGTCGGCGATCTCCTCGGCGCCGGCCGCCTGAGCCGCCCGCAGGCTGCGTCGGTCGCGGACGTCGATGAGGGCCGACGGCTCGTCGCCTGCGCTGATGCCGACCCGACTGGGCCGGTCGGCGCCTGCACCGGGCTCAGGCACCGCTACCGCGACCGGACTCGCCGCCAGGGCGGCCAGGGCGAGGAGGCCGGTCGGCATCGCGATCCGGACCGAGAGGTGGTGACGACCTGCCATGGCCTGGCTCCCTCGTGATCCGGTCCGCGGAGTCGGATCGTACGACGGCAGCTCCGACATGGACATGGCGAAATGGCCGGACCTGTGGCTCCGGCGGACACGCTCGAGTTCTGCCGTGACGTCCCGACGGGCGCGTCCTCGAGCCCGGCGACGAGGAGGCGGCCGACGGTGAGGACGCGCTCGAGGTGCCGGTCCTCGGCGACCTCCGAACCGGTCTCGACCCGGAGCCGTACGACCGCAGCCCCCGCCACCGCGGGCGCTGACGGGGGCTGCGGTCCGGGCGCGCCGTCCTAGCGGCGCACCGTCACCGTGACCGGTTTGCTCCCGGCCGAGCGTCCGATCGCGTTGACGGCCACGACGGTGAAGCTGTGCTTCCCGGGGCGGAGGCCGCGGACGACGAGCTTGGTCGGCGTGGCCGACACCTTCTTCGTGACGTCGCCGGTGGTGACCTCGTACCTCGTGATCGGCGACCCGTTGGCCGCGGGTGCCGTCCAGCGCAGGGTCACGTCGCGTCCGCTCACCGAGGCGGTGGGCTTGTCGACCTGCTCCGGCCTGCCCGCCGGGACCACGGCAGCGCTCGTCGGCGAGGCCGTCGAGCTGCCCACGTCGTTGGTCGCCACGACCCTGAAGCGGTAGGCCGTCCCGTTCCGCAGCCCCGGCACGACGGCCTGGGTGGCCCATCCTCCGACCGTGACGCTCGCGCCACCCGGGGACGCCGTCACCGTGTACCCGGTGATCTCCGCGCCGTTGGTCGCCGGAGCGGCCCAGGTGACCTTCGCGCTCCGGTCACCGCGCGCGGCGGTGGGTCGGCCGACCCGCCCCGGGACCCCCGCGGGCGTCACCGCGTCGGAGGCCTCCGAAGGCGCGGAGTCCCCCGTCGCGTTGGTGGCCACGACGGTGAAGGTGTACGCCGTGCCGTTGTCGAGCCCGGTCACGGTCGCCGAGGTCGCTCCGCCGGCGGTGGACGCGGTGGCCCCGCCCGGCGACGCCGTGACGGTGTACCCGGTCACGTCCTGCCCGAGGACGTCGGCGGGCTCCCAGGAGACGGTCGCCTGCCGGTCACCTCGCGTCGCGGTCGGCTTGTCGACCGCGTTCGGCACGCTGTCGTCGTCGGTAACGGTCACCTCGACGGAGTCGCCGTCACGGAAGCGCACGGCGTCGCTGCTGGCGGTGATGGTGAACGTCTCGGACTCCTCGATCGCGGCGTCGTCGATCAGCGGGACGACGGCGGCCTGCAGGTCGGAGTCGCCCGGTCCCCAGGTCACGGTCACCGGGTCCCCGACGAAGTCCTCCCCTGCCGTCGCGGTGCCGTCGGAAGGGGTGAACGTGACGCTGACGGGATCGTCCGGGTCGCGTCCGCTCAGCGTCACCGGCACCTCGGCGATGCCGGCGCTGGCGCCGGCCCTCTCGGACGCGTCCCGGGGCTGGTCCAGCTCGCCGTTCACGCGGATCGGCTCGCACGCGCTGTACACGGCGGGGAGGGTCTCGAGACTCCAGCTGGCGAGCGACCCGACATCACCGGCCTGCCTGTCGTTGACCTCGAGGCGCCAGACCCCGGCGAGGGGGAGGTCGGCCAGGGCAGCCAGCGGACGCTCGGGACGGAAGCTCCCCGTGAAGGGCGGGGATGCCGCACCGATGGCGGTTGCCGCCGCGTCGTCGAAGACCGTGTCGGTGAAGTTGTCGCCCGAGCCGCCACGGTTGGTGACCAGTGGGACTCGCGTGCCGTCGGGGGCGACCAGCGTGACCGCCAGGTCGGCGTCCCAGGTGTGGGTCATCGACATGCGCACGCGGGCCGAGGCCAGCCCGGCGGTCTCCGTCGAGGGGATGGACACGGTGGAGGTGATCGTCTGCTTGTCGACGATCCACTGCGGCAGGTCCGTCGCGGACCAGGTCGTCGGGGCGCCAGCGGCAGGATCGCCTCCGACCCGGAAGCGCAGGTCCTCGGACACGCTCTGCCCGTCCACCGTGTAGACGTGCCGTAGGACGACGAAGGCACCGCAGCCGGCGTCCCGCGTCACCTGGACCCGGTAGGGCTCGACGTTGCTCCCCGTCTGCCCCCCCGAGATGGGGTCGTAGGTCGACGATCCTCGCCGCACCACCGCGGGTCCCGAGACCACGGTCAGGGTTCCGGCACCTGCCGGGAGGGCCGGCCCCGGCGCAGCCTTGACGGACGCCGTGACGGCACCGACCTCTCCGGGCAGCATGACGGTGTCGGCGTCCGCGCTGTCGGCGAGGACGAGACCGCCGGTGAGCGCGGACGGCTGGTCCACCGGATCACGCAGGTTGGACGCGACGAGGGCGAAGTCCTGGTCGAGCGCTGCGCCGTTGCCCGGGACGCCGTCGCCGTTGATGCCACGGGCCACGACCTTGACGCTCACCGGTCCGCTCGTGCCGGCGGGCAGGAACACGTTCTCGAGGTTGTTGCGGGCGTCGGCGGTCCCACCGGTCGTCGAGGTGCCGCCGCTGAACACGTTGCCGCGGTACGTCGCACCGCCGGCTGTGACCTCGAGGTCGAGGTCGTTGACCCAGGCGTTGCCCGTGGTCGACCCGGGCGTGTCCGTGAAGGCCAGGCTGATGCGCACGGGTCGGCCGGTGTCGGAGACCCGGCCGGTCCAGGTCTGTGCCTCCCCTGCCGCCGCGAAGGTGGCGTTGTCGTCCTGGTCCCGGACCACGCGGGAGAGAGAGGTGTCGGTCAGCTCACCGAGGTCGGGGACGCCCCAGCCCTGACCGGCGGCGGGGAGGTTGCCCCCGGCACCCGCACCGGTGATGTAGCGGGGCGTGTTGACCATCAGCGCACGGAGCATCGCGGGGCTCGCGGTCCGCCCCGGGTCCAGCGTCCGCCCGTAGTACTCCTGCGCCAGCGAGACGGCACCCGCGACAGCGGGCGTGGAGTGGCTGGTGCCACTCGACCAGGTGTAGCGGGTCTGTCCGGCGGGCCGGTACCGGTCGCTGGGCATCGCACAGACCCCGGAGCCGTCGAAGCCGGGATCCTGGCTCGCGGGTCCCTCCACGTGGGTTCCGGCTGCCACCACGTCGGGCTTCATCCGGAGGTCGGTCGTCGGCCCACGGGAGGAGAAGGTGGCCAGGTCGGAGTCGCTGTCGCCGTTGCCCTCGTTGCAACCGTCGATCGTGCCCTGCTCGCGGACGTTCTCGGTCGCGCCGACGGTCAGCACGTTCTTGGCTGTACCGGGCGAGCCGATGGTGCGTGCGCCCGACCCGTCGTTGCCGGCGGAGAAGACGTGCAGCATCTGCTGGAGCCCGGCGGTCGACGCACTGGCGTCGCGGGTCAGCGCGTCGTACGCCTGGGCGTCGGCGTTGTAGGCGCCGTTGACCGGGGCGCCCCACGAGTTCGTCGTCAGGTCGGCACCGCCCGCGAAGGCGTTCTGCACCACTCCGGCGGGCGTCGACCCGCAGCGGCTGATGCTGTAGTTCCCGGCGTTGGTGAAGATCTTGACGCTGGAGAGTCGGCCGTACGGTGAGACGCCCAGCCCGTACTGGTAGCCGTCGGCGTCCTCGTGGGCTGCCCCGGTGTCGGTGTTGTAGCCGCCGACGATCCCGGCGTTGATGGTGCCGTGGCCGCCGACGTCGTTGGCGGCGGCGTCGGTGGTGCAGTTGGCGTTGGTCGCCAGGCGGTCCGTGCCGCCCGTCCCGGGTCCGACGAAGTCGGGGTGCACAGGGGTGTCGGAGCCGGTGTCGAAACCGCCGTCGACGACGGCGACCTGCGGGTAGCTCGACGGAGAGGTCGGGAACCCACGACTCTCGAGCCACTGCTCGTAGCCGGGGGCTGTCGGGACCGTCTTCCCGTTCTGGGTGGTGACGTTGCCGGCGAGCAGCTGGTTCTGCCGCTCGTCGTCCATCTCGGGGGCGACGTAGGGCTCGACGTTGAACACCCCCGGGAGGGAGGCAAGATCGTCGAGGTCGGACCTGGTCGCAGAGACGGTGACCGCGCGCAGCCCCGCCGCGTCGAACTCCGGTCGCACCACCTCGCGACCGGCGAGCACCGTCCGCAGGCTGGCGCCGTCCTCGGGAACGACCTGCACCGTCACGTCGACGGTCTGATCGCCGCCCCGACGGGTGGCGGTGAGCAGATCCGGCGCGAGTCGGTACGCCGGGTCGTAGGGCCCGCTGTACTGCACGTACGAGGTCGTGCGGACGAGCTTGTCGAGATCGGCCGCCGCGTCGGTGTCTGCCCACACGACGTAGGCGTTCGTCGGGAGGAAGCTGACGGTCTCCGCGCCGGTCGCCGTCACGTCGTCGAGCCACGCCTGCGTGGCCGGACCGGCGAACTGGACGATCCGCAGCTGCTGGCCGGTCACGCTCGGTGCTGCGAGGTACGACGGCGCCGGGACGTTCTCGGAGGTGTCCAGGGTGCGGTCCCGCAGGCCGATGCTCGTCAGCGCCCCCGGCGGAGTGACCGAGCTGACGCCCGTCAGCGGCTCGTCGCCCGTCGCCTGCCACAGGGAGAAGGTGCCGTAGTCAGCGATCTTCTCCGCCCCGGCCAAGCGGGCAGCCTTCAGGCTGCGCCGGTCGGTCGCGTCGATGAGCGCGGAGGCCTCCTCCCCACCGCTGATCCCGGTCCGGCTGGGGGTCTCCCCCGGGTCCGGCGCCGCGACGGCCGAGGGCACAGCGGCCACCGCCCCCAGTCCCAGGATCCCGGCCAACAGGCCGACCGATGCGGTGGAACGCAGACGACGCGTCACGTGGTGCCCCCTCTGTCACGCCGCCCACGACGGGCACGCACACGGGCGGGAATCTAGGTCGTCCGCACCTCAATCAACCCGCGATGTTGGCTCAAGATCGACTCAACTTTGGCCACCTCATGGGTCCCCCGTTCATGCACCACCTCGAGAACGTCCACGTCGCCTCCGACCGCGACCTGATCGACGCCCGCTTCCCGGTGCAGTACGTCGTGCGCCCGAAGTCGGACGCCCACCACGACTACCGCGGCTTCGGCGGCCAGGTCGCCGACGGCGTCCTCAAGCCGGGCGACGAGGTCGTCGTCCTGCCCTCGGGCATGACCTCGACCATCGAGGGCATCGACCTGTTCGACACCGAGGTCCCCGAGGCCTTCCCGCCGATGTCGGTCACGGTTCGTCTTACCGACGACGTCGACGTCTCCCGCGGCGACATGATCGCCCGGGTCAACAACGCGCCGAAGCCCAGCCAGGACATCGACGCGATGGTCCGTTGGATGACCACCGCCCCGCTCAAGCCGCGTCAGAAGCTCGCGATCAAGCACACGACGCGCACGGGCCGGGCCCTGGTGAAGGACATCCACTACCGCCTCGACGTCAACACGCTGCACCGTGACCAGGAGACCAAGGAGCTCGGGGTCAACGAGATCGGCCGCGTCCAGCTGCGCACCACCGTGCCGCTGCTCGCCGACCCCTACTCGAAGAACCGCACCACCGGCTCCTTCATCCTCATCGACGAGGCCACCGGCGTCACCGTCAGCGCGGGCCTCACGCCCCGGAGCGACGGCCACATCCAGGAAAACGAGCCCCGCCGTCTCCGCCCGCGCCGGAGTTGGCGGGCCATCGACACCCGGCCCCGACGACGCTCAGGCCGCTGCCTCCGTTGCAGGACGCTGCGCGATGTTGCTCCGGACCCGGTCCCGGATCGGTCGCTCGACGAACTTGTAACTGGCAGCGGCCAGCGCGAACGGCAGCACGAGCTGGATGGCCATCCGGGGAAGAACGGGGGCGACCATCTCGCTGGCGAAGAAGATGACCGGAAAGTGCCAGAGATATAGGCTGTACGAGGTCGCCGAGCCACACGGCAGGCCGGACTGAGGTGACCCTAGACAGCACGGTCACTCTGTCGATGAGGCCGAGAAGCAGGACCGCGGCGGCGACGTCGAAGGCCGTCACCCCATACCGCCAGACCAGCGGATCTCGGCTTGTGGCTAGCACCATCCCTGCTCCCAAGCACGCGGCGACCACGATCGGTAGCCACCCTGAAATCTTGGCACCGATCCGGCCGTGCGACCGGATCAGAAGTGCACCAGTAGCAGCGCCGGCCATTAGGCCTGCCGCTCGGGTGTCTGTGGCGTAATAGACGCGGTTCCACCAGTCACCTGAGTCGTTGACCAAGGCCCAGCGGGCAACCGCGCTCGCCCCAAAGCCTGCGCTCGCGCTGACGGCGACACCGGTCGCGCCCACCTGCGGCCAGCGAGGACGCCGATGATCGGCCAGACGAGGTAGTACTGTTCCTCGATCGTCAGGGACCAGACATGGTGGATCGCCGCGTAGTCGAACCCCAGTACGGCGCTGCCCCAGTTGGCGATGTAGGCCAGGGACAGCACAGCCCCGGTGGCGGTCTTTGCTTGGGCCGTGTCGGTCAGGAACGCGAACGCCGTGCACACGAGAACGGTGAGAGTCAGTGCAGGTGCGAGAGGACTGACCCGGCGCCAATAGAAGGACCGCAGGCTCACCGTCCCGCGCTCGACTTCCGTCAATAGTAGCGCAGTGATGAGGAACCCGGAGAGAACGAAGAAGAGCTCGACGCCGAGCCAGCCACCGTGAAGTCGCCCGAGGTGGAACGCGGAGACTGCAAGCACCGTAATGCCGCAGAGCCCTTGCAGCGCGGGTTGCTGTCGCAGCCGCCAGCCTGTCTCAGGCATGTTCACTCGCGGGTCAGTGTCGCTTGCGGTAGGCGGAGCGGATCTGCCGCCGCAGTGGCTCCTCGTACTTCTGAAAGACGAGGACCGAGAATCCGATGACGGTGGGCCACACCAACAGGTCCCCGACTAGACCGCCGTCGAAGAGTCGGTCGAGCCAGGCGTAGATCGCGCCCTGAAAGATGTAGATGCCGTAGCTGGCGCCGCCGAGGAGGACGAACGCCCGCGAGCCCAGGAGGCGCGTGACTGAGCCCTCGCTGGATGCGGCGACGAAGATGACTAGCCCAAACAGGACTGCGGCGGAAGCGCGGACGAACTCGTTGTCGGTTGCTGCCAGCACGACGACAGTCGCAGCGGCGGTACCCAGCAAAACACCGTTGCCAAAACGCCAAGCGCGGCAGAAGTACAGATGTGCCAGCAGCATCCCGCTGATGAACTCAGGCACACGCAGCAGCGCGAACGGGACCAGTTCGAGCGCCGGATGCACAAACTCGATAACGCCGGGTTCGGGAAAGGTTCTCGGCAGACGCAGGCCGACCATAAGCATCCAGGTCACGACGAGCGCGACGCCCAGCGCTTTCGGCCCTAGGCGTCGGGTGACCAGCACCAGGGCGGGGAAGAGCAAGTAGAACAGCGCCTCTACCGACAGCGACCATGCGAGGCCATTCCACGGCGTCCCCCCGAACATAGCGGTCGGCAGCCAAGACTGCACCAGCAACAGGCTCCCTGCCGCCCACTCCAAGCTCGCGGACGGCAGGAACAGCGGCAGCGCAATCAGCAGCGAGAGGTAGTAGACCGGTACAATGCGCGCCACGCGGCCAACGCCGAAGTCGGTCAGAGTGCGCTGGTCCCACCGGGTGCGGGAATAAGTATAGGTGAGGATGAACCCCGACAAGATGAAGAAGAAACTCACGCCGAGCTGACCGCCCCGCAGGAAGTTCACGACCGGTTCGGGCGCACCCGCGCCCACAACGACTGACGACCCAGCGTGGAGCAGAAGCACGTAGAGGGCCGCGAACAGCCGCAGCGAAGTCAGAAGATCCAAGGCCGGCGGACGGCTAGCGTCCGTCGGACCTACAACCTGTCTTGTGCCAGCTTGCTGTCTTGTGCCAGCTTGCGCGCCATTGCCTAGCGACCGTCCCCATGTCACCGGAGCAACCTATGTCGGGCCGCACCCAGATAGCCACCTGCACCTCTGCAAGCCGCCCCACATCGCCCCATGCCACTAGTGCGGCTTCTGCGCTGTCCGAATCGCCCCGGGACTGGTGGAGGCTCCCAACCGACGGAGGGTCAGGGTCATGGAAGCACCTGGAAGTACCGTGACGAGTTGCGTGAGCGAGCCTCTCGGATGGCGGTAAGGCTGCGCGCCGATCCGGCGACGAAGCGGGGACCGACCGCTCGGGCGGCCTTGAAACTGGGGGATCCATCCCAAGAAGTTGCGCAGTTGGGTCCGGCAGGCCGAGGTGGACGGTGGTATGCGGCCGGGTAGGACCGTGAGTGACGCACAGAGGCTGGCCGAGCTCGAGCATGAGGTCCGCAAGTTGCGGCGGGCCAACCACATCTTCAAGACGGCCTCGGCTTTCTTCGCGGCCAAGCTTGAGCGCCCGACCCGCGGGTTGTCGCCTACCTCGACGCCCATCGCCACGATGTGGTCGATGGGCGCGAGGTCGGGTAAGGCCGATCTGAGCCGTAATCAAGCACGCCGTCGTCACGATCGCCCTGAGTAGCTACTGCGCCGCCATGACCAGTCGATCCTCGCCACGCGCGGTGCGCGACGCCGAACTGATCGCCACGAGATCCAGTTCTCGCCCCCAAGCTAACCCCGGATGTCTACGGCGCCCCGGACGGTCCATCCTGAGCTCAACCGCCAGGGCATTCGGGGCCGCGCGCTGCACGATCGAGCGGCAAGTGCGTGTCGAGGGGCTGCGTGGGATCGCGCGGGAGCGGACCCGCGAGACCACCATGGGCGACGGCGCCGAGACCGAACGGCTAGAGGACCTGGTCGCCCGGAAGCTCGCGGCGACCGCATCGAACTAGCTGTGTGTGGCCGACTTGACCCTACGTTCCGCGCCCGTGCCGGCTGGACCTACGTCGCGTTCGTCCTCGTTGTCTTCAACCGGATAATCGTAGGCTGGGCGGCCTCCACCAGCCTGCGCACGCATCTCGCCTGGGACACCCTCGACATGGGGCTGCGGGCCCGCAGCGCGCCGGCCCCGACGTCACCGGTTTGGTTCATCACAGTGACCGCGGAGTCCAGGATCGAGCGATTGGCTGCACCGAGCGGCTCGCCGAAGCTGAGGCCTTTAATCCGTCGGATTTAGCCGAATCTCCCACGACAGCGCTACGACCGAGGAGCTCAACTCGCTGTTCGACGCCGAGTGCATCCACCACCGGTCATGGCATCCCACAGAGGCTGGAGGTCAGTCGGCGGCGCGAGGATTGCCGTTGCCGAGTAGATCGACTGGTTCCCCACAGAGGCGCCTTCACGGCGAGATCGGCCTCGTCCGACCCGCCGAGATCGACACCAACCACCAGGCCCCAGTCGGCCCAGTTCACTACCCTAAGACACCTGCCCAGGCTCGGGCTGATCAAACGAAATCAAGCCTCCATGAACGCCGGGGCGATTCAAATTGACACTAGGCTTCTTTGCGGTCGGACGTCTCAGCGGGCCTAATCCCACCATCGACTGGCCGTGTCGGAATACTCGATTGACACCGGCTCTATCATTGCCTTCATGACCACACGACGCCGCGCCTTTGAAGCCGCCGTCGCTCTGCCCTCTGGCCGACGCCTACTATCGTTCTCGCGAGCGTTTGAACTTCGACGAATGGGCGAACCATCGACACGCGTGCAGTTCGACCTTCAGTCAGGCGGCTGGATCCACGAGGCAGATGGCGAGACGCAAGTTCTTGCGGAGCCGCGCGGCCCGGGCATCGTGGGCATCCGAAACTTTACTCAACACGCTTTTCTCCGAGACTACGATCTCAAGCGCGGAGATGTGGTGATGGACGTCGGCGCTGGCGTCGGGACCGAGACCATTCCGTTCGCACATGCTGTCGGAGCGACAGGTCTTGTGGTAGCGCTCGAGGCACACCCAGCCACCTTCACGCTGCTCAAGCGCGCAGTTGATCTCAACAACCTGCGTCATGTGCGATTGCACAATGCCGCCGCGACAGAGACCGTCGGCGCGGTCTCGTTCACCGACGTCGGGGCTGACCAGAACCACGTCAATCGCGTTGGATCAGGACCACTGAGCGTGGAGGGCGTCCCGTTGGCGCACGTGTTCGAGAAGGTCGAGGTCGAGCACGTCGACTTTCTCAAGATGAACATCGAGGGTGCGGAGTTGTCCGCGCTGCTGGGACTAGGACGTCACATCGGTCAGGTACGCCACATGGCGGTCAGTTGCCACGATTTCCTGGCGGATCAGACCGGTGACAACAGCTACCGCACAAAGGCGCAAGTCAAGGAGCTGCTCAAGGACGAGCGCTTCAGCATCAAAACCTTCGACGACGATCGTCACGACTGGGCCCGTGACTACGTCTTCGCGACGAACCGCTCTTGCTCGACCTAACCCCATCCCCCCGAGCCAGCTAGCAGGTCAGCGCCATTGCGGACCTGCTGACGAAATTCGGCCCAGGTCGGCAGTCTCCGGTCCCGGGCCCCACGGCGCAGGTGACTCAAGAGTTCACGTGACTCGGCGAGCTCGCTCAGACTGGTCACGAGGCCCTCTAGGTCACCGGCCTCCACAAAGATCGCGTTCTCGCCGTCCTGAGCGATGTCGGGGGCACCGGAGTTCGCGGTGGCGATGATCGGAAGTCCGGCGCGAAGCGCCTCCGCGTAGACGAGTCCGAAGCCCTCGACCAACGAGGGCATCACGAAGGCGTCGTGACTGGCGAAAACGCGGTCCATCGCCCCTGCTTCCACCCGCATGAGAGACACGTTGTCGGGCAAGGGTTGAAGCCATGTTGGGACTTCCGATCTGCTTACGATGGTTAATTCAACAAGGCCGCTGAGTCGACGTGCCGCCTCGAAGAGCCAGTGCGGGCCTTTCCGATAGGCGAGTTGACCTATCCACAGCAATCTCAAGGGCCGGCCGGTCGACCGCGACTGCCAGGATGATCGCCTAGGTGCCGTCGCGATTCGGTCTGATCCGTAGACGGCTTGCCGCACACGCTCACTGTCGACTCCCAGATCCTGAAGTCCTCGCTTCGTGAACTGAGAGGCAACCAGGAATCCGTCTGCCTTCTTCAGCGACGCCTCCTCGGTTTCGAGGTCGTGAACCGAGAACCTCTCCTCGCCCTCCATTCCCGCGTCGATTCCCGATCGCTCCCGATCAGCCTTCAGAATCGACCGGACCTGGCGCGCGACGGGGTGAACCTGGAACACGAACGCCGGGGAACTCCTGCCCGCTCGCTCATGGATCTGCTGGAATCCCCGCCAGTAGTAGCTGTAGACAACGGCTGGCCCGATCACCTTCCGAGCGGCCGCTCGACCTATCGCCGCGTCGTAATCCCACCGATCGAAAAATGGCTTGTGAAGCGGCAGTGACGCCCAGTGGATCCTGATGACATCCTTGCTGGGGATCTGTTCGTGCGAGCGACGTAACAGCTTGCTGCGGGCCCTGGAAGGCACGAGCCAAGAGTCAAGGAACTCAGGTCGGTAGAAATCCGTAACCAATGAGTCGAGTCGGCCCATCTCGGCAAACGCCGCTGGAACCTCGTAATGGTCCCTCGACCCACGGAAGACGCAGCTGAAGTTCAACGGGGCCGTATTTCCAGAGTTGCCCATGTCATCCCATCCTTCTCCGGCAGACGGTCTCATAAAAGGGCACGAGTTGCTTCTTGGTGGCCTCGATATCGGCCCGCTCCCGGACCAACTGCTTGTTGACAGTGGCGGCTTGCGCCCTCAAGAGCGGACTCCGCACAGCACGCAGCAGCGCCGCTGCGATCTGCTCGACATCCTCACTGTCCGCCATCAAGCCGTTCGCTCCGGGCGTGATCCACTCGCGAATTGACTCCAAGCCACTGACCACAGGGAAAGTGCCCGCGCGCATCGCCTCGAGCAGCGTGTTAGGGGTCCCGTCGTGGGTGGTCAGCGACACCGAGACGTCACTGGCTGCGAAGAGTTCCTCCATCCGCCTCGGTTCAAGGGCTTGCAGCAGGTGAATTCTTCCCCCATGGGCCATCCGCTCAATGGCTTCGCGTGCGGGTGCGTGGCCTTGCAGCCCCACCAGGATTGCGTGGACGTTCGGCTCGGCTCCCATCACCCGCTCGAGGCCTTCCAGGAACTGCGGAATCCGCACGTACTCACGAACCCCACGTGGGTTCACGACCACGACCGCATCATTTGGAATGCCGAGCTCACGACGCAGGCCCACCCCCGTCACGTCCGGGTCCACCACGGTCGGCAGGCCACCCGAACCGGGCGCGACCAGCGTGGGCAGATCGCCGTCGAACCCCCAGGCCTCCGCCAGCCGGATGTCGCGTCGACAGTCGGCGTGGAGGCCATCAACCCGCGTCATCGCGTGGCGCGTCGCTCTCCTGAACACGACGCTCCGGTTCGCATGGAGGGTGAAGTCGTTCCCCCAGACGGAGGCGACCATCGGAACACCGGTCCTCGTACGGGCCATTGCCATCGCTTCGAGCGGGATCCTCAACGCGTGCACGACGTCGGGCGCCTGGGCTCTGACGATCGACGAGAGATACGGACTGCCTGCCCGAGCGACAAGCGGATTCAGTCCTCGCAGCCGATTGAGAGACCCGCGGCCCCGTCCCCTGTCGCTGTTCACCTCAGTGGTCTGCATCCCGGCAGAACCTCTCTGGCCTCGGCCACGAACACGAGCGAGCCCGAGCTGCGCGAGGGCTTCCAGCCCGAGCGGTGCCGTGAACGTCTCGACGCCCAGGCTGCGATATCCGGGGCGGCTGGAAACGGCGACGACGTCGATGCCTGCGTCGACGGCCATGGTGACCCACGCGCGGGCAATTGGGCTTCGCAGGTCGGCCAGGTATAGCACCTTCACAGCACCGCGCCTGCCTGACGATAGATCTCAGGCAACATCACAGCTTGGCCCTCGGTCGACCGGTGCTGGCGAATCCAAGTCGAGACTCCTCGTGACAGAGCGTTGTAGTCCGATTCGCTCAGGTTGAGCACCATCCCCAATGTCTGGGATAGTTCGTCGACCATCTTCTCGGTCACGAGGTGCTCGTAGGAGGGGGGAACCATCTCGACCGTCCCGCCGACGTCATACGAGACCACGGGCACACCCATCGCCTGCGCTTCCATCAGGACCGTCGGAGCTGCGTCAGAAATGCCGGCCACTGTTTGGGTCGGCAGCACCAAGCAGGTCGCCGTCGCCAGCATTGCTCTGACCTGATCCCGTTCCAGGGACCCTTCGAGGTTGATGTGGTCTTGAGACCGCGTGCGCTCCTGCAGCTCCGCCAGCAACGGGCCTCGACCGACGACACTCAGTCGATGCGGCACGTCGTGCTGCAGACTTATCGATGCTTCGACGGCGTCTCTGACGCCCTTCAACTCCGTCAGATGCCCGACAAAGACGATGTGCCGGGCCGAGAGTCGGGATGACGAACTTGTCGACGTCGACCAGTATTCAGTGTCGATACCGAGGTAGTGGGTCCGTATCCGATCGCGGGAGACACCCACCGACTCCAGCCACGCTCCTATGTAGTTGCTAACGGCAAGAAACATGCTGCTGTCGTCCACCACGCGATGACAGTCATCGGCAAGCCAGCGCTCTCGGGCCGACCGCCCCGTCCCGACCAGGATGGGCTCCTGCGCGTGGACCGTGGTGACCAGCGGGACAGACCCTGAGCGCGCTGCGTCCGCGGCGAAACCACCCAGTGCCATGAAGTGAAGGTGAACGACATCAGGGTGCCACTGCCGCACTGATTGACTGAGTCGACGTCGCGTCAGGCGATACGCACGCCGCCGCACGCTGAAGGGCAGCGGAACCGCGGAGAACGGCCGATGGACACCCAGGGTCCGTGGCGGTTCCGCTGCCCGAAGAGCGTACGTGAATGTCCTGACCTGATGATGGCGCGCAAGATTTGATCTGTGCGCGAGCACGAATCGCTTCTCAGGGATTGTCAGGTTCGCCGTCGCAAGAGCGATCCTTCCGGAACTATCCGATGCCATGGTCAGTCCGACCGAACCTCTCCGCCGCGATGGCGACGCAATAACAGGAGGGAACAGAGAACAGCGACGTAAGCCGTGGTGGAGACGATCGCTGCACCCAGCATCCCTGCGTACAGAATTGCTGGCACCACCAAGACCACGGTCAGGGCGGCACCGACCAGTTGCGCCGCCGCCAGTGAGGCCACCCTTCCCTCGCCCTTTGCCTCCGCGGTGAAGGCTGCAGCAGCGACCAACGCCACTGCACCCGGCAGCAGCAACCACAGCGGCTTCGTGGCTGCCGCGAACTCACGGCCGTAGATCGCGGAGATGACGGGGCTCGCTGTCAAGCCGATCCCCAGGGCCAGCAGCGATGTTGCTGCGGTCGAGGCGATACATGCACGAACGATCTGCTTGCGGCTGAGGGAGCCCGCCGCGAAGCGCGGGAAGAGGATCTGCTCGATCGACGTCCCGACCAGCATGATCACGGAGACCACCGAGGCGGCGACGCTGTAGATCCCCAGCATCGCGGGGGCTGCAACGGCACCCATCACGAGTTGATCGAGACGCTGGTTGGCCATGTTGGGGAGATTGGCGGCGACGAGTAAGCGCCCGTATCGACGCATCACCGCTGGATCAACGTCCGAACCACCAGCACCAGCTGCGTCCGGGGCCGGCGTCACGAGCCGAGCGACGAGGACCGTCAGCAGGTTCGCCCCCAGGAGGCCTACCACCGCGGTCAGCACACTTAGCTCGGACGCCAGGGCCAGTCCGGCGATCGCAACGAGGTAGCCAAGCGCGGGTGTCAACCTGATGGCGTTCCAACGACCGAAGTCCTGCGCTGCCCGCACCGGGACCATCGTCATCTGGATCAGAACACTCAGGGGCGGCAGTGATCCAAGCGCCACCACGATCATCACGCGCGGGAGCCAATCGAACTCGGCGCTCAGCAAGAAGGTGATGGCACAGGTCGCACTGGCCCCAAGCGCACTCTGGACGACGAGTGATGTGCGGAGCGATCGCACCAGCGCGCGAGCACGACCGAGGTCCCCCTCTGCCTTCTGGATGACGGCCTCCTCCAGGCCCAGTGTGGACAGGGCCGCGATGAGGAGTGCCCACATCGAGAGGGCGAGAAGCTGTCCGCGACCCTCCGGCGCGAGAAGCCTGGCAATGACCACGCCGCCGACGAGGCCCGCCATCACGATGGCCATGCTCGTGACGAACGTCGTACTCAAGCTCCGGAGGAAGCCTTGTGATCCGCTCAGCGCCGCGACCCCGCTACTTCGAAAAGCTCGACCACCCGGCGTGCCCATGCAGGGTTGGTGACCTCGGCCCCCGCCTCCGCACTCGGACGGTCGGCGGCAGTCACTCGCAGCACGGCGGCCGCGGCCGCCTCTCCCGTCATGTCCTCCATCAGCTCGACCCCCGCTGTTCCCCTCGCGTGCTGGGCGTAGGCGATCGCTGGGGAGACCACGATCCTCAGCCCGAGCGCTAGAGCCTCGGAGTAGGTCAGCGGGGCTGGATCACGTCGACTCGGGATCGCCCAGACGTCGTCGCTGCGGAGGAGCTGGACGATCTCCCCGAGCGGAGCACCCCCGGAGTGAAGCCGGCAGTTGTCTGGAGCACCCGACCCGAGACCCTCGGAGTCCTTTCCCCATGCCTCACCCGACCACGTCGGACCGAGCGCACGGCACGCGTCGAGGAAGATGTCGAAGCCCTTCCGATGGCTGAACTCGCCCACGAAGATGATCCGCCGTGACGGGGTCGACGACGCCTTCGGGAGCCTGTCCCAGCTCACTGGGTTAGGTACGACAGCCACGGACGCGTCCGGTGCAAAACGGCGGACGAAAGACCTGCTCGCCTCCGTCGGCACGAGGAAAGCCGCCGCGCGTCGCGCGAGTCGTTTCTTCACTGCCCCGAGCGCTCGACCGGCCCGCGATCCCGTCGACGTGTTGGACTCAACCCACAACACCGCGCGCGCTCCTGATCTGGTCGCGTAGCGGAGCGCACCTCGCGCCACGGGGGTGTCCCAGCCGGCGATGAGCAGATGGGTCGGCGACAGTCCATCGATCACGCCGCGCGCGGCCGCTGGTCGATAGAGCGTCACCTTGCTGAACGAGAGGCACGCGTTGGACAGGAACCGGTGAGCGAAGGTCAGCTCCTCGTCGGGCGAGAAAAACCACTCGGGGCGCCGACGCGGATCCCGCCGAGCCTGGTAGACGACGGTCATGCGGCCGCCGGTTGTCTGACTCCATTCCTCTTCCAAGGCGGCGAAGCTCGCCGTCCGGTATCGAGCCGGGACGTTGTTGATCACGACCAAGTGAGGAGCGGTCACCGGATCGCCACCTCTCTCCCTGTCCGCCTGGCCGTGTTTCGTGGTCTCCCACGGGGGCTCCGCTCGCCCCGGGGAATGCGGAAGTGCAGGGCGACGATCGCTGCCAGCGGCAACTGGTGCACGAGGATAAATACCGGCAACGAGATCAGTCCGTCCCGGGCCACCTGGACGAACGCGGCGAAGAAGAGCAAGAACAGGAGGCGCTGCGCCGACCGATGGGTCATGGCGCTCGAATAGGCTCGTCGCCAGAGAGACGCCGTCCAGCGCGCGAAGACGAACATTACGAGGCCCACCCCTAGCCATCCGAAGTTCAGGTAGATATCGCCCGGGAGCGTGGAAACTGCACCGATGCTGGCGAGTGGTCTGATGGGTGTGGACAGCTCCACGAGGTGCTCGTTCAGGCCCGGCTTACCCTCCCAAAGGGGTCGTGGGATCGGCAGGGTCAGCACGTTCAGGTAGGGAGAGCCGAGGAAAAAGCTTCCGCGGTCATCTGTGAGCGAGATCGTCGCCGCAAGCCCGTCGAGAATCGTCTGGTCGCTTGCGGTTCCCGTCCTCGTCTCCTCAAACGATCTCGACACCTCGTCGCGGAAGACGTCGAGACCCCCACCGGCTTGAATCGCAACTCCGATGCTCTTCAGCGGAACGAAGAGGATTGCCACGGCAACGAACCCAGCCAGCATCCACACGGGCGGCCAAGCCCGTCCTTTGCGGTCTAGCCACATGACCACGAGGAGGATGAGCGGGAGCACCAGCCGGTACCGTCCGAACCCCTGCACCGCCATCAGCGAGAGGTAGGCGAGCATGGGAAACATCAGATACCAGCGGAAACCATACCGGTAGATCAGCACCAAGAGCGCCAATCCAGGCCAGGTGACGGCGAGTGTCTGGTAAGACGTGGTGACCTCGCTCTGAGCCGCCTCCGAACCGGGTATCCGTGCGTAGGTGACGAGCGTGACCAGTCCCACAGGCACGGTGGCGACGATGACGGCCCACATCCGTCGGTCGTCAAAAGGCCGCCACCAGCCCGAGTCGCCCGCCTCGGAGGAAGCCGCGTTCGCGCTCAGCGAGCGAGCCGTCAGCCAGCCGACCGTTGCACACGCCAAGCCCAAGTCGGCAACGAGAAGCGCCTTCACGGTCTCCTGCTCGGTCACAAAAAGTGTTGCCGGAGCGCCGTTCAGCAAAGCCCACGCCCTCGTGCTGAGGACCGTCAGGTGGAACCCGATGTAAAGCACGGCGGGGTGAGAGGCTCTCAGTCCACCTCGCAGCGCAAGGAGCATGATCGCCGAGCAGACGACGAACAGGTCGAGGACGACGGCTGATTGCAACGTCACGGCGTTCCAGTCACGCTCTGGAGAAGGTCATCCAGCCTCCGCGCCATGGCCGAACGCGACTGATGCTTCGCAATCCAGTCCTGTCCGGCTCTGCCCGCTGACGGCGATGGCCGGAGCACCATCTCGCGGAGGCCATCTGCCAATCCGCCGGGCTCGACCGACACACCCGCACCGGTGGTGGTGACGAGATCGCCCACCAGCCCCGGCGAGTTCGTGAGCACCGGCAGACCCGCAGCGAAGTAGTCGAAGACCTTGTTGGGACTCACGGCCGAGCGGAACAGCTCGACATCGGCGAGCACGTGCACGCCCGCATCGGCGGCGACGAGAATGCTACTGACCTCGGACTTGGGAACGGGATCCAGAAAGGTGACATTGCGGATCCCCTCGTCGCTGGCGCGCTTCACCAGCCTGTCCCGCTCCACTCCACCTCCGATCAGCACGATGTCCAGGTCGAGGTCCGCAACATCGAGGGCAGCGTCGAGAAGTAAGTCGAGGCCGTTGGCAGGGCCGTGCGCTCCCGCGTAGACGAACGTGAACCGGTCGAAGCCCCACCTCGAGCGCAGCGCTTCCCTCGATTCTTCACGAACGAAGTCCTCGGGGTCCGATCCGTTCGGTATGTAGTGGATCCTCGAGGGCTCGACCCCCCGCCTCATCAATTCGTTCCGGCTCCCTTCCGCCATGACGACCACAGCATCGGCGCGCCGGTACAAGAAGCCCTCGACGGAAGTGAGACACCGGAACACCAACGACGACTCCGACAGCACACCCATGTCGAGCAGGACCTTCGGCCAGAGGTCACGGACCTCGAGCACGAAGCGTGCCCCGCGGAGTACGGCGACAACCCACGCCGCAACCGCTGCCACCAAGTGCGGCGACGAGCCGTACACCACTCGGGGCTTCTTCGCCACCAGTCCGACAAGCGTGGCCCTCACACCGAACTCGAGCCACCCGCGGACGCGTCGTCCTCCGTTCGAACTGTGACGGGAGACCCTGACCATCCGAAAACCGTCCGCGTCAGCCTGCCAATCACCGGTCAGGACGTTCCGACGGCTCGCCACGACCAGGTACTGCCAACCGTCGAGTCTCGAGAAGAGCTCGCTGTGCCTCGTCCCACCGGGCTGCCCCGGGGGCGCTGCGAAGTGGTTGAAAACGAGAACTCGTCGTTCAGACATCGTGCGCCACCAGTTCATGTGTTTCGTCGTCGACCCTGCACTGCACGCGTGCCGAACCGTCAGACCAGTGGATCCGATACGTCGCATCGTCTGCCACGACGTCCTCCGGCCCAGTGACGACTCCCCGATCCACGCCCACGGACCACGAGGCAGCTCGTCCGACCATCGTGCAGCTGATCCACTGCGAAGGCTCCCAGGCTCCGTAGGTCCTGCTGTGCCAACCCCGGAACGGCTCGCTCACCCCGGACTGGACAGCTCCCGGGAGGTCGAGTCCCAGATCGATGGCCTGATCGGTGATCGGCACATTCATAACCCATGCACTGGGCGGATCGACCTCGACGAAGTCGACGACCCTCACACCCGAGCTCTGCAGGTGCACCAGTCGTGCCACACGGCCACCGCCATCTGCGACGAAAGCACCGTGCACCACCAGGACGAACCTGCTCCCAACGACATCCGCCTCGGCAGCGGACGGCCGGATAGTGGAGAGCCAACGGAAGGCGCGGTGCGGCACCAGCTGATCGCGACTTCCCAGGCACCACACTGGATGCCCAGAGGAGCTGCGGAAACCGTTGCGGACGACGAGAGGCCCGTTGTACGTGCCGGTCCCAGGTTCCCGTGTCACCCACTGACCGTCCTTGCTGATCCACGCTGAGGTGATGTCGGCGTGTTGATGGGACGGGCCAGTGCCCGACTTCACCCACACCGTCCAGGGGCCCGCCTTCATCACATGAAGCCCACCCGAGCGCCTGAGATTGCTGTGTGCCGAAGCCGGTCCTGGCTCATCCGACGTGGGAGGGTCGACGTACCAAGCCAGCTCGTCGTCGCTCTCCCAGCTCGCAGACGCCAAGGAGCCGCCAGTCACAGCAAGCGCCAACCTGGCCGACCCGGCCACACCACCCGCTGGTTGCGAATCGGCGAGAACTCGGCCTTCATCCCAGTCCCCGTACTGCGGGACGTCGCCCTCGAGAGCGCCCAGGACCTGGAGGTGTCGCCCCGCCCCGGCAAGTGCGACCTCCACCTCCCGCGAGGCACTGCCGAGCAGCGTCCTGACGGCGAGCATCTCCAGCACGAACCGGTGGTAGGAGAGTGAGTCCTCGATCATCGAACCGTCGCTGCGCATGTGCCGACGAAGCTGCTTGTGGAAGAGCGCGTCGCCCACTCGGTGCCACTGGCCGGATCCGCGGAGGTCCGGGAACATGCGCGCTAGAACGACCAGACCCAGGCCGTCGCCCAGAAGGTGGTTGTTCTTCATGCTGCTGACCGTGTACGGAAGCTCGACGAGGATGTGGCGGGCACTGGCGACGAGCTGGTGGTCCATCTGCGCACGGACGTCGGCCTCCAGCTCGCCGTCCAGCAGACTGATGACCTGCGCCCACGCGATTGCGCGAAGTGCGAGCTCGAGGCTGGAGTACCAGTGCACGCCCCTCTCAGGACGGCACTGCGCGACCCAAGCGCGCAGCATCGCGTGCAGCTCGTTCAGCCACGGGCCGTCGGGCTCCAAGACCGAAGCGCGCGCCAGGACCACCAGGTCGCGATGACGCCCGGCCTCCCAGACCCACTTGACGTCGGAGAGACGGGCGCCGCTCCGAATGTCGATCTGCCACCACGGGGTCGACTCCGGCCAGACGTTCCCCGAGAGCGGATCGACGTTCCAGGGCGCGTGGACGCCGGTCGGCACCCGGGTCCCGAAGACGCGGACACCGGTGGCGAGGATCTCCGCGGCGTCCGCGAGGCACCGGTCCCTGGCTGCGTTGGACCGCGGGACCACGTTCCCGAGACCGATGGCACGCGAGCGCGCTCCACGGTCAGGGACCTCCCGAAAGAGCAACGTGTGTCCGCCGCTGCGCTTGGAGAGCTCGTACGCCGCCCGGAGCGGGGCCGAGCCGCCGAGGGCGCGCAGGTCGCTGACCGCCGTGCTCAGCCTCACCGGAACGGGTCCGCTGAGACGCGCATGTCGGGGCGGACCACGTGCCCGGTGCTCAGCGACCTGGCGGCGGCCAAGCTCGTCGCCGTGCTAGTGATCGTCGCCCGCAGGTCGGAGTCGTCGGACGCGGACGCGAGGGAGTCCTGGAACGCGCGCAGGTTCTCGACGTGTCCCTTGCCCGACGATGGAAGCTTCACGTCCTTGCCGTCCACCACCAGACGGGCGAAGTCGTCGACGACCACGCTGCGTCCTCGCCCGAGGACCTCGAGGCGCTCTTTCGTCGTCGCCGGGTGCGGGTACTCGGCGTAGGTGATGCTCGCCAGCGAGCCGTCGGGAAAGCGGAGGGTTACGGCGAGGTCCTCCTGCAGGAGGCTCTCGGCGCGACGGGAACCCAGGGCCACGACCTCCTCGGCGGGTTGCCCCACGATCCAGGCCGCGAGGTCGATGAAGTGGCACACCTCGCCGAGCAGGCGACCGCCCTGCCTGCGGTCCTTGTACCAGTGCGTGTCCGGGAGACGTCCCGCGCTGACCCGGTAGGTCAGGACGAGTGGGCCGCCCTCCCGGCCGAGGGCGCGGCGGGCCTCCACGACGGCCGGGCTGTGGCGTCGGTTGAACCCTCCCCACAGCTGAGTGTCGCTGGAGGAGAGCGCCTGGACGACGTCGTCCAGCTCGTCGTCCGAAAGCGCCAGTGGCTTCTCGACGAACACGTTCTTGCCGGCGCGGAGAGCCTTACCGGCGATCTCGGCGTGGGAGTCGTGCCGCGACAGCACGAAGATCGTCCTGAGCCCCGGGTCCGAGAGGAGGTCGTCGACCCCCGGAACCACCGCGGCGATGTCGTGGCGCTGCGCGAGGTGCCGCGCGCTCAGTCCGCCGGTGGACGTCACGGCCGCGATGGACATCCCGACCGACTTCATCGCCGGGACCAGCGTCATCTTGGCATAGTTGCCCGCGCCGACCAGACCGATGTCACCCGAGGAGGTCGAACGAGGACGCAGCTCGACTGCGCCGCGCGACACTGCCGCCGGGTCGTAGGTGAACTGCACCGCGAGAGCGCGATCGTCCCTGCTGATCGTCTCGTAGGCGTCCTCGTGGTCCGTGATCGGGAAGGAGTGGGTGACGAGGTCGTCGACGGTCAATCGACCGCGGGCGACGAGATCCAGGAACGCCTCGATGTTCCGCCCCTCGGTCCAGCGCACCTGTCCGACGGGGTAGTCGACGGCGTACTCCTCGTACGAGCGCTCGTAGCGGCCGGGGCCGTAGGAGCGGGCGAACCGTAGGTCGACCTCCTTCATGTAGAAGGGGGTGCGTGACAACTCGAGGCCGACGTCACCGACGACAACCACGACGCCACGGTCCCTGACACGGTCGACGGCCAGCATGACCGGGTCCGACGACTTCGTCGAGGCGGTGACCAAGACCGCGTCGACCCCACGTCCGCGGGTGCGGTCCAGGACGGCGTCCGTTGTCGCGGCACCCGACTCCTCAAGTCCCAGACCACCGGCGGCGGTCACCATCTCCGCCGTCCAGGAGCGCAGGTCGACACCGATGACGTCGTACCCGGCGGCGAGGGCGAGGCGAGCCGTCAACTGTCCCACCAGGCCCAGTCCGACGACGAGGACGCTGCCCCCGGGCTCGACGCCGGCCTGTCGGATGCCCTGGAGCGCGATGGCGGCGACGGCGCCGAAGGCGGCGGACTCGTCCGAGACACCGTCGGGGACAGGGATGGCCAGCAGTCCAGGCACGACCTGGAGCTCCGCGTGCCCAGCAGATGCCGTGGCGACCCGCATGCCGGGGGTGATCCCGGCAACTGCGTCGCCGACCTCCGTCACCTCGCCAACCGCGCTGTAGCCGAGGGGCATGTCCTCGTCCAGGCGGGTCCTGACGGCCTGCACGGTGTTTCGCAGCCCCTCAGTCCGAGCCTTGCGCACCACCTGACGGACAAGGTCGGGGCGCGCCTTGGCCTTCTCGAACAGGCTCGCGCTGGCCAGCTCCCGCACCGCCTTCTCCGTGCCCGTGGACAGCAGGGAACGGCGCGTCGAGACCAGCACCTCGGCCGGCCCAGCGCTCGGTGACGGGACGTCGACGACCTGGAGGCTGCCGTCGCCGATGGACTGGACGATCTGCTTCACGAGGTCCTCTCGAGGGGGTGGGCGGCGGCCTTGAGCAGACCCCGGGTGTCGACGACCTGCTTGTCCCGCAGGTCTCTGAGCGTCAGGTCCGTGAACGCCTGATGGTCGACCAGGAGCACCACGACATCAGCAGCATCGACCGCCGCATCGAGCGGGGTGAGCGAAACCGAGTCACGCGCGGCGAGGGACGGAGGCAGGGCCTCCACGTGGGGCTCCACCGCCAAGAGCCGTGCTTCGGGCAACGCGTCGGCCAGGAGCTCGACGATCTGGATCGCGGGGCTCTCCCGAAGGTCGTCCACGTTCGCTTTGAAGGCCAGACCGAGGACCGCGATGGTCGAGGTCGGCTTGGCCAGGGACACGGTCTGAGCGACCACCGCGTGGGGCCGTGCGTCGTTGATCTCGCGGGCGGTCCGGATGATACGGGACTGCTCCGGCGCCGCGGCGACGATGAACCACGGGTCCACGGCGATGCAGTGACCACCCACGCCCGGACCGGGCTTGAGGATGTTGACACGCGGATGCTTGTTGGCGAGCTCGATGACCTGCCACACGTCCAGGCCGAGGTGTTCGCAGATGCCGGCCAACTCGTTCGCGAAGGCGATGTTCACGTCACGGAACGAGTTCTCAACGAGCTTGGCCATCTCGGCCGTGGTGGCGTCGGTCAGCACGATCTCTCCCCGGCAGAACAAGGAGTACACCTCGGCGGCCCGCTCCGCGCAGGCGCGGGTGATCCCGCCCACGAGACGGTCGTTCTCGACGATCTCGACCATGATTCGGCCTGGGAGTACCCGCTCCGGGCAGTGGGCGACGTGGATGTCGTGCGGACCCTCCCCCTGGTGCGGGAGGGACAGGTCAGGCCTGGCAGCCGCGATCCACTCGCTGACCTGGCGCGTCGTGCCCGGCGGGGAGGTCGACTCGAGGATGACGACGTCACCGGTCTTGAGCACTGGGGCCACCGACTCCGCCGCTGCCTTCACATAGGAGAGGTCAGGCGCCTTGCCCTCGTCGCTCGGGGTGGGGACCGCGAGCATGAAGGCGTCCGCCGGTGGGACGGCCATGGTCGCTCTGAGGGTGCCCAGTGAGACCGCACCGGCGACCGCGATGTCGAGGTCGGGCTCCACGATCGGCACCCTGCCGAGATTGATGGCGTCGACGACGTCCTGCCTGACGTCGATCCCGGTGACGGACACTCCCTGCGTCGCGATGGCAGCGCTGGTCGGCAGGCCGATGTACCCCAGGCCGACGACGACGATCCCGTTCTCGAACAATGCTCAGTCTCCGTAGTGGTGGGGGTCGAAGTCGGGCTCTCGGTCACCCAGGCCAAAGAACTCTGCGATCGCGGCCACCGAACGCGAGGCTGCGACTCCGTCGCCGTACGGGTTCACCGCGCGGGCCATGGACGCGTACACCCCGGCGTCCTCGATCAGCTCGTTGAGGGCGGCGGACACCACCGCGGTGTCCGTGCCCACGAGCCTCACCGCACCAGCCTCGACCGCCTCGGGGCGCTCCGTGGTGTCCCGCATGACCAGCACCGGGGACGCGAGGCTGGGCCCTTCTTCCTGGACGCCACCAGAATCGGTGAGCACCAAGTGAGCAGCTTTCATGACGTGGCAGAACTCGTGGTAGTCGAGCGGCTCGCACAGCAGGACCTGGCCCCGGTCGTCGAGCGTCTCCCTCACGACGTCCCGGACGACGGGGTTCCTGTGCATGGGGACGACCCAGTGCAGCTCGGGATGCCGCTCGGCCACTTGCCGGATGGCGGTCATCGCGTTCCGCATTGGCTGGCCCCACGACTCGCGCCGGTGGGCCGTCACCAGGACGAAGCGCCGACCGCTCGACACCATCGCCGCCACCGCGGGCTCCGAGTATGTGGGCTCCTGCTCGATCGCCTCCACCAGCGCGTCGATCACCGTGTTGCCTGTCACCGCGATGCTCGCCGGCGTGATGTGCTCCTGCACGAGGTTCTGTCGTGCGGCCTGTGTCGGGGCCAGGTGCAGCGCTGCCACCCGGCTCAGGAGTTGGCGGTTCGCCTCCTCCGGGAACGGGGCGTCGAGGTCGTAGGTCCGCAGTCCCGCCTCCAGGTGAATCACGGGGATCCCCTGGTAGAAGGCGGCGAGCGCGGCAATGAAGGCCGTTGAGGTGTCGCCCTGGACCACGACCGCGTCAGGTGCGTGCTCCCTGAGAACAGGCTCGAGCGTCGCGAGGGCGGCGACGGAGAGCTCCGTGAGGGTGGCACCCGGCCGCATCAGATCGAGGTCGGCGACTGGCTTGATCCCGAAGATGCTGTTGACCTGGTCGAGCATCTCTCGATGCTGCCCCGTGACGACCGGCAAGACGGCGAACCGGTCGTCAGACTTCAGGGCGCCGATGACCGGGGCGACCTTGATGGCCTCGGGTCGGGTCCCGTAGACGACCATGACCTTCTTCACGCAGACACTCCTGCTCGGATCGTCCTCGCGGGTACGCCGACCACTGTGGTGCCGGGGGCAACGTCCGAGGTCACGCACGCCGCAGCGCCGACCAGCGCGTCTGTCCCGACCGTGAGCCGGTTCAGCACGACGCCCTGCACGCCGATGAGCACACCGTCCTCGACGGTGCAGTCACCTGAGATCGAAGCAGCCGGATTGACGCTGACGAAGTCGCCAAGTGTGGTGTCGTGCCCGATGGTGGCATTCGGGTTCACGTGCACGTGCTGACCGAGACGGATGTTCGTGGTGAGCCGCGCTCCGGCGCATATCACGGTGCCCGGCCCCAGCATCACCTCGGTGCCGAGCGACGCCGCGGGGTGCACCAGCACGGCCGCGCTCCACCCCTGGCGGTCGAACAGTCCAACCAGGTCGCGACGGGTCGCCGGCGAACCGATACCGACGACGTACGCGGACATCGCTCCGGCCAGCACGTCGGACGTCGTGCCGAGGTATCGAAGGCCGCGGGCAGACAGACGGGTGAGATTTGGCTCGCTGGGCCGGTCATCGGCGACGCCGAGAACGTTCCACGTGGGCGTGCCGTCCGCCGATCGCATTGCCTCGGCGACGTCCACGGCCTCACGTCCGAAGCCACCGGCGCCGACGATGATCAAGTCTTCAGGCACCGAGGTCACCACCCGAGTCGCGGGCGAGGAACTCCGCCATGGACACGCCGTCGGAGTCGCTGATCCCATCGCGCTTGACCACCTTGGCCACGGTCGACAGCAGGATCCGCACGTCGAGAGCCAGGCTCCGCCGGTCCACGTACTCGACGTCGAGGGCGAACTTCTCGTCCCAGGTCAAGCCGTTGCGTCCGCCCACCTGAACGAGACCGGTCACGCCCGGGCGGACTTCGTGCCGGCGCGCCTGCTCGGGGGTATAGCGGTCCAGGTACGACACCAGCAAGGGTCGCGGTCCGACCAAGCTCATGTGGCCGCGGACGACGTTCCAGAGCGTCGGGAGCTCGTCCATGCTCGTCGAGCGGAGCCGCTGGCCGAAAGGGGTGAGCCGGTCGGCGTCGGTCACCAACCCGCGGTCCGGGTCGACGTCGGTCATCGAGCGGAACTTCACCAGCTCGAAGATCTCGCCGTCCCGGCCGGGACGCTCCTGGCGGAAGAGCACGGGCGAGCCGAGATTCCGTCGCACGAGCAGTGCGACGAGTGCCGTGACCGGAGCGGTCACGATCATCAGCACCAGCGCGCCGACCAGGTCGATGACACGTTTCGGACCGTCGTACGCGCGCCTCACCGCAGCGCCTTCGCCAGCACGTCGGTGACCTCGCCGAACTGGGCCTCGCTCATCCCGGACCCGGAGGGCAGGGTCAAACCGAGGTTGAAGACGTGCTCGGCGGTGCCGTCCAGGGTGGCGGAGTGCTCGGCGTACACCGGCTGGAGATGCATGGGCTTCCACACCGGGCGGCTCTCGATGCCGACCGATAGCAGCGCCTGGCCAACGTCACGGGCGGTAGTGCCGGCCCGCTCAGGGTCCACGACCAGCGCGGTAAGCCAGCAGTTGTCGTGCGCGTCGTCGTTCGGGTCGTCGGAACCCAGGACGCGCACGCCGGGAAGCTCGGCGACGATCTCGCGGTATCGACGCCGCCAGCCGCGGCGGCGCTCGATCATCCCGTCGAGCCGGCTCAGCTGGGCCCGGCCCATCGCGGCGAGGATGTTGGAGAGCCGATAGTTGTAGCCGACTTCTGTGTGCTCGTAGTGCGGGACCGGCTCACGGGCCTGGGTGGACAGCTTGCGGACGTGCGCGGCGAGGGCACCGTCGTCGGTGAGGAGCATCCCGCCGCCGGAAGTGGTCATGATCTTGTTGCCGTTGAACGACAGGACGGACGCGTCGCCCCAGGCCCCGGCCGGTCGGCCCGCGTGCGTGGCGCCGAAGGACTCCGCGCTGTCGCAGAGGAGCCGGGCTTCTGCGGACTCGGCGATCTTGGTCACGGCTTCGAGGTCGACGCACCGGCCCAGCAGGTCGACGGGCACGATCGCCGGCACCCGTCGTCCTGCGGCCAGCAGCTCGTCGACCGCCTGCGCGAGAAGGTCGGTGTCGATGTTGCCGTCGTCGGTGCGGGAGTCCACGAAGTGGGGCTCCGCCCCGACGTAGCGGATGGCGTTGACGGTGGCAGCGAACGTCAGCGTCGAGACCGGGACGACGTCGCCGGGACCGACGCCCCACGAGACGAGTGCCAGGTGGAGTGCCGCGGTGCCTGAGGCGAGGGCCACCGCGTGCTGCACGCCGACGCGGGCGGCGACCTCTTCCTCGAAGGCGAGGAGGTCAGGTCCGGCGGGGGCGACCCAGCCGGACCGCATTGCTCGCAGGACGGCCTCCTGCTCGAGCTCACCCACATCCGGGGGTGACAGCAACGTGGACAGCACTGTGCACCTCCAAAACTCGACCTGGCGATCGACCCCATGACCGTCGCGGGGAGTCTAGACGACCCCGGCTCCCGCCTCGTCGGAGCGGCTCAGACCGGTCTAGACCGGCTCGGTGGTCCCGACCGAGTCCGCCGTACCGGGTGAGGGCTCACGCGTGTCCCGTCGGCGGATGACGACACGCAGCGCCGATCCGATGATCGCGCCCACGGCGACGCCAGTGGTGTTGGCGACGACGTCGAGGGCACTTGCTGACCTCTCCGGCAGGAACAGCCCCTGGAAGACCTCGACAGCGGTGGCGATCACGAAGCCGACGGCGGTCCAGTCCCGCCAGCTGTATCCGGGCCGCAGCAGGCGACCGAGCAGCGCCAGGGGCACCATGATCGCGACGTTGAGCAGGACCTCCATGCGCTCAGATGTCACCAGCGACGGATCACCGCCGATGCTCTGCACGAAGTCCGTGATGATGCTGACGCTCGTCGACGGCATCTCGCCGCGCGGAAAGAGCAGCACGAAGGCAAGGAACAGGATGTAGACGACCAGAAGCCCGAGCAGGAGGCGCCGGGGGCCGCGGGCGGGAGTCGTCACTGATCGAGCCTAGGGCTCGGGCGGTGGGTGGGCGCAGTTGCCAGGAAGGCAGGGCTCCGACCGGCGGCACGTGGTCGTGCAGCACACGGGCTCTCGTGGCTGCTGCGCTCCTGCGTCGCTCCGCCGCACCTCGACCTCCGAGCGGTGCGAGTCATCGGGACGTTCCCGACTCGACCTTTGAGCTACTCGAGGTCTCGACGATCTCGACCACCGGTAGAGACGAAGAGTCGACCCGAGCGCGGACTGCTGGGCTGGGGATTGCGGGGGCTCGTGGCTGCTGCGCTCCTGCGTCGCTCCGCCGCACCTCGACCTCCGGTGGCCGCGACGGGTCTCGCCAGCTCGACCACCGATGGAGCGGCGTCTCGACACTCGCCGTCGTCGTCGTCAGAGGGGGAGGCGGACCGTCACGGTCGTGCCGACGCCCGCCTTGCTGGTGAGGTCGACGGTGCCACCGTGGGCCTCGACGAAAGCCCGCACGAGGACGAGCCCGAGCCCGGTGCCGGGGATCTGCCGCGACCGCGCCTCGCCGCCGCGGAAGAACCGGGTGAACAGGCGGTCGAGCTCCGCCTCCTCGATACCCAGCCCCTCGTCGGCGATGGTGAGGATGGCTTCGTCGTCGACAGGGCTGACGGCAATTCGGACCACTCCCCCGGGCTCGGAGTACTTCACGGCGTTCGAGAGCAGGTTGTCCAGGACCTGTCGGATCCGCCCGGGGTCCACCGGTGCCTGGAGGCTCTCCTGGGGCTCGATCACGACAGAGAGGCCCGCTAACGACGCGGCCGGCCTCACGGCCTCCACCGCTTGGGCGACCAGGTCGGTGAGGTCGACGTCCGTGCGAGTGACGGACAGTCGACCCTCCCGCTGTCGCGCGACCTCGAGGAGGTCGGCGACCAGGGCGTCGAGACGCAGGGCGTTGCGCTCGATGACGGCGAGACGGTGCGCGACCGCGGCCGGGAGGTCCGGAAGCTCGTTGGCGATCTCCAGGTGGCCGAGCACCGAGGTCAGCGGTGTCCGGAGCTCGTGCGAGACCGCGGACAGGAACTCGTCCCGCACGGACATCGCCCGGAGGTAGTCGGTGACGTCCTTGTAGACCAGGGCGGCGCCGTGGAAGAGGCCGTTCGCGTCACGGACCGAACGCGCTGAGACCGACAGGGCCCGGCGCTCCTCGGCTGTCACCCCGATCCAGATCCGGAGGTCGTCGAACTCCTCGCCCCGAGCGGCGCGCCACGTGGGCATGTCCTCCCGGGTCAGAGGCGTTCGACCGTCCTCACCGAAGACCTGCCCGGGCTGGCCTGCCTGTCCGGCGTGACCGTCGGGATAGCCGACGCGCATCAACGCCTCGTGGTGGCGGTTCATGGACTCGTAGCGGCCGTCGGCGTCGATCAGCACGAGACCGACGTCCACGGAGTCGAAGATGGCCTCGGCCCGCCGCAGCTGGCGGTCGAGGCGAGCCTCGGTCTCCGCGAGACGGGCGCGGTCGTCGTGCTGCTGGGTGACGTCCATGACCTGGGAGACGAGGTGCAGGGGGCTGCCGTCGTCATCGTGGACCAGGGCGACGGAGAGGTCACCCCAGACCACCTCCCCGTCCGGGCGCAGGAAGCGCTTGACCATGCGGTAGGACGGCACCTTGTCAGCGAGCAGGGTGGCCAGCAGCTCGAGGTCGAGCGCCAGGTCGTCGGGGTGGGTGATCTCCTGGAAGGTCAGGGTGAGCAGGACCTCGCTGGGTCGGTCCAGCATCCGGCAGAGCGCCTGGTTGACCGCGAGGAAGCGACCCTCGGGCGACACGATCGTCATCCCGACCGGGGAGTGCTCCAACGTGAGTCGCCACAATCGGTCGGAGACCTCAATGCCGTCCATCCTCGACTCCTCGTCCAGGGGCACACACCCGGAAGCGGGTGACACCCCAGCATGGTCCGAGATCGTCGGATTCCAGGGTGCTTGCGGAGAACAAGAGCAGAGCCTGCGTTTCGGAGGCGGCAGCCCGAATCAGCAGCTGCTCGGGGACACCGCGTTCTTGTCACCCGGCACGATGCTCGGGGTGACGCCCACCTGGACGTCATCGGTCTGCCCCGCGCCGGTCGTCATCTGCCAGTCGACGTCGACGGGATCCGTGGAGGACAAGAGGGCACCCGCGGTCACGACGGGACGGCCGTCGAAAGGGATCGTCGCGGACGGCACGAGCTCGCGTCCGACCCGCAATCGCTCGATGGTCCCGCCGTAGGGGCCGATGATGGTGATGCTCACGAGCTGGCTGCCGGGATCGGTGCCGAAGTTGCCCCCACCTGTGACGGACGGCGGCAGGTCCGCCGCTTCCTCGGACTCGATGGTCGACCTGAGTCGCATCGATCCAGAGAGGACCTGTCCGCCGGCTCTGCAGCCCTCCGAGCTGACCTCGACGCCGTACCGGAGGTAGTAGGACATCTTCGACCCTGTGGCGTCGTTCAGAGAGACGTCCACGTGAGGGGTGGCGCCGTCGTCGCCGGAGAGCTCGCCCGCGACACGCGTGCCTGCAAGCCGGCGCTGTTCCTCGTCGTCGAAGGAGTGCAGCAGGAAGCGGCCCTCCCGGCCAGCACGAGCCGCACCACGGAGGAATTCCACCGGGGACGTCAGATCGGTCACGGCGGTCTCAAAGATGGCCCGTGCGGTCTGCTCGAACAACTCGTCCTGGGCCTCCGGCTCGAGCTCGAGGTACGGGCGGCTGAGGAGCTCCTCGACCAGGCTGTCGGCCGTCACGGTGGCGTCGCCGACCTCGACGGGACCGAGCGCCGGCAGCAAGTAGCTGAGTGCGACCGGGTCGATCGACATGACGGCATCGAGCTCGTCCGGACTGCCCGCTGCCTCCCAGTGAGCGTTGACCAGCTCCGCCGTACGAGGAAAGTCGGGGGTGAAGTTCGCGTCCTGGAAGAACGTGCCGAGATTCTCGCTGAAGATCGCGGTCTCCGCGTCGGTGAGCGGGATGATCGGCTCGGGCAGGTCGCCCTCGAAGTCGCGCGGGCCACCCTGCCGGGTGATCTCGATCCGTCCCTCGTCGGCGCGCAGGAGGACAAATGCCCCGGGCAGGCCACCGGTGGCGCGGATCTCGGCGTTGTTCTGGATGAGGACCAGCAGGTTCCGCGGGCCGTCCCCGCCGGCCATCGTCGGTAGGAGGTCGGTCGCGGCGTCAGCCGCCCCGAGACCGGACTCCAGTCCTTCGACCGTGTCGACGTACTCGTCGTAGGGCTCACGGAGCCGTCCGATGAAACCGCTGCTGTCGACGGCACGGACCTCGGCCGCGGCCTCCGACGTGGCGGCGTAACCCTGGCTGACCGGCTCGCCGAGCTCACTGACGACATCCAGGTCGACACCGCCGTCGACGGCGAGACCGTCCAGGTCACCCGTGGCTTCGGCTAGAGGCAGGACGGCGTCCGCGGCCAGGGTGTGGAGAGAGGAGCTGAGTGCGCGGAGCCCGGCGGCGTCGTCGCCGACACCGGGCACGACCGTCAGGGCCGCCCAGTCCCACCCGTCGGTGCGATCCATGGCGGACCGGGCCGAGCTCTCCAGCGCAGCACCCGCATCGCGGGCCCCGGCGGCGTCCCCGGTCGACAGCGCTGCCGTGAGGCGCGACGCCTCACCCTGCGCGTCGGACAGGTCGCCGTAGGTCTGGTAGCCGGACCACCCGAACCACAGCAGGGCAGCGGCGACGAGCAGCCCGAGAGGGGCCAGGACCGCCAGTGCGATCCGACCCCTGCTCCGTGACCTCTGCGCACGACGATGCCCCGTCGCGGAGCGACGAGGCATCGGTCGTGGGGAGCGGTCGGATCGAGCGATCAGCTGCGCGGCCGGTTGCGGACGAACTGGTTCGCCGAGTCCGTGCAGCTCTTGAACACCGAGCCGCGCGGCGGGTTGAAGCGGATCACGACGTAGTAGCGACCCGGCTGGCGCAGCGCGGGGAAGCTGTAGACGGTGGGCTGCCCGTTGTAGTCGCGCGAGTACGAGCGGCGCTGACCACCGTCGCGGCGCACGTAGTTCACGCGGACGGTGCCGCGCGGGGCGCGGTTGGTGCCCCGGGGCCGGATGTTGACCCGGAGACGCGGGCGCTCCAAGCGGTTCACCGCACCCTGCGAGGTCGCGTTGCAGTTGGTCTCGAACGGCGGCGGGTAAGGCGCGGCCGAGGCGGTCGCCGTGGACGCAGCGACGAGACCGGCAGACATGAGCAGCGCAACGATGACGCTGACGGCGAACTTCTTCACTTCAGGACTCCCCATGATGGTGGTGTTGCGAGAACAGTAGGACACAACCGGCCTGAGTCCACCATCAGTCTTGAAATGTCGTGCGTCGTTCACCTCAGGGGCCTGCAGGGAGGGGCTTTCGCTGTGCGCCTTGGGGAAATCTTGCGATTCGGGCCGCGACCCCCCGGGGGGAGCTGACCACCGCTCAGCGCAGCTTCGGACGCACGTGCAGGCCGACCTCGGGGTCGACCACCGTCTCCTGCGCGGCGGGGATGCCGTCGGCGTCCAGGGTGGTGGCGAGGTCGACGTTGCGCTTCACCAGGGCGAGCGCGATGGGGCCGAGCTCGTGGTGGCGGGCGGAGGTGCCGATGACGCCGACGGTCTTCTCCCCCGCCATCAGCGGGGCGCCGCGGGTGGGCAGGCGGTTCTCGGAGCCGTCGAGGTGGAGCAGCGTGAGCCGGCGGGGCGGGCGGCCGAGGGTGTGGACGCGGGCCACGGTCTCCTGGCCGCGGTAGCAGCCCTTGTCGAGGTGGACGGCGGGCCCGACCCAGCCGACCTCGTTGGGGATGGTGCGGTGGTCGGTGTCGAGGCCGTGGCGGGGCTCGCCGCGGGCGATCCGCAGCGCTTCGAACGCCCAGAGCCCGGCGGCGGGGCCGGCGGCCTCGGCGTACGCCGCGAGCTGGTCGCGCGGGACGAGCTCGTAGCCGGCGTACCAGTCGTCCGCGGCGGCGCCGGCCTCCACGGCCTTGGCGACGGCCGCGGGGCGCCAGGCGACGGCCTGCTCGGCGGTGACGTCGGCGACCTCGACGCGGGACATGAAGCGCATCGAGTCCAGCCAGCCGACGAGGGCTGCGGCGGCGCCGGGCTCGGTGTGGGCCCAGAACGTCTCGCCGTCGTCGTAGCCGGTCATGGCGTGCTCGACGTGGCCGTGCGGCGACAGCACGAGGACGCCGGTCCAGCGGCGCGGCGGCAGCTGGAGCAGGTGCTGGGTGGTCAGCGCATGGAGCCAGGTGAGGCGGTCGGGTCCGGTGACGCGCAGGACGTCGCGGTGGGACAGGTCGACGAACCCCTCCCCCGCCTCCAGCCTGCGCTGCTCGCCGTTGAAGGAGCCGTAGTGGGCCGCGACGGCGGCGTCGGGGGCGTCGGCGGACACGGCGCCGGGAAGGTCGAGCATCGGTGGAGCCTCCTGGAGGTGGTGGCGGCCCGGGTGGTCGGCCCCGGTCAGCCGCAGTCGGCGCAGTGGCCGTGCAGCGCGAGGTGACCGATGTCGGGCACGAAGCCGAGGTCCGCGGTCAGCCTCTCGACCAGTCCGCGGGCCACGTCGGCGTCAACGGAGGTGACCTTGCCGCAATTCCGGCAGACCAGGTGGAAGTGCTCGTGGTCGGACACCGAGTGGTACGTCGGGGCGCGGTCCGACAGGTGCGTGTGGCGCACCAGGCCGAGCTCCTGGAGGACTTCGAGGGTCCGGTAGACCGTGGAGACGTTGACGGCGGACGACGACTTGCGGACCTCCGCGTGGACCTCGTCGGGGGTCGCGTGACCGAGGGCGTCCACCGCGGCGAGGATCAGCTCGCGCTGCGGGGTGAGCCGGTAGCCCTGGCCGCGCAGGCGCTGGCGCCAGTCGTCCTGGGGCTCGGTGGTCATGGACCGATCGTAGTCCCGGAGCCGCGGGGCTCAGCGCGGCGCGGCACCCACCACGAACGGGACCTCGTCGCCGGCGGCGACGCGGATCGTCGTCGGCCGGCGGTGGCGGACCAGGGTGCCGTCGGCGTACGACACGGCTCCCCGTCGTACGCGGATGCGCAGCGGGGCGCCCTGCTCCCGCAGGGTCGCGAGCGGGGTGTCCAGACGCTCCAGCTCGGTGGCCATCTCCACCCCGAGCCGGCGGGTCAGGTCGGGCCGGGCGCCGGCCCGGTCGCGGTCCTCGGCCGGGTTCCGCTCGAGGTCGAACAACCGCAGCCGCCGGGTCTCGTAGTCGTACTTGAGCTTCCACCGTCCGGAGCGCAGCACCGTGCCGGGGCGCTGGTCGCGGCCGCGACCGAGGCTGTAGCCCGGGTAGTGCAGGAGCAGCGACCTGCGCGCCTCGGCCCCCTCCGCGAGGGCCGCCCGCAGGGACACCCCGTCGAGGTCGCGCCGCCGTCGCTCCGGGACCCGGCCGAGGTCGGCGAGGGTCGCCGCGACGTCGGTGACGTGCACCAGGGTCGGGTTGACGGCGCCTGACCGGACCAGGGCGGGGTTGCCGCTCCAGGCGGCTGTGGGCACGCGGATGCCGCCGTCCCACAGCTGCATCTTCTCGCCGCGCAGAGGACCGTTGTCGGCGCCGACCCCGAGCGTGCTGCGTCCGTCCCGGCTCAGGCGGCCGCCGTTGTCGGAGGTGAGGAGGACGAGCGTGTTGTCGGCCAGGGTGCGGCCGGGCGCCCGCGGGTCGCGCCGCTCACCCAGCTCGTCGAGGATCCGGCCGACCGTCTGGTCGACCCCCTCGACCATCGCCGAGTACGACGGCACCCGCCCGTCACCCGACCGGGACCGCTGCCGGTACTTGCCCAGCAGGTCGGGCCGGGCCTGGCCCGCGTCGGTCGGGCTGTGGACGCCGAAGTGGTTCACCGAGACGAGGAACGGGTCGCCGGTCCGCGCCCCACGGCGCACGGACTCCACGGCGGCGTCGCCGACGGCGTCGGTGAGGTTCTTCGGCCTGCCTGCCAGGTGGAGCGCCTCGGCGCGGGACACCCCGGTCGAGTAGGGCAGCACGTTCTCCCGCACGTAGTCGCGGGTGTACGGCGCCGCGAAGCGGTCCAGCGTCTCGTCCACGGGCTTGGCGAAGGCGAACCGGCCGCCCCCGCGCCGGGAGGCGACGTACCGGCCGGGGTCACCGGCGCGACTGCCGCCGTAGTTGACGTCGTACCCGTGCTTGCGGGTGATCTGGCCGGTCCCGCCCGTGACGTGGAACTTGCCGACGTGCGCGGTCCAGTAGCCCGCGTCAGCCAGGCGCTCCGGGACGGTGAGGGTGGACGGCGCCAGCCTGGACGAGCCGGTGGGGTTCCGGTTGTCGACGCCGCGCAGCGTCGCCGGGTCCCCGTCGTACGACGGCGGCACGGAGTTGGGGTTCAGCCCGCCGTACACGCCGTTGTCGGGGCCCTGGGCGTACTGCCCCGTGAGCAGGCTCATCCGGCTCGGCGCGCAGCTCAGCGCGCCGTACGCGTTCGGGAAGGTCGTGCCCTGCGCGGCGAGGCGGTCCATCGACGGGGTGTCGACGAAGCCGTTGGGGTGGCCGTCGTTGAACAGGCCGCTGCCGAGGTCGCCCCACCCCAGGTCGTCGACGACGACGAGGACGAGGTTGGGGCGGGTGTCCGCGGCGGGCGCGGACGCGGGGGCACGGTCGACCTCGGCGACACCGCTGGCCCCGCCCACCCCGGCGTGCGCCGGGAGCGGGACCAGGGCGCACGCCGACGCGACCACCGCCCCGACGGCCGCCCGTCCGAGTCGAGCCCCGAGAACCATCAGTCACTCCTGTCCGTCTGCTTCCGACGGACGATCATCCACGGCGCCGACGCCGAACCGGGCATTGTTGTCTCGTGGGTGCCGGAAGGCACGGCCGATCGGTGAGCGGGCGGGTCAGTCCTGCGGGGCCGGGGCGACGACCACCGGCACCTCGTCGCCCGCCCGGAGGCGGAGGACGGCCGGGCGGCGGTGGCGGACGAGGGTGTCGTCGGCGTAGGTGAGGGTCCCCGGTCGCACCCGGACGAGAAGGGGCGCGGAGTCCGCCCGCAGGGTCGGGAGCGGGGTGTCCAACCGGTCCAGCTCGGCGGCCATCCGGACGCCCAGGCGTCGCGTCAGGACGGGTCGCGCGGGCGCCACGTCGCGGGACTCGCCGAGGTCGTCGACGAGGTCGAACACCCGCAGCCGGCGCGACTCGTAGTCGTAGCGGACCTTCCACCGGCCCGACCGCAGCACCGTGGCGGGCCGCTGGTCGCGCCCCTTGCCCAGGCTGTACGCCGGGTAGTGCTGCAGCAGCGGACGGCTCACCTCCGCACCCCGGGCGAGCGCGGCCCGGACGGACTGGCCGTCCAGGTCGCGGCGGGCCGCCGCCGGCACCTGCGCGAGGTCGGCGAGGGTGGCGGCGACGTCGGTGACGTGGACGATCGAGCGGTTCACCTCTCCCCGCCGGACCAGCCGGGGGTCGCCGCTCCACGCCGCCAGGGGGACGCGGATGCCGCCCTCCCACAGCTGCATCTTCTCGCCGCGCAGCGGGCCGTTGTCGCCGCCGATCCTCCGGTCGCTCCTCCCGCTGTACCGGACGCGGCCGCCGTTGTCGGAGAGCAGGACGACGACGGTGTTCTCCGCGAGCGTGCGGCCCGGAGCACGCGGGTCCGGGGTCTCCTCGAGGTGGTCGACGAGGCGGCCGACCGTCTGGTCCACCCCCTCCACCATCGCGGCGTACGCCGGCACGCGGCCGTCGCCCGGGCGGGACCGCTCGCGGTACTTCGCCAGCAGGTCGGGCCGCGCCTGGGAGGGGTCGACGGGGCTGTGGACGGCGAAGTGGTTGACGGAGACGAGGAAGGGCCCGCCGGTCCCCGCGCCCTCGTCGACGGCGAGCAGCGCCGCGTCACCGACGGCGTCGGTGAGGTTCTTCGGCCCGCCGGCGAGGTCGAGGGCCGCGGCCCCACCGACGCCGTCCGACTGCGGGAGCACCGCCTGCTCGACGTACGCCGGCGTGTAGGGCTCGGCGAAGGCGTCCAGGCCGTCGTCGACCCGCTCGCCCCAGGTCCAGCCGCCGGACCCGTCGGGCCGGGCGGTGTAGGTGGCCGGGCTGCCGGCGGGCCCGCCGCCGTAGTTGACGTCGTACCCGTGCTTCTCGGTGATCTGGTCGGCGCCGCCGGTGACGTCGAACTTGCCGACGTGGGCGGTGAAGTACCCGGCCGCCGCCAGGCGCTCGGGGATGGTGTCGGTGTCCGTCGACAGGCGCGAGCCTCCCGAGCGGCTCCGGTTGCCGATGCCGCGCAGCCGGGGCGGTGGGCCGGAGTACCGGGGGGCGACGGTGTCGGGGTCGAGGCCGCCGTACAGGCCGTTGTCGGGTCGCTGCGGGTACTGCCCGGTGAGCAGGCCCATCCGGCTCGGCGCGCAGCTCAGCGCGCCGTACCCGTTGGGGAAGACGGTGCCCCGCGCGGCGAGACGGTCCATCGACGGGGTGTCGACGAACCGGTTCGGGTGGCCCTCGTCGAACACCCCGCTGCCGAGGTCGCCCCACCCGAGGTCGTCGACCACGACCAGCACCAGGTTCGGTCGCGGGTCGTCGGTCTGCGGGGTCCCGGACGGCTGCGACGGCTGCGACGGCTGTGACGGCTGCGCCGCCGGGTCCGCACGCTCGCCCGCGGTGCAGCCGGCCAGCGGCACGAGGACGCACAGGGCCGCGGCACCGGCCACCCGGCGCCTGTCTGGTGTCGTCGTCCCGCGCACGCGCCGCCCCCGCCCCCACGTCGATGCTGCGTCACCACCGTGCTGCCGCGCCCGGCGACCGTCCCCGCACCGGGCGCGGCGATCCTGCCACCCCGCTCCACACCGCCGCACGGTCGTCGGAGACGTAGTGTCGGTCCTGCGCCCCGGCACGTGTCGGTGGCGCTGCCCGATGGGGGGGCCGATGCGCGACCGCAGCTCCGGACCGCTCCCGGGTGCACGACGGGTTCACGCCATCACGCTCCACTTCCACCCCGACTGGCCGAGCCAGCGCGGGACCGTCGTCGACTCGATGGTGGCCGACGACCGGTACCTCTCGCAGTTCGTCACCGGCAGCTCCAACGGCGGTCTCACCGCCGTCCAGGGCGGCGACCGCTGGCTGTGGGAGAGCCGGCTCTTCGAGGGCCGGTACGACGACCGGTCGGCCCGCTCGCGACCGGTGTACGGCGCGTGGAACCGCACCGAGAGCCCGTACGGCGCGAGCCCGCGCTTCGGGTCGGCGTACATCCGGCTGCGGTCCGGCCTCATCGACCGGTCCACGTTCTGCTACCCCGACTCCGCCCACGGGCCCGAGCGGGTCGTTGACGCCACCAAGCTCAAGGAGCTCACCCGCGAGGCCGACGAGGAGGCCGACCGGGGCAGGATCGACGCCCTCGACGACTACGTCGAGGCCCACGTCCACGGACCGGTGATGTTCTCCGTCGACGTGGCGGCCGTGGTCCTCGACCCGTGCTACGCGGGGTCGCCGATCGAGACCGCGGCCCACCGGCTGGGGTGCCCGATCGAGTTCCACCCGGGGTTCCGGGTGAGCGCCGACGACCTCGACGAGGCCTACCGCGGCCCGGAGGCCGTAGCCCTCGCCCACTCGCTCGGCGGCGACCTGACCCCGCTGACGCTCGGGGAGGCCGCACGCCGCGACGACGTCGCTCCGCGGACGCTCAAGCACCTCTGGCACTACCTGGCCCGGTTCGGGCGGGCGCCCCACACCCACGAGGGCCGAGCGACCGACGAGCCGACCGCGGACTGAGCACTCACCCGGCCCGGGTCTCCGCCTCCTGCCACGCGAGACGGCGGCCGACCAGGAGCAGGCGCATCGTCTGCTCGGCGGAGGTGGTCAAGGAGTCGCGCACCTCGTCGAGGGCCTGCTCGAGGGTCTGCGGCCGGGTGAGGATCGAGGCGAACGCGTCGAGGCCGGCGTCGAGCGCAGCCTGCACGCCCTCCCCCACGGTGCCGGTGAGGGCGATGATCGGGATGTCCCGCTCACCGGCGTGCCGGGCCACCTCCGCCGGCACCTTGCCGCGGGCGCTCTGCCGGTCGATCGCGCCCTCCGCGGTGATGACGAGGTCGACCCGGCCGAGCAGGGCGTCGAAGTCGAGGTAGCGGGTGATGACGTCGAACCGGGGGTGCAGGACGGCGCCCAGCAGCGCCTGCGCCCCGGCGCCGAGACCGCCGGAAGCCCCGGAGCCGGGGGACGTGCGGACGTCGTGCCCGGTGTCGCGGGCCAGCACGGCGGCGTACGTCTCGAGGGCCTGCTCGAGCGCGACGACGGTGGCCTCGTCGGCGCCCTTCTGCGGCCCGAACACGCGGGCGACGCCGCGCGGGCCGGTCAGCACGTTGTCCCAGTTGCAGGCGACCTCGAGCTCGACGCCGGCGAGCCGCGGGTCGAGACCGTCGAGGTCGACGCTGCTCAGGCGGGCGAGCTCGCCGCCGCCGCGACCGAGCTCCTCGCCGTCGGCGTCGAGCAGCCGGGCGCCGAGGGCCTGGGCCATCCCCGCACCGCCGTCGTTGGTGCCGGAGTCGCCGCACCCCATCAGGACGCGCCGCGCGCCGGCGTCGAGCGCGGCGACGAGCAGCTCGCCCACGCCGTACGTCGTGGTGCCGAGCAGGTCGCGCTGGTCGCGCGGCACGTGCTGCAGCCCGGCGGCCGCGGCCATCTCGAGGACGGCGGTCGGCGGGGGCACCTCCCCGTCGGGGCCCGGGGTGGGGTCGAGGAGGCCGAAGTAGGCGTCGACGGGCTCGCCGAGCGGTCCGGTGACGGTGACGTCGTGCAGGGTCCCGCCGACCGCGTTGACGAGCGTGCGGGCGAACCCCTCCCCGCCGTCGGGGACGGGGGTCTTGACGATGAGGGCGTCGGGGACGGCGCGGCGGACGCCGGAGGCGACGCAGTCGGCGACCTCCTCGGCGCTGAGGCTCTCCTTGAACCCGGACGGGGCGATCAGGACACGCAGTCTCACGGGGTGCTCCTTCGGGGGGCGGGGCGGGGACGGGGCAGGGGGTGCGGGCGGGGGTCGGGGGGCAGGACGACGCGGGCGGTGGTGCCGCGGCCCTCGGGGCCGGGGCCGAGCTGCAGGCGGCCGCCGTGCTGCTCCACGACGGCGGCGGCGAGGCGCAGGCCGACGCCGCGGGTCTCGTCGGGTCGGGCGGTGCCGTCGTGGAGCCACTCGACGTCGGCGCGGCGGAAGCCGGCGCCGTCGTCGACGACCTCGAGCGCGAGCCCGGCGTCCGGGCCGTGGTCGAGCCCCCGGGCGCGGAGCGCCAGCGAGCCGCCGCGCTCGGGGAGGGCGTCGAGGGCGTTGCGGACCAGCTCGGACAGCGTCTCCCGCAGCCGGGCCCGGTCGGCGACCAGCGGGGAGGGCAGGTCGCTCGCGTCGATGCTGAGCGCGACCGAGCGTCGTACCAGCTCGTCGGAGACGCGGCCGACGACCTCGTGGAGCAGGGCGGCGGGGTCGACGACCGTCAGGTCGAGGTCGACGGGGTAGCTGAGCGAGCCGAGGCGGTCCACGGCCAGGTGGGCGGCCGCGACGGACGCGGTGAGCCTCGCCGCGTCGTCGGCGCCGAGCGACCCGGCGACCGCGGCGACCTGGTCGCCCAGGCCGGACACGACGCGGGCGAGGACGAGGCGGGCGTCGTCACCGCCGGCGCCGTCCGCCCCGTGGTCCTGCTCCCCGGGAGCCGCGTCGGTGCCGCCGGCGTCCTCGAGGCGCTCGGCGAGGCGGTTGAAGTCGCGGCTCAGCAGGCCGATCTCGTCGTCGGTGCCCTCGGGGAGCCGGACGCCGGTGCGGCCGCCGGCGAGCTCGGACAGGCCGCGGTGCAGGTCTCGGACGGGCCGGAAGACGCCGCCGGCGAGGAACGCGCCGATGAGCAGCAGCAGGGAGACGACGCCGAGGCCCGCGACGACGAGGGCGATGCTCGCCGTACGACGGGCGGCCGAGGCCTCCTCGCGCACCTCCTCGCGCTTCACCTCGTCGCTGGCGACCGCGGCGTCGGTCACGGCGTCGAACGGCTCGAAACCCTCCTCCTCGACGCGCTCCAGCTCCCCCTGGGCCGCGCCCTGGCGGCCCTGCTCGACGAGGTCGAAGACCCGGTCGGCGCGGTCGTCGAGGACGCCGGCCGCGGCGCGGACCTCGTCGACCTCCCGCTCCTCGTCGGCGTCCTCGGCCAGCGACGCCCACTCGTCGAGGACGGCGGTGATGCCGTCGGTGCGCTCGAGGTAGTCCTGCCGGGCGTCGGGGTCGCCGCCGAGCGTGGAGTCGGGGACCTCCTTGAACGCCTCGAACGTCAGCGCCCGGGCCTCCATGAGCCGCAGGCTGCGGAGGTAGTGCCGCTCCTGCTCCTGCTCGGAGGCGCGCCACTGGGTCAGGGTGTAGCCGTTGACGCCGACCACCAGCACCCCGACCACGCCGAGGGCGGTGAAGGTGGCGGCGAGGCGTCGCGACAGGCTCCTGCGGCCGACCCCCGTCGTCCGGGCGCTCACAGGGCCATCCCCGTCCACTGCCACCAGCCGAGGTAGAACACGACGATGAGGACGACGTGGACCGGCAGCAGGACCGCCGAGAGCCGCATCAGGTCGGCCGGCTCGAAGGTCTCCTCCTCCAGCTCGGAGTAGAGGAGCAGCGCCTTGCTGCTGACCGCGAGGGTCAGGCAGTAGTCCATGCCGACGGTGCCGATGAACACGACGGCGACCGGGTCGAGGTCGAGCGAGGCGGCGAGCGACAGCACGGCCGGGACGAGGGCGGCGGCCCGGGCGGCGTGGGACGTCATGTAGAGGTGCGAGGTCAGGGTCAGCAGCGCCAGGACGACGAGCACCAGCAGCACGGACTCGGTCCGCCCGATGCCGGAGAAGGTGAACAGGCGCTCGACCAGCCAGGCGGCGGCGCCGGTGTCGACCAGCGCCTCGCCGAGCACGAGCGCGGCGCCGACGAACACCACGAGGTTCCAGGAGACGGCGGCGACGCCCTCCTTCCACGGCAGGACGCCGACGCCCGGCGCCGTGAGGACGACCGCCCCGGCGAGCGCGACGAAGGCGACCTCGAGGCCGTGCACGGACTCGGTCGACCACAGCGCGACCATCACGGCGGTCACGAGGAGGGTGCGCTGCTCCGCGCCGTCGAGCGGGCGGCGCTCTGCGGGCGGCAGGGAGAGCGGCGTACGACGCAGGTCGGCGGTGAGGAACAGCCGGCCGATCACCCAGCAGGAGATCGCGCTGGCCGCGACCCCGAACGGGACGCCCCACACCAGCCACCGGGCGAAGGAGATCGACTCGCCGGTGGCGTCGTCGAGCAGGTCGACGGCGATGAGGTGCGACCCGGCGCCGACGAGCGTGCAGATCGTCGAGACCAGGACGACGACGGGGACGAGGAGGGACAGCGCCCGGGTGACCGCCCGGTCGTCGAGCGCCCGGGTCAGGGCCCGGTGGACCGGCAGCATGACCGCCGCCCGGCCCGAGGTCGAGGGGATGAGCAGCGACAGCGGCACCAGCATCGCCGTCACCGCCCACGTCGCGCCGCCGACCGTGCGGACCCGTCGGCCGAGGACGGCGGTGAGCCGGCCCGCCAGCCCCGTGGCGCGGATCGCGCCGCCGAGGACGAAGGCGCCGACCATCAGCCAGACGACGTCCGCGGCGAGTGCGGCGAACAGGTCCTCCTGCTCGGCGCCGCCCAGCGCGACCAGGCCGACGGCGCAGGCCAGCGCCACCCAGGCGGCCGGCAGCCGCGTCGTCGACCACAGGACGACGGCGACCCCGAACGCGAGCAGGGCCGCGCGGGCGTCGTCCTCCAGCGAGCGGGGCAGCTGGACGAGGACCACCACGACGAGCACGCACGCGAACGGCCGGACGACGCCGTCGAGGCGCTGGCGCACCCCTCGCCGGGGCGGCGGCAGCGGCCGCGGAGCCGTCGCACCCGCCGGGCGACCGGCAGGTGTCAGCTCGAGGAACTCGGGGGAAGGCATCAGAAAACGGTAGGTGTCGCAGCGCCCGCGGACCCCCTTCACGAGGCCCTCCGGGGGCCTTCATGAGAGGACTCTCATCGGGCGGTCATCGTCGTCTCATCCGCCGTCACGGACGGGCCCCTAATTCCCTGGCCGACCCACCGGTCGTGGTGCCAGTCTCTGCCTCGCCGACGGTGCGGGAAGGGTCCGCGCAGACCGGGCGTCGGCCTGATCCGCGACGTCGTGTCGCGCACCGAGCTGGAGGTTCCCCATGCGTCACCGCACCCTCGTCCGCCTCGCGATCCCGGCGGTGGCGCTCACCGTCCTGGGGGGCCTCGCGCCCGCCGCCGGCGCCACCGGAGCAGGCGCCGGCGCCCCGGCCGCCGACGCCGAGTCCCCCGGGATCGCCGCCCACGAGATGGGCGTCAGCGACGACCTCGCCGCCGCGGCCCGTCGTACGTCGCCGCAGCGGGCCGTCCTGGACTACTGGACGCCCGCCCGCATGCGGGCGGCCACCCCGGTCGAGACCCCGTCGTACACCGCCGCCGACCTGCGGGAGGCGGCCGAGGAGGTCGAGACCACCCCGCTGCGGCAGGTCACGAAGCCGGTCGCCGCGACCGGCGGGGCGGCCCGCGCCGCGGCGCCGTTCTCCTCCGTCGCCGGCAAGGTGTTCTTCTCGAACAGCCAGGGGAACTTCATCTGCTCGGCCGCGGCGATCAACAGCACGTCGAAGTCCGTGGTCTCCACCGCCGGCCACTGCCTGCACGGCGGCGGACCCACCGGCGAGTGGGCGTCCAACTGGGTGTTCGTGCCCGGCTACAACCGCGGCAAGGCCCCGAAGGGGGCGTTCGCCGCGACCAACGGCTTCGCCATGCAGGACTGGGTCGACAACGGCGCCAGCGCGGCGGGCTTCAACCGTGACTTCGCCTTCGCCCGCCTGGGCAGGAACAAGAAGAAGCAGACCGTCGTCGGCGCCGTCGGCGGCAACGGCCTGACCGTCGGTGGCGAGTACGCGCTGAACCTGCGCGTCTTCGGCTACCCCGGCAACATCGCGAACGGCGAGGTGCAGAAGACCTGCGCCAAGAAGTCGGAGAAGATCGACTGGGAGACCTACTCCTACCGCGCCGTCGCCGGCTGCGGCTTCGGCGGCGGCTCGTCCGGCGGCCCCTGGGTGACCGGCTACAACACCAAGAAGGACGTCGGCCAGCTGCGGGGGATCACCTCGTTCGGCCCGGCCGACAACTCCTTCATCGCGACGCCGTACTTCGACAAGAACGTGCCGAACCTGTTGAAGGCGGCCGACAAGGGCTGACGTCCCCCCTGCCCTCCTGACGCGACCCGGCTCCGCCTCGTGCGGGGTCGGGTCGTCGCCGTCCCGGCGCCTCAGGCGCGCTGGAGGCGGGCCCAGGTGTGGGGCTGCAGCTCCTGGCCGACGGCGTTCATGTCGAAGGCGTAGAGCAGGTCGCCCTCGACGTTGCCGTAGAGCCGCGAGCCGCCGACGTACTCCTTGGCCGTGGCGGTGCGCATCACGCCGTCGGTGGTGAGCTCGAGCTTGCCGCCGGACGCCTCGCCGTACCAGATCTCGGCGAAGCCGGTGTTGTGCGTCAGCAGCATCTCGACCTGGGCGGTGCCCTTGCCGTCCGACGTCCCGCGCAGGAAGCCGGTCTCGATGGCGGCGTCGCGGACCTTCTCGCCGGCCTCGTCGACGATCCACGCGCGGGCCATGTAGTGCAGGAACGGTCGCCCGTCGTGGGTGAAGATCAGCTCCTGGCCGAACTGGAAGGCGTCGATCGTCGGGTAGTCGCCGTGCCCGTTGCCGCGCCAGGTGCCGAGCAGCCAGGCAAGGGGGGCGACGTCCGGGTGCAGGTCGGACGGGAGCTCGAAGGCCATGCGGTGAAGTCTAGGGTCGGGCCATGTCGCGCTCGCTGGTCGTCAAGGTCACCTGCGGCGCCGAGGACCCGGAGCGCTGCAACCAGGGGTTCACGGTGGCCGCGACCGCGCTGGCCGCCGGCGCCGAGGTGTCGCTGTGGCTGACCGGGGAGGCCGCCTGGTTCGGCGTACCGGGGCGCGCGGAGGCGTTCGAGCTGCCCCTCGCGTCGCCGCTGGCGGACCTCCTCGCCGCCGTGGTCGCGGGCGGCACGGTCACGGTCTGCACGCAGTGCGCCGACCGTCGCGGGATCACCGCCGACGACGTCGTCCCGGGCGTGCGGGTCGCGGGCTCCGCGACCTTCGTGGAGGAGGCGCTGCGCGACGGGGCGCAGGCACTCGTCTACTGAGGCCACTGCTTGGATGAGCGGGTGCGAGCCGTCGTCCAACGCGTCACGTCCGCCTCGGTCACCGTCGACGGCGAGGTGGTCGGCGCGATCGAGGCCCCGGGCCTGCTCGTGCTGCTGGGCGTGACCCACGACGACGGCCCGGCCCAGGTCGAGTGGATGGCCCGCAAGCTGTGGGGCGTGCGGATCCTGCGCGACGAGCAGAGCGCCTCCGACGCGGACGCACCGCTGCTGGTGGTCAGCCAGTTCACGCTGTACGGCGACGCGCGGAAGGGTCGTCGTCCGACCTGGAACGCCGCGGCGCCCGGCGCCGTCAGCGAGCCGCTGTACGACGCCCTCTGCACGGAGCTCGAGCGGCTCGGCGCCACGGTCGCCCGCGGGGTGTTCGGCGCCGACATGGCCGTGGAGTCCGTCAACGACGGGCCCGTGACGCTGGTGCTCGACACGCCCTGAGACCTGCGCAGCCTCGGGACGCACGAACGACAGCGGCCCGCCGCCCCCGAGGGGACGACGGGCCGGTGGTGCCGGATCAGATCGCGACGACCGCCTCGGCGACGACGCCGGTCTTGGCGGCGACGCGCACGTCGACGGGGTCGGCCTTGGGGGCCAGGGTGCGCAGGGTCCAGTCGCCGTCACCGGCGAAGAACCGGAAGTGGCCCGACGCGGAGGTCGGGACCTCGGCGGTGAACTCACCGGTGCGGTCGAGCAGGCGGACGTAGGCGTTGCCGACGGGCTCGCCACCCTCGCCGCCGCGCAGGACCTGGCCCTGGATGATGGCCTCCTTCGCCACGTCGATGCCGTCGAGCGACAGGCCACCCTCGGTGGCGCCGCACATCAGGCCTCACCCCGCTCGTCGCCCAGGACCACGGGGACGCCGATGAGGGAGCCGTACTCGGTCCAGGAGCCGTCGTAGTTCTTGACGTTCTCCTGGCCCAGCAGCTCGTGGAGGACGAACCAGGTGTGGCTCGAGCGCTCGCCGATGCGGCAGTAGGCGATGGTGTCCTTGCTCCAGTCGACGCCGGCCTCGGTGTAGATGTCCTTCAGCTCGTCGTCGGACTTGAACGTGCCGTCGTCGTTCGCGGCCTTGGACCACGGGACGTTCGCGGCGGTCGGGATGTGGCCGGCGCGCTGGGCCTGCTCCTGCGGGAGGTGCGCGGGGGCCATCAGCCGGCCGGCGTACTCGTCGGGGCTGCGGACGTCGACGAGGTTCTTCGTGCCGATGGCCTCGACGGTCTCGTCACGGAAGGCGCGGATCGCAAGGTCGGCGGGCTTCGGGGTGTACGTCGTCGCCTGGCGGGTGACCTCGTCGGAGACGAGCTCGCGGGAGTCGAGCTCCCACTTCTTGCGGCCGCCGTCCATGAGCTTGACGTCGTCGTGGCCGTAGAGCTTGAAGTACCAGTACGCGTAGGCGGCGAACCAGTTGTTGTTGCCGCCGTAGAGGACGACGGTGTCGTCGTTCTTGACGCCCTTCTCGCTCAGGAGCTTGCCGAAGCCCTCGGAGCTGATGGCGTCGCGACGCACCTGGTCCTGCAGGTCAGTGGTCCAGTCGAGCTTGATGGCGCCCTTGATGTGGCCCTTGTCGTAGGCGGCGGTGTCCTCGTCCACCTCCACCAGGACGACGTTCGGGGTGTCGAGGTTGTCCTCGACCCACTGGGTGGTGACGAGAGCGGACTCGCGGCTCATGGGCGACCTTTCGTTGGGGTGCTGGGTGTCGTGCGTGTGTCGGGGTGGAGCTGGTGTCAGGCGGTGCGGGCGCCGCGGAGGCGGCGCGCGACCAGGTACATCTCGCAGCCGAGGCAGAGGCCCGCGGCGGCGTTGAGCAGGGCGGCCACGAGGGCGAGGCCGACGAACAGGTGGCCGACGAACGTCGCGCCGACGAGGACGAGCGCGAGCCCGACCCCGGTGAAGCCCAGACCGACGGCCTGGGCGAAGCGCTGCGGGGCCCCGGCGTGGTGGTCGGGCTCGGCGGGCGGGGCCAGCCGGGGGCGGACCGCGCTGCGGTACAGCGCGGCGTACGGCGTCGCGGGCGGGCCGACGAACGTGCCGACGGCGAAGACGGCCGCCTGGAGGACGAGCAGCGCCGTACCGACCCAGCTCTCGCCGAGCAGCAGCACGACGGCCAGCACGAGGCTGGTCAGGGCGGCGGCGAAGCGCGCGGCGCGCGGGTCGCTGGGCGACGAGGTGGTGCGGGACATGGCTCTCCTGAGTGCGTCCGGACGGGGGCGGTGGCAGCCGTGCCGGGTGCTCCTGGATCAGGGCAGAGTTCGGCGCCGGCTCAGCGCATGCGACACAGCGCCGAGTGGACGCGGCAGTGGTCCACCGCGCGTCGGCGGGTCAGCATGGTCGTGGACACACCTCCACCGTAGGGCGCGGCTCGGGTGGCGTCGTACTCGGGTCTCATCATGCGGACCTGGTGTCCGACATCTGGGACAGGGCGCCGAGGACCTGGTCGCGGGTGGGGGCGCCGGAGGCCCGGGTCGCCTCGGCTCCGTCGGCGTCGAGGACGAGGGTGGTCGGCGTCCGCAGGATGTTGAGGCGGCGGACGAGGTCGAGGTGCTTCTCGGCGTCCACCTCGACGTGCGCGACGCCGGGCACGCGGCTCGCGACGTCACCGAGCGTGACCCGCGTGGCGCGGCAGGGCGCGCAGAACGCCGACGAGAACTGCAGCAGCGTCGCCCGCTCCCCCGGCTCGGCGCCCAGGGACTGCCAGGTCACCTCGTCCAGGACGGGCTCGACGGCCTTCTCCTCCGGTCGCTCGGCCTCCGCGGTCGGCCTGAACCGCCCGTTGACCCGCCGGTGCCACACCGCGAGCACGCCGGCGAGCGCGAGCGCGCCGAGCAGGATCCACGTACCGGTCATGGTGGGCCCAACGCCATACGGGCCGGGGTTATTGCCGCCGTTCGGGTCGAGTCACAGGGGCCTCACCCGCCTCGGGTTTCACCAGCCGGCTGGTGAAACCCCGTCCGGGCTGACGAAACTTCGTGCGCCTGGACGGGGTTTCGCGGGCCGGCTGGTGAAACCGGAGGACGCAGGGACCCGCGAGACACCCGAGACACACGAGACACACGAGACGTGCGAGGCGCGAGCGACGGGCGGGGCTTGCGGGACTCCTGGGGCCGAGGTCAGCCGTCGAGGACGTCGGGGTTGGCGCAGTGCTCGGGGCGGTCGCCGCGGGAGACGCGGGCGAGGTCGGCGGCGACGATCTCGGCGGCGGTGAGGGCGGTACGGCGGCTCGCGCCGGCGAGGTGCGGGGTGAGGACGACGCCGGGGGTGGTGAGGAGGCGGTCGCCGGGGGGCGGGGGCTCGACGGCGTACACGTCGAAGGCGGCGCCGAACAGCTGGCCGGAGTCGAGGGCGTCGCAGACGGCGTCCTGGTCGACGAGCGAGCCGCGGGCGCAGTTCACGACCACGCCGCCCTCGGGCATCGAGGCGAGCGCCGCGGCGGAGACCATCCCCTCGGTCTCCGGGGTGGCGCGGGCGTGCACGGTCACGAAGGTCGACCGCGCGAACAGCTCCTGGAGCTCCACGAGGGTGCCGACCTCGAGGTCCTCGGGGGACGCGAAGGGGTCCGCGACGAGGACGTCGGCGCCGTACGCCGCGAGGATCCGCGCGACCCGGCGGCCGATGGCGCCGTGGCCGACGACGCCGGCGGTGCTGCCGGCGAGCTCGGGGCCGACGCGGTCCCAGGCGTACCCGTCGCCGCGCCAGACCCCCGCCCGCAGCTCGGCGTGCACCTCGGGGATCCGCCGCGACGCCGCCAGCATCAGGGCGACGGTGTGCTCGGCGGTGGCGCTGGCGTTGCGGCCGGGGGCGAAGGTGACGGTCACGCCGTGACGGGTGGCGGCCTGGAGGTTCGCGTTCACCGGGCCGCCGCGGCCGACGCCGAACAGGCGCAGGTCAGGGCACGACTCCAGGACGCGCTCGGTGAGCGGCGCCATCTGGGTCAGGCAGGCCTCGACCCCCTGGAGCGCCTCGATCAGCTCGTCCTCGACGTCGGAGGCCTCGTGGACCTCCGCCACCGGACCGAACGGCGTGTGCGGCCAGGGCAGCTCGAGCTCGGTGACCTCGACACCGGGGACGGCGTCCCGGGCGGCGTCGGCGAGCAGGCCGGGCAGGACGAAGCCGTCCCCGGCCGCGAGCACACGGGAGATGGTCATCGGGATCCTCCGGTTCCACGGCCCGCCGCGGCGACGGTCTCCAGCGGGGGCGCGTTGTAGGTGAGCAGGGCCGCCCGGCTGCCGGTCGGGTCGAGGGCGACCTCGGTGAGCGTGCAGTTGCCGAGCCCGGGCATGACGTCGCGGTAGCGCGCGGGGTCGATGCCGAGCAGCGAGCACAGCACGAGGCGGACGACGGTCGAGTGCGCGACGACGAGCACCCGCCCGCCGCGGTGGTGGGCGGCGACGTCGGCGAGGCAGGCGGTGAAGCGGACGACGGCGTCGGCGGGCTCCTCGCCGCCGGGGAAGCGCCCGGCGACGGGGTCGTCGACGAACCGCTCGAGGTCGTCGGGGAACCGCTCGCGCATCTCGTCGCGGGTGAGGCCCTCGGCGATCCCGAAGTCCAGCTCGCGCAGGCGGGCGTCGACGACGGGCTCGACGCCGAGCGCGGCGGCGCTGGGCAGCGCGGTCTCGTGGGCGCGCGTCTGCGGGGAGCACCAGACCGCGTCGGGGCGCGCGGCGCGCGTCCAGGTCGCGAGGTCCTCGGCCTGCGCGTGGCCACGGTCCGTCATGCCGACGTCGCTGCTCCCGGCGTACCGGTTCTCGGCGTGCCACTGCGACTCCCCGTGGCGCACCAGCACCACCCGGGTCTGCTCGGTCCCGCTCATCCCTCGCTCCTCCTCCTCGCGTGTGCCGCCAGGTCCGCGGGCAGCCACCCGCGGCCCTCCAGCTCGTCCACCAGCCGCCGGTAGCCGGCGACGTGGTCCTCGGCGGGCCGGCCGCCGGTGTCGCGGCGCGGCTCGACCACGGCGACCCGCTCGACCATCTCCGCGGCCGCGGTCCCCAGGTCGCTGCCCCGGCCCCGGGCCAGGACGGCCATCCCGAGGGCGGGCTCGGCGAGGCGGACGCGGTGCAGCGGACGGCCGAGGACGTCGGCGCGCAGCTGCGTCCAGACCTCGTTGGCCGACGCGCCGCCGGTGACGACCACGTCGCCGTCCAGGGGCGCCCCGAGGGAGTCGAGCAGGTCGAGGCACAGGCGCTCGGCGTACGCCGCCCCCTGCAGCAGGGCGGCGAACGCCTCGGCCTCGTCGGCGGGCTCACCGAGGACGAGGTCCCGGGCGTCGGGCGCCCGGAACGGGAACCGCTCCCCCGGCGAGACCAGCGGGTAGCGCAGCACCGGGGTCGGCAGCACGCGCTCGGCGGCGCGGGACAGGTCGTCGAGGTCGGCGCCGCCGAAGTCGCGGGACACCAGCCCCGCCCCCACGCTCGAGGCACCGCCGGGCAGCCAGGACCCGTCGGACGAGCGGTGGGAGTAGACCACCCCGGCGGGGTCGACGAGCCGGGCGGCCGTGACCCCCTTGAGGACGAGCGTGGTGCCGAGGACGCTGTTCCAGTCCCCCACCCCGACCACGCCCGCGCCGAGCTGCGAGGCGCAGCCGTCGGTCATCCCGGCGACCACCTCCGTCCCGCGGGGCAGGCCGGTCTCCCGCGCCGCCTGGGCGCCGACGGTGCCGAGCACCGTGCCGGGCAGGACGACGTCCGGCAGCGCGGCGCGGTCCACGCCCGCGGCGTCGAGCAGCCCGGCGGGCCAGGCGACGGCGACCGGGTCGACACCGGACTTCAGCGACGTCGAGGTGTCGGTCGGCACCGGTGAACCCACGAGGCGGCGGGTGATCACGTCGGCCTGGTGGGCCACCTGCGCCCCCGCGGGCGCGTCGTCGCGGCCCAGCAGCCACATCGCCCGCGCCAGGGCTGCGGTGGGGCCCTCGAGACCCAGCTCGCGCGCGGCGTCCGCGGCCCGCTCGGTCTCCCCGGTCGCCCGCGCGTCGTCGTACATCAGCGCCGGGCCAATGGCCGCACCGGCACGGTCGAGCAGGGCGACCGTGCCCGAGGTGGCGTCGACGGCGACCGCCCGGACGACCCCCAGCGTCGTCCCGGCGGCCGCCACCTCCTCCCCCGCACCGCGCACCGCGGCCACGACGGCCTCCCACCAGTCGTCGGGGTGCTGGGTGTGCTCCACGCCGTCGCGGACCTCCGGGAGGCCCGCGGAGCCGGAGCCCAGCACCCGCCCGGTCGCGTCGACGACCAGGCAGCGCACGGACTGCGTGCCGAGGTCGATGCCCATCCAGGACTCGGTCACCGCGTGGTCCCCCACGTCGGGCGCACCGTCTCGCGCAGCGCGGTGAAGTCGGCGTACGCCGCGTCGTAGTGCGCCGCCGCCCCCGTCTCGGGCTCGACGGGCTCGCCCGCCTCCGGCACCCGGCGTGCGGCGGTCGACAGGTCCGGCTCCGCACCGGTGGCGACGAGGCCGGCGAGGACGGCGCCGCGGGCGCCGACCTCGGTGTCGGCGCAGCGGCGCACGGTCAGGCCCGTGACGTCGGCGATGAGCTGCACCCACGTGGCGCTCGCCGTCCCGCCGCCGCACAGCGCCAGCGAGCGGGGCGCCTGGTCGGCCACGGCGAGGCAGTCGCGGATGGTCATGGTCAGACCCTCCAGGACGGCGCGGGCGACGTCCGGTCGCTCGGCGTCGAAGCTCAGCCCGTGGACCGACCCACGGGCGGCGGTGTCGGTGAACGGGTTCCGCTCGCCGGCGGGGCTCAGGTAGGGCAGGAAGGTGACACCCCGCGCACCAGGCGGGCTGTCGGCGGCCAGCGCCACGAGCTCGCGGACGTCGGCCGCCCCGAGGGTGCGGGTCGCCCACTCGAGGACGTCGCCGCCCGCCATCGTCGGGAACGCGCGGAGCCAGCGCCCGGGCGTCCCGGAGGCGACGGTGATGCCGGTGCGGACCCCGGCCGGGACCTTCTCGACCACGATCTCGGGGCACAGCGTGGTGCCGAGGATGCACGTCGCCGCGCCCCGCTCGACCGCGCCGGCGCCGATGGCGGTCGCCGCGATGTCGTACGGCGCGAGGACGACGGGGGTGCCCGCCGGCACGCCGAGCTCGGCGGCGGCGCCCTCGAGCAGCGTGGCGACCCGGGCGTCGTCGCCGCGCAGCTCGGGCAGCAGCCCGCGGTGCTCGACGAGCCCCGTGGCGGCCAGGAGGTCGTCGGACCAGTCGCGCCGGTCGGCGTCCAGCAGGCTAAGGGCCCCGGACAGGTCGGTGACGCGTTCGCCGGTCAGGCAGGAGAAGACCCAGCCGCTGCAGCTGAGCACGCTCGCGGAGCGGGCCAGCCGGTCGGGGTCGTGGTCGCGGAACCAGGCCAGCAGCGGCGCAGCCATGCCCGTCGAGGGCCGGGAGGCGGTGGTCGCGGCGAACTCCTCCTCGACGCCGGTGCGGGTCCAGTCGGCCAGCACCTGCGCGGCGCGGCCGTCGTTCCACAGCGGGGCGGGGCCGGTCGGGGCGCCGTCGGCGTCGACCAGCCAGGCGCCGTCGCCCTGCGCGGTGAGCGCGAGCAGCCCCGGCGCCGAGCCGGCCTCGTCGACGACCGCGCGGACCGCCTCGACGACCGCGGCCCACACCGCGCCCATGTCCTGCTCGGCCCACCCGGCCCGCGGCCGGTCGACGGGGACGGCGCCGCGCGAGACGGCCGCCTCCGCGCCCTGCTCGTCGTAGCCGACGGCCTTGACGACCGTCGTCCCGACGTCGATGCCGAGGGCGCTCAGGCGCCCTGCGCCGGCGCTCATGCGCGACCACTCGCCATACGCGACCGACGGGCCACGGAGTCCAGGGCCACCGCGAGCAGGAGCACCACGCCGGTGACCATGAAGCGGTACGACGAGTCGAGGTTCAGCAGCGTCAGTCCACTGGAGATCGACTGGATGACGACGATCCCGAGCAGCGCCGCGAACGCCGTCCCGCGGCCGCCGAAGAGGCTGACCCCGCCGATGACCGCGGCGGCGATGGCGTTGAGGTTCACGTCGGCGGTGCCGGTCGACTGGTTCGCCGCCGCCAGGCGGGACGCCGCGAGGACGCCGCCGACCGCGGCGAGGGTGGAGCACATGACGAACGCCGTGGTGTAGACGCGGCGGACGTTGATGCCGGCCCGGCGGGCGGCCTCGGCGTTGCCGCCGACGGCGTACACGGAGCGGCCGAAGGCGGTGCGGGTCAGCACGTAGTGCATGACCAGGACGACCCCGACGAAGAAGACGAACATCCACGGCAGCCCGCGGGTGCGGCCCAGGTAGGACACGACGAACGCGAGCACCACCAGCAGCAGCACGCTGCGGGTGACGAGGTAACGCATCGACGGCGCCGACAGGCCGGCCGCGTGGCGACGCCGGGCGCGGGAGGCCGAGACGGCCAGCAGGCCGCCGGCCGCGAGGACCGCGAGGACGTAGGCGAGCGGGGCGGGCACGAACCAGAGCTGGGCGAAGCTGACCAGCGCGGAGTCGTACTCGAGGTTGATCGCGTTCTGGCCGCGCAGGATCCACAGCTGGACGCCGAGGAAGGCCAGCAGGCCGGCGAGCGAGATGACGAAGCTGGGGACGCCGGCGCGGTTGAAGATCTGGCCGTAGGCCCAGCCGACGACGACGCCGAGGAGGATGCTCGCGCCCAGCGCGAGGACCAGCGGCTGCTCGTCGAGCACGAGGACGGTGGCCATGAGGGCCGCCGAGACGCCGCTGACCGAGCCGACCGACAGGTCGATCTGGCCGACGAGCAGCACCCAGACGATGCCGAGCGCGATCATGCCGACGGGCACCATGTCGAAGGCCAGGTTGACCAGGTTGGTGCTGGACAGGAAGACCGGGTTGAGGACCTGGAAGACGGTCCAGATCACCACGATGCCGGCCACCACGGGGATGACGCCGAGGTCGCCCCCGCGGGCGCGGGCCAGCGAGGCGCGGACGCCGTCCATCAGCGTCTGCGGCGGGGCGGCGAGCCGCTCGTCCTCGCGGTCGAGGGCGCGCGGGGTGGACTCGGGCGGGACGACGGTGTCCTGGGCCATCAGTGCTCCTCCTCCTTCTTCTCGAGCGTGGGCGCTGCGTCCGCCGCGCCGGTCGCACCCGGCGTGCCGGTGGCGTCACCGGCGGCCGCGCTGCGGCGTGCCGAGCGGCGGGACACGACGTTGTCGCTGGCGCCGGTGATCGCGGCGACGATCTCCTCCGAGGACGCCGCCTGGGCGTCGAACTCGCCGTTGTTGCGGCCGAGGCGGAGGACGGCGACGCGGTCGGCGACGGCGCGGACGTCCTCCATGTTGTGGCTGATCATGACCACGCCGAGGCCCCGCTCCCGGAGCCGCTCGACGAGGTTGAGCACCTCCGCGGTCTGCGCGACGCCGAGCGCCGCGGTCGGCTCGTCGAGGACGATCACCCGCGGGTCGCCCAGCAGCGACCGGGCGATCGCCACGGTCTGGCGCTGGCCGCCCGAGAGGGACGCGACGGGCAGGGTCAGCTGCGGCAGGCGGGCGGACAGCTCCTTCAGCAGCTCCCACGACCGCACCTCCATCGCCACGTCGTCCAGCGCGAACGGACGGATCTCGTGGCCGAGGAAGAGGTTGGCCGTCACGTCGAGGTTCTCGCAGAGCGCGAGGTCCTGGAAGACCGTGGCGATCCCGAGACGCTGTGCCGCGACCGGCGAGCCGAGGGTGACCTCCTCGCCGTCCACGAGGACCCGGCCCTGCGTGGCGGGGTGGACCCCGGCGAGGACCTTGACCAGCGTCGACTTGCCGGCGCCGTTGTCGCCGACGATCGCGACGACCTCCCCGGCGCGGACGTCGAGGTCGATGTCGGTCAGCGCGGCCACCGCGCCGAAGTTCTTGCTGATGCCCTGCAGCGAGAGCAGCGGCGGGCCGGCGGCGTCCGCCGGGGTGGCGCGCTCCGCGACCGGGGCGCTCACTGCTCGATCCCGAGCTCGTCGCAGCCCTCGCGGTAGGGGCCGGTGCAGACCTCGGCAGGGTCGAGGACGCCCTCGGGTCCGAAGATCACCTCGTTCAGGTTGTCGCGGGTGACGACGGTCGGCTCGAAGAGCTGCGTGGGCGTGTCGAAGAGCTCGTCGGTCGCCTCGGGCGTCTCGCCCTGGACCAGGGCCCAGGCGACGTCGGCGGCGGCCTCGGCGACGATCTTGATGGGCTTGGAGATGGTGTTGAACTGGTCGCCCGCGATGATGCGCTGGACGGCGGCGAGCTCGGCGTCGTTGCCCGTCACCGGCGGCACGTCGACCCCGGCGGCCTTGAACGCGGCGATCGCGCCGCCACCCGTGCCGTCGTTCGCGGCGACGACCCCGGCGATGCGCCCGTCGAACTGCGAGATCTGCCCGCTCACCCACTGCTGGGCCCGCTCGGGCTGCCAGTCCGGGGTGTCGTACTCGGCGAGCTCGCCGTAGGTGCTGTCGTCGACGACGCTGTCGACGCCGTCGCGGATCAGGCCGGCGGCGGCGTCGGTGGGGCTGCCGTTGACCTGGAGGATCCCGCCCTCGGCGCCGGTGGCGTCGAGCTCGTCGACCAGCGACTGCGCGATGCTCGCGCCGATCGCCTCGTTGTCGAAGCTGACGTAGAAGTCGGCGGGGCGGTCGGGGATGGGGCGGTCGTAGGCGATGACCTTGACGCCCTGCGACTGCGCGCTCTGCACGATCGTCGCGGCCGCGGCGGAGTCGACGGGGTCGAGGACGATGACGCTCGCGCCCTGGGTGATCGCCGAGTTCGCCTGCTGCTGCTGGAGCGCGGCGTCGGAGTCGGCGTTCTGGTAGATCACGTCGCAGTCGGGACACAGCTCGCCCATCCGGGCCTCGAAGAGCGGGGCGTCGTACTCCTCGTAGCGGGTGGAGGCGAGGTCGGGCATCAGGAAGGCGACGGTGGCGCTCTCGGCGTCGCCACCCCCTGCTGCCGTGGGTTCCTCGGCGCACGCGGCGAGGGTGGTGACGGCCAGGACGGTGGCGAGCGATCCGACGACGAGCCTGTTCATGGTTCCTCCGGTCATTCGTTGTGACGTACGGCACACCAGAACGGACCGCCGAGCGGCGGGTCAACGGAGCCCGGCGAATCGCACACGCACCGTGTGCGGAACCGGTCCGTCGCTGTGCTGTGTGAGCGCACCTCACCCCTCGGCGGTCTGCCGTCCGCGGGCCCCTTGCCGCACCGGACAGGAGAAGTCACCCTGGGAGGCATGGTCTCGACAGGCGACACGAGGACTGTGCGATTCACATCGTCCGAACACACGCGGGACCGGTCGCCGCGGGCCCGGCAGGACCGCATCCGGCGCACCGTCGTCGAGGTCGGCTCGGTGCGGATCGAGGAGCTGGCGGCCGAGCTCGGGGTGACCCCCATGACCATCCGGCGCGACCTGGACTTCCTGCAGAGCCAGGGATGGCTGCGCAAGGTGCGGGGCGGCGCGACGGCGGAGCCGTCGGCGGTCCACCACGGCGACGTGCGGCACCGCCGGCAGTACCTCGCCGACGTCAAGGCCCGCCTGGCCGAGGCCGCGCTGCGTCAGGTGCGCCCCGGGCAGTCGGTGATGCTGGACGAGTCGACGACCGGGCTCGCCCTCGCCCGCCAGCTGCACCGCCGCTCGCCGCTCACGGTGATCACGAACTTCTGCCCCGTCGTCGCCGAGCTGGGCGGCACGCCGGGCATCGACCTGGTCTCGCTCGGCGGCGCCTACTTCCCGGCGTACGACGCCTTCCTCGGCCCCCGGACCGTCGACGGGGTCGCCTCGTTGCACGCCGACCTGCTCATTGCCTCGACGACGGCGGTCACCCGCGGGCAGTGCTACCACCAGTCGCAGGAGACGGTCGCGGTCAAGCGCGCGCTGATGGCGGCGTGCGACCGGTCGGTGCTGGTCGTGGACCACACCAAGTTCACCCGTCGCGGGCTCTACCGGCTCGCGCCGCTGACCGAGTTCGACCTCGTCGTCGTCGACGACGGCATCGACCCCGCCGACCTCGCCGGCCTCCGCGAGGCGGGGGTGGAGGTGCTGGTCGCCACCTGAGGACCCGCCGGACGGGCCCGGCTCAGCCGACGTCCGGGTTCAGGCGCAGGACGCCGGTGTCGTCGGAGACGACGCCGTCCGGGGAGAGGGTGAGCCCGCCGGTCTCGGTCGAGAACGGGTCCAGCACGACCTTCCACGGCATCGTCTTGTTGGTGCTCCACAGCCGGCGGCCCCGCGGGCTGGTGGGTTGCACGGACCGCCTGCGGATCTGGTGGCTGACCAGCCTGACGGTGCCGTCGTCCGCGACCTCGCCGGTGAGGAAGCGGATGGTGCCGTACTTCGCGAGGCCCCCGTGGGTGACCTGCACGGGCTCGCCCGGGGCCCGCTGGACGGCGGTGTCCGCGTGGACCTCGCCGGCCAGGTAGAGGTCGACGTCGGCCCGGCGCAGGAGCTGCCAGAAGGCGCTGCGCTCCCCGCCCTCGAGCCGGAGGTGGCTGCTGGCGAAGGTGCGGACCGGGCCGAGCACGGGGGTGTGGCCCTGCACGAGGACCGTGTCGTCGGGCTCGGTGCGGGCGAGCACCCGTCGTAGCCACGCCAGCTGGGCGTCGTCGACCGTGGTCCTCACGCGGTCCTTGCGGCGGGTGAAGACGTCGACGCTCACCAGGAGCACCGACGGCGCCAGCCACACGGCGTACGCGGTGTCGGCGTGCTGTCCGGTCGGCGGGTGCATGCGGTAGCGGGGCCGGCCGCCCGGCGCGGTGAACTGGCGGGCGAAGACGTTCTTGAACCGGTCGTAGTAGGCGTACTGGCGGGTCCCGGCCCGCGGCAGGTTGTCGCCGATCTCGTGGTCGCCGACCGCCACGCGCACCCGGTCGGTGTCGACGCCGGCCTGGCGCCAGTAGGACTTCCACCGCGAGTAGTAGGCGTTGCCGGCGCGGGTCACGGCGGCGGGACCGGTCCCGAAGACGCGGTCGTCCCGCTTGTCCAGCTGCCACTGGCCCTCCACCAGGTCGCCCGCGACGAGGTAGTCGTCGGCGTCCTGGGCGGCGAGCTGGCCGAAGACGTTCTCGACGTTGGCGGCCCAGTGCTCGTTCCACGAGTTGGGCATCCCCGGGCGCCAGGTCGCGGTGCCCCGCAGGTCGGCGACGTCGCCGTTGAACAGGTCGGGGACCGACAGGAACCGGTACGGCGCGTCGCCGGACCGCTCGCGGGCCGCGGGGGTGCCGGCCTCCGCCGGCCCGGGGCCGGCGGGGGTCCCGACCTGCCCGGCCGCGAGCACGAGCGCGAGGACCGTGGCCACCACGGCCACCCCACCGCGCACGACGGCCCCCGGGCGCACGTCAGCCGCCCGCGAACGGGGGCAGGTACTGCACCGCCTGCCCCGGCCGGACGACGACCTCGGCGTGGTCGGTCGTGCCCGTCGGGCGGTCGTCGACGAGGACGGAGCAGACCCCGAGGACCTGCTGCAGCCGGGCGTCCCCGCCGTGCTCGCCGAGGACCGCGGCGGTCACCTCGGCAAGGCTCAGCGGGCCCTCGACGGACAGGTCGGCGCGCGCGGTCCCCGCGGCGGCCCGGGCCGCGGCCCACAGGTGGACCGCGATGACCCCGGGGGTCACGACCCCTCCGTGGGCGGCGTCACGGTCCGCGGAGGTGCTGGTCGACGTCATGGGTCAAGTATCCTCACGTGCTCACACGGTTTCCGCAGCCGACCGCCACCAGGACCAGCGAGGACCAGCGATGAGCACCCTGTTGCTGCTGACCAGCGCGCTGCAGCCCTCCGCCGAGGTGCTGCCGAGCCTCGCCCTGCTGCGGCACACCGTCAAGGTGCTGCCCGCCGAGGGCAGCGCCCTGCTCGAGGCGCCGGCCGCCGACCTGATCCTCGTCGACGGCCGCCAGGAGCTGGCCGCCAGCCGCGACCTGTGCCGGCTCATCAGGACGACGGGCTCGCAGGTGCCGGTGGTCCTGGTGGTCACCGAGGGCGGGCTGTCCGTCGTCGCCGCGGACTGGGCCATGGACGACGTCGTGCTCGCGGGCTGCGGTCCGGCCGAGCTCGAGGCGCGCATCCGGCTGGCCGCTGACCGGCTGGCCGCGGCGCGCGACGCCGAGGACCCCGAGTCGCACGTGATCCGCACCGGCGAGGTCGTCGTCGACGACGCGACGTACACGGCGAAGGTGGGCAAGCGCTCGCTGGACCTGACCTTCAAGGAGTTCGAGCTCCTGAAGTTCCTCGCGCAGCACCCCGGGCGCGTCTTCAGCCGCCAGCAGCTGCTGCAGGAGGTGTGGGGCTACGACTACTTCGGCGGCACCCGCACCGTCGACGTCCACGTCCGGCGCCTGCGCGCGAAGCTCGGCCCCGAGAACGAGACCCTGATCGGCACCGTCCGCAACGTCGGCTACCGGTTCGTGCTGCCCACCAAGGAGCGCGAGACCCCCGAGGTGCGCCGCGGCGCCGACGCATGACCGCGGCGACCCCGACCAACCGCGCCCTCGACGCCGACGTCCTCGTCCGCATCCGCGAGGTCGCCCGCGCCTGCGAGGCCGCGGACGGCGTGGCGCCCTTCGACGAGGCCACCTGGCGGGCGCTGCACGACCGGCCCGCCGCGGAGGTCGGCTTCTGGCTGGCCGACGACGGCGTCGCCCTGCTCGTGGACGGCGAGCTCGGCCTGGCCGTCGATCCGGCCGCGCGGGGCCGAGGCCGGGGTCGCGCGCTGCTCGAGGAGGTGCAGTGGGTCACCGAGGGCGAGCCGTTGCGCGCCTGGTCCCACGCCGACCACCCCGCCGCCCGGGCGCTCGCGGCGTCGTACGGCTTCGACGCGGTGCGGGAGCTGTGGGTGATGCGGCGGCCCTCCACCACGCCGCTGCCGACCCTGGAGGTCCCCGCCGGGATCCGGATCGACACCTGGACCCCCGCCGACGCCGACGACCTCCTCGCCGTCAACGCCGCCGCCTTCGCCTCCCACCCCGAGCAGGGCGCGATGGACCACGACGACCTCACCTCCCGCATGGACCAGGACTGGTTCGACCCCGCCGGACTGTTCCTCGCCCGCGACACGACCACGGGCGACCTGCTCGGGTTCCACTGGACGAAGCGGACCTCCGAGGAGCTCGGCGAGGTCTACGTCCTCGGGATCTCCCCCGCCGCCCAGGGTCGCGGCCTCGGGAAGGTCCTCACCCTCGCCGGCCTCCACCACCTCGTCGACGAGGGCCCCGGCGGTCCGGGCGTGGGCGAGGTCGAGCTGTACGTCGAGGCCGACAACGACGCCGCCGTCGCCGTCTACGACCGCCTCGGCTTCACCCACGCCGCCGTCGACACCCACGTGATGTACGCCCGCCCCTGACGCCGGGTCGGCACGGCTGCGCACCTCTACGACGCCGAGTCGGCACGTCTGCGCACCTCCGGGACGCCGAGTCGGCACATCTGCGCACCTCTGGGACGCCGAGTCGGCACATCTGCGCACCGAGCGCGGCTCGTCATTGCGCAGACGTGCCGACTCGAGGCCCCTGGGCTGCGCAGACGTGCCGACTCGGCACTCAGCCGATGGCCGCCCGCAGCGCCGAGGTGAGCTCACGGGTGGCGAGGCGGGCGGTGGGGGCGACGCCGACGAGGTTGAGGAAGCCGTGGATCTGGCTGGGGTGGCGGCGCACCTCGGTGCGGACGCCGGCGCGCTGCAGGACGAAGCCGTAGTCCTCGCCCTCGTCGCGCAGCGGGTCCCACCCGGCGGTCGCCACGTGCGCGGGCGCCAGCCCGGCGGGGACGTCCTCGGCGAGCAGCGGGGAGATGCGCGGGTCGGTGCGGGTCGCCGGGTCGGGGGTGTACGCCTCGGTCACCTGGTCGATGAACCGGCCGGTCAGCAGGAAGCCCTCGGCGTACTCGTCGCGGCTGCCGCCGGTGCGGGTGGCGTCGGTGATGGGGTAGGCCAGCAGCTGGAACGCCAGCGGCAGCCCCTCCGCGGCGGCCTGGCGGGCGACGTGCGCGGCCAGGTTCGCGCCGGCGGAGTCGCCGCCGACCGCGAGCCGGTCCAGGTCGGCGCCGACGAGGTCGGGGTGCTCGACGACCCAGCGGTACGCCGTCCACGCGTCGTCGTGCGCCGCCGGGAACCGGTGCTCGGGACCCATGCGGTACTCGACCGACAACACCCGGACGCCCGCCTCCTCCGCGAGGAACCGGCAGGGGCCGTCGTGGCTCTCGACGTCGCCGGAGACGAAGCCGCCGCCGTGGAAGAACAGCAGCAGGGGCGCCCGCTGCTCCAGCAGCCGCGACCGCGGCACGTACAGCCGGCCCCGGAGGGCGCCGGGCCCGCCCGCGCCCTCGCCCTCGTTCGCGCCCAGCAGCAGGTCCCGCACCGACGCCACCCGGCGGCGGCCGCCGGCGGCCGCGGTCTGCTGGTCGAGCGCCACGCGGGTCCCCTCGATGTCGAGGTCGCCGAGCTGCGGCTCGCCGGCCAGCGCCGCGAGACGGAGCATCAGGCGGACGTCGTTGGCCAGCCACTGCCCCTGCTGCACCTGCGGGGAGGTGAGCCGTCGCCGTACGGCGCCCGGGAGCGCCAGGACCGTCTTCAGCGTCGCCGCACGCGCCAGCTCCGCCACACCTCGCCGTCTGACCATGGCCAGCGACACTATCGAGACGCCCGACCCGGCGCGGGTCCCGGGCGTCGCGCGGGATGCGCGACGGGGCGCGTCGCGACGAGTGGCGCAGAACTCACCGGCGAGTCCGTCGGGGTCGTTCTCGGGTCACCCTCCGTTCACCGGACGGTGGAAGGATGGGACCCATGACGACCGACCCCTCCTCGCTGGCCGCCCACGTCGCCGGGTCGGTCGAGGACGGTCCCGTCGACCTCGGCCCGTCGGCCGCCGTCGGGTCGGACAGCTTCGACGTGGAGCCGCCGTACGTGCCGGACCCCGAGGCGATCGGCGCCGTCCAGAAGTACGACGACCGCTTCCTCGACCGCGAGCTGTCCTGGCTCGCGTTCAACCAGCGGGTGCTCGAGCTGGCCGAGGACACCGGCCTGCCGCTGCTGGAGCGGGTCCGCTTCGCCGCGATCTTCGCGAGCAATCTCGACGAGTTCTTCATGGTCCGCGTCGCCGGCCTCAAGCGGCGCATCGCCGCAGGGGTCGCCGTCCGGGCCGCGTCCGGGCTGATGCCCCGCGAGGTGCTGAACGCGATCCACGCCAAGACCGGCGAGCTGGCCGACCGCCACTCCGCGCTGTTCGTGGACACCCTCACCCCCGAGCTCGAGTCCGCGGGCATCCAGCTGCTGCGCTGGGAGGAGCTGGACCGCGAGGAGCAGAAGCACTGCAAGCGGCTGTTCAAGGACCGGGTCTTCCCGGTGCTGACGCCGCTGGCCGTGGACCCGGCGCACCCGTTCCCCTACATCTCCGGGCTCTCGCTGAACCTCGCCGTCATGGTGCGGCACCCGAAGACCCGCAAGGAGCACTTCGCCCGCGTCAAGGTGCCGCCGATCTTCGACCGGTTCGTCCCGCTCGGCAACCAGCGGTTCGTGCCGCTGGAGGACGTCATCCGCGAGCACCTCAAGCGCCTCTTCCCGGGCATGGAGATCGTGAAGGTCTTCTCGTTCCGGGTCACCCGCAACGAGGACCTCGAGGTCGAGGAGGACGACGCCGAGAACCTCCTCGCCGCGCTCGAGAAGGAGCTGCTGCGCCGCAAGTTCGGGCCCGCCGTCCGCCTCGAGGTGGAGGAGTCGATCGACCCGGACGTGCTGGGGCTGCTGAAGTCCGAGCTCGACGTCACCGACGACGAGGTCTTCAAGCTCCGGGGTCCGCTCGACCTGCGCGGCCTCGGCGACATCGCCGACCTGCCGCGCGAGGAGCTGAAGTACGCGACCTTCGTGCCGTCGACGCACACGCACCTCGCCGAGGTGGAGTCGTCCTCGCCGGTCGACGTGTTCAAGTCGGTACGCCGCCGCGACGTCCTGCTGCACCACCCGTACGACTCGTTCGCCACGTCCGTGCAGCGCTTCCTCGAGCAGGCCGCCGCCGACCCGCAGGTCCTCGCGATCAAGCAGACGCTCTACCGCACCTCCGGCGACTCCCCCATCATCGACGCCCTCGTGGACGCCGCCGAGGCCGGCAAGCAGGTGCTGGTGATCGTCGAGATCAAGGCCCGCTTCGACGAGCAGGCCAACATCCGCTGGGCCCGCAAGCTGGAGCACGCCGGCTGCCACGTCGTCTACGGCCTCGTCGGCCTGAAGACCCACTGCAAGCTCTCGATGGTGGTGCGCGACGAGCCCGACGGCATCCGCCGCTACACCCACATCGGCACCGGCAACTACAACCCGAAGACCGCCCGCCACTACGAGGACCTCGGGCTGCTGACCGCCGACGAGGTCATCGGCGAGGACGTCGCGCACCTGTTCAACAACCTGTCCGGCTACTCGCGGCAGAGCTCGTACGAGCGGCTGCTGGTCGCGCCGGACTCGGTGCGCGAGGGGCTGGTCACGCAGATCCACGCGGAGATCGCCCACCACCGCGCCGGGCGACCCGCCCGCGTGCGGATCAAGGCGAACTCCGTCGTGGACGAGGCCGTCATCGACGCGCTCTACCTGGCCTCCCAGGCCGGGGTGCCGGTGCAGCTCTGGGTCCGCGGCATCTGCTCGCTGCGGCCCGGCGTACCCGGTCTGTCGGAGACCATCGAGGTGCGCTCGGTGCTTGGGCGCTACCTGGAGCACTCACGGATCGCGTGGTTCGAGAACGGCGGGGACCCGGCCGTGTGGATCGGCTCCGCGGACCTCATGCACCGCAACCTCGACCGGCGCGTCGAGGTCCTGGTGCGGCTGCCCAGCGAGGCCGCCATCGCCGAGGTCGCCCGGCTCCTCGACCTGGGCCTGTCGGACGACGCCGACACCTGGCACCTCGACACCGACGGCGCCTGGACCCGCCACCGCGGGCCCGTGCACGTCCAGGACGAGCTCATCGCGCAGCAGCGCCGACGCCGCGGCTGAGGTGACGGCGGGGGCGTGTCGTACCGGGCGGGTTGCCCGGTGACGACGCGGCGGTCCTAGAGTGGGTCGCCGTCCGTCCCCCACCCATCGAGGTCTGCAGTGGCTTTCCGGTTCCGTCCGGTCGACGCATCGTTCTTCGAGCTCTTCACGGAGTCGGCCAAGCACCTCGTCGTGGGTGCCGGCCTCCTCGCCGAGATGCTCGCCGAGGGCGCCGACCACGAGGACGTCGCCCGCCGCATGCGCGACGCCGAGCACGCCGCCGACGAGACGACCCACGCGATCATCCGGGCGGTGAACAGCACCTTCGTGACGCCGTTCGACCGCGAGGACATCTACCGGCTCGCCTCCGGTCTGGACGACGTCATGGACCTGATGGACGAGGCGGTCGACTTCATCCTGCTGTACGAGGTGAAGCAGCTGCCCGCCGAGCTCTCCGAGCAGGTCGAGGTCCTCCAGCAATGCGCTGAGATCACCGCGGCGGCGATGCCGCGGCTGCGGTCGATGAAGGACTCCGAGCTGTCGGAGTACTGGATCGAGATCAACCGCCTCGAGAACGCCGGCGACAAGCAGCACCGTCGCATCCTGGCCGCGCTGTTCGGCGGCTCGTACAAGGCGATCGAGGTGCTGAAGCTGAAGGACATCGTGGAGACCCTCGAGGGCGCCGTCGACGCGTTCGAGAAGGTCGCCAACACGGTGGAGACCATCGCGGTCAAGGAGTCCTGACAGCCCGATGAGCGCCGAGCTCGCGATCATCGTCACCGTCGTCGTGGTCGCCCTGGTCTTCGACTACACCAACGGCTTCCACGACGCCGCCAACGCGATCGCCACCTCCGTCTCCACCCGGGCCCTCACCCCGCGGGTCGCCCTGGCGATGGCGGCGGTGATGAACTTCGTCGGCGCCTTCCTCGGCCAGAAGGTCGCCACGACGGTGTCGGAGGTGATCAGTCCACCCTCGGACGCCCACGGCCTCGTGATCGTGCTCGCGGGGCTGCTCGGGGCGATCGCGTGGAACATGGTCACCTGGTACTTCGGGCTGCCCTCGTCGTCGTCCCACGCCCTCATCGGCGGCCTCGTCGGGTCGGCCGTGGCGGCCGGGACGGTCGTCAAGTGGGACACCGTGGTCGACAAGGTCCTGATCCCGATGATCTTCTCGCCGCTGTTCGCCTTCGCCGCCGGCGGCCTGGTGATGCTGGCGATCATGTGGATCTTCCGCCGCGCCAACCCCGGCCGCGCGAACCGCCGCTTCCGCGCCGCGCAGACCGTCTCCGCCGCGGCGATGGCGCTCGGCCACGGCCTCCAGGACGCCCAGAAGACGATGGGCGTCATCTTCCTGGCGCTGCTCACCGGCGGCTACGCCTCCGCGGGCGACGACCTCCCGCTGTGGGTGATCTTCTCGGCCGCCGCCGCCATCTCGCTCGGCACCTGGTCGGGCGGCTGGCGGATCATGCGGACCCTCGGCCGCCGCATCATCGACCTCGACCCCGCCCGCGGCTTCGCCGCCGAGTCGGTGGCCGCCTCGGTGCTGTACACGACGGCGTACGTCTACGAGGCCCCCATCTCCACCACCCACACCATCACCTCCGCGGTGATGGGCGTCGGCGCCACCAAGCGCCTCTCCGCCGTCCGCTGGGGCGTCGCCCGCTCCATCCTCACCGCCTGGGTCCTCACCTTCCCCGCCGCCGGCCTCGTCGCCGCCGGCTCCTACGTCGTGCTGTACGCCGTCCTGGGCATCTGACGTCTTTCCGACCGGTCCTCCGGGCGCGTGGCGGGCGTCGTCCACAGGTTCCGGGGCGCCGTTGCGGGTAGTCCCCTGACCAACTGCTCGTCCGAGGCGGTCTGAGGAGCAGATGCTCAGGGGACTACCGCGCCGGGTGGGCCACGGCTGTGGACGGCGGGTCGACCACAGCCCGCGCGGCGGTCGGCGACGGTGAGGCGGAGACGCCACCCGGCCGGTGGGACGAGTGTCCAGGCGCGCGTGGCGGGGTCCTGCCAGCGGGCACGAGCCCGCGTACGCAGCATGCGGGCGGCGAGCCCGTCGCGGTCGGCGGTCTGACCGGCCACGACGCTGAACGTCTCGAGTCCGGCCGCTCGCAGGTCGTCCTCCCGGCCGACGTCGCGGCGGCGGTTGCTCGGACCGAGGTGGAACTCGGCACCGTCGTACTCGCCCAGGACGCCGGCTACCGGATCGAGGATGTCCGGGGTCCCGAGGTGACGGCCCCGACGGTCGAACACCGGCTGGTTGCAGAGCACCGGCGGCAGGCCGGCGTCCAGGAGCCAGACCAGGCGCATCCGGGTCTCGGGCGGGGACCAGGAGTTCTCCGAGATCAGGGGCAGCGCGTCGCGGACCCTCTGCACACCGGTCCAGCCTGAGAGGTGGGGCAGGTAGTCACCGATCTCGGCACGGGAGACCAGGTTGGCGTACGCCGCCATGTCGGCCGCCACGATCCCCTCGCGCTCCCCCTCGGGGTAGCGGAGCTCGAAGCAGACGCTGCGCACCGGGACCGTCACGGGGACCCCGTCGACCACCCTCACCTCGCAGGGGTTGAGCCGCTCGGCGGAGAAGCGCTGCCCGGGGAAGGGGCGGATGTCGGCGTTGGTCGCGAGCAGGACGACGTCACGCTCGGCGCGCCCGTCCGGCGTACGCCCGTCCAGCCAGGTCGCCCCCAGCCACCTCAACCCGGCCCAGCCGGTGATGGCCCCCGATGCCGGCAGACGGGCCGCCGCCTCGACGACGCGTTGCTCGGGGGCGTGCGCGTCGACGTCCGACGGCACGTAGAGCCCGGGTCCGCTGCGGCGCCACCGGGGACCCCGGGCCGATCCCGGCGTGGGGCCGCGGCGCCCGGTGGGGTCGATCGGGACCGGCCACACGAGGCCGGGTCGCAGATCGAGGGGCGCGGGTCGCACCCGGAGATGGTCGGCGATCCGCCCCGTCGAGGTCGGGGTCTCTCCACAGCCCCTGGGGACGACGCGGATAGTCCCCTGAGGAAACGCTCCGTCAAGGGCCTTTTAGGAGCAGTTGCTCAGGGGACTACCCGCACGGGAGGGAGGAACCTGTGGAGAAGGGGGCGGAGCGGCTCAGCCGAAGCGACCGGAGATGTACGCCTCGGTGGCGGACTCGTCGGGGTTCGAGAAGACCTTCTTGGTGGGGTTGAACTCCACGAGCTGGCCGGGCTCGCCGGTGGCCTTGAGGTTGAAGAAGCCGGTCTCGTCGGAGACGCGGGCGGCCTGCTGCATGTTGTGGGTGACGATGACGATCGTGTAGTCGGACTTCAGCTCGTGGATGAGGTCCTCGATCGCGGACGTCGAGATGGGGTCCAGCGCCGAGCAGGGCTCGTCCATCAGCAGGACCTGGGGCTCGACGGCGATGGCGCGGGCGATGCAGAGGCGCTGCTGCTGGCCGCCGGAGAGGCCCATGCCGGGCTTGTTGAGGCGGTCCTTGACCTCGTTCCAGAGGTTCGCGCCCTTGAGGGACTTCTCGACGATGCCGTCGGCCTCGGCCTTCTTCATGCGGCGCGAGTTGAGGCGGTTGCCGGCGAGGACGTTGTCGTAGATCGACATCGTCGGGAACGGGTTGGGGCGCTGGAAGACCATCCCGATCTGGCGGCGTACGGCGACCGGGTCGATCGAGGGGTCGTACAGCGACTGCCCGTCGACGACGACCTTGCCCTCGACGCGGGCGCCCGGGATGACCTCGTGCATGCGGTTCAGCGAGCGCAGGAAGGTCGACTTCCCGCAGCCCGACGGGCCGATGAAGGCGGTGACCGACCGGGCCTTGATCGTCATGTTCACGCCCTGCACCGCGAGGAAGTCCCCGTAGTAGATGTTCAGGTCGGAGACGTCGATGCTCTTGGCCATGATCTCAGTGTGTCCTCTTCTGGGCGATGCTGGTGCGGGCTGCTGCAGGACGGCGCGTCAGCGCCCGGTCTTGGGGGCGAAGATCTTGCCGACGAGGCGGGCCAGCAGGTTCAGGCCCATGACGATGGCGATCAGGACGAGCGCCGCGCCCCAGGCGCGTTCCTGCCCGAACTCGGGCGGCACGCCCGGCTGCGTGTACGAGTAGTAGATGAACACCGGCAGGGTCTGCATCCGGTCGGCGAACAGGTTGAAGTTCACCGAGTCCGTGCTGCCCGCGATGATCAGCAGCGGCGCCGTCTCGCCGATGACGCGGGCGACGGCCAGCGTCACGCCGGTGAGGATGCCGCTCAGGGACGTCGGCAGGACGACCTTCACGATCGTGCGCCACTTCGGCACGCCGAGCGCGTACGCCGCCTCGCGGAGCTCGTCCGGGACGAGCTTCAGCATCTCCTCGGTCGCCCGCACCACGATCGGGATCATCAGCAGGCTCAGGGCCACCGAGCCGCCGAAGCCCATGCGGATGCCGGGGCCGAAGATCAGGACGAACAGCGCGTAGGCGAACAGGCCGGCGACGATCGACGGGATGCCGGTCATCACGTCGACCAGGAAGGTGATGGCCTTCGCGAGCTTGGCGGTACGCCCGTACTCCACGATGTAGATCGCCGTCATGACCCCGACCGGGATCGAGATGACCGCGGCGCCGAGCGTGATCAGCAGGGTGCCGATCAGGGCGTGGTAGATGCCGCCCTGCTCGTCGCCGATCACGCCGCGCATCGAGTAGGTGAAGAACTCCGGCGACAGCGCCGGGAGGCCGTTGGACAGCACGGTCCACACCAGGGACAGCAGCGGGACCAGGGCGACGAGGAACGCCGACCAGACCACCGAGGTGGCGAGGCGGTCGACACCGCCGCGCCGGCCCTCGAGCGCCCAGGCCCAGACGGTGAGGCCGACGATGAAGGTCACGGCGGCGAGCACGCCCATGGCGATCACGCCGCCGCCGAGGATCAGGCCCACGCCGACGCCGACGGCGAGGGCGGCGACGCCGACGACGTACGGCGCCGCGGCGGGCAGGCGGGGACCCGACAGCGGCATGGCGTCGCGGGACGCCGAGGGCTTCTCGAGCGTCTGGGTCATCGGCTCATCCTCCGGGCGGAGCGACCCGCGATGGCGCGGGCGGCGAAGTTGACGGCGAAGGTGATCGCGAACAGGACGAGCCCGCTGGCGATCAGGATGTTGACGGCCAACCCGGTGGCCTCGGGGAACCGCAGCGCGATGTTCGCGGCGATCGTGGAGGGGTTCGTGTTCGAGATGAAGTTCAGGGTGATGACGCCGCTGGCCGACAGCACCAGCGCGACGGCCATGGTCTCGCCCAGCGCGCGGCCGAGGCCGAGCATGACCGCGGAGATCATGCCGGAGCGGGCGTAGGGGAAGACCGTCATCCGGATCATCTCCCAGCGCGTGGCGCCGAGCGCCAGCGCGGCCTCCTGGTGCAGCGTCGGGGTCTGGGCGAAGATCTCGCGGCAGATGGCCGTGACGATCGGGAGCACCATGATCGCGAGCACGACGCCCGCGGTGAAGATGGTGCGGCCGGTGGTGGACGCCGGGCCCGCGAAGAACGGGATCCACGGGACAGTCTCGGCGAGCCAGCGGTACATCGGCACGAGCTGCGGGCCGAGGACGGTGATGCCCCACACGCCGTACACGACGCTGGGGACCGCGGCGAGCAGGTCCACGATGTACCCGAGCGGCTTGGCGAGGCGCTTCGGGGCGTAGTGGCTGATGACCAGGGCCATCGCGAAGGCCAGCGGCGTGGCGATCACGAGCGCGATGACCGCGGCGACCAGGGTGCCGTAGACCAGGGGCCAGACGTAGGCGACGAAGCTGCTGCCCGTCTCCTCGCGGGCGCCCAGGATGCCGGGCACGCCCTCGTACAGCAAGAAGACCGCGACCCCGGCCAGGGCCAGCAGGATGACCAGCGCGGCGCCGACCGCCGTCCCCTTGAAGATCGCGTCGCCGGGCCGACGTCCTGCCCCGCGGGCCTCGTCGATCGTCGTGCTCACTCGTGCTCCTCGCGCTCGTCGCGCCGTCGTCCGTGCCGTGTCCTGCCTGCGTCGTCAGTGTGGGGGACGACGCTGCCATCCACCGCGCACGGTCCCGGAACCGCGGGGGGCGCGGTTCCGGGACCGAGGTGCACGGCGTCGGGCACGGTCAGCTGATCTGGTCGACGATCTCCGTCGCCTCGCTGCTGACGTCGTCCGAGAGCGGCGCGGAGCCGGCGGTCTCGGCCGCGGCCTCCTGGCCCTCCGGGCTCACGACGTAGGACAGGTAGGCCTTGACCAGCGCGGCCTCGTCGGCGTCCTCGTAGGTCGGGCACGCGATCATGTACGACGCGAGGACGACCGGGTAGACGCCGGCCTCCTCGGTCTCACGGTCGATGTCGACGGCCATCGAGTTGGCCTCGCGGCCCTCGACGCGCGGGGAGGCGTTGATGATCTCCGCCGCGGCCTCGGGGCTGGGGGCCACGAACTCGTCGCCGACCTGCACGGTCGCGGCGGACAGGTCGCCGGCCTGGCTGGCGTCGGCGTACCCGATGGTCCCGTCACCGCCGCCGACGGCCTCGACCACGCCGGAGGTGCCGGTCGCGGCCTCGCCGCCCTGGATCGGCCACACGTCGCTGGGCTCCTCGCTCCAGCCGCCGGCGGCCGCGAGGTACTCGGTGAAGTTCTCGGTGGTGCCCGAGTCGTCACCGCGGTGGACCGGGGTGATGGCGGTGTCGGGCAGGTCCACGCCGTCGTTCGTGGCGGCGATCGCGGGGTCGTCCCACGTCGTGATGTCGCCCTCGAAGATGCCGGTGATCGTCTCGGGGTCGAGCTGGAGCTCGTCGACGCCCTCGAGGTTGAAGATGACGGCGATCGGGCTGACGTACGCCGGGACCTCGATGGGGTCCTCGCCGCTGCAGCGCTCGGTCGCGGCGGTCAGCTCCTCGTCGTCCATGTAGGCGTCGGAGCCGGCGAACGCGACGCCGCCGTCGATGAACTGCTCGCGGCCGCCGCTGGAGCCGATGGGGTCGTAGTTGACCGTGACGTCGGGGTTGGCGTCCAGGAAGCCGGACTGCCACGCGCCCTGCGCGGCCTCCTGCGAGGACGCGCCGGCACCGGCGATGGTGCCGGACAGGCCGGTCTCCTCGGCGCCGGAGTCGGTCGAGCCGCCCTCGTTGCCGGCGCTGCAGCCGACGAGGACGACGGACAGCGCCACGGCCGCGAGGCCGGGCACGAGGGCCCGGGGGGACCGCTGGGAAGTGATGCGCACTTCGTACTCCTGGTTCGTGTTCACTGCAGGGGTGATCTCGTTGACGTCGCAGACGCTAGGGAGCCGAGGTGACACGTCCGGCCGTCGGCGGTGAACGAGCGGTGAACGGGGGCGGGAGACTCGGCGCCGGGACGGCGAAACGAGAGACGCAGGTCACGCGCGGCGCCGCCCGGTGGGGCAGAGTTCGCCCACCCGAGACCGGGGCGTGACCCGCGGCGCGGGTCGGGCCACGTCGGGCCGGGACCAGCGCTAGCGGCCGAGGGGCGCGTCGAGGGGCCCGCAGGCGAGCACCAGCCCGTCACGGTGGTGCGCGACGAGGAGCCCGGCCGGCTCCAGGCGGGGCTCGGACGAGCCCAGGGCGGCGTACACCAGCGGCAGCACGGGCCGGTGGGTGCACAGCACGACCGGCCGGCCGAGGTCGCGGGCCTCCTCGACGACGTCGCGGACGCCGGCCGCGGTGGCGCCCTCCTCGCTGAGCGCGTCGCGGTTGCGGACCTTGCGCGCCAGCGTGGCGGCGTACGGCGCGACCGTCTGGGTGCAGCGCGTGCTGGGCGAGGTCACGACCCGCTCGACGCCGTACGCCGAGAGGACGGGGACGAGGCGCTCGGCCTGCCGCTCCCCCGACGCCGTGAGGGGGCGGACGCGGTCGTCGCGGCGCCAGGCCTTGCGCGAGTGGGCGTCGGCGTGGCGCAGGACCAGCAGCGGGTCGCTGCGCCGCTGGTGGACGGCGGCCTCGCGCACGGTGGCGCGGTCGCGGGAGTACGTGAGCCGCGCCAGCGCGTCCGCCCACGGCATCCAGACGACCTCGTCGATCTCGTCGGCGCGGCGGTAGCCCGCGACGTCGTCGTCCCCGAGGACGCTCGCGGTCCAGTAGTGGACGGTCTTGCTGCGTCGCGCGCGCCCGGAGCCGACGGTGTAGCGCTGCTCGGTGAGGGCGACACCGAGGAGCACGTCGAGCCCGGTCTCCTCGGCCACCTCGCGGAGGGCCGCTGTGGTGGCGTGCTCGCCGCGGTCGAGCTTGCCCTTGGGCAGCGACCAGTCGTCGTAGCGGGGTCGGTGGACCAGGAGCACCTCGGGCGGACCGCCCCGGGACGTCCGCCGCGTCACCACCGCGCCGGCGGCGACCACGTGCCTGTGCTGCGCCATGGCGGCTAGTCTCACAGCACCCGCGACCCAGGAGGACCCGCCCCATGCGCAGACGGCTCGTGGTCGTCGTCGGCGGGCTCGTGGCCCTCGCGCTGGTGGCCGGTGCCGCGGTCGTCGCCTACCGGGTCGTCACCGCGCCCGAGGGCGACCTCGTCCGCGCCGCCGAGGTGTCCCCGGCGTCGTCGCAGCGGCTCTCGTTCACCGACTGGGCCGGGGTGCGCGAGGAGGTCGGGGCGGACGTCGACGCGGACTCGCCGGGCAGCGTCGTGACCCGGTTCCTCGACGACGCCTTCGCCTCCGACCTGACGTCGACCTCGGCGATGGTGTCGTCCGCGGCGGGCCTGCAGGACTCCTTCGGTCTCTCCCCCGCGACGGTCGGCTGGGAGGGGTTCAGCCAGTCCGCGGACGGCCAGGTCGTCGCCCTCGGCGTCGAGGACGACGACGCGGAGGCGCTCGCCGGCACGCTCGACGACCTCGGCTACACGGCCCCGTCGGCGGACGACGGCGTGTGGGACGGCGGAGCGGACCTGCTCGCGCGGGTGGACCCCACGATCAGCGCGGTGTTCGGGTACGTCGTCGTGCTGGCCGACCAGGGCCTGGTGCTGACGTCGGACTCCCGCGGCTACCTCGACACCGCGCGCGACGCGGCCCTCGGCGACGAGCCGTCGATGGCCGAGGAGGTCGGCGACGCCGTCGGTGCGGTGTCCGACGGCGTGGCACCGCTCGCGGCCGCGGTCGCCACCGCCGAGTGGGCCTGCGTCGAGCTCGGGACCTCGCGCACCGACCCCGAGGCCCAGGCGACGTCCGAGCGGCTCGTCGACGCCGCGGTGGCCGAGGGCGGCGACGTCGACCCGATCACCGCCTTCGCGATGGCCGAGATGACGGGCGGCGGCGTCCGGACCGCCCTGTCGTTCGAGACCGAGGACCAGGCGCGGGACAACGCCGACCCGCGGGCCCGGCTGGCCTCGGGTCCGGCGACCGGGCAGGGCGGGAGCTTCCGGACGCGGTTCGCGCTGGACTCGGTGGTGGCCGACGGGCGGACCGTCGTCCTCGAGATGGACCCGCGGCCCCGGCAGCTGCTGCTCTCGGACCTGTCGAGCGGTCCGCTGCTGTTCGCGACCTGCTGAGCCCCGGACACGCGCGCCGGGCACGGGCCCCGGACATGACGAAGCCCCGACCGGCAGTGCCGGTCGGGGCCTCGAGAAGTTCTGGTGTCGCTCGGATCAGACCGGGCGAACGTTCTCCGCCTGGGGACCCTTGGGGCCCTGGGTGACGTCGAACTCGACCTTCTGGTTCTCGTCCAGGGACTTGTAGCCCTGGGTCTGGATCGCCGAGTAGTGCACGAAGACGTCGTCGCCGCCGTCCTCCTGCGCGATGAAGCCGAAGCCCTTCTCAGCGTTGAACCACTTCACGGTGCCTTGAGCCATGGTGCTGGTACTCCTCTATCAGTGTGAGTCGCCACCTCGGCGACCCGCCACAGGTAATGCGGGTGACACGTCGCTCCCACCCGCAGCAAGGAGCTGACGGAAAGAAACGCCGTTGGACACGAACTCCGCGGGCGTTCGACCTGCAAAGACACATGCACCTGTAACGCCTCCGACAGTACCAAGCCGTCCCCCTCCTCGCGCCATCCCCGCGTCCGAACTGTGGATGACCACCACGGGAACAAAGACCGATTGCCCAGGGTTACCATTGCCGAAAGCAATCATTGTGGGAGGAACGGATGTCAGTCACCGACGCGGACGCCGGCCTGCGGGCCAGCCGCGAGATCGTCGAGGCCCTGCGTCTCATCGGTCCGCTGCGCCGCGAGATCGCCCGGCTCGTGCCCGACGAGGTCGGTCCCGGGGGCCTGACCGCGCTGCGGGTGATCTCCGAGACCAGCGCCCAGGGCGGCGCCGCCCGCGTCAGCGACATCGCTGCCGCGCAGCACGTCGGGCTGCCCGTGGCGAGCCGGCAGGTCCGCCAGCTCGAGGACGACGGCCTCGTCGCCCGCGAGGTCTCCCCCGACGACCGCCGGGCCCACCGGCTGTCGCTGACGGAGTCCGGCCGCGCCCTGCTCACCCGGGTCCACGCGGACCTCATCGCCTCGATCGACACCGTCCTCGGCGACTGGGACCCCGCGGACGCCGTCACGCTGGCCCGCCTCATGGCGCGGCTGCACGAGGGCGTCTCCCGGCTGCCCGACGCCGTCCCCCACGACCCGACCACCCACACCACCCCTCGCACCCTGCAGGAGAGCGCTCGATGACCACCGCACCACCCGACCCGACCACCCGCGCGGAGAGCGAGGCGGCCACCCCGGCCACCCCGGCCGCCGACTCCCCCGCGCCCATGACGCCGCGGGAGATCATCACCGCCCTGTCGGGGCTGATGATGGGCATGCTCGTCGCGATCCTGTCGAGCACCGTCGTGTCGACGTCGCTGCCGCGGATCATCGCCGACCTCGGCGGCGGGCAGTCGTCGTACACCTGGGTCGTCACCGCGACCCTGCTCGCCATGACCGTCTCCACGCCGGTCTGGGGGAAGCTCGCCGACATCTTCGACCGCAAGCTGCTCCTGCAGCTCTCGCTCGGCCTGTTCACGATCGGCTCCGTGCTGGCGGCGTTCAGCCAGAGCGCCGGTCAGCTCATCGCCTGCCGCGGCGTCCAGGGCCTCGGTGTCGGCGGCCTGATGTCGCTGGCGATCATCGTGATCTCCGACATCATCAGCCCGCGTGAGCGCGGCAAGTACATGGGCGTGCTCGGCGGCGTCATGTCGATCGGCACCATCGGCGGCCCGCTGCTCGGCGGCCTCGTCACCGACGCCATCGGCTGGCGCGCGAACTTCTTCCTCGTCGTCCCGCTCTCGCTGGGTGCCCTGCTGGTCATCCAGAAGACGCTGCACCTGCCGAAGCGCGCGCGGACCGGCGACGTCCGCCTCGACTACCTCGGCGCCTTCCTCGTGACCGCCGCGGTCTCGACCCTGCTGATCTGGGTGACGCTGGCCGGCTCGAGCTTCGACTGGGCGTCGGTGACGTCGTACGTGATGGTCGGCGGCTCGATCCTCGCCGCCGTCCTGTTCGTGCTGGTCGAGCGCAAGGCGCACTCGCCGCTGCTGCCGATGTGGCTGTTCAGGAACCGAACCGTCGTGCTGACGATCATCGCGAGCATCGCGGTCGGCGTGGCGATGTTCGGGACGACCGTGTTCCTGTCGCAGTACATGCAGCTCGCCCGCGGCGAGACCCCGACCACGTCCGGCCTGCTGACGCTGCCGATGGTGCTCGGCTCGGTGGTCTCGTCGATCGTGATCGGCCAGCTCATCAGCCGCACGGGCGTCTGGAAGCGCTACATGGTCACCGGCACGCTGTTCCTCACCGTCGGCCTCGCGCTGATGGGGACCATCCACTACGACACGCCGTTCTGGCACCTCGTGATCTTCATGGCGATCGTCGGCATCGGCATCGGCGCCGTGATGCAGAACCTCATGCTCGTCACCCAGAACGTGCTCCCCGTGACCGAGATGGGCGCCGGCTCCTCGTCGGTGACCTTCTTCCGCAGCCTCGGCGGCGCGGTCGGCGTCTCCGCGATGGGCGCGCTGCTCGGCAGCCAGGCCTCCAGCCGGATCACCGACGGCCTGCTCTCGCTCGGCGTCCCCGCCTCGGCGATGGGCTCCGGCGGCAGCGGCCAGATCCCCGACCTGTCCGAGCTGCCCGGCCCGGTGCGCCTGGTCGTCGAGCAGTCGTACGGCGAGGCCGTGGCGCACGTCTTCCTCGCCGCCGTCCCGCTGGCGATCGTCGCCTTCATCGCGGTCGCGCTGCTGCCCAACCTGCCGCTCGGCACCAAGACCGGCATCGAGCAGATGGCCGAGGAGCGAGCCCTCGCCGAGGGCGCCACCGAGCCCGAGCCGGAGACCGGCCCGGCCGCCCGGGGGTCCGAGACCGCTGCCGCGGTCGACGACCCGCACGAGCCCGGTGCCCACAAGGCCGAGTCGGTGGGCACCCACCGCCGCTGACCGCTCACCCGGCCCGGCCCCGACGGAACCGTGCTGGCGTCCCGATGCAGTCGATGCGTCGGGGCGCCCGCACCGTCATGTCGCCGAGTCGGCCCCAACGCTCACCTCAGGAGCGCCGAGTCGGCCCCAACGCTCACCTCAGGAGCGCCGAGTCGGCCCGAACGCTCACCTCAGGAGCGCCGAGTCGGCCCGAACGTACGGCGTTCGGGCCGACTCGGGGTCATACGGCGGTGCGTTCGGGCCGACTCGACGTCGTACGGCGGTGCGTTCGGGCCGACTCGACGTCGTACGGCGGTGCGTTCGGGCCGACTCGACGTCGTACGGCGGTGCGT
>NZ_CANLDB010000011.1 GCF_947489365.1 uncultured Nocardioides sp.
ACCGAGCAGACCACCGAGCAGACCACCGAGCAGACCACCGAGCAGACCACCGAGCAGACCACCGAGCAGACCACCGACGAACAGGATCCGGCGGGTGTCCCGCCCCTAGACTGGCTCACAAAGGCGAGTCGGGTCGTCGACGATGTACGAGGCGCGTTCGAGATGACGAGCGAACTGATCCAGCTTCGTTCCGTCGCCGCCGTTCACGACGGTGCCGACGCCCACTTCGAGGAGTACCGGCGCACCGCTCAGCTCAACGATCTGATGATCCGCAACAGCGGCTACTCCGAGCACGTGGAGATGGTCCTCCGCGGGTGCCTCGACCCGTTCGATCAGGTGTGCGGCCGGATCATGGGCTTCACCGCGCGCCAGTCGTGGGCATTGGGGCAGGCGGTCCTCGCCGTGCACAGCCGCCGCGTTCGCGACAAGTTCGTGACCATGAGCGCGGAGTACCGGGAAGCGGGCAAGATGCTCGCGCGGATGCGCCGCAAGAACCAGCTTCCGGCCGAGCTGCGCGAACTGAGTCCGACCCAGCAGAAACGAGTCTTTCGACGTTTCATCGAGGCCACCCATCTCCGAGACTCCTTAGACCTCATCACCGTTACCGCCACCGACCTGATCGACCCGGCCGACGGCATCGACGCCGCCACCGCGACCGCATGGCTCGAAGCCCACAGCTGCGAGCCGAGAAGCTTTGACGTTCGTCACCACAGCACCCCGTGCGGGGGGCACCCGTTGACGACATCACCTGTTCTGAAGACCTCGGCCGGGTACGTCATCCCCGCCCCAAGCGGCCTCCCCGAGGCCTTGAGGCCTCTCATGGAAGACAGGTTGAGAACTGCCGGAAGGCAGATCTGGGCAGACTACGACCGCGCGCGAGCTACATGGATGGAGAAGTTCACGGCCGAGAGGCTGTCGTCTCGCCTGCCGGGATCACAATCTTGGTCGGGCGTTGCGTGGCGGGCCCCCGACGACGACAGTGACCTCGATGGACTCGTCTCCTGCGACGACGTCGCTTTTCGGATCCAATGCAAGGCCGGCCGGATCTCACCCGCGGCCCGACGCGGCGCTCCCTCCATGGGCGAAGACGTAGAGCACGTCATCAACGACGCGGCACACCAGCACGCACGCCTGCAGCGAGCGCTCATCGATAACGGGCCCGCCGCGCTAGGATTCACTTCCACCCAGTCCACAGCCCTCTCAGCGCCGCTGACAGTCGAGGTCGTCGTCTGCCTCGACAGCGTCACGGTCTGGGCGACCGAGGTGCACAAGCTACGACACCTCGTCACCATGCCGGATGCGCCCCAGGTGCCCTGGGTTTTGTCGCTCTACGACTTCCTGGCGGTCACCGACCTGCTCGAGGGTGCAGAACTCGTGCACTACATCACTCGCCGCCTCAGGCTGGAGGCGGAGCAGAAGGTGCAGGCTCACGACGAACTTGACTGGGCTGGGCACTACATCACAGACGGACTGTTCTTCGACGACATCTTCGACCGGGCAGACGCCCCGGATGTCTACCGGCTCCTCAGCTACACCGAGCAGATCGACACCTGGTACTTCGCTCGTCAGGGCCTGCTCTCACGGCCCGTCGACCGGCCGTCCCAGGTGTTGCCATTCGCGCTGCGACAGCTTCTCGAGCGCCTTGCGCGCGACCGACCCGGCCACTGGCTCACGGCCAGCCTGATCCTGCTGCACGGTAACGAGGAGACGCGGGCGCACCTAGGGACCCTGATGAACCACACGGCCGAACGATCAGTTGAGGTCGGCTGGAGCGCCGGCAGTCACGTCTACCCTGACCACGTGGTGACCCTGCGCGCCGACCGTCGCTGCTCCGGTCCGGCGCTCAGAGAGCAGATGCGTGACTACTGGATAACGAGACTGGCCTCCTATGGCCGACCCAACGGCATTGCCATAGGGCTCGGCCTTGACCATCGGCTGGCCGTGGATGTCGTCGAGACCGACACCGAGCGCACGCTTGCCCACGTGCTGCTGTCCCGCGAATCCGCGCGGGCTGTTCATACGGAGACCATCTAGCACCGGCCGCGTGAGCGACGTTGACGCCGAGGCCGCACCGCGATCAGCCCGGGAGACAGGTCGCCGACGAACCCGCTCATCGACTAATCGTCCGGCTCAGCCGAGGTTTCACTCCGTAGCGCCGCGCGGTCCCTTAGTAGATCAAGTTGCGCCGCATCGAGCAGACCGACCTCACGGGACCAGTCGATCTGCCGAATTTGCCATTCGACCTCCCCCTCACCGGAAACCAACTCATCGGATTGCTTGCCGGCCCGCAGCGAAGCGAGCCTCCCGAGGAGTCGCTCGATGACGTGCTGGTCGAACGGCATATCGAGGACCGCCGTCGCGATGGCTTGCCGCGCCTGCTCATCCAGGGCGAGACGCCGGTCAGCCTTCAAGCGCAACCAGGCCTCCAGTTGTCTGTTGACCTGACGCCGGTTGAGCATCGTGTGGCGGGCGACCGCTCCCAGTGATAATCCGGCGTCCACCAGGAACGCCACGTCACGCCTCTCCTCCGCCTCGTCGAGGTGGCGCTGGGCCAGACGTAGACGGGCGCGCGACCGCGCCTCTCGGACCACCTGATCGCGTGAGAGGCGCTCGGGCTCGCCCTCGTAGTAGAGGTTCATCGTCACCGCCGGCCGCGACACCGGACACAGCGTTGGCCGACGTCGACCGAGGCAACCCATTGCAGGTTGCCGTTGCAACGACCGTCAAGATTTCGCACACTTATAAGTAGCACAGGGCGGCCGTTGCTGGGATCCTCGACCACCTCTCACACGGAAGGTGGCAGTCCTTGACGCCCGTAAATTCCGCGGCCCCGCCGTCCTCGGGCGCCTCGCGACGCCCCGTCGGGCCACCCTTCGGGGGCAGGTCGCAGCCGGAGCACGCCATCGGCGCCGACGGGCCGCGCGGGAGTGGCCGGATTCGCAAGTGTGCCCACTGTGTGCCCGCGCCCTTTTCGACCCTTCGGGAGGCCGCCCAGCCCGGAACCTCCCCAGGGGGCCAAGACGGGCAAAACCCCAGGTCAGGGACCCTGACCTGGGGTTTCACGTCCTGCGCGCCTGTAGGGATTCGAACCCCAAACCTTCTGATCCGTAGTCAGATGCTCTATCCGTTGAGCTACAGGCGCCCGCCGCTCGCGCGACCCGTCGACTTTAGCCGACCCTGAGGGGCAGGGAGAAATCAGGTGGTCCTCGACAGGCTTGGCCCGGCCCCGGAGGATCGGGTGGTGACCCGACGAACCGGGCCCGCCGCCGCCCTGCTGCTCGCGGCCCTCTGGCTGTCCGCCTGCTCGGGCGGCACCGGGTCGTCGACCGAGCCGGACGCGCCGGCGGCGTCATCGTCCGGGCCCGCGCTCAGCGCGCCCGAGCTGGACGGCGACACCGGCAACGACGACGGCGACACGGGGACCGGCGGCGGCGCGCCGTCGTTCGAGGGCCGGCGGGGGCTCACGATCAGCGCGGCACGCCGTACGGCGGTCGACGAGCCCTGCACCGCCAACCAGATCGAGCGGCTGTGCGGGTCGTCGGCGGTGTTCGAGGTGCGCCCGGTGGGGCCACCCCGCCGCCTCACGCTGCTCTCCGCGACCACCCGGACCGAGGCCGGCGGGCTGACCTGGCAGGTCCGCCTGACGTTCGACCTCGACGGCACACCCCTGCCGCTGCCGACGCCCCGGGACGACCAGGTCCTCGAGGGTGACGGCGGCCTGCAGGTCGTGGTGCCGCCGTCCTCGGGGGTCTCCCGAGACTCGATCGTGCTCCGCGGGTTGCCCAAGAGACAGGCCTGGCAGACGGTCGAGCGGCTGTCCGGCGAGGCTTGATCGATCCAATATGCCCCTGTCCTGGGGCCCTTGTAGCCTCGGCGCCACCCTCCGGGGGCCCCGCCCCCGCAGGACCACAAACCGACCGCCGAGCAACGACGCCAGGCGGGCGCACACCGAGACTCCACGACCCCGGCGACACGCTCGGACCGGGGTGAACGAGAGGGACCACCAGGCATGACCGCGGAACTCCAGGAGCCCACCACCCACCGAGGGATCCTCGACTGGGTCAACGAGGTCGCGGCGCTCACGCAGCCCGACCGCGTCCAGTGGTGTGACGGCTCGGACGAGGAGTGGGCGCAGCTGACGCAGGCCCTCGAGGCCTCCGGCACCTTCACGCGTCTCGACCCGGCGATCAAGCCGAACTCCTTCCACGCCGCCTCGGACCCCATCGACGTCGCACGCGTCGAGGACCGCACCTACATCTGCTCGGTCGACGAGAAGGACTGCGGGCCCACCAACAACTGGATGGACCCCGAGGAGATGAAGGTCCTCATGCGCGGGCTGTACGCCGGGTGCATGAAGGGCCGCACGATGTACGTCATCCCCTTCGTCATGGGCCACCTCGAGGCGGAGCGCCCGATGTTCGGCGTCGAGATCACCGACTCGGCGTACGTCACCGTCTCGATGCGCGTGATGGCCCGCATGGGCAGCCACGTGCTCGAGCGCATGGAGGAGCTCGACGCCGACTTCGTCCCCTGCCTCCACTCGGTCGGCATGCCGCTCGAGCCGGGCCAGGACGACGTCGCGTGGCCCTGCAACGACACCAAGTACATCGTGCAGTTCCCCGAGGAGCGGGCGATCTGGTCCTTCGGCTCCGGGTACGGCGGCAACGCGCTGCTCGGCAAGAAGTGCTACGCCCTCCGCATCGCGAGCGTCATGGCCCGCGACGAGGGCTGGCTCGCCGAGCACATGCTGATCCTCAAGCTCACCTCGCCGCAGAACACGGTGAAGTACGTCGCCGCCGCCTTCCCGAGCGCCTGCGGCAAGACGAACCTCGCGATGCTCGAGCCGACCATCCCCGGGTGGAAGGTCGAGACGCTCGGCGACGACATCGCCTGGATGCGCATCGGCGAGGACGGCCGCCTGTGGGCCGTCAACCCGGAGTACGGCTTCTTCGGCGTCGCGCCCGGCACGAACGAGCACACGAACCCGAACGCGATGAAGACCATCAACAAGGGCAACTCGGTCTTCACGAACGTCGCGCTCACCGACGACGGCGACATCTGGTGGGAGGGCCTCGAGAACATGCCCGACCACGCGACGTCGTGGAAGGGCGAGGACTGGACGCCGGACGCCGACTTCCTCTCCAGCCACCCGAACAGCCGCTACTGCACCCCGATCAAGCAGTGCGACATCCTCGCCGCCGAGTACGACGACCCGCGCGGCGTCCCGATCGACGCGATCCTCTTCGGCGGGCGCCGCAAGACCACGGTCCCGCTGGTCTTCGAGGCCCGCGACTGGGTCCACGGCACCTTCCTCGGCGCGACGCTGTCCAGCGAGACGACCGCGGCCGCGACCGGCCAGGTGGGCGTCGTCCGGCGCGACCCGATGGCGATGCTGCCGTTCATCGGCTACCACGCCGGTGACTACTTCAGCCACTGGATCGCGATGGGCAAGGACAACGACGCGTCCAAGCTGCCGAAGATCTTCTACGTCAACTGGTTCCGTCGCGACGACGACGGCGGCTTCCTGTGGCCGGGCTTCGGCGAGAACAGCCGGGTGCTGAAGTGGGTCGTCGAGCGCATCGACGGTCTCGCCGCCGCCCGCGAGACCCCGATCGGCCACGTGCCGACCACGGAGTCCCTCGACGTCGACGGCCTGGACATGACCCGGGAGGCCCTGGAGGCCGCCCTCTCGGTCGACCCGGAGGAGTGGAAGGCCGAGCTGCCGCAGATCCAGGAGTGGTTCGAGAAGTTCGGGGAGCAGATGCCCGCCGTGCTGTGGACCGAGCTCGACGGCCTGCGCACGCGCCTCGGAGCCTGAGTCCGACCCCCGCTCCCCCGCCTGGTGCAGAATGACCGGGCGGGGGTGCGAGGGGGGGACATCCATGGACGACCTCGGGCCTGATCGCCGTGCCTTGCTCGAGAGCGCCGGCGCCGAGCTCTGGGAGCTGGCCCTGGCCTCCGGTGGCATCGACGTCGACGACGTGCGTGTCGTCGACGACGGCTCGCACGCCGACGCCTGCCGACTGCTGGTGGACCTGGGGCTGTTCACGGTCGACGCCTCGGGGCGCCAGTTCGTCGCCGTCGACCCCGCCTCGGTGCAGTCACGGGTCGTGGCGCCACTGGGGCAGCGCGGGGCGCAGCTGCTGACCGAGTCGTCGCAGTGGGCCACCACGTTCGCCACGCTGGCGCAGACCTGGCGACGCGCCCCCCAGCCCGCCGCCGGGCCCTACACCGAGGTGCGGGGCAAGGCGGCGATCAACGCCTTCATCGCCTCTCTCGTCTCCGACCTCGAGACGGAGATGCTCACGGCCCAGCCCCAGACCGGCCGGAGCGCGCCGTCCCTCGAGGCCGCCACGGAGAGGGACCTGGCTGCGCTCGAGCGGGGCGTCAAGATCCGCACCTTGTACCAGCACGCCGCGCGACGCAGCACGTTCACCCACGCCTACGTCGCGGCTGTCACCGAGCGGGGCGGCGAGATCCGGACCCTGGACGAGTTCTTCAACCGGTTGATCGTCGTGGACCGCCGGGTGGCCGTCATCCCCAGTGCAGCGGGAACCGACGCCGCCCTGGTGATCCGGGAGCACTCCCTGGTCGCCTACCTCGTCGACGTCTTCGAGCGCCACTGGGAGCGGGGCCGGCCGTTCACCAGCAAGGACAAGGACGTCATGAAGAGCATCGCCGCCGAGCAGCGCGCGATGACGATCCGCATGCTGGTCGAGGGGCACTCCGACCCGGTCAGCGCGAAGCGGCTCGGGGTCAGTCCGAGGACCTACGCGGGCTACATCGCCGACCTCAAGGAGGAGTACCAGGTCCAGAGCCGCTTCCAGCTCGGCCACGAGATGGGCCGCCTCGGCGTGTCCGGCACCGACGACGACGCAGACCCCCCGGCCGACTAGGTCGACCGAGGGGTCCGGACGTAGTGAGGGCGGCGACCGGAGTCGGTCGCCGCCCTCAATCCTCGAGACGAGCCGGGGGGAGGCTCACGGACCGGGGGGTTGGTCCTCGTCTCGGGGTCCACGGCCCTCGGGGGGAGTGAGGGCCAGGTCTGGTGATCAGCCCCAGCTGCTGTCCCGACGGCTGTACGTCGAGACCGTGCTGGTCTTGGTCTTGGCGGCCGATGCGCCGTCGTCGTCGGCGTTCGCTGCGGGGGCGGAGGCAACGGTCACGAGGCCCACGCTGAACAGGGCGACGACGATCGAGGTGCCGGCACGGCGAAGGTGCTTCATGACGCTCCCGCGGGGATCGGGGGAAGCCCGGGGTGGCTTCCTCACGAGGTCCCATCATGCGGTGCTGCAGACTTGTGCAGCAGAGAGTTGCCCCCTCAGAAATCTGCAATGCAAAGAATTGCAAAAAGGCGCACGGAACCGGACCCTGGGCCGGGAACCCGAGAGAGGTGCCTTGCGGCGGGGGGTGAGCTTCCTGGCGGGACGCGTGGACAGTACAACGCACGTGTGTGCACCGTCATGCAGGCAGTGTGCGGCCCGGCGTGTCCGCGAGTCGCGGGAATCACCGAAGTGACCGCCGCACAGGGGTACCCCGACGGGGTGGACCGTGGTCCGGGACGACGCCCGGACCACGGTCGGCTGCGGAGGCGGCGGGATTTGAACCCGCGAGAGGGGATCACCCTCAACCCGCTTAGCAGGCGGGCGCCATAGGCCACTAGGCGACGCCTCCCCGGCAGCCCGCACAGGCTACAAGGGCCGGTCGGTGGGGCCGAAACCGGTTGCCCGATCCGCTCGCCGCGCTGGTCCACGGCCTCCGGCCGGGCTGACGGATCAGAGCGGACGCAGGCCCTGACCGCGCCGGAGGTGCTCCTGCAGCTCCCGGACGAACTGCTCGCGGTCCACCGTCAGCAGGGTCACCGGGATGGTGCTGGAGCGACCGTCACGCAGTCGCACGACGACGCACGGCGTACCCCCCACGGTGGCGGTCACGGCGTCCTCGACGTCCTTCCAGCGCGCCCGGTCGGTGCCGACCCCGCGGACGAAGCGGACGACGTACCCCTCGTCGGTGACGCGGAGGACCCAGCCGGTGCGGGCGACGAACCAGGCGGTGCCGCTGACGGTCAGCAGCGCGCCGAGCGCGACGACGAGGAGGGTCCACGTGGGCAGGTCGAGGGCGGCGACGACGACCGTCAGCACCAGGACGACGACGCCGAGCACGAGCAGCAGCCCGCCGACGACGCGAGCGACGACCCGCGGGGAGAGTCGGTAGTCCGTACGCACACCCCTAGGATCGCAGGCGAGCGGACCCCGGCAGCGCCCGGGACCGCGCTGGAGGGGTGCCCGAGCGGCCTAAGGGAACCGCCTTGAAAGCGGTCGTCGGCAGTGATGTCGACCGCGGGTTCGAATCCCGCCCCCTCTGCGATCCACAGCCGAGTGCGAGGAACGAGCACTCGGCGTGGTGGATCGAGTCGAGCAGCCCCGCGCCCGAGGAACGAGGGCGCGACGGGCGTGTCGAGACACCGGGGCCGCACCCGCCATCGCTGGCTGAGCCGTCGCCGAGGAACGAGTCCGCGGCGTCGTCCGATCGGGCCGACTCGGCGCCCCCAGGAGGTGCGCTCAGGCCGACTCGGCGCCCCCAGGAGGTGCGCTCGGGCCGACTCGGCGCCCCCAGGAGGTGCGCTCGGGCCGACTCGGCGCCCCCAGGAGGTGCGCTCAGGCCGACTCGGCGCCCCCAGGAGGTGCGCTCAGGCCGACTCGGCGCCCCCACGAGGTGCGCTCGGGCCGACTCGGCGCCCCCACGAGGTGCGCTCGGGCCGACTCGGCGCCCCCACGAGGTGCGCTCGGGCCGACTCGGCTCAGCCCAGGACGACGAGGATGTCGCCCTCCTGGACGACGTCGCCGGGGTCGACCTTGATGTCGCGGACGACGCCGGCCCGCTCGACGACGACGGGGATCTCCATCTTCATCGACTCGAGCAGCACGACGGAGTCACCCGGGGCGACGGTGTCGCCGATCGCGACCTCGACGGCCATCACGTTGGCCACCATCTCCGCGGTGATCGCCTCGAGCTTCTCGCGTGCCATGGCCGCAACCTACCCCCGCCGGAGGCGCTAGAGCAGCGCGCGGGTGCGGGAGGGCTCGGGGCGTCGGGCGGACGCCTCCTCCTCGCGCCGGGCACGGGCGCCCCGGGGCCCGGTGAGGGCGAGGTCGACGCGGATCACGACGTACCCGAGGGCCAGCCCGAGCACGAGGCCGTAGCCGAACGACAGCACCACCTCGAGCAGGGAGGCGGCCGGGTTGACCAGGCCGTGGGCCAGGGGCAGCAGGGCGGCGACGCCGAAGGCGCAGACCCACCAGCCCTGGCGGCGACGGGCGCGCATGTGGCAGCCCCAGACCAGGGCGGGGATGCCGATGAACGCCTGGGTGGGGCGCGGGACGGCGCCGAGGGTGGCGCGGACGTCGCTGACAGACGACAGCACCGACTCGACGAGGCCGGGCGACCCGTAGGAGCGGAGGAGCTCGGCGTACGTGAGGGCGACGGCGAGCAGCGCCGCTCCCCCGAGGACGACGACGAGGCCACGGCGGCCGAGCCCGTGCAGACCGGCTCCGAGGCGCCAGACGACCGCGAAGGACGCGGCGAGCGCGATGGTGAGGGTGGCGTACTCGAACCGCGCGAGGCGGACGACGGGCTCGAAGCCGAGACTGGCCATGGCTCCCACGGCGCCGACGACGGAGGCGATGAGCACCTCCCGGACCGCCACCCGGAAGCGCCGGGCGGGGACCGTCACCATCACCCCCAGCACGGCGGCCACGCTGCAGGTCAGGACCGCGGCACCGGTGCGCAGCTCGTCGAGGTCGGTGACGACGGCCGCCGTCCCGAGGATCGCGGCGAGCCCGCCGAACAGCACGGGCCGACCACCGGTGCGGGCCGCGAGCGACCAGCTGAAGGCGCTGGCGACCACGACGGACCCGACGTCGGCGAGGACGCGGGGGCCGAGGTCGGCGGCGCGCAGGCCGAGCAGCACCACGCCGAGACCGACGAGGACGAACCAGGCGACGACCGGCAGCCGGCTCGCGCCCAGGGCCTCCACCCTGCCGCGCCACCGGGCCACCGGGCCCGGGGTCGGGATCGCCGCGCGGCGACGCCCGGAGGTCTGCGACATCGGAGGAACGTTACAACCGGCGGTTCGCCAGCGACGGGTTGGTCCCGCGGGCCTCGAGGAGCACCGCGCGGTCGAGGACGGCGTCCACGCGGCCCGCCTCGTCGCCCGCCTCGCCGAGCAAGCGGCCCATCGGGTCGAGCACCATCGAGTGCCCGGTGTAGCGCGGCGCCGGCTGGGCGGCGGCCACCACGAACACGGTGTTCTCGATGGCCCGCGCGGCCAGCAGGGTGCGCCAGTGCTCGAGCTTCCCGGGCCCGGCCAGCCAGGCCGCGGGGAGGACGAGCACCTCGGCGCCGGCGTCCACCAGCATCCGGGCGTGCTCGGGGAAGCGCAGGTCGTAGCAGGTCATCAGGCCCAGCACGAAGCCGTTCACCTCGACGGTCGTGACGGGACTCGTCGGCCCGGGGCTCAGCCGGTCCGACTCGCGGTAGCCGAAGGAGTCGTACAGGTGGATCTTCCGGTACGACGCCCGCTCGCCGCCCGGACCCGCGACCGCGAGGGTGTTCCACGGCCGGGCCGGGTCGTCGGAGGTCTCGAACATGCCCGCCACGACCGTGGTCGAGCGCTCCTGCGCGACCCGCTCGACGGCGGCCGCGAAGGGTCCGGGCTCGCCGTCGGCGCCCCACACGGTCTCGGCGTGGGCGGACACGTCGGAGCCGGCCTTGCCGAAGTCGCGGGCGAACGCCTCGGGCCACACGACGAGGTCGGTGCCGGCGGGGACGTCGGCCGCGGTGGCGGCCAGGAGCTCCCGGTTGCCCGCGGGCTCGAGGCCGGAGGCGGCCTGGACCAGGCTGACGCGCAGCTGCTCGCTCATCGCCCCAGCCTGCCAGGATCGAGCCGTGAGCACACTCGGCGCGATCGTCCTCACCGGCGGGGGCGCCCGCCGGCTCGGCGGCACCCCCAAGGCCGCGCTCCGCCGCGGCGACGTCACCCTCCTCGACCTCGCGCTCGCGGCGGTGTCCGACGCCGACGAGGTCGTCGTCGTCGGCGACGCCGTCCCCGAGCGGCCCGCGCTCCGCACCGTGCGTGAGGACCCGCCTGGTGGCGGACCGGGGGCGGGGATCCTGGCGGGGCTCGACGCCGTGCCCGGCGTCAACGCGGTGGTGGTGCTCGCGGTGGACATGCCCGGCGTGACCCGGGCGACCCTCGGTCGGCTCCGGGAGGCGGCGGAGGGTGGGGACGGCGCCGTCCTGCTCGGTGCCGACCGACGCCGCCAGCTCGCGATGGTCCTGGACGCCGCCCGGCTGCGCGACGCCCGACCGCCCGGCCCGGCCGAGGGCCTCCCGGTCCACCGGCTGCTGGCGGGGCTCGACCTCGCCGAGGTCGAGCCCGAGGACGACGAGGGCGTCGACGTCGACACCCCCGCCGACCTCGCCGCGGTCCGCGGCATCCGCCTCGACGACATCGGCGCCGAGGACTGGCAGCGGTGGGCCGTCCTGCGGCTGGCGGCCCTGGCCGACGCGCCGGAGGCCTTCGGGTCCCGCCACGCCGACTGGGTCGACGCCGACGAGCGCCGGTGGCGCACCCGGTTCGACACGCCCCGCGCGACGTTCCGGCTCGCGGTGCTCGACGGGCGCGACGTCGGCATGGTCGCCGTCCAGCCCGGGCACCCCGACGACCCCGCCTCCAGCGGCTGGTGGCTGATCTCGATGTGGGTCGCCCCCGACGCGCGGGGGCGCGGCGTCACGGACGCGCTCGTCGAGGACGTCGCCTCCTGGACCGCCGCGCAGGGAGGCGACGCCCTGCTGCTGCACGTGCGGGAGCAGAACGGCCGCGCCCGGGCGGCGTACGAGCGTCTCGGGTTCCGGGCCGTCGAGGGGGGCACCGGCAAGGTCGAGGACCCCGCCGCGCCCCCGGAGCTGCGCGAGCTCTTGATGCGGCGCGACCTCACCGTCGGCACCGCCACCTAGGGCATGTCTCTCACTGTCGTGGCCTGCTACGCGCCGCCCCACGGTTGCCTCGCGGCGTTCTCGTCAGTCGGCGGCCAACCCCGGGCCGCCTCCCTCCTCGGCCTTGCGAGGCAAACCGTGGGACGACGCTCGCGACGGGCCAGACAGTGAGAGACACGCCCTAGGCTGCCCACCATGCGCGCAGTGGTGGTCGACGAGCCGGGTGGTCCCGAGGTCCTGAGGGTGGCCGACGACGTGCCGGAGCCCGAGGCGGGTCCGGGCGAGGTCCTGCTGGAGGTGCGCGCCACGGCGGTGAACCGCGCCGACACCCTGCAGCGCCGCGGCATGTACCCGCCGCCGCCCGGCGCCTCCGAGATCATCGGCCTGGAGTGCAGCGGCACGGTCGCCGCGCTCGGCGAGGGCGTGGAGCACCTGTCCGTCGGCGACGAGGTCTGCGCCCTGCTCGCCGGCGGCGGGTACGCCGAGCGCGTCGCCGTCCCCGCCGGCCAGGTCATGCCGGTCCCGGCCGGCATCGACCTCGTCACCGCCGCGGGCATCGCCGAGGTCAGCTGCACCGTGTGGTCGAACGTCTTCATGCGCGCGGGCCTGCAGGCCGGCGAGGTGCTGCTCGTCCACGGCGGGTCCGGCGGGATCGGCAGCTGCGCGATCCAGCTCGCCGCGGCGTACGACGCCCGCGTCGCGACCACGGCGGGCGCGGCCAGCGCCGACTACTGCCGCGAGCTCGGCGCCGGCCTGGTCGTCGACTACCGCGAGGGCGACTTCGTGGCCGAGGTCAAGGAGTGGACCGACGGCCACGGCGCCGACGTCGTCCTGGACAACATGGGCGGCTCCTACCTGCCGCGCAACGTCGACGTCCTCGCCACCGAGGGCCGGGTCGTGGTCATCGGGATGCAGGGCGGGGCGAAGGGCGAGCTCGACCTCTCGAAGCTCCTGCCGAAGCGGGGCGCCGTCCACGCCACCTCGCTGCGTGCGCGCCCGCCGGCGGAGAAGGCGGCGATCTGCGCGGCGGTCGTCGAGCACGTGTGGCCGCTGGTCAGCGACGGCCGCGTGAAGATCTTCGTCGAGGACGTCCTCGGCCTCGACGACGTCGCCCGCGCCCACGAGCGCATGGAGTCCGGCGGCCACCGCGGCAAGATCGTCCTCGACGTGAGCGGTTCGTGACGGCCCCTACGCTGGAGGCATGAGCGAGCAGCAGTCGGACCAGCCCGGAGGTCAGGACCAGGTCGTGATCATCGGCCCGGACGGCCAGCCGGTCGGCACCGTGCCCGCGGGCGCCCTGGCCGCGATGGCCGGCGGCGGTGGTGACGGGGACGGCGACGAGGACGGCGAGCGCAACCTCGCGGACCTCGTCGAGCAGCCCGCGAAGGTCCTGCGCATCGGCGGGATGATCCGCCAGCTGCTCGAGGAGGTGAAGGCGGCCCCGCTCGACGAGGCCAGCCGCGCCCGCCTCAAGGAGATCCACCAGTCCTCGATCACCGAGCTCGAGGCCGGTCTCGCCCCCGAGCTGGTCGAGGAGCTGCAGCGCCTGTCGCTGCCCTTCGCCGAGGGCACCCCCAGCGAGGGGGAGCTCCGCATCGCCCAGGCGCAGCTGGTCGGCTGGCTGGAGGGCCTCTTCCACGGCATCCAGACCGCGATCTACGCCCAGCAGATGGCCGCGCGCGCCCAGCTCGAGCAGATGCGGCGCGCCCTCCCGCCCGGCGCCGTCCCCGGTGGCCCCCAGGGCATGCCCCCGCAGGGGCAGCCGGGTGCGCAGGGACAGCCCGGCCAGGGCGGTCAGCAGGGCCCCGGCTCGGGGGGCATGTACCTCTGAGCGCGGGCACCGCCCGGCCCGGCGGTGGTGGGCGCCGCCTCCCCTGGGTACGGCAGGGGGTGAGCAGCACCCTGACCCGCCGGGGCGACCAGGTCGCCGCGGCCACCGCGACGTACGACGCCGTCGCCGAGGCGAGCGCCGCCCTGGTCATCGACTCCTTCTCCAGCTCCTTCGGGATGGCCAGTCGTCTGCTGGGCCCGTCGGTGCGGGGCGAGGTCCGCACGATCTACGCGTTGGTCCGGGTGGCCGACGAGGTGGTCGACGTCCCGGTCCCGCCGGAGGGCCGCGCCCGGCAGCGGGCGTCGCTCGACGCGCTGGAGGCCGAGGTCGGCGAGGCCATGACCCACGGCTCCAGCGCCAACCTCGTCGTCCACGCGTTCGCCCGGACGGCCCGCCGCTGCGGCATCACGCCCGACCTGGTCACCCCGTTCTTCGCCTCGATGCGCACCGACCTCGACCGGCGCGTCCACGACGAGGCGAGCCTGGCGACGTACGTCCACGGCTCCGCGGAGGTCGTCGGCCTGATGTGCCTGCGGGCCTTCCTCGCCGCCGAGCCCGCCCGCGACCGCCGGTACGACGCCCTCGCCCCCGGCGCCTCCCGGCTGGGCGCGGCCTTCCAGACGGTCAACTTCGTGCGTGACCTCGCCGAGGACACCGCCGAGCTCGGCCGCTCCTACCTCCCCGGCCTCGAGCCCGAGGGCGACCCCGCCCACCAGGACCCCGCACGCGACCGCTGGCTCGACGAGGTCGACGCCGACCTCGCGGCCGCGGCCGAGGTCGTCCCCGCCCTGCCCCGCAACAGCCGCGTCGCCGTGTGCGCCGCGCACGACCTGTTCGGCGAGCTGTCCCGCCGGCTCCGCGCGGTCCCCGTGACCGAGCTGAGACGCCGCCGGGTCAGCGTGCCGACGACCACCAAGGCCCGCGTCGTCGCGCGCGCCGTCGCCCGAGGAGGACGCCCGTGAGCGCCGCCACGACCACCACCCCCCAGCGCGTCGTCGTCGTCGGCGGTGGGGTGGCCGGTCTGGCCACGGCCGCGCTGCTGGCCCGCGACGGCCACGCCGTCACCCTGCTGGAGAAGAACGACGAGCTCGGCGGCCGCGCGGGCTCCTGGTCGGCGGACGGGTTCCGGTTCGACACCGGCCCCTCGTGGTGGCTGATGCCGGAGGTGTTCGACCACTTCTTCCGGCTGCTCGGCACGACGACCGAGGAGCAGCTCGACCTCGTGCGCCTCGACCCGGGCTACCGGGTCTTCGCCGACGGCCACGAGCCCTTCGACGTCGCCGCCGACGAGGAGGGCAACCTCGCGCTCTTCGAGAGCATCGAGCCGGGGGCCGGGAAGCGCCTGGCCGACTACCTGCGCTCCGGGCGCGAGGTCTACGACCTGGCCGTCGACCGGTTCCTCTACACGAGCTTCGACTCCGCCGCGGCGTACGCCGGCCGCGCGGTGCTGCGCCGCGCGCCCCGTCTGGCGACCCTGCTGACCCGCTCGCTGGAGTCGTTCGTCGCCGCGCGCTTCACCGACCGGCGGCTGCGTCAGGTGCTGGGCTACCCGGCGGTGTTCCTCGGCTCCTCCCCCGACCGGGCGCCCGCGATGTACCACCTGATGAGCGCCCTCGACCTCGCCGACGGCGTCCGCTACCCGGACGGCGGCTTCACCCGGCTGGTCGAGGCGATGACCCGGCTCGCCGTCGACGCGGGCGTCGACGTCCGCACCGGCGCCGAGGCCCTCGCGATCACCACCGAGCCCCGCCGGCCGCGCCGCGGCGAGTCGCGCCGCGCGGCGGCGACCGGCGTGCGGTGGCGCTCGACGCCGGACGGCGCCGAGCAGGTCACCGAGGCCGACCTGGTGGTCGGAGCGGCCGACCTGCACCACGTCGAGACCCGGCTCCTGCCCCGGTCGCTGCAGACCTACCCGCAGGCCTGGTGGGACAAGGCCACCTCCGGGCCGGGGGCGGTGCTGGTCTACCTGGGCGTGCGGGGCGAGCTGCCGGAGCTGGCGCACCACTCCCTGTTCTTCACCGCCGACTGGCAGGCCAACTTCGACGCGATCTTCGAGCAACCGACGCACACCCCCGACCCGGCCTCGCTCTACGTCTGCAAGCCCTCGGCCACCGACGCCTCCGTCGCCCCGGCGGGCCACGAGAACGTGTTCGTGCTCGTGCCCGTCCAGCCCGACCCCGACACCCTCGGGCACGGCGGCACGGGGGGCGCCGGCGAGCCGGCGGTCGAGGCTGTCGCCGACCGCGCGATCGCCGCGGTCGCCGCCGCGGCCGGCGTACCGGACCTCGCGGAGCGGGTCGTCCTGCGCCGTACGCTCGGGCCCGGTGACTTCGTCGACGACCTCAACGCCTGGTGCGGCGGCGCGCTCGGGCCGGCGCACACGCTGCGGCAGAGCGCGTTCTTCCGGGCCGGCAACCGGTCGCGCAAGGTCGACGGGCTGCTGTACGCCGGCTCCAGCACCGTGCCGGGCATCGGCCTGCCGATGTGCCTGATCAGCGCCGAGCTGGTGCTGAAGCGCGTCCGTGGCGACCGCTCGGTGGGCCCGACCCCGGAGCCCGCGCCCGCCCGGGCCTGAGCCCGTGCCAGCCGGCCCCGACGACGCGTCCGACGCCTCCGCGGCGTACGACGCCTGGTCGCGGCGCCACGGCGGCGTCGACCCGACCACCTCGGCGTGGGTGTCGGGGTGGGTGCGGCTGTCGCACGGGATCGCGCGGCCCCTGGCGGCGCGGGGCGTCTCCCCCGACGTCGTGTCGGCCGCCGGGGTGCTGCTGACCGCGCTCGTCCCCCTCGTGTGCCTGCTCGGCGACGGATGGGTGATGCTGGGCGTGCCGCTCGTCGTCGCCAGCGGCCTCGCCGACGGGGTCGACGGGGCCCTCGCCGCCCTCCTCGGTCGCTCCTCGGCGTGGGGGAAGCTGGTCGACGCGGTGGCCGACCGGCTCGGCGACCTGCTGCTGGTCCTCGCCCTGCTCGCCCTGGGGGCGCCCGGGTGGGTCTGCGCGGCGTACGCCGTCGGGCTGCTGCTCCACGAGCTCCTCCGCGCGGTCGCCCAGGCCGCAGGGATGGTCGGACCCGGCGCGGTCACCGTCGGCGAGCGCCCCACCCGCGTCGTCGTCGGCGGCATGGGCGTCCTCCTCGCGGGCGTCGAGTGGGCCGCCCGCGCCCTCGGCGTCTCGGTGCTCCCCGACCTCGACGCCGCCGCCCTCGCCGGCGTCGTGGCCGTCACCGGCGTCGTCCTCACCCTCGTCGGCCTCGCCCAGCTCGCCCCCGCCGTACGCCGCGCGCTGCAGTAGGGCCGAGTCGGCACGTCTGCGCACCTCAGGGACCTCGAGTCGGCACGTCTCGCGCCTAGGGCGGGCCCACCAGGTCGGCGACGATCCGCGCGGAGAGCATGACGAGGGGGAGTCCGCCACCGGGGTGGGAGGAGCCGCCGACGAGGAAGAGGCCGGGGAGCGGGGAGCGGTTGGCGGGGCGGAGGAAGGCGGCGCGGGCACCGTTGGACGACGTCCCGTAGATCGAGCCGCCGGGGGTGAGGGTGGCGCGCTCGAGGTCGGCGGGGGTGAGCACCGTGCGGTGGCGGATCGAGCCACGCACGTCGAGCCCGCGGGAGGCCATGACGGCGAGCACGTCGTCGGCGTACGACGCCGCGAGGCCGGGCGCGTCCCAGTCGACGCCGGAGGTCGAACCCGGGGTCGGGTCGTGGCGGGGGGCGTTGACCAGGACGAACCACGCCCCGGTGCCCGGGCCCGGGACGACGGCGGGGTCGTCGGGCGCGGCGACGTACACGGTCGGGCGGGCGACCGGCCGCGGTGGGCCGCCACGGCCGAAGACGGCGTCGAACTCCTCGTCGTAGTCCTCGGCGAACAGCACCTGGTGGTGCGGCGCCGGCGGCGGGTCGTCGAGCGCCAGCAGCAGCACGAACCCCGCCAGCGACGGCGTCGCGCGGGCCAGCCGGGCGGCGGCGCGACGGCCGACCCGTCCGGGCACGAGCCGGCCGTAGAGCTGCGCGGCGTCCGCGTTGGCGACCACCACGTCCGCGGGCCGGGTGCTGCCGTCGCCCAGGCGTACGCCGCTCGCCCGGCCGCCGTCCATGAGCACCGCGGTCACCTCGGCACCGGTCTCGACCGTGCCGCCCAGCGCCTCGAGCTGCTCCCGCAGGACCGTCGCGATGCGGCCGAGCCCGCCGGGGACGTACCAGGACCCCCACGCCTGCTCGGCGTACGGCACCGAGGCCAGCGCGGCCGGCGCGAGCCGCGGGTCGGAGCCCGTGTACGTCGCGTACCGGTCCAGCAGCATCACCAGCCGGGGGTCGCGGAGGTAGCGGCGGCCCAGCGACCGCAGGCTCCGCCACGGCGCGACGGTGGCGACGTCCGGCACCCGGCGCGACAGCCGCGCCATGTCGCCCAGGGTGATCGGGGACTCCAGGAACGGACCGTGGGTGACGTCCCAGATCCGCTCCGCGCGCGCCAGGAACGCCGTCCACTGCTCACCCCGGCCGGAGCCGAGCGCAGCGTCGAGGGCGGCCGGCACGGCGGCGACGTCCCCCGGCAGGTCCAGCACGACGCCGTCGGCGAACCGGTAGCGGCACGCCACGTCGAGCCGCTCGAGAGGGACGGCGTCGGCGTCCGCCCCGATCGCGGCCAGCAGGTCGGCGAGCACGTGCGGCATCGTCACCAGCGACGGGCCGGTGTCGAACACGAACCCGTCGCGTCGCAGCGTCCCGAGCTTGCCGCCGACCGTGTCGCCCTGCTCCAGCACCGTCACCCGGTGGCCCCGCGCCGCCAGCCGTGCCGCCGCGGCGAGTCCGCCGACGCCGGCGCCGACGACGACGACCCGGCGGCCCTCGGCCTCAGCCACGGACTCAGCCATGGACCGGTCGCCCCTTCCACGTCAGCGTCCCCCGGCGGCGGGCGACCAGCGACTCCCCGACCAGCCCGGCGAACGCTAGGACCGAGACCGGGTGGGCGAGCGCGTCCAGCGCCCGCCCCCGCGTACGACGCGCCACCAGCACCCGGGAGGCCGTGCTCGCCAGCCACCCCACGGCCCCGACCCGTGAGCCCCGCAGCGCCGCGGCGGCCGGGACGACGTGCGCCAGGGTCAGCAGTGCGGTCACCCCCACCGCGCCGGCGGGTGAGCCGAAGGCCGCCCAGAGCGACTTGGTGTAGCCCTCTCGCAGCGCCCGCGGGCCGTCGTACATCCGGCAGGTGGCGACCCCGCTGCCCTCGGCGACGACACCGCGACCACCGGCGGCCTTGAGGGCACGCAGGAGCGCGACGTCCTCGACGACCTCGCCCCGGACGGCGGCGTGGCCGCCGGCGCGGACGTACGCCGCGGCGTCGACGACGAGCAGCTGGCCGTTCGCCGCGGCCAGCGAGGGCCGCGGCGACGTCTCGGCGAGCCCGAGGGGCAGCGTGCTCATCCAGGACCACTGCAGCAGCGGCTGCACCAGCCGCTCGAGCGGGCCGTCGGCCACCTGCCGCGGGTAGGGGCAGACCAGGTCGAGGCCCGCGTCGCGGAGCAGCGCCACCGAGGAGCTCAGCGCCCGGGGCGCGAGCCGGACGTCGGCGTCGACGTACACGAGCACGTCGGCGCCGCCCGACAGCGCGGCGAGACCCAGCTGCTCGCAGGCCCACGGCTTGCCGAGCCACCCGGCGGGCCGCTCGATGCCGGCGAGGACCTCGACCCGGGGGTCGACGGCGTACTCGCGCAGCACGGCGGGCGTCGCGTCGGTCGACCCGTCGTCGAGGACGAGGACCCGGACGGGCCCCGGCCAGCAGTCGGCGGCCGCCAGGACCGCGGTGAGGCACCCGGCGACGTGGGCGGCCTCGTCGCGGACGGGCAGCAGCACGGCCAGGCGCTCGGGTGCGGGGACGGCGTCAGGGTCGGGGCTGCGGACGCGGCGCAGGTTGTCGAGCGTCAGCCCGAGCGAGGCCACCGCGAGACCCGCCCCCAGCCGAGCGAGCAGACGCACCGGGGCCCCCGTCACCGCCCGACCCGCTCCGGGACCCGCGTCGGGGCGGAGCGCGAGCGCGAACGGGCCCAGGTGATCGCCAGCGGCACCGCGACGAGCCCCATCACGACCGCCCCGACGAGAGCCACCGGCGGGCGGCCGAAGAAGACGGCGTGCGCCAGGACGGAGGAGGAGTAGGTCCACAGGTAGACCGCGAACGGGACGGCGTCGCGGACGGCGGCGCGTCCCTCGCCCTCCGGCACCAGCCGGTCCAGCACGGCGACCATCGCCAGCGACACCAGCAGCCAGCCGGCGAAGTTGGTGAGCGGGATGCCGTCGACGCCGGGCAGCCCGGGGGTCGGGTCCTCCCAGGTCCAGTGACCGAGGTCGACCATCTGCGGGTCGAGGAAGACGTCCCAGGCGGTGAGCGTCCAGGCGCCGAGCAGCGCCACGGCGACGGGCGAGCCGCCGGGCACGGCCCGCGACACCAGCCACCGCGCGACGAGCAGGGCGGGCCAGGCCATCATCGTCCAGGCCATCGGCACCAGGGCCGGGACGCCGAGGACCTCCCAGCCGAGCGTCCCGGAGTACGCGTAGTCGCCGAACGGGACCCCGGTGCGGACGCCGACCGCCTCCGCGACGAGACCGCCGCCACCCGCGACCGCGACCAGGACGACGGCCGCGCGGACGCCCCGCGACGCCGCCGCGTGGACGACGGCCGCGCCGGAGAGCAGGACGACGCTGGCGACGGTCAGCAGCAGCGTGCCGCCGTCGGTGAACGGGAACGCCATCTGCACCACGACCGCGCCACCGGCGAGCAGCGCGGCGAGCAGCCTCATGGTGCCTCTCCTCGGTAGGTCCCACTGGTGCCGGTGACGGCGAAGCGGGCGAACATCTCCTCGGCGTACCACCGAGCGGGCGTCGTACGGCGCACCACCTCGCGGTGGGCGGCGCTGCGGTAGGCGAAGCCGACGAGGGCGTCGGTCGATTCCCACATCGAGAAGGTTCCCTGCAACCCCACCGGTGACTCGCCGATCCCGACGGCGACCCGCAACCCGGCGGCCGAACCGAGGTCGTCGGCGACGGCCGGGACGGCCCGCCAGAACGACGGCGTGCGCAGCGTCCGCAGCCGCGCGCGGGTGATCGCGGCGACCGGGCCGCGCCACCGCCCCCCACCCTCGGTCCCCTCCGGACCGGCCACGGGCTCCGCGAACGGCTCGACCCCCGACCAGCGGCCGCGGCTGGTGAGCGGGGTCATCGACACCGTGAGCTCCTCGGTCGCGTCGCCCTGCCAGGCGCGCACCAGCCGCGACTCGGCGAACGCGGACCGGGCGTCCTCGTCGGCCCAGACCGTGAGCAGCGCCCAGTGACCGGGGTCGGCGTCCTGCGGCCGGAACGTCTCGCCGGACCCGGTCCCGAGCAGCTTCGCGAACCGCAGCCCGGGCACGTCGCGCAGGTGCCGGCGCCCCAGCGCCATCCGACCGAGGGCGGGCAGGACGGACGCGGTGCCCCAGACCCGCAGCTCGGCGTACGGGCCCTGGCCCTCCCAGCGGCTCACGGCGCGTCCTCCCCGCCGGCGACCGACCCACGGGCGGCGCGGGCCTCGAGCGCGGTGGTGGTGGCCCAGCCGAGCAGCAGGCACAGGTGCAGCACGAACAGCCACAGCCCCACCGCGACGACGCCGCCGACGACCCCGAGTCCGCCGAAGGGGATGCCGACGTCGATCGGGATGGCCAGGAACAGCTGGAAGCCGTGGAGGAAGCCGGCGAGGCAGGAGCCCGTCGCGAGGCCGCCGAGGACCGCGACCCACCACCGTGGGCGGCCGGGGACGACGTACCGGAAGGTCCACGCCAGCAGCGGGGACAGCACCAGCCAGACGAGGGTGAACCCCACCAGCACCCGGATCACCAGGGTGGTCGCGCCCCCGCCGCCGCCCTCGGGGCTCAGCGGCACCATCCGCTCGCCCACGGCGAAGAACACCCACGCGAGGCCCGGGAGCACCACCAGCGGCACCATCACCAGCGCGCGGCCGCGCCAGCCGGTGAAGCGGTCCGGCGCCGGCGCGAGCGCGAGCGCCGCCCGCCGCAGGCCCTCGCCGTAGAACGACGCGGGGAACAGCACGATCAGCGCCCCGACCAGACCGAGGTGGGTGCCGGCGCGCACCAGCTCGTCGTACGGCATCCGGCCGCCCATGTCGTCCGGCACCAGCACCCGCAGCGCCGAGAGGCGCCGCTCGGCGCCGTCGGTGCCCCACCACCAGGTCGTCGTCCACACGGCGAGCAGCAGCCAGGGCACGACCGCGATCCCCGCGTAGTACGTCAGCGTCGCCGCCGCCGCGCCGAGGTCGCGCCCGGCGAGCACCTCCCGGGTGCCGCGGGCCAGGCCACGGACCTCGGCGGCCGCCCTCGACGCACCGGACGGGGCCGCCGCGCTCATGACCCACCGCGCAAGGATGGGGGCGTGGAGCGCCTCACGTACGTCGCGATGCTCGTCTTCGTCGTCGTCGCGACGCTGCCGCTGGAGGTGCTGCTGCGGACCCGGGTGTACGCCCGGCTGCGGCGGCTCGCGCTCGTCGTCGTCTGCGTCGGGGTGCCGTTCGTGCTGTGGGACCTCGCCGCCACCGCCGCGGGGCACTGGCGCTTCGACCACGACCAGACGCTCGGCCTGGACCTGCCGGGCGGCCTGCCGGTCGAGGAGTGGCTGTTCTTCCTCGTCGTCCCGCTCGCGTCCGTCATGACGCTCGAGGCGGTGCGGTCGATGCGGGGCTGGCCGGTCGGCGACGAGGCGGGCGTACCGCGGGACGCCCCGGGCGGACCCGGGGAGGCGTCGTGACCCACACGGAAGCCTCCCTCCTCGGCATCGTCGTCACCGTCGTGCTGGACCTGTGGGTGCTGCGCACCCGCCTGCTGACCCGTCGTGCGTTCTGGGTCTCGTACGCCATCGTGCTGTTCTTCCAGACCCTCACCAACGAGTGGCTGACCTCGCGGGGGGTCTTCCTGTACGACCCCGACGCCATCCTCGGCTGGCGCGTCGGCCACGCACCGGTCGAGGACTTCCTCTTCGGGTTCAGTCTGGTCGCCCAGTCCATGATCTGGTGGGTCTGGTGGGGACGGCGCGGCGTCCAGGCCGAGGTCCCTCCCGGCCCGCGGCCCTCGCTCAGGCGTCCCGCCACGCGCAGAGGCCGATGAGGGCCGCCAGGCGCTCGCGGTGCTCGACGTCGACGGGCAGCGCCGAGGTGAGCGTGAGCGCCCGGGTGGCCAGCGACGTGATGCGGTCCTCCACCTGCGCGACCGCGCCGGTCGCGACCAGGACCTCCTGCACCGCTCCGAGCCCCTCGGCACCCAGCTCCGGGTCGCCGAGCGCCGCGTCGAGGACGCGGCGCTGCGCCGAGGTGGCGGCGTCGCCCGCGAGGGCGACCAGCACGGTCCGCTTGCCCTCCCGGACGTCGTCCAGCACCGGCTTGCCCGTGAGGGTCGGGTCACCGAGCACCCCGAGGACGTCGTCCCGCAGCTGGAACGCCTCCCCGGCCGCGAGCCCGATCTCGCTGTACGCCGCGAGCAGCCCGTCGGGCGCCCCGGCGAGCCGGGCGCCGAGCAGCAGCGGCTGCTGGACCGTGTACGACGCGGCCTTGTAGCGCAGCACCCGTCGCGCGTACGCCGGGGAGACGCCGTCCCGGGTGTGGCCCAGGACGTCGAGGTACTGCCCGGCGATGGTCTCGTCGCGCATCCGGGACCACGACTCCCGGACGGCGGCGGCGTGGGCGGGGTCCTCGGCCCGCCCGGCCCCGGTCGCCAGGAGGTCGTCGGACCAGGTCAGGCACAGGTCGCCCGCCAGCACGGCCATCGCCTGGCCGTAGTGCTCGGAGTCCCCACGGCCCGCCGCCTCGTGGTGGGAGTCGCTGAAGCGGCGGTGCACCGTCGGCTCGTTGCGGCGGGTGTCACTGCGGTCCATGAGGTCGTCGTGCACGAGGGCCGCGAGGTGGAACATCTCCACCGCGGCGCCGACCTCGACGTCCCCGGGGGCGGGTCCCGCGGCGGTCGAGCGGGCCCCGAGCAGGCAGAACGTCGCGCGGAGCCGCTTGCCGCCGCGTCCGGCGGCCTCGAGGGCCGCGACCATCGGCGCCAGCTCGGGAGACAGCGCGGTGAGGGTCCGGCCGCGGCGCCGCAGCGTCGTGGCCAGCAGGGCGTCGACGGCGTCCGCGTCGCTCCGTGGCCCTGCGGTGAGCCCGGCGGATGGCCCGGCGGCAGGCTCGACGACCTCGACCGACGGGACGTCGGTCTCGGGTCTCGCGGTCGCGTGCGCGGTCGTGGCGGCACCCTCCCGTGCGGCGTGCGGCCGGTTCGCCACCGGCCGACCCGGGGTCGCCGGGTCATCTCGTGGTACCCGACCGCCCCCTCCGCATGCGCCCTGCGCCGCCCTCGGGACTCGGGTCGCGGCGCCGTCGGGTCCCGGTCAGGGCTCAGTCAGGGGTGGCGGGCGGCGCGGGTAGTCCCTGACGTTGCGACCCGGATCCGGCCCGAGACACGGTCACAGCGTCAGGGACTACCCCGCCCGGCGGGACCCGAGGCGACCGAGCACGAGCAGGCCCACCAGGCCGACCACCGCGAGGAGACCGCCCGGCAGTGCCGTCCGGGTCGCGTCCGGCGGCGGGGCGTCGTCGACGACGGTCAGCTCCACGGCCGCGGGCTCCGCGGACCCGCCGTCGGTGCCACCGGTACCGCCACCGGTACCGCCATCGGTGCCTCCGTCAGCGCCGCCGTCGGCACCGGTGCCCGGGGTCCGGCCCTCGCCGAGGACGCGCTCGACCTGGGCGATCTCGCTGGTCCGGGCGGGGGCCGTGCCGTTGCAGGACGTCGCCCGGAGGGCGCGGGTGTCGGCGGTGAGGAAGAAGACGTAGCGCTCGCCGCGGGGCAGCCGGCCCAACCCGCAGGCGGACGTCGACGCCGCGGTGGTCACCTCGAGGGTGCGGTCCGGCAGCGCGCCGGCGTACACGCGGTCGACGGCGACGAGGAGGGTCAGGTTCCCGAGCTGGCGGGTCCCTCGGCCCTGCTGCTGCGTGCCGCGCTCGGTGTCGGCGCCGCCCTGGCGGACGCCCTCGATCGTCCCGGTCACGACCAGGTCCGCCGCCCGCGCCTGCTGGGTCACGCCCTGCTGCACGCAGCGGCACGCCTGTGCCGGGGCCGCGCCGAGGAGCACCGCGGAGCCGGCGAGCACCACCGTGGTGAGCAGGGTCGCGAGGAGACGGGTCACCACTGGCACCACCGTGACCGCCTCCTCTGCTCGCCGTCGGACCTCTCCCCAGTCTGACGGGTGACGAAACCGGAGGGTTCCCCGACGGACCGCGGGGGTCGGGTCAGCGGCCGAGGCCGAACAGCCCGGCCAGGACCTCCGCGACGCCGTCCTCGTCGTGGCGGCCGGCGACGGCCCCGGCGGCGGCGCGCGCGGTGGGGTGCGCGTCGGCCATGGCGTAGGACCGCCCGGCCCACGCGAGCAGCGGGACGTCGTTCGGCATGTCCCCGAAGGCCACGACCTCCTCGGCGGCGATCCCGAGGTCGGCGCAGAGCAGCTCGAGGGTGGTCGCCTTGGTGACGCCGTGGTCGCTGATCTCGACCAGCGCCCCGACCGACGACCAGGTGGTGGTCGCGAGACCGTCGCAGGCACCCTCGACGGCCCGCCAGAACGTCTCCGGGTCGGCCTCCGGGTGCCGGACGAGCACCTTGACCACCGCCGGCCCTTCGAGCAGGTCGGCCAGCTCACCGACGGCGGTGGGCCGGAACCGCTCGGGGTCGACGACGAAGTCCGGCTCGTGCGCCATCCCGTCGAGCCGCTCGACGGCGAACCGGGCGCCCGACTCCACCGCCCGCACCCGCTCGGCGATCGCGAGGACCGTCGCCGCGGGCACCGGGCGGGCGTCGCGGACCTCGTGCCGCGCGACGTCGTACACCACCGCGCCGTTGCTGCAGATCGCCAGGCCGACGTCTCCGACCTCCGCCCACAGCGTCTCCATCCAGCGGACCGGGCGGCCGGTGACGAACACGGTCGGCACGCCGAGGTCCTCCAGCGCGGCGAGCACCTCGCGGGTCCGCTCGGTCACCCGGCCGGCGGCGTCGAGGAGCGTGCCGTCCAGGTCGGTCGCCACCAGCCGCGGCAGGGGCGGCGGCGGGGGTGCGGACACCCGCACACCGTAGAGCGCACCTAGAGTGTCGTGGCGTGATGGCCTTGCCCCACCGAGGATTCGTGTGGCTCTCCGCGCCCAAGTGCGCCTCGACCGCGGTCGAGGAGGCGCTCGACGTGCACTCCGCCGTCGTCCTGCGCCACGAGTTCAAGCACCTCAACTACACGGGCTTCACCAAGCGGATCGAGCCGCTGCTCGCCGGGTTCGGCCACCAGCGGCCGTCGTACGAGGTGGTCTGCCTGTTCCGGGAGCCGGTCAGCTGGCTGGAGAGCTGGTGGCGCTACCGCGCCCGCCCCGAGATCCTCGAGACCGCCAAGGCGCACAACTACACCGGCGACATGGCGTTCGACGAGTTCGTGGCCCGGTACGTCGACCGCCACCCCAGCCTGACCGGGATCGGCCGCCCGGCGCGGTTCTGCTCCTTCGAGGGACAGGTGGTCGGGGTCGACCGGATCCTGCGCTACGAGTCCACCGAGGTCTGGCAGGGCTACCTCACCGCGCACGTGGGGGTCGACCTCGGCTTCCGCCGCGCCAACGTCTCCGCCCGCCGTCCCGCCGACCTCGACCCCGGCCTGCGCCGGCGGGCCGAGGAGTTCTTCGCGCCCGAGTACGACATCTGGGCCCGGCTCGAGGCCGACGGCCAGTGGGTGCCGCCGAGGGACCACGCGCTGTCGCTGTGACCGCCATGAGGTGGCCGCGGTCGTCGCCCGTCTCACCGGGTCTCGACACGCTGCCGCGGCTTCGTCCCTCAGCCGCGACGCTCGCTCGACCTGATCGGCGCCACGACCTCGTCCCTCGGTCGTAGCCGATCAGAACCAGCGGGTGATCTCCTGGGCGGCGCCGTCGTCGTCGACGGTGCCGGTGGTGGCGTCGGCGGCGTCGTGGACGACGTCGACGGCCTGGCCCATGGCGACGCCCCGGCCGGCCCACGACAGCATCTCGACGTCGTTGCGGCCGTCGCCGATGGCGAGGACGTCGGTGGGGTCGACCCCGAGCGCCTCGCAGACGTGGGACAGCCCGGAGGACTTGTCGACCCCGACGGGCATCAGGTCGAGCCACGCGGTCCAGCCGACGACGTACTGCGTGCCGGCCAGGCCGAGGTTCTCGGCGAGGTCGACGAAGTCGTCGACGGAGGCCTGCGGGTCGCGGATGATCACGCGGGTCACGGGCTCGGAGACGAGCTCGGCGACGTCGACGATCGTGTGCTCCCCGGTGAGCTCCCCGGGCGGGAAGGGCCGGTTCATCCGGTAGCCGACGCCGCGCTCCTCGACCGCCACGATCGCCTCCGGGTGGCGCTCCAGGGCCGCGACGACCGACTCGCGGGCGTCGAAGGTCTCCTCGTGGACGACGTCGACCGGCGGGTAGCGGAACACCACGGCACCGTTCGCCGCGACGACCCACAGCGGCTGCGCGCCGGCGACGTGCAGCTCGAGGAGGTCGGCGATCCGCGTCATGTCGTACGGCGACCGGCCGCTCGCGAGGACGACCTCCACCCCGGCGTCGACCACCCGGCGCACGGCGTCGCGGACGGCGGGCGTGACCTCCTCGACGCTGGCCCCGGGGCCCTCGTCGGTGTCGTTCCAGCGCAGGAGCGTGCCGTCGATGTCGAGCGCGACGAGCTTCGGCTGCCAGCCGTCGGAGGGGTGTCCGTGGTTGACCGTGTGCTGGCTCATCGGGGCTCGAGCACCTCGCGGCCGCCCAGGTACGGCTGGAGCGCGGCCGGCACCCGCACCGACCCGTCGGCCTGCTGGTGGGTCTCGAGCAGGGCGATGATCGGGCGGTTGGTCGAGCACAGCGTGCCGTTGAGGGTCGCGACGGGGCCGATCCCCTCGGCGTACCGGGCGCGGGTGTCGAGGCGACGCGTCTGGAAGTCGTTGCAGTTCGACGTGCTCGTGAGCTCGCGGAAGCGCTCCTGGCTGGGCAGCCACGCCTCGCAGTCGTACTTGCGCGACGCCGACAGGCCGAGGTCGCCCGCGGCCACGTCGATGACGCGGTAATGCAGCTCGAGCTTGTCCATGAACGCCTTCTCGTGCTCGAGCAGGCGCTCGTGCTCCGCCTCGGCCTCGTCGAGGGTGGTGAAGACGAACATCTCGACCTTGTCGAACCAGTGGGTCCGGAAGATGCCGCGGGTGTCCTTGCCGTGCGAGCCGGCCTCCTTGCGGAAGCAGGGGCTGAAGGCGGCGTACCGCAGCGGCAGCTGGGCGCCGTCCAGGATCTCGTCGGAGTGGTACGCCGCCAGCGGGACCTCGCTGGTGCCGACGAGGTAGAGGTCCTGGCCCTCGATCCGGTACACGTCGTCGGCGGCCTGGCCGAGGAAGCCGGTGCCCTCCATGGCGCGGGGCTTGACCAGCGACGGCGGGATCATCGGGGTGAACCCGGTGGCCCGGGCCTGGTCCATCGCCATCATCACGAGCGCCAGCTCGAGCTCGGCGCCGACGCCGGTGAGGTAGTAGAAGCGGCTGCCCGAGACCTTCGCGCCGCGCTCGACGTCGATCGCGCCGAGCATGGCGCCGAGCTCGACGTGGTCGCGCGGGGTGAAGTCGAACTCCGGCATCTCGCCGCGGGTCTCGAGCAGCGCGAACTGCTCCTCGCCGCCGGCGGGGATGTCGGGGTGCGCGAGGTTGGGGATCGCCAGCACGGCGTCGCGCCAGGCCTGCTCGGCGGCGCCCTGCGCGGCCTCGAGCTCCTTGACCTCCGCCGAGAGGGCGCGGGTGCGGGCGAGCAGCTCGGCCTTCTCCTCACCGGAGGCGCGCGCCACCTCCTTGCCGAGCGACTTCTGCTCGGCGCGGCGGGTCTCGTAGTCGGCGATGGTGCGGCGCCGCGCCTCGTCGGCGGCCAGCGCGTCGTCGACGGGCGCGGAGGACAGCCCGCGCCTGGTCTGCGCCGTGCGCACCCGGTCCGGTTCCTCGCGGAGCACCCGTGGATCGATCATGCGGCAAGGCTAGACGTGGTCACCGACGCACCAGGAGTCGATATCCGTCGGCGGGCCCGCGGGCGGCATACTGACTGGTCGTCCAGGACCGGAGTCCCGGACGTCGTGGGGGTGGTCCGGAGGGAGACGTCAGACGGTGCTGTCCATGTCGCGCGGTGCGAGGCTCGCCTGGGGCGTGGTCCTGCTGGCGCTGCTCGCCGTCCTGACGTACGCCGTCCTCGCCGACTGGGCCCCACTGCGCGGTCTCGACGACCGGGGCCGGCCCGCCGAGGCGTGGGCGACCGACATGGCGTGGCTGCGCTCGACGCTCGCCGTGGTCGAGGACCTCTTCGGCACCGTGGCCATGACGATGTACACCGTCGTCCTGTCCGTGGCGCTCCTGGCGACCGGGCAGCGCCGCAGCGGCGTCCTCGTGGCGCTGGTCATGGGGATCACCGCGGGCGCGACCACCCTGGTCAAGACCGCCGTCGCCCGCGACCGCCCGGTCTGGCAGGACACCGGCGACCTGCTCTCGAACTTCGCGTTCCCGTCGGGCCACGCCTCGTCGATCACCGCGCTGGCGGGCGTCGTCCTGCTGGTGACGCTGCTGCACGTGCGGTCCGTGGCGCTGCGGCGGCTGGTCGCCGTGGTGGCGCCGGTGCTGATCGTCCTGGTCCTGCTGGACCGCGTGCTCCTCGGACGCCACTACCCCTCCGACGCGATCGGTGGGTTCCTGCTCGGCGGCGGCGTCCTGCTCGTGCTGTGGGCGGCGGTCAACCCGCCCCCCACGAGCCGCGCGGTCGACGCGGTGCCGCTGCCGCAGGTCTACGCCTCGGAGCGCCGGCTCGCCGTCGTCCTCAACCCGACGAAGGTCGACGACCTCCCCCGCTTCCGCTCGACGCTGACGACGATGGCGGAGGCGGCGGGCTGGTCGGAGCCGACCTTCCGCGAGACCACCGTCGAGGACCCCGGCACGGGCATGGCCGAGGCGGCCGCGGTCGACGGCGCCGACCTGGTGATCGTCTGCGGCGGCGACGGCACCGTCCGCGAGGTCTGCGCGGAGCTCGCCGGCACCGGCATCCCCGTCGGGATCGTGCCCGCGGGCACCGGGAACCTGCTGGCCCGCAACCTCGGCATCCCGCTGGTGCAGCGCTCCGCGCTCGACGTCGCCCTGTCGGGCCAGGACCGGGCCATCGACCTCGGCACCGTGTCCGGCGACAACATGGAGGACACCCACTTCATGGTCATGGCCGGGATGGGCTTCGACGCCGCGATCATGGAGGGCGTCAACGAGGACTTCAAGCGCCGCGTCGGCTGGCTGGCGTACGTCGTCTCCGGGGTGAAGGCGATCATGTACCCCGCCGTCCGCGTCGAGGTCAGCATCGACGGAGGCGAGCCCACGAAGCACCGCGCCCGCACGATCGTGGTCGGCAACGTCGGCTACCTCCAGGCCGGCATGCCGCTGCTGCCCGACGCCGCCATCGACGACGGCGTCCTGGACCTCGTGCTGCTGCACCCGCGGAGGTTCTTCTCCTGGATCCCGCTGGCCTGGCGCGTCATCGCCCGCCGCCCCCACACCGACGACCTCGTCAACCGCATGACCGGCCGCACCATCTCCATCCGCACCCCCGGTGAGACGCCCCGCCAGCTCGACGGCGACACCATCGGCCCCGGCCACGAGCTGCACCTGCGCTGCGAGCCCGGCCGCGTCCTCGTCCGCGTCCCCCGCTAGACCCCGTCACGTCGAGTCGGCACGTCTGCGCAGCCCAGCGAGCTCGAGTCGGCACGTCTGCGCAGCCCAGGAAGGTCGACTCGGCACGTCTGCGCACCTCGAGGGCTTCGGGTCGGGCGGCTGAGCCGCCGTACGCCTGCGCAGACGTGCCGACTCGACGCCCAACAGCTGCGCAGACGTGCCGACTCGACGCCGTACAGCTGCGCAGACGTGCCGACTCGACACTCAGGGGGCGTCGGGCCGGGCGTGGCCGACGGCCTCCTCCTCCTCGGGGGAGAGGGCCTGCTCGCAGCGCCACGAGGCGATGTTCTTGGCGTAGGTGCGGGACTCGGCGCGGCCGTGGATGCTGGTGAGGACGACGCCGTGGCCGTTGTCGTCTAGCAGGGCGACGGACCACGACAGGTGGCCGCCCATGTCGCCGAACGCGTCGTAGCGGACGACGGCGAGGTGGCGCAGCGCGTCCTTCGACTCGGCGCGCAGGGCGGCGACCTCCTGCCGGAGCCCGCGTACGTCGGCCGGCAGGGGCTCGACGCCCGGCTCGGCATCGCCGCGCTCGGCGTCGAGGCGGCGCACGGTGCCGGTCAGGGACGCGACGGCCGCGATCAGCCCCGCGAGGACGACGGCGACCACGACCGAGACGACCAGGGAGACCTCCACGCCCGCGACCCTAGGGCCCGCGGGCCGCGCGGAGGCTCCACCACGCCCGGACGCCACCGGCGGCGTCGAGCCCTAGGCTGACGCGCATGAGCGACGACACGAGGGCGACGACCGGGGCCGACAGCGAGGTCGGGACGCTGCGGACCGTGATGCTGCACCGCCCCGGACCGGAGCTGAAGCGCCTCACCCCCCGCAACAACGACCGGCTGCTGTTCGACGGCCTGCCGTGGGTCTCGCGGGCGCAGGACGAGCACGACGCGTTCGCCCAGGCGCTGCGCGACCGGGACGTCGAGGTGCTGTACCTGACCGAGCTGCTCACCGAGACCCTCGAGTCCCGCGACGCCCGCAACCACGCGATCACCACCGCGCTGGCGGGCCTCCACCTCGGCGACACGCTGCGGTCCTACCTCGCCGAGGCGCTGCGCGACGCCGCGCCGGCCGAGCTGATGACCCTCCTGACGGCCGGCATCCGCAACGACGAGGTCCGCGGCGGCCACGGGCTCGTGACGAGCCTCCTGGCCCCCGACGACTTCCTCATCGACCCGCTGCCGAACCTGCTCTTCACCCGCGACTCCAGCGTGTGGGTCCGCGACCGCGTCGCCATCACCAGCCTCGCGATGCCCGCCCGGCGCCGCGAGACCCAGCTGACCGAGCTGATCTACACCGCCCACCCGCGCTTCGCCGGGACCCGCACGATCCACGGCTGGCACCACGAGCACGTCGAGGGCGGCGACGTCCTCCTGCTCGCCCCCGGTGTCGTCGCCGTCGGCGTGGGCGAGCGGACGACGCCCGCCGGCGTCGAGCGCCTCGCCCGCCAGGTCTTCCACGCCGACCTGGCCCACACGGTCCTCGCCGTGCCGATCGCCCAGGAGCGGGCGACGATGCACCTCGACACGATCTGCACGATGGTCGACGTCGACAAGATGGTCGTCTACGCCAACGTCGCCGACAGCCTCGTCGCCCACACCGTGACGGCGGAGGGCGCCGGAGGAGGCATGGAGGCCGGCGCCGCCGACGTCCGCCTGCGCGTGGCGGAGCCCGAGCCGTTCCTCGTCGCCGCCGCGAAGGCGATGGGCATCGACACCCTCGAGCAGATCGACACCGGCCTCGACCCGGTCACCGCCGAGCGCGAGCAGTGGGACGACGGCAACAACACGCTCGCGATCGCCCCGCGGGTCGCCATGGCCTACGAGCGCAACGACGAGACCAACGACCGTCTCGAGGCCGCCGGCATCGAGGTCCTCCGCATCGCCGGCTCCGAGCTCGGCTCGGGCCGTGGCGGTCCCCGCTGCATGAGCTGCCCGATCGCCCGCGAGCCGCTCCCGGTCGGCTGAGCGCTGTCCCGGACGTCACGCTGCTCACAGATCGATGTAAACGACTGTTACACCTGGGTAGGATCACGCCATGACCGGCTCGATCTTCGACAAGCTCCCCTCGGGCGACGCCAAGGCCGTGAAGGCCGCGGGAACCCGCGTGACCGTGCCCGAGGGCTGGTCGCCGATCAACCAGGGCACCGGCTCCGACAAGGCCTACATCCTCCTCGAGGGCGAGGCCTCGGTCCGCAAGGGCGGCGAGGAGCTCGCGCGCGTCGGCCCGGGGGCCGTCCTCGGCGAGATGTCGATCGTCAACCACACGCTGCGGACCGCCTCCGTCGTCAGCCTCACCGACCTCGTGCTGCTGCACTACACGCGCGAGAAGTTCGAGAAGCTGCTCGCCGACCACCCGAAGTTCAAGGACGCCCTGGACGAGCTGGCCCGCGAGCGCATCGAGGGCTGAGCCCGTGGCCGAGCCCGACAGCGAGGCCGGGCCGGACGTCGAGTCCCTGCTGCTCGGCGCGCCGCCGACCCTGACGCGCACGCAGGTCGCCACGGAGGCCGGCGTACCGCTCGAGCTGGCGACGGAGCTGTGGCGACGCCTCGGCTTCGCGCAGGTCGACGACGACGCCGTCGCGTTCGGCGAGCGCGACGTCGAGGCGCTGCGCCTGGCGCGCGAGCTGGTCGAGCTCGGTGTCCTCTCCGAGGACTCGCAGGCGGCGCTGGTCCGGACCTGGGGCCGCAGCTTCGCCCGGCTCGCGGAGTGGCAGACCGCCCTGCTCGCGCAGGTCGCGGCCTCGGCCGGCGACGACCCCGCCGGGCGGCTGACCGCGCTGACCTCCCTGACCGACGAGGTGCTCCCCCGGGTCGAGACCCTGCAGAACTACATCTGGCGCCGCCACCTCGTCAGCGCGTCCGGCGAGCTGCTGGGCGCCGCGCCCGGTGACGACGGGGCAGCCGACGACGGCGCGGGCTCCCTGTCCGTCGTCTTCGTCGACATCGTCGGCTACACCGCGACCAGCAAGCGGCTCGACTCCGGCGAGCTCGTGCGGTGGGTCGAGGCGTTCGAGGACGAGGTCGCGGCCGCCGTGGCCGACCACGCCGCCGCCGGCGGTCGCGTCATCAAGGGCATCGGCGACGAGGTGCTGCTCGTCACCGACGGCCCCGCCGCCGCCGCGTCGATCGCCCTGGGCCTGGTGGAGCGCGGCGAGGACGACGACGACCCGTTCCCCCGCGTCCGCGCCGGGATCGCCCACGGACCCGTCGTCCAGCGCCTCGGCGACGTCTTCGGCCAGACGGTCAACCTCGCCGCCCGGGTCACCTCGGCGGCGCGGCCCGGCGCGGTGCTCGTCGACCAGGGCGTCCACGACCTGCTGTGCCCCGACCACGGCGACTCCCCGGCCGCCGAGGACCGCCGCTTCGCCCTCCGCCGCGTACGACGGGCCTCGGTGAAGGACTACTCCGGCCTGCGTGTCTGGGCCCTGCGGCGCGGGGACGGCGACCGCACGGGGTAGAACTGGCCGCGTGTCGGACACCTCGAGCACCACCCTGACCCGCGGCCACAACCTCGTCCTCAGCGACCTCGTGCCGGCGGACGCGACCGTGCGGGTCGCCCTCGGCTGGGAGCCCACGACCGCGGGCAGCGGTCTCGACCTGCAGGCCGCAGCGCTGCTGATCGGTGTCGAGGGCACGGTGCTGTCCGACGCCCATCTCGTGTTCTACAACCAGCGCACGAGCCCCGACGGCACGGTCACGCTGAGCGACGAGCCCGTCGACGAGGTCCCGGGCGCCGACCGCCAGGTGCTCTCCGTCGACCTCGCCCACCTCGAGGAGGGCGTCGACCGCGTGCTGGTCGTCGTCTCCGTCTACGAGGCGGAGGAGCGCGAGCAGACGCTCGCCGACGCGACCGGCATCCGGGCGCGGGTGCTCGGCCCCGACGGCGCCGAGGTCGTCCGCTACGACCTCGACGTCGAGACGACGATCCAGACCGCGGTGTCGCTGGTCGAGGTCTACCGCGCGGGCGAGGAGTGGAAGGTCATGGCCGTCGGCCAGGGCTGGGCCTCGGGGCTGCGCGGCGTGGCCACCGACTTCGGCGTCCACGTCTGAGGGTCCGCCGGAGGTGGATGCCCGGCCGCTGCTGACGGGGGAGGCAACAGCGGCCGGACTTGTTGAAAGTTAGTCGATCAGGGCACGCCGGACCACCTCAGGTCCCACAATTCCGTGATCGATGCGTGTGGGATCGCTCACGCCCGTGCGAGGGTGGCCCGCCATGGGACCGCTGCGCACGCTCACGACCGACGACGGCACCCGTCTGACCTGGCAGGTCGGGGGTGAGGACGCCGCCGCAGGGGCTCCGTTGCTGCTGCTCGGCGGGGCGACCTGGTCGATGGACTGGTGGGAGGACGACCTCTGCGAGGAGCTCGCCGCCTCGCGGCCCGTCGTCCGGTTCGACGCCCGGGACACCGGCGGCTCCACCCAGTGGCCGGTGGGCGAGCCCGGGTACGGCCCCGACGAGCTCGCCGCCGACGCCCTCGCCGTCGCCCGCGCGGCGGGCGCGACCCGGTTCCACGCGGTGGGGCTGTCCATGGGCGGCGGGCTCGCACAGCGGCTCGCGGCGACCGCGCCCGAGCGGGTCGTCTCGATGACCCTGGTCTCGACCTCCCCCGCGGATGCCGACGGGCTCGACCTCGCCCCGCCCACGGAGGCGCTGATGGCGACGTTCGCCGAGGAGTCCCCGACACCCGACTGGTCCGACCCGGCCGCCGCCGTCGACGCCCTGGTCGAGGGCGAGCGGGCCTTCGCCGGGCCCGACGGCTGGGACGAGCCGCGCCTGCGGGCCCTGGCCGCCCGGGTCGTCGCGCGGACGCCGGACCTGGCGGCGAGCCTGACGAACCACCTCGTCGCGGTCGAGCGTGAGGGCGCCACCGTCCGCGCGGCCGACGTCGCCCGCGTGCCGGCGCTGGTGGTGCACGGGGACGCCGACCCGCTGTTCCCCGGCCACGGCGCCGTCCTCGCTGAGCAGCTCGGGGCGTCGTACGTCGAGCTGCCGGGCGTCGGCCACCAGCTGCCGCCGCCGCACCTGTGGCCGCTGTTCGTCGACGCCGTGCTCAGCCACGCCGAGGCGGGTGCGGTCAGCGGATCGTGACCTGCCGGTTGGCCAGGCCGCTGCGGGCGGCGCGCTCGGCGGCGGAGAGCGACCCGGTGGCGGCGAGCGCCTCGGTGAGCGCGGCGTCGAAGCGCTCGGCGGGCTCCTGGACCGCCCCGGCGCCGGTGCCGACCGCGAGGTCCCACACCGGGCACAGCACGCCGTGGGAGCGGAACATCCCCACCAGGCGGGAGTCGTCGGTCAGGCGGCTGGCGTCGGCGGCGTGCAGCCGCGCGAGGGCGTCGAGCAGCGCGTCCTCGGGCTCGGGGCGCACCCAGCGCAGGTGCTCCTTGGTGGACACGTCGCACCAGTACGCCGCGCCCACGCCGTCGAGCCGGACGGTCGGGACAGCCGCGGAGTCGGCCTGGCCGAGCGCCTCCCCCATCGCGTCGCGGGACTCCTGGTCCAGGTCGTCGGCCCAGAAGGAGAAGCCGTCGTGGACGGTCACGTCGAGCTCGACATCGGCCACGAGGTCCTGCAGCCGCGGCCCGGCGCCGGGCGCTGCCGTCACGACGACCGCCTCCCCGGCCGGCGCGACGAGCGCCCGCTCCAGGACGGCGGCCAGGTCGCGCGACGGGTCGCCGTACGCGTGCTGGACCTGGAGGCCCAGCCAGACGGTGCCGTCCTCGCGGACCAGCGCCGGCGTGGCGCCGGGCAGCAGGGTGCAGAGCCGGACCGCCCGGTCGTGGGGGTTCTCCGCGGCGTCGCTCAGCGTCAGCGGCGCGGTGGCGGCGGGGACGAGGTCCTTGAGCGCGACGAGGTCGCACTCCATCGCGAGGCCCGCGAAGGGGCGGGCGACGTACGCCGTGGCGCCGCCGTCCGCGCCGCCGTGGCAGTTCTTGTAGCGCTTGCCGGAGCCGCAGGGGCAGGGCTGGCGGGGACCGACCTGGCCCTCGCCCCCCGCGCCGGCGCTCGCGCCGGTGGTGCTGCTCGCGGTCTGGGCTCGGGTGCGGGACGTCTTCGCCATGGGCGCCAAGTTAGCCGTCGACCAGGGACCTCACGAACGCCGGCCGGTCGGTGATGTACGCCGAGACACCGAAGGACCGGCACAGCTCCACGTCGGCGCGGGTGTTGACGGTCCACACGTGGATCTCGCGGCCGGCCTCCACGAGGCGCCGCCCCAGGCCGGGGTGGTCCCGGAGGTCCTCGACGCCGGGGCCGATGATCCAGTCGTCGCCCACCACCTGTCGGAGGAACGGCCAGTAGTGGGCGTGGTCGACCAGCATCACGACGGGCACCCGCGGCGCGAGCCGGCGTACCCGCTGGAGGGCGACGTAGGAGAAGCTCATGACCCGGGCCGGGGAGCCCTCCCGGCCCCAGCCGAAGTCGCGGAGCAGCTCGACGACGCGGCGCTCGACCAGCCCGGCGTACCGGGTGGGGTGCTTGGTCTCGACCGCGAGCTCGACGCGCTGGCCCGACGCGGTGCGGTGATCGGCCACGCACTCCATCAGGCGACGCAACGTGAGGACCCGGTCTCCGTCCTCGTCCCGCTCGGGCGCCTCGTCGTCGAGGTCGGCCCAGGGCCGGTGAAGGGCGGTGAGGTCGGTGTCGTCCAGCTGGTCCAGGGTCAGCGTCGAGATCAGCTGCGGCCCGACGGTGTCGCGACCCATCGAGCGGTCGTGGACGCAGACCAGGTGGCCGTCGGCGGTCAGGCGGACGTCGCACTCCAGCGCGTCGGCGCCGTCCTCGAGCGCCTTCAGGTAGCCCCCGAGCGTGTGCTCGGCGACCGAGTCCCCGGTCCCGCGGTGCGACACGACCTGCGGCCTCATGCTGCGGCATCCTGCCCCATCGCGGCGCCGGGGTACCGCTGCGACGTGCGCGAGTTCGACTACTCCCTGGACTACGACTCCCTGGACCTCCGCGAGCACCCCGAGCTCTACTCGGTGGGCCGCGGCGAGCAGGGGGTGCTGCGGGTGCAGCCGTACAAGTCCGAGCTCCTGCCGCTGTGGCGGTTCGCGACGGAGGAGGCCGCCCGCGAGTCCTCCGAGGCGATCACCGAGCGCTTCCACGCCTACCTCGCGGACGACGACTTCGTCGGCGCCGACATGGCGCGCAAGTTCCTGCAGATGGGCTACACCCGCTCACGCCGGTACGCCAACCACCGCGGCGGCAAGAAGTACGACGGCCCGGTGCCGGAGGACAAGAAGGGGGTCAGCGGGGCCCACGGCCGGGCCGAGAAACCGCGGCTCGAGCGGGAGGACCAGGACCCGGAGAAGGTGGCGGCCGCGGCCGTGTTCAAGGCGGCCTGGCGCGCGGCGGCCGACGACCCGACGTACCGGCGGATGAAGAAGCGGCACCGCGAGCAGCACGAGGACGCCTGACCCTGCGTCTCACCCCGCCGCCGCGGCCTCCGGGTCGAGCGGGAGGTGGACGGTGAAGGTGCTGCCGGCGCCGAGCTCGCTCTCGACACCGACACGGCCGCCGTGGAGCTCGACGATGGAGCGGGTGATGACGAGCCCCAGACCGGTGCCGGGGGTGTCGCGCACGGAGGCCCGGTCGGCCCGGAAGAACTTGGTGAAGAGCTGGTCCAGCTCCGCGGTGGTCATCCCGATGCCGCGGTCGCGCACCGCGATGGTGACCTCCGACCCGTCGAGCCCCACGGTGACGTCGATCGTCGACCGGGGCGGGCTGTACTTGTGGGCGTTCGAGACCAGGTTCGTGACGACCTGCTCGAGCCGGCGGGGGTCGCCCACGAGGGGCACCGACGCCGCGGACGAGCTGACGGCGAGCGTCTGGTCCTTGCCCGACACCAGCGGCGCGACGGCGCTCGCCACGTCGCCGACGAGTGCCACGACGTCGAGCGGCTCGACCTCGATCCGCAGGGTGCCGGGCTCGAGGCGCGCCACGTCGAGCAGGTCGGCGACCAGGGTGTCGAGCCGGTGGGCGTTGGCCAGCACGACCTCGAGCATCCGCCGTTGCGGGTCCGGGGCCGCTCCGTGGTCGGCGTGGTCGGCGTGGTCGGCCTGGTCGGCGCGGTCGGCGCGGTCGGCGCGGTCGGCGACCTGGTCGAGCACCAGCTCGGTGTAGCCGAGGATGGAGCTCAGCGGGGTGCGCAGCTCGTGGCTCACGAGGTTCACGAACTCGTCCTGGAGTGCTGCGGACCGGCGCGCGACCTCCAGGCCGACACGACGCTCCTCCGCCTCGCGCCGCGAGTCGATGAGCAGCCGGGTCCGGGTCTCGAGCACGCCGCGAGCCTGGGCGAACAAGACGACGAGCCCGACGAGGGCGAGCATCCCGCCGCCGGTGTCGACCCACGCGAGCACCTCGGGGTCGAGGCCCGAGCTTCGACCCAGCCCGTGGCTCCCGACCATCGCGACGAGGGCCACGGCGAGGCCCGCGACCGCGATCAGCCGCGCCGGCCACCCGGCCACGAACTGCATGGTGAACACCACCGGCAGCATGCTGGCCACCACGACGGTGATGACCTCCTCGGGCACCAGCAACGAGATCGCGCAGATCACCCCGAGGACGTTGACCGCGAACAGCAGGACGCCGGCCTGGAGCCGTCCGGCCAGGACCAGCCGTGCGCACAGGAGGTCGACCGCTCCCCCGACGACGGCGAGGACCGCCACCCCGGCCAGCCGCCGGTTGTCGAGCAGCAGCCAGCCGCCGAGGAAGAGGACCGCGTAGACCATGGACAGGGCGGCCAGCCAGGCGCAGGCGAGGAAGGCGCGTCGCCGCAGGACCGGGTCGTCGAGGTCACCGTCGGCGACGTCGTCCAGGGAGGTCGGCCCGCCCTGCGGGGAGCGTGGCAGCGTCCTGGGCCCGCCCCCACCGTCGGTCACGGGCGGCATCATGCCCCACGCCGACCCGATCCGCACGGCTTCCGTCGGTCGTCGCCCTGGCGACGACGGCGCGGCTCAGAGCCAGCCGCGGCGCGTGAAGGCGGCGTACAGGGCGACGCCCATGAGCAGCATCAGCCCGATCGCCATCGGGTAGCCGTAGGTCCAGTCGAGCTCGGGCATGACCTCGAAGTTCATGCCGTAGACGGTGCCGACCAGGGTCGGGGCGAAGAGGATGGCCGCCCACGCCGAGATCCGCTTGACCTCCTCGTTCTGGGCGAGGCTGGTGGCCGTGAGCTGCTGGGTCTCCTCGTTCTGGCGCTGACCGACCAGGGTCGCGTTGACGGTGAGGATGTTCTGCAGCAGCACCCGGAAGCCGTCGGCGCGCTCGACGATCGGGATCGCGTGGTCGTGGACGTCGCGCAGGTAGCGCCGCAGCTCGTCGTCCACGCCGTACTTCTCGAAGCCGGCGGCCAGGTCGGTCAGCATCCGCAGCAGCGGGCGGGTGGCCCGCTGGAACTCGATGACCTCGCGGAACAGCTCGTAGATGCGCCGCGAGACCGACGGGTCGCCGGCGAACACCTGGTCCTCGATCTCGTCGATGTCGTTCTCGAGGCCCTCGACGACGGGGAGGTACTCGTCGACGACCTGGTCGAGGATCGCGTAGAGGACCGCCTCGGGGCCCAGCCGCAGCAGGGCGGGCTGCGACTCGAGCCGACGGCGTACCCGGGCCAGGTCCGGCGACTCGGCGTGACGGACCGTGACGACGAAGTCGTCGCCGGTGAAGACGTGGAGCTCGCCGAACTCGACCCGCTCGTCGGCCTCGACGTAGCGGGCGGGGCGCAGGACGGTGAACAGGACGTCGCCGTACCGCTCGAGCTTGGCCCGCTGGTGGGCGGCGATCGTGTCCTCGACGGCCAGCTCGTGGATCGCGAACTCGGCCGCCACCGACCGCACCTCCCCCGGGTCGGGGCGGTACAGGCCGATCCACCCCATCCCCTGCTGGTCGCGCAGCAGCTCGTAGGTGACCTCGAGCGTCGGGGGTTCGGCGTGACGTCGTCCGTCGACGTAGACGGCGTTGTCGAGCACGGTCATGGGCCGCCTCCGGTCCTCGCTGCTGGGGCGCGGGGAGGCTACGCCCCGCGAGGGACCCGGAGGTGAACGGTGCGGTGAATAGGATGACGCCGTGCCCGAGCTGCCCGAGGTGGAGGCGCTGGCCCTGGACCTGCGGGGTCGGCTGTCCGGCCGCGCGATCACGAACGTCCACCTCGCCGCGTTCAGCGCGCTGAAGACCTACGACCCCCCGGCGTCCGCCCTCGACGGGACGCTCGTGGACGACGTGACCCGGCACGGCAAGTTCCTCGACATCTCGGCGTCCGGGCTGCACCTGGTGATGCACCTGGCGCGTGCGGGCTGGGTCCGGTGGCGCGACGAGGTCCCGACCCTGCCGCCGAAGCCGAGCAACAAGTCCCCGATGGCCGCCCGCATCGTCCTCGACACCCCCGAGGGCCAGCAGGCGCCGTCCGGGCTCGACGTCACCGAGGCCGGCACCCGGAAGTCGCTCGCGCTGTACGTCGTCCGCGACCCCGCCGACGTCGAGGGCATCGCCCGCCTCGGCCCGGACCCGCTGGCCGACGCGTTCACGATCGACGTCCTGCGCCGGATCCTCGCCGACGCCGGCCGCGCCCAGGTCAAGGGCGTCCTGCGCCACCAGGGCACCATCGCCGGCATCGGCAACGCCTACTCCGACGAGCTCCTGCACGCGGCGCGGATGTCGCCGTTCAAGCCCGCGAGCTCGCTGAGCGAGACAGAGGTCGAGACCCTGTACGCCGCCATCCGCGACGTCCTCGGCGCCGCCGTCGCCCGCGCCAGCGGCAAGCCCGCCGCCGACCTCAAGGGCGAGAAGAAGGCCAACCTCGCCGTCCACGGCCGCACCGGCCAGACCTGCCCGGTGTGCGGGGACACGGTCCGCGAGGTGTCCTTCGCGGACTCGAGCCTGCAGTACTGCCCGACCTGCCAGACCGGCGGCAAGCCGCTCGCCGACCGGCGGATGTCGCGGCTGCTGAAGTAGCGCCACTCCCGCCGGTCGAGGTGCGACGAGCCTTGGCGAGGAGCCTCGAGACCCGGTGAGCCGACGTACTCCCCGACGTTACGGCCCGGATTCGGGCCGAAACACGGTCAGAACGTCGGGGACTACCCGCTGCGGCCCACCGAGGGCCGGCGGCGAGCTCCATTCCTGACGGTGCGACCACGATCCCGCCCTAGAGACGGTCGAAACGTCAGGAACCAGCCTGGCCCCGGGACTCCCGTAATCCGAACGTTGTGACCCGGATCCGGGCCAACGAGCCCGCCGGCCTGACCCCCCACTGCGTCGCCGCCGCGCTCGGCGAGACGGTTTGCCCGGTAGGCGACGCCACGGTCCTCGCCGTGCACGAGGTGCTTCGCCGCGACGTCGTCGGCGCCGGGCCGCTGGAGCCCCTGTTTCGATCGCCCGGGGTGACCGAGGTGCTGGTCAACGGCCCCGAGCAGGTGTTCGTCGACCGCGGGACGGGCTGGAGCCGACGGGCGTTCTCTTCGCCTCTCACGCGGCCGTCCGCCGCTTCCACGCCGTCCTCGCCCCTGTCGCCCGGACCGGCACGGTGCTGTCGCTGCGCGTCCCGCGCATGCGCGCCCACACGCTGGCCGAGCTCGTCGCCGCGGGCTCGGTGAGCGCCGACGGCGCGCGTGCTCGTCGACCTCGTGGCCTCCCGGGCGGCGTTCCTTGACTCCGGCGGCACCGGCTTGAGCAAGACGACGCTGCTGGCGCCGCTGCTCTCGACCGTGCCTCCCGCGAAGCGGATAGTGCTGGTCGAGGACGCCCGCGAGCTGCGCCCGGACCACCCGCACGTGGTCGGGCTGAAGGCCCGGCGGCACACCGAAATGGGCCAGAACGTCAGGGACTGCCCGCCACAGCCCACTGCGGGACCGGCAGCCGCCGTACTCCCCGTTGCGGCCCGGATCCGGCTGAAGTCACGGTTTGAACGTCCGGGAGTACCGACCGCGCGGCCGCCGGAGCCGACCGCCACCTCAGTGCGACGTGAGCCGCCCGGTGAGGCGCTCGTGGCGCTCGGCGCTGGGTCCGGCGAGGCCGACGATCTCGACCTCGTGGCCGCGGCGGGCGTACTTGGTGGTGATCGCGTCGAGCGAGGCGACGGTGGAGGCGTCCCAGACGTGCGCGTCGGTCAGGTCGATGCGGACCCGCTCGGGGTCGGCGACGTAGTCGAACTGCGTCACCAGGTCGTGCGAGGAGGCGAAGAAGAGCTCGCCGGTCACGCGGTACACCGCGGCGGGGACGCCGTCCGGGTCGGTCACCACCGACCGCTCGGTGTCCGTCACGTGCGCGACGCGGCGGGCGAACAGGGTCATCGCCACCAGGACCCCGACCACGACGCCGATCGCCAGGTTGTGGGTGGCGACGGTGACGACCACGGTCGAGAGCATCACGAGGGTCTCCGAGCGCGGCATCCGGCGCAGCGTCGCGGGCCGGACCGAGTGCCAGTCGAAGGTCGCCACCGAGACCATGACCATCACCGCGACGAGGGCGGCCATGGGGATGATCGCCACCACGTCGCCGAACCCGACCACCAGCACGAGCAGCAGGAGGCCGGCGAGGAAGGTCGAGACCCGGCTGCGGGCACCCGAGACCTTCACGTTGATCATCGTCTGGCCGATCATCGCGCAGCCGCCCATGCCACCGGTGAAGCCGGTGATCACGTTCGCGGCGCCCTGGCCCCACGACTCGCGGGTCTTGCTCGAGGGCGTGTCGGTGATGTCGTCGACGAGCTTGGCCGTCATCAGCGACTCCAGCAGCCCGACGAGCGCCATCGCGAGCGCGTACGGCGCGACGATCTGCAGCGTCTCGAGCGTCAGGGGCACGTTCGGGACCAGCAGCGACGGCAGCGAGTCCGGCAGCTCCCCCTCACCGCCGACGTCCGGCACGGTGAGGGCGCCGAGGACGGTGAAGCCGGTCAGGGCGACGATCGCCACCAGCGGGGCCGGGACCACGGTGGTGACCCGCGGCAGGCCGGCGATGATCGCGATGCCGACGGCGACCATCGGGTAGACGACCCACGGGACGTCGACGAGGTACGGGACCTGCGCCATGAAGATGAGGATCGCCAGGGCGTTGACGAACCCGACCATCACCGAGCGCGGGATGAAGCGCATCAACCGGCCGAAGCCGGCGAGCCCCAGCACCACCTGGATGAGCCCGCCCAGGACGACGGTCGCGAGCAGGTAGTCCAGGCCGTGGTCCCGCATCACCGGCGCGATGACCAGGGCGATCGCCCCGGTCGCGGCCGAGATCATCGCGGGACGTCCGCCGAGGAAGGCGATCGAGACCGCCATCGTGAACGACGCGAACAGCCCGACCCGCGGGTCGACGCCGGCGATGATGGAGAACGAGATCGCCTCGGGGATGAGGGCCAGCGCGACCACGAGACCGGCCAGGGCCTCGGTGCGCAGCAGGCGGGGCGAGCGGAGGACGTCGCGCACGGTGGGGGACGTCGTCAGGGTGGCGGTGGGCACGGGACGCAAACCTACCCTTACGTAAGGGTAGAGTCCGAATCCGCGGACACGACAGGATGGTCACCGTGATGCACATCGGGGAGGTGGCCGCCCGCACGGAGCTGTCGCTGCGGAGCCTGCGCCACTGGGAGGAGGTCGGCCTCCTCCGGCCCTCCGGCCGCACGGACGGCGGCTTCCGGCTCTACACCGAGGACGACGTGGACAAGATCCTCGTCATCCGCCGGATGAAGCCCCTGGGCTTCACCCTCGAGGCCATGGGCGCGGTCATGGACGACCTCGAGGTGCTGCGCGGGTCGGACGCGGACGACGCCTCGCGCGCCGCCGCCCGCGACCGCCTCCGGCAGGTGTCCGTCGAGGCCGAGGAGCGGCGTACGGCGCTCGCCCGGCAGCTCGACATGGCCGACGAGTTCCTCGAGCTGCTGAGCCGCCAGACGCGCTGACGCGCCCGACGGTCTCGACCCGCGCGGCGCCCGGAGGTCGAGGTGCGAGGAGCGCCAGCGACGAGCCACGAGACCCGGTGAGCGGACGGTCTCCACCTCACCGGGTTTCGAGGCTCGGGCCCGGGGGCCCTCACACCTCAACCACCGAGCAGCTGCTCCAGCTCGGCGATCTCCGCCGTCTGGGCCTCGACGACGTCGCCGGCGAGCTCGACGGCGGGGCGGTACCTGCCGTCGGCCTGCTCCGCCTCGGCCATGGCGATGGCGCCGGTGTGGTGGGCGATCATCGCGTCGACCCACAGCGCGCCGAACTCGTCGTCGGAGGCCTGCTCGAGCGCCTCGAGCTGGTCGGCGGTGAGCATGCCGGCCATCGCGGGCGCGTCGCCGTCGGCCTCCATCTCCCGCATCGCGTCGGAGGCGGCCCCGCCGCCGTGGCCGGCGTTGGAGTGGTCGCGGACGGTCTCGGGGACCTCCTCGTCCCAGTCGGACAGCCAGCCGGCCATGGTCTCGATCTCGGGGGCCTGCTCGGCGCGGATCTGCTCGGCGAGGTCGGCGATCCCGGGGTCGACGTCGCGGTCGAGGGTGAGGTCGACGAGGGTCAGCGCCTGGGCGTGGTGCGGGATCATGTCCTGCGCGAACGTCACGTCGGCGTCGTTGTGCTCGGTGTCGGACAGGGTCTGCTCGGTCGCGGACGAGTCGTCGGCGCCGCAGCCGGCGAGCAGCGTGGTCGTGAGGGCGGCGGCGAGCAGCGCGGTGGTGGTGCGCATCGGTGGGTCTCCTGGGGTCGTCGGTGATCGGTACGTCGGGGGTCGGCGGTGTGCCGACCCCTCAGCACCGGACGACGGACCAGGCGTGGACGGGTGGTGGCCGGCGGTCGACGACGAGCACCGGCAGGAGACGGGCGAGCGGGGGCGGCCGCGGCAGCCCCAGCCCTCCGCGCAGCCCGCCGCCCGTGCGGGGCAGCAGGAGCAGCGCGCCGAGGGTGACCAGCAGGAAGAGGCAGGCCATGGCCGTCCCGTCCGCGGGGCCGCCGTCCTCCTGGTGGTCGGCCGCCCGGTCGGCCGGCCCGGCGTGGTGGCCGTCGCTCGCGGCGTGGACCGCGTCGGAGGAGTGCCCGCCGTGGGCGGTCCCGTGGAGGCCGAGGGTGTGCATGCCGAGCAGGCCGCCCGCGAGGACGGCCACCAGGCAGGCCCCGAGCAACCGGAGCGCGACACCCCTGCTCATGTCCCCGAGCGTACGGGGCGGCGGGATCCGGGGCAGGATGGCCGCATGCACCCGCCCGTGCCGTCCGTCGCGATCGACGCCGTCCCCGACCCGGTCCCCGCGGACCTCACCGTGCTCGACGTCCGCGAGGACGACGAGTGGCAGGCGGGGCACGTCGAGGGCGCCGTCCACCTGCCGCTGTCCGAGCTCGGCCAGCGCGCCGACGAGGTCCCCGACGGCCAGCTCCTCGTGGTCTGCAAGGTCGGCGGCCGCTCCGCGCGTGTCGTGGCCTGGCTGACCTCGCAGGGCCGTGACGCCGTCAACCTCGACGGCGGCATGCTCGACTGGGAGGCCGCCGGCCGGCCGATGGTCAGCGAGACCGACGCCGCGCCGTACGTCAGCTAGCGCCAGGGCCCGTCGCCAGGGCCCGTCGCCAGGGCTCGTCGCCAGGGCTCAACGCCACCGCTCCGGCAGCGGTGCGGTGAGCGCGACGGACAGCCGCTCCAGGTAGTCGGACCGCCCGACCTCGACCACCCCGAGGGTCGCGAGGTGGTCGGTGCGCCACTGGACGTCGAGCAGCCGCCGCTCGTCGCCGTCGGCCCGGAGCACGTCGACCAGGCCCATCAGGGCGACCTTGGAGGCGTCGGTGGCGCGGTGGAACATCGACTCCCCCGCGAACAGCCCGCCGATGGCGACGCCGTACAGGCCGCCCACGAGCTCGCCGTCGCGCCACGTCTCGACGCTGTGCGCCCAGCCGAGCTCGTGCAGCCAGACGTACGCGTCGCTGATCTCGGTCGAGATCCACGACCCGTCGCGCGACGGGTCGGCGCAGGCGCGGACGACGTCGGTGAACGCCGTGTCGACGCGGACCTCGAGGTCCCGGGCGGAGCGGCGCAGGGACCGCGACACCACGAGCCCGTCGAGAGGCAGGACGCCGCGGTCGACCGGGGAGTACCAGGCCGGGGGCGAGCGGCGGCTGCGCCGCGAGCCGGTGGGCCCGGCGGGCATCGGGAAGAGGCCGGTGCGGTACGCCGCCAGGAGCGTGCCCGGCTCGAGGTCGGCCCCGACCGCGACCAGGTCGCCGTCCGCCTCTCCGTCGGCGACGGCGCGCGCGACGGCGGCCATGTCCCAGGCGGACGGACTCGGTTCGAGGGGCACCCGACCAACCTAGGCCGCCGCGGGGGTGACCTCCGTAGGATCCCCGCATGGGTATCGGTCAGAACGTGGGGCGCTCGCTGGCGCCCAAGGTCACCAACATCTCGCCCCGCATGACGGCGAGCCTCGTGCGTGAGGCGCTCGCCCGGGCGATCGAGGGGGTGGGCCCGCTGCCCGGCGCCGCCGCGGCCGCCGACAAGGCGCTGGCGAAGACCAACGGCGACCAGGAGAAGGCCGTCAAGGCCCTCATCGAGACCCACGTGCGGCTCGGCGGCGCCCAGGGCTTCGTGACCAACCTCGGCGGCATCGCGGTGATGACGGTGGCCGCCCCCGCGAACATCACGGGCCTGGCGCTGCTGCAGTGCCGGCTGATCGCCGCCATCGCGCACCTGCGTGGCTACGACCTCGCCGACGCGCGCGTCCGCAACGCCGTCCTCGTCTGCCTGCTCGGCGAGGAGGACGTCAAGCGGATGATCAAGAAGAAGATCATCCCCGCTCCCCCGATGGCCATGGCGACCGCCCCCGCGGACGACCCCGAGCTGGCGACGGCCCTGTCGAACGCGGTGGCCCAGGAGCTCATCGGCCGCGTGATCGGCAAGCGCCTGGCCGGCACCGTCGGACGACGCGTCCCGGTGGTCGGCGGCGTCGTGGGCGCCAGCACCGACGGCTACTCGACCTGGAAGCTCGGCCGCTACGCGGACAAGGAGTTCCTGCCCCGCCCCCAGCGGTAGGCCCTCACGGCCGCCCGGCCCGCCAGGTTGCCCTCGAGCCGCGCCCGCACGCGCGACGACAGGGCGGCGTCGGCGCGCCACCGCGCCTCGTCGCGCTCCTCGACCAGCCGGTCCCGCTCCTCGAGGAGCCGGACGTGCTCCTCCAGGACCGCGCGCAGCGCCGTGGTCGCCGCCGACGCCACCTGCTTCTCGCGGGGCGCGTCGGGGTCGACGTACCGCTTCGGCGGCGGGCCGCAGCGCATCTCCTCGAGGTCCCCGACGACGTCGTAGCCGCGGGACCGGATCTCGCTGATCCACGTGTCCGAGAGCTCGACCGCCCACGGGTGGACGTCGGGGGGCAGCGTGAGCCGGGCCGTGTTCGTGCGCTGTGACAGCGTGCGGTGGGCAATGAGCTCCCGCACCAGGGGCCGGTACGCCGCGGGCTCGACGACACGGTTCACCTTGCGGTTCAGCCGCCGCAGCATCGCGGTCTCGGGGACGCCGAGCGACGGGTTGGACCGTTCGGAGTCGAGGTCCAGGTCGAGGCCGTCGAGCCGCATCACCGACGAGAACCGCTCCCACAGCAGCGAGCGGGGCGCGTCGGGCTGCGGCACGGTGACCACGTGCACCCGCTCCGGCGGCAGCGCGGCGCCCCACCGGTCGAGGATGTCGGGCACCTCCTGCACCGCCCAGAACCAGCTGGGGATGCGGCCCCGGCGCTCCGGGTCCCGGATCTTGTCGAGGAACCGGCCGTAGGGCAGCGTCGCGCGGTGCTTGACGTTCTCCTGCCACTCGGCGGGGACCTGCCGCGCGAGGTCGCGGACCGACAGCACGAGGTGGACCTCGGTGCCGTCGCCGTGGCCGAGCGAGGCCAGCGCCCGCGCGACCTCCGAGGCCGAGGCCGCGGCGAGCACCTCGTGGGACACGATGCTCAGGCCGTCGGCCTCGCGGACCTGGGCGGCGAGCGCGTTCCAGGCGCCGACGGCCTGCGTCTCGAGACCGCCCCACGGCATCCGCATCAGGTCCAGGGCGGCGAGGAACTGCCCGTCGAACCGCTCCGCCGGGTAGTGCACGCCCTGCTCGGCGAGCCGCTCGCGGTTGCGGAAGAGGACGTCCTGGAGGTGCGAGGTCCCCGTCTTGGGGGTCCCCACGTGGAGGAGGACGGTGTGGCTCACGGGGTCCTCCTGTCGGCGAGGGTGTCGAGGGCGAGCGCGAGGACGCGGTCGTCGTCCGGCTCGCCGACCCCCGGCACCGACGCGTCGGTCAGCGGGTGCTCGAGGAGGTCCGTCGGGCCGTGCACACGGTAGCCACCGGCGCGGAGGTCGCCGAGCAGCCCCTGGCCACGTCGCGTGAGCCAGTCGGCGTACGCCGCGGGGACGACGAGGGGCGGTCCGGCGGCGCCGACGAGGCGGGGGCGCAGGCCCTCGGTGAGCAGCCGGCTGCGACGGGGACGGTCGACGAGGACGCCGAGCACCCCGGAGACCTGCCGCAGCAGCTCCACCGCGGCCGCGGGCATCGCCGGGGTGGTCCGCACGGGTCCACGGACGGCGAGCAGGTCGGCGAGCACCCCGGGGTCGAGCAGCACCTCGACGCGGCCCGGCCCGCCGGACCGCTCGGCCCAGGCGTCGGCGGTCGCGGCGAGGTCGGCCCGGCGGGGGCAGGCGTCGCGGTCCGCCCAGGTCGCGAGCCACTCGGGCCACGACGGCGCGGCACCGTCGAGCACGCGCGTGGTCCAGGCGTCGGTGACGAGGCGGCCCATCCCGGCACCGACGACGTACGTCGTGGCGTCCCGCCCGCCCGGGCGGCGACCGAGCTCCGCCAGGCGGTGGCGCAGGCCGTCGACGCGGACGGCGGGCCCGGCCAGCCGGAACGCGCGGCGGCGGGGCAGGTGGCGGGCCACGGCCCCGGTCACCCGCCGGGCGGCGGGCTCGGTCGGCTCGTCGGGCAGCAGCTCGCCGACCAGGCGCTCGGCGAGGACGCCGGTGGCCACCCGCAGCAGCTCGGGGGCGGGCAGGGCCGCGGGGTCGACCGGGCGGGCGCCGTACGTGCGGGCGGGCAGGCCGACCAGGGGGAGGTCGAGCGCTCCGCGGCCCGGTGGGGCGACGGCGAAGACCTCGGCGGCGAGGCGGGGGTCGTGGGTGCCGTGCCCGTCGGCGGCGCTGCGGGCGTTGAGCTGCCGGACGACCTCGAGCTGCTGGGCGCCGGGGAGCGGCGCAGTGTCGGCCTCGGCGTCGAGCACCCGGCCGGGGACCGAGCCCGCGGCGAGGACGTCGGTCCACGGGGTCGTCCCGCCGTCGACGAGGTGGGCGACCCAGGCGTGGGCGAGCGCGACGGGGTCCGGTGTCGGGTCGGCCACGTCAGCGCCCCCGCAGGCGGTCGACGCCGGTGCGGACCCGGCTGGAGAGCTGCATCTCGTTCGGGGTCCGGGTGGCGGCCTCGTCGGTCATCGCCTCGAGCGCGTCGAGGGCGGCGGCGAGCAGGGGCCGCGCCGTGACCTTGTCGGGGTCGCGCCAGCGGACGTCGGGGTCGGGCGGCACCGGGCGGAGGTCCTCGACGTCGCCGATGACGTCGACACCGCTGCCCTTCAGCCAGTCGATCCACAGGTCGGCCTGCTCGTAGGACCACCCGTAGCGGTCCGGGGGCAGCCGCACCGGGGGCGAGCGGCGGTGGACGAGGTGCTCCTGGGCGAGCATCTCCCGGATCAGCCGGTCGTACGCCGTGGACTTGCGCGCCCCGCGCTCGACCCGACGGTTGAGCTGACGGACCAGCTGGGTCTCGGCGATCCCGAGGGAGGTGTTGACGGCCTCGCTGTCCACCGGCGCCCACGCCTCCTCGATGCCGAACGCCTGGCGGTAGCGCTGCCACAGCCGCTCGTCGCGCTGGTGCGGCACGGTGACGACGTGCACGTTCTCCGGGGGGAGCTGCGCGCCCCACCGGGACAGCACCCGGGGCAGGTCGAGGGCGTGGAAGAACCAGGGCTTGCCCTTCTCGACGCGGTCGAGGAAGTTCGCGAAGGTCCAGCGGCCGCCCTGCTTCACGCTCTCCTGCCACGCGGCGGGCAGCTGGCGGGCGGGGTCGCGGACGGCGTACACGATGTGGACGTCGCGGCCCGCCAGGTCGGCCATCGCCCGGGCGATCGCCGCCTTCGGGGCCGGCGCGAGGATCTCGTGGCTGATGATCGCGGTGCCGGAGACCCGTCGTACGCGGCGGACCATGGCGTCCCAGGAGCCCTCGGCGTGGCCGGGCTCGCCGCCCCAGTCCTCGCCGAGCAGGTCGAGGGCCGCGCGGAAGTGGAAGCGGGAGGCGTCGACGAGCCGGTTGCGCGACGGGAAGTGGACGCCGTGCCGCGCCAGCTCGACCGCGTTGAGGCTGAGGCGGTCCTGCACGTAGGTCGTGCCGGTCTTCGGGGCACCGACGTGGAGGATGACGCGGCGGCTCACCGGGTCAGTCTGCCAGCGCCCTCACGACCGCACTGGGGCTGGGCCGACCCAGGTGCCCGGCGACCCACCGGCTCGTGGCGACGACCGCGTCGAGGTCAACGCCGGTCTCGATCCCGAGGCCGCGGCAGAGCCACAGGAGGTCCTCCGTGGCGAGGTTCCCGGTGGCCGACTCGGCGTACGGGCAGCCGCCGAGACCGCCCGCGCTGGCGTCGTACGTCGTGACGCCGGCGTGCAGGCCGGCCAGGACGTTGGCCAGCGCCTGGCCGTAGGTGTCGTGGAAGTGCAGGGCGAGCGCCTCCAGCGGGGTACCGGCGGCGACGAACCGGGCGACGAGGTCGCCGACCTGGCCCGCGGTGCCGACGCCGATGGTGTCGCCGAGGCTGAGCTGGGTGGCGCCCATCGCGAGCAGCCGCTGCCCGGTCTCGACGACGCGGTCCACCTCGACCGCGCCCTCCCAGGGGTCGCCGAAGCACATCGACACGTAGGCGCGGACAGTCGCACCCGCCGCCAGGGCCCGCTGCACGACGGGCTCGAACATGGCGAACTGGGCGTCCCAGGACCGGTTGAGGTTGCGCTGCGCGAACGTCTCGGTGGCCGAGCCGAAGACCGCCACGTGGCGGCAGCCGCGCTCCAGCGCCCGGTCGAGGCCGCGGTCGTTCGGCACGAGCACGGGGAGGTCCTTGGCCCCGTCGCCGAGCTCGGCGGCGAGGGTGTCGAGGAGCTCCCCGGCGTCGGCGAGCTGCGGCACCCAGCGGGGGTGGACGAAGCTCGTGGCCTCGACGACCGGCAGCCCGGCGTCCAGCAGACGCGTGACCAGCCCGGCCTTCACGGCGGTGGGGATCGGCTCGGACTCGTTCTGCAGGCCGTCGCGGGGGCCGACCTCGTAGATCGTGATGCGCTCGGGCAGGCCGGCGATCGGCGTGCTCATGCCTCCTCCGCCCCCTCCACGACGAACAGCTCGTGGCCCATCGGCACCTGTGCCCCGGCGGAGGCGCCGACGGCGGTGACGGTGCCGTCGTAGGGCGCCTTGAGGGCGAGCTCCATCTTCATGGCCTCCATCGTCCCGAGGACCTGGCCCTCGGTGACCGCGTCGCCCTCGGCGACGCGGACGTCGACGACGGTGCCGGGCATCGGGGCGAGCACGGTGCCGCCCGCGACGTCGACGGCGTCCCCGGCGGCGGGGTCGGGCGGGGTCAGCACCCACCGTTGCCCCCGGTGGGTCGCCTCGACCTCGTGGGGCTGCACGTTCACCACGGACCGGACGGGCTCGCCGTCCACCCGCAGCTCGAGGACGTGGTCCGCGGCCGAGACCTGGGTGACCGGGACCCCGTCGACCGTGCCGGCGGCGCGGTCGACGGCGACCACGTGGTCCAGGTCCACCAGCGTGGGCGCGGCGGGGCCGCCGGCGCGGAACCCGTCGGCGGCGAACGGGCCGGGCGGGGAGGCGTGGGCGGCCAGCATCGCGGAGACCCAGGCGGCGGCCGTGCGGGCGACGTCCGCGGTGGGCGGCTCGAGGGTCGTGCGGTCGAGCCAGGCGGTGTCGATGGTCGCGTCGCGGAAGGCGTCGGTGGCCACCAGGGCGCGGAGGAACCCGGCGTTGGTCGTCAGCCCGAGCACCCCGGTGCCGTCGAGGGCGTCCAGCAGGCGCGCGCGGGCCTCCTCGCGGTCGGCGCCGGCGGCGACCACCTTGCCGAGCATCGGGTCGTACGCCGTGGGCACGACCTGGCCGGACTCCAGCGCGTGGTCGACCCGCACGCCCTCGCCGGACGGCCAGCGCACGAGCGTGGCGGTGCCGGCCTGCGGCAGGAAGCCCGCCCAGGAGTCCTCGGCGTACACCCGGGCCTCGACGGCGTGGCCGGTGAGCGTGACGTCGTCCTGGGCGAGCCCGAGCGGCTCGCCGAGGGCGACGCGGAGCTGGAGGGCGACGAGGTCGAGGCCGGTGACCATCTCGGTGACGGGGTGCTCGACCTGGAGGCGGGTGTTCATCTCGAGGAAGAAGAACTCGCCGGTGTCGGCGTCGAGGAGGAACTCGACGGTGCCGGCGCCGACGTAGCCGACCTCGCGGGCCAGCCGGGCCCCGGCCTCGGTGATCTCGGTGCGCTGCTCCGGCGTGAGGGTGGGGGCCGGGGCCTCCTCGAGGACCTTCTGGTGGCGCCGCTGGGTGGAGCAGTCCCGCTCGAAGCAGTGGATCACCGTGCCGTGGGTGTCGCCGACGACCTGGACCTCGACGTGGCGGCCGCGCTCGACGTACCGCTCGACCAGCATCGTGTCGTCGCCGAACCCGGCGGCGGCCTCGCGGCGGGCGGCGGCCAGCGCCTCGTCGTACTCACCGGCGGAGCGGACGACCCGCATCCCCTTGCCGCCGCCCCCGGCGGCGGCCTTCACGAGGACGGGGAAGGTCATCGCCTCGGGGCGCTCCACGTCGTACGACGGGACGACGGGGACGCCGGCGCGCTCGGCGATCGCGCGGGCGTGGTCCTTGCGGCCCATCGCGTCCATGACGTCGGCGCTGGGGCCCACGAGGGTGATCCCGGCGTCGTCGAGGGCGCGGGCGAACGCGGCGCGCTCGGAGAGGAAGCCGTAGCCGGGGTGGACCAGGTCGGCCCCCGACTCCCGGGCGGCGCGGACGACGTCGTCCACGTCGAGGTAGCTGTCGACGCGGACGGCGGCGTCGGCCCCGCGGACGTGCGGGGCGGAGGCGTCGAGGTCGGTGTGGACGGCGACGGTGCGCATGCCCATCGCCGAGGCGGTGCGGAAGACCCGCAGCGCGATCTCGCCGCGGTTGGCCACGAGGAGGGTGGTCACGGGGTCCTCACATCCTGAACACGCCGAAGCCGGCGTGCTCGGGCTCGGGGGTGGCGCGGGCGGCGAGGTGCAGCGCCATCCCGACCACGCGGCGGGTGTCGGTGGGGTCGATGACGCCGTCGTCCCAGAGACGGGCGGTGGAGTAGTACGGCGAGCCCTGGGTCTCGTACTGGTCGCGGATCGGGGCCTTGAATGCCTCCTCGTCCTCGGTCGACCACTCCTCGCCGCGGGCCTCGAGGCCGTCGCGGCGGACGGTGGCCAGCACGCTCGCGGCCTGCTCGCCGCCCATGACGGAGATGCGGGCGTTGGGCCAGACCCAGAGGAAGCGGGGGTCGTAGGCGCGGCCGCACATGCCGTAGTTGCCGGCGCCGTAGGAGCCGCCGATGACGACGGTCAGCTTCGGCACGGTGCAGCTCGCGACGGCGGTGACGAGCTTGGCGCCGTGGCGGGCGATGCCGCCGTTCTCGTAGTCGCGGCCGACCATGAAGCCGGTGATGTTCTGCAGGAACAGCAGCGGGATGCCGCGCTGCTCGCAGAGCTCGATGAAGTGGGCGCCCTTGGTGGCCGACTCGCTGAAGAGGATGCCGTTGTTGGCGACGACGCCGACCTCGAAGCCGTGGATGCGGGCGAACCCGCAGACGAGCGTCTCGCCGTACAGCGCCTTGAACTCGTGGAACCGGCTGCCGTCGACGACGCGGCGGATCACCTCGCGGACGTCGTACGGCGTCCGCGCGTCGGCGGGGACGACGTCGAGCAGGGTGGCGGGGTCCTCGAGGGGCTCGCTCACCTCGGCGTGGGTCGGCTCGGGGACGGCGGGCAGCGTCTCGACGATGGAGCGGAGGATGCGCAGGGCGTGGGCGTCGTCGTTCGCGAGGTGGTCGACGACGCCGGAGGTGCGGGCGTGGACGTCCCCGCCGCCGAGGTCCTCGGCCGTGACGACCTCGCCGGTCGCCGCCTTCACCAGCGGCGGTCCGCCGAGGAAGATCGTGCCCTGGTTGCGGACGATGACCGACTCGTCCGACATCGCGGGCACGTAGGCGCCGCCCGCGGTGCACGAGCCCATGACGGCCGCGAGCTGCGGGATGCCGCGGGCGGACATCCGGGCCTGGTGGAAGAAGATCCGGCCGAAGTGGTCGCGGTCGGGGAAGACCTCGTCCTGCATCGGCAGGTAGGCGCCACCGGAGTCGACGAGGTAGAGGCACGGCAGGCGGTGCTCGGCCGCGATCGTCTGCGCGCGGAGGTGCTTCTTCACCGTCATCGGGTAGTAGGTGCCGCCCTTGACGGTGGCGTCGTTCGCGGCGATCACGCACTCGCGGCCGGACACGCGGCCGATACCGGCGACGATGCCTGCCGAGGGGACCTCGTCGTCGTACATGCCGGTCGCGGCGAGGGGGGCGAGCTCCAGGAACGGGCTGCCCGGGTCGAGCAGCCGGTCGACGCGGTCGCGGGCCAGGAGCTTCCCGCGGGCGACGTGACGCTCCCGGGACTTCTCGCTGCCGCCGCGCCGGACGACGGCCAGGCGTTCGTGCAGGTCGTCGGTCAGCGCCTTGAGGGTCGTCACGCCCGCAGGTTAGCGATCGTTAACCTCCGGCGTCCACCGCGGGCGCCGCTGGACCGCCCTCCCGCCGGCTCCACCGCGGCCCACCCCGGCCCGGACGCCAGATCGCGCTCTGGACGAGGAGCGTCAGGGTGCCGGCGAGCACGATGCCGGCGACGTTGATCGCCAGCTGGACCACCGACGACCATGCCTCGCCCCACGCGCCGACGGCGAGCGTGAGCCCGAGCGTGCCGATCGCGGGGACGGTGGTGACGGAGATGAAGACCCCGACCAGCGTCGAGGACTTGGCCGCGGTGAGCGACAGGACGCCGGCGATCCCGGCCAGCACGGCGACCACGAAGGACCAGACGTCGGGGGCGACGATGAACTCGGTGAGCCTCCCCGTCGTCGCCGCGCGCTCCTCGACCACGCCGACGAGGTCGGCGACCTGCCACAGGGCGTACGACGCCAGGGCGGCCAGGCCCATGCTCGTCGCCAGGGTGAAGGTCGCCGGTCCGATCAGCCCCCACGACCGCCGGGCGAGCGCGAAGCAGACGCACGCCAGCGGGGCGAATTCCGGCCCGACGACCATCGCGCCGACGATGAGGATCGGCTGGTCGAGGTAGCGACCGACGCTGGCGATGAGCGTCGCGAGCACCATGAACGCGAGGAACGACCACGACCACCGGGCGTCGACGGCGGCGCGCTCCTCGACGGCGTCCCAGATGACGGCGTCGACCGGCTCGCCCGGGGCGATCTCCTCGGCCCGGTCGGCGGCGTCCGACATCAGGGTCTCGGCCTCGTCGACCCGCAGCGACCCCGACTGCTCGATCCCCATGTCCCGGAGGTCGCCGAGGACGCCGTTGGCGTTCTCCCGGGCGAGGTCGAAGGTCAGGAGGTCGCCGTCGCAGTCGACGACGACCCCGCGCAGCACGACGAGGTGGACGACGGTCGGGTCGTCACGCACGCGGGCGAGGGCGGCCTCGGCGAGGTCGTGCGGGGCGGTGAGGCGGACGTGGAGCACGGGGTCATCCTGGCCCCGCGGCGCCCCGCCCTGCACCGGTGGTGGCCCCGTAGGAGCGGTCGATGGTCTCCAGGACCACGTCGAGCGCCGCCGAGCGGGTGGCCTCGTCCAGCTCCCGCAGCGGCCCCTCCGAGTGGAGGACGGCGAACCCGTGCACCGCGGACCAGCAGGTGATCTCCGCCCCAGGACGCGCCTCGGGCGCGAGGTGGCCCACCCGCACGAGGTCGTCCAGGAGCGCGTTGAGGACCACGAACGGGTCGTCGGGGTCCTTCGTCCCGTCCGTCCCGAGGGACGGCGGGGAGGGGTAGGCCGCGAAGAGGACCCGGAACAGACCGGGCTCGGCGAGCGCGAAGTCGACATACCCCCGACCGCACTCGGAGAGCCGGGCACGGGCGGCCAGCACCTCCCCCTCGGGGTCCGCACCCGGCGGCACCCGGTCGGTCCGCCGGCGCATGGCGGTGGTCAGCTCGCCCATCCCGACCTCGGCGACCTCCGCGACCAGCGCGTCGCGGTCGCTGAAGTGGCGGTACGCCGCGTTGTGCGAGACGCCCACCCGGCGGGCGAGGTGGCGGACGACCAGACCGTCCGGTCCGCTCTCCCGGGCCGCCGCGACGGCAGCCTCCACGAGGGCCGCCCGCAGGTTGCCGTGGTGGTAGGGCGCGGTCGTCATCGGCCTCAGCGTATCCCGGTGAGGCAGTGATGTTGACACCGGCAACATCGAGGAGCACCCTCATGTTGTCGGTGTCCACATCGACACCCGTGTCCTCCGTCGCCCTGGGAGCCCCCGTGCCACGTCAGCCACTCCTCCTCGCCACCGTGTGCCTCGCGGCGCTGACCATCAACCTCGACACGACGATCGTGAACGTCGCGCTGCCGTCCCTGGCCACGGAACTGGACGCCGACACCCGCGAGCTGCTCTGGATCGTCGACGGCTACAACCTCGCCTTCGCCGCCCTCGTGCTGGCGATGGGCAGCGTCTCCGACCGGTTCGGACGACGTCCCTCGCTGCTGGTCGGCCTGGCCGGCTTCGGGCTCGCGTCCGGCGCCGCCGCCCTGGTCGACAGCAGCGCCGCCCTGATCGCCCTGCGGTTCGTGATGGGGGTCTGCGCCGCACTGATCTTCCCGACGACCCTCTCGATCATCGCCAACGCCTTCACCGAGCGGCGCGAGCGCGCCGCCGCGCTCGGCGTCTGGGGGGCCGCGGTCGGCCTCGGCGTGGCGCTGGGGCCCGTCACCGGCGGCTGGTTGCTGGAGCACTTCACCTGGCACGCGGTGTTCTGGGCGCTGCTCCCCGTCGCGGCCCTCGCCATCGCCATGACGCTGGCCTTCGTGCCCGAGTCGCGCGACCCCGACGTCCCGCCGCTCGACCGCGCCGGCCTGGTCGTCTCGGTCGCCGCGCTCGGGCTGCTGACCTGGACCATCATCGAGGCCCCCGAGCACGGGTGGGCCTCCGCGACCACCCTGGCCGGCTTCGCCGTCGCCGCCGCGCTCGTCGTGGTCTTCGTCGTCCTCGAGCGCCGCGTGGCCCACCCGATGCTGGACGTCACCCTCTTCGCCGACCGCCGGTTCTCCGCCGCCGCCGGGGCGGTCACCGTCGTCTTCTTCGCCCTCTTCGGCTTCATCTTCCTGATCACGCAGTACTTCCAGTTCGCCCGTGACTACTCGCCGCTGGGCACCGGCCTGCGGATCCTGCCGGTCGCGACCTGCATCGCGATCGCCTCGGTGGTGGGCGGCCTGCTCGCGCCCCGCCTCGGGACCCGCACGGTCGTCGTCACCGGCCTCGCGCTCCTCGGGACGTCGTTCCTGTGGATCTCCACGCTCGAGCTCGACGCGTCGTACGCGCAGGTGATCGTGCCGCAGATGGTCCTCATGGGCCTCGGGCTCGGCCTGGTCTCGACCCCCGCGACCGAGTCGATCCTCCAGGTCCTGCCGCCGGCGCGGGCCGGGGTCGGCTCCGCGGTCAACGACGCCACCCGCGAGCTGGGCGGCACCCTCGGGGTCGCTGTCGTCGGCTCCCTGTTCTCCAGCCTGTACGCCGACCGGCTGGCCGAGCTGCTCGACGGGCGCCTGGACCCGGCGACGCTCGCGGAGGCGGAGGACTCCGTCGGCGTGACGGCCGCGATCGCGGCGGGCTCGCCGGCGGTGGCGGACGCGCTGGGCGACGCCTTCATGGTCGGGCTGTCCGCCGCCTGCGTGGTGATCGGCGTGCTCTGCCTCGCCGCGGCGCTGGCCGGGCTCGTCGCCCTGCCGGGGCGGGTCCGGGCGCCGCAGGGGCGCCCGGACCCCGCTCCGGGGTCGGGGTCAGGAGGCGTCGAGTCGGGCGAGCTCGTCGGCTGAGAGCTCGACGTCCGCCGCCGCGGCGGAGTCGGCGATCGACTGCGGCCGCTTCGAGCCCGGGATCGGGATCACGCAGGGCGAGGTGGCGAGCTCCCAGGCCAGGGCGACCTGCTGGGGGCTGAGGCCGCGCTCGGTGGCGACCTCGGCGAACGCCGGGTGCTTCTCCGCGAGCTCCTTGGCGTCGGCGAGGCCGCCGAGCGGGCTCCAGGGCAGGAAGGCCAGGCCGAGCTCCTCGCAGACCTCGATCTCCGGCCGCGAGCTGCGGAACTTGGGGCTGAACTGGTTCTGCACGCTCACCAGCGACGAGCCGAGGACGTCGTGGGCGGCGCGGATCTGGTCCGGGTCGGCGTTCGACAGCCCGATCATCGCCACCTTGCCCGTGCGGGCGATCTCGTCGAGCGTGCCGATGACCTCGTCGTACGGCACCTTCGGGTCGGGGCGGTGGTGCTGCCACAGGTCGATCTGCTCGACGCCGAGCCGCTGGAGGCTCGCGTCGACCGCCGCGTGCAGGTGCTCGGGGCTCGAGTCGACCTCCCACCCGCCGTCGTCGGTGCGGGTGTGGCCGCCCTTCGTCGCGAGGACGACGCGGTCGCGGACCCCGAGCTCGTCGAGCAGCGAGGCGACGACGCGCTCGTTGTGGCCCATCGCCTCCGCGCCCTGGGAGTCGGCGTCGCCGTACGCGTCGGCGGTGTCGAGGAGGGTGACACCGGCGTCGAGCGCGGTGCGCAGCGTGTCGAGCAGCTGCTCGCGCGGCGCCTCGCCGGTCTGGGTGAAGGTCATGAGGCCGAGGCCGACGGCCCCCACCTCGATGCGGCCGACGGTGTCGTTGCCGAGGATCCGGGTGTGCATGCCCGCCAACGTACCCGGGGTGGACGCCGGGCGGCGCCGGACGTTAACGAGCACTAACCTGCACCCCGTGACCACGACCGGCGCGGTGGCCCGTCGCGAGCAGATCCTCGCGACGGCGGCCGAGCTGTTCGCGGAGCGCGGCTTCCACGGCGTCTCGGTCGCCGACCTCGGCGCCGCCTGCGGCATCTCGGGTCCGGCGCTCTACAAGCACTTCGGCTCGAAGGACGCCGTCCTCGCCGAGATGCTCGTGGCGATCAGCGAGGAGCTGCTGGCCGAGGGTCGGCAGCGGGTGGGCTCCGCCGACGACGCGGCGGACGCCGTACGCCGGCTCGTGGACTTCCACGTCGACTTCGCGCTCGGGCGGCCCGCGCTGATCGTCGTCCAGGACCGCGACTGGGCCTCGCTGCCGGACGACGCCCGCGAGCGGGTCCGGGGTCTCCAGCGCGCGTACGTCGACCTCTGGGCCGCCCAGCTCCGCACCGTCGACCCCGGCCTGGACCTCGACGCCTCCCGGGCGGCCGCCCACGCGACGTTCGGGCTGCTCAACTCGACCCCCCACAGCGCCCGGGTGCCGGCCGAGCGCATGCGCGGCCTCCTCGCCGGGATGGCGCTGCGCTCCCTGGGGGCCGACTCGGCGACCTAGGGGGTGGCCTCGAAGTCGGCCTTGAGGCGGGCCAGGGTGCGGGCGATGTTGCGGCGCTGGAACTCCGGGAAGGTGCGGCCGCCGGTGACGACGCGGTCGAAGCCGGCGGCGAGGCGGTCGGGCCACCGCTGGCGTCCGTCGGTCCAGGTCTCGGTGACGATCGTGCCGTCGACGACGGGGTCGAAGCGCCAGTCCCAGCGGGCGATCCGGCCGCGCATCACCGGGCGGCGCAGGCCGATCTCGCCGACCACGAAGCTGAACCGTCGACCCGGTTCGGCGTGGGTCACCACGCACCGGGTGCTCCAGCGGGCGCGGCCCCGCTGGTTGGTGCCGACGAAGGACGCGCCCTCCGGCAGCGGGCGGCCCGGGTGGGGGACGGTGGCGCCGGTGTTCTCCGGGCTCCACCGCGGCATCTGCGAGGGGTCCGCGACCGCTTCGTAGAGCTCGAGGGCGTCCGCGGCGATCACCACCGAATCGCTCACCGTCATGGTCCGGCCCGCCATGCGTCTCACCCTAGGACGGCGCGGCGCCGATTCAGAACAGGTGTTCCGTGGCCGCGTCGCCGCGGGCGACGAGCTCCAGCAGGCGCTGGGCCCGCAGGACGGCGTCGAGGCCGACGTCGAGGTCCTGCTCCTCGTCGGCGTCGGGTGCCTCGTGACCGTCCGCGTCCGCAGGGGCCCGGTCCCCGACCGGCTCGGCGGTGCGGGCGTGCAGGCGGGCCAGCAGCTGCTCCCGGTCGAGGCCGCGGAGGTGGAACAGCACCAGCGGGTCGCGGTCCAGCAGGTGGGCGAGCACGGTCAGCACCGCGAGGGCGTGGGGGCAGGGGTCGAGCCACGCCTGGCAGGTGCAGGTCGCGCCCAGCTCCCCGGCGTACGGGACGAGCTCGACGCCGCCCTCCTCGGCGTCCTCGACCAGCGACAGCGGCAGCTCGCCCGCGAGCAGGGCGGTGACCCGGCCGGACTGGGCCGCGACGATCTCGACCAGCGTGCTCGTGGAGACGTCGTCCCAGGTCTCGACCGTCCCGGAGACGGTGTGCGCGTCGTCGCCCTCCTCGACGGCGGCGACGAACGCGCCGCCCTCCACCGTGACGGCCCCGACCTTCCCGCTGCGGGCGATCGAGCGGCCCCGGCGGAGGTCCGCCTCGCCGTACGCCGCCTCCTCCACCGCGCGCAGCCACGCCTTGGACCACCAGCCCGTGGACCGGCCGCGGCGCGACGTGGCCACGCGGGCGTGGGTGACGGCGGCCACGGGCCTCAGCCCCCGTCCGGGCGGCGCAGCGCCACGAGGTCACGCAGGTCGGCGTCGTCCAGCTCGGTCAGGGCGGTCTCGCCGCGGGCTAGGACGCTGTCGGCGATCCCCCGCTTGCGCTCCAGCAGCAGGCCGATGCGCTCCTCGACGGTGCCCTCGCACATGAGCCGGTGGACCTGGACCGGGCGGGTCCGGCCGATCCGGTGGGCGCGGTCGGTGGCCTGGTCCTCGACGGCGGGGTTCCACCAGCGGTCGACGTGGACGACGTGGTCGGCGCGGGTCAGGTTCAGCCCGGTGCCACCGGCCTTGAGCGAGAGCAGGAACACCGGGACCTCCCCGGCCTGGAACGACGCCACCATCCGCTCCCGCTCGGCGACCGGGGTGCCGCCGTGCAGCAGGTGGTGCTCGACGCCCAGCCGCGCCAGGTGGACCGACACCAGCCGGGCCATCGCGACGTACTGGGTGAACACCAGCGCGGCGCCGTCCTCGGCGACGACGGTGCCGAGGAGGTCGCCGAGCAGGTCGAGCTTCTCGGAGCGGCCGGCGAGCCGGGGGTCGGTCTGGGCGAGGAACTGCGCCGGGTGGTTGCAGATCTGCTTCAGCCCGGTCAGCAGCGTCAGGACCAGGCCGCGGCGGTGGTCGGGGTCGGACCGGGCGATGCGTTCCATCGTGTCCCGGACGAAGCCCTCGTACAGGACCGTCTGCTCCGTCGTGAGGCCCAGGACGTGGTCGGTGTCGAACTTCGCCGGCAGCTCCGGGGCGACGCCGGGGTCGGACTTGCGCCGTCGAAGGAGGAAGGGCGTGACGAGGTCCGCGAAGTGCCGGGCGGTCTCCGGGTCGTTCCCGGACTCGATGGGCACGGCCCACCGGCGCCGGAAGGCCAGCCGGCTGCCGAGCAGGCCGGGGCAGGCCCAGTCGAGGATCGCCCACAGCTCCTCGAGGTTGTTCTCCACCGGGGTGCCCGTGAGGGCGACGCGGGCCGTCGAGTCCACCCTGCGGAGGGCCCGCGCCGTGGCGGAACGGGGGTTCTTCACGTGCTGCGCCTCGTCGGCGACCACGAGGTCCCACCCCGCGCCGGCGAGGTCGTCGACGGCAGTGCGCAGGGTGCCGTACGTCGTCAGCACGAACCCGCCGGTCACGCCCTCCAACGAACGCCGCGTGCCGTGGAAGCGGCGGACCTCGACGCCGGGGGCGAAGCGGCGGATCTCGGCCTCCCAGTTGCCGAGCAGGGAGGTGGGGCACACGACGAGCGTCGCCCCGGGGGCCACGCCACGCTGCTCGGCGAGGTGCCGCCGGTGCAGGTGGAGGGCGATCGTGGTCAGCGTCTTGCCGAGGCCCATGTCGTCGGCGAGGCAGCCGCCGAGGCCGCGCGCGGTGAGGTCGGCGAGCCAGGTCAGGCCGTGGCGCTGGTAGTCGCGCAGCGTCGCGTCGAGGCCGGGCGGGTCGGGCACGGGCTCGCGGGTGGCGGCGCCGAGCAGGTCGGCGCGCAGCCGCTCGAGGGTGGCGCCGACGACGACCTGCTCCTCGGCGTGCTCGACCTCGACGCGCCCCGAGAGGCCCGCGGCGACGGCCTCGACGGCGGGGACCGTCCGCAGCAGGCGCTTGCGGGCGCGGCGGGCGGTCAGCGGGTCGACGACGACCCAGTTGCCGCGCAGCCGGAGCAGCGGGCTGGTGGCGTCGGCGAGCTCGTCCATCTCGGCGTCCGTGAGGGGCTCGCCGTGGAGCGAGACCCTCCAGTTGAAGGCGAACACCGCCCGCGTGGAGAGCAGACCCTCCTGGATCTCGCCCTCCCGGACGACCTTCTCGCGGGGACCCTGCTGCTCGGGGACCGCGTCGAGGACGGCGACGGTCGTGAGGTCGCGGCCCAGGCTGCGGGGCCACAGGACGTCGACACCGCGGTCCCGTAGCGCCTCCACCCCGTGCTCGAGGAGGTCGGCGACCTCCTCGCCGTCGAGGGTGATCTGGTCCGGGACGGCGAGGTCCAGCAGCCGGTCGAGGACCGGCCAGGCCTGTGCGGCCGCGCGCAGCGCGATCCCGGCGTGGACGCGGGCGCGGTCGCCGAAGCCGTGGGAGGCGTCGGGTCCGTTCTCGGTCCACAGCGTGGCCGCGTCGGCGAGGTGCAGCGGGTTCCGCTCGTCGTGGACCTGCGCGACGACGCGGACGGCCCCGCCGCGCAGCTCCTGCTCGTCGGCCTCGACCCGCAGCGAGAGGGTGACGAGCTGGGGCCGGTCGTCGGTGACCGCGGACAGCTTGGCGGCCAGGCGGCGGCCCAGCCGGTCGCCGTACGACGGGGCCGGCGGGCTCGCGGCCGGGGGGCGGTGGAGCGCCACCGACGGTCGGGCGGCGCGCGTGGGGGCGGCCCGCGGCATCGTGTCCACGACCGCGGCGACGACCGAGTCGACGAGCTCGCGGGCCGCGGCGGCGTCGAGGTCGCCGTACGCCCGGGCCGCGGCGAGGGCCGCGGCGCGCTCCTCCTCCGCCGCGGTCGGGGCGGGGACGCGCCAGCAGGGCGCGCCGTCCGCGGTGGTGCCGGGCTCGAACCGGGCCGCGGCGACCATCCGGACGCCGAGCAGCGCCGCACCCGCGAGCAGAGCCACGCTGGGGTCGACGTCGTCCCGGGCGGTGGCGCGGGTGAGCACCGGCAGCGCCGCCTGCATCGGCAGGGGGACGGTCCGGGCGCGGTCCGACCCGCCGGTGAAGGTCACCACGGTCTCGCGGGGCGGGTCGGCGACCGACAGCTCGGCGGGGCCCGTGAGGGGGACGAAGCTCAGCGGGCACCTCCTGGACGACGACGGACCGGCGTCCGTCGCGACCAGCGTAGGGGCCGCCGCCGACGCCGCCCGGAGTCCGCGCACGGCCTGCCCGCGGACCGTGCCTCCACCGGGTCGGGACCGTCATCCCCACCCGGTGGATAACCTGTGAACACTGTTCACCGGCGAGGTGTCACACGTGTCGGCAGGGCTCTGACCTGCGACGACGGACGCCCCGAGGCGACATGACCGCCGTCGTGACCGGGAACACGCCGCGTCGACTTGCACCCGGCCGTGGCCCCCCGCCACCGTGGTGGGCTGCCGTTGCGCGTCACCGTCGACCGCACGCGACCGCCGCCACCGGGTGTGCCCCGGTGTGCGCGCCCCGTCCCCCCCGGGACCGCTCCTGACCCGTCCCCGTGACCGTGCCCAGGAAAGGCCTCACGAATGACCCTGCGCATGCTTCCCCCCGCCGGCCGGCTCGTCGACCGCGACGACCTGGTCCGACCCCGTCCCGCCCGCATCGGGCGCCCCCCGCGTCGCGAGATCGTCGCCGTCCTCGCCCCCCGGTGGGCCGAGGGCTCGGCCGTGACGCCGTCCGCCCTGCCCCCCGCCGAGGTGCTCGAGAGCGCGGCCCGCGACCTGTCGCGCCACCTGCGCCCCGACGAGCTCGTCACCGTGCTCCCCGACGGGAGGCTGGCCCTGCGCCTGCGGCGCGACGACCGGTCGGCCCGTCCCGTCCGGCTGCAGGCCATGGCGTACCACGCCATCGAGGTCCTCTCCGCCCTCGCGCCCGGTGACGCGGGCCTGCTCGACCTCGGCGTCGGGTGGGCGCCCGTCAACCGCCGGCTGAGCCCGGTCGCGGCCCTGGACGAGGCGACGGACGCCGCCGAGGAGTCGGTCCGCCAGCGCGACATGCAGCCCCGGGCGACCCCGTCGGCACGCCGCTCCCGGACGCCGCGCATCACGCGGTGGTCGACCGGCCACCAGATCCTGTGGGCGACCGTCGGCACGGTGGGCGCCGGTTTCCTCGGCCTCGTCGCGACGTCCCTCGTCGGCCTCGACCTCTCCAGCGGCCTCTACTGGGCGCTGGTCGTCTCGCTGCTCGTCACCGCGGTGACGATCTGGGCGGAGTCGGCCGCCGCCTTCGACCCGCCGCGGCTGCCGCCGCGGCCCGAGACCCCGGCCCCGCGGGCGACCGCCGTCGTCGCGGCGTACCTGCCGAACGAGGCCGACACCATCCTCGAGACCCTGCGGGTGTTCCTCGCGCACGACTACCCCGGTGGCCTGCAGGTGCTGCTCGCCTACAACTCGCCCACGCCCCTGGCCGTCGAGGTCGAGCTGCACGCGATGGCGGAGTCCGAGCCCGACCTGACCGTGATCCGGGTGCCCGACAGCACCTCCAAGGCGCAGAACGTCAACGCCGCGCTCCGCGTGGCCGAGGGCGAGATCGTCGGGGTCTTCGACGCCGACCACCACCCCGCGGACGGCGCCTTCGAGCGGGCCTGGCACTGGCTGGCCGAGGAGGCCGACGTCGTGCAGGGCCACTGCGTCATCCGCAACGGCGGCACGAACTGGCTGACCCGCCTCGTCGCCGTCGAGTTCGAGCAGATCTACGCCGTCGCCCACCCCGGTCGGGCCCAGCTGCACGGCTTCGGGATCTTCGGCGGGTCGAACGGTTTCTGGCGCGCCTCGGCGCTGGAGCAGGTGCGCCTGCGCGGTTCGTTCCTCACCGAGGACATCGAGGCCTCCATGCGCGTGCTCGCCGCCGGCGGCCGGATCGTGTCCGACCCCGGCCTCGTCAGCCGCGAGCTGGCACCCGAGACGCTCCGCCAGCTGTGGAAGCAGCGGATGCGCTGGGCGCAGGGCTGGTTCCAGGTGTCGTGCCGCCACCTGCGGCCGGTGCTGAGCTCCCCGCTGCTGTCGGCCCGCCAGAAGCTCGGGGCGACGTACCTCATGGGCTGGCGCGAGCTCTACCCGTGGATCGCGATGGCCACCTGGCCGCTGCTCGCGTTCCTGGCGTGGCGCGACGGCGGCATCGACATGACCTCGCCGATCTTCGCCCTGCTCACCCTCGTGGTGACCGTCTCCGGGCCGGTGCAGACCCTCGCCGCGTGGCGACTGGCCGCGCCGGAGATCCGGCAGCACCCCCGGTGGTTCGCCTACGCGCTGGTCGGCAACCTGCTCGGCTACACCGCTTTCAAGAACCTGGTGAACCGGGTGGCCCACCTCAAGCAGCTGCGCGGCGAGCACCAGTGGGTGGTCACCCCGCGCACCGCCGGCAACCACACCGCCGACGACACCGACACCGACACCGAGACCCCGATCGAGGAGGCCGCGTGACCACGGCGACCCCCACCCCCACGACCGCCGCCCCCGCTCCCGCCCGGGAGGACCGGGGCCCCCGCTACCCGCTGGGCGTGATCCGGGCGCTGGCCGCGCTGTCGGTGCTCACCTTCCACGCCTACCAGCTGAACCGCACCGGCCCGACGTCCGCGTGGCCCTGGGACGGGCTGCCGCACCAGCTCATGCTGGGCACGGACGCCTTCGTCGACCTGTTCTTCGTCCTGTCGGCCCTCGTGCTCTGGCTACCGGTGGCCCGCGCGGCCGTCGACGGCCGGACCGGACGTCCGGGCTGGGTGGTGCTCGTCCGACGCATGGCCCGGCTGCTACCGCTGTACGTGGTGGTCGTCCTCCTCGTGTGGGCGGTCACCAACCCGAGCCTGCCGGGCCACTGGGGCGACCTGCTGCTGCACCTGACGTTCACCCACGTCTACTCCGACACCTACATCTTCTGGACCAACGGACCGGCCTGGACGCTGGCCGTCGAGTTCCACTTCTACCTGCTGGTCGCGGCCCTCGTCCCGCTCCTGCACCGCCTCACCGCCGGGGTCGCCGACCGGCGCCGCCGTACGGCCCTCGTCGCGGCGCCGGGCGTCGCGCTGGTGCTCGCCGGGCTCGCCTACCTCGCCGTGGTCGTCCTCGTCGTGCAGCCGGAGCCGACGAACTGGTCGATCACCTTCTCGCCGCTGTCGCGGGCCGCGGACTTCGGCCTGGGCATGCTGCTCGCCGTCCTCGCCGCGTCCGGGGTCCGGCTCCCGCGGCCCGGGCGGTGGGCGGCCGCGACGACGGGCCTGCTCGCCCTCGCGGTCCTCGCCGTGCAGCGGCCCCACGACCTGTCGGGCCTGTGGTGGCACCCGGCGTACGCCGCCGCCATCGCGGTGGCCCTCGCCGCCGTCGTCCTGCACGACGGTCCGTGGCCGCGGGTGCTGACCCTGCCGTCCATGACCTGGCTCGGCGGGCTCGGCTACGGCATCTACCTGATCCACGAGCCGGCGATGCGTCTGCTCGGGCACCTCGGCGTTCTGCCCGATCCCGCCCCCGGCGGGGTCTTCCTCGTCACCGCCGTGCTGGTCGCCGTGCCGACCGTGGCACTGGCCTGGCTCAGCAGCCGCACCGTCGAGGCCGGCGGGCTGCGCCTGCTGCGCTCGATCGACGGGCGGGGGCGCCGGGTGGAGTACTACCCGGACGGCGCCCACCGGCCCGCGGCCGGCGCCCGCTGACGGGCGCGCCTGCCGCGCACCTCAGGCCTGCAGGCCCAGGGTCAGAGGCAGGACGGCCCCGGCCCCGGCGCCGCGCAGCGCCCGTCCCGCGACGGTGAGCGTCCAGCCGGTCACCTGCAGGTCGTCGACCAGCAAGACCGTCCCCGTGACCTCGTCACGGTCGGGCGCGAGCTCGAGGGCGTAGCGCCGCTGCACCGCCGCCACCCGGCGCGCGGAGTTCGCGGCGCCGCGCCCCGGCTCGACGTCGGGGTCCACCACGGCCAGGCGCGCGACGATCGGGACGCCGAGCGAGCGGGACACCCCGCTCGCGAGGTCCCGGACCAGCTGCGGGCGGGTGGTCGAGTCGACGTACGCCACCGAGGAGACGGCCCGCGCCTCGGGCCAGTCCCCGAGCACCTCGAGGACGGCCTGCACCAGCCCGGGGGGCACCGGTCCGTCCTGGTCGTCGACGCGAGCCGTGAACAGCGCCCGCAGCGCCTGGCCGTGGCCGAGGTCGGTGAGGCGGGCGACGGCCCGGCCCTCCGCGGGGCCGTCGGCGATCTTGCCCTTGAGGTCGAGGCCGAGGTTGGCGAGGCCGGTGGGCCAGAGCTTGCGCGGCGACAGCGTCACGCCCGGGCGGGCGAGCGCCTCGTCGGCGGCACTCAGGGCGTCGTCGCTGACCGACGCCGCGAGGTCGAGGCCGCCGCAGTTGTCGCAGCGTCCGCACGCGGCCGAGGCGCCCTCCGGCAGGGGGTCGTCGAGCTGGCGACGCAGGTAGGCCATGCGGCACTCGTCGGTGTCGAGGTAGTCGAGCATCGCCTGCTGCTCGCGCTCCCGCGCCTCGGTGACACGGCGGTAGCGCTCCTCGTCGTACGTCCACGGCTGCCCGGTGGACTCCCAGCCGCCGCGGACCCGCCGGACGGCGCCGTCGACGTCGAGCACCTTGAGCATGGTCTCGAGGCGGGTGCGGGACAGGTCGACGTACGTCTCGAGGACGGCGGTGCTGGAGGTCCCCTGCTCGGCCAGGGCGGCGAGCGTGTCGCGGACCTGCTGCTCGCGGGGGAAGGCCAGGGAGGCGAAGTACGCCCAGATGTCGCGGTCCTCGGTGGCGGGCAGCAGGACGGCGGGGGCCTCGGGCGTGCCGCGGCCCGCACGGCCGACCTGCTGGTAGTAGCTCACCGGCGACGCGGGGGCACCGAGGTTGACCACGAACCCGAGGGTGGCGTCGAAGCCCATCCCGAGCGCGCTGGTCGCGACGAGGGCCTTGACGCGCCCGGCGATGAGGTCGGCCTCGAGGCTCTGGCGCTCGGCGGTCTCGGTGCGCCCGGAGTACGCGGCCACCGTGTGCCCGGCCTTGCGCAGGTGCTCCGCGACCTCCTCGGTCGCCGCGACGGTGAGGCAGTAGACGATGCCCGAGCCGGGGAGGTCGCCCAGGTGCTCGGCGAGCCAGGCGAGCCGTTGCTGCGCCGTGCGGAGGCGGACGACGCCCAGCCGGAGGGACTCGCGGTCCAGGGAGCCCCGCAGCACGAGGACGCCCTGCCGCTCCAGCTCGGCGTCCTCCGCGCGGGAGGTCGCGAGCTGCTCGGCGACGTCACGGGTCACCCGCTCGTTGGCCGTCGCCGTCGTCGCCAGCACGGGGATGCCGGTCTGCAGGTCGCCCAGCAGGGTGCGGATGCGGCGGTAGTCGGGGCGGAAGTCGTGACCCCAGTCGGAGATGCAGTGGGCCTCGTCGACGACGAGCAGACCGGTGGTCGCCGCCAGCCGCGGCAGGACCTCGTCGCGGAACGACGGGTTGTTGAGCCGCTCCGGGCTCACCAGGAGGACGTCGACCCCGCCGCTCGAGATGTCCGCGTGCACGGCCTCCCAGTCGTCGAGGTTGGTGGAGTTGATGGTGACGGCCTTGATCCCGGCCCGTTCCGCCGCCTCGATCTGGTTGCGCATCAGCGCCAGCAGCGGGCTCACGATGACCGTCGGACCCGCACCGCGGGCACGCAGCAGCGCCGTGGCGAGGAAGTAGACCGCCGACTTGCCCCACCCGGTGCGCTGCACCACCAGCGCGCGCCGCCGGTCGACGGCGAGCGCCTCGATCGCCGTCCACTGGTCCTCACGGAGCACCGCGTCGTCACGCCCCACCAGCCGCCGCAGGAGGCCCTCGGCCTCCTCCCGCACGGCGGCGCGGTCCGCCGTACCGCTGCTCGGCTCCGCCTGCGTCGCGCTCGTCGAGGTCATGCCGCGTGTCTACCAGCGGACGCGGACATCTCCCCGATCGTTCTCCCCAGGCCCGGATCGCGGCCGTCCCCTCCCGCGTGACCCAGGTCACGGACGGAGCGTAGGTTGCGAGGACCATTCACGTCTCGGGAGGTCGTCCATGGGTGTCCGTCGTCTGCTCGCAGGACTCGGGTCCGCCGCGCTCGCCGTGGGGTTGGTGTCGGCGCCGGCGCCCACCACCGCGGCACCAGCCGCCAGTGCCGGGAGCGCGAGCACAGCCGCGCCGCAGGCACGCGCCGCCACGCTGAAGCAGCGCATCGAGGCGCTGCCGGGTGTCGTGTCGGTGCAGCGGGAGACCGCGCCGGAGGGCTACAAGTTCTTCCTCATCGGCTTCGAGCAGCCCGTCGACCACACCCGTCCGGACGGGCCGACGTTCACCCAGCGCGTCACCCTGCTGCACCGGAGCACGGCGCGGCCGATGGTGATGTCCACCAGCGGCTACAACGTGTCCCAGTCCCCCGGGCGCAGCGAGCCCGCGCGCATCCTGGACGCCAACCAGCTGAGCATGGAGTACCGCTTCTTCGACCCCTCGCGCCCCGCGAGGCCGAACTGGCGCCGGCAGCTCACCATCGAGCAGGCGGCGACCGACCAGCACGAGATCATCGAGTCGTTCCAGCGCCTCTACCGCCGGAACTGGATCACCACCGGCGGCTCCAAGGGCGGCATGACCGCGACGTACCACCGCCGGTTCTTCCCCGACGACGTCGACGGCTCGGTGCCGTACGTCGCCCCGAACGACGTGGTCGACCGCCAGGACGTCTACAACCGCTTCCTCGGCCGCGTCGGCACCTCGCAGGCCTGCCGCGACGCCATCACCGACGCGCAGCGCCGGGTGCTCGGGGCCGGCCGCGACTACTTCCTCGGCCGTGCGCTGCAGACCGCGCAGGACCAGGGCCTGACCTGGGACATCGTCGGCAACCCCGAGCTGGGCTGGGAGGCCGGCGTCGTCGACGCCTACTTCGCCTTCTGGCAGTACCAGTCCCAGGAGGACTGCGCCGGCGTCCCCACCGCGGAGACGAGCAACGAGGACGTCTACGACTGGTTCGACCGGATCGTCGGGATGACCGTCTACTCCGACCAGTCGATCACCGGGTTCGTCCCGTACTACTACCAGGCGTCGTACCAGCTGGGCGCTCCTCACCCGTACGAGAACCGCATCCGCGACCTGCTGGAGTTCCCCGGCGCGGACGTCGCCCCGACCTTCGTGCCGGCGGCGCTGAAGCCCATCGACTTCGACACCGCCGCCATGCCGGACGTCGACCGCTGGGTGCGCACCGAGTCCGAGCGGATGCTCTACGTCTACGGCAGCAACGACCCGTGGAGCGCCGAGCCGTTCCGCTGCGGCCGCACGGCCAAGGAGCGGGAGTGCCTGCGGATGTACGTCGCCGGAGGCAACCACGGCGCCTCCATCGCGGGCCTCGCCCGGCCCGACCAGCAGGTCGCGACCACGCGGCTGATGCGGTGGGCGGGCCTCGGCCCGACCGACCCCGCGCGCCTCGCCGTCGAGCGCGGCGGCGTCCCCGACCGCGAGGGTGCCCTCGACCGGCCGGAGCAGCGCCGGCTGGGGGTCGGTCCCCGGCTCGGGTAGCCCGCGCCACACCCGGCCGGTCGCCGGTCACGGGCTGCAGTGGGTACGACGACGTGTGAACCCTTCGTCGTCCCTCCGCATCCTCGTGACCGGCGCCACCGGGTACGTCGGGTCGCGCCTCGTCCCCGCGCTCGTCGCGGACGGTCACACCGTGATCGCCGCGAGCCGGACGACGTCGCGCACCGACGACTACCCCTGGGGCGACGACGTCGAGACCCGGGAGTTCGACCTCGAGGACCCCGACCTCGTCGCGAGCGCCGTCGAGGGCGTGGACGCCGTGGTCTACCTCGTGCACTCGATGGACGCCGACGACTTCGTCCGCCTCGACCGCGAGCACGCGCGTCGCGTCGCCGCCGCCTGCGAGGCCGCGGGGGTGCAGCACGTCGTCTACCTCTCGGGTCTGGTGCCCGACGGGGAGCTGTCGGACCACCTCCGCTCCCGCAAGGAGGTCGAGGACGTGCTCCTCGACGCCGCCGTGCCCGCCACCGTGCTGCGCGCGGCCATGGTCATCGGGGCCGGCTCGACGTCGTACGAGCTCCTGCGCCGGCTCTCCGAGCGGGTGCCGCTGCTGACGCCCGTGCCGTCCTGGATGCGCAGCCGCATCCAGCCCGTCGCCATCGAGGACGTCGTCGAGGTGGTCCGCCGCGCCCTGCCCGTCCCGCGCAACACCCACTACGACGTGGGCGGCGACGAGGTGCTGACCTACCCCGAGCTGCTCGCGCTGTACGCCGACGTCGCCGGCCTGCGGCGCCGCCGCTTCCCGATCCCGTTCGTGCCGGAGTCGGTCGTGGGCCGCGCCTGCGCCCGGATCAGCGGCCTCGACCGCTCCGAGGTCGTCTCGCTGGTCTCCAGCCTCAAGCACGACATGGTCTGCCGCGAGGACGCCGTCCGCCGCGACGTGCTCGCGCCCGGCTTCCGCTACACCTCCGTCCGCGAGTCGCTCGAGCGGTCCCGCGCCGGCAGCGGCGAGGGGCCCGAGGGCACCGCGTCGACCGGCGACGTCCAGTCCTCGGCCGCCACCGACCCGGCCTGACATGGGTGCCCCCGTCCGCCTCGGTGCGACCGAGGACCCGACCACCGCCGACCCCGTGGGCCTGGCGGAGCTCGCCGGTCTCGCTGGGGCCGGCGTCGAGGGGGCCGTGGCGCGCGCCGATGCCCTCGGGCGGACCGTTCCCGTGCCCGGACGGGGCGCCACACTGCGCCGCTGGGAGGCGCTGGCCACCCTCGGGGCGGCCGACCTCGTCGTCGCCCGCGCCCTGGAGCCGCACCTGGACGCCCTCGCGATCCTGGACGAGGCCGGCCCGTCCGCCGGCCCCACGTCCACCTCGCGCGTGCCGCCGGACGCCACCTGGGGCGTGTACGCCGCCGAGGGTCCCGGCGCCCGCCTCGAGGCCCACGAGGGGCCCGACGGGTGGAGGCTCACCGGTCGCAAGCCCTGGTGCTCCCTCGCCGGCACGGTGTCGCACGCGCTGGTCACCGCCTGGGTCGACGAGACCCGACGCGGCCTGTTCGCCGTCGCGCTGCGGCAGCCGGGCGTCGAGGTCGAGGACGGCACCTGGTCCCCCGCCGGCCTGAGCGAGGTCGTCACCACCCCGGTCGCGTTCACCGACGTCGCCACCACCCCCGTGGGTGGGCCGGGGTGGTACCTCGTCCGGCCCGGGTTCGGCTGGGGCGGCATCGGCGTCGCCGCGGTGTGGCACGGCGGCGCCGTCGGGGTCGCCCGCCGCGTCCACGCGCAGGCGCAGCGCCGCGAGCCCGACCAGGTCGCGCTGATGCACCTGGGTGCCATCGACGCCGTGCTCACCGCCTCCCGCCTGGCCCTCGCCGACTCCGCCGCCGCGATCGACGCCGGGGACGCCGACGGGGAGGCGGGCATGCTGCTCGCGGCCCGCGTCCGCGAGGTCGTCGCGACCGCGGCCGAGGACGTGCTGCGCCGCGCCGCCCACACCCTCGGGCCGGGCCCGCTGAGCCAGGAGCCCGAGCACGCCCGCCGCGTCGCCGACCTGTCGCTCTACCTGCGCCAGCACCACGCCGAGCGGGACGCCGCCGCACTGGGCCGCCTCGTGGCGGACGCCGAGGCCCCCTGGTGACCGAGCACGGGATCCCGCCCTTCCGCCACGACGAGCGGGGCACCCCCGCCGCCGCGTGGGATGCCTACGCGGCTCAGGGACCCGACCTCGACTGGACCCACGACGGCCGCCCGCTGCGCGCCCTGGTCGTCGTGGCCGCCCACCCCGACGACGAGACGCTCGGCGCCGGCGGCCTGGTCCACACCGCCCACCGCCGCGGGCTCGACGTCCGCGTCCTCGTCGCCACCGCCGGCGAGGGCAGCCACCCGGGCTCGCCGACGCACACCCCGCAGGACCTCGCCGTACGACGGGCCGCCGAGCTCGTCGACGCGTGCGCGCTGCTCGCCCCCGGCGCCGCGTCCCCCGTCCTGCTCGGCCTGCCCGACGGGGCCGTCGCCGCGCACCACGACGACCTCGTGGCACGGGTCGTGGACGCCGTCGGCGACGGCCGCGACACGCTGCTGGCCGCGACCTGGCGCCACGACGGCCACCCCGACCACGAGGCCGTCGGGCGCGCCGCCGCCGCGGCCGCTGTCCGCACCGGCGCTCGGCTGCTCGAGTACCCGGTCTGGGCCTGGCACTGGGGGACGCCGGGCGACCTGCCGACCGACCGGGTCCGGCTGCGGCTCGACCCCGCCGCCGTCACCGCGAAGGCCGCCGCCGTCGCCGCCCACACCAGCCAGGTCGCGCCGCTGTCGGACGCCCCCGGTGACGCGACGCTGATGGGCGCCGACCTGCTCGCGCACTTCACCCGCGACGTCGAGGTCCTCCTGCCCGGCCCGCCGTACGACGACGCGCTCGACGCCCTGCACCGCGACGTCGCGGACCCCTGGGGCGTGGACCGCCGCTTCTACGAGCGGCGCAAGCGCGCGCTGCTGCTCGCCGCGCTGCCGCGCGAGGGGTTCCGCCGCGGCGCCGAGCTCGGCTGCTCGACCGGTGCGCTGGGCGCCGACCTGGCCGCCCGGTGCGACGTCCTGGACCTGCTCGACGCCAGCCCGGTCGCCGTCGCCGCGGCCCGGGAGCGCCTCGCCGGTCGTGAGGCCGTCACCATCCGCGAGGCCCGGCTGCCGGACGGCTGGCCCGACGACGTGGACGGCCTCGACCTCGTCGTCGTGTCCGAGGTCGGCTACTTCCTCTCCCCCGTCGCGCTCGAGCGCCTCGTCGACGTGGTCGCCGCCCGGCTGCGCGAGGACGGCGTGGTGGTGCTCTGCCACTGGCGCCACCCGGTCCACGGCTGGGTGCTCGACGCCGCCGCGGTGCACGCGGCGTTCACCACCGGGCTCGCCCGGTCCGGGCGCACCGTGATCGGTCGCTGGACCGACCGTGACGTCGAGCTGCTCGTCCTGGGCCCGCCCTCGCAGGCCCCGGACCCGGGGGCCTGAGGTGGGGCGCGTCGCCGTCGTGGTCCCGGCCCACGACGAGGAGGCGCTCCTCGGCCGCTGCCTCGCCGCCGTCGAGGGGGCGCGTCGCGTGCTGACCGCCGAGCGGCCCGGGTGGTCCTCGGTGGTCGTCGTCGCGCTCGACCGCTGCCGCGACGGCTCGGCCGCCCTCGCCGCGGCCGCCGGCGTCGCCACGGTCGTCCTCGACGCCGGGCGGGTCGGCGCGGCCCGTGCCGCCGGGGTCGCGCACGCGGCCACCCTGCTCGGACCCCCGGCCGACGACGTGTGGATCGCCGGCACCGACGCCGACACCGTCGTCGGCCCCGACTGGCTCGTCACCCAGGTCGACGTCGCCGCCGCGGGCGGCGAGCTGGTCGTGGGCCGGGTCGTGCCGGACGCCGCCGACGTCACCCCTGCCCTGCTGCACGCGTGGGGCCTGCGGCACGCCTCGACGGCGGTCGCCGCCCACGTCCACGGCGCCAACCTGGGGTTCTCGCTGGCGGCCTACCGCCGGGTCGGCGGGTTCGGTCCGGGTGACGAGCACGAGGACCGCGGCCTCGTCGCGGCCCTCCTCGCCGCCGGGACCCCCGCGCACCCGGGCGCACCCGTCGTCACCTCGGGCCGCCGTACGGGACGGACGCCGGGGGGTTTCGCGGGCTACCTGCGCCGCCTCGACGAGGCCGCACTGCCGGGCGCACCGACCGAGCACCCGCCCCACAGCGACTGGTGACCCCTCCCCCGGGACACTGGGGGGCGTGGATCTCGACACCCTGTACACGGCGGCCCTCGTGCTCGTCTTCGTCATCATCGGGGGCGTCTTCGCCGGCACCGAGATCGCGCTGATCTCGCTGCGCTCGAGCCAGGTCGACAACATGGCCGAGCGCGGGGGGCGTGCCGCCCGGGTGGCCCGGGTCGCCCGCGACCCCAACCGGTTCCTGTCCGCGGTGCAGATCGGCGTCACCGTCGCCGGTTTCTTCTCCGCCGCGTTCGGTGCCTCGGCCCTGGCGCCCGACTTCGTCTTCCTCTTCACGGGCCTCGGCCTGTCCGAGGGCGTGGCCGGGACGGTGTCGCTGGTCGCGCTGACCCTCGTCATCGCCTACTTCTCCCTCGTGCTGGGCGAGCTGGTGCCGAAGCGGCTCGCCCTGCAGAAGTCCGAGGCCCTGTCGCTGGTCGTCGCACCTCCTCTGGACCGCTTCGCCTGGCTGATGCGGCCCGTCATCTGGCTGCTGTCGAAGTCCACGAACGGCGTCCTGCGCCTCCTCGGCCAGGACCCGAGCGCCGTCGACGAGGAGGTGAGCGAGGAGGAGCTGCGCATGCAGATCGCCCAGCTCCAGAGCCTGCCCGAGGACGAGCGGGAGATCCTCGACGACGTCTTCGAGGCCGGGGAGCGCATCGTCCGCGAGGTGATGACGCCCCGCCCGCGCGTGACGGTGCTGCGCCTCGGCACCACCGTCGGCGAGGCCATCGGTGCCGTCACCGAGAAGCCCTACTCCCGCTACCCCGTGACCGGCGAGTCCGTCGACGACGTCCGCGGCTACCTCCACGCCCGCGACCTGCTGGGCCAGGACCACGAGGTCACCATCGACGGCCTGCTGCGCGACCTGCCCGGGGTGCCGTCGACCAACCGGGTGCTCCCGACCATGTCGCACCTCCGCGCGGTCGGCGCCCACCTCGCCGTCGTGGTCGACGAGCACGGCGGCTTCGAGGGCATCGTGGCGCTGGAGGACCTCGTCGAGGAGCTGGTCGGCGAGATCCAGGACGAGTACGACGCCCCCGCCGCCGAGACCGTCATCGAGGCCGGCGACGCCCGCCTCGTCGACGCCGGGATCACCCTCGAGGAGTTCGGCGAGCACACCGACCTGGAGCTTGCCGACGGGGAGTACGAGACCGTCGCCGGCTACGTCGTCGACCGCCTCGGGCGCCTCGCCGCCCGCGGCGACGTCGTCCCCCTCGACGACCACGACCACGAGCTGGTCGTCACCGCGATGGACGGCCGCCGCGTCTCGCAGGTCGCGCTCCGCGCAGCGGGCGACACCGAGGCCCCGCGCGACGGGGCGCAGGACTCCCCCACCATGTAACGCGGTGTTACTGCCACTGCACACGGCTCCGGCGGCCCTTCTCCGACCGCACGACCGCGGCAGATCGACAAGACCGCGGTAGATCGGTCGGTCGAGGTAACGGAACAGTACGTCCGTCGGACGGGTTGTGCCGGGATGACCAACACCCCCACGACCCGTCCGTCGGACCTCGGCGGCGACGAGCCCACCGCCCTCGTCGTCGGAGCCACCGGCATCGCCGGCCGCGCCCTGTCGCACCGCCTCGTCGACGAGGGCTGGCGGGTGCTCGGCCTGTCACGCCGCAGCAGCTCGGACGTCGACGGCGTCGAGCCGGTGCTCGCCGACCTCACCGACGCCGACGCGCTGGCCGACGCGCTGCGCGACCACCGCCCCACCCACGTCTTCCTCACCGCCTGGGCCAAGCAGGACACCGAGGAGCAGAACATCGCCGTCAACGGCGCGATGGTCCGCGACGTCCTCGCCGCCGTCCGGCCCGCCCGGACGGTGCGGCACGTCGCCCTGGTCACCGGGCTCAAGCACTACCTCGGCCCCTTCGAGGCCTACGGGAAGGGCGAGGTGCCCGACACCCCGTTCCACGAGGACGAGCCGCGGCTGCCGTACCCGAACTTCTACTACGCCCAGGAGGACGAGCTGTTCGCCGCCGCCGAGCGCGACGGCTTCACCTGGAGCGTCCACCGCGCCCACACGATGGTCGGGCACGCGGTCGGCAACGCGATGAACATCGCGCAGACGCTGGCGGCGTACGCCGCGATCTGCCGGGAGACCGGGCGGCCCTTCACGTTCCCGGGCTCCGAGACCCAGTGGAACGGGGTGACCGACGTGACCAGCGCGGACCTGCTCGCCGACCAGCTCGTCTGGGCCGCGACGACCCCGGCCGCCGCGGACACCGCCTTCAACACCGCCAACGGCGACACGTTCCGCTGGCGCTGGCTGTGGCCCCGTCTCGCCGACGCCCTCGGCGTCACGTCGGAGGGGTACGACGCCGAGCCCCGCCCGCTCGAGGAGCAGATGGCCGGCGCCGAGGACACCTGGCGCACGATCGCCGAGCGCGAGGGCCTCTCCGAGGCGGACCTCGACCGGGTGGCGTCGTGGTGGCACACCGACGGTGACCTCGGCCGCGACATGGAGTGCCTGACCGACCAGACCCGTGCCCGGCGTGCCGGCTGGGTCGGGTACCGGCCGACCCTCGACGCGTTCCGGGCGGTGTTTGCCGAGCTGGAGCGCGAGCGGGTCGTGCCGGCGCCCGACCGCGGTCAGGACGCCTGACCGGACGGCCGGGCGCTCACCAGATCCGGACGCGGTCCTCGGGGTCGAGCCACAGGCCGTCCCCGGGGGCCGTGCCGAACGCCGTGTGAAACTCGTCGAGGTTCCGCACGATGTTGGCCCGGAACTCCGGAGGGCTGTGGGGGTCGATGGTGAGGTACTGGCGCTCCTGCTGCTCGCGGCGCTTGGTGCGCCACACGTAGGCCCAGTTGAGGAACAGCCGCTGCGAGCCCGTCATCCCGTCACGCTCCGGCATGCCCTCGCCCTCGATCGAGATCAGGTAGGCGTGGTGGCCGATGGTCAGGCCACCGAGGTCGCCGATGTTCTCGCCGACCGTCAGTGAGCCGTTGACCCGCTCGTCGGGCAGGTTGCGGGGGCTGAAGCCGTCGTACTGGTCGATCAGGGCCTTGCTGCGGACCTCGAAGGCGGCCTTGTCGTCGGGGGTCCACCAGTCGTTGAGGTTCCCCGCGCCGTCGTACTGCGCACCCTGGTCGTCGAACCCGTGGCCGATCTCGTGGCCGATCACCGCGCCGATGCCGCCGTAGTTCTCGGCCGGGTCGGCGTCCGGGTCGAAGAACGGCTTCTGCAGGATCCCGGCGGGGAAGCAGATCTCGTTCGTGCCGGGGTTGTAGTAGGCGTTGACCGTCTGCGGGAGCATGAACCACTCGTCGCGGTCGACCGGGGCGCCGAGCTTCGCGAGCTGCCGGTCGGTCTCGAACGCGGACGCCGCCGCGGCGTTGCCGTACAGGTCACCCGCGTCGACGCGCAGGGCCGAGTAGTCGCGGAAGCGGTCCGGGTAGCCGATCTTCGGCCGGAAGGTGCCGAGCTTGTCGTAGGCCCGCTGCTTGGTCTCCTCGGTCATCCAGTCGAGGGCCGCGATGGAGCGGCGGTAGGCCTCGAGCAGGTTGTCGACGAGGTCGTCCATCAGCCGCTTCGAGCGCGGCGGGAAGTGGCGGGCGACGTACTCGCGGCCGACCGCCTCGCCGATCGTGCCCTCGACGAACGACACGGCCCGCTTCCAGCGCTCGCGGAGCTGCGGGGTGCCGGACAGGGTGCGGCCGTAGAAGTCGAAGTTCGTCTCGACGAGCTCGTCGGTCAGGTACGGCGCCCCGGAGCGGGCCACGCGGACCAGCATCCAGGCGCGCCACGGCTCCACGTCCCCGTCCCCCTCGGAGAGGAGGGCCGAGAGGTGGGTGAAGAACGACGGCTGGCGGACGATGGTCTCGGCGAGGACCGTCTCGGGGCCGACCTTCGTCCCCGCGAGGTTCCTGACGTAGGCCTCCCAGTCGAAGGCCGGGCACAGCGCCGTCAGCTCCTCGGCGGTGAGCCGGTTGTAGGTCTTCTGGACGTCGCGGCACTCCGCGCGCTCCCAGTGGCCCTCCGCCAGGCGGGTCTCCAGGGCGAGCACCTGCGCGGCGCCGGCGGCGGGGTCGTCGTGGCCGACCAGGCCGAGCATCCGCTCGACGTACGCGCGGTAGGCGTCGCGGGTCTCCGCGAACTTCTCCTCCCGGTAGTACGACTCGTCGGGCAGGCCGAGCCCGCCCTGGCCGAGGTGGAACAGGTAGCGGTCGGAGTCGCGGGCGTCGGTGTCGACGAACGAGCCGAACAGGCCGTAGCCGCCGAGGCGCTCGAACTCACCGAGGAACGCCGCGAGGTCACGGACGTCGCGCAGCCCGGCGACCGCGTCCAGCAGCGGCCGGAGCGGCTCGGTGCCGAGGGCCGCGATCCGCTCGGTGTTCATGAAGGACGAGTAGAGGGCGTTGATCTTGGCGCCGTCGGCGTCCAGCGTCGCGGGGTCGCGCGCGGCGAGGTCGGTGATGATGTCGCGCACCCGTTGCTCAGCGGTGTCGGCGAGCTCCACGAACGGGCCCCAGCTGGAGCGGTCGTCGGGGATCGGGGTCTCCCGCAGCCAGGTGCCGTTGACGTGGCCGAACAGGTCGTCCTGGGGCCGGACGTCGGGGTCCATGCCCGGGCGGGCGTCGTCGAGGATCGTCACGCGCACGAGCCTACGCAAGCCCTCCGACGCTGCCGGAGGTCGAGGTGCGGGGCCGGCCACGGCCGAGCCACGAGACCCCGTGACCGATCGACGTGGCCGTCACCGGGGGACGCACGATCGGCGCTACCGTCCCGCCATGGTGAGTGAGCAGACCTCGTACGGCGCCTGGCTCGACCTCGACTCCGTCCTCGCGGCGGAGGCCCTCGCCGTCTCCGGCTTCGACTGGGTGGCGATCGACCTGCAGCACGGAGAGGTCCCCCGCTCGTCGGTGGTGGGGCTGCTCGCCGCTATCCAGGGCCGCGGCGCCGCGGCGTGGGTCCGTACGCACGCCGACGACCTGACGACCGCCGCGTGGTGCCTCGACATGGGGGCCGACGTGGTCGTCGTCCCGCAGGTCTCCTCGGCGGCGGAGGCGCGGGCGGCCGTCGCGGCAGTCACCTACGCGCCCGACGGGCACCGCTCCTGGGGCCCGGCCCGCGCCGCGCTCCGCCGTCCCGACGCCCCCGCCCAGCGTCTCGTCGTGATGATCGAGGACGCCGCGGGGGTCGACGACGCCGACGCCATCTGCGCGACACCCGGCCTCGGCGGCGTGCTGATCGGCCCCGCCGACCTCACCGTCTCCCTCGGCGGCTCCGTGCCCGACGACCTCACCTCCGAGCGGACCCTCGCCGCCGCCGGCCGCGTCGTCGACGCCGCACGGGTGGCCGGCGTCGAGGTGGCGGCGTACGCCGGGGACGGCCGGCTCGTGCCCGCCTGGCGCGGGCTCGGGATCACGACCCTGGCCCTGGCCTGCGACTCCGGCATGGTCGCCGCGGCGGGCGCCGCCCGGCTCGCGGCGGCGCGCGAGCTGGGCTGACGCCCGCTGAGGCCGGCCGGGCTCAGTCCCGCAGCCGCACCACGGACTTGCCCAGCGTGCGCCGGGAGTCCATGTCGACCAGCGCGCGGCCGTAGTCCTCGGCGGCGTACGTCGCACCGACGGGCGGGTCGATGACTCCGGACTCCATCATCGGCAGCAGCGCCTGCCACTGGGTGGCGAGGTGGTCGGGGTAGCGGGTGACGAAGGCGCCCCAGCCGACGCCGCGGACGTCCGTGTTGTTCAGCAGCAACCGGTTGACCTTCACCTCGGGGATGCCCTGCCCGGCGGCGAAGCCGACGACCAGCAGGCGTCCCTGCGGGGCGAGCGAGCGCAGGGAGTCGGTGAACACGTCACCGCCGACGACGTCGAGGACGACGTCGACCCCGGCGCCGCCGGTGAGCTCGGCGACGGCGTCCTTGAACCCGTCGACGAGCACGACCTCGTCGGCGCCGGCGTCGCCGGCGACCTGGGCCTTCTCCTCGGTGGAGACCACCGCGATGGTGCGGGCGCCCATGCCCTTCGCGACCTGGATCGTGGCGGTGCCGACGCCCCCGGCGGCGCCGTGGACGAGGACGGTCTCGCCCTCGCGCAGGCCGGCGCGCTCGTCGAGCGCGAACTGGGCGGTGAGGTAGTTCAGCGGGATCGCCGCGCCGGCGTCGTACGACACCGCGTCCGGCAGCGCGAACACCTGGGTGGCGGGGATCGCGACCCGCTCGGCGGCGCAGCCGTGGACCAGGAACCCGCACACCCGCTGACCGACCTCGAAGCCCGGGCCGGACACCACGGTGCCCGCGCAGTCGACGCCCAGGGTGAAGGGCGGGTCGGGGCGGACCTGGTACTGCGCCCGCGACAGCAGGAGGTCGGGGAAGGCGACCCCGACGCTGTGCACCTCGACGACGACCTCGCCCTCGGCGGGCTGGGGCTCGGCGACGTCGGTGACGGCGATGCCGTCCGGACCGGTGGTCTCGACGACCTGGACGGCTCTCATGCGCGTCACGATAGATCCCCCGGCCCGGACGCACCCTCTAGTCTCGGCGCCGTGGCGGTGGGCGACTGGATGCGCGCGTGGGTGATCCACCACTCGGCGCCCTTCACGGTGCGGTACGGCGCCGACCTGCGGTTCGCCGGGACCGAGCTGCCGGCACCGCGTCGACGCCGGGTGCCGACCCGGCACGGGAGGGTCCGCGTCCACGAGTACGGCGAGCGCGACCGACCGGCGTACGTGCACCTGCACGGCGGCGCGTGGCTGATGCGGTACGCGGCCATGGACGACTGGTGGTGCCGCTACGTCGCCGCCACCGCCGGGGTGCGGGTGGTGAACGTCGACTTCGACGCCGCGCCGTACGTCCGCTACCCGGTCGCCCAGGAGCAGTGCCACGACGTGGCCGCCGCGATCGCCGCGGAGGCACCGGTCGCGATCGGCGGGTTCTCGTCGGGGGGCGGCACGGCCGCGGCGGTCGCGCTGATGGCCCGCGACACCGGCTCGTTCGTGCCACGGCTGCAGGTGCTCGGGGTGCCGGCCCTCGACATGCACGCCGACCCCGCCGACGCCGCCGCCGCCCAGGGGATGATCTCGCTGCCGCTGCGCCGGCTGGTCCGTCGCGTCTACTTCCCCGACGTCGCTTCCCGCCGGGAGCCGTACGCCAGCCCGCTGCTCGCCGACGACCTCGGCGGCCTCCCGCGAGCCCTGGTCCTCACCGCGGAGCGGGACTCCCTGCGCCCCGACGGGGACGCCTACGCCCGCCGGCTCGCGGAGGCCGGCGTCGAGGTGTGGCACGACGTCACCCCCGGGGCCGACCACTACTTCCTGACGGAGGACCCGGTCCGCGCCCGGACGACCATGGCGAGGATCGCCGACGAGATCCGCCTCAGCCTCGTGGGCGTCTGACGTGGGCCTGCTCGTCACCCTCGACCTCTTCAGCGCCGCGACCGACTCGGCGCGCGGGGCGTCCGCGACCTTCGCCGCGATCGCCGCCGAGCGGTCGTGGCCGGTGACCGGCGACGAGCTGTACGCCGCCTGGGACGCCCGCAACAAGGCGGCCCAGCGCGTGGCGCGCCCGCCGACGACGTTCGCCGCGGTCTCCACCTCCGCCCTCGCGGCGGCGTACGACGACCTGGGACTGCCTGCGGCCGCGGCGCCGGCGGACCGGGCCCGGGTCCACGCCGCCGTCGGCGACTGGCCGCTGTGGCCGGACCTCGCCGACGGCGTCGCCGCCCTGCGCGCCACCCCGGAGGTCGCCGCGGTCGGGCTGCTCTCGAACGTGGACGACGACCTCGCCCGCGCCACCCGCGCCGCCGCGCTGGTGGACGACGACTGGCTGCTCACCTCGCAGCGGCTGGGCGCGTTCAAGCCGGACCCGGCGCTCTACGCCGCCGCCCGGGACGCCGCCGTGGCCGCCGGGTTCCGCCTGGTCCACGTGGCCGCGTCGGCCCGCGACGTCCGCGGTGCGCTCGAGGCCGGCCTCGCCGCCGTCCGCCTCGCCCGGCCCGGCCACGCCGTCGACCCCCACGGCCCGCCCCCGCCGTACGAGGTCGGCGACGCCCGCGACCTGCCGTCCGCCGTCCTCGCCGCGGCGGGGTAGGTGGCCGGTACAACTTCCTCTGGTTTCGCCAGCCGGCTGGCGAAACCCCGACCTGGCTGACGAAGTTTCGTCCGCCCAGTCGGGGTTTCACGGGTCGACCGGTGAAACCAGAGGCTCCTGAGGCCCCTGTGACCACGCCCAGGACCGAGGTCAGACCGTCGGTACGACCAGGGCCGCCCAGGCGACGAGCGGGGCGAGGACGACGATGGACATGCCCCACTGCATGAGGCGCTTGAAGACCATGTCGCGCTGGTCGGGCTCGGCGTTGGCGACGACGAGGGCGCCGTTGGTGGAGAACGGCGAGCAGTCGACGACCGAGCTGGAGATCGCGAGCGCGGTGATGAGGCCGACCGCGTTGACGTCGCCGGTGAGCAGGAACGGGACGGCGAGCGGGATGAGCGCGCCGATGATGCCGGTGGTCGACGCGAACGCCGACACCACCGCGCCGATGAAGCAGATCAGCAGCGCGGCCACGAGCGGCGCACCGATCGTGGCGACCCGCTCGCCGAGCGAGTCCACGACGCCCTGGTCCTGCAGCAGCGTCACGTAGGTGACGATGCCGCCGATCAGCAGCACGGTACTCCAGCTGATCTTCTCCACCGCACCCTTCGCGGTCTCGGGGAACGCCAGGGTCAGGGCGACGGCGATCGCGAGCGCGGTGAAGCCGACGTCGAGGTCGAAGCCGAGCGCGCCGACGATCAGCAGGCCGAGCCCGCCGAGGGTGAGGCTGCGCTGGGTGTCGAGGCGGACGTCCTCGCCGCGGACGTCGGCGGACTCCGTGCGGTCCCGCTTCACGTCCGCCGCCGAGTACGGCGTCCCGCCCGCCGGGTGGTCGTGGGTCGCCGCGCGGGTGGCGGCCTCGGCCTCGACGCCCATCGCGGAGGTGGTGGTGTCCTCCCGGCCGCGGGCGACCAGCGCCCGGCCGCCGAAGGCGAGGAACGTGATGGCCGCGATCAGGAAGGCCGCGAAGAAGGTCGCCAGGAAGAGCAGCAGCTGGTTGCCGGGCAGGTCGTTGTCGGAGACCACGCCGTTGGTGATCGAGCCGAAGATCCCGATCGGGGAGAAGCTGCCGGCGGTCGCGCCCTGCACGACCATCATCCCCATCATCACGGGGTGGATCGAGTAGCGGATGGCGAAGCCCATCGCGACCGGCGCGACGATCGCGACCGCGGCGGGGCTGACGGCGCCGATCGACGTCACGACCGCGCAGACGAAGAACATCGCCCACGGCACCAGCCACACCACACCCCCGACCGCGCGGACGGCGGCGTGGACGATCCAGTCGACGGTGCCGTTGTTCTTCGCCAGCGCGAAGAGGTACGTGACCCCGACGAGGATCACGAACAGCTCGGCGGGGAAGCCGGCGAGCGTGTCGGCGGCGGCGTCCTCGAGGGGGAAGTCGAACACGGTGATGCCGACGACGAACGACGCCACGAGCGCCAGCGCACCCATGTTGACGCTGCGGACGGTCGCGATGACGAACACCACGACGAGGACGAGGAGGGAGACGAGCTCGGTCATGGGAGGACCGGGCCGGGCAGGGCGGCGGGAGTGAGGCGCATCACCCCTGTCTATCGCCCCTGTCCACCACCGGGGGCCGGCGGGTCAGCGGGCCTGGACGAGCCGGTCCATCTCGAAGTGCATCGGGTCCGTGAACGACCAGTCCCCGCCCCAGGCGAAGCCCCACTTCTTCATGATCGCCACCACGTCGCGGTCGATATCGCCGACGGTGCCGCGCTGGTTGCCCGGGACGTTGAGGTCGACGGCGATCCCGAAGGAGTGCAGCGACAGCGAGCTCGACCCGGCGATGAACCGCGGGTAGTAGCAGCCGGCGTACTCGTCGGGGTTGATCTCGTCCGCCAGCCCCCGGGTGACGACCTCGGTGAACGCCGCCCGCAGCTGCGGCAGCATCACCTTGTGGCAGGTCACGTCCCCGAGGATCGGCACCTCCTCGGTGCGGATGTTCGCCGCCTCCCAGGCCGGGTCGGGAGCGATCCGGCCTCCGCCGATCACCTCGTACGTGAACGTGCCGACCGCCTCCGCGACCGAGCCGCCGGTCAGGAACGCCGTCTGCGTGGCGGTGATGTCGAGGTCCGGGCCGAGGATCTGGACGGGCACGCCCTCCCCGACGATCTCCTTGATGTCGTCGCGGACGTCCTGGGGCGCGGCCGTGCCGGTGTTGACGAGCAGCGCGTTGCCGGGCCGCATGCCGAGCGGCTCGATCCAGTTCTCGTTCAGCACCGCGTCGATCTGGCGGACCTGCGGCGCGTAGGCGCCGATGTGGACCTGCGGCGCGTCACGGTCGTTGCCGAGCCGGACGAAGCCGTTCTCGTCCTCCATCCGCCGCCCCAGCCCGGGCAGGATGCCGAGCTCGCCGCCGGCGACGCGGTCCCAGACCTCCTGGAACTGCGCGGTCTGGATCGGGTTGAAGTTCCGGTACGACGACGGGTCGACCGCCGCGACGTCGACGACGGTGTCCTCGACCGCGACCGGGGCGAGCGCGAACTGCTCGACGCGCTCCACGCCGTCCAGGCCGGCCACGCCCTCGACGACGTCGTCGGCGAGGGTGTCGGGCGCGTAGACGAGGAGGTCGTCGCCGAAGAGGCGGCCGTCGAGCGGGCCGGGGTCCTCGACGGCCATGGCGGGGTCGATCGCCGGACGCTCGGTCGTGCCCTCGGCGGGCTCGGTCTCACCGGGGTCCGCATCGGGGTCGGCGTCGGGGTCGGGTGCGGCGTCGGACCCGGCTCCGGTGCCGGGCTCGGCGCCCTGGCTCGTGTCGTCACCCGTGCTGGACGCTCCGTCGCCGCAGCCGGCGAGCAGGGTCGCGCAGGCGACGAGCGCGACGCCCGCGACCGTTCCGCGACGCAACCTCATGCCTGCCCTCCCCCGTGTCCCCTGATCCGACCCCCGACGTGCTGGAGCCAGGGTAGGTGGCGGATCAACCGCCCGTGCCGGGTGCGGTGACGGCTGCGGACCCCAGGCCGGGGTTGCGGACGGCCAGGCCGGCCAGCAGCGCGCCGGCCGTCATGAGGCCGGCGCAGATCCCCACGGCGACGACGTACCCGCCGGCGAGGGCCTCGGGGTCCGCGTAGTCGGTGCCGGACAGCCCGACCAGCGCCGGCAGGGCGGCCACGGCGATCAACCCGCCGGTGCGGGACACGGCGTTGTTGACCCCGCTCGCGACGCCGGCGTACCGGTCCGGGGCGGCGGCCAGCACGGTCGCGGTGAGCGGGGCGACGAGCAGGGAGAGCCCGAGGCCGAACACGGTGATGCCGGGCAGGACGTCGGTGACGAAGCCCGCGACCCCGTCGGTGCCGGCGTCGACCCGCAGGAGCAGCAGCGTGCCGACGGCGAGCACGAGCGGGCCGACGGTGAGCGGGACCCGCGGGCCGATGCGCTGCGCGAGCGCTCCCCCGCGGGAGGCGAGCAGCAGCATGCAGACGGTGAGCGGCAGCGTCGAGAGCCCGGCGGCGAGCGGCCCCCACCCGGCGACGGTCTGCAGCTGGAGGACGAGGAAGAACAGGACGGCGCCGAGCGCGGCGTACACGAGCAGGGTCAGGCCGTTGACCGCGCTGAAGGTGCGGTCGGCGAACAGACCCAGCGGTACGAGCGGGTGGCGGCTGCGTCGCTCCACGAGGACGAACCCGACGCCCGCGAGGAGGCCGAGCCCCGCCGCCGGCAGCGTGTACGGCGACCCGGGCTCGACGAGCGACCAGGTGAGCGACCCGAGCGCGGTCACGGCCAGGACGGTCCCGGCGACGTCGAAGCCGTGCACGGCCTGCGGGTCGCGGGACTCCGGCACCGCGCGGACCGCGATGGCGACGACGAGGACGGCGGGGGCGAGGTTGACCAGGAAGATCCAGCGCCACGACGCCTGCTCGACGAGGACACCGCCGAGGAAGGGTCCCGCGGCGGCGGCGAGGGAGCCCAGGCCGGTCCAGACACCGATCGCGCGGGCGCGGTCCTCGCGGGCGAACGCCCCCTGGATCATCGCCAGGCTGCCCGGCGTCAGCATCGCGGCGCCGATGCCCTGCAGCACGCGGGAGCCGATGAGGACCTCGACCGTCGGCGCCAGCCCGCAGGCGAGGGAGGCGATCGCGAAGGTGACGGTGCCGACGAGGAAGACCCGCTTGCGACCGAACCGGTCGCCGAGCGACCCGCCGAGGAGGATCAGCCCGGCCAGGGTGAGCAGGTAGCCGTTCGTCACCCACTGCAGCGCGGCGAGGTCGGCGTCCAGGTCCTCGCCGAGGGTGCGGAGCGCGACGTTGACGACGGTCTGGTCGAGCAGCGCCATCCCGGAGCCGAGCGTGGCGGCGGCGAGGACGGCGCGACCGGCCGGCGTCCCGAGGCGGACGGGTTCCCCCTCGCAGACCGGCTCGCCGTGAGCCGTGGGCTGGGTCGTCACCCGCCCAGTGTGGACCCCGTCCGGCGTCAGGCGTTCTCCCTGCGGAAGACCGCGGTCCCCCACCACAGGGCGAGCCCGAACAGCAGCACGGACCAGCCGACGCCCCAGCCCATGGTCGCGAAGTCGAGGTCGCCGAAGAACGCCCCGCGGACGGCGTCGACCACGTGCCGGATCGGCATGAGGTCGGCGAGCCGGTCGAGCCAGGCGGCGCCGAACGTCATCGGCAGCAGGATCCCGGACAGCAGCAGCACCGGCATCATCACGACGTTGATCACCGGGGCCATGACGTCCTCGGACTTCGTGGTCAGCGCCAGGGCGTTGGACGCCGCCGCACAGGCGCCGCCGAGCAGCAGCGTCAGCGCCACCCCGACGACGATCCCGCCGAGGGAGGCGTCCATGCCGAGCACCGTCCCGAGGACGACGAGGATCACCGCCTGCACGAACAGCTGCGCCAGGTCGCGCCCGAGGCGGCCCACGAGCAGCGCCGTCCGGCTCGCCGGGGTGACCCGCTCCGCCTCGATGACGCCCTCGCGCCACTCCCCGATCAGGGAGAAGCCGGCGAAGAACGCCCCGAAGATGCCGAGCTGGACGAGCATCCCGGGCACGAACCACGTGTACTGGTTGATCCCCGGTCCCAGCTGCGCGATCACGGGCTCCAGCAGCGGGCCGAAGAGCAGCAGGTAGAGCACCGGCTGCAGCATCCCGATGATCACCCAGGCCGGGTTGCGCAGGTTCATCCGCATCTGGCGGCGGAAGACGATGAAGGACTCCCGCCAGAAGCGGCTCACCGCACCCCGCTCGGGGACGGCGATCGCCGCGGCGGTCGTCCGGGTCGGCTGCTGGGTCGTCGTGGTCACGAGACCACCTCCTTCTCGGACCCGGCCGGGTCCGGCCGCTCGTCCGGCTGCTCGGCGTCGCGCAGGCTCCGCCCGGTCAGGGTGAGGAAGACGTCGTCGAGCGTCGGGCGGGCGACCTCGATGGAGTCCAGCGAGACACCTTGGGCCTCCAGCTCCCGCAGCAGGCCCGGGACGGCGCGCCCCGCCCGCGGCACCCGCGCGGAGATCCGTCGGCCGTCGACCTCGGCGTCCCCGGCCAGGACGGCGAGGCGCTCCCGGGCCGTGGCGACCTGGTCGTCGGCCGCCACCTCGAGGACGACGAGGTCGCCGGCGACCTGCGCCTTGAGGTTGTCGGCGGTGTCGGAGGCCACGATCTCGCCGCGGTCGATGATGACGATGCGGTCCGCCAGGGCGTCGGCCTCGTCGAGGTAGTGGGTCGTGAGGAAGACGGTCGCGCCCTTGCGGTCGCGCAGCGCCGAGATGTGGCCCCACAGGTTCGCGCGGGCCTGCGGGTCGAGGCCGGTGGTCGGCTCGTCCAGGAACACCAGGGTCGGGTCGTGGACGAGCCCCATCACGATGTCGAGCCGGCGCTTCTGCCCGCCCGACATGGTCTTGGGCTTGCGGCGCCACAGCCCGTCGAGCTGCAGGTCGTCGAACAGCCCCTGCCCCCGCCGTACGGCGTCGGCGTGGGACATCCCGTAGAGCATCCCGTGGTCGATCACCTCGTCCCCGGCGAAGGCGCCCGAGTACGTCGACCCGGCCTGCGAGACGTAGCCGATGCTGCGCCGCACCTGGACGGGCTGCGTGGCGACGTCGTACCCGGCGACCGTGGCCGTCCCGGCGGTCGGTCGCAGGAGCGTGGTCAGCATCCGCAGGGTGGTGGTCTTGCCGGCGCCGTTGGGGCCGAGGAACCCGACCACCTCGCCCTCGGCGACGTCGAGGTCGACGCCGCGGACGGCGTGCACGTCGGTCTGCGAGCGCCCACGACCGGTCCGGAACGTCTGCAACAGGCCGCGGGCGGTGATCATGGAGGGGCTGCCGGTACTCACCCCCTGAGTGAACCGCGTGGCACCGACAAGCGTCCACGCCGTTTCGCTGTGAGCGGCTACCCGTCAGTAACGTCCGGGGCATGCGTCGCCTCGCCGTCCCGGCCCTCCTCGTCGCCCTGGCCCTCACCGCGACGCCCGGCCTCGGCGTCCCCGCCGGCGCCGCCGAGATCCCGCGCGTGCAGCTGGTGAAGGACCCCGGCGGTGACGTCCGCACCTCGGGTCGCGTCCCGACGGCCGTCCGCCGCAGCGTCGACGTCAGCAGCCTCCAGGTCCGCCGCGACGCCACCCAGCTGCGGCTGGGCTTCCGGCTGCGCGACGTCCGCTCCTTCGCCGGCTACGAGCAGGGGGCGACGGTGCTGCTGTCGCGCCGGAACCGCACGCAGCGGTTCACCGTCGACGGCTCGCGCGTGCTGCAGGGCGACCCGACCGAGGGACGGGTCTGCGAGGACGGCCGGGCCGTCCGCAAGGCCGGCGGCGACGTGCTCGTCGTACGCCTGCCGTTCCTCTGCATCCGCACCACCCCCGGGAAGCCGGTCGACCTCCGCGGCATCGCCACGGCGACACCCCGCGGCACCGGCGGCACCGCCTCGGACCCGACGCGGACCGTGCGGGCCGACCCCCGCTGAGGCCCGCGGCCGACGACCTCAGAAGTCCGCGGCGGACTCGTGCCCGCCGACCTTCCGCAGGTGCACCCGCCGCGACAGGCGGATCACCGGACGGACGGCGAGCTCGGCCGAGCCGACGATGAACAACCACGTCCCGATCTCCGTGGTGGCGGCGTCGAGGAAGAGGAACGACCCGACCAGGAACCACACCGCGACCAGCAGGTCGTTGGCGATGGACAGGGTCTCGTAGCGGCGCCGCAGGACCAGCTCACGTTGTCCGAGGTGCAGCGTGAGCGTGCCGTCAGGGTGCACGTGGGTCTCGTGTGGTGGCATGAGGCTCATGGAACACCCCTTCGGGATCGACTTCGGCGGCACGGGCATCAAGGGCGCCCCGGTCGACCTCGCCGTCGGTGACTTCGCCGAGGACCGCGTCCGGCACCCGACGCCACAGCCCTCGACCCCCGAGGCCGTGGCCGCCGTGTTCGCCGACCTGCTCTCCTCCTTCCCGGCCAGCCGCTCCGCGGTCGGGGTCACCGTGCCCGGCGTCGTCCGGCGCGGCGTCGTCGGCTCCGCCGCCAACATCGACGACGCCTGGATCGGCACCGACGCCGACGCGATGCTGACGGAGCGGCTGCAGCGGTCCGTGCACGTCGTGAACGACGCGGACGCCGCCGGCCTCGCGGAGGCGGCGTACGGCGCGGCGCGGGGCGTCACCGGCCTCGTCATCGTGACCACCCTCGGCACCGGGATCGGGTCGGCGATGGTGCACGACGGCGTCCTCGTCCCCAACGCCGAGCTCGGCCACCTCGAGATCGACGGCCACGACGCCGAGACCCGCGCGGCCAACTCGGCCCGCAAGCGTGAGGAGCTGTCCTGGGAGGAGTGGGGCGAGCGGCTGACCCGCTACTACCGGACCGTCGAGATGCTGTTCTCCCCCGAGGTGTTCGTCATCGGCGGCGGCGTCAGCAAGGACGCCGAGCACTGGCTGCCCCACGTCCACGTGCGCACCCCGATCGTCACCGCCACGCTCCTCAACCGCGCCGGCGTGGTCGGCGCCGCCCTGCTCGCGGCGCGCGAGCAGGACTGAGCAGGACCTCGCCGAGTCGGCCCGAGCGCACCGCCCACGACCCCCGAGTCGGCCCGAGCGCACCGCCCACGACCCCCGAGTCGGCCCGAGCGCACCGCCCACGACCCCCGAGTCGGCCCG
>NZ_CANLDB010000012.1 GCF_947489365.1 uncultured Nocardioides sp.
GAGATCGCGGCACAGGACCCCGAGTCCCTCACCGGGTCTCGTGGCTCCTCGCCAGGGCTCGGAGCACCTCGACCACCAGGTGACGCTCCGCAGCCCGAGGTGGTCGCCGCCGGAGATCGAGGTGCGAGGCCGCCCGCGGCCGAGCCACGAGATCCCTCAGGCAGCGGGGGCGGTGATCCAGTAGCGGCGCTTGATGCCGCGGACGTCCTCGAGGACGCCGCCGTTGCGCTCGATGGTGCAGGCGCTGGCGACGTTGTCGTCGTCGCAGGTCACGAGCACGCGGTCGATGCCGAGCCGGGCGCACATCGGCAGGGCCAGCGCGAGGGCGCGGCCGGCGTGGCCCTCACGACGGCGGGAGGGGCGGACGGCGTACCCCACGTGGCCGCCCTCGGCGAGCAGGAAGTCGTTGAGGCGGTGACGGATCGCGAGGAACCCGAGGACGTCGGTCGAACCGGGCTCCTCGACGATCCACGCGAACGAGCAGGGCACACGGCCCGCCGGCGGCTCCCACGCGGGATCCGCCATCCCCAGGCGCGCGGCGACGTAGGCCCGGAACCCCGCGACGGAGGTGTCCGCGGGCGGGCCGTGGTAGCCGGAGCCGTCCATGTGGGTGGCGCCGAAGTCGGCGACGCACGCCGACCACCCGTCGTACAGCTCCAGGGACGGCGGGACGAGGGCGGTCACCCGGCGCGCTGCTCCAGCGACACGCCGCGCTCCCCGGCGTCGGTGAGCCGGGCCTCCTCGCGGGCCCGCTCCTCGAGCTCCTCGCGCCGCGCCTGCTCCCGGGCGGCCATCTCGTCGCTGGCGACGACGTCCGGGTCGGAGACCAGGTCGGCGGCGCCGCGCTCGAGCTGCTTGAGGGCGTTGCGGGCGAAGATCTGCTGCTCGGTCGACGTCCGCTCCGAGCGGCCACGCCCGAGGAACGAGACGAACCAGTGCAGGACGGCGGTGACGCGGTTCTTGAAGCCCGTGATGTAGACGAGGTGCACGGCCAGCCACATCAGCCAGGCGATGACGCCGGTCAGGCGCAGCTTGCCGACCATCGCGACCGCCCGGAAGCGGCTGATGATGGCCATCGAGCCCTTGTCGAAGTAGTGGAAGGGGTCCTGCGGCGGCTTGTTCTCCAGCCGACCGTCGATCTCCTTCGCGGCGTACTTCGCGCCCTGGATCGCCACCTGCGCCACCCCGGGGAGGTGGTCGAGGGCGATCATGTCGCCGACGACGAACACCTCGGGGTGGCCGGGCAGCGTCAGGTCCGGGTTCACCGAGATCCGGCCGGCGCGGTCGAGCGGGGCGCCGGTCTGCTCCGACAACGTCTTGCCGAGCGGGTTCGCCTGCACGCCGGCGGCCCACATCTTGGTGACCGCGGAGATCCGCTCGGTGCGGCCGGTCTTGTACTTGACCTCGAGCCCGCGCTCGTCGACGTCGGTCACCATCGCGCCGAGCATCACCTCGACGCCGAGCTTCTCCAGCTCACGCTTGCTGCTGGCGCCGAGCCGCTCCCCGAAGGGCGGGAGGACCTGGTCGGCGGCGTCCACGAGCAGGACGCGGGCCTCCCGGGTGTTGATGTAGTGGAAGTCGCGCTTGAGCGTGCGGTGCGCGAGCTCGGCGATCTGGCCGGCCATCTCGACGCCGGTGGGGCCGGCGCCGACGACCACGAAGGTCAGCAGGTGGTCGATGTCCTCGCCACGCTGCGCGCCGAGCTCGGCCAGCTCGAAGGCGCCGAAGATGCGGCCGCGCAGCTCGAGGGCGTCGTCCACGCTCTTCATGCCGGGCGCGAACTCGGCGAAGTGGTCGTTGCCGAAGTACGACTGGCTGGCGCCCGCGGCGACGATGAGCGAGTCGTACTCGGTGACGGTCTGGCGGCGCAGCACGTGGGAGGTGACCCGGCGGCGCTCGAGGTCGATGTCGGTGACCTCGCCGAGCAGGACCCGGGCGTTCTTCTGGCTGCTCAGCACCTCACGGGTGGGCGGGGCGATCTCGCCCTCGGAGAGGATGCCGGTCGCGACCTGGTAGAGCAGCGGCTGGAACAGGTGGTGGGTGGTCTTGGCGACCATGGTCACCTCGACGTCGCTGCGGCGCAGGGCCTTGGTGCCGAACAGTCCTCCGAACCCGGACCCGATCACCACCACGCGGTGGGGCGTCTGGGGTGTGCGGTCGGTGGTCGTCATCTCGCGGCTCCTCGCCGGTCATCGTGGCGGCGGGCTCCCGCCGCTGAGTCCATTGTCGCCCCGCTCCGCCGGGACGTACCAATCCCTGTGCCCCGAAAAGTGCCTCGACGGAGGTGGTTTCGGACACGTCCGGAGCGGGTAGTCGTCGGCCGACGAGCACGCACGCCGGGGCCGGAGGGCCCCGACGTCGCCCCGAGGAGACCCCCGATGACCCTGCCCGGGAGCGCGCTGGCACTGGAGCCTGCGCCGCGCTCGGTCCAGCGCGCCCGGCGGTGGGTGGCCGACGTGTGCCGCTCCCACGGCCGCGAGGACCTCGTCGAGTCGGCGGAGGCCGGTACGTCGGAGCTCGTCACCAACGCGCTCCTCCACGCCCCCGGGCCGATCACCCTGCGCGTCAGCGGCCCCGCCGAGCACCTCCGCATCGAGGTGCACGACGTCTCCTCGGTGCCCCCCCGACCCGCGACCCCGCCGCGCAGGCCCGAGCCCCCGCCCGACCCCGCCGACCCCGCCGACCCCGACGACCTCGACGCCCTGCTGGCCGGGCTCGGTGGCTTCGACGACACCCTCAGCACGGTGGGCCGGGGCCTGCACATCGTCGCCACCAGCGCGGCGGCCTGGGGCGCGGAGGTCCGCGACGACGGCAAGGTGGTGTGGTTCGAGCCCAGCGCCGAGCTGCGCGACGACCTCACGGCGGCCGAGCTCGCGGGCTCGGTCTACGCCACCGGCGAGGTCGGTGCCGGCGCCCACTCCCGCCCCGGCACCGAGCTCGTCGACGTCCGGCTCCTGGGCGTGCCGCCGGACCAGCTCGCGGCGTTCCGTCGCCACCACCTCGAGCTGCGCCGCGAGCTGCGGCTGCTCGCGCTCGCGCACGCCTCCGAGTACCCGCAGGCCGAGCGCCTCTCCGCGCTGTTCGCCGACTTCGAGGTCGACTTCGGCCCGGCCGTCTCGGGGCCGGAGGTGCTGGCCGCGCTCGACGCGGGTGAGCCGTACGCCGACCTGTCGCTGCGGGTCCCGCGCTCCGCGCCCGCCTCGGTCGAGTCGATGCTGCGGCTGCTCGACCTGGCGGACGAGTTCTGCCGTGGCGCCCGGCTGCTGACCCTCGCCCGGACGCCGGAGCAGGCGGCGTTCGCCCGCTGGTTCCTCGGCCAGATGGGCGAGCAGGCCGCGGGCGCGTCACCGACGCCGTGGCACCTCACCCGGCGTTCCGCGCGTTCCGAGGGCCGATACTCGTCGTCGTGACCTCCGACCCCCACGAGCGCGACCGTGCGGCGCCGGTGGCGCTGCTCGTGCTGGTCGTCGCCGCGGGGGGTGCCGTGGGCGCCGTCGCGCGCTGGGCGGCCGTCGGGCTGACGCCGCCGGAGACCGGCTTCGCGTGGACGACGTTCGCCATCAACGTCTCCGGCTCGTTCGCGCTCGCGACCCTCCCCGGCCTGGTCGGTCGGCTCCGGCCGCACGCCCGGGAGCTCACGGTGGCGGCGGTCGGGCCCGGCCTGCTCGGCGGCTGGACCACCCTGTCGGCGTACGCCGAGCAGTCGCGCGCCCTGCTCGCCGACGGCCGGGTCGTCCTCGCCGGCGCCTACCTCACGGGCACCCTCGCCGCCTGCCTGCTCGCGGTCGCGCTGGGCCGGCGGCTCGCTCCCGGACGACCACGGTGAGCGTCGTCGGGACGGCGCTGCTGGTCGCCCTCGGCGGCGGGAGCGGCGCGGCGCTCCGCTTCGTGCTGTCGCGGCGCCTCGACGCCGGGCTGCCCTGGGGGGTGCTCGTCGCGAACGTCGCGGGGTCGGCGCTGCTGGGCGCCTTCTCGGCGCTCGCCCTGGCGGGGGTGCTGTCGTCGACGGGTCTCGCCCTGCTGGGGACGGGGTTCTGCGGCGGCTTCACGACGTACTCGACGTTCGCGGTCGGCACCCACGACCTGGGGTGGCGTCGGGGCGCCGGGTACACGGCGTTGACGGTCGGGCTGTCCCTCACGGCCTGCGCGGCCTGCTTCGTGCTGGTCGCCACTCTCGCCGGGCCGTGACCCCGATGGTCGAGCGGTGACTCAGGCGTAGCCGAGCTCGTGCAAGCGGTCGTCGTCGATGCCGAAGTGGTGGGCGACCTCGTGGACGACGGTCACGCGGACCTCCTCCACGAGCTGCTCCCGGGTGTCGCACATCTCGAGCAGCGGGCGGCGGTAGACGAAGATCCGGTCGGGCAGCTCCATCGGCATCTCCGTGCCGCGCTCCGTGAGCGAGACCCCGTCGTACAGGCCGAGCAGGTCGGGCTCGTCCGCCGGCGGCTCGTCCTCGACGAGCACCACGACGTTGTCGACACGGGCGGCCAGCTCGGCCGGGATCCCGTCCAGCGCGTCGCCCACGAGCGCCTCGAACTCGGCCCGGTCCATCTCCACCGCCATGGCCCCATTCAACCGGGTGGCGCCAGGCGACCCTTGACGCAGCAGGTCCCGGCCACCTGACGGTGACCGGGACCTGGAGGTTCCTGGCGACCTCGACGGGACTCGAACCCGCGACCTCCGCCGTGACAGGGCGGCGCGCTAACCAACTGCGCCACGAGGCCAGGATGTGCTGCGTCGTGCTCGGCCCCCTCGTGTGGGGCCGGATGAACACTAACGCAGACCCCGGGAGTGGCCCAATCGGCCCCCCCGGCCCAACGGTCTGCAACCGAAGGTCAAGGGGACGGGGAACCACAGGGGCATGGGACTCCTCCGACCGATCGTCGTGCTGACGAACCGAGCCGCGCAACGAGCGGTCGGCCACGCCACTGCAGCGGAGAACGCCGACCGTCGCTACCGGGCCGCGGCGCTCGAGGCTGCCGTCCAGGCGGACGACGCCGCGGTCCTCGCCCACCTGGCGGAGCGTCGCAGGGCCTACCGCGAGCTGATAGGGCACCTGCGGGCCGCCCTCGACGCCGCGGACCGGGCCCGGGAGCTCGAGCGGCTGGCTCGCACCGCGGGGACGGGGTGAGCCCCGTCGGCCGGCACCCCGACGGGCCGGAGTGGCACCCCCAACGGGATTCGAACCCGTGCTGCCGCCGTGAAAGGGCGGAGTCCTAGGCCGCTAGACGATGGGGGCCTGCGACCGCGCCAGCATAGGACGCGACCTCCGGTGGGCGGTCAGCTCCCCGCGGCGAGCCAGGGCCGGAGCTCGGCGAGCACCTCGCCGGCCGACTCCTCCTGCAGGGAGTGCTTGCCGGCCAGCGCCCGGCCGGTGACGAGCGCGTCGTCCGCGGCCTTCTCGCGCCACGTCGCCAGCACGTCGTACGTCGACCCGACCAGGCCCCCGTCGCCCCACAGGGCCAGCAGGGGCACGGCGACACGGGCGTCGGCGTCCGCGCGGTCGTGGTCGAGGTCGATCGTCGCCGAGGCGCGGTAGTCCTCGCAGATCGCGTGGATCATCTCCGGCTGCGAGTAGCAGCGCAGGTAGTCGGCGTACAGCCGCGGGTCGGCGGACGCCGGGTCGGACAGCTGCGAGTCGTGGTGCGGGCGCAGGAACGCGTCGGGGTCGGCGCCGATCATCCGCTCGGGCCACGGCTCGGGCTGGATCAGGAAGAACCAGTGGAAGTAGCCGGTCGCGAAGGCCATGTCGGTGCGCTCGTACATCGTCCGCGTCGGCGCGATGTCGATCACCGCGAGGCGGGTGACGGCGTCGGGGTGGTCGAGCGCGGCGCGGTGGCCGACACGGCCGCCGCGGTCGTGGCCGACGAACGCGAACCGCTCGTGGCCGAGCGAGGCCATGAGGGCGACGACGTCGGCGGCCATCGTCCGCTTGCTGTACGTCGCGTGGTCACCACCGCCGCGCGGCTTGGCGGAGTCGCCGTACCCGCGCAGGTCGGGGCAGACCACGGAGTACGACTCCGCCAGCACCGGCGCCACCCGCGACCAGGTGCGGTGGTTCTGCGGGTGCCCGTGCAGCAGCAGCACGGGCGGGCCCTCACCCGCGGTGGCGACCCGCAGCGTCGTGCCGCCGTGCTCGTGCTCCACGGCGACGTCGCGGTGGGTGAAGCCCGGCAGCAGGTCGTCGTCCACACCGCCGACGCTAGGGCATCCGTCGACCGGGCGACGTAGGTTGGCGGGGTGCACGCCGAGCCCGTCACGACGTCCGCCCCCGCCCTCCCCCGGCCGGTGGTGATGAGCCAGGACTGGCGCGACCTCACCTTCCTGCACTGGGCCCTCGACCCGGCCTCCCTGGAACGCTTCATGCCACCCGGCGTGCGGCCCGACGTGTTCGAGGACCGCTCCTACGTCGGCCTCGTGCCGTTCCGGATGGTCGACGCCGGCTTCGCCAACGGCCCCGCGGTCCCCTACTTCGGGACCTTCCTCGAGACCAACGTCCGCCTCTACTCGGTCGGACCCGACGGGCGGCGCGGCGTGGTCTTCCTCAGCCTCGACACCGACCGCCTCGCCGTCGTCGCCGGCGCGCGGGCGGCGCTGCGGCTGCCGTACCGGTGGGCCTCGATGTCGTACCGGGTCGACACCGTCGCCGGGGCCTCCGAGCACACGTACGCCGCGCGCCTGCGGACGCCGTCCCGCGCGACCTCGCGCCTGGTGGTCAGGGTCGGCGCGGAGCGTGAGGCGACCCCGCTCGACGACTTCCTCACCGCCCGCTGGGGACTGCACACCCGCGCGTGGGGCACGACGCTGTACGTGCGCAACGCCCACCCCGCCTGGCCGCTGCACGACGCCGAGCCGGTGATCCTGGACGACGGCCTCATGGCCTCCGTGGGGCTGCCCGGCCTCGCCGACCGGGCCCCCGACCACACCGCGTTCAGCCCGGGCGTGCACACCCGCTTCGGGCGGGCCGCCAGGAGTCGTTGAGGGCCAGCCAGGAGTTGCCCGCGGCGAACAGCGCCGAGGTGACGGCGGCGCGGACCCGGAAGCCGATCCCCTGGGGACACCCACGGACCGCGGCACCATGGTCCGGAGCGCCCGGTCCCCGCCCACGGTGCGTCGCCATCGACGGCCGCCTGTATGCTCACTCCCGATCCGGCCAGCCGGGTCGATGGGCAGGTAGCTCAGTTGGTACGAGCGTCCGCCTGAAAAGTGGAAGGTCGGCGGTTCGACCCCGCCCCTGCCCACCACACCCCGCGGGCCGCGCCGATCCGGCGCGGCCCGTGGTGCGTCCGCCTCGGAGCGCGCGCCGACGCCCCGGCTCCGGTCCACCTGCCGGACCGGAGCCGGGGCGCGGGCCCTCGGCGGACCTCCTCTCAGCGGCTGTGCAGCAACAGGCTCGGCGAGCCCTTCGTGTCGGTGACCACACCGGTCGTCGCGTCACCGGTGATCGCGGCGGTCACGGCCGCCGGGGAGGCGCCGGGAGTGCCCTGGAGGACCTGGGCGGCGACGCCGGCGACGTGCGGGGAGGCCATCGAGGTGCCCGAGATCGTGTTCGTCGAGGTGTCGCTGTCCTTCCAGGTCGAGGTGATGTCCTGGCCGGGCGCGAACACGTCGACGCAGGAGCCCCAGTTGGAGAAGGACGCGCGGGAGTCGGTGCGGGTGCTCGCCGCGACAGTGATCGCCGAGGAGGCACGGGCCGGCGAGGAGGTGCAGGCGTCGGCGTCCTCGTTGCCGGCGGCGACCACGACGGTCACGCCGGCGTCGGTCATCCGCTGCACGGCGGCGTCGGTGGCGGCGTTGGCGCCACCGCCGAGGCTCATGTTGGCGACGGACGGGCCGTCGGCGTTCTGCGCGACCCAGTCCATGCCGGCGACGACGCCGGAGTTGGAGCCGCTGCCGAGGCAGCTGAGCACTTGCACCGGGATGAGGTTCACCTGCTTCGCGATCCCGTACGTCGACCCGCCGACGGTGCCGGCGACGTGGGTGCCGTGCCCGTTGCAGTCGTTGCGGGGGTTGCCGAGCAGCACCGAGGAGTAGCCCTGCTGGACCCGGCCGCCGAAGTCGCGGTGCGTGGCGCGGATGCCGGTGTCGATGACGTAGGCGTCGACGCCCGCGCCGGTCGCGTCGTACGTGTAGGTGCCGGACAGCGGCAGCGCGCGCTGGTCGGACCGGTCGAGGCCCCAGGTGGCGCCCTGCTGGGTGTCGCTGATCGACACGCGGCCGTCCTGCTGGACGAGCGCGACGTCGGGGTCGCGGCGCACGTCGCGCAGCCGGGCCGCCGTCAGCGTCGCGGTGTAGCCGCCGACGGCGGAGTACACGTGCTCGATCGCGCCGGTGAGCCCGTCGACGGCCGAGCGGGCCTCGCTGCGGGCCGCGGGGGCGTCCTCGTCGAGCAGCACGATGTAGCGCGAGGCGATGGCGTCGTCGACCCGCACCAGCGGTGCGAGGTCGGACTGCGCGGCGGCCGCGGCCGCGGCAGGGGCGGCCGCGGTGGACGGAGCGGCGAGGGCGCCGGCGCCGGCCACCGCCGCGAGAGCGGTGGCGCCGGTCAGGATGCGGGCGGCGAAGGTGGTCATGCGGGGAAACCTCCCGGGCCCGGAGGCCCGTGTCGTCTGCGCGGCCGGGGGACCGCGGTCGGTCCCGAGCGGCCGACCGCTCCCACTGTGCCGACGCGACCCGGCCAGGTGAAGACCTCGTCGCGCGCAGGAACATGCGGTGCACGAACGTGCACCCACCAAGCGCCTGCAGGAACCAACGAAACTTTACCCGGGACACGGCCCGAACCCCTGCCGCCACCGACCCGGACGGCCCTACAGTGCTCTCGGCTCGGGACCGATCACCTCGTCGCGCCCTCGGGGCGCTCGGACCAAGGGACCCCCATGCCTTCGCACCACGCACGTCGCGGCCTCGCCGCCACCGCCGTCGCCGCCCTCACCCTGAGCGGGCTCGCGCTCGCCCCGCTCTCCCCCGCGGGCGCCGCCGCGGACCCGGGACTCCGGCTGATGACGCCGTACAACCAGGCGCGGGCGATCTCCTTCGACAGTGAGCGGGTGTTCAGCGGCAACGCTGCGGTGCGGCTCGTCGCCGAGGTCGGAGCGACCGAGGACGCGATCACCTTCGACTGGAACGCCGATCCGGCCGCAGCCCTGGACGCCGACGGGTGGACCACGATCACCGACCCGGTCAGGGTCTCCGGCGGCTTCGCCTCGGTCGACTGGCAGGCCGGCTCCGGCCAGCCGGCCGGCGGCTCACGGATCGCGATCCGCGTGGCGTCGACCCCCTCCGCGGGCGAGCCCACCTACGCCGTCCGCCGCAACGTCCTCGTCGGCGGCGGCGAGCAGCCCGTCACCGCGGTCGACCTCGACGCCGACACCCGGCTCGGCTACTTCATCCAGCGGTACGGCGACGTCGGCCGCACCGGGCGCACGGCCGCGGTCACCGGCGCGACCAGCGCGTCGGAGGGCACCGTGCAGCTCTCCGGGTGGCGCTCGGAGACCGGCCGCTTCGAGGGGATCAGCCGGGCCAAGGTCGTCCGTGACCCCTCCAAGGCCCCCGACGAGCCCGCGGACTACGAGTTCGCGAAGGTGCTCGACCTGACGACGCTGCAGCCCGCCGAGGGCAAGACGGTCGCGCTCGGCGCGGAGCTCGGCAGCGACCACGTCGAGCCCCTCACCCTCTACCGCCAGCAGGCGATGGAGGTGCGTGCCTTCTCGTCCGCGGGCCGTCAGGGCGAGGACGTCGACGTGTCGGTCGAGGTGTACGACCAGGAGAGCCGCCCCGTCGCGGGGGCCGAGGTGTTCCGCGCGGCGAGCGGGTCGACTCCCGCCGCCCGCGTCGGCTTCACCGACACGAACGGTGAGGTCACCGTCCCCCAGCGCGCCGGGAGCCGGCGCACCTACTACGTGAACACCACCGCGAACGACGCGTTCGAGGCCGGCACCGACCCCACCTCCGGGGTGTACCAGGTGCCGCGGTACACCCCGGAGCCCACGTCCGTGGACGCACGGTTGGCCGACGGCAACCTCTTCGACGTCGACGAGTTCTCCCCCGGTGACGTCGCCGTCGAGGTGCTGGACCAGGAGCGGCGCCCCGTGGGCGCGGGTGAGCAGGCGGAGTACCGCGTGACACCCGTGGACTCCTCGCCCGGGGAGTGGCAGACCGGGACCACGGACGACGACGGACGCATCACCGTGGTCTCGGAGGTCGACCCCGAGGCCGGCGAGTGGCGCCTGGAGTACCGCCTCCCCGGCGACGACAGCTCCTCGGAGCAGACCTTCTTCCAGGCCGGCCAGGCCAGGCTCCTGCTCACGCGGGACCAGGAGGCGACGCCCCCCTCCGGCGGGGTGGCCAGCTGGGCGGGCCGGCTGGAGATCGACGGACGGCCCCTCACCGGCCGTCTCGTCGACCTGGACTACCGACGGGGCGTGGAGAACGTCCCCGGACGGGAGGCGGACGCCGGGATCGTCACCGAGGACGGGCTCGCCCTGTCGCACCAGGTGCGCACCGACCTCGACGGCCGCTTCCTCGTCCGGGTCCGGGACCGCGTCGAGCGTGGCGACCCCGCCGAGCTCGGCGGCCGACTCGGTGTCTCCACGGGCGACAACGTGCCCGACGCCGACTCGACCCTGTCCGGCAACGCCGGTGCCCGCGTGGCCCAGCGTGTCGACTTCGGCAGCGGCAAGGGCAGCGTCACCCTCGACCGCTCCGGCGCCGGCAACGGCACGGGCGCCGACGAGGTCACGGTCACCGGCCCGGCCTCGGTCGCCGGCGAGAAGGTGCGCTTCGTGCGGGTCGGCGCGGGCGGCGCCCGCACCGAGGTCGCCGTACGACGGCTCGACGCGCGGGGTGACCGGACGGTGTCGATCGACGACCGCAACGGCACCCGGACCACGACGTACGTCGTCGAGCTGGTCGAGAGCGCGCGGGTCCAGCCCACCGAGACGAGTCCGATCGGCCTCCGGTGAGTCTCGCCGCCCCCGTGGCCGCCCTCGTCGCCGCCCTGTCGCTCGCCGGCCCGGGCGTCGCACCCGCCCACCCGGCCGCGGCCGGCGCCGGGGACCAGCTGCGGCTCATCGCGCCGTACAACGCGGGGCGGGTCGTCTCCTTCCGGCCCGAGGACCCCAGCGACCCCGTCGGCGCCGTCCGGCTGGTGGCCGAGCTCGCCGACCCCGGCGCCACGACCACCTTCGAGTGGAACCCCGACCCCGCCGCGCGCGGCACCGACGACGGGTGGTCCGCGATCAGCGGGCCGGTCACGGTGACGGGCAGGTTCGCGTCGGTCGACTGGTCGTCGCAGGACGCCATCGGAATCCCCGAGCCCGGTGCCGGGGCGGCCGTCCGAGTGGTCTCGACGCCGTCCGCGGGTCCGGCGTCGTCGATGAGGACCACCGTCGTCCGCGCCGCCGGCGATGCCGGCAGCAGCATCTCGGCACGGCCGTCGGTCGAGCTCGAGGTGGGCGGCGAGCTGAGGTACTTCGTCCAGCCCTACGCCGACTCCCGCCGGACCGCCTCGCTCAGCGTCGTGACCGGGCGGACCAGCGCGGAGGGCGGGACCGTCGAGCTGTCCGCCTGGCGCACCCGCAGGCTGGCCTTCGAACGGCTCGGGAGCGCTCAGGTCGTGGACGGGACCGGCACGGAGCCCGGCGGCACGTTCGCCGCCGTGCTGGACCTGACCCCCTTCGCGCCGGCCTACGACAAGAAGGTCGCGATCGGCGCCGAGCTCGGGACCGACCACGTAGCACCCACCGCCCTGAACGAGCACGACCCCGACAGGCTCAGGGGCGAGGTGGTGCCGGGGTCCGCCGGCGAGGACGACGTGGTCGTGCTGATGGTGACCGACTGGGACGGGTTCCCCGTCGCGGGGGCCGAGGTGTTCCGCTCCAGCCTGGGGTCGACGCCGAAGACGCGACTCGGGTACACCGACGCCCGGGGCCGGGTCGTCGCGACCCAGCCCGCGGGGTCGAAGCCCCGGTACTACGTCAACACGGACGACCACGACGGCTTCGTCCAGTCCCTCGACCCGTCCTGGCCGTCACCGCGCCGTCAGTAGACGGCCGGGCGGCAGAGCCCGCGTGCGTCAGTTGTTCGCCAGGCGGGCGGTCCCGAGCCGGGGCCGGTCGCCGACGCGCCCGTCACGGCGCGCGTCGTCGCCGAGGATGGTGCTCGACGGGGTGAGGTAGTTGACGACGCCGCCGAACCGCACCGAGTCCGGGTTGCCCACGCAGGAGCGCGGCACGACCAGGACGTAGCGGTCCTTGGCCGACACGACACGGCCGGCGAGGCCGCGGCAGGTCACCGGCTGGCCCTCACGGCGCAGCGCCGTCGTGGCGTCGCCGCCCCCGACCCGCTCGAGGCTCGCGTAGTACTCGCTCCCGTCGGTGGTGACGAACCGCGCCTGGGCGCTGAGGAAGGACCCGCCCCTGGCCTGGGAGGTGTCGGCCATCGTGAACGTGAAGCGGAGCCGGCCGTCGCCGTGCTCGCCCGTCAGGGACAGCACGTCGGTGCGCCGACGGTCGGCGGCGGTGCCGTTGCCGCCACCGTCCTCGAGGCCGACCACGTCACCGCTCGCGTCCTTCTTCGTCTGGGTGTCGGCGTGGGCGGGGACGGCGGTGAGGCCGAGCGTCGCTGCGGTGATCGTGGCGACGGCGAGGGTTCTGAGTGCACGCATGTGCGCCATTGTGGGGCAGCGCGCACGACACCGGCCCGGGCGTCCAGGACGGGCGTCCGGTCAGCCCACGCCCCGCAGTCGTTCATAGAGCTTCATAGAGGCTCACCAGCGGTCGTGGACCTCCGGGCGGATGCGGGTGTCGTACAGGTCGCGGACGGCGCCGAGGAAGTCCTCACCCAGGGCCGACAGACGGCCGGCGGCGGCGTTGGCACGCGCCTGGTCGGTGTTGCGGGCGCCCGGGATGACGGTGGTGCAGCCCTCCTGCTGCAGGCACCAGGCGATCGCGGCCTGCGCGGGCGTCACCTCGCCCGGGAGGTCGCGCACCAGGGCGACGAACTCCTGCGCGGCGGACGTGCCGACGTCGTACGGCACGCCGGAGAAGGTCTCCCCCACGTCGAAGGCCGACCCGTCGCGGTTGAAGGTGCGGTGGTCGTCGGCGGCGAACGTCGTCGACGCGTCGTACCGGCCCGAGAGCAGGCCGGAGGCCAGCGGCACCCGGGCGATGATCCCGACGCCGGCCTCGACGGCCGCGGGCAGCACCCGCTCGAGGGGCTTGAGCCGGAACGCGTTGAGGATGATCTGCACGCTCGCGACACCCGGCCGGGCGATGGCCGCGAGGGCCTGGTCGCACGTCTCGACGGAGACGCCGTACGACGCGATCGAGCCGTCGGCGACCAGCGCGTCGAGGGCGTCGTACGTCGCGTCGTCGTCGATCGTCGCGCTCGGCGGGCAGTGCAGCTGGACGAGGTCGACGGTGTCCACACCGAGGTTCGTGCGCGAGCGGTCGATCCAGGCGCGGAAGTTGTCGGCGTTGTAGTTCTCCGGCACCTGGTCCTCGCGACGGCCGAACTTCGTGGCCACCACGATCCCGGCGTCCGGGTGGTCGGCGAGGAACCGGCCGACGACGCGCTCGCTGCGGCCGTCGCCGTACACGTCGGCGGTGTCGTAGAACGTGACCCCGGCGTCGAGGGAGGCCTCGAGCACGTCGCGCGCGTCGGACTCGCTGACCTCACCCCAGTCGGCGCCGAGCTGCCAGGTGCCGAGGCCGACGACGGTGACGTCGCGTCCGGTGCGGCCGAGGGTGCGGGTGTCCAGTGTCTCGCTCATGGGTCGATCCTCCCGGACGCTCACAGCCGCGCCGCGAGCCGGTGGTACGCCGCGTTCCAGCGCAGCTCGCGGGCGAAGGAGCGGGGGGTGGTGTCGGCGTCGATGGTGACGACCTCGACGCCGGTCATCTCGCCGAAGTCCTCGAGCACCTCGCGGCCGATCGCGGTGGTGAGCACGGTGTGGTGCGGGGCGCCTGCGAGCAGCCACGACTCCGCGGAGGTCGACAGCGACGGCCGGGGCTCCCAGACCGCGCAGGCGACGGGCAGCCGCGGCAGCTCCTCGTCGGGCTCGACGACGTCGATCTCGTTGACGGTGAGCCGGAAGCGGTCGCCGAGGTCCGAGAGGCCGGCGACGAGGCCCGCGGCCGGGGTGGCGGTGAAGCGGAGGCGCACCGGGTCCTCGCGGCCGCCGATGCCGAGGGGGTGAACCTCCAGGCTCGGGGTGGCCTCGGTGATGGTCGGGCAGACCTCCAGCATGTGGGCGCCGAGGATCTTCTCGGCCCCGGGAACCAGGTGGTACGTGTAGTCCTCCATGAACGACGTCCCGCCGGGGCGGCCCTGGGCCATCGCCTTCATGCCGCGCAGCAGCACCGACGTCTTCCAGTCGCCCTCGCCGCCGAAGCCGTAGCCGTCGGCCATCAGCCGCTGCACGGCCAGGCCGGGGAGCTGGCGCAGGCCGCCGAGGTCCTCGAAGTTCGTGGTGAAGGCGCGGTAGCCGCCGTCGGACAGGAAGGTCCGCAGGCCGAGCTCGATGCGGGCGCCGTACCGGAGGGAGTCGTGACGGTCCCCGCCGGGGAGCAGCTCGGGGGCGACGCGGTAGCGGTCGGCGTACTCCACGACCAGCTTGTCGACGTCGTCCTCGCTCATCGCGTCCACGACCGCGACGAGGTCGTTCACGCCGTGGGTGTTGACCGAGACGCCGAAGCGCAGCTGGGCCTCCACCTTGTCGCCCTCGGTGACCGCGACGTCGCGCATGTTGTCGCCGAAGCGGACCAGGCGCAGGGTGCGCAGCTCGTGGCGGCCCAGCGCGGCGCGGGTCCAGTCCTCGACGCGGCGACGGACGGCGGGGTTGCCGACGTGGCCGGCGACGACCGTGCGCGCCACCCCGACCCGGGACTGAACGTGGGCGAACTCGCGGTCGCCGTGCGCGGCCTGGTTGAGGTTCATGAAGTCCATGTCGATGGTCGACCACGGCAGCTCCATGCCCGCCTGCGTGTGCAGGTGCAGCAGCGGCTTCGCCAGCGCGTCGAGCCCCGCGATCCACATCTTCGCCGGGGAGAACGTGTGCATCCACGTGATCACCCCGACGCACTCGGGCGCGGCGTTGGCCTCGAGCATCTGGCGGTGGATGGCGCCGGCGTCCAGCAGGACCGGCTTCCAGACCACCCGCACGGGCAGGTCGCCCTCCGCGGCGAGGCGCTCGGCGACGCCGCGGGACTGCTCGGCCACCTGGTCCAGGGTCTCCGGGCCGTAGAGGGACTGGCTCCCGGTGAGGAACCACACCTCGGGGGTGGGCTGGTGGGTCGACGTGGAGGTCATGGGGTGCTCCTTGGGGCGGGGACCGGCGCCTCAGCGCTGGCCGTAGACGTTCTGGTAGCGGTCGTGGAGGGAGTCGACCCGGTCGGGGGCGATGGGGATCGGGGTGCCGAGCTGGCGGGCGACGTGGACGGTGCGGGCGACGTCCTCGCACATCACGGCGGCCTTGACCGCGGAGCGCGCGTCCTTGCCGACGGTGAACGGTCCGTGGTTCTGCATGAGCACCGCCCTCGACCGGCTGTGGCGCAGCGTCTCGACGATGCCGCGCCCGATCGAGTCGTCGCCGATGACCGCGAACGGCCCCACGGGGATCTCCCCGCCGAACTCGTCGGCGCCCATGGTCAGCACGCAGGGCACGGCCTCGCCGCGCGCCGCCCAGGCGGTGGCGTACGTCGAGTGCGTGTGGACGACGCCGCCGACCTCGGGCATGTGCCGGTAGACGTAGGCCTGCGCGTCGGTGTCGGAGGAGGGCGCGTGCTCGCCTTCGACCACGCGGCCGTGGAGGTCGCAGACGACCATGTTCTCCGGGGTCAGGTCGTCGTAGGACACCCCGGACGGCTTGATCACCAGCAGGTCGTGGCCGGGCACCCGCGCGGAGACGTTGCCGGCGGTCCAGACGACGAGCTGGTAGCGGGTGAGCTGCTCGTGGAGCGCGCAGACCTCACGGCGCAGGTCGAGCAGGGTGGTGCGGACGTCGTCGGTGACGGTCATGCTCAGCCCTCCCTGGCGGTGCGGCGCTCGGCGGCGGCCCGGCGGATCGCGCCGAGGCGTCGCATCGCCCTGTCGTCGCGGCCCAGCCGGTCGTGGAGGGCGCGGTACTCGGCGTACAGCTCGTCGTAGACCGCCGAGGCGGTCTCGTCGGGGGTGAAGACCCCGCGCCGGACCTTGCCCATCGACTTCGCGGCGGTCGGCACGTCGGCGTGCAGCCCGGCGGCGACGGCGGCGTGGATCGCCGAGCCGAGCGCGGGGCCCTGCTCGGAGGCGGCGACCGACAGCGGCAGCCGGGTGACGTCGGCGTAGACCTGCATCAGCAGCGGGTTCTTCGCCAGCCCACCGGCGACGACGAACTCCTCGACGCCGATCCCGGCCTCGCGGAACGTCTCGACGATGACGCGGGTGCCGAAGGCGGTGGCCTCGAGCAGCGCGCGGTAGACGTCCTCGGGGCGGGTCGCCAGCGTCAGGCCCATGACGAGCCCGGTGAGCTGGTGGTCGACCAGCACCGAGCGGTTGCCCGACAGCCAGTCGAGCGCGACCAGGCCGTGCTCGCCGACCTCCTGGGCGGACGCGAGCCGGGTCAGGTGCTCGTGGAGCCCCTCCCCCGCCGCCTCCGCGGCCGCCGCGTACGACGCGGGGACGGCGTTGTCGACGAACCAGCCGAAGATGTCGCCGACGCCGCTCTGGCCGGCCTCGTAGCCCCAGAGCCCGGCGATGATCCCGCCGTCCACGACCCCGCACATGCCGGGGACCTCGCGGAGCACCTCCGCGCTCATGACGTGGCAGGTCGAGGTGCCCATGATCGCGACCATCTGGCCGGGCGAGACCGCCTGCGCGGCGGGGGCGGTGACGTGGGCGTCGACGTTGCCGACGGCGACCGCGATGCCCTCGCGCAGCCCGGTCCAGGCGGCCGCCTCGGCGGTCAGCCCGCCGGCCCGCTCGCCCAGGGTGCCCACCGGGTGCTCGATCTTGTCGGCCACGAAGGACCCGAACCCGGGCGCGAGCGCCTCGAGGAACTCGGGCGACGGGTGCGCGCCGTCCTGCAGCATGCCCTTGTAGCCGGCGGCGCAGGCGTTGCGCACGTAGGTGCCGCACAGCTGCCAGACGATCCAGTCGGAGGCCTCGACGAACCGGTCGGCGGCGTCGTACGCCTCGCGGTCGGACTCGAACACCTCGAGGCCCTTCGCGAACTGCCACTCCGACGAGACCAGGCCGCCGTACCGGGGCAGCCAGGACTCCCCGCGCTCGGCGGCGAGGGCGTTGATGCGGTCCGCCTGGTCCTGCGCTGCGTGGTGCTTCCACAGCTTGGTGTAGGCGTGCGGGCGGTCGGCCCACCCGTCGACCTCCGACAGCGGGGTGCCGTCGGCGAGGCAGGGCACGACGGTGCTCGCGGTGAAGTCGGTGGCGATCCCGACGACGTCGGCCGGGTCGACGCCGGCGTCGGCGAGGGCGGCGGGGACGGCGACGCGGAGCACGTCGCGGTAGTCGTCGGGCACCTGCAGCGCCCAGTCGGGCGGCAGCCGGCGGTCGCTGCCGGGCAGCCGCTCGTCGACGACGGCGTGGGGGTAGGCGTGCACGCCGGTCCCGAGCTCGGCCCCGTCGGCGACGCGGACGACGACCGCGCGACCCGAGAGGGTCCCGTAGTCGACGCCGACGACGTAGGAGGGGTTCTGCTCGTCAGGCCGGTCGTCGGCCCGGTCGTCGGTGCTGCGCTCGCTCACGGGGTGCTCCTTCTCGGGGCGGCGGTGCTGCGCCGCTCGACCAGGGTCGGGGGGATGGTGCGCGCCGGGCCGTCGGCGGGGTGCGCGCCGCCGATGGCGGCGCCGAGGATCTCGATGGCGCGACGGCCGACGGTGCCGAAGTCCTGCTTCACGGTGGTCAGCGGCGGGATGAGGTACGGCGCCTCGGGGATGTCGTCGAAGCCGACGACGCTGACGTCACCGGGCACCGACACGCCCCCCTCGTGGAGGGCGAGCAGCAGGCCGAGGGCCATGTGGTCGTTGGCGACGACGACGCCGGTGGCGTCACCGCGTGCGAGGACCTCCTGCCCGGCGCGGTAGCCGCTGGCGGGGGTCCAGTCGCCCTCGACGACGCGCGAGGTGCGCAGCCCGGCGTCGTGCATGGTGTCCTGCCACCCGGCCAGGCGGCCGCGGGCCTCGACCCACTCCTGGGGCCCGGCGACGTGGACGACCTCGGTGTGGCCCAGGTCGAGCAGGTGGCGGGTGGCCAGGACGGCGCCGGCGTGCTGGTCGACCCCGACCGTCCAGGGCGTCCGCGCCGGGTCGCCCTCGATGACGACGACCGGCACCCCCTGGGCGGTGGAGCGCGCCGCGGTCTCGAGCGCGTGGTCGTTCGCGGCGATGAGGACGATGCCTTCGACGTGCTGGTCGCGCAGGTGCGCGACGGCGTCCGCGAGCTCGGAGCCGGTGACGCGGGGCAGGTTGACCGAGCTGACGAACATCCCGGCACCACGGCCGGCGGCCTGGACGGACCGGTGGACCGTGCTCGGGCCCCAGAACCCTCCCGCGGTCCCGACGACGCCGATGGTGCCGGAGCGACGGGTCACCAGGGCCCGGGCGGCGTTGTTCGGCCGGTAGCCGAGCTGGGCGATCGCCGCCTCCACCCGGGCGCGGGTCGCGGGACGCAGGTTGTTCTGCCCGTTCACGACGCGCGACACGGTCTGGTGGGAGACGCCCGCGAGCCGGGCCACGTCGGCCATCACCGGCAGCCGGCCCACGACCGACTCGGCGACCGGCGGCGGCGCCAGGTCGGTCACGACTGCCGGCGGGTGAGCACCCGCTGCATCACGACGAACAGCAGCACCAGGGCGCCGATGACGATCTTGGTCCACCAGGAGCTGAGCGTGCCGTCGAAGGAGATGAAGGTCTGGATGGTGCCGAGCACGAGCACGCCGAGCAGCGAGCCGACGACGAGGCCCCGGCCGCCGGCGAGAAGCGTGCCGCCGATGACGACGGCCGCGATGGCGTCGAGCTCCATGCCGACGGCGTGGAGGCTGTAGCCCGACAGCATGTAGAAGGCGAACAGCAGCCCGCCGAGCGAGGCGCAGAACCCGCTGACGGCGTACACCGCGACCTTGACGAACCCGACCCGCAGGCCCATGAGGAGCGCGGACGCCTCGCTGCCGCCGATGGCGTAGACGGTGCGGCCGAAGCGGGTGCGGTGCAGCACGAGGATCGCGACGGCGACGGTGGCGAGCGCGATGACGACGGAGTACGTCGTGGTGAGCTCCGGGTCGCCCATCAGCAGCAGCGTCACCCACATGCCGACGCCCAGGCCGACGAGGACGGGCAGCAGCGCCGAGCGCAGCGCCGCCCGCTTCACGACCGCGGCGACCATGCCCAGGGCGAGCAGCCCGATGACGACGCCGCCCTGCCAGGGCGCGAGCGCGATGGCGATGGGCTCGGAGGCGAGGAAGAAGAACGTGTCGTCGCGGATCGGGATGGACTCGACCGAGATCAGGTAGCAGAGCCCCCGGGCCAGGAACATCCCCGCGAGCGTCGCGATGAACGGCTGCACGTCGAAGAAGTGGATGACCATCCCGGTCAGCAGGCCGAGCACGGTGCCGACGGTCAGCGTCGCCACGATCGCCGCGACCGGCGACCAGCCGTCCTGCAGCGTCCACGCCGCCACCATCGTCGACAGCGCCACCACCGAGCCGACCGAGAGATCGATGCCGCCGGTGAGGATCACGAACGTCATGCCGACGGCGAGGACGACGAGGAACGCGTTGTCGGTGAGCAGGTTGAGGATCACCTGCGAGGAGGTGAACCCCTCGTAGCGCAGCCCGCCGACCTGGAGCATGCCGAGGAACAGCGCGAGCGTCGCCAGGATCGGCAGGAACCGGCCGGACGGCTGGTAGGTGCGCAGCGCGTGCCACCGGCCCCGGGAGGGCCGGCCGGTGCCGCGCGGCCCGGTGCCGCCGGGCGCCGGCGGGGTGGTCGCGGGTGCGGGTCGCAGCTGGGTGCTCATCGGGTGCCTGCCTTCGCGAGCGTCGGGGTCGGGGACTCGGGCGGAGCGGGCGGAGCGGGCGGGGCGGGCGTCGTCCGGCGTCGTCGCAGGACGGCGCGCGCCTTCGGCGACTGCAGGAGGCAGACGACGATGACGACGACGGCCTTGAAGAGGTAGTTGGTCTCGGACGGGATCCCGATGTTGGGGATCGTGGCGGCCAGGGTGGTGATGAGCAGGGCGCCCACGAAGGTGCCGGCCAGCGAGAAGCGGCCGCCGGCGAGCGACGTGCCGCCGATGACGACGGCCAGGATCGCGTCGAGCTCGATCCACAGCCCGGCGTTGTTGGCGTCGGCCGCCGAGGTGTTCGCAGCGATCATCAGGCCGGCGAGGCCGGCGCAGAGGCCGGAGAAGACGTAGACGGTCCAGCGGATGGTGACGGCGCGGACGCCGGCGAGCCTGCTCGCCTCGGGATTGATGCCGACGGCCTCGACGAGCATGCCGAGCGCCGTACGACGCACCAGCAGGGCGGTCAGCCCGAACACGGCCCACGCGACGAGCGCGGCGACCGGCAGCCCGAGCACGAAGCCGACCCCGATGGTGCGGAAGGAGTCGTTGTTGACGGTGGTGATCTGGCCGTCGGTGACCAGCATCGCCAGGCCGCGGCCGGCGACGAGGAGGACCAGGGTCGCGATGATCGGCTGGATCCCCAGCACGGAGACGAGGAAGCCGTTCCACAGCCCGAGCGCGACGCACGTCGCGAGGGCGAGCGCGCAGGCGACGAGCGCGGTGCCGAGCCCCGACTCGTCGGGCGAGGAGACCATGTAGACGCAGGCGACGGCGCCACCGATGGCCGCGACGGCGCCGACCGAGAGGTCGATGCCGCGGGTGGCGATGACCAGGGTCATGCCGAGCGCGATCAGCAGCACCGGGGCGCCGTTGCGGACGATGTCGACGAGGCTGCCGAACAACCGGCCGTCCTGGACGCGGACCTCGAGGAACCCCGGGTTCGCGACGACGTTCACCACCAGCAGCGCGAGCAGGACCAGCAGCGGCCACAGCAGCGTGCTCGAGAACACGCGGGACGCGTCACGCACGGGCGCCCACCTCCTCCGCGCGGGCGTCGCCCGCGATGATCTCCAGGACGTCGCCCACGGCGACGTCGACGTTGGTCCGCTCGTCGATCTTGCGGCGGTCGCGCATCGTCACGACGCGGTCGGACAGGCGGAGCACCTCCTCCAGCTCGGCGGAGATGAAGACCACCCCCAGGCCGCGTCGGGCGAGGTCGGCCACGAGCTGCTGGATCTGCGCCTTGGCGCCCACGTCGATGCCACGGGTGGGCTCGTCGAGGATCAGCAGGTCGGGCTCGGTGATGAGCCAGCGGGCCAGCAGGACCTTCTGCTGGTTGCCGCCGGACAGGTTGCGCATGAGGGCGTCGGGGTCCGCGGGGCGGATGTCGAGCGCCTCGATGTACTCGTCGACCAGCTTCTTCCGGGTCGCCGACGGGATGGGGCGCAGCCACCCGCGGGTGGCCTGCAGCGCGAGCAGCATGTTGTCGGCGACCGAGAGGTCGGCGATCACGCCCTCGGAGCGGCGGTTCTCGGACAGGAAGGCGACCTTGCGGTCGATGGCCTGGCGGGGCGCGCGCAGCTTGGCACGACGTCCGGCCACCTCGAGGGTGCCGGTGTCGGAGGCGTCGGCGCCGAAGAGCAGCCGGGCCAGCTCGGTCCGCCCGGAGCCCAGCAGGCCGGCCAGCCCGACGACCTCGCCGGGCCTCACCTCGAGGTCGGTGGCCAGGAGCGAACCCTTGCGGCCCAGGCCGACGGCCCTGAGCACCGGTGTCTCGTCGACGACGGTCGACCCCTCCTCGCCGAGCTCCCGCTCGAGCTTCTCGAGGACCTCCAGGTCGCGGCCGATCATCAGCTGCACCAGCTCGAGCTGGGTGAGGTCGGCGGTCATCCGCTCCCCCACCAGCCGGCCGTTGCGCAGGATGGTCATGCGGTCGGAGATCTCGAAGATCTGGTCGAGGAAGTGCGAGACGAAGACGATCGCGGTGCCCTCGGAGCGCAGCCGCCGCATGACGGCGAACAGCTTCTCGACCTCGTCGGCGTCGAGGCTGGAGGTCGGCTCGTCGAGGATCAGCACCTTCGCGTCGACGTCCACGGCCCGGGCGATGGCGACGAGCTGCTGGATGGCGATGGGGTGGTCGCCGAGGGTGGACGCCGGGTCGACGTCCAGGCCGAGCCGCTCGAGCGTGGCGCGGGCGCGGCGGTTCATCGCGCGGGTGTTGATCGCGCCGAGGAAGCGGGGCTCGCGGCCGAGCATCATGTTCTCGGCGACCGTGAGGTTCGTGCAGAGGTTGACCTCCTGGTAGACGGTGCTGATGCCCGCCTCCTGGGCCGCCGCCGGCGAGCTGAAGCTCAGCCGACGGCCCTGGACCGTGACGGTCCCGCCGTCCACGGCGTACACGCCGGTGAGGGCCTTGATGAGGGTCGACTTGCCGGCGCCGTTCTCGCCCATGAGGGCGTGGACCTCGCCGGGGAACAGGCGCACGGACACGCCGTCCAGCGCCGTGACGGCGCCGAAGGTGATGCTGATGTCCTGCATCGACACGACCGGCTCCGCCGAGTCCAGGTGGGTCATGTGCTCGCGCTCCTCGTGCTCGGTGCTGCTGTGCTGCGGGGGGTGCTGCGGTGGAACGGCCGCCCCGCCCGGTACGGGGGCCCCGGGCGGGACGGCCGGGTCGGTGCTGAGCGGTCGGCTCAGTACTGACGCTCGTCGATCACCTCGGCGGCCTCCTCCTGCGTGAAGGTGGTCTCCTCGGTCACGACGCGGGGCTCGACCTCCTCGCCGGCGACGACCTGCTCGGCGAGGTCCATCAGCTGGGGCCCGAGCAGCGGGTTGCACTCGACGATGTAGTTGATCTTGCCGTCGACCAGCGCCTGCATGCCGTCCTTGACGGCGTCGACGGTGATGATCTTGATGTCCTCGCCCGGCGTGAGGCCCGCGGCCTCGATGGCCTCGATGGCGCCCAGGCCCATGTCGTCGTTGTGGGCGTAGACGACGTCGATGTCGTCCTCGGAGTTGAGGAAGGACTCCATGACGCGCTTGCCGCCGTCACGGGTGAAGTCGCCGGTCTGCGAGGCGACGACCTCGATGGAGCCGTCGGAGGCGATGGTGTCGGCGAAGCCCTCGGCGCGGTCGATGGCCGGCGCGGCGCCCGTGGTGCCCTCGAGCTGGACGACGTTGATGCTCCCGTCGCCGTTGACGTCGGAGTCCTCGGCGTTCTCGACGAGCCACTCGCCGGCGCGCTCGCCCTCGAGCACGAAGTCGGAGCCGAGGAAGGTCTCGTAGAGGCTGTCGTCCTCGGAGTCGACCGCACGGTCGGTGAGGATGACGGGGATGGAGGCCCGCTTGGCCTCGAGGAGGACGGCGTCCCAGCCGGTCTCGACGACCGGGCTGAAGGCGATGACGTCGACGTCCTGCTGGATGTAGGAGCGGATCGCCTTGATCTGGTTCTCCTGCTTCTGCTGCGCGTCGGAGAACAGCAGCTCGACGCCGGCCTCCTCAGCGCTGTCCTTCACGCTCTGGGTGTTCGCCGTGCGCCAGCCGCTCTCGGCACCCACCTGGGCGAAGCCCATCGTGATGGTGTCGTCGCCGCCACCGCTGCCGCCGGCCGCGTCGTCGGACCCGCTGCTCGTACCGCCGCACGCCGTGAGGGCGAGGCTCCCGACGGCCAGGGCAGCCGCCGCGCTCATGGTCTTCTTCAGCACTGTTCTTCCTCCAGGTGAGACGGGGCGGGGGGCCCCTGTGACTGGCGTCACGTCAGGAGTGTGAACGCTAACATCGAAGCCGGTCAAGGGGCCTCGCGCTCTTGATCAAATCTTGATGTGAGCGCTCACCCGGCCCGGCTCAGCCCAGGGCGCTGAAGTGCCACACGAGGCGGGAGCGCCACGTCCGGCCGGGCTCGAGCACCACGGAGGGCCACTCGGGGTGGTGCGGGGAGTCGGGGAACGACTGGGGCTCGAGCGCGATCCCGTCCCCCTGGCGGTGGGGCACGCCGCCGTGGCCGACGGTCGAGCCGTCGAGGAAGTTGCCGGTGTAGACCTGCAGACCCGCCCGGTCCGTCAGCAGCGTCATGCGGGTCCTGCTGGCGGGGTGGTCGAGGACGGCGACCTCGCGCACGGCGTCCCCACCGTCCCCGTCGAGCACGTAGTTGTGGTCGATGCCCCGCGCGTCGAGCAGCTGCGGGTGGTGCGTGCGCAGCACGGGTCCGAGCAATGGTCCGCCGCGCAGGTCGAACGGCGTGCCGTCGACGGCGGCGTGCTCGCCGAGCGGGATGCCGGTCGCGTCGACCGGCGTCCACCGCTCGGCGTGCACCGTCAGGCGGTGGTCGTCGACCGTCCGCGTCCCGACGCCGGCGAGGTTGAAGTAGGAGTGCTGCGTCAGCCCGACGACGGTGGTCGCGTCCGTCGTGGCGGTCAGCTCGACCTCGACCCGGTCGTCGTCCACGCGGTACGACGCCGTGGCCCGCAGCGTGCCCGGGTAGCCCTGGTCGCCGTCGGGACTGGTGAGGGCGAGGCGGGCGGACCGCTCGTCGTGGTGCTCGACCTCCCACTGGCGGCGGTGGAAGCCGTCGGGTCCGCCGTGCAGGTGGTGGCCCCGGTCGTTGGTCGGCAGGCTCACCGCCCCGCCGGGCAGCGGGAGGTCGCCGTGCGCGATCCGGTTGGCGTAGCGGCCGACCACGGCGCCGTGGAACTCCCCGCCCGCGAGGCGTTCCTCGACGGTGTCGTGGCCGAGGACGACGTCGCGCCGCCGGCCGTCACCGCCGGTCACCTCGAGGCGGTGGACGCACGCCCCGAGCGGCAGCAGGTGGAGCACCGGTCCGGGCTCCGTACCGAGTCTCAGCAGTGTGGTCCCGGTCACGAAGTGAACGTTAACATCAGCCGTCGGTGGCGCCGGGCGGCCCGGTGGTCCCGCGCACCACCACCGCCGGGGCGAGCAGGTCGACGGTCGCGTCGACCTCGCCGGCGAGCGCGCGGAGCGTGACCTCGACGGCCCGGGTGCCGAGGGCGGCGAACTCCTGCCGCACCGTCGTCAGCGGGGGCCAGTAGAAGGCCGCCTCCGGGACGTCGTCGAAGCCGACGACGCTGAGGTCCTCCGGCACCCGGAGACCCTCGGAGTGCAGGGCGTTGAGCAGACCGAGCGCCATCGAGTCGTTGGCGACGAGGACGGCGGTCAGCGACCCGGCGCCGTCCCGCCGGTGCTCGAGCAGGCGCCGCCCCGCGTCGTACCCGCTGCGCGGCGACCAGTCCCCCGCGACCTCCGGGCCGGGCTCCAGACCGCGACGCTCGTGCGCGCGCATCCACCCGCGGCGCCGCTGGGCGGCCTCGATCCAGTCGAGGGGGCCCGTGAGGTGGGCGACGTGCCGGTGACCGAGGTCGAGGAGGTGGTCGGTCGCGGCCTGCGCACCGCCCTCCTGGTCGATGCCGACCGCCATCGGCTCCCCGGGGTCGACGCCCTGGACGAGGACGACCGGGACGTCGAGGTCGAGCTCCTTGGCCCAGGCGTGGGCGCCGCTGTGCGCGACGGCGATGACGATGGCCTCCACGGCCTTGTCGAGGAGCCGGTCGACCGCCGCACGCAGGGCGGCCTCGGTCTGCTCCGGCATGCTCGCCAGCGTCAGCTCGTACCCGGCCTCGTGCAGCGCGTCGGACAGCGCGTCGGAGATCCGGCTCGGCCCGTAGAGCACCAGGTGCGCGGAGATCAGACCCACCCGGCTCGAACGGTTCGTGGCCAGGGCCCGGGCGGCGCTGTTGCGGCGGTACCCCGTCTCCGCGATCGCGGCCAGCACCCGCTCGCGGGTGTCGGGGCGCACCAGGGGCGAGTCGTTCAGCACCCGCGACACGGTCTGGTGCGACACCCCTGCCCTGGCGGCGACGTCCGCCATGCTCGGGGACCGTCCGCCCCGCTTCCGCGCGCTCCCCATGCTCCCCGTGCTCATGGGCGTCACCCTAGGGCGGGCTCCCCTCCCAGCCGGGGCGCCGTGCGCACGGCGGTCGCCGACCTTCCCGACGCACTCCCCCAGCGATCGGCCCTGTCGGGACCCCCACCGGGTTGCCCCGCCACCGGAGGTCGAGGTGCGAGCACGCGGGGAACGAGCGCGCGAGCCACGAGACCCCGCAAGAAGTACGCCGACCCAGACCCCCAGCGGTCGAGCCTGTCGAGACCCCCACCGGGTTGCACCGCCACCGGAGGTCGAGGTGCGAGCACGCGAGGGACGAGCGCGCGAGCCACGAGACCCCGTAAGGAGTACGCCTGCCCGCACCCCCGGTGGTCGAGCTTGTCGAGACTCTCGCCGGGTTTCGAGGTTCCTCGCCTGGGCTCGTCACACCTCAACCACCGGACGGGCCCGGCAGCGCACCGAAGGTCGAGGTGCGAGCACGCGAGGAACGAGCGCGCGAGCCACGAGACCCCCCAGGTCATACCTCGGCCCGCACCACCGGTGGTCGAGCTTGTCGAGACCCTCGCCGGGTTTCGAGGCTCCTCGCCAAGGCTCGTCACACCTCAACCACCGGCCCCATTCGGAGGTCGAGGTGCGAGCACGCGAGGAACGAGCGCGCTCGCCACGAGACCCGGTGAGACGTACGGCGGCCCGTACCCCCGGTGGTCGAGCTTGTCGAGACCTCCACCGGGATTCGAGGTCCCCCGCCAGGGCTCGTCACACCTCAACCACCGAGTGCCCGGCCCCGGTCCGGAGGTCGAGGTGCGAGCACGCGAGGAACGAGCGCGCGAGCCACGAGACCCCGCAAGCAGCACGACGCCCCGCACCGCCGGTGGTCGAGCCTGTCGAGACCCCTCCCACCCGCCAGGCAGGCCGATCCGGGTGTGGACGAAACGTTGCTGTCGAACATGTGTTCGACTACAATCAGGGCATGACCACCCCCACCACCACTGATGCTCCGGGGCACCTGCCCGGCGAGCCGGTGGTGCGCGAGTGGGAGATGTCGCCCACCGACGAGGTCCTGTTCCGTGCCGAGGAGGCCGTCCGGCGGCGTCGGGAGGCCGAGCTCGACGAGCTCCTGGCCTGCCTGACGTGGTGCGACCGGTTCGCCTCCGACCCGCGCGAGGAACCCGGCTACGTCGCCACACCCGGTGAGGTGCTGGGTGGGGAGAAGCTGGTCGCGATCGCCGGCGAGGGGGCGCCGCTGGTGCGGGACCTGTCCCTGCTCGAGCTCGGTGTCGCCCTGTCGCGCCACCCCGTCGGGGTCCGCGCGATGGCCGCGGACGCCCTCGACCTGCGCCACCGGCTGCCCCGCACCTGGCGCCACGTCATGGACGGCCAGGCCGAGACCTGGGTGGCCCGCAAGGTCGCCTCGATCTCCCGCGCCGTGCCTGAGGCGGGGATGCCGGTCGTGGACGCCGCCGTCGCCGAGGCCATCACCGGCGTCTCACCGTCGCGGGTGCTGGAGATCGCCGAGGCCTCCGTGATCCTGGCCGACCCCGACGGACACCGCGCCCGCGCTGCCGCCTCTCGGGCGAAGCGGTACGTCGGCCTCGGCCGCGCCGACGCCACCGGCATGCGCACCCTCATCGCCCGCCTCGCCACCGGCGACGCCGTCTACGTCGCCGCGATGGTCGACCGCGTCGCCGACATCCTGACCGTCCAGCGTGCCGCGACCGGGTTGCCCGAGCAGACCCGCGACTGGCTGCGCGCCGAGGCCATGGGCTGGCTCGCCCGCCCCGCCGAGCTCATGGCGCTCTTGGTCGCGCACGGCGCGGATCCCGCCACCGTCGGCGAGGAGGACAACCCTCACCCGGTCGACGAGGACTGGATCACCCAGGAACGACGGACCGAGACCTCCCGCCGCGGCGGACCCGCACCCGAGACCGAGCCCGACCCGGGTCCCGAGCACGACACCCTCGTCCCCGACGAGGTTCCCGACGACGCTCCGGTGGACATCAGCGCGGAACCCGACCACGACACGGAGGACGAGCCGGCCGAGGCCGCGGTTGCCTCGCCACTGGCCCTGACCGAAGACGTCCTCTCGCGCCTCAACAGCGCCGCCCTCACCCGTCTACGACCCAAGGCCACGCTCTACGTCCACCTCCACGAATCAGCCCTCGACGGCACCACCGGCCGCGCCGGCGTCGCCCGCATCGAGGGCCACGGCCCCCTCGACACCACCCACCTCGCCACCCTGCTGCGGCGTCACGACCTCACCGTCCAGCCCGTCATCGACAACCGCGAGACCCACGCCGTCGACGCCTACGAACACCCCGCCTGGATGCGAGAGCGGATCTTCCTCCGATCACCCGCCGAGGCGTTCCCCCACGCCACCCGCAAGAGCAGACGGCTCGACCTCGACCACCCCGTCCCCTACCAACCGGGCGGGCCACCGGGACAGACCACCACCGACTCCCAACCCCTGTCGAGGACAACGCACCGCGCCCGCACCCACCTCGGCTGGACCATCACGCCCACCCCCGCCGGCACCGTCTGGACCAGCCCCCACGGACTCCACCGCCTCCTCGACACCCACGGCCGCACCCACCACCTCACCGACGGCGAAGCCACACTCCTGATCGACGGCCAGACCACGACCGACGCCCTCATCGACCGCGCCCTGCGCCGCCTGGTCGCCGGGGAGGACGACGACGCCCGACCCGACCGGTGAGGTCGAGCCGGGCGTCGGGGTCCGAGGCTTCGCGTCAGCGCGTCACGCGCACCTGCTCCGTGTCCCGGGAGGACGCCACCAGGCGGCTGCCGCCGTACGACGCCACCACCTCGGTGCGACCGGTCGGGGCCTGGGCCCCCACGGGGACCCGGACGACGGCGACGCCGTCACGCACCCGCACGGTGCGGGCCTTGGCTCCGACGCCGCGGACCCGGACGGTCACGGTCCCGTTCGCCGGGGCGCCGGTCGCCCGGACCCGCGTCCGGACGACGAGCTCGCGTCCCCGACGAACCTGCTCGGGGGCGTTCACCGCGGTGGTCGAGAGGGCCTTGAGCACCCTCACGGTCGCGGAGCCCGACGACGCGGCGAGCTCCTCGGTGCCCTCGTACTCGACCTCGAGGTCGTAGGACCCCGGAGCGCCGAACCGGGCCGGCAGACGCAGCGAGGCGGCGCCGTCCTCCCCGACACGGGCGCGGAGGGTGCGCGAGCCGACGGTGGCGGTGACCCGTCCCTCGGTGGCGCCGTCGACCTGCACGTCGACGGGGGTGGCGGTGCCGTAGCGCATCCGCACGTCCGGCACCTCGACCGAGGTCTCCCCCGGCTCGGTGTCGCCGTCGTCCGCGACGAAGGTCCAGCTCTCGACGTCGAACAGCTGCGGGCGCTCACCCTCCGCCGGCTCGTCCGTGGCGGCGTAGCGGAAGAAGACGTCCTGGGTCCCCGCGAGGGTGCCGGTCAGGTCGACCTCGACGTCGGTCCAGTCCTCACCCTCGCCGGCCGGCACGGTGGCCTGCCCGACGACCGCGCCGGTGTCCGACGCGTCGGGGGACGTGCTGACGGTGATCGTCCCGCCCGCCCTCGGCAGCACCCTGGCGGTCAGCGAGGAGTCGCCGTCCTGACCGAGGTCCGCGCCGGCGAGCGAGGTCCAGTCGCCGTCGTGGACGCTCGTGAGCACCGATCGCGGCGTGCCCTGCTCCCAGTCCGCGGAGCCGTCGAACCCCTGTCGGGTCCCGGCCTGCCAGGCGATCGTCTCGGCAAGCACCGGCTCGGCGTAGACGTCGAGCGGGGCGAGCTGCCCCGGCCCGGCGTAGGTGCCGGTGACGGGCTCGACCGAGCCGTCCTCGGCCAGGTCGACCGAGTCGATGTGAGCGTTGCGGTAGCCCGCCGCGGCGCCGTCCTGGATCGCCACGTCGAGCGTCGCCGCGTGGTAGGTCAGGTACCACTCGTCGTCGAAGGTGAAGAACGCGTGGTGGTTGTTGCCGCCCGTCCCGTTGCCGAAGAACCTGGCCTGGTTCGGGAAGGCGAGCTCGGGCTCGCTCCACGGGCCCAGCGGGCTGTCGGACTCCATGACGACGATGTCGCCGCGGCCGAACTCCCGTCCCTCGGTCGAGTCGAGGTTGTGCTCGAAGTTCGTGCAGTACGTGTAGTAGTAGGTGTCCCCGACCTTGTGGATGCCGGAGTCCTCGAAGATCGCGGGCGCGTCGATGAGCTGGACCTCGTCGGTCTCGCCGTCCTCGTCGTCGTCCGCGAGGCTGACCATGTCGTCGCCGAGCTTCGCCATGCGGGCCGTGTTCGGGAAGTTCGACTCGCCCTGCGGCAGGCCGCCGCCGAAGTAGAGGTACGCCTCGCCGTCGTCGTCCACGAGGACGGCGGGGTCGAACAGCCAGACGGTGTCGTTGGCCTCCGGGTCGGAGTTGTCGCGGACGCCGGGGGTGTCGAAGCCGACCAGCGACCGGTCCAGCGGCGAGGTGAACGGCCCGGTGGGCGACTCGCCCTGCAGCACCCAGATGCCCCCGGCGCTGTTGGCGAAGTAGAGGAAGAACTCGTCCTCGCCGTCACCGTCGACGTCCTTGGCGGCCGCGGCCGGTGCCCACGAGTTGCCCGGCGCACCCTCGGCCTCGGCGGTGATGCCGTCGGGCCCGGCGGCGTTGATGGCGCCGTGGTTGGTCCAGTTCATCATGTCGGCGCTCGACCAGACGTTGATCTGGTTGATGCGGCCGTAGTTGTTGGACTCGCCGTTCTGGAGGTGGTCGACCCACTCCTGCGTGTCGTTCGTCGTGTAGACGTAGACCCGACCGTCGACCTCCATGGCCCAGGGGTCGGCGCCGAAGTTCTGGGTCACCAGCGGGTTGCCGCGCCGCGTCTCCGCGTCGGTCCCGGGGGTCTTCGCGAACGCGCCGAAGCTGCCGGGCGCGGTGTTGTCGTTGCGCTCGAGCGGGTCGGCGACCGGCTCCGGCTCGCTGCCGTCACCGTCGGTGGTCTGCACGAAGGAGACGTCGTCGAGGTAGAAGGACGAGGGGTAGGCGCCCTCGGCCACGCCGAAGTCGTTCTCGACGTAGAACTGGTAGCCCGAGAGGTCACGCCCGCTCGGGACGGTGATCTCGCCGGTCACCTCGGTCCACGCGTCGCGCGTCACCTGGCCGGAGACGAGGTTGACGTACTGCGAGCCGCCCTGGGCCGAGCCGTAGTCGGCGGTGCCGTTGAAGCGGATCGGCGACGTGGCGTCGGCGTCCGCGAACTTCACCTGGAACGAGATCTCGTACGACGCCCCCGCCTCGACGGGCAGCGACACGATCGCGCCGCTGACCGAGCTCGGGCGCCCGGAGACCAGCAGGCTGGACGACCCGGTGGCCGCCTCGTCGGTGGTGCGGGCGACCTGCGCTCCGCCGCGGCCCGCCCAGGGCGACACCGCCTCCTCGAAGTCCCCGTTGACGACGAGGTCGTCGCCCGGGTCCGCCATCGCGGTGAGCGGGGCCGTCGTGACCGCGAGCGTGAGCCCCGCCGCCGTCGCCGTCGTCGCGGCGACCAGCCGCGACCATCTGATGTGACTCATGGTTCTGCCTCTCCGAGATGGTGGCGCCCGTGCCGCCTCGACGGCGACTGTGACGGGGGCCACAGACAGAGTGTTAGCGCTAACAGCGCGGGCGTCAAGGACCTCGCATGCCTGCGTTCCGACGCCTCCCCCCGCGCCGCGTCCCGCGCTGCGAGGATGCCGTGCGTGGTCGACGTCCGCCTGGTGCCCCTGTCCGCGGCCGACCTCGCCGCCTGGCGTGACCAGAGCGAGGCTGCCGGCAGCCCCCTGCCCGTGCCGGAGCCCGGTGACGGGTACGACGCCCGCGAGGTGGTCGTCGACGACGTGGCGGTCGGCGGGGTCGTGCTCACCACCGCGCCCGACGGGCTCCTCGTACGGTGCTCGATCCGGGAGCTGCAGACCACCCTGTCCCCCGACGACGGGCCGCGGTGGGCCGCGGTGGTCGCCGCCCTCGAGGCCTGCGCACGTGAGCTCGGCGCGGACACGATGGTCACCTCGATCGCGCCCGACCTCGTGCCGCCGTTCCGCGACGCGGGATTCGGGGCGACCATGACCACGCACGGCAAGGAGCTCGAGCCGGACTCGCCGCTGGAGCTGCAGGAGGACCAGCGGGTCGCCGTCCGGCCCATGACCCCGGCGGAACGGACCGCGTTCGTGACGGAGGCGCAGGTGTTCCTGCGGTCGGGCATGGACCGCGCCGGGGTGGCGGGCGCCGACGCCACGCTCGCCGGCCTCGACGGCCGGCTCGCCGCCCTGGCCGAGGACCCGCCGCCGACCGACGAGCTCCTGATGGTCGGCACCGTCGACGGCACCCCGGTCGGGCGGGCCTGGGCGACCCTGCGACGCGCCGACGACGGCACCCTCGACTTCCTCGGCAACACCCTGGACCTCTTCCCCGAGCACCGGGGGCAGGGTCTGACGAAGTCGTTCCTCGGCGCGCTGCGTCGCCACGTCCACGAGATCGGCGTGCGCGCCGTGACCCTCAACGTCTACGGCCACGACGCAGGCGCCCGCCGGACCTTCCTCGACAACGGGGCCGGGATCGGCCGGGTCCTGCTCCGCAAGGACCTCTGAGGGTCCTCGCGGGCGGATCGGGCTACGGCACGAAGAAGTGCTGGTAGTCGGCGAACGAGTCGCCCCACTCCCAGCCGACGCGCTCGAACGCGCGGACGACGACGTCGTCGTCACGGACCAGGCCCTTGACGTACGGCGCCCCCGGCGAGCGGTCCGCGTCAGCGAACCGACGCCCCGCCGGCGGGACGATCCCGTCGGGCATCACGTACGGGTTCTGGATCGGGTTCAGGTCGATCGCGCGACCGTAGGCGTGGTCGGACAACGAGTCGGAGCCCGCCACCGTGCGGCAGTTGTACGCCGAGCTGTTGTTGGCCGCCATCGACCGGTCGTCGTCGGCGCCGTACTCGTCGACGAGCCGCATCCGCGCGATCGGCCACCGCGCGCGGTAGAGGTCCCGGAAGACGTCGACCACGTCGTCGGCGACCTCCACCGCGACCACGAGCTCGCCCATCCGCTGCCCGCCCTCGAAGTCCTCGTGGCGGACCCGCACGTAGCGCAGGTCGGCCAGGTCCACCGGGCAGGCCGCCGGGTCGTGGCTGCTCGTCATCCGCGCCCGGACGCCGGCGTCGATCCGCTGCACCCGGGCGGCGTACGCCGGGCGGTCCGCCGGCTGCTCCTCGGGCTGCTCCTCCGGCTCGGCACCGGGTGCCCCGGGGGCGGCCTCGAGGCCGGCGCAGCCACGCCGCGCGGCCCAGGTCTCGAGCGCCGCCTCGCGGGCGCCGCCCGCCAGCGGCTGCGCGGGACCACCCGCGAGCGGGATGCGGGCCGGCAGCCAGTCCTCGTCGACGACCTCGTCGCCCGCCACCCGCAGCCGCAGGACGCCGGACTCGGGGACACGGCCGTGGTACCAGGCGAAGTTGCCGAGCCCGTAGTTCACGTAGGCGCCGTCGAGGACGCCGGAGCCCTGCAGGCGGTGGGCGTGGGAGCCGACGATGACGTCCGCCCCGGCGTCGGCCAGCGTCCGCGCGAGGTAGGCCTGGCGGTCGGTGGGGCAGGTGCTGCTCTCCGCGCCCCAGTGCAGGTAGACGACGACGAGGTCCTGGGTCGCCTCGGCCTCACGGACGGCGCGCACGAGGTTGCGGGGCGGGGTCGCGCGGGCGGAGGCGATGCCCGGCCCGCCCTCGCCGGAGGCCCAGATCGGGTCGGCGCTCTCACGCATGGCGGCGTCGGCCGCGAGCACGGCCACGTCGGTGCCCTTGATGGTCGTCCGGAAGCCGCCGAACGCCTGCGCCCGGTCGTGGCCCACGCCCACCACGGCCACGGGCGCGTCCTCGGCGATCTCGAGGCTCTCGCGGACACCCTCGACCCCGTAGTCGGCGCCGTGGTTGTTGGCGACGGTGACGACGTCGACCCCCGAGCGGGCCAGCAGGTCCAGCGCAGAGGGCGGGCTACGGAACCAGTACCGCAGCGAGGGGTCCTCGAGCTCCTTGTCGGTGGGCGCGCCCCCGCCGGCGGTCAGCGCGCTCTCGAGGTTCACCATCGCCAGGTCCGCCCCGCGCAGGGCCTGCGAGACCCGCCCGAGCGTCGAGGAGCCGTCGGCCGGCCGGTCCGCGAGGCTGCCCTCGAAGTGGACGTCGCCACCGAAGGCCAGGGTCAGCCGCTGTCCCCCGCCGTCCTCGCTGCGGCTGACGGCGTCCTCGTCACGGGCGGCGGCGCGATCGGCGTCGTCAGTGTCGCGGGCGGCGTTCTCCGTGGAGCAGCCGACGAGCAGGAGGGAGGCCAGCAGGACAGCCGCTCCCCGACGCCTTCCCCGCATGTGTGGCCCCCGTCGATCGTCTGTGGACAGGATGCCGGGGCGCACCAAGCAGGGCACTGGTCTAGACCGGTCCTGGCGCCGGTCGGGGCAGCGCCCCATGATGTGCGCGCCGGCGACTGCCGGAGATCGACGAGCGCCAGGAGCACCCATGCGCGTCCGGACCACCCTCGTCACCCTCGCAGCCGTCGCGGCCGTCACGTCGGTGGCCGCTCCGGCCGCCGCCGACGTCGAGGTCGTGGGCGACCCACGCGGCGACACGTCCACCGAGGACCGCGAGGTCAGCCGGGCGACCGACATCGTCCGGGTTCGCGGCGAGCACGCCAACAGCACCGTCCGCTTCCGGCTCCGCGTCGTGGACCTGACACCCGGGTACTTCTTCGCCGACTTCCCGATCTCGACCCCGGACGACTTCGTCGACGCCAGCATCTTCCGCCGGGACGGCCAGGTCGACGTGTCCCTCAGCCCCAACGGCCCCGGGTCGATCGAGTGCGACGGACTGAGGGGCCGGCTCTTCAACCGGTCGGACACCGTCGAGCTCAGGGTCCCGCGGTCGTGCCTCGGCAACCCCCGCTGGATCCGCTTCGGCTCCGGGACCGGCGTCGTGAGGAACGGCTTCCAGGACCGGGACGACGCCCGCCTCGACGGCGGGTTCCCCGCCTTCCCCTCCGCTCTCGGCGAGCAGCGCCTGTTCCGCGACTGACGCAAGCACACACACCCCGCCCACGAGAGGACCACCCCATGCGCATGCGCGCGATCCTGATCACCACCGCACTGCTGGCCACCGCCGCGGCCGCGACAGTGGCGCCGGCCGCCGCCGAGGTCGAGAAGTACGCCGACCCCGTCGGCGACACCCGACAGATCCAGCAGGAGCGTGGACCCCGCCAGGCCGCGGACGTCGTGCGCACCCGGGTCGAGCACGCGCGCACGACCGTCGAGGTACGGCTCGAGCTCGTCGACCTCGGGGGCTCGGTCTACACCGAGCTCCGTCTCCGGACCTCGGATCGCTCCGACTACCTGGTGCGGATGTACCGCAACGGACGCGGCGAGCCCAAGACCCTCGAGCTGGTCGGCGGCACCGGTGAGGTCGCGTGCCCCGGTCTCGTCGGCGCCTTCCGTGACGAGGAGGACGTCACCCGCATCTCGATCCCGCGCCCCTGCCTGGGCGGACCCCGATGGGTCCGCACCGGCGCCTCGGCCGCGGCGTCCGACGAGGGGTTCGGTCGCGTCTTCGCTGACGACAGCCGCCTCGACGGGGACGTGCGGGACGACTACCGGCCCGTCCTGGGCACCGAGCGACTCGCACGGGACTGAGCGGGACCGAGCGGGACTGAGCAGGACCGAGCAGGATCGAGCGGGCGGCGCGTCATCAGCCGCCGAACGAGTCCTCGAGGTCGCGCTGGAGCTGCTGGTCGCACCGGTCGACCTGCTGCTGCTGGCCGCCGGCGTCGGAGATGCACTGCTGGTAGCGCTGCGAGGCCTCGCCGTCGATGATCCGGGCCAGGAACGTGGTCGCCACGACGGCGAGGGCGATCGCCAGCACGATGCCGAGCAGGCCCGTGACGATGCCGCCGACGGCCAGACCGCGGCCGCCGGACTTCCCCTTGCGGGCGCGGACCACGGCCACGATGCCGAGGATGACCGCGGGAAGGCCCAGGAGCACGCCGCCGATCACCGTCCAGCACAGCAGCAGGGCCAGGATCCCCAGGACGAGGGCGGTGACGGCCATGCCCTTCCCGGGCGCGGCGGAGGGGTGCTGCTGGTGGGGGTGGCCGGGCTGCTGGGGCGGCATGTCGTAGGAGCTCACGTGCACACCCTGTCTGGTCCCGGCCTGGTGTACAACGGTGGCCTCGCGTGTGACCTCCGCCACCACGGCTCGTCGGGCCGCGCGGAGACGAACACGGAGGGAGCGGCGGGTGAGGGACACGGTGACCACGGCGGACTGGCGCGCGGAGACGCACGCGTTCCTGCTCGACCACCGCGAGCAGAGGACCCGCGTGCTCGCCGAGCGTCTCGTCGAGACGATCGAGGACGACCACCTCGCCTACCGCCGCGCCGGTGTGGTGTCCCACGCGGACCTGGCCCACTCCTGCCACACGAACGTGGCCGCGATCCTCGACCTCATCGTCGATGCCGTGACCGGCGAGGGCCCGCGGCCCGAGGAGGCCGACGACACGGCCTTCTGGCCCGCCCGCACCACCGGCTCCCTGCGGGCCGAGCAGGGGCAGCCCCTGGACGACGTCCTGCGGTCGTTCCGCGTCGGGGGCCGGCTGATCTGGGACGACCTCCTCGAGACCGGGGCCGAGCGGCTCGACGGCCGGGCCCTGCGCGAGGTCGGTTCGCTGCTGTGGGAGGCGGTGGACGCGACCTCGGCGCGGGTCGCGTCGGCGTACCACCACCGCGACCGGTCCCGCGTGCGCAGCGACGTCGAGCGACGTGCAACCTTGTGGGAGGGCGTGCTGCGGGGCCGGGCCCGTGACCCGGGCTTCGCCGCGGAGGCCTCGGAGGCCCTCGACCTCCCGCCCGGCGGCGAGCTCGTCGTCACCGTGGCCGAGCCGATCGAGCCGCAGGCGGCAGAGCGGGGGGTGGCACCCCACGCCGCCGCCTTCCTCCGTCGCGGCGACGTGACGGTGGGCCTCGTCGCGCTCCGCGAGGACGTCCCGGACGCTGCCCACCGTGCGCTCGCGGCCCTCGCCGGCGGGCCCGAGCAGCGCACCGTCGCCGTCTCCGCCGTCGTGGTGGGCCTCGGCGGGGCCGACGAGGGCTACCGCCAGGCCCGCCTGGCCCTCCGCTCGGCGCCCAGGTCCGGCGGCCTGGTCCGCTACGAGGACGTCCTGCCGGAGGCGCTGCTGCTGTCCTCGCCCGACGTCGCCGACCGCCTGCGCACGAGGTGGATCACCCCGCTGCACGACCTGGGCGAGGAGGGCCGGATGCTGCTGGCCACCCTCGAGGCGTGGGTGGCCGCCGGCGGGTCGGCGAGCCGGGCGGCCCCCTTGGTGCCGTGCCACCGGAACACGGTGCTGAACCGGCTGCGGCGGGTCACCCAGGTGACCGGACTGCCGCTCGACGACGACACGCCCCCGGTCGACCTCGACCTCGCGCTCCGCGCCCGTCGCCTGCGGAGGTAGGAGTACCCCCTCCTCTCAGTGAACGATTGTGCAGATCGCACAAGCCTTCGACCAGGGCCTGGATCCCTCGTCATGGTCAGTGCTTGTGACCGCTGCCACAGTCGAACCGATGACGCTGGCGCGTCCCTCCCCCGGGGTCCCCTCCGGAGCGCCGGCGTGGACTCGGAGTGAGCATGACGAACAGCTTCCGACACGAACCGGACGGCCCGGACACCGCCGACGCGGCCGGTCTCCAGCGGCGCACCTTCATGGGATGGGTCCTCGCGGGCGCCACCCTCACCGTCGCCGCCGACCTGGGCCTCGCCCAGAAGGCCGAGGCCGTCGTCCCCTCGGGCCCGCAGGTCGCCGACCTGTACGACCTCGAGGACGCCCAGACGGACTCCGCGCTGCCGACCTCGCAGCTGATCACCATCGTGATCAACGAGGACGGGACCGCGTCCTTCGAGATGCCCCGCACGGAGGTGGGCCAGGGCATCATCACCTCGACGTCGATGATCATCGCCGAGGAGCTCGACCTCCCGATCGACAAGGTCAAGGTCACCATGGCGAAGGCGCGCCAGGAGCTCGCCTTCAACCAGCTCACCGCCGGATCGAACACCACCTTCTCGACGTACACACCCTTCCGCGTGGCCGCGGCCATCGCGCGTCAGCAGCTGCTCGAGGCCGCTGCGATCCTCCTCGGCACGCAGGCCGACCGCCTCATCACCACCGGGGGCGTCGTCCGCGACACCCTCGGCAACGAGATCACGTACGGCGACCTCGCGATCGAGGCCGCCAAGCAGGTCGTCGAGGCCGTCGAGGTCGTGCTGCGCGGGGAGGAGAAGTTCCGGGTCATCGGCAAGCCCCAGAACCGGCTCGACTCCCGCGACGCGGTGACCGGCAAGAAGAAGTTCACCACCGACCTGCAGATCAAGAACGCCCTGCCGACGATGGTGTGCCGTCCGCCGACGCACCTCGGCAAGCCGGTGAAGCTGCTCAACACCTCCGCCATCTCCAGGATGCCCGGCGTCACCCACGTCGCGCAGATCCCCACCGGCATCGCCGTGCGTGCCAAGACCTTCGGCCAGTGCATCGACGCCGTCCGGGCGATGAAGGTGCAGTGGGAGGACGGCAGCGCCGCGAACGAGTCCGACGACACGATCCTCGAGGAGCTCCGCGCCGCCGAGATCCCGATGCTCGTGCCCGAGGTCCCCGGCCTGGCGAAGACGATCGAGACCGACTGCGTCTTCGCGTTCAAGTCGAGCGCCGCCCTCGAGCCCTACGCCGCGATCGCCGACGTGCGGTCCGACAAGGCCACGATCTGGGCCGGCATCAAGTCGCCGATCTTCGCCCAGAACCAGGTCGCCGCCATCACAGGCCTGCCGCCCACCGCGGTGACGGTCAACGTCATCACCGGTGGTGGCTCCTTCGGGCACAAGCTGTTCGCCGACCACATCAAGGAGGCCACCGAGGCGTCCAAGGCGATGGGCGTGCCCGTCAAGCTGATGTGGCACCGCGCCGACGAGCCCCGTCAGGGCCGCCTGCACCCGATGGCGACGTCACGGGTGCGCGCGACGATCCTCGCCGGCGAGGTCCTCTCGTTCGAGCAGCGCCACACCAGCGTGCTGACCGACTTCGAGCACGGCTTCGGCGAGATCCTCACCAACGTCGCCGACGAGCTGCCCTCGCAGCTGGGCAACTACACGCTCAGCCAGAGCGTGTTCGCGCTGACGCAGCAGATGCCCTACAACTTCGGCGTCCTCGACCAGCTCCTCAACGAGACCGTCGCCCCCGGTGACGCGCTCAGCGAGCGCTTCTCGACCGGCAGCATGCGCAACATCTACTCGCCCGACGTCTGCACGGCGGCGGAGCTGACCGTCGACAAGCTGGCGAAGGCCGCGAAGATGGACCCGGTCAAGTTCCGCCTGAAGTACCTCAAGGACCCCCGGGTCAAGGCGGTGCTGCGGAAGGTCGCCGAGGAGGGCAACTTCGGTCGGAAGATGGCCCCGAACACCGCCCAGGGCGTGGCCATCCACAAGGAGTACAAGGGCTGCACGGCCGTGCTGGTGGAGATCGACAACCGGCCCGCCACCGTCAACCGCGACCTCGGTCCCGAGACCGTCACCGGTCCCCGGGTCACCAAGGTGGTCCTCGCCATCGACGCTGGCCTCGTCATCAACCCGCGGGGCCTCGAGGCCCAGATGCAGGGCGGGATCATGGACGGCATCGCGCTGACCCTGACCAGCAGCAACCACTTCGAGAACGGTCGCTTCCTCGAGGCGAGCTGGGACAACTACTTCTACACACGGCAGTGGAACGTCCCGTTCGACGTCGAGGTGCACATCATGGACACCGACTCGAAGACCCCGGGTGGTGGTGGTGAGGCCGCCGTCGGCAGCACGGCCGCCGCCGTCGCGTGCGCGTACGCCCGCGCGACCGGCACGAACCCGACGTACTTCCCGATCCAGCACGAGAAGCCGCTGGCCTTCAAGCCGAAGAGCTTCGTCCCGCCCGTCCCGCCGTCGCCGACCAACGGCCTGAGCCGGACCTACTGAGGAGCCTGACCCATGCCGAAGCAGACATTCATCCTCAACGGGAAGACCACCACCGTCAACGTCGCGGACGACGTCCGCGTCCTCTGGGTGCTCCGGGACGTCCTGGGCGTCACCGGGCCGAAGTACGGGTGCGGCATCAACGTGTGCAAGGCCTGCACGTCGCACATCAACGGCAAGGCGTTCAACCCGTGCTCCGTGCGGGTCGGCGACCTCAAGCCGAAGGACCGCGTCACCACCATCGAGGGGCTCGCGAAGACCGCCCCCGGTGACCTGCACCCGATGCAGCAGGCGTGGATCGACCTGGACGTCGCCCAGTGCGGCTACTGCCAGCCCGGCCAGATCATGGCCGCGGTCGCGCTCGTGAAGAAGGTGCGCCGCGAGGGCCGGGAGATCGAGGAGTCCGACCTCGACAGCATCCGCAACATCTGCCGGTGCGGGACCTACGTCCGCATCCGGGAGGCCATCCAGCAGGGCGCGTCGCAGATGTAGCTCGTCCCATCCCCTCGCGACGGCGGGTCGGTGCCTCGGCACCGGCCCGCCGTCGTGCGTCGGGGGCCGCTCGGGACGGCTCCGGCCTGCTCAGGCGTGCGCGAGCTTCTTGTTGACCAGGCGGGTCAGCCACGCCGGGGAGAACCGCGAGCCCAGGAAGAGCGCCTTGGTCTGGAACCCGACGGGGAAGTGGACCTGGTGCATCGCGGCGCGGGCGCGCGGCGGCTCGACGGCGAGCAGGACGGCGTCCGCGATGTCCTGGGCGGTGAGGCGGATCCCGAGCGAGCCCGTGCTGCCGGTGCTCCAGCCCTCGGTCATCGCGGTCTGCACGAACAGCGGCCACAGGGCGCGGACGCGGATGCCCTGCGGGCCCCACTCGAGGTCGAGGGCCTCCGTCAGGCCGCGGACGTAGAACTTCGTCGCGGAGTAGTTCGCGAGCTCGGGTTGGCCGTAGATCGCGGACGCCGACGCCATGTTCACCGCGACGGCGTCGCCGTGCTCGCTCGCCGTACGACGCAGGTGCGGGTAGCCGGCGTGGAGGCCGTGCATGACGCCCTTGACGTTGATGTCGACCTCCGTGGCGTGCGCGGAGGTGTCGCGGTCGGTGAACATGCCGGCGAGCAGGATCCCGGCGTTGTTGACCAGGGCGTCGAGCCGGCCGGTCGCCTCGACGAGCTCGCCGAGCCGCGTCTCAAACTCGGCGGCGTCGGTGACGTCGAGCCGACCGGTGCGCACCTCACCGGGGAGGGCGGAGGCCTCCTCGGTGAGGTCGGCCAGGCCGGCCTCGTCGATGTCGTAGGCGCCCACCGTCCAGCCCCGCGTCGCGAACGTGAGCGCCGTGGCGCGTCCGATGCCTGCCGCCGCGCCGGTGACGGCCACCACCCGGGTCTCCATGGCGGCCATTCCTACCAGTCGGTGAACACCTGTGCCCACCGCGTGGGACGAGCGTCACGGCATGCTGGCGCCGCCGGTGACGGGCAGGACCGTCCCGGTGACGAACCCCGCCTCCGCGGAGGCGAGCCAGACGACCGCCGAGGCGACCTCCCCGGGGGTGCCCTGGCGGCCGAGCGGCACGGTGGCGGCGTACGCCGCGAGGTCGGCCGGGTCGGCGTCCGCGTGGCGCTCGACGGGCACCCAGCCGGGCGCGACGGTGTTGACCGTGATCCCGTGCGGACCCAGGTCCTTCGCCGAGACCCGCGCGAGGGCGTGCTGGGCGCCCTTCGCGGCGACGTACGCCGCGGCACCGGCGGGCGCGGACCACGCGACCTCGGACCCGACGTGCACGATGCGGCCACCGCCGCGGGCGACCATGCCGGGGACGACCGAGGCCATGAGCAGCACCGGGCTGCGGACGAAGAAGTCCAGCATCGGCTCCACCTGGGCGAGGTCGAGCCCGACGGTCGGGGTCCGCGGCTGCGGACCCGTCGCGTTGACCACGAGCACGCCGACGGGCCCCAGCGCCGCCTCGGCGGCGTCGACGGCCCGGCGGACGCCGGCCTCGGTGGTGACGTCGCCGCCGACCGCCTCGGCGGTGCCGCCGGCGGCGCGGATCGCCTCGACCACCCGCTGCGCCGCCTCGCGGCCCTCGCGGTAGCCGACGGCCACCGGGTGGCCGGCCGCGGCGAGCCCGGTCGCGATCGCGGCGCCGAGCCCGCGGGAGGCGCCCGTGACCAGCGCGCTGCCGGCGACGGCGGTCACGCTCAGGCCCCCGGGAGGTGGCGGACGGCGGGCTCGGCGACGACCGGCAGGCGGGGCACCCCGCCGAGGCACTTGCGGTAGCGCACGTGGAGGCCGTGCGACTCCAGCGCCGACCACAGCGCGGCGTGCGCGGCCCACGGCAGCGGCTCCTCACCGGTGCGCCAGCTCTCGCCGAAGGCGACCCACACCGGCGTCCACGTCGCGGCGTCGTCCCAGGCGCCGCGGCGGGCCTCGACCATGCGACGCCGCATCTGGAACGCGGCCCGCGGGCCGTCGGTGTGCACGGGCGCGGTCGCGACGGGCCAGACCCACAGGTCGAGCGAGGCGAGGTCCGCGGACACGTCGGCGAGCACAGCCGGGTCCACCAGCACCGTCGCGACGTTCTCGTGTGGTCTGCGCCTCACGGCGGGCACGCTACGCCCCGACGTTCAGGTCCGCTTCAGGCCGGGTCCGTAGCGTCGGCGCCGTGAGACCCGAGACCTCCCGCGCCGTCCTCGTCGTCAACGGCGCGTCCCGCCGCGGCGCCGCGGCCGCCGCCACGGCCGAGCGGCTGATGCGCGCTCAGGGCTGGCGCGAGCTCGAGGTGCACCGCCTCGAGGGGGGCGCGGACCTGCCGGCCACCCTCGGCGCCGCGGTCGCGACCGCCCCGGACCTGCTCGTGGTCGGGGGTGGCGACGGCTCTCTCAGCTGCGGCGCCGGCGCGGTGGCGGGCACCGAGGTGGTGCTCGGCGTACTGCCCCTCGGCACCGCCAACGACTTCGCCCGGACCCTCCAGGTGCCCGGTGACGTGCCCGGCGCCGTCGCCACCCTCACCGCCGGCCACGTCGTCGACATCGACCTCGGCCGGGTCGGCCTGAACCCGTACCTGAACGTCGCCTCGATCGGCCTGTCCGTCGGCGTCACGGAGAAGCTGAGCCCGCGCCTGAAGAAGCGCCTCGGTCCGCTGGCCTACCCGGTGGCCACGCTGGCGGCGTACCGCGCGCACCAGCCCTTCACGGCCCGGCTGGAGTTCCCCGACGGCGACCACCCGACCCTCGAGCTCGAGGACCTGCTGCAGGTCGCGGTGGGCAACGGCCGCCACTACGGCGGCGGCAACGCCGTCTCGCCGACCGCCTCGCTCGACGACCACCTGCTTGACGTCTACGCGATCGTCCGCGGCCGGCTGCGCGACCACGTCTCGATCGCGCGGCTGCTCAAGGACGGGTCCTTCGTGGACCACGAGAAGGTGCACCACGTCGCGACCCGGCGGGTGCGCGTGGTGACCGAGCCCGACCTCGGCGTGAACCTCGACGGCGAGATCGCCGCCCGCACCCCGGCCGACTTCACCGTCGAGCGCAACGCCGTGCACGTCGTCGTCCCCGTGCACTCGGCGGCCGCCGTCCTCGACGGCCCCGGCCCCTCCGCGGCGAGCGCCTGACCGATCCCACGGCCTAGCCTCGGGAGGGTGAGCCCGCTCCCCCGCTTCGTCGAGGTCGCCCGCCGTCGGCCGGTGGCGCTGGTGCAGCCGGGCACGACGATCGGACCCGACGGCCCGGTCGCGCCGTACGTCGCCGCGCGGGGTCCCGCGCCCGCCCTCACCTCGTCGGCGGTGACGCTGCGCCCGGTGCGCCTCGGACGCCGGGTCGGCCTCGAGGCGACGTACGGCGGACAGACCCGGCGGCTGCTGAGCGCCCGCCACGGCTGGGTGCGCGACGTCGACGAGCTCGGCGTCACCGTCACCGGGCCGGTCGCGACCGCCTGGTCACGACAGGGCACCACCTGGACCGCGCGGGCGCGGACCGCGCTCGGGCTGGGCGGGTGGTGGCGCGGCCTCCGCCCGGACGGCGACGTCGCCGCGAGCGGCGCCTTCGGGCAGCTCGGGCTGCGGGACCTGCGCCTGGTCACCCACGCCGACGGGGCGGCGTACACCGAGGGCGGGTCGGTGCTCCTCACCGCCTCCAGCGCCGGGCCGGGTGGCTTCCGGACCGGGCACACCTCCGTGTGGTCGCTCGACCCCACCTCGCTCGCGCTGGCCCACCGCGCCGACCTGTTCTTCCGCCGCGACGACGTCGTGGCCGGCGGCGTCCACGGCGACCACGCGACCCACCTCGTCCGCGACGGCGGGGCGTGGATGGTGGCGACGAGCACGTGGGGCACGTTCGACGAGGTACGGCGCCCGCAGGTCGGCGTACGGCTCGGCCTCAGCTGGGCCGACCTCACCCGCGGACAGCACGTCCTCGACACCCGGCCCCTCGCGCTGCCCGTCGACGGGCTGGCGTCGGTCGGCACCTGGGACCCCCAGCTCGTGCACGACGGCACGCGGTGGCTGGTCGCGTTCGTGTCCGCGCGGAGGTTCTTCTCCTTCCACCCCGCCCTCGCCGCCGGGCGCGACCTCGACGACCTCGCTCCGCTCGGCGCCGCGTCCGACCGCGTCTCCTGCGAGGGGCCGGTGCTGACCCGCCTTGACGGGGACTGGCGCCTGCTCGCCTCGGACAGCCGTGACGAGGCCGCCCCCCGGCGCGCGGGCTACCCCGTCTTCGACCTGGCCATGACCGAGGTCGGGCGCCTCGACGCGACGTACCCGACGAACGTGCCGTGGCCGACGCTGCTCGGCGTCGACGACGGCTGGCTGATGGTCGGCTTCGACGGGACGCCGTACGGCGGGGGGCTGGCGGGCTACGGCACGCACGGCGACGTCGTGCTCCAGCGCAGCCTGCCCGGCTGACGGCGCGATCGACCGTCAGGCCCCGACGAGCTCCGCGAACTGCTCGATCGCCTCGGGGCCGCTGGCCGTGTCGGTCGGGTCGGGCGCGAGCGGCGGGCCGACCGGTTCGCCGATGTCGGTGAGCAGGACCTCGTAACCGCCGCTGACCCCGGGGGCCGACTCGACGCCGAGGCTGTAGGACCGGATGACGTCGTCGGGGCCGACGGCGACCTCCAGCGCGAGGTCGGCCCGCCGTGCCGGCCCCGTCAGGGAGAGCGCCTCGGTGAAGACCGCCGCGTCCTCGCCCGCCGCGGCCACCGCGTCGGCGTACGGGACGGTGAGGGTGAGGACCCGGCACTCCACCCCGTCGTACGTCGTCGGCTCGCCCTCCGCCACCGCAGCCGGGTCGTCGCCCGCCGCGCGCAGCGCGAGGGTGGAGCCCAGGAGCTGCAGCTGCCCGAAGGTCCCGGACGACACCAGGTCGTCGACGTCGCCCTGCAGCCAGGTCGCCCCGTCGGCGAAGGCCGAGCCGTCTGGACCCTCGTTCTTGATCCAGGCGCGGGTGCCGTCGGCGACCACCCCGACCCGGGTGGTGTCGTTGACGTCGCGGTCGAGGTCGAAGAGCCCCTGCTCGTAGTCGACCGAGCCCTCGGTCGAGACCGAGGAGGCCGCGCCCTGCACCTCGAGGTCCGCCTGCGACTCGATCGTGAGGCTCGTCTGGCCGAGGGTGACCTCGGTGGCGTCGAGGACGACCTGCGCCGGGTCGCGGTCCGGGTCCGGGCTCGCCGACTGCCCGGTCCCGCCCGGCGCGGGCTCCGCGGCCTCCGGGGCCGCGGTCTGCGCCGACCCGCCGACGAGCCCGCAGCCACCGAGCAGCAGCACGGCGGCGCTCGTGGCGAGGAGGGTGCGGTGCGGGGACACGGGCGCTGCTCCTGCGGGTCGGGTGGGGCGGGTGTGACCTCCGAGTCTGACCGATCCGGCGCGATCCGGTGGCCGAATCCGACCGACCGCTACCCCCGGGCGGGCAGGATGTCGGGATGCCCGAGCTGCCCGAGGTCGAGTCGGCCCGCCTGGTCGTGGAGCGCTCGGCGCTGCGCCGCACGATCGCGGACGTCGACGACAACGACACCTACGAGTGCCGGCCGCACGCGCCCGGCGAGATCCGCGACGCGCTCGTGGGACGACAGCTCGTCGACGCCCACCGTCGGGGCAAGTCGATGTGGTGCGAGACCTCCGACGACGGACCGCGCCTGGGGATCCACCTCGGCATGAGTGGCCGCATCCTCGTCTCGCCCCCGACCCGCGACGACGAGGACGGTGAGGAGGACGAGGGTGGCGACTACCAGGGCTCCGGGCCCGCCCGGGGCTCCGGGACGCGCAAGCCGGAGTGGTACCGCTTCACCCTCCGCTTCGAGGACGGCGGTGCGCTGCGCCTCTTCGACAAGCGCCGGCTCGGCCGCGTCCGGCTGGACCCCGACATCGAGGCGCTCGGCCCGGACGCCGGGGAGATCGGCCGCGACGAGTTCCGCGAGCGGGTCGGGCGGGGTACGGCGCCGCTCAAGGCCCGGCTGCTCGACCAGGGCACGGTCGCCGGGATCGGCAACCTCCTCGCCGACGAGGTGCTCTGGCAGAGCCACCTCTCGCCACAGCGTCCGTCCGGCGAGCTCACCACCGACGAGCTGGACGAGCTCCGGCGCGAGCTCCGCAAGGCCATCCGGTCGGCCCTGAGGAAGGGCGGCGTCCACACCGGGGAGGTCATCGCGCACCGCGGCACCGGGCGTCACTGCCCCCGGTGCGGGACCGAGATGACCCGCGCCACCGTCGGCGGACGGACCACCTGGTGGTGCCCCGAGGAGCAGGTGTAGCCGTTCATTGGCGGGCCCACCTGCCACGACCTGCACAAACAGTTGTCTGAACACCTGTTCGCCGACTGTCTCGTGCCCGTAACATTCCCCCGGATCTCCCGTTGGTGACAGCGGGATCGAACAAGGAGAACCAGGTGCGAGCACTGCGTACGACCACCCGTCTGACGGCCACGCTGACCGCAGCGGGTGTCATGGCGCTGGCGGCCGGCCCCGCCATGGCCGCCGACACGACCGTCGTCGCGCAGTCGGAGGCCGAGGCGATCTACCTCGCCATCGGCGGCCAGGCCCTCACCGACCAGCTCGGCGGGCAGTTCCGCGCCGAGCGCACCGAGTCCGGCGAGACCACCGAGGGCAACAACCAGCCTCAGGCCAGCCTCATCACCGGGCAGGACAGCCTGTCCGCGGGCACCCTCGCCCAGGACGCGAAGACCGGCATCGCCGGCGATCAGGGAGTCTCCGAGGCCTGCTCCGGCGTCGCCGGCGCCGGCTCCTCCTTCGTCGGTGTCGGCGAGGACGGCCGCTGCCTGACCCCCGGCCGACGCGCCGAGATCAAGCTGACGCCCGACGGGCTGAACCTCGACGACCTCTTCGACGTCGAGGTGGTCGAGGGCACCGGTTCGCTGGACGACCTCCTCGGTCAGCTCCCGGGCGGCGCCCAGGCCATCCAGGACGCCCTGGACCAGCTCAACGCCGGACTGCAGGACGCGCTCGAGCCGCTCGGCAACGCGGGCGTCGTGGCGGGCTTCAGCGCGATCACGAGCGAGTGCACCGCCGGCCCCGGCGAGGTCGCCACCGGCGACGCGAACCTGGCCGACGTGGACGTCACCCTCAACTTCCCGGAGGCATCGGGCCAGGACCCGATCCCGCTCCTGGAGCTCGAGAGCGACCCGGCCCCGAACACGAAGCTCGTCACCCAGCTCGACGAGGTGCTCGACGAGATCTTCATGTCCCTCATCGGCAACCTCGACCGCGACGAGCTCGGCGGCCTCACCGGTCCGCTGAACGAGATCCGCGAGGCGATCAAGGACCAGATCCTCGCCCAGATCGCTGAAAACGCCGGCCCGCTAGAGGAGAACCTCCTCGACGGCACGCTGAACAAGCAGACCCGCGCCCCCGGCGAGATCGAGGTCACCGCGATCGACCTCGCCGTCCTACCGGTTCTCGAGGGCCAGGCCGGATTCAACGCCGTCGACCTCCGTCTGGCCCGCTCCCAGTGCGGCCCCGGCGCCGCCCTGCCGCCGCCGAGCATCGACAACCCGACCGACCCGACCAGCCCCGACGTGCCCCGGTTCGTCCCGGCCGGCGCGGGCGGCGCGCTGGGCGGCTCCGCCGCGGTCGGTGCGGACGCCAGCGTCCCCGCTGCCCTGGCGCTGCTCGCGCTGACCACCTTCGGCACCGCGGTGGGGTTCTCGACCTCCCGCTCCCGCGCCGGGGTCTGAGCACGGAACCGACGACCCGCTGATGGCTGACCCCACCGAGGAGCCCGCCCAGGGATCCGGCGACGGGTCCAGCCGTCTCGCCTCGGCCGCCGGGGCCGCCCTGCTGGTGCTGCTCGTCGGCGTCGGTGGCTGGGTCGTCTACGGACCGGACGACGAGCCGACCGAGCCCGTGGCTCAGCCCGAGCCGGCGGCGTCGTCGTCCGCCCCGCCCCAGCAGACGGAGCGCGGGCAGCGGCTGAAGCCCACCCCGGAGCCGGACGTCACCTACGAGCGCATGGACCCGGCCAGCCCGGTCCGGCTCAGCGTCCCGTCGGTGGGCATCGAGGCGCCGGTCGTGTCGATCCCGCTGCAGGAGGGCTCGGTCCTCGACCCGCCTGCTGACCCGTCGACGCTCGGGTGGTGGGACGACAGCGCCCGCCCGGGTGACCGGAAGGGCCAGACGGTCATCACGGGGCACACGGTGTCGACCGGCGGCGGCGCGATGGACCCGATGGTCGACGTCGAGCCCGGCGGCACCGTCGACGTCGAGACCGACGAGGGCACCATGCGCTACCGGATCACCGAGAAGGAAGTGGTGACCCGGCCCGACCTCGCCGAGCGCGCGGAGGAGATCTTCGGGCAGGACGTGACGAAGGGCCGTCTGGTCATCGTTACCTGCACGAACTGGAACGGGGCGGTCTGGGAGGACAACCTCGTCGTCTACGGCACACCGCTCGGTGAGCCGAGCGAAGCGGGCGCCTGAGCCTCAGCCGGTGTCGGCGAGCTCGACCTGTTCCCGGCTGGTCCCCCCGCCCGGTGCGGTGTCGACGAGGTAGGTCTGCCCCCAGGGGTCGTGCCAGCGGAACAGCCCGGCGTCGAGGACCTCGTAGCGCCAGCGGCCGTGGGTCTTGAGCCGGTGGTGGAAGCGGCACAGCGGGGCGAGGTTCGCCGCGCAGGTCGTGCCGCCCGCGGCGTAGGCGCGGACGTGGTCGAGGTCGCAGGACGTGGCGGGGCGGGTGCAGTGGGGGAAGACACAGTGGCGGTCCCGCAGCCGCACCAGCCGCTCGAGGTGCGCCGGGACGGCGTAGCCGTCGATCTCGACCTGCCCGGCGAGGTCGATCACCGGCTGCACCGTCACGGAGGCGGCGGCGTTGCACCACGTCCGGACCTGCTCGGCGAAGGTCAGCACCTCACCGGTCCCCCGGTGTCGCACGCTGACCAGCTCGTTGCCGCCCGTGCCGCCCGCGCAGACCGCGGCCCGGGACAGGTGGACGACGATCTCCACCCGCCGCGTCGGCCTCGCCGTACGCGGCTCGCCGTCCGGGGTGTCGTCGTCCTCGAAGTCCAGGCCGAGCCGGCGCCGCGCGAGCTCACCCAGCGCGTGGGCGCGGCGTACGCCGAGGCCCTGGGTCGAGCCGAACGCGAGCTGCTGGGCGGCGTGCTGGGCCAGGGCGGTCTCGAGGTCGATGCCGTCGGCGACGTCGAGGGTGGCGGAGACCTCGACGACCACCTGGCCGGTCCCGTCGACGGTCGCGGTGGTGGTCGGGGCGTCGAGGCCGACCCAGACACCGCGGGGGTCGGTCGTCTCGTCGCAGCCGGCCCGGTCGGCGGCCTCGGGGTCGAACCTAGTCACGGCGTCGGTGACGGCCCGCTCCAGCGCGGCCGGGCCGATCTTGTGGGCCACGTGGGACACGTGCCGGTCGACCCAGTCCGCACCGGCGGGCGGCAGGCCCGTGGTGGCCGCGGCGACCCGTCGTGCGCGCCACGCGGGCAGCTCCCCCGCCATCACCCGCGCGTAGGTGCGCGGCAGCCGGTGGGCGAGCTCCATCGCCTCGCGAAGGTAGGAGCGCCCGGCGTCGGTCGACACACCCATCGTCGCGGCCAGGTCGGCCACGCAGAACTCCGTGACGAACGGCGAGCCCGGACCCGCCGGCCGGAACGCCCCCTCGGCGCCCCGGACGCCCCGCGCGAGGGCGCCGGACGCCAGCGACTCCGCCGGGTGCATGGCCGCCCAGTCGACCGCGAGCGCCAGCACCCGCGCCGCCGCGGCGTCCTCCGCGCGACGCACCGCCCGCAGCTCCGCCACCAGCGCGGCGGGGTCCTGCGGGTGCGGGTCGGTCGAGGCGTCGTCCATGGTGCAAACGCTAGGGGCGACCACCGACAGTGGACCGGCACAGAACGCCTCGGCCCCCGGTCCTGGGGACCGGGGGCCGAGGCGTGTGCGGGTGAGGCTCAGTACGAGGTCTGGGCCTGCGGGTTGTTCGTGCCCGCGCGGACCTTCTTGGCGTCACGGAGCAGCGGCAGGTTCACGTTCAGGACGTCGAAGCCCTTGGCGATGTCGTTGCTGAACACCTTGCCGTTGTGCCAGTACGCCGACCACGAGCCACCGAGGCTGCCCGTGGGGAACGGGCCGGTGCCGGCCGGGTCGAGCGGGCCGCGGTCGAACCAGGCCAGCTCCACCGGCTTCCCCGACTTGGTGAAGTCGAAGACCGAGATGCCGCCCTGGTACCAGGCCTGCACCATGATGTCGCGACCCTCGACGGGGATCAGCGAGCCGTTGTGGGCGACGCAGTTCTCCTCGTTCGTCTGGGTGCGGGGCATCTTGTAGTAGCTCTTGAAGACGAGCTGGCCGTCCTTGTTGACGTTGTAGATGCCGTTCGCACCGCGGGTGCTGCCCGTCTCCTCGTTGCAGGTCGGGGCGACGCCGCCGCCGAGCTCGTCGGTGAAGACGACCTTCGTGCCGGCGTTGTTCCAGGTGGCGGAGTGCCAGAAGGCGAAGTTCTCCGTGTCGGTGACCTGCTCGGTGACCACCGGGTTCTCGCGGTCCGAGATGTCCATCAGGATGCCGTCACCCATGCAGGCGCCGGCGGCGATGTCCTTGCTCGGGTACGTCGTGATGTCGTGGCAACCGGTCGTGTTGGAGGAGCCGTTGCCGCCGGGGTTGCCGCCCTCCGGGAACAGGACGGGGGTCGAGACGACCTCGGAGTCCTTCGCCTGGCCGAGCGGGATCTTGACGACGCTGATCTTGTCGTGGGGCGGCTGGCAGTTCACGTTCGCGTCGCTCGGGGAGTACGACGAGACGTAGGAGTACAGCGTCCTGCCGTCCTTCGTCGGCGCCAGCGAGTTCGTGTGCGAGCCGCAGTCCGTGCGCACCGAGGCGACGTACTTGGGGTTCGCCGGGTCCTTGATGTTGAAGATCCGCAGGCCCTCCCACGCGGTGGGGACCGACGTGCTCGAGGGCTGGCTGTTGCACGTCGAGTCCGAGCGCGGCGAGTCGACGCTGTAGACCAGGATGTTCTTGTAGACCGACACGTCACCCTGGCCGCCGGGGCAGACCAGCTGGGTGGTGGGCTGCGGGTCGGACGGGTTGCTGATGTCGTAGACCATGAAGCCCTGGAAGTTGCCCGCGAAGGCGTAGTCGCCCTTGAACGCCAGGTCGGAGTTGGCGTAGTCGAGCTGACCGGCCCCGGGGGTGCCCGGAGGCGGCGAGAACGGGCCAGACTTCGGCCGGTTGGCGATGAGCGCCATGTTCTTGGACGCGATGCGGTCCGGCTGGTCGTTCTGCGCGGCGGAGTCGTCGATGTCGCCGTACTTCTCGTCCAGGGTGGCGCAACCGCGCGCGAACAGCTCGACCGCGGACTCCTGGGCGGCCTTGGCCGCCTGGCAGGTGGGGTCGTTCTCCGCCGAGGACGCCGCCGTCGCGGTCGTGCTGGCGGCGAGGGCCGGGGCCAAGGAGGCCACGAGGGCCGTGGCGAGGACCGCGGCACCGCGCCGGGCTCCTCTGCGTGTCAATCCGAGTCTAGGGGTCACAGGTGTCCTTCGGGGGTGTCAGGAACTGCCGACGAGGTCGCCGTGGCCGACGACTGTGACGTAGGTTATGGGAACGATGGACTCGATATCAGCCCCCTTTTCTCGTGTCACCGTCGTCCTCTGCCTCGCGGCCACTCTCGGGCTCAGCGGCTGCGGAGGCGCCGGGGACTCCACCGACGCCTCGCCGTCGGGCGCCAGCTCATCCGCCTCCCCCGACGGCGGCGACGGGAGCGGCGTCCGCGTGATCCGCCCCGGCGAGCCGGGTGAGGAGCCTTCGGAGGGCCCCTCCGAGCTGGACCCGGGCGACTACAACGAGGCCGACGTCGAGTTCATGTCGATGATGATCCCGCACCACCGGCAGGCGCTGGTCATCTCCGACCTCGCAGCCTCGCGGGCCGAGGCCAAGGGCGTACGACGCATCGCCTCGCGCATCCGGGACGCCCAGGCGCCCGAGATCCAGGCGATGGCTCGCTGGCTCGAGACCCGCGGCGAGGACGTCCCGCAGCCCGAGGACGACAGCGTCGACATGGCCGAGGAGATGAGCGAGATGGGCATGGGTGACATGGGCATGCTCGGCGCCGACGAGCTCCTCGAGCTGGTCGAGGCGGACGGCGAGGAGTTCGACCGCCTCTTCCTCGACGCGATGATCGGCCACCACCAGGGCGCCGTGGACATGACCGACCAGCTCCAGACCGAGGGGTCCGACATCCAGGCCCTCGAGATGGCCGCCGACATCAACATCGGCCAGACCGCCGAGATCGGCCGCATGCAGGACGTCGAGGACACGCTCTGAGCTAGGCGTCCCTCCGGGGACCGGGGCGCGAGGCACTGCCGCGAAGCCCGGAGATCGAGGTGCGAGGCCGGCCACGGCCGAGCCACGAGATCCGGTGACACGACCGCCGACCCCTCACCGGGTCTCGACGACGCGCGCTCGCCAGGGATCGCGTGCTGCTCGACCACCGGGGGCCGCCGGCCCGCGGGGTCGCGGACGCACGAGGGCCCCGCACCGGGATCGGTGCGGGGCCCTCGTCGCGTCGGGCTACCGGGTGATCAGTAGCTCTTCTGCATCTGCGGGTTGTTGGTGCCCTGCCGGACCTTGCGGGCCGGGTCGACCGCGGAGGCGCTGATGTTGAAGACGTTCAGGCCCTTGCCGAGGTCGTTGGAGAAGACGTGCCCGTTGTGCCAGTACGAGGACCAGTTGCCGCCGCCCTCGGTGCTGCCCTGGGGCTCGGGGCCACGGTCGAACCACGCGATCTCACGGGGCTTCTCCGAGTTCGTGAAGTCGAAGACGGAGATACCGCCCATGTACCAGGCCTGGACCATGATGTCCTTGCCCGGCACCGGGATGAGCGAGCCGTTGTGGGCCACGCAGTTCTCGCTGTTGGTCTGCGTGCGCGGGATCTTGTAGTAGCTCGCGAACTCCAGCTGGCCGTCGACGACGTCGTAGATGCCGTTGGCGCCGCGTTTCGAACCGACGTCCGGGTTGCAGGTGGCCGCGCCGCCGCCGCCGAGCTCGTCGGTGAAGACGACCTTGGTGCCGTCATTGTTCCAGGTGGCGGAGTGCCAGAAGGCGAAGTTCTCGCGGTCCTGGACCCGCTCGGTGACGACCGGCGCCTTGCGCTTCGAGATGTCCATCAGGATGCCGTCGCCCATGCAGGCGCCCGCGGCGATGTCCTTCTCGGCGTACGTGGTGATGTCGTGGCAGCCGGTGGTGGGGGCCAGCTCACGGCCGCCGCCCGGGTTGCCGCCGTCCGGGAAGAGCACCGGGGTGGAGACGACCGCGGCGTTCTGCGGGGCCTCCATGTCGATCTCGACGACGCTGATCTTGTCGTGGGGCTCGGGGCAGTTCACGTTCGTGGCGCTCGGGAAGTACGACGACACGTAGGCGTAGAGGCGCTTGCCGTTGTCGCTCGGGGCGAGCGAGTGGGTGTGCGAGCCGCAGGCGGTCTTGACGGCCGCGACGTACTCCGGGTTCGCCGGTTGCGAGATGTCGTAGACGCGGACGCCCTCCCACGCGGCGGGGTTCGCCGTCGTCGAGGCCTCGGAGTCGCACGAGGCGGAGGTCCGGGGCTGGTCCACGCTCACGACGAGGAGGTTCTTGTAGACCGACACGTCACCCTGGGAGCCGGGGCACAGCACCTCGGCGACCCGCTGCGGGTCGCCCGGGTTCTTGGCGTCGAAGACGGTGAAGCCGCCGTAGTTGCCGGCGAAGACGTACTTGCCCTTGAACGCCAGGTCGGAGTGGGTGAACGTCGAGAACGTGGAGGACTTCGCGCGGCGCGCGAGGAGCTGCATGTTCTTGGAGCGGACGTCGCCCGGGTCGTCGAGGCGCGCGGACGAGTCGTCCATCGCGCCGTACTCCTCGTCGAGCTGCTGGCAGCCGGCGGCGAAGAGCTCCGCCTGGTCCTTCAGGCCCTGCAGGCGGGCCGAGTCGCAACGGGGGTCGGACTCGTAGCTGATCGTCTCGACGCCCGATTCGGCGGCGTTCGACGAGAACACGAGCAACGGACTGAGCAGGGCGGCCAGGCCGGCGGCGGCGGTGACCGCGACCTTCCTGGACAGGTGGCGCCTGCGGGCGCGAGGGGTCGATGCCACGGTGGTGTGCCTTCCGAGATGAAGCCCCGGGCGCCGAGTCGCGCCGCGAGATGGTGACAGTCCTACCCCAACCCGCGGACACCGCGCCAGGGGTGCGTGTGACATCGGCGTTAATCTGACGCCGACGTCGACCGCACACCCCCGCGGTCGCGACCCACCCGTGCCGCACACCCCCGCGGCGCCCCGAGAAGAAGGCCGGACCCCTCATGAGCACACCCGCCGACGCGCCGTACGACGTCCTCGCCGCTGCCGCCGACCACGAGCAGGTCGTCGTCTGCTCCGACCGCGACTCCGGCCTGCAGGCCGTGATCGCCATCCACTCCACCGCCCTCGGCCCGGCGCTGGGCGGCACCCGCTTCCACCCGTACGCGACCGGAGCGGACGCCGTCGCCGACGCCCTCGCCCTGTCGCGCGGCATGTCCTACAAGGCGTCGCTCGCCGGCCTCGACCTCGGCGGCGGCAAGGCCGTCATCGTCGGCGACCCGCTGCGGGACAAGTCGGAGGCGCTGCTGCGGGCCTACGGCCGCTTCGTGCAGTCGCTCAACGGCCGCTACTACACGGCCTGCGACGTCGGGACCTACAGCGCGGACATGGACCTCATCGCCCGCGAGAGCCGCTTCGTCACCGGCCGCACCGTCGCCCACGGCGGGGCGGGCGACTCCTCGGTGCTCACGGCGTACGGCGTCTTCCAGGGCATGCGCGCCGCCGCCGAGCGGGTCTGGGGCGCCCCCACCCTCGAGGGCCGCACCGTCGGCGTCGCCGGCGTCGGCAAGGTCGGACGGCACCTCGTCCGGCACCTCCTGGACGACGGCGCCCGCGTCGTCGTCACCGACGTCCACGCCCCCGCCGTGTCGGCGCTGCTCGCCGAGCACCCGGACAGCCGCGGGATCACCGTCGTCGACGACACCGCCGCGCTGGTCGCGAGCACCCTCGACGTCTACGCCCCCTGCGCCCTCGGCGGCGCGCTGACTGACGAGGTCGTCGCCACGCTGTCGGCCCGGATCGTCTGCGGCGCCGCCAACAACCAGCTGGCGCACCCGGGCGTGGAGAAGGCGCTGGTCGACGCCGGCATCCTCTACGCCCCGGACTACTGCGTGAACTCCGGCGGTCTCATCCAGGTCGCCGACGAGCTCGAGGGCTTCTCGTTCGACCGCGCCCAGCAGCGCGCCTCGGGCATCTTCGACACCACCCGCGAGGTGCTGCGCCGCTCCGCCGAGGACGGCGTCCCGCCCGGCGCGGCCGCCGACCGGCTCGCCGAGCAGCGCATGCGCGAGGTCGGCCGCCTCCGCGGCACCTGGCTGCCGTAACCCGCAGGCCCCGCGCTGGTCGAGCAGCACGCGAGCCCTCGGCGAGCGCGCGTCGTCGAGACCCGGTGACGCACGGTGGTCGAGCAGCACGCGAGCCCTCGGCGAGCGCGCGTCGTCGAGACCCGGTGACGCACGGTGGTCGAGCAGCACGCGAGCCCTCGGCGAGCGCGCGTCGTCGAGACCCGGTGACGCACGGTGGTCGAGCAGCACGCGAGCCCTCGGCGAGCGCGCGTCGTCGAGACCCGGTGACGCACGGTGGTCGAGCAGCACGCGAGCCCTCGGCGAGCGCGCGTCGTCGAGACCCGGTGACGCACGGTGGTCGAGCAGCACGCG
>NZ_CANLDB010000013.1 GCF_947489365.1 uncultured Nocardioides sp.
TCGGGCCGACTCGACGTCGTACGGCGGTGCGTTCGGGCCGACTCGACGTCGTACGGCGGTGCGTTCGGGCCGACTCGGCTACACGTACGGCGTCGCGGCGTCCGTGAGCCAGGCGGCGAGGTGGCGGGCGTACGACGCGCGGACGTAGCAGCGCCAGCCGTCCTCGGCGACACGACCGAGCACGACCTGGCAGCCGGCGAGCACGCCCTGGACGGCACCGCCGACGGCGACGACCCCGAGGTCGACGGGGCAGCCGTGGGCGAGCACCGTGAGCGCGTGCTCGCCGGTGAGCACGAGGGTGGTGCGCTGGCCCGAGACGTCGACGCCGCCGACCTCGGCCGCCAGCGGCGCCTCGAGTGCGACCGTGGCGGGCGGCGGGCCGTCGACGAGCCACCAGCCGGGTCCGAGGCCCCACACGTGGTCGCCCGCCTCCGGGCGCTCGCCGCGGACCTCGACCAGCGAGCGGAACGGCTCCTCACGCATCGCCAGCGCCGCGGAGTCCAGCCCGAAGGCGGAGCCCACCAGCGGGGAGCGACGGAGGTCCAGCAGGTCAGATCCCGTCACGGCGGGCCCCCTCCGGGTCGTAGCTGACCGGCGCGGTCACCCGCACCGGGGTCGGCACGAGGTCGTCGACGGCGTCGAGGACCTCCCCGATCCGGTCCCGGCCCCCGTCGAGCAGCGCGAGGGCGAACGGGCCAGCCACGCCGGCGGCGTACGCGCTGGTGACGTGGCCGAGCATCGGCACCGGGGTGGCGGACAGGTCGGCGCCGTGGGCGACGAGCTGCGACCCCTCGGCGATCCGGCTCGCGCCGTCGAGCGGCGCGAGGCCGACGAGGTGGCGGCGGTCGGGGCGCTGCGCGTCCTCGCGGGCGTGCGAGCGCTTGCCGACGTAGTCGACCTTCTTCTTCGACAGCGCCCAGCCGAGGCCGAGGTCGGCCGGGGTGACGGTGCCGTCGGTGTCCTGCCCGACGATCGGGAACGCCTTCTCGGCGCGGAGCACGTGCATCGTCTCGGTGCCGTACGGCGTGATCCCGTACGGCGCGCCCGCCTGCGCGACGGCGTCCCACAGCGCGGCGCCGTACCAGGCCGGGACGGAGACCTCAAAGGCCAGCTCACCGGAGAACGACACCCGCGCGAGCCGGGCGGGCATGCCCGCGACCACGGCCTCGCGGTGGGTCATGAAGGCGAAGCCCTCGGCGCTGACGTCCTCGTCGGGCGCGAGCACGGCGACGACGTCGCGGGACGACGGCCCGGCGATCGCGACCGTCGACCAGTGGTCGGTCTGCGAGGTGCAGGCGACGTCGAGGTGGGGCCACTCGGTGAGCAGCCACTCCTCGAGGGTGTCGAGGACGGCGGCCGCGTTGCCGGTCGTGGTCGACATCAGCCAGTCGGTCTCACTCAGCCGCATCGTCGTGCCGTCGTCGATCACCATGCCGTCGGGGCCGCACATGACGCCGTACCGGACCTTGCCGACGGCGAGCGTCGAGAACAGGTTCGTGTAGACCATGTCGAGCAGCACGCCGACGTCCGCACCGCGCAGGTGGATGGCGCCCAGGGTCGAGGCGTCCATCATCCCGACGCCGGTGCGCACGGCACGGCACTCGCGGACGACGGCCTCGTCCAGGCTCTCGTCGACGCTCGGGAAGGCGTAGGGCCGCTTCCACTGCCCGACGTCCTCCATCGGCGCGTGGGCGACGCGGTCGTGGATCGGGGTGACGCGGACCGGGTCGGACAGGACGCCGCGGTTGCGGGCGGCGAGCAGACCGAACGGGACGGGGACCAGCGGCGGACGGGCGCCGGTGGCGCCGACGCGACCGAGGGGCTCGCCCAGCAGCTCGGCGAGCACGCCTGCGGTGAGCACGCCGGAGCAGCGGCCCTGGTCGGCGCCGGTGCCGATGGTCGTGTGGCGCTTGACGTGCTCGACGCTGCGCAGCCCGGCCTCCACCGCGTGGCGGACGTCGGCGAGCGTGGCGTCGCGGTGGCTGTCCAGGTAGGTCTCGGCGGCCTGCTCGTCGGTCAGGTCGGCGGCGCAGAACCACGCCGCGGGGGCCCGCTCGGCGGTCGACCCGGACCACGCCCACGAGAAGCGACCGCCCTGCGGCGGTGCGTCGGGGACGAAGCCGGCGACCTCGTCGGACCAGCGGGTGGTGCCGCCGGCGTGGGTCCACAGGCGGGTCTCGGGGGTGACGGCGCCGCTGACGGCAAGGAGGTCCGCGTCGTACCAACCGGCCGTGGTGTGGACGGCGGTGAGGCGCTCGCCCCCCTCCGTGCCGGTGACGACGTCGCCGTCACGGACGTCCAGCACCGCGACGACCTCGACGCCGGCCGCGGCGAGCGTGGCCGCGGCGGCGTGGCCGCCGTCGTGGGCGGTCCACACGACCGCGCGGGAGCCGGGCCGGACGCCGTAGCGCTCGACGTACGACGCGGCGGCGCGGGCCAGCATCACGCCGGGCCGGTCGTTGCCGGGGAACGCCATCGGGCGCTCCTCGGAGCCGGTCGCGAGCACGACGCGGCCGGCCTGGACCTGCAGCAGCCGGCGGGCGCCGCCGCCCTCCGCGGAGTCCAGTCGCTGGACCGCGACGAGCCGGCCGTGGGCGTGCGCCCCGACGACAACGGTGTCGGGCACGCACCGCGCACCGTCGATCACCGGGGCGACGGGGGCGTCGTCCAGCAGGAGCACCCGGCCCTCCCCCGCCTCGACGGCGGCGCGGGCCGCGGCGACGCCCGCGGACCCGCCGCCGACGACCACGACCTCGGCGTGGAGGTGCAGGACGTCGTACCGGGTCTCGTCCGTGTGGGGCAGGAGCCGTCCACGGCCGGCGAGGCGCTCGACGACCAGGCCGTCGTGCACGGGCTGGGTGGTGGCCTGGACCATCGGCTCGCCGGTGCCGGAGGTGACCTGGACCCAGGCGTTCGGCTCCTCGCGGCCGATGCCGACCAGCCCGCGGGGACGACCGGTGTAGATGCCGGCGCCGACGACGTCCAGGCCGCCGGCGAGCATCGCGGACGCCAGCGTGTCCCCGACGTACGCCGCGAGCTCGACGCCGTCCACGGTGACGGTGACGGGGCGGGAGCGGTCGACCCGGGTGCCGCCGTCGGGGAGCCTGCTGCTCGTGGGGCCGGTCATGCGCGCACCTCGTCGCTCACGGTGTGACGGTCGATCGTGAACCACTGCCGGCACGCCGAGACGTGGCACCAGCGCTCGGTGAACCAGTCGGCGGGGTCGGCGCGGACGAAGAGGTACTCCGCCCACGCGACGTCGTCCAGCGCGGCGGGCTCGGCCGGGTAGTCGACCCCGGCCTCACCGCCGTAGTGGAACTCGGTCTCGTCTCGCTCCCCGCAGTGGGGGCAGGGGATCCTCAGCACGTCCTGGTCCTTCCGGTCCTGCCGACTCGAGCCTGTGGGAGTGCGCAGATGTGCCGACTCGAGGTGTTTTTCGTGCGCATGTGTGCCGACTCGGCGATCTGGTCGGGTCGGCGGGGTCAGTGGGCCACGGCGGCGGCGCCGTGCTCGTCGATGAGGCGGCCGGTGGTGAACCGCTCGAGGGCGTACGGCGCCACGAGGTCGTGGGCGCGGCCGTGGGCGACGGAGTCGGCGAACACGTCGCCGATGCCGGGGGTGGCCTTGAAGCCGCCGGTCCCCCAGCCGCAATTGATCCACACGTTGTCGCCGGCCGCATCGAGCGGTCCAACGATCGGCGAGGCGTCGGGGGTGACGTCGACGATCCCGGCCCAGGTGCGCAGCACGTGGGCGCGGGCGAAGATCGGGAACAGCTCCACCGCGGCCGCCATCTGCTCCTCCACGACGTGGAACGACCCGCGTCGGCCGTAGCCGATGTGGGGGTCGACGCCGGCGCCCATGACGAGCTCGCCCTTGTGGGCCTGGCTCACGTAGACGTGGACGGCGTTGCTCATCACGACGGTGTCCAGCACCTGCTCGAGCAGCTCGGAGACGAGCGCCTGCAGCGGGTGGGACTGCACCGGCAGACGCACGCCGAGCTTCTCGGCGAGCACCGCGGAGTGCCCGGCCGCGCACAGCACGACCGTCCCCGCGGAGATCTCGCCGCGCGTCGTCGACACCGAGGTGACCCGCCCGCCCGTCTGGGTGAAGCCGGTGACCTCGCAGTCGGAGACCAGGTCCACGCCCAGCTCGTACGCCGCCCGCGCGTAGCCCCAGGCGACGTAGTCGTGCTTGGCGATCCCGGCCCGCGGCTGGAACGTCGCGCCGTGCACCGGGTGCCGGGGCCGCTCGCTCACGTCGAGCACCGGGGCCAGCTTGCCGACCTCGGCCGGGGTGAGCCAGTGGGCGTCGATGCCGTTGAGCTGGTTGGCGTTGACCCGCCGCTTGCCCTCGCGGACGTCGGACAGGTTGTGCGCCAGGTTCAGCACGCCGCGCTGGTCGAACATCACCGTCGTGCCGAGCCGCTCCTCGAGCGTCTCCCACAGGCCGAGCGCGTGCTCGTAGATGCCGGCGGAGGCGTCCCAGAGGTAGTTCGAGCGGATGATGGTGGTGTTGCGCGCCATGTTGCCGCCGGCGAGCCAGCCCTTCTCCACGACCGCGACGTTGGTGATGCCGTGGTCGGCCGCGAGGTGGTACGCCGTCGCGAGGCCGTGCCCTCCGCCCCCGACGATGACGACGTCGTAGGCCTTCCTCGGCTCGGCGTCCTTCCAGAGCCTCGGCGGGTGCTCGGGCAGCCGGGGTGCGGGCTTCATCAGGAGTTCCTCACACTCGTCATGTCGGCGTCGTACAGGGGCTCGGCGGTGACGGTGTAGGGCAGCGCCTCGCCGAAGGAGCCGACCGCGAGCTCGGTGCCGACCTCGGCCAGGTGGGGCGGCACCCACGCGTAGGCGATCGCCTTCCCGACGCTGAAGCCCCAGGCACCGATGGTCGTGTAGCCGACGCACTCCCCGTCGGCGAGGACGGGCTCGTGCCCGAGGACGACGGACGACGGCTCGGGCGAGGTGAGGCAGACGAGCCGCTGGCGGGGCTCCCCGATCACCTCGGGCGCCGGACCGCGCCCGCCGCGGACGGCCCACGCGAGGCCGGCCTCCTCGGCGGTGTGGTCGACGGTCATCTCCGAGCCGTAGGCCCGGTAGCCCTTCTCCAGGCGCATCGAGGTGAACGCCGTGCGGCCGGCGGCGACGATGCCGTGCTCGCGGCCCGCCTGCATCAGCGTGTCCCACAGCCGACGACCCAGGTCGGCGGAGCAGGACAGCTCCCAGCCCAGCTCCCCGACGTACGAGACCCGCAGGGCGGTCACGGGCACCATCCCGACGTGCGCCTCGGTGCCGCGGAAGTAGCCCAGCGCCTCGTTGCTCCAGTCGTCGCCGCTGACGGACTCGATCACCGCGCGCGCCTTCGGACCCCACAGGCCGACGCAGCAGGTGCCGGGCGTCAGGTCGGTGACCGTCACGTCGTCGGGCGCGAGACGGGAGAGCATGTCCACGTCGCGGGGGCCGTTGACGCCGAGCAGGAACCGGTCCCGGCCGTACGACGGCGCCAGCCGCGCGACGGTCACGTCCGACAGGACGCGGCCGCGCCCGTCGAGCATCAGGCAGTACGTGACCCGGCCCACCGGCGTGTCCATCTTCGCGGTGACCAGGCCCTGGAGGAACGCGACCGCACCGCGGCCCGAGACCTCCACGCGGGTCAGCGACGACAGGTCGTGCAGGGCCACGCCCTCGCGGGTCGCGCGGACCTCGGCGCCGGCGATCGGCGACCAGTAGCGCGCGGCCCACTCCCCCGGCCGGACGGCCTCGTCGGCCTCGGTGACCAGGGACGCGTTGGCGCCGTACCAGAGCGGCCGCTCCCAGCCGGACGCCGACTCGCAGACCGCGTCGAGCTCGCGCTGGCGGTCGGAGAACGGCGGCAGGCGCAGCGGTCGCGGGTCGTCCATCGACTGGTGCGGGTGGATGATGTCGTAGACCTCGACGAAGCCCTGCTGGCCCCGCGCCGAGACGTACGCCGGCCCGTCGCCGTGGGGCGGGAAGCGGTGCAGGTCGGCGCCCGCCGGGTCGATGGTGGAGACGCCGTCGACGAGCAGCTCGGCGACCATCCGGCCGACGCCCGCGGAGTGGGTGACCCAGACCGCCTCGGCGACCCAGAAGCCGGGCACGTCGCGGCTCTCGCCGACCAGCGGCCCACCGTCGGTGGTGAAGGAGAACATCCCGTTGATGCCGTGCGCGACCTCGACCTCGCGCAGGCCGGGCAGCAGCTCCTGGGAGGCCTTCCACGGCCCCTCGAAGTCAGCGGGCGTCCACGGCCGGACCGACGGCATGACCGCGCCGCCCCAGCCCTCGAACTCCTCGACCGAGACCGGCATCGGCCGGTGGGCGTAGGAGCCGATCATCTGCGTCTCGCCGGCGTCGCGGTAGTACAGGTCCTCGCCCTGGTGACGCAGGATCGGGCGCAGCGCCTCGGTCGTCTGGCCGGCCTGCGCGGGCAGCGGCGTCGTCGTCGCGAGCTGGTGCTCCAGCGGGACCAGCGGCAGCCGCATCCCGGCCATCGCGGCGACCTTCTGGCCCCAGATGCCGGCGCAGCAGACGACGACGTCGGCGTCGACCGTGCCCTCGGTGGTCTCCACGCCGGTGACGCGACCGTCCTCGCCGCGCAGCAGGCCCGTGACCTCCACTCCGCCCCGGAGCGTGGCGCCGCGGGACTCCGCGCGGCGGGTCTGCGCGTCGACCGCGCGAATGGCCTTCGCCAGCCCGTCGCCGGGCGTGTACAGCCCGCCGAGGACGGCGTCCGGGTCGAGAAGGTCGTGCAGCCGCACGCACTCGGCGGCGTCCACCACGCGCGCCTCGATGCCGTGGGACGCGAGCCACCCGGCGCGGCGGTGGAGCTCGGCGAGCCGCTCCGGCGTGGTGGCGACCTCGAGCCCGCCGACGGGCAGGAAGCAGGGCCCCTCGTCGGTGGACAGGGTGTTCAGCTTGTCCACCGTGTACGCCGCGAGGTCGGTCATCATCCGCGACCCGCTGGCCCGGAACACCAGGCCCGGGGCGTGGGTCGTCGACCCGCCCGGCGTGGGGATGGGGCCTGCGTCGAGGACGGTGACGTCCGTCCAGCCGCGCTCCGTCAGCTCGTCGGCGACGGCGGCGCCGACGACGCCCGCGCCGATGACGACCACTCTCGGACCGGTCATGACTGTCCCTCCACGCGGTCCCGCACCCATGCGTGGAACGCCTCGATGTGGTGCTCCGACGGCACGAGGACCCCGCCGTCGGCGTACAGGCGCGAGCCCATGGCGGGCTGGCACCGCTCGCAGGCCTCGAAGTCCTGCGCGTTGACCCGGTGGAACAGCTCGACGGATGCGTCCAGCCGGGCCGCCATCGCCGGGTCGGCGTCGTCGCCGGTGGCGGCCTCGACCACACCGGGGGCGTAGAGCCAGTCGCACTCGACGACCGTGCGGTCGGGGCCCATCGGGTACATCCGGTGCCAGATCACGTGGTCGGGCACGAGGTTGACGAACACCTGCGGACGGACCGTGACCGCGTAGTAGCGGCGGTCCTGGTCGTCGGTCATCCCGGGCAGCGGGTCGAAGCCGGGCGTGCCGTCGACGGTGAACCCGGCGACCTCCTCGCCGAACTCGGCGCCGTGGCCGACGTAGTACTGCGCGGCGAGACCGTCGGCGAACTCCGGGAGCACCTCGGTGAGCTCCGGGTGGATCGTCGCGCAGTGGTAGCACTCCATGAAGTTCTCGACGATGAGCTTCCAGTTCGCCGCGACGTCGTAGGTGATGCGGCGACCGACCTTCAGCGAGCCCACGTCGTACGCCGCGAGCGGCTCGAGGCTGCCGAGGCGCTCGGCGAGGTCGGCCTCGACGGTGTCGGCGAACGACGGCGGCTCCTCGCCGGCGAGCGGCGCGAGGCTGACCCACACGTAGCCGAGCCAGGAGTGGACGGCGACCCGCTTGAGGCCGAACTCGACGCGGTCGACGTCCGGCATCGAGGTCAGGTTCGGGGCGGCGACGAGCTTGCCCTCGAAGTCGTAGGTCCAGGCGTGGTACGGGCACTGGAAGTTCCGCCGCTTCTCGCCGGCGTCCTCGGTGCAGATCCGCGCGCCGCGGTGGCGGCACACGTTGAGGAACGCGCGGACCTCGCCCCGGCGGGTGCGGGTCAGCAGGACCGACTCCCGCCCGACCGTGACGGTGCGGAACGAGCCGGCGTTCGGCAGGTCGTCCTCCCGGACGGCGCAGAACCAGTCGCGCTCGAAGATCTCCTCGCACTCGGCGGCGAACCACGCGGGGTCGACGTACGTGCGGCCGGGCAGGGTCGGCAGCAGGCTGGACGGGGTGACCCCGCGGGCGCGCTGCTCGTCGGTGGTGGTGACGGGCGGCTCGCCGTGCTCCAGCCCGGGGTCCAGTCCCTCGTCCAGGGTCGTCACGCGGCGACGCTCGCGACACCCAGGCTGCGCTTCCAGCGGTTGAACAGCTTGGGCTGGCCCATGCCGAGGACGGCGACCGGGACGTGCCCGCGCCAGTAGACGGCGAGCGCGTCCCCGCCCTCGAGGCTGCCCGCCTCGACGGTGAGCACCTCGTCGCCGGTGCGACGACCCGCGAACTGCAGGCGGACGCCGTACTGGTCGCTCCAGAAGTACGGCGCCGCGGTGGTGACGACCGGCGCGAGACCCAGGAGGGAGGCCGCGACGGTGCGGGGCCTCACGAGCGCGTCGTTCCAGTGCTCGGTGCGGTGGTGGGCCGCACGGTCGCCGTCCCACCAGGCCGAGCAGTCGCCGACGGCCCAGACCCCGGGGACGGCGGTCGCGCCGTCCGCGTCGGCCGCGACGGCGCCCGCGTCGGTCAGCGGCACGCCGGTGCCGACGAGCCAGTCGGTCGCGGGGACGGAGCCGATGCCCGCGACCACGACGTCGGCGGGCAGGTGCGTGCCGTCGTCGAGCAGGACGCCGTCCACCTGGGTGGCGCCGGTCAGGCCGGCGACGGGCACGCCGCAGTAGAGGGGGGTGCCGTGGGCCGCGTGCAGCCCGGCGACCGCGGCGCCGACCTCGGCGCCGAGGGGGCCGGCCAGCGGCGTGGTGGAGGCCTCGACCAGCGACACGTCGACGCCGAGCTTCGACGCCGTCGCCGCGATCTCCGCGCCGACGAAGCCGGCGCCGACGAGCACCAGGCGGCTGCCGGGCACGAGCTCGGCGCGCAGGGCGAGGGCGTCGTCCAGGGTCCGCAGGGTGTGGACGCCGGCCAGGTCGCCGCCGAGGTGGGCGGGCAGGCGGCGCGCACGGGCGCCGGTGGCGAGCACGACCGCGTCGGCGACCAGCACCGTCCCGTCGTCGAGGGTGACGCAGTGGGTCGCGGCGACGCCCGGGGCGCCGAGCCCGACGTCGAGACCCACGGCGCGGTGGCCGACGAGCCAGGTGGCGGCGAGGTCGGTGTCGTCGGCGTCCTCGAGCGCGAGGTCCTCGGCGGCGAGGGTGCCGTCGAGGAAGCCCTTCGACAGCGGGGGCCGGTCGTAGGGGCGGTGCTGCTCGTCGCCGACGATCGTGAGCGCTCCGTCGTACCCGGCGTCGCGCAGGGCGCGGGCGGTCGCGTGACCGGCGAGCGAGGCGCCGACCACGACCACGTGGCGGGGGCTCATGCCGTCACCCCCGAGGCGACCGCGGTCGAGCCCGCGACCCCGGGCGGCAGGTTCGGCGCGTCCGTCGACAGCTCGGCCCACACCTGGCCGTCGACGACCTGCGCGGCGTGGGTGCGGACACCCCGCTTGGCGGGCGGCTGGTCGACCGCCCCGGTGCGCAGGTCGAACCGCGACTCGTGCAGCGGGCACTCCACCCAGCAGCCCTCGAGGTAGCCGTCGGCCAGGGAGGCGTCCTGGTGGGTGCAGGTGTCGTCGACGACGTAGACCTCGTCGTCGTCGGTGCGGAAGACGGCGACCGGCGGGGAGGTGGTGGTGACCCTCAACCCCTCGCCGGGGACGACGTCGTCGAGTGCGCACAAGTGGTGCATGGGCTCTCCCGGGATCGTGCTGACTTACCCGAAGCCTGGGTCCCGCGAAGGGGCCGTGTCAATCACCCTTGCCTGGGAAACATGGATGAAATCTCCCGTTTCCAGCGCGGACCTCAAGATCCCCTCAAAACCCGTGCTGACCTGCAAGAACTGTCGGTGGACAAGCGTTTGATCCGTTCCGCTCAGTGCAACTACAGTTGCAGCATGCGAAACACCGGCGAGAGCTCCGGACCGGCCCCCGGCGTCATCGACCGCGCCGCCCAGCTGCTGGGGCTCGTGGTCCGCGCCGAGCAGGGCCCGACCTTCACCCAGCTCGTCGACGAGACGGGCATGACGCGGGCGACCGTGTCGCGCACGATGGCCGCGCTGGTCCGCAACGACCTGGTCGAGCGCACCGAGGCGGGCAACTTCCGGGGCGGCCCGCTGTTCGTCGAGTACGCCGCCCGCTTCGACCGCACCGAGGCGCTCATGGCGCAGGCCCGGCCGCTGATGCAGTCGCTCATGCAGCGCACCCAGGAGACCGTCCACCTCGCCGTCCCGTTCGGCGACACGGTGACGATCGTCGAGCAGGTCGACGGCCCCCACATCGTCGGCGCGGTGAGCTGGGTCGGGTACGACGTCCCCCCGCACTGCTCGGCGCTCGGCAAGGTGCTGATCGCGTGGAACGTCGTCCGCTTCCCGTTCGGCCGCCTCGAGAACCGCACGCCGCGGACGCTGTCCACCCACGCGGCGCTGCGCGACCACCTGGAGCTGTGCCGCGACCGCGGCTACGCCACCACCGTCAGCGAGCTCGAGGAGGACCTCGACGGGGTCGCCGTCCCCGTCCGCGGCAGCGGCGAGCGGGTCGTCGCCGCGCTCGGCGTCTCGGGGCCGTCGTACCGCTTCGGCGACCGGCTCGACGAGGTCGCCGACCTGCTCGAGGCCGCGGCCGACGACCTGCACCGGGCGCTGGTGCGCCAGGCGCGGCGCACACGGGGCTGAACCGTCGAGCCGGCCCTCAGCCGGGCCCGGGCCGGCCCGCCGGGCCACCCTCCGCCAGCTCCCTGACGGCGCGGTGCTCGCGGAACGTCGTCCGTGCGTGCTCCTCGACCTCGGCGTGCCGGCCGGCGCGAGCCGCCGCCTCGGCGAGGAAGGCGGCGTCGTCCGCGGCGAAGGCGTGCCTGCCCAGCTCGCCCGGCGACCCGTCCCAGGCCGCGGTCGCCATCCGCAGCGCCTGGTCGGCCCGGAGACGAGCCGCGCGCGCCCAGAACGCGCTGGCGACGGTGCGGGGGCCAAAAGATCTGGGCACAGATCTTTCATATCCCGTTCTCAGTCCGCGCGCACACCGGACCGGGAAATCGCACGTAGTGAACGCTGTGGTCGTTGCGGTCACCGGCCCCTCACCACGCTCCGTGACGGCTACGGCGCCCGTCTAGGCTCAGCGGGCACCACCGGGGCCTCTAGCTCAACTGGCAGAGCAGCGGACTTTTAATCCGCGGGTTGTGGGTTCGATCCCCACGGGGCCCACTCACCTCGCCGAGGAGCGCAGGGACGTGTGTCGATCTGCTGTCGCCCGGGCGACAGCGAATCACCGCAGTTCCCGCAGCACGGTGTCGAGCCCGTCGACGAGCGCCGCGTGCCGCACCCGCACGTCGGCGTACGCCGCGACCCAGGTGGGGTCGGGGGCGACCGGGTCGTCGAGGTGCACCATCGCGTCGACGGCCGCGGTCCACGAGGGGTGCAGGCCGACGCCGACGGCTGCGGCGAGCGCAGCGCCGAGACCGGCGGCGGACGGCGCCACGGGCGCGCGGACGGGCCGGTCGAGGCAGGCCGCGACCATCGCCAGCACCAGCGGGGAGCGACCCCCACCTCCCGAGACGACGACCGACGGCACGGCGAGGCCGACCTCGTCCGCCATCGAGCGCGCGTGACCCGTCACGGTGAGCACCAGGCCCTCCAGCACCGCCCGGTAGAGGTGCGCGGGCCCGTGGCGGCCGTCGAAGCCGACGAACGCGCCGCGCCGCCACGGGGCGTCGGGAGGAGCGAGCCAGTCCGGCACGCACAGCAGTCCGTCGGCGCCGACCGGCAGCGCGGCGGCAGCCTCCCCCAGCGCGACCTCGTCCCCGGCACGCCCGTCGCCCGCGACGTGGTGGCCGACCAGGTCGCGGACCCAGGACACCGTCCACATGCCGCGACGGACGCCGGTGCTCTCGAGCAGCACCTCCCCCGGCACAGCGGCCGGGTTCGTCCAGTACGACGCGCCGGTCTCGGCCACGCCCTCCGCCGGTGACCGCGGACCCACCGCCATCGACGCCACGAAGGTGCCGAGCGAGACCAGCAGCGGACCCGGCTCGAGCAGGCCGCACCCCAGCGCCTCGACGGCCTTGTCGTTGGCGGTGGCGACCACGGGAACGCCGGCCGGGAGACCGGTCGCGGCGGCGGCGTCCGCGGTGACGGCGCCGAGCACCTCCCCCGGCTCGACGAGGTCGTCCGCGCGCGGCTGCCACAGCGCGTACGCCGCCGACGAGTCGCGGACGACGCCCGTCAGCCTGGCCGTCAGGTACGCCGAGGAGGCCACGACGTGCGCCGTGTCGCCGGGTGGGTCGTCGGCGCGGCGGGTGTCCATCCACGACCGGACCGGGGCCGCGAGCGAGCCGTCCGCGCGGAGCAGGGCGATGCAGAAGCGGATCCCGCACAGCCCGACCGCCCGCACCTCCCCGACGCGGGGTCCCAGCGCTGCCATGGCCTCCGAGCAGGCCGCGGCGAGCGCGTCCCACAGCGAGTCCCCGGGGTGCTCGACCTGCCCCGGCGCGGGCGACACGCTCGCAGCCAGGGGCCGCTGCGCCGAGGCGACGACGGCCCCCGCGAGGTCGTGGACGACGACCTTCGCGCTCTGCGAGCCGAGGTCGATCCCGACGACCAGGCCGGGGTCGGAGCGGTCCACCAGGGTCCCTAGAGGTCGCTGCCGAGCGGGAAGATCGTGCCGGCGTTCATGGTCCCGTGCGGGTCGAACGTCCGCTTCAGGCCGGCGAGGATCGGGTAGGCGGTGCCGTGCTCCTCGCGGGTCCACCCGGTGCGGTACTTGCCGATGCCGTGGTGGTGCACCATCGACCCGCCCACGGCGAGCGCCTCCTCGACCACGATCGCGTTCAGCGGCCGGTGGTAGAGGTCGATCTCCTCGCGCGGCTCGCAGGAGATGTCGTAGTCGTAGACGAAGTAGAGGTTCGTCCCGGTCTGGTAGCTGTGCGAGGAGTGCGCGCCGAGCATCGTGAGGTCGCCGGCGCGCGGGAACTCCTCGCGGACACGACGCATGACTCCTGCGTACAGCGCGGGCACGGCCGACCAGCTCGCCGACACCTCGGTGGTGTAGCCGAGATGGGCCTCGCTCAGCATCGCGGCCTTCTCCGCCTCGATCTTGTCCGGCCCCCAGTTCAGGTTGCCGAACCACTCCTCGACCAGGCCGGGGTCGACCGGTGTGACGTCGTACGACGCCACGACGTCGTCGATGCCGCCGGCGGTGGCCTCGACCAGGCGGCGCGGCCCCTCGGCGACGAGCACGACGACGCTGGTGCGCTCCGCGTCGAAGCCCGGGAGGTGGCTGAAGTGCTGCTGGGCGTCACCCGGCGAGTAGGCACGGGCGACGGAGGGCCGGTAGCCGGCGACGACGACGTCGCGGAGGATCTCCACCCCGGTGGCGAAGTCGTCGATGAGGTAGCCACGGTGGTCCATCGCCTCCGGGGCGGTGAAGACCTTCACGGTGACCTCGGTGATCACGCACAGCGCCCCCTCGTTGCCGATGACGACGTGGCGCAGGTCGGGCCCGGCGGCGCGACGGGGCACGTTCTTGATCCGCGAGACGGTGCCGTCGGGGAACACCGCCTCGAGGCCGACGACCATGTCCTCGATGCCGCCGTACAGGGTGGAGAGCTGGCCGATCGACCGCGTGGCGACCAGGCCGCCCATCTGCGCGAGCGGCCTCGACTGCGGCGAGTGGCCGGTGGTCAGGCCCTGCGCGCGGAGCTCGTCCTCGAGCCGCTGGAGACCGACGCCGCACTGCACGGTCGCCTGCATGTCCACGGGGTCGACGGCGAGGATCGCGTCCATCGCGGAGCAGTCCAGGACGATCGAGTCCGCGACCACCGTCTCCAGGCCCCCCTCGGTGGCGGTGCCGCCGGTGCGGGGGACGACGTTGAGGCCGTGCGCGTCGGCGTACACGAGCACCGCGCGGACGTCGTCGGTGGAGCGGGCGCGCACGATCGCGGCGGGGAACGGTCCGTCGAAGATGCCGTGGACGGCGGTGTACTTCTTGAAGCGGTCGACGCTCGCGGCGCGGATCGCGTCGGGGTCGGTCCCGACCTGCGCCTCGCCGACGAGGCCGACCAGGTCGGCGACGATGCCGGCGGTGGCGGGGGTGGTGAGCTCTGCGGTCACGGGGGACTCCTGGTCTGGGTTCTGAGGGGTGCAGAGGGGTTCAGCGGGATTCAGCGGACGAGGTAGCCGCCGTCGACGGTCAGCACGTGACCGTTGACGTAGTCCGAGGCGCGGCTGGCGAGGAAGACGACCGCGCCCATGAGGTCCTCGGGCTCACCCCAGCGTCCCGCGGGCACGTGGTCGACGACCACCCGGCTGGCCTCGGGGTCGGCGCGGCGCGCGGCGGTCATGGCCGTGGCCATGTAGCCGGGGGCGATGGCGTTGACGCAGATGCCGTCGGCGCCGAGCTCGTCGGCGTACGCCTTGGTGAGACCGGCGATGCCGTGCTTCGTGGCGGCGTACGCCGGGGAGCCCTGGCCCCCCAGGAAGCTGAACAGCGAGGCCACGTTGACGATCTTCCCGCCGCCCTGGGCCCGCATCACGGGCACGCACTCGTGGGCGAGCTCGAAGGCGGCGGTGAGGTTGAGGGCGACCATCGCGTCCCACCGGTCACGCCCGAACGACTCCACGTCGGCGACCAGGCTGATCCCCGCCGAGTTCACGAGCACGTCGAGGCGTCCGTACGTCGTCAGGCAGCGCTCGACGACCCGGCGCGGCGCGCCGGGGGCCGTGAGGTCGACGACCAGCTCGTCGTACGCCGACCCGCGGGCCTCGACGAGCGCGCGGGTCTCGCCGCCGTCGTCCGCCACCGTGGGCACGAGGACGTCGGCGCCGGCCGCGGCCAGCGCGAGGGTGAAGGCCCGGCCCAGGCCGCCGTTGCCACCGGTGACCACCGCGACGCGCCCGGCCAGGGAGAACGCGTCGAGCGAGAACTGCTCCACGGCACCGCACACTAGGGCCATTCGCCGTCCGCGATGAGTCGGGTCCGCTCGGCGGGTCGGCACCCGTATGACGTTCACCGGAGTGATGGCCAACCTGACCGTGACCGATCTCGACCGCAGCCGGGCCTGGTACGCCGCCGTCGTCGGGCGCGAGCCCGACGACTCCCCGATGGAAGGGCTGCTCGCCTGGTACCTGGGCGACGACCCGACCGCCCCGACCGGCCTCCAGGTCCACCGGGAGCCGGAGAGGGCCGGACGCGGCGGCGTCGTCCTCCACACCGAGGACCTCGTTGGCACCCTCACGCGTCTCGACGCCGCCGGCGTCGCCCACGACGAGCCGTTCGACGCGACCCACACCCAGGTCATGGTGATGGCCGACCCCGACGGCAACCGGGTCGTCGTGACCGCGCCCTTCGCCTGAGGCCCGCCCGGCGCGCGCTCGGCCGGCGAGTGGACCAGGCGCGAGGCGATGTGGTTCCATATGAGACATCAATGTCTCATATGGAACGAGAGTGACCCATGTCCACCCGTGAGCAGCTGCTCGACGCCGCGCTGCGCACCCTGAACGCGGACCCGACCGCGAGCCTCGCCGACATCGCCGAGGCCGCCGGGGTCGGCCGCGCGACGCTGCACCGTCACGTCGCCGGCCGCGACGAGCTCGTCCGCGAGCTCGGCGCCCGGTCCCTCGACCGCTGGGAGCAGACGCAGGACGCCAGCGGCATGGCGGACGCCATCGCCGACGGCGGCGCCGGGGCCCTGACCGACTGCCTGCGCGCGATGTTCCCGCGCCTGGTCGTCGACGCCGAGGACTACGGCTTCGCGCTCACCGACGGCTTCCTGATGTGCGAGGCCGACCTCGTGGCCCGCAGCGCCGAGCTGGAGGCCCGCGAGGTCGAGCTGTGGCGCAGCGCCCAGGCCGCGGGCGTCGTACGGCGCGACCTGCCGGCGCGCTGGTTCCTCCACGCCGGCTACGGGCTGCTCGTCGCGGCCCGCGACGCCCTGCGCGCCGGGGACGTCGCCCGCCGCGACGTCGCCGACCTCGTGCTCGACACCCTGCTCCACGGCATCACCAGCACGGACACCACCGACACCACCACCCCGAAGGGAGGGGCCCGATGACCATCCTCCAGCCACCCACCCACCAGCCGTCGCCGGCGCAGGCCCACCCCCGCCGGTGGGCCGGCCTCGCCGTCCTGTCGGCCAGCCTGCTGCTGGTCGTCATGGACGTGACGATCCTCAACGTCGCCCTGCCTGCGATCACCGCGGACCTGCGCCCGGACTCGGTGCAGCAGCTGTGGATGGTCGACGTCTACCCGCTGATCCTCGCCGGCCTGCTGGTCACCGTGAGCGCCCTCGGCGACCGCTGGGGCCGCAAGAGGATGCTGCTGTCCGGCTTCGCCGTCTTCGGCCTGGCCTCCACCCTCGTCCTGCTCGCGGACTCGCCCGAGGCCGTCATCGCGGTCCGCGCCCTGCTGGGTGTCGGCGGCGCGATGATCATGCCGTCGACGCTGTCGATGATCCGCACGCTGTTCGCCGACCCCCGCGAACGGGCCACCGCGCTCGGCGTGTGGGGGGCGATGGCCGCCGTCGGGGGCGCGCTCGGCCCGATCGTGGGCGGCGCGCTGCTGGAGTTCTTCGACTGGCACGCCGCCTTCCTGGTCAACGTGCCCGTCATGGCCGTGGCGCTCGTCGCCGGCCTGGTGCTGCTGCCCGAGGGGCGCTCCGCGCGCCCGCCGCGCATCGACGCCGTCGCCACCGTCCTGTCCGTGGTCGGCATGGTGGCCCTGGTCTACGCCATCAAGAACGGCGGCAAGGACGGCCTGGGCCTCGACGTCCTGCTCACCGGGGCCGTCGCCGTGGCCGCGCTGACGACGTTCGTCCGCCGCTGCCTCGCCGCCGACGACCCGATGCTGGAGGTCCGGCTGTTCCGCGGCCGGGCGTTCACCGCGGGCGTCCTCGCCGCGCTGGCCTCCGCCATCGCGATGGCCGCGATGCTGCTGCTCGGCGCGCAGTGGCTGCAGCTGGTGCAGGGCTTCTCGCCGCTGCAGACCGGCCTGGCGCTGCTGCCGATGGCCGTCGGCGGGGTCCTCGGCTCACCGTTCGCCCCCGCGGTCGCCCAGCGGGTCGGCGCCCGCACCGTGCTCGCCGGCGGGCTGCTGGTCGGCGGCCTCGGCTTCGTGCTGCTGTACGCCGCCCCCGCGCCGCTCAGCTACCCGTGGCTCGCCGCCGGACTGACCCTCGTCGGCATCGGCATGGCGTCCCTCGCGGTCGCCTCCGCCGTGATCATGGCCGGCGCCCCCAGCCACCAGGCGGGCAGCGCCGCGGCGGTCGAGGAGTCGGCGTACGAGATCGGCAGCGTGCTCGGGGTCGCCGTCCTCGGCAGCCTCGCCGCGGCGGTCTACCGCTCCGGGCTGCAGACCGACGACCTCGCGGCCCGCGGGGTCGACCCGGAGGCGGCCTCCGCCGCCCGGGAGTCCCTCGGTGGGGCGCTCGAGGTGGCCGGCGACGCCCCCGCCGCCACCGGGGGCTGGCTGGCCGACGCCGCGACGGCGTCGTTCACCTCCTCGCTCGCCGACTTCGGCCTCGTCGGCGGGGTCATGATGATCGCCACCGCGGCCGTCGTCTGGTGGCTCACCCCGGCCGACCTCGACCTCGCCGAGGCGCACCACTGAGGACGCCGCCCGCGTGGGCACGGGAGGTGCCGAACCTCCTCCTTTACCCACGAAACGCCCCCGCAGCGGGCCGTGCGCGGCAGCGGATGGCTAGGGTGCGGGGGAAACCCCGGTTGCCCCGCGCGACCACCACCGACGAGAGTGAGCACATGAACAAGAAGGAACTGAGCGACGCCATCGCGTCCAGCACCGACCTGAACGGCTCGCAGGCCACCGCCGCGCTCGACGCCGCCGTCGAGACGATCAGCGCCGCCCTGAAGAAGGGCGACAAGGTCACGATCGCGGGCTTCGGCACCTTCGAGACGCGTCAGCGCTCCGCCCGCACGGGCCGCAACCCCCAGACCGGCGAGACGATGCAGATCGCCGCGAGCACCACCCCGGCCTTCAAGCCGGCCGCCGGCCTGAAGCGCGCCGTCGACAACTGAGCGACACCCTGAGCGACACCTTGTGCGGGAACTGAGCCACCGGCTCACCTCGCACGACACGGAGGTCCGCCCCGCCCGACACCTCGGGTGGGGCGGACCTTCGTCGTTCCCGCCCCTCGGGGGCCCCCGCCGCCGTACCGTGTGGGCATGTCGATCTCGGACGACACCACGACGACGGGCGTGGGCTCGGACCCCCCTGTCGAGACCGGGTTGCTGGCGGTCCACCGCTTCGCCCGGCCCGCCGGCATCCGGCGGCTGCAAGCGGTGACGGTGGCCTGCACCGTCGTCCTCACGGCGTTCCTCGGCCTCTGGGCGCGCCTCGACGAGCGGGCCCTCGCGGGCCTGCCGATCCTCCTCCTCGGCCTCACCGTCGCCCTGACGCTCGTCTGGTTCGGGAAGCCGCCCAGCGACGTCCGCGTCGAGTACGGCACGCTCGTCGTCACCACCGGCGACCGCGAGCTGCGCCTCGACGTCGCCGGCGTCGAGCTCGACGTGGTCGGCTCCCCCGGTCAGCGGGGCTGGCGGGTGCGCTTCCGACGACCCGGACGCCGCTCGCTGGTGATCGACTCCTCGATGGTCGACCCGCTCGAGTTCACGCAGGTGATGGGTCGCTGGCGTCCGGACCTGGTGCGTCCCGACCTGCCCTGACCGCGGAGCGTCGTCCACCGCGCGGCCGCTCGGGCCGCACCGTGAGCACGGCGATCCCGGTGGTCACCGGCACCGCCAGCACCAGCCCGATCGCGGAGGCGAGGGTGCGCACGATCTCCTCGGCGACCACCTCGTCGGTCAGCACCTCCGACAGCGGCCGCTCGTAGAGCGACGTCAGCATCAGCACCGCGAGCGCGGTGCCGACGTAGACGAAGACGATCGTGTAGATCGTCGAGGCGATGTGGTCGCGCCCGATCCGCATGCCGCTGGCGAACAGCCGACCCCGGGACAGCTCGGGGGCCGCGGCGCGGAGCTCCCAGACCGCCGAGGACTGCGTGATCGTCACGTCGTTGAGCACGCCGAGGCCGGCGATGATGATCGCCGAGGTGAGCAGGCCCTGGTAGTCCAGCCCCTCGGCGTACAGCAGCAGGAGCTCGCCGGTGTCGTCGGAGATGCCGGACAGCCGCGCGGAGTCGACCCCCCACAGCGCGATGCCGGTGGTGATCGCGATGCCGACGAGGGTGCCCGCCAGCGCCGTGCTCGTGCGGACCGACAGCCCGTGCGCGAGGTACAGGACGACGTACATGATCACCGAGGAGCCGACGAGCGCCACCGCGAGGCCGTTCTCGCCCGCGAGCAGGGCCGGGAGCATGAAGTAGGCGACGACCAGCCCGGCGAACCCCAGCCCGATCATCGCCAGGACCCCGCGGAGCCGCGCGACGACCGCGACGACCAGCAGGAACGCGATCCCCAGCACGAGCAGCGGCGGGTCGCGCTCCACCTTCGACCAGCCGTACGACGAGTCGCCGTCCGGGCTGAGCCCGGAGCCGGTCGTGGGCTCGCCCTGGCTGGCGGCCCCGCCCGGCGTGGGGATGCGGATCAGCTGCACCTCGTCGCCGGGTCCGAGCCCGGAGCGGGTGACGTACGGCGGCACCTGCAGCGACACCTCGTCGTCCGCCCCGTCGCCGTCGGTGACGGTCACCTCGAGGACGTTGCAGCCCTCCGGGAACGGCTCGTCGGCGCCGTCCTCGCCGGTGGGCGGCGGGGCGTTGGGGTCGGAGCGCAGCACCGGGCACGGCTCCCCCACCGAGCGCACCTCGGCGGTCGGGAACGTGACGCCCTGCTCGGCGAACTCGACGGGGTCCGGCGCGTCGTCGGCGGACGGCCAGAGGACGAACACCCCCACCACCGCGACCAGCCCGGCCAGCACCAGCGAGGCGACCAGGACGGTCCGGGCGAACCCGGTGACCTGGACGTCGGCGTCGACCGAGCTCCCGTGCGCGTGCGACCCACCCATGGGCGCCGATCCTCGCACTGACGCCCGCGGCCGGACGCCGAGGCTCCGGAGATCGAGGTGCGAGGCCGCCCGCGGCCGAGCCACGAGATCGCGGCACAGGACCCCGGGTCCCTCACCGGGTCTCGTGGCTCCTCGCCAGGGCTCGGAGCACCTCGACCACCGGGTGACGCCCAACCGCAGCCCGAGGTGGTCGCCGCCGGAGATCGAGGTGCGAGGCCGCCCGCGGCCGAGCCACGAGATCGCGGCACAGGACCCCGAGTCCCTCACCGGGTCTCGTGGCTCCTCGCCAGGGCTCGGAGCACCTCGACCACCGGGTGACGCCCAACCGCAGCCCGAGGTGGTCG
>NZ_CANLDB010000014.1 GCF_947489365.1 uncultured Nocardioides sp.
GCCCGAGCGCACCGCCCACGACCCCCGAGTCGGCCCGAGCGCACCGCCCACGACCCCCGAGTCGGCCCGAGCGCACCCCCCACGACCCCCGAGTCGGCCCGAGCGCACCCCCCACGACCCCCGAGTCGGCCCGAAGGCACCGATGCCGTGCGGCGCGGCGAACGCGTCAGTCCGTGGTCGGGGCCGACTCGACGCCCTCACAGCGCACGTCCGGGCCGACTCGCCGCCCTCACGGCGCACGTCCGGGCCGACTCGACGTCCCCACGGCGCACGTCCGGGCCGACTCGGCGCCCCCACGGCGCACGTCCGGGCCGACTCGGCGCCCCCACAGCGCACGTACGGGCCGACTCGCGGGTCAGTCCCCCGCGATCGCGCGGGCGACGGCCTTCGGCACGGCGGTGTCGAAGACCGACGGGATGATGAACGAGGCGTTGAGCTCCTCGTCGGTCACCACGTGCGCGATGCCCTCGGCGGCCGCGAGCATCATCTCGAGCGTCACGTCGGACGCCCGCGCGTCGAGCAGCCCGCGGAAGACGCCGGGAAAGGCCAGCACGTTGTTGATCTGGTTCGGGTAGTCCGAGCGGCCCGAGGCCACGACGGCCGCACGACGCCCGGCCTCGCCGGGGTCGACCTCTGGGTCGGGGTTCGCCAGCGCGAAGACGACGGCGCGGTCCGCCATGTCGTCGATCCACTCCGGCTCGAGGATCCGGGGGGCACTGACGCCGATGAACACGTCGGCGCCCGTCAGCACCTCGTGCAGCGAGCCCCTCACGCCGCGGGGGTTGGTCTGCTCGGCCAGCGTGCGGTGGGACTCCGAGAGGTTCTCGTCGCCGGCGCAGATCGCGCCCTCGCGGTCGACCACGACCACGTCGTGGGCGCCCGCGGCGAGCAGCAGCGTGACGATGGCGGTGCCGGCCGCGCCGCCGCCGGACACGACGATCCGGACGGCCGACAGGTCCTTCTCGACCACGCGCAGCGCGTTGGTCAGCGCCGCGAGGACGACGATCGCCGTCCCGTGCTGGTCGTCGTGGAAGACGGGGATGTCGAGGCTCTCGCGCAGGCGCCGCTCGATCTCGAAGCAGCGCGGCGCGGCGATGTCCTCCAGGTTGATGCCGCCGAAGCCGGGGGCGATCATCTCGACGGCCTTGACGATCTCGTCGGTGTCCTGGCTGGCCAGGCAGATCGGCCAGGCGTCGATGTTCGCGAACCGCTTGAACAGCGCGGCCTTGCCCTCCATCACCGGCATGGCCGCGCCCGGGCCGATGTTGCCGAGCCCGAGCACCGCGGAGCCGTCGGTGACCACGGCGACGGAGTTGCCCTTGATCGTCAGCCGCCGGACGTCCTCGGGGTTCTTCGCCAGCGCCATCGACACGCGACCGACGCCGGGCGTGTACGCCATGGACAGGTCGTCACGGGTGCGCAGCGGGACCTTCGAGTTGACCTCGATCTTGCCGCCGATGTGCAGCAGGAAGGTCCGGTCGGAGACCTTGTGCACCGTCACGCCGGGGAGCGCCTTGACGATCTCGACGAGTTCCTCGGAGTGCTCGGCGTTGCCGGCGGAGCAGGTGACGTCGACGACGAGGCGGTCGTGGCGCGACTCGGTGACGTCGATCGCGGTGACGATCCCGCCCGCCTGGGCGATGCAGGTGGCGACCTCGCCGACCACCGCGTGGTCGGGGTCGGCGTGCAGACGCATGGTGATCGAGTACGACGACGTGGTGGCGGCCATGGTCGAACAATCGTCGCCTCCGAGGGTTACCGGCAAGTCACCACTACCGTCGGGGCATGCCGGTAGTCGTCCAGGACCTCCCCGACCGTGACCGCTACGTCGTCCTGGCCGACGGCGAGCAGGCCGGTCTGCTCGCCTACAGCCGCACCGAGGGGCAGATCGACCTGCTCCACACCGAGGTCGACGACGCGTACGCCGGCCGCGGGCTGGCCAAGGCCCTCGTCGTCCACGCCCTCGACGCGGCGCGGCGCGACGGGATCGCCGTGATCCCCTCGTGCCCGTACGTGGCCGAGCTCCTCCGCCGCGACCCCTCCTACGTCGACCTGGTCCCGGAGGGCAGGCGCGACGAGTTCGGTCTCCGGTAGCCGGCGACGCGGCAGGACACCGTCTCGCCGGTCGGGCAGGGTGTGCCCATGCCCCAGGTACGCGCCGAGGTCTGGATCCCCGCGCCGCCCGCGACCTGCTTCGCGGTGTCCCAGACCACCGGCGAGGTCCGCCGTCGGTGGGACCCCTTCATCCGCGACCAGCGGCACCTCGACGGGGCGACGAGCGCGGCGGCCGGCGTCCGCACGCTGACCCGCGCGCGGGTCGGGCCGCGGATGGTGAGCCGCTACGTGTCCTACCGCCCGCCGACGTCGGTGGGGATGACGATGGAGTCCGGGCCCTGGTTCTTCGGCTCCTTCGGCGGGGGTTGGCGGTTCGAGGCGCAGACCCGCGACGGGGTCGGGGGCACCCTCGCCCGCTGGAAGTACACCTTCACCACCCGCCCGTCCTGGCTCTCGCCGGTGGCCGACCGGATCGGCACCTGGCTGCTCGGTCGCGAGATCCGGGCGCGGATCCGCGCCTTCGCCCGCGCCTGTGAGGAACCCGACATCGTCGCGGCTGCGGAATGAGGTGGGGACCTTCCCCGTTGAGCACGACATATGATGAACTCAGTAGCCGCCCTGTCCGTCCCCCAGGCCTCGGCCTCCTTCGAGCGCACCAGCATCGATCGCCGCGAGCTGCGGCCGGACGACGTCCGCATCGACATCAGCTTCGCCGGCATCTGCCACTCCGACATCCACCAGGTCCGCGGTGAGTGGGGCGGCGAGACCTTCCCCATGGTCCCGGGCCACGAGATCGTCGGCACCGTCGCCGAGGTCGGCTCCGAGGTCACGGCCCACGCCGTCGGCGACACGGTCGGCGTCGGCTGCTTCGTCGACTCCTGCATGGAGTGCGCCGCCTGCAAGGACGGCGAGGAGCAGTACTGCACGAAGGGCGTCGTGCAGACCTACAACGACGAGGGGTACGACGGCGAGCGCACCCACGGCGGGTACAGCCAGCAGGTCGTCGTGCGCGACCACTTCGTCGTCCGCATCCCCGAGGGCATGGACCTCGCCGCGACCACGCCGCTCCTCTGCGCCGGCATCACGACCTTCCACCCGCTGAAGGAGCACGGCGCCGGCCCCGGCAAGCGTGTCGGCGTGATCGGCCTCGGTGGCCTCGGGCACGTCGCCGTCAAGATCGCCGCCGCCATGGGCGCCGAGGTCAGCGTGCTCTCGCGCACCGACGCCAAGGCCGACGACGGCAAGGCGTTCGGCGCGACGCACTACTACGCCACCGAGGACGAGCAGGTCTTCACCGACCTCGCCGGCCAGTTCGACATCCTGGTCAACACCGTCGGCTCGGGCATCCCGCTCGACTCGTTCATGGGCCTGCTCGACCGCGGCGGCGTCATGGCCAACCTGGGTGCCCCCAGCGACAACCTCGAGATCAGCGCGTTCTCGCTGCTCCCGAACCGCCGCTCCATCGCCGGGTCAATGGTCGGCGGCCTGCCCGAGACGCAGGAGATGCTCGACTTCTGCGCCGAGCACGGCATCACCGCCACCGTCGAGGTCATCAGCGCCGACCAGGTCGACGACTACTACGACCGGGTCGTCTCCGGTGACGTGCGCTACCGCGCCGTCATCGACGTCGCCTCGCTCGGCTGATCCCCGGACCCGCCCCGGCGGGTCCCCGCACCACCCGACCCGGGTCGCCGCTCGCGGCGGCCCGGGTCGCTGCGTACCGAACCCGTCACGCCCCCACACCCGAGGAGACCCGTCCCGTGGACATGTCGATGTCGAGCCGCGTCCCCGACTGGCTGACCCCGCTCGCCTGGTGCTGGATCGCGGTGTCCCTGCTGTCCGCGGCCCTGATCGCGGTCCGGGTGCTCCGCGGTCGCGGGACGGGGTCCCCCGCCGCTGACCTCGTGTGGGTCAGCACGGCGCTCTACCTCGGGCCGTTCGCGGTGGCGCTCCACCACCGCCACGGCGCGCGGGCGCCCGGAGCCGCCGACGTCAACGACCCGTCCCCGACGCTCGTCGCCGGGCTGCCCGGGGGCGCCGCGTCGGCGCTCGCGCACCTCGTCGGCGTACCGCTCGTCGTCGCCTCCGGGTTGACGATCGCGGGCATCGACCTGTGGCCCATGATCCTCGTCATCGGCGTGGTCGCCGTCCTGCTCCTGACGGCGTACGCCCGCGTCGCGGGGCGCGAGCACGGGGCGGTCCCGTCCCTCGGCAGGGCGCTCGGACTCGCCGCCGCGACCGTGCTGGCCTTCGACGTCGGCATGGGCGGCTGGATGCTCCTGCTCCACTACTCGTCCTTCATGCCCGCCGCGACCACCGGCGCCTTCTGGTTCCTGATGCAGCTCGGGATCGTCCTGGGCCTGGCCACCGCCGTCCCGCTCGTCCGTCGGCTGGCCGGACGGCCCGTGTCGCCCGAGCCCCGCCCCGCCTGAGCCCCGCTCCGGCGGCTTGACATGCAGACATGCGCATATAAAGATCTGCGCATGGAACCGGTCCTGTCGACGTACGACGGGGTGAGCGAGCTGTTCTCGGCGCTCGCCAACCCCGTGCGGGCGGCGGTGGTGCACCGGCTCTCCGATCGGCCGCGCACGGTCTCCGAGCTCACCGACGAGCTCGGGGTGTCCCAGCCGCTGATGTCGCAGCACCTGCGGGTGCTGCGCACCGCCCACGTGGTCACGGCCACGCGGACGGGCCGCACCACCACCTACGCGCTGTCGGACGACCACGTGGCCCACGTGTTCCTCGACGCGTTCACCCACACGAAGGAGCACGAGGACACCGATGGCTGAGACCGCCCCCCACTCCGAGGCCGAGAAGCACGCCCACACCCACGGCCCCGGCTGCGGCCACCTCGCCGTGGTGCACGAGGACCACGTCGACTACGAGCACGACGGCCACCTGCACCACGAGCACGACGGCCACTACGACGAGTGCACGAAGTGCCAGTGCGGCGACTGCAGCGACTCCTGCGCGACCTGCTCGTGCGCGAGCTGCACCTGCCCGACCTGCAACCACGCGACCTGCGAGTGCGCCAACTGCGGCGGGGACCAGTGCGCCAACTGCGTCTGCGCCGACTGCTCCTGCAGCACCTGCCGCCACGCGGCCTGAGCTGCGCCGCGTCGTCTCGCGGACGACCCGCCGCTAGCGCGGCATCGGGCCGTCGGCGTCCTCCCCGTCCTCGGGGTCGACGCCGGCGGCCCGTCGTCGTGAACGGCGCACGGTGACCAGCACCCAGGCCGCGATCAGCACGTTGCCCAGCGCCGTCATCCACAGCCCCGTGCGGGAACCCACCTCGCCGGGCACCCGGAACGCGTTCGGCTCCCCCGGCACGGCCGTGACCTCGAGGGTCCCGTCGCGCTCCGCCGCCTCGTACGTCGCCTCGTCGACCCGGCGCGGCCAGCCGGCCTCGGGCTGCTCGGCGGCGTACTCGCCGGTGAAGCCGAGCCACACCACGTAGGCGTCGCCCTGCGACTGCGTGGTGACGACCTCCGCGACGACCTCACGCCCCTCGGTCGCGACCTGCCGGTCGGCCAGGAACGACGACACCAGGGGCAGGTTGACCAGCGCCAGCAGCGCGACGAGGACCAGGATCTTCCCTCGGGTCACGCGGCGCCACCCTCCCCCCGCGGAGCGGGCCAGGGGACGTCCCAGCCGCCGTCGCGCAGGGCGTCGCCCGTCGTACGCCGCTCGCGGGGCCGGCCCTCGCGCTCGACCAGGTCGTCCTCGGTCGGCGGCAGGTGGCGACCCACGGCGATCCCCGACAGCACCCGGAAGTGGGCGGGCACGCCGAGCACCTCCGCGGCCGCGTCGAGGTCCATGCCCGAGAACTGGTGCGCGTGCAGGTCCAGCGCCCGCGCCTGCAGGGTCACGTGGGCGGCGGCCTGGCCGGTGTCGTAGCAGGCGTAGTCCGCGGGCACCTCCCGCGCCGCCTTCGAGCCGGGCTCGGCGTCGGGGTCGGGGCCGATGCGGACGGCGGTCACGAGCACCGCGGAGGCCCGGCGCACCCAGGCGTTGCCGCGGGCCAGCGTCCCGCACCACGCCGCGTGGTTCCGTCCGTCACGGCGCAGGACGACGAGCACCCAGGGCTGGCTGTTGCCGCGGCTGGGCGCCCAGCGCGCCGCCTGGACCAGGACGTCGAGGTCGGCGTCGTCGATCACGTGGTCCGGGTCGAAGGAGCTCGGGCTCCACCGCGAGCGCAGGGGCTCGGTGAGGACCTCGGCGTCGGGGGTGGGCGCGTGCACGGCTCCAGTATCCGTGCCCGCGGATGTGCACTCCCTTGGGTTGCAGTGCAAGAATGCACTTCGTGCAGAAGAGTGCAACCTGCGTCACGGACCGACGCGAGGCGCGGCGGCTCGCGACCAACCGTCGCATCACCGTCCAGGCGCAGCAGCTGGTCGAGCGGCACGGCTTCGACGGCTTCACGATGGACGACCTCGCCGCCGCCGCCGACGTCTCCCGTCGCACCCTGTTCAACCACGTCGGGTCCAAGCTCGACGCCGTCCTGGGTGAGTTCCCCGTGATCCCCGACCCCCTCGTCGAGCAGTTCCGCGCCGGTGGACCCCACGGCGACCTGTTCTCCGACCTCGGCGCGCTGGCGGAGGAGGTCGTCGCCGACCACGACGCCACCCGCGAGGAGATCGCCCTCGGGCGGCGCATGCTCGCCGACCCCCGCCTGCTCGCCGCCAGCAACGAGCGGTTCGCGGCGTACGCCGAACCGTTCCTCGACCACATCGCCGCCCGCGAGGGCGCGGCGTACGACGAGACGCGCGCCCGCGTGGCCGTCTCGGTGCTGGTCTCGCTGGCCGAGATGGCCCTGGACGACTACGTCGCCGACACCGAGGGCCGGCCCCTCGTCGACCACCTCACCCGCCTGCTCGCGGCCGCCCGGTCGCTCGTCTCCCGCACCTGATCCGCCCTTCCCCGGCACGCCCCAGACAAGGACACCCATGGCCTCCCTGCTCCAGCGCCTCGGCGCGACCGCCCACCGCCGCTGGCCCGCGTTCATCGCGCTGTGGCTCGTCGCGCTGATCGGCGTCGGCGCCTTCGCCGGCTTCGCCTCGAAGCCGCTGGTCGACTCCTTCACCATCCCGGGCATCGAGTCCGAGGAGGCCGCGGACCTGCAGTCCGAGCTCTTCGGCGGCGGGGAGGACGCGCTCGAGCAGGCCACCGTCAACGTCGTCGTGCAGGCCCCCGAGGGGACCACGCTGGCCGACCCCGACGTCAACGCCGAGGTGACCTCCCTGGTCGCCGACCTCCAGGGGCTCCCCCAGCTCTCCGAGGCGGACGCCGACCCGCGCTCGTCGGCCATCGTCGACCCGGTCCTCGCCGCCCAGGGGCTCGAGCAGCAGCTGCGGGAGGGCTACGAGCAGGACCCGGCCACCGCGGAGCTGCCCGCCGAGCAGGTCGACGCGCTCGTCGAGCAGAACGCCGCCGCCGTCTCCCCGCTCTCGACCGACGGCCGGACCGGCATCATCAGCTTCGTCCTCGACGTCCCGACCCCCACCGAGGTCGAGTCGTCGACCCGCGACGCCATCACCGACGTCCTGGACGACGCCCGTGGGAGCGGGCTGACGGCCGAGGCCAACGGCCAGGGCATGCAGGCCCTCACCGACTTCGGCGTCACCTCCGAGGTCGTCGGCATCGGCGTCGCCCTGCTGGTCCTCGTCCTGACCTTCGGCTCGCTGGTCGCCGCCGGTCTGCCCATCCTCACCGCGCTCGTCGGGGTCGGCCTCGGCCTGCTGGGCGTCCTCGGCACGACGTACTTCACCGAGCTCGGCACCACGACACCGATCCTGGCCTCGATGATCGGCCTCGCCGTCGGCATCGACTACGCCCTGTTCATCCTCGCCCGCTACCGCTCCGAGCTGGACGCCAACGGCGGCGACGCCCGCCGCGCGATCGGGCGGGCCACCGGGACGGCCGGCTCCGCCGTGGTCTTCGCCGGCCTCACCGTCGTCATCGCGCTCGCCGCGCTCACCGTGGTCGGCATCCCGTTCCTGTCCGCCATGGGTCTCGCGGCCGCCGCGACCGTGACCATCGCCGTGCTCGTCGCCCTGACCCTGCTGCCCGCGATCCTGGGCATGGTCGGCTCGAAGGCCTTCGGCGGCCGCGTGCGCCGGTACACCCCGGCGCGGGACGCCGACGGCGTCGTCGTCAACAACGGCGTCCGGTGGGCGCGCCTCGTCGGGAAGGCGCCGCTGGTCGCGATCGTGCTCGTCGTCGTCGCCCTCGGCGCGCTCGCGCTGCCGGGCCGCGACCTCCAGCTCGCGTTCCCGTCGGACTCCACCGCCGCGACCGACACCACGCAGCGCCAGGCCTCCGACCTCGTCGAGGACGCCTTCGGCCCCGGCCGGGAGAGCCCGCTGCTCGTCGTCGTCGACGCGCGGGAGTCCGACGACCCGCAGGCGGCGTACGGCCGCGTCGTGGAGTGGGCCGGCGGCCAGGACGACGTCGCGAACGCCCAGGTCGTGCAGGTCACCGAGGAGGGGACCGGCGCCCTCGTGCTGCTGACCCCGCAGTCCGGGCCTACCGCACTGACCACCGTCGACCTCCTCGCCGACCTCCGCGCCGAGCAGGGCGACGTCGAGTCCGAGACCGGCGCCACGCTCGGCGTCACCGGCCTGACCGCGATCCAGGTCGACACCTCCGAGCAGCTCGACGAGGCGCTGCCGATCTACCTCGCGATCGTCGTGGGGCTCGCGTTCCTGCTGCTGATGGTCGTCTTCCGGTCGGTCCTCGTGCCCCTGACGGCGACGCTCGGGTTCCTGCTGTCGGTGCTCGCGACCCTCGGCGCGACCGTGGCGGTGTTCCAGGACGGCGCCCTCGGGCTCGTCGACGGCGCCCCGATCATCAGCTTCCTGCCGGTGCTCGTGATCGGGATCGTGTTCGGCCTGGCGATGGACTACCAGGTGTTCCTGGTGACCCGGATCCGCGAGGCCCACGTCCACGGCGCCGACGCCCGGGAGGCCGTGCTCGACGGGTTCCGGAACTCCGCCCGCGTGGTGGCCGCGGCCGCCGTCATCATGATCTCCGTCTTCGCGGCCTTCGTGCTGCAGGAGGACCCGATCATCAAGTCGATGGGCTTCGCGCTCGCCGTCGCCGTCGCGTTCGACGCCTTCGTGGTCCGGATGACGCTCATCCCGGCCCTGATGTTCCTGATGAAGGAGAAGGCCTGGTGGCTGCCGCGCTGGCTCGACCGCGTCCTGCCGACGGTGGACGTCGAGGGCGACGGGCTCACCGACGGCCCCTCGGCCGGGGGCGACGACGCCGGGCACAAGCACCGCGCCGCGCCCACCGACCGCCACCCCGAGCCGGCGCACCGGGCCTGAGGCCCGGACCCCGTCCGGAGCTTCAGGTGCGACCACCGGTGAGCGCTACGGGACGATGACCAGCTTGCCGCGGACGTGCCCCTCGCGGGAGGCGGCGAAGGCCTCGGCGACCCGGTCGAGCCCGTAGGTGCCGGCGACCTCGACGGTCAGCAGCCCGGCGGCGGCGAGCTCGCCCAGGCGGGCGGTCTCGCGACCGTCGGGGCGCACCCAGATGCGCGAACCGCCGTGCTCGGTGACGTCGGGGTCGACGATCGAGGCGTGGCGGCCACCGGGGGCCAGCACCGACAGGGTGGCCTCGAGCTGCCCGCCGGCGAAGTCCGCGACCGCGTGCACGCCCTCCGGTGCGAGCGCGCGGACGGCGGCGACGAGGCCCTCGCCGTACTCCACCGGCTCGGCGCCGAGGGTGCGGAGGTGGTCGTGGTTGGCCGCCGAGGCGGTGCCGATCACCCGGGCCCCGCGGGCGACGGCGATCTGCACGGCCAGGAGGCCGACCCCACCGGCGGCGGCGTGCACGAGGACGGTGTCCCCGGCGGCGACGGCCAGGCGGTCCAGCGTGCGCAGCGCGGTGCCCCCGGCCAGCGGGAGGCCACCCGCCTGCTCCCAGGACAGGGCCGCCGGCTTGCGGGCGATCGCGGACACCGGGACGGCGACCCGCTCGGCGAACGTGCCCGACTGGACGACGTCCTTGCGCGCGTAGGCCATCACCTCGTCGCCGACCGCGAAGTCGGGGGTGTCGAGGCCGACGGCGATGACCACGCCGGCGACGTCCCAGCCCGGGATCACGGGGAAGACCGCCGGGATCAGCGGGTCGAGCCCGCCGGTCATGACCTTCCAGTCGACGGGGTTCACCCCGGCGGCGCGCACCTCGACGAGGACGGTCGCGGGCGCGACGCGGGGCTCGTCGACCTCGCGGACCTCCAGCGCGCCGGGCGCCTCGGGGGTGTCGGTGAAGGCGTCGTACACGGCTGCGCGCATGGCGGGTCCTCTCGTCGGGGGGCGGTCAGGGCTTGGGCAGGCCCAGGTGGTCGTACAGGTTGTCGGCGAACTTGTCGCCCATGCGGACGACGACCTGCGACATCACGGCGGACACGGCCGGCGACGACAGCCGCGGGAGGGGGAGGTCGACGCAGAGCTGGAGGTCGATCACCAGGTGGGTGCCGCCCTCGACCTCGGTCAGCTCGTAGTGGCCCTCGGCGCCCGCCCGCTCGCCGGACCCGTGGGGCGGCTCGTGGGTGAAGGTGATGCTCTCCATCTCGGTGAAGTGCATCCGCTCGGTGAACTGCGGCGCGATGGAGGTGGAGAGCACGGGGATGCGGACCAGGCGCCAGGTCCACAGGTCGCCGTCCGGGGTGACCGACTTCAGCAGGGGTGTCAGCTTCGCGAGCAGGTCCGGGTCGGTGAGGACCTTCCAGATCTCCTCGCGACCGGTCGGGACGACGGCCTCGGACCGGTTGTGCGCCGTGAAGGTCGTCATGCGTCCATGGTGCCAGCGCCGTCAGGGCGGGCCGACACTGCCGGACGCTCTAGGGTCGGGCCATGACCCCCGACGCCGGTGCGCGCACCCCGGACCGTGCCACGGTCCTCGACCGTGGCGCCGGCATGGCCCAGCGGTGGGGCATCCGGCTGCTCGTGCTCGCCGCGGTGCTCTACGTCCTCGGCTGGGCCATCGGCCACACCTGGGTCATCTGGTTCCCGGTCCTGCTGGCCACGCTGCTGGCGACGGTGCTCGCCCCGCCGGTGACGTGGATGCGGCGCAAGAAGCTGCCCGACACCCTCGCCGCGGTGCTGGTGATGGTGCTCGGGATCGGTCTCATCGCGCTGCTGTTCACGTTCATGGTCCCGCAGATCATCGACGAGGCTCCCGGCATCGCGGACAGCGCCACCGGGGGTCTGTCGACGATCCAGCAGTGGCTGACCGAGGGCCCGCTGAACATGTCCGAGGAGCAGATCAACGGCTACCTCGCGGCCATCGCCGACCAGATCCAGTCGTCGGCCGATGTCATCAGCTCCGGCGTGTTCGCCGGCATCAGCTCGGCGACCAACGCGGTCGTGAACCTCGCGATCATCCTCGTGCTGACCTTCCTGTTCATCAAGGACGGCCACCGCTTCCTGCCGTGGGTCGACCGGGTCGCCGGCCGCCGCGCCGGCCGCCACCTCACGGAGGTCCTCGGCCGGGTGTGGCGCACCATCGGCGGCTTCATCCGCACCCAGGCCCTGGTGTCGCTCATCGACGCGATCCTGATCGGCACCGGCCTGGTCGTCATCGGGGTGCCCCTGGCGATCCCGCTGGCGCTGCTGACGTTCTTCGGCGGCTTCATCCCCATCGTCGGCGCGATCGTCGCCGGCGCCCTGGCCGTGCTGGTCACGCTGGTGACCAACGGTCCCGGGGACGCCCTGTGGGTGCTGATCATCATCCTCGCGGTGCAGCAGCTCGAGGGGAACGTCCTGTCGCCCTGGCTGCAGGGCAAGATCATGCGGCTGCACGCCTCGATCATCCTGCTCTCCGTCACCGCCGGCGGCACGCTGTTCGGCATCACCGGCGCCTTCCTGGCGGTGCCCGTGATCGCGGCCGTCGCCGAGGTGATGCGCTACCTCGACGACGAGACCACCGCGGCGACCGCGCCCGGGGCCGAGCCCGGCCGGGCCCCCGACTCCGGCGACGCGGCGGCCCGCAAGGAGCGCGAGGAGAAGAAGGTCGGTGTCTCCGACGCGGCCGTCGACAGCGACGCCGCCGACCCGGCCGCCGCGGACACCCCCGCACGCCCCGACCGCGACGCACCCGGCGGGAAGGCCGCCCGGTCGTGACCGGGCCCCTCGGCCTCGACGGGGTCGCGGTCGGACACTGGAGCGACCCCGTCGCGGCCACGGGGTGCACCGTCGTGCTGCTGCCGGGCACGGCGGTCGCCTCCTGCGAGATCCGCGGCGGCGCGCCCGCGTCGCGGGAGACCGACGTCCTCGACCCGTCCCGCACGGTCTCCCGCGTGGACGCCGTCCTGCTGACCGGCGGGTCGGCGTACGGGCTCGCCGCGGCAGACGGCGTCATGCGCTGGTGCGAGGAACAGGGTCGGGGCCACCCCACCCCCGCCGGGGTGGTGCCGATCGTGCCCGCGCTGGGCCTGTTCGACCTCGCCGTCGGTGACGCCTCGGTCCGACCCGGGCCCGAGCAGGGGTACGCCGCCTGCGCGACCGCCGCCGACGACGCCCCGGTGACCGGACGCGTCGGCGCCGGCACGGGCGCGATGCGCTCGCAGATGCGCGGCCCGGATAGGGCGCCCGGCGGGCTCGGCCACCACCGGCTCGTCCGCGAGGTGGGCGGTCGCACCGTCACCGTCGCCGCGCTCGTGGCGGTCAACGCGTTCGGGGACGTCGACCACGGCGAGCCCACCCGGACCGAGCACGCCCTCGACCACCTCCTCGTCGCCACCGCGGCGATGGCGCAGGCGGAGCGCGGCCAGACCACGATCGGCGTCGTCCTCACCGACGCACCCCTCGACAAGGCCGGCTGCCACGTCCTCGCGCAGGGCGCGCACGACGGCCTCGCGCGCGCCCTCACCCCGCCCCACACCCGCGTCGACGGTGACGGCTTCGTCGCGGTCTCCACGACCGGGCGCTCCGGCGACGCGGACGTGCCCGTCGACGTGCTCCGGCTGATGGCGCTCGAGTGCGTCACCCGGGCCGTGCGGTCCGTGGACGACCCCACGACCTGACCTCCGGCGAGCCGGCGCACCGCTGGTCGAGCAGCACGCGAGCGCAGGGACCACCTTGGAGGTCGAGATGCGACGAGCCCCGGCGAGGAGCCACGAGACCCCGCAAAGGTCTCGACAAGCCCGACCACCGACGGTACGAACCGACGTCCACCTCACCGGGTCTCGAGGCTCGGGCCTGGCGGCCCTCACACCTCGACCACCGACCGGCACCGGAGGTCGAGGTGCGACGA
>NZ_CANLDB010000015.1 GCF_947489365.1 uncultured Nocardioides sp.
TGGCGCACTGTTGGGTCCTGAGGCAACACGCCCCGTGTGAACGGAGTGTGTTGGTTCAGCCCCCTGATTGTTGGGGGGTGCCTCTCATCGGCTGTCCTCGCCCTGTGTGGGTGGGGGTCGGGATGGGTGGGTGTGGTGGTTGAGAACTGCAGAGTGGACGCGAGCATCTTGTTTTTTATGTGATGTTTGTTCGAGTACACGCACTGCCCTTGTCGCACGTGTCGTTTCGACGTGTGTGTGGGTGGTGTGTTTGTTCTTGTGATTGTTGGTTGTTTTATTGTTTGTGGTGTTTCTCGTGGCGTGTGGCACTCCCTTCGCTGTCAGCTGTTCTGGTCCTTCGGGTCTGGGGTTGGTGGTGGTGGGGGGTGTGGCAAGTTATGAGGGGCGCATGGTGGATGCCTTGGCACCAAGAGCCGATGAAGGACGTGGGAGCCTGCGATAAGCCCTGGGGAGCTGGCAACCGAGCTGTGATCCAGGGGTGTCCGAATGGGGAAACCCAGCACCAGTCATGTGGTGTTACCGCTGTCTGAATGAAATAGGGCAGTCGGAGGGAACGTGGGGAAGTGAAACATCTCAGTACCCATAGGAAGAGAAGACAATAGTGATTCCGTGAGTAGTGGCGAGCGAAAGCGGAACAGGCTAAACCTGCATTCGTGTGATACCCGGCAGGGGTTGCGGTGTGGGGGTTGTGGGGTCGTCTGACCAGTGCTGCCGTGCTGGTGCGGAGTAAGAAACTCATCGTGAGGTCGAAGTCGGTTGGGAAGCCGTGCCGTAGTGGGTGATAGTCCCGTAGGCGTAAGCGATGGGCTCCGTTGGGCGTGTCCCCGAGTAGCGTGGGACTCGTGAAATCCTGCGTGAATCTGGCGGGACCACCCGTCAAGCCTAAATACTTCTTGGTGACCGATAGCGGACAAGTACCGTGAGGGAAAGGTGAAAAGTACCCCTGGCGGGGAGTGAAATAGTACCTGAAACCGTGCGCCTACAATCCGTCAGAGCCTTATGCCAGCTTGCTGGTGGGGGTGATGGCGTGCCTTTTGAAGAATGAGCCTGCGAGTCAGTGCTCGGTGGCGAGGTTAACCCGTGTGGGGTAGCCGTAGCGAAAGCGAGTCCGAAGAGGGCGTTACTGGCCTTGTGCTGGTTGAGTCGCCGGGTCTGGACCCGAAGCGAAGTGATCTATCCATGGGCAGGTTGAAGCGTGGGTAAGACCGCGTGGAGGACCGAACCCACTTCAGTTGAAAATGGAGGGGATGACCTGTGGATAGGGGTGAAAGGCCAATCAAACTTCGTGATAGCTGGTTCTCCCCGAAATGCATTTAGGTGCAGCGTCGCGTGTTTCTTGCGCCAGGTAGAGCACTGGATAGCCGATGGGCCCGACCAGGTTACTGACGTTAACCAAACTCCGAATGGGTGTAAGTGAGAGCGCGGCAGTGAGACTGCGGGGGATAAGCTCCGTGGTCGAGAGGGAAACAGCCCAGATCATCAGCTAAGGCCCCTAAGTGGTGACTCAGTGGAAAAGGATGTGGAGTTGCAGTGACAACCAGGAGGTTGGCTTGGAAGCAGCCATCCTTGAAAGAGTGCGTAATAGCTCACTGGTCAAGTGATTCCGCGCCGACAATGTAGCGGGGCTCAAGTCATCCGCCGAAGCTATGGCATTCGCACGCCCCTTGGATGGGGGCCCGTAAGGGTAGGTGTGGATGGGTAGGGGAGCGTCGTGTGGGGGGTGAAGCGCCGGAGTGATCCAGGTGTGGACGCCACACGAGTGAGAATGCAGGCATGAGTAGCGAATCACGTGTGAGAAACACGTGCGCCGATTGATCAAGGGTTCCAGGGTCAAGCTAATCTTCCCTGGGTAAGTCGGGACCTAAGGCGAGGCCGACAGGCGTAGTCGATGGACAACGGGTTGATATTCCCGTACCGGCGAAGTAGCGCCCATGACGAGGCCGGTGATGCTAAGTGCCCGAAGCCTCCAATACGTGTGTTCTCCTTCGGGAGGATGCGCATGGGGGTGGAGCGCATGACCCGATCCGGTAGTAGTCAAGCGATGGGGTGACGCAGGTAGGTAGTCGATCCACAGCGATGGTTGTCTGTGGCTAAGGGTGTAGGGATCCTCCTAGGCAAATCCGGGAGGTGGCACTTCGAGTGCGGTCTTGAGACCTGATGGGGACCCCGTATGGGGGAAGTCGATGATCCTGTGCTGTCAAGAAAAACCTCTAGCGAGCTATGAGCCGCCCGTACCCCAAACCGACTCAGGTGATCAGGTAGAGAATACCGAGGCGATCGAGACAACCATGGTTAAGGAACTCGGCAAAATGCCCCCGTAACTTCGGGAGAAGGGGGGCCGGATCCGTGAACCACCTTGCGTGGGGTAGCGGTGATGGCCGCAGAGACCAGGCCCAAGCGACTGTTTACTAAAAACACAGGTCCGTGCGAAGTCGTAAGACGATGTATACGGACTGACTCCTGCCCGGTGCTGGAAGGTTAAGAGGACCTGTTAGGCAGCAATGCCGAAGCGGAGAATTTAAGCCCCAGTAAACGGCGGTGGTAACTATAACCATCCTAAGGTAGCGAAATTCCTTGTCGGGTAAGTTCCGACCTGCACGAATGGAGTAACGACTTGGGCGCTGTCTCAACCGTGGACTCGGCGAAATTGCAGTACGAGTAAAGATGCTCGTTACGCGCGGCAGGACGGAAAGACCCCGGGACCTTTACTATAGTTTGGTATTGGTGTTTGGTCGCATTTGTGTAGGATAGGTGGGAGACTGTGAAGTGCACACGCCAGTGTGTGTGGAGTCAACGTTGAAATACCACTCTGATGTGACTAGATGTCTAACCTCGGTCCGTGATCCGGATCAGGGACAGTGCCTGATGGGTAGTTTAACTGGGGCGGTTGCCTCCTAAAATGTAACGGAGGCGCTCAAAGGTTCCCTCAGCCTGGTTGGCAATCAGGTGGCGAGTGTAAGTGCACAAGGGAGCTTGACTGTGAGACGGACGTGTCGAGCAGGGACGAAAGTCGGAACTAGTGATCCGGCGCTGGCAAGTGGAAGCGGCGTCGCTCAACGGATAAAAGGTACCCCGGGGATAACAGGCTGATCTTCCCCAAGAGTCCATATCGACGGGATGGTTTGGCACCTCGATGTCGGCTCGTCGCATCCTGGGGCCGGAGTAGGTCCCAAGGGTTGGGCTGTTCGCCCATTAAAGCGGCACGCGAGCTGGGTTTAGAACGTCGTGAGACAGTTCGGTCCCTATCCGCCGCGCGCGTTGGAAACTTGAGAAAGGCTGTCCCTAGTACGAGAGGACCGGGATGGACGAACCTCTGGTGTGCCAGTTGTCCCGCCAGGGGCACGGCTGGTTGGCTACGTTCGGGAGTGATAACCGCTGAATGCATCTAAGCGGGAAGCACGTTTCGAGATGAGGTTTCCCACCCCCTTGAGGGGGTAAGGCCCCCAGCAGACCACTGGGTTGATAGGCCGGAGGTGTACAGCAGTGATGCCCAGCCGACCGGTACTAATAGGCCGAGGACTTGCCACCCACCCGCCACGAGACCCACCACGAACCCCCAGTCATGGGGAACGGTGGAGCAACTGACGGTCACTGAGCAA
>NZ_CANLDB010000016.1 GCF_947489365.1 uncultured Nocardioides sp.
TGAGGGCGTCGAGTCGGCACGTCTGCGCGGCGTGAGGGCGTCGAGTCGGCACGTCTGCGCGGCGTGAGGGCGTCGAGTCGGCACGTCTGCGCGGCGTGAGGGCGTCGAGTCGGCACGTCTACCGCGGTCATGTTGCAGGAAACGACGCGCCAGTGCCGTGTTCAGTGGCAGTAACACCGCGTTACATGGCCGGCCGGGCGCGGCGCGGGCGGGGGAGCGGCTAGCGGTCGCTGGTGATCTCCCGCAGGACGCTGCGGACGGCGGCGAGGTCGGGGCGGGCGGTGGGGTCCAGGGCCACGCAACGACGCAGGACGTCGGCCAGCGGGGCGGGAAGGTCGGCCGGGAGGGCGCGGGGGGCGGTCGGCATGGCGCGGTCCAGCAGCGGACGCCGGCGTCGTGACTCCCAGGTCGCCTCGTCGCCGAAGGGCAGGTCGCCGGTCAGGCACTCGAGCAGCGTGACGCCGAGGCCCCACACGTCGGTGGCCGGCGAGAGCCCGCGACCGACGGCCTGCTCGGGCGCCAGGTAGCCGCGGGTCCCCGACCCGGGCCGACCGTCGCCAGGTCGCCCGGCCAGACCCAGGTCGATGACCTTCGCGCGGCCGGCCTCGACGACGACGTTCGCCGGCTTGAGGTCCAGGTGGAGCCAGTCGTGACGGTGCAGCCACCCCAGCGCGGAGCACAGCTGCAGCCCGAGCATCGCGGCGTCGGCCGCACCGATCGGCTGGTCCTCGACCACCGCGTCGAGGGCCTCGCCGCCGAGGGTCTCCATCACCATCCCGGGCAGCGGGTCGGTGAGCACCTCGTAGCCCCGGACGAGGTGCGGGTGGCCCAGCTCCACGAGGATCCGCGCCTCGGCGAGCGTGGACGAGACGAGGTCCTCGCGCTCCGCCGGCGAGGAGCGGGCGAGCCGGTCGGCCCGCAGCACCTTCACGACGCACCGGGCGTCCCGGGCGAGGTCCCAGGCGTCCCAGGTGACGCACCGGCGGCCGTGCCCGAGGACGGCGAGCGGCTCGTAGCCGTCCGGCGGCACCGCGCCCGTCGCCCGCGCGGCCGCCACCGGGTCACCGGACCCCGCCGTCGTACGGCGCCGCGCCCGCGCGCCGATCACGGGGCGGACCCGGTCAGGACGGGCGGGACCGGGGCGGCCTCGCCGAGGTCGACCACCCGGTCGACGTACTCCAGGGCGATCGGGTCGTGGGTCAGCAGCAGCACGGTCCGACCCTGCGCCCCGTCGAGCACGGCGTCCAGCAGGCGCCGCGACGACGCGGGGTCGAGACCGGTCGTCGGCTCGTCGAGCACGAGGACGGGCCCGTCGTGCAGCAGTGCCCGGGCCAGCGACAACCGCTGGCGCTGTCCGCCGGACAAGGTCCGGCCCCGCTGCCCGATGCGGGTGTCGTAGCCGTCGGGGAGCCGGGTGACGAAGCCGTGGGCGTCCGCGGCGTGCGCCGCGCGGACGACGTCCTCGCGGCTCGCGTCGGGACGGGCGAAGGCGATGGTCTCGGCGACGGTGGCGTCGGGAAGCAGGTTCTCCTGGAGCACGACGGTGACCGCACGCCGCACGGACGAGGCGGTGGCGTCGGCGACGTCCTGCCCGTCGAGCAGGACGGTGCCGCCGTCGGGGGACAGATGGCGGGTGAGCAGGCGGGCGACCGTCGACTTCCCGGACCCGCTGGGCCCGACCAGGGCGACGCGCTCCCCGGGCCGCAGGTGCAGGTCGAAGCCGTCGAGCACCGGCCGCGGGTCACCCGGGGCGTCGGACGTCGGGTCCACCGGGTACGACGCCCGCACGCCGCGCAGCTCGACCTCGCCACGGGTGACGGCGACGTCGCGGGCGCCCTCGCGGTCCTTGGCCAGCGGCTCGTCGAGCAGCTCGACGACCCGCTCGACGCCGGCGGTGGCGGAGTACAGCGACGGCAGCAGGTCCGTCAGCTCCCGGATCGGCCGGTAGCAGGACGACAGCAGCGTGAGGAACGCGAGCAGCCCACCGAGGGTGAGCCGGTCCGTCGCCAGCGCCCACACGCCGAGGCCGATGACGAGCAGGATGCCGATCAGCTCGGCCAGGTCGACCAGGGGGAGGAACAGCGCGCGGATGCGGCTGCCCGCGAGCTCGGCGTGCGCGATGGCCTGGTTCTGCCGGTGGTACGTCGCCACCGCCTGCTCCTCGCGCCCGTAGGTCTGGACGAGGGTGGCGTTGGCGAGGTTCTCCTCGGTCAGGGAGGACAGCGAGCCGCCGCGGCGCCGGCGCTCGCGCGAGATCTCCCGCGTGAGCGTCGCGAAGCGCTTCGAGACCCACCAGAAGAGCGGGACGACGACGAAGGACGCCAGCGCGAGCTCCCACTGCAGCCAGAGGAGGGCGCCGACGTAGAAGAGCAGGGTCGCGAGCGCGCCCAGGCCGGCCGTCAGCTGGCCGACCATGAACCGCTCGACGCTGCCGATGTCGGAGGTGAGGCGGGCCATGGTGTCGCCGAGGCGGCGGCGGTCCATCGCGTGCGAGGGCAGGGCGAGGACGTGGGAGAACGCGTCGCGCCGCAGTCCGACGAGGAAGCGCTGCGAGACCCAGGTGGACAGGTAGTCGTCGGTGCCGTCGACCACCGCGCTGAGCAGGTTGAGCCCGACGTACGCCGCGGCGAGCCAGAGCAGGGGACGCCAGTCGGCGGGGACCAGCACGTCGTCGACGAGCCGGGAGAAGAGCAGGATCTCGACGGTGGCGATGGCGGGCGCCGCCATCAGCAGACCGAGGCCGAGCAGGAGCCACCACCGCAGGGGGCGCAGGCGTGGCCAGAAGCGCCGGACCACCTCGACGATCGTCATCCCCTGCGCCTGAGCGACGAGGTGGTCGTCGCGGCCGTCGGGTCGCAGGGACGCCGCGACGCGCTGGGTCCACGTCGGGGTGGCGGAGGGCTCGGTCATCAGTGATCCTTGGGAACGACGGACCGGGCGGGTGGCTCCCATCATGAGCCACCCACCCGGTCCGGTGTCGTGAGGCGCGTCAGCGCCCGGGGGAACGTCAGTTGGAACGGCTGCGCGAGCGGCCGCTGCGCGAGCGGTTGCGCCGCTTCTTGCGCCGACGGCGACGCTTGCGGTCGTCGGAGCTCTTGGAGCGCCGGCCCTCGGCGGACATGCGCGCCGGCTGGAGCGCGGTGAAGAT
>NZ_CANLDB010000018.1 GCF_947489365.1 uncultured Nocardioides sp.
GCGGGCCGACCGCAGACCTCCGGCCTGAGCTGTTGTGTGTCAGCCAGCCGACACAACTAGCCCTGAACACCAGGCTGAGTCCTGTTGTTGCCGCAAGGAATCCGCAAGACGGTACAGATGCACACCGGAACGGCTGATGCTTGCGCCTGGTCGGGCCGCTCGGGCTCGCCCACGGGGAACCCTGGAGGCCAAATGTTCTACGCGCCACACCGTCGCCGCACGTGGGTCGGTGGTGCCACTCTGGCCTCGGCGATCGCCTGCACCCTGTTCGTGGCGCCCGTGTCGGCGTCCGCGGCCGAGGTGTCTGTCGCACAGCCGGACCTCTTGGTAGCTGAGTTTGGCGAAGACCAGGTCATACGGGTTCCCGGCGACGGTTCCGAGCGCAGCGTCGTGGGAGCGGTCGAAGACGCCACGGGAGTAGCGGTCGACTCCAACCAAAACGCCTATGTGACGTCCTACACCGGAGGGACTCTGTCACGTATCGCACCGGATGGCACCCAGACTGTCGTGGACGACAACGTCCCCGGGGCATTCGGTATCACCATCACCGCGAACAACGACATTTATGTGTCGTCGCTCTCCACTAACCAGATCTTTCGGTATCCCGCCGACGGTGGAGCCCGAGTTCAGTTCGCCGCAGTGGGCGGCCCGGCATTCATCGACCAGGACTCCGCTGG
>NZ_CANLDB010000019.1 GCF_947489365.1 uncultured Nocardioides sp.
CAGTACTGACCGCCGTGGAACGTCGCCGGCATCCGCTCCTCACGGATCTGCCAGGTCACCCAGTTCACGGTGAGCCCGGCCATTGCGGCGACCGTGGCGGTGTCGAGCCAGACGTGGTCGTAGTCGGGCGGGTTCCCGTGCTGCTCGCGGCGCCGCTGCCGCTCGGCCCGGTCGGTCTCACGCTCTACTAGCCATGCGCGAGCTCGGTCGAGGGAGTCGACGTGGATCGAGGCGTGGGCCTTCACTCGTCGTGACCTGTCGGCCGGCGGGGGAGT
>NZ_CANLDB010000020.1 GCF_947489365.1 uncultured Nocardioides sp.
GGCCAGGTCAGCAGCGAGCTCCCGGCGAACGAGGCCGGCTGGTACCGCACACCCGCCACCATCACCTACACCTGCGGCGGCGGCACCGCCCCGCTGGTCTGCCCCGAGCCGGTCACCCGCGAGAACACCCAGCCCGGGTTCAAGGTCGCCCGTAAAGTCACCGACGCCAACGGCCAGGAGACCAGGGTCCGCACCCCGCTCCAGGTCGACACCACCGCACCGCGGATCAAGCTCACCCGCACCGGCACCGCCCCGTATGCCC
>NZ_CANLDB010000021.1 GCF_947489365.1 uncultured Nocardioides sp.
TATCCCGCCGACGGTGGAGCCCGAGTTCAGTTCGCCGCAGTGGGCGGCCCGGCATTCATCGACCAGGACTCCGCTGGGAACATCCTCGTCGCCGACCGCTCCAGTAAGAACCTCCTCGCCATCGCCCCGGATGGCGCCAAGACGATCCTCTCGAGTGGTTTCTTGAACCCCGTGTCGGTCGCCCAGCGCCCCGACGGGTCCTACGT